>JANQQL010000042.1 GCA_028289345.1 Planctomycetota bacterium | reverse complement strand
CTGAATCAATCCGAACGCAGAATCACTCGCGGAGGTGCCCCGGAGGTTTGAGCGAAGCCCCACCGGTCAAAAACGAAAAAAGGGCGGAGCGGGTCCTCGGAGCCCATGGCAACCCCTTCGGCGACGCACCATCCCGTTCAACCCCGAAGGATCCCCATCCGGGCACAGGCTCCGGAAACGGGCGAAGCCCCCGGCACGAGCCACCCGGTCCCCTCCCGACGGGACCCCGTCAGCAAACAGGGCCCGGGAAAAGGCGAAGCCCCCTAAGGCCCATCCTCCAAATACCCCAACTCCCGAAGATCTTGCAAAAGCTCCTCCGTCAACTCCGCATCCTCCCCCCGCCGCACCTGAAGTTCCGAGCGCCAGCGTTGCACCGCCCGCTTCAAGCGCTCCACGATCTTCGAATGAGAGGACGCAACGTTGAACTGCTCGTCGGGGTCGTTGCTGAGGTCGTAGAGTTCTTCCGTCTCGATGGGGTACTCGCCTTCTTCCGGGGGCCCCGAGGGAGTGTGATCCTGCGGATTCCAGATGTAGGACCAATTCTGATCGCGTGCCGAGAAAATCGTCGAGTCCCACTGGGAGAAGATGAGCGGCCGACCGTCTGCCTCTTCGCCGCGCAACCAAGGTCCTAGGTCGATGCCGCGGCGGCCGGTCCCGGTGTCTTCGATGCCGAGCCAGCCCAAAACCGTGGGAAGGAAGTCGAGGGTCGAAACCATCTCGGACACGCGATGTCCGACCGCCACCTGACCGCTTTGCTGGAAGATGAGCGGCACCTGAGTGCACGAGCGATAGATCGAGTTGCCGTGGTAGTAGTAATAGTTGTGGCTGTAGAGGTCTTCGCCGTGATCCGAAGCGAACACCACCAGGGTCTCGTCTCGGACTCCGGTCCGGTCAAGTGCTTCCAGGATCTGGCCGATGGCATCGTCGGTGAACCGAATCGACTCGTCGTACAGCCCTTCGATGTGGCGTCTCTGCTCCTCTTCGAGCTCGACTTGATTGACATAGATCCCGTCCAAGGATTTTCGAGATCCATCGGGACCTTCATAGGCAGGATCGGTGAACTGGTGTTGGAGCCACTTTGGAGGTTTGTAGGGAGCATGAGGTGCCAGATAGTGCACCCAGAGGAACTCCCGCCGCTCGGTCTTTCCGAACTTGTTGTCGAGAAAGCGAACGGCATCGCGGGTCATTTGCACTTCGTCCGCAACCAGCGCGTAGGTCCCCGGAAGAAACCCCTGTTCGATGTTGCATCGCTCCGGCCGGAGGATCAGCGTCGCAACATAGGCACGATTGCGAAACCCAGATTCTCGGAGCAACTCTGCCAGCAACACCTCGTCGGGACGCAGCCGTTTCTTGTTGTCGGTGACGCCATGCTCTTCCGGGTACTTCGAGGTGAAAAACGTCGCCATCGACGGTAGCGTCAAGCCGCGCGGAGTGTAGGCGTGTTCGAACAGGACTCCCTGCTCGGCAAGGCGATCGACGGTTGGACTGGCAGGGTTGGGTCCCCCGTAGCAACCGAGCCGGTCCGCGCGCACTGTGTCCACGGTCAGCAAGACGAGGTGTTTCGCGCGAGGATCGGCGGACGACTCCTTCCCACAAGCGGTGAGGAGTGCGAGGACAACCCAAGAAAGCCGGAAAAGAAGAGGGTTCATGGCGGGCATGGTAACCCATCCTCCGCAAGCCAAGGAAGCGCGAACAAGCTTCCTGCTGCTGGCTCTGGTCTTCCTTTCGGGAACGGCGGCACTCGGCTACGAAATCGTTTGGACTCGTCTGTTCGCAGTCGGCATTGGCCATGAGTTTCCGAGCATGCTCGCCGTGGTTGCCGCGTTCTTTGGCGGCCTGGCTTTGGGTTCCCGCTGCTTCGATCGTGCCGTCAGCCGGAGCCGGGTGCCCGGTCGTTGGTTCGCGGCTTGTGAAGGGACCATCGCCGCTTGGGGCCTGATCAGCCTCTGGCTCGTTCCGCGAATCCAACAGCCAACCGCCGGCTGGATCGGCATCGAAGGATCCGCCCTGCATCATTGGGTGGTCGCGTTTCTCGTTCCGTTCTTCACCCTGCTCCCCGCCACCTTGGCCATGGGGGCGAGCTTCCCCGCGGCCGAGCGACTCCATGCACGGCAGCGACGCGACGGCCGCAGCGCCTCGGGCCTCTATGCCGCCAACACTGCGGGTGCCGTCGCGGGAGTCCTCGTGACCACGTTCTGGCTCACCCCGTCCTTGGGGTTTCGCACCACCCTTTGCCTCCTGGCAGCCCTCAATGGGATCTGTGCCCTGGGCGTGTGGTTCGGACCGGCTCGCGGGGAAAAGCAACGCGAACGAGTGCAGTTCCCCATGCCGGGAGCCCCTCCACTCGCACGGTTGACCTGGCTTGCCCTGGGCACCGGCTTCCTCGGCATTGGCTTTCAGGTTCTGTGTGTGCGCGTCATGGGACAAACCCTGGAGAACACGATCTACACGTTCGCCTGTTCCTTGGCCGTGTACTTGACCGGGACCACCCTGGGAGCCGCCGCCTATCAACGGTTCTTTCGCCGAGTGGGATTCGATCGGACCGCCCGTGGATTGTTGATGGGCTTGGCCCTGGCCTGCTTCTTAGCCGTCCCCACCCTTCACCGCGCCAAGCTCGTGTACGAATCCACACGCGAAGCGCTCGGCGGAGGAATGACCGGATCGTTGGTCGCCGAAGTCCTCCTCGCGGCCTTGGTCTTGGGACCCGCCACAGTCCTCATGGGACTCACCTTTGGTCACTGGATTCAGGCGGGTCGCCAAGCGGATGGCGGAGTCGGTCGAACCCTTGCTTGGAACACCTTGGGGAGCTGCCTGGCACCTCCGATCTTTGGCATCGTTCTTCTCCCTGCGCTGGGAGCCAAGTGGAGCCTGGTGTTGGCGGCAACCGGTTACCTGGTGCTCATCCCCGGACATCGATTCGACCAACGCTTGGGTCTCGGCATGCTGGCGTGGGCCTTGATGATCCTGGTGTTGCCGGGGCAGTTGCGCCAGCTGTCCCTCGGCCACGCCCGCCTCATTCACTACGACGAAGGCATGATGGCCAGCGTGGCGGTCCTCGAGTCCAACCCCGGTGATCGCACCCTCAAGGTCAACGACCGCTTCTCGATGGGTTCGACCGGAAAATCCTTCGGCGACCGTCGCCAGGCACATCTACCGATTCTCCTTCATTCCGAACCGTCGACCGCGTTGTTTCTCGGGGTCGGGACCGGCATCACGGCCGGTGCCGCGACCGTTCACGAGGAACTCCGAGTGGATGCCGTCGAGTTACTGCCGGAAGTCCTCGAAACGTTGCCCTACTTCGAGGTGGCCCACCAGCTCTCCCAGGCCAAGGGCCGGTTCGAGATGTTCTGCGCCGACGCCCGTCGGTTTGTTCGTTGCACCGATCGACGGTACGACGTGGTGGTGGCGGATTTGTTTCATCCCGGCCGAGATGGTGCGGGCCTCCTCTTCACCCGCGAACACTTTCAAGCCATCCGTCAGATCCTCGAACCCGGCGGATTGTTTTGCCAGTGGCTCCCCGTGTACCAGCTGGACCTGGGAATGCTGCGACTCATCGCACGGACCTTCGCCGACGTGTTCCCTCACGCGGAAGCCACCCTGGTTTACTTCAACATCGAGACGCCCCTTCTGGGCTTGCTCGGTAGCGAAACGCCCCGTCGTTACCATCCCGACTGGTTCGAATCTCGCGTCGGCTCCCAGCAAGCCCTCCGGCAGGATCTCTTGTATCGAGCGATGACCAACGACAACGACCTGTTTGGCTGCTTGCTCGCCAGTGACCAGTCCGTTCGAGAGTTCGGGGGGATGGGTCCGCTCAACACCGACGATCACCCCCGGGTTCTGTTCCAAGCGCCACGTTACACGTATTCAAAAGTCGAACGTCCGTCGGTCCGGCTCCGAGGGTTGCTCGCAGAGTGTCAACTCGATCTCGACTCCCTGTTCCCCACCGAAGCCGCGGATCGGGTGGAGGAGATTTCGGCGTACATCGATGCTCGGGACCAGTACTTTGAGAGTCTGTTCGTGGTCCAGTCCGGAACCGGGAACGGCGTGGAAGAGCTGCGCAACAGCGTCCGGGCGTCTGCCGAGTTCACCACGAGTTACGTGATGCTCCTGCAACGCGCCGATCAGCGCGCACGCACCGCGCCGGCGGAATCCCAAGAGATCTTGCACTTCCTGCAGCAAACAGTGCCGGACGATCCCCGCGCGTTGGAATTGCAGCGCCAGCTGTTTGGCCGCTGACCCACCGAAGAAAGCCGCCCGCAAACCCGGTGACCGCCGCGCCCAAGATTCCCGGCTTCCCGTCCCTCAAGAATCGTTCAGATAAGTGCCACGAGTCACCGCTGCCCCGCCGAACCGCTGGCGCAATTCGTCGAGAGTCGCACCCAGCCGGCGACTTTTCTCTTCCCCTTCGTGAGCAAACAGCCCTCGCTGAGGAGCCCCGAGCTGAGAAAGCGAGATGCCAATCAGCCGAATCGCGAGCACCGTCTGGTCGGCAGACTGGAACAATTCTTCGGCGGTCGGCCAGATCGCTTCCAGGGTGTCCGCCGGTTCGGCCAAAGTGGCGCTGCGCGTCACCGTCCGGAAATCTTCGGTGCGCAACTTGATGGTCACCGTGCGACCTCGCAGTTGTTCTCGGCGAAGACTGCGAACCACCGACTCGGCTAGTTCCATCAGAGTCCGGCGAACTCGGGCTCGATCGGCCACGTCCTCGGAGAAGGTGGTTTCCTTTCCCAAGGACTTGCGTCCCCGGTCCGGCACCACGGCGCGAGGATCCTCGCCTCGGCACAGTCGGTAGTAGTGATCGGCGGCGGCGTCGCCAAACTCGACTTGCAGAGCCTCTCGAGAAAGCTGGCGAAGCTCTCCAAGGGTGTGAATCCCGAGGGAACGAAACCGTTCGAGCGCTCGGGGACCCGCTCCGAACAGGCGCTTCACCGGAAGCGGATCCAGGAACTCCTGAAGTCGCTGTGGATCGACCACCACCAGTCCCCTGGGCTTGCGCAGGTCGGAGGCGATTTTGGCCGCGAACTTGACTGGTGCGACGCCGATGGAAGCGGTGATGTGCTCTTCTTCCTGGACTGCGGCTTGAATCTGTTCAGCGATCGCTTCGCCGTCGCCAAACAGGCGCTGACTGCCGGTGACATCGACGAATGCTTCATCGATGCTGAGCGGCTCGACCAGATTGGAAAACCGCTTCAAAATCTGAAAGAAGCGCTGAGAACTCTCCCCATAGAGCTTGGGACGAGGAGGCAGGTAGATGCCTTGAGGACAAAGCCGATAGGCACGCGACACCGGCATCGCCGAATGCACCCCATACTCGCGAGCCTCGTAGCTCGCGGTGCACACCACTCCACGGCCTTTGCCGGCTTGGGGGTCGGCGCCGATGATCAACGGCTGGCCGCGAAGAGTGGGGTTCTCGCGCACCTCGACCGCCGCGTAGAACGCATCGAGATCCACGTGCAGGATGGTGCGCAGCGCTTCGCTGGATTCGCTCATGACGATGGTCCACGATCATGCTCGCCCGCCACGGCGCAGCCACAAGATCATACCGGCCGCCACGGCCACCACGTGCAACACCATCATGCCCGGAAACCAGGGGCTGTCGTAGAAAAGCTGCACCTGGTGGTCGCCCGGGGGCACCTCGAATCCAAGGAACCCGTGGTTGACTCGGTGCAAGGGAATCTCTTCGTCTCCGAGGCGACACCGCCAACCCGGAAACCAGGATTCCGAGACCACAAGGAAGGCGCTCGAGGGCGTGGACAACCGTAGATCGATCCCCTGGGACGAGGTGCGCCGGAACTCCACCTCGGGAGTCGACCACTCACGGGTGAGCCACTCGGCGGGGACTTCCCCGTCCACCACCGCCTCCTCGCGAGGTCGAAAGTCGTTCGATGCCAAGAAGTCCCGACGCTCCTCGGGGTCGGAGATGCGGCGCACCGACGGCACGGTGAACGCAGGCGGACAGGGATCGGGCCGCTCATAGATGGCAATCCGTTCGTCATCGTGACGAAGCACCAGGTTCAGCCCGGCGAGGCGCTGCTGGTCGCGAGGAAGCTCCGCGTCGCTCTTGCAAGCATGCTCCAACTCGAGGAATCCTTCGACGCTGGTCACGACAAAACGCACGCCGAGAAAGTCCAGCAACGGCGATGTCAAGGACTGTGGCATCTGAAGAGAGCGAATGAATCGCGGATCCTGCTCGTCGAGGATGTCCGCCTCGATCAGCTGCAGGAATTCCCCCGTCTCGCGATCCAACATGGCGGCCACCCCCGCCGCGTTGCGCAGATGAAAGACCTGAGCCAAGCCTCCTCCCAGCAAGTAGTCGGCGCGAAACGGGACGAAGCGCCAGGTGTCCTCGACTCCCTGCTCTCGCAGCCACTCCAAGGAAGGAGTGGTGGCAAATTGCTGGTCCGGTGACTGAGGCGGATTGAAGTCTCGCCCGAGGGAAACCAAGTCGAACGCCAGCACCAGATTCAACAGCGCCGCGGTCAGCTTTGGTCGATGCCGGAGCAACAATGCACTCCCACCGAGAGCAGCACCTGAAAATGCCAGGCTGACCCAATCGCGTTGCAACTCGGCACGAAACCACGCGCGGTCGTCGACGGTTTCTCCGGGGAACCACCACTGCTCGTAGGGAAGCAAGCCGACCACCGAGGCCGCCAGGAATCCAGCGCTCCCCAAAAACAGCCAGCGAGCTTGCGGTTTGTCCAGCAGTCCCTGCATGCCAGACGAGGCCAGCCAAGCGAGAGCAAAACTGGCGATCCAAAGCACGCGCTTGGGGCTTCCGGCGGAGAATCCTGGCAACCACCGAAACACATCGATGATTCCCGGGACGCATGCCGCCAGGCACAACGACAGAACCAGAGCGGCGGCGAAGAACCGATCCCCCGATCTCTGGCAGCGAATGGCCAAGAGCACCAGAAGCAGGGTGACGAGCCCGACATACACCGTGTTCTCGACCACGTTGTTTTGCACGTCGGGCACCAACCAGCGACGATGGCTCGGGAACTCCGCGACTCGCCGCAGGTCGGAGTCCGCAGAGACCTCCTGCACCGGATTGCCGAAGAAATGCGGCGCCACGGATGCCAGCCCACACTCCGGCTCCCATCGCTTGCGAACCAGTTCCGATCGCGGCAGTCCTCCCTGTCGCCACGACTCACTCAGCAGCTCGCTGGCAGGAAGCAACTGGACCGCCGACACCAAAGCCCCAAGGCCCCCAGCAAGCAGCCCGGCGCGCACCACCCGCCACCGGTTTCCCGCGGACTCTTGCTGCAAGAGGAGCAGTGCTCGAATCCCCACCGCGAACAATTGCAGCAGCGCGGTTTGCGGCATGCCGGCGAGCAGCGACGCGCCGATCCCGAGTCCCAGCCAGGCAGCCGTGCGCACCCGGGGTCGAGCAACCAGGGACTCCGCTCCCAAGAACAACCACGGACACCAGGCAACGGTGCGTACGAAATGAGGGATGTGCAGGCGAAACACGACGAAGCTGCACAGCATCGCCACCAATGCGCCACACAGCGCCGCCTGAGTCCCTCGGCCGTGACGACGAAGCAACCACGAGGTGCCCAGGCCCAGGAACAACAGGTGAAGAGCCAAGGACCAGCTCTGCGCCAAGAACAACGGCAAGACCAGGAACAGCAATGTCGTGGGATAGAAGACCGGAAAACCCAAATCGGCAAGCAGCGGCTGACCCGCCATCAAGTAGGGATTCCAGTGCGGGAGTTCGCCTCGTTTCAGGCGCTCCAGGGAAGAGATCGCTTCGGGCATCACGAAACCGTTGATGTCCGAGGTGGCGAAGTTCATCTCTCCCCGAAACCCGTCGTCGGGTGTGTGCACGACGAACGGCGGAAAGATCCGGTTGTCGAAGCTCAGTGGTGCAGCGCCCTGGAACAAGGGCTCGAACAGCAGCACCGCAATCGCCGCCACCAGAACGAGCAGCGTGCTCCCACGCTCCAAGAAAGGAGAGCGAGACGCTCCCGTTTCAGACATGGGCACTCCAAGTCCAATGTCGATCGCTGGTCTGCTTCACCGTGGATGGAGGGAATCCCAAGTCCTTCACCAAGGCGCGAACCTCATCCAAGGTCAGAGCTGCCCGCAGTGAGTTCTCGAACAACATCCGTTGATGAGAATTGCAGTCGGCGGCATAAGTCTCGACCAGATGCTTCACCTCCGGCTCCCCCCACGGGCGCAAGAGGTCCCGCAGGAACAAGTACCCCTCCGAGGCGGTGACCCGGCGAAGTTCGGCAAAGGCATCTCGAGGCTCGGGAATGTGATGGATGATGCTGTTGGACATCACCGAACCGAAGCTTCCGTCCGGATAGGGCAAGGCCTTGGCATCCGCGAGCTCGAGGCGCACCCGGTCGGCGAACCCGGCGGCCTCCACATTCTTGCGCCCCTGGGCGAGCATGCTCTCTGCCAAGTCCACTCCCACCACGCAGACCTCGGGAATTCTTCGACACAAAGCGATGGGAATCTGGGCAGTACCGGTTCCCAGGTCGAGGGTCCAATGGTCGAGCCGCCCCTCCTCCAACAAGTCGTCCAGGAACTTCTCGTTCACGGAACCGTGGTCCATGGTGTCGTAGTCGAGTGCTTCTTGCTCGGTGTCCATGACTTCTGGTTCGAGCACTCGGGGCAGCATGAACAGATCCTTTCTTTGCCGAACCTGGAGAAACGGCTGGTCTCTCTCGCGGAGAAATCACGAATGGTCGAGGAACGGACTACTTGGAATCAGGGGGCGAAGAGACGAAGGGTTGCAAGAACTCCGCAAGGGCCAGATGGAACTCTTCGGGACGATCCAGATAACACGGATGATCGGCCCCCTCGAGCACGACCTTCTTGGCTTGGGGCGTCGCGGCGACGAGTCGATCGGCAAGGGTCAAGGGAATCAGTCGATCCTTGGCTCCCCAGAGTGCCAGCGTCGGCACCGAAAGAGTCCCGCCTTCGTCCAGGAACTCCGGAATTCCGACCGGCGCCACGGCGACCAGTCCGCCGACTTTTTCGGGTTCGGCGCGCAGCAACTCGAACGTGGCGCGGCCACTCATGGACGCGGCCAACACGACCGGGCGCTGCAGTTTCAGGGCATCGATTGCGTGGGACAGACGAAACTCGGCAGACTTCGGCGACTGCCCGTAACCCGGCACGTCCATGGCCACCACGTGAAAGCCGCGTTCCGCCAAGAATTCCAGAGTCCCCAGCTCTCGCCAAGTGCCGGAATGAAACCGTGCACCGTGCAGCAGGAGCACGTCGGGGCCGGACCTCGGTCCCACTTCCAGGACATGAACAGCTCCCGACGAGCACTCGATCATCCGCGACGACACTTGGTCTGGCTCGACTGGGTCCGGCGCTGCCTGCTCCCGGGTCATCGACGTGGTTTCCTGAGGAAGAGCGATCGGTGCGGCCCCAAAAAACAGGAGAATTCCACCGACTCGTCTCACGACCGCTGCTCGACCTTTGCCATTCATGAACCGGGAGGCTAATCGATTTGGCCCCGCCGAGTCAGCAACTTCCAATCGACCCTCACCTCCCGGCGATCGTCCAAGCATTGGAGTCCCATGGGCGATTGGTGATCCTCGCGCCGCCAGGGGCCGGAAAGACCACTCGGGTGCCTGTCGCATTGCTGGAACGGGAACCCGCGCAATCGAGAACGGTCCTGGTCGTGCAGCCCCGACGAGTTGCGGCCCGATTGGCCGCGTGTCGAGTGGCAGAAGAACTCCACAGTGAACTTGGGAACCGGGTGGGCTACCACGTTCGCTACGATCGAAAGCGCTGCGCCTCGACCCGCTTGCTGTTCGTGACTGAGGGAATCCTCTTGCAGCAGTTGCAACGGGATCCCTTCTTGGACGGCGTGTCCGCGGTGATTCTCGATGAGTTTCACGAGCGGAGCATCGACCTGGATTTGTTGCTCGGACTCCTGGTCGACGTCCGTCAGTCGGCCCGTCCCGACCTGCAACTCGTGGTGATGTCGGCAACCCTGGCCCCTGAGCCCATCGCCGCGTACCTCGGCGGCGCTCCCATCGTTCGTGCCGAAGGTCGCCAGTGGCCCCTGACCACTCATCACGAACCACGGGACCGACTCCTCCCCATCAGCGATCACGTGGCCGCGTCGATCCGACGTTGGTTTCCCGAGCATCAGGGCAACCAGCTGGTTTTCTTGCCAGGAATGCAAGAGATCCGAAAGGTCGCCCAGCGCTTGAATCGCTGGGCCCAAAGCTCGGACGTCGATGTTCAGATCCTGCACGGAAGCTTGCCGCTGGAACAACAACAACGAGTTCTGCAACCCTCGGGAAGGCGCAAGATCCTCCTTTCCACCAACGTCGCAGAAACCTCATTGACCGTGGACGGGGTGGATCTGGTGATCGACAGCGGAGAAGAGCGCCAGGTTCGTTTCGATTCGCGCCGCGGCCTGGAGCGCCTGGAACACGTTTGGATCAGCCAGCAATCCGCCGATCAGCGCGCAGGGCGGGCCGGTCGCCAGGGACCCGGAGTCGCGGTTCGCCTTTGGTCTCGCGCGGAAGAAGCCTCCCTGCCACCGCAAGCGGTGCCCGAGATTCGCCGCACGGAACTCTCTCAGCTGTTCCTGCAGCTCCTTCACTGGGGCACCCACCCCGCAGACTTTCGGTTCTTCGACTCTCCGCCCAGCGATCACCTCGCGGCTGCCCAACAGTTGCTCCGGGAACTGGGTGCCGTCACGCCGGAAGACAGCCTGACGAAACTCGGCCGAGAGATGGCGGTGTTGCCCGTCATCCCCCGCCATGCTCGCCTGCTTCTGGCCGGGCGCGACGCCGGATTCCTCGACGATGCCGCGCTGTTCGTGGCGCTGCTCGAAGAAAGAGACATCTTGCGTCCGCAGCGAGATGACCCAGGCACCCGAGGTCCGTGCGACCTCCTTCGACGCCGCGACCTTTGCCAGTCTTCGCAATCCAGGCTTGCGAGCCACGTTTCAGAGACCGCCCTCCGTCAGGTCCAACGCTTGAAGAAAGAACTCGTGCGACGAACCGTCGCCGCAGCCGCAGCCCCGGCCTCGGAAACGGGGGAGGGCGAGCGGGAGACATCGCTGCGTCGCTTGTTGTTGCAGGCGTTTCCGGACCGAGTGGCCCGCGCCCGTCCCGGGACCTCCCAAGCGAGGATGGTCGGCGGGCGCGGCTTGAAGCTCGCACGCAGCAGTAGCGTCCATGACGCCCCCTTCTGGATCGCAATCCGATTGCAGGACGGAGCGCGCGGAGAGCAGAGTGAGGCGTGGGTTTCCGTCGCCACCTCGATCGAACCGGAATGGTTGCGCCAGCTGTTTCCCGACTCGATTCGAGTCACGGACAGTGCCCAGTACGACGCCAAGCGCGAGCGAGTGATCGCCCAACGCACGGAGTCGTACCACGACCTTGCTCTCTCGTCCCAGTCACGCAAACCGACGGCTGAAGAGGTGCGCCGTCACCTGGGTCCGGTCTTGAGCGAAAGCCTTGATGCAGTGCTGGAGAAACAACCCAAGGCCCGGCAATGGATCGAGCGAATTCGCTTCCTGCAGCGACATTTGCCCGAGGTCGACCTGCCCGACACCGGCAACCAGGAGCTCACGGCGTTCCTCTTGTCCATCCATCCCCACGTGGTCGGATTGACCGAGTTTCGAAAGCTCTCTCTCGAGCAATCGGTCGGTTCGATTCTCTCATTCGCTCAGCGCAAGGAACTGGATCGCCTTGCTCCGGAAAGTTGGACGACGCCGCAGGGCACCCGAGTTCGATTGCAGTATTCCGCCGAAGGGCCGCCGATTCTTCCGGTCAAGATCCAACAAATGTTCGGCGTGAAAGAAACTCCTCGGGTCGCTCGCGGCAAGGTTCCCGTCCTGCTGCACCTCTTGGCCCCCAACCATCGCCCCGCACAGATCACCCAAGACCTGGAGAGCTTCTGGAAGAACACCTACCAACAAGTTCGCAAAGACTTGCGGGGTCGTTACCCCAAACACGCGTGGCCGGAGAACCCTCACTGACCGCAAACTGGCCACTCTTGTCCTGGGACAAAGGGGATCAGAATCCCACTCGATGAACACGCGTACCACCCGTTCACGGTATGTTGATGCATTCCATGCCAATGGCCAAGGAACACAATCCGACTCTCCTCCTGCTCGGCGCCGGGATGATCAGCCTGGCGCCGGTCTTCGTGAAATGGATTGACGAAGGCGCCACCGAATCGGCAGCCCTGGGCCCGACGGCAATGGGGATGTGGCGCACCGCCTTCGGCGCGATCACCTTGTTCGCCGCCGCCCTTTGGTGCCGCGATCGCTGGAACCTCAATCGAGAGCTGCTGGGATGGACCGCGTTGGCGGGTCTCTTGTTTTGCGCGGACCTTTACTTCTGGCATCGCTCGGTGATCTGGTGTGGCGCCGGGGTGGGCACGATCCTCGGCAACACTCAAGTGTTCTTTACCGGGTTCCTCAGTCTGGCTCTGCTTCGCGAGCGGCTGCCGTCGCGATTCTGGGTGGCCGCCGCCCTCGGGGTGGTGGGCATCCTGGCGATTTCGGGAATCCACAACGAGCCCGCCGAACATCACCCTCGATACGCCGAAGGGGTGGTCATGGGCGTCTTGACCGGTCTCGCCTACGCAAGCTATCTGCTGACGTTGCAGCGGGCGGGGCGTTCGCGCTGTCAACCGAGCGCGCTGGTCATCATGACCTTGGCCTCGACCTTCACGACCGTGTTCCTGGCGCTGGTCAGCCTCACCGAAAGCGCAGTCTCGATTCCCCACGAAACCAGCCAATGGGGCAAACTGATCGGATTGGGAGTGACTGCCCAAGCACTCGGCTGGTGGGCGATCTCGACCTACCTCTCCCGAGCTCCCGCTTGGCAAGTCGGCCTGGTCCTCCTGTTGCAACCGACCCTATCGGTCGTTTGGGGCATGCTGTTCTTCCAAGAACAATACACGGGGACCCAATGGTGCGGGGTCGCGGTGACTTTGACCGCCATTGCCTACGGGCGGCGCCGCTAGCAGACAGAGAGACTCCGATCGGACGCCGAAAGATGTTTCCGGCGACCTGCGAGCCTCCCCCCTCTTTTCAGGAGTTTCGATCATGGACCGTTCCACTCTGGTCGCTCGAGCCGAAGCATTCCGCCAACTCCATCACGCGAGTTCGCCGCTGATTCTCGCCAATGTCTGGGACCCCCTCGGTGCCAAGCTCATGGAACGAACCGGATTCCCGGCGGTCGCAACCAGCAGCGCGGCCGTCGCGTTCTCTTTGGGATACGACGATGGGCAGCTCCTGCGGTGGGATGCCATGCGAGAGGCGATCCGTCAAATCGCCGCCGCCGTTTCGGTTCCCGTCACTGCAGACGTCGAGCGTGGATTCGCCGAAGAGCCCAAGGCGCTGGCAGAAAACATGCGACAAGTCTGGGAAGCAGGCGCCGTCGGCATCAACCTGGAAGACAGTCTCGTCGAAGGAGGGGAACTGCGCCCCCTGGACCAACAGTGTGAACGAATTCACGCGGTTCGTGAGATGGCCATTCGAGAAGGTGTGCCATTGGTCATCAACGCACGGGTTGACGTGTTCCTCCGGTCCCGCGAACAGCCCGACCAAGAGCGAGTTCAAGAGGTGCAAGAGCGAGGCAATGCCTACTTGGAGTCCGGAGCCGATTGCGTGTACCCCATTCCGGTTGGAGATCTCGAAACCCTGAAGGCGATCGGCACGGTGGTGCGCGGCCCCCTGAACGCCTATGGAGCGGCCGATGACGCGGCGACGGTGCAAGAACTCGCCGACGCGGGGGTCCAGCGCATCAGCCTGGGAACCGGCGTGCTTCGCGCCAGCTTCACCGCGATGCAAACCCTGGCCTCGGAGTTGCACACCCATGGCACATACGGAAGCTTGCGCAACGCTCACCCTTCGAGTGCCATCATTCCACTGCTGCAGAAGACGCCCATGTCCGACTGAGCCTCGGCCCGACGCCGCTCCGGAGTCCCCGGAATCGCCGCTGGTGTCGTTCCGCGTCTCCGCGCAGCGAGACGGTGGGAGCCGTCGAAAACGAATGGCCCGGCTTGGGGGCCGTGCGCGGAACCAGGCTCGTGGCCTCGGCTCCGCGGATCACGATGACTCGGCCGGCTTCCATACGAGCACGTAGTGATTCAAGTTGCCTTCGCGACCATCGGCATCGAACTCGTCGACGTCCGAGGAGGGCAGCGATTGGATCAGTTCTTTGCGTTCGGTGGCATCACTGCCATGGCAGTAGCGAAGGATCTCTCCGGTCTCCCAGGAGAGCAGGCGATCTCCAGATTCGAGCTGGGCAGGATCGATCTCCCAGGGAGTTCCTTGCAGAAGCGACCAGGGACGGATCTTGGATCGTTGCCGCTCGCAGTCGAGAAATCGCCAAAAGGTGACCAGGAGAACACCCCCGGGCCTCACCTGATCGAAGGCGGCTGCCAGCAATCGCCGACGCAAGCGGCGGCTCGGCACGTGGTGAAGGACCGCGCAAAGCGCCACCAACGAGAAGTGGCCGTGCAGCGGAAGTGAGGGCGCCATGAGATCCGCGCGGATCAGAGCATCGCTCCCCGCCCGTTGAGCCTGCTTCAGCAAACTCCAACTCTGCTCGACACCGATCCATCGGAGGGGCTGGGAAGATTGCGCATTGAGAAACGCTCCGAGCCGGCCGTTGCCGCAGCCGAGATCCAGCACCCCATCCATGAGAAACCCCGGGCGTGACGAAACCCGCTGCCAGGTGGTTTTCCAACCGGTCCACGGGGACTGGCGACGTTGGCCGAACGAAAGCCCGGCCTCTCGGTAAAAGTGCGCATTCAAGGCGCGAAGCTTGGCGATGGTGGCAGCGTTCATCGACTTCTACGGTACCCTCAGGGTCCCATGGAACCCACGCTGCATCGCTTGCCGAAACCCACTTCCTACCACGGTCGACTCGATGCGTGGGAGGATCAGCTGGTGGCCATTCTCAAGGACATCCGCGCCGCGGAGTCCCTGGACGCAACCACGTTCGACCGAATCGTTCGTCGCCACCCTCACTCCCACGGAATGTTCTCCAAGTCTGACCTGATCCTCGCCTATCGCACCCTGGCCCCTTCCTTGGGCTGGCAGGAAGAGGAATCGGAGTTTCTTCGCAAGCTGCGCATGAAACCGGTGCGAACCTCCAGTGGAGTCGCGCCGGTGACGGTGTTGACCAAGCCGTTTCCCTGCCCGGGGACTTGTGTGTTCTGTCCGAACGACACCCGGATGCCGAAGAGCTACTTGTCCATGGAGCCCGGCGCCCAGCGGGCGTTCCAAAACGAGTTCGACCCCTACCGGCAAACCTGGTCACGGCTGCGAGCGTTTCATCGCAACGGTCATCCCCTCGACAAGGTGGAACTCATCATTCTGGGAGGAACCTGGTCTTCCTATCCCGAGGCCTACCAGATCTGGTTCGTGAAGCGTTGCTTCGATGCCATGAATGACTTTTCTGCCGCTGACGCCGAGTCGCGCCATCGGGTCATGGCGGCAGCCCCGCTTCCCTCCGAAGAAGAGCTGCCCGAAACCCTCCACGGCAACCGACTGACCCGCAGCTACAACGAAGTCATCAGCGAACACCAGCGCGGGGAAACGAACGGAGGCCTCGGGGACTCCGAAGTCGCCACGTGGAACGAACTGAGCCTGGTGCATCGCGACAACGCCCGCTCTCGTTGCCGATGTGTGGGATTGGTCGTCGAAACCCGTCCGGACTGCACCAGCGAACAAGAGGTGCAGCGGATTCGACGCCTGGGTGCCACCAAAGTCCAGATCGGTGTGCAAAGTCTGAGCAACGCGGTCCTGCGGGCCAACCAGCGAGGCCACGATGTGGCCACGACGCGGAGCGCATTGCAGCGCCTGCGCGCCGCCGGCTTCAAAATTCACGCGCACTGGATGCCGAACTTGTTGGGCTCCGATCCGGAGCAGGACGTGGCAGACTTCCAGCGCTTGTTCTCGGACCCGGCAATCTGTCCTGACGAATTGAAGATCTACCCGTGCAGTTTGCTAGAGAGCGCCGAGTTGATGGCGTTCTACGAACGAGGAGACTGGCGACCCTACTCCGATGACGAATTGATCGACGTCCTGGTTCGCTGCCTGAGCAGCGTTCCTCGCTTCTGCCGCGTCACGCGCATGGTCCGCGACATTCCCTCTCACGACATCGTCGTGGGAAGCAAAACCAACAACCTGCGAGAAGTCGTCGAGTCCGAATTGCATCGTCGAGAGTTGCCGCTGCGAGAGATCCGCTCTCGTCAGATCCGGCGCCCCATCCCCGCCTTCCACTCCCTGACGTTCCCCACCCACGAGTATCCGGTCTCCACGGGTCGTGAGTTCTTTCTCGAATGCCTCACCGAGCAGGACGAACTGGTCGGCTTCGCACGCTTGTTTCTCCCGGAGCAAGCCAGTTTCGTCCCGGAACTCGGCAGAGCGGCGATCATCCGCGAGGTTCACGTGTACGGCGAGCTCGCAGCGCTCGGAGAGCGTGATGCGAGGAAATCCCAACACGGGGGAGTCGGCCGGAGGCTGGTCGAGAATTGTGAAGCGATTGCCCGCCGACACCACCACGAGCAAATCGCGGTGATCTCCGCGGTCGGGACTCGCCGCTACTACGAAGCTCTCGGCTACGTCAAGCACGATCGGTATCACAAGAAACCGCTGCTCCCGGCATGACCCTCGTCTTGGAAACCATCGTGCCGGTCTTCGGCATCGTTGCTCTCGGCTACTGGCTCGCCCGGTGCCAGAACCCCGACGTCGCCACCTTGTCCAACCTGGCGCTGACCGTGACTTCTCCGGCGCTGATCTTCCGTTCACTGGCCGCGATGGACTTCCGCAAACCCGGCTGGCTGGAACCGGTCGGAGGCGCGTTCTGCATCGCGCTATGCACCGGACTGGTGGCTTGGGCCATCGCTCGCAAGCGACCGGAGCTGCGCGGCTTCGTCCTTGCCGCCACCTTCTGGAACGCCGGCAACCTGCCGCTTCCCTGCTGCCAGCTCGCGTTTGGCGAAGCGGGCCTGCAAGCAGCAACCCTGGTTTTCGTGGCCATGGGGCTCATGCATTCCACAGCGGGAATCTGGATCGCGAAAGGAGCCGGCGGCGGAGGAGAAGCGTTGCGCAATCCGCTGTTCCTCGCGTTCGCGGCCGGCGTCACGGTGTCGTTGACGGGGACCAAGCTGCCGAGTCTTCTCGCCACTCCCATCGACATGCTGGCCCAAATGGCGATCCCCCTCATGCTGCTGACCCTGGGGATCCAACTCCGGTCCTTGTCCGTCGTCGATCTTCACGGCTCGCTGCAGGCCTGCGCGGTGCGCTTCGGCATGGGCCTGCTGGTGGCCACGGCTTTCGTCACCGCCCTGCCGGTGTCGGAGATGACTCGGAAGGTGCTTCTGCTGCACGCAGTCATGCCTTCCGCGGTGATCAACTACGTCATCGCCCGTCGTTACGGATCCCACCCGGGCCTGGTGGCGTCAACGATCGTCTTCAGCACTCTCCTCGCGGCAATCACCATTCCCACAATGCTCGCGTTTCTCGGCTCGGGAACCTGAACCTTCCCGTCCCACCCGCGGTTGCAGGACCAGCATCTCTCGATCCTGCGTCTCCTCGATCATTCCGCGGCGTCTCGAGGGGATTCTTGGTTCGCACAGAGACCCCCTCTCGACCCTTCCTCGCCCATTCCGACGGCGAACCGGGCGCTCGGCGAGTACCATGCTCGGCCGACCATGACTTCTCCGGAGCAACTCATGAAATCCCTTGCTTGCCTGCTCACCATCCTGAGCCTGACCACCGCCAGTGGCTCCCATGCGGCGGTGTCCGACGACCTGATCCAGAGCATCGAGAACCACGTCCGCTCGGCCAGGGCGGTCGAGGGTGCGCCCGGTCTTCCTTTGGACGTGCTGATGCAGCAACTCCACGTGCCCGGAGTTGCCGTGGTGATGATTGAGGATTCCGAGGTGGCATGGTTCCGTGGCTACGGAACGGCTCGCAAAGGATCGGACACCGCCATCACCGAAGACACCTTGTTCATGGGGGGCTCCCTAAGCAAACCGGTCGCCGCGGCCGTCGCCCTGGCGCTGGTCGAAGAAGGAGAGTTGGACCTTGAAACCAGCGTGAACGAAATCCTCTCCGACTGGAAGCTGATGAATGAACACAGCGGCAAGGAAGCATTCATCAACGTTCCTCATTTGCTGAGTCATACCGGGGGTGTGAAAGAGGACACGTTCCGCGGCTACGGCGCGGGCGAACAACTTCCCAGTTTCCTGCAAGTCTTGAACGGCGAGTTCCCCGCCAACTCACCGAAGATCATGACGGACCGCCACCCGCGATTCGGCCACCGCTACTGTGAAGGAAGCTACGTCGTTCTCGAGCAGGTCCTCACGGATCGGACCGGGGAAAGCTTCGCCGAGTTGGCTCACCGGCTGGTGCTCGAGCCTCTGGAGATGGAATCTTCCACGTTCGCCCAGGGGTTGCCCTCGGAGTTGGCGAAGCGTGCCAGCTTCGGCCATCGCCCCAGCGGCGCGGTGTACCCCGACCGTGGCTACCGATTCGTGGCAGCGGCGGCGAACGGACTTTGGACCACTCCGCTGGACTACGCGAAATTCCTGATCGAAGTGCAGCTCTCCTGCCATGACGAATCGAACCTGGTTCTCTCCATGGATTTGGCGAGCTCGATGGCGTCCCCGGTGGAAGAGCAACCGGCGGGTTGGGGGTTCCAAACCGAGAAGCCCGGTTACTTCGGTCACGACGGATTGATTGCCGGGTTCCACAGCGAAGCGATCATGCACCGAGAACACGGCTACGGCGCCCTGGTGATGACCAACTCCGAGAACGGCGCTCCGCTGTGTCAGGCGGTGCTTCACACCATTGCCTCGGAGGCAGGCTGGAGCGACTGGACCGCGGAAGAAGAAGCGGGATCCATGGCTCAGCTGAGCGACGCAGACAAGGCGTCCATGACCGGCCGTTTCGAACTCACCCCGAACGATGCCCTCCGAGTCTCGGAAGAGAATGGCTGGTTTGTCCTGCACGCTTGGAACGCCCAGGAGTACCGGTTGATTCCCCAATCCAACAGCGAAGCACTGGACCCCTGGAACAACGTGAAAGTTCGCTGGATCTGGGAAGGTGACCAAGTGATCGAACTGGTCATGGAGGCCGGCGAAGACAGCATCCGTGCCGTGCCGTACGACGAGGGAGCGGCGACGCCCGTCGAACTGCTGTTCGATGGCAAGTTGCAGGAAGCGAGGGACAAGTTCGAAGTGCTGTACGCCCGAGATGAAACCGACCCGCTGATCAGCGAAGCCAGTCTGATCGAGCTGGGCCGCTCGTTCTTGAAGCTCGATCGGGCCGAGGTGGCCGTCATTCCTTTGGAACTTGGCGCTGAGATCTACCCGAACTCGGTGTTTCTCCAAGAAGCCTTGGCCGAGATCCACGAATCTCGCGGAGATCAGGCGAACGCCGCCAAGGCTCACGCACGCGTCCTCGAGCTCTTGGAAGAGCAAGACCTCGACCCCATGCTCGCTCAACAGATGAAGGCGCGGGCGGAATACGGACGAGAGCATCCGGCCGGACAGTGAAGAACGCGGCCAGGCAAAGCCCTCGAGAACGGGCTCGAGGACCCCGCGAGAAACTGAAGTTCGCCGCAGGATCGTCGAGTCGCGGGATCCTCCGTCCGGATTTGTCCGACGTCTTCTCCGGGAATCACCGCCAAGGCCGCTGATTTTTCGCCGGAGTGAATCTTTTCCGATCGTCTTGACCCGGGTTTGACTGGGAAACCTCTCTCCAAAGGGCGAAGAGAGGTCATCGGAATGGATCCCGCGTGAGTCTTTTAGGTGTCATTCTTCAGTGGTTCTGGCGTCCGGCCTCTCGCCCTCGAAAGGCCGGCAAGGCTCCCGTCCCAACCAGACCACTCCCCGGCCCCGCAAAGAAGGCAACCCGCGAAGCCGATCCAGAACGAGAAGCTGCTCCGGCCATCGATCCCGGCGTCTTCCAGCGCGGCATCCTCGAACTCGATGGGCGTCTGAGTCGGTCCGACCGCGAGTTCCTGGCCGAATTCGAGGAACTGCTCGACCATGGAAAGATTCCCTTCGCCTTGCCTCCGGCGGCGGCGATCGACGTCATGCGACTGGTGGACAATCCTCAGATCACCGTCCAGAAGCTCTCCGGATCGATTGCCGCGGACCCGGCTCTCGCCGGCTCGGTCCTGAAAATGGCGAACTCTCCTCTCTATCGGGGCGGGTTCGTAGTCAGCAACTTGCATACGGCGGTGGTTCGTCTCGGCATTCGCAACCTGCGCATGTTGCTGCTGACCGTCGTTCTGAACTCGACACGGGTGAAAGGCAAGCCCTTCCAGATCGTGTCTAGCCTCACCTGGAAGCACTCCTTGTTGTGCGCCCAGCTGAGCAGTCAGCTCGCCCCCAAGGCCGGCCTCGACCCGGAACTCGCTTACATGGCGGGTCTGTTCCACAACGTCGGGGTTCTGGCATTGCTCGCGTCGTCTCGGAAGTACGCCATGAAAGAACGGCGCAAGATCAGCTCCAAGGCCCTGGTCACTCTGTTGCAGCGCCGCGCCTACGCCCTCAACACGCGGGTGGTCAAAGACTGGAATCTGCCGGAGGAGGTGGGCAACGCGGTCAAGTGGTATCGCGAGGCCCAGGCTCTTCCGGACCGAAGCCGCTACGCCACGTTGGTTGCCCTGGCAAACGCCCTCTGCAAGCACCACGGGGTCTGGGTCGAGCGAAAGCGCCTGGAAAGCGGCGATCTCCAGTCGTCCCTCGGCCTCCGCGATCGAGATTTGCCGCGACCGGGGGAGGTGATGGGACTCGCACAGAAGATCGAGAGAGCCGCGGTCCTCGTGGAATGACCGGGGCCCGGATGCCCGGGCCACATCCGCACATTCCTGTCGAGCAATTGGTCGTCCCCCTTGGGCGCTCTCCAGGGATTGTTCCTGATCCCCCGAAGAAGTGCGTAACATCAATAATTAGAGCAGTTTACAGAGAATTCGAGAGTGGCTAGGCGGGGCTGGGACACGGTTGGCCCGGCGGGAAACGACACTTTTTTGTTATGGCTCCGGCGGAATGTGTCCTCGTCTCCCCCAGGAGTCGAACTGCAGCACGAGGAGGTTTTCGCAAGCATGGCGCAGCGCTGTCTGGTCATCGTCGAGTCCCCCACCAAGGCTCGGACCATCAAGGCGTTCCTTCCCAAGGGCTTCACGGTGGAAGCCAGTGTCGGCCACATCCGGGATCTGCCGAAATCGGCCAAAGAGATCCCGGCCGATGTGAAGGATCAGCCCTGGAGCCGAGTCGGCATCGACGTCGAGAACGACTTTCGACCGCTCTACATCGTTCCCGCGGACAAGAAGAAACAAGTCGCCAAGCTCCGCAAGCTGGTGAAGGAAGCCGAAGTCCTCTACCTCGCCACCGATGAAGACCGCGAGGGAGAGTCCATCAGCTGGCACCTGGTGGAAGTGCTCAATCCAAAGGTCCCCCAGCATCGTTTGGTGTTCCACGAGATCACCAAAACGGCGATCCAGAACGCGTTGGACAACCCTCGCGACCTGGACATTCGGCTGGTGAAGGCTCAGGAAGCCCGGCGCATCCTGGACCGGCTGTACGGCTATGAGGTCTCCCCGATCCTCTGGCGCAAGGTGGGGCCACGCCTGTCGGCGGGCCGCGTGCAGTCGGTAGCCATTCGGCTCGTCGTGATGCGCGAGAGAGAACGCAGCGCTTTTGTCCGCAGCACGTTCTGGGATCTGACGGCACAGTTCCAGACCGAGCGAGCCGAGCTGTTCGACGCCCAACTCGTCACCCTGGACGGCAAGCGCATCGCCTCAGGAAAGGACTTCGACAGCAAGACCGGGGAGCTCAAAGCCGACAGCCAAGCACTCCACCTGTCCAGTGAACGCGCCGCGGAACTCAGCAAACAACTGGCGAGTTCGGCGTGGAAGGTGTCCAAGGTCGAGAAGAAGCCGTACACGGAACGACCCGCCGCCCCGTTCACCACCAGCACGCTGCAGCAGGAATCCAATCGCAAGCTGAGATTGTCGGCGAAAGCGACCATGCAGTCGGCCCAACGACTGTACGAACGCGGCTTCATCACCTACATGCGAACCGACTCGACAACGCTGTCGGAGCAAGCCATCGGTGACACGCGCCGGATGATCGAGCAGCTTTACGGCAAGGACTACCTGCCCGGCAAGCCCCGTACCTACCAGACCAAGGTCAAGAACGCCCAGGAAGCCCATGAAGCCATCCGCCCTTCCGGAGACATGAAGCGTCCGGAAGATCTGGCCAAGGAAGTGGAGCCGATCGACGTTCGTTTGTACGAGCTAATCTGGAAACGAACGATGGCCTGCCAAATGGCCGACGCCCGTGGTTCACGGACCTCGCTGCAAGTCTCGGATGGTCAAGCGGTGTTCCAAACCAGCGGCAAAACCATCGAGTTTCCCGGGTTCCTGCGTGCCTACGTGGAAGGCGCCGACGACCCGAATGCCGAACTGGCGGACAAGGAAAAGGTCCTCCCCCCGCTGCAAGAGGGACAAGGGGTGAGCTGCCAGAAGGTCGACCCGAAGGAGCACACGACCCAACCCCCCGCCCGCTACACCGAAGCGACCCTGGTGAAGGAGCTCGAGTCGCGTGGCATTGGCCGCCCGAGCACCTACGCGTCCATCATGGACACGATCCAGAACCGCTCTTACGTGGTGAAGCAGGGCAATGCTCTGGTTCCGACGTTTACTGCCTATGCGGTCGTGCAGCTCATGGAGCAGCACTTCACCGATCTTGTGGACAGCGCATTCACTGCGCGCTTGGAAGACGACCTGGACTCCATTTCCCTCGGGGACATGGAGGCGATTCCGTACTTGCGAAAGTTCTACTTCGGCAACGGCCAACCGGGTTTGAAAGACTTGGTTCAGGCGGAGATCGATCCCCGGGAATCCCACACCATCGTGATCGGCCAGGCCGACGACGGCGAGAACGTCGAAGTGAGGATCGGTCGCTACGGTCCTTACCTCGAAAAAGGCGAGCAGCGGGCGGCACTGCCCGCGGACTTGGCACCCGACGAACTCAACGTCGAAAAGGGCCTGCAGCTGATCAAGGAAGGCGCCGAGGGACCAAAGGAGCTGGGGCGCCACCCCGAGACTGACAAACCGGTGTACGCCAAGACCGGGCGCTTCGGTCCTTATGTTCAGCTTGGCGATAACGACGACGACGAAAAACCGAAGATGAAGTCGTTGCTCCCAGGCATGACCCTGGAGACCCTGACCTACGACCAGGCGATGCAGTTGCTTTCCTTACCTCGCACCGTGGGTCAAGACCCAGACGGGGTCGACATCCAGGCGGACTATGGTCGCTACGGCCCCTACGTGAAACGCGGCACCGACACCCGCAGTCTCCAAAATCCAGAAGACGTCTTTCAGGTCACCGTGGAAGGCGCAATGGAACTCCTGAAGCAAGAAAAGAAACGAGGCCGACGCACTCCCACGGTCCTCAAGGAACTCGGCAAGTCACCGGACACCGAAGAGGACATCAAGATGCTCGAGGGGCGCTACGGCCCCTACGTGACCGACGGCACGACCAACGCCTCTCTGCCACGCGGCACCGACATCGAAACGGTAACCAACGAAATGGCCGTGGGATGGCTCCGCGAGCGGGCCGCGCGCGGAGGCACCAAGAAGAAGAAGGCCAAAAAGAAGGCTTCCAAGAAGAAGGCCTCGAAGAAAAAAGCATCCAAGAAGAAGACCACCAAGAAGAAGTCTTCTTCCAAGGCAGCCTCTTCGAAAAAGAAATCGACCCGGAAAGCTTCGAAGTCTTCGACCAAAGGTTCGACGGCTTCTTAGCCCGGAGGATTCCTCAAAGCCGTCGCAAGGAGCAACCCATGACTGTGTTCGTCGTCATCGCCGCGATCGTGTTGGGCTCCGCACCATCCGCTCTGGCGAACGCCACCGAGAACCAGCAGCTCTTGCAAAAGAAGCTGACCTCTCCGTTCCTTCAAAACGGCAAGTGGACCACCAGCCTGGAAGAGGCAAAGAAGCTGGCTGCCGAGCAAGACCGGGTCATCTTCACCTACTTCACTCGCTCCTACGCCCCCTGACCGCCCTGCTCTCAGGTGGAGAGCGGTCCGTTCTCCCACAAGAAGTTCCCGAAGTGGAGTCAGTCGGTCGTCTTGTACTGCAATATCACCAGCCGCGTCCCCGGAGCCAAAGACCAGAAGCTCCTGGAGGCAGCGGGGGGACGAGGGTTCCCCCATTTCGCGGTTCTCGACCGCCAGGGACGATTGCTGAAACCCCACCCCTTCCGCGAGGACCGCGGCATGTCGGGTTGGTCGAGAACGGTCGAGGCCGCAGAGAAACTCGACAAGAAGATCCGGGGCTTGGAAGAGAAGGCTGCCAAAGGGGATGACAAGGCTGTCCGAGAGCTGTTCCTGACCCAGGTGGAAGCGGGCCACTTGAAGTTCAAGGAAGCCCAGCAGACGGCCGACACGCTGCAGTTTTCAAAGAGTGAATCAACCCGGCTCGCGCAGCTCATGGCCGACCTGGAGTTTGCGGAAATCCGAAATCTCGAAAGCCCGTTCGCCGTTTCCAAGTGCTCCAAGATGTTCGCCGCGGACCGCATTCCTTCCATGAGTGACAAACAGATCTACTTCTGGATCAACGTTTTGGAAGGTGCCGCCAAGGCCAAGGACGAGGCGACGATGAAGGCCGCCTTGAAGCAATTCAAGAAAAGTTGGGGCCGAGACCCCATGGGCAAAGAGAAGCTCAAGAAATTCGAGACTCAGCTGAAGAAACTTTGAGTCTCATTCGCTTCGCGATCCCTCGACAATCTCCGCCGCAAGCTTCTCGATGGACATCGGGGCACTTCCCTCGGCCTTGTTGTTGACCGCAACGAATGCCGGGATGTCGAGTTCCACGGCCTCCCGGCACAAGTCTGCCGCCTGTTGACGGGACTCCAGGTCTTCGTCCACGAGTCGGTCGAAGGGCTGGTAGCGGTCGAGAGCGTCCTGGTAGCGAAACCCACGCTGCAGCATCCAGCGAATCACGCGGTGCTTTCCGGAATACGACTCGAAGAGCTCTCGTTGAACCGAAAGATCGGGCACCGAGGGATGCACGTTGAAGCAGTGATCGGTGGAAGAGGAGCGCAAGACCTCGACATACTCCGGGCAGAGCAGCTCACGGTTGCGAACCTCGACTGCGTAGGCGACACCGGAAGGAAGATCCGACAAGAAGCGCTGCAGTCTTTGTAGCACCTTTCCCGTTCCTCCCCAGTCGGCGAGCCGCAGAGGCGAGAATTGGAACACGATCACGGCCACATGATCGCCCAATCCATCCAAGGCCGGAGCCACGACGTGATCTCGCGCCCAGGCCGGATCCAGGAACCACGGATTGTCTTGGCCCGCTCGATCGCCGGCACGGGGGTGGTCGGGAAAGCGGGGAACGGTGACGTTCTCCGAGGCTTTGATCAAGAAGCGGAACGACTCGGGAACAGCCGGAACCCATGCTTCGAACTGCTCCCGAGTCATGGGGGCGTAGTACGTCCGGTCGACCCCCACCAGTCGAAACAAGGGGTGCCGGGAGTAGACCGGCAAACCCTCGCGAACCAGCTTGGGCTTCGACACGGTCCGGTCGAACACGGATCCCGCCCATCCAGGAAACGTCCACGACGAGGTGCCCAGATGGATCCTGGCGGGGAGACTCTGGCCCAGCTCGATCAGAGTTGCCGACCAATCCGGGCAACCCAGCGGCTGAGCTCGGCCACCGCGCCGAGGCTTCCCCGGGGGATCGGGCTCGGGCCCGAAAAGAGATTGCTGGGTTCCCATGGACTCTCCTCTCCTCGGTCGGTGAACGTATCATCCCGGAGTTTCTCGCGACAGCGAGGCTCGGAAAAAGCCAACAACGCCCGTCGGACGAGCGTTGGGACCGGAACTCCCTTCCCTTGCGAACCCAGGAATCCATGAACCCCGGATCTGCAGGAATCCTCACCGTGACCGTCGCCGCAGTGGCCCTTGGAGGCCCTCGGGTGCTGTCCTACTGTGCGGAACACTACTTCCCCGACTCGGTGCCGAGCTGGCTGGCCCCTCTCCTGCAGGGCACCTCCACCTCTCAGCGCTCGGCCCTGCGCTTCGAAGAAATGCTCTTCGACTTCGGCACCATTCTCGAGGGCCACATCCTCGAACGAGAGTTTCGTTTCGTGAATCACTCGGATCGCCCGGTCACGATTCAACGAGCTCGCGCTTGTGCTTGCGTCACCACCACGTTCCCGAAAGACCCCATTGCTCCGGGAGCCGACGGAATCATCCACACCAGCTTGGACTCTCGCGATCGCTCCGGACCTCAAGTCAAGCACATCGTTCTCTTCACCGACGAGGGCGAAGAGACCGAAGCCTCCGTCGTGCTGAAAGGCTCGATCCACTCGCCACTGATTCTGCCGTCGCGAAGCGTGGTTTTTTCCAATGTTCAGCCTGGCGAAGCGTTGCAAGAAGACCTCGAGATTCAGGCATCGGCAGGGGTCTCGGAGGTCGCGTGTGAGGCCTCCGAAGGCTTCCTGAAAGCAGAGTTGGAGAACCAAGGCGCGAACCGCTACCTGCTTCGGTTGCGCGGCCAAGCCCCCCGCGCCGCGGGAGCGGAGTCAGCCACGGTCCACCTTCGCTGCCGTCAGGACGACGGAAGCGAGTGGAGCAAGGAGATCCCGGTTCGCGTCGTGGTGCCAGAAGCATTTCAGCTGTTGCAGGACCGCGTGACCCTGCGCGCCGGAAAGGGCATCTTGAACGTCAAGACCACATGGCCCGACATGGCACGCATTGAGAACGTGGAGTCCTCTTCCCCCTCTTTGATCGTGGAAGAGAAGCGGCGCAGCGAAAACTTCTTGTCCTTGGGAATCCGACTCGAAGGGACATCGCTTCCCGAAGACGCCAAGATCATTCTTCACACGAACTCCTCCACGACGCCGAAGTTGGAAGTGAGCGTGGTGCAATGAGCCTGCTTCGTTGCTCTTGCTTCGGCTGGATGAAAGAAGCCGCGGCGCTCACCGGATTGGCCGTTGCCTTAGGAATCGGCGCGGACCTGGTCCTTCCGCAGGGAGTCCTCCAGCAGACCGCCATGGTTCTTCGCGACTTGGAGCTACAAGTGCCCGTGCATCTGTGGCAACCGGCCCAGGTGGCCGCCGCGGTCGAGTCGGGAGAGATCGTCTTGTTGGACGCCCGACCGCCCCGAGACTTTCAGGCCCTGCGCGTCTCCGGGTCGCTGCATGCTCCGGTGGCCGATTTCGAAGACATGGTGGAAGAGCTCGCCGTGGAAGTGGCCGGCCAACAGGTCGTGGTTCTGCTGCCCTCCGAAGCGATCGATGAAGCGCGCCATCTCGCCCAACGGGTGGTCACCGACTTGGGCGCGGAAGCGGTGGGAACTTTGGACGGCGGAATCGATGCCCTTTGGGAAACGGACGTCCCTCGCGAAGGAAAGGAGGCGCCTTGATGAGTCGTTTCGTTTCCGTCGTCGCACGGGTCCTTCTGGGACTGGTGTTTCTAGCAGCAGGCGGCCTGAAAGGGATGAACCCCCACGGCTCGGCGATCGCCGTGGGTGCGTTTCAAATGACTCCACCAATGCTCTCGCTCGTGGGCGGAATTCTTCTGCCCGCGATCGAAGTGGTGACCGGGGCAGCGTTGTTGACCGGCTTCTTCCTGCGCGGCGCGCTGGTTCTGTCTTTTGGACTGTCTACGATGTTTGCGACCGGTGTGGTGTCGGTCATGGTGCGCGGTCTCGACTTGGAGTGCGGATGCTTCGGGCATCTGGCCATCACCCCCCGTGCCGGCTGGGGGACCATCGCCTTCGACGGGTCATTGCTCGCGCTGACACTCCTCATCGCGTTCACCACCCGGCGCCGCTGACCGGCTCCTCTTCATCCCGCCGAGTCGTCCTCGCCGCGGCCTCCAGGATCGGGTTCCTGGTACACTGATCGCTTCACGGATCCGGCACGTTTTGGTTCCCAGTCCCGGGAACTCGGGTAAGTCGAGGAACATCGCCATGCGACTCATCTCTCTCCTTGGGTTTTGCGCTTTCGGGTTTTCGGCCAGCGCTTCGGATTGGCCCCGCTTCCAAGGGACTTCCGGGAACGGCATCTCCGAAGAAACGGGTTTGATCCACCAGTTCCCTGCGGAAGGGCTGAGCGCCCAGTGGACTGTCGAGGTCGGCCGAGGATACGGGGGTGCCGCCATTCGAGACGGAGAGGTGTACATCTTGGATCGTTCCGCCGAGGAGAAAGACGTACTGCGTGCGTTCGATTTGGAAACCGGGACCGAGCGATGGAGCTTCGAGAACGAAGTCCCCGGTCGCCTGATGTACGCCGGTTCCCGGAACGTTCCCACCGTGGAAGAAGAGCTCATCTACGCCATGGGCGGCTTTGGACAGGTCTACTGCATCAATCGCCAAACGGGCGAAGCCGAGTGGATCCTTGACTTGGTCAAGGAATACGACGGCGAAATGCCCATGTTCGGGTATGCCAATTCGCCTTTGGTCGTCGAAGACCTGGTCATCGTGGCTCCGATGGGGCAAGAAGTCGGACTGCTTGCCCTGGACCGCTTCACCGGTGATGAAGTGTGGACCACTCCCGGCGTGGGAACCAGTCACTCCACCCCGGTGCTCCTGGAGCTGATGGGCGAACCGCAGATCCTGTTCCTCTCCGCCCACATTGACATGTCCGTGTTCGAAAACATGCCCGCCGACGCGACACCGCCGCCTCCACCGGAACCCGGGGAAGAAGGCAGTGCCGTGCCGGAACACATGGCAGACTTTCAGGTTCGCGGCACCGGCCTCCTCACGTCCGTGTCCCCGGAAGGAGAGGTTCTTTGGCAGTGGGACGGATACTTCTGCAGCACCCCCATTCCCCCGCCGATGAAGATCGATGATCGCCGCCTCTTTCTCACCGGGGGATACTCCGCCGGTTCGGTCTTGATCGAACTCGTGGATGGCGACGAAGGAGTCGAGGTCAAGGAGTTGTTCCGCCACGAGCGAGGCACCCAGATCCATCTTCCCGTTCGCTCGGGCGATCACCTCTACCTGCTCGCCAACGAGAACAACAACGATCCCCGGCGGCGGCGCAAGAACGGCGGCTTGATGTGCTTGGACTTGGAAGGCAACGAGAAATGGCGAACGGGGGACGACCCGTACCTGGGACGTGGCAACGTGGTATTGGCCGATGGCATGTTGCTGGTGCAGGACGGCTACAACGGCACCTTGCGCCTGGTGGAACCAACTCCGGAAGCCTACCGACCGATCGCCCAGTCCAAGATCTTCGATCTGTCCGAGCGCCGCGACCACCAAGTGTGGGCGCCGATGGCTCTGTCCCACGGACGACTGGTGATGCGCAGTCAGGAGGAGATGAAATGCCTCGACCTGCGCGCGGCGGCGAGCTCCGAGTAACGGAGTGAGCCCCCCGCTCCCCCCGAAAGGAAGCAGCGGTGAGGAAGGAATCCCTTCCTCACCGCGCTGAGATGTTCGTCGTGTGTCAAACGATCACCCGACACAGCAGTGGCCGTTGTCCTGCGATCGACTCACAGCATTCGATCGCCGGCCAAAGCCACGAACCGCGCCGGGGCACCGAACCATCCAGTCGCCGGTCAGGGCAATGTGTCGAGACGAATGTTCACGTCGAGCCCGCGGCTCAAGGCAAACTTGCTCTTCAAGCCTCCCATCGGGTCACTGAACAGCCACTGCATGTACAGGCGCACTCCGTCGAGCTCCGGCTCCAAGGTGCCGAAGTTCAGGGTGCTGTCGCCGGCCGCATTGATGGCCGGCCCCACGAACGACAGGAAGAACGGGAAGCCAAACAGCAAGTCGCAGGAGTTGGTCGTCACCGGCGCGTTGAAGCTGGTGAACAACAGCGGAACCGCTCCGTTCAGGCCATTGGACACACTCACCTCAAACGTGCCGGAATTGGCGTCAGGGAGAGTCGAGTGGATGCCCGGAACGCCCTTGGTTCCGGCACACCCGTTGCCATAGCGCTCGGACACGGCGAATGGCTCCATGATCCACACCTTCAGTCCGGTGCAAGTTCCCTGAATCATGTCTTGGTAGCCGTCTTCGTTCAGATCGATCCACCCGAAGTCGAAGGTGCCGGCCGAGTGCCAGGGAAGATTCATCCCGTTGTTCGGATCGTTCGCGCCGACGTTGCCTCCCGGAATCCGGTTCAACAAGACGGTGAAGCGACGCGCACATCCCGGCGCGTCGGTGTCTACGTCGGCCACTCCCATGTCCGGAAAGCCATCGCGGTCGAGGTCCGCGGAGTGAACATTGCCGCCGAAGCCCTGGGTCTTGGAGGAGCCAATCACTCCTGCCTGGGTCACGTTGATGGTGCCATCCAGGTTGGTGGAATCGTTGTAGAGTACGTAGTCCTGGTTGTCCGACACGCAGTAGATGTCCGGGCGTCCATCGTTGTTGAGGTCCGGCACGTCCAGCATGTAGACCTCCTGGAACGGCAGGGTCTGCATCACCGTAAAGTTGCCCGTCGAATCGTTCAGCAAAAGCTGCACTTCCTTGGGTTCGGTCAGAGTGGTCAGTTTCAGAATGTCTTGGTGACCATCCATGTTGAAGTCGCGGATGAAACAGCTGGTGCCGAACCCGGAGACTTCAAACCCAGCCGCTAGGCGGGTCGACGTTTCATCGGTGAACGTGCCATCCCCATTGTTCATGAGCAACACGTCTTCCAGGTCGTTGTTGTAATCCACCATGAACAAGTCCAGGAAGCCATCTCCATCCAAGTCCCCCGCATCCACGGCGCAGAACTTGGGAGTCGGGTCGAACAACGGTGAGAACCAGCTGGTGTTCTCGGTGAACCCCTGAAAGACGCCGCCGCTCTCGCCATCGTTCATGAACAAGCGAGGCTGCTCTCCGAAGGTGTTGATCACGCAGATGTCTTTCCAGCCATCGTTGTCGCAGTCGAAGACCACCACGTCGCGGGCGTCATCCGCGGTCAAGAAACCAGGAATCAGCGTGCTCGTGCGTTCGGTCAAGACGCCGTTTTCGTTCATCAGCAGGACGTTGGGTGCCCCCCCCACCGTGGAGAACGGCACCTTGCGAACGACCACCACGTCGTCGTCTCCGTCATTGTCCAAGTCGGCGATGGAGAAGTCCTTCTCTTCGACATCGGCGGTCGTCGTCGCCGGAGCGCCAGAGATCCGTGTGGACGTTTCATCCACCCAATCCACCCAATTCGACTGGGCGGCCACGCCTCCCGCCGAAGCAGTCAGAAGGAAGCTCGTCCAAAGAGCGGTTCGTGCGTTCTGCATGATTCTCCTCCAAATGCCTGTGAGCGATCGCCGGCCTCGGACCGGGCCTGTCTCCATCGCCTCTGCCGGTGGAACGTTCGGGGCGCGAGCGGGGTTCCATGAATGCGAAAGAAGTCGGCTCTCTCCCGGGCTCCCGACGAAGGCGCAACGGCTCTGCCCCTTGCTGCGCTCCCGCCCGAAGACCCGACTCCCTAGAATGTTGGCTTCCCCACCTCTCGGCCCGGAGGCTCTTCGTGGAAAACCTCCCCTTGGTTCTTGACCTGATCGAATGGTTATCGACTTCGCCGCGTAACTACCCGGAAGTGATGGACGCCTGGCGCACTTCCTGTCCGAGGCTCACCGTTTGGGAAGACGCCACGGACGCTGGTTTCGTCGAACTGAAACGTCACGGCTCCGAGAAACTGGTGTGCGTCACCCCCCTCGGGAGGGAGTTCCTCGACAAACACCGCGGCGGCGCGATGGCTTGACCGCTCCGAGCGGGAACCACAGGAGCCACCGTCCGCCGGCCCAATTCATGCCGGTCAGGACTCCGGGACCGAACCAGGCTCGCAAAACCAGCGTCGCCTTCAAGTCGGCGACGTGACGAGTTCCCGGCCCTCAGTTCCAGGGAAGATCCGCATCCACCATCGGCATCCCGGCAAACCGGAGAAAGTCGGAGAACACGAACCGGGCCCCTCGGGCAAGAGCACTCGGCTCCCAGTTGGGCTCGCGGTGAAGATACGAATCAGGATCACGCCACAAGAGCCCGAGAAGCACATCGGAAATGATTCTCCCACCGACCGGACCAAGGCGACGCCCCTCCTCCAACTCGAAGGCTTCCCGCAAGACGTAGTACCAAAGCGGGTCCGAAGCGGTGGAAGGCTGAACGGGGAGGAAGCCAAGGCTCTTCGCAACGTCCTGACCGGAGGGAACTCCCGCCGTTTGACTTCGCGTGAAGTCGCGCATCGCCAGAGACGACTCCTCCGCTCGGCGACCAGGAAACACGCGAAGCAAATCAGAGATCGACGGCTTGAGCAGACGACTGTATTGCGTGTTTCGACTGCCTTCGATCTCGAAGAAGCGGTCCCAGCAAACGGTGCGACGCGGAGCGAGCGGGACCCCTTGAAAGAAAGGCCGGCCGTGGTCGAAAGGCAAAAGAGAAACGGGCCCAGAGCAGTCATTGAGTTCGTACTTGCCCTGAACCATGCTGTGCCCAAACCGAAAAGCCCCCACGGAAAACTCGAGGGGAACGAGGGGCTCTTCATCGCCGCAAAATGTGGATGCCCCCGATCGTGCACGCTGAAAGGCACGAGCGACTTCGCGGCGCCCCACAATCTTTGCAAGATAGTCGTGGATCATGGCCCACTGGTAGTGCCAAGTCGTCATGCGGCGGGCTTCCCGATAGGCCTCGTGCCCCACGATGTCTCGTTTTTGCAACTCGGCCACACACCGATTGTGGAAGAGCAACACCGCGAGATGGATCTGGCGGACGAGCACGTGGGTGTCGTTGCGTGGATCCGGGACCAGTGCCTGACCTCGGACGTTGCGTGGAAGGTCGAGCTCGACGAACTCCCCCCAATCCTCCAATCGGTGTCGCGAGCCCACGAGGAAGACCGCCCGATCACCGGCGGTCGGAGCCGGCTCCCAAAGGTACGGCTGCTGTGTCGGGCCCCGGCCGTAGACGTGGTCCAAGTCCAGCGCAGGAGTTCGAAAGTTCCTCGGTGCGCGGCCGGATTCGCCGGCAGGACGGGGATCAAACGAGATGTCATGGGCGAGGAACTGGCCGACGTAGGTGTACCCGGCGGGGATCGATCGATTCGCCGATCGGACCAAAGGAGCTTCAGGGTCAGCCTCCATCCCCGTCGATCGCTCCCGGAGGCTCTCCCGACGCATCTCCTCAGTCTCACCCGCGCTCGTCCAGGGTGGCAGCTCGGGAAACAGAAGGGCGAACCCGGTTTCCGAAGAACCGGGCGAATCGGAAGCTTGCATCACCACTGGACCGACCATGAGGGAAAACAGAGATGCAATGTCGAGCGCCCACATCGGAGAGTTCCTCTGATTGAAAGCGGGTCCGGGAGAACGCACCGGGCCGACGATCCCCTCTCCCCGAGGAGATCGCCGACCGGCGAAGTCAGACTCGAAAGAACACGGTCGGAGGGAACCTATGAGTCGATCAATGTCATTGGAAATCGAACACGAATCCCCACTCGAATGCTTCCCACAAGCTGCTCCCCGGTGCGTGGGTCCGTGTGAGTCAGCGAGAAATCAAAAGGCACTCCATTGACGAGCAGGTCCATCGAGTCACAACAGTGCCGGTTTCCAGCTACGTCGTAGTAGTAGCGGCGCGAGGAAAAGGACCGTTCTCCAAGGGAGAGTGACAGGCGATTGACGAGTTGTGAACCATCGTTCGGCAATGAATCGAAGAATCGCCGAACGGGCAGCGGCAGGTCTTCCCAGACTTGCTGCAGTCGACTTCGAGAGACGGTCAGCTGTCGGAGCTTGGGGCGAATCGCTTCGCGAAGGTGTTCGTCCGGCACCACGTTACTGCCGACTTTTTCTTCGAGGAAAGTGACGTCGAAGCCTCGTCCGTCGCTCGGAAACAGCAGATCCATCGCGCGAAACAAACTGTCGCACGCATCTACGACTCTTGTCCGGGCTTCCCCCTCGTCGCCTTGGTCGTAGTCATAAGCATCCCCTTTGGGAGAGAACTCAAACTCCAGTTCGCCACGTATCGCAGCCGAATGTTCGACACCTTCGACGACCTGTGCGTTCGTCACGACCACAGTCGAGGCGAGCCCAAGAACAACGATTCCAAACTTGAACGCATTTCTCATTGTGACGACTCCTGATCCGAAACGATCGGCATCGAGTCGACGAACGCTTTGCCGACTCGTGGGAGGGCCTCCCTCCGTCACAGGTCACCCCGCGTCCGCCATGGGTCACGAGAAATCGAGTTCTTTGGAAGTCGGACAACTTCCTCACTTCGTTCCGCCAGTTCACCTCTCACAATCACATTCGCGGCCGCGGCCCGGCGAGGCCATCGTCGGGACCCGTCAAACCAGGCCCTAGAACCCCGTGCTTTCGTAGCGCCTCACCCCCCATCGCCAAAACCCATAAGCAAGGACGCAGAACGCGACGGCGACGAGGGGGGAAAGAACGGCCAGGCCGCGATATGGCGTTCGTCCGAGCAAGCCGGTCGCGGGATAGAAGGCGACGAAGCCGAAAGGGATCACCCAACGCAAGACGAAACGCAACGCGCTGGGGAAGATGGTCTGAGGATAGCGGCCAAAGCTGATCATATTGAAGACCGGTGGGGAAACCCCAATGCGGTCTTCGAAATGAAACGAGAGGGAGGCGAGGATCGAGAACACGGCGGTGAAGATCACGAATCCCGACGTGACCGCCACCGCTGCGAAGAACAGGTCCGTTCCCGAAATGACGAGTTCCAGGCGCTGCATGGCGAAGGCGACAACGCCCGCGCCAATCAGACATTCGGACAAGGCGGGGATCCGGAATGAGTCGAACAGCACCTGGGCGTAGGTCCCCACCGGACGCAACATGACCCGGTCGAACTGTCCCTGGATGATGTAACGGTCTCCGAACTCGTACAGGTTCCAGGAGATGCAGCCGAACAAGCCATAGCTGATCATGGACATGCCATAGATCAAGAGGATCTCGTCCCGCGACCAACCGGCCAGCTCCGGAGCGCGAAGAAACAACAAGAAGACGAACAGCAAGCTGGCGAGCCCTCCCAAAGCGGTGGCTGCCAAGTCCGCAAAGAAGTCCGCCTTGTAGGCCAAGCGGACCTTGAGCATCTGCACAAACAGGGCGCCATAGACCTCGACCGTGGCCCGCAAGCGCGTCCCCAGGGGGCCGACGAAAGGTCGCGACGGAGAATCGAGCGGCGAGCTCACAGCGTCATCCCCCATGCACCGTCAAGCGCCGCGACTCCCGACTCCAAATCCAAGCCGCCAGCAGCCCCAAGCCCAACACCCACAGACTTTGACGCAACAACGGTTGCCAGAGCTGTGCATCTGGAAAGCGGCCCAAATACAACGATGCCGGCAAGTAGGCGATGTCCTGGAACGGGAGCCAACGGGACAGGTTCTCGAGCCATCCTGGAAAGAACGTGACCGGCATCAGCAAGCCGCTCAACAACTCGAGTAGGTAGTGCTTGGCCCGCATGATCCCCTGAATCGAGTGAAGTCGGAACGCCATCATCCCGACCAAGAGGTTGACGTGGGCGAAGATCAGCAGGGAGAGGAAGCACGAGACGAAGAACGCCAGGCCGGCCCACCCGGTGGCAGGCGCCTTCAGCGGGAACAAAAGGAACAACACGATCGCCACCGGTGGGGTAAAGCAAAGCAATCGAAACAGAGAAGCCCCGAACGCGTCCGCAATCATCATGCCGTGAAACGACACTGGCCGCGCCAGGGTCATCGCCACATCCCCCTCGCGAATCAAGTCCGCGATGTCCCGGTCCACGTTGTTGAAGTAGAAGGACCGCGCCATCCAGCCCACGGCGATGTAGGTCGCCATGGATTCCAGGTCGAACCCTTGCATGGACTCCCCGGGCTCTTTCCATGCGTACAGCGCCTTCCACAGGAAGTAGTAGGTCGTCACGTAGATCAGATACGTCACGACTCCCGTGTAGTAGCGAAGTCGATAGGCCAGGGTCTTGAGAAATGCGGCTCGAACGAACGCCGCATACGGAGCGAAAGCCGTCGCGGTCACGCCATGACCTCGCGCTCGGGTCGGCGCTCCTGATAGATCTTGCGAATGACTTCTTCGATGGACGGCTCCGGCAAGGAAACGTCGGCCACGGCGAAGTCCGCCACGACCTTTCCGAGAAAGCGGGCCAGGGATCGATCGCTCTTCGAGAATCGCGCCTCGAATCGAGTGGAGGAAAGCCGAGTCCAGCGAACCCAATCTCCCACTCCACGCAATGCCTCCGGCTCGGGCGGTTCCAAGAAATCAAGAACGGCGACACTCTCTTGGTCCGCCTGCCCCCGCAACAGGTCCAGAGCTCCATCGAACAGCAGCTGCCCATGGTCGATCACCAGCACTCGCTCCGTGAGCGCTTCGATGTCTCGAAGATCGTGAGTGGTGAGCAGGATCGTCGTCCCGAACCGCTCGTTGACCTGCTTCAAGAAACTGCGGATCGCATCCTTGGCCATCAAGTCGAGCCCGATGGTCGGCTCGTCCAAGAACAGCAAGCGGGGACGGTGCAGGAGACTCGCCGCCAGATCGGCTCGCATCCGCTGACCGAGGGACAGCTTTCGGACCGGGGTGTGAAGGAACTCGTCCAGCTCGAGGATCTCGCGGAGTTCGCCGAGTCGCTCGTCCAATCGCCCAGGTTCCAGGCGGTACATCTTGCCGAGCAGGCGAAACGACTCGATCACCGCCAGATCCCACCACAACTGGGTGCGCTGGCCAAACACCACGCCAATGTGCTGGACGTATTCGCGACGATCCCGGAACGGCTCCATCCCCAGCACCTGCATCCGTCCCGAGGTCGGAGTCAGGATGCCGGTCAGCATCTTCACCGAGGTCGACTTGCCGGCACCGTTCGGACCGATGTACCCGACCCGCTCGCCAGGCTCGATGGAGAAGGTGATCCCGTTCACCGCCTCGATGGTTTCCGAGCGCCGGTGCACCAAGTCTTTCAGCGCTCCGCCCAGCCCCTCTCGCCTTCGGAAACGCCGGAATGTCTTGCGCAGGTCGCGAACGTCAACGGCGGTCATTCTGCGGGAAATCCTCTCGAAAGGTCGTCGGCCATGACCGCTCTGCCGAGGCCCGAGAATAGCGGGGTTCCGATCCCCTCGTCCGGGGAAAGCGGGCGCTGGCTCCACGGGTTGCGAGACCTGGGCCAGCCCTTTCTGGGCTTCCTGATTGCGACGATTTCCGTCCTTGGCGTTATCGTCGCGGACGCCTCCCGAGCGACGATCCAGGAGTGCTCGCCGCCAGGATCCTCGGATCCTTGCCGTGGCGAGTCGTCACGGGTGCCCGTGGAACCATCCACCGGCCGGGAGGCGAGGCCCGAAGGAGAACTGTCTTGAGTCAAATCCCCGAAGTCGGCGACTTGGTCGTGTGCAACGATCCGGAGTGGCGAGGCACCATGCGCCTCCCCTCCGAGCCGGGGATCGTGCTCGATCTTCGCAAGGACCAGGGCAAGGTGTTCTATCCGAGCCTGTTCGGCGAAGCCTGGATTCCCCACCACCACCTCGGTCGGATCCGCGACCCTCTCCATGAAAAAGCGCTTCCCGAGTGGATGCAGCGGGTCTGGTTCCTCGCCAAGACCCTTCCGACGATCTTCCTCCAGGTCGAACGCTTCGGCCCCTCGGGGAACGCGGTTCGGATCTACCACCACGAGATCGAGGCCAGCATGGTCGACGTCGTGCGTGAGAGCCTGGCTGGCGAGATCCGCTATTACGCCTTGGCTCCGGCCGGACTCCACAAGCTGGAGTCCAACATTGCTTTCGAGATCGTGGATTCGCGTCCGCGCCCCATCCCGCGGCCGGCTCCGGAGCCCGCCGAATGACCGCGCCGCTTCCCAGCCTCACCGAACACTCTGCTCTCCGGCTTAGGGGAGAGCCATGACCCTGCCGACCATGCGACTGGTCTATTTCGACTCGGCGGGAAAGGAGCACTCCCGCGACATTCACCAAAAGCTGACCGTTGGTCGCTCTCCGGACGCAGACATCACTCTCTCGGAAGAGGGCGTCTCACGATTGCACTGCGAGTTCGAGATCGTTCAGAACATGGTGCAAGTTCGCGACCTGGATTCGACCAACGGCACCTTCGTGAATGGCTCCAAGATCAAGCGCGCCCGCTTGAAGGCAGGCGACACGGTGGTCGTGGGCCGCATTCTGCTGCGCCTCGAAATCGGGAGTGAGTCGCCGGAACCGTTTCGCACCACGTACATTGGCTCCGAAAGCGTCGAACTCACGATCGATGCCAAGGAAGTGGAGTACCGTCCTGAGTCCTTGGAAGTCGAGATCGTGCGGCGACATCTGCAGTCGCTGTATGGGATTCTCTCGGGGATCAGCCAAGCCGACAACACTCGGGCGATGTTCCGCGGGGTGCTCGAGACGATCCTGGGAGCTCTTTCCCTGGACTTCGGACACGTCATCCTTGGTTCGAGCGCCGAGACCTTGAAGCCCACCGCTTCGGTCGCGGTGGGAGGTGGCACGCCGCCGCCCTTCAGCTGGACGGTCGTGCGTCGAGTGTTGCGCGCATCGGAAGCCGTGCTCGCCAACGACATCCAAGCGGAACCGGATTTGGCCGCTTCGGAAAGCATCGCCGCCGCGGGCGCGTTGCGCATTGCCTGTGCTCCGATTCCCTTGCGCGGACGCTCCGGGGCGTTGTACGTGGCGTCGAAAGGCCTGCGCAACCCGATTCATCCTGAGGACTTGTCGTTCCTGAACGCGGCGGCCCGTCAGATTGGACTCGCGGCGGATGCCCTGTGGGAGCGAGAAAATCTGGCCCGAGAGAACGAACAGCTCCGCAAAGCTTCCCCTTCGCTCCGGCTGGTCGGCGAGTCGGAGCCGATGCGCCAACTCCGGGAGACCATTCTCAAGGCGGCCCAAGTCGACGCCACGGTGCTGATCACCGGAGAAAGTGGCACCGGCAAGGAACTGGTGGCACGGGGCATCCACGAGGGAAGCGCGCGGGCCAACCAGCCCTTCGTCGCGCTCAATTGTGGAGCTCTGCCACCGTCTGTCGTTCTCAGCGAGATCTTCGGTCACGAGAAGGGCGCGTTCACCGGAGCCGACCAGCAACGCATGGGATTGGTCGAGCTCGCTCACGGGGGAACCCTGTTCTTGGATGAGATCGGGGAACTGCCCATCGACGTCCAAGCAATGCTTCTTCGACTCCTCGAAGAGAAGCGTTTCTTTCGAGTCGGAGGGCAGCAGGAAGTGCAGGCTGACGTTCGTTTCCTGGCGGCCACCAATCGAGACCTGGACGCTCTAGCGAAATCGGGCAGGTTCCGCTCGGACCTGCTCTACCGGCTCAAAGTCGTGGAAATCCACACCCCGCCGCTGAGGGACCACGCCGACGACCTGGAAGCGATCGCGAACTTCCTCCTCGAAGACCTGGCCCGAACCACCGGGCGGGCCAAGCCGGCACTCTCGCCGGAAGCACGCGCAGCCTTGGCCGCCCACCACTGGCCGGGAAATGTCCGAGAACTTCGCAACGCTCTGGAACGTGCGTTGCTCCTTACCGCAGGGACCGAGATTCAGCCCGACGATCTGGGCCTGACCAACACGCCGGCAACGACTCCGGCGGCGGTGGAGCAGGAACTGGTCTCCCTGAGTGAAGTGGAGAAGGCTCACATCTATCGAGTTCTCGAAGCGACCGGGTGGAACAAGACGCGGACCGCGGAGATCCTCGGGATGGCCCGAATCACTTTGTACGAAAAGATCCGGAACTACGAACTGAAGCCCTCCTCGTGAACAGTGAGACGCGTTTCTTTTGCCAGTGCGGGCGGCTGCTGACGGCGGCCCCCACCGCCGAGTCGGTGGTGTGCCCCACGTGTCGCGAAAGAAACACCGTGCCGGGAAGCGCCTCGGCCGCGAGTTCCCCAACCGCAGTACTGACTCCTGCCGTCGACTCGACGGTCGGCAGTTACCGGATCGGCCGTACCTTGGGCCAAGGCGGCATGGGCACCGTCTACGAAGCTCATCACGAGAACACCGGAAAACGAGTCGCCCTCAAGATCCTGCATCCGTCGTTGCAAGCGCGGGAAGATTTCGTATCCCGGTTTCGCCGCGAGGCTCGTGCGGCGGCCCAGCTCAATCACCCAAACATCGTTCGCGTCCTGGACGTGGGCGTGTCGAACTCGACCCCGTTCATTGCGATGGAGTATCTGGACGGTCGCAACCTTCTGGCCGTGTGCAATGACCAACCGCCGAACGAGACTCAGGCACTGCACTGGATGCGCCAAGTCGCCCTCGGTCTTCAAGCCGCTTCCGCCAAAAGCATCACCCACCGGGACATCAAGCCGACCAATCTGATGTTGCAACAAGATGGGCAACTGAAGATTGCGGACTTCGGGCTGGCCAAAGCTTCGGACACCGACTCCCATTTGACGCTCACCGGAGAAGTCCTCGGGACCCCACACTACATGTCTCCGGAACAGGGCCAGGGACGGCGAGTCGATCACCGCTCCGACCTGTACTCCCTGGGAGCCTCCTTCTACCACCTGCTTTGTGGCCGCCCCCCGTTCACCGCAGACACGCCGGTGGCGGTCATCATGAAGCACATGCATGACGAACCTCCAGCGCTCCGCTCGCAGGCTCCCCATCTTTCCGCAGGCATCGAGAAGGTCATCCACCGACTTCTGCAAAAACGGCCGGAGGATCGCTACGACGGCTACGAAAAGCTGCTCGAGGACTTGGCCCGGGTGTCCCGCGGGGAAGAGCCGCTGCACGGTGCCGCGGCACCCCGACAAAAGGTCCGAGATGGTCGCACGACCTACTTGATGCCCGATGCCATTCCGACCGAACTTCTGTTGCGACCCGCAGGAGGGCTGCGTCGCATCCTCTCGCTGGTCGTCGACCTCTCACTGATCGAAGGGCTGCTGTTCGCCGCGGCTTGGGGAGTGCGAGGAACATTGCCGGACTCTCCCCTTCGTACCTTTGACTCCTTGTTCGCCGAATCTCGATACGGACTTGCCTCGCTGGCACTGCTCTTGGCACTGACTTACTTCGCCGTGGGCGACGCCACGGGGGGGCGCAGCTTTGGCAAGCGAATCTTCAAACTCCGGGTGTGCCGCCTCGATGGACACGACCTGGGAGCCTGGCGGGGTTTCCTACGAGCGGTGATTGTGTTCCCGGGCATCGCGCTTCTGTCCCCCACCCTGTCGCATGCTCTCTTGCACATCGACCAGGGCACGCTCGATCTCGGCACCATGGCCCAGTCCCGGCAGTTGGCGGTCGTGGGTGCGACCTACCTCGGCTTGCTGTGGCTGCTCGGCAAGTTCGGCGGCGGACGAAGTCCTCTCCAGGACATGCTTTGCGGAGCGCAGGTCTACGCCGCGCAACTGTCCCGAACCGTGGTGCAGCGGGTGGCAAGGAAACGCGCTCCCTCCTGGAAGATGGCCATCGGTCTGTCGTTGCTGCCCGGCATTGGGCTCATGTATGCCGGCCGGATCTGGCTGGGACTGGTGTTTTTCTCCCTGCTTCCGCTGACGCTAGCGATCGGAGACTCCGGCCCCGGAGGCTTCTTCTTCTCCCTGTGGATCCTTTCGGGATTGATCGCCGCGCAGACCGCCGCTCGGAGGGCCAGGGAGGCGCGGAACCAGCCCGGACTTGGTCACGACCCAAGTGTGATCCGCCGTCAGGAAACCTAACGTCTGTCAGGATTCCTACCACTCCCCGGCGGCCATTTCGGACCGCGGGAGGGCCGAACCAGTCGGCCCTAAGTCACTCCAATAGATTGCCTTATGTAGTTTCCTGAAGTCCTCCCCCCGCACGGCACGAGGCTTGATATCTGTCTCCCCGACCAAGCTCTGTGTGGTTCCCGAACTCGGGAGGACTCTTCATTGAAACTCGTGTGCGCCACTCACCCCCGCGTCAACGCCGCAGCCCGCTGTGTGATCTGCGGGATCCACCTGTGTGAGACTTGCCGCTGCAAGATCGGCGTCCGCAACTACTGCCGAGGATGCAAGGGCAGGATGCACCGCTCGGTCTTTCCTGGCAGTGAGGAACCAGCGGCGGCCCAGGCCAGCGCCAAGGCGACCCCCAGCGCCGCTTCGGCGGCGGCACCCGCCGCGACTCCCAAGCGGCGCGCGCGCCGCAGCCCAACCTTCGCGGCACTCCTGGCGCTCGTCCCCGGACTGGGCCAAGCCTACGCCGGCCGCTGGATGCGCGGTTTCCTGTTCTTCGGAATCGCCCTCGCTTTGCAGGACTCGGGAGTTCCGGCGCTGTTGGCGTGCTTCCTCTACGCCTTCAACTTGTTCGATGCTTACCGAGTGACGAACGTGCACAACGACCGTCGCACGGAGTCACGCCGCGACGACAAAGAACGCGCTCGCGATCACGTCGACGACAACGTCTTCACGTTGGCGGGTCTCGGCGTCCTGGCCTTCACCTTCTTCCAGGCCGGAGGATTCGACGCGGCACCGGGGAATGCACTGGTTCCCCTGGCGGCCGTCGGCGCGGCGCTCTTGATTGCCCAAGAAACTCGTGAATGAAACTCACCGGAACGGACTATTCCCGGAAGGAAACCCAAGCATGACTGGCACGACGACAACCACCAAAGCACCGAAGAAAGAAGCCTACTTCGCGCCTTTCTGCGGTCTTTGCGGCGAGCGGACCCCGTCGCTGGAGCCCAACGCCATCGCGTGTCCCTACTGTGGAGGCGACCTGGTTCCGCAGCACATGGACCACGTCGCGCCTGAGTCGCGCAAAGAAGCCTGGACCGCCGCATTGCTCAGTTTGTTCATTCCGGGTGCTGGTCAGGTCTACAACGGCCGCTTCTTCCGCGGAGTTTTGGTTTTTGCAACTTGCTGGCTGATTGTTCCCTGGGTGTTCGGGGTGATTGATGCCTATGGCACTGCCCGCCGAGCAGAGCTGGCATTCACCGCCGCCCGAGCCCTTTCGTCCTAGAAAGTCGACCAACGGATTGACCTTGGAGGTACCACTCATGTTGAAATTCGCCATGAAATTCGGATTCCTTGCCGCTCTGGCGGGAGGTGCGGCCGTCGCCACGTTTGGCGCCGATCGTTGCGTGGACTGGATGCGCAACGGCCAGGCACGCGTCAAAGAACAAATCAATGAATTCCAGGGCATGTCGGCTGAGTTGCGCAAGATTCGCAACCGCGTCGACACCCTCGACCGCGAGATCGCGGAGCTGAAGGAAACGGCACTGCGGGAAGAACTTGGCGCCGAGAACCTCGAGGCGGACATCAAAGAACGCCAGAGCACCTTGGAGCACCTGCGCAAGAATCTCGAGAAAGCCAACTCGATCCTGAATACGGACGTGAACGCGTTCAACATCGGCGGCGTGACCTACACTCGAAAAGAAATCGAACAAGATGTCGCGGACAAGATGCGCTTGTTCAAGGTTCATGAAGACACGGTCGCCCAGCTGCGCAAGACCCTGTTGACCCGCCGCAACGCCCTTCAGATCGCCCAAGAGAACGTGGCCCGCGGCAAGGCCGTTCGCCAGGAACTGGCCGGACGAGTGGACGAGCTGTCGGCGCAGCTCGAGCACTACAAGGCTCGCGAGATCTACGCGGAAGCAGTGGCGATGGACTTTGACGCCCGCGAGTTCAACACCGAGATCGGAGAAGCCCGACAGCTTCTCGCCAAGTTCGAGCGCAAGCTGATGGTGAAGAACCGAATGCTGGACGACCAGATTCGGGTCGGCTCGGGCAGCGGACACGTGGCAGGCATCGATTACGAAGAAACGGACCGGCCGGCAGCCAACGTCTCTGACGAACTCGCCCTCCTGTTGGAGCGCACCGATGCCGACGGATCGAAGACGGCCATGGTGGTCCTTCGGGACGACTGAGCCCCCTTCGGTCTGCGTACTTCCTAGGACATCCGGGGGGTCGGGTCGGCCCACCCCTCCCGACCCCCGGTTCTCCCCTCCTCCCTTTCCCAGCCCCGAAAGGTTCCGCCATGCGACTCAGCACCCTCGTCTTCTTGGTTGTCTTCGTCGGGCTCTTCGGTCACGTCCGCCGGCAGGCGGACTGCCGCTCCGAGGCGAAGTGTGAGGTGCGTCGCGGCGAGGAGGCCGAAAAGGTTCGGATCAGCAATCGCACGACCCAGAAGCTCGACCGAGAGATTTCACAGGTCGACAAGCACCTCCGCAGCACCGACGGATCCATTCGCTCTCTGGAGCAAACCCTGCACACCTTGCAGGACCTGGTCAGGAAGGCAGAGAAAGACCTGTGCCGGTGCAAGTCAGAGCTGTGTGAGACCATCCACGAGGCCCGCAAAGGCAACATTTCTCGGATGAAAGAAGAGCTCGAGCAGGTCGTGCAAGGTCACCGAAAGTTGCTCGCCATGCGCGAAGAGCTCAGTGCACGTCGCCATGGGTTGAAAGCCAAGATGGAACTCGCCCAGGCAGGGCTCTTTGAGGACGACGAAGCCGGCTCGGTGATCGATCGACTCAGCCCGGTCGAGGCTCTCGCCAACATTCCGACGCTTCGCTGAGCGCCCCTGTCAGCGCCCCTCAGCCATCCTTCTTCGGGGGTCGCGCCTTGGCTTCCGTTCGAATGACGATCGGGGATTCTGTGAAGCTGGTGGTCAGGCGAACCTCGCCGCGAAAGTCTCCTTCGGCCGCGGGGGCATAGGTCAGCCGAAGACGAAACCGGCTTTCCTTGTGCTCCACGAAGGGCTCCACCGTCAGGCCTTCCAAGTCGGTTTCTACCCCCAGAACCTCGGGGGGCTTCTTTTGATCGAAGTAGTCGATCCAAAAGCGCTTGACCTTGGTTTCCCCCACCCGAACGATGCCAAAGTGAATCTTCGGGTTCTGAAGCTTGTAGTCCCGGTGCACCAATCCCTTGATGGCGACAGGACGGCTGGTGAACCCCTCGCCGCGAAACTCAATCCGCCCTTGAATCTCGCGATTGCGTAGCTTGCTCGCATCCAAGGTGACCTGAAGCTGCTGCCGATACTCATGGACCCACGGATTGACTCGCTCCCACTCGAGCTCTCCGACCTCGAGGGAGAGGGGAGAGTTTTCCGAGTGCAACACAGACTCGACCTCGAGGGTCTTCATCGGCTCGGGGACTTGCGCTTCGATCAACACCGCCTTCGTCACCGTCGATCCCGCACGAACAAAGCCGAAGTCGATCGTCGGCGGCGTTGCCGTCAAGATCGGAGGCACGGCGAATCTCACCGACGAAACCACGCGCGGAGTCGAGCGGTCCGTCGTCGTGACTGTGACATCCAAGCGCCGGCTGCCGCGGGAGAGCGCGGCGGTCACCACTCCTTGGATGGTCACCGTTTCCCCCGGCTCGAGTTCCTTGTCCGGAGCTTCGACCTCCACGCAGGCGCACCCCGTGGCCAAGCGGGTGATGAACAGCTTCCCTTCGCTCGCGTTGCGAAGTTCGAACTGGATCTTCTTCTTCTCGTAGGGCTCCAAAATGCCCACATCGATTTCCGCCGGGGTCAGCAACACGGTGGGAGCCGGCGGGTCTTCCCGGTCGCCCGCAAGGGTCGGGATTGCCAGGCACCCGAGCAGTCCGGCGCTCAGGATCATCGCTCGCACGAATCGGTTTTGGTTCATTTGCCTTGTGCCACCAGCTCCAATGTCTGGACATCCTCCGAGAGAGTTGTTCGGACCTGCGCCACGGTCTCCACGGGCCCCGGCTCCTGCGGCGTGAAGGTCACATCCAGCCGGAGCGCCCGGGCTCCCGACTGAGCTGCCCACGCCAGGGAGATCGCGGGGTGAGGGCAGGATAGCTCCAAGATTTCCGGGGCCTGGTCCCGCGTGTAGAAAAGCAGGACCTTGCGGGTTCGGGATTCCCCCACCGGCACCGCCCCCCACTTCACTCGGGAAGCTTCGAGATACCAGCCGGGGTGGACCTGCCCCGTGACCAAAAGGTCCTTGGTGGCAAAACCCGCACTTTCGAATGCGACGCGACTGCGGAACGGAGCGAGCAGTCGGGACGTGTCCAGCGACACGCGGGCCCCCACTTCGACTTTCTGCAAATGCCCTTCTCGGACCACCTGCGGTGGCTCGAACGTCAGTTGAAACGGCGCGTCCGCGGGGACTCGCGCCGTCACTGTGGGAACGGCGAAGTTCTCGGGAAGCTCGAGCTTGGCCACGATGCGGTCGGTGGCAGTCGTGCCTCGCATGCGCCTTCCAAGAGACAACGGCGAGGGGCGAAACTCCATCGTCGGCAGTAAGAAGTATCGGAAATGGACTTCGGACTCTCGCGCCCCCACCACGTTGCTCTCAATGGTGGCGTGAACGTGATGTTCCCCTTTGCCCTTCCGGGGTCGCAACGTTGCGGAAACCGTCAGTGCTTCCCCTGCCGCCAACTCGCGGCGATCGTAGTCGAAGCCGAGACAATCACAGGATCCTTGGATGTTGAGTACGCGAGCGGACCCTGGTCCCGGATTGCGCACCTCGAAGCTCGAGAGAAGCGACTGATCGGCCGCGACCACCCCGAGCTGGACTTCCTCCGGTTCGACAACCAGCGGTGCGCGGGACCGCTCCTCAGGGGCTGGCGGTGCGGGCGCCAACAGGGACGTTTCGTCGGGGGTCGCAGAATCCGACGGAGCCGGATCGTCGCATTGACACAACAACCCGGCCCCGAGCAACCACCAGATCCAATCCGTTCGAGGATGGCTCCTCGAAACCGGACTCCTCACGGAATCGTCAACACTTGTCCCACATACAACTGGTTTGGATCGGAGATCTGATCGCGGTTGGCTTCGAGAATCGCTCGCCAACGAGACGCATCGCTGTAGTAGCGACGGGCGAGTGCGTAAAGCGTGTCGCCTTTGACCAGCGTGTGAGTCCGTCCACCGGTCGAGTCCAAGGAAGTTCCCCCGCTCATCGGCGGTGCGGACAGCGTGATATCCTCGATGTCTTGGGCAGGCGCCGGACTCGACGAAACGCCGGACGAAACCGGTTCCCACCCCCCCGCGTCCGGAGGCGCCGTGGGCACGGCCTGTGGGTCCGGCGTCGAGGCGCATGCGCCCAGCAGCAAGACCCCGACCGTCCATCCCAAATTCCTCGTCATCGTGCACTCCCCTCCCCTCAATGTCGTTCGGACGGACTTCGGATTGTACGCTGTTCGTTCCGCGGGCCCAGCGCCAACTCCGAACCCTCTCTCGACCCACCGAGTTCCGATGGACCTGGAACGACTCAAGATCGACCGCTCTGCCCGACCGACCAAGCAGGTCCGCCGCTTTCCCCTCGGGCGGCTGCTGTTGCTGGCGGCCCTGGTGCTGGGTGCCGTTTTGTTCGGCCGGCCGGTGTGGCGCATGACCGACCGGCTGCGGCTCCCGGAGGTGCAAGTCGTGCAAGTCCGTCGCCAGCACCCAGCCGCGGTCGGCGCCGTGCAAGGCAAGGCCGCGAACGGCTACATCGTTGCGGCCCGCCGAGCAGCCCTCTCCGCCGACACCCCTGGCCGGATTGTCGAGATCAACGTGGAAGAGGGTTCGGTGGTGAAGCAGGGGGATGTCGTCGCCCGGTTGTTTTCGGAGGAGTATGCGGCGGACGTCGAGCAGGCGCGAGCGGATCGGGAAGTGGCCGAGGCCGAGGTCGTTCGCGCCCAGCGCAGCGAGGAGTCTTCCGCCGCGGAAGCTCGCCGTCTGACCGAAGCGGCCGCTGCCTCGCGCGAGGATGTGGAGGTGATGGAGGCACGCCTGGCCCTGGCCAAACGGGACCTGGAACGGATCGGTGGGCTCGTGGAACAGGGCATCGCCTCGGAGCGAGAACTCGACGAAGCCCAAACCGGCGTCGACGACGTGGAAGCGCAGCGGCGCGCTCTGGAAAGTCGGCAACGATCGGCCGAGGCCGCCGCCGAAGCCGCGGTCCTCCAAGAAGCCACCGCTCGGGCGGCGCTGCAAGTCGCGGAAGCTCAAGTGCAAGCGCGCATCGCCGCCGAAACCCGAGCCCGCGCGACCTTGGACAAGACCGAGGTTCGCGCTCCCTTCGACGGCATCGTGGTCCTCAAAGACGCCGAAGTCGGCGAGGTGGTCTCTCCCAACTCGCAGGGGGGTTCCAACGCCCGCGGTTCGGTGTGCACGATGGTCGACTTTGACTCCCTCGAAGTGCAAGCGGACGTGCCGGAAACGAGTCTCGCGGCCGTCAAGCTCGATGCGGCCGCCAAGATCTACTTGGACGCTTACCCGGATCAACCGTATCGCGGCCGCACCTCTCGCATCTGGCCGACCGCCAACCGTCAGAAAGCAACCGTCGAAGTGCGCATCAAGTTCGAAGAGCCGGACGAAAAACTGCGACCGGAGATGGGTGTGCGCGTGGTGTTCCTCGAACAGGAAACGGAACCCGATCCCGCCACCACTCAGATCACCGAACAACTACTGGTTCCCACCGAGTGCATCTATTCGGACGGTGGCGGACGCAAGGTTTTCGTCCTGGAACGGGACCGGGTCCACGCTCGTGCCATCCAAACCGGGGAAACTCGCGCCGGGCGGACCGCGGTTCAGTCCGGGTTGCGAGAAGGAGAACGAGTGGTCGTCAATCCTCCACCCAGCTTGGAGGACGACGACCGCGTCCGAGTGCAGGAGTCGCAATGAACAGCATGATTCGAGTCGCCCAGGTCGACAAAATCTATCGCCGGGGCGGCGAAACGTTGAAGGTCCTCGATGACTTCAGTTTGGAGATCGAGAAAGGCGGCTTCGTCGCGCTGATGGGGCCTTCTGGCTCGGGGAAGACGACCCTCTTGAACCTGGTCGGCGGCCTGGACGTCGCGGACCGCGGAGAGATTCGGGTCGCCGACGCGGACCTCACCCAACTCAGCGGTGCAGAGCTGTCCCGCTGGCGCGCCGACCATGTGGGGTTCGTGTTTCAAGGCTTCAACCTACTTCCCGTGTTGAACGCGCGAGAGAACGTCGAGCTACCCCTCCAACTGACCCCGCTTTCTCGCAAGCGGCGCCGCGAGCAAGCCGAGTACGCCCTCGAGTTGGTCGGATTGAAAGATCGGGTGAGTCATCGGCCGAAGCAGCTCTCCGGCGGTCAACAACAGCGCGTGGCGATTGCTCGAGCATTGGCGGTGGACCCTCAAGTCATTCTCGCGGACGAGCCCACCGGCGACCTGGACCGCAACTCCGCGGATCAAGTGTTGGAGCTCTTACAACGGCTCAACGCCGAATTCGACAAGACCATCCTGATGGTCACCCATGACCCAGCGGCCGCCGAGCGGGCGCGACAGGTCGCCCATCTGGACAAGGGCAAGCTGGGACGGCTGCAGGACAACACCGTGGCGCAGGAGGCCTCCTGATGCCGTGGAAGCTGGTTCTTCGAAACTCCCTGCATCATCCGGTCCGCTCGATCCTCACGGTCTTGTCCCTGACCGTGGCGCTGTTCCTGTTGTGCACCTTGCGGGCTGTCTCCGTCTCCCTGGATGCAAGTGTGCAGGACTCCGCGGCCAATCGCATCATGGTGCAGTCCGCGGTCAGCTTGTTCGTCGACCTCCCGCTCTCCTATCAAGCCAAGATCGAAGCAGTGGACGGGGTGGATTCCGTGTGCAAGTGGCAGTGGTTCGGCGGCACCTATCAGGACGAGTTCTTCGCTCAGTTCGCGGTCGATCAGGACACGCTGCTGCAGACGTATCCAGAGATTCAAATCGTGGACGGCAGCGTCGACGACTTCCTCGCGGATCGGCGCGGCTGCATTCTCGGCCGATCCCTGGCGACCAAACTCGGGCTGGATGTCGGCCAGTCCGTGCCAATCGAAGGCACCATCTTCGCCAAACACACCGGGGAGGCCTGGGACTTCGTCCTGCAAGGCATCTATGAGTCCAGCTCGGCCAACGTCGGCGAAGCCACGATGTTCTTCCACTTCGACTACTTGGACAAAACCCTGGAAGCCGGGGAGTGCGCGGGGAGTCAAGGCGCTGGGGTGTTCGCCGTACGCATGGAGCCCGGCACCGATCCGGCTCAAGTGGGCGGGGCCATTGATCTGATGTTCGAAAATGGGCCGCAACGGGTGCGCTCCACCACCGAAGCCGAGTTCCAACGCCAGTTCGTTTCGATGATGGGCAACGTTCCGACCCTGATCAACTCGATCGGCGGAGGAGTGTTGTTCGCCATCTTCCTCGGCGTGTTGAACACGATGTTCTTGGCTGGCCGCGAACGGACCCGCGACTTCGGGGTTCTGAAGGCTCTCGGCTTCACGGATCGAACCTGCTTCGGGCTCTTGGCCGCGGAGTCCCTGCTGCTGTGCGTGATCGGCGGACTGGTCGGCGTGTTGCTGGCCATGGCGTCCGCTCCGGGATTGCGTGGCGCCATGGAGATGCAGAACATCACCGGCTACTCCGTGTCTCTGGAGATCGCCGGGGTTGGTCTGATCGGCTGCTTGATTCTGGGTTTCACGGCCTCGGCTCTGCCGGCCTGGCGCGCCGCGCGCCTGAAGCCTGTCGACGCTTTTCAATCGGACGCGTGACCTATGGCATTCCTTCCACTCCGCTACAACGCGCGCAGTCTGTTCTGGCGTCGTTCCGCCACCTTGTTCACCGTCTGCGGCATCGGCGCAACGGTGGCCGTGGTCGCGGGGATCCTGTGCCTCCAGCAAGGGTTCACTTCGCTCTACACCGACGTGTCCGAGTCGGATGTCGCGGTGTTCCTTCGCCCCGGCGCCAATTCCGAAGGAGAGAGCAGCTTCCCTCGTCAGCGGGCTGACGTCTTGATGAAAACCTTGCCCGAGATCGCCGAGGGTCCTGACGGTCGCCCCCTGGCGTCGGGAGAGATGTACCTGGCCGTGCTCCGTGAAAAGGTCGATGGTGGCAAGACCAATGTGGCGATCCGCGGCGTGCAGCCGCCGACCTTCGACATTCTGGGAGATCGGCTTCAGATGAACTGGGGGCGTCGCTTCCAGCCCGGCACCGACGAGGTCATGGTCGGCAGCTCCCTGGTCGGGCGCATTCAGGATTGCGGCCCCGACCAAGTCATCCTGATCAACACCACTCCCTGCCGAGTGGTGGGAATCTTCGAGTCCGTAGGACCGTTCGCTTCAGAGATTTGGGGCGACGCCGATCGTCTCTCCGAAGCCCTCGACCGATCGGGCTTTCAACGCATCATCGCCCGCTTGAAACAGGGGGTGGACATGGAGGAGTTCGCCAAGCGGCTGGAGGATCACCAAGAAGTTCCCGCCAAGGTCCTCACAGAAGAGGAGTACTTCCGCAACCAAACCAGCATTCTTCGCGGAACTCTGGAAGCATTGGGGGTGATCTTGGGAGCGATCATGGGAATCGCAGCCATCTTCACCGGAGTGAACACCATGCTCGCCGCGCTGGCGGCACGCACTCATGAGATCGGCATTCTCCTCTCCGTCGGCTTTCGTCCGGTGGCGATCTTCTTCTCGTTCCTCCTCGAGGCCAGTTTCCTGGGTCTGTTGGGCGGAGTCGTCGGCTGCCTGGCCGTGCTCCCCTTGCACGGAGTGGAGACCGGGACCACCAACTTCGCCACCTTCACCGAAGTCGCCTTTGCGTTCCGCGTCACTCCCTATGTTCTCCTTCGCTCCTTTCTCACCGCCCTGGCCCTCGGGATGTTTGCCGGCGCGTGGCCTGCGTTTCGTGCGGCGTCGCTGCGCCCCACCGAGGCGCTGCGGCGCGGCTGACCTGTCACCAGAGGGTTCGGCGATCGTCTTGGGTGACGACCGCGCCGTCGTCGTGAAGGAGTTTTCCTTGCCCGGCCCTTCGCTCTCTCGCCCTGGAGTCGTCCTGCGCCACATCACCCATCTGTGGTTCACGACCACCGGCGAACGAGCGGTGTTTCACCAATTGTCGTTCCGCGCCTCTCCCGGACGTCGTTATCGGATCGCCGGAGCGCCCGGTGCGGGAAAGACCACACTGCTGCGCTTGCTGTGCGGACTCACCCGACCCACCTCGGGGAGCGTGGTGGTCGATGGCGTCGACCTGGAAGACCTCGACCGGCGAACGCTGCAGCAATGGAGGAAGACTCGGGTGGGCTTGGCGCTAGACGAGCCTTGGGCCCGCGACGACCTGTCGGCCGTGGAATTGGCCCACGCACGAGTACGACGAGCGTTTCGGAAATCTCCCTCCCTGGTCCTCCTCGACGAGCCAGGCCGCGATCTCGATCCGTCCGACCAGAACGAACTTGGCAACGCGATCGACGTCTTGCAACGGCAGCACCGATGCACCCTGTTCGAAACGGCGCGCACGGCCAGTCAGGGAAACTCAGTGTCGATTCGGCCGGTGTCGGAAAGACGCCCTGGCTGAGCGCCGCAAGATCGCTCAGCTGTTCGGGGATTCGGTCGGGGCCACGTCCACTTGGAGAACGTTCTTGAGCGACGCCAACACCCGCAGCCGATGCCCCTCGGACCCGTTGCGGTAGATCAGCTGCAAGTTTCCGATCATGCGCAACAAGATGTCCGTGTGAGTCATGGGCTCGAAGTCTTGGGACTGGTAAGCGAAGTTCTTCTCATCCAAGAATCGCCGGCAATCGACTTCGTTCAACAGTCGCCCGCCGTGGAACGGATCCACGAACAGCGGTGGGTTCAAACCGGCAAAACGCAAAATGAAGTGTCCTGGCATGCCGATGCCCTGCAAATGCACTCCCAAACGGGCTGCCACGAACAGGTAGACCGCGGACAAGGAAATCGGAATTCCAACGCGGCGCTCCAGCACGTCGGTCAAGTAGGAGTTGCGCGGGTCGTAGTAGTTGCGCTGATTGCCGCGGAACCCGAGTTCGCGACCGAGGAACTGGCTCATCGTTCGCGCCACGGCCACCGGGCTCTTGAAATCCTCGATGCGGGTCGCCAAGTCGTCCCCCATGGCGTCGAGTGCCGCCCGAACGCCCGACGCGTCCACTTCGGGGTCACGACTCTGGGCCAGCAGAATGCAGGCGAGTTCGAACTTTTCGGGATCGTGGTCCAGCTCTGGTCGCAGCGCGAGCATCTCCCGCGCCAGCCGATCGATGCGGATGTCTTCTCGAGCAAGACGTGCGCGAACTCTCAGTCGGGCATCGACGGACCCCATGGCTTCGTCCAGAAAGGGAAGCACGGAGCTGCCATACGTGGTGATGGCTCGACGCGACTCCGCGACCACTCGCGGATTCCCGTCCGTAAGCAGCGAAACAAGCGCGCGGAGTTTGGACTCTTGGATGCGTTCCACCGGAGAGACTCCCCCGGGGATCGTGTCCCCGGTTCCTGCAACACGGACCAGGCGTACGTATCGTAACTCTGGCATCTGGACGTCAGCAATGAGTTTGCATCCAAAACCCGCTCGCGCTCTGGTTCAGCGCGAGATGACGGGGATCGACTCCGTGGAGGGCGTGAAGAAAGTCGATGAGGATTTCGACAGAAGGCCTCTTGACAACCGAAAAGTGAGGACTCAGGCCTCTCGCGACTTCGCCTCTTGCCAGTGTTTCTCCATCTCTTCGAGCGTGGCTGATTCCAATCGATCCCCGAGCGCTCTTTCGACCGCCTGGAATCGCCGGCGGAAGCGATCGCACGCGCGTCGCAGGGCGAGGTCCGCGTCGACGTCTTGTTTGCGCGCGAAGCACGCCACAGCGAACAACAAGTCTCCGATCTCCTCCTCTTGCCGTTGTTGAGATTCCTGTTGAGCGGCGCGGACTTCTTCCACCTCCTCTTGGACTTTCTCCAGAGCCTCCGCAGCACTCGGCCAGTCGAATCCAACTTTCGCCACGCGGTTGGCGAACTTGCGCGCGGTGGCCAACGAAGACATCTGTGCCGGCACGCCTTGCAGCAACGAACTCTCGGTCGAACTCCCGCGCTCTGACTTCTCTTCTTTCTTGATCCGCTCCCAGTTGGCAAGCACTTGCCCCGTGGTCTGCGCATCCTCTTCCCCAAAGACGTGGGGATGACGACGAATCAACTTGTCGCTGATGCCCTGCGCGACCTCGGCCAGCGACGAGTGGCCGTCCTGTTCGGAGATGCGGCTCATCAAGAGGACGTTCATCAGGACGTCGCCCAGCTCTTCGGCGATCAAGTCGGGTTGTCCTCCCGCCACGGCATCGGCCACTTCCGCCGTTTCCTCTTGCAGGCAGGGCACCATGGTTTCCACCGTTTGCTCTCGATCCCAAGGACAGCCGTCCTCGGCGCGCAACCGGTCGACGATCTTCACCAACCGTTCGAGTTCTTGCAGTCGAGCATCCACCAGGTTTTCTCCGTCAGGTTCGGGAGCCAACGAGGATACCGTGAGCCGCTCTTCGTCCGCGCCCCTTCCCGCGGCAGACCAGACCCGGCGGCGAGCAACTGGTGGATGTTCGATGGCTTTTGACTATGAAACCCTTTCTTGGAAGCAAACTCGCTACCCGGGCATCGCCTTGGTGTTTCTCTACAATGACTCACAAACCGACGGAGGCGCGGTACTGATCCGCATGGAGCCGGGCTGCGGCTACCCACGGCACCGCCATGTCGGAGACGAACGGGTCCTGGTTCTCCAAGGGGGCTACCACGACGAGTTTGGGGAATACCGAACGGGGCAGGACCTTCTCAATCCCGCGGGCAGCGAACATCACCCGGTCGCCGCCGAGGGAGATCTCCCCTGCATTCTGTTGGCCGCAGCCGAGCAAGGCATTGAACTCCTCGATCCATGAGCGGTGTCCACCAGCCCGCAGGAATCAAACGGGCGACATCTCGGCGGCCACCGACTCCCATTCTCGAGCCAGACACTCCACCAGACGCTCTGGTTCGAAATCCGGAAACACCTCGAACGTATAGGTTTCGATTTCGAACAGATCGGTGATCCGCTGATCCATGGCGTAGTGCAACGCCTCCCTCATGGCCGACCGCGTGGTTGCCAAAGGAGGAATTCGCTCCGCATCCACCGGCACGTGAAAGTGGACTCGCGCCTCCCTCCAGTGGCGGCGGTGCCGTGGGTCCGCAGGCACCAGGGAGAGGTCTTCGAACCGATGGATCACTCCTTCCCGGTCTCGCACGAACGTCTGGTGCAGGTAGCGTGGTTCCTCGAAACGCCGCAGGGCGTTCCAGCCTTCCTCGTTCTGGTCTACGTCCTCCAGGCGCAAGGCACTCGACAACTGAATCTTGCCAACCGGAACCTGCGCCTCTTGCAACGCGGCCAAGCTTTGGGTCGCTGACTCGAATTCCACTGCTTGATGGCAGGTGTCGTAACACACCCCGACATGGCGGCGCAGCGCTTGGTCCAACTGGTCTTCGGGACAACCGGCTTCCCGAGCCCCCTCACGCCCCGGTTTCCCCCAAAGGAACTCTTGAAAGAACAGCACCGTCTCCGGCGTCGTTTCTAGTGTGGAGAGGGGCTCTGGCTCCAAACTGATCACCAAACGCCGCCCGGACTCTTCTTCGAGACGAGCGCAGCCCGCAGCCACCTCCCCCAGGTGACGTGCCATGGTCTTGCGATAGTCATCGCCGGAACTCCACGCGCCAAAGGTGCCTGCCACCGTCGAAATGGAGCTGGCTCTTCCCTCCGGCATGAGGCGCGTCAACACCCGCGCCGCCTCCAGGGTGTAGCTCTTCCGGCGCGGATCCTCCCAGCCGGGACGAAAGACCTCGTGCTTGACGCGATCTCCGTGAAAGTCTCCGTAGGGAAAGCAGTTCAGCGTCGCCACTTCGAAGCCACGTTCCGCCAGCCAATCGCGGAATTCTTGGCAGGCCTTCGGTCGGGCCAGTTCCGAGACGGTACGCGCACTCAGGTACAGTCCGAGGGGCATGGGCTGCGGAACTCGGTTCGTGGCAGCCAAGCGCTGTTGCAAGGGGATCGTCCAGCGCACCAAGGATTCCTTCAGAGTTGCTAGATCTTCGCTTGGGTGGACGTTGGTGCAGTAAGTGAGTCGCGGAGAAGAAGTCATCGTCAGTCGGCGCATTTCGGAAAGAGCTTGCTGCCGGGAGGCGGCCCCGGCAGGCTCGGCTCGAGTTCAAGGAAGGAAGAATGGCGCGCACCGAACGCGAAACCTATCGAAATCTGCGACGCAAGCTGTTGGCTTGGTACTCCACGGAAAAGCGGGAGTTACCGTGGAGACGCAGCAAGGACCCGTACCGAGTTTGGGTCTCGGAGATCATGCTGCAACAGACTCGCGTGGAAGCGGTCATCCCGTACTACGAGCGATTTTTGCGTCGCTTTCCTTCGCTGCAAGCGCTCGCTCAAGCCCAGGAACAGCAGGTGTTGACAGCCTGGACGGGCCTCGGCTACTACCGGCGCGCCCGAATGCTGCACCGCGCCGCCCAAGAGGTGGTGGCGGAACACGCCGGACAGTTTCCTTCGGACCCGGAGGAGATCTTGGGCCTCCCCGGCATCGGCCGCTACACCGCAGGCGCCATCAGTTCGATCTGCTTCGACCTCCCGGAACCGGTGCTGGACGGAAACGTCATTCGGGTGTTGACGAGATTGTTTGCCCTGGAAGGCGATCCGACCAAAGCTCCCCTTTCGAACGACCTCTGGGACCGAGCACGCAGCCTGGCAGAGGGCAAAGCTCCCGGAGACTTGAATCAAGCGTTGATGGAGCTCGGGGCCACGGTGTGTTTGCCCAACACCGAACCACGCTGCTTGTTTTGTCCTCTCCAAGCCGACTGCCGAGCTCGCGCCGAAGGGAAGATCCATCGCCTTCCTGAATTGCCAGCTCGCCGGGCTCCCAAAGTCGAGCATTGGGCGGTGGCAGTGGCCACGCGACGCGGCCGCTACCTTCTCCGCCAACGACACGGGGAAACTCTGTTGAACGGGTTGTTCGAGTTCCCTTCGGCCGAGGCATCCAAGGAACCCAGCCAACAGAAGCAGTCTTTGGTTCAGATGTTTCGAGACCAGTGGAAGCTGGGGTGTCGTGTCGGCGAAGAGCGATTCGTCCATCGCCAGGACATCTCGGGGCGCCGGGTGTTCTTGCATGTGCTCTCGGCAGAAGTCACCGGTCGCAGTCAGGGAGTTCGCTGGTGGTTTCCGTCACAAGTGGAACAACGAGCCGTCACCACCGCGACGCGCAAGATCCTCACTCGCCTGCTTCAAGAATCGAGCAGCACATCCAAGCAGGCGTCCACGGCGGCGACCAAATCATCCAACCGCCCGGTGAAGAGATGACCCGATCCATCCACGGTTTTCACAGACCGTAGATCGGGGAATCGGCGGCCCAGCTCGTCCGCAGAAGGAGCGGGCACGAGCTCATCTGCCCCGGCCACCACGAGCGCTGCGGGGCAGGGAATCGAGTCCGGCTGCTGTCCCTCGCGCAGCGGAGGCGCGATGCCGAGATAGCGCTCCGCTTCTCCTCGGCCAGCACACTCGTAGGCGCGCATGGAACCGAACGAGAATCCCGCGGCGATCAACAGAGGGGAGAGTTGCCGAGCTCGCACGAACTGGATCGCGGCCGTGTAGTCCGTGGATTCGCCGCGCCCTTCGTCGTAGCTGCCCTCGCTGCGGCCCACGCCGCGAAAGTTGAAGCGGAGGATCGCTCCGCCCCTCGCCACCATGGCACGCGCCGCACGCACGACCACGTTGTTCTGCATGGTGCCGCCATGGGCCGGGTGCGGGTGCCCCATCACCCCCACGAACCGAGCCGGCGAGGGGGGAGTCTCCCAGCGCCCCTCCAAGTTCCCGGCGGGTCCGGAGAAGGTCACTGGTTCCATCTTTGGAAGTGGCGTGTTTCCCATGGAGCCCATGCTACGCCGTTCGACGTGCCCAGAGCATCGGAGAAGATCCAGGGGTTGCGAAGATTGCCCTCAGGTGACCCGGAACCGGGTCAGACGGCGGTTCGCACCTTCTCTTGGGCCTGGTACTCGGACTCGAGGTCCTCGGCTTGGACTCGGGTCAGCACCCCGAGCTTCACCAGACACGAAGTGAAGGACTCGTGCGCGGCGGCCTGCTCGGCGAGCAGCTCCTGGACCTGGGCCTCGTCGAGGTAGCCCAGTTCGATGGCCACATCGCCGAAATGACGCCGCTCATTTTCGCAGCGCTCGACGACCTGCAGGACCTGGACCGCGTTCATGGTGCCGCGATTGACCGCCAGCGTGCCGATGAATGGCAACAGCCAACGCCGATAGTCCACGCACCGGAGCAGGTCCTCCGGGCTGACCACGCCTTTTTCGAGAAGAAACTCGGCAAAGCTCACGATGGTCCACCCCCGTAATTCCAGCGCCCGGGAAGCACGACGGGGCTGGCACCCCTTCCCTTTCGGCGTTCCCCCTGCCCCAGGTTGAGGGGGGAATTCCGGGAGGAACCGAGACCGCGGCGGGCTCCGGCCCAGAGCGATGAAAGTTTTTCCCGGCGATCGACGAAACCAGAATCGGGCGACTTGCCGCGGCGCAGATCCCTCGCAAGACTGCGCCCTTCGGCGGGCCGCTCCGCCCCGCCTCTTCCCACGACCCTCTGCCCCCCAACGGTCCCGCTCCCCATGAACCCCCTCGAAGCGCCTCCCTCTACTCCACGAGCCCGCCCGATGAACATTCGTGAGTTCCACGTCGTGCCACAACTCCCTGGCACGCTGACGCCGTTGCTCGAGCTGGCCAACGATCTTTGGTGGTCGTGGAACGCCGATGCCCAAGAGCTGTTCCGTCGGATTGCCCCGGGGAAGTTTGACGAGCTGCGCGGCAACCCCATCCGTCTCCTGGGCGCCACTCCTCCCGATCGTTTGAGGGCAATTGCCGAGGATGCGGATTTCCGGGAGCACATGGATCGCGTGTTGGCCGAGCGACAGCAGTACCGCCAGCGAGACGGGTGGTTCGGCACGCCGGCGGACGCGCCCCCGCGCATCGCCTATTTCTGCGCCGAGTACGGCATTCACGAGTGCCTTCCCATCTACTCAGGAGGACTCGGAGTGCTTGCGGGGGACACCCTCAAGTCTGCCAGCGATCTGGGAATCCCGATGGTGGCGGTCGGCTTGGCCTATCGCAATGGCTACTTCATGCAGCGCATCAATGCAGATGGCTGGCAGACCGAACGCTACGTCGAGAACGACTTCATTCAGATGCCGATGACGCTGGTCCGCACCGACTCTGGCGATCCATTGACGGTGTCCGTGGCCATGGCCGAGCGAACCGTTCGCTCTTGGGTCTGGAAGGTCGATGTCGGTCGAATCCCCTTGTTGCTTCTCGACCCCAACCTGCCCGATGCGCCAGAACAGGATCGCTCGCTTTGCTCCAGTCTGTACGGCGGGGACACCCGCATTCGCTTGGAGCAAGAATTGTTGCTGGGCGTCGGCGGGGTGCACGCCTTGGCCGCGCTGGGCATCCAGCCAGACCTGTTTCATATGAACGAAGGCCACTCCGCCCTCGCCACCCTCGAGCAGACCGCTCGTTTCATGGAAGCCGACTCGCTCACCTTTGAAGAAGCGCGAACGATGGCTGCCGCTGTGAACGTGTTCACCACTCACACGCCGGTTGCCGCAGGACATGATGAATTCGAGCAAGACCTGATCGGCCCCTACCTCCAGCCGTTTGCCGAGCGCATGGGCGTCTCCCAGGAAACCTTGATGGAGCTCGGTCTCGGCAACCCCAGTTTTTCTTCCAACGGGGACGGCGAAGACACCGAACCGGAACCCGAACAAGAAGACGAGGAAGCCGACGTCGAGCAGCCGGTCGAGCCTCAGCGCTTTTGCATGACGGTGCTCGGCTTGCGCATGTCGAAGTTCCGCAACGCAGTCAGCAAGCTGCATGGCACGGTCAGTCGCGAGATGTGGCAGCACCTGTGGGAACCCCTGGAGGCCCGAGAAACCCCGATTCGACCGATCACCAACGGAATCCACGCATCCACGTGGACGTCTTCGAGCGTACACCAGCTCCTCGACTCGCACCTCGAACCCGATTGGTCGAACCGAGCCACCGATCCCGCGGTTTGGACCAAGGTTCACGACATTCCCGACCAAGAACTGTGGAGCACGCGCAGCAAGATGCGCCATGAACTGGTCGACGAGATTCGCCAGCGCTTGGAACGTCAGGCGCGCCGCTTCGGAACGTCCGCCGCCTCGGTCCGTCGAACGCTGCGGGTCCTGGACCCGGAGGTCCTGACCATCGGCTTTTGCCGGCGCTTCGCGACCTACAAGCGAGCGGTTCTCTTGTTCCGCGACGTGGAACGGCTGGCTCGGATTGTGACCGACGTGCAACGCCCGGTTCAGTTCGTCTTCGCCGGCAAGGCGCATCCCAAAGACGAACCGGGAAAACGTTTCATCCAAAACATCGTGCACCTCAGCCACGAAGAGAAGTTCGAGGGTCGCATCGTGTTCCTCGAGGGATACGAGCTGGACTTGGCCCGCTCCATCCTTCACGGGGTCGACGTTTGGTTGAACACGCCACGGCGTCCGTACGAAGCCAGCGGGACAAGCGGCATGAAAGCAGCGTTCAACGGCGCGTTGAACCTCAGCATTCTGGACGGCTGGTGGTGTGAGGGATACTCCGGGGACAACGGCTGGGCCATTGGTGAGCCCGACGCGGATGCCAGCGAAGAAGCCCAGGACGAGCTGGATGCGGCGGCACTCTACGACCTGTTGGAGCACGAGATCGTTCCGCTCTTCTACGAACGAGATCGCAACAAGCTGCCCCACGCCTGGCTCGAACGCGTCAAGAACTCGATGGGAAGCCTGTGTCACCAGTTCAACTCCGACCGGATGGTGAAAGAGTACGCCGACGGTTTCTATCGCCCCGCCTTGGAAAGCCGGAAACGGCTCTCCGGCAACGACGGTGAGGAACTGAAAGCGCTCCTCGAGTGGCACCGTCACATCGACGAGAACTGGCAAGACGTGCAGATCACCAACGTCGACACCGACTTGCAGAAAGCCCGCGGCGTGGGTGAGGAGATCCCGGTGTCCGTGCAGGTGGAAGCTCCCGGAATCGACCCTCAAGATCTGGTGGTCGAGGTGTTGATCGGAACTCCTGACGCCGAGGGACATCTCCAGGACGTCTCCGTGGAGCCAACCCGCTACACCTCCAGCGATCACACCGGCCACGGGTTCTATGGCACCGTGGCCTGTCAGAGAACCGGACGCTTCGGACTGACCGTGCGAGTGCGACCGGCTCGCAGCGGCTCGGATCTCTTGTGGGATCGAACCCTGTTCCACTGGGGCTGATCGAGCCGTTTCCCTGCGGGTTCCCCCTCAACCATCCGGCTGAAAACCGGACGGTTTTTCCCCTCCTTCCCCCGAGCACGGCAAAGCCTGCCGTTTTCGAGTTTTCCGCTCAGTGTCCGTTGGCGGATCGCTCGATGCCTAGACCCAGCGCGGCGAAAGCCTGAGTCGCGCCGCGATGTCGCTCGCGGGGGTGCGTGCATCTCCGGAACGCATTGATTGACCGGTTTCCTTCCTTTCGACCGGTCAAACCCTGAGAGTGTTAGGAGATCACCATGCACCACCCGCGCCCGAGATCCCCTCGTGGACTGAACCTGGCTCTCGCGTCACTGTTGCTGCTGACGCTGCCTGGCTGCTTCACGTTCCAACACACCGTCGGGATCGGTCCGACGGAAGACTACGCCGTCCAGGATTCGGACTGGTTTGCGCTGTGGGGGCTCACCGCCATGGGCAATCCCGTCGACAGCCAGCAACTCGCCGAAGGCGCCATTGACTATCGCGTCACCACCGAATTCACCGTGACCGACATCGTCCTGAGCGCGATCCCCTCTCTCTTGGGGTTCTACCGACAGACCACGATTGTCGAGCGTTGAACAACACTCACTCCTTGCCCGAACAGCGGCAGATGCATTTTTCACCAAGACGCACGTTGGCATCAACGTGACCAACAGTTTCGCTTGAAAGGCGGGCCCGATCATGTCGTACCGAGTTTCTCGATTCTTGTGTTTGGGGTTCCTTTTGGCCCCTCTGGGGTGCTGGCCCGGTGGCCCGATCACCGGTGGAATTCTCGCGGGTTCCGGGGGGAGCAGTAGTAGTGATCCTGGCGGAATGATTGAAGGCGCCGTCATCGTGGGTCAAACCATGGGCGGCAGCATGTCCGTGGATCACGAACCGAACGGCACTCTCGGCACCGCCTCCTTGGTCGGCGCCCTGGGACCCAGCCGAGTGGCGGCACTGAGGGGCGAAACCCAGGCCAAGCTCTGGCTCCATGGTCTGGTGCCATCCGCGGCGGGAGCCACCCTCGTGTCCCGCAACTTGTTCGGCGTCGACGGCGATCGCTTTCGAGTCGTGTCCCGGGAAGACTTCGTCCCGCGACTGGCAACCGACTCTGCCGACGGCCTGTTCCTACTCGACGATCGTTTGGACCTTTGGGTCCGACAGCGCTCCGCTCCTTCTGGCAAAGAGCCCTTGGAATGGCGCTTGCCCCACGCTGGCGAAGTCCGTGGCTTCAGTGCCCTGCTCGACCACCTGCTGTTCCTCAAGCACGACACCAGCACCGGGGTGACCACCCTGGTCGGCCGGAACCCTGAGGACGGCATCGTCGGCTTCGAAGTCTCTTTGGGCGTTGCCAACTACCAAGGCCTGACCGGCGCTCGAGACTTTCGCACCGGCCAGCCTCGCCTGTTCACGTGGAACGCCACGGAAAACTCCCTGGTCGAGTTCGACATCACCCACACGGGAAGCGAGTGGACGATTCGCGCTCCCATTCGATCCGCGGATCTCGGCACGACCGTGGGCAGCTCCGCTCTTTCTTTCGACGGCCTGCTGCTTCACGTGCCGCAAAACGACTCGATTCACTCGGTCGATCCGGACACTCTGGAACTGGTGAGTGAACTGCCGCCATTGGCCGACGGCCTCTTGGCCCTGGCCACTCGTTTCGACGCCGGGTTGGACGGTTACCGAGCCTGCTTGGAACCGCGAGCCAACGTGGACGTCCGGCTGTGGGCGGCCAGCGGGCAGTCGACCACCTTCCTGGCGGCGATCGATCGCCAGAAAGCCCTGGACGGAGACCCGGACGCGGTTCTCTTCCTCGACTTCGCCAGCGAAGACGGGACCACTGCGCCTCGATCCCTGGAAGCGTGGGAGAGCGCGCGGGGCATCGACTTCGTCGTCGGAACCTTGGGAGAAGGATCGGGATATCAGGTGTTGGCCGGGGTGTCCCGTGGCGCGGAGAACCTGACCCCCATGAACAACGTCCCGTCTTCGTCCGCGCCGGGAGCGATTCTTCGCTACCTGCGCCGGCAGGTCGCCGATGGGTTCACCGCCCAAGGCCTGGCGGCTCTGTATCTGGATTTTGAACTCGGCGACTATGTCCCGGGACAGCTGGTGTACCAACCGCGAGACGAGGTGCGAAGTGCCGCCTCGCCCACGCGCCAGGCCGGATTCGCTCTGCGCGAGACCGAACGCAGTCCCGCCGGGCATCGCACCTTGAAGATCGAGTCGGCGTCGCCGGGAATCAGCAGGGAACTCCTGAGAGTCAACAACTCGACCTCCAGTCGGACCAACCGGCAAGAGCGCGACCGCCAGCTCATGACCCTGCTGAACTCCCTGGATGAAAGCGGGGAAGTGGAGTGGTGCGAACCGCTGTACCGAGCGCAGATCTTGCGGGTGCCGAACGACACGTTCTATTCCTTGCAAGCTTGGCACCACAACTCGCTGAATCTGTCCTCGGCCTGGGATGTGTCCACGGGATCGGAGTCCGTGGTCATCGCCGTGGTGGACAGCGGGATCAAGACCGAAAACATCGACTTGGCCGCCACCTTGCAAGACGGCTACGACTTCATCAGCGACATTGGCAACGCGGCCGACGGCAACGGCATGGACTCGGATCCGTACGACGAAGCCAGCGAGTCCATGAGCCCCAGCCACGGCACCCATGTGGCCGGTTCGGCGGGCGCCATCGGCAACAATGCGGTGGGCGTCGTCGGTGCCATGTGGACTTGTCGGATCATGCCGGTCCGAGCGATCGGCATCACCGGAAGTGGCACCGTGTCTGACATTGCCGCGGGGATTCGCTACGCCGCAGGACTCGCCAACGTGTCCGGAACTCTGCCGGGCACTCGCGCGGATATCATCAATCTGAGTCTGGGAACCCCCTCGGTGTCGGCCACGCTGCAATCGGCGGTGAATGCGGCCACCAGCGCGGGGGTCGCTTGCTTGGCAGCCACCGGCAACGACGCGCTCGACGATCCGACGCCCAACGTGCTCTACCCCGCCGCGTTCTCCGGGGTCATCTCGGTCGGCGCCAGCAACAGCCTTGGCTCGCGCTCTGGCTTCTCCAACTACGGACCCGGCTTCGAGGTCGACTTCCTGGCGCCGGGAGGGGATGCGGATCCGTTCGGGGAAGCAATCCTGAGTACCACCGGAGGCGGCGCCACCGGGGGCTACGGGTACTTGGTGGGCACCTCGATGGCAACGGGACTCGCCTCCGGAGTCGCGGGCCTGGTTCTCGGCGTGCAACCGAACTTGAGCCCGGCCGAGTTGAGGAACCTGCTGCGGGACACTGCCCGGCCCGGTCCGGCGGGGCAGGAGGCCTTCTACGGCGCGGGCTTCCTGGACGCCAACGCTGCCATCAATGCAGCCGCTCCCATGATCAGCGTCTCTGCGACCTCCCTCGACTTCGGTCAGAATGGTTCCAATCTTGCCTTCCAGGCGATCAACCTGGGCGGAGGATCGCTCGTGGTCGAGTCGATCACCATCGATGGAGAGATGGGCGGAGACGCCAGCTGGTTGGACTACGAACTGGCAGATGACAGTTCCGTGAAGACCATCGTTTTGCGGGCGGATCGGACTGGCCTTTCCGACGGTGTCTACGAAGCCACGGTGACCGTCGCTTCGAACGGCGGCGAACCCCAAGAAGTGCAGGTTCTCTTGACCGAGAGTTCGGCTCCGTTGCCGGACGTGGGACAAGTAACCATCGAGCTTCGTGATGCCAACGGGAATCTCGTCAGGACCGACACCACCACGGTCGACGACGACTACTCCTACCAGCTGTCCCAGTTCCAGCGGTCCAGCTTCGGGCTCATGTGCGGCGTGGATCTCGACGATGACGGATCCATTTGCGAGCCCGGGGAGCGCTGCGGCACCTACCCGAACGTGGCCGAGGCCGAAGACGGCAACCTCAATCTCGAGACCATCCGCAATCTCAACCTCGACATTCTCTTGGAAAACTGAGCTTCTCCCAAAGTGAACCTTCGAGCGCGGCCCGGTGCCCAGCACCGGGTCGCGCTTTCTTGATCCCCGTCCGACCAACGAATCTCCGGGTCCGTTCGCGGGAAACCGGGCCATTCAAGGCCGCCCGGAGAGGCAGCCGATACCCCTCGAGGAGGGGATCCCCATGTCACAGACCACAGCACTGCGTTTGCCGGATTTCTTGATCGTCGGCGCGCAAAAGGGCGGCACATGGGCCATGGCCGAGAACCTGGCTCGACATCCCGACATTTTCGTGCTTCCCAAAGAGGTGGGCTTCTTCGCTCACGACCAGATGTCTTTGGAGGAGTACTGTTCGCTCTTTCCCGCGACAGTTCCATGCGTCGGCGAGAAGACGCCTCGCTATATGTTTCATGATCATTCGCGGCGCAAGATGTTCCAGGTTCACCCGGACGCCAAGTTGATCATCACTCTTCGTGATCCGGTCCGCCGCTTCCACTCCGCCTACAACCACTATGTCCAAGTGCAGGCGCCACCGCACTGGGATTCATGGCAGCGACGATCTCCGGAGGAGTTGCTCCAAGAAGGCGAACGGTCGAGCATGATTGCTCGCGGGTACTACGTGGAACAGATTCGCGCACTCTTGAACGTGGGCTTTCGCCGCGATCAGCTGCACATCACCATCTCCGAGCGCGTCCGTGCCAACATGCGGGTGGAGTACAACCGGGTCTACGAGTTCCTGGGCGTGAGTCCGTACCAGACCGAGTTCAACTCTCGCCGGCACACCCGAGAGTACGTCACCTCTCTTTCTCCGCGCGTCCGCGAACAGCTTCACGAGATCTACGAACCGTGGAATCGGCGACTCTTCGAATTCCTGGGTCAAACGGTCGACGAATGGGATCGCCCCGCCCGGGTTGAATCGGAACGTCCGTCCGAGGATCAGCGAACGGTTTGAAGCGGGTTGTCCTTGAATCGGGGGCTGACCCCGGTCCTGTTGCGGAAAATGGCGATTCCCTGGTTGTAGGTCGCGACCATCACGTCAAGCCGACCGTCCCCATCCATGTCGGCGACGTCCACATCCGGGATGAACGGAACGGCCGCCCCTGGGCCGGCAAGGGGCACCGCGAGTTGCGGGCCCGGTACGAAAGTCCCGTCCCCGCCTCCGAGGGACAGGAGAACCGTCCGAGCATCGCCAAGCGCCGCGATCACATCGACCCACCCGTCGTTGTCGAGGTCCCCCGCCGTCGTGCGCTCCGGACGGATTCCCGTGTCGATCAGGTCGCTGGTCGCGAAACCACCTTGACCATCGCCGAGGCTCACTCGCACATGGTGAAGAGGAACCGGTTCGGTCTGCACGAGGTCGTCGATTCCGTCGGCATTGAAGTCAGCGAGATCCGTCCGGGTGAGAATCGGAACCGAATGGGTTCCGGACAAAGCCAACAACCCGGTTCCCTGGTTCTCGTGAACCAGGACCTGACCGCTTGCCGAGGTCACGATGTCTGGATGACCGGTTCCGCTGACTTGTCCGACGCGGAAGTGAGTGAAGGTCTCGACGACCGGCTCACCGATGGCCGCGAACTCCCCGGCCCCCTGATTCAGGTGAACGATCAATGGGTCGCTGGTCACCAAATCGGCAAGTCCATCGGCGTTCACGTCGGCCAGGGCCACCTTCGGAAAGTAGAACTCCGCCGGAATGCCGAGATCTTCCCGCAGAAAAGTGCCGTCCGTTTGCTGTCGGAACAGCTGGTAGTGAATCCCCCCGCCCATCACCGCGACCACATCCACGAGCCCGTTCGAGTCGACGTCCGCCGTGGCGAGCTGGGGGTCGAAAGGAATCGCGCCCGGTGGCAGGGTCAAGGAGTGGACGCGTCGCAGGGTGCCTCCCCGGTTGCGATAGATCTGCAGGACGTTGCTCCCGACTCCGACAATGTCAACCGCTCCATCGGCATCCAGGTCAACGGGCACCATCTGGGCCACACCGAGCACTTGCGGTTCTCCCACCAGAACCGGATTCGCAAAGCGAATCGGGAAACCACTGAACGATTGCTCTGCCGACACCAGCGCACAGATCGCTACGCCAAGGCTGGAGACGCTCCACATGCCACTCTCCTTCGAACCCGAGAACGGAGAACGACCCGGCACGACTTGGGAATCGCGGGCGCGGGCCCTGCCCCCGCCTGGTGAACTTGGTCGGCCAACCACCTCTCGACACGTCGGCAAGGGGACAACCATCAGCGAACGCAGCGACGGAGATAGTTTCAACCTCGGCGAGAAATCGTCGAACGGCAGTCCGCGGGATCCTCTTTTTCCAGCAGGTCGAGGGCCCTCGATTTCACGGCAGGTCCGCCAACACGCCGTGGCACCCATCCCGGCGAGTGTCCGGAACGCGGGTTGTGCAAGACAGCACCAGGTTGCGACACCGCTTCACAGCCGATCGGTGACCGCCTGATGGAGCTGGGGAGACGCGGGGTGGCCGGACCAGACAATGACATTGTCTTCGTCCACCAGAAACGCCTGGGGGATCCCGCGCACTTCGAATTGCTGGTGGAGTTGCCCGTCGACATCCTGAAACACGGGATACTTGACGCCGTGCTTCTTCAGATAGGGTTCCACCACGGAGGCCCCTTCCTTGGTCACGGCAACCACGTCCAACCCGCGGGAACCAAAATCACTTTGGAGTCGGTTCAAACCCGGAACCGAGCGCGAACAAGGTCCTCACCAAGTGGCCCAGAACTCCACCAAGCGGAGTCGGTTCTCGGTCGGCGTGAGGTGGACGGTTTCGACTCCCTCGGGATAGGAAATCTTCTGCAAGCTGCCCAGGGACGGGGCTTGGACGTTGGCGGAAAGTCCGGAGCTGCAAGCCGCGAGCAACGCCAGACCCAAAATCGCCATTCCGGCAAAGATTCGCATCGTTCCCCTCCTGTCTCGTGAAACTTGGGGGCGCTTCTTTGAAAAGCCGTCTCCGGTCAACAAAAACCGGTTCCGACTCTCCCGGACCGATTCTCTTCGGGATTGGTCAGTCCATCAAATCTTCTCCGGGCCGCGAACGTTCTTCGGTCCAGCCTCCTGGGTGTCCAGGGTCAATCGGTCGGCTCCTGCGCCGATTCCGGCCTCTCAACAGGGACCGAAAGGGCGACCTGATTCCGCGCCACCCGTCGTCCCGAAAGACCTTTCCTCGACGCGCAAACCTCGGTATTCAGGGCAGTCCCATTTCAGCAAGAGTCACGCCCGAGTCCGGCGGAGGACCTCCCGATGAACGATTTGCGCAACGCTTTCAAGAACGCCGGGCTGATCAACAAGAAGGACGACAAGCGCTTCCGCCACGAAGAACGCGTGCGCCGGAAAGAGCTCGGGGCGAAGGGGCAGGCGGCCGAGCGGGAGGCCGAGGAAAAACGCCGCGCCGAGCAACGGGCTCAACAGAAGCAAGCCGTTCAGGAAGCTCAGGCCCGCCACGATCAGCAATCTGCCCAACGCAAAGCCGAGAAGCACGCGGCTCAGAACTTGCGAAATGAGGCGCAGTCGGGCACCGGCGGCCCCAAGCGATTCCACTACGAAGACCCCGAAGGCTACTTGCCTTTCCTCAGCCTCAATGACGACACCATTCGCAAGCTGCAGGGGGGAGAACTCGCCATCGTGCTGGCCCCCTCCTCCTCCCGGGAAGTGCTCATCGTGCCGCGCCCGGTCGGCGAGCGCTGGGGAGAACTGCACCCCGAAGCAATCCTCCACATGGTCGGCGCCGGCCGATAACCTACCGCGCCCCACGAAAGAGAGTCAGCAGCCGGGAAACTCACCATGGCGGATCGAACCGAACGCTGGGCGGACAATGTCCCGGGAGAGTGGTACGTCGACAAGACGTGCATCCTCTGCTCTTTGTGTTCCGAGCTGGCTCCCCGCAACTTCAAAGAAAGCAGCGACGGCGACCACGACGTGGTCTACAAACAGCCGGCCAATGCCGACGAGATCGCCCACGCCCACGATGCCATGAAGCAATGCCCGGTCGAAGCCATCGGCAACGACGACCGAGGGAGCTGACGCTCAGCCCCCCCCTTCGCCGGGAAGGGGCTCCGCTCCGCAAGAAACGAAGACCGCTTGGTCACGTTTCCGTTCGCGCCTTGGGATTCGTTCGCAAAACGAGAACTTCCGCCAACGGACTTCGCACATCAGGGCTGAGGTCTGCTCCAGGGCACGGACGGGAGACCTACAGCGCCTCCACCATGAACTCCAAGGAGACTCCCGGTCCTCCGTAACGAAACCATTCGCCGGGTCGAACCCTGCGGGAGTCTTTGAACTCGTACTGATCCGCGCGGTACTGCTCGACAACGCGACCGTCGACCGTCTCCAAAGAAACTTCGGTTGGCTCGCCTTGCAACAGATGGACCGAAGCGTCGACGTTCAACCACAGATCGTCCCCGCTCGTCTCCTCCGCGAAGAGCTGGATCTCGTAGCCATCGAACAGTGGTGCGACATCGGGACTGGGAGAGCCGGAGTTCGAAGCGACATCGACCCACCAATCTCTCAAGAAGTAGGTCTGGGATCCGGCGGCCAGATACCCCCGGAAGCCACTCACCAGAGGAATCGTCCCGCGTCCCACTTCCTTGTCCCCCTTGCGCAACACCGCACGCACCTGCCACGAAGTCCCCGGCCTTGCCAACTCGGTTGCCGCTTGGGTGAATGGCGTAGAGATCCGCTCCGGCACCACCGAGAGCAAGCGACCACTATTGGTTTCGAGCCATGCGCCCGGCTCGTCCTCGAGTTCGTGGAAAAGGGTTCGCAGCAGGTCCACGTAGCCGACATTCAATCGACCACTGTTTTCCAAGAAGACCGGTTGGCGCTCCGCCGTGTGGTAACCCCCTTCCATCTCTCGCCACGGAACTGTCGATGGCAAAACACCGCCGTGAACCGCCGCGACGGCGTCGACCAGGTGAAACACCCGCCCTTCCTCTCCGGAGTAGGTCGCGACAGGAGAAGGGACTTCTCCCAAGACTCGCATCTCAACCAGGAACGCCACCAACCCTGCCGCGGTCTCGATCTGTGCCGGCAGTAAGGCCACTTTGCCATGGGGCAAATGCACGGACCCCTGCCAAGATCCAAACCCCATCCGAGGAAATTGGAACAGCCCCAAGAAAGGCGACAATTCGACTTCCCGCGAAGTCAGTACCGACGCCTTGACATCCAGCTTGTGCACCTTGGTGCTTTGAACGTGGGACGCGCGAATCAGGGAGTCGACGACCACTCCTTCGGCGGTGACCGAAGAGCGCAGGTAGGTTCTCAGTCCGGAAAGGACGTGCTGGTATCGGGAATCCGACTGGTTCGAACCCTGGGCGATCTCGACATCCCAATTCCACACCACCGGAAACACCTCCGCATCCTCGATCTTCATGACGCGGCCCGGTCGGAGTCCGACACTGCCTCGCCTCACTTGACGAAGCCGTCCACTCGTCACCCCCTCTTGCAGAAGTGAGTCTGCGACCGAGGAATCAACCACGGCGGCACTCTCCGCAGTCGTGCCCTCATAAAGAGTCACCTGAATGCGCGAATTCGGGACCAGGGCTAGCTCGAGGAAACCCAGGAATTCTGCAATCTCTTGGTGACTCGTTGCCGGGGCGACCACCGTCAGCGTCTTCCGAGTCTGTTCGAGTACCACCCCTTCTTGATCCCAAACCTCCGGATGGATGAGCAATCGAATCCAGTCGGACACCCCATCAACGGTCCGATCCCACTCGGCCTGGCCCACCGAGTCTCCCCCCTCGTCACCGCACCAGAGCGGCACCGACTGCACCATGACGTTCTTCAGTCGCCCAGCATCCACCGTCTCTCCCCACGGAATCGCATAGACACGAGCCTCGAGCTGCTCCGCTCCCGAGGGCTCCGCGACCGACGTGCTGGCCAACCACACCGCGGAGAACACAGACAGTAGAACGGCACTCATGGACGGCCTCCCTTCCGGAGATTCTCGAGAACACATCGCCGGGATCTGCTGGCCCGGCTCTGCGACACCGGCCGTTGAGACGTCGACGACGGGCGAACGTCTATTCCCGAGCCGATTCAACCACTCGAGGGACCGGCAGGCCCCGCGCCCTCTCGGCCTTCCGACCGGGGCGTTTGCTTGAAAACGACGGACCCCGTCCGACAGCACGAACGAGCGGAACCCAACCTCATGAGGGCGTCGCCTGGGGAGGAATGACACACCGACCTCACTTCCTCTCGGCGACGGCCTCGTCCCCAGCGGCCCCGGGATGGCGCTACCCTGAGGGGAGCCCCGTGTTCTTTCTCCCGAGCCGCTGGCCGGCCGCGGCAAAAAGAAATCTGCCATGCCCCATCGACGTTCTGGATTCGGTGACGTCCCACTCTCCGAGGACCGGACGAAAGGTCGAGCGTTGCGAGCATCCGTGGGGCCGGCGAGGCAATTGAACAGCAAGCATTCGCGTCGGGAAGAGCAGGCCTTGGTCGACCTGGCTCGAGACGGCGACGCGGCAGCCTACGAGGCTCTGCTGGAGCGGTACCTGGACCGCACCTTCAATCTCGCTCTGCGCATGGTTGGGAATCGGGAAGATGCAGAAGACATCGTCCAGGAGTGTTTCGCTCGCGGCTACCGCCACTTGCACCGATTCCGCGGCAAGTCGTCTTTTGGCACCTGGATCACCTCGATCGCCATTCGCTTGTGCATGGATGCCGAGCGCCGCCAACGAAGAGACCGACTGAGCTTCGGCTGGGAAGAATCGAGTTCCACCGCGGTGACGAGGTCGTCGAGGGAATCCCCCTCCCGTCGCGCGGAGCGGCGGGAGCTGCTCGCCCGCTTGGAACGCTCCCTGCAAGCGCTCCCTGCTCGACTTCGCGCCGCGTTGGTCCTGCGCGTCCTCGAAGGCCTCCCCTACGATGAAGTCGCAGCGTCTCTCGGGACCTCGATTCGATCGGCACGCATGTACGTCTTCGAAGCTCGCAAGAGACTCTCGACGCTGCTGGGGGAAGAATTGCGGGAGGAACTCGGATGAGCCCTCGCTGCCGGATGCGTCGACACTGCGTTCCTTTCGTCGAGCAAGACTTGGAGGTGGAACGCTCGTTGGAGTTCGAGGCACACCTGGACACCTGTGACACGTGCCGCGAAGAAGTGGAACGACAGCGAGCGTTGGACGAAGGGTTGCTGTCTCTTCCAGCCCCGGTCCTGTTTGACTCGGACCGTCAGCGCTGGAAGGAAGGCATTCGGACACGAGTTGCGGTGCCTCCCACACCTCGCAGGTGGCGCCCGACGCCGATGCAAGTGGCCGCCGCCGCGTCCCTGCTGCTGGCCGTCGGGGGCATTCGCTGGTGGGGCCAGTGGTTTTCGCGTGCCCCTTCCTCGCCCCCTTCGGCTTCGATGGCAGCGAACGAGAGACCTGTGCCCGACGGAACGCGGCCCGATCCCCATCGAGCGCCGGGAAACACCCTGTCTCTCGGCCCGGACGACGGCACCAACCACGAACTCTCCGAGCCCCGCACTCCCGAGCCGCGCCAGTTGCTGACGAGCGCCTCCCCCTCGGAGGACGCGGCTTCCTCGTCGACTCAGGACTCAGAGAAACGTGGTCTGGCCACGGGCACGGTGGAGTTCGTGTTCGATCCTCAGAGTCCGGTGCGCCAAAGAAACGAACTCCGCGCTTCCCTCCAGCAAGCTCGAAATCACGAGTCTCCGCACGCCCAGTTCTTGATTGCCATGGCCCATCGCGGCCACTCGAAACGCCAGGCACGCGCCGTTCTGGAGCGCCACGTGGCCGACTTGTGGGGCGCCTCGGATCCATCCTTGGCTGTTCTCGCGACCCAACTCGTGCTCGAGTTCGCAGACTTGGATCCCGCAGATCGCGGCATCTCTTTCGAGCTCGTCGACGCTTTGGAGTCGTCGTTCTCTCGGATGGATCGAGCGGAACACGCGGTTCAGTTCTTGGGGCGGATTTCCGGGGCTTCGGCCACCCGCGCGATGCAAAAAGCCATGGAACGCCCTGACCTGCGGGTTCCCGCTCTGTTGGCCCTGATGGGTTCCAAGGACCGTGTGCGCACCAAGACTCGCCACTTGCTCGAGCTGCTGCGCTCCGAGCGAGACCACGACCGAGCGGTGCTGTCCGCGTGCCTGTCTCGTCTGCCACGGTCCGATCAAGCGTCCCTCTCCATGCTCGTCGCCCTCTTCGAAGAAGGCGCGTCCCGGCAGCGGCTGGCGCCGGTGCTCGACGAGCTAGAGGGCGAGGCACTGGAAGCCTGGTCTCGGGGCTTTCGGGACCGAGGGACTCTCACCATGAACCAGGCGGTTCAATTGGCGAAGCTGTCCCCTCGCGTAGAGCTCCTGGAAGAGCTGGAAGAAGCGGTCCGGCGCCAGGGCAATCCCATCGCCGTGCAGGCTCTCGCCGAAGGCCCCTCGGCCGCTCACTTGAGCACCCTCCTCACCTTGTTGGGCGATGATCGGCTCTCCATCTCGCGACAAGGGCTCGTCCGCGACGGGTTGTTGCAGCGGCTCCAAACCCAGACCGACTCGCCGTGGCCCGAAGCGCTGGCTGCGGTGTCGGCGGAAGCGCGGAGTCTGTTCTTGGAGCTTTGCGCTCGGGACGCTGGAGCCGCGGGTAGCGCAACCCTTCGTCAGGTCCTCCAGTCCTCGGCTTTGGACCCCACCACCCGAGGGTTGGCGAGTCTCTGGCTGTCCCGCCACCAGGACTCCCCTTTGCAGGCCGAAACCCTCCTGACCATGCTTCGTGAGCAGGACCCGGAATCCCCCGGCGACCCGTCGCGTCTGCTGACCTCTTCGCTCCTGGTCGTCTTGTATCACTTGGAAGGGGAAGACGGACTGCGAGCCGGTTGCGAAGCACTCGGACTGCAGCCGTCAGCCGGAGAGCGGCATCGCTTCGCTCGACGGGTGCAGCGACTGCCCGGGGGAACTCCAGCCCGTTCGGTGGACCAACTGCCACCGTTGCTGGAGTTGCTTGGTTCGCCCTAGCCCGAGACACCGCTGGCCTGGGCGAGCGGCTCGGTGAAAACCGCTCGAAGTCTTCGCCGCAAACAACTTTGGCTCACTCTCGCAACGGCAGTCACGAATCATCCTCGCTCGTCCGGGTCGCCGGCACGAGATCCTCGTTTCGGCGGCGGACTCGGACCGCAAGCGACGTTGGGCAAGGACGAGGGCGGAGACGAGAAGAGCCAACCGGGCGCTGAAAGCCTGGTTCAACGTCCTGCGCGCCCGCAGCTCCGCTGATCGCGAATCAGCCGATCACTTGGCCCGATTGCGATACAGGTTCTTGTCCACGACAGAGGTCATTCTGTCGACGTCCAGGTGACCCCCGAGGAACTCGTTGATCTTGGCAGCCTGGGCCTTGGGATCGTCGATCATCTCACGGTAGTGGATCTCGACTCGCGTGAGGGTCGGGTGCTTCTGCACCAGCTCTTCGACCTGCTGGAGATGCTCTTCGTACATCTTCCGCATCTCGTCGTCTCGGGTCTTGTTGTCTTCGCCACGGTGGTCGAGCATCTTGTTCTGCGAAGCGAGAACTTCATCCAAATGGCGACGCATGAAGATGACTCGGTATTCGTTGGAAGCGGGCAGCTCTTTCAGCAAGAAAGAGATCACCTTGAGAACCTTGCCGCGAGCTTCCTTCAGCCAAGACTTGTCCAGATGATTGGCCAGATCCTTGACTCGTTCGTCTTCGTAGTATCCCTTCGGATTGTCCTTGTCGGCGGTACGCACACCGTCTTCCACCGGAGCGTAACCGGCTTCGACCAGCATCTTCATCGCCATGGAGGTGCCGGAACGCGGCAGCCCGGAGACGATGACGATGGGGGCTCCGAGATCCACCGGCTTCTTTTGCTTCTTGAACAATCCGAACATTCCAGTCTCTCCCGGTTCCCGAAGGACCGATTCCGGCTCTCGATTTCGTGAGAACCTAGCTGCCGCAAAAACGTGCCATGGTAGCCCCGATTCCGGTTGGGAACCAGCTCGTGGATCTCGGGGCTGGACCGACAAGAGGAAGGTTGGGATCTAGCTCCCCCCACCGCCCGGCGCACAGCAAAATCGCCAGGGAGCTCCGGTCGAGAAGATTCGACCGCTTTCCCCGTCTACTGCTGGCTTCGCACCCAGGCGAACCCCGCGGCAGCGGCCAGCAATCCAGAGCCGAGCTGCAGAGCGACGTTGGCCCAAGCTCGCGCCGATTGGCCATCCCGCAGCAGCGTCACGGTCTCCTGCGAGAACGTCGAGAACGTGGTGAAGCCTCCCAGAACCCCCACGAACAGAAACAGCCGCACTTCCGGGCGGAACGGATCGCGCAACAAGTGCCACCCCGCCAGCATGCCCAAGACCCCGCTCCCGACGACGTTGACCAGCACCGTGGCCCAGGGAAACGCGGCGGCAGGCCACAGTCGCAAGATCGTCACGGCCACCAGGTGACGCCCCACCGATCCCAGGAATCCGCCGGCGCCGACCCAGAAGATGTCTCGAAAGAAGCCCATCACCTTTCGGTTTCCCGAATCTTTGCCTCTTCCGCTGCCGCCTCCTTCTCTCGACCCGACTGTCTCAACGCTTCCGCCAGCGCCTTGCGGGCCGCGGAGTGCCCCGGGTCTTCTTGCACGCATGCTTGCAACGCCTCAAGCGCCGCCTCAGACCGGCCCGACTGCAAGTGGCAAACGCCGAGCAGGTAAGAGATCTCCGCTGGGGAGTTTTTTGTGACAAGGGGAGTGAGCCAGCCGACCGCTTCGTCGTGGCGCCCCTGACGCATGAGGCACACCGCGAGACGCTGAGTGGCGCTGACGTTTTGCGGATTTTGAGCAATGATCTCGCGATAGGCCCCTTCCGCCGCGGACCACATTCCCGACGCGACCAACTCGAAGGCCTGCTGCATGCGCGCTTGTTCTCCCACTCGACTGCGGGGACTCGGACGCGAGGTCGGAGCGAGTGGATGGGGAAGGTCGACTTCCGTTTCTGCCACGGCATAACCCAATGCCGCCACGTCCTCGCGAAGCGAAGCGCCGGGGGCCGTCGGGCGGAGCGCTGGCAATTCGAACACTTCTTCGATTCGTCGACGCGCCGCGTTCCATGGACCGTCCCCGTCGTGGTACCCGTCGTTTTGTTCCCCGGGATCCTTGCGGTTCTCGTACCACGCGGGCTCGGAGCTGTGCAGGTACTTGCCCACGGCATCCACCCAGCCGACCAGAGGACTCCAGCCGAACGACGAATAGCCGTAGTACGATTCGAAGTAGACTCCGCGCTCCGCGGACGAGGGCTCTCGCAACAAGCTTCGTCCATCCAGCGTCGACGGCACCGGCAGATCCAGCGCGGTCATCAAAGTGGGTGCCACGTCGGCCACCGTGACGACTTCCGTGGAGCGGCGAGGAGTCGCTCCTCCCGGCGGAGACCGCAAGAGAAACGGCACCCTCATCGTGGTGTCGTAACAAAACGCGGCATGGCTGCGCTCCCCATGCTCGCCGAAAGCTTCTCCATGATCCGACACCACGACGACGGTGCATCGCTGCAGGAGCTGAAGATCCTCGAGGGAGTCCAAAAGCACGCCCACCGCATCATCTGCCGCAGCCACTTCTGCCGCATAGGCATTGCCGCGGATTTTGTCGGCGAAGCGTGCCGGAGGCTGATAGGGAGCATGCGGGTCCCACAGGTGCACCCATAAAAAGAAAGGCCGCGACGAGTCCCGCCCTTGCAGCCAATCGACGGCTTTGGCAACCACTTGGTCACCCGTCCACTCGGCGTAGGCATCGGCGCGCTGTTCTGCCGAGCGCTGGGGCGACTGGTAGACATCAAATCCTTGGGCAAGTCCAAAGCCTCGATGGAGGACGGCCGAAGCCACGAACGCCGCCGTGTCCCGGCCCGAGTCCGCCGCGAGTTCCGCAACGGTGACCGCTTCGTCGGGCAATGCCTGGGAACCGTTCAAGCGCACCCCATGTCGCGGCGGATAGAGGCCGGTCAGCATCGAGGCATGGGCCGGGGTGGTGAGGGGGGCCACGGTGTAAGCGTAGTCGTACACCACTGACTCTTGTGCCAACCGATTCAACCGCGGGGTCACCGCGGCCGGGGCTCGATAGGGCGTCAAGACATCTCGGCGAGTGGTGTCCAAGGTGATAAGGAGCGCCGAGGCCGGCATGTCCCGCTCCCCGGAACAGGAGGCGAACACCAGTAAACCACCGAACCACGCACTGGTTTCAAATCGGCTCATGAGTCGCAGTCTGCCGAATTGGCCGAGCAAGTTCGCCTGATTCCTGCGTCCTTGCTTCCGGGACGTGCACCCTCCCCAACGACCGCTTCGCGCGCACCATTGGGGAGTCCCCGCCTCGAGGCGGGAGAACCTCAGAAGCGAAAGGTGTAGGACATCTTGGCCGTGAGCTGAGTGCTCGATGGTGCGAATCGATCGGGAGAGTACTCCCAGCCCTGGTTGATCACGAAGAAGAGGTCGTGCCCGGGTTTCACGATCACCCACAAGCGACTGTTCAGTCCGAGCGCCTCGCTGACGCTGTCGTACTGCACAAAGTTGGACCAGGCGATCTCCGGGGTGAACTGAAGGTTCATCCGTCCGCGCCAGATCCGGACCACGAAATCGCCGCCGGGGAGATTCACCGCGTTTCGGTTGTACTCGACGTTGAAATTGACCAGAGGCGTGGGGCGATAGTTGACCTCCACGCTCCAGTCCGCCCGGCGTCCGTTGAAGAAGGTGCCGAACTCGTAGTCCGCCTCCAGCGCAAGCTTGCGAGCGCTGGCCGTCTCGAACCCGACCCGGTAGCGAGTGAAATCGTAGCGCTCCTGGGGAATGAAGATGTCGTCCTGAATCTCGAACACATCGTCCAACACCTCGGTCCGGCGAGTGATGTCGACAGAGAACTCATCGCCTCGCTCAAACTCAATGGCCAGGGGGCGCACACGGACTTCACCGGTGGCCAAGTGATTCGCCGCGTTGGTGATCAGGAGGGGCTCGACACGAAAGAACATCTGCCGGATGCCTCCCCCCACTCGCGGGTTCCAGCCTGCCCGCGCACGATAGATCTTTCCCGCGCGACGCACGAAGCCGAGGGCCGGCTCGAAATTGTCCTCGATGACGCTCCAGCTGGCGGACAAGTCCACTTGATCATTGGGGTAGTCCAGCCGAAAGAAGTAGGCGGTTTCATTGCGCTTGACCTTCTCGGTATCCGAAACCAGGAAGTACGAAGAAAACCGAAGGTTTCGGTCACCCAAGAAGGTGTCGGTGCGGTAGTTGAAATCAGCGCCATAGGTATCGTTGCGAGCATCTTCGGTCGGATTGCCACGAGTCCAAACCACGCCGACCTGGGACTGCTCGAACAGGTTCTTGGAGAACCGCCCGGCAAACAGGTTCTTGTCATCCAACTCGCCGTCTCGCTCGGTTTGAACGTCGATCAACCCCAAGCTGAACGAGTCTGTCCGTCCCGTGACCTTGATCGCACCTGACAGGGGAACTTCGTTGCCATCGTCATCCAAGCCGATGCGGCGACTGAAGAACGGAATCACGTCCGCCCGGCCGCCGCCTCCTCCGGGTGGTCCGAAGAAAAATGCTCCCGCATCCTCTAAGAAGAAGTCGCGTTGTTCCGGAAAAAACAGGGGAAACCGAGTCAGGTTGACCCTGCGTTCGTCGACCTCGGTTTCCGCGAAGTCGGTATTCACCGTCCCACTGACCTTGAAGTTCGGGGTCAGCTTGTAGAACAAATCGAACCCGGCATCTCCTTGGGTGTAGCGCCGACCACTGGTTCGATCGCGCACGTAGTCCGTGACCGCGAACGGCACGAAGTCCAAACCAAGCCCCTGATGGAGACCGGAGATGCCATGAATGGTCCCCGCATTGGCAATCGAGAAGAACCCGATTCGGGGAAAGGGAGCGGCCCATCGCGCTTCCTCGTTTCGCCGTCGGATGAAGCGCCGAATGTTGAATCCCCAGGAGGACTGCTCGGGGTCGAAATTCAATGTGGCAGTGGGGATCTCGATCTCTGCTTGCCACCCTTTGCTGGTGACTTGAGCACGGCCGTACCAAATGCCGTCCCATTCCTTGTTGAAGTTGCTGCCGTTGCCCGTCACCAACGCGTCGCCGCGCGAGCCCCCCGCGCCGATCTGGAACCAGAACCCACTGCGGCGATCCAGGAACGTGTCGAAGATCATCTCCACCCGGTCGTCGGGATTCAGGCGAGCATCGCGAAGGCGCTGGGAATCGCGGATCAAGTGAGGCTCTCGATCGAAGCATTCCAGAGCCACGAACACGGCGTTGTCGTCGTACAACAACCGAATTCGAGTGTCCTCGGTGGGAGTTCCGTCGGCCACCGGGACGACCTGCCGAAGGGGACCGATGTCCGCGGCGGTCGACCAAACAGGATCTTGCAAGGAACCATCGATCTTCGGCCGTTGCATCCCTTCGGCAACGCGGACAATGGGACACGACGGAGCCTCGTCCGAAGCTGGTGAGGCCACGAGAAGCAGGGAGATCAAGAAGAACAAGTTCAAGGCGAATGAGCTGGCGGAGAGGGTTCGGGCCGGGGATCGAATCAGGGAGCGGATCCGGGTGTCGCCCTTCCTCGGAAACGGCAGGTCGTTTCACGAGGCGCGAGAATCTAGGGATCCGATGCAGGTCCGGCGAGGGGCAATTCGCGGAAACCCGCAGACAAGCGGCGCCCCACGGGAAAGGACAGCGCGACCGGCGTCAGTCCATGGAGGAGACGTTGGCGATCCTTTCGGGACCGCCCTTAGTTCGAGAGTTCCGATTCGCCGAGAGTGAACGCCACCAGGGCTCGCGGCATCTCGTCCCCCAGGCCACTCTGGCGCAATCCGATCGCCATCGCGTAAAGCGCCCGACCCACCCGCAGAAGGGCCATCTCGAAGCGAAAGCGAGCTTCCGGTTCCCCGACGGAAGCGGCATGGGTCAACAGCTTGCTCCAACGGGACCGCGCCACTGCCGGCAGCAGCCGCGTCCGGTTCACGGAATCGACGCTCATCAACGCTTGGGTTCGAAACTCTCGCAGCAGGTCATCGGCTGAGACACTGGTGTCGCCAAGAGCTCCATGGTCCGTTTCGTCTTCGAGAATGGAGTCTGCGAGCAAGAGCAGGATTTCCAACTCATCGTGAAGGAACGCATCGGAGTCGGCGTGGACTTGGCGAACCCCTTTCCACAGGTCGGCTCCGGTCAAGGACTCGTTCGCGTCGAAACTCGCGACCGGCTCTTGTTCCCTGGCAGTCGTTCGTGCCTCCCACTGCTCCACCGCTCGACGCAGGAGGAATTCGAGGGTCACTGCCCATTGGGAGGAAGGTCGTTTCTCCAGTCGGTCCAACAGCTTGACCAACTGAGAAAACACGGTCATCCAATAGGTCGCTCGGTTCTTCGTCGCGGCCAGAACTGCGCTCATCGCCCCGTCTCCCCGATTCGGGTTGGGCTCCTCCTTCCGCCACCAGTGGACGACTCTCCCGACACCCATGTCGGACAATCCCTAGGGAGATCTTGAACAATCGCGGGATCGGGTCCGGCCGCCGGAAAAGGTTTCCCGAGTCGAGCGATCACCAACCTTGGTTGGCGGCGATTCGATCCCACAACCCTCGGCAGGAATCGACCAACAACTCGTACACCGCGTCAAAGCCCCCCTGGAGAAACGGATCCGGAACATCGAGGCGCCCGCTGTCCGGACCGAACCGAAGCATGAGCTCCACCTTCGCCGTGGCCGGCCCCAGCTCCTGGATGTCGCGCAGGTTCTCTCGGTCCATCGGCAAGATCCAGTCGAACTCGCGCAGGTCGTGAAGGGTGAGTTTTCGCGCCCGCTGCGCTCCGGGGTCGATGCCATGAGCGCGCAAGATTTCGAGAGTCCCGTGGTGCGGCCCCGCTCCAACGCTCCACGCACCCGTTCCGGCAGAATCGATCCGAACCCGGTCCTCCCAACCGGCTTCGCGCACCTGGTGCCGAAAAATCGCCTCCGCCATCGGCGAACGGCAGATGTTCCCGAGGCACACGAACAAGACTCGGACCCGCTCCTCATCGCTCATGCCGTGACTCCTTTCGCCGGCCCGGCCTTGATCCCGGGAATTGCGGTATGATCCGCAATTCTTCGACTGATCGATACCATCAACACCCTAGAGGGAGGCCGTCCCGTGGCCGCGTTCACCAAAGAACAAGTGGTCGAGTGCCTGAAGCAGGTCTACGACCCAGAGATTCCGGTCAACATCTACGACCTTGGACTGATCTACGACGTCGACGTCGACTCCGAGAGCAGCGAAGTCAACGTGGTGATGACGTTGACTTCCCAAGCGTGCCCTGCGGCCGGCGAGATTCCCCGCCAGGTCGAACAAAAGGTCACCGGAACTCTCGGTGCGGACAAGTGCCTGGTGCACTTGGTGTGGAATCCCCCTTGGGGTCCTCAGCTCATCTCACCGGAAGGGAAGAAGATCCTCGGAATGCCCGAAGAGGATGCGGCCACGACGCCGCCGGCCGGGGAAGCCAGTGAAACTCCCCCGCCATCGGAAACCGCTTGAGAGGCTCTTCGGCCATGAGTGACGCACAAGCGCTGTACGCCCAGGGACTCCGCAAACACCGCGACAAAGACTACGACGGTGCGATCGAATGCTTGCGCCAAGCGGTGGCGGCGGATGCTACCCACGCCGATGCGTGGGAGGCACTGGGGGTGGTCTACAGCAAAGTCGACCGGCTCGATGACGCGATCCAGGCCATGGAAAAGCTCCTGGAGATTCGCCCGGACGAGGTCATGGCCCACACCAACTTGTCCCGCTTCTACATGAAGAAGGGGATGACCGAAAAAGCCGAAGAGGCTCAAGCGCAAGCCCGCGTACTCGGTTGGAAACAGGAGATCGCGTCCGGCGGCCCGGCGGGCAACGATCTGCAACAGGCCTCTTCGGAACCGGCACCCGGAGCAGCGCCGGTCTCGCTGAGTTCCTTGGTGTCCGGCGGACCGACCCCACCATCCGTTCCGACCCCGGCGAAACCAGATGCCGAGGCTCTACAACGCAAGATCGATCAGTTCCGAGCGGTTCTTTCCACCAACCCTCAGGACACCTTGTCTCGATTCACTCTTGGCAAGACTTACTTGCAAGCGAATCAACCCCAGGACGCCGTCGACATCCTCGAAGAATTGCTCGAGATGAAGCCGGACTACACCGCGGCCATGGTCGTCTACTGCGAGGCCCTGGAAAAAGCCGGCAAGCTGGCCAAAGCCATCAAATCACTGAACAAGGGCATCGAACTCGCGGAAACCAAAGGCGACCTCCATCCCCGCAATCAGATGCAAGAGATGCTCGCCCGCCTCAGTGGTTCTCCCTCGTCGCATTCCTAAGGGAAGCACCGCGGGTCAAGTAGTCCACCAAGTCGATCTTCGTCAGCAGCCCCAACACCCGCCGATCGCCGTCCACGACAATGGCGACCTCATTGCGCCCAAACAGGTCCGGAAGCTGGTTGGCGGGGTCGGACTCCACCACCGTGCTCACTTGGCGAGTCATGGCTTCCGCCACGCTCAACTCGAGCTGGAAGTGCCCATCCACCAAACCACCGAGCACATCGGATTCCGTCAGGATTCCCGCCAGCCGTCCGTCGTCCAGCACCGGCACCTGGGAAATCCCCCCATTCTTCATGGCTTGCACCGCGCTGCCCAGGTCGTCTTCGACGTTCACCGAGATGACGGGGCGTTGGGGAAGCGAGCGAAGCAGTTCGCCGATCGAGCCGACCGCCCAGTCTTGTTCCACGAACCCGTTTTCGCGCATCCACAGAGGATCCATGAACTTGGTCATGTAGTTGCGCACCGAGTCCGGCAAGATCACCAAGATGCGTTGTCCTTCTCCGTAGCGAGCCGCCACCTGGAGAGCGGCCCACATGGCCGACCCGGACGACCCGCCCACGAGCAACCCTTCCTGGCGAATCAGATTGCGCGCCGCCAGGAACGAGTCTCGGTCGTTCGACTTGATCCACTCGTCGACGATGTCACGATTCAAAACATCGGGGATGAAGTCGTAGCCGATCCCTTCGACCTTGTACGATTTGACCTCGCTGGGGCCAGCCAGAATCGATCCTTCGGGGTCGACGCCGATGATCTTGCAATCGGGGATGTCCTCTTTGACTCGACGAGCAATTCCCGTGATCGTTCCTCCGGTTCCGGCAGACGCGATCAAAGCGTCCAGCTTGCCGTCCACCTGACGCACGATCTCGGCGCCCGTTCCGTAGTAATGAGCATCGGGATTGTTGGGATTGGAGTACTGATCCAGGATGTGGGCGTTGGGAATCACCTCGCGCAGACGATTGGCAACACCGATGTGGCTCTCCGGATCGTCGAACGCCGCCTCGGTTGGCGTGCGAATGATCTCGGCTCCCAAGGCCTCCAGCACCACCTGCTTCTCCCGACTCATCTTCTCGGGCATGGTGATGATCATTCGATAGCCTTTGATCGCCGCCGCCAGCGCCAAACCGATGCCGGTGTTGCCGGAGGTGGGTTCGATCAACGTATCCCCCGGCTTGATGCGACCGCTGGATTCGGCCTCTTCGATCATTCGAACGGCAATCCGGTCCTTGACCGATCCGCCCGCGTTCAGGAACTCGCACTTGGCCAGCACTTCGCAGGAGAACTTCTGGGCGATCCGAGACAACCGAACCACCGGGGTCTCACGGATCGATTCGAGAATGCTGGGAAGGACTTCGGTCATGGAAAGCCTCACGAGATGCGGGGGTTCGCGGGCGCCGGGGTGAGCCCTGTGCAGAGGGGGAAATCCCGGCCGACCGCAAGAGAACTCGATCAGCCTACCGCAGGGAGCCTCGTGGCTGAAGTCCCCGAAGCGACTGGCCCCGATGTTGCTTGAGAAACCTCGACCGACCGGGCAATCCAGCAACGCTCGGCCATTCGCCACGGCCAAACCGCAAGGCGCCGCGGGTGCCAACGAGACCTTGGCGGCCGGACCCCCGACCATCTCCGGGCGAACCGCGCCCCGAGATCTGGCCGCGGGAACCACAACCGATCGGTCGATGATCCGGAAACGGACCACGGAGCATTCGCTGCAATTGCTCCGAAGGGTCCGGGGTAACCTCGGGAGGAACAAGCGCTTCGCCGATGAAGAACTCGATGGGAATGGCAACCGACGCTCGACTGGCCCTGGGTCTGATGACCGCAGGACTGCTCTCCCTGGCTACCTTCTTCTGGCTTGGCTTCGGCTCCATCCCGTCCCGTTCCATGGTGCGCGAAACCACGTTCAGTCACGCTTCCCTGGTGGACGCGGGCGTCGAGTTCATCGACGTCACCCACGAGGTCGGTTTGTTCGATTTTCGCCATGCCACCAATGGCATTCACTCCATCGCAGACACCCTGGGGCCCGGCCTGGGCCTGCTCGACCTCGATGACGACGAAGACCTGGACCTCGTGCTGCTGGGAGGACCCGTCAGCCCCACCGGGGTTTCGATCCATCGAAACCTCTTTCAAGAGACGGGCGAGCTGCTTTTCGAAGACATCACCGCGGCGGCAGGAATCGTCTGGCAGGGCTCGGCGCTCGGGGTGTGTGCCGGGGACTTCGACAACGATGACGTGTTGGACTTGTTCATCACCGCCTTCGGCCCCAACTTGTTACTGAAGGGAGTGCGGACCGAAAACGGAATCCGCTACCTGGATGTCACTGCCCGTGCCGGGGTTGCCGGCGGGGAATACCATTTCGTTTCGGCATCGCCGGGAGCTTCCGGAGAGGTCCGAGCCGGCCCTCCCCCCCAGGCTTCTTCCGGGGTCACCGCCGTGTCGGTCCCGGAGTTCTCCACCTCTGCCAGTTTCGGCGACTACGACTTGGACGGCGACCTCGACTTGTACGTGGCCAACTTCGTGAGCGTCGAGCCGGAACCGGACAATGGGCCCTCCCGCGAATTCGACGACCGCTTCATTGCCCGCCGCTTCTCCCCCCAAGCCGACCGCCTGTACCGCAACAACGGGGATGGAACCTTCGTCGAAGTCACCGCCGCGGCGGGACTCTCCTCGCGTTCCATGCGCACCATGAGTGCGGCATTCCTGCAGATCCACAATCGCGCCCCGGATCTGTACGTCACCCATGAGTTCGCCGCCAATGCACTGTACTTGAACCAAGGGGGACATCCGGATCGCCCCCCGTTCTTGCTCGCCGATGTCGGACTGGATGACGTCCGCTCGGGAATGGCCATCCTGCGGGGCGACGTCGACGCGGACGGGGACCTGGATTTCCTGATTCCCAACGGCCGCAACGAACCTGCTTCCTTGTTCTTGGCCTCGCTGAGTTCTCCCGGCAGCTTCGACGAAAACGAGATTCTGTTCGAGGACCGAGGTCATCGCTACGGCCTCGGGGATCAGACCGAAGCGCCCCTCGGACGCGGAGCTGCGTTCTTCGACTTCGATGCGGACGGCTACCAAGACGTCGTGGTCGCCCACGGCTTGGACCGGCCGATCGACGGAAGCCTGACCTGCTCACCGGAACCAATCTACCTGTATCACAACCTGCGGGGCGCGGGGTTCGTCGATGTCACCCAAGGCGCGGGACAACCCCTCGAGGAGAAGTACAACGCCCGGGGATTGGTCGCCGGCGACCTCGACCTGGATGGAGATCTGGACCTGGTCATCGCCCAGAACAACGGTCCCGCCGTGGTCCTCGCCAACGCCCTGCAACGGCGAAAATCCCTCCGCCTGAATCTGCGACTGCGAGGGGTTCGCCGGGACGCCATCGGCACTCACGTGGAAGTGATTTGTGCCGGCGTCCAGCAAACCCGAGAAATCATCTCCGGCGGCTCCTACCTCAGCCAGCCTCCCTTCATGCTCTTCTTCGGAGCCGATGACGCCTCCCAGGTGGACAAGCTGAAGATCAAGTATCCACCTCCCTACAAAGACTCGGAGCAAAGCCCGGACTTCGTCGGCTTCGACATGCGCCTCGGTCCGGACACGGGATCGGTGCGCTAACCATGGGACTCCGGACCCAAGCGAGCATCGGCAACAAGCTGCTGGCCGTGTTGGTTGCGGTGGCCATCCTCCCGGCAGTGACCGTGTCGATCTACGCATTGCGCAAGACAACCGAAGCCCTTGCCGATCAAGCCCTCAGCCTGATCATTCATTCCACCGAGTCCCAGACCCAACGCATCTCCGATTTTCTGGATCAGGTCAATGAGGACCTCCAGAGCTTGACCGAGCTCGAGCGTCTGCGAGAGTACTGTGAAAAGATCACACCGCTGTCCGGCACTCCGCCGATCTCCGAAGAGGAATTCGCCGCGGGGTCCGCGTGGCTCCAGCAAAAACTACGCACGTTTCTCGAGCAGCGCCCCTCCGGAAAGACCCTGGTCCTGCTGAGTCAGAAGTCCATCAGCACCATCGCGGCGACGGTGCGAGCGGATCGCAACAACCGGTCGGTCCAGCCAAGAACGGCACTTTCCATGCAGGACGATGGCTCCGTGGTCTGGTCCGGACAGATCGAGCAACCGCTGGACACGGTGTTCCGTCGCGCGCTCCAAAAAACGGTGCTCGAACATCCGTTCCGCACCAGTCACCGAGTGACCGTGGACGCCGGAGAGAGGGGCGCCTTTGAAGTATTCCTGGTGGAGATCCAGGACGACTCGCGACGGCGCACGGGCCGCCTTCTGTTTGCGTTGTCGTGGAAACGAGTGCTCCAAGAGCTGGCCAGTGATCTGATCGATCGAAGTGGCGACGGGTCTGCGGTGGAAGTGGCCTTGCTGGATCGGCGGCTGCGTCCCCTGGCTTCGGCCGGCGTCGCCCCGTCCTTTGTGATTCCCGCGGAGATGCGCGTGCCCGCCTCCAGCGGCAAGACCGGGGCGATCCTGGAAACGGCGGGCAGCATCGTCGCCTACGCTCCCTTGCGGACTTTGGGCGACGACAACTTCTCGGTGCTCTCGTTTCGGCATCCCACGACCCCCGAGTTCGAAAGGGTCTCTTCGTTTCGCTACGTGTTCTCCGCGGTTCTTGCCGGAGCCCTGGTGCTGGCCCTCGGACTTGGCACGTTCGTGGCCCGGCGCTTGACGAAACCTCTTCGAGTGCTCCGGGACGGAGCCCGCAAGATTGGCGCCGGCAAGCTGGATCACACGCTCAGCGTGGGAACCGGCGACGAAGCAGAGGAGCTGGCTGCCGAGTTCAACAGCATGGCCTCCCAACTGCGCACCCTCTACGACGACATGGAACACACCATCCAGGAGCGCACCAAGCAACTCCGCGAAGCGCTCAACGAATTGAAGGAAGCCCACGAAGGAATCGTCGAATCCGAAGCCCGCTATTCAGACATCGTCGAAAACGCTTCGGACTTGATCCAGATCACCGACCAGGAAGGACGCATTCGCTCGGCCAATCGGCGGGAAGCGGAAGTTCTCGAAACCAACGCCGAGGAGCTGATCGGCAGTGACTTCTTCGAGTGGGTGGCTCCCGATCTGCGGGAATCGACGCGCCGTGCCTTCCAGTCGGTGTTGGACGGAGCGAACTTGAGTTCCTACCCGTCGGCTCTCCTCGTCGGAGAATCGAACCGTCGAGTTCCTATCGAGATCTCGGCCACTCCGGTGGTCCTGAACGGGCGCTGCGAAGGAGCTCGTGCGATCATTCGTGACGTCAGCGAGCGCAAGGCGACGGAGGCCCAGCTCATCAAGGCCGAGCGGCTGTCGTCGGTGGGCGCACTTGCAGCCGGGGTCGCCCACGAGATCAACAATCCCCTGGGAATCATCACGATGTTTGCCCAGCGAACTCTCGAGAAAGCCCAGCAAGGGCATGTCGATGTCGACAAGCTGGAGAAGATCGTCGATCAGGCACGACGCGTGGCTGGCATCACCAAGGGTTTGCTCGATTTCTCCCGCTCCGCCCCGACCGAGTTCGAATCGTTCGACCTAGGCAAGGTCGTGGAAGACACCGCGGGATTGATTCGCGAACGGACGCGCCGCCAGAACACCGAACTCTCGATCGAGGTCGCGGCCCATCTTCCTTCAGTGCAAGGAAACGCCCAGCAGATCGGCCAAGTCGTTCTCAACCTACTCTTGAACGCTGCCCACTCGCTGAACTCGGGAGGCAAGATCCACGTTCGTGCCGAGCACCTGGACGTGGGAAATCTCGCCGGGGGAGGCCCCTCGCTACGGGTGCAGGTCGAAGACACCGGCCCGGGAATCCCGGCCGACGTTCTCCCCCATCTGTTCGAGCCCTTCTTCACCACCAAGGCGCCGGGAGAAGGCACAGGCCTCGGTCTCTCGGTTTCATACGGCATACTCAAAGAGCACCGCGGTGTTCTGTCGGCGAGCAACGCGCCGCACGGAGGGGCACGCTTCGAATTCGAGTTGCCTGTGGCGGACGGGCCGTAGGCTCTGCTCAACAAACCAGGAAAGAACCCATGCCACGCATTCTCGTGGTCGACGATGAAGAAGCCATCCGCCTCGGTTTGTCCGAAATCCTCGGCGAAGAGGGCTACGAGGTAGCGACCGCCGAGAGCGCGGACAAGGCCTTGGCGACCTTGCAGGACGTGGTGGTGGACGTGGTTTGCTCCGATGTTCGCATGCCGGGTATGGATGGGCTGGAACTTCTGGGGCGAATCAAAGAAGAGCACCCGGAAATCGAAGTGATCATCATCACCGGTTACGCCACGGTGTCTTCCGCGGTCGACGCCGTGAAGAAAGGTGCCCACGACTATCTGTCGAAACCCTTCGAACTCGACGAAGTGCGGATTACCGTTTCTCAAGCCCTGGAAAAGAAGAGGCTTCGCGATCGCACTCAGCGACTGGAACGAGGAGTCAAGGCACGTCACGCTCCCACCCATCTGATCGGAGACAGTGACTCCTTTCGCAAAGTGCTGGAGATGGTCGATCGCATCGCTCCGACGCCTTCCACCGCTTTGATCCTGGGAGAAACCGGCACCGGCAAAGAGCTCATCGCGCGAGAGATCCACGATCGCAGCCCCCGCGCCTCGCAGATGTTCATTCCCATCAACTGCGGCGCCATGCCCGACACCTTGTTGGAGAGCGAACTGTTCGGCCATGCCAAGGGCGCGTTCACCGGCGCGGACAAGAACTCCCAGGGACTGTTCGAAGCCGCCGACCAGGGCACGTTGTTCTTGGACGAGATCGGCAACATCAGCTTGTCCATGCAATCCCGGCTGCTGCGCGTGTTGGAAACCGGCGAGTTCCTGCGTCTGGGGGAACGCAAGGTCCGCAAGGTGGACGTGCGCATCGTGGGCGCGACCAACGCCGACCTCAAACAAGAAGTCGAGAAGGGCAATTTCCGTCAGGACTTCTATTACCGGCTGCACGTGATGACGATTCACCTGCCCGCCCTTCGCGAACGCACCGGGGACATCCCGCTCCTCGCCAATTACTTCTTGGAAAAGACCGCGGCTCGCTTTGGCAAGACGCTCACCGGGTTCACCGAAGAGGCAATGGGTGCTCTCGAAGCCCACGCCTGGCCCGGCAACGTTCGCGAGCTGGAACACGCCATGGAGCGCGCGGCGATTCTGGCGTCGTCTCCCCAGATCCAGTGGGAGGACCTCCCTGCGGACGTCACCGAAGATCACTCGGTGACGCTCCCCGTGGATCCCTCGCAACCCGGCAAGAGCGACGGGGGCTCCCTGGAGTCTCTGGCCGATCTGGAGAAGGCTCACATCCTGCGGGTTTTCGAGGAGTGCAATCGGCACCGGGGGAAAACCGCCGAGGTTCTTGGGATCAACCGCCGCACCCTGTACCGCAAGCTCATCGAGTACGGCGTCGAGGGGGAACCGGGGTCCTGAGCCATCGCGGCCCATCCGGGGCCAAGCGTCCTATTCGGGGTGGGACAAGATGTCTCAGGCCGGGCGGGGGTCCCCTTTCGGCGAGCCGCGAGTCCTGCGACGATTTCGCCGCGCAAAACCTATTCACCTGTAAGAAAACGACTTACGACAGACTTGGAGAGTTTCTGGCTTTTTTCTGTCAAAGGCCCGCCGAATGGAACACCCGTTGCTCTCTTAGACGGGTGTTGTAACCCTCCAAGCTGATCGAAACTGGGTACCGGCAAAGACCTCAAGAATCGAGCAAGCTAGGCAAAGCAGTTCTCAGTAACGCAGTAAGCAGCAAGCTTTCCCGCAGGACTAGGTCAAACTAACCTGACACCAGAAGGGTCGCCCCGGGCAAGGGCGGCCCTTCTGGCATTTCCGGGAGACTGCCCGGGGCGGCTGGGACCAGATCGGGCGGAATCGTCACTTCCTTTGTCTGATCACAGGCGGCACGGGCTCCGCCCCCACGGCCTCGGCTCCCCGAGTCTTCTCAGCTCTCTCACCGGGACCAATCTCCACCCACAGGGCCGGCGCCCGCGGATCGACCTCCCCAATCTCGAGCGAATCCGGCCCGGACCATGGCCTCAACCTTCGTTGCCGCGACTCTCCCCTGGGGAGTTTTTCGGTGGCGTGCCACCCTGGCGCGGGAGCCGGGGGGACCGAATCCCCCTTTTTCCTGGCCGGTGTCTTCTTTCCACGGCGCGTCGCTGGCCACTCCGACCCGTTCCCCAAGTGGGAGCCACGGATCGGCCCGGAGCCGGCGCTGGGAAATCGCCGGTCTCCTCCCCCCGAACCCTTGCCACCGAAGGAGACCACCCATGTTTGCTCGATTCTTCCCTGTCTCGTTGTTGCTCGTCAGCGCCCTGATTTCCGCCCCCTCGGCCCGCGCCGGGCAGTGCGCACAAACGGAGTCGTTCCGCTTGGCCGCTTCCGACGGGTTTCATCACCAAGGGTTTGGCTACGACGTGTCCCTCTCGGACGACTGGATCGCGGTCGGCGCTCGAGGAGCCCTCGCCGACGGAGATGGCGCCGCCTACGTGTACACCCGGGGCCCCGTCTTCCAGGAGGTCAAGATCTCGCCACCCGACCTCGGCATCGGCGGAGAATTTGGTTTCGACGTGGAAACGGATGGAGACTGGCTCTCGATCTCGGAGCCCAAGTGGAACGACGACCGAGGTCGCGTGCATCTGTATCACTACGACGGTGCTCTGTGGAATCCCGTGCAGATCATCGAGGGCACTGAAGTGAACGGTGAGATCGGCCGAGACGTGTCGATCGACGCCGACGCTGGCTTGATGGTCATCGGCAAGCAGTTCCTTGGCGAAGTCGAGATCTTTGGATTGTCATCGGGCAATTGGTCGAGCAAGCGAACTCTGAAGCCGCCTTTCGCCGGTGGCAACTTTGGCCGATCGGTCGCCATCGATGGCAACCGACTGGCGGTATCCGCGATTGGAGACAACGACTCTCGAGGAGCCGTCTATGTTTACGAGGGCTCCGGCATCCTCTGGGCGATGATCGACAAACTGGTCGCTCCCGATCTCGAACCTGACGACAAGTTTGGATTCGATCTCGCGATGGCGGGGGATCACCTTCTCGTTGGCACGCCGGATTACGATGGCTCGGGTGCGTACTCGGGCGCAGTCTTCCCTTACTCTTTCGCGGGTACCGAGTGGGTGGCCCAGCCTTTCTTGATTCCCGCCAGCAGCCAGTCGGGAGACGTCTTTGGCTACAGCGTTGCGATGGATGGAGACATCGCGGTCGTGTACTCCGTCTCCGCCGACGCCCCCAACGGCACTTCCGGTGCGGTCTTCCAGTATCGGCGCCAAGGGAATCTCTGGGTCGAACAGCAAATGCTCTACATCGAAGACGTCACAGAGGGAGAAGTCACTCCTCCTCTCGACATCCACGATGGACTGGTGGTAATCGCCGACACCGGAGCTGCGGGACTCGGCGGGGAACCCGGCGCGGTGTTCGGATTCTCGCCGATCGAATCGCTGGCTCTCGGAGTGACCCCGTCGGAACCTAGCCTCGGCGAAAACGTGTTCTTTGACACTTGCGGCGGAGCCCCGGGCAACGCAACCGCGCTCTATGCGGTGGCGGCGGACGGCATCCCGCTGTTCGTCGGACTGTTCCCCGGATCCTTCGATGCGAGCGGCGGATGGGGAGTGTTCGTTCCCTACAACGCGCCGGGACTGGCCGGGCACAACCTGGACCTGCAAGCGTTCGGCATCGATGCCGGCGGCAAGATCCGAGCCAGCAACGTCGCCAACCTCGCGTTCCAGTGAGCCGACCATCGATCGAGGGGTCCGTCCCGTCGAACGATCGCAAACCTCCACAGCAGCGTCCGCTCTTCCGCGGACGCTGCTCTCTTTCGTTCCCATGCCGCGAACCCATCGATGGTTCCCGGTCGAGTGGCCTTCCCTCACGACTGGCGCTCACTCCGATTCGCGTGCGTCCTGGATGGGTGCACGACATCGTTGGAGGATGAGTCATGAACGACTTTGACCCACGTAACTCGGGAAGACAGCCCGCGCGATGCAGGAGGATCCTTGGATCGGAGGAAACTCGGACTTGACCGAGCGAACCTAAGCGGGGCTGGCCAGCGACCGTTCGTCGAAGGGGTGACGGCGCGAAACGACGACGATTCCGGATTCGGAGACCTGAAACCTCGCCTCGTCATCCGCTCGGTCGTAGCCGATCACCGTTCCGGGAGGGATCTTGCTCCACTTGTCGATCACGGCGCGACGAATCCGGGCGCCCTCCCCGACCTCGACGCCGGCCAAGAGGATGGCTTCTTCGAGCTCCGCTTCGGCGTCGACTCGCACGCGATAGGACAGAATCGAGGAGCGAACCACCGCGTCAGAAACCACCGCTCCCGGGCACAGCAGGGAATCCACCACTTCCGTGGTCTTTTTGCCGCTGGAGACCGTCTTCGCCGGAGGCTCCGCATGCTGACGCGTGTAGGTCGGCCACTCGTGGTCGTACAAGTTGAAGCTCGGCAAGGGGCGGCACAGATCCAGGTTCGCTTCGAAGTACGACTCCAAGGTTCCGATGTCCCGCCAGTACGGCGCTCCCTCCCCACTGCGATCCACGAAGTGATGAGCAAACACCTTGCTGTCATGGATCATCCGGGGAATCACGTCCTTGCCGAAGTCGTGAGAAGAACTCGCGTCTTGGGCGTCTTCGTTCAACCGCCGAATGAGTTCCTCTACTTCGAACAGGTACACCCCCATGGAGGCCAGGCTCCAGCCCGGACGTCCCGGGATCTCCGCCGGAGATTCGGGCTTCTCTTGGAATCCGTCGACCTTGCCGCCGGCGGAGCACTCGAAGACCCCGAACCGCTTGGCTTCTTCCACCGGAACCGGAATGGCCGCGATGGTCAGTGCGGCCCGGTTCTCCAGGTGCTCGGCCAACATCCGGCCGTAGTCCATTTTGTAGATGTGGTCCCCGGACAAGATCAGGACGTGAGACGGCCGCTCTTCCTCCAAACTGTCGATGTTCTGGTAGATCGCATCGGCAGTGCCCTGGTACCACTTGGCCCCGGTGCGTAGATGGGGCGGTCGTGGCGACAGGAACTGACCCAACCGACGCGGCAAGAAGTTCCATCCGAAGCGCAAGTGTTCTTCCAAAGAACGCGCCTGGTACTGAGTCAAGACATAGATGCGCCGCAAACCGGAGTGGATGCAGTTGCTGAGAGTGAAGTCGATGATGCGATAGAGACCGCCGAACGGCACCGCGGGCTTGGCCCGATCACGGGTGAGCGGCTGCAGTCGGTTTCCTTCCCCTCCCGCCAGAACCATCGTCAGTGTCTTGGCGAGTTCGGCCCCGAGTGACATGGACGGTTCCCTTCTTCTTCACTCCCTGACTGCATGATCCGGTTCCCGAGCCGAATCTCGGCTCCTGCAGGCCCGAATCATATCCGGGATCCTTCAGCCGGAAAGGAGCAGCCCCGGATCGAGCTGGGGAAACACTCGATCTCGCGCTTCCAGTGTCTCGAAATGGGCCAGCGCCTCCTTGTCGACCTCCACCCCGCGACTGCACTGTTCACGCAGCTCCAGCAGAAAGCTCAAGTCCCGAGCATGGCCGGCGATGCGCGCTTCGGCGTAGTCGGTCGCGGTCCCGGAGTAAATCAAGAACGGCCAATCGGAGGCTTGCAGGAGAAGGAGCGTGCGCGCGGCCTGGCGCCGAACCCGGTCTTCCAACGGATGGGCGGGTGGCACCCGGAGAAACTTGCGCAGCGCTTCCTCACCCCACTCGGCTGCCATCCAGAAGTCGCGAGCATGGGGACCAGACCAGGTCCGGTGATCGCCCCGGTCTCCCCAAGATCCATCGGGCAAGATCATCCGATCCGTGGGCGGGTGCAACTCGCTGTAGTAGGAAGGAGTCACCGGTTCGACGACCTTGCTCTGCTTCAGCAAGCGCAAGGTTGCCGCCAGCCAACGCGGTCCTTCGAACCACCAGTGCCCGAACAGCTCGGCGTCGTAGGGGGACACGATCAGCGGGGGCACATCCTCGGGTTGGGAGCGAACCACCGACTCCACCAACTCGACGAAGTGTCGGGCCTGATGTTCAATCCGCGCTTCGATGCCCTCGGGACGGTAACGCTCTTTGTCGGCCAAGTCCGCGGTCGGATCGGTGACCTGCCAATAGCGATGGCCCCCTGGATCGTGGCGCTTGTGGAATTCCAGGTAGCAGCCGGCCCCCGGATAACCGTACTCCCCACTCCACACCTGCATGCCGGTTCGAGGATCCCGCGCGAAGATGGAGAACGCGGCACTCCCATCCCCGACCCAGTGCGGGCGATAGAGCGAGCGGTCTTCCCGTCGGGCCGCGTCGGGAAGCTGTCCCACCAGCGTTCGTTCGCGGAATCGGTCGCCATAGGACCAGGCCAAGTGCCCTCCACGAATCATGTGGGAGTCCACGAAGCCGAACTCGATTCCGTGCTGGCTCACCAGTTGCTCGACCCCTTCCCGGGTTCCTTGGGGCCTTCCCAGTCCGTCGACGAAGGTACCTCCGGCCCGATAGGCACACTCCGGCAGCCAAGCACCGACCGGCGCTTTGCCGAAGAGCCGGCGATGGACGCGTTGCCCCGTGTCGTACTGAAGATGAATCGCGCCATCGCTTGGCAACAGCGGGGTGTAGCAGTGACTGGCCGGGCCTCCCAACAGCTCGACCACTCCTTCGTCTCTCAACTGCCGAAACGTCGCGATCAGATCCCCGCCGTGATCCTTTTCGTAGGATTCGCGAATCTGTTCGAAGTGACGGCTCCACCACTCGGCCAGAGGCCGCAGCTCCCGATTCGAGTCCGAAGAGGAGAACTCGGCGGCGTTTGCATCCGCCGCCTCGATCTTCTGCTCCAAGTACTTGGGGAAGCCGCGACGGAATCGCGGATCGGCCAACATTTCGGCCAGCACCGGAGTGATCCCCAGGGTGACGGCCCCGCCGATGCCTTCTTCACTGAGCGTGCGGAGCGTGTTGGCCAACGGCACGTAAGTTTCCGCAGCGGCCTCCCAAAGCCACTCCTCGCCATGGGGCCAGGTGCCGTGACCCAGCACGTAGGGCAGGTGGGCGTGCAGCACAAAGCTCAGGTATCCATGTTCGGCCATCAATCGTCTCCGCGGGAGGGCACCTTATCCGAAGCACGGAGGGTGAGGTCCCACGGAAACGGCTCGTTTCGCTTCAGCAACACCCAGGTCGCGAGCAGCAGCGAAATTCCCTGATGGGTGCGCTCGACGCCGACCTCCGAGCGGCTGAAGGTGTAAACCGGTTCGAGGATCGCCTGAAAGGGCAACGAGCTGCGCCATTCGAACTCGAAGGGAGGATCTTCGAGAACCACTCGTGTTCCCGGAAACGTGACTGGCTCTTGAGGAAGCACCCGGGTCCCATCTTCTTGACGGATGCAGCGCGACGGATCGCCGAAACGAGGCACGGAGAGATCCAAACGAATCGCCGCCAGCAGCGGGCGCGTGTCGCTGGTGTTCTGCCGCAGCTGGGTCGTACAAACCAGGGCCCCCTTCTCGATGCGGTAGTGGCGCTCGACCTCGAGTGCCCCATCGCAGTTCACGGTGGCTTGCAACCGCCACTTCCCGGCAGTCGGTTCCTCGACGGTGTAGCGGGTGGCCGGCACCATGAACTCGCCGATCCCTTGGTTCTTTGCCAGGGTCGCGGGATCGCTGGACGCGGGAGCGAGATGCAGAGCTCCGACACATCGCGGCCAACGATCGTAGGTGCGAATCTCCTCTGCGGTCGCGTCCAACGCAAGGGGACGCGCGTGGATTGAACGGGGAGCGTCTTCGTCGGTTCCCTCGGATGCGACTTCGGCCTCTTCGCAGGCGGTCGTGTCCTCCGGCTCACCTTTCAACGAGTCCGTGGCAGGGCTTCCGGCCGGAGATTCCGGTTTCCGTTCTTCGGCGGCCTGCTCGATCCACTCTTCGTGGTAGGCCTCCGCCCTTCGGGTCAACACATTGCTCAGTGACTTGCAGGAAGGCAGGTGGTCCAGCACTTCCAGAACTCCGCCTCGTTCCGGCGAGATCCACACCGACCAGCCATCCTTCTCCAGAAGAATTTCTTGGTGGCCGTCCGCATCCAAGTCCTGGAGTTGGGATCGGGAGTCCCGTTCCGGCAATTGAGTGCGCGCCGCCAGCAGATGCTCGACCACCGCGTCTCGGAGGAATGGCAAATACAGTCCGCCAAACACTCCGTGCCAGTAGGCACAATTGCATTGAGCGCGAAACAGCGAGCGAACCGCCGCCGGAAGCTCTTGGTTCGCCGCCAGCGGTCGCTCACGCAGCCCGGCTTCTTGCGTTGCCGCACTTACCCGCAACATGCGCTGGTACATACGGTTCGACTCGGGATAGCGCGCGAGCATCCCGCGCCAAAGGGTGCCCCGAAAGAACGGCGCCAACGATTCCTGGTGTTCCGGCGTCAGTTGCTCCCAGGTTTGGTCTCGCTCTCGCTGCACGTCGACCGGCAAACACCAGCCTTCCATCTCCTCGTAGGAGGCGGTGGGGAAGTACGTCTTCGCGATCGGGGTTCGCTGTCGAGTGACGTCTTGATAGGTGACGGTTCGCAGCCACGCCGAAGCATCGGTCACGGCCTCCAGAAACGACTCGAGCCACTTCCCTTCGACAACCCAGTCGAACGTCTCCGGCCAGACTCCGAACTTCTCGCCGTCATCTCCATAAACCAGCAGGGTCTTTCCCTGTTCGTGGGATTCGCGCAGGAACTCCATGACCCGAGGCACCGGCTCGAAGGGAATCAGATAGCGGAGTTCTTGGGAAATCGGAAACACTCGAACGACCGCGCCTTCGCTCTCGGTCACGACATAGCCATCACCCTCGGCAGCTCCTGCGGTCGCAAAATGGTGATCGTCCAGGGCCAGACTTTGAATGCCGGCCTCGACCAAATCTGCCGGCAGACTCGGCTCCCAAACCCGCTCCGTCAGCCACAGCCCGTCCGAATCCGCGCCAAAGCACTCTCTCATCAAACGACGGTGCAACGCAATTTGGTCGAGCCGATCTCGGCGCGGCAACACCGGCAGAATCGGCTCGTCCAGCCCCGAGGCCTGGACTTCGTAGCGACCGGCTCCCACTCCCTGGCGAACCAGATCCAACAACTCCGGCGCATGCCCCTGCCACCATTCCACCAACGGCCCGGAAAAGTGCAGCACAGCCCGTATCTGGGGAAAGCGACCCAGGGTCTCCAAGAGAGGCCGATAGCACTTGGCCGTCGCCTCGTCGATCACCCAGCCGAAGTTCCCCACCGGCTGATGGCAGTGCAGGTTGAGAACGAGGTCGAGGGGTGGCTTTGGCAATGGTCGTCTCTCTCGAAATCATCAGCCAGGCAGTCGACAGGCCCACCCATGATCGAACAGATCCCAGCATAGCTCAACTCCCCTCTGATTCGCCGCACGAGCTCTCAAACTCCAACGCGCTCGCAACTCCTCTCAAGAGACACGAACTGCGCTGTGCAAACCGATATCGTGACCCGTTTCCTTGGAAAGAGACAGCACCACGGTCTCAGCGACCGTGGTGCCCCGGAGTCGTCCGTGGAAAGATCAACCCGACCTAGTGATCAGCTGTTGCAAGCGTCCGTGCAGGCGATGTAGGCCTGATCGGCCGCCTCCGATTCGATATTGAAAATCGCTTCGGCAGCGGCTTCCTCGATTTCGAAGATGCTCTCGGCCAGCTCTTTCCCCGCATCGAACTCTGCTTGCGCCTGCGCCTTGTCCTTTTCCAGCGTCTTGAGAAGTTTGATTTCTTGGTTCTTGTTGTCGGCAACAGCCAGACCGACCGCAGTCATGTGCACCGAGCTCGCAGCGATGATGCAGGGAAGAGACACGACGATCGAAAGCGCGCACAAGAGATGGGCTGCGACGAGTGTCGCGGTGGCGGAAAGAGTCACCGCTGCCAGCGTCGCGTCGGCGGCATCTTTCCCGATCTGGTAAGCCGCCTCGGCCCCTGCAACCGCCGCATCATGGGTCGCCTGGAGAGACAGGCAAGTGGATTCGAGCTTGGAGCTGGCGGCAAAATACGCTGCCAGGTACTTGTCGCCCGCCGCCTGTTGATCGGCGAAATAGGTGTCCGTGCATGCTTCTGTACAGGGGCTGTCGGGCTCTTGCACCGAGAACAGTGGAATCGGCATCTTCGGGGGGATCGTGAACGAGGGTTGTCGAGTTTGTCCGGGCTCGTACGCCCTCGGATTGAAGATGGGATGATCCCCGCTCGTTCTCGCAGAAAGCAGAAACTCTGACTCAAGCGGGACCGAGGAGTTTGACTGCGACACCGCAAGTCCGACCACTGGGATGTTTGCCAAGCGAGTCTTGAGTCGTCCGATGATCCCTGAGTACGCGAATCCCTGATCGATGGCCCACTGGCGTTCCACCGGCCCCACGTCTAAGGCTGGATCATTCAGATCAACCGGGGTGGCGATCAGCACCCTCAACTCAAAACCTTGTCCGAATTGATTTGCTCCAAAGTAACTCCCCACTCCCTGCACTTGTTGCTGAAGCGGGTAGGTCCATTGACTCGGATCAAAAGGCATGTCGAAGAGTTGCTCGAACACCTCTTGATGTTCGATCAAGATGTCGGAGGGCGTGTAAATCGGAGTCAGGGGGACGGACGGGGGGTCCTCGAATTGGAATGCCGCGACTCGAAACGAGCCTGGCCCCAAAGAAAGGCTGAGACAAAGACCGACGAGGATCGTGTTGCGTGCCCAAGGTTTCATAGAGCGATTCCTGTCTTCGGCGAGGCGGCGCCGAGCAACCACCGAATGAGTCTGACAATTCCAACGAAAGCAGGGGTTTGGCGCGCAACCCGCGACTTTCCAGCAAGGTCTCCTTGCTTGGCCGACATGGGCGTGGAAACTCGTGGCAATAGTTCTGGAAAAAATCCAGTTCTCAAGGAGTGGCGATGGGCGAGAGTTCGCTGTCCGACAGTCTTCCGCGGCAGAGAACGTCGGGGCATGGAGCCGCTTTCCCACGGCCGAAAAAACAGGGGCCACCGTCATGAGAGAAGAGCCGTGCGGCACACCTCCCACGCGGAGTCCCCTTCAAGCCATCGCTCGACACATGGATTCCGCGTCGAGCATCCTGGTCATCACCGGAGCCGGGATGTCCGCGGACTCGGGTCTGCCGACCTACCGCGGGGTCGGCGGGCTGTACAACGATGGGCCGACCGAAGAGGGAATTCCAGTCGAGGTCGCACTTTCCGGACCGATGTTTCGGTCCCGTCCCGAAGTCACCTGGAAAAACCTCCTGACCATTGAAAAAGCCTGCCGAGGCGCCACCTTCCATTCCGGTCACCAGATCCTTGCCGAATGGGAACAGCGATTCGAACGACTCTGGATCCTGACTCAGAACGTGGATGGGTTTCACAGCGAGGCCGGATCCTCGAACGTGATCGAGATTCACGGCAACCTCAAGCGAATCCAGTGCACTCGCTGTGACTTTCGAGAAACCGTTCGCGACTACACCCATTTGGCATCGCTGCCTCGTTGCGACGGATGCGACTCCCTTCTTCGACCTCAGGTCGTGCTCTTCGAGGAAGCACTCCCTCTGCCCGAGCTCGAACGCCTCGACCGAGAGCTTCAGCGCGGCTTCGACATGGTCTTTTCGATCGGGACGACCAGCGTCTTCCCCTACATCTCCCAGCCTTTGTGGATGGCCAAAGCACGCGGCATGCCCACCATCGAGATCAACCCAGATCGCACCGAGGTCTCGGAAATGGTGGACTACCGGATCGAGGCGGGGGCCGCGGAGACTCTTCAACGACTCCACGATTGTCTGGAGTCGTCGCCGGGGTCTTCGTGACCGTACGTCTCGGAGTCAGGCTCGAGCGCGCCTCACGGTTGCCGAGCTCCGAGCGTGCTCATTCAACCGGAAGCCCCCACTCACCCGAGGATCTCAATCGAACAACCACTTCCAGCAGAGCACGGCGATCACGGCCCACCAGAAGACCGCGTGCCAGTTGATCGAGTCGAACAAGAACACGAAGGTCCCGTTCTTCCACGAGGAGCCCGTCCCCTGAGGACGGAATGAAATCCCCCCGCTGTTGGTGGAGAGACGCAAACGACCGTAGCCCTGTCCCACCTTGCCGCTGGCCTGATGGCGACTGGTCGGCGCCGAAGGATTCAAGCCCGGGTCGACGGCGACTGCGCCCGTGGCGCTGGAAAGGTGGTACTGAAACGAACAGTCTTCGGGAATCGGCAAAACCTCGATGCGTCCGGTCATGGACTGGACATCGGCTTGCCCCCGGGCGAATCGGAAGTCGCTGAGGTGAATGCGACCGGTCTGGGTGCGAATGCTGACATCGTCGGTCCGGAGACCGCGGACCACCACTCCCCCCCAGTCGGTGCGCTCCACCCGGAGCTTTCCTTCGTGTCCGGACACCTCCACCCCTGACTCCCCGGCCCAGATGGTCACGTCGCCGCAGACGTCCTTGAGTTTGACCGACGCCTCAGGACACTGCACTTCTAGGATCACCCCGGCAGGCACGTACACCACCCCCGCTTCCCCCTCGACTTCGATGGACAGTCCGCCTTCCACGTCGTCTTGCAGGGCGACCCCACCGCCGACGGCGGCATCCAAGCAAACGACTTCGTATGTGGTTTCGTCGTTCGGGGAAACGCCGACCTCAGGACGGTCCCAACCCTGGATGACGAGCTCTTCGTCATCGTCGCGGTGCAGTCGAATGCGACGCCCGTGGCTCCGGCTGATGGTTTTTCCGGTCGCGAGATCGGTCACCATCAGCTCCGCGGCCGGCGCCGGCCCCTTCCGGTCGATGAACGACGAGACGTCGTGGCCGAACTCGGCCGCTTTTTGGTAGCGATGATCGGGATCCTGTTCCAGAGCCTTGAGCACGACTTCGTCGATGCCAGCGCCGACTTGGTGGTTGCGGCTCGGCGGATCAAAACGCCCCACCGGCAGCCGTCCGGTCAACATCTCGTAGAGCACCACTCCCATGGCATAGATGTCTGCTCGATGGTCGACCTTGGCCGTCTCCCACTGCTCGGGAGCCATGTAGTTGCGCGTCCCCACCAGCATGTCGGTTTGGGTCAATCCGCCTCGGGTTTCATCGCTTTCGAGAATTCGGGCCAATCCAAAATCCGCGATCTTGGCATGACCGTGGCGATCGATAAGGATGTTCTCCGGCTTGATGTCTCGATGAACGATTCCTTGTTCGTGGGCGTATTGCAGCGCTTCGCACAGATTCGGGATCAGGGCCAAGGCCTGCTCCGAAGACAGGGGTTGGGACGCCAAGAGTTCACGCAGATTGACCCCATCCACCAACTCCATGACGAAGTAGCACAGCTCCCCCTGAACCCCCATGTCGAAGATGGCGACGATCGAGGGGTGTCGCAGCCGGGCCAGAGCCTGGGCCTCGCGTTGGAATCGCCGCACGAACTTGTCATCTTTGGCCAAAGCCGGAGCCAGCACCTTGACCGCCACCGGCCGGTCCAAGTGTTGATGAACCCCCCGGTACACCGTTCCCATCCCGCCGTGGCCGAGCATCTTCTGGAGGGAATACTGACCAATGAGTGTCCCGGGAGGAAACGGGTGCCCATCTCGCAAATTGGTCGGGCGGTGTCCCTCACCACTGGCGGTGAGCGGCATGGTCGCCCGCTGGAACTGCCGTTGATCTTGCAAGAATTCGTCGAGAGCCGCGGCGAGATCGGGATGCAACCGTCTCAACTCGAGCAAGTCCGGATGAATTCCCTCGTCCACATCCTTGAGGTAGCTGGCGATGACTCGTTCCAGTCGCTCCTCTTGTTCCGTGTTGAGTTCGCTGCGTGCCATGACTTACTCCAGATCTCTCAGCATGCTTCGAAGCTTGCGCAGTCCGCGGTGCAACAGCCCTGCCACCGCAGAGGGCGTGCGCCCCAGGTCGTCCGCAATGTCTGCCAGGGACCAGTCGTGCCAGTAGCGGAGCACCAGCGCTCGCTGCTGGTCATGGGGAAGGGCCTCGAAAGCTCCGGAGAGAAGCAGCACCCGATCGGCCTTCTCCACCGCTTGGGAGGGAGAACTCTGCTCGGCCGCGAGCCAGCCTTCCAAGTTGGCGGAGGAGCGCTGCACAAGGTCTTCGAACGGCTTCTCGCGTCGCACGTCGCGCTTGGCTCGTTGCAAGTCACGGACCGCATTGGCCAAGTTGTTGACCAGGATCCGCCGCAACCAAGCCATGCGCACGGGGTCTTCCTGACCCCGGGCCTGCTCTCGGTCCGCATGCGCCTCCAACAAGGTCTGCTGCACCACGTCCGAAGGCTCGACTCGCCCGCGCAGCAGCGGTGGCAACTGGGCCTCCGCCACCAAGCGCAGAAAGCTCCGGTACTTCTCCAGCGATTGGGATGAGTCGTCTTTCATGGGCTTCCCCACCAACTATGGCACCGTGGTGGGGCGACCTTTTCGCGGTTTCTTGCAAAAAAGTCGGGCGGCAGCAACGCTCCGGCAATCGGGCGATTCCAACTGCGGTCGCCGCGAGGACCGCGCCGAGGACCGCGCCGAGGACCGCGCCAGGAGGGAGTCAACAAGACAGAGTTCTGATTTCGACCTCGGTGTGCCCCTCGCCTCGCAGGCGGGGAAGAGGGCTCCGGCCGACCGTCGAGAGATTCTCGTCTGCGTCGAGGAACCGGACCGCAGGCGAGTCGGTGGATTCCTCGAAGACTCGAGGACGAAAACGGAGGCGAATGGCTCGATCGGAGGCCGAAAGGGTTTCGCCGGCCTGCTCGCCCTGGCGAGGAAAGCCTCAGCGGTCGATGCGCAAAGCGCCTCGGTTTGGCCAATCGGTCACCGGGTCTCCCGGAAGACGCACCCGCAGGCGAACCCAGGTGGAGCCTTTCGGCCAGGGCACGTCCCACCACGATTGGTCGGGCGGCGACTCGAGTTCGCGCCGCTCGCCATCGACTCCCACCAGCATCAGACCGGAACCGCCCCCCGGCCCCGCCCAGAACAGGCGAACACCGTGATCATCGGTCGTGAAGGCCAGAGTGACCGCCGCGTCTCCGCGGCTCATCGAACCGCCGAGGTTCGGGACTTCGAACACCCCTCGCAGCGTCCCAGGAATGCCCTCTGCGACCAAAGACTCCGGTGGCGCCGTCGGCAAGGTGTCGTGATGAAAACGCAGGGAACTCAGCGCGGGGACCGGCAACCCCAGGCATCGGTATCCGGCGCGCAGATGGGCCAAGAAAAGTTCGTCGAACGCAGCCGCGCCCGGCGTTGGATGATCTTCCCCGAGCCACCAGTACCAATCGCTCGACTCCAACGTCCGCAAACTCTCTGCAAGCTCGGCTGGCATTTCGTCCAACCGTCGATTGCCGGCATGCTGTCGCAGCTTGGCGAGCAAACTCCAAGCGAAGCGCTTTTCTTCGTGCCCGGCCCAGGTGGAGAAGTTGCCATGGATCCAGGAGCCGGACGCGAGGCTCGGCAAACGAGGAGCGTTCTCATCGTGACGCTCGACCACGTCACTCACGGTCGACAGTCGGAAACGAGTGTCCGCCGCCAAGCGACCATAGAGAGTCCGGAGGAACGGCTCACCAGCGCCTTCGTAATGCTCCCACGGGTTTTCTCCGTCCAGAATCACCGCCACCATGGGTTGTTCGAGAGTCGACTCTTGGCGAATTCGATCCAGCTCGCCACAGAAATGATCAACGGCGTCCTCGGCGCTGCGGTGCTGGTAGTCAAATCCGATCAAGTCCGACAGGTGTTGATCGCGAAACAAGATGCAAAGTTCGCTGCCTTCGCCGGTTCGCGGGGCACCGGCGAGTGACGAGTCCCCTTTCGTCGATGCGCCCCGCCAACGATGAGCTCGGTAGATTTCCTGCCGCTGATCGTGTCCCAGGGTCTGTTTCAGAATCGCTTCGTCGGTCGCGATCCAAGACACGCCGGACTCCGCGAACAAGTCGGCGGCAGCTTCGCTGACAGATCCTTCGGCCGGCCACATTCCGCTCGGCGGTTTCTGGAACCAGCGTTGGTGGGACTGTTTTGCACGAGTGACGTGGTCTCGGGCATCCTCCGGCCACGCAAATCGAAACGGCTCTTCTCCGCTGCCTTCGGCCGCATGGTTCCGCGAGTCGAGGTCGATCAACAGAGGGAGGATGGGATGGCCATAGGGGGTGGACGAAAGCTCCACCCTGCTTTCTTGACCCAATCGCGCCGCGCGATCCAGGAGTGTGCTCAGCTCCCGGTGCATCCGGGCCAACAATTCGTCTCTTTGCTCGGGTCGAAAGTCTCGTCCTTGCTCGAGCAGTGCTTGCAAACGTGGATCGCGACGCAAATGCCAGCCGCACCAGCCGAGGTGGAACACGACGACGAGGTCGAGCAGGTCCTGATCCGAGAAGGATTCGGCGCCCTCGGCTTCGGCACGTTCCACGAGCTCGCGAAAGCGCGGCAGCGGATCGACCATGTGCTTGCGCGGAGCTTGGAGCAACAACGGGACCATCCGCGTTCGCTCGACGGGATCCCAAGTTTGCGGATTCCGGCGACACACCGCCAGCCAGTCGTCTTCGAGTCCCTGGGCCGCTGCCTCGAGCTGCTCGGCAAGGACCGGGGTCACGTTCAACGTGACACGAACCTCCGGCATCTCTTCCAAGAGCGCCAGCATGTCGGTGTAACCACGCGCCGCATGCAATCGCACCCAGGGGAGGGTCGGCGTGCCTGCTCCCGGCCTTCGATAGGAAGGCTGGTGAAAGTGCCAGAGGAATGCGACGTCGAGGTTTTCCGCCAACGCGGGTTGTCAGCTCCCGATTGCTTCTTCCGAAGCAAGCTGCCACGGATCCGGCAAGTGATACTTGCGCATCCAGTAGCGCACCTGGTCACGATTCAAGCCGAGCAGCTTTCCGGCCCCGGTCTTGTTGCCACGAGATTGACGCAACGCCTGAGCCAGCAGGTCCTTGCGCACGTCTTCCAGATTGATGCCCTCTCTTGGCAAGGCGAACGGGGTAATCCGTCCCCCCTCTTCCACTTGCTCGGGAGCGCTCGCCCCTTCGCGAATCTCGTAGGGCAGATCGTCCAAGCGCAGAAGCGGTGACTCGCTCAATAGGATGGCACGCTCCAGCGCGTTCTTCAACTCGCGGATGTTCCCGGGCCAGGAGTAGCTCAGCAACGCCTCCATCGCCTGGTCGTCGAAGCCCGTGATCGACTTCTTGAATTCCTCGTTGTAGAGGTTCACGAAGTGCTCAATCAGATCCTGGATGTCGTCGCGCCGCTCTTCCAGCGGAGGAATCTTCACAGGAATCACGTTGAGTCGGTAGTAGAGATCGGCCCGGAAGCTGCCGTCCTCCACCGCTTTCTTCAAGTCTCGGTTGGTCGCCGCGATAATGCGGGCGTCCACGGAAATGTCTCGGGTGCCCCCCAGACGGCGGAAGGTTTTCTCTTCCAGGAACGTCAGCAGCTTGCCTTGCAAGCTCAGCGGCATGTCTCCGACTTCGTCCAGGAACACCGTACCGCTGTGGGCCAGTTCCAGGAGCCCCTTCTTCATGTTGCGGGCGTCGGTGAAGGCACCTTTTTCGTGCCCGAACAGTTCACTCTCCAGGAGCGTTTCCGGCAGCGCGGTGCAGGTGATGTTCATGAATGGCTGCTGGGACTGCTCGCTTTCGTAGTGAATGGCCCGCGCCGCCAGCCCCTTGCCCGTTCCCGTCTCGCCATTGAGGAGAATCGTCTTCGCCCCAGAAGCAGCAATCCGCTTGACCAAGCGACGCAGCTCTTCGGTCTGGGGGGACGAGCCCACCAGATTGTCGATGCGGAACTTGGCTCGATCACGAGACCGGTAGCGGGAAACTTCCGCCCGCAGCATCACGGTCTCCATGGCTTTGCCGACTTCGAGGACCAACTCGTCCAAGTTGAACGGCTTCTTGATGTAGTCGTAGGCTCCGTGACGCATGGCCTCGACCGCGTTTTGAATGCTGCCATAGGCGGTCATCAGGATGACCGCGGGAGACGGCTTGCGTCCCTTGGCCACCTTCAAGATCTCCAGGCCGTCCATGTCGGGAAGCCGGAAGTCGAGGAGCAATAGCTCGATGTCTCCATGCTGGAGGTGCTGCAACGCGGTCTTCCCGTCGACGGCCTCTCGGACCTGGTACCCCTCGCGCTCTAAGCGCTCTTTTAGAGACCAGCGGATCAACTTCTCATCGTCGACGACGAGGATGGTGCGACGGCGAGGTTCAGCGGTTTCGTTCACAGCTCCCTCCCGGTGAGCGGAAAGTTCGTCGAAGCGCCATCCTGACCGCGAATTATTCCGCGGTCACTCGGGGGTGTCTGGGCGCCCATAACTCTTGATTCAGTCAAGGTTTGCAATAAGACCGTGGGGGCAGTTCCCTCTGGAATCCTCCAGATTCAGGCAACCCGGGTGCCAACCAGGCTCCTGGGCAGTTCACCCGCCGGTCCCGCTACACTTCGCCCCAACTGGCTCCGCGGATTCCTTTCAGCCCCAAGCTTTCCTTCATGGACCACCCGACGCCGCCGCCTCCCCACGACTCCTCCCCGGCCGGAGACCCCGCCCCCCGGCCGGACGCTCCCCTGACCGACCAGCTCTTGCTCACCATCATGCAGGAGATTTCTCGGGACGCGGTGCTGTCCCTCGACCCCCAAGGACGCATCACCTCGTGGAACCAGGGCGCGGAGGAGCTTCTCGGTTACCCGGCGGCCGAGGTTCTGGGCCGACACTTCGATTTCATGATTCCGGACGACCTCAAGGAGCGGGGCGAGGTCACTCGGCTCATCGAAGAAACCGAGCGCAAAGGGTTCTTGCGCGACTATGAAACTCGTCGCATCACCGGCCAGGGCAAGGAAGTGCACGTGCTCCTGACTCGCATGCGGCTGTTGGACTCGGACGGGAAGCTCCTGGGTGCCACCGCGATTCTGCGCGACATCACCGCGCGCAAACGCATGGAGGACGAACTCGTCCGGGCGCGTACTTTGGCAGGGATCGGTGAGTTCGCGGCGCGCATTGCTCACGAAGTGAAAAACCCGCTGACCGGAATTAGCACTGCCCTCTCGGTGCTGCGCGACACTCTCGAAACGGGCCACCCTCACGGCGAGCTCCACGACGAGATTCAACGCCAGATCTTTCGCCTGGACCGGATCATTGACGATCTGCTGACGTTCGCGCGCCACCGCCCGGTGGATCGGCAACAGACCGATCTGGTCAACCTTCTGACCCGGGTGCTCTCCCTCGTCCAGGACTCCGGCAACCTTGGCAACGTGAAGGTCATCCAGTATCTGGACGACGAAGCCACGGTGTACGTGGATCCTTCCATGATGGAAGACGTGTTCTTCAACTTGATCACGAACGCGGCCGACGCGCTGCGCCAGGAGGAGCAAGGGGAGCTGATCCTGGCGGTGAAACCTGGTCCCCGAGGAGTGGCCGTCACGATCACCGACAACGGGCCGGGCATCGAGGACGAGGTGAAGGACAAGATCTTCGACCCGTTCTTCACCACCAAGACCCGCGGGACGGGCCTTGGCCTGCCCATCAGTCGCAAGCACATCGAAGCCCACGGGGGATGGCTGCGAGTCCTCTCGGCTCCCCACAAACGAACCACTTTCGAGATTTTCCTTCCCCTGGACGCCATCGCGGCCTCGATGACAGACAATCCGGTCACATGACGAACGGGTCACCGTCATCCTTCGAGTCCTCGCGCAGTGAGCGTTGCTGCGACGCCTTTCTGATCGCGTACACGGTGTGGACGCTGCTGTGTCACGGCGTGGTGTACTTTCGAGGAACGTTCCACCACCTTCTGGGAGCGGCGTTCGTCACCCTCGTCGCGGGGATCGGCTTCGCCTGGTGGCAACGCAAACGGCGTCAGTCGCGAGTGACCACGGCCTGGGCCAACGTCCCGGAGCCGTGGGAAGCGCCAAGCCCGGATCGGTCCGTCGTGATCTTGGGCGTGGTCAGCGCGGGAATGCTGACCACCCTCGCCAGCCTCGGCATGTCCTATTCCTGGATCTGGATGGGGACCGTCCTGGTCTTCGTGGGGGCGCTTCTCTCGGACCGCCGTCCCATCCTCGATCCAGGAAGTCCCGAGCCATCGTTGGTACGCGAGACCGTGCTGTGGGTCATCGCTCTTGCCGTCGCCGCGATCCCCTTGTTCGTCCACCGCTGGTCCGCCGACGACGCCTACTACGTCAACATCGCCGTGGCGGCCGTGGACCATCCGACTTCCCCGATTCTCCAGTTCGACACTCTGCACGGAATCGCCGACCTCCCGATCATGTACTCGGTGTACAAAGTCAACTCGTTCGAGCTCCTGGCCGCCGCGATCGCCTTCCTCACTCCGTGCACCGCCTTGCAAGCAACCCACCTGGTGCTGCCCGCGCTCCTGGCGCTGTTCTTCGTGTTCGCCCACGCACGCTGGATGAAGACCCTGTTCTCCGATCGCTGGTTTCTTGCCTTGGTTTCGGTCTTGGCGGTGATGATCTTCGTCGGCGATGGCAAGCGACACTTTGCCAACCACACCATCCTGCGTCTGCAGGAAGGCAAGACGGCGTTCCTCATCATCGTTCTGCCACTGTTGATCACCCATGGGGTTCGCTTTGCGAGATTTCGCAATCCTCGCGATTGGTGGATGCTGACCGCCGGTCAGATCGCGGCAATCGGGATGACCTCGACCGCCCTTTGGGCCGCCCCTCTGATCGCGGGGCTAGCTCTGCTCGGGGCGATTCCTTGGACGCGGAGCGGGGTTGCTTCGCTCGGACTCGGCGTGCTGTCTTCGGCCTACGTGATTGTCGTCGCCCTGTTCCTTCGCGCGGACTCCGTGGCCGAGCTACAGACCATCCTGACCGAGGAATCAGCTTCGACCTTGGTGCCGGACACCTGGCGACTGGTGATGAGCGGCAAGCTGCTGTCGGTGACGTCACTGTTTGCGGTTCTGTTCGGCTGGGCGGTGGTGAGCGGGTTCGCCCGAAGGTTCTGGCTGGTTCTTTCCCTGACGATCACGCTGACCCTACTGAATCCATGGGCGGCTCCTTGGGTCGCGCGGAACATCACCGGAGAGGTCACCTACTGGAGAGTCTTCTGGGTACTGCCGGTGCCGGTGCTGCTGGGAGTCACCCTGATCTCCTTCTGGTCGTGGCGGGCGGTTCCCCTGGCCTTTCGTGGTGCTCTCGCTCTGGCCTGCCTCGTGGGATTCCTCATCTTCATTCCCGAAACCCCGACATTTTCGGACGCCAACCGCAAGCACCTCGAGTTCCTCGGTCTCAAAGTCGCGCCGCGTGAGTTCGAAGTGGCCGAGCAAATCACCCAAGCGGTCGGTCCCGGCAACATGGTTCTCACTCCGGTCGAAGTCTCGACCTGGATCACGACTCTTCATCACCACCCGTTCCCTCTCGTGTCGCGAACCATGTACTTGGACATCCAAGCACGGCACTTGGAACCTCGAGATGTGGAACGCCGCCATGGCTTGGTGGCGTTGGTGTCAGGCGCCGGGAGCCACCCTCCGACGTTGCTGAAGAAAGGGATCCGCGAATACGATCTGGCCGCGGTCTGCTTGCGAACCGGCATTCCCACCGCTGTCGCGCTGCGCAGGATTCTCCACGATCAGGGCTTCCAGAAACTCGACTCGGACAAGCGTTACGAGACCTGGATTCGCAGTCCCCGCACGGGATCGTCGGAGTGAAGCGGTTTGGCTCGCGGGCGCCCGCTCACTCGTCTCCGGTGTAACCCAGCGCTCGAAGCTCTTCCAACAAGGCGGGATCCATCGCCTCTTCGCTGGCATCGGACGGCCGCAACTCGGCGCCACGCTCCCTTTGAGTCGCGAGTTGCTCCTGCAGTTGGGAGGAGAGGCGATCCGCTACCGCGGGATGGGCCTCGAGAACGTCTTTCAACTCGAAGGGGTCGGCCTCGCGGTCGAACAACACGTCCGGGCCCTCAGGATCGTGAATCAGCTTCCAACGCGAGGTGGTGAGCACGACGCGGGCCTCCTCTTCGACGTTCTTACGCACTTCCAAGCTGAGGATCCCGGGGCCTTCTCCCGCTTGGGACATGACGTCCGCCCCGGAGGATTGGGACAGAAGCTCCTGAAACGGCAAAGACTCCGCTTGCCCGAGAAGGGTGGGAAGCACGTCGGGAATGCCGAGGGTCGTCGAGATCCGCTGCGGGGCGACTCCAGGGATCCGCATCAGTAGGGGCACGTGGAGTTGCTCCTCCCAAACAGAACCGTGCCCCGGCTCGCCATGCTGTCCGAGTCCTTCTCCGTGATCCGCCACCATCAACAGCACGGTGTTCTGCCACTTCCCACGAGCTTCCAGCTCGTCCAGGAGGCGGCCGATCTGCTCGTCGAGAAAGCGAATCTCTCCGTCATAGCGATTGATGTCGTGGCGAGGGTTCGAAGTGATCTTCGAATCGAAGTCGCGCTCTTGTAAGTACCGGTCCATCGCCGCATCGGTCTGATACAAACTGGCGAACTGTCCCGGAGGTCGGTAACCGTGATGCGGATCGAAGTAGTGGACCCACAGAAAGAACGGGCCGTCTTCGAGCTGGGCCAGCCACTCTTTCACGCGCCGATTGGTTTGCTTGGCGGTGCGTTCCGCCTCCTCTGGCTCATCGAAAACATCGAAGCCGGCATCGATGCCCGACTGGCGCTTGAGCGGCGCGGCGCTGACAAATGCTCCGGTCTGGTAGCCGGCGCCTCGGGCCACCTCGGCCAAGGTCTTCAATCGCGGGGAGGGACGAAATCGCAGGCCTCGATCTTTGAAGTTGGCGACGATCCCGTGTTCAAGAGGATCGGTCGCGGTCATCAACGAAGTATGGCTCGGCAGCGTCGTCGCCATCGGTGCGATGCAACGCTCGAACACCAGGGACTCCTTCGCCAGGGCATCGATGCGAGGAGTCGTGTCGCGGAAGTAACCGTAGGCACCGAAGTGATCGGCTCGGGTGGTGTCGAGAGTGAGAGCGACCAGATTTGAAGCGGAAACTGCCGGGTTCGCGTCGTGTTCCCCTCCATCGCACCCCAACAACCACAGGCTCAGCAAAAAGGGCGTGGAAGCAAAACGTCGGTGAATCCTCGGTGAATTCAGAGATCCCTCCTCCCTCGACTCGCCACCGCCCATCGCAGCCTTCTCGACACTCGTGACCACCAACCGGGAGGATCGTATCGGCAAGCTCCCAGGGAACCAACCCAACCCGAGTTTCCTGGTACACTGCCGCGAGTCTCTGCCAGAGATTCGTTCGCCCCCAGGGCCGCTCCCTTGCCGGTGAATCGCGGACCTCTCGCAGACCGCGATGGGCGCACCACCTCGCTCCGGACCTTCCTCCGGATCTGCGCTGCTTACGCTTGACAGACCTTCCGTTACCAAGAGCGATCGAAATCGACAGAACCAAGGAGAACACCGTGGGCATGGGACACTGGACGCGAAGTGGATGGGCGACAGGATGGATCGTGGCGTTCGTCTCCATGGGCTCGGCGGGAAAGTGCGGTGAGGCTCCCGACGAGAGTTCGTTCGTCCCCCTGTTCGATGGCAAGAGCACCGATGGTTGGGCGCTCTACGGAAGCGGCGAATCGCCCCAAGGCTGGGTTGTCGACGACGGTGCCTTGCACCGAGCCGAAGGCGGTGGCGACATTCGAACCGCGCTTCCCTACGATCACTTCGAACTGAAGCTCGATTGGAAAGTCGGGCCCGGTGGCAACAGCGGCATCATGTACCGGGTTCGCGAAGGAGATCCTGCCTCTTATTTCAGCGGTCCGGAGTACCAGATCTTGGACGACGACCCTCACGGCCTCGATGACTCCTCGATGACCGCCGCGGCCTCCCTCTACGACCTGGTCGCCGCCAAGGGCAAGGAGCTTCGACCCGTCGGGGAGTACAACCACACCCGAATTCTTGTCCAAGGGAACCATGTGGAGCACTGGCTGAACGGGAAGAAGGTCGTCGACATCGACATGCATAGCGACGACTGGAATCAGAGAGTCAATGCCAGCAAGTTCAAGGAGTGGGAGCAGTTTGGCAAGAGTTCGGTGGGCTATCTGGTCTTGCAAGACCACGGGGATCCGGTCTGGTTCAAGAACATCGCCCTGCGCCCGCTCCCGCCCCCGGATCCGGCGGATGCGACCTGCGCCGACGTCACCACAGGCAGCGCCCATGCGCTTCTTGCCGACCGCGGTGAAGACGTGGTCGTGCTCGACGTGCGAACCCCTCCGGAGTTCGCCGCCGGACATCTGGCCGACGCGATCATGGTGGACTTTCGCGCTCCGGACTTCGAAGCCAAGCTCGAGGAAATGGATCGAGATGCGACGTACCTGGTGTACTGCCGTTCGGGTCGACGCAGTGCGGGCGCCCTTTCGGTGATGGAAAGTATGGGATTCCAAGAGGCCTACAACATGCTGGGCGGATTCCTCCAATGGGGTGCAGAGAAACGAGCGTTCGTGTCCTCTCAGCCCGGCGAGTAACGTCGCGGTCGATCCACCCCGGGGGGAACCCGATTTCTCCCTTCGCCTTCTTCACTCGATTCCATGGATTCTGGAGTCTGCCGTGAAATCCGCGCTCGTGGTACTGCTGCCGATGTTTCTGGTGACCGGAACCCTCTTCTCGCGAACAGCGCCTGCTACTCAGGAGCAAGATCGCTTTCATACGGACCGCGAATCCCCACGGGGATTGCCCCTGCCCTCGGAAGACGAGAGCTTCCACTTCACCATCTTCGGCGATCGCACGGGCGGTCCGGCAGAAGGCGTGAAAGTGCTGGCCCAAGCGGTCGCGGACACCAATGCCTTGGGACCCGACCTGGTCATGACCGTCGGCGACTTGATTGAGGGCTACAACCAGACCGCTGACTGGCTTCCCGAAATGGAAGAGTACCGCTCCACCATGAGCGACCTGTCGATGCCATGGTTTCCCGTCGCCGGCAATCACGACGTGTACTGGCGCGGCTCGGATCGACCTGCGGGAGAACACGAGGCCAACTACGAAGAACACTTCGGTCCTCTTTGGTACGCGTTCGAGCACAAGGGCTCGTGGTTCGTCGTGCTGTACTCGGACGAAGGCGACCCAGAGGCCGGGGACAAGTCCATTCACGAAGCTCGCTGCCAGCAGATGAGCGAGGAACAGTTCGCCTGGCTGGACCGGACCCTGCAAGAGGCCGCGGGGGCCGATCACGTGTTCGTATTCCTACATCACCCGCGTTGGCTCGGCGGTGATTCCTACGGCGAACACTGGAACCCGGTGCATGATCGGCTCGTGTCGGCCGGCAACGTGACCGCCGTGTTCGCCGGACACATTCACCACATGCGCTACGAAGGCGCTCGAGATGGAATCGAGTACTTCACCCTCGCGACCACCGGAGGAAGTCTCTCTCGTGACCTTCCCGAGGTCGGGTTCCTTCACCACTTTCACGTCGTCACGGTCCGCCAGGGTGGCATCGACGTGGCCGCCGTTCCCGTCGGACAAGTCTTCGACGCCCGCACGATCACTGGTGAACTGACCGACATGGTCCAGGACTTCGATCGCAACCTAAGCATCGACTTTCCAGAGACCCCCGGATTGAGAGGCGATCGCAAGATCACCGGATATCTCGCCGTCGAGCTGACCAACCCGGTGGAACGCGAACTCGACGTGCAGTTGTCGTGGGATTCCGCGCAAGCTTGGAGATTCGCCCCAGACCACAGTCACGGACGAGTTCCCCCGCATTCTTCGCGCGAGTTCTTGTTCGAAGTCGAACGCAACTCCACAGAATTTGACGGCATGAGACTACCCACGCTACATCTGACCATGGAGCTGCTGACCGAGTCGGCCCGCATCCCTGTCACCTCGCGATCTCTGCCGCTTCCAGTCAACGCATCCCGCCTGGTGCGACCGGAGATTCCTCCCGAGGAACGAGTGCTCTCGGTGGACGGAGAGAATGATTACCTTTCCGTCGCCTCGGACCAGCTCGCGATGCCGGATGGCCCACTCACCGTCGAAGGCTGGCTGCGTGCCACCCGATTCCCGGATCGCGCCGGGTTCCTGACCAAGACCGAAAACTCCGACTTCGGACTGTTTGTCGGAGAGGGGCGTCCCGCGTTCGTCGTTCACCTGGACGGAGAATATGTCACGGCCTCGGTCGACGAAGCCGTCCTGGAGCCGGGCCATTGGCATCACCTGGCGGGAGTGTTCGACGGCGATGAAGTGCGCCTCTACGTGGATGGCTCCCTGGTGGCCGCGACCCCGGGCTCCGGCCTGCGCACCATGCGGAGCCTCCCGTTCCTGATCGGCGCCGACGTGAACTCTCGTGGCGAGGGAACCTCGCTGATCCCCGGACAGATCGATGAGGTTCGAGTGTCCCATCGCGCGCGCTACCAAAGCGACTTCGTACCGGCACGGCGACTCCGAGAGGATTCTGAAACCGCCTTGCTCCTGCACATGGACGACTCCCAAGGGCCTTGGATGTTCGATAGTTCCGCCCACCGGGCCCACCCGATGATCCAAGGCAACCCTTCGGTCATCCCGGCTTCCGCGGACGACTCGCAATGAAACGTCTGTGCGTGTTCGCAGGATCGCGTTTCGGGGACCGCGATGACTATCGAATTCGCGCTGAGGAACTCGGGACCGAGATGGCGAAACGGGGTCTCGGACTCGTCTACGGCGGTGGCAAAGTCGGACTGATGGGAGTGCTGGCCGACGCGGTGCTGGCAGGAGGTCAGTCGGTCATCGGCATCATTCCTCGAGCCTTGGCGAGGGATGAGGTCGCCCATGACGGCGTCACCGAGCTGCGAGTCGTGAACTCGATGCACGAACGCAAAGCCCAGATGGCATCCCTCGCTGACGGTTTCGTCACTCTTCCCGGAGGCATTGGCACCCTGGAAGAGATCTGCGAGATCTTGACCTGGGCACAGCTCGGCATCCATCGAAAGCCGTGCGCCATCTTGGAAGTCGCTTCCTATTACCAGCCACTCTTGCAGTTCCTGGACCGGCAAGTCGAAACAGGATTCCTGCCCGCGTTCACGAGAGATGACCTGCTGGTCGACAACAACCCCGCCGCTCTGATCGAACGACTGCGCACCCACGAACCCACGGCCGCAGAACCAAAACTGGACTGGAGCGGGATCTAGCGGGCCGCTGGTCAAGGCCTCGGATGGCCGATCGAGAGGTTTTCGTTTCTGCCGAGGAATCGAACCGCAGGCGAATCGGTGGATTCGTCGAGGATTCGAGGACGAAGACGGAAGCTGCAAGGTTCGATCGGGCGCCGAGAGACTTTTTCAACGATCTGCTAGCAGGCTGATCAAGAATCCCGCGCCGGGGGAAACATCCCCCCCGGCTCGAGCAAAGTTCCTGTTCCACCACTTCGCCGGCGAACGGACCTGTCGCAAGCCACCTCGCCGATCCGGCATCACACCTGCACCGCCTTCCACTTGCCACGACGGAAGATCAGGATGGAGACCACCGCCAGAAGCGACTCGGCCACCGTCACCGCCCAGAACACTCCCTGAGGCCCGACGTCCAGCTGTTTGGCCAGATACCAAGCAAAGGGAATCTGGAACATCCAGAACACCACCAGATTGATCTTGGTGGGCGTCCCGGTGTCGCCAGCGCCGTTGAAGGCCTGCATCATCACCATTCCCCAGGCGTAGAAGATGTAGCCGTAGCTCATGATTCTCAGCGCCGAGGCGCCGCGCCGAGTGATCTCCTCGTCCTTGCACAAGGCGTACACCAGTTCGTCTGCAAAGATCACGAACACCAGGGTCACGAAGCCCAGGAACGCCATGTTGTAGATTCCGGTCAGCCAGACACTCCGCTCCGCACGATCCGGACTCTTGGCGCCGAGGTTTTGTCCGACCAGGGTCGCCGCGGCATTGCTGAGCCCCCACGCCGGCAAGATGGCAAAGATCACGATTCGCACGGCCACGGTGTAGCCGGCCACGGCCATGTCCCCGAAGGTGGAAACGATGCGCATCAACGCCACCCAGCTGGCCGTGGCCACCAAGAACTGGCCGATCCCGCCGAGGGAGATCCGCAGCAGATTCAGCATAGGCGCCCACTGAAAGCGAAACTCGGGCCCGGCCAAGCGAAGCCGACCCGCCCCCCGCCGCAACCCCCACAGCTGATAAAGGACCCCGACCCCTCGGCCGCAAGTGGTCGCCACGGCAGCACCGGCCACTCCCATCTCGGGAAACGGACCCAAGCCAAAGATCAGACAAGGATCCAGGACGATGTTGATGCCGTTGGCGAGCCACAAACTGCGCATGGCCAGCGCCGCATCTCCCGCACCCCGGTAGATCGCGTTGTTCAGGAAGATCAACATGATCACGACATTGGTGCCGAGCAAGATCGACGTGTAGCCGGATCCCACCGCAATGGTCTCCTCCGACGCCTCCATCAACCGCAGAATCTCCGCGGAGAACAGAATGCCCGGAATCGCGATGAGCAGGGACACGATCACTCCCAGCCCAATGGCCTGGGACGCGGCATTGACCGCGCCATCGACGTTCTTCTCGCCAATCCGACGGGCGACCGTTGCGGTCGTCGCCATCGCCAGACCGATGGCCACCGCATACAGCAGCGTCAAAACCGACTCGGTCAACCCCACAGTCGCAATCGCCTCCGGCCCCAGCTTGGACACGAAGAACACATCGACCACCGCAAACACCGACTCCATGGCCATCTCCAGAACCATGGGCACGGCGAGCAACAGAATCGCCCGCGGGATAGGAAGACTCGTGAAGTCGTGCTGCTTCCCGGCGAGCGAATCACGAATCGCCCTCCACCAGCCGATGTTGGCGGTGGAGACGTTTTGATCGTTCTCGATTTGGTTCTCTGAATTCAAAACAACACCTGTTCCCTTCTGCCGGTGCGCAGACCACCAACAGCCTGCCTCACCGACAGCAACTTCCTTGGAATCCTCATCTTCCGGCGATTCTCGATCTCTGACTCCCTTTCACGGACCAGAGCGGTGAAAGTCGGGGAGCCACACCGAAACTCGCCGAGCGATGCTGTCGAGCAAGGTCCCAGACGGAGAGCATGACCTCCGAGACAGGGATTCACCCCAGCAACGGACTCAAAACACGAAGAGACGGAGTCTCGCGAACACCAAAGGTGCCTGGCGAGTTCGCCAAGACATTCCTGGAGGGCTCACGAGACCTGCTCGCTCCGCCCTCTCGCAAAAAGCCTCTTGGAAGGACCGTCGCGTTCCGCGAACGGGGATCAACGAAGGGCTTTAGCGGAGTCGAACCGGAGCGCGCACGAGAGCAACGTTCGTCGTGACAGTGGCCGTGACCGGCGTCTGCGTGACATCCATCGTGGCGTCCTCAAATGACTGAATGACAAATCCGACTTCGGGAAGATTCCCGGACGGAGGGAAGCTAGCGGGGCTCGAAAATCATGTCAAGAGCCGGTCTTCGACAAACTCTGGGTCGCCGAGGGATCGACGACGAAGATCAGGGCTCATGGACCGCGCGTGGACTGCATTCTCGGCAAGGCAACGCTCGCGGGCTCAGCGCTCCGCGTCTGGGAAACCGCAAGGTTCCGCCCGGCTATGGCCCGTCTTGCTCTTCCTCTCCCCGCAAGTAACCGTAATCCCGAAGTACGTCATAGGCCGAGCCGGCCACTTCCCAACGAGCTTCGATGCGCCGGTCGGTGAACTGCTGAATGTCCTGCTTCCAGTCTCTGTCCCGTCGCACCAAGATCTTCGAGTCCCTCATGAAGCGCTCCCGATCCTTGAGTTTCCGGAAGTAGCTCCCCAACTCTTCGACGTCCTCTTCTTTGGACGCAATCACGTACAGCAGATTCGGCCGTACTCCCTCGTGATCCTCTCGCACCCAGTCGTGGGGGTTCACGAACAGATGGGACGCTTCCTCGACAAAGGACCGGTGCTGATAGAACTTCAGGAAATCCTTCTTGATCGAGGAATACAGCCTCTTGCGTTTCGAGGTTGCGGGAATCGGTGACTTGAAGCTCTTGTCACGCTTGATGTGGATCGCAAACGGGATCGTGTCCACATCCGGCATGTCCATCGACTCTTCCGAAGCGAAGGCGTCGTAGATGGTGACGTCCTCATAGCACTCCCCCTCCAGACTGCAGTAAACGTGCTGGAAGTGCCGGGCCAGATCGTCCAAATCCTTGCGGTGATCGAACTGCTTCTGCAACCAAGCAACCAACAAATCGACCTCGGGGATGTTGCCTTCGAGGAAGTTGTACAAGCGGTCTTCGGGAGTGAGTTGCCGCTCTTCGAAGAACAGTTCGTTTTCGCCAAAGTCGTAGCGCACCGACCGCAGGAAGGACGGCATGTTGTTGTAGGGACGGAATCGCTCCGCCACTCGACGCACCTGAGAAGACTCGGGATCTGCAAACCGACGAGTGACTCTGCCCGGGGCATAGATCGCCGGGTCGTGGTATTGGCGAGACACGGCGGCTTGGATCTCCACGTCCCGCCGCGCCTGATCCCGCAAGTCCAAGAGTTTGCGGAGCTCTGAGTGAACGGTGCTCTCGATGCGTCGAGTGATTTCCTCGACCACTTCCAGCTGCACGTCCGCCGGGGCCTCGAGGAACTCTTCCACGGCCACCTGATACACGTCCTTCTCCGGCTCCATCGCGAACACAGAAGTGCATGCAACAAACCAGACAAGACTCGGCAACCCCATGGTTGGCCCCTCGAACAGTCGCGTTATGATGCGCGCCCTTTTTCGGAATCGCGGCATCCTACCTTCCTGGGGACGAGCCTGGGGAGGGGTCGACGGAGAATCCCCTTGATCAGCCGACCCTCCTTGAACTCCGCGCAACAGGAAGCGGTGGAAACCAGCTCCGGCCCCCTCCTCGTGTTGGCGGGTGCGGGGACTGGCAAGACCCGAGTCATCACCTACCGAATTGCGCGGTTGATCCAAAAGGGCACACGGCCTTCCCGCATCCTTGGCGTCACGTTCACCAACAAGGCGGCGCGGGAAATGCTGGAACGTTGCCTGGAGCTGCTGCCCAAACGCAGCGACGATGTCCCCGAGATCTCCACTTTTCATGCCTTGTGCCTGCGCATCCTGCGGCGCCACATTCGCAAACTGGGATTTCCGTCACGGTTTGCCATCTACGACCGGGGCGATCAGGAGAGCATCGCCCGTTCCGCGCTTCGAGAACTGCGGGTGGGCAACGATCGCGTGAAGCCAGGCGCACTGCTGGCCCGGATTCGCGAGTGGAAAGCCCGCGGACTGGGCGCGAACGAGGCTTCGGTGGACGCGGACGAAGACCCGGTCGTGGCCCACGCCTACGTCCGCTACCAAGAGGCTCTGAAGCTTGCCGGCGCGCTCGACTTCGACGACCTCCTGATGATGACCGAGACTCTGTTTCGCGACCACCCCGAAGCGTTGCGCGCCGAGGCCAACCGGTTCGATCACATCCTCGTGGACGAATACCAGGACACCAACGGAATCCAGTACCGCATCGTGAAGCAGCTGGCCGAAGGCCATCAGAACCTGTGCGTGGTCGGCGACGATGACCAGTCAATCTATGGCTGGCGCGGCGCCGAAGTGCGTCACATCCTTGACTTTCCGGACGACTGGAACAGCACCAAGACCGTGCGCCTGGAAGAGAACTACCGCTCCGCCGCGCCGATCCTCGCCCTGGCCAACCGGTTGATTGCCCGCAACGGGGAGCGCCACGAGAAGGTGTTGCGCCCCACCATCCCGTCTGGCTCCAAACCGCGTTTTGCGATGATGGCGGACGAGGCCGCGGAAGCCAAAGCGGTGGTTCGGGACATCGAGTCGCGGTTGCGAGAGAAAGGCATCTCGCCCAAGGACTTCGCGATCCTGGTTCGGACCAACGAGCAGCCGCGGCTGTTCGAACAAGAACTGCGTGGCGCCCGCATTCCCTACATCGTGGTGGGCGGCATGTCGTTCTTCGATCGGCGCGAGGTGCGCGACGTCCTGGCCTACCTGAAGTTCCTCTCCAATTCCCAGGACGAGGTTTCCCTGCTTCGCATCATCAACACGCCACCGCGTGGCATTGGCAAGACGGCGGTCCAGAAGCTCTTGGACCATGCAGTTCGAACGGGGGTGCCTCTCTGGGAAGTCCTTGGCGGAGATCTGGAAAGCGCGGGCCTGAACGCAATTGCCGCAGGCAAGGTTTCCGAGTTCCACAAGACGATGAAGCGTTTCCAAGAGGCGTCGGAAGGATCACGACCGGCAGATCTCGCGCGCAAGCTGGTGGAAGAGGTTGGCTATCGAGCCGAGATCACGCGATTGTTCCCCTCCTCTCAGGATCAGGAGTCTCGCTGGCGGGGTGTCGAAGAACTCCTCGACGGCATTGCCTTGCACCAGCGGCGCAAGGGCAGGAAAGCCTCCCTTGCGACATTCTTGGACGAGGTGGCGCTGGCGGAGTGGGACGACCAAAAGAAAGAAGACAAGGGACGCGACGCGGTCACGTTGATGACGCTCCACAGCGCCAAGGGACTGGAGTTCCCGGAGGTCTACTTGGTGGGGATGGAGGAAGGCATTCTTCCCCACGAGCGATCGTTGAAAGAAGGTCGCAACCTCGAAGAAGAACGGCGCCTTTGCTACGTGGGCATCACTCGCGCTCGGGAACGACTGACCATCACTGTGGCGGGAACCCGAGTGAAGTGGGGGCGCACGCGCGAGACAGAGCCGAGTCGGTTCTTGTTCGAGATGGAGGACTTGTCTCAGCATCCAAAGCTCGGGGCGTTCACTCGGTCCTCCGGACGGGGCAAGGGGAAGGGGCGCCGGTTGCAGCAATCTCGGGCAGCCGGGCGGCGGCGTTAGGGTCTCGGGGTTTTGCGACGCTGAATTGGTCTTCGACCGGTGGGTGGTTGACGGAGTCTGGGGAGAAAGCGGGTCGGGTCGCCGTCGGGTGTGCAATGCGCTTGCGAGGACCCGCTCCGTCCTTTTTCGTGGGAGGACGCTTGGACTCCGCTCAGGTCTCCGGGCCAGCTTCGCGCTTGAGCTGACGCAAGGGTGGGCGCACTGGCCCTCCGACATGTCCTCGCCGCAACATTGCACCCCCGACGGCTCCGCGGACGCGCCTTTGGTGGCGAGTGGTTGGTGGTGAAGTGGGAGGACGCGGGTGGCTGGAACTCGGTTGCTGGTTCACTCGAGCGAGGAGGAGCGTTGGCCGACTCTCGGGAACGAGTGCCCCTCGCGATGTGCATGCTTACCCTGGCTAGCGATCACTCTTCCCCTCCGTGGCTGCAAAACGAGCTCTTGGGTCGGGTTTCTGTTAACGACCTCTCTTGGAGTTTGTGATGTCAGCACTCACCAAATCCCTCGAGCCATCCGAAGCACGAAGGAACGTCGCCTCCGAGAGGAAGCCTTGAACAATGTGGTACTCACACAAGGGTCCCAAACAACAGATGACGATCGACAAGTCAGCGAATGGTCACTGACGAACGGCGCTCGCAATGCGATGTGGCAAACTCATCGCTTGATATTGAATCCACAAAGACACCACGTCGGGACTCTGGAGTGCGGTTTACCGCAGTGAGGTCCTCGCCCCGTACCCGGGCTACTATGGAAACATCTTCCCCGTGAAGGGAGGAAACCCGAGTCGGACGGAAAAGCTAGTCCTCGTCTCCCCGGGCTACGTCATGGCGTTTGACGTAAACTGCAGCGAGGGTGAGGTACAGATCATTCCCGAGCTTCCCTGCCCGCCGGATCCGCAGGAGTGAAACGATGATGGCTTCCAAGGCCTCGAAAGCACTAATCGCAAGCGCTTTTTGCACGGGGTTCGCCAGTGGGCAACAGACTCTCTACACCTGGCACGGCGAGTTTCGGCAGGACCGACTCGGTGTCGACGTCGCCTCTGCGGGCGACGTCGACGCAGACGGGCACGCAGATCTACTGGTGTCGGGGATTGGTTTCACTGTTGAAGGGCGACTCGATCTTCGCTCCGGATTCGATGGCTCCCTCATACGTTCTTACGAGGGAGTCGATGATTTCACTCGCGTTCGCGGCGTGAGTGTCGGAAGGTTGGATGGCGACAATCGAGACGATTTTGTCGTTGGGTATGACCGTGCCCGGGGGGATTGCGGATCGCGCCAAGGAAGAGTGGATTCTCATCTCGATCCGGGCTCCGTCGCGTCTGCACGATGGGGCGAGAAATGCGATGACTTCTATGGAGCAAGCCTTGCCAACGCAGGCGACATTGATGCCGACGGAACCCCTGACCTAATCGTCGGTGCTCCGCGCCACACCCCCTTCGCCCCTTTTCAGGCTGGAAAGGTATACGTATATTCAGGCCTGCAAGAAGAACCGGTATACACCTACATTGGACGCCAGAGCAGCGACTTACTAGGGCTCGTTGTCGCAACAGCCGGCGACTTCAATGCCGATGGCTTCGACGATTTTTGCTTCTGGGGAACCGCCTTTGTCGATGGCGCCAATTCTCCTCGCGTCGAGGTGTACTCGGGCAAGACCGGAGAGATGCTCGAGCGATTCACGGGAACGTTGCTCGACAACTTTGGCCCTGCCATTGCCAGCGTCGATGACGTGGATGGCGACGGGTACGACGACATCGCGGTCGGCGCCGACGGCTACGACAACTTCCGAGGCAAGGTCTACATCTACTCCGGCCGGACTCGCGGGATTCTCGCCGAGCTCATTGGCATCAACCAGGACCCGTCGAGCTTTGGGAACGCCATCGCTCGTGCTGGAGATGTGAACGGAGACGGTTGGACCGACTTGGTCGTGGGCGCACCCTTTGATTTGCAGCCCAACCGGGGGGCGGCGTACCTCTACTCGGGCCGGACTCTGCGGCTGCTGTATGCTTTCGTTCCCGATGACAGAAACTCGCTCTTCGGCGACTCGGTGGCTGGTGCTGGCGATGTGAACGGCGACGGCCTTCACGACATCATCGTCGGAGCGCCGAATTACAACTCCCTCGCCACTTCCGGGCGCGACGAGGGACGAGTCTATGTCTTCGCTGGGAACGACCTCTACCTCCAGGCGTCTCGCACCACGCTGATTCCAGGAGATCGTCTGCTCCTCCACACCCGCGGCGGAGAGCCCCTTGCTTCCGCCTTCTTGTTCCTCACAGAGATCAACGGCACTCCGGTACCCATCCAGCTGGTGGCCGGGGGCACCCTCGACAAGCACGGAGAATGGACCCACAAACTGGTGATTCCCGAAGAATACGTGGGGCTCGATCTCACTTTTCAGTCGTTCTCCCAACAGCCGGTGAGGCAGCCTCCCAGCGGCTCCTGGTCCAATGGCCACGGCCAGGGCATTCCGCCATCGGACCTCCGCGGCCTGCACCCTTGGAAAGCGGCCGACAGTGCGCCGGAACGAGTCTCTGTTCGTGAAGAAGGCGAGCTGTTTTCGCCGGCAGGAACGGAGGAGCTGAGCGACGCACCCCTCCGCCAAACGCTTCGCTGAGGAACGCCGAAGCAGGTTCGGGTGGAGTGGCGCCCCGTGGATGCGCATCGACGGATTCGGTCCGCGAATGGAAGGGAAGGAGCGACCGAGCCTGCGGCGGCTCGCGATGTCTGAGGCTGGCTCGTAGACTCTTGTGGCTTGCAGCCCCCCACTGACCAAGCTCCAAGGAATCTGCCGATGTCGTTGTCGGGCAAGGGAGTGGTTTTCTTCGCCGTCGTGGCCCTGGCCGTCGCCATGTGGATGTTCTTCCGCTTGGAGGAAGAGGCCTCGCATTCGACCGACTCGATCCTGTCGAAGAACCATCCATCGATCCAGGATGACGCGCCCCACCCATCCGTTGCCGACAAAACAAAGCGAGTCGACGCGTCTCTTTTCGACGCGGCGCTCGCTGATCGGCTCACGCCTTCCACGGCTGGCGAGTTCACCGACGTCGAGATCCGCGACCCGCACGGCGCATCCGTTCCCGGATTGAGCGTCTGGGTCTACCACCGCAACCCTCAACTCCGTGCGCATGACTACGCCGCCATGAACGCGGGCGCGGAACAGTGGATTCGACGCTTGGGCACGCGTTTGGATCCCGACCGGAACGGCAATGTCCTCGTGGAACACAAAGGGAGCCAGGTGTTTCTCTTTGCGGAGAATGATGACTGGCACGGGGAGGGCTGGATCGGGCTGGAGTCTCCCGTCCCTCCCTTGTTGACGGTGTACCGACGACAGTCCTTGGAAGTGCGCGTCGTGGACGAGAGCGGCTCTCCGGTGGTGAATGCACCGGTGCATCTCTACACGGAGTGCAAGGTCGAACCGATCATGTTCTGTGCCAACTTCGTGATGGGTGACCGGCTGGAAGCAGTCGTCGCCACGAATCGCCAGGGGCTTGCGAGATTCCCTCGCATCGGACGCACTCTCTCCTCCTCCCGAAGTCACACCTCTTGGCCGGAAGCTCAGTACGTTTGCATTGGGTCTTCGGCGCAGAAATCGGACGTTGCCTGGATCGACCCAAAGAACCTCCCCACAGATCCGCTGGAACTCATCGCGCCACCGATGGGCACGCTGATCTTGGCTCCTTGCGACGATCAAGGAGAGCCATTCCCGGAAGCCGTGACCATTGGCGTCACCGATCCTCATCAGTCCGTCCCGCGCAACGGCGCTCGGTATTTCTGGGTGCCTGCGGATGGGCCACTGACCTTGCAAGTGCCCGCCGACCGCCAGCTCCAATTCCATGGGGAGTCGCTGAAGTCGGGATTGCAATCGGCCGTCGACGTCGAATTGCAGGCCCACAGCACGCGCCGCGTCGAGATGTGGTTCGCTGTCTCGCTGGTTCGCGTGTGCGGCCGTCTCGTGGACGAAACGGGGGAGCCTTACGCCAACCGCTCTCTGGGTTGGAAACACACCCCCGTGGCCCCCGCCTGGCAATTGCCGGGACGGCCTGAGATCTATCAATGGGACAGTCGTACCGACGACGACGGCCGGTTCGAAATCGTTGCCCGCGGTCTTCCCGAGGGGTCCCCCGGCTTCTTCACCCTGCTGGTTGCCCCCCAGGGAGCTCCCCAAGGGGCCCAGGCCTTTGCCACCCAATCGGTCCCTCGGAGCGGCCCCTGGGACCTCGGAGAGATCGTCGCTCCCACGCGGCCCCTCATCGCCTGGGGCAAGGTCGTGGACGCCAATGGTGAGCCGGTGCCGGAAGCAACGGTCACGGTCTATCGCGGAAGGGTGCTCAGCAGCGACGAGAAGGCAACCACCAATGCCGACGGCGAATACTGGATCCACGGTGAATGGCCCCTTCCCCTGCGAATCGGAGCCGTCAAGAATCACTTCGCCACACCCGCGAAACGAGATCTCTCCGCAGTGTCGCAGAACGCTGACTTTGTCCTCACGGAGAAAGAGCGTTGGTTCGGCAAGGTGTTGCTCGATCCCCACATTCCCCATGGCTCCGTGGAACTCCGAGTGCGGAGCGAGTCCCGAGAATCTCAAGTTCGTCAGCAGCACGGCTGGTTCTGGATCACCGGACTTCCTGAACCCGTCACCCTTCGAGCTTTCAGTGGCACCGATGAGCAGGAGGTCTGGCAAAGCTCCCCGCGCAAGCTCGAAACCGGAGATTGCTCGCGGGAAGATCCATGGATCATCGATCTGCGCGGACAACTCCGCTGGACCGAGCTGCGAGTCGTCGACACGAACCACGAGGCGATTGCCGGAGCTTTCGTTCGTCTCTCCGGAGAACGCCGTTGGCTTGACACCGATTCCCTCGGACGGATGAACTTTGCGACGTCCCGGCACCACGAGGTCGAGGTCGAGTTCATCGGACGCAACCACGGACGGAAAACAATCCTCCTCGAGGAAGGCATTCAGACGGTGGTTTTGGCGGATGGACCGGCGTTGCAGCTCGCCATGCTTCCAGAATCCGCTTCCCCCTTGCCATCCTCCGTCCGGCTAGAGCTAGAGCCACTCTCCCAAACCTTGCCCTACGACCTTCAAAGCATTCTCCCCCAACCGACCGAGTTCCGCGAAAGTGGAGTGATTCACTTTCGGGTTCCCGAGAAAGGCGAGTACAGGATCCGCCTCATTGCCCTCACTCCGTGGGAAGGCAATCCCCGGCTCATGACTGTGGAACCGATGACGGATCAGGGTCCGGTTCTCGACATCGCGCCTCGGTCGCATCCGCAACGATTCGAGTGGGAACTGGATGCGACGACTCAAGAGAAGCTCGCGGCATTGCACGACTCCTGACGTCGTCCCGAGGCCTCACTCACGAATCCGTCGGCGAGCTCTCTGCAGTCACCGGATAGTGGTCCGAATCCGCGAACAGCATCTTCCATTGCTCGTCTTCTTTGCGCCAAACCATCGTGGAAGGGCCCCACATGGTGGACACTTCTCCTTCGGCGTTGGTGATGACATCGTGAAACTTCATCGAACTCACGGCAGTGTTCGGACCGAGGACAATCACTTCGATGTCCTGAAATGAGGCGTGGAAGGACTGGAGCAATGGCATCGTCGACTGAATCTGCTGCACGGTGGTGTCATGGTCCACCCGATGTCCGTCGGCAAACATGGAGAACTCGGGGGAAAGCAGCGAAAGGATCTTGTCACTATCCAAATCTCGCTCGGCTTGCTCCATGAACCGCAGCACTTCGCGAACCTCTTGTTCGACTTGACTCTGACCGACACACCCGACGAGTCCCCACATCCACAGCCATGCCCAACGCGTCATGCTTCATTCTCCTGACTTGAACCAGCCGATCGTGCATTCAGTTTCGCACACTCGCGCCATCCTGGGTGAGCGGAAGTCTCAAAGGATCTCCCCGATTGGGAGAGCTTCCCGGGGATTCCCGAATCAGAGGTCTGCGGTTTGGCGTGACAGCGATGACGTCAACGGAGAGGAAAAGTCAACAATCTGGAGCGACACCTCTCGATTGGCACTTCTCGATGAGGCGAGCGGAGCCACCGAGCTTGCCTCGCAGGAGGAACCGCTACTTCGGGGCGTAGCGACGTCGAGTCGGGCGAGAGAGAAGCTGCGCTTGTAAGAAGGACACGGCGTGGGCAACTCGTGGTCCTCCATGGGATGGAGCTTGGGGAGGCTCTCGTACTCACTGGCAAAGTGAGCGAGCAAGGACCAGCACTCGGCTTCTTCGTCGGTCAGTCCGCTTTCGATGGCGGGCTCGTGATCCACGGGAGTTGCCAGGGAAGACAGGCTGGAGTCTGACTCCACCTGCCGCCCTCCCCCACCCGCTGCTTCGAGATAGCGACGGTACGTGGGGCGGCTCAGCATCTTTTCCTGAAGCACATGGATGGCGTGGATGTGTTCGTGGCCCTGACCCATCGGCTCGAGCCCCAGATACGCCCCCGCAAACTGGTTGGCGGCATCCCAACAATCTGCCTCGGCCTCGGTCATACCCGCTTCCAGGACGAAGTCTCGGTCGACCTGGGTTCGCTCCTGGACCGTGAGTGTCTTGCGTGCGAGTGCACTCGCGGTGGTCCCTCCCAGAAGTCCGGCGGCTGCCGCTGCTCTGAGGACCTGGCGGCGAGTCAGTTCGTTCACAGGAAACCTCCGAAAGAAACGGTGGAACGCTTCGCCCAAGCTACCAGCTTGCCGGGACGAATCCTTGCGGCCTTCGCCGAGAATCCACTTCCGTCCTCGACCCCTTCGAGGATTGCGCGCAGCGATCGTTGCCCCGCGCTATCGTCGCGGCATTGCCGTCACCGCGGTGTGGGTCCGCGCAAAATCACCGTTCCCGCCTTGCATGGCCTGGGTGAATGTGGCGGTGACGCATCGGTGGAATTTCCGGAGGATCGCAGGAATGAAATCCCCTCGACAAGTGGTCCAGGAATGGGTTGAGACGTTCAACCGCGCGGACCCGACAGCATTGGCGGCGTTCTATTCGCAAGACGCGACGAACCATCAGGTCGTTCGGGAGCCGATGCATGGACGCGAGGCGATTCGGGAGATGTTCGAGCGCGAGTTCGCGGAAGCGGAGATGGTGTGCATCGTCGAGAACATCTTCGAGGACGGCGAATGGGCAATCCTCGAGTGGAAGGACCCGGGTGGCTTGCGGGGTTGTGGTTTTTTCCACGTGGTGGAGGAAAAGATCCAGTTTCAGCGCGGTTACTGGGATCGGTTGAGTTTCTTGCGACAGCATGGGCTGCCGATTCCAGAAGAGTGAGAGAAGGCCAGAGGTTGTTCGGTGGCGAAACTCGCTTGTTCACCCATCAGGACTGGTGGGATCGCATCTTCGTCATGAATCTTGCCGGATCGGAGAAGCACGCTCTGGCTTCCTAACCGGCGAGGAACTGGCTCGTCCCCGCGATCATGGTTGGCTGGAAGAGATTGGAACGCTCTGCCTCGCCATGCTCTCACCGAACTCCGAGTCAGTCTCCGGACGGGAATCTGCCATTTGGATGGGCAACTCCAAGGTGAATACCGTGCCGTCCGCACTGCTCTGAAACGTGATCTGCCCCTCGAGCTTCGCGACTTGCTTTTTCACGATGTACAAACCCAGCCCGCTTCCCGGGATTTGGCTGCTATGAAAGCGTCGAAACATTTCGAAGGCTTCTGCTTGCTTCTCCGATGGGATTCCCATGCCATTGTCTTCAACTTGGAGAAAGAAGCTTCCGGCCTCTCCGCTCATCCCCGGCCGGCTGAACGTTCGCACCCAAACTCGGGAATCCCTGGTGACGTCTCGATACTTGATTGCATTGCTGATGAGATTGTCGATGACATGGATCAACCTTGCTCCCTGGATCAAGAGCGGAGAGCTATGAAAGAGTTGAAACTCGACTCGAGTCTGGGTCTCTTCCAGATCGGCTTGAAACTTGTCGCGAACCGTCTGCTCGCATTCCTCGAAATCAAACTCTCGGAACTCGACGGATTCCGCATCGACTTTCGTCAGCGCAAGAATGTCCTCGGTCAACTGAATCAACTTGCAAGACAGCTGCCGGATCTGCTCCGCTCCCTTCACCGCCTGGGACGATTCCCCGTCCTGAATGTCTGCCACGACACACTCGGAAAGGGCCGAGATGGATTTGAGCGGAGAACGCAGATCGTGAGATGTCCGATACGCAAACTCCTCGATCTCTTCGGTCTTGCGTTGAATCTCCGCTTGGGCATTCCGGCGAAATGAGATGTCGACCACCGAACTGATCACGAAGATCCCTTCCGAGCCATAGAAGGGTCGCAGCCCGACCTCCACAGGAACGAGCCGGCCGGACTTGTGGCGGCCAAACAGCTCCCGCCCGATTCCCATGGTTCGTGTCTCGGGTGCCTTGAAAAAGGACTTCACAAAGTTCGGGTGAGGAGCCTTGAAGTCATCAGGGACCAACATTTCGATAGGACGATCGATCAACTCGCCGTGGTCGTAGCCGAAGATTTCCTCGACCTGCTTGTTGCAGAGCACGATCTGCCCACTCGAATCGATCATCAAGATCCCATTGGGCGCAGATTCCACGACCGCTCGAAACTTTTCATCCGCTCGCTTTCGCTCGGTGATGTCGATGACACATGCCATGAACAAGACTTCGCCATCCAGTTCGACTGGATTCAGTCCCACTTCAATGGGGATGCGCTCACGGTCTCGCCTCACCCCATACAGGTCACGGCCTTGCCCCATGAGCTTTGGAGTCGGATCGCTCGCGTACTTCTTCAAAAGAGCGGGGTGGCTTCCCCGATGCTCCTCTGGCACGAGCATCTCCACGCTGTTTCCCACAAGCTCAGAGCGCTCATAGCCGAACAGCTTTTCTGCGTTCTCATTCGCAACTCGAATGATGCCACTCTTGTCGACAATGATTTTGGCAACCGGGCTTCGCTCAAAGATCTGTTCAAACGGGATATTCATGAAACCACCTGGCGGATCGAATCCCGAATCTCACCAAGTGACACCCCCTTGACCATGTAGTCGCTGGCTCCCAAATGTTGAGCCTGCATCTTGTCCCGCTCTTGGTCCGATGAGGTCATCATGACGATCGGCTTGATGTCAGCCACCCGCGGATACTCTCTGATCAGCTCCTGGAGTCCCTCCAGAAAACCGAATCCGTCAAGAATCGGCATATTGATATCCACGAACACAGCATCCGGGAGCACTCCCCCGTCACGAGCCGAATCCTCGATGATCCGCAAAGCCTCCTTCCCATCGCTTGCGACCATGGTTTCGCCCACCGAGGGCAAGTCCTTGCACGCGCGACGAACAACCGTGTGAAAGGCTGGATCATCGTCGATGAACATCACGATCATGGGCCGAGTCGATTGCATATTCATTCCCCGCGGCGAACGAGACATCCCGGTCGTCCCTGCTTTCGCCGATCTTGGTCAAACGACCATCCATCCGTCTTGGGAATCCCGCACGCACCGAGGCAGAAGTTCAGCGCTCTCTTCGCCACGGAAAACGTGAGGTCTCCCAAAGGCCCGACCACGCAACTCAACCGAAACGATCGGGCGCGTTCGCCGTTTCGAAACAGGAGGATTGCTTTCCTATCGGCGTTGAGAAGCCTCTAGGGCAAGAGGACCCAAAGGCTTGAAACGCCAAAGCCCGGGTTAACCCTTATCCCAGCACCCGATCCTCCCCAACACCCGCTTCACCACTGGAGCCGTTCTTCCGACGCGAACCGCCTCACCAGTTTCTGTGAAACGTCGAACTGCCGCAGCTTTTGGGCCACGTCCGGTTCTGGATCGCCGGTGATCCCAATCACTTGCGGTGAGGATGGAACGGATTGCGGCATCTCTAGGATCTCGAACCCGTTCACGCGACGAAGGTAGGGGTGCAGAATGACGACCAGAAGTTTGCGGGCTGCGAGTGCCTCCCCCACCGATGCACCACCGAAGCGCTGATGGACCCCGTCACTCGGGCCTTCGAACAACCAAGGTGAGTGCACCGCTCAACTCGTGCTCGTTTTCGATGAGCCGAATCCGCGGCCCCCACGGCCTGGGCGACCGACGACTATCCCCACGGCGACTCACAAGAGTTTCAAGGATCCACCGGCGTTGTCACTGCTTCGCCGCGTCCTCCCTCGAGTGCAGCCGCACGCAGCTGGCCTTGGCCCTCCTGCGGCGCGGGCTCCGCTTCCCCGAAGACCTGCCGATAAATCGCCTCGCGGGCTTCGCTCAGAGTTTCCGGATTGGCGAGCTTGCGAATCCAGTCCTGTCCCCGAGCTCCTAGCGCCTTTCTCTGGTCAGGGTGGCGCTTCAGGCTCTCCAGAGTGGACACCAACGATTCGACTGTGGAATCGAACGTCGACACGGGAACCTTGAGCGCACCCGCTTCTCCCACGAGTGCCGCCGGTCCCCCGCCGTCCATGACCACGCATGGAAGGCCGAGTTGCAACGCCTCCGAGACCGCCTGGCCGGCCATGTCGCGCAAGCTGGTGAAAACGAACACGTCGAAGCCGCGCAAGTGCCGAAGCATCTCGACTCGTGGAAGGTGCGCACGGAAGTGAACTCTCGATTCGAGGCTCCAGCGCACGACTTGTCGTTCGTGGTGGCGTCGCAAGGGGCCGTCGCCGAAGACGTCCAGGGTGCAATCTCCGAGACGTGAATCGCGCAGGGCGCGCAGCAACAACTCCAATGCTTTCCGTGGCACCATCCGCGACATCCAAGCGATTCGCAGCGAAGGTGGGGGCGACTCCTGGACGAGAGGCGCTCCCCGATGGTCCGCCAGGGCGGGGATCGGGTAAGCGCGGGGAAACAAGGTCGACTTGTCGGCGTAGCGCTTACTCATTTGCTGCCAGGTGCTGGGCCCACAGACCAGAATGCGGGACGCCCGACGAAGAGTTCGGCGAACGAACGGGTCCATGGCGGCCAAACGCAACAGCAACCGACGCCACAACGTGCGGCGGAGCGCCCCGTTGCCGAGTTTTCGTGCGAAGTGAATCGGCAAGACCTCGCTGCCCCCCAACGGACCAATCACGTAGGGCAATCCGGTGAACGCCAGACACGAGGGCAGACGCCAGGTTGCGATGGTGATGTGCTGGCCCAAGTCGAAGTTGCCGGCCCGCACCAGCTCCCGAGCCACCCCCACCGCTCGAAGCTGCCACCAATAGGCACGGAGTTGCTCGAATGGAATTTCGACGCCGGAAGGGGACACGCGACGCGGCCCGGGCACATACACGAACCGTACTCGATCCGAACTGCGACCGGCGGCGCGAGCCCGCTCGATGGCTCGTTCTTGCGCCGAGCAGGTCAGCACCGTGACGTCGTGGATCTCGGCGCAGTGATGCACCCACCACCACGCGAACCCCTGCTCCGAACCGGCATCGGGCTCGCAGCAATAGGCGCTGATCAACAGTCTTCGAGGAGTCGAGTTGGTCACGGTGGGGTTGATCTCAAGGCAGGCGCGACAAAGTGCCGCCCCTGGTTCCGCACCCCATTATTCCTCCGACTAGCTTGATCGAGGCCATCGTTCCGTCGCACCAGGTGCATGAGATCTGCTTCGTCTCCGATTTTGAGTTCACGAAACATCGCGCGGCGCCACTGCGGGAGGACCACCGGGTCACGCCAGGGCGAAGCGTCCACGGAGAACCAGGGGATCACTTCCCGCTCACAAGCGGAGCGGCGAGGATCGATCGACAGCAAGACTCAGCTCCGGCATCACCGGGCCCAGCTCTCGGGAGACAAGGGGGTACTCCGCCACGCTTGAAGCCGGCGCCCAGAGATTTTGCAAACCGCGGAAAGCCGAACGGTTCCTCGGGAGACAGTATGTTTGTCCCACCAATCCTCGGAAATGGCGAGCCCTCGGACTCCGTCGCGGATCGCCCAGACTCTCCTCCATCGAAAATCAAAGGACCACGACGATGATTCCCGTCCTTTCATGGCTTGCCCCCGTGGCCTTCGCTGCCGCAATGACCTCATCACCGATGGGCGGCGACCCCCGAGTCTCTCCCTTCGCGATGATCCGCTGGAATGTCGAAGTGCCAGAGGTACGCGTGGAGGACCACTGGTATGGACTGGAATCGATCGATGGAATCGCGACGGAAGACCTTCTCCAACACTGCCGAGAGGCGTACGGAAATCGATGGGCTAAGCGCTTCTGCGAAGACCTCGTCCAAGCCCTCCGCGAGATGGGATCCCCCCCGGGAGACAGCGTCTCTCTGGTCCTGACCGACTTGACAACGGGGGAGTCGATCGAGTTGACCGACGTTCCCATGACCCGCGAAAACCGAAGTGCAATCCACGAGGCGGAGCCGCGTCCCCAAGAAGTCGTGAACCGCATCTCACGAATTCACCAAACGGTGGAGAGCGAGAAGTTCGCCGATCTGGTGCGACGCTACCACGATGATTCCGACCGCGACTGGATCTCATCCGCTCACGCTGCGGAAGATCTCGACCAGTTCGAGTGGCTCCTGGAGAACGAGCTTTCTTACTTCGGTCGGCTCCCCGTGGACTACCAGTCCGCTCTTGATGCGATCCGGCTGGCACTCGATGACGGCATCCATCGCAACGACTTTCACATCCAGCTCCGCAAAGTGCTGGCGCTTTTCGGCGACGGTCACAGTCGTGTTTCGGGAATCTCCGGAGCGTTGCTGCCGGGGTTTGCTCCGTGCCGCTTCGCCGATGTCGGCGGTCGCGTCGCGGCACTCTCCGACTCGAACGATACACTGCTCGACGTCGGTCACCCCTGGGTTCAGGAGATCGACGGAGTTTCCATCGAGAAGTGGCTCGAGGCCACGGAGCCGCTGGTCGCCCGTGGCTCTTCCGTGTTCATGCGCCAGGACACGATGCGTTATCTGGCCTTCATTCGGCACCTTCGACGCGACCTCTCCATCCCGGACGGGCGCACGGTGAAGCTCCGCTTGGCCGCCGACAACGGAGAGACCGTGGAGCTGCGACGCACGCTGAAGGACCGCCCCCAGTTCTCCGATCCATGGCCGTTGGCCCGAACCCATCAGGGTCGCGACGATTGGGGGTACTTGCGGATCCCGTCGATGGGGCATTCGTCGGAGGAACTCTCGGACCTCACTCAGAGCCTGGAAGCTCAACTGGATCGAGACACGATGATTCTGGACGTCCGCGGCAATGGTGGTGGCTCGCGAGACGCGCTGTTCGCCATGCTCCCCTACTTCCTCCCGGCGGATCACGGACCGCTGGTTGTCAACGTCGGCGCACGCCGTTTGGCTCCCGGCGTCGACGCGAACTCCTGGAATCTCATGGGAAACCGCCGACTGTACCGCTCCCAGGATCCCCGCTGGACACCCGCCGAACAGTCCGTCATCGAGCGCTTCGCCGAAAGCTTCACTCCCGAGTGGCCACTGGCACCCGGCCGGTTTAGCGACTGGCACTACGCGGTCGTGTCCCCCCGTCCGTCACTTCCCTCGTTTGCTGGCCGAGTCATGTTGTTGATCGATGGTGGGTGCTTCAGCGCCACAGACATCTTCGTCTCGGCATTCGCCGAACTCCCCCAGGTCACGCTGATTGGCACGACGACGTCCGGCGGCAGCGGACGCAGCCAGACTCACCGACTGCAACACAGCGAACTCGCTGTCCGTCTCTCGACCATGGCTTCGTTTCGGACCAATGGCAAGCTCTACGACGGCAATGGCATCGCGCCCGACATTGCCGTCACGCCCACTCTTGCGGATCGTCTCGGCCAGTCCGACTCCACCTTGGATCGAGCCCTCGAAGAAATTCTTCGCACGCGGTGAGGGACCGATTCGATCGTCGGAAGTTCGCGAAGGGAGCCGGCCCTGACGGATCGCACCCGGCCGCCCGCTCGTGAATCTCCCGAGAGAGCAAGCCGAACCGCGGCAGCACACGGAAGCCCATGGATGCGGGAGTCGCTCGCCGCGGCGGCAGTCCGTGGAGAAAGTCAGGTCCTCCCTCCAGGATTGGAGTGACCGGGAAGACCCACCTTCTTTTCCGCCAAGGCCTCCCGCGGGATCCAGGATTACAATCCAGGCATCGCTGCAACGAGGGAAACCTCGTTCGCTGCTCCCCAATTTCCATGAAGTTCGAGAATCGATCGATGCCCGAGCGAGCCGAGCTTCACGGATCAGTCAAAAGTACGGATCCCGAAAGGAAACGGAACTCGATGATCCTGCGAAGAACGACGGAACTCTTGCTCGCGGCGCTGGTCGTGGCCGGCTGTGCCGGCAGTCCCACTCGTCCCGCGCCGGCATCTGCAGAAGTCCGCGCACCGACGGAGAATCCGTACGCCTCCGTAGCCTTGACCGCCGACCTGTCCGAGCTTTCCGACAATCAGAAGGAGATGCTGCGACTGCTGCTTCGCGCCGCCGATCTGATGGACGAAGTCTTCTGGAAGGAAGCCTATGGAGACCGAGACGAACTCCTTGAATCGGTGGCTGACGAGAACACCCGTCGATTCGCCGAGATCAACTATGGCCCATGGGATCGTCTGCAAGACAACGCTTCGTTCCTGAGTGGCTATGGCGAGAAACCCAAGGGCGCCCGCTTCTACCCCGACGACATGACCGCCGAGGAGTTCGAGCAGCACCTGGCGGCGCATCCCGAGAACGCCGAAGCATTTCGCAGTCTGTACACCGTGATCGAACGGGGTCCCTCCGGGTTGGTCGCCGTTCCATACCGCGAGCGATTCGCGGAACAAATCGAGCAAGCCGCCGCACTGCTTCGAGAAGCGTCCGTGCTCGCCGAGGACGAGGGTTTCCGCCGCTACCTGGCGCTGCGAGCCGACGCCCTCTTGAGCGATGAGTACCAGGAGAGCGACCTCGCCTGGATGGACATGAAAGACAACCCGATCGACTGCGTGATTGGTCCGGTCGAGACCTACGAGGACCAACTGTTCGGCGCCAAGGCGGCCCACACCGCCTACGTCCTCATCAAGGACATGGACTGGAGTCGCAAGCTGGCGCGCTACGCCGAGTTTCTTCCGGAGCTGCAAGAGGCCCTTCCCGTCCCCGGAAAGTACAAGGCCGAGTCCCCGGGTTCGGACGCGGATCTGAATGCCTACGACGTGATCTACTACGCCGGAGACTGCAATGCAGGCTCCAAGACCATCGCCATCAATTTGCCGAACGACGAAGAAGTCCAGCTTCAAAAGGGCACCCGTCGATTGCAGTTGAAGAATGCCATGCGCGCCAAGTTTGATCGCATCATGCTGCCCATCGGCGAGGTACTGATCGCCGCCGACCAGCGCACTCACATCACCTTCGATGCTTTCTTCGGCAACACCATGTTCCACGAAGTCGCCCACGGCCTCGGAATCAAGAACACGATCACTCTCAAAGGAACGGTCCGGGAAGCGCTGAAGGATCAGGCCTCCGCCCTCGAGGAAGGCAAGGCTGACATTTTGGGTTTGGTCATGGTCAAGCAGCTCCACGAGAAGGGCGCCATCGAAGGCACTTCTCTGATGGATCACTACGTGACCTTCCTCGCGGGGATTTTCCGCTCGGTCCGGTTTGGGGCCGCCAGCGCCCATGGCCGGGCCAACATGCTGCGCTTCAACTACTTCGAGCGAGAAGGCGCGTTCAGCTACGACCCGAACCTCGGAGTCTACCGCGTGGAAGTGGATGCCATGACCCGCGCGATGGAAGGACTCGCTCGGGAGATTCTGATCTTGCAAGGCAACGGGGACTACGCCGGAGTGACTCACTTGATGGAAGAGATGGGAACCGTTGGTCCGCGACTCCAAGCAGACTTGGACCGTCTCGCCACGGCGGGCATTCCGGTCGACATCGTCTTCGAGCAAGGTGCCAAGGTTCTCGGTCTTTGATGGCCGACCGGATTTCCCCCTGAGTTTCTTCCACCACTCTCGCTTGAGCTTCGGATTGCTCCCTTCTTGTCTTCATTTCCTTGCAGGCCTTGCCGCTTTGCGGACATTGCTCGCGGTTTCGGAGCCGACCTCTCCGGAAGGTGGTTCACCGGTGGTTCGATTGGTCTCCGTCGAACCTTCGGTGATTGCCATTCCGCCGGATCGGCTTCCCCTGCACCGCTGGCCCGACTACGAGTCCATGGAAGGATTGGGAACCCGGTCCTTCCGCCTCGTCATTGAGTTCGACGCGAAGATTGCGGCGGGAGGCGGGTTTCAACTGGCGTTCGGTTACCAGACCGACAACGTCGACAATCCGGCCCTGACCAAAAACGCCGGATACCTGCTCGGCCCCAGTCGCGCTCTGCGCTCGTTTCCCCTTCCGGCTCCCCAGACGGAGGACCCGAGCGCCCGAAACTTCGTGAGTGCGCGACGAGTGGCAAGCGAGCGCGACGATTTGGAAGTGAAATGCGTCAGCCGTGGGAGCGCCCAGCGCCAGGTGCTCCAAGTCACCGCCGCCAAAGGATGGAAAAAGGGGGAACAGGTCCTCGTCCAATGGGGAGACCGCAGTCAAGGAAGCCCGGGTGCCTCGGTCCCCTGGCATCCTGGTCGCCCGGAAGTGGTCTTATTCGCGGACGCCGAAGGGCAGGGAACGTACTCCTTCGAAGCCCCCACCGGTCGCGAGATTCTGTTCACCGGCGAGCGTGTGGAAAGCGTCTCGGTGCACCTGCCTCTGACCACTCGCTCGGCATCCTCCTTTCCTTTTTCCGTGATCCTCCAGCAAAGCAAGGACGACAGCCCCCTCGCCAACGTGTTGACCGTGGAGAATGCCGAAGGGTTGCTGTCCTTCGCAAGCTCCGACCCCGCGGCGGTGCTTCCGGACCCGGTCGTGGTGACGGCAGACGATCGCGGAACCTTCCGAGGTTTCGCCTCTTTCGCCACCCCAGGTCGGCAAACCCTCGAAGCTCGATTCGAGCCAACCCGCGGGGCCTCCGAAGAGAACGCGCCGATTGTCGGAATCAGCAACTCCACGATGGTGGACTGGAAGCACCACTATCGGGTGATGGCGGGCGACCTGCAGCGCCATTGCGCCGAGGGAGGCCACGCCGCCATTCCCGCCGTCCTTTGCTGGCAACAGCTGTTCGACCGCGGCGACGACTTCGGTGGTGTGGTCCCCCACATCGCCGGACGCTACGCCGGTTTTCGTCACGCCAATCGAGTCGCGCGCCGATTTCAACAGCAAGCGGATCCCGACGAAGAATCCTTCGTGGCCTTTGCGGCATACGAGTGGTCCAAAGCCGGACAGCACCGCCATGTCGTGTTCGAAACGTTCACCGAGCATCCGGGCTGGACCGATCGCCCCTCCAAAGGAGAAGAATCCCCGCCTCCGGAGCCCGCGCTGCAACTCGAGGTGCTGCTGGAAACGATCCGCGATTCTGAGCGACGCGTGTTGGCGATCCCCCATCATTCCCTCATGGCCCGCGAGGATTGGCCTCACGAGAAGTTTCCTTGGGGGCCCCAGCTCGAAGATCCCGCGCAGCCCCTGGTCGAGATCTTCAATCGCCACGGCTCCTCGGAGCGGCACCTGAAAAACGTCGCGGCGACCGACTACTTCATGAAGCAAGAGTCCCTTTCCCAACGTCCTCGGGAACAAGGGGCCAGCGTCCAAGACGCGATTGCTGCGGGCTACCGCTTCGGCTTCGTTGCCGGGAGTGACAACCACGCCTATGGATTGAGTCAATCTCGTGTCATCGGCTCAATCACCGGGTACAGCCGCGGAGGACTGGGGTTCGCGTTCGTCGAACCGGGCCAGGCGCCGCTGCGGCAACGTTTGTTCGACGCCTTCCTCGCCAAGCGCACGTATGCAACCACGGGTTCCCGGACGTTCCTTTGGTTCGGCACCACCGACGGCTCTCCTATGGGACAAGAGGTGACCGGGAACGTGGCTCCGGAGCTCGAAATCTTCGCGATCGCCGCAGGCGAAGGTCGAAGGAAGCCATCCACGATTCGACGAGTCACGCTTTTTCGAGACGGGGGGCATGCGGTGCTCGATCGGGAGGTCGACTCGGAAGTCGTTTCCCTGACTTGGCAGGACCCTTCCCCGGATCACCGCCAGAACGTTCATTCGTATTACGTGCGGGTCATCCAGGACGATCACCACCGAGCTTGGTCGAGCCCCCTCTGGTGGTCGCGGAACTGATGCAACTGGGACGTCGAATCCCGGATTGCCCGCGCGTCCCCCGAACGCTCCCTCGGAAGTCCCCTTCGATGAACTTCGGGGGAACGACAAACCGCCCCGCCCTCGAGCAGTGGATCCCCCGGGGACAACACCTTCGGATTTGTCCGGTCATTTGAAACAGATCGGCAAATCCCAGGAGCCAGGACCCCCATTTCCTTGTTCGGTGAATGTCCGGGAGGGGAAGGAGGCGGGGAGAGCACTTGATGAAACCACGCCATTCCGGGGAGAATACGGACCTGCCAGGCATCATCGCTCCAGCAGTACCTTGAAGCACCGGGACGGTGATGAACACCCTCTTATGGGTGAAAATCCCCCCCCTAGGCCCCGAGGCGGCGACTCGGGGCCTTCTTCATGTCTGGACGATGCCGGCGTGGTCCGTGTTCATCAGGTGTTGGAGCACCCACCGTCCAAAGCCTGTTCGCGGCAACGTTGCGAGACCAGCTCTTGGTCGTTGCCATTCCCTTGCGAGTCGAACTCAATCCCCACCGTCTGTGTCTCACCGATTGCGACAGAACTCAGTCTGCGGCGTTTCCAACAGTGCGGTGATACTCCTGGTAGTCCAGCTCTTCCCGAGCCGCGTGACGTTTCATCGCCTGGAGCTTCACTTCTCGCGCAATCTCTAACCCCTCCGCCTGGCTCGCGGACCAACCCTGGGTCCACGGGATCTCGGCCGCCACTTTGCTGAGCAGGTAACGCAGGCTTTCCGCAAGGTAGAGACGATGCTCAATGTTGGGACGAACGTCGGCGTAGAGGATGCGCGGGCGGTCATCGGTGACTCCCGGAATCGGCTGCAAGCTCTCGCTCAACAACTCGCCGTGCGCGACGTAGGCTCCCAGGACATCTTCCAACCGCTCGACCCCCGCCGCCTGAAGATCCGCCTGGACGTCGGGCTCGAGACGCCGTCGCTCCATTTCCTCGAGGGTGGCGAGACGACGCTCTCCGTTCCATCCGAGGAGCACGGCGTTGCTGCCATACACGCACACGTCGTAAGCAGCGAAAACCTCCGAGAACGATTTGAGGATCGACAGAAATGACATCATCGGCTGCCCATGGAGGGGGATCCAATGACAGAGAACCCCACCGTCGCTCAAGCGCTCTCGGGTGAGAGCGAAGAAGTCGCGGGTGTAGAAGTGCACCGCTCCCGGTGTGTGGGGAAACAGCGGTTCGAGAGTGATCACGTCGTACTCTCGATCGGTGCGGCGCAGGAAGGCGCGTCCATCGTCGACGTGCACCTCGAGTTCGAGGTGGGAAGGGGCTTGCTCGGGAAGGCCGAAGTTGAAGCTCTCGAAATGCGGGGCCAGCTCCAGCACTTCGGGAGAGATCTCCACCAAGGTCAACTGCTTCACCGAGGCATGCCGGGAAACTGATCCTGCGGTGGTTCCGGTGCCAAAGGCGATGACCAGGACATCCTCGGGCTGCTCGGCCAGCAACATGGGCACGTGGCCGAGCATCTTCATGTACTGATAACTGCTGCTGGTGCCTGCCGCCTGGAACGCATCGTTGAACAGGACTCGCTGTCCTTGTTCTTCCACGACCGAAGCCACGGTCACCGAGCCTTCGCGGACTTCCACCAGTCGTCGTCCGAGCTTGGTGGCCAGCCGTCGTTGAAACACCCCGCTGTCCAGAATGAGGGGACGATCCAAATCGGCCACGATCGTCATTCCGAAGAACGACGCCATCGCGGTCCCACCGATGATCCAGTGGTTTCTCGAAGGCCGTTCACCACGAGAAGCGACTACGAACAAACCCACCGCCCCGCTCAATACCAGGAAGGCGACCGTCGCCACTCCCCACTTGATGCCAATGGTCGGGACCAGGACCAGTCCGGCCACCAGCGCTCCGAGCGACGAACCGAGGGAGTTGACGCTGAACGCCACTCCCGCCGAAGGAGAACTTCCACGACCGGGAGCGAGCAAGCCAATGCCGAGGGGTAGGAACGCGGCCAGGCACACGGCGGCTGGCGCCACCAGGACGAACGAGCCCACCAGTGCAGCGATCAGAAATGCTCCCCCGTCGAACCCGCCCGAAGGCTTCTCTTCGAACCAGTGCAGCAAGTCGTAGAGAAACGGCAGGGTGGCCAACGACGCCACGGCCAGGAACGCGCCGACAAGGGCCAGCACGGAAGCCCCGTGCAAGGTGGCGCCGACTTTGGTCATGCGCGTCGACAAGAACGCGCCAAGCGCCAGACACAGCAAATAGACCCCGAGGACCGCACTGAATGACCAGGCCAGGTCCGGCAGGAAGAAACTGAGGATTCGAGTGTAGAACACTTCGAGAGCCAGGGACGCACCGCCGACCACTCCCACCAGGGTGCATAACGCGACAAAGCGCATCCCTCCGACCCCGGGAACCTGATCGGGGAGCGGCGGATCGACCTCGACTTCTTCTTCGCGCACCGACAACACCCAAGCCCCGGCCGCAACGAGTCCTGTGATGCTGACCGCCAGGTAGTGAGTGTTGTGAATGCCGAACGCGGGCAGCCAGAAGAAGCCCGAGAGGAGGACTCCTGACATTCCTCCCGCGGTCTGGAAGGCGAGGATGAACGCGGATGCTCGCAACGCTCGCTGGGGGGCCGCCTGGAACGAGGCCACCTGAAACGGAAAGGTCGCTCCCATAGGAATCGTGACCAGGAACAACAGCGAACCGCAACCGACCAGTCTCACCGCGTGGGCTAGCTCCGGAGACAGGAACGTCAGGGCCGCCTGGGACATTCCTCTCAACAAGTACGGCATCGCCAACGCACCGATGAAGATCGAGCACTCGAGCCAGGCGTAGGTGCGAATCGGCCGACGGGCAAGATCCTCGCGCTTGCTGGCAAGGCGTGAACCCATCGCCAACCCCAACAAGAACCCGGCCAAGACCATGGACAGGACGTGGCTGGAATTGGAAAGCGATCCCGCCAGCAGTTTCAGCCAGGTAACCTCGTAGACCAGCGTGGCCAGTCCCGAGGAAAAGAACAGAAGCAACAAGACGAGGGGCAAGAGGGTTCCTTCGCGATCGGGGACCAGGCAACAAGGGGCAGGATCGTAGTGTCCCGAGACCGATTGACGAACCGTGGAGACGGGATGCGTCCGCCGAAACCTTCCCCGAGAGAAGCCAAGGCCGTGGAAAACAGAACCAGGATCAGGCCCGGACTGGTGGTGGTCGTCCCCGCACTCCTCGTCCTCGGCCTGTGGTGCTGTGCCGAGGAATCACCCAACCCACCAACAAGCCCCTCCTCCCCCACGACCGCGGAACCGTCATCCCCAGAACAACCACTCACTTGGCGCGGCCGCCCGCTTCCTCCGACCGCCCGACTCGACACTCACGAAACCGTGACCGCGGTGCACGATTACGGCCCTTCCGATGGAGGAGGCCGGGCGGAATTTGTCGAGGCCCCCGAGGTCATGGCAGGCTCCTCCGGTCAGTGGGTGATCGACTACTTCGCGGGGCCGGAAGGCATCGCGATCGGCGGGTCCATCCACCTCCAGATCTCACCGTTCTGGGGCTGGAGCGAGCCCCAAGCAGAATGGCCCGAACTGGAAGGTTTCACCACGGCGGAGTGCGAAGTCGCCGGTGCGGAGTTCCAGCTCCAAGCGGCCGGCAACAAGCTGATCATCCTGCACCTGGAAGGCGCTCCGCTGACGGAAGGGGATCGGGTTCGAATCACTTACGGAGCTGGGAGTCGGGGGGCCCGCGCCGATCAATACGCGGAAAGCTTGGAGTACTTCTTCCTTTGGGTGGACGGGGACGGTGATGGAACCCGCAAGCTGATCGACAGCGACCTGAAAGTCCGAATCACCCCGCGACCGGCAGCCGACTTCGTCGTGTTCGTTCCTTCCAGCGTTCGCACGGGCGATGAGATCTGGGTGAGCATCGCGTTTTTGGACTCTCTTTCGAACGTGGACCCCCGCTTCACCGGCGAAGTCTCCCTGTCCGCCAGCAGCGGACTGAAAGTTCCCGAGTCGGTCACCCTTAGCAAAGCCGACCGCGGCGCCGTTCGAGTGAAGGGCGTGGTCGAGGAGTCGGGCGTTCACCTGGTGACCGCCGAGTTCCGCGACGCGACTCGCGAGAGCAACCCCATGGTGGCTTCGAGCAATCCGCGACCGATGTTGTGGGGAGATCTGCACGGCCACTCGACCTACTCCGATGGAACCGGAACTCCGGAAGAGTTCTATCGATACGCGCGTGACGTGGCGGCCCTCGACCTGGCCGTGCTGACGGACCACGATCACTTTGGCCTGCGCATGCTGGATGAAAACCCGGAGCTCTGGCAATCCATCCAAGAGGTCACTCGACGCTTCCACGAGCCCGGCTGTTTCTTGACTCTGCACGGGTTCGAATGGACCAGCTGGTTGTACGGTCACCGCCATGTTCTCTACTTCCGCGATCAAGGAGAGATCCACAGTTCGATTGCCGAAGAAGCGGAAACGCCAGAGCTGCTCTGGAACCTGCTGAAGGGTCAGGACGCACTCACCATCGCCCATCACACCGGAGGCGGACCGGTCGCCACGGACTGGTCCTTCGCTCCTCCGCCGGACATCGAACCGGTGGTGGAGATCATCTCGGTCCACGGCAACTCCGAAGCCATGGGCGCCCCTGCAGGCATTCGTAACCCCAGTCCCGGCTCCTTCGTGGTGGACGCCCTGGCCCGGGGCTACCGACTCGGATTCGTGGGGTCCGGAGACAGCCACGACGGACACCCGGGCCTCGCCCATCGGCGCGCTGCCACCGGGGGCCTGGTCGCCATCCTGACCGCGGATCGAACTCGCGAAGGCGTGCTGCAGGCGCTACGCCAGCGGCGGACCTATGCAACCAGCGGTGCCCGTATGTACCTCGAGTTCACTCTTGGGGCGACACCCATGGGTCATGTCCACCCGTTCCAGCCACCGGAGAATCCTCCGACCATTCACTCCACCTACTTCGCCCGAGTGATCGGCACGGACGACATTCGTGAGATGGTCCTGGTCAAGAACGGCGTTCCCTACGGCAAGCTGGAAAGCGAAGGCACTCGAGAGGCGAGTTTCACGTTCCCAGATCCCGAGATCGCGTCGGGCGACGTGGTGTATTTGCGCGTCGAACAAAGGGACCGTTCCCTGGCTTGGTCCAGCCCGATCTTCGTCGAATGACTTCGAGCGACAGACGACGCCCATCGGGCAGCAAGGCCACTCAGCTCCCGGCCTCGTCTTCGCGGTCCGTGGACAGGAACGGAAAGTCGCGGTAAGGCCCGTAGGTGTAGTACTTCGGGTACGTGTCATGTCGCATGTGCAGCCAGAACACTCCGAGTCCCGAGGTGCTGAGCCATCGTGGCGCTTCGCCCCATCCCTCCCCCACCATTTCGCCGACCACTCGCCAAAACTCCGCTCGCTGCTCGGCCGGGGCTCGTCGCTGAAACACCGCCAAGTGGGTGTAGGCCTCCAGGTCGGCTTGTGGGGTCGGACTGACCAGGACGGCATCTCCTCCGAGATTGGGAAACATCACGGCCCCCGCATGGGGCTCTGCGCGGAACGCCTCGGAGAATGGGCGCGGATCGGGGGCTACCGCCACCAACGAAGGCGCGTCCACCAAGACGAATTCGAAGAACTGGTCGGTTCCGGACGACGTCGTTGGCGGAGTCTCGAAGAAGTAGGCCGGGAACGGCGCCCGAGCCAGGAACTCGTTCCACGCCTCGAGCTGGTTCGGCGAGCCGGAACACCACCGTTGGACGACTTCCTTCCAACGCAGGCGGCGGTCGCCCTGGAACCAGCCGGCACGCAGCCACTTCGTCCCGTCGCGCCCGACAACTCGCACTTCTTCGGCGTCGATCAGGCTCCCCCCTTCCTCGCTGCTCGCGAGTCTCGCTCCTCGGTTCGCCGGGAACTCGGCGTCGTCGAAACCCGATGGGTGAATCGCCGGGAGAGCAAAAAAGAAACGCGACCCCTGACAGGGGAGGCAGGGGTCGCGCAATGCGGTGTAGTCAAATCAAGAGGTGCAACGTCAATCCGGGAGTGGTGGCCCATCACCAAGCCGGCGAATGGCTCGACTTGGCAAACCACCCCCTCGGTCCTTCTTTTACTGCGAATCCGAACTGCGGCGGCGGAGCTTACCCCGAGCCGCCCCAAAGTTCTCGGGAAAGATCACTCGGGTTGGCCGGGGGCGGGAGTCAGCTTCCCGCGGAGTCGAGGGGCTCCATGATTCGCTCCAGGACAGCTCCCCGATAGACCAGGTCGCGGGGCGCTTGGAGCAACAGGCGGCGGGCCGCCTCGACTTGGCCCTCCAGGTAGCCGAGGATGGCTTCGGGAACGGTGGGGAGCCCGAATCCGGACTCCCGATGCGGGGCACGGATCCGCGACCGAAGGTCCTCGAGCACCGCGCGGGCCTCCTCGTCACGGTGAAGAAGGAACGCACTCATGCCGTAGTGGATGCCCGCCTCGACCAAGTCCGAGTCCGCCTGATAGGCCTCCTGAAAATCCGTCGCGGCTTTCTCGAGTGGGTCTTTCAGTTGGTCCGCGAACTCCGGCGTGCATCCCGCCAAGAACAAAGCCATGCCCCGCAGGTTCTGCAACCTCGGCAGCTTTCCCACTTCTTCGTCGTTCATCAACGAGGTGGTCCCGGTGATCACCGAACCGTAGTCGCGGCGTCGCAAACGATCGGTCAGGATGTCCGCCAAGTGATCCAAGATGACCGGGTCGTCCGGGTGTGCCAACAACGCGACTCCGAGGCGTTGAAATGCCTCGAGCTCGAGTGCTTCGGGATCATTCTGTCGTGCCGCTTCGGGCAAACTGCGATTGGCGTCGGCAGCAAGCCGCAGCGTCGCGGCTCGGAAGATCTCGGCGGTCACCTTGGACGCGGCGGCGAGTTCCATCTGCAAGTCGGCGCGGCGCTTGGCACTCATGCCCGCGGTGGAGATGCGTCCGACGATGTCTTCCTTCACCTCGTAGAGCCGGCGGCGGTTGTTCAGGGCCACCACGCCTTCCGACTCGGTGCGCCTCGCGGCCAGGAACTCCACCCAGGGTTGATCGGCGGTGTTGGACTCGATCCGTTGCGGAGATGGGCCGCGGAACAAAAAATCGTCCCCCACGTAGAAGGACAACAACCGGTGCACGTCCGAGATGCCGAAGCGTTCGTACAGAGACCGGTGAGCATGGTTTTCGAAACGCTCGGTCAGTGTCTCGACTTCAATCTCGAAATCCCGGCGCCCTCCAATCAGTCCCAGAACCGGATACGGGAAGTCCGGACGCGCCAACCACATCGTCGTGCCGCGAAACACCTGGCTGAACGTGCGGCCAATGATCTCAATCTCTTCCCAACCAAGCTGGTGTCCGGGCAGCCACTGACAGAACACCCCCTCCGGACTGAGTAAGTCGCGCACGGATTCGAAGTGCTCGAGGGTGTAAAGAAACCCTGCCTCGGATTGCCAAGGAAAGAACAGGTCGCCCAAGATCAAGTCGTAAGGATCCCCTTCGAAACCCTGAACAAAGGTACGAGCGTCGTTCTCGTGGAGAGTGACCTGTCCGGATTCGACCGCCGCCAACACCCCGCCATTGTCGGCCTCGAAGAAATCCAGGCTGCGATTGACCAGGGGCTCGATTTCGACCGCATCGATGTGCGGCACCTGCAGATTGGCGAGGGCTCCCAGAGTCGTCCCCGCGCCGATGCCCAAGACCAGGGCGCGCTCCGGGGATTCGATCATGATCGAGGGAAGCAGAGCTTGCACCGCATCGATCTTGTTGAAGCCCGTCCCGCCGAGCGACAGGTGGTTGTTGACCTTCAGCACCTTGCTGCCGTCGGCGCTGGCAACCACAGCCACGTTGGCGAGGACCCCTTCTCCGTAGGCAAGGAGTTCCGCGCCCGGATGCATCCCGGTCCGGAAGAACTGCAGGGGTTCGGAACGAAGAATCGCCCCTTTGCCGGGAACCATCGAAACGCCCGCGACGATCGCGGTTGCCACCGTAGCTCGGACGGTCCGTCCGCTCCACAGTTCGCGATCCCCCATCCATGCCGCGACGATCGCCACCAAAGGAATCCCGGCCATGACCAGAAGTGCTCCGCGCAGGCCAAGTCCCGGAAGCCACCAAGCGGGGACCAACCATCCCGCGAGGGCGGCCCCCAAGGTCCAGCACACCGACTGCCACGCCACCCAACGACCGAAGCCCAGGTTGGCTCGTGGTTGCAGTTGGCTCACACAGGGGAACACCATTCCCGCGAAGAACGCGGCGGGGCCAGCGATCAGAATGGTCATGACCGCCTCCGCCCAAATTCGCCCGGAGTGGGACAGGGCTTCTTGGCTCGCGGCGAACAAAGGCCACGGTTGTGCCGATGCCATTTGGTGGAGAAGCGCTAGCGCCCACAACACCGCGGCCGCACAGCAACCCGCGGCAACCAAGAAACCAGTCCGCGCACGCGCGCCGTTGCTCGCGACCACCATGCCCACCGCGGTTCCGAGAGAATGGCACACGAGAAACGCCGCCAGGAACGCGGCCACCGAATCGAAACTGCCTTTGGAAACTTGGGAAACGCCGCGAAACAACAACACCTCGAGACCGACCAAGAGCAACCCGAATCCCAGCGTGCCGATCAAGAAAGGAGCCGCATTGACAGGGGAGTCCGATGCCTCCGGCCTGGAGGTTGGGAGCGGCGCTTCCTTGCTCGTCGCTTGGCGGCTCAATAGAAAGCTAGCGATCGCGACCACCGCATTGATCGAAGCCGCGGTGGCCAAGGAGCCACGCAGTCCGAGGGACGGCACCAGAACAATGCTTCCCAGCAACACACCACCAGCGGCCCCCACCGTGTTGGCCAGCTGCAACGCGCCGGCCGCCATCGACCGACGGTGATCTTGTTGACGCAATCGCGCCAAGACCGGCAATGTGGCACCAAGAGGAGCGATGGGGACCAGCATGGCGCCAAGGGCCAACGCATATTGCCAAGGTGCGACCATCCGCCCCGCCACCGACCCTTCGGCCAGCCACCGCGAGACTCCGCCGAACGCCCCCAGAGCAAAGCTCGCCGCAAATCCACCAAGCGCCGCCAAGGCTTCCAGTTTGGCGTACAGCCGAAGTGGATTCGGAGAACGGTCGGCACGGGACCGGACGCCCCATGCCCCAAGTGCGAGACATGTCAGGAACGCGCCGGAAGTCGCCCCCAATGCGGCGGACGTCGAACCGAACAACTCCACGAACGCGCGCAAGAACGTGATCTGAGAGACGAGGGCGGCCGCCCCCGAAACCAAGAAGAACAACGTGACGATCGCCCCAATGTCCCAACCCGCCGAAGCGGGACGTGCTGCCCCGGCTTCGTCACTCATAGCGGAACAGGCAGTGCACGTGAGCACGATTGAGAATGAGGTACGGAAGCCCCTTGAGACTTTCGAACTCGCGCACGCCGCGATCTTCGATGCCCCGGAACTCGGGCTGCATCATCACGGAGAAGCCGTCGCTCTGTGGCTGCTCGAGAAACTCGGGCTTCACCTTGCCCAGGATCTCCCATCCGCTTGGCTGGCGAAGCACCACGGAGGCCACCACCGAATCGCTGCCGGTGTTGTCCGCGAGGGCTTTCTGGAAATGATCGCCACCGATGTCCACGAACTCGTGGGCCAGGACCAGGTCTTCGCGGCGGATGTGACCGCGACTGGCGATGATCTTCTGGTCTTTCTCCAAGGAGTACAGAGTGATGTCTTCGACCGAAAGGAACGGCCGCTGGTACCCCTGGAGGAACGTCGTGAGCCGCGACTCGCCGGTGGGAATGCGTCCCTTGGCGAGGTACTGCGTGGTCACGAACAAGTGATTGACGAACTCCAGTTTTCATCTCCGTTGCTGAACTCAGCCAAGTCGATCGCGCCGACCAGCCAGAACGAACCAGCCAAGAGCATACTGCCTTGGGGTCCGGCGAGTTGGTTCGCTTGATCCAGCGCATCACGAAGGTCCTTGGCGGTTCGGGTCGTCAAACCGAGTTCCTGACCGATCTGAGCCAGATCCTCGGGGCGTCTCGAGCGATCGCCAGGAACCGGAGTTGCAATCAAAGTGCCGATCCAAGGGCGCGCAGCGCGTAGGCAAGCGGCCGCCCGTTTGTCCTGTTGCAGCCCCAGGACCAGCACGGGGGGACCGTACTTCTCGGCCACCCAGCGACAGGCGCCTCCCAGCGACCGGGGAGTGTGACCGCCATCTCGGAACCAGGGACGGTTCGGATGAATCCGCTCGCAGCGGGCGTCGAGCCGGGCCGCCCCCAAGCCCTCGGCAATCGCCGGCTCCCGTGGCTCCCACCGCAGAGGGGCCCGCTGGGCGGCTCGAACCACGGCGGCAACGGCGAGCGCCCCATTGACGACGGCGAACGGTCCTCCGGCCGGCGCCGGCAAAGTGAATTCGTGCTCCGGGAGCCAGAGCCGGAAACCCTCCGCTCGTCGGCGAACCCGAATCTCCTTGCCCCACTCCCAGAGAGAAGCTCCCCGAGCGCGAGCCTGTTCGCGGATCACTTCTCGGGCAGAGGACGAGGAAATCGGACCCCGGACCGCCGCACAGCCGTGCTTGAGGATCCCGGCTTTTTCCCGAGCAATATCGCTCAGTCGGGGGCCGAGAACCTGAGCGTGCTCGCACTCCAGAGAGGTGACCACGGCGCTGGCCGGTTCGACGATGTTGGTGGCGTCCAAGCGCCCGCCAATGCCAACTTCCACGACCACCACATCGACACGCTGTTCCCGGAATCCGAAGAACGCCGCCAGAGTCAGGGTTTCGAAGAACGTGGGCGGAGTGTCCGGGCCCGCGGCCTCGAGAACGGCGTCCACCCAGCGAAGAATGGATCCCTCGGCGGCCGGCTGCCCTGCAACTCGGAACCGTTCATCCCAAGAGTTGACGTGGGGAGAGAGGTAGGTCCCGACCCGGATCCCTTGGGCTCGAAGCAACGACTCGGCGAGCAGACAGACCGAGCCCTTGCCCTTGGAACCCGCAACGTGGACGACCGGAATGCCGTGCAACGGATGATTCAGAATTCGGTCCAGGCGTTCCATGTCAGCGAGCGAGACCTTGTCCCCCCCCTGATGGAAACGGGGCGAGCGCTCGTGGTCGGTCAACGCCGCGGCCAACCGATCCAGATCGGCAAGACAACGGAGTGGCGGCAGCGGCGAGCGAGGCATGGGATTCGATTCCTGATCCGGAGACGGCAGAGCGATGTTATCCACCGATGGCCCGCGGGGAGGCGCGCACCGGCGATTCCGACCGGAAGGTTCCGACACCCGTGGGGGTTCGCGGGCCAAGGAAGGGATATAGTTCGAGTTGCTCGGAAGCGCGTCGTCGATCCAGCGCGTGCTCGGGAATCCGCAATCCGGGGAGCCCCCACCATGGCCGATGACTCTCCTTTGCCCACCTCACCCAGTCGCGAGGAGTACGAGGACAGTCCCCTCCAGCGCAACGAGTACATCACGGCGATCATCCACTTCTACCGAGGGGAGATGAGCCGCGTCACCACTTGGCGCCTGCGCCTCGACCAGACCACCAACTGGTCGGTCTTCACCACGGGTGCCATGATGTCGTTCACGTTCAGTTCGCCGAGTCACAGTCACGTCGTACTACTCCTCGGCAACCTGTTGCTGATGATTCTGCTCTCCATCGAGGCACGCCGCTTTCGCTTCTTCGATGTGTGGCGGGCTCGACTGCGGAAGCTCGAAGAGAACTTCATCGCACCGATCTTGCGACGGGATCCTCACAGTCCCGAACCTTCCTGGGGCCGGCTCGTCGCCGAAGACCTGTTCCTGCCCCACTTCAAGATCACCGTGTTTCAAGCGTTCCGGCGACGCCTGATGAAGAACTACATCCCGATGTTCATGGTGACCTTCGCCGCCTGGTTCGCCAAGGTGGCGATTCACCCGAGCCCGGCGAACTCTGCCGGGGAGCTGGTCGGGAACATGGACGTGGGTCGAATTCCCGGCGTCTGGGTGGCGGGCATCGCAGGCGCCTTCTATCTGTTCCTTCTGGTCTGTGTGCTGTTCGAGGCCACCCACACCGTGGAAGGCGAGAACTGGGGTTTGGAGCAACCCCTGGAGGCGATCGACCAGTAGCCTTCCCCAGGATCCGACCCTCCCCCGGCAAACCGCGGGGCGAAATCCTCGTTCCTCTTAGATAATGGAAAGAGGACCGGCTCGTGGGCGGTGAGCGCTCCAGCCTTCCCGAACGCAGAACCACGTTCCCCTCACAGAAAGCTTTCTCCCCTTGGACAGAGACCGGCTCTCGAAACTCGGACGTCAGCAGTCCTCCGAAAAGGTCCGGATGATCGTCCTTGCGGTGCTGTTCATCCTGGTAACCGCGCTGTTCTTTTTCTTCCGCGGCAGCGGATCCAACCAGATCGCGCCGGGCTCGCAGCAGGCCTATCGGCCCACGATTCCCGAGAACGCTCCCCCGGCCGCCGCTGTCGATCTGAATCTGCTGGCGGCAGTCCAAGAACACACCGAGAGCGATCGCATCGCGGTCGAAAACGACGCGTTACTTCACCTCTTGATCGAGTCGGGCAAGACCGTCCCGGGGGACTTCCGCCGACTCGGGTCCCAACCCATCGACAGTGACCTGTACCAGAAGATTCTCGACGACCCGGTCGCTTATCGGGGCCAGCCGTTCTACGCCAAAGCCCTGTACTTCGGAGCAGAACGGGCCACCGCCAACTTGAGTCAGGACCAAGACTCCGAGGGCTTCCCCTACTTCCGCGGCTTGGCCCAAGACGACCAAGGCCAATCGTTTTCCTTCTCGGTGCTCGAAGAACCGGACAACATCGAAGAAGGCGCGGTCATCAAGATCGAAGGCTTCTTCCTGAAGAAAGCGGCGGTGTTCGGCAAATCCGGCAGCCTGGTCGACCCCACCGTGCATCTGGTCGGCAAACGACTGGTCCCTTCTTACTTTCGCTTGGACCCGGTGCAACGCCTGGATCCCGCAGTTCTGGAAACCGTGCGGGACTACGAACTCCAGGACCAAGCCAACATCCCCGAGGTCCCGCTGTACCACTGCCTTTCTTTTCTCCAAGGTGTCGATGCCGACGAACTGGCGAGGGCGGCGAACGACCGGACCTCGGCCATTTTGCGCCGGGATCCCGATCGTCATCGCGGAGAGTTCGTCCGGGTGTTGGGCACGTTCCACGACATGTGGCCGCGGCAACTGGGGGAAAATGGAGAGAACCCGCTCGAAGCAGAACAAATCTGGCATGGACTGTTAGTCCATGCCGGTCCCCGGTTTACCTACCTGATGTCCCTCGACCGTGAGCCTCCTTGGGTTCGCGACAATCCCAACACCATCGTCGAAGGGATCTTCCTGAAGCGCTACACCTACGTGGCCCAGAACGGGGAAGCGGTCCCCTGCCCACTGATCCTCGTGAAACGCTTCGTGCCGATGGTGGTGGACAACTCCTCCTATCGCAACGCCACCGCCTACGGTGTCCTCGGCTTGGGAGTGATCCTGCTCGGCTGGTTCCTGATGTCGGCACTGGGAGATCGCGGGGATACTCGAGAGTTCCGGCGTCGCTACTACGCTCAGCGCAAGGCACGCGTGCAGCGCTTGAGCAAAGCACAAAACACTTCCCCCGAACCGAACAACGATGACTGAGCTGTCCTACTCCACCACGCTGTCCCAAACCAGCACCGTGTTGGTGGAACGCGGTGCTGCGTCCCGGTTGGGAAAGCTGGTCGCGGAGCAGTTGCCGGCACCGCGGCAAGTCGCCCTGATCACCGACCGAAACGTCGCTCCCTTTTGCCAAGAACCCGTGGAAGCGGCTCTCCAGGCAGCCGGCTTCGAAACCAAAGCGTTCCTGGTTCCTGCGGGAGAAGAATCCAAGTCTTTCAGCATGCTCGGCAATCTTTGGGACCGCCTGGTGTCGTTTGGAATGACGCGAGACAGCGCGGTGGTGGCCTTGGGCGGCGGCGTGGTCGGAGACCTCGCCGGCATGGGAGCCTCGACGCTCTTGCGTGGAGTTCCGGTGATCCAAGTCCCGACCTCGCTGTTGGCTCAGGTCGATGCCTCGATCGGCGGCAAGACTGCGGTCAACACCTCCGCCGGGAAAAACTTGGTGGGCACCTTTTGGCACCCCACCCTGGTGGTGATCGATCCCGACTTGCTTGACACACTCCCCGACGACGAGTTCCGAAGCGGCCTCGGGGAAGTGGTGAAGTACGGAATGATCCGCGACGCGAGCATCCTCGATCGCCTGGCTCGATTCGACAACCTTGCCGCGCTCCGCGAGGACGCGGAAACCCTGGAATCCCTCATCCGCGATTCTGCATCGATCAAGGTGGGTGTGGTGGCGGCGGATGCCCGGGAATCCGGAGAACGGGCTCATTTGAATTTCGGCCACACCGTGGGCCACGCCATCGAAACCGCCGAGTCCTACCAAGGACTCTCCCACGGGGAAGCCGTTTCGGTGGGGATGGTCGCGGCCTCGTTCTTGGCGGTCGACCTGGGAGTCGCGCCGGCCGAACTCCCGGGGGCGCTCACCGAGGTGCTGCTGCGCTTCGAGCTTCCGGTCGACACTCCCCATGCGCCCGAAGATTTGCTGCCCCACATGGCTCACGACAAGAAGCGCATCGGCACTCGAAGTCGCTGGGTCTTGGTGCCGAAGCCCGGCGAAGCAATCCTGTTCGAAGACCCCGCCGAAGCCTCGGTCATCCGAGCGTTGCAGGCGGTGTACCGGCCGACCCCGCCGGTGGAAGACTCCTCCACCGAGAGCTGACCAATCCGCCGTAACCGCTTGCTGTGATCGGCGTCCTCGTAGGCCGGTGAAAGAGTCTCTCGGCACCCGATCGGACCTTTTCGCCTCCGCCTTCATGCTCGAATCCTCGACGAATCCACCGATTCGCTGGCGGACCGGCTCCTCGGCGGAAACGAGGATCTCGGGATCGGCCGTCCGAGGCCGTTCTCCCCGGCCTGTGAGGTCCCACGATGAATGGTCCGCTTTTGAAACAAGCGCTGTCGATTGCCCTGGCCGTTCCGACGTTAGCCGAACTCGAACAACTCCGTGACGAGCAAACTCGGGATCCGGGATGCGTTCCGGGTCGTCACCGTCCGCTGCCAAGACGACTCGCCCAGCGCCTTCAGCAGATTCAGCGAGCGGGGGAAGTGGAACGCGAATGCCAGCGCTGTCACTCCCAGAGCATCCAACTATGCCACTGGCACCAAGACGATTACCCCGCCGGCCTTCTCGATTTGGCGGCTCCGCCTCCGGTGTTGTACCTGCGCGGCCAGGGCCCGTGGCCTCCCCCAACCCGAGCATTGACGGTGGTGGGTGCCCGACGCTCGACCGTGACCGGTCGCTGCTTTGCGCGGCGCCTCGGCAGCGAGGTGGCTCGACGAAAAGCCACCGTCATTTCCGGATTGGCCCGGGGGATCGATCAGTCCGCGCACGAAGGAGCCGTCGAGAACCACGGGCACTGCTACGCCGTGCTCGCCTGTGGCGTCAACCAGATCTATCCACGAAGCGCATCGAGATTGGCCGAACGCATCTTCGAAAGCGGCCGAATCGTTTCCGAGATGCCTCTTGGAACGGCACCTCTCAAACCCCACTTTCCCCGCCGCAATCGGATCCTGGCGGCGTGGGCGACCGCCACCATCGTGGTGGAAGCAGATCTGCGCAGCGGATCACTGATCACCGCTCACCGCGCCTTGGAACTGGGACGCGAAGTCCTCGCCGTTCCCGGTTCCATCGACTCGCTCACCAGCCGCGGAACCAACCGTTTGATCCGAGACGGAGCCCACCCCCTTCTCGAAGTCGAAGACTTGGATCTGTTGATTCCCTCCATGTCCGAGAGCTCATCACGGTCCCCAGATCCCCTGAACGATCTCACCGTGCCGCGGAGCGTGGACACCCTCAGCGAACTCTGGCAACGGCCTTCGGAGGAAGTCCTGGAACGGCTGCTGGACTACGAACTCGAGGGCAAAGTCGAAAACTTGGGCGGCGGCTTGTTCGTGGTTCGGCCATGAGACGTCTTCGACGTGCCGAGTCAAACGACTGTTTGCGCCTCGCGATCCGTCAAGGACGCTCCTTCGGCGCCGAGAGACTTCTTCATCGACTGCTTGCTCGCCCGGACGACTCACGAAGGCCATCGCGACAATGAGTCAAAGTTGTTGGTGGCGAGGACTGACGGCCGTTGTCACCGAGCCGCTCGCCCAAATCGGGCGAACGGTGGAGCTGGCGATTCCGTGGAAGATGGAAAGCGTCGCAAGAACGAAGCCAGAAACGACCTGGGCGATTTCGCCGTCAGCCTTCATGAATCATCCGGGCTAGAGCCACTGGGCAATGAGCAGCCCCACTCCCCCGAAGACCGCCAACGACGCGACGACGAAGAACCCGGCCCGGCACAGTCCGGAGACGATGATCTCTTTGACGTTCTCTCGGCGCAGGCCGTAGTAGACGACCGTCGAGCAGGTGACCAAGATGGCGAACAGCACCAGGTGCTGAAGGAAGGGACCCCAGCGAACCGGCATCATGATTCCTCCGCTGGAGCCGGACGTGGGTAGGCGGTTTCGAAAACGTCCACCATCACGCAAACGTTCAGCAAGCCGGCCACCGTGGTGTAGAGCACCCCGACATCCAGAGTCGAGAAACCCAACACCACCTCCCCTCCCTGCCCCGGAAGCTCTAAGGTCAAGCCGCCCGTGAGCAACCACACCGGAATCGTCAGACCGCCGTAGAAGATCTCGCCGAAGAAGTGAATCGGGAAGTGGTCCAGGTTGACGTTGCGGAACTCACCGAGCACCAAGCCCAACACGTAGACGAAGGTGATGACGGAGAAGTACAGCACCGCCTTTCCCCTGCGGCCCAGGGTCCAATGCCCTGCCCCCGGCACCAGCCAGGTCAGCAGAACTCCGAGAAACACTTTTCCCGGAGACACGGATTGGAGAGGATCGGATCGGGACAAGGAACACTCCTTCAGGCAGGGCGCCAGAGCATAAACGGAAGCGATGAATTCTCCCCGCAAAGTCCACCGAACCACGATTCCCGTCCGCTACTGGGAAACCGACCAGATGGGCGTCGTCCACCACGCGGTGTTCATCCAGTATTTCGAGGTCGGTCGCACCGAAATGATGGCCGAACACGGCTTGGACTACGCGCAGATGGAGCGCGAAGGCCACCTCTTGGCGGTCGCCGAGGTGGGTGTCCGCTACCGCGCCCCCGCTCGATTCGGGGATCAGCTCGTGGTGCTGACTCGGGTGACTCACGTGGGCCGGGCCCGCGTCCGTTTCGACTATCGGATTCTGCGCGGCGAGGACGAGAACCTGCTGTGCGAGGGGCACACGGTGCTGGCTTCGGTCGCCCCGGACCTGACTCCGAAGCGACTCCCCGCGGAACGCCGGGAACGACTCCTCGCCGTCCTCGATTCCCCCGCCGCCGAAACCTAGTCGCCGCGAACGGCGTGGCGGTTCACTCCGGCGCGGGGCCCTTGCGGGTGCGCTTGCTGCGAGCTTCTTGCCAAAGGGACTCGGCTTTGCGCTTCGCCACGCGATGGGTCGGATCTCCGGATCCCATCGACTCCAGTACGATCTCTCGAGTGATGCGCCCGATGCAATCCAAAGTTGCGGGCACTTCGTAACCTTCGAGGGACGGTCCCGACCCGCGAATCACGGCACCGGAGTTCACCACGAAGTCCGGGGCGTAGAGGATCTCTCGCGCGGCCAGCCGATCGCCGCACTCGTCACTATGCAGCTGGTTGTTCGCCGCCCCGGCCACGATGCGGCACTGAAGGCGCGGAATCGTGTCCGGGTTCAAGGTGCCCCCCGCCGCACAGGGCGCAAACACTTCGCACGGCACGTCATAGATCTCGTCCGACGGAACAATGGTCAGGCCGAGAGTGTCAACGGCATGGGCGATGCGCTTCGGATCGATCTCCGCGGCGATGACCTCGGCACCGGCTCGAGCGGCAAACGTTGCCAGACGCAATCCGATTTGCCCGAGCCCTTGGATCGCGATTCGGACCCCGTTCCATTCGGCGATGCCAAACACGTCCAGGCAGGTTCCCGCCGCCAGGAACACGCCTTCGGCTGTGCTCTCCGAAAGGTCTCCTTGGGACGGACCGGTCACGTGACGGGTGGACTTCCCCACCTCCGCCAAGTCATCCAGGCTGGTCCCCAGGTCTCCGGAGGTGAAGAAACGCCCTCCCAGTTCGTCGATCCGTTCCCCCAACACGCGGAACGCCGCACTGCGATCGCGCAAGTCCTGTTCGAGCACGACGACTTTGCCCCCCCCCGCCGGGATTCCCGCCAAAGCGGTTTTCAGCGTCATGGCTCGCGCCAGCTTGAGCACGTCCGCCAGAGCTTGGTCCTCGCTCGGGTAGGCCTTGGTCCGGATTCCGCCCAATGCCGGACCGCGCGAGGTATCGTGAATGGCCAAGATGGCTCGCAGCCCGGAACCAGGGTCCGAGTAGTAGTGGACGCTTTCGTGCTCGCCGCTGAGGTGGGGGAATCGCGGATCTGCTGCCATCCCTCGAGTTCTCTCGCGAGGTTGGGACCGACGGAAGAACACATTGTAGGCTGCCCAACGATCTGCGGGGAGTCCTGTCCGAATCCAAAAGAAAGGTCCGGACAAGGGGAAGTGATTCCTTGGGGAGTCGTCGGAAGGACAAACGAGAAGGCGTTCAGGGGGGAGCAGGATCCATGGGTGGAGTCACACGGCTGAGCCGAAACCAAACGACCCGCGTCGCGGGGCTGCTGCTCCTGGCATGCGGCGCCTGCCGCTCCAGCGACCCTGACCTCGAACCCCTCACTCCCGAAGAGCTCGCCGAGCGGGACCTGTCCTTGCCGCCCAATCTGGGCGTCATTGACGACCCGGGCACATTGTTCGTCACCCTCGACCAGAACCTTCGATCGTGGCGAGCTCTGAAATTGTCCTCCGAAGCCAAAGCCAAACTCCAGATCGAAAGCCTGGAGGAGGCCTTGACCCGACTGGTCTATCGGAACTTCGATGTGATCCTCGAGACCTTGAAAGAAGGCGAAGCGGAACAGCGCGTGACGGCGGCGGCCGCTCTCGGCTTCAGCAAGATCCCCGCGCCGGACGAGGCCGGCGGGGATCCCGAGTTCCCCCCCGTTCATCCTCGCGCCATCGCTCCGCTGTTGGAGGTTCTGGAGGAGGGCAATGACGAGCTCACTCAGAATGGCCTGTTGGCGATCAGTCGTATCGGCAATCCTAGCGTGCCCGTGGACCTCCTTTTGGAGTTGTTGCTGACCCATCACTCCCCGGCCGTTCGCGGCAACGCAGCCCTCGCGCTGGCGACGGTCCTCCGTCCTGGCCACCGAGATCTGGCATTGAGCTCGTTGTACGCGGCGCTGGAAGACGAAGATCAGAAAGTCCGCTTGCACACGCTGACCGCGTTGGCACGGCTGAGCGTTCCGTCCAGCGCGGGACAAGTGCTCGGCATCTTCACCGATGACGAGAGCCCGTTGGTTCGAGCCAATGCAGCTTTCGTTCTGGGCCAACTGGGGGATGACGACGTGGTGCCTTATCTCATCCAGGGAATGTCGTCGCCGAGTGCGGTTGTGCGTTTCTACTCGTGGAACGCACTTCAGGCCATCACCGGCGAAGACCAGGGAGAAGATCCCGAAGCCTGGTTGACCTGGTATCGAGAGATGGTTGCCGATCGCGGTCCCTGAGCGCCGAGGCCACCAAACCCGAGAATCAGTTTCGAGCCTCGCGGCGGCGGCGGCCGGCCAACACCCATCCCCATCGGTGAAAGCCTCGGGTGCGCCGGCGTTTCTCGTCGACCTTCGTCCACCAGTCCCGAGCCGCGGCCTGGTCGTAAGCACGCATGAACGCCCAAACCTCTCGCCCCCGAGTGCCGGTCGGGAGAGCCTGATTCTTTTCGAGAGATCGGTGCAGACGTTCCAAGTTGCTCACGGCAATCTGCTCCGACACCGGCGCAGCCCCGCGCACGGACCCCTCCCAGTCGATGATGTGCAGGGTCGCGCCCTGGTCGCTGATAAGCACGTTGCGCGCGTTCAAATCGCGATGATCCACTCCCAGTCGATGCAGGTTGCCGACGACCCGCCCCAGATGCTCGGCCACACGCCGTCGCACGTTCCACGGTGGTTGTTCCCGAAGGAATTGCAAGAGGTGCTTGCTGGCCACGATTTGTTCTGTCGCGAGCTCGAATCGGCACAAAAATGACAGTCCTCGAACGCGTCTGACGCGAGCGAAAGCCACCGCGGGCGTGGGGACTCCCTCGTGGCGCAACTCTTCGATCAACGCCAGGGTGTTCCGGAGACGCCTCGCTCCGAAGTACCACGGACCGAGAATCCTGCCTAGCAAGCCGCCATGACGCAGGGTCTTGACCACCAGAGGAACCGCGCCGGGAAGCAGGAGCAGGCGCGGACTCCCGCGCCCTTCGTAAGACGATTCGACGCTGCCCTCGAAGTCTTCGGGTTCGCGGGCCTCGAAAACGCCGGCGGCGCGAAGCCCCGCGAGCCAAGGCTCGGGAGCGTACACCTCCAACAATCCCGAGGCGGATATCATGTGCTCCATGGATTCATCGTATCGGCTCGACAACAACGCCGGAACCACGCCGCCGCGGATTCTCGTCATCCGCCTCAGCGCGTTGGGCGATGTTCTGTTCACCATGCCGGCGGTGGAAGCGCTCGCACGCGCCCGACCCGATTGCGAAATCCACTGGGCCGTGGAAGATCGAGCGGCGTCCTTGCTGGACCTGTTTCCTTGGGTTCGCCAGCGCATCGTGTACCCGCGACGGGCCTGGAGTCGAAAGCAGAAGAACCTGTCAGGCAGCATGGCCGCGATCAGAAAACTCTCGGGACACCTTCGGCGCTTGCGGAAGGATCACTACGACGTGGTCCTAGACTTCCAGGGAAACTTCAAGAGCGGGATCCATGCATGGACTGCTCGCGGAGATCTCAAAGCAGGCTTCGCCAAAGGTCACGGCAAAGAAGGCAATCACTGGTTTCATTCTCACAAGGTCACTCCCGAGCCGCACGTGATCCACCGGGTGGACAAAGCCCTCAGCCTGGTCCGCTCGGTGTTTCCCGAAGTGCCGGAGGTAGCACCGCGTCCGTCTCTCTCGGTCCCCGAGTCTTCCGAGCAGGCATTCCAAGCGAACCTCAATTCCATGGACCAGCCGCTCCCTCGTCCTTTGATTCTCCTGCATCCGGGAACCAGTGCCTACGGCGCCATCAAGCGCTGGCGCTACGATCGCTTCGCGCTGCTTGCGGACCGGTTGGCCAAGGAGGGCCTCCCCTCGATGATCACTTGGGGCCCCGGAGAAGAAGAACTCGCCCGTTCCGTGGTCGCCGCGAGCAAATCCGGTCAGTGCTTGCTGGCCCCCCCCACGGGTTCCCTGGGACAACTCGCGGCCCTGTTGACTCGCGGGACGCTGTTCGTCGGAAGCGATTCGGCCCCACTCCACTTGGCAGCTGCCTTGGAAATCCCGGTGGTGGCATTGTTCGGTCCTAAAAACCACCGGGTCTACGCTCCGCGCTTCGCTCCCTCACGAGTCGTTCGGACCTACTTGCCTTGCAGTCCTTGTCCGCGGCGAACTTGTCCCGACCTGCTTTGCATGGAAGAGATCTCGGTGCGTCAAGTGTTTCGCGCAACCCTCTCCTTGCTGGACGAATGCGCCAGCCCGACGCCCGCATGAAAGGCTCCCCCTTGTCATTCCTTTCTCCTGCGTGGGTGGGACGGTCCACGATCGCACTGGGCGCCGCCGTTCTCTCGTTCGGATGTTCGGAGTCCAAAGAGTCTCCGGCCCCGGCCTCTTCGTCGGAGCCGCTCCTCGACGCGACGCCGACGATCCCCTCTCTGGAGAGCACCCCTTCAATCTCCCCGGAATCCGCCGAGCCGGAGTTCTCGAACGAGCCCGTCCTCTTTCCTCGCGGGGAGATTTCGGGCGCCCCCAACGTCCTTCTGGTGTCTTTCGACACGACCCGCGCGGATGCATTGGATTGCTACGGTGCGTCGCACGGGGCGAGTCCCGTGATCGATTCCCTCGCCGCCCAGGGGATTCTGTTCGAACACGCCTTCGTCCCGACCCCCGTCACTTTGCCGGCGCACACCACTCTATTCACGGGACTCGATCCCAATCGTCACGGCGTGCACGACAACAGCATCTTCACGGTCCCGGACGAAGCGCTCACCCTCGCAGAGCTTCTGCGGGATGCCGGCTACCGAACCTTCGCCAGCGTGTCCGCCGTGGTACTGCTGGATCGCTTCGGACTGAACCAAGGCTTTGACAGCTACGACCAAGAGGGCCTGGGAACGTCCGCCCAGATCACCAGGAAAGAGCGGTTCGCTCCCGAAGTTGCCACGGCCATCATCGAACAGCTCGACAGCGAACAACCGTGGTTCGGCTTCGCGCACTTCTACGACCCGCATCACCCCTACTTGCCGCCGCCGGATCTCGCCCATCGCTTCGGTGACGATCCGGACGACCGGTACTTCGCCGAAATCGCTTCGGCGGATCGTCAACTCGGTCGCATCCTCCAGGCACTCGAAGCCAGGGACTTGCTGTCACGAACCTGGGTCATCGTGGTCTCCGATCACGGCGAGGGTCGCGGTGAGCATGGGGAGCTTTCCCACGGCAACCACCTCCACGATGCCACCCAGCGCATTCCTCTGATCATGACTTCCGCAGCCGTGGAGCCGCGACGAGTGAGCGATCGGCTGGTCACTCTGGCCGACGTCGCCCCGACCATTCTGGAACTCTGTGGAGTCGCCATTCCTCCTCAACTCGATGGACAGTCTCTCTCACCACTCCTGGTGGGAACGACGCTCGACCGCGACGACGTGGCCTACTTGGAAACCCGAGTTCCGTTGCTCAGCTACGACTGGTCACCGCTGTTCGGTGTTCGGACGCTGGACTGGAAACTCGTGATTGGCTCGCGTCCCCACTTGTTCGATCTTGGCAAGGACCCCGGAGAACTCCACGACCTTGCGGCCACCAAACCAGACGTGGTCCAGCACCTGTCTCGCCTTCTCGAACATTGCCGCACCGGCCGGGGTCCCGAGCTGAGCAGCGAGCCACGAACTTTGTCCGACGAAGAGCGTCGGATTCTCGGCGGCCTTGGTTACTTGAGCTCCGAAGCCACGGCGGACATCGGAGACGAGGACCGCAACGACCCGTACGACCACGTCGCAAAACTCGAAAGCATCCAGCGGGCCGTCGGGCTCATGCACGAATCTCGGTTCGAGGAGGCCATTGCCCTTTTCGAAGCCCTGGCTCAGGAGCTGCCGGGAACGTTCCTGGTCCGTCAAAACCTGGGCACCTGCTACGCCCGGGTCGAACGTTTCGAAGACTGCCTGCGCGAGTGTTTGGCGGCGGCAGAGATTCGGCCCCAGTCGGCGTTGATCCACATGAACGTGGGGATCGCGGCGAAGGAAACCGGAGACCGGGCCCTGGCGATCAAACACTTGTCCCTCGCGCTTGGACTGTCCGGCTGCCCCGCCAACGCCTACTTCGCCCTCGCCGATCTGTACGCCGACCAAGGCAACCGGCTGAACGCCAAGGCGGTCTTGGACGCCCTGCTGAGCCGACCGGACATCTCCCCGGCCGACAAACAAAGGGCGCGTCAGCGGGTGTACTAACCCCCTTTTGGGGAATCGTTCCCAAGGAAAGCCGAGCGGCTTCCAACCGTCGCCCACGGGTTCTCCGTTCACGCCGCCTCGTTTCCCCAAATTGGAACGGCATTCGAGAGATCCCGGTTCGAGGAGCTTTGCCATGGGAAACCATCGAATCGATGCCGCCGACTCGTCAAACCATGAAGCGTTCATCCGCGCCTTGCTGCGCGACCTTCAGGCCCTGGAGACCATGATCGAACGCGAACTCTTCGAATGTGGAGTTCGCCGTATCGGCGCGGAGCAAGAGATGTTCTTGGTCGACTCGGGCTTCCAACCCGCCGGGGTTGCGATGGAGGTTCTGGAGAAGGCCCAAGAGCCGGCGCTGACCACGGAACTCGCCCGCTACAACCTGGAAGCGAATCTCTCCCCGCGCCGATTGCAAGGCCACTGTTTCCGAGACATGGAAGCGGAGTTGAACGACGTCCTGGCCAAGACCCGAGTCGCCGCCGCGGAATTCCAAGCCGACGTCGTGCTCACCGGCATCTTGCCCACCATGCAGCTTTCCGACCTTACCTTGGAAAACATCACTCCTCACACTCGCTATCGAAGGCTCAATGACGTGCTGGTTCAACAACGTGGCACGTTCCCCATGAGGATCAAGGGACTCGACGAGTTCAACGTGGTGCACGACAACGTGATGTTCGAATCGTGCAACACAAGTTTTCAGGTGCACCTTCAAGTCGATCCCGGCGAATTCGCAAGAATGTACAACTTGGCCCAAGCGATGACGGCACCGGTTTTGGCGGCAGCGGTCAATTCACCAATTCTCTTGCAGAAACGCCTTTGGCACGAAACAAGAGTCGCCCTGTTCCAAGCGGGAGTGGATGAACGCTCGGACACTCATCGTGCCCGAGGTCAGCGCGCCCGGGTCCGATTCGGCGATCGTTGGGTGCGCGATTCCGTGGTCGAGCTATTCCAGGAAGAGATTGCACGCCACCGGGTCTTGCTCACCAATGAAGTCGGCGAAGATCCGCGAGAGATTTTGGAACGCAACGAGATCCCCCCACTTTCCGCGCTTCAGCTTCACAACGGCACGGTCTATCTCTGGAACCGGCCGTGCTACGGGACCACCCACGGCATCCCTCACCTTCGCATCGAGAACCGCGCGCTCCCTGCAGGCCCCACCGTGATCGACGAAGTCGCCAACGCCGCGTTGTTCCTCGGACTGCTCATGGCGCGAAAAGACGAAGACATCACGCAACGCATGAGCTTCGAGGACGCCAAGCACAACTTTCTCTCCGCCGCCCGGCACGGTCTCGACACCCAGCTTCGATGGACCGAAGGGCGCCAAGTGTCTGCCTCCACCTTGTTGCTCGAAGAACTGCTCCCCCAAGCCGAGGAAGGGCTTTGCCGCACGGGAGTGTCGGAGTCTGACGCCCGGCGTTGCTTGAAAGTGGTGCGGGAACGCGTCGAGAAGGGTGCCACCGGCTCGCGGTGGATCCTTGATTCGATCCGCGCCATGGAGAGCCAGGTGCCCATGCACCACCGCTTGCACTCCGTCACGGCGGGGATGGCGCGCCGCCAGTGGCAGGGCACTCCGGTTCACCACTGGCCCCTCGCCGGACTCGAGGACTCTCCGGATTGGAAGGTGAGCTTCCGCTACGTCGAACAATTCATGTCGACGGACCTGTTCACCTTGCAACCGGAGGACCTGATCGACATGGCGGCGTCGGTCATGACTTGGGAACACATTCGCCACATTCCTGTGGAAGACGATGCCGGTCGCCTGCAAGGGCTTGTCTCGTGCCGCGACCTGACTCGCTTGCTAACCCGTCCCGACTCTTCGGGAAAGGAAGCCGTCCGAGTGCGCGAGATCATGAAAGAGAATCCGGTCACTGTCACTCCCAGGACGTCGACGTTGGAAGCCGCCGAGATCATGAAACGCAGCAACCTTGGCTGCCTGCCGGTCGTCGAAGGGGACCGCTTGGTCGGCATCATCACGGTCCTGGACTTGATGCGCGTCGCGGCGCGACTCTTTCAAGCGGAACTGTCCCGTTGACTCAAGCGGGGCGAATCATTCGCATATAGTTGGCCCGCTCGAACGCGGCTGGATTCGAGCAATGACGCTGGCTCGCCACAGCGCGAAGATCATTCAAGGATTCGTAGCCGTTCTGATCCAGCCAAGTTTCGAGCCCTTGCAGCAAGCGTCCGACCTTCGCCGGCCCCTCATTCATCAGCACCGAGCACAACATCGTCACGTCTGCCCCCGCTGCGATCAGCTTCAAGACGTCCGACGACGATTGGATTCCGGTGGTCGCGGCGAAATGGCACGAAAGGACGTCCCGCAAAATCGCGATCCAGCGCAGCGGCAATCGAAGTTCCCAGGAATCCGAAAGCTGCAAGTTCAGGCTGACCTTGAACGTACGCAGGTCCAGGTCCGGCTGATAGAAACGATTGAACAGCACCAGCCCGTCCGCGCCGGCATCCACCAAAGACCGGCACAGGTGAGCCAATGCGCTGTAGAACGGAGATAGCTTCACGGAGAGCGGCACGCTGACTTCGGCACGCACTTGACGCACCGCCGCGAGCAGCTCCTGCTCCACCTGAGTCGCACTGACCTCGGGATCGGCAGGCACCGAGTGGATATTCAACTCGATCGCTGCGACACCCACCGACTCCAGTGCACTCGTGTATTCCAGCCAAGCTCCGCCGGTGGTTCCATTGACGCTGGCGATGACCGGAATCTGAACCGACTCGCAAATCCTCTGCACTCGTTCGATGTGCTCTTCCGGTCCGAAGGAACCCGGCAGGGGTTCGGGAAAGAAGGACAGTTCTCCCCCGTAAGGATCCAGCTCCTTGGATCTGCCTCGCTGAACTCCCAGGTAAGAGATCTCTTCCTGGAAGAAGGACTGGACGACGACCGCGGAAACGCCGGCGTCCTCCAGTTCCCGAACCGAGACCAGTTCGCGCGTGAGAGGCGAGGCGGATGCCACCAGCGGATTGGCCAGCGTTTGCCCCAAGTAGCGGGTTTCCAGGAGAGCCATCTCGAACTCCGATCCCAAGCCCTCGGGCAATCAAGCCATGCCCGAGAGTCTGTCATGCCCTCCCCGGAATCCCCCTCCGCTTGCCGCCGCCGCGCTTCCGTTCTCTCAGAACCTCACCGTCGTCTGCAACCACCAGCGAACACGATCCGCCAGTCCGCGGGACGTGCTGCCATCGAAGTAAGCGAACTTGGAGAGGACGGACCAGTTGTTGTTGATCTTCTTGGTCATGATCCAGTTGTATTCCCCGCCCAACCGGTGCCCGCCATGCTCTTCCTGGAAGCGATGGTAGATCAGCTTGCCGTTGATGTTTCCCGGCAGCTTGCCCGACACGAAGAAGTAGGCGTCTTCGAGTCCGGTGGTGGGCGTGATCAGGAAGGCATCCGCCCATCCGTTGAACTTGTGGGCCGTCGCAAGCGGTGTCGCGAATCCGATTCGTCCGGAATCGCTTCCCAGCTCTTCCCAGCCCGCACCGAACGCGATCTTCTTCTCGAAGTCCACGGTGGCCGACGCATGGAAGTAGTGAGTGCTGTAGCTGAGCGGGCTGCTTCGCCCATCTTTCTGGTACGCGTAGCTCAGCTCGTGGGCGAGGCTGAAAGATTCATCGTCATCCAGGGGTCGACTGCCAGTCCAGCGGAAGCCGTAGGTGTCTGACGAAGTGACTTTGGAGTTGGGAATGCGCAAGAAGTATCCGAACGCGACGAACTTCCCCAGGTTTCCCGGAAGGTCGTAGTTGAGGTGGACCAAGTGGGAGTCCGACTCGAAGTCCCGGTTGGAGTCATGACCGAAGATTCGATTCACGTCCCAGAGGTAGGCGTAGGTCAGCTCCAGCTCCGGAAGCGGATGGGTCGTCACCCGAAAGGCGTCATAGGTCTGCTGGTTCTGACGCCAGACCACGTCGCCAATGAAACGCGAATCATCGAACACGATTTGCTGTCGGCCCAAGACGAAGCGGGTATCCATCGAATCCAGGTCGTAGGCGAGATAGGCCTGATTGAGTTCCGTGTCTTCGGGATCGGCAACGACCGTTCGGCGGCCTTGACCGTTCAAACCGGCGGCATTGAACAGGTCGTCACGCACGGCACGAACGTCTTCGAACTGAACGAAGCCGGACAAACCGTGGGCGGACTTGGTCGCATATCCCAGCCAGGTCCTCACCGTCCACGCCTCGGAGTGAGCCAGCCCCTCTTGATTGGCAAGCTCGAGACGCCCGCGAACCGAAAACTTGGCGTCTCCCTGAGTCAGGGCTTCCCACAGGGTGAGTTCTTCCTTGGTTTCTTCCGCTTCTTGAGCTTGCACGAGGGAAGACGACAACAGAACTGTCGACACAAAGAGAAGTCTCGCCACTGCCCGTCGACCAGAACGGTGCTCCGGTCGGTCCACTGAGAATTTTGTCGCGATCAAGACAAGTCTCCCTTCCTCCGCCCAACGGATTGGGAACCCATTCCCGGTTCTGGGAAAAGCTCCGCCGCAATCGAGAAACCGATTCTGCGAGTTTCCCTATTCGTCAAACCCCAAGAACCAACAGCAGTGATTCGGAGCACAAAGCGATGCGAACCACATACCGATTGCGACTTCTTTCGCGGAGACCTAGGGAGTTTCCTGAATGACCTTGTGGTATTTCCCTGGCTCGAGGTTTTCGACCGTTTGGGTTTCCCCGGTCGGCCAACGAATCTCGATTCGATCCAAGGTTTCCTTGGGCAAGGCGAACACCAGACGAGTGTCGCTGTAGGCGGCATACGAAGTTCCGCCACGGACTTCTTGGACCTGTTTCCCGGGCTCGGCGTAGACGATCACCTTGGCCCCGAGCGCGTCGAGATTGGGAGAGCGGGCCTGCAAATCGAGACCGATCCAGCAACGCGAGCCGTCTCCTGGATTCAGGGTGAGGTTCTCGAGGATCTCCGGGGCGGAGTTGTTGTTGGCGAACACGGCGTCTTGATCGCCGTCGTTGTCCAGATCTCCGAGCGCGAGACCGCGCCCGACTCGCGGATCTCCGAAGTACGAGCCTGCCCCGTCCTCGATCAGCCGGAACTTGCCTTTGCCGATGTTTTCGAACAGCTGGGCGGGTTGCAGGTAATGCTGCAAGTTGTCGTAAAGCTCGATGTTGTCTGTCACGTGACCGTTGGCGAGCAGCAAGTCGAAGTCGGCATCCAGGTCAAAGTCCACGAAACGAGCCCCGAAGCCGACCCACAAAAACGAATCTTGGGCCAATCCGGAGAACGTCGTGTCGTCTACGAAGTAGTGTCCATCGTTGGTGTAGAGAGTGTTGGTTTCCTCGGCGAAGTTGGCCGAGAACAGATCCAGATCCCCGTCTCCGTCGACGTCGGCGGCGTCCGATCCCATGCAGGACTCGGAGCGTCCGGAACCATTCATGGCCACCCCCAGGGCCGAGGCGGACTCCACGAAGCGAAAACCTCCTTCGTTCATCCACAGGAAGTTCTCGACGGAGTCGTTGGCGACGTAGAGATCCACGTCGCCATCGTCGTCGTAGTCGAAGGGGACCAGCGCCAATCCCTTTCCTCCGGTTCCCGTCACGGGAATGTCCGCCGTCACTTCGACGAACTTCCAGGCCCCCGCCTGCAACCCGTCGTTCCGATACCAGCGGTCGTCCTGGCCATCGAACTCGTCCGGATGGCAGTAGGAGCGGTGCTCCGGGGTGATCTTCTTTCCGCACCACTTCGGGTTTTCGAGGTCGAACACGGCGTAGTTGGTGACGTAGACGTCCAGGTCTCCGTCCCCGTCGAAATCGGCAAAGCAGGCCGCACTCGACCAATCGGACGCGGGGCCCGCCAGTCCCTCGGCCTCATCGACCCGACGAAACTTCCCACCGTCGTTCACGAGCAGGACGTTCTCGCCCAAGTTACAAAGGTACAAGTCCTGATCGCCATCGGCGTCGTAGTCGACGCACACCGCGCTGAACGTGTAGCCAGGCTCCCCCGCCGCGGTCGCTTCCGTGACGTTCTCGAAACGAAAGTCCCCCAGATTCCGGTACAGCTCGTCCACATACTCGACTTTGTCGTGGTCTGGATTCCCGGGAAAGGGCGCGCCCTGGCAGAAATAGATGTCCATGCGGCCATCGCCGTCGTAATCGAAGATCGCCACTCCCCCGAGATTCGTTTCCGGCAAGAGCTTTTCGCCACCGCCGCCGTGCCGATTGATGAAAGTGACACCGCTTCCCGAAAGACGCGACCGAAAGCGCTCGGAGCCGGGATCGGTGGATTTCCCGGCAGAAACGGCGGTTTCGACCGGGGTCGCCTCCCCTTCGTCCGGCTGACAGCCGATCAACAGCAGAGCAACCGCGAGCCAACCGCCAGCTCTTTCAGGAGCCACTCGCCGCCTCATCAATTCGGCGCAACAAGTCCTGATGAACCCGCTCAGGGATCTTCTGAGCGTCGAGAAGTTCCTGGGCCATTCGGCGAGCTTCGTCCAGATTCCCCGCCGCGGCATGGGCCTGGGCCAATAGGAACTCGGTTTCCGCATCGTCCGGGTCTTCCTCAAGCATGGCGGTGAAGGTTTCCACGGCAAGGGCGGGGCGCCCGCCGTCGAGGTATTCCCGTCCCAAAGCACGATGCCCCCCGCGATACTCTGGATAGATCTCCACCAGCTGTTTGCGCAGATCGATTCGCCGATCCACGTCTTCGCGGAATCGCCGCGAGTCGTCGTCTTCGAACTGGCTAAGGATCTGGTGAACCTTGCGGTCCTTCTCGGCTTCTTCCAAACGCCCCAGGCGTCGCAAGACATCGGCACGGGCGAAGTGCATCCGGCCTTCTCCGGCCTTCCGTTCGATCGCCTGATTCACCTGTTGCAAGGCATCTTCGAACCGCTCCATCCGAGTCAGAACCAAAGTCTTCCAGTACATGGCGCGGCGATCCTCGGGCCACGCTTGCAAGGCTCGGTCCAGGGAGGCCAGCGCTTTCTCCCAGCGGGACGCCCGATAGTGAAGTTGTCCGACACAGCGCGCAAAGTCCGCCTGATGACGTGGCGTCAGTGTCATCTTCTTGTTTTGCAGGACCTGAGCAACTTGACCAAACAACTCCATGGAACGCTCATCATCATTCAGATGACAGCGCGCCCGGGCTTCCCCGAACAAGCCAAAGAAGTTGTCCGGTTCGAGCATGCGAACCATGCGAAACGAGTCGAGCGCCATGGAGGGAGACTTGTGGCCGCCGGGATACAACATGACCTCGCCGAACAAAGTGCGAGCGGGAATCGACGCCGGATCGGCCTCAACCGCTCGGGTCAGGCAATCGGCCGCCTCCTTGGTTCTCCCCACGCCCATGAGCTGGCGTGCTTGCTGCATGAGCGCCATGGCAGCGTCCGAGTCCCCGGCAACCGGTCGTTCGAGAACCTTGTCCAACACGGACTGGGAATGTCCCGAAGTTCGGTCCGTCGGCGCAGACGCGGCAGGGGTCGTCGGTGCGGAGTCCTGCCCGTGGGGAACCTTGGCCTCCGACGGGGAAGACTCAGAGACGTTGTCCGAGCAACCCATCGCCGCCAGCAGACTGCCGGCCATCCATCCCCGCACCGGAACCCACCTCATCGCCGGGTTTCAGCGTGCGACAAGAGTTGGGCCGCACGCAAGTCAGAGATCACCAGATCGTCTTCGACCACGCGCTCCTCGGTTTCAGAGAAGTCGACGCGCAGCTGTCCGCGATAGTCGATCAACCATGCGGCTTGCCAGGCGAGGGTGGCGTGCTCTTCCCCGGTCACCGCATTTTCGAGCCGCAGTCGGTATTCCGCGACGAGCGTGTGGTTGTGAAGTGCCGCGAACCCCGCCGATTCACGCTCGATCAGCGGAACCATTGGTTGGCTGGCAAGATAGGCGGGGTCGCCCACGTCGCCCAAAGGCACGACGCCGTTCTCGTCTCCGGTCCGAGGATCGAACTTCCACTCGGTCTCTTCCAAGATCACGCCGCCCCGCTCGACCCGATAGCGAACCGCTTGCACCAGCCGCAACGGCGTGTCCATGGCTTCGTCGGAGCGATGAAACGCCGCCACACAAGCAATGCTCTGATCGATTCGCTCGAAACCAGAGGTGTCCCGAGCCCGCGACGGCACCGGCAGGTCCCTCACATCCTCGGGAGCCGAGACAAACAACAAGAACTTCCCGAGTCCCTCGACCTCGTGTTTGATCTTCCGACCCAAAGCAACCCGCTGACTCTTCCGAGTGCGCGCCAGTTGGTCGACCCCCTCGACGTCGGCCTGACGCTCGAGCTGGGCCAGGGATGCCTCGACGACATCATCCAGTTCTTGGTAACCGGACCGCGTTCCGACCTCGCTTCCGCGTTCCCGCTGAGCAGCGCTCTCGGCAATGCCCCAAAAGCGTCGCCCGTAGTCGTCGAGCAGCTCCTGCAGAGCCGACTCGGTTCCTTCCTGCAAGGTGTCGATCTGAGTGCGGAACACCTCCCACTCGGTGTCTCCGTACTGCTCCAGCACAGGATCCGCGACTTCGAGGTGCAGGGTTTTCTGCACGGTGTTCAACACCTCTTCGTACTGAGACCGAATGGCATCGGTCCGTTCGCTGGCTTGCCCGAGGAGTTGTGTGATCGCCGACTTCGTGGCCATCATCATGCGCTTCTTCCGCCACGCGCCGCTTTGGCGAGCCGCCTCCCGAGCCAGCTCTTGGGGAGTTTTCTCGACCTCTTCGGGTCCGGACGAGCACGCGGCTCCAGGAAAAGTCAGCGCCACGAGCAAACCACGGAGGGTCCAGCGATCAGTGTTCATGAAGTCTCCACGGCCCAGCGAAAGGAAAGCCATCCCATCATCCTCGGATTCCCCCGGCCCGCGCCCTTTTTTGTCCTCGGAACGCCAAACCGACCACCTCGTCGAACTCTTCGACGAAATGAAACTTCATGCCTTTCACCAGTTCCGGGCGAATCTCCTCGACGTCCTGCCGATTCGGCGCCGGCAAGACGACCTCGGTGATTCCATAGCGGCGGGCGGCCAGGATTTTGTCGCGGATTCCGCCCACGGCAAGGACTTGTCCAGTCAAGGTCACTTCCCCGGTCATGGCCAGAGTGGCTCGAACAGGAGTCTGCCGCAGATAGGAGACCAGCGCAGTCGCCATGGTGATCCCGGCAGACGGACCGTCCTTCTTCACCGCCCCCGCCGGCACGTGGATGTGGAGGCCTTGCTCTTTGAGATTCGGGGACGAAACCTCGAGAGACTTGGCCTGCCCAGTCACCAAGGAAACGGCGATCCGAGCCGATTCCAGCATGACATCCCCCAACATGCCCGTGACCTCGAGCGAGCGCGCCGCCTTCGGCAGCTCTCGAACCTGCACCTCCAGGACTTCGCCACCCACCGGAGTCCAGGCCAGCCCCGTCGCCACCCCGGGAGACAGGGCTTTGCGCCGACGCTCTTTCGGAAAGCGCGGGACGCCCAGGTACTCGGTCAAGTTGCGGGTCGTGACCGACACCCGCGACTCCTTCTCCGATGCCAGCACGGTGACCGCCTTTCGACACAGCCGCGCCAAAGACTTCTCGAGTCCACGCACTCCCGCTTCCCGCGTGTACTGCTCCACGATGGTGCGAACCACCGCCGGGCGAATCGACAGCTCACTCCTCTTCAAGCCGTGGTTTTCCAGTTGTTTGGGAATCAGGAAGTGGCGGGCGATGTCGAGCTTCTCTTCGGTGACGTAACCGGACATTTCGATCACTTCGAGACGGTCGCGCAAAGCCGGCGGGACCGCACCGATCTCGTTGGCCGTCGCAATGAAGAACACCCGTGACAAGTCGACCGGCACTTCCAAGTAATGGTCAGAGAAGGTCGAGTTCTGCTCGGGATCCAATACCTCCAACAATGCGGAACTTGGATCGCCGCGAAAGTCCTGGCCCACTTTGTCAAGTTCGTCCAACACGAACACCGGGTTCATCGTGCCGGCCGTCTTCAAACCGCGGACGATTCTTCCTGGCAAGGAACCGATGTAGGTGCGGCGGTGACCACGGATCTCCGCTTCGTCATGAACTCCGCCGAGAGAGATTCGAATGAACTTCCGACCAAGAGCATCGGCGATGGAACGCCCCAACGACGTCTTGCCCACTCCCGGGGGCCCCGCGAAACACAGGATCTGCCCTTTGTGTCCAGGCACTCGTTGGCGAACCGCCAGGAACTCGACAATGCGTTCCTTGATCTCCTCGAGACCCGAGTGGTCGCCTTCGAGGACGTCACGGGCGTGGGCGAGGTCTTGAGTGTCGGTGGTTTCCAATCCCCATGGCAAACCCAAGAGCCACTCGAGATAGCCACGCAACAGTCCCGACTCGGGACTCTCCTGGGGGATCACGCGCAAGCGACGCAGTTCTTCTCGAGCTCGGTCGCGAACGTGATCGGGCACCTCTTTTTCTTCGAGCTGCTTTTCGAAGCTTTCGACCTCGAGTGCTTGCTCGTCTTTCTCTTCGCCCAGTTCGCGACGGATGGAACGCAGTTGTTCCCGCAGGAAGAACTCGCGTTGTCGCTCTTCGATTTTCTCTCGAATCTCTTCCTGGATCTTGTGTCCCAGGTCGAGAATGTGCCGCTCCTTCAGCAAGAGCTCATTGACCATGCGCAGCCGGGTTTTGACCCGCAACTCGGCCAGCAACTTGGTGCGAACCTCGACTTCCTTGACGAAGTAGGCGCTGGCAAAGTCCGCCAGGGGCCCCGCCCGTTCGATATTGAGCGCCGCGATTCCCATTTCCTCGGTCGCATGGGGAGTGGCTTCGATCAGTTCCTTCAACAGGATCCGGACGTTGCGCGCCATGGCTTCGGACTCGTCATCGGCGGCAGGTTGTTCGTCTGGATACGAGACTTTGGCGATGAGGTACGGAGCTTTGCGCAGAAAGCGGTCCACGTGGAACCGGCGAACGCCCTGGAAGAGGTAGGTCCGGTTGCCGTCGGGCAGCTGGATCTCGCGGACGATCCGGGCCAGACACCCAATGCGGGGAATGCCTTCCGGATCCGGCGGGCCCTCTCCCGCGAGCGGCGTGGATTGAATCACCATCCCAATCCACTCCGACTGACTTCGAGCCTGAATCACCGCTCGCTCGGCCCACGGCTCGTGAAGCGCCAGTGGCACCGTGAGGTCGGGAAACAACACGGCTCCGGGAGCCGAGACCAGGAACAGGTTCCGCGGGTATCGATCTCGTCGCGGAACGAGGGCCGCCTGGGCGGGCACCGAGGTTTCGGGCTCCGCCGGGGTTTCCGGGTTGGCCTCCGCCTCGATCGGCTCGGCGGAAATCGAATCGGGATCTTCGACGCTCAACGGGACTGCCTCGGAGAGTGCGGGACAACAACCTTGGGAGAATCGAGCATTGTAGCAGGCTGTTGAAAAAGCCCTGCTGCAGGCCTCTGCGTCACGTTCCCGGTTGGTCGACGATCGGGGTCTTGGTGGATTCCCTCCCCGCCGACCTCGCGACGCACGTCTCCACCACGGAGCCTGTGTTGCGGACCTCCGCGGACCCCGCTACGGTAAATCCGATGAAGAAGCGCACGAATCTCCCGTTTTCGAATTGTCGCGGACAGTCCAGCTCCCTCTTGCTCGTGGGGGTGCTCGGTGTCGCGGTCGTTCTCGGACTCGCCTATGCGGGCTGGCATTTCCTACAGACGGATCAGGGAAAGAGGTCTGCGCCGGCAGTCACAAGCTCGGACAGTCCCTCCCCCACAACCCCTGATCCCTCTCCGACCCCCTCGGTCACTCTCGACTCGTCGCGAACAGCCTCCGCGGCCCCCGAGCAACCTTCGCCAGACAATCCCTCGCCGCAACGCCACGATGAAACCCCGGTCATGCCCACCGCGAACGATCAGGAACGCGGTGAGTTCGAGTTTCTCGGCACGGTTCAGGACAAGGCCTCCGGTCAACCCGTGGTCTTCTTCGAAGTGTTTTTGATTCCCGAGTCCGAGGGAGAGTTGGAAACCGTGGCCCCTCGTTGGCGCTCCCAGAAGTTTCGCGATCGCAATGGGAAGTTCCGCATCACGGAGCAACAGCCCGGCATCTACAACCTGAAGATCAAAACGCTGACCCACAAGGACTACGTTCGCGAAGGGGTCAAGATTCCGCAGCGCGCCGACGACTTCTTGGCAATGCTGGATCGTGGGGCGTGGATCGAAGGAACCGTGGTCGACAACTTCGGAATGCCCCTCGACGGCATGGAAGTGTTCCTCAAGCCCGTGAAGTTGGATCCGGGACAGAAGTATCCCCAGCGTCGACTTGCCAAGACCGATGGCTCCGGTCACTTCGAGTTCACCAAGTTGCCCACGGGTGTCTACACCATGTCCGCGGGTCCGATCGGCGACCCCGGAACGTCCCACCCGGAGTTCTACTTGGGCGAGGAAAAACACCTCGACAAGTCGTTCCGCCTGGATCGACGGGCCACGCTGAAGGTCATGGTCGTGCGGGAGGACGGCCCGCCGATTCCTCGTGCCCGGGTCACTCTCACCGGTGAGGAAAACTCCCAGTCCCGGACGGCGTTCTCGGACATCAACGGACTGGCTTATCTGAAGTTCCTGAGCGGTGGTCAGTATAAGATGACGATTCGAGCCACCGGGTACTCGCCTCTGGAAGACGAGGTCTACGTCAACGAAGGAGACGCGCTCCCGAAGGAAGTCGTCAAGACCCTGACCTTTACCCCACGGTGATCCGATGCCAGCGACTGCGCCCATTCTCGACCCGTCCTCGTTTCGCCCCGAGGATGCCATTGCCGGCAAGGAAGAGATCGAAGCTCAGATTCCCCAGCGCGGTGAGTTCTCCATGTTGCACGGCATTCTGCACATGGACGAAGACAAGGGCATTTGCGTCGGATACAAGACTCTTGGTGACGACGAGTTCTGGGTTCCCGGTCACATTCCGGAACGCCCTCTGTTTCCCGGCGTACTGATGATCGAAACCGCGGCCCAGCTTTGTGGCTATGCATTCGCCGTGGCTCAGCACAATCATGGCTTCTTTGGCTTTGCTAGCGTCGACGCCGTTCGATTCCGCGGCACGGTGGTTCCCGGCGACGTGTTCATCGTCATGGTGAAAGGTCGCAAGTTGCGCCGCAAGCTCGGCATGTACGACACTCAGGGCTACGTGGATGGCAAGCTCGTCTTCGAGGCCATCATCACGGGCATGATTGTTCCCACCTGAGTTCGCCGATATCGGAACGAGCGCCTTTCGACTCCGAGCCATCCATCACGGACTGCGAGCATCCGACTCCGAACCATTCGAACGAATGGAATGGAAAAGGGGCGGCAGAGCCGCCCCTCTCCTGGGCTTTCCATGAGCCTCGCCGCGGGATGGGCACCCTTCTCTCGTAATAGAATCGAGACTCACGGATGTGTTCTTGCGAACTTCAGAACGGTTCGAAGAACTACAAACGTCATGCCACTTGGCCACAAAGCGGGAGTTGCCCGAGCCCGCCCAGGAAAGGAAGAGTTCCTCGCCCCGGACGTGGCGCGCATGAGCCGAAATTGCTCAGTCGATTCGATGGCCCTCGGCGTGAGGATCCTCAGGAGGAGCTGACGGCCTGATCCGAACTGCGCTGCATGACGCGCGACACGGTCCGATAGAGCTCCACCGGTTCGACCGGCGACTGCAAGAAAGCAAAGACCTGACGGCGCGCATCCGAGTCTTTCACCTTCTGAATCGCAGGCTCCCCACCGACCGCGACGACCAGGGCTTCACTTTCGCCCTCGAGAAGCCGCGCGAATTCCTCATCCCCGTCGGGACCAGTGCCGACCCCGGCAAAGACACAGTCGAACTGCCCCATGCGGATCCGGTCCAGAGCCACCGTGCCCTTCGCGGTCTCGACTTCGACTCCGCGAAAAGACTCGAGGCCAACTTGAACCCGGTCCTGGGTCTCGGTTTCGATGTCCGCGATCAGTACTTTCATGGGATGACACCTCCATTCCCTCTATCGGCCAGCTAGCCCCTCGCATGAAGCTCTCCACTGCCTCGACCAGCCCGTCCCCGGTGGCCGCCGTTGGCGCGGGGCCCTCCGTCCGCGCAGCGCGCCCCAACTCGTCCGGCCCGGCGGCTCGGCCGTGAAGCCTTTCCCCCTGGTGATCGGGATCGACGAGGCCGGTTACGGCCCCACCCTCGGCCCCCTCGTCTTTGGGGTCACGGTGTTCGAACCTCGCCGCTCCTTCGGCCCGGATTGGTGGACGGAGCTGGATCGCTTGGTGACTCGGACGGCGGCTCCGGGCGACCCACGGATTGCGGTGAACGACAGCAAAGCGGTGTTCGAAGGACGGCAGCTCGGACGATTGGAACACGGCGTTCTGTCATTCTTTCCCGGGAAGAACGACTTGCCCGCAAAGACTCTCGAAGACTTGTGGGAAGGCTCGGACCCCGGCGCTCTGCCCCCCTGGTATCGACGTTCGCCGGCGAAGGAGGAACTGCCCGTCGAAGTCTCACAAGAAGCTTTGGACCGTTCGCGTCGAGCGGTGTGCACCGAGCTGAAAGCCGCCGGCCTCAATCTCCTTCAATTCTCGATCGTTCCCCTCCTGGAAACTCGTCTGAATGCCTCGTTCCAGAGAACCGGGAACAAAGCCGCGAGTCACTTGGATTTCGTTGCCGCGCTCATGCGCGACAGGCTGTCCCGGAGTCCCTCCCGAGACCTCGACTTTCGGATCGACCGACTCGGCGGACGGCGCTACTACTCTTCGTTCCTGGCCTCCTTGTTCCCCTTCGCTCCTTTGGCCATCGAAGAGGAAAACCGACAACGATCGTCTTACCGCGTTCGTGAGAAGCACCGGACGGTTCGCATCTCGTTTGAAGTGAAGAGCGACAGTCTCCACTTGCCCGTGGCTCTCGCCAGCATGGGAGCCAAGTACGTGCGGGAGCTGTTCTTGCGCCGCATGAACGGACACTTCGCCAAACGCAAACCCGGCCTCCGCGCGACCGCAGGCTATCCTCAAGATGCGGCGCGCTACTTGGACGAGTTAGCAGAACTCCTCACTCCTCAACAGCGTCAGAAAATGGTGCGCATCCTTTGAACGACGATCTGACGGTCCCCCCCCATCGGAGCCCCCATTTCCGGCAAGGAATGGAGCTGTTTCAGGCCGGCGAGTTCCATGACGCCCATGACGCTTGGGAAGAGCTTTGGTTCGACGAAGTCGGAACGGTCAAACGCACGCTTCAGGCGCTGATCCAGCTGGCGGTCGGCTTCTACCACCGCGGCAACGACAACCGTCGCGGAGCGCTGAAACTGTTTCGTCGCGCCGGCGAGATCTTCGGCGAGGTTCCCGACGACTCTTTGGGACTCGACATTGGCGATCTGCGCCAGCGCTGTGCGGCCCTTGCCGAAGAAGTGGAGTCGGGAACCATGCAGTACGACTCGAGCTTGGTTCCCGATTTTCAGCCGGCGCTCGATCGATTCCGGTCTGAACCACCCGACCAAGACTCGCCCACGCAAGGCTCTTCGCCGGGCGACTGAGTCACCCCATCGAGGAATCGCCAAGGCCGCACCGCCGATCGGTCAGGGAACGGTCACCGACTTTGCCAGCGCGCGCGGCCGATCGACGTCCCTGCCCAAAGCTCGCGCGGTGTGATACGCCAAGTACTGTCCGGCCAAGATCTGCAAGAAGCCATCGGTCAACAGGCTTTTGCCCGGCGTCGTGATGCAGGCGTCGACCTGCTGACGTTCGCTGTCCTCCAAGGATCCCACCGCCAGCATGGGACCTCCTCGACTGCGCACCTCTTCCAGCGCGGTCATGGTGAGTTGGCGCAGCTCCTCCTCCGCCGCCGGCGGCAGGAACATCGCGGTTCCCATCTCGGGGTCGATCAGGGAGATCGTGCCGTGCTTCAAGAAGCCGGCCGCCATCCCCTCGGCGTGGCGATAGGTGACTTCCTTGAACTTCAGAGCCCCCTCCAACGCCACCGGCGCATAGAGACCTCGTCCTAAAAAGAACCACTTTTCGAGTCCGAGGAAGCGAACCGCCGCTTCGCGGCTTTCCTGATCGATTCGCTCGCGCCACTCCTCGATCACCGCCGGAAGTTCCTGAAGTTCCTTTTCGAACGCCGCGTGTTGTTCGACGGTGAGGTTGCCGTTCTTGCGGCCCGCCTGGAGTGCCACCCGGGCGAGGACGAACGACTGGGACATCGCGCTCTTCGTGGCCAACACGGCCACCTCGGCCCCTGCTCCCTGGAACAAGAGGCGGTCCACCTGTCGCGCCATCGAAGAGTTCTGCACGTTGCAAACCGCCAGGGTTCGCGCACCCGCGGCGTGGGCGGTGCGAAGTGCTCGAAGAGTGTCGTAGGTCTCCCCCGACTGGGAAACCCCGAGCACCGCGTCCCCTTGCTCAAACGTCACCACGCTCGGCAACTCGTCTGAGGTCACCACGGGACAGTACACCTTGGCCAAGGATGCCAACAAGTGATGGCCAAAATAGGCCATGTGGTACGCCGTCCCCATGCCGGTCAGGAACGCCCGGCGAGCATTGATCAGCTCTTCGGCGGCGGCATCCACCACCTCGAGAGGCAAAGCGAGGGCGGCGCGCAAGGCGTCGGAACTCTCCGCCATTTCTTTGGCCATGTAATGGGGGTATTGGCCGAGCTCCGGATCTTCCAGCATGCCGGTGATCGGAGTTTTTTCGCGCTCCACCTCTTCCCCGTCGGCGATGCGCAGAATCTTGCACGAGTTCGGAGTGATCTCGACGAACTCCCCATCTTCCACGTGGACCAAGGCGTCACAGCCGCTGGCGAGCGCCATCGGATCCGACGCCACGATCACTCGGTCTTTGGCGAACCCAACGACCAGCGGGCTCTCTTGCCGGATGGCCCAAAGGCGATTCGGATCGGACTCCACCATGATGGCAATGGCGTAAGTGCCGCGAAGTTGGCGAGCAGCCCGCAGCACCGCGTCCCGAATGTCGCCCTCTCCGTGCAATTCCTGAGCGATCAGGTTCGCCGAGATTTCGCTGTCGGTTTCCGACTGAAACGAGACGCCATCCTCGATCAACCGATCGCGGATCTCTCGGTAGTTGGTCAAGACCCCGTTGTGGACGATCGCCACGCTGCCATCGGAGCTGAGATGAGGGTGGGCGTTGGACTTGCTGACACCGCCATGGGTGGCCCAGCGGGTGTGAGCGATTCCTTGGGAACCGGACAACCCTTCGAAGAAGCCGTCGGAGCCGAGTTTGGTCGGTCCGCCAATCTCTTTGTTGATGACGATGCCACTGCCGTTCTTGAGGGCAATCCCGCAAGAGTCGTAGCCGCGGTACTCCAAACGGGTGATCCCGCGAACCAGATCTGCGGAGACATCTTGCTCCGCGGCGATGATGCCGACGATTCCACACATAGCGCTGCTCGCCTCGAATTGGCCGGACCACGAGCGGCGCACGGCAGGACACAACGGCCCTCCCGAGGATCCGCTCCAAGACCCGGGCTCTACCTCAGTGTCGGCGAAGAGCTGGCACCGTCTTCTCTTGGGAAAAAAAGACAGTCTTTCGTGTGCTCCGGTCAGGTCACCCTTTGTCCCCGGAATTGCTCCCGGGTTTTGTGGTGACCGGCAAACGCTTGGGGCTCAACACCCAAGCGTTCGAGACCCCGGTCGGGCCTCGGGGGCATCCGCCGATCCTGGCAAGTCGCGAGTGCGGGAGCTTTGGCTCTTCGTCGCCCGCGTGTTGCCAGGGCCCATCGCCGAATGGCGATCGGCCATTTCGATCACCCCCACCTCGTCCCCCTGGAACCCAGGGGCTGGCGCTAGGGAATTCGGTCCTCTCTTCGTGATTCGGCAGCCCGCACGGGCTGTCGAATGGCAGGGTAGATACCTTGGATCCCCGCGGAATCAACCAGGAATCGCCCCTCGACGGCAATGAACCCCGGCGCCCTCGAAGGTTTCGAGAGAAACCGGCGGACGGTCCTGCCAGGCTCCCGGCGCGAGGCGCTCAGGCTTCGCTGACGCGGTGAGCTTCGGGGTGAGGAACTTCGGGCAGCGCAGAAAACTCGACCATGGTGCGGAGCGCTTGGAACAGCCGACCGGCGAACTCCCGACCGGGGGAGTTGATGGAGTCATGCCACTCGCCACTCTCGGGAAGGATGTACCCCAGGGAGTCGTTGCAAAGTCCCAAGACCATGACCGGCTCACCGACGATCTCCGCCACCGATTCGCCCTCGACGAATCCCGACAAGACCAACTCCGGATAGATCTCGCCAGGCACCGCCAGGAGTCGTGCGTCTCCAATCTGGATCAGGGACGCCTCGGTCGGGAGCACCCAACCATCCTTGTCTTCTTGCACCTCGTGGCGAAGGCGTCCACGAGACACCAGGTGCTGCAGGCGACGATTCTCGATAGGAACGCCGAAGCGTACCGTCTGGAAGTTCAACGCTTCCCCGGCGGGCTCCGCCTGCTGCAAGGCTTCCAGGGCGATGCCCGCGACCGCTTCTCCCAAGAGACGCATCTTCCGGGGACTCGACTCCGGAGCCGCCTCCCCGGTCTCCGGATCGTGGACTTTCACTCCTTCCGGAGTCATCAACCCTCCGATGGACCCCGCGAAGAACAGCGTCAACCCGCCGAGCGAGAGTTCGATCACTTCCCGAATGACTCCCGGGAAGTCCGCACTGAATGCCTGATTGTCAGGTCCGAGCACTTCCGCGTGGTTGCTCCAGCTGACCAGCACCGCCACGGTGTTTCCACGGTCGCGGCGACGCAGGTGGCAAAGACGCAAAGTGTCGTCGATCACCTCGGGGGGGATCGCATCCCGGATCAAACCGGGGGTGCGAGCCGACGCGAGTTCCACTTCCACCGGGACCAGGTCCTCGAGAGCGCTGGCCAGGCCTTCGACGATCTCGCTGCGGACGAACTCCAGGTAGGCTTCGACGTCTCCCGCCCCATCTGAGTCTGGCGACCAAAGCCCCAGTGTGTCGGGGCCGGCGTGGGTGTGGGTGCAAGCCACGAGCAGATGGTGAATTCCGAGATCCTGAAAATCAGAGCGCTGGCGCAGGGCCTCGATCTCGTCACGGAACAGCCCGATGAGGTCGAGCGAAACCAAGGCGATGCGCAATCCGTCTTGTTCCAGCACGACCACCCGAGCACTCAGTTCATCGCGGACCGATTCGACCTGACGCGTGCCGCGATATCCGGCTAGCCATACCGGCGATCCCTGGTGCAAAGTCGGTGTGATTGATCTGGAAGCGGTTCCCGCCAGCATGCTCGATGCTCTCCTGCCATTTCCTTCGGAAACGGAGTGCATCGAGGTGAACCTCGATTCACGACAAACAAAGCATCTCTTTGCAAAGTTTTGCGCGCGGCTTCGCGTCGACAAGAACGGACGTTTGCGGAATGCTTCAAGCGGGCTGGTTCAACGCGGTCGGTGGATCAGCGCAAGAATCTCTTCGCCATACTCTTTGATGCGGAACCGCGTCATGCCGTCGACGGCCGCGAGTTCGTCCAGCGTCTTCGGGAAAGCCCGTGCAATGCCGCGCAGCGTTCCGGAAGTGGCCACGCGAGATTCTTGGACATCTCGCTCCTTGGCTCGGTTCTTCCGCCAGTTCCGAAGTGACTCGAACAACGTTTTCTGGCCACGATTGAGCGGCGGCTCCGAAGGAGTGGTCTTGCGCTTCTTGGGCAGATGCAGCGGTCCTTCTTGCAGTGAGCGGTCGATCACTTCCAGCAGTCGAGGCCCGTCTCGCTCGATCTGCCGGTCGGACACTCCTTTGACGCGGCGCAGCTGCTCCAAAGTTCGGGGCCGACGGCGGGCCACCTCGACCAGAGTTCGGTCGGAGTAAACCAGGTGCGGGGATCGATCGCGTCGCCGCGCCGTTCGATCGCGGTGATGAGCCAGACCGTTCAAGACTTGAAGGCTGAGCGGAGTCAGTTCCCGGGCTCCCTTGGCGCGCAAGAACGTCTCGGGGTCGAACTTTCGCTCGGAGAACCCGGAATCGAGGAGTTTCTCGAACTCCTCCTCCGCCTCCTCCCGACGTCCCTTCTCTTCCAACTCCCGCTGCAGCTGATCCATGAGGGGCAACAAGTAGGCCGTGTCCTGGATCGCATAGAAAAGCTGGCCGCGGGTGAGGGGCCGCTTGCGCCAGTCGGACGTCTGATAGGACTTCTTCTGCTCCACCTGGAACCGCTCGCTCAGGAGCGAGGCCAGCCCCGGACGTCGCAGGCCCAGCACCTGGGCACTGAGCATGGTGTCGAACAGATTGGCAAATTCGAACTGGTAGTGGTGGCGCAACAGCCCCACGTCGTTGAATCCGGCATGCACGACGGTCCGGTACTGGGGGTTTGCCAGTAGCTCGCCAAAGGGCGTCAGGTCCAGCGCGGCAAGAGGATCGATGAGGTAGTTCCAGGTCCGCGACGAGATCTGAAGGAGGCAAACCTTGATGTGATAGACGTAGTACGAGTCCGCCTCCGTGTCGAAGCCGAACTCCCCGGCTTCGCGAAGTTCAGAGAGAGCTTCAGCCAGCCCAGCGTCTGTGTCGATCCAGGAGGTACTTGGGGGTAGAGGGAGTGGAGGTCGGTTCATCGCGGCGGGATTGTACGGTTCCAACGCCTGGTCCGAGCCCTCAGACCTGTGAACACATCCGCCTCCCTGGGGAACCTCCCTGGGGATCCGAATGGGATCGTCCGAAACGTGAAGAAAAGCGGAGCTTTTTTCCGCTCGCGCTCATGGTCCGAACGATGGCGACGCGCCGGTCTGACAGGAGGAAGGAATGACCATTGAGCGTATCCTGGTCCTTGAGAGGGAGGGAGCAGGAGGAGAATCGCTAGAACAGGTGCTTTCTTCGGAAGGCTACCACGTTCTGCGAGCCCGCGATGTCGCCCAGGCGGCACGGCTACTACGATCCGGGCCAGTTCAGCTTTGCGTGCTGGAAATCCACCCCGCCATCGTCGACGCCCGAGACCTTCTCGAGAAGGTTCGCGCACTCCATCCGAACTTGCCACGCATTCTCTACGTGGCTCCGCGAGACCTGGAACCGATCCAGCACCTCGTGGATTGGGGAGACGAGGTTCTTCTGCGACCCGCGGCGCGCAGCCACGTCGTCGCCGTGGTTCAGCGTTATCAAGACCGCTACCGCTTGAACAACGAAGTCGAGCGGATGCACCAGAATCTGTACGGCCACGAGAGCGCGGAAGCGCTGTTGACCGAGCCTCGCGGACTCCGCGAACTCGTCGAGCGCGCCAGCCGCGTGGCCACGGAGCGCTCGGGCGCTCTGATCCGAGGCCCCCAAGGCGCTGGCAAGCGACTGCTCGCCCGTTATCTCCACGAACAAGGCCCTCAGAAGCACGGTCCCTTCGTCGTGGTCAACTGCGCCAAGCTGCAGGGCTCCCTCCAGGAAAGTGAGCTGTTCGGCCACGAGCCGGGGGCTTTCCCCGGGGCCGCGGAAACTGCGCCAGGAAGCATCGAGCTGGCCAACGGCGGCACTCTGGTGCTCGCCGAAGTCGGCAGCCTGTCTCTGGACGTTCAGCATCGCTTGCACCGCTTCATGCAGAACGGTTCGCTGCGCCGCATGGGTGGTCAGCGATCCATCAACTGTCGAGTGCGCGTGGTCTCGACCACCAGCCGCAACCTCCAAGACGAAGTGGCTCTCGGCCGCTTCAGCCCGGACTTGCTGCGCCGCATCTCGACCCAGACGCTGACGACTCCGTCCCTGTCCGATCGCAAGCAGGACATCGGTTTGCTCGCCAAGCGCTTCTTGCACGAGGCTCCGGCTTATGGAGTGAGCCGTGTCAACAACATCGCCCCCGAGACGATCTCGGCGCTGACGGTGTACCACTGGCCCGGCAACGTCGAAGAGCTGCGCAGCGTGATCAATCGCGCGGTGCTCCTCAACCAAAGTGAGACGGTGCTTCCGCAGCACGTGGCGCTGCAGTTCTCCAACGAACGAGAAGGGGCGCTGCAACAAGCCGTCGGCATGACGGTGGCGGACATGGAGCGGGAGATGATCCTGCGCACGCTGGAGAAGACCAAGGGCAATCGCACGGCAGCTTCGAAGCTGCTCGGGTTGACCACCCGGACCCTCTCCAACAAGATCCGGATCTATCGAGCGCAGGGTTACCACGTGATTGGCGGACGCAAGAAGAGGGTGCAACCACCGATCGTGCAGCCTTCCTGATCACTCGACCCACCAAGTGAATTCATGAACGCGGCGCTGGGGAAACCTGGCGCCGCGTTTTTTCGTTGGGGGTTTGTCGCCATTCGTGTCGCGGGGGAGGGGACCGCTTCGCTTCTTTTTGAAGAACTTCCGGGGTCAGCTTCGCTTGTCACTCCGGGGTGAGATCGGGGGACTCCGGTCGCACGGGTTCGGACACCCCTGCGTTCAGTCCCCTCCCCGGCCCCGCGACACGAATGGCGACGGACACGCGAACTGCGGATGGGGTTTGGGCTCGCTTCGCGTCGCTGGGCTATGCGATCGCTCGTTGATGAAGCGGCTGGTAGGACGAGGAGGGAGCGGCTTGGGATCGTTCTCCTTCGGAGAGACGTTGCTCGACGAGCTTGCGAAAGACGATTGCTGACGCGTTCCGTCATCTCGCTTTTGGCATCGGAAGCGAAAAACTCATCGATCCCGAATCGGACCGGTTGGCACCAAATCGGTGCCACATCTCTCCAAAGAAGGAGGGGAGGACCATGGCTACCACGATTCCTTCGTCGAACTCCGTCAATACCGCGGTGGTGGGAGCGGGGAGAGGATTTGAACCTCTGACCTTCAGGTTATGAATCTGACGCTCTCCCAAGCTGAGCTACCCCGCCCATCGTTTGCAACCGTCGATTCATGAACCACCGCAAAGATAACTCTCGAAAAGCGCGAGGCGATCATGAACCTCCTTACAATAGTGGGTTCCGTCCCACGATTTCCAAGTCTTGGACAGGGCTGCGAGCGAATCCATGGCCAGCGGATTCGAGCGTAGGACACGCGCGTTCCTCGCCGCCACCGCTGCCACTCCACGCCACCGCACCCCATGTTCCTTCAGAAATTCCCTCGAGGACATTCCATACCCCCGCCTCTCGTAGTTGGGCATCTTCGCGTCGAAATCAAAACTTGGATTCTTCAGCAACTGAATGAGTACCAGATCGAGCGGAAGAACCCGCTGAAGGTACGGATACTCGCCCAAACGGAAATCTCGACCGTATTCTTCCAAGAGAGTGTTCGCGGATTGCCGAATCCGACGAAGCAAGGCTCGTTCGTCAGTCTCAACGCAAAGCCAACCAATGAGAAACTGCACCGCTGAAATCATCCTCAGATCTCTTGGAACACGGTCCAGCTTCCTCGTCGGATCGAGATAAGAGCGGGCTTCCCGAGATTCCTGCTGAGCGGCGAGGCAAATGCCCACCAAGCATCGCCCGAGATGACGAGTCCCAACATCGGGGCACCGTTCGACCACCGTCGCCGCATCTTCGACCGCGGCGTCAAGGTTCCCTTTCCCGTAGTTCAGGAGCGCTCGCTCGAAACGTGCCTGCAACGAGTGCTCCGGGACCCGAGAAATCACGACCGACAAGCGAGTTTCGGCATCGGAACCATCTGTGAGCCTCTGATAGACGGCATGCCCAAACTCGACTTCCGCGGATGGATGTTCCCCGGTCTCGGTCGACTCGAGATACTCAAACAACTCATCAATCAAGCGGCGGTCTCCACCATTGATGGCACAGGAAATCAAAGTCGTCGCTGTCCGACGTGGCCTGGCATGAGTCTCGGCCGAAGCGGCTTCCAAAGGAGTGATCTGCAAGGCTCGTCGAACGTAATCGGCAAGGGCGGTGAGAGACTCCTCTCGCTTCGGGCGAGACAGACTGAGAAGCGACTGACCGGAATCAGGAAATCTGCAACTGGAAGGAATGGATGCAATCGGATCAGCCGTGATTGACCGCACATCGAGTGCAACGACCGTCAAAGACCGTCGCTGCTTTCGCTCGAGCATTTCCGGCAACTTGTGCTCGGTGACGATTGGGGACAACATGAACTCAGGAGAGATGAGGAGCACCACGACTTGCGCTTGATCAACCGCATCTTCGATCTCGGTCGTCCGATCCACCGTTTCTGCGATCCTCTGCTCGGTCCACGCATCTGTCAGTCGTAGCTTCTGCAAATCCCCAAGGTGCTCACAAAGGCGGTTCGCCCATACGCTGTCGTTCTGGCAGTAACTGATGAACACTGAGCGAGGTGGCGCGGAATCCGTCAAGCCACGCAGCCTCATCAAAGCAGACTGCCTTGGCCGGTAGATCTTTCCGGCAAGGCCCCTCGAGACCCAGGCCTGACTGACCTTTAAGAGCAATGCAATGTGGTTTTGCGCCAGCCCTTTGGCTTGCTGCAACTTCCGAAGTCGAGAAGCGATCTCCTCCGAGACCGTTTCCTCGTCATTCGGCTCGAGTCCTAGCGCGGGAGAAGCAATCGGATCGTGCCTTTCGGATGCGAGGGAAGCACATACGTCATTCGCTCGCGCCCCGTTTTCTGGTCGCAGATGGAGATCGTGCTACCGCCATATCGAGAGGGAACATGAACGACCTTCATGGCGTCTGGGCGAAACAGGTTGTCGTCTTCCGTCAAAACCAAACAATCCAGCGACCGGCTGCCCAAACTGTCGAGAAACAGTCGAAACGCCGTTTCCGTTGGCTTCGTCCGCTCCATCAACTCTTTGAGAGTCCTGGCAACGGGCTCAAGCCGCTTCGGACCAGCTCGAACAGCAACGATCCCAAACAAAGTCGAAACGACTGCAACTGCGAACAGCGTGGAGACGGGCATGTCAGGTACCCCTCGTCTTGGAGTCAGGTCGACCGTTCTCTCTGGCGAGGAAGCATAACTCCGCCGAAATGAATATTCACATACTCAAAGAAATTCAAGCGGACTGAAGATCTGCCAGCACCCAAAGGTCAGTGAAGAGGTAGCAGACAAGCAAGGCGTGACGGCCGGACCTCCTAACGGATCGGATTCCAAACACAAGTAACTCGCCATCCCGTGTCTCGGGGCCGGGGAGGGGACTGGCGCAGGGGTGTCCGACCTCGTGCATCCACTCTCCCCCGAGCTCACCCAGGAGTGACAAGCGAAGCTGACCCCGGAAGCTCCAAAAACGAAGCGAAGCGGTCCCCTCGCCCCACGACCCGGATGACGACAGACGCGAGAACTGCGGATGAGGTTTGGGCTCGCTTCGCGTCGCTGGGTCTGCGAACGCTGGATGGATGAGGCAATTGGCGGGAAGAGGCGGGTCCGGGGCACCGCGGGTCCGCTTCTGCGCTTCGGCCTGTCCCCCCTCCTTCTCCGGACTCGAACCGATTCTCCGCAGATTTGGCTTCGCCCATGTCAGGTGTCCTTGATTCGGACCGTACTCGTTTGTTGGTGGGCGGTTTGGAGGTCGGTCTGGTCCGATTCGCCAGTTTTCCGCAACCGTTCCCACCGTCGGAAGACACGAACCCCACACGAAGCGTTGGGAGGTCCGCACTGCCCTCTCGAGCAACTGTGCGCAAGGAGAACTCATGGCGACCATGCATTTCCAGAACCGCTGGCGAAAGACTGTCATGGTCGGGTTGGGTTGCGCGTTCTTCGGTCCCTCTCTTGGGGCTCAGGTGGAACTGGATGTCCCTCCTCAGGACAACGTGCTGGCGGTGGCCCGTCCCTCGGTCCGAGTGAACTTGCCCCTGTTCGTGAACACGGGGGAAACGGTCCCGTTCGAAATTCGTGTGCATTCGCCGTCGGGGAACCCGGTCGACGTGACTTTGCTGAATCCGGTCCCGGGCATGGTCGTGCCTCCCATGAAGCAGGTTTCCTCTGGCGCCAGGCGGTCCGCCCAGTGGATCGTCACCGATGCGGAAGGCGGCTTTCACGACTTCCAGTTCCTCGTGACCGACTCGGTCCATCCAGAAGTGAGAGCCAAGAAGTCGGTGGAGGTCCACGTCCTCGGAGAAAGCAGCCACTCGGCGATGACCGTGGGAGACGTGACGGGCGACGGAATCCTCGACGTGGTGGCCATTGCTCATTACGTCGACCAAGGCCCGGTTCTGGATACCGGCGCGCTGTACGTTTGGGAAGGCGGAGCGAGCCCCGCAAGTACTCCGACCAACAAGCTGACAGTGCCCGGAGCGGCGGCGGAAGACTGTCTTTCTTACACCCGCGGGGCTCCTGGTCTGCAGTTGCGGGACATCACCGGTGACGGAGTGAAAGACGTCGTCGTTGCGAGCTCCATTGCCGACCACCTCGGAGTGGAAGATCTCGGGGCGATTTACGTGTGGACGGGTGGCCCGAGCCTGCGCAAGAAAACCACTCCGGACGCGACTCTTCACGTTCCGGGGATCGGAGAAGATTCCGAGCTGGGTTCTCTGCCCAATGGACTGGGAGTCCTCTTGGTCGACTTCACGGACGACGGCATTGTCGATGTCTTGGCTCTCTCCCAACGTGCCGAGGTCAACGGTCGCCCGGAGACGGGAGCGGTCTATCTTTGGAAAGGCGGGCAAGGCGTTCGTGGCTCCGTCGAGCCCGACGCAGAATTCACCCTCATCAACGGGACCATGGAACGATTGGGGAACTCGAGCAAGCAGGGAATGCAGCTCGTAGACGTGAACCAGGATGGCCACCGGGACCTAGTCGTCGCCAGTGAGTCCAGTGACCACGCCAAGTCGGATTCGGGAGGCATCTATCTGTGGTGGGGTGGCGGAGATTACTCCGGCACCCACCTACCCGACGTCATCTTCGTGGTCGACAACCCGGCCGACAATGACGGCCTGGGGAAGACTTCGGGCCTGGGATACCGATTCGCGGACGTGACCGGCGACGGGCACCTGGATCTGGTGGCGGGAGCGTCCCAAGCAGATGTTCGCGTCCCTCCCCGTAGCAACCAGGGGCTCCTGTTTGTTTGGAAAGGTCCCACCTGGTCGGGCAACACCAAAGAAGATGCCTGCCTGGAGATCCTGAACGGCAATGATTCGGATCAGCTCTGCCATGTGTTCGAAGGGGAAGGATTCTTGGTCGAGGATTTCACGGGGGACGGAGTCGCCGACATCTTCGCCTGCGCCCCTGGTGCCAAGGTCCAAACCAAGGAGGATGCGGGCAGAGCCTACCTGTGGAAGGCCGCGAACTTTCTGGGTCGAACCGATTCCGACGTGACGTTTCGTGCAGACGAGACCTTTGCCGACGACGAACTCGGGGATCTGGACAACGGTCAGTACCTGGACCGAAATGGGTTTCGCATGGCCGACATCGATGCCGACGGCATCCTCGACATCATCGGAGGAGCCTCGAACAAGGACTTCACCGGACTGACGGATGTGGGCGGCGTGTTCGTCTGGTACGGACATGACTTCGTGGTCGACGGTCCCGCCTTGTACCCGTCGGCGTCGCTCGAAACGGCCAACCCCAGCAACGGTGACAAGCTTGGCCAAGCCGGATTGCAGATTGCCGACGTGACCGGGGACGGTCACCCGGACATCATTTCCGGGAGTCGCTACATCGACGCTGGAGAAGTGGACTCGGGAGCGCTGTGCGTCTGGGCCGGTGGACCGGGCAACCCACAGAGTTCCCCGACAGCAATGCTGATCCCTGGGTCCGGCGGAGCAAACGCAGCCCTTGGAAACGTCCTGTCCTATGGACTGGATTTCCGCACCGGGGACGTCAACGGGGATGGCATTGGAGACGTGATCGCGGCGGCTCCCCTCGCAGATGTCGAACTGGAAACAGAAAGCGGGACCACCGTCGTTTCCGATGCCGGCGCGGTCTTCGTCTGGTACGGCGGCCCATCGCTCCACGGAGAACAAGCGGCCCACGCGACCTTGCGCCTGGACTCCCCCACCACTCTCGATCGACTGGGCTACCCGGGATTCGAGCCCTTTGGAGGGGGCGAAGGTCTGTGGATCTCGGACGTGACAGACGATGGCATTCTCGACATCGTCGTCATGTCGAAGTACCACGACTTCCAAGGAATTGCAGATGCCGGAGTGATCGCCGTGTTCGCCGGGGGATCGCTGAGTGGCGATACGACTCCCACCGCGACGTTAGGCAATCCGAACGCCCAAGTGTGTGATGAACTCGGAGAAGCCGCAGGCCAGGGATTCCAGATCTTCGACTTCACCGGGGACGGGATCTTGGATCTGGTTGCTGCCGCTTCCAGTGCAGATGTGGCAGCAATGAACGGGGGGGCCCTGTACTTGTGGCCGGGTCCGCTCACAAACTCGACGCCCCCCACTGTGGTCTTCTTCGATCCCAACGCCTCGGCGGAGGATCAGCTGGGCCTGTGATTCCTCAGCCTGCGATTCCTCGGGTTGGAAACCGTGTGCATGCGGCCCCCGGAAAAGCCAGGAAGCCACACTCCCCCCCACTACGGAAGGCGTCGATAGGCCTTCGTTGCTTCAACCAGCTTCTCGGGGTCCGGTTTGGTGCGGATGGAAATGTAGCCAGCGATCTTGCCCTCGTAGAAACACGGAAAGACCATGGCGTTGACCCAATACGTGCGCCCGAGCTTGCTGCGGTTGGCGACATAGCCTTGCCAGATCTTGCCTTGCTTGATGACTTCCCACAGGTCCGCGAAAGCGGTCTTTGGCATGTCCGGGTGGCGGATGATGTTGTGGGGTGCGCCGAACAACTCTCCGGATTCGTATTGGGCCACTTCGTAGAAGCGGTTGTTGGCGAAGGTGATCCTCCCCTGAGGGTCCGTCGCCGACAGGAGGATTTCCTTCTCCCCGAGCGTGTAGACCTCCTCGTTGCCGGAGAATCGATCCGGCGCCGCGAAGTCGCTGGCTTCGACGAGGGGACGGAGTCGATCCAGCGCATCGATGGTCTGGAACGGAACGCCCTGCGTTTCCATCATCTCGAGAAGACAGGAAAACGACTTGCGAATGACATCGATCTCCCGCACCTCGTTGCTGACTTCGACCGCGGAAGCATCAAGCTCCAGACCCGACTCCTGCAGCTGATCGGCAAAGGAAGAAGTCTGTTCGCCGATCTCGGCCGCGCGGTCCCGCACCGTGGTCACCGCATCCAAGGACACCTGCATGTTCGACGCGCATTGCGAGACACTCTGCGACAGTCGCTCGATGTCTGACTCGATGCGGAGCAGAGTGTCCCGGATCTGCTGATTCGCCTGTTTCGTCGTTTTCGCGAGTTCTTTCACCTCGCCGGCAACCACGGCAAACCCCTTGCCCGCACCACCGGCCCGCGCCGCCTCGATCGTGGCATTCAGCGCCAGGAGGTTGGTCTGTTCCGCGATACTGGACACGGTCTTGGCCAGTCCGTCCACCGAGTTCACGTGGGCTTCCAGGGACGTCATCCCTTCCGTCACGCGACGCAGATCCTCCGAGGTCGTGGTGACTCGATCCACCACCTGGCAGACGTTCGAGTCCATGTTTGAGACATGGGCCTGGACATCCTGCATCTTCTGGAAAATCCTGGCAAAGGACTGGGTCGCCTTTTCGATGGTCTGAGTCTGATTGTCGATGGTGTGACTCGTAGAGTCCGCCACCAGAGACAATTCCTCAGTCGCCGCTCGGATCAGTGCATTGCGCAGCGCCTCCTCATTGAACTCTGCCAGCGAAACCTCGTCATCTGTCGATGGGGATTTCGGCTCCACGGTCGCCACGTCCGTCTGTGTCATCTCACCTCTCCGGGACCACCTTGGGGGCTTGGGACTGTCCAAGGAATCGACATCCCAGGGAGAAGAACTGAGGCCGCGACAGACTTCATTGCGCGTTTCTACGAATGGCATACCCCTCGGCGTGCGCCCATCCGGGTTCTCGGCCACCGCACCGAGGGATGCCACGGATGCCGGTAGGTCGTCTCGCGTTGGCGAAACGTCAGCGGAAGTCAGTATTCCTCATTGGCGGAGGGGACTGAACGCAGGACGTCAGACACAGGACGACTGAGATCTCGCTCCATCGTCCCGGAGTGGCAAGCGAAGCTGACCCCGGCGATTCCCTAAACAGAAGCGAAGCGGTCCCCTCACACCTGCGAAAGAGCTGCCGCCACAAACCCCAAGTCCGTGTCCCCCGGTGGCGGAGGGGACTGAACGCAGGGACGTCAGACACAGGACGACCGGGATCCCGCTCCATCGTCCCGGAGTGGCAAGCGAAGCTGACCCCGGAGATTCCTTAAAAAGAAGCGAAGCGGTCCCCTCCGCCACCGGGGGACACGGACGACCGTTAATTCGCCGCCCGCAGCCTCGCCAAGACATCTCGCGCATTCTCGTTGTCGGGATTCAACTCCAGGGAACGTTCATAACTGCGAGTGGCTTCCTGTTCGTTCCCCGCGACGAAGTGCGCTTCCCCGAGGCTGTCCCAAGCGTTGGCGGATTCGGGATGCAGATCGACATTCAGCTGGAGCAAGGCAAAGGCCGGCTGCGATCGGCGGTCTTGGAGGAGTCGGTAACCGAGGCGATTCAGGCGGTTCTCCACCCGAGTCGGATCCATGGTCTTCTCGAGTTCGAGAACGCGGGCCAGCGCGGTCGCACGATCGCCTCGGAGTGCGATGAGAGCTACTCGAGCCAGCTCGAGTTCGCCATCGTCAAACTCCCCCATCCACTCCAGGCACTGATCCACTCGCGCCTGATCACCTCGTCCGGCCGCGTCGATCGCGACGTTGACCAGACTCTCCGCATCGGTGAAGCCATCCAGGGTTCCCTCCGGCTGATAAACCGGGAAGAAGCTTCGATGAGAGTCCCTCTCCCACAGCGAACCGTCGGGCTGCAAGTAGACTCGAAACTGGCCCCAGCGATCGTAGGAAGCAATCAGGTGGCCGTCTTCCCGGTCGATCTCCGCGTTTGCCTCGGCCTCCAGGCCAAGGCTCGGAGCCGGAACGACCCAGGTCCCGACCATCCCTTCGAGCTGCGTTTCCTCGACCTCTGTGACTCGTGGGTCCGGGGGATTCGATCCGCGCTTCACAAGCACCGGGTCTTCCGCCACGACCCCCGTTCGTGCTTCGACGATCTGAGCGATGAGCTCGAGGAGCGCGTCGCCAGAAGTGTTTTCGCGCTCGTAGGTATTGGCCCGGTTGACGATCACCATGTCAATCTCCGGGAGAACCGCGATCCTTTGGTTGCCGGTCCCTTGTGCCGAGTACATGCCGTACTTCGAGAACCTCGGTTCCCGGTTCACCCACCACATGAATCCGTAACCGACTCTCTCGTTGTCGATGGAGTAGAGTGCCGAACTTCGACGCACCCACTGGCGAGAAACGAGTTGATCGTCCCCCCACTTGCCATCCCGAGCGAACAACAGCCCAAAGCGAGCTGCATCGCGGGCAGACATGCGGAACGGATAGGCGGGATGCCGAGACTTGTCGTACTCGTAATGGTAGTAACCATGGGACACGTCCCAGTCTTGCATCTCTAGCGGCTCACCAAAGTACTCGTCGAAGGCATCGAAGATGGGCTGGCCGGTTTCTTGTTCGTAGATGCTGACCAGGGTGTTGAAGTCCCAGTTGTTGTAGGCAAAGAATCGACCGGGTCCCTCACTGCCCCGTGGCCGGGAGTCCGTGCGTCCGGCGTAGGCGGCGGGATGGAAGACTCCGGACCGAGCCTTCAGCAGGTCCAAGACCCGCGCCTGTTTCTCGCTGGCTAGGAGCGGCAGCGGGTCATCATCGATGCCCAAGTCGTCGAGAGTCTTGTTGAGCTCCACCTCGCCGCGGTCCCAAGCCACGCCGTAGAGCGCTGACAGAAAGCTCTTTCGCACCGAATGACACATGAAGCGGCGTTCGATGTCACCCCACTCCGCGACGATCGCGCCGTCGGCGATCACCAGGAACGCCGCTGAAGTCATTGACTGCCAGGAGCGGTGGGCCGCTTCCAGAGCCTCCGGATCGAAGCCGGCGTCTCGCGGATCGGCGAATCGCAGCCACTCGTCGCCGGGCACGCGCTCTCCCTTTCCAGGGAGTCCGGTCATGAACACCAAACCAAGGACGACTGGCAGCATCGAAGGTTCCCCCGCACACCAAGAATGGGGATCTCAGGACGGACAGAGTCCCCGATACGGAAGGTACGGGGCAACGCTGACCAAGGTTCGCCGGAAGACGCCTCGGAATGGCAAAGGTCTTCGTGGCCCGCGAATCCGGCGCAAGTTCCGGCTGTGCAGGATCAGCGCAACCGCCGCGCGACCATCATGCGAACAAGCCGGCGTCCCTCATTCGGCCCAAGGTCGCTTCGTAGGCGGCGACGGTGCGGTCAATCTCGGTCTCTGTGTGCGCCGCGGTGATCGAGCCGCAACCGTAGCGGCACGAAACATCCTGCAACAACATCGCAGTCCGCAGGAGCTTGGCATCGAGCCACGGGTGGCGCTGCTTGGCCAGAGTTTCGGCACAGGTCGGATGGTCTTCCGACTGTCGCGGGTGCACATAGACCAAGGAACTTCCCCACTTCACCGTGGGCGGAGCATCCGGAACATAGGCAGGCACCTCATGCTTCGCAAAGCACTCACGGAGCCCCTTGCGCGCCCGCTCCCCCAACTGGCCGAGGTTTTCGTAGACCTCCGACTGGTTCTTCTCGAGGAACTCCAACATGGTCTTGGCGGCAAGGAGAGACAGGGGATGGGCCGAGTAGGTGCCTCCCTCGAACTTCACCCGGTCTACCTTCCGAGAGCACAGCTCCAGCACTTCCCGACGGCCAGCGACCGCAGCGACCGGCATGCCCCCGCCGAGGATCTTGCCAAGGATCAACAAGTCCGGGGTCACTCCGTACAGAGCGCTCAGCGGACCGGCGTGAAAGCGGAAGCCGGTGATGATCTCGTCGCAGATCAGCAACGCACCGTGTTCCTCCGTCAGGCGGCGCGCCTCCCCCAAGAACTCCGGGGACGAGGGGAGCCCGCCTCCCGCCCCAAGCGACGGCTCCAAGATGAAGCAGGCGATCTCGTCCCCATGCTCGCGAAAGGTCCGCTGCAATCCCTCCACGTCGTTGAAGCGAACCAACAAGATTTCGTCCGTGGCCTGCTGGGACAGGCCCTCGGACTCGGCGTGATCGAAGGAAGCTTCTTTGGCGGCCACCCCCTTCAAGCCGAACGGCTGGCTGCCGTGCCATCCCCCTGCCACTTTCACGACCCGCAGTCGCCCGGTGAAGCCGCGTGCCAGCAACGTCGCGTAGAAAGTTCCCAGGGACCCCGTCGTGGTGAAACGCACCGACTCTTGCCCGGTCAACCGACAGACCAGCTCGGCGAGTTGTTGCTCGATTTCGTGCAGCATGCCGGTCTGCAGGCCATGTCCTTCTTGCAGAGAGTCGGACAGGGCGCTTCGAATCCAGGGCGGGTTGTGGCCGAGGATGTTGGCCATGTGCCCTTGCCAGTAGTCGATGATCTCGTGCCCGTCCAGATCGCGGAGAAATGCGCCCCGCGCTTCGGAGACCGTCACCATGAACGGCTCCGCCCAGCGCACGGCGTGGCTCGTCTGATCGAGAAGGTGGCGGCCGCGCACGTCCAGAAAGGCGTGCGACCGAGGAAAGCGCGACACAAACTCGCGATCGAGTTCGCGGCGGAAAGCGGACAGCTTGTCGGGGTTCGGATTCATGAGCGCGAGTATAGGCGCTCACCCCACTGGCAATCGCATCAACGGAAGGAAGCGCTCCTGGCCGCCCACCGGAGCCGCCACTTGACCAACCACGACGGCCCCCATTCGCTCGTAAAATGGTCGAGCTCCCGGATCTGCTTCGATGCGGAGTTCCGTCCAACTCTGGGACCGAGCGAAATCAATGCCGTGAGCAAGCAGCGCCGCGCCAATGCCGCGGCCTTGGTGGGTTGGCAACACCCACAGATGACCAATTCCGGGTTCTGGCTCTGCCTCGAGGGCAATCACCCCGACCGGCTGCCCCTCGAGTTCCGCGACGAACACCGGACGGTCTCGCAAGTCACCCGGAGTGAATCGGAGCAAGGCGGCCCACTCGGTGAGCCACGCCTCCGGATAACCCCAAGAAGCTTTGGCTTCTCGCGCGATTCGAGTGAGAGACTCTGCGTCTTGTTCTACGGCGGACCGGAGGATCATGAGCCGAGGGCTGCGTGGCAAGCGCCCAACTCTTGATCGGCCTCCAGGAAGCAGGCCAAGATGGTCCGGTGGGTCAACACGTTTCTTCTCCGCTTACGATTACTTGACGGCCGGTCAATCTAGGACAAGGATGCACTCCCTTGCGGAAAATCCCTTTCGTCGTCTCTCTTCTCTTCCTGCTCGTGACGCCATGGTCGATGGCGTCAGGGAGCTTGCGGGTTGCGGTTTATGCGGACGCCGGCGCGGAACCAAGCATGGTTCTCGCTCTGTTTCGCGGGCTGGCTTCCCAGGGTCACTTGCCACTCGCCATCACCACGCTCGACGTGAAACACGATCGCTTGAACTTGGCAACCTTCGATGTCCTGGTGATTCCGGCGGGTCAGGACCGGACCGACGCTTGGTACCGGAGTTCATTGCTTGGCCTCGAGGCGAAGATTCGATCCTTCGTCGCCGCGGGTGGAGGTTACGTCGGAATCGAAGCGGGTGCCCGCTACGCCTGCACGTTTCAGACTTGGGACGGCGTCGCCATTGCGGGGAGACTCGATTTGTACTCGGGGCGGGCCCACGGACCGCTGACCGATCTTGGGGAGGGAATGGCACAGCTCAACGTAGACCATCCGGAGTTCCTTCCCCACACCCCCACCACTTGGTTTTCCCGAGGAGCCAGCTGGTTCACCACGGCTCCCGGCGCCGAGACCATTGCCTCCTACCATCTCGGGACCGGAACGGTGCCCGACGGTCGCGCCGCAATTGTGCGGGCTGCCTATGGATCGGGTCGCTGCGTGTTGGTTGCACCGAATCTCGAACTCGAAGAGGACACCGAACAAGACTGGACACACTGGGACAACCGCGCCGCCTCGTCCTACGAACCGGAATCGGACTGGCCGCTGCTCGGAGAACTGGTGGAGTGGGCCGCCGCGCAGGAGGGTTCCCCTCTCGGTCGGACGAAGGGCCCCTCCATCTCGGCAACGGAGGGAAGACTCGGACGCCGGGCCCTGCACAACCCATTGGCCACGCGGCCATTCGACAAAGAAACAGCGGCTTCCGAGTCTGTGCCAGTCACCTTTTCAGGAGAAACGTCCCGCGGTACCATGTCTCGCCGTTTCGCGATCTACGCGACCCGCGACGTCGACGGAGGAGCTTGGCCCGGGTTGCTTCCGGCGTTGGCTCGCTCGATCGAGCATGCCGGTCATCAACCCGTGGCATTGCGCGCCGAAGACATCCGCCGAGGTCGGCTGACGCGCGACCGCTTCGACGTGCTCGTCATGCCCGGCGGATTCGCTTGGGGCTACGTTCAACAACTTTCGGGGCACGAACAATCGATCCGCTCCTTCGTCAACGACGGCGGCGGCTACGTCGGTATTTCGGCGGGCAGTTTCTATGAAGCGGACCGGGTCATCTGGCACGAGATCTCTCCGCAGATTCCCATCGAGTACCCCTTGGATCTCTATTCCAGCATCATCGAAGGCGATCTCGAAGACGTGGCGCCTTGGCCCACTTGGAATCTCGCCACGGTGAGCTTTGCCGACCCAACACTGTGGAGCGGATCGCTCACCGGACTCTACTGGGGAGAAGGGTTCTACTGGGAGAACGGGTTCCCTCCCCTGACCGTCTCGGGGCGACTCACCGGTGCCTCGGCCTATGCCGGAACCGCGGTCGTCGTCCGGCACTCGTCCGGAGCGGGGCGCGTGTTCTCTCCCAACTTTCACTTCGAGGTCGAAGAAGGCGACGACCGCGATTGGGCCTTCTTCGATGACTGGCAGTACGACAGCACGCTCCCTCAAGTGGATCCCGAGACGGACTGGGACATGCTCGCCAACGGATACGACTGGGTGAGTGCCGAAGGCATCGCCACCTCTTCATCACCCGGAGCGACGCATCTCGCCGTTCGCAAAGGAGAGGCAGACGACACGGAAGACTCCCTGTCCGACGCCCAACGCAAAGACCCGCAGACGGCACCGCTCGCGACTCGACACCTGGACGGCTGGTACAGCGTTGCGAGGGGAAACACCATGGAGCTGACCGGCTTCGGATTGGTGGATCGCATTCCCGGTGGCCGGATTCAACTCGAAGTCGAGTACCGGACGGATCACGAGGTCTTGCCTTCGGCGGCGATCGAGTGGTCCGTGGATGGGGTGCAGTATTCCCCGACAGAGATCAAGTTGCGCGGTCCGACCCGACGCACCACCGCCCGGTGCGACTTGACGGCCGCGGGACTTCAGGAAACTGAATTGGAGAACCTACGGATTCGATATCAGAATCGAACTCATCCGGTTCTCGACGATCGACTTGCTCCGTGGGACTCCGAAGCCGGGGCTCCCGAGGCCATGCATTTCGACGTCGTCCGCATCGTCGAGATCCCGTCTTCGGAGTGAGCCGGAAAACTCAGTGAGTCTCTTCCGCGGAAGCTTCCTTCGGATGGGTGAGCGCGTGGAGGACCACAGCCCCGGAGCCCCAAGACTCGTTCCAAGACCCGATCGCCAAGACATCCGCACTCATCGAAAGCGACTGTCCGAACTCCGCTGCCCTCACTCGGCGCTTCGCGACGAGCTTTGCCACCTCGACCCAAGTGCCGTCCGTGTATCGATACAAGTACACGGCCCCTTGGAGATCGTGAAAAGGTGAACCGACAGCGATCGTGTCGCCGTTCAAAGCCACGGAGTCTCCAAACTCTCCCGGGATGGCGTCACTCGCCATGAGCTTCTGCTCTTCTTCCCACGTGGAACCAGTGAATCGGTAGACCCTTGCGGCCCCAAGGTACTTGTCGTCATCAAAGTCATGCGGCGAACCGATCACGATCACATCCTGGCCGACCGCCGCGGACCATCCGAAGAGATCTTCCGGCTCGCCATCACTTGCCACGAGCTTCTGCTCTTCGATCCATTGGTCCCCCTCGAAGCGAAAGACATAGACACTGCCAGTGTCTTCGTCATCGGCAAACGCGGCGATGGCAGCAATGCCCGACCCCAGGGAGACTTGACCGAAGAGGTCTCCGCTCTGTCCATCGCTCGCGTGGAGCACCTGCGACTCGCCCCATCGCGAGCCGTCGAAGCGGTAAACGTAGACCGCCCCCGAGCTCTCTCCGTGCTCGGCGTGTCCCACCGCACCGATCATGATCACGTCCGCACCAACGGCCACCGAGCCGCCGAACTGGTCCCCCTTCGCTCGATCGATGGCGATGAGCTTTTGCTCGAGCACCCAGTCCTTGCCATCACGGCGATAGACATACGCCGAGCCAGCACCGTTCACCTCCCGGGGAGCTCCGATGACCAGCCGGTCACCGTGCATGGCAAGAGCATCCCCGAACCCATCTCTCTGCCCTCCTTCGGAAACGAGTCTCTGCTCGAACACCCACACGGAACCGTCCGTCCGAAACACATCCACGACCGGAACCTCGTCTTCCCCCTGGCCAGCGACCACCGCCACCCCGCCATCCAGCAAAACACAACGACCGATCTGGTCAGACTTGCCGGTCTCGGAAGTTCGAAGCTCCTGAATCCGGGCGAAAGAATCTGGTTTCTGCAACGCCCGGACCGACTCGACGGGTGAGGCGACAACGGTGGTCAGTATCGTCAGGATCAGGAGGAATCGATGCACGGAGGTTATTCCCCAAAAAAGGATCGTCACGATTTCGTTCAAGCTCATTCCCCAAGACGCGACAGCAGTTGAAGAACCGTCGTCTCGGATTCCTGGACCACCAAGGCCAGATCGTCGCGGCGGTCACGATCGAGGTCGACGCGGAACAGGAAGTGATCGGCCTCCGGCTGCGGCACGGACGGAAGTCGAACATCAGGAGCCAGGTCGGCCGCGGCGTCGAAGAGTGGGGAGCCATAAATCGGCGTCCAGTCCATGAACTCTTCGAAGTCGATGGTCAGGGCGTCACCGCCATCCACTCGGGAGTCGTACCGGTTCAAGGTGCCGAGCCAGGCCTGCTCGGAATCGAGGGGGATCTCGCTCTCGCAAAGGTCGCGATAGACGGTGAGGTCGCCGTCTTGGTCGAGGAAGGCGGCGTCGTCCCGCTCTCCGTCTCCGTCCCAGTCGAGGGGCACGGGAATTGTTCTCATGCGCACCTGCATGCGGTCGGCGGGCTCCTTCATGACGTCCTCCATTTTCCGCAGGGGAGGCAAAGACAAGGTGAGCTCGCGGCGAGACGACGGTCGATCGGAAAACCGGAGGCGCTCGACTTGGTGGTAGGCGAACAGCTCGAAATCGAGGCTTCCGCCAATGACCACCCACAGCAGGAGTTCGGCCAGGGAAACCTTGGCGATCCGCAGCAAGCAAAGGTCTGGGCGACCATCGGCGTTCTCATCCGCCGCAAAAGCGGCCAGCAGATTCCCGCTGATCTTCAGCACCTGCCGCGCGGTCTCCCGGTCGACTCCCTGGAGCCCCCCTTCGTACACCGCCACCTTGCCGCCTTCGCGCAGCAGCAGGTCCGTTCGCGAATCCCCGTCGAGGTCCTGGAGCTGTTGGGAGACGACTCCCTCCAAGGCCGCGAACATGTTCGAGGGATCGAGTTTTTCCATGTCGACGCCCAGCGCCTTGCGCAGCTGCTCCAGGTCGATCTCGAACGTCGCTTGTTCCGGGAGGCTGCCCTCGGCATCGGTCCAGAAACACTGCACGAGATCGGACCCGGCGAAGCTCAGGTCGGCGTGGCCATCTCCGTTTTGGTCGCTCCATTCGAAGGCTGGCACCTGAAACGTCTGCTCGACTTCCGCGGGCAGATCCTCCAGGTCCGGGACGGAGAGGAACGTTCCCGACCGATACCGGACCTGAGGCCCAGGACGAAATCCGTCCTCGTTCCCCAGGTAGAGTTTGAGTCCGTCCCGTCGAGGGAGAACCAGATCCAGTCGCCCGGGGACCTGAAACTCCTGGGCAAAGGCCACGGGATACACCCCGAGGGGAAGAGTGACCGCCGCATCCTCGACCACCGGCTGTTCGGGAACCTCGGGACCGTCATGCCGAAACACTCGCCCGCCGTCGCGAAGGACGAACAACGACTCGGGTCCTTGGGCCATCTCGCCCACGCAGAACACCAGAGTTCGGGAATCACCGCGAGGAATCGTCCAGTCTTTGCCGGTCGGCCCTTCCGCGGTCAAAGGAATGATCTGAAGACCGTCGTCCCACGCCACCACGAGGTCGCGCCAGCCGTCGCCACCGAAATCACACAGCTCAATGCCAAGCACCGGCTCTTCAAAGGTGAACGACACCTCGCGAACCCCTCGCTCTTCGCTCACCTCGGCGGCGCCGAAACTGCTGGCGGCGATGCCGATCGTCAGAATGCCATGCTTCAAGAATTCGTTCCTCACCGTTGATTCCCCGGTCGGGACACGAAGATCGTCAGTGCCGACTCATGCTTCAAGATCAAGTCGGCGACCGAGTCGGCGTTCAACACTTCCACCGAGGCGTCCTCGATCCGGGAGGTCGGCTGGTATCGAACCAGCGGTTCATCTTCCAGCTCCCAACGATCGGAGCGATTCCGCAACGCGGTGATCTCCAACGCTCCTCCCGGCTCCAGAACCAGCAAGTCCATGAGCCCGTCGCCATCGAAGTCTCCGGACAGATCCATGATCTGGTCGTCCCCGGAATCGCCCATCTGATCGGGATCGAAGCTGCGCTCGAACTTCCACTTCGGTCGCCGCTCCAACGTTCCACCGGCCTGCCCCCGGTACACCTGGAGCGTAAGGTCCATGCGAACATTGCTGGCTTGAGTCAACCCGGACGGGATGTCGAACTGACGCGCCACCAGATCGAGGATCCCGTCTCCATCGACGTCTCGCTCTTCGAACTCGGCGCCCAAGCTGGAGAGCTTCACCCGAGCCACCGGACGTTCCTTGAGATTCCCGTCCGCCAATCGGTCGAAGAGCAGGAAGACATGCTCTTCGTCATCGTCGCGAATCGCAATCACTTCGACCCGGCCATCCCCATCGAAGTCCAACAGGCGAGGTTGCCACTCGTCCGGATCTTCGAGAGCCTCGGGCAGCGAGAACGTGCGACTCTCTCCCTCGGCCCCGGTCACCTCGAAGCCTTCGGATCCGAAGAACACCGGGTCGAGTCGTCCATCACCGTCCCAGTCCTCGAGGAACGGAACCTCCCAGCTGGCCTGGTTGTCCAGCCATTGCTGAGCGGGAAACGCCGACATCGAAGACGGAGAGGAGAGAAAGAACGGCGGTCGCAACTGGACTTCTTCCTCGTCTCGGTCGTCGCCCGAACCACCGGCGAAGAAGGTGGCCACGGAGGGGCGAGATGCCTGCGCTTCGCGACACGAGATGCGGCGGATCTCAGGGAGAGTTTCTGCGTCTTCCTCGGCCGAGAAACTCGGCCGCAGAAGAACGAGTTGTCCCTCGCTCACCACCAGCAGTTCTTCCTGCTCGCCCCCGTCGACATCTTTGACAAGCTCCCAACGAGACAGGGGACCGTCCTCGGCCAGATTCGGGAACAGCTCCATGCTCCGCTCTTTGCGAAGGTTCCCCCGCAAGGAAGACTCCGTCGGGGACACCGAGAAAATCGCGCGCCCCGTGTGAAGGACAATTTCTCGGCCAGGGTCCTCTCGAACGTCCACCACGGAAAAACAGACCGCGTCCGGCGGAATGGTCATGCTCCAATCCGCTTCTACCGGGAAGCTCTGGTCGGCGCGTTGTCGACGAAGTTCCAGTCGGCGGCGGCGATCCTCGTCAAGCAGGGAGACGATCAGATCCTGACGGCCATCCTGGTCCTGATCGACCACATGGCAGTCGAACTCCTTCACTTCCCAGCTCAGATAGGACTCCTGGAAGTCGAGCTGTGCGGCTCCTCCGGGGGCTGCCGCGAGAAAGAGGAACAAGACGCGGAGTGCATTCATGGGGCGTCACCCGTGGAGGCACCCTCGGTCACCTCGAGAAGCTCTCCCACTCCCGATTGGTACTCGAACCAGCGCAAGAATCGATAGGAACGGGTCTGGCCTTCTCGCTCATACTGAAACAAAGAGAAGATCCACAGGTCGAGCAGGGTGAACTCGGTCTCCTCGTCGTTCGCGGTCGCCTGGTATCCGAACAAGATCGGCACCGCCAACCGGGTGAGGTGCCTTGGAGGAGCCCAGAGTTCCACCGTTGCCGTGGTGCTCTGTCCCCCATCGAGGAACTCGAACTCGACCTCTTCTCCAAACTCCGAGCGTGCCAGCACTTCCACGAGTTCGGCCGCTCCTGCCACCGGTTGCCCTCGCGCGCCGAGCACCACCGTGTCTGAAGTCCAGGCCAAGGACTCGAACGGGCTCTCGGGGAGAAGAGTCACGACCCGCGCCGCCATGCGTTCTTGACCGGCAACCTGGATCAGCTCGGACCGGGCCTCGAGCCGCCCTTTCCAGAGCTCGCGGTGGCGGATCGGGACCGGCAAGACGCCTCCCCCTCCAGCCGCCACCGTCAGGGCGACGTCACGGAGTCCCGAACCTCTCTCCACGGTCAGCGTCAGCGTGTCCCCCGCGCCGCGCGCTTCCAGGAGCGCCCCCCATTGATCGACTCGTTCGAGCTCGACTCCCTCCGCCGAAACCACTCGATCTCCTCGACGAATTCCAGCGAGCTGGGCCGGCGATCCTTTCGCCACGGAAACCACCGAGAGTCCGGGCTCGAAGCTCATCGCTTCCAAGGAGCTCGCCAGACTCTCTTCCAGCTCGAGCCCCACAAAGGCCGCGTTGGAGGGTCCTTCCGCAGTCGAGGAAGAAGTCCCTGGCAACCTTTCCAAAGCCGGCACGGGCTGTTCCCATTGAACGCATCCGATCATTAGGAAACAGCCGACCCCTGCCAGAAGTCGCCGAGTTGTCATCAGGGTCCTCTTCTTTCCTCGAGGGAAGCTCTTCGAGAGAGTCGTCGGCTTCATGCCAAGGTTCGCTTCCGGGTCCACCACCAACCGATCCCGATCAGCAATGCTCCCTGCCAGAGAGACACGGTGCTGGCATGCATCAGTTGACCCGGCTCGAAGAACACATCCGAGTAGCCGCGAGCAATCTCCGGCAACATGGCGAGCGGGGAATCCCCTCCAAGAAACGGAAGGTGAGTGAAGAACACGTGTCGCCACGAGTCTCCCAGGAGCCCCTGGACGAAGTCGAACAACACCAGGGGAATCAAGCCGATGGCCACCGCCGCACCCGTGGTCGAAACGCTGGTCGAAATCAGGAGCGAAAAACTGCCAATCGCGATCCAGGAGGGCAAGGCAGCGGCGACGGAGAAAGCCACGTCCCTCCACAACTCCTGCGCCGTGGCCATCTCGAAGCCGTCCTCGACGATCGGTCCCAGCTCGAAACAAGACGCCGCGACCGCCACCGCGCTCCCGGCCCAAACAATCGTCATCCCGAGCACGATCAAGGACAGGGTCATCATCTTCGACAGGAACACACCACCCCGAGAGCAGATCAGGCTGGCCAGCCCCAAGCTCCCGGACTCCCTCTCCCGGACCACCAGTAGAGAACCAATCAGAACCACGACCAAGGTCAGCATCGCGCCCCCCGCGTGCAAACCGTCCGCGAGCGGGACGAACCCATTGGTCGATGCTTCGTCACCATCGGCTGGCGGGTTGGTCGATCCGACGATTCGCAGGGTTGCGATCAACGCGGGAAGCAGAACCAGCAACCAGCCTGCTCGTCGGCGACTCAAACGACCCAGCTCCGCGCGGGTGGAGTTCCACAGGTTCAAGACGACGGTCCTCTTCCGTTCTGGATCGAGCGCAGGAACAGGTCATCGAGACTCGACTCGGCTGGCGCAAGCAGGCCAACGTGGACCCCCTCCCGAATCAAGGCCGCATTGACCTGCTCCGGAGACGATTCGCGCAAGCGAAGGCGAAGTCCGTCGCCCGAGCGGTCCTCGGCAATCTCCTCGACCAACGGATGGGTCTCGAGAATGTCGCGCGCGCGCTCTCGGGGCCAGGCGCGAATTCGCAACCAGGCATCACAGTCCTGCAACAACTCATCCACCGCGCCATGCAGTCGAATCTCCCCGTGATCCAGGAGCGCGAGACGATCGGCCACTCGTTCCACGTAAGCGAGCTGATGACTCGACAGGAACACGGTGCACCCGCGATCGACCTCCCCTCGAAGCACCTCCAGGACCTGTGCCGCGGAAGACGGATCGAGATGCACCAACGGCTCGTCCAGAATCAAGACCTCGGGCTCGAGGACGAGAGCCCGCGCCAAGGAAAGTCGCTGACGCTCCCCCGCCGAAAGCCGCGAGGCCCGCTGTCGGTCGAGCCGGGCAAGATCGAGCCGCTCGAGAATCCCTTGGCCGTCGATTCGTCGACCGTGAGCACGTCCATGGAGAACGAGGTGCTCGCGAACAGTCAGATGGGGGAACAGCGCAGGACGGTCCAGAGTCACGCCAATCTTGCCGGCGAGCCGCGACAGGTGACGGGAAGGCACTCCCAGGATGCGGCTCTGCCCGTGACGCGGCTGCTGGAAGCCGAGCAGAATGCGCAAGGTGGTCGTCTTCCCCGCGCCACTTCGCCCGATCAACCCGAACAAGCAGCCCGAGGGCACCTTCACATCGAGTTCACGGATTGCGTCCACACCGGAGTAGCGATGGGAGACGCGGTCGAATTCGATTGCATGGTGCATCGGGAACAACCTACGAGCGGGGAGAGAATCGTTGCTCGAAGATGGTACCCGCGACGGGTGCTCGAATCCTGACGTGAGGCCAGAGCCGGTGAGGCCTGATCTCACTCCACCGGCTGCAATGCTCCCGCACCCAGTTCCGCGACCCGAATCCCATCCCCCCCGTTGTCGGTGGCCGCCTGCATCAGCTTGCGTGCCTGGTCAATCATCCGCGATGCGGAGCGATCCTCGTGAGACCGCGACCAGGCCCCCCCGATGCTGAACGTCACCGGGATCGCGCGTTTGTCCGCATCTCGCTTCAGCGCTTCCTCGAAACGGCTCGCGAGAGTTTGCGCGCCGTCTCCGGAGCACAAGGGCGCCACGACCACGAACTCATCCTCACTCCAGTGGAGCAACATGTCCGACACCCTTCGGGCGCTGTTGATGGCGCTGGCGCCTGCGTCCAGAGCCTTGGACGCCGCCGGGAGGCCGTGGGCCTGGCACAGGTCGGCCCAGCCATCGATCCGCACGCTGAACACCGTCATCCCCGCGCCGGAGCGGCGATCTCCCGGCTCGGGGACCGCCGGTGCTTCGGGCTGGGTGTCGAGAATGAAGTCGACCAGCATCCGGGTGGCATCGCGGCGTGCTTCGGTGACTCCCCCCTCGCCAATGTCGAGCTGCAGGGCAGAAGAGAGACTGGTGAGGTTGCTCTCGACGAAACCCATGGTCGTCGTGGCATCTTCTTCGGAAAGGCCGAGGAGTCGTGCGCCGCGCTGGTGGAGTTCTTTCACCGCGGCCGGCGAAGCGGTGTCGAAGACCGCCCGATAGGCCTCGCTCACGTGGAGATTTGCGGTCAACGCCGCGTCGGAAGCGGTGGTCTCGAGAAAGTCACTGTCCTCGTGATGCAGGATCGCTTCCACCAGAGTGTCCGGGAAGTTCCACGACCGCAACAGGTGAGAGCCGACTTCGGCGTGAGTCAAGCCGAACTGGGAGCGCTCGAGATCCGCCAGCCGGGTGGGGTTGGAACGAGAGTCATCCCAAACGTGGGTGTAACGATCGCCCAGGGTCCGGTGCATCAGGCAAACCCCGACGTCCTGCAACAATCCGGCAATGAAGGCGTCGTCTCCCAAAATGATCTGGGTCCGCTCCGCGAGTCGCCGAGAAGCCAAAGAGGCGACCAGGGATCCCCTCCAGAACCGTTTGCGATCGAAGCCCGGAGCGCTGGCCCCTTCCAGTCCACCGATCAATGCGGTCGCCACGCTGATCATGCGAACCGTGTTCATGCCGAGCAGAGAAACTGCGGAGGGCACCGAGGAAACGTCGCGCGCTTGACCGTAGAAGGCGCTGTTCGCCAGGCGCAAGAGCTTCGCCGATGTCGCGGCGTCGTTTTGCACCAGAACCGCCACGTCGGGCAATCCCGCCTCCGGATCGGAACACACCTGAATCACTTGCAATGCAAACGCTGGAATCGTCGGAATCGAATCCTGGGCCAAGATGCTGTCCAGGAGTTCACGATTGGCACTGGACTCCATGAGGTCTCCCCTTCACGGCGCTTCGAGAAGCTTCCGCTCTCGTCATCGTCCGAGACGAGGAACTCACCGAATAGAGGAAAGCCCTCAGAAACAGTTTCCGGGATTCGGGCTCTCGATCCGGGCGCTCAACCCAGACGGCGCTTGGAATAGAACGAGTCGTTCTCGGGACGTTTCAATGCGTCCTTGGGAACGACTCGGTCGCGTTCCACGCCCGGGGGAGTCAGCAACCCCGCCCAGCAGTGACAGTCCTGGTACTGGTTGCGTTTCAAGTGACCGTAGTGCACGCAACCGTCACAACCCCGCCAGAACGCAGGATCGGTGGGCAGGTCGCAATAGGGAACCGGCTCGTAGCCGCTCGACTTGTTGAGCTTCTCGATTTCCGGGGACAGGGTCAGGCTCAGGATGATGGCGCCCGGCCAACGACGCCGAGAGATCTCGATGAGCTTGCTCTTGATGCGCCGGGCCAATCCACGTTGCCGAAATCCTCTCGCCACGACCATTTCAGAATGGCTGACGAAGCGGTCTTCCTGCCACGGATGGGCAATCCCCACGCCAATGAGAAGTTCTCCACGCATGGCGAACACGGCTCGGCGATCCCGAATGGCCGCTTCCAGCTCCGCAGGGGATCGGCGCGACACAATGGCTCCGCTGCGCCAGGCCTCGAACAGGAGTTCCTGCAATCGCGGAATGTGCCGCACGTCCGAGACGCGCGATCGGCGCACTTGATAGGGGTCCGCGTCCGACACGGGGCTTCCACTCGTCGAACGAGAACTCCGCAGCTCTCCGTTCCCCCCCGCCGACATGGACCTCTTCATGCGTCACTCCTGGAGTAGCTTGGTGAGCAATCCGACCTGGGCCCAGAGGCGGTTCTCGGCCTGGTCCGTGGTGACGCAGTTGGGGTGATTCAGCACATCGTCGGTGACGACGACCCCTCGACGCACGGGCAGGCAGTGCATGAACACTCCGTTGTCCGTTCGCGCCATCTTCTCCGCATCCACGATCCAGCGGCCCCGCTGGGCTTTTTTGGCCTCGGACTCCTCCTCCGCTCTCCCGTAATAGCTCATGCTTCCCCAGGCTTTGGCACAAACCGCCACCGCCCCGTCGTAGGCGCCCTCGATGTCGTCGGTGATCTCCAGGCTGCCCCCGCGAGCTTCGGCGCGCTCCCGGGCGGCATCCGTGACCTCGGGGTCCATGTCCCAGCCTTCGGGCCGAAGCAGCACTACGTTCATCCCGAGCGCCGCGGCGCTCAGTACCTGGGAGTGAGGGGTGGCGAGGGGCAGCGACTTGGGGTGCCAGGAATACGTCAGGACGTACTTCTTGCCTCTCGGCTCAGGGATCTTCTCCGCCAGGGTCATGCGGTCGGCCAGCTCTTGGCAGGGGTGCTCCATGTTGGATTCCATGTTCACCACGGGCACCGTCGCGTGCTTGGCGAAGGCCCGCATGAACGGATCCTGCTTGACGTCACTCCAGGAACCTTCCACGTCCGCGGTCGTCGACGACGTGGTGATCAAGTCCGACTTGCGAATCCCGATGACGTGAGCGAAGCGCGACATGACCGGCGCCACTTCGCGCAAGTGTTCCTGAGTGTTCCCGTCCATGACGATGCCATCGCGGTGTTCGAAAACCCAGGTGTCCTTGCCGGGCTGCACGTACACCCCGTGCCCGCCGAACCGAGACATGCCGGACTCAAACGACATCCGCGTCCGCACCGAAGCGTTGAAAAACAGCAGCGACATGACTTTTCCGCGAAAGTCCGGGATGTCCGTCCCGCCCTTGATGCGCAACGCTCTTTGCAGCAAGTCGTCGAGTTCCTCGAGACTCCACTCGCGGGTCGAAAGAAAGTCGCGCTTCATTGAGATTCGCCTTTGGTTGAAAGTGGGTGTGGATCTCATGAACCCGGCGAGCAAGCAAGGCGCTCACTCGCCGGGAGGGAAATCATCGAAGAACCGGATCTTCCGGCGAGTTCACTTCTTGGACACGATGCGATCGCGAAGCAGGTCGGCAAGGTCCGGCTTGGTGGTTTCAACGACTTCGTAGCGGACCCGCACCGAGGGCTTGTTCATCTTGACGATGCGCGCCAGGTCGATGGGAGTTCCCACCACGACCGACTCGCAGTCCACGCCGTTGATCGTGGTCTCGAGATCCTTGACCTGGTTCTGCCCGTAACCCATCGCCGGCAACAGAGTGCCGAGGGCCGGATACTTCTCGAAGGTTTCTTTGATCTCGCCGACGGCGGCGGATCGGGGATCGATGATTTCTTTCGCTTCCAGGCGTTCCGCGGCGACGGTCCCGGCACCGAAGGTCATCTCACCGTGGGTGAGCGTCGGACCATCTTCGACGACCAGAACGCGCTTGCCGCGAATCAGGGATTCGTCCTCCGGCGTGATTTGGCACTCGGACTGGACGATGGTGGCGTTGGCGTTGCTCGCCTTGGCGCTGGCCAGGATCTGATCGATCTGCTCCTTGGACGCACGATCGACCTTGTTGACGAGAATCACGTCACAGCGCTGGAAGTTGATGGAACCAGGGAAGTAGTCGTTTTCGTGACCGGCGCGCAGCGGGTCGGCCACGGTGACCCACAGGTCCGGCTTGTAGAACGGTGTGTCGTTGTTGCCGCCGTCCCAGATGATGACGTCTGCTTCCTTTTCTGCTTCGGCAAGGATCCGGGCGTAGTCCACTCCGGCATAGACAACGAAGCCTTCGGAAATGATCGGCTCGTACTCTTCCATCTCTTCGATGGTGCACTCGTGCTTCGAGAGATCGCCAAGTTCGCCGAAGCGTTGCACCGCCTGGGCGGCCAGATTTCCGTAGGGCATGGGATGGCGAATCGCCACCGCTTTGACGCCTTGGTCCTTCAGGGCTCGCAGCACGCGGCGGGTGGTCGGGCTCTTGCCACATCCCGTGCGCACCGCACAAACCGCAACGACCGGCTTGGTAGACTTCAGCATGGTGCCATCGACGTCGAACGTGGAGAACTTCGCGCCAGCCCCCTCCACCAGCTTCGACTTTTCGGCCAGGTACTCGTGGGACACGTCCGAGTAGGCAAAGACCACTTCGTCGACGCCGTGCTGCTTGATCAGATCGGTCAGCTCTTCTTCCGGATGGATCGGGATTCCTTCGGGATAGGCGCTGCCCGCCAATTCCGGCGGATACTGGCGACCTTCGATGTGTGGAATCTGCGTTGCCGTGAAGGCCACGACCTTGGCGTCTGCGTTGTCGCGATAGCAGGTATTGAAGACGTGGAAGTCCTTGCCTGCGGCCCCCATGATCAAGATCTTGCGAGTCATCCCATTCCCCCTGAAGAGCATCTTCGGATCGAGTTTCTGGCGCTACGGGAATCGAAGCCATTCCCGGCACCTCGTCCAGGCGCTTCACGAAGACTTGGTTCCACACTCTTCATGAAATCGTCCGGACGCGACGTTGGCTTCGCGGGGAGGACAGGCCGGAGCATCGGCATCCCGGCGCCGGGTGTCTGAGTGGATCGTGAAGAGAGTCCTGGCGGGACCGGGTTCCTTCCGCGTCGAGTCGCGGGGATTATTCCCGAAAACGGGAATTGCCGAGAGCAAAGATATTCTTGCGGACAACTGCATACCTATGCCAGGTAATTGCCCACGCCTTATCCCAGACTATTCCGACCGCATTTCCACCACGGGCAGGGAGGCGTCGAAGCGCGGCACCACCACGGGACGGTAGGAACCCGCCAATTGTCCCGCGATTTGGAACCCCCGAAGGAGGCAGGAGTAGGTGATCCACTTCAGCCAAGCACTGCGGCCGAGTCCGCGGTTCTTCAAGAACCGAGAGTCGGCGCGGACCTCACGGATCCAGGCCGGCAGGCTGTCGTGGAGCCCATCTCGATTGCGGAACCCGAAGAGGGTGCGCATCAACACCGCGTCGCTGCGATGCCGGGAGAAGTCCTCCCACAGGCGACTTTCGTGGGAGTGGATGATCACGGCTCGGGGCTCATAGAGCAGGTTCCAGCCCGCCCGCAAGACCGCTCCCCCCCATGCGAGATCTTCTCCAAACGGGATGTCCGGGAACGGGATCTCGTTCAACACCTCTCGTCGAACCATGGACGAGACGTTGTTGAAGTGAAAGAACACCCGTCGCTCGAACGGGCTCATGGCCTCGATGCGCTCCGGCTCGCCGGGCTTGAGAAGACGGTGAGGGGAGTGAACCAGGTCGTTGCGTACCGACCGCTCCACCAGAGGCGAGCAATCCGGTCGCGGAAGAACCCGGGCGTAGACTCCTGCCACGCGCTCGCCTTCCAGCCCCTCACGAAGATTCGCCAACCAGCGGTCGTTGGCCGGCTCCGCGTCCTGGGTCAAGAACGCCACCGCTTGCCCCTTTGCCAACGCGGCACCCAGATTGCGAGTCAGGCCGTGATTGAACGTCGCGCGCAAGACCGTCCGCACCCGGGCTCCGGCCTCTTGCGCCATGGCGACCGTGCCGTCGCTGCTCTGGCTGTCGACCACGACCAGGTCGACCTCCCCACAGTCTCGCTGTTCACGGATTTTGTCCAGCGTACGCTGGAACAAGGGCCCTGCGTTCCAGGTAGGGATGACCACGGAGACGTCTGTCATGAACCCGACTCCCGAGGGAGCGTGTCAACATTCAGGCGAAATTCGATCTTGTCCGGCATCACTCGCAGTTCGGCATCACTCGCCCGGATCATTGGTGAAGTCCTACAGCGAACAGCCATGGGACCTTCCTCTGGTCAAACCTTGGCTCGTTCTCGCAACGGCCTTCACGAATGATCTGGGCTCGCCGCTTCGTGGAGACCGTGTTCGAAGAGCCCGGATGATAGCATCGAGGCTTCGTGTCTCGTTTCTCTCGAGACAATTCACCCGAACTTTGGATCTTGGATTTCCCGGTGGCCAAGAAGAAGAAAACCAAGAAGAGGGCCTCCTCCGCTTCCCGAACGGCGGTCGGACGCAAGTCGACGAACAAGAAGAAGTCGGCAACAAGAAGGAAAGTGGGTCGCGCAACCACCTCCAAGAAGAAGCCCGCCGCAAAGAAGAAGTCGAGCCGTTCCAAGCCGACGAAAAAGTCCGGCAAGAAGAAGTCTGGCCGTGGACACCGCAAGAAAACCCTGCCGAAACTCCCCCGCCTGGATGCGGCCGAGGAAGAACGAATCGGGGAGATCCTGAAGATCCTGATCCAGCTCTATCCCGACCCGGAGTGCGCTCTCCATCACGACAACCCGCTGCAGCTACTCGTGGCAACAATTCTGTCGGCCCAGTGCACCGACGAACGAGTCAACATGGTGACTCCGGCCTTATTCCGTAAGTACCGAACCGCCGCCGAGTTTGCCGCGAGCCCACCCGGGGAACTGGAACAAGACATCCGCTCGACCGGTTTTTTCAACAGCAAGGCTCGCAACATTCGCGGCGCCTGCCAGCGAATTGAACAACAGCATGGAGGCCTCGTCCCCAACACCATCGAAGAGCTGGTCGAGCTTCCTGGAGTGGCTCGCAAGACCGCCAACGTGGTCCTCGGCACCGCGTTCGGGATCACCGCAGGTGTGGTCGTCGACACCCATGTCACCCGCCTTTCCAACTTGCTCCAGCTGACCAACCAGAAAGACCCGGTAAAAATCGAGAAGGACCTGCAGTTGCGCATTCCCCGCAAGGAGTGGATCAACTTCTCGCACCGCTTGATTTGGCACGGGCGCAAGGTCTGCATCGCACGAAGACCTCAATGCGGCGAATGCCGCCTCCAAGAGCTCTGCCCTTCTCGCCTCGAGGAGTGAGTCCGCGCCCATCGCGCTTCGGTCCAAGGCGACCGACTCCTTGCAAAGCGCAGAACGTTTCAGAAGCCCTTCTCATGAGCTTCTCCTCTCGGTCGACACCCTTGCCAAGAGGAAGCAGGCGCACACCGAGATCGGCGCGAAGAGCCCGAAGAGGTTGAAAAAGCAACCGAGCGAATGCTGTTGCTATCGCAACAGCAAGCTGTCGGGTCCTCCATGTTGCACTTGCAACAGCGCGATCCACGACCGACCAGTCCCTTGATCGCTGTTGCTTTTCTGACGTTGTTTTTCAAACAGCGAGAAGCACCTTTCACAAATCCGTGTTCCCTTTCCGACATCACGGAACAACCTTTCGCCCGATGGAGTCCAACTTTGTCAACGAACGACCGTAGGTCTGTTCGGACGTTGCAAAGGGATGGGCAGGAAGAAATTGGCTCGAGGAGTGGCACCAGAACTCTGACAACTCTGACTCCCGAAGAAGGATTGGCCCACGGAGCCTGTGTTGAACCACCTGCCCGAAGCGGTTGCGCTTCTTGCTTTGTTCGCTGTCACCGTTTCTTTCTGGCTCCGCCCGTTGGCAAAGTCGCCAAGGGCGGTCCTGGGAATTCCGGTCTTGGCGTGCTTTGGCTTGCCTCTGGCGTTCCTGGAACGAAGTGACGGCCCCCACCATGAAGCGCTCCCCCGCGCCGATGAGTCGACCAGGCATTGGGCGCCCTCCAGTTCCTGTCAGGCATGTCATCCCCGCGAATACGCGACTTGGCATCGCAGCTTCCACCGAACGATGACCCAAGAGGCCAATCCGCGAACGGTGCTCGGCCCGTTTGACGGGCAAACCTTGCAGTCAGGCGATCGAATGGTGCGCCTGGATCGACGCGGCGACCGCTTCTACTGGACCGAGCTGTCTCCGAATCGGCCAAGCGAGCCTGCGGGGAAGTCTCATGTCCCCCGTCAGCCATCGAGAGGCCACCCCACGCAATCGTCATCTCCCCACACCCTTCCCGCGGACCGGATGGCCCCGCCCCTCGACGGGCGACGCGATTCCTTTTCCTCATCCGCCCCTGTCGATCCCGCAAACGAAGGGAACGGCGAGCGTACCCGCGAGGTGGTCATGCTGACCGGCTCCCGGCATCAGCAAGTGTGTTGGGCCGAGGGAGAGAATGGATCCCTCGAGCAATTCCCGTGGGTTTACGAGATCCATGAGCAGCGATGGGTGCCCTCGGAAAACACGGCGTTGCGGCCCGAGGGGGTTGGCCAGCCCACCACCATCTGGAACCACAGCTGCTTGCGCTGCCATAGCGTGGCCCCGGAGCCTCGTCGCGATTCGGCAACCCACGAATGGGACAGTCACGTGGCCGAACTCGGCATCGCCTGCGGCGCATGCCACGGACCATCTCGCGACCATGTCGAAGCCAACAAGAATCCTTTGCATCGCTACCTGAGCCGAGGCGACTCCGGGCACGGGTCGACCATCGTCAATCCGGCCAAGCTCGGACAGAAAGAATCCGTCGCAGTGTGTGGCCAGTGCCACTCCAACGCGCTTCCCAAAAGTCCGGAAACGTACTTCGCGACCGGTCCTGGGTTTGTTCCCGGCGATCGCATGGAACAACACTTCGTCGGTGCCGATCCCGAAGTCGAATCGCGCTTCCAGTGGCCCGATGGGGCCTCTCGGATCGCCGGACGAGAGTACGGCGACACCATCCAGTCCGCCTGCTACCTCCGCGGCACCATGACTTGCGTGTCGTGCCATTCGATGCATTCCGAAGATCCCGTGGACCAGATTGCCGAAGATCGACGCGGCGACGAAGGCTGCTTGTCGTGTCACACCGAGTACCGGGATCAGCTCGAGGCACACACGTTCCACGCCGCGGAAAGTACCGGGAGCCGCTGCCTGAATTGTCACATGCCTCACTCCGCTTACGCGCTGCTGGGCACGGCTCGCACTCACAAGATCGAAAGTCCCGTCGTCTCAGGAAAGGGGACGAAGGATCGCCCCAATGCTTGCAACCTTTGTCATCTCGACAAAACCCTGGCGTGGACAGCCCGGCACCTGAATCAGCGGTACGGGATTCCGGTGCCGGAGCTGGACCAGATCCACGAGAAGGTCGCCGCCTCGGTTCTGTGGGGAGTGCGCGGAGACGCCGTGCAACGTGTGGTGAGTGCTTGGCACATGGGGCAACCCTGGGCCGTCGAGGCGTCCGGGGGGGACTGGACGGTTCCCTACCTCGCTGAAATGCTGGTGGACCCCTACCCCGCCATTCGACTCGTGGCTCACCGGTCCTTGCGTCAACTCCTCGGGGAAGACGCGGTCGTTCCCTTCGACTACATCGGCGACGGTCCGTCCCGGATGAGCGCTGCCCGCGAAACCATCGTGCAATGGGTGCAGCAGCGGGACCCCGAGGCCGCCGCTCCTGCTCCCGCGACCCTCTTCCGAGGCCCTCGCTCCCTGAACACCCAAGCCATCCATGAACTCCGACGAACCCGAGACAACACGCCGATCTTCCTCGCCGAATAGGGACGACGACACCCGACGGCTCGCCTTCACCCACTACCGCTGGGGTTGGGTGCAGCTGTTGGTGTTCTTGATCCTGGGTTCGGTCTTGGAAACCTTGCACGGCTTCAAGGCAGAGTTGTACTTGGACGTGTCCAACTCGACCCGGCGGTTGATGTGGAGTCTGGCGCACGCTCACGGAGCCGCCTTGGCAGTGATTCATTGGGGATTCGGAGCGTCGCTGCAGTACGTACCGCGCTGGACGGGTCGGGGGCGTCTGCTCGCCTCCCGGAGTTTGAGCGCGGCCAGTGTGCTGTTTCCCGGAGGCTTCTTCTTAGGAGGGGTCTTTATCCATGCTGGCGATCCGGGACTCGGCATCTTCCTGGTACCGGTCGGGGCCGCGATGCTGGCGACCTCCGTGCTGCTGACCATGCTCCAGTTCTTTCGGGCTGCCAAGCCCCCGGCAACCGAAGCCTCTCGTTCGACCAGTCCCAGCAACACAAGGACTCCCGCGCACACCGCGTAACCCGGGTCCCTCCGACCGACAAGTGCTCAACTGCCTTGGGCAGCGAGTACCTCTCGGTAGATGCGCAGATTGCCTTCGACCATGGCGTCCTCGGTGAATCCCCGCATGAGCTTGGCGTGGGCTTGCTCGGCCCGCTGGGACGCTGAGGTCGGGTCCCGAAGCGCGCGGATCACCGCAGTCGCCAAGGACTCAACGTTCTTTGGTTCCGCGAGCAATCCGGTTTTCTCGTCTTCGACCAGCTCCGGGATGCCTCCCACGTTGCTCGCCACGACCGGAACACGGGTGGCAAATGCATCCAGGATCGAAGTGCACAGACCTTCCATCACCGACGGCATCACGAACACGTCGAAGGCAGCGAGGAAGTCGGCGACGTTGCTGCGAAAACCCGGAAGCAAAACGCGGGACGCCGCCGCGCTTTGGGATCTCTCTTGTTCGAGCTGGGGCCGCAAGCTGCCATCCCCGACGATTGCCACCCACGCCTCCGGCACGGCTTGAACGATGGGGGCAGCCGCCTGGACCAAGGTTTCCAACGACTTGTGCCAGCCGAAGTGCGCCAGGGTTCCGACCAGAGGAGCTCTGTCCGGAACGCCGAGGTCTTGGCGGGCGCGCTCGCCATTGCCTCCCTGAAAGCGATCCGGGTCCACGCCACTGTGAACCAGGGAGATCCTCGCGGAACTGACGCCGTCCTGGATCAGCGCATTTCGAATCGCCGCAGAAATCGCGATGTAGCGGTCCACACCGTGGCGGTACTTCAGGCCGCTCAAGCTGATGGCGTGACGGTAGATACTGAAGTCGACGCGGCGCGACACGATGCGGCGCCCGTGCCCCGCCAGCCACGACGCCAGCACGCCCAACGTGTGGGCGTGGGAGGTGTGCATGTGCACGATGTCGGGTCGTTCTCGCCGAAACAAGCCGCGCAGCGCAAAGATCGCTCTCGGGTCGAGCTCCCCGCCCATGCGAATCTCTTGCACCGGCAACCCGGCCTCGGTGGAGCGCTGAGCCATCGGGGACCCCGGTTGTGCAACAACCACGGAGCGATGCCCGCGACGCTGCAAGCCCGTCGCAAGAGCGAGAGTTTGCCCCTCCCCCCCCCGCCAGGTCCGCTCGGTGTTCAGCGACAACACGGTCAGCGGACGCGACAACCGGATCTCCTTGTCTCTCTCACCGCGACCCTCATGAATCGAACTCCGACTTGTTTCGCGAACCCTTGGTGGAAGGCATAAGATCTCGGCGATGCCGGACTACGAAACGCTGGAAACCGAAGGGATTCGCTGGCGCGCGGTGCCAGGGTACCGCAAGACCCTGCACCAAGTCGGCGCCGATCTCGCCAAGGATGCTGTCCCCTCCCACTGGCGTTCCTTGAAAGATTCGAAGCGACGCCAGGTGTACCGCGCGCCGATCCCGGGTTTGGGCGCCGTGGTGGTGAAACGCTACCCACGCAAACCAGGATTGCCCGGAACCCTGAAGCAGTGGTTTCCCTCCCGCGCCGGCGATGAATTCAAGGCCGCCCGACGCTTTCAAGAACTCGGAGTGCCGGTCCCCGAACCGGTGGCTTTCGGCGAGCGTCGAGTTGCCGGCAAATGCCAGGAAGCGTTCTACGTTGCGGCAGAGATTCACGGCGCCGCGGCTCTCGGGCCTTCCTTGGAAGCGCGCTACACCGCGGGAGACGGGAACCCGTGGAAACATCGCTCGATCGTTCGTGGCGCCACCCACCTGTGCACGCTCCACGAACACGGCATCCTGCATCGAGACTTCCATGGCGGCAACGTCCTGGTTCGAGAGGCCGAGGGTCCGGCAGGACAGATTTGGCTAATCGACGTGCCACTGGCGGTGGACTTGGGACACGTGGCGCCGGAGCTTCGCGCCAAGGATCTTGCCGACTACCTTTATTCGTTGCGTTACGTCCTCGACGAAAACGAAGTCCGTTCGGTGATCCACGCCCTGCCCGAGTCAGCGCCCCCTCCGGAACAGACCCTGAGGGCGCTGCACACCAAGCGTCGACGTGGCGCGCGCAGCCGCAGCTCGCGAGCCATTCAGGGAGGCTCCCAGTTTGCTCTGGAGGAAGTCGACGGCGCGCGCGTGGCAAGGGATCGCCTTCTTGATCGTGAAGAAATGCAGCGCCTGCTCAATCTTCACCGGGACTCGATGGCCGCAGGATCCCCCTCGATCCTTCGCTTCGGCCGCAAGAGCTGCCTGACCCGCCATCCCTCCAGCGCCTGCCCCGAGGTCGTGGTGAAAGAGTATCGCGGACCCAACCACGGCGCCCGAGGGCTGCGTGCCTGGAAAGGCGCCGCCGCACTCCGCGGCAGGGACATCCCGACGCCCCGCCCCCTGGCGTTGGTGCGCGCGACCCCCTCCACCTTCCTGCTGAGCGAGGCGTTGACAGACACGACCCCTCTGCACTGGAGAGTGTTCCGGGGATTCTCCCCAGACCAGCTCCGAAGCGGTGCCGAGTCACTGGCGCAGCTGTTCGCGGGATTGATTCGTCACGAGGTCTATCACCCGGATCTGTCTGCGAAGAACCTGCTGGTTGAGGAACGCGGCACCATCCAGGTAGTTGACTGGGACGGAGTGCAGACCCTGCGACGCTGGACTCCACGCCGGATCAGCCGTGCTTTGGCCCAGATGGGAGACCTCCCCGCCGAACGCGTCTCGCGAACCACTCGAGTGGCATTCGTCCGGCGATTCTTGGAACTGGCACGATGTGGCGGGACGACGGCCTGGTACCTGCGTCATTCCGCGCGCGACCTGACACGACGTCGCAAGATCAAGGACGAGGCTCTCCACTGATGCGAATCGTTCACTTGTTCGGGAACTGGAAATGGACGGGTCCCGCGGAACCGGTCCTGCACCTTGCCGAAGAACAATCTGACTCTCACGTCTTGCTCGGCCACTGTCCGCATGCGGACTTGGAACACATCGTGGCGCGCCACGCGCGCGAACGCGGCGTTCCTCACACCGTGCTTCGCCACCTGCGCAAGCATCGCAACCCGTTGCGCACGCCGCGGGCCACGGCGGAAGTCCTCACTCACTTGCAGCCGCATCCTCCAGAAGTTCTCCACGTTCATTTGGATTCAGACCATGTGGTGGCTCGGCACGTGTGCCGCCGGATTCGCCCGACTCCGGCAGTGATCCGAACCGTTCACGACCGGCAACCCCTGTCGCGCTCCCGGAAGCGCCTGCTCGTAGAATGCCAGCTGGTGGTCGCTCCCTCTCCCGCCCTCGCCGCGAAGATCGAACAGGACCTGGGCTGGCCCGCAGGGTCCGTGGCAGTCGTGGAAACCGGCGTCGACCTCGAACGCTTCCAGAGCGACGACGCTCGCGCCCAACGCGGACGCCTCAACCTTGGCCTGGATCCCGACGACTTCGCTTGGGGCATCGTTGCCCGCGTGCAGCCCCATCGTCGCTACGAGCTTCTGGTGGAGGCGTGGAGTCAGATGAAGAACGTGCCCAATGCTCCCAAGCTGGTGGTACTGGGGCGTGGCACTCATGAAGAAGAGTTGCTCCACGAACCCGTGCGCAAAGCGGGTCTGGAGTCCCTGGTATTGCGACCGGGCTACCAGGAAGGAGAGGCATACGTCGATGCCCTGGCAGCCTGTGACGCCGCGCTGTTCTTGGTGCCGGGGTCCGACGTTTCTTGCCGGGCAGTTCGCGAATGGATGGCCATGGGGAAGGGCGTTCTTGGCAGCCACCGTCCGCCGATTCCCGAACTGATCGAACCCGGTCAGACGGGGCAGCTCGTCGCGGAAGAGACCGCGGCGATTGCCGAAGCTTTGGTGCAGGACGGGGCGCGAGAGCAGTGGCGCCAGTTTGGTGTGCAGGCTCGACGGACCGCCGAAGAGCGTTTCGACAAGACCCGCGCTGCCCGACGCATGGAACGCCTGGCGTCCATGGCCGTTCTTGCCCAAGCGGGCCGTGCCTCACGGCACCTCGGCAACGAGCAGGTGGTGGCGGCGGTCTCCCCGGGGCACCTGTCTTTGCTCGAACAGTGGGCAAACCAGAATGACCGTTCCCTGGAAGACATCGCGGCATTTGCTCCGCGTTCCAGCCGCGACGTCGGTTACGACCTGATGACCTTGCTCTTGCGGACCAACGCGCAACAGGTCGTTCTCGAACCCCATCCCGAATGGGACGCGCCACTGCTGGACGAATTGAGAGAGCGCGGCATTGCCGTCCATGTCCTTCGCTCCACTCCTGCCGAGTCCCCGCAAGATCGCTGGCTGGACAACCTCGCTCGAGCGACCGGCGCTGGTTGACCGAAACGCCGCGCGAACGGATGCCGGCGGATTCAAGCGATGCGACAGCAGGGCGTCCTCCATTGGCAGGGGATGGAAACCCGCCACCTTCCTGCGGACGAACGGCGGTTCCGACTCGCGCTCCTCCGTCGCCACTGCAACCCACGATGCCAGCGAACTCAAGCAACCATTGACCGGGAGCTCCACGCTGGCAGGCACGGACCACCGAGTTCGTTCAGAAAAACTTCAGCAACCCTGTCGTCAGGAACGGCAGGTAGGTAATCACCAGCACTCCGAACCCCAAGATCAGGAGCATCGGCAAGGCCGCGCGATAGATTTCCAACAGCGGGCGCTGGAATCGATACGACGCAAGAAACAAGTTCAAGCCAACCGGCGGGGTCAGATAACCCAGTTCCAGATTTGCGACGAAGATGATCCCTAGGTGAACCGGATCGATACCGTAAGCGGCACCCAGCGGCGCAATCAAAGGGACCACGACCACCGTGGCGGAGAAGATGTCCATCAAGCACCCCACCACCAGCAGGAAAACGTTCAAGGCCAGCAGAAACACCAGCTTCGACTCGATGTGGCTGCGCACGAACTCCACCAACTGGGCGGGAATCTCGGCGTCCACCAAGTAGTTGGTCAAGCCCATGGACACTGCAAGGATCAGCAGCACTCCCCCGAGCAACGCCAAGCACTCCCGCAGGATCCGCAAGAGGTCTTTGCGGAGGGAGATGTTGCGACGAATCACCACCTGCAGAAAAAACGCGGTGCAGGCAGTCAGGGCCGCGGCTTCGACCAAGGTGGCGAAGCCGCCGAAGACCGATGCCAACAAAACCACCGGCAGGAGCAGCTCCCACTTGGCCTGGCGAATCGAATCGAATGCTTCTCGAGTCGAGAACGGAGTGCGGGGAACTTCGTTGCGTTTTGCTTCTCGCATACCCCAAAAAGCCATCAAGCCAATCAGCAACAAACCCGGCAGGATGCCTCCCACGAACAGGTGATCGATGGGAACTTGGGCCACGATCCCGAACAAGATGAGCGGGAGAGCGGGCGGCAAGAGCAGTCCGAGAGACCCCGAAGCGGTAAGCAACCCGAGGGAAAAGCGCTGTCCGTAACCATCGGAGCGCAAGGCCGGCAGGAGGATGCCGCCAAGCACCAAGATGGTGACCCCCGACCCGCCGGTGAGAACCGTCACCACGGCACACAGCACCGTGCAAACGATGGCGGTGCCCCCAGGCGCCCAGGCGAAGAAGCCGCGGAACAATCGCAGCATGCGCTGGGAGACATCGCCCTCTGCTAGCAGAAACCCTGCCAGGGTGAACAACGGAATGGCCGGCAGGTGAGGAGAGACCGCCATGCGGTAGCTTTCCGCTGGCACCGCCGCCAAGGGAACGGCGTCTGCCAAAAACAACAGGCACGCGCTCCCGCCGATCGCGGCGAAGATCGGCCCTCCACCGATGGTGGCGAGCAACACCACGCCGACCCATGGCCAAACGGTGCGCTCCTCCAAAAGTTCTGGACGCTGGCCGAGCCAAGCGCCCAAGACAATGCCCAACAAGGTCAGCCCGCGTGCTAACCAGCGCCCGCCGCTAGCGTTCTCTTCCTCGGAATGTCCCGACCTCCACGCCAGCCGCAGAGCGATGAACACGAACGCGACCGGCATGACCGCTTGCGCAATCCAGACCGGAAGATCCGGTCCGAAGGTCGTGCCGAACTCCTTCTCCAAGAGCGCCAGGTCGTACGACGCCCGTGCCAGGATCGTGGAAACACAAGCTCCCACGAAACCCGCCACGATGTCGAGAGTCCGTGACACCCCGGGAACCCCGCGGAACCGACCGCTGCGCAGGAGCTGCCCGGTGGCCAGGGACAGCAACTTGCCTTCGCGCGCGGCGAGGGCGGCACCGAGAAAGGCCACCCACAGAGTCAGGTGCTGGACAATCGGCCCCGAACCGGGGACCAACGTTCCTCCCACGACTCGAGCCCCGAGTTCGCCAAGGGGAAGAACCACGACCGCCGCGAGAACGATCCCAGCAACACCGTCTTCCAACCTCGAGAGAAGAGTTCTCAGGGGGATCCCCCGGGTCGGTCTTCGATCGAGTTCGCCTGGCGGAACTCACGACGATGTTTTTCGACCGGACCAAAGATCTCCGCAGGGATCTCTGCCGGTCCGATTTGCTTGGCAAAGCGTTCCGCGAGTTCTTGCCAAGCGGCTTCGTCATCTTGGGCGATGACCTTCAGACCCCGCTTTTCCATCTCGGCGATGGCTTGTCGCTCATGCTCGGGAACATCGGTCGAGAGCGCCGCTTCGGTGCGCTGGCCCACGGCGAGGAGCAACGCCTGGTCTTCTGGAGAAATCTTGCTCCAGGCCTTTTTCGTCAGCAGCGTGGCTCCCACGAAAGGCGCGGCTCCCAGCTCCATCATGTAGGGAGCCGAACGGAACCACTGATAGCCGAGAGCCGACAATGGCGGCGCCGGGAACGCTTGGATCAACCCGGTCTCGATTCCCATGGGAATGTCGGTGACCGAAAGCGGCACCGGCTGGAATCCATTGGCCTTCCACCAATGACCGGCGTCTGCGTCTCCTCCCCACACGAACTGCTTGAGGGCCCTGAGGTCATCCGGCTGGCGAACCGGCTTGGTGGAGAACAAATGGATCCACCCCACGTGCCCCCAGTGGAGCAACACGAAGCCCTTTTCTTCCAAGCGCTTGGCAAAGATCGGGGTGAGCTTCTCGAGTACATAGTTGGCTTCCTCGTGGGAAGCGAAGTAGAGGGGAATCTCGAAAATTCGAAACGCGTCATCGATGGTGGCCAACCCGGACACCGTCAACGAAGCGCCGTGCAACTGACCAATGCGCATTTTGCGAATGATGTCGGGCTCATCCCCCGCCGCGCCACCGGGATAGATCCGCAGTTGGACCCTCCCGTCGGTCTCTTGCTTCCACTCGCTCCCCATCTTGCGGAACGCTTTGTCCCACACCGACCCGTCGGGCACCAACGTTGCCAGCTTGATGGTCGCCTTGGCGAGCGCAGGTTCCGGGAACACGGTGGCGGAGGCTTCCGAGGTCGCCGCCAGGCACACAGGCAAGATCCAACGCAGGACAGAAAGATTCATCGGTGCTTATTCCATGGGTTCCAGGAAACGGTCGCTCTTCGTTTCCAACAAGTAGGTGGCTCGGCGCTGAGCAAGAATGTTCCCCAATCGCAAATGCGGGGTCTCCTCCGGATCCACTCGAAGCGCTATCTCGAGCAACCGCACGAACTCCTCGGGATCGGTGGAAACACAGGAACTGGCCGCCATGGCCACATAGGGCGAGGCGCTTTTTCCTTCGCTGAGTTCGACGGCCCGCTCGAAATGCCACCGCGCTTTCTGCGGGTCTCCGCCCATGATCGCCGGCAAACACTCCACCGAGATCAAGGTCTCGTGAATGGCTCCGTTCCCGTAGGACTCGTCCAATTCGAGCACCCGGCCGAGCATCTCCCGCGCCGCGTCGATGTCGGCCACCAGCTCTGGCTGATCGACCCCCAAGGAGATTGCGGCTCCCCAAGCCGCAGCGGTCCAATAAAGCAGATCGACCCACTCCCACTCGACCCGCGAGGCCGCCTCGCCGGGCGCCACGCGGAGCTGATCGCCGATCCCGGGATACTCGAGTTCCAGTCCGGACAGCCCCCAATCCCGAGCCCGCAAGAAAAGGCGAAGTGCGCGCTCGGAAAGCCGAACGAACTCGTCGTAGTCCTCCCACTCGGCGCGCTCGGCCTGGGGTTGAACGAAGCCGCCGCTGTACTGCGCGAATCCCTGACAGGCGGCGAGGCGCAGCCCAGAATGCTCGGGAGAGGCGGCGATCAACGCTTCCAAAGTCTTGAGGGCGAAGGGCAGAGCGTCTCGCACGAGCTCGGGATCGTTGTCCGAGGCGAAGACATCCCCCTGTTCCGCCAGGGCATTGGCCAGACCGTCGATGGCAAACTGGCGCACCGAGCAGGAAGGGGTCGCGACGGCTGACAACAGCAACGCGAGCGCCACTCCGAGATTCTTCCCTCTTCGCGTTCGCACAACTGTCTCCCTGCGACCGGAATTCCCCCAGAGAGCCTTGTGGCAAGGCCCTCGCCTCGGGCCTGTTCGGGCAAGCCCTCCCTCGGAAGGGAAGTTATCCGCGGCCTCCGGGCCTCAGAAGTGTTTCTTCCGGTCCACGACGACCATGGCTTCGCAGGAAATGGCGCGCCCGGCCCCGATGTCGCCGAGCCCTTCGGCGGTCTTGGCCTTCACCGAGACCCGCGTCTCGTCCAGTCCTAGCAGCTCCGCCAAGCGCCCACGAATCAACTCCCGAACCGGAGCCACCTTGGTCTTCTCCAGGTGGATGACCGAATCCAGCTGGGCCGGGCGGTATCCCGAGGCGTCGACCTTGTCCAAGACCTCGGCCAACATCGTCGCACTGTCCCGTCCTCGGTGGGCCGGGTCCCGATCGGAAAAGTGCTGGCCGATGTCGCCCAAAGCCAGCGCTCCGAGCAGGCCATCGATCACCGCGTGCAACAACGCGTCCGCATCACTGTGCCCCACCGACTGATGTTCCGACGGAACGTCCACTCCCCCCAGTCGCAACGGCCCCCCCGGCTCGAGGCGATGGGAGTCTGTCCCAAATCCCACGCGGTAGGTCATGGATCGGCTCTCCGAAGTCCGAGAAATCGCCTCCAGAAGCGGCAGGTCTTCGGGGCGAGTGATCTTCAAGTTGCGAGGCTCGCCAGCAACCATGGTCAACCGATGCCCGGCTTTTTCCATCAGCATGCCGTCGTCAGTCACTTCCTCGGTGCCGTGAGCTGCATGGGCCGAGCGGAGCAGGGACAGAGAAAAGCCCTGGGGAGTTTGGATGGCATAGAGTTCCTCGCGATCGACAATCTCCCAGCCGTCGGTGTCGTGGCGACGACGCAGCGTGTCTGACACCGGAATGCCGGGGACCGCCGCCCCCGACTCCCGCGTCGCTTGGGCGATTCGAGAATAGAGATCCACGCTGGCGAACGGTCGCGCCGCATCGTGAATGAGCACCCAGGAAACCTCTCCGCTGTCATGGAGAAACTCGAGAGCATTCTGCACCGAGTCTTGGCGACGTTGTCCTCCCAGAATCACGTGGCGGCGGGTCCCGTGGAGTTCGAGCTCACTCACTTGCGCCTCGATGGTGGCCCGATCGGTTTCCCGGCAGACCACCACCAAGCGACCGATTCCCCGGCACTCGCTGGCGACTCGCAGGGACCGTCCGAGAACGGATTCACCGTCCCAGGCACGAAACACCTTGGACTCGGTCCCTCCCATACGACTCGAAGCACCCGCAGCCAGAACCACGATGGCGACGTCGTCGGAAAAGCACTCGCCCATGGTGACTCCTGGAGTGAGGTTACAATGGCAAGGATGGGAGCCTCCATCATAGGCATCGACCCGGGAACGATTCGCCTGGGCTACGGCGTGCTCGAGTGTGGACGCGCGCGTCCCGTGGTTCGGGCCGTGGGTGTCTGTCGAGCCTCTGCCGGATTGGCGGTCGCCGAACGGCTGGCCAAACTCCAGTCCCAGCTCCGAGAGGTGCTCGCGAAGAACGCTGCGGAGTGCGTGGTTCTGGAAACTTCATTCCACGGGAAGAACGCCCAGGCGATGCTGCGCCTCGGAGAAGCCCGCGGCATGGTCATCGGGCTCGCCGGGCAGTTTCAACTTCCCGTCGTCGACTACAGCCCGGCGATGATCAAGAAAGCGGTGACGGGACGGGGCAATGCCACCAAAGAAGCGGTGGCACGGATGGTCGGGGCAATGGCCGAAGGAGTGCCTCCCAACCAAATCTCGGACGCGACCGACGCCTTGGCGGTGGCACTTTGCCATGCCCACCGACAGCGGCTGTCGGGGATCCTCGCGGCCGGGAATTCGCGCTCTCGAGGTTCTGGCTCGAGCCTTTCCTGAGAAACCGCGACGATTTCCGCGGTCAGTGGACGGGGCCGAATTCCCGGCAACGAGGAGTGGTGGAGGCTCAGAGTCCTTCCTTGAGCCCCTTCCCTGGACGGAACTGCACGGTCTTCGATGCGGGAATTTGAATCGGCTCGCCGGTCGTAGGATTCCTCCCGGTTCGCGCCGCCCGGTCTTTCACGAGAAACGTGCCGAAGCCCATGATCTGCACGGTGCCATCGCGCTGCAGCCCCTCCTGCACTGCTTCGAAAACCGTGTTCACCGCCTTCTCTGCCGCCGTCCCCGAACAATCGAGAGACTTTTGCACCGCCTCTCTCAGTTCCGCTTTATTCATCGCCTCTCCCTCGTTGGCCCGCGGTTCGTGGCACCGAATCTCACGGCACCCGACTCCACTCCCGCGAGTCGCACCTTCAGCTCCCGATCCCTATGCAAGCGCGGACGTTGCCGCGGTTGTCGAGTCGACCGCGGATCAATGTCCGAGGGGTTGCGGTGAGACGCACCACTCACCACCCACACCTCGTCCCGACGACCTGACCACGGCTGTCTCTCAAGAGACTTGCCGACGAACCCAACACACGTCCGCTCAACGGCCGCCTTGGTGACCTCAATCCCCGTCCAAGGGCGCCGCCGAGGAGAGGTTACCGCGAATCGCCCCTACTGAAACCTCCGATCTGACGAACCAGAACGGCGAATGGGGACAACCTCGTGCCGGGGACAGGTGCGCGACATTCCCCAGGGGCTCGCGATGGGAGAAGGTGCGAGATGGACAGCAAAGGGAGACAATGTTGGTTCGCGCATTCGACATGCGCGAGGAAGAGGAGCCAGAAAAGAAATCATCCGGACAAGGATTATTCGGGAAAAGGGGAAGAAGAAGGAATGATTGGAGTTTTTACGTGCTTGCACACAACCCTGGCCGGATGATTGTTCGTTTGTTTTCTGGGGGTTTCTTTCTGGCTCTAGAACCTGTTTCGCTGCCGAAACTTACTTCGGTGCCGACTTGAGCTTGGATGCGGTGCCCTGATGTCTGCGACTTGTTTTTTTGCCTGCCAAGCCGGCGACTGCCATGCTTCGGTGACTGATTGCCTCAGTGCCGAGAGGCCTTCAGTGCTTCGGATCGTTTACTCGTCCTCACTCTTAGAACGACCAGGAACCGGAAAAGTTCCAGTGTTCGTGTCCAGATTCTAATAGGGACGCGATCTCGAGGCCGCAACTTTCGCGAAACATAATGTTCGGATTCAACTCACGATCCCCCACCTTCCGGAGCGGCGTGAGGACGTTGTGTTGAGGAACGGAGACCGGGAGTGTTATAAGCCTCCCCTCGTAGGACGTCCCAAGGCGGGGTAGCTCAGGTGGTTAGAGCGGCGGATTCATAGCCCGCAGGTCGCCGGTTCGAGTCCGGCCCCCGCTACCATTCGTTCGACAACAGTTCGGATTCAGATCTACCCGCGTCCCCTGGAATTCCGAACAAGTAGCGGGGAAGCCGCGCACCGGCTTGATTCCTCACCATCAAGCTCCGTCGCGACTTCACCACCGGTCGCGTCGGACACAGTCGCTGTCCTCGATAGAAAGAGACCTGCTCGCCACTGGGAACACCGAGCTCGCAGTCCGTCCCTGACTCCTCTTGAGGAACCGAAATGGGTTGGCTACTCAAGATCGCCGGCGTGGTCGCGGGACTCATGGCGGTCGCGGCACTCACGATCGGCGTCGAGTTGACCGTTGAACTCCTGATCTACGTCGTTGCGCAGCTCGCCATTTGGGTTCCCTGGCGGAGGCGACGGCCCAAACACCCCCCATCCGGCCAGTCCCTTCCTCGTTCCTGATCGAGGCGGGATGAAATGCCGACTGCGAATCTCCCAAGTCGTTTCTGGCTTCGTCCTGACGACGCTTCCCATCCCCCAACGTATCGCTCGAATCCGCCTGCGTTGAAAACAGTCGTCAGTCCTCGCGGGAAACGACTTCGACTCATTCTCGCGACGGCCCTTCCTGGGTGATCCGGGCTAGTGCCCCTCGTTGGGTCGCTCTCGACCGGCCCAGGCCGGATCTCGGAACACTCCGCTTGGCGGCGGGGCGATTTCGGCGTTCTCATCCCAGCGGCGATAGGTCTTGCGCACAAACTCGAGTCGGTCGCGCAGAGACTCCTGGGTGCGGAGAAGCTTCGGCAGGTCCCAGACGAAATCCTCTCGCTTGCGCCCCACCAGCTCGTAGTCCTTGCTCATCACGATTGCTTCTTCAGGACAAACCTCTTCGCAGTACGAACACTCAATGCAGCGCAGCATGTCGATGACGAACTCTTTCGGGGCGCGCTCGATTTCGTTGTCGATCTCTCCCGGAACGATGTCGATCGCCCGTGGGGGACAAACGAATTCGCAGAGTCCACACGCCACACAGCGGGGAGACCCATCGTCCTTCTCGACCAAGACCGGCAGGCCGTGAAAGGAAGCGCCGGCCTCGAGCTTCTGCTCGGGGTATTGGCGCGTGATCTTGCGCTTGAACATGCGGGTGAAGGTGTACAGCAGTGCTTTCGCGAAGGGGACGAAGAACCAGCGCTCGTTGCGATTGAGCTGCCTCCGCTTCACCATCGGTGTGGCAACCGCGGCACCGTACTTCGGCAGGAACCCTCCACCTTCCGACGGAGGAATGACAGAGCGACTCATCGGTCCGTCTCCCCCATGATGAAGTGCAATGACGCGATCGATGCCACCACGTCGGAGAAATAGCCTCCCTCGATCATGGGCTTCAAGGACTGCAGGTTGACGAAGGAGGGAGCCCGAATCTTGAGCTTGTAGGCGCTCCGCCCACCGGTGGAGACCAAGTAGTAACCGAGTTCGCCGTTGGCCGCCTCCGTGGCCTGATAGACCTCTCCCGGGGGAGGGCACCACTCGGTCACGATCTTGAACTGGTGGATCATCTCTTCCATGGACGTGTAGACCCGACCTTTTGGAGGCAACACATCCTTCAGTTCCGCGGCGATGAAATCGCCGGATGGCAGATCCTTCAGCAATTGCTCCGCGATCCGCGTGCTTTGTCGGAGTTCTTCCACTCGGACGAGGTAGCGATCGTAGGCATCGCCCTCGGTTCCCACGGGGATCTCGAAGTCGAGCTCCGAGTAGAGCAAGTAGGGTCGAGCACGCCGCAAGTCGACCCCGACACCCGTGGCACGCAGGCAAGGTCCGGTCACACCAAGATCGATGGCCTGTTGCGCAGTGATCCGTCCGATTCCCTTCATCCGCTCGTAGAAGATACGGTTGCCGCTCAACAGCATCTCGAACTCGTCGATGCGCTTCGGGAAGTCGGCGATCCACTGACGCAATTCGCGAATCACTTCCGCGTCCAGATCGGCGCCGACCCCTCCTAGACGAATGTACTCCTGATTGGTCCTCAGTCCGGTCAGCTTGTCCAGAATGTCGAACAGACTCTCTCGTTCGCGAAAGGCATAGAAGTAGACGCTGGTCGCACCGATGTCGAGACCGCCGATCCCCACCCAGATCAGGTGGGCCGAGAGGCGCATCAGCTCGCAAATCAATGTCCGGATGGCCTGAGCGCGAAGCGGAACATCGATGCCGGCCAAGGTCTCGACAGTCAGCGCGAAACCCACTTCGTTGGCGAGAGGCTGCAAATAGTCCAGTCGGTCGGTCAACGGAAAGAACTGCTGGTAGGTGCAGTGCTCCGCGTGCTTCTCCTTGCCGCGGTGCAAATAGCCGACGATGGGATCGGCATGAATGACACGCTCCCCATCAAGGCGAAGCTTGATCTGCAACACCCCATGGGTCGCCGGGTGCTGCGGCCCCATGGACAGTTCCAGGTGTTCCGCGTGCAGGTCGTTCAGATCGTGAGTCGTGATGATTTCTTCGCGAACCGTGTTCATGAGAGCTTGCTCAAGAAACCTTGGTCATGATTCGTCCGCGGGCGCCGCCCCGTCGGAGTAGCCTTGCGGGTCTCCCTTGGAACGATCCACCGGAGTGGGGTCCTGACCCGCGGGCCGATCCACGAACAACTCCTGGGTCATCAATACCCCGCCTTCGTTGCGATAGCTCACCGAGTTGTCGACTCCCTCCAACGGAAAATCCTTGCGCAGCGGGTGATAGGGATAGTCGTCGGGCATCAGGATTCGCCGCAAGTCCGGATGTCCCGCAAAGCGAACCCCGTACATGTCGAAAACTTCCCGCTCGTGCCAGTTCGCCGTTCCCCAAACCAGAACGACGCTGGGACACTCGGCCTGTTCTTCCGGGACGCCGACCTTCACTCGCAAGAGTCGATTGTGGGTCAGCGACCACAAGTGGTAGACGACCTCGAAACGGGGCTGTCGGTCGGGCCAGTCCACCGCCGTCACATCAACCAAGAGATCGAACCGGAGGTCTTCCTGGTCACGGAGTTGCCGAGCGAGTTCGAGCCAACTGTCCCGGTCCACGAGGATTCCCGCGATGCCGTCCGCAGCATCGGGAAGGTGTTCCGCGCCGAACTCCGAAACCAAGGCCGCCAGGGCCTCAGTTTTGGAGGACGATGGGCTCACGGGGTGATCGGCCATCGAGTCCCATCTCTTCAATCTTCGACTGCAGTTCCATCACCGCTCGAATGAGAGTGTCGGGTCGCGGTGGGCAGCCGACGGTGTACACGTCCACCGGCATGATCCGGTCGACGCCAGGAACCACGGAGTAGTTGCGATACAAACCGCCCGAGGACGCACAAACGCCCATGGCAATGACCCATTTGGGATCGGGCATCTGGTCGTAGATCCGACGCGCCACCGACGCCATTTTCCAAGTCAGGGTGCCGGCCACGATCATGACGTCGGCCTGGCGAGGAGAGAACCGAAACACTTCGGCACCAAAGCGCGAAAGGTCGAACTTCGGACCCACCGTTGCCATCATTTCGATCGCACAACAGGACAACCCCAGTGGCATCGGCCACAACGAGTTCTTGCGTCCCCAAGCCACCAGATCGGTGAGCCGAGAGGTTAGGATTTCAGGGAACTTGTCTTCGAGTCCCATCGGAGTGCTCCTCGGGGTCAAAAGTACCGCCGGGGCACCCGTGGACCGAGTCTCTTTTTCCGTCGCCTCCGGGGAATCAACCCTCTATGGAACGACTCGTCGTTCTCTCCGCACATCCGGAACTCTACACTCCGCGACGACTCATCGAAGAGGCGCAGCGGCGCGGCTGGCAGGCGATCGCTTGGGTCCCGGACGCTTGGTGGACGAGGAACGATGAGCGTGTCATGCCGAACCTCGGATGGCTTCTGGCGCGGCCGGGGACCTTCAGTTTGCGCGGAATTCTTCAGGCTCATCGCGCACTTTGCCGACGCGGTCTAACCCCCGTGCAATCTCGTCACCAACTTCTCGATGCCTGCGATCAGTGGCGAACGTTGCAACGCCTAAAGAATGCTGGCCTTCCGGTTCCGGAGTCACGCCTGTTGCGCTCCCCCACTGCCTTGTTGGACCCCGAGATCCGACCTGGCCCCCCTCCTTGGATCCTGAAAGCTCGGGTCGGCTCGAAGGGCAGTCACGTCATGCAGGCCGAGGACTCGAGAGAGATGGCTCGCGTCGTCACTTTCCTTTGGGGCCAAGGCAATTCGACCATTGTGCAGCCGCGTCACGAGGGCCTGGTGCAACGGCTGCTGGTCGTCGGGTCCGAAGTCGTGGCGGCGGCGGCGGCGACGCCACCGCCGGGAGACTTCCGCTCCAATTGGCACCGGGGAGGTCGGTTCCAGGCTCTGATCCCCAAACCTCGCAGCACCGAGATCGCCATCCGGGCATGCGCGGCTCTCGGACTGCCCTTCGGAGGCGTCGACGTCATCGGCGAGGGGTCGCCAGCGATCCTGGAAGTGAATGCCTCCCCGGGAGTGCAGGGCTTGGAAGAGCTGACCGGCAAGAACCTGGCTGGCGCACTGTTGGACGGGGTGCAGGCGGCCGCGGGATCCCGCGGCTGAGGACCACAAACTCCGGCAATCGACGCACAGCTTCCCGAATGAGTCGCGGTAGCATGCCGCGTTTCTTGCCGGCCCCTCAGGAGGTGAGCGCCGGCCTCCCCACTCGCCTCACCGGCGCATGCGAGGAACTCGGAATGTCAGACGATGCAGCTTTCCAGGAAATGCAGGCCTTTCTCGACTCCAAAGGCCTCCAGCCCTTCGAGGGGAAGACGCGCTCGCCCCTTCCCCAGCCACCGGTCGTTTCCTTCGATGCCACCAAGAAGTACTTCTGGGAAATGACCACGACTCTGGGCCCGGTGAAGATTCGTTTGATGCCCGATGTAGCGCCCATGCATTGTTCGAGCACGCTGTACTTGAACATGCTTCAGTACTACACCGGACTTTCCTTCCACCGAGTCATTCCGGGATTCATGGCCCAAGGTGGCTGTCCCACCGGCACCGGCACGGGAGGGCCTGGTTACCAGTACGACGGGGAGTGCAGCTCCCAAGTCCGCCATGACAAGCCGGGTCTACTCAGCATGGCCAACGCCGGCCCGGGCACCGATGGCAGTCAGTTCTTCCTGACCTTTGTCGCAACCCCATGGCTGGACGGCAAGCACACCATTTTCGGCGAGGTCGTCGATGGGATGGCCACGCTTCAAGAACTCGAAAAGCGCGGCAGCGATAGCGGCCAGCCCCGCGAAGCGCTGGCGATGACCGAGTCCCGAGTCGTTGTCGAGTAACACGTATCGACGAGCACAAACGATCTACCCCAGCCGGAGAAGACGATGAAGTTCCCGATTTCCGTTCCCACCCTCTTTGCAACGATCCTTCTCGCCTCGCCGACGGCATGCGGACGCGCGGCCGATGCCAGCGAACCGGCAAGCCAGGAAGAGAAGCCCGCCGCAGACAAAGCCCCGACCATGGAATCGGAAAGCGCGGGCTCGAACGCCCTGCTCGATCCGGACCAGTTGAAGGAAACCGCACCGGACACGTTCCGCGCCAAGTTCGAAACCACCAAGGGCGACTTCGTCTTGGAAGTCACTCGGGAGTGGGCGCCCCAAGGTGCCGATCGCTTCTACAACCTGGTCAAGAACGGCTTCTTCGACGACGTCCGCTTCTTCCGCTGCATCGAAGGTTTCATGGTGCAGTTCGGCATCAACGGCAATCCCAAGGTGAGCTCTGCTTGGCAGAGGGCTCGCATCCCCGATGACAAACCAAAGCAGTCCAACGGCAAGGGCATGATCACCTTCGCGACTTCCGGCCCGAACAGCCGGACCACCCAAGTATTCATCAACTTCAAGGACAACAGCTTCCTGGACTCCCAGGGATTCGCGCCGTTCGGCAAAGTCGTGGAGGGGATGGAAGTGGTCGATTCTCTCTACAAGGGCTACGGCGAAGGAGCCCCCCGGGGACGCGGTCCGAGCCAGGGACGAATTCAATCCGAAGGCAATGCCTACCTGGATGCGGACTTCCCCAAGCTCGACGGCGTGAAGAAGGCCACCATCGTCGAAGGCTGATCAGGTTCCCGTCTTCGGACGGAGCACTCGAACACACCAAGAACTCTCGGAGCGCGCGGCGGATTCGCCGCGCGCTCTTTTCTTTGACGGTTCCGCGAATGTCGCGGCGACGAACCAGCACGAAGAACAATCGTCGAAAGGACATCGCCGATTGCTGGTGCCATCGGCGCGACCGGCCCGCCCAACACCAGGCAGCTCTGTCGATGCCGTGCTTGCTCAGGAGATCGTTGGGCGTTCGCGGGTGGTGCGGCTCACTCGTCTTCCGCCGGGTCGTACTGCACGCCGCCGGCAAGCGGATCGATGAGGATCGTCGGCTTCACGAGGAACAACACCTGGTTGCGACGATGCGACGAGTCCGTGCGCTTGAACAGGTGCCCGAGCAGTGGAATGTCTCCCAGCAGCGGAACCTTTTCGATGCGCTCGATCTCGTCGGACGTGGAGAGACCACCAATCAAGACGGTCTTGCCCGACGGAACATTGACGATGGTGTGAGCGTTGCGTCGGGAGATGAGCGGGTTGGTGACCTGGGTCCCACTATCCACTCCCGACTCGACGAAACCGGTGATGGCCGATGCCTCGATGGTGATCTCGAGCTGCACCGTGTCGGCGCTCACGATGAACGGCAGGAGCACCACTTTGATCCCGGTCTGCTTGAACGAGGTGGTCACCGTCTGAATTCCGGCCGCTCGGAACTTGGGTGCAAAGAACGGAGTTTCGGCTCCGGTATCGATCACCGCGCGGTGACCGTTGAGCACGGCCAGCTTCGGCGCAGACAACACGTTCGAATAGGTGTGGGTTTGAAGGAACTGGATCAACCCGGTGATCACCGTCTCATCCTGGATGGCGGAAAAACTTCCGAAGGTTCCCAAGACCAGGTCCTGGGCAAGGTTCATGACGACGTTGTCCAACAGGCCGCTTTCCGGATCGGCCTCGGTCCCGCGGGTGAAGTCTGCCTGAATGCCGGTCACCAGGTCGTCGTCCACCGAGACTTCCAAGATCGAGACTTCGATCTCGACCTGGGGCACCCCGGTCATCAGCTCTTCCAGGAATCGATCGACGTTCTGCAACATCTCCGTGGTGGACTTGATCAACACCAGATCGGCCACGTCTCCGGTCCCGAACGGCAATCCAAAGTCGCCGTTGGACCTCCAGACGTCATCGTTCTTGCGGCGAGGGTCCGTGGTGTAGCGCGGCTGGATCCAATAATCCTGTCCCTGCTGCAATCCCGAAAACCCTGCCACGAATCGCTTCATGAGTTCCAGGTACACCGCTGCCCCCGGGGCGCCGACCCGGAAGTGGTACATCTTGGTGAAGGTCCCATCGCTGTTTCGAATCACGTCTCCGTCCAGGCGATGGAACGGGCTCTGGCCGGCGCCAAAACCTTCGGGAATCACCTCCGCTTGGAACAAACGCGTATCGTCGACCGCCACGGGAAACGCAGGAATGTCGCCGAAGTCCTCCTGGGCGCGAGGACCCGCCGATTCCACCGGTCGCGGCCCGGTCGCTTGACTGGCCCCTCGAGTCTCGGTTGGCACTTGCTGGAATCCGGCATCGGTTTCGAGCCAGAGACGGTAGTCGCGGCCCCGCTCTCCGGCCGGCTCGCTCACGCAGCTTGCGCTCATCCCGAGAGCGATCAGCGTCAGGGCGCCCGGGGTCCTGGCAAATCGACACTTGCTCCGGCTCGCCATTCTTCTCACCGCCTTTCCCTCGCCCAGATTCATTCCGGGGCGATCACTGCGTCAGGGCACGAATCGGCTCAGAGAAGTCTCCGAACTCGAACCGATCCTGGAACACCTTGGGCTTGACCAGGAACAACACCTGCGCATCCTCGATCGTCGACGAACGTCGCTGGAACAACTTTCCGAGCAGTGGGATGTCTCCCAACAACGGAATCTTGTCTACGGTCTCCACTTCGCTACTGGTGATCAATCCGCCGATCAACACGGTCTTTCCCGAAGGCACCGTGACCATGGTGTGGGCGTTGCGCCGAGACAGCAGCGGGTTGTCCACGGTCGCGCTGCCCCCCACCGCCGAGGAAATGGTGCCGGTGACCGACGACACTTCCACGCTGATATCGAGCTGCACCGTGTCGCCACTCAAGATGAAGGGAACCACCACCACCTTGATTCCGGTGGGACGAAACTCCGTCGAGATCGTGTTCAGACCGTTCGCATTGAACTCCGGCGTGAACACCGGGGTCTCGGCCCCCGTGTCGATCACCGCTCGGTGTCCGTTGAGGACCGCCAGCTTGGGCGAGGACAGGATGTTCGAGTATCCGGTTTCCTGAAGGACCTCCAGCATGCCGTTGATTACGGTTTCGTCATGGATCGCAGAGAAGCTGCCGAAGGTCCCGGTGACCAGATCCTGAGCGAGATTCAGCGACACGTCGTTGAAAAGGTTGTTCTGTCCCTCGCGGGTGGCACTCAAGTTGAATCCGACGGTCAAACCATCTCGGTGGTCGATTTCGACGATCGTGACTTCGACTTCCACCTGGGGCGTCTGGGAACGGAGCGCGGCGAGAAAAGAATCGATTTGCCGCAGCGCCATCTCCGAGGCCGAAACCATGAGCAGGTCTGCCACCTCTCCGGCACCGAAAGGAAGAGCGAACTCGCCGTTGCCGAACCAGCGGTCCTCATTCTTCTTCCGTGGGTCGCGGATGTAATCCTTCTGAACCCAGTAGTCCGACCCCTCTTGCAACGAGGCAAAGTCCGGAACGAATCTCTTCAAGAGATCCACGTAGGTCTGAATGCCAGGCTTGTTCGAGCGGAAGTAGTAGAGCTTGGTGAGAGTTCCGTCCGGATTGCGGATCAAGTTCCACTCGAACCGGGGCAGGGTGGCGCCCGGTCCGGAAACCAGGGTCTCGTCAAAGCTCTCGCTCCATTCGAGGCTCTGGCTCTCCAAGCTGTCGTTGGTGCGTTGACGCTTTTCTGCGCGAGAACTTTCGACCCAACCTGGACCCGCCTCTTGGCGACGCGGACCGGTGGCGTGGGTGGCTCCCCGGTCCCGTGGCGGAGCGAATTGGCTGGTTCTGCCCCCCGGCTCGGCGCGAACCCGGTCAAGACGTGGGTGGACCGCGAAGGACTCTCGCACGCACCCGGCAAGAGTGACCATCACCAACGCGAAAGCGATCCATCCCCTCTGCAATCGGGATCGCAAGACCAACTTCCCCTCCCTTCGTCGATCGAACTGGGATCGAGTTTGCGGAAGCGAGGAAGGTCAGCGACGTCGGCGCGGACTGACTTCCCGCACCACGCCTGCAGTCAGGTCCTGGATTTCCAGTCCCACCGCAGAAACCCCCCCGGTTTCCACCACCAAGTCCACACCATTTTGCACAGCCACTCGCGTCATTGCAGCTCGAAAGGCGTCATTGGCCTGGCGCAGGAGGAAGTGGTAGCGAGGGTTGGTTCGCGACAAACGCTCCCGGACCAGGGTCTGGTAAGCCGGGATCTGCAAGAACACAGCTTTGCGCTCGACGACTCCGAGAGATCGGAATGCGCCCGGATTTCCAGCCAGGACCTCCCCCCGAATGACGACCCGTGGAGCAGGCTTGATGGCATGGCGAGCGTGGGGCGTGGCCGTGGCCACAGGTGCCAGCCATAGACAAAGGCTGAGCACGGCGAGCAATGAGCGAATCATGGTGAGCAAAACCTCTGAGCTGAGCACGGCGGACGGACGGAACCGAAGGTCCCTGACCTGGCACCTGGAGTGTTGACAACTTCCGTACCAAGCCCCCTCCATCGGGATCCCGCAGGCTCTGATTCAGTACACAAATCTCTGTCAGAAAAGATTTTGCGATTGTTGCGACGGGGTTGGCGAAATCCTCTGGCTGGCCTCGAACAATTTGGCCATTGCTGGCCATGAAGCAGATTGGCCAAATTGAGTCCAAATCATTAGGTCTTTGTTTGGGTTCAACCGATCTCCGACAAGGTATCGCCTTCGGGAATTCGATAGATCGCTGCCTTACGGGTTCCGTCGCGAACGATGACCCCCCGCTCGATCAGCTCGGTCAGGTCGCGAAGGACGGTCCGGCGAGAAACCCCCAGGGCCTCGACCAGCTCGCGGGCGGTGACCCGCCCCTGCCTGACCAACAGGGTCACCAAGTCTCGTTGGCGTGGATTCAGCCCGTCCATGGCAACCACGGTGGGCGGCGCAACCACACCAGCCGCTCCGGAAGCCGCGATGCTCCCGAGATCGATGTCCTCGCGGGAAACGCGCTCGCCTCGCCCCAAGACCACGGCCCTCTGAATCACATTGCGCAACTCGCGGATGTTGCCGGGCCAGTCGTGGCAGGCCAGGAGATCGAGCACCGCAGGCTCGACCATCCTGGGCCCCACTTCGTCGTCTGGAAGATCCGCGGCGATCTCCGCCAGGAAGCGGTCGACCAGTCCGGGAATCTCTTCCAATCGTTCTCGCAACGGCGGCACCACCACTTCCACCACCTTCAGGCGGTAGAACAAGTCCTCTCGGAAGGCCCCCTGCTCCACCATCTCCTGCAGATTCCGATGGGTGGCGGCCACGATGCGCACGTTCACCGCGATCTCTTCGCTGCCACCCAACCGCTGCAGCCGGTGTTCCTGCAGCACTCGCAATAGCTTGACCTGAACCTCGAGCGGGATTTCGGCGATCTCGTCCAGGAACAACGTGCCGCGATCGGCCTGCTCGAAACGTCCCAGACGACGTTGATCCGCACCGGTGAAGGCACCTTTCTCGTGGCCGAACAGCTCTGATTCGAGCAGCTTTTCGGGCAAGGCAGCGCAGTGCACCGGAACGAAGGGGCCGGCACTCCGCGAACTGCGTTGGTGAATGAGCTGAGCCGCGATCTCCTTGCCGGTTCCGGTTTCCCCCAGGATCAAGACCGTCGCCTCACTCTCTGCGACCTTGGCGATTTGACGGACCACGGGTGCCATGCGCGGCGAGTCGAACGACCATTGCGGGAACTGCTGAGACAGACTTCGCAAGACGACTCGTTCATCTCCCCCCGACATGGGCTTGCTTCCGGACAAGCGCTGTTGCAGGAGGCGCCACAGGAATTCCTGACTCTTGCCTTCCTCGGGAAAGAGCACCGCCGCGTGAGTGATCTGGGCCGAGAGCTGTTGCAAACGAGCGGACACACTGGCGGTTTCCCGAGACAATCGCAGCACGTCTTCGGCGATTTCTCGAGCGCGGTCTCCCCCGCCGCTCGGCACGAGAGCGGCAAAGGTGGACGCGTCGACATGTCCAACCACCTCACGCGGGTGGCAATGCCGGCGAATCAAAGCGGCCACTTCCGAAGCCAACTCGTGAAAACGAGAAGGGTTCCGGTCCTTCGGAACACGCAATCCAAACGCGGCGACCGCCACCTGTCCCCCATCCACCGACACCCGATCGATCTCTTCGCGCCAACGGGTCATGAAGTGACTGGCCACCGGGAGTCCCGTCACCGGATCCTCGACCGCGGCGCGGAACAGCCGAGCGTTATCGAGCGCCACCGCAACTTGAGTGAGCAGGTTTCGGACGAAGGTTGCATCCAGGCCCTGCATCGGGTCCTCCCCACTGCTCGGAAGGAACACCAAGAGACCTGTGGGGCGACCCGCTCTTCCCAGGGACAACAGCAGACCCGAAGCGGGGGAACGTGCGCCAAACGGTTCCAGTTCGGCAGGGGAAGCCCAGTGAACCCCGGACTCACGGAGCACTTCGCGCAGGCGTCCCGTCGGTGCCGGAACCACTTCCGGAAACGCGGGAACATCCGGCTGGGAGCCCGTATCCTGGCCTTGAAGGACTAGCTGATCCCGGCTCAAGTCGTAGAGGTAGCAGGCCATCACTCCGGATCCGAAGGTCTCTCGACAGGTCTGCAGAGCGACTCGGACTCGCTCTTCCAATTCCAGCGACTGGGTCAAGGAACTCGACGACGAAGACAGGAACTCCTGGTCGCGAATTCTTCGCTGCAACTCTTCCGACATGGCGTTGAAGGAGCGTGCAAGGTCGCTGACTTCGTCGTCGCCTCGAATCTCCACGCTTGCCTCGTTGCCGGCTGCCAATGCCCGCGCGCCGCGCTGCAATCGTCCCAGGGGAGATGTGATCCCCTCGGTCACCAGAGCCCCCAGGACCACCGCACAAACCATTGCCACCGCCCCGATCAACAACACGAAGCCGAGCAGGTCCAGGTGGATGAAGCCGAGATCGATGGTGAGCGGGCGGTCGGGAATCGTCACCGCGGCGATCGCCACCGGGTTGCCCTCGGATCCGCGGATGAGGTCGTAGGCCCGAGCGCCGCGTCCCTTCGGGTTCAAGGTGACCGCAGTGTCACCATCTGCCAGGGAACGCGCGACCTCCTCGCGTTCCTCCCGGGACGCCAGTCGCGGATCCTCGTCCCCGACCATGACCGCGCCTCCCTCGATCTGGGAGTCGCCGTATTCGAGGAACGGCGCCAGCAATGCGACGAACTGGTCGTCCCCCGCCGGCGACTGGCGCAGGGTTTCGGGCACCACCTGTCCGGCAACCTGAACCTGGATCCCTTGGCGTTCCTCTACCGCAGAGAACACCACCGCTCCCCAACAGAGAGAAAGACCGGTGTTCGGCGCTTCCCAGCGTCGATCGCGGGATCCCAACGAGTCGCTGTAGTGAATGCTTGGCTCCTCCCCATCTTCCGAGGGGGGCAGCGTGACGCGAATCTTCATTCCAGGGGGAGCCGACCGGGCCTCATCCGCGAGGAACCCTTCCATGGCCTCGACGCCTAAGAGTTCCGGCTGATCAGCGAGTTCGGCGACCAGTCGCCTCGCCAGCACCGACGACTCACGGGCCAGGTCCGTCAAACACCGACGCGTCGCCTCCAGTCGTTCCTCGGCGCGCCGCACGTCGTCTCGGCCTCGCTGGGAAAGCACCAGGTTCACCAACAACAAGAACACCAGCGTCAACGGAACCACTGACGTCAGCAAGAACAGGAACGACAACCGACTCTTGATCCGGGTCACATCCGTCAAGCGCCGCACCAAAGCCAGAATCCCGAGGGGCAACCCCAGAATTCCGAGCAGCAGGAACAGGCCGCGGCGAATTGCGATGATGGGCTGCGAGGAAGGGAGTTCCTGCAACAGAGTCAAGCCGAGCGATCGATCTCCGAGGGGAAGTTCGAACGTGGCGGACAGAAATTTCTTTCCCGCCCATGCTTCCTGCAGGACCGGCAGCTCGTCGGAGGACGACTCAAAAGAAACCCGGGAACCACGAATGCGATCCGCAGTGTCCCTCCCCAAACCACTGCCGACGAACTGCGCCACTCCTCCTTCGATCAAGGCAAAGCTGCGCCGGTCGAGCGGGCTGCGAATGCGTTGGGTCACCTCCGAGTCCAAGCGCAGCCGGCCACGAGTGTCGAGTGATAGGAACGAGCCTTCTTCGAGAGGTGGTGGCTCCACCGCGGTCGCGGTCGTCAGCGCTCCCAGAAAGAACTTGCCGGCACTCGCTTCGGGAACCTCAACTTCGAACCGGTCGATCGAGAGGGGGAGGGAGACCTCGTGCTCGTCGAAGGGAAGCTCGTACCCCACGTAGCGCCACGGGCCACTCCCTCCTTCCGTGGTCGAAGCGAGAAAACTGGTCATGGACGCGGGAAGGTCTTCGAAGGAATGAAACTCCGGGGCGACCTCGATTCCCATCCGCAAGGGAAACACCAACGGCTCGGGACGCCCTTGCACGGTCACCAGGATTCGCGCGCGACTGGCCCCTTCGGACAGGGCTCCCGTTTCGTTGCCTTGGGTCTGACCCTCGGCTCGAAAGTAAATGCGCAACCGATCGACGCGTCGCGACCCTCCGCCGGGTCGCAGGTCGATGGCCCGCTGCTGCCCCGGTCGAATCGCTAGTTCACGCAACGCCGGCCGACCGCGCCGAATCGCGAACGGGAACCCGCCCGGATCCACGCTCCCCAGTCGCAGGGGCTCGAACTGACGGCGCGACAGCCCCCGTTCCACGGTGATGCCCGAAAGCCAAACCGGAACGTCCTCGGCACCGCTCGCGCGCTGCAAGACGATCTCGTTGAGTGCCGCTTCTTGGCTCCCTTCGTGAAAGTGCGCCGGGACCTCGAAGACTCGATGGTCAATGTGACGGAGCTTGCGCCCATTGACCTCCGTGGCAAGAAACGTTTGGGAACGATCCAGACCTCCGCGCTCGTCCGCGATTCCCCATTGATCGCCATGATGACCGAGAGGAATGTCCGCCGCATCGTCCAGAGTGAATGCATGAGCCGCCGCGGCCCCATTGTCGAACAGCAATCGCACTTCCAGCAAGTCTTGGATCTGAGGCGCATCGTCCAGGAACGCGGCGACCGCGAAGTGAACACGGCTGGCGGGCTCTGACTTTGGGAGCTTCAGACGAAGTCGACCGTCCTCTTGATCTTCTCCTTCGCCAAGCACGATGCCGTACTCCAGGAACGGCACGTTGGGAATGGGAACGCTGGAAACGTACTCCCCCGGACCGCGCCCTTCGCCCAGGACGTCGATCATTCGATAGGAGTAAGTCCCGGGAGACCGATACAGTCCTCCCTGCAACCAATTCCCAAGGTCTTCCAGATTGGCACCACGCAGACGCTCGCGAAGCTGGTGGTCTTGGACCAGTTGCCCCAAGACATCACGCACCTGCTGAGTGTCGGCCTCCAGGTCTCGAGCCAACCCCCGATCGCGAAAGAAAATCACCGTCTCGGGAAGCAGCCAAAGAACTCCGATCACGGCCGAGGCTGCCGCCGCCCAGATTTTCCACCGGCCCCAATGGGGCAGCGCGTCCTGCTTGCGTCGCAGAGTCCAGACAGCGACCGCCGCGAGGAGCACCAACAAGCCCGCCACCATCACCACCGAAAGGCCTTCCGACGCCAGAACCCGCGACCGCCCTGCACCCACGTTGCCGACGAAACGCAATCGACAAAGCCGTCGGACGTCGCGGTACAGGTTCTGCTCTCCGTTGAGGGTCAGGTAGTACTCTTGGGCCGGTCGCGGTGTTCGCACATCCTCGCTGTCTTGATCATTGATCGCGATGTTGAAGCCGATGACCCGAGTCTTGCGGGGATAAAGTCCGAACGGAGCCAGAGGCATCCGAACTTCAAAGTCATAGGCGCGTCCGTCTTCGTGCTCGCGTGTCGCGAGATCCAAGCCTGTCAACGACTGGTGCCGCGGACCTCGCTGTCCCAACCACTGGAAGGGCTCCCAGCGCCGCCCGCGATTGAGGGGCATGAGGAAGAGCTGGACGTCGTCCTCATCGAACACGCCAACCTCGGAATCCCCCAGATCGAGGTCGACGAAGACTTCGACCGCATCCGAGATCAGCGATGCGAAGGGCTCCCAGGGAACCGCGCCGTCCCGCACGAAATCGTCGTCGGTGACGCGCCCGGCCATGTACAGGGAGTCGGCGCTGTAGCAAAACGAGAAGTCACCGCTGATGTCCTCCGGCGGACGGTTCGCACTGCTGAACACCGGGTAGCGCGTCAGTCCTTCCCATTCCCCGAGGCGCCCGTCGACGACGATGGGTCGCGGCGCCGGCTCACAGCGAATCTCGAGGTCGCGGGCATTCGGCGTCGAGAGCTGCCCGGCCGTTGGTTGCAGAACAATGAGCGCGGCGAAAAGGAGGGGGATCATCGACTGCCACGATACGTGGTCTCGCGGCTTTGTAACCCCCTTGCTTGGCGAGCGTCCGCTGCCCCGATGCTTCCTTCGATCTCATGGAATTGGACAACCCCACGGGGCCTCGGCTGGCTCATCCTGGGTCTCGGCACGCCCCTCTTCGTGCAATGCACACCGGGCGGATCCCACAGGCCTGGCCGCGCCGCGTTGCTGCAAGTGGAACTTCCCGAGGCTCCGCCCCGAGAGTCCCCTGAATGGATCTCGATCTCTCGGGTGCAACCCATTGGTCTGATCTTCGACGGTCCTCCCCCGGCCGCGGCGCTCGGTGCGGGGGCTTTCGCGATTCGGGACGCCCAAGGCCTGGTCGTTCCTGGGAACTGGCACGTCAACGGCCACCGCGCCACTTTCTATCCGCAGTTGCCGACCAGCGGTCATGGCGGCGCCTTCGAGGCGAACGCCCGTTACGTCCTCGATCTGGGCCCCACCGATGGCCGTTCATTCCTTTCGGGAATCGCGCCCGCGCTTCGGAATGCCTTTCCACACCCGGACGATCCGGAGTCAATCCGGATCGAGTTTCGAGTCACCGACGCCCCCCGCTACCAGTGGAACGGGTACGGCTCTCTGCCCGCAACCCTGGCAAACACCGACCCGGTCGACGGCGCGACAGATTTCTCCCCGGGACTCCATTGTGACCATGATCACGACTTCCCGCCACGCCAGTCGATCCTGCTCAACTACGACCGGCCGATTCACCCGGCTTCCATCCTGTCCCGTTTCGTGCTGCGAGATCTGGAAACCAAAACTCCGAGGCAACTCCACGGAATCTCCCTCGGGATCGCGGTTCGGCTGGTTCAGAACAGTTTTGCCGGGTCGACGATCGAGCTTTCCCCATCAGGAATCTTGCCCCTCGGACACTGCCTCGCAGTGGAGGGACCTCGGCAACTTCCTTCCCTGTCGGATCGTTCCGACAGCGCGCCCCACGAAGTCCTTCTGACGGTCACGGTGGCTCGCCGGGAATCGGAGCCAATCCACGACTGCATCCACGAAAGCTTCGATCAGCCTCATCCGGACAACCGGCAACACCAAGAGCCAGGGGAAACTCTCGCGCAATGGCATGCCGAGGGCCGCGAACTCCTCGCGGCCGCGTCCTTGGGGCCTCCTCTGACCGAGACCCTTGGCCTCTTCCACCCCCCGCCGTCGATCGAAGAAGTGACCCTCGACACGTCACGACAGGTGTTCCCTCTCCCCGGCGGTTCCACGCCGGACGTGGTTCCCGGCACCATCGTCGAGGGGGGGGCGTTCGCGTTCGACGAAATCGTCATTCCTGACGGGGTCACGGTCCGCGTCGTCGGCCCCCGACCTCTGATCCTGACTTCTCTTGGATCGGTTCGCTGGGCGGGTCGCTTGGACTTACGAGGAGCTTCAGGAACCTCGGAAACCGCGTTCGACTCGGCCATCACTCCCTTGCCAGGAGGGATCGGAGGAGCCGGTGGCGGACGAGGTGGAGAGGGTCACCCCACGCTCCTGTCCGCGACCGGGACTCCTGTGTCTCCTCCGCGAGGAGGAAGCGGTTTCGGGCCCCACAATCAGCAGCGAATCGGGGGACAAGGCGGCGAATCGGGCATGCTCGACCTTCCGGATTGGCAGAACCGCTACGCCACCACCGCAGAAACGGATCCTTCGGAAACGTCAGATCGACACAGCAACGGGTTCAAGCCCCCCGGCGGAGGCGGGGGATCATTTCATCAACAGGGAGCGACTCCGCGCAAAGCTGGCTGGGGCAACGTTCTCGCCGATGGTCATGGCGGCTATCTCGTTCGCACACCGAAACACGGATCGGGGTTCGACATCTTGCGGCCCGGTGAGGCGGGAAATCGTCCGTTTGTCGATGGGCGAGACGACAATGACTTCCTTGGTCCTCGAGGAGAGTTTTCCCAGCTCTTCGCTGGCCAAGGCGGTGGGGCGGGCGGAAGTGGACTCGACAGTTACTTCCACGGCGCGTGGTGTCATCACGACCACTCGAGCAGCAACGATTCGCTGTGCGTCGCAGAGTTCGGAATCCCGGGGTCCGTTCCGGACACGACGGGCGATTCGCGAGGCGGAGCGGGAGGTGGTGGCGGAGGAGGAGCTTGGATCCGGAGCTTGGGACCCATCCTCGTGGAATCCACCGCTCAGCTGATGGCTCACGGCGGGGAAGGTGGAGGCGGAGAAACTCTCGGATGCAGCAATTGGGCAGGCGGAGGTGGCGGAGGCTCTGGGGGTGCCATCATCCTGGAAACGGCGGATGCCCTCCGAATCGCCGGACACGCGGTCCTCGATGTCTCCGGGGGTCGTGGCGCCCGCGCCGATCGATTCAAAGGAGCGCTCACCTCTTGCCGAAGTCTGCATGACAATACCGCGGGGGCGGGAGGTGCCGGCGGCAACGGACTCATTCATCTGCGACTTCCTCCGGGCCGGCTCGCCGACGTGGCAAGCTCGGCCGAACTCACCCCTGGCGCTTGGGAAGACGGCAAGAATGAACGCAATCCCGCGGAACTCGGAACGATCAGCGCGGCGGTTTCCCGCTGGTACGACTTCGGTCGTGCCATCGCCGAAAGTCCTGGACGCTCTCCACAGTTTCGTTTTCCCGCGACCGACGCGTCCGGTGCGGTGATCACGAACGCCGACGGGAACGTGCTCGAGGAGGCTCGAGCTTGGATTCGCTGCGATGTTCTGGGCTCGCCGGATCCGCGACGGCGGGGACATTTCCTACCAGGCCTGGAACCTCGCGCCCATGCTCTCGCCCCTGGCACCGATATCCGAGTGTTCTTCCAAGGGGCCGACGCGATCGCTACCGGATCACGAGAAGTCGATCCCGCGACGATCTCCGCTTGGACCACGAATCCCCGCAACCTGGATGGACATCAGTTTCTTCGCTACCGCATACGCTTCGAGCGATCGCCCGTCTTTCCGTTGTCCTTGCAAGCACGCATGGTCGTGCAAGAGATCACCATCGATGCTTCGTTTTGATGCTGCCCCCTCGCGGCCGCCGAGAAAGGCCTGGGAGATCCGAGCGGCCAGAAGAGGCCCCGCTTCGAGCAAGAAGCCCGACAAGAGACGTGCTCTTGCCGGGCTCCGCGATTGTCTGTGCGTGATCTCTTGGAGCTTGCTTGGGCTTATTGCTCTTGGGGCTGGACGTTTTGCGCGTAGAGCCCCTTGTCTCCCTCCACCACTTCGCAGGTCACTGGTTCTCCATCTCGAAGAGTCTTGAAGCCGTCCCCGTTGATATTCGAGTAGTGAACGAAGATGTCTTCCATGCCATCTATCGTGATGAATCCGTAGCCCTTCTTGTTGTCAAACCATTTGATTTCGCCCTGAAGCATGGATTCTCCTGGGACCCGGCCCTGGGTTATCGACGACACGACCACACCCCTGCCGACCCGGATCGGACCGAGAATCCGCGCAAACGAGGGCGCGCTCCTTCTTCATGAATCTCTCCAGGACCGGCGGCATTTTCTCGCCTCGGACAAAGCGAGAGCCACCGGACATGGTCTCAGTCACGTCTTCTGCGTCGTTCTCCTCGACGAGAGCCTTCCCGGTCTCCACCGCGGCCACTGTCCCGGCCACCGCCGTCACGGCCTCCCCGGGGACGCGAGTCTCCTCGGGGTGGGCGTGAGCCGCCTCGTCCGGAAGACGAGCGCGGCGGGCCGCCCCGATCTCCGCCTCCGCGACGCGGTCGACCTCGATCCCCCCCACGGTCGCCCGAGGTGTTGGGATTCGATTTGGCGCTGACCTTGACCTTCCCGCTGGGATCCACGGCGATCACCGTCACGGAAAGCTCATCGTCGACGGACACGACATCCGCCACGTTCTCGACGTAGTCGTCGGAAAGCTCGGACACATGGCACAGGGCTTCTTGTCCCGGGGTCAATTCGATGAACGCCCCGAAATCTTTGATCTCGACGACCCGCGCCTTCTCGAACTTGTCACCCACCTGCATTTCTCGGGTGAAGCTGTCGATGTACTGGGCGGCCGCCTGCAAGCCAGCTTCGGAGTGACCGGAAATGAGCACCACGCCGTCGTCGTTCACTTCGAGGTTGGTCTTCGAACGCTCCTGAATCATGCGGATGTTCTTGCCACCGGGGCCGATCAACAACGCGATCTTGGCCACCGGAATGGTGGTGCGGAGGATTCGCGGCGCGTGGGGATGCAAATCGTGATGGGGCTTCGGGATGACCTCGGACATCACGTCAAGGATGTGCAGCCGACCTTCCCTTGCCTGCTCCAGCGCTTGTTCCATCACGTCGGACGAAAGGCCGGTGATCTTGATATCCATCTGCAACGCGGTCACCCCGTTGGCGGTGCCGGTGACCTTGAAGTCCATGTCGCCATCGTGGTCTTCCAGACCAAGGATGTCGCTCAAGACTTTGTGGTTGTTGCCGTCGGAGATCAGCCCCATGGCGATGCCAGCCACCGGACTCTTCAACGGCACGCCGCCGTGCAACATGGCGAGGGTGCCGCCACACACGGTGGCCATCGAAGACGAACCGTTGGATTCCAGGATGTCGGAGGTGATTCGAATGGTGTACGGAAACTCTTCCGCCTCGGGAAGCACTGGAACCAAGGCACGTTCGGCCAGGGCGCCGTGCCCGATCTCCCGCCGGCCGGGACCCCGAATCGGCTTGCACTCTCCAACGCTGAACGGCGGAAACGAATAGTGCAAGTAGAAGCGCTGGCTCACCGGATCTCGGAGACCGTCGACCTTTTGCTCGTCTTGCTGGGTTCCCAGCGTCATCGAGGCCAACGCCTGAGTTTCCCCACGAGTGAACACGGCGGAACCATGCACGCGCGGCAGCAATCCAAGACTGACCCGGATCGGGCGGATGTCCTTCAAGCCGCGGCCGTCGGCGCGCACTTCTTCTTCCAGGACCATGGCACGGGTCCGCTCGGAAACGACATCCCCGTACAAAGACTTGAGTTCCCGAGTCAGGCTCCCCAGCTCGGGATCGTCTTCGGCCATTCCTTCGGTGCGCCGCTCGACCATGCGATCCCGCAGCGACCCGAGCGCCTCTTTCTTGGCGTGCTTGCCTTCGGTCAGAATGGCGGCACGGATGTCATCCCACAGTTCCTTCTTGAGATCCTGGAACAGCTCCTCATTGCGAGACGGCGCTTCGAATTCCATCTTCGGCACGCCGGCCTTTTCGCGCAGCTCTTCGACCATCTCACAGATTTGCAAGATGGCGCGATGACCGAATTCAATGGCTTCGATCATGGTCGCTTCGGAGAGTTCATTGGCTCCGGCTTCGACCATGGCGACGCCACCGTCATGTCCGGCTACCACCAGATCCAAATCGCCTTCGTCCCGCTCGGCATGAGTCGGAATCAAGATGAGGTTGCCATCCTTACGGCCCACCCGCACCGAACCACCGGCCCCTCGGAAGGGAATTCGCGAAAGGTGTAAGGAAGCGAACGCACCGATCATGGCCAGGACGTCGGGGTCGTACTCCGGATCCGCCGAGAACACGTTGCACAGCACCTGCACTTCGTCCATGAACCCATCCGGGAACAACGGGCGAATCGGTCGATCGATGCAACGGCAGGTCAGGATCTCCTTGGTGCTCGGCCGCCCTTCCCGCTTGATGAAACCTCCGGGAAATTTCCCGGCGGCAGGAGTCCGCTCCCGATAGTCCACCGTCAGGGGGAAGAAACTCGCTTCCCGAAACGGCTTTGCGGTCGTCGCCGTGACCAGCACCGCGGAGTCGCGGTATGTCACCAACACTGCTCCATCCGCCTGCTTGGCCAGCACCCCGGTCATGATCCTCAGGGTTTCGCGGCCAATCTTGCGCTCGACGGTGACTCCTTCGTCGAGATACCCCTCCGCGTACTTGGCAACGCTTGTCGCGGCCATTTGGACTTCTCCGTCCATGTGACTTATTCCCTTTCCCCTACACCTCTACCTAAGGAGTTCCTAGGGACTCTCGGAGACCGACAGAACCACGCTGGTTGCCCTGCGACTCCCGACGCCGAACGCCGGTGACTCGAAAGAACATGCAACGCGGTGTCCTGTGGATCGCCGTGATCCTCCGGAACTCGTGGGAGCCGCTGCACGCTTACTCCGCAGCACTCCCCATCCGACCCTCTGACGCGACAAACTGCCTCCCTGACTTTCCGCATTCAGGGCTCGTCCCCGTCCTCGGGGAACCAACATCCTCGGGGTAAGACGACTCAATTCCGGACCCCAGCAGGCCGTTGTCAACGGTCAGCTGGCCCGGATGCCAAGGCTCTTGACGATGGATCGAAAACTCTCGAGGTTCTTGCGCTTCAGGAACCTCAGCATGGTGGCTCTTCGGCCGACCAGAACGAGCAAACCACGACGAGACGCATGGTCCTTCTTGTGACTCTTGAAGTGTTCGGTCAGGCCCTTGATTCGCTCGGTCAGAATGGCGATTTGGACTTCCGGGGATCCGGTGTCCCCCTCGTGGGTCTGGTACTCTTTGATCAGCTCGTTCTTCTTGTCGTTGGTGATGGTCATGTTTCTAGTCCTGACGCCCAAAGCGTCGTTCGCATCCCCGACAGTGGGACAGGGACTCGGCCGGACCAAAAGGCGATCGCCCCCAGGGCGATTCGAATGACCTTTTCCCCACTGGTTTTGGGGCCCGGCACGAAAGCGCGGCAGGCTACCAAGGAAGAGCAGGGGAGTAAATTCCAGCCTTCATCCAGCCTTTGCCCCCTGCCAGCGCGCGGCGGTCAGGCATCGAACGGGGCCCTCGGGACTCGGATTCCAGTGATCCGGGACGCCCGCAGCAGTCGAGCGCAGGATTCGCAGGTGCCGCACGGCATCTCTCCCCCGTCGTAGCAGGGCCAAAGGTGCTCCAGAGGGGCCCCGCGGCGGGCGGCCTGACGGAGGATCTCCGCTTTGTCCCAATCCGCCGTCGGGGCCGTCATTCGAACCGACTCGCGGGTGGAGAACCGGAGTGCCGCATCGCACGCCGCCAGAAATCCCTGAGAGTTGTCAGGGAAGGTGGCGGCCTCCTCGGCGTTGAAGCCGACCACCACCAATTGCGCTCCATGGGCTTCGGCAAACGCCGCGGCGACCTGGACGAGGACGCCGTTGCGATTGGGAACCCAGACTCGATCGGCAGAATCGCGAACCACCGCCCCCCCTGCCTCGAGGTCCTCCTCCCCCGGACGCGGCAGCTGTCGGCTCGGGTCTGTGAGCGCACTGCCCCCAAGGGCAGCGAAGAAAGGCAGCTCGACCGTCTGGTGGCGAAGGCCATAGTGCGTGGCGCAGGCGGCGGCAGCGCGCTCCTCCGCCTGAGCGGCCCGCTGACCATAGTCGACGGTGAGACACAACACGACTTCGCTGCGCTCTTGAACCAGGGCGAGCGCCGCCACCGAGTCCAGCCCCCCACTCAACAGGACCACCGCTTTGTCCATCGTTCGTCCGCCGATCAGTTGACGGTCAGAACTTCCGGCGCGGTCCGTGCGGCGCGCATGTGTTCCCGCTCGAGGTCGGTCAAGAAGAACAGGTTCACGTCGAACAGAAAGTCAGCATTCCCATCGAAGTCATAGGAACCGACGGTGACGTCGTAATCCACCGAGCTTCCGCCAGGATCCCCAAACTCGAAAGCGACGGTGCCCGCTCCGTCGCTTTCCCCGTCTGCGATGCTCGGCAGCTGAAACGAGCTCTGATCGCCTGCCAGGTAAATCGACCATCGGCGCCCCCCCGGTTCTTCCAGGGTTAAGCAATGCGCCGCGTTGGTTCCGGGACCCGTGGTTGGATTGGTCCACGACAAGAAGGCCGGGTGGGCTTGGGCGTTCCCCGAAGTCAAACTGGGAACCGCCAACAAGCTTGCTGTTTGATTGACCGTACCGCTCAAGAATCGCTGGCGGGTGAATGCTCCGGAACTCGTGTCTTCGATGTGCAGCTCCGTGCGCAAGCGTTGGTCCTGAATGGCGAGATCCACCGCACTTGCGTCATCGATCAAATTGGGCTGAAGGAACAGTTCCACCGACGTATCTTCCACACCGGTGGAGGCGATGCTGTCGTTGGTTTCGAAGGACCCAGGCTTGAGCACGGTGGCGGTTCGGTCAGCGCCGCTGCTGACAAAGTCGGCCCCTTCTTGCTCGAAGATCGAAACCGGAGTCATCACCCCTGGCAAGAACGCCAACAGCCGGGCGCGGCGGTATTGAGTGGCCTCCGGGTCTTCCAGCCCGACCGCCCCCATGCTCGCCACATCATTGCCATTGAAGGTGACTGTCCGGGGACTGGCGGCCGTCGCCGCGGAGTAGAGCGATTGACCGGTGAAATCCAGCGTCCGGGTGATTTGATCGGTGGGCGCCAAGGCGAATGGTTCGGAGGAAGTGAACCGGAACATGCCGTTGCTGTCTTCGTGAGCCGCCACGATCTGCATCCGATTGGATGGAAGGCTCAACGCGGCGGCGAGTTCGATGTTTCGTTCTTCGGGCCCCGCCGCGGGGTCGAGGTCTCCCGCCACCGCACCCACCAGCACCGTCGCGGCGGCGTCGCCCCCCTGCACGTCCACGTTGACCGTTGGATCTGCGGCGGGAGTCGTCAGCCGCAACACCGGCATCAAGGCGATCGGAGTGCCCATGGCGGGGTTGTCCAGACCGGCGAAGGTCACCGGTTCGAAGCCGTTGGCGATGATGGTGACAGAAATCTGCGGGGTCGTCGGCAACAGCGCGGTGGGAAAGGTCGCCCCCCCGCCCCCCGCCGCCAATCCCCGCACGAACTGAGTCACGCCGATCATCGGCGTCGTGTCCGCGGGGAACTCGTCGACCACCACGATCCCAAACTCCCCACTCCCGTCCAGCCCGATCAAGCGAAAGGTCTCGGGATGAAAAGCCGTGACAAACAAGGCATCCGGGGAGGAGCTTGCCGCGCCGACCAGGTCCACCGTTTGCAATGCGACCAGATCGGAGATCACCGGAGTTTGGGTCGTGTCCGGAGTCACGTTGCCGAAGATGTCGGACGCGATCACGAACATGGAATCCAGGATGTCGAGAGAGAACGGCACGACGAAGTCCGCGGATGGCGCGGTGACGAAGAAGTTGTCGGTCACCGTCGAGAGCCCTTGCGCAAACTGGATCGACTGCATGTCCGGATCCGTCGCGTTGAAGTCCACCTGCACGCCCACCGTCGGCTCATCCATGTTTCCGTACACGATGGGATCGCGCACGCGGGTATGGAGAATCCCCCGGTCCATGAAGAACGTCTCGGGCGGCCCCAACCTCACTAAGCGCGGCCCGACCAGATCGTCCGAGTTCTTCTCGATCGTGCGGATCACCGTAACTTCAGAGACAAACCGCTGCCTTTCACTGTAGGCGCCAACGATGATCTCGCCGTCTCTCAAAGCCTCGGATTCTTCCGGCTGCAGATCCAGACCGTTCAAGACAGTTGGACTGTCGGCTCCCACGCGGAAGACCAGCGAGTTCTGAGAACTTCGGTCGAAGAAGATCAAGTTGGTCGTGTCCGACGCCGCTCCATCGTCCGTGAAGTCGACTTGAACATCGAAAGAGTTGGTATTCGCGGTCGAGATGAAGGCATCCGATTGAATCGCGGTGGGCACCGAAGCGTCTTGGGCGGTCCACTCGTGAACGAAGTCCTGTCCCCCGAGGGTCTCGAGACCGTCGGCGGCCTCGACCCGGGCCGCGATCCGAGTTTCCACGCTGGCGTTGGCGGGGAAACGCGTGTTCGCCGGGATCTGTAGAAGCACTCCGATGGGTTGCACGAGCCCCACCGAAGTCTGGGTGTAGTCACCGCTCTCCCCAGGAGTCTGCAAGGTCCCGTCGATGCGCAGCTGGATGTTGTCGGGGGCGAACAGGCCGCCGCCCTGCTCTCCGGGAGCAGCCGGCTCGGAGAACAAGATCAGGATCTCCGAGCTTCGCTCAACGTTGTTGGCCTGAGGGAATGGCGTGGAGGCGGCCACTCGGAACGGAGGCTCGTCGTTCAAGGTCGTCGTTTCGAACGTGAATCGCAGGTCGTCTTCGCTCGCGGCTTCGAGCTGTTGTCCCTGCAGGTCCGTCACGTTGCCTTGGATGACCAGTTCGTAGGTGGTCTCGGGTTGTAGATCGGCGTCCGGCACGAACACGGCCACGGATTGGCCTTGGAAAAGCTGGGTGGCTCCGGTGACCGCCAGATTCGAACCACTCGGGAACAGCTGCAAAGAAGCCCCGGTGAACACGACGCTCTCGGAGAACACAACCATGATGGGCGTCTGGGGTGACACGGTTTCCGCCCCATCCTCCGGATAGGTCGAAATGATCGTCGGATTGGCTGCCAGAAGCCGGGCGTTGACGAACAGATCGAACATCTGGACGCCGCCGCCAGCACCGGGCTGGAAACCGGGTGCGCCGGTTCCACCGCCCACCGGAGAGCCGAACAAAGGACCGGCCCCGTCCGAGCCGAAGCAGCCAACCAGGGCCAGCACGGAAACCACAACGACGCCGATTCCCAGCGACCGCGACCCGCGGCCGCGAAGAACCGAAACTGCTCGGCGAGAGAAGGCCATGGGCCGGGAGTCCTCTAGAGGGGCGGGAGGGGAAGTCACAAAGACACTCTGTTCAGTCTAGCCTGCTCCACGCGCCAAGGCGGCAGGCGGCCCCCGCACGGAGACGGATTTTGTCAATGAGACTCCACTCGAGACGAAGGACTTCCCGGAATCCGCCTTTTTCGGGCGGTGGGAACGCCCGATGCCCGACCCAGAACCGAGCGGCGTAAGAACCACCCTCGGGACCGCGCCAACGCGGCCGGGGTCGTTCCCTCGCGACGGTCCCACGGAACGCTAGCGCGCGCGAGACGCCACTTGGGGGACGAGCTCGTCCAAGCAGTCGTAGAGCCCGCGATCCAACGTCTCGACCAAGTCGTCGATGTCGTCGCCGTCCACGGCGAGGTCACGGGCCACAGTGAAACACTCGGCCGATCGTCCCGGGCGCCGCCAACAGGCATCGATCCGAATGATCGCCCGCACGTTGCGTCCGCGCTCATCGGCAGTTTCGTGGAAGCCAGACACTTCCAGCTGGAGAGACTCGTTCGTGTCAGAAGGCGGCACCACCGAGACCGCGGATTGATTCAGCGTCTCCCGAACGGCGCGGAAGATCATCTCGTCCAACGGCTCTGCCCACCGATGGTAGTGGTAGGCACCGGCACGCACGGTCCCCTGGCGGTAGCCAATTCCCGGGGAATCGAGGAACGGACGCACGACCACATTCAGCGCCACGGCTCTCGCGGCATGCTCCTGGAACGATTGCCGCGTCGGTCGATCCCCCACAAGATACTCGCGCACCGGGGTGACCGACGCACAAGCACTCGACAGCAACACGATCGCACTCCCCACCACTCGCCGGGTGCTCATGCCCTCAGTCTCCTCGCTCTCGTTCGGGGCGCGCTTGCCCTCGCAGCAGCAGACTCGGGTGATCTTCGAGTTCGTGCAAGAGACGCTCGAGAGCCGCCGTCGACGCCTCGAGGTGGCTCACGGTCTGGTGCAGTTGGCGGCGGTTGTCCTCGACCACCCCTCCCACATCCTCGACGGTTGCTTGCACGCTCGAAGCCGCGTCCTGAAGAGATCGAGCCAGGGTGGTCACCTCGGATCCCATCTCTTCGACTTGACGCGACGCCGTTTCGATTGCTCCCGCGGCCAGCACCGCAGAATCCACTCCCCGCCCCACCGAACCCGACACCTGTTGTCCCACTCGCTGGACTTCTCCTTCGACCGTGGCAACCAAGGATTCCAGGGTCACGCGGAATGCGGTCATCTCTTCCCGCATGGCCCGAACGTCAGCCCCCGCGGTTCCGACCAACTCGTCGACGCCGCGCACGATTCGCCGCAGCGCATCCCGGTTGTCCTGGTCCAGCACGTCGTTCAGCCGATGGAACAGCTCCACGATGTCGTCCACGGTCCGGGGAAGCGACTCCTCGACCGTCTCGAGAGGTGTCTTCCGCCAGGGAATCTCTCCCCCGGTTGGCAGTGACTCCTCTTCCTTGTCGCCACCCCGCAGCTCGACGGTGGCTTCCCCGGTCAGGAAGTTGTTGTTCCATGTGGCATAGGTTCCCGCCTTGATCGGAAACTCAGTTTCGATCTTCAAGTGCACCAACACTTCGCCGACGTCCTTCTCGATGAAGCCCACGGATCCCACCGGGACGCCCATGTAGACCACCTCGGATCCCTGGTTGAGTCCGCTGACCGACTCGGTGAAGCGAATTCGGTATTCCTTGTAGTCCCGGCGCAATCGCATCCCGGCAATCAATGCAATCAGCGCGGAGAGCAGCAGCACTCCTGTGAGCAGGAACAATCCGGCGCTGACCTTTTCTTTCCTGGTCGCCATGGCTCAGGTCCCCGATTCGATTTCGAAGTAGTCATCGAGGAACCCGCCTGCAAGAGACTGGCGACGTGCGGGACTCTCGCGCTGGATGAACGCCTGGACTTCTGGGTCAGAACAGTTCTCGATTTCCTCTCGAGTCCCCTGGACCGCAATTCTTCCATGCAGCAAGACAAGGATCCGGTCGGAGATTCGCCAAGCCGATGCCAGATCGTGGGTCACCACCACCATGGTGGTTTGCAGTCGGCGACGAAGCTCGAGAACGGTGCGGTCGAGATCGGCAGCCGTGACTGGATCGAGCCCCGAAGTCGGCTCATCGAAGAACAACAGTTCCGGATCGAGCATGAGCGCTCGAGCCAAGCCCGCTCGTTTGCGCATCCCGCCGGAAAGTTCGCTAGGCAGCAGGGACTCGGTACCAAGGAGCCCGACCATCGCCAACTTGCTGCGAACCACCAAGGACACCAGACTCTCGGGCGGAGACTTCCACCGCTCCCGCAGGGGCAGGGCCAGGTTGTCATAGATGGGAAGCGAGTTGAGGAGTGCCCCGAACTGAAAGCACATGCCGAGTCGGTGACGAAAGCGATTCATGTCGTCTTCGTCCATCCGGGAGTAGTCCTCACCCAACACTTTCAGCGACCCCGATTGTGGACGAGCCAACCCTACCATCAGCCGCAGCAAGGTGGTCTTGCCGCAACCACTCGGCCCCATGATCGTCAGGATCTCGGCTTTGCCCACTCGAACGTCCAGCTCTTGGAGAATCTGTCGGTTTCCATAGGAGAAGCCCAGTCCCTCCCCTTCGATCACGAGTGGTCGAGCGAACGCGTTCACTTTCGATTCCCTCGCTGCAAAGCATGGGAAGTCCCGTTCCTGGCCATCACGGCTTTCAGCGGGTGGAGTGGGAACCATCGTGGGCCGCTGTTCATCCTTCAAAAGTCCAAGGCAAAGAACAGGTACGTGAAGAATGTGTTGAAGATGATGATCAAGAAGAAAGCCGTCACCACGGCCGTGGTGGTGACTTTGCCCACGCCGGAAGATCCTCCCGTCACCCGCAGTCCCAAGGTGGCCGCGGTCAAGCCAATCAGCGCCCCAAACACGATGGATTTGAGCACTCCCAGGAGGATGTCGGTCATTTCAAGAGCATGAACCGTGGCGTTCCAGTACAGGTCGAAGGGGAGATTCAAAACCCACACGGCAATGCCGAATCCCCCGCCGATTCCCACCAGCACGGAAAGCACTCCCAGAACCGGCAATGCCGCGGTGAGCGCCAGGAGTTTCGGAACAACAATGAACGCTCGAGGATTGATCCCCATGACTCGCAAGGCATCCATTTCCTCTGTCACCACCATGGTGGCGATCTCGGCGGTGATCGCCGAACCGGACCGACCGGCGACGAGCACGGCGGTGATCACCGGAGACAACTCTCGAGCCAGGGCAATGCTGACCAAATCCGCGGTGAACTTCTCCGCACCGTAGTTCACCAACTGCGACGCCGCGTTCAGCGCAAGAATGATCCCGATCAACAACGAGATCAAACCGACGATCGGAATCGCATCGATCCCCACACGGTTCACTTCCGTGATCCAACGGCCAAGGCGCAGGCGTTGGCCGCGCAAAGGTGCCAGCACGGCCCAGTACAAGAACTCGAGTGCCAGGGCGAGAAAGAACCGAGCCGACCGGACGAACTCGATCCAACCACTTCCCGCCGTTTCGATGAAGGGCTGCTCTTCGAGCGCTTCGTCGAGTGGCTGAGCACTCACCAGTTCCGGGGTGGGAAGCTCCCGCAAGTACTCCACGAGATCCGCCGGAACTCGGGTGAAACGAATGTGAGGACCGAAGCGGCGAATCAGATCGAGAAGGTAGGCCGCCCCGGATCCCGTGAACCCCTGCAACGCACCCAGGTCGATCCGCAGGAACTCCCCCTCGAGGGGCTCGCGCGACAGTCGCAGCGCGGCCTCCAGATCCAGAGTTCCTTCCAGGGAGTACTCCCCCGGTCCGGCCCCCTGACGGACTGTCGCTCCGTGGGTCAAAACGCCGCTTCTCCCTCCTTCCCTCCACTCAGACTTCCATCGGCAAAGGCGGCGGCGCAGGTGTCTCCTCTCATTCCCTTTCCGCCGAAAACCCGGCCCGTGCTGGGATCGGTGGTCCGACCCAGTCCGCCCTTGGCTCAAGCCCCGGGGGGAAAGGACTCGCACCGGGGGACGCGCCGCGTGGTTCGAGGGGACGCTGCGGGCCCCGCGGAAGCCCAAACTGGCGGAAAACCCATCGGCGGCGGCGGGGCGGAAGGAGGACGTCCCAGGAACCTTTGGCTATCTTCCCCTGGCACCCTGGCCCGCAAGCTCTTTGGCGCGGCCGCGATCGCCGGGGTCAATGGTCCCCACTTGGCGATGTCCCCCCGGAGAAGGGCCCGCGATGAACATCCTTGGTTTGACGCTCCTCAGCCTCGCCCTGAGCGCCGACGCAGACATGGTCGTCAGCACGAAGGTGAACGCTCTCCTTTTGAACGGAAGGGCGGCGCTGGACCGCGGGGAATACGAGAAAGCCACGGGCCTTATCGAACAAGCCGTCGAAGCCCAGTCCGCGTGGCCCGACGCTTGGCGTCTTTTGGGAGAGGCTTATCTGAAACAAGCCGATGCTCACCCGGTCAAGGACGAGGCCGACTGGGAGAAAGCCAGGGAGTGGTACGAAACGGCCGAGCGAGCGCACCGGGAGTGGATCGATTTGGAACCCGGTTCTGCCGACGCTTGGGCGAAACTCGGACGGGTCCTGCTCCGGTTGGGCGACTCGGAAGAAGCGATTGCGACTCTGTACCACGCACACTCGTTCGACGCGGACGACCTGGACCTGCTCCTCGACCTGGCTGATGCCCTGCTGCTGTCGCGAGAGTTTGCTCTGGAGGCCCGCAACTACGAACAAGCGGACGTCCGCCTCGAAGAAGCAGAAGCGGTCCTCCGTGATGCCGTCGGCTCCTTGCCTCTTCAAGCCAAAGCCCTGGAGACTCTTGGTCGTGTGTTGACTGCCCAAGGGGAAACCAAAGAGGCGATGAAGTGCTATCGCCGGGCGATCACCCTCAAGCCGAACAACACCGATCTCCACGACGAGTTTTTGCGCACGGTGGAGCAGCGAAAGGACTTCGACAACGCCATCCGTTTCTACACCGGGCTGGTCGAGCAACCCGCTCTGTCGGATTGGTACAGCGCTGCCGCTCATGAGCTGAAAGGTCACGTCGCGTACAACGTCGACGGAGACTACGAAGCCGCCCGCAAAGAGTACGGTCAAGCCGAGCGACTGCTGTTCCAAAGCGTGCAGAACAAGCCTGACTTCCAAGACGCCGCGGAGGAACGAATTCCCCTACTGCGCTCCTACAAGGGCTTCGCCCTCACCAAGCTCGGCTTGCTCCAGGAAGCGGAAAGCGCGTTCTTCTCTGCCCTGGACAGGGACCCCACCTTGGAGAATGCCAAGAAGGGACTTCAGAAGCTGATGGACCGCTACTGGGAACAGATGGGCGGCGAATCGGCCCAGGAAGCGGACTTCGACCACATTCGGGCATTCGCCTCCCGCGTGTGCATCGTAAATCCGAAAGCCGCCGACTGCTGGAACAACTACGGCTTCTTCGCTCGCGAATCGGGCCGCTACGAGGAGTCTTACCAGGCATACCGGCGCGCCATGTCACTCGCTCCCGACAATGCCCGCATTTTGAATGACACCGCTCTGCTGCTGGTCTACCACCTGGAACGGGACTTGGATCGAGCCGAAGAGTGGCTGTGGGAGGCTCGCGATCTGGCCGAGGAGCAACTCGCCGAAGCCGAGAGTGACGGTGCACGGGCCTCTTCCAAAGAGGTCTACGGCGACGCGCTGGTCAACTTGTTGACCCTGTTCTACCGGCGTGGCGAGGACGACCGCGCCAAGAAGATGTTCGAGCGCATCGAAGAAGAATGTCCGGAGCGAGCCGAGCTTCGCTTCTGGCTCCGTCGCCTGTTCCCCCAACGAGCGGCTGCCGAAGCAGCGGCAGCGGAAGCGGCGGCCGCCGAAGCAGCCGCGGCAGAAACGCAAGCGGACTCGGCCCCGGACGCTGCTCCCGCAGAATCCGAATCCGAGTCCGACAAGACTCCGTCTGAAGAGTGAGGTGACTCCTTAGGAGTCGAACAGCGCGTCCAAGGACTCCTTGGCCGACGAATCGAACCCGTCTTCGAGCCCTTCATCGTCCTGGTCTTCGTCGTCGCGGTCCTCAATCTCGCGGAACACTCCCGACAGCTTCTCGACCGCTTCCTGGCAGTACAAACGAATCATGCCGAGGGTCGTGGAGTCGTCGAACAGAATGGTGAGGATCGTCCGGTCACCGACCAGGGAAAGCTGGATGTTGTCCCGCTCGCCTTGGTGGTAGAGAGCCGAGAACTCCTGCTCTCCCAAGATCCGCGCCATCTCTCGAGTGGCACTGAATGACCCGGCCACCAGGGCCGAGATCGTGTCTTGGTTGAAACTGGGCTTCTCCCCGCACCCAGTGATCATGTGGCCTTCTTTGTCCACCAGGAGAACACTCTTCGACTTGGACAGCCGAACGAGTTCGTTCAAGACCTTGTCGATCTTGTCGAGGTCCTTCTTGTAGAAGACCATCCGGCTTTCGCGTAACTGTTGATCGTTCCCCATGGGATTCCTCTGGGTTCCTGTCTCTCTATCTGCGCTCGATCGACGGGTTTGGGTCCAAGCAACAAAAGTGTGGTGGTGCTGCGTCAGCTTCCTCCGGAACCGAGGAGGACCTTCACCGCGGCTACGGCGGCGGCCGCCCCGGCCAGAATGCCGAGTGTCATGTAGACGGCGATCTTGGCGCCGGACATCCCGGCCTTGGTCGCCTGCTGCGGTTCTTGTGGCTGAGCCTTGGTGCGGCTGCTGTTCCCCGCCGTGCGAATCTGCTTGGCGAGCGCTGCGCGAGACTGGCTGACCGTGGCTCGTCGGCCGCCAGCGGGTTCCACTTCGGCCACCGGCTCGACTTCTTCCATGGCCGTGGCCGCCACCGGCGGCGCTTCTTGGGTGGCCACCGCAGCCCCGCCGGCCGTCTGTTTCGAAGGACGCAGAACCTGTTCGACGTCCTTGTCCGGAAGCAAACCAGCCGCACTCGGATCCGAGGACCCGGTCGTCGCGGCAACCGGAGCCGGAGCTCCCTTGCGCGGCGGCGCGGGTCGACGACCTCCCTGCGGATTCAGCACTCGCTTCTCGCTGGAGTTGATGTCCTCCAGGACCAGCGCGGAGATGGCTTTCAGAGTCTGGAAAACACCTTCGCCGGTCTTGGCCGAGGCCTCGAAGCAGGGCGCCTTGTTCGGGTTGAGTTTGCCTTCCATCTCTTCCACGCTCAGAGCGCTGGGAAGGTCACGCTTGTTGTACTGGATGACGAGGGGGACTTTGTTCAGGTCGCGGCCCATCTCCGCCAAGTTCTCGCGCAGATTCTCGATGGACTGAATGTTGTCGTCCATGCGACCCGGCGTAGAGTCGGCCACAAAGATGATCCCGTCGGCGCCCAGCAACACCAGCTTCCGCGTGGAGTTGTAGTACACCTGGCCCGGCACGGTGTAGAGATGAAACTTCGTTTTCATCCCCGCGATCGTGCCCAAGTCCAACGGCATGAAGTCGAAGAACAACGTGCGGTCACCATCGGTCGAAATCGACGTCAGGTCCCCCTTGTGTCCGTCGGGGGTCTTCTGGTGAACCACCTCGAGGCTCGTCGTCTTTCCGGAGAGTCCCGGACCGTAGTAGACGATCTTGCAGTTGATTTCCTTGCGGGCGAAGTTGATCTGAACCATCGGTCGCTAAGCCTCGTCGATCCTTCGTCAGTCTTGGTCTGAGGTCGCGGTGATCCGGCCTCTTGTCATCAACCCTTTGGCAAGTCCTGCGACTTCCATCAGCGCGTAGCTGAGGTCCGTCGAAGAGTCCGCCAGTACCACCAGGACCATCTTTTCCACGGGGACAACGATGATCCTCCCGCGCGCCGCCCACAGGGTGAGCCGCTTGAAGGAGGAAAACCCCAATGCCTCCGCATCCTTCTCCATCGAAAGAAGCACGGTCGAAACAAAAGCCGCAACTTTCTCGTTTTCCGGAGATTCAGGAATCGCGGCCGCGATGACCCCGTCGAGGGTCATGACCAGGGCGCCCCGGACTCCCGGACAACCTTCCAGTCTTTGCAGGATGTCCTTCACGACTGTTTCTGCTCCGCCAGCTGCCCGCCGATGAGCTCGGACAAGCGCTCCTGGGATCCGAGAATCGATTCATCCGGCTTCAGGGAAGCGCCTACCAGCGCCCGGGTGCCGCGTCGCACGACGATCGAGCCCGCTCCGGATTCCAGGGTCACTCCTCGGAGCGGCCCCAACCCGACGCGGCGGGTGGTCATCTGGGCGGAACTCGACAAATTCGCCAACAACCCGACGAACGCGTCCGAAGCCACCGGCCCTTGGTCGTCCCACGGCTGGCCATCCGCGTCCACCACCAGGATTCGATTGGCACCCAGCTCTTCCTGGGCTCCCTTGAGACCTCGACACAACCGAGAAACTTCCCGGCGCATGCGACGGGTGTCTTGGTCATTGCCGGGCAGTCGCCCTTCTTCTTCGATCTGCCGCAGCAGATCTTCGACGTCGTCTTCGGAACCATCCGAAGCGGCAATGCGTTGCAGCAAGACATGGGCTTCTTCGCACTGCCGATCCCGTTGCAACACTTCTTCCACGGTGGATCGACCCTTTTCGAGAGCGCCGATCTTGACGTAGAACTGCGCCAGGCGCAGCGGAGCTTGCTGATCCTTCGCGTCCAGCTTGCAGGCCTTTTGGTAGAGCTGGAGCACTTCGCGACCGTCCACTCGGGAAAGGTCACGCAGGTAGCGTCTCTCGCAGAGGTCCGCGAGGGACGTGTAGGCGGGCGCGCAGGTCGGGAAGCGCTGAATGCACTCGCGCAGTGCGGCCATGGCGGTCACGCCGTCGGAGATCTCGATGGCATACTGAGCCAGGCGCTGGAAACCACCGGGAGTCGGTTTCGCTTTCACATCCCGCCGCGCGTCCTGCATTCCCTTTTCTGCCCGAGCGCGGGCCGCAATGCGGTACATCTGGTCCACGACCGGGGAGTCGGGAAACAGTCGGCGTCCCCACACCGTGTAGCGGTGGGCCGCCTCGTAGTCGCCCAGGCGAAGCTGACACTTCACGAGGTCGCCGAGGAGCTCGGCGCTCGGTCGCTTTCGAAACGCATTCTGCTTGCTGCGCAGTGCGAGTCGGTCTCTGGTTTGGGCGAAGAATCCCATGCACCACTCTCAAGGGGGAATTCGTACGGTCAGTGGCTACATCGGCAAGGACCGTCCGAGGACTTGTTGCGTTTTCAGGGAGTCGGAGCGTCCAAGCGATACACCGTCCCGCGAGAGCCCAGAAAAACTGGGAAACCATTGCTCGCGACGGCGTGGACGGGGTCTTCGGGCAGGCGATACATCTCCTGCTCCTCCAACTCTTTCTCGCCATACAGGACGATTTCGCTTTCGCGGGTGCGCACGAAGTAGCCGAGGCCGGGAACGAACACCCAGATCCGTGAGACCACTCCGGACTTGCCACTGAGGGCTCGACCGCTCGCTCGCTCGAAGATCACCAGGTCGTCGGCCACCACGGCGTGGATGCGCCGATCGGTGACGCTCAGCTCCCGCACCGCCCCCTTTCCCGGAGAACGGGCCAGGCCGGCCGGCTTGCCTCCTTCCCGGACCCAGCGGAACACTTCCCCGCCGGAAGTCCCGGCGAAGATCTCCTTTTCGGTCGTGGCCAACGCGGTGACGGGATTCTCAAAACGCCACTTGTCGACGACCGAGCCATCCCGCCCATCGATACGAATCACCATTCCCGCGTCCGTCGAGAACAAGAATCCCCCTTCACAGGGAATCGGGCCGGTCACGAGTTCTCCACCGAACTCCTTGAACCAGCGTTCGCTTACGGTGGTGGCGTTGAACGCGGCCAAGCCGAAGTACTGCTCACTCCGTCCGGCGACGGGCATCACCATCACCCCTCGGTAGAACACCGGCGTTCCTTGGGGTCGCGCGGGAATCTCCGCGCTGGCCACCGAGTCTCCGTTCAGGTCGAAGCCTTGCAGCTCCCCATCGGAACTCCCGACCAAGATCATCTCGCCAACTTGGATCGGAGAGGTGATCACGTCGCGCAGGGCCGGCATCTTGCCATGCCATCGGACCGTCAAGTCGGCCGGGTCCAAGGCCGTGAAACGGCCGTTCGCGCACCCGACCAAAAGCAGGTCGTCTCCCAAGAGCGGCTCCTGGGTGATCTCTTCGTCGAGCTGAAAACTCTCCGCGGGCAGTCGGTGGAGGCGCACGGAGTGCTCGAATTGGTCGAGGGGGTCGACTTCCAGCATCCATGGGTCGTAGCCCGGCTTCTCGAGGCGCAATTCCCCGCGGGCCCTCGCCGCCACTTGGAACAAAGCCGGGGCCGCGGTTTCCTGAGAGACCGCTCCCGAGACCTGGGGAGTCCAAGTGACGACCGCTCCGTCAGGCTCACAGCGGACGCGCAACGGGGCGAAGACGTCTCCGACGCGCGGGGAAAGCGGATAACCACGGACGATTTCGACCGCGGCTTCGTGCGCCACTTCCCATTCGCTGGTGTCGAACGCGATCAACCACTTCTGGTACAGGTCTTCGCTGTACGACAGGTAGTTGCTGATCTCCTCGATCTTCTCTTTCAGAGCGTTCTTTTTCTTCCAAGCGCTGTCTGAGGCCAACTCATCGGCACGCTCGAGTTGTTCCAGAGCACTCGGGTAATCACCACTGCGAAAGAAATCCTGGGCCTCGGTATAGAGACTCTCGGCTCGTCCTTGCTTCTTGGTGAGCTCTTCCTGGAAACGCTCCTCTCCTTCGTCTCGCACCACTTCGAAGGCGGCTCGCCGGCCCTCCAGGTCCGCGATCAAATTGCTCGCCACCAACGAGGGCACCGTTCCCTTGTACTGGGAGCGAAAATCTTCCAGTCGCTGCAACGCGGTCGGGAAGTCTCCCATGACCGCAAGCCGCTCCGGATCGAGCCCGCGGAAGGTCGAGACAGCCTTGGCGTTGTAGCCCAGGTAGGCCGCTTCCAAAGCTCCGACCACCGCGATCAAGACCGCGGCCCGTACGAATCGTCGGCTGCGAGTCTTGGAAAGCCGCATCCGGGAATTGCAAAGATTGATCTTCTCTTCGAGATTCGGACAGCGCGGATCGATGGACTTGATTTGCTTGTACAAGCGCAAAGCTTGCGGCCAGGTCTCGTTCTTGCGGTAGAGATCCGCGGTCCGGCCGAGCAATTCCACCGCTTCCTTGGGCTCTCCGATGTCCACGGCAATCTGCACCAAGCGCTGGGTCTTGCGCCAGTGAGAAGGATCCAGATCGTGAAAGTCCGCAAGCAGCTTTCGAGCATCGCCGAAATCGCCGACGAAGTGCAGCATCCAGACCAGATCGACGACGTTCTGGAGAGCATCAAACTCCTTGTTCGAAAACCAGTCCGCGCGTTCCATGTAGAACGCCACCAGCTGACGACGAGTCGCGAGGTCGGTCGGCATGATCTCCCGCACATGCAGGCGAATCTCCGCGGCTTTGTCTTTCTTTTCGTCGTTCTCCAGGCTCTCTGCGACCAAGCTGAAGTACAGGCAGGCTCGACGGAACTGGCGCTTCTTTTCGTTGGCCTGCGCCGCCATTTCGAACGCTTCCACCTTGTGCAGGCCGAGTTCGAAGGCTCGCTCCAACAGGGTCAGGCACTGGTCCAGGTCTTCGGCCTGATTGCGTTCTTGAGCACGCTTCCAGAGTCCGGCCGCGGGCACTTCCTCGACAATGGCCTCCTGGACGAACAGTGCCAGGATCTTCGAGACTTGAAAGCGAGACAGCCGGGTCTGGGACACCAGGTTGCGCACCGAGCGAAAGCCATCGATCGCTTCGTACACTTCATCCACGACCGACCCGAACTCCGTTTCCGGGAAAGACTCGAGACCGCTGCGAGTTTCGAAAATGCAGTAGTCTGACGGCACTCGCTCGTGAATGTAGTTCCATTCGTCGACGCGACGAGCCGCTTCCATGACCAATCCCTGGGCAGGAAGCTCGTAGCGCTCGTCCAATGTCCGATTCGGGGATTCGGGGACCTGCCCCTCCACGAATTCGAAGGTCGCGCCCTTCACGAAGAACAGATCGAAGATCTCTTCTTCCATCTGTTCCAGCATGGCGTTGTCGACCTCGGCCTCGTCGACCGCCTGCATCTCTTGCAAGACGTCCAGCAAACGAGAGCGGGTCGCCTCGGCATGGGAGGTGGCTCGCTCCATGGCCCCGGTTTCGATGCGCCCACTGCGCGAAAGCAGCAAGACCACTTTCTCGGGGAACGAGTCTTGGTCGTAGGGAAAGATGATGCCGCGGCCGTTGAAATACAGACTCGTCCGCGCCTCCTGGGCATAGATCTTCAGGGTGCCCTTCTTCTCGCTCAAACTGAGCATCTGAAAGACGTGGGCGTCGAGATCTCCCTTCAGCGACATCTGCTTGCTCTCCTCGGTCCCGGGGACACAACAACAACCACCGCACGCCAGTGACGGACGGTGGACCTGTGCCGGTCATCGACAGTCGATGCACCTGGGTTTGAGAAGACTCCGGGAAGATCTCTCTTTCCGGAGGGCGATTCGGGGGCATCTGGCGGAATTCGCACTCACCCGTCGCCTTGTCCGGATTCGGGGGTTGTGGTACGTTTTGCACCTGTCGCGAAATCCTTTCCGGAATTTTTTCTCTGGCCCATGGGTGTTCCACCGTTCCTCGCGAAACTGCGTCTCCGCTGGCTCGAGGCGCTCCACTGCCGGCTTGGCTCTTATCACCAAGCCCGAGGAGACGTGTCCAGGGCGCGTGAGCATTACCTGATCGTGCTGCACTTCGGAGAGTCCTATCGCGCCCATATGGGCCTGGCGGCGCTTTACCTGGAACAGCAGAAGTACGCCCTCGCCCTCGATGAGCTGCTCCAAGCCAAAGAGCTGAACCCCTCTCGGTTCGGCAAGCAGTCGATTCCGGCAGAGTCGATGCTGCTGGGCTTGGAGCGCATCCCTCCTCCCCATCACCGGGGAGGCGAGCGGGCCTTCGCCGAAGGGCCGGGGATGGATGGGCGCCGGCTGGTCGGCGAAGCCGCCGGCGACATGATGGATCCACTTCCGTTCGGGGACTTCGCCAATCGCGACGAAGCCGACCGTTTCGCCGTGCTGCCGCCCCTTCACCTGAGCGACGCGGACGACGTCGACTGGGACCTCCTGGGCCGCAAGCTCCTGGAAGACTGATCCACCACCGGTGGGTTACAATTCTTCCTCTCGTTGATTGCGCTCGGTTCAGAAAGCAAGAAGGGTCCCGGATGATCCCCACTGACTATCGGTTCCAGGAATCTCACGAGTGGTGTGCCATCGAGGGCGACGTCGCCACGATCGGAATCTCGCACTTCGCCGTGGAGCACCTCTCGGACCTGGCCTACCTGGATCTCCCGGAACCAGGAACTTCGTTGGAACAAGGCGAGCGCTTCGGAGAAATCGAATCGGTGAAAGCCGTGTCCGAGCTGTTTTCGCCGGTGTCCGGGGAAGTGCTTGAGATCAACGAGGATCTTCCCGAGTCCTTGGACACTCTCCAGAAGGACCCGTTCCAGGAAGGCTGGATGATCAAGATCAAGATGACTTCTCCCGACGAAGCCGGTGAGCTGATGGACGCCGGCGCTTACGAGAAGCTCATCGCCAGCGAAGCCTAGCAGGCCGCGGAGAAAGTCTTTCGGCGACCGATCGGGTCTCCGCGCCCTCTTTTTCGTCGTCGAGTTTTCTGCGCGTCATCGATTCGCGGCCCGCTCCCCGCTTGATTCATGAAGGGCGGACGGCGAATGGCCCAAGTCCCTCCCAGACTTCGCCTTGACGACGATGTTCACTCTCGATCGATGGCCCGAGACATTGACGCTGACAAGTACCGGAAGCCCTCGGCAAAAGAACCCGTGGTTCGTTCTCGCAACAGCCTTCCTCGATCATTCGGCGGACCCAGACGATTGGTTCCTCGCCAGGCCAGCGAACATCTTGTCATCGATCGTGGACCCCGAACGCAGATCGCAATCTGCAAAACCGAGGCGAACCGGGGTTACTTCCCGTTGCCCGCCACCTGCTCCTCGAATTCCGGAATCCAACAACAAACCAGGTTGCGGTCCCCCGCCACGTTGTCGATGCGTCCTACGCTCGGCCAGAACTTGTGCTCGCGCACGGAATCCAGAGGGAAGGCCGCGGTTTCCCGCGAATAGGGACGATCCCAGTCTTCGGCGATCAAGCAGGCGATGGTGTGCGGCGCATTCTTCAAGGGATTGTTCTTCCGGTCGCTGGTTCCCTCTTCGATGGCCCGAATCTCCTGACGAATGGAGATGAGCGCGTCGCAATAGCGGTCGATCTCTTCCAGGGATTCACTTTCCGTCGGCTCGATCATCATCGTCCCCGGCACGGGAAACGAAACCGTCGGGGCATGGAATCCGTAGTCCATCAATCGCTTGGCGACGTCTTCGACGTCGACCCCGCTCGCCTTCGAGCACTCTCGGAGATCCACGATGCATTCGTGAGCGACACAGCCGTTCTGGCCTCGGTACAACACCGGGAAGTGTGGTTGCAACCGGTGAGCCATGTAGTTGGCGCTTAGGATCGCGATCTGGGTCGCGCGGGTGAGCCCTTCGGCTCCCATCATGGCGATGTAGGCGTAGGAGATGGGCAGCACCATGGGACTGCCGTAGGGAGCCGCGGAGATTGCTCCGACTTGCTCGTCCTTGGTTCCCGATTCCATGGGATGGCCAGGAAGGAACGGCACCAAATGAGACGCCACACCAATCGGCCCCATGCCCGGGCCGCCCCCACCATGAGGAATGCAAAACGTCTTGTGCAGATTCAAATGGCAAACGTCGGCGCCAATGTCTCCGGGACGGCAGATCCCCACCATCGCGTTCATGTTGGCGCCGTCCAGGTAGACCTGACCGCCCGCTCGGTGGACGATGTCACAGATCTCGCGAATGCTCTCTTCGAACACTCCGTGGGTCGACGGATAGGTCACCATCAGCGCCGCCAAGGAGTCTTTGTGCTTTTCGACATTGGCACGCAGGTTGGCGAGTTCGATGTTCCCGGCATCGTCGCATTGCACGGGAACGACTTTCATCCCCGCCATCACCGCACTCGCCGGGTTGGTGCCGTGGGCCGAGGTCGGAATCAGGCAAACGTTGCGATCCGCCTCTCCTCGAGACTGCTGATAGGCGCGAATCACGAGCAGTCCGGAGTATTCGCCTTGGGAGCCGGCATTGGGCTGCAGGGAAACGCCCTCGAATCCAGTGATGGAGGCCAACCAGGCTTCCAGCCGCCGGAACAATTCGTGATAGCCACGGGTTTGCTGTTTCGGAGCGAAGGGGTGGATGTTCGCAAACTGAGGCCAAGTGATCGGCAGCATCTCCGCCGTCGCATTGAGCTTCATGGTGCATGACCCCAATGGGATCATGGAAGTGGTCAGGGACAGGTCGCGTGCCGCAAGCCTCTGCACGTAGCGCAGGAGCTCAGTTTCGGTGTGGTACTTGCGAAACACCGGATCGTTCAGGAACGAGCTGGTGCGCCCGTGGGGTGCGACCTCGTCGTCGAGGAGTCCGGGAGCCTCCGGCAGCGCGACCTCGCTGCCGGAGAAGACTGCCAGCAGATCCAGGACGTCCCGCTCGCCCACGGTTTCGTCCAGGGCAATGCCCAAGTCTCCATCGGCATAGCTTCGCAAGTTGATCTGGTGGTTCGCCGCCCGGGCCAAGATCTGGGCGACCTCGCCGGCCGGAGTCACCTTCAGAGTGTCAAAGAAGGCCTCGTGGCGCAGGGTGCAGCCCAGGTCCTGGAGGCCCTTGGCAAGCAGGCGGGTCATCCCCCGAACGCGCGCCGCGATGCGTCGCAGTCCGTCGGGACCGTGATACACCGCATAGGTCCCCGCGACGACCGCAAGTAAGACTTGGGCGGTGCAGATGTTGCTCGTCGCTCGATCCCGTCGAATGTGCTGCTCACGGGTTTGCAAAGCCAGACGCAACGCCGGGTTGCCGGCTTGATCGCGAGAAACGCCAACGATGCGCCCGGGAATCTTCCGTTTGTGGGCATCAGTCGTCGCCAGGAACGCAGCGTGCGGTCCTCCCATACCCATCGGTACGCCAAAGCGCTGGGCACTCCCCACGGCAATGTCGGCCCCGAACTCACCCGGGGGACGCAACAGCGTCAACGCCAAGAGGTCGCAGGCGACGACGACCTGCACCTTGCCTTCGTGAGCCTTTGCGCAAAAGCTCTCGTAGTCTTCGACCGCCCCGTGAGTGTTGGGGTACTGAAGCAACACGCCAAAGGTGCGTTCCGGATCCATGGACGAAAGAGGACCCACCACCACCTCGAGCCCGAGCGGTTCTCCACGAGTTTGAACCACCGCGATGGTCTGCGGATGACAATCTTCTGCGACAAAGAACACATCGCCTGCCTTGCCACCGCTGACTCGATGACACAACGCCATGGCTTCCGCGGCAGCGGTCGCTTCATCCAACAGAGAAGCATTGGCGACTGGCAGGCCGGTCAAGTCCGACACCATGGTCTGGAAGTTCAGCAACGCTTCCAGTCGCCCTTGGGAAATCTCGGATTGATACGCGGTGTATTGGGTGTACCAAGCAGGGTCTTCCAGGATGTTTCGCAAGATCACTGGAGGAGTCACACAACCCGAGTACCCCATTCCTAAGTAGGAACGGAAGCACTGATTGTCCGCGGCCAGCTTCTGCATGTCTTGCAGCAACTCGGACTCGGTCTTCGAGGGGGGAAGCGAAAGGGCTTCTCGAGATCGAATCGTCGCCGGGACCGCCCGCTCGATCAGACCGTCCAAGGAGTCGGCCCCCACCACCTCGAGCATACGGTCGATCTCGTCCGCCGAGGGGCCGAGGTGGCGATCGGCAAACTGGTCGGCAGGGTGCAGCGCTTCCGAATTCGTCACAGGGGTTCTTCCTGTTCACTGGAAACCGCCGATGGCGGCGTTTGGGTCAGGCGGGAGTGGAAAGCGACGACCGCAACTGGCGTTCCAAGCTGCCCACCAGAGCGTCGAAGGCCTTCGCGAAGGCATCCACCCCGTCCTCTTGGAGCTTTTCGCAGACCGCGTCGAGATCGATTCCCACGTCCGCGAGATCGGACAGGACTCCGCGGGCCCCGTCTTCGTCCTGCTCCACAGTCTTTTCCTGGGCAGTGCCGTGATCCAGGAACGCATCCAAGGTGGCAGGGGGCAGGGTGTTGACCGTGTCCTCGCCGAGCAAGGTGTCCACGTACAGAACGTCCGGGTAGGCCGGGTTTTTGGTACTGGTCGAGGCCCACAGAACCCGTTGAGGAGCAGCTCCGGCGGCGCGAGACTTCTCGAAGTCGGCACCGAAGATCTCGCGGAAGTGGGCGTACACCACCTTGCAGTTGGCGATTCCGGCTTTGCCCTGCAGAGCGAGCAGACGCTCTTTCTGGCTCGGGTCCTTCTCGGCGAGATCGGCCAGCTGCTGGTCGACCACGGAGTCGACTCGGGAAACGAAGAAGCTCGCGACGGAGGCGATCTTGTCCACGGCAAGGTTCTTGGCCCGGCGTGCCTCGAGGGCCTGAACGTAGGCCCGAGCAATGGCATCGTACTGTCGCAACGAGAACAACAGCGTGACGTTGATGTTCAAGCCGAGTTCGGTCAACTGCCGGAACGCTTCGACTCCCGCAGGAGTCCCGGGAACCTTGATCATGACGTTGGGCTTGTCCAGCTGCTCGACCAGACGCTGACCTTCCGCCACCGATCGTTCCACGTCATGGGCCATGTCCGGCGGTAGCTCCAGCGACACGTGACCATCCCGGCCCTCGGTTCGGTCGAACACCGGACGCAACAAGTCTGCCGCATCGGACACGTCATCGGCGGTCAAGGCGTGATAGACCCCCAAGGGATCCGAAGATTTCAAACTCTGGATGCGACTGGCATAGGCATCCGAGCTGTCCACCGCCTTTTGAAAGATCGAGGGATTGGTGGTGATCCCGGTGATGATTCCATCGTCGATCAGCCGGCGAAGCTCCCCCGATTCGAGGAGTTGACGAGAGATGTTGTCGTACCAGAGGCTCTGGCCAAGGGCTCGGGCCTGGATCGCTCGTTCCGCACTGCGGCTGGTGGCTTCCTGCATGCTCTTCACTCCGGTGGGAGACGGGCTCCGAGAAATCCGAAGCCAAGACTGGACGATTATCCGGGCCTGGATCTCCGGGTCCAGTCGATGCGCTCATACTTGCAGCGTGCCAGCTCGTGGGCCTGGTGGATTTCCTGAGGATCCGGGTCCTGAGGCACCAGGCGGACGGCGTATTCCTCCGCGAAACGCACGGCCACCCGCTCGGCCACTTCCTGGAACGAGACCGGGCGCCCCGCCTCCGCCGAGCAGTGGGTGGCTTCCCCGGTCACCGGGTTGGCGCCGAGCGGCAAGGAACCATGGTGGAGCACGCGGTTCCCGAGGCGCCGCTCAGCGGACCCCAGCAGTTTGCGACCCGACGCGGCCAGATCGACCGGCGAAGACTTGTAGAAACAAAGCCAGCTGGCCTCGGCCAAATCCGATTGCAAACAGTGCTCCTCGCGCGGGGTCGCGTCCACTTCGAGATCGCCCAGCGCGCGACAGAAGACTCGGTGGATTCGCTCGTAGCCTTCGGGGACCGACGGACCGAACACGCCAGCGCCCAGGTCGTCGGTCACCGAAAACGTGAGCTCATGGATGTGGGCGATGGCTCCGCCGCCCGTGGGTCGGCGCACCACCCGCATTCCTTGCTGCCGAAATTCTCCCAGGACGCCCTCTTCGAGCTGCTGAAAGTAGCCCAGGGACAAACCCGGCGGATCCCATTCATAGAAGCGCAAGGTTCGGCGCGATCCCAGAAGGAGCACTTCGTCCAAAGCGAGGTTGAACGCCGGATCACCCGCCCCACTTTGCAGCAGACGAAATTCCGTTTCCGTCATTCCGATGCAGGCAGCTCCAGATTGGCATTCAGGAGCGCTTCGTTGGCGAATCGAGGGAACGTGACGTCGGAAAGGTCTTCCAACACATTGTCTCGATACTCTTCGAAAGTCCGGCGCGCGCCGGACGACGCGTAGGAACGCACCTGGACCGCGAACTCGCCGGTCAGTTCCGGCGCAAACTCGCGAAAGGCGGGACCAACGATCTGATCTTCCACCGCGCGGTAGAACACTTCGTCCGCCAGTGAGTAGCCAGTGATGAACGTGGTGAACTCGGTCTCCTGCATGAGCTGTCGCAGGCGGTTGCGCACCATGCCACGAAACACGCCGTTCTCATGACCGTTCGCTTCGGGCAGGTCGCTCACTTCCTTCGCCACCGCCTCGAAGGACTCCCCATCGCGCACGCGTTTCAATGCCGCTTGCATCTTGGGAGCGGTTTCTTCGCGAGTCTCTCCCTTGACGAACAGAATCACTCCGTCCACGGAACCGTTCTCGAAGAACAGCTTGCCCTTGGTGTCGAAGTGGGCGCGCAGGTCTTCCTCGGACGTCTTCGCCGCCATCCACTCCTTGTACGCGGACTTGCGGTTGAAGTACTCCCGATACAGGTACACATTGGGAAAGCCGCGCAGGATGATCGCGTTTTCCAGGGGGATCAACGACCCCTCGTACTTCTTCTTCATGGCGGCGTAGCGCTCGTTCAGCTCCTCACGGCTCGAGAGCGCTTCCTTTTCGCGCAACGCATGGTCGACCGCTCGCAGGGTCATCGCCTGCCGGAGGCCCAGGCGACGAATGGAAGGAGTGAGCCGCGGCTCGATCAAGTTGTAGATCTTGGCGATGGGAATCGGCTCCCCATCCACGGTCAGCAACACCCCGTCCCGCTCTTGTTCGGGAAGCGCGGACGCCAAGGCGACTTCGGTCTTCTCCATCATGTTGCGCTTCAAGGACTGAACGATGCCCCGGCGCAACATGGGGTGCATCTTCTGGCCCCGGGCATAGGTATCCATGACGACTTGATCGAACCCTTCTCCAAGCAGCGCCAGGCAAGTCTTGGACAGGAACGCCAAGTCCGCGTCGGGAACCGGAACTTCTGGGGGCATCGGCTGCGGCGGGAACTCCGGATTGTCTTCGTCACCGTTGGTCAGCTTCTTCCACTCGGCCAGGTCCGCCTGATACTGGGCTTGTTTTTCGTCATAGCCCTTCTTCAGGACTTCGAACTTCTTGGCCTGGTCATCCAGGAATCCAGGAGGCGGATCGGGCATCACGAGCTTTTCGAAGGCCAACTGGGTCTTCTGGAATTCCACGTAGCCCTCCCAGCCGAACACTTCGAGGAATTGTTTTTCCCAAGCGTCCACGTCGACGCCCATGTCGGCCGCCATCTGCTTTTGTTCCTCGAAGTTGGCGCGAACTTCTTCTTCGCTGACCTCGGCCACGGTCGATGCGGTGCCTTCGGCTTCCAGCTCCTTCTTGATCCGAGACGCCAACTGGTAGGTGATGAACTGGTCGATCTCGTTGCTTCCCACCATCAGGCACAAAGCGCGTCGCAAGTCCTCTTGCCGAATCGGCGTCCCGTTCACAATCAGCAACGGGTCGGCCTCCAGATCCACCTCGGAGAGGTCGATCTCGAGACGCTCGGCCAGGGTCACCGAAGGAATCACCGTGCCCTGGCGGTACTCGGTGATCGAAGGGATCGAGGTGCGCCCGCCGCTGGGCATGGGCCGAGAGCGGTTCAATTGGAGAGGTTGGTTGGGCGTCTGTTGGGCGCCGTCGGCGGTGGAGAAGAGGCTGCCCAGGACCAGCGCAACCATCCAGCGGGAAGTGTTCATGACCAGAATCACCTTTGTGGATCGGGGAGGGGTAACCTACGGGTCACCCGATCGGTTCTTGGAATGGAGAGAGTCCCCTTGAGAACGGCGGATTCTAGTGCGGACACGCACGCCGGTGGTGACGGTTTCCCCGCGGTCATTCGCCACGGGGCGGTGGCTCTGGCAGCGACCGTCGCCGGGCGCGAGCCGCTAGTGGCGGAGAGCTATGGACTGGCGCTCGAGAACGGGGCGCTCCCCGAGGAACTCGCCGAGGTGGCGCGCATGGCCCACCTGTTCGGCGGCTTTCCTCGGGCGATTCAGGGACTTCTCTTGCTTCACGGCCAGCTCAAGAAGCGGGGGCTGGAGCGGGCTCCGTCGGCGGCCAGCGAACCGCGCGACCGACGGGTGGACCGGCAACGCGGCCTGGAACTGTTTCGGGAGATTTACGGGGATCTGACCGACCAGGTACTCGGCAACCTGGACACGGCCCTTCCGGGATTCTCGAACTGGATCCTGGAGCACGCCTACGGACGAGTCTTCTCTCGTCCCCAGCTAGACGCTTGTTCTCGAGAGCTCATGGCCGTCGCGGCGCTCGTGGTCCTGCGCTGTCCTGCCCAGCTGGTCAGTCACACCCGGGGCGCCCGCCGGCTGGGTGCGAGGATCGAGCAAATCCAGGGGATCCTCACGCTGCTGGCGCCGCACTTCGAGGCCGATTGCCTGCAACTCGCCCAAAGAACCATGCAGCCGTTCCTCCACGAGTCCGACTCATGACCAGAGGTTCGAGAGCCAAATGAACAACCACAGTGCCGCGATCACCCCGTAGTAGGCACGAAACGCCGACGGCGGCGAGAACAGCACCATCTTGTCATTGATGCGAATCTCTGCGGCTCGCATCAGGCCCATGGAGCAAAAGCTCTCCAGTTCGCGCAGTCGGGCGCGAAGCCCCTCATGATGGGCCGCCCGTCGACGTTCGTCGTTCCAGCCGACGAACAGGGCTCCCACCGCGACCACGGAGAGACCGAACTCCGAAAAGCTCATGTCGACCAGGTCGTCGCGCAGAACTGACAACACCACCACCTGAGTGATACTGACGAATGCGAGCCCCCACTGCCGCAAGCGGATGCCCTGATTCCAGAGCTGCAATCCTTGTTCGTACTCGAGTCGGGCCACCCAAGCGTGATCTTCTTGCACGGCGATGGAGGACGCAGAGGAGCCCGACGTCGCCGCGGGGGTCGTGGTCGATGTCGAGGTCGCGCCCGAGTTGACGGCCACCGATCCCGCAGGCTTGGCCGTTTCCTTGGCGGGACCGTTGGTTCCCGGCGTCTCGGTCGTCACCTGGGCTTCTACGGGCAACGGAGCGGGTTCGTCAAACGTGATGCGATTGGTGGGCTGGGCGGTCGATTCCCGAATCGGCTCAGCGATCGGCTCCACCAAACGCAAAGCCGCCGAAAGCTTCTTCCGAGAAAAGCTTTTCTTCTTGCGCGATCCCGTCGCTTTTTTCACGACCGCTTTCTTGGTCACCTTGCGCGTTTTCGCTTTGGATTTCTTTGCCGTTGACGCACGGGTCGCCGTGGACCCAGTGCCTCGTCGAGACGCTGCTTTGCTCTTCTTTTTGGCCATTCCCCACCCCTGGTGACGAAGTCAATGTTGATGGCGGCACGGTGGAGCTGCCGAGGAACGGGACTCGAGAACCCGGTTCACGGTCAATGTTCGTGCCTGCCGCTCTTGGTGACGGTCTCTCCCATGGCGCCGATCCCGAAGCGTGGAAAGGAGCGACCTGAATCAGGCGGCGCACTGTGACAGATTCGAGGAAACCGAACAAGACCCGACAAAGGCACTTCGTCCATCGCCGCGCGGGTCATTGCGCAGGAGGAGGATCCAGAACCACCAACGGGGCCCCACCTTCCACGACAGACTCAGGAGTTATCAACACCTCGCGAACAACCCCAGATTGCTCTGCCGGGATCTCGTTTTCCATCTTCATGGCTTCCAGGATGACCAGCGCCTGCCCTTCTTCGACTGCCTGGCCCGGCTCGACGAGAACCCCGCGCACAATCCCCGGCATCGCGCTGTAGATCGTCACCGGCCCCGCCGGCGCCGATTCGCTGATCCGTCGAGCCGCACGCTGCCGGTCATCTTCGACCAGCACGTCCAAGCCGTGACCACTGACCTGTAGATGAAGTTTGGTGGCTTGTGCGTCCACCACCACGTCAAACGAGCGACGGTCCAAGAGCACCGAGTAACGCCGCGCCCCCTCGATCTCGGACAGGTCGACGTCGTATTCGCGATCGCCGAGACGTGCTCGCAAGTTGCCGTCGGAACACCGAAACAGCTCGACTTCGAGCTCTTGGCCGTGAAGGGTCACGTAGTACTTCATGGCGTCCACCCCTGGAGTGCGCGAGAGCGGCCGGACTCCAACCAGCGGCTGGTCCGAGCTCGATTCGAAGTGCTTTGGGCCGTTCGGTGACGCTCTAGCTCGCGGTGTATCACCGCAGCGAGCACCGCCTGAATCTGACTGATCTCTTCGGGGGGCGGCCCGACCAAGGAGTCCAGATTCTGCTCAATCCACATGGTGTGGTAGTCCCCATCGAGGAACGCCTGAGAATCCACCAGGGCCAAGAGAAAGGAGATATTGGTGGCGACGCCGGTGATCCGTAGTTCTTGCAGAGCTCGCCGCATGCGTCGGATCGCAGTCGGTCGATCGCTGCCAGAAACGATCAGCTTGGCCAGCATCGGATCGTAGTAGACACTGACTTCCATGCCGGCGTACACCGCCGAGTCGAAACGCACCTGGGAGCCGCCGGCCTGATCCAGACTGCGCACGGTTCCCGTCGAAGGGACAAACCCCTTCTCCGGCTCTTCCGAGCAAATGCGAACCTCGATCGCGTGGCCCCGCATGGAGACATCTTGTTGAGTGAACGAGAGAGGCTCTCCCGCAGCAACTCGAAGCTGCTCGCGGACCAGGTCCACTCCGGTCACCATCTCGGTGATGGGATGCTCCACCTGAAGCCGGGTGTTCATCTCCAAGAAGTAGAACTTGCCATCGTCATCGACCAGGAACTCCACGGTGCCCGCGTTGACATAGTCCACCGCTTGGGCGGCGCGCACCGCGGCCTCCCCCATCTGCTGGCGCAACGTCTCGTCCACGACCATGGAAGGTGTTTCTTCGATCACCTTCTGATGGCGGCGCTGCATCGAACACTCGCGCTCGCCGAGGTGAACCACGTTGCCATGGGTGTCGGCAATGACCTGGATTTCGATGTGCCGAGCCTGGGCCAGGTACTTTTCCATGTACACCGCTTCGTTGCCAAAGCCGGTCTTCGCTTCCGATCGGGCCCGCTCCCAATTGGAGACCAGCTCGTCGGCGCGGTGCACGATGCGGATCCCCTTGCCGCCGCCACCACCGGAAGCCTTGATCATCAGCGGGAAACCGATGCGTTCGGCTTCTTTCTTCAGCCGCTCGACGTCCTTCACTTCGTCGCAACCCGGCACGACAGGAACGTTCGCGGCTTCCATGGCAGTGCGAGCCGCCACTTTCTCGCCCATTTCGCGGATCGCCCGAGCGCCCGGGCCGATCCAGCGGATGCCGGCTTTCTCGACCTGCTCGGCGAAGTTGGCGTTCTCGGACAGAAACCCATAGCCAGGGTGGATGGCGTCCGCACCGGTGGCCTTGGCTGCTTCCAGAATGCGATCGGCCCGCAGGTAGGACTCTGCCGGAGCGGGTGGCCCGATGCCCACCGCCTCGGTCGCCGCGCGAACGTGCAAGGTGCCGCGGTCCGCGTCGGAATACACGGCAACCGAGTCGATCCCCATTTCACGAAGCGCTCGAATCACCCGAAGCGCGATCTCGCCGCGGTTGGCAACCAGAACTTTCTTGATGGCACTCACAGCGGTAAGTTCCCGTGCTTCTTCGGCGGGTTTTCATCCCGCTTGGTTTCCAGCAACCTCAGTCCCCGCACCAGGTGGTAACGAGTCTCCGAAGGCTCGATGACATCGTCGATGAACCCTCGCTTGGCCGCTTCGTACGGGTTGGCAAAGTGCTTTTCGTAGTCGCGCGTCAGCGCATCCTTTTCCTTGGCGGGATCGTCGGCCTCCTTGATCTTCTTGCGAAAGATGATTTCCACCGCCCCCGCGGGCCCCATCACGGCGATCTCCGCAGTCGGCCAGGCCAGGTTCAAATCCCCACGGATGTGCTTGGAGTTCATCACGTCATAGGCGCCCCCGTAGGCCTTCCGCGTGATCACGGTGATCTTCGGAACCGTGGCTTCGCAGTAGGCGAACAAGAGCTTGGCGCCGTGCTTGATGATGCCACCGTGTTCTTGCTCGGTCCCGGGCAAGAACCCTGGCACGTCCTCGAAAGTGATCAGCGGGATATTGAAGCAGTCACAAAACCGAACAAAGCGCGCGCCCTTGAGGGAAGCGTCACTGTCCAGCGTCCCCGCCAGATGGGCCGGCTGATTGGCCACAATGCCCACCGGACGACCTTCGATGCGGGCGAACCCGATGACCAGGTTCTTCGCGTAGTTCTCATGCACTTCCAGGAAGTCGCCATGGTCGACCACCGCGGTGATGGCCCGTTTGATGTCGTACGGCTTGTTGGGACTGTCCGGGATCAGATCGTTGAGTTCGGCCGCGGCACGCTCCGGATCATCGTCGGTGCGCCCGATCGGCGGGTCTTCGCGATTGTTGAGAGGGAGAAAGGAGAACAGCCTCCGCAAGAGCCCCATCGCGTCCGCGTCGTTGGCGGCGGTGAAATGGGAAACACCCGACTTGCTGGCGTGCACCCGGGCCCCGCCCAGATCTTCTGTCGTGACTTCCTCGTGGGTCACGGTTTTCACCACTTGGGGTCCCGTGACAAACATGTACGAGGTGCTCTCCACCATCGCCACGAAGTCGGTGATCGCTGGTGAGTAGACGGCTCCTCCCGCACAGGGACCGAGGATCGCCGAAATCTGAGGCACGACGCCAGAAGCCAAAGTGTTGCGCAGAAAGATATCCGCGTAACCACCGAGGGCCGCCACTCCCTCTTGGATCCGCGCACCGCCGGAGTCGTTGAGGCCGATCACCGGCACCCCCACTTTCAGCGCTTGATCCATGACCTTGCAGATCTTGGCCGCGTGTGCAGGCCCGAGGGATCCGCCGAGCACGGTGAAGTCTTGAGAGAAAACGAAGACCGGACGGCCATCGATGCAGCCGTGGCCGGTCACCACTCCATCCCCCGGCACACGCTTGTCCGCCAAGCCAAAGTCCGAGCAGGACGTCTCGACGTATCGGTCGTACTCCACGAAGGAGCCCTGGTCCAACAGCAGATCCAGGCGCTCCCGAGCCGTGAGCCGACCCTTTTCGTGATGGGCGTCGATGCGAGCCTGACCGCCGCCCTCCAGAGTTCGAGCCCGCAGTTCTTTCATGCGGTCGAGCTTCGAAACCATGTTCAGTCTCCGTGGGATCCGTGGCCGGTGGTCAATTCCAGCAGAACTCCTCCTGCATGCTTGGGATGCAGGAAGTTGACGCGCGCCCCGCCGGCGCCGGGCCGGGCTTCGTCGCGCAGCGGCGGTTTGCCGGCGTCTCGCAATCGCTGTTGCGCCGCCTCGAGGTCGGGAACCTTGACCGCCACATGGTGGATCCCCGCGCCGCGCTTCTCGAGATGCTTCGCCACCGGGCTCTCGTCATTCAACGGTTCCAGGAGTTCAATGCGCGTCCCGCCGATCTGCAGCACGGCCACGCGCACTCCTTCGGACGGAACTTCCTCGATCCCGGTCAACTCCAGGCCGAGAGTGTCGCGCCACAGAGCGAGGCCTTGCTCTAGGTCGGGAACAGCGATGCCGAGGTGATCCAGCTCGGGCTTGGATGGTTGATCATTCATGGGCGCGGAGGTTACCCCGGACCCATGCCGAAGGCGCCCTCGAATGCCTCAAAAGATCTCGCGGGGACGACTGCCGGAAGTCGCCCGGTGTCGCCGAAAACACACGCGGTTCCAGCCCGGTCGGAGACCGTACTTCACAGGAGTGGATTCGGTCAAAACACCGGCGTGGGACGGTAGGTTCCGAACACCTCTTCCAATGCCGCGCAGATCTCCCCCAAACAAACGTCCGCGTCCACGGCCTCGATGAACACCGGGAGCAGGTTCCCGTCCCCCACCGCCACCTGCCGTACCTTGTCCAAGGCCGTGTTCGCCCGCGCCGCATCGCGGCGGCTGCGCAGCGCGTCGACGTCTTTTTGTCGCTGTTGTTCGAGCTCGGCGGCGAGTTTGAATTCAGGATCCGCGGGGGATTCGTCCGCAACGAACTCATTCACCCCGATCACCGTCTGCTGTCCAGACTCGATTCGGTCCTGAGCTTCTCGCGCGGCCCGATGAATCTCTCGCTGAGTGAAACCAAGCTCAATGGCTTTCACGGCTCCGCCCATGGCATCGACCTTTTCGATCAACGCCCGCGCCTCGGCTTCGATTCGGTCGGTGAGGTCTTCCACGTACGGACATCCGCCGAGAGGATCGATGGTCCGGGCCACTCCGCTTTCGTAAGCAAGCACTTGCTGAGTGCGCAAGGCCAAGCGCGCCGAACTCTCGGACGGCAGGGCAAGCGCTTCGTCCCAGGCGTTGGTGTGCAGCGATTGAGTTCCCCCCAACACGGCTGACAATGCCTGCATGGCGACACGCACAATGTTCACGTCGGGTTGCGAGGCCGTGAGGGTGGAGCCTCCGGTTTGGGTATGGAAGCGCAAGCGACACGACGAGGCTTTCTTCGGGTCGTAGCGTTCTTGGATCAACCGTGCCCACAGCCGGCGTGCCGCGCGGAACTTGGCGATCTCTTCAAACAGGTCGTTGTGGGCCGCAAAGAAGAAAGACAGCCGTCCGGCGAAGGCATCCAGATCGAGCCCGGCTTGGAGCGCGGCCTCGACGTAGGCGAGACCGTGGCCCAAAGTGAAGCCGACTTCTTGCACGGCGGTGCAGCCCGCCTCCCGCATGTGGTAACCAGAGATCGAAATCGGGTTGAAGCGAGGCAGGTTCTCGGCGGTGTACGCGAACAAGTCCGTCACCAGCCGCATGGAGTGAGAAGGCGCGAAGCGATAGGTTCCTCGCGCCGCGTATTCCTTCAAGATGTCGTTCTGCACCGTTCCGGAAAGACGAGAGGCTTCCACTCCCTGGCGCTTCGCCGTCGCCACGTACAACGCCAAGAGGATCGATGCCGTGGAATTGATGGTCATCGACGTCGAGACCTTGTCCAAAGGAATGGCGTCAAAGAGTTGCTCGACGTCTCCGACCGAAGCGATCGAGACCCCCACCTTCCCGACCTCTCCGGCAGCCATCGGGTCGTCCGGATCGAAGCCGATCTGGGTTGGCAAGTCGAAGGCCGTCGACAAGCCACTCTGCCCCTGCTCCAGCAAGTAGCGAAAACGCTGATTGGTCGCCGCCGCGGTGCCGAACCCGGCGTATTGCCGCATGGTCCAGAGGCGGCCTCGGTACATGGTGGGATACGGTCCGCGTAGGTAAGGCGCCTCCCCGGGCTTGCCGTGGTCCAGGGCGTACAGGGCATCCGGCTCGATTCCCGAAGGAGTCGCCCCATCGACCTTGGGCTCCCGCGCCTTCGCCTCGTAGACGTCGAGCACCTCCTTCTTCCAACCGGCGTAGCTCTGCTTAGGATCCGTATCCGTCATGCGGTCAGGCTCGACTTTCTTGGCTCTGGCTCGGAGGAGGACTGGTCCGCGGGCAGGAACTCAGGAGCTGCCATGCGGGACCAGGGACTCATCCACGAAATCCTCGATCGCCTGGTTTCAGGAAGCGAGCGGTCTCTCTTGCTGGGAGACGGCCCGGCCCTGACGGGCGCGCAGCTCCTGGATCAGGCAGCGCGGGTGGCGAACGGGCTCACGGCCTCCGGCGTTCGACCCGGCGATCGGATTGTACTGGGCCTCGCGCCGGGTCCACGCTTCGTCGCCCAAGCCCTGGGGATTCTCTGGTCCGGCGCCTGCCTGGTTCCATTGAGCCCGCGCATCAAGCGACGGGAGCTGGAACACGTGCTGAGCGATTGCCGGCCTCACCTGGCTCTCGCCGAAGATGAGACGACCGCACTCATTCGCACCCTGGAACCGGACCTGGTTACCTCGAACGCGCTTCCTCATTCCTCCTCCGAAACGCGCCACAACGCCCCTCCCGTGGCCGGCAGCGATCCGGCGCTGGTGCTCTACACCTCCGGTTCGACGGGTCGACCCAAGGGAGTCGTCCACACCCATGCCTCCCTGTTTCGCAATCTCCATGATCTGGGTCAGGCCTGGGAATGGAGCCAGGACGACGAGTTGCTCCTCAGCTTGCCCTTCTATCACCTGCACGGCTTGTGTGTCGGCTTGTTCGGGAGCTTGCTGAGTGGTGGCAGGATCCGCATTCAGCCACGCTTCGTGGCTTCGGCAACGGCCGCATTGTTGTCGCGGCCGTCCACGACCATGTTCTACGGAGTGCCTTCCATGTACATCGCGCTGGAAGAACTCCCTCAGCCCCCGTCCCTTTCCCATCTGCGGCTCGTGGCCTGTGGCTCCGCTCCCCTTTCCGAGGGAAAACAAAGTCAGCTAGAATCCCGCCTGCAGTGTTCCATTCGCCAGCGCTATGGCACCTCGGAAACGGGCATCGTGCTCGCCCAACCCACCGCCGGGGATTCCGCCGGAGTGGGCTTCTCACTTCCGAGCTGGGACGTCCGCTTGGTCGCCGCCGACGAAGAGAACCCCGAGCAAGGAGAACTCCAAGTTCGCGGGCCTGGGTTGTTCCGCGAATACCTCGGCGACCCCGAGCGCACCCAGGCAACCCGCCCCGATGGCTGGTATCGAACCGGCGACTTGGTCGAAAAGTCGGTGGACGGTAGCTATCGAGTCCTCGGCAGACTCCAGTCCGACATCTTCAAGGTCCGCGGCCACAAGATCGGCGCGCTCGAGATCGAGGCCACCCTCTTGGAGCACCCCCGAATCCAGGAGGCCGCGGTGATCGCCCTGCCTCATGAGCAGGACGGGGAAGAACTCCACGCCGCAGTCCGTTGTCGTCAGGAAAAGGTCAGCGAAGCCGATCTCGCCGCATTTCTCGCGGAGCGCCTCGCCCCCTACAAAGTCCCGCGACGTTTTCGAATGCTCAAGGAGTTTCCGCGAACGGGGCCGGGGAAGATCGACAAGGTGGCGCTGAAGAAGGAGCTGACGGAGGGCGCGGGACCGAAAGGTTGACCCGTGCTCACACGCTTCAACCATCTTCGACAACGAGCAGCCTCGGATGTCGATGAGCCCACTCCTCCGCTCCTTCCCGGGAAACGAACGAGTAGCCTGACCATGTACGGACCGGAGGATCCTGATCCGGTCGCTGTTCCTTCACGAATCGCAACGCGACGCCATGATCGGGAAACGGTGCTCCCTCTCGAACCAGGTCGGAGACGTCGAACAGCTTCCATCCGGCGCCGGGTGCGAAGTTCACTCGTACGACGGCCGCCCCCTCTCGTTCTGGAGGCTGGGTCTTCCAGGAAGTGACTTCGGGCCAATCCTTGTCAAGCGCAGTAATCTGCAGCTGACCGGGATCGTCCATGTGAGTCGCCTTCCGGACGTACATTGCCAGCAAGTAACGAATGCTCGGGCCGTCCCACTCTGATGAGTCGATTCCCGACCACTGCATCAATGTCCGCACTCCCCCAGAGTTGTTCGCCACGGCAATGTTGTCCACCTTGCCGTGGCGCCAATCGGGAAGGTACTGAAGCACCATGCAGTCCTTGACGATCGGAAGCTGGCGAAGCACGTTGCCCGGGATCAGCGACTCCAGGGACGGTTCGAGATCTTCCTGCGCCGTGGCGAGTTCGGGCCGAGCAGTGACCGTGACATCGTCGAACCAGACTTCTCCGCGGCCGACCAGGACCGCTCGGAGAAAAACAGGACCAGCCCTTTCTCCGATCACCACGGGGGAGGACCGGACCAACTGCCATTCGTGAGTTCCTTGCATCCGCGGGGTGCTCGCAAAACCAACGATCTCGCTTTGCCCCTCGTCCCACACTTGGAGACACAGATTCACCGCCGCGGCGCCCTTGGTTCTCACGAACGCCGAGAGTTCCAAAGTGTCGCCAGGTTCTGCCTGTTCGATGGGGATCATCCAGTTGTTGGCGACGTCCGAGTTTGCCTCGGGAGAATGATTGCGAATGGCCAATGACCACTGACCGCGGTGGGCATCGTCCGATGCCCGTTCGAGTGTCAATCCATCGAGGGGAACCATGGCCTTGGTCCACTCCGCGCCGCAATCCCGCAAGCCATCCTCGAAACTGGAATGGCTGATCACTGGTTGGCCGTGACTCGACACCGTCAACAGTAGGAACCAGAACGCCAGACTTCCCGATCTTGCCAGCAACCAGGCTCTCCTTTTCAAACCAGAGAAGGTGGAAGAATGTGACATGAGTCCGTCTCCTTGCACTTCGCCGAATCCGAGATCACTCTTCCGACCCGGGGCCTCGTGCTTTTCGGGAGAAGGAAACGAGGGGCGTTGGGGCCCACGCAAAGGGAGGATCGAGCCAACACCGGCCCACAGTCCGTGCTGACGAAGTCCCTCACTGCCTCTCGATGGACGAGCTCTCACCTAAGTACACTCGAATCCCTGGGACCGATTCGGGTTGACTGAAAGACGAGAATGCATGTCTGACAGATCGTTGGCAACGACAAGAGCGATGCTTGGTCTATCCGCCTCGGGCTTGGTGGTAACGGCGGTCGGCCATCGGCCCTCGACTCTCGCTCCCAGACAGGGAAGGCGACCAGCTCTTGTCCGCCTTCCGCGAACTTTCCAGAGGCAGGCGAGTGTCGCTCAGAGAAGCCAGAACCGCCAATAGGAAAGGTGCAGCCTAGCGCGCTCTCGACGAGTTCAAGTCCAAGTACATCGACGCGGACAAGTAGTCGCCGACGCAGGTCCTGGTTCCACTCGGGAGAATCATTTCCCGTTCCAGGGGCCCCACGATCGAAACGACCGCGGCCCACTTTGCCAGCGCGGGCACCCTCTTCAACTCGCTCTGCCGGTCTTCGAAGCCTTCCCAGAGGAGGTCGTAGATCGCGTTCTTGCCCCGGGCTTCCCGCAAGTCCTCCAGTTCCTCGCAAAGAGGAGTGAGGGTCGGCGGCGGATCGTGGATGGCGTTGCCCCACGACGTCACCAGGTTCTGCTCGGACACCACGATCTTGCCATTGCGTAGATCGGCAATCCCCGCCCCGAAACCCGGTTGGCTGTCACTCGCGAACAGCGTGTAGTGGACGGAGTCGGCAGGGAGCCCGCGCACGATGATTCGACCGGCGGGCATTCGCGCGTAGCCAATGGCTTCCTTCAAGAACGGGCCTCCCCAGCCCACGAACATCAGGACTGGATCCGCGCGGGGAGCCGCCCGGCTCATCACGAGATACCAGTCGTCGTTGCTGGTGCCCCGGTTGTAGACGAACGTCTCGTCGCCGAGCGGCCGGATCATGGCGAGGGTCTCTCCCTCCTCTAGCACCGACACTTCCACCGTCCCACGAAGGTGTACGATGAGCCCGTTGACTTCCAAAGGCGCGGACGGCGTGGGGACTTCGGACCAGGATTGAGCGAGGAGTCGGTAGTCACCCTCCGGCACGTCCTCCAGCTTGAACTCCCCCTTGTGATCGGTGGTCGCGTGCAACCAGTCGTCGAGAGTCGAGCTCGCAGACTGCATGACAAGTTCGGCGATCGGCCGTCGCTCCTCACGATGAAGAGGGCTTCCTCCCTCGGCGTCGCAGACAATCACAATTGCTCCGGGAACCCCTTGCTCATCCTCATCGACGACGAATCCCACCACGGTTCCGGCTACGGAAAGGGAGGGTGTCGCAACGAAGAACATTGCCAATCGCAATGCCAAGCTTGCGGACCAACGAATGGAATCTAGCATCGACAGGTACTCCGGCTTGAGGACATCACATCGCACTGTTCGACGTCATCGGTGAACCATAGCCAATGGGATCAAGAATTCCGCCATTCGCCTCGATCAGCCCAAGCAATGCCCCGGCTGCCCGGAATGGGGGAGCGGCCCCTTGGCCCCGTGCCATGGCCCAAGCGCGTCCGCGGTCGACTCGCCGTTCAGAAGCGGAGCGCGATCAGCTCTCGTCCGCCTGCCGCGCGCTTTCCAGGAGCAGGTGAGTAACGTTCAGGGTGTAGTCGTGTTCCAGGGACTCGGAGAGTCCTTCGTGGAACCGGTAAGTGGCTTGTTCGTCAGTGGACAAGCGATGGAACAGCTGCTGCACTTGCTCATGCAATGCTTCGCGCAGCTCTTCTTTGGTCACCACGTCCTCACGCAAGAGGGCCTCGCCCATCCGCGAAGTCGAATTCTGATGGGTTGCTAAGAACTTGTTGAGCTTCTTCTGCTTCAAGATGCCACGACTGACCAGGATGTCTCCGAGTCGAGTTCCTTCGGGATTGTGGTTGCTGACCGCGTTGATCAGATTGCCGTCCATGAACCACAGGGTGATCACTTCCTTCGACATCATGACGTAGAGCATGCCGCTCTTGCAGCCAACGCTCAGACAGCTGATGAGCTCGGGGACCGCAATGCACCGCGTATCTCCTTGAAGTCCGGCGGAGTCTTGAGGCGGCACGCTGGGCGGCACGGAGTCGGCGCCAGCCACCGGCGGCACGGTGCCTCCCTCGAACCCTTGCAGCTGCCGAGAAATGATCTCTTCCAAGGAGTCTTTGAAACTCGGAAACAGACTGGATTCCGGACGCTCCCAGTCGATCTCCGCCAAGTACTCGTTGGCAAATTTCAGGTGTCGCTGCACTTTCTGCAGATCGGGGATCCACTTCGGAACCACCACCGGGCATTCCGTGAGCTCCCCGATGCGTGCCGAAACCTGCTCGGCAGTGGCAGAGAGCTTTTCCAGGTCGAAGAGGCACTTCATGAGGCACCATCCAAGAGAGGAGAACTGTCGCCGCGGGAACGGCCGGGAGCAGAGCCCGCCGCCGGGCGAACCGGATCCTCTCCCCCATCGGCCAAATGGGGCCCCGGGGACAAGGGGCGGAGCGGAAGATCGCCCCAGACACTGCTCTCACTCGTTCGAGGAACGGCGCTCCTGCATCGCCTCCTGGAGTTTGGCCCGGGCGCGGACCAGCAGACTGCGGACGGCCGAGGGGGTACTGTCGAGTCCAAGAGCGGCCTCGGTGCTGGTGTACTCCTCCATCACCACCCAGGTCCACGCCTGCAACTCGCGCTCTGACAGGACGGACCGCGCCAGTTCTTCAAACTCCGCCGCTCGGGCGTTCCCGGTTGGGCTGGCCTGACTCGCCTGGCCGGGGCGGCGCAGTTTCTGAGCGGCCGCCAGGGTGTCCAGTACTCCAGGGCGCTTGCCTCCGCCCCGCTTCTCGCGCCCCATGCGGCGCACCAGATCGATCACCGTGCTGTCGGTCAATTGGCCGAGCCAGGCGACGAAACCGTGGCGCTGATCGTTGCGCTCGAAGGCGCGCACTCCGGACTTCAAGATCCGCGCCCAGACTTCTTGCTCCACGTCTTCGACGCTGACTTGGTCGGCAAGCTGAGGGAACGCACGGTTCTGCTGAATGCGATAGCGGACGAGCGGTCGAAAACGATCGGCCAAGCGGCCCAGGGCATTTCCGTCGCCCTCGCGCCAGCGGTCCACTTGTACCCGAGTGGACCACTGGGTGACCGAAGGATGGTTGTAGGAGTCGTTCATCACCAAGCCATTTCGTTCTGGGATCGATCCGGAACTTTCAGCGAGCAACACTCTCGGGCGCTTCCAGGATCACCGGTGCCCCGGGGGCACGGGTTTTCCAGCGTCGGCCCAACGGCAGGAGCTTCGGCACTTCCTTTTGATAGCGGCGGTAGTCGTCTCCCAGGATCGCCACCAGGGTCCGCTCTTCGATCGGCAAAGCGACCAAAATGTAGGCGGTGATGACGCTGGCGAACAGCAGATGGCCTTGGGTCATGGTCGGTGTCGACCAGAAAGCGATCAGGAATCCGAGCATGAGGGGATGGCGGCAGTAGGCGTACAACCCCCGGGTCATGAACGGCTTGGGGACGGCCGGCTTCTGCAAGAAGCACAACACGGCTTGCTTCAGTCCAAACAGCTCGAAGTGGTCGATCAGGAAGGTTGACACCAATACGATGCCATAGCCGGTGATGCACAGCCCCCACAATCCCCAAACCGCCAGCGGGTGCTCAAACTGCCAGACCACAGGGGACAACGGACGCCACTGCCAGAACAACGTCGCCAGGATGAGGCAAGTCACCAGGACAAAGATGCTGCGTTCGACCGCCGGGTGAACGATCTTGGTCCACCACTTTTTGAAGCCGAGGCGTGCCATGATCGTGTGCTGGATGGCGAAGACACTCATCACCGACAGGTTGATCAGCAAGAACGAGGTCAGGCTTCCCTCGGTTCCAGAATCGATGTGCTTGGGGACGAAGACGCCGCTGATGAACAGAGCGGCGTAGACGAAAGTGCCAAGGAACAGGCTGTAAACGGTGGCGCCGAACGCTACCACGCCCAGTCGCACGGCCAGGGAATCGGAGGGGGAAGTCATCACAGGCTCCTGAGATTCTTGGTCTCGAAACGAGGAACTGGCGGGCCAATCCCCCAGTGCTGAGGGAGACCGTCGAATCTCTGGAAAGCGTGCGGCAGAAAATGGCTGCCACTTTCGGGATATCATTTTCCTCGGCAGGCGCCGGGAATGTGCCCTCCAAACAGATCGGATACCGCACAGCGACCCCCTCCCCATGACCGACTCCGACTCCTCCTCCCCCTCCGAGTCCGCCCGAGAACTCTTCCAGTCCTACCGGGAGACGACTTCCCCGGACTCGGACGCCTCGGACTTCGATGCGTTTTGCGAGGACCACCAGGAGTTCGAGGAGGACCTGCGTCAGCTCTACCGGGATTGGCAAGGACTGCCCGACCCCGAATCCCTGGCTTCGACCGCGGCGTTGGTGAGTGAAGGCAAGGTCATCGGGGACTACCACCTGATTCGCCGCTTGGGTCGTGGGGGCATGGGTGAGGTCTGGGAATGCGAGCAGCGCTCACTCCGTCGCAAGGTCGCAGTCAAGTTCCTGCGCCCCGAGTTCACCGCGTCCGAGCGTGACCTCAGTCGATTTCAACGGGAAGCAGAGGCGGCCGGACGACTGAGCCATCGGGCCATCGTGATGATCCTCGGCAAGGAAGAAGCCGAAGGCATTCACTTCATCGTCCAAGAGCTGGTGCCGGGGGACACCAACCTCCACGATCGGCTCAACGAACTCCGTGGTCGCGAAGAGCTGCCGTCGGACTACCTCACGTGGGTGACCCGGTTCTTTCTCCGCATTGCGGAAGCCTTGCAAGTGGCCCACGATGCCGGGGTCACTCACCGGGACCTGAAGCCGGCCAACATTCTGATTACCGAAGATGGACGCCCCAAGATCACGGACTTCGGCTTGGCCCAGTTCAGCGACCAGGACTCCATCTCCCATACGGGAGAGATGAGCGGCACCTACTTGTACATGAGTCCCGAACAGGCGATGGCCAAGCGCATCGGCATTGATCATCGCACCGACGTGTTTTCCTTGGCCGCGACGTTGTACGAAGCCTTGACCCTGACTCGAGCATTTGCCGGCGACACTCCCCATCAAGTGATCGAGAAGATCCTGATGGAAGATCCGCCGGAACCACGGGTCGTGCGATCGCGCATTCCCCTCGACCTATCTCTCATCTGCATGAAGGGCCTCGAGAAACAACGCGCCCATCGATACCAGTCCATGCAAGAGATGGCCGACGAGTTCCGCCGGGTGCTGAACCAGCAGCCGGTCCTCGCGCGGCGTCCCGGTCCCTGGAGGCGCCTGAGCAAGTGGGCGCGGCGTCATCCCGCCGCCTTCGTCGGGGTTGGAACGGGTCTCGTGGCCCTGCTCATCGTCAGCGTGCTGTTCGCCATCACGTGGAGCACCAAGCGGGAGCTGCAAAGCACCAACCAGCAGCTGGCCATCGCCCACCGCGAAGAGGCGGCGGCTCGCCAACAAGCGGATCAAGAGAAAGCCAACGTGCTGCGGCTCTCGGACCTGAGATCCTTGCGCGAGCTGAACGCGGCCGCTGAGGAACTCTGGCCCGCTCATCCTCGCCTGGAACCCGCCTACCTCCAGTGGATCGCGGAAGCGGAGGAGTTGCTGAGTCATGTTCCGGAACACGAGACTTCGCTGAAGCGCCTGACTTCCGAAGACTCTCCGTCCCTGTCCACCGAGCAGCGTCGCTGGTGGACCGAGACCCTGGAGAGCCTGGTGGCGGAGTTCCAAGCCTTCGCGGACGCCGAGTCCGGCACCCTGGCCAGCGTCAAACGGCGGCTCGAGACCGCAAAAACGCTTTGGGCCCGCAGCGTGGAAGACTACGAAGTGGATTGGGACGACGCTCTCTTCCAGATCTACGACAGCCCTCACTATCAGGGCTTGGAGATGGAAGCCCAAATCGGTCTGGTTCCCATCGGTCCGGACCCAAGTTCCGGCCTCTGGGAGTTCGCTCACCTGGAAAGCGGAGACGTGCCGGAGCGCGACCCCCTCACGGAGACGGTCGAGTTCACCGGCGAAACCGGCGTCGTGCTCATCCTGGTCCCTGGCGGCACCTTCTGGATGGGCTCCCAGGGACACGACCGCGACGCGCCGGGCTACGATCCCGACTCCTATCACACCGAGCGACCTCCCACCGAACGCACGGTCGAACCGTTCTTTCTCGCCAAGTACGAGTTCACCCAAGGCCAATGGAAGCGTCTGACGGGCGCCAACCCCAGTGACTATGGCCGGGATCACCTGGACTGGGCCCTGCATCCCGTCGACAACGTCACCTGGTACGAGTGCCGGCAAGTCCTGAAGCAGATCGGACTTGCCCTGCCGACCGAAGAGCAGTGGGAGTACGCCGCCCGCGCGGGAACGACGACTCCTTTTTGGACCGGCAGCGCCAAGGAATCCCTGCGCGAAGCGGTCAACATCGCCGACCGAACCTTCAAAGGAAACTTTCCCAACGCGACCTTGTACGAGACTTGGTTGGACGACGGCGCGGGCATTCACGAACGGGTAGGGCTACGCCGCCCGAATCCGTTCGGGTTCGTCGAGATTCTTGGCAACGTCCGCGAATGGACCGAGGACTTGTTCCGGCCCTACGTCGAAGGCTTGGGACACGAACGCAACAACCCGTTCGGCATGGCCATGCGCGCCGAGCCTCCCCACCGTGCGATTCGTGGGGCGGACTTTCAAAGCATGGTGAGCGATGCCCGCTGTGCCAACCGCTACAACCGAACTCCGGAGGGATCCGGGAACAGCGTGGGCTTCCGAGCCATGCGGCCCATCGACTCCGCCGATTGATCAGTTTCCCGAACGCTTGCGCCGGCGTTCTTTCTTCGGGCGGGCCGGGGACGACGAGTCGACCGGCGTGTGGCCACGACGCAGGAAGAACTCGTAGTCTTCGAGCTTTCGGTGGGACTCGAAGTCACGGTAAAGCGCCGCGGCAAAGTCGAGAGCGTAGTTCAAGAATCGCTGTTCCTCGCGCCCGTCCCACGCCTTGTGGTTGATGACGACAAGATTCACCGCGGACAGAGACTCGACCAAGGATTGCTCGACGCCCGGTCCCAAGAAGCCCGGCAGTAGATTGTCGTAGGGAGTCGGATGAGGCCGATCCGCCAAGAAGTGCAACATGGAAAGATGAGGGCCGACCAGGATGGGCTCGCCATCGGCAGAACTGGCGCGAATCTCTTCCAGCACCGTGCGCAAGGTTTTCGCGCTTCGAGGAGGAAGCCGCACCGACGCTCGCGGCTCTTCCAGAGCCACGGCATTCTTCATTCGCCCATACGGCGGGCGGACCTTCTTTTCGAAGGCGTGAGGAAAAAAGGCCAGCAGCCACAAGCTCAATCCCACCGCGAGAAGCTTTCCCAGCACCCGTCGGAGTCGCGATCCAACCGTGCCCCACAGGGCGTGAATCGAAACCGCCATCAACATTCCCGACAACACGAAGACTTGTATGGCGTGGGAATAGTCCGGGCGCACCAAGAACACCGAGTGAGCGAGCAACCCCATCGCGAGCCACTGCAGCAGACAAAGCTCCCGCTCCCCCCACTGTCGGCGCAACCAAGAAGTCGCGGTCACGGCCACTGCCCCAAGAACCGCCGCGGTCGGGAAGTAGAGCGCAGAGCTCTCCAATCGCTCGGGGCCTCGCCAAATCCGAGTGAACTCGGGGAACGGCAGCGTCATCTGCACGTTGCCCCGCACCCCCGCCGTGGTGAGTTGCTGAAGCGCGGGCAACAACGCTCCATCGATCGTCAACCAGACCAGGAACGGCACCCAGACCAGCGCAACACCACCGAACAGCGACAGCGCGGTGGACACGAGCCGGGGACGCGACGAGTCTGGGGAATTCGGCGCCAGCCTTGCCAGCGCCAGACTGGCCAACCCGATCAACAGAGAATAGGCCGCGACCTCCTGGCGAAACATCGCCAGCGCACCAATCCCAGCGCCGACCCACCAGCAAGTGCTCCTTCGCAAGCGCTCGCGAATCAATGGGAACACCAAGGCGAGACCGGCCACCAACGACAACGGCACGAAGGCCTTGTAATACGGAGCTCGAATCACCACCGGAATCAGCGCCACCATCACCGCACTTCCTCGCGGTAACAAGCGGCGAGCCACCAGGAAACTCAAACCCGCCAACGAAGCAAGCAGTCCGAGCCAACCCCAGCGCGCCACCAAGACGTCTTCCCCGAAGCCTCGCAACAGCCAGGCACAGCTATGGAAGATCCCCGGTCCGTAGCTGCGAAACACATCCCGATAGAGCACTTCGCCTTCGACGATGCGGGAGGCACCGCTGATCAGCCAGCCTTCGTCCCCCAAAGACAAGCCTTGCTCGAGCACGGGAGCCCAGAGGACAAGACCGGTGACTGCAGGAAGAACCGCCAACAGTGCATCGGCAGCCGACCATGAGCGGCAGCGCGGCGCGAAGTTTCCCATTTCCTCCGAGTGCTTCATGGCGTCGATGACCGTACCCCGAATCAGTCCTCTCGGAGCGCCGCACCAAGTTCCTCGATGTCCGCCGGGATCGGCGATTCCCACTCCATCGTGCGACCGTCGACCGGGTGCACGAATCGCAGTCGATGGGCATGCAGCGCTTGGCGGCGAATCGACGGCACGCGCTTTCCTTCCTTCTCACGCTTCTGCCGAAATCTGGTGTAGGCAGTGCCCACGGACTTGCCGTAGATGGGGTCCATCACCACCGGGTGACCGAGCTGCGCGAGATGGATGCGAATCTGATGAGTCCTCCCGGAAAGCGGAAACGCTTTGACTGCCGTGAACCCCGGAAAGCGCTCTTCGACCTCGTAGAACGTCGATGCCGGCTTGCCCTCGGTCAAGTCGATGCGCATCCGCTCGTGATGCTTCGGGTCGGTGCCAATCGGCAAATCGATGTAGTCCGAGATCAGAGACATCTTTCCGACCACGATCGCCCGGTACTCCTTCTTGACCAAACGTTCTTTGAATTGGCCGACCAACCCGGACCGAGCGCGGTTGCTCCGCGCGACCACCATGACTCCGCTGGTCAATCGATCCAGTCGGTGAACGATCCCCGGACGGTGAACCACCCCCACGGTCTCGATCTCCGGGTAGTGATGGAGCAGAGCGTTCACCAGCGTGCCCCCCTGATAAGGCCCGACCGGATGCACCAGCAATCCCGCCGGCTTGTTGATGACCACCAAGTCTTGGTCCTCGTAGATCACGTTCAGCGGCAGGTCCTCCGCTTGGGGAGTCTGGGAGGGCGGCGGCCCCAACGTCGCTTCGATCTGGTCATCGAGTTCCAAACGGTGAGAGGGCCGATCCACCATCTGCTGGTTCACCAACACTCGTCCATCGCGAATGAGCTGGGAGAGGTAAGACCGGGAATAGGACGGGTAGAGTTGGCGGCCGAGGAATCGGTCCAGCCGATCGCCGACCGCGTCCTCAGGCGCGGTGAAGCGATGGACGGAAGAATCTGTTTCGGGCGAAGTCATGCCGGCCTTTCTTCCACCGTTCTCTGACGGCTCCTGCTTATCCATAACTTTTTCACCGCCATCGTCACCGAGCCGCGACCGAAACCAGCGCGCGCGGCGCAAGACCTCGGGGCGCCCTTTCACCGGCTTGGCAAAGAACGGAAGGAACTCTTTCCCTCTGAGCTTCGTCCGGGGAGGACGCTGTTCGCAACCAGGGCGCTTTCCGATCAAGTTGGCAGATTCCGAGTGCGGGACCAAGGCTGTTACCCACTCGGGCCCCGCCGATAGACCAGACGTCTCGGTCGCTGCAGCGAACCCCGCGGAGACAGAAGCTATCTGTCCTAGGGCACCAACGTACTTTCGCCCTTTGGAACGGCGCTCTATATTCCGCGAGTTTGCCGGGTCTTCCCTGGCGGGATCTTGGGCGCCCCAGTCAACACGATCCTTCTCTCTTGTTCTGCGAACGAAATCTCAGATTCGGGAGTCTCCGAATGCTGCCTCGGCGTACGCATGTCTTCCCCCTCGTGTCCGTATCTCTTCTCGCCTTTCTGCCGGCCGTCACCGGACGGGCGGCTCCCGGGCCCGTGGGTGTCTCCCTTTCCGTTCGCACCCACACCGGAGGCGAGACCACGGGAGAAATCCCGAAGAACATGGTGATGATCGGACGCGGCACGTTCCGGATGGGCTTGACCAAGAAGGAACTGCAGAAGCTGTTCTCTCCCGACACCGCCCAGATGTACGACAAGCTCACCGCCATGTACCCGGACCACGACGAAACCGTGGGCGATTTGCTGGTCGACATCTACGAAGTCACCAACCAGCAGTTTCAGACTTACCTGGACGCCAAGAACCTCCCACCCAGTCAGGACCTGGTCGAACTGAACTGGTCTTACTGGAACGCCGGAAAGAAAGTGGAAGGTCTTCCGCCGGGCAAAGAGCAACACCCGGTGCGCGGCATCAGTTGGTACGAAGCCGCTCGCTGTGCCCGCTGGCTCGGCAAGCGCTTGCCGACGGAAGTGGAGTGGGAGTACGTCGCTCGCCGCGGCTTGAAGAAGGACCAGTACTACCCGTGGGACGGCAAGGGCTGGGACGCCTGGGATCGCTCCAAGTGTGCCAACACCTACAACAGTCGGCAGGGTCAGGACGGCATTTCTCCCTGGGTCGTGGGGCACTGGAAAGAAGACGTCTCGAAGGACGGTGTGTTCGATCTGTGCGGCAATGTCGGCGAATGGACCAGCTCCGAGTTCCTGCCCTACACGGGCTACGAACCGCTGGAAGAGAAGATCCGCGGACGAGGTCGCAAGACCTTCCGCTTCGAATACGCCTCGGATGACAAAGTGGTGCGAGGCGGAAGCTGCCACGGAACCGCGCTGCAGAACAATCTGCTGGTGCGCTGGGGAACTTCCCCGCGAAATGCGATGGAAGCCGTCGGGTTCCGGACCGTCATGTCGGCATTGCCGGGAATGGATCAGCTCAACGACGCCATGAAGCGCGAGCTCACCCTCCTGTCTGGCGACTTCCGTGACAAGCTGGACATGAGCAACGAAGCGATCGCAGCTCAGATCGTCCACTACCAGGATCCGCGGGACAATGTGATCCGCGGGACCTCCTACCTGGCGTTCACCAAGGTCGACAAGCTGCCCACCAAGTGGGGCAACCTGGTCAAGCGCAGCGTGGAAGAGCCGGTGCCGCTGGGCATCTTGACCACGTCCAGTCGGATCGTTGATCCGGATCTCCCGGCCGGTTCCTATGCCTTCTACTTCAAGGGCAAGGGCGAGAGCAAAGAGCAGAAAGAAGCGCGCAAGAACGCCGGAAAGAGTGGCGGCGAGGACAAGAAGGAAGAGAAGCCCAAGGTTCTTTCCGACGCCGAGAAGCGCGAACTCGCCGAGCAGGCAGAAGTGCAGCGCGAGCTGGAGAAGATCGGCGCCGTGAGGACTCCTCGCATCGATCCTCTGGACGTGCCCACGGACCAGGACATCCTGATCATCAAGAACGAAGCCGGCGACGACGTGGCCTGGGTGCCCGCGAATGTCGAAGAGGTGCGACCCCACGCCACTCACATGAGCTACATCGCCGGAGGCGGCGCCAACGAGGTCAATGGCACGGCCGCGGCAGGAAGCGCCCTGGGAGCCGACCCCGGTCCCAACGACCTGGCCACGATTCAGTTCTCGGTGCGCGCCGGCTCCGCCAGCCGCCATCCGCAGCTGAATCTGAACCTGCAGTTCCCGCCGGGCGCGTTCGAGCCGATCGACCCGCCCGCCGAAGACGACGGCAAGAAGAAGCGCTGAACCGCGCTTCGCTGGTCAGGAGAGCTGCTCCAGCATTCGCTGCAAGCCGGAGCGCTCCTCCTCCCAGCCGTTGAGCTTGTCGCGCTCCTTCTGCACGACCGCTTCCGGAGCGTTCTTCACGAAGTTCTCGTTGTCCAGGCGCTTGGCCAATTGGCTGATGCGCTGATCGAGCTTCTCGATCTTGCGGCGGCAGTCGGCAGCGCGTGCTTCCTTGTCAATCAGGCCTTCGAGGGGAAGGTAGACCTCCGCCGTGCCGAAGGGGGCCACCGGAACCACATCGGCGTCGCTGCCGTCCGGCCGCGTCACGTCCACGGCGTAGGCATCCAACTTGGCGCGGGATAGCCGCTGGAACCAGGACCGTGCCTCTTCGACCGTGGCCGTCAACGAAGCGTCGGGGAGCTTGAGCAAAGCGTTCACCTCTTTGCGCTCGGGCACGTCGTTGCGAGCTCGCAGATTCCTGAGCGCCGTGACCATGGCCTGCAAGGCTTCCATGGATTGGGCCGCGTCCGACCATTCCGGAAGGTCCTCCGCCCCGGGCCAGGCAGCGGTAACTAGGCTGCCGGTATCCGCGTCCCACCCCTTGCTGCGCACGTGGTCACCGAGGGCCTCGGTGACGAAGGGCGTGATCGGGTGCAAGAGATGCAGCGACTGGGTCAAGACCCGAGCCGTCACTGCCTGCGCCATCTGCCGGGACGATTCGTCTTCGTCCTGAAAGCGCACCTTGACGATCTCCAGGTACCAGTCACAGAACGAGTTCCAGACGAAACGGCGCAAGGCCTGGGCCGCGTCGTGGTACTTGCAGTTCTCGAGCAGATCCGTGACCTCGTTGGTCAGGGCTTTCAACTCGTGGAGGATCCAGCGATCCTCCAAGCTCTTCGCTTGGGAGACGTCCGCCAACAGCTCGCCGTCCGGAAGATTGCTGAGGACGAAACGCGCCGCATTCCAGAGCTTGTTGACGAAGTTCCGGCCCTCTTCGGTGCGCTGTTCGGAAAACTTGATGTCCTGGCCTTCCACCGTGGCCAAGGCCAAAGAGATGCGCAGCGCATCCGCTCCATAACGATCGATCAGATCGACCGGGTCAATGCCGTTGCCCAATGACTTGGACATGCGTCGGCCTTTGGCATCCAACACCGTCGCGTTGATGTAGCACACCGAGAACGGGCAACGCTTGTCCATGGGCAAATGGTCCATGAACTCGTAACCCGCCATCACCATGCGCGCGACCCACAGGTAGATGATGTCGCGCGCCGTGCCCAGGAAGTCGGTCGGGTAGAAGCGATCCAGGTCCGGGTGCTTTTGCGGCCAACCCATGGTGGCAAACGGCCACAACCACGACGACGCCCAGGTATCCAGCACGTCCTCGTCCTGGCGCACGAGCGGCTTGCCGGTCTTCGGGTGGGCATCGCCCAGGTTCAACTCGTCACGAGAGGCGACCGGCACATCGTCTTCGTCGTACCACACCGGGATGCGATGTCCCCACCACAGCTGACGGGAGATGCACCAGTCGCGCACGTTCTCCAGCCAGCTCAGGTAGACCTTGGTCCATCGTTCCGGCACGAAGCGCAACGAACCGTTCTTGACCGCGGCGATGGCCGGCTGAGCCAGGGGCTCCATTTTCACGAACCACTGTTCGCTCACCAGAGGCTCGATCACGGTGCCGGATCGATCGCTGATCGCGACGGAGTGCTCATAGTCTTCAATCTTTTCTAAGAAGCCCTGAGCGTCCAGATCCTCGACCACCTTCTTGCGCGCCTGTTCGCGAGACAATCCTTCGTATTCACCGCCCTCACCATTGATGCGACCGTCTTCGGTCAACACGTTGACGATGGGCAATCCGAAGCGCTTGCCGCGCTCGTAGTCGGCCGGGTCGTGGCCCGGGGTGAGCTTCACCGCCCCGGTGCCGAACTCCCGCTCCACGGTTTCGTCGGCGATGACTGGAATGCTGCGACCCACCAGAGGCAGGCGCACCTTCTTCCCCACAAAGTCTCGGTAGCGCTCGTCCTCGGGGTGCACCGCCACTCCGGTGTCCCCCAACATGGTCTCGGGCCGGGTCGTGGCCACCACCAGCACCTTGCTGGGGTCGTCTTCCAGGGGATAGCGCAGGTGCCACAGGTGAGTCTTGCGTTCGACGTGCTCGATCTCGTCGTCCGAGACCGCCGTCTTGAGTTTGCAGTCCCAATTGACCAAACGGGCGCCGCGATAGACCAAGCCCTTTTCCCAAAGGCGAACGAACGCTTCGCGCACCGCGACGCTCAGTTCGTCGTCCATGGTGAAGCGAGTGCGGGACCAGTCACAGGAGCACCCCAGGCGCCGCAACTGTTGCAAGATGATGTTTCCGTGCTCGTCTTTCCACTTGAAGATCTCTTCGAGGAAGGCCTCTCGCCCCATCTCTTCCCGAGTCTTCTGCTGCTCTTTGAAGAGCTTCTTCTCGACCACCGCTTGAGTGGCAATGCCGGCGTGATCGGTTCCGGGAAGCCACAAGCACTCTTTGCCTCGCTTGCGATGAAAGCGAATCATGATGTCTTGCATGGAGTTGTTCAGGGCATGGCCCATGTGCAAGACACCGGTGACGTTCGGAGGCGGGATCACGACCGAGTACTTGGGCTTCTGCGAATCCACCTTGGCAACGAACGAACCGGAGCTTTCCCAGCGCTCGTAGATCTTTTGCTCGACATCGGCGAACTGGTAACGAGAAGCGAGTTCTTCAGTCATGACGGTGCACTTTCGAAAACTGCGGAGTGTGAATCAGCGTCCTACCGCGCGAGCACCCGCGCCCAGGAAGAAGTCCAGGAGCGAAGCGGCGTCGGGAAGAATCAAATCGGAAGAGGCGGCGGACTCTTCGGTGAAGGTTCGAGCGCGAACCCCTTCGATCCCCGCCCCCAAGACGGCAAACGGGACCGGGTCCGTCCCGGGAACTGCCGCTTCCACAGAAGTCTGGTGGTCCGAAGTGACCATGACCCGGCGCTGGCCTGGATCCGTGTCCAACCAGTTGAGCAGGGGCATCGTGAGCTCGCGATCAATGGCTTCCAATGCCTGAATCTTCGCCATGGGGTCACCAACGCGAGAGGCTTCGTTCACCGAAGCCACGTGAATCCAAACCAGCGGGTGATCCTCGCTGAGCTTCTCGGCCGCGCGCCATTTCGCCGCCAGATTGGTGTCGTGGTCTCCGCTCGCTCCGTCGATTTCCGGACAGCGCATGCCGACCTTTCGAGCCAGGCCACGCACCAGCGGAGCGCCCGCCACCATGGCAGCTGGTTCCGGAAGCTCGCGCTTGCGAGGCGGCACCGCCACATCCACGCCCTCTCCCCACAACCAGATCGCGTCCGCGGGATTCTCCCCCAGGTCGATGCGGACCCGGTTCACGTCGTGATCCTTCAGGACCTCGTGGGCGGCATCCAGGAAGCTCACGAAAGCGTCGGCGTCTTTGCCGAACGGGCGGAAATCCTGGAGCGGCTGGCCGACGGCATCATGGGGCGGAATGCACCCAACCTCCAAAGAGGAGCCGCCGGGGACCACGAAAAGATGGCGGTACCCCGACCCCACCGCCAGGCGCGGATTGAGCGGCGTGGGAATCCGCCGCAGGGCCTCCAGCAAGACCAGCGCTTCGCGGGTGCTGACGTGCCCGGCCCGGGTGTCCGCCATGGTGCCACGAAACGTCGACACGAAATTCAGGCGCATGACGAGATCTTCCGGCGCGACCTCGACCCCCAAACCGTAGGCCTCGAGTGGCCCGCGGCGGAGGCTCGAGGAGGGTTGCTCGAAACCGAGCAGGGCCGGCAATCCCACCACGGATCCCTGGGGACTGTCCGCCGGAATCACCTGTGCCGTCCCCAGTCGACCTCGATGAGCGAGCCGATCCAACGCCGGGACCGCCGCCTTTTGTAGCGGAGTCTGTCCCTCCAAGGCGCGGAGAGAGACGTCGGACAGTCCGGGAACGATCAACGCAATGGCGCGCAAGTTCGGAATCCTCGGTTCAGCACGTTCCTTCGTGGTGGTCAGCGACCGCCCACGTCCCGCAATTCGGCCAACGCATCGGCCAACCCCAAGGGACGCGGACAAGCTTCCGAATCCAGACGGGACAGGTCCAGAGAAACATCCCGAGGGCGAGGGTAAGAGACCACCTCGCGGGACCCTGCCACCAAGGGCGTGTCCCAGCCCATGGCATCCGTGACGAGCCGCCCCAACTCGACCCGGTTCACTCGGTCCTGACCGCCCAAGTGGAGGATCCCCGTGGGCCGCTCTCTCAACACGGAGGCAACGACCCGTGCGACGCAGTAAGCGCTGACCGGGGTTCGCCACTCATCCTCGAACAAGCGGCGCGGGGAGTCGTCGTCGGGATCGGGGCGCAGCATGTCCAAGGCCCCCGACTTCCCGTCGGGCGCCCACCCCAGCACCAAGGCCAGGCGAATGATCAAGGCGTCGGCCCCGGAATCCAGGACGGCCTGCTCCGCTTCGTCCTTGGTTTTCCCGTAGACCGTGAGCGGCGAAGGCGAGTCGCTTTCGGTGTACGGAGCCCCCTCGCCGTCGAACACCTGGTCCGTGGAAAAGAACACCAAGTACGCCCCCGTCTCGCGGGCTCTCCGTGCCAACTCGGCGGTGACGGCGACGTTCATTCGATGGGCTTGTTCGGGTCGTCTCTCACAATCGCCCAATCCCGCCATGGCGGCGGCATGGACCACGGTTTCCGGCTCGGTGCGATCGAACAAGGAACCGACCGCGCCCGAGGCCGTCAGATCACGACGGATTCGCTGATCCCCGCGCCGCAAAGTGGAGCGAGGAGTCACCCGGTGAAAGACCTGGGTTGTGCGGTAGCCGGCCAGCCCGCGCTCGGAAAGAACCGTCCCGACCAGCCCTGACGCTCCGGTGAGTAGCAATGAGGGTGCGTGACTCATGGGCGCATCGTATCCCGCGGAACAGTTTCGAATGCCGGGCCAACGGCGAAGTATTCCCCGCGAGCGCTGAGATCTTCGGTGCCGGACACTCGGGTGGCGGCGCACTGCCGGCGCGGCTCTTCGGGGTTACAATCCGCACGGGCATGCCCCTCGAAATCCCCGGCAGGCTCTGTCCGCACGACCTCCTACGATGAGTCCACCGATGACTTTCGCCACTGCTCGCCGCGCCCAACTCGGAAATCTGACGACCGGTGACGGCCAGCCCCTGGCCGTGATCGCCGGTCCGTGCGTGGTAGAAGGCCGGGACATCACCCTGCGGATTGCCGAAGAGACCGTTCGGACGGCTCGGGAGGCCGAGGTGGGCTTGATCTTCAAGGCCTCCTTCGACAAGGCGAACCGCACCTCCGTCAACTCGTTTCGCGGCCCGGGGATGGACAAAGCGCTCGACGTCCTGGCCGAGGTCCGCCGGGAGTTCGACGTTCCCGTCCTGACGGATGTGCATCTTCCCGAACAAGTGAGCACACTGTCTTCGGTGGTGGACGTCCTGCAAATCCCCGCGTTCTTGAGTCGACAAACCGACCTGTTGCTGGCCGCCGCCGAGAGTGGAACCCCGGTCAACGTCAAGAAAGGTCAGTTCTTGAGTCCCTCGGACATGACCCATGTGGTCAACAAACTCCGACACGGCGGATGCGAACAGCTGATGGTCACGGACCGAGGAACGTTCTTCGGCTACGGTCGCTTGGTGAACGACTTCACCGCCATTCCGCAGATCCAAGGACTCGGCGTGCCGTTCGTGTTCGACGCCACCCATTCCGTGCAGCGACCCGGCGGAGAGGGACACCAGTCGGGAGGCGACCGAACCATGGCGCCGCTGCTCGCAAGAGCCGCGGTGTCGGCAGGTGCCGACGTGGTCTTCATGGAAGTTCACGAGAACCCGGACCAAGCGCTCTCCGACGGCCCCAACTCCCTGCCGTTGACGGTCCTGCCGACACTGTTCCGGACTCTCCGTCAACTGCGCGAGTTCGCCCTGGCTCATCCTCCCGGCAGCGAGTTCCCTGCATGAACGAACGGGAACCTCCCTCCGAACAGCCGAGTGACGGATCGGGGTTGTCCCGTGTCTTCGAGCAGATGCTGGGCACCGAGCTCGGCGACTATCGCATCGAGCGAATCGTCGGCCACGGCTCCATGGGCGTCGTCTTCGAGGCGAAGCACACGACCCTTGAGCGACGGGTCGCCCTGAAGGTGTTGCCCCCCGGACTGGGATCGACGGAACGCGCCATTCATCGTTTCCTGCGAGAAGCTCAAGCGGTCGCCCAACTCGACCACGAGAACATCGTCCCGATCTACCATGTCGGGGAGCAGAACTCGGTGCACTACTACGCCATGCAATTCCTCGAGGGCAAACCTCTCGATGAATACCTGCATGAGCATGGCTCGCTGCGGGCCAAGGAAGCGGCCCAGATCGTGCAAACTGCCGCGCGTGCGATTCACTTCGCCCACCAGCGCGGAATCATTCACCGGGACTTGAAGCCGGCAAACATCATTCGCACAGATCAGGGCAAAATCGTGGTCACCGATTTCGGTCTGGCTCGCCCCGAACGCGGGGCCGCATTGACCGACTCGGGAGCCATGGTCGGCACACCGCTGTACATGAGTCCGGAACAGGTGCGTGCGCGCCGTGACGAAGTCGATCGCCGGACGGACGTCTATTCGTTGGGCGCCACGCTCTACGAATTGCTCGCGGGGCTCCCTCCGTTCACCGGCGCCTCCACTCAAGAGATCCTGCAAGCCATCATCGAGACCGAGCCGCGGCCGTTGCGAGCCATGGACCGCTCGATCCCGGCCGAATTGGAAGTCATCGCGCTCAAGGCTTTGGAAAAGAATCCGAAGCGTCGCTACGCCTCCGCGCTAGAGCTCGCCCAAGACCTGGAACGGTTTCTGGAAGGAGAGCCGGTGCTGGCGCGTCGTACCGGAGTCGTCACGCGCACCCTGAAACGCATGCGCAAGCATCGCACCGTTTCGGTGTTGAGCGGTCTGGTTCTGCTTCTGCTGGGTGCCTCCTTTGGCGCCGCGGTGGTCCTCAAAAAGAGCACCGATCGCCGGGTGTTGGAACAGGAACTCAGCGCAGCCGCGGCAGACTTCGAGGACAAGGCCTACGACAGTGCCATGGCCGGCTATCACCAAGTCCTCGAGGAGGAACCCGAGAACTCCGCCGCTTTGCTCGGCTACCTGCGCTCCTTGGTCGAGTTCGGCTCCTTGTGGGAGAAGCGCCTGGATGACGTCGCCGATGCCCCCCCGGCTCAATGGCAGCAACAATTCGGCAGCCCCGCGACTCTCTACGAGAACGCGTGTCCCCTGGCCGACCGATTGCTGAAGCTTGCTCCCGAAGACCCGCTCGCCCACCTGAGTCGTGGAAAACTCCAGCTGCGGCAGATTCTGAGCGAGGGCTCGTCCTTCGGACCGGCCGAGGTCCAGGAGCGCTTCGCTTCCGTACTCGTGGACCTGGACCAAGCAGAGTCCATCAGTGGCCAAGCCGGATCTGCCCATGCCTGGGAGACCCTCGCCGAGATCACTCGACTGCGCCTCGCTTTGGCGGACGAAGACACCGGCACCGGCGCGGAGCTGAACCGCGGCGATCGCAACCAGTTCCTGCAGCAGGCGCTGAACAACATCACCAACGCGATCAAGCTCCGCGAAGACGAATTCAACAAGAGCGGCGGCACCGATCATCGGATGAAGGAAAGCCTCTCCGGCCTCCATCTATTGCGCGCCTCGGTGTATCGCGAGCTGTTCCGCAACTCCCAGGTCGAGAACGCCGCCGGCCAAGCACCGGGGATTGGACTGTACTTCGACCTGTGGAAACGGGAAGCGAAGACGGCGTGGGATCTGTGGAGCGACCCACGGAACCAAGCGGCGCAGCTCGAGTTGAGCCTGGCGCGGGCGATGGAGCCCGAACCTCCGCCGCGCGCCTCCACCGACGCGGAGGAAACCGACGACAGCGGCTCTTCCGGATTCGGAGGACTGCTGGGAAGCCTGCTTTCCCCGCGCGAAGACGAACGCACCGAAGCCCTCGCCGAACTCATCGAGAGCGGGGCCAGCGGTGGTGCTTCGGTGCTGCAGGGAATCCAGAACTACGGCACGGTCATCCGCGACCTGGAACGAGGGACGGCGGGCGAGGAGACGCCCACCGCCTCGGAAGATCGACGCGAGGTGCAGGAAAACGTCGAAGCGGCCCTGACACTCATCGCCAGCCTGAGCCCTGGCAGTCGCGGGGAGGCGGCCCAGTTCAGCAAGGCCCGGGATCGCCTGGAACGCGCGGTGGATGACGACGAGGACAACTCCGACCTGCACTACCGTCTGTCTTCGGTGTGCCTCGAATTGGGCGACTTCTCTTCCGCCATCGAACACTCCACCCTCTCCGTTGAGCTAGCGCCGACCAATCCGCTCTACCTTGAGTGGCATGTGTCGGTGCACCTGGGCGCGGTGGAGCAATCGCGCCGCAACGAGCTTTCCGTGGAACGACAAGAGGCACTCCTCGAAGAAGCCCGCGACAAGGCACGCCAGCTGTTCGAGCTGTACCCGGGCGTCAAGAAGTTCGAGAAACTCCTCGAAGAAGTCAGCAAGGCGAGCAACGAGCTGCAATCCACCCAGCGGTCGAGCCGTTCATGAGTCGCCGGCTCGCGGGCCGCTTGCTTCTGTCCGTCGGCGCCTCCGCAGGGATCCTCTTGGCCTTCGAGGGAGCGGTTCGCCTGATCGCTCCACGACCCTGGTACGAAGTCCTCGAAGACGAGCAGTTCCACAACCAAGGCTTCCCCTATCAGCTCAACCGTTGGAAGTTGCGCGATCAGGAGTACGACGTTCCCGCCCCCGCGGGCACCCACCGCATCCTCTTCTTGGGGGATTCGTTCACCTTTGGAACCGGGGTGCTGGACCGCAGCAAGCTGTTCGTCGAACTTCTCGAGTCGCGGTTCAACGCGGATCCCCCGGACCCTTCCGTTGAACGCTACGAGATCCTCAATGCCGGCATCCCCGGATCCTTGACCAGCGACTGGATCCAGACCCTCCTTGGACCGGGCCGCGAGTTCCGCCCCCAGACCATCGTCACCGTGTTCTTCCTCCGCGACGGAACCACCCTCGGCCTGCGCAAAAACCTGTTCAATCCCATGCGCTACGAGATGCTGCAATGGCGCGAGAACTCGTTCTGGGCGCGCCATAGTGCGGCCTGGCGCTACCTGCGCGGACGCTTTCAGGCTCAAGAGGCCTCACGCCAATACGTGGAATCGTTCCACGAACAGTACTTCGGAGCAGCCGAACAAACCTCCGAGTGGCAGCTCGCCCAGAAGAACCTGTCGTGGCTGGCCGAGCAAGCCGAGATCGGCTCGCTCGGTTTCCACCTGGTCGTGTTTCCGGTTCTCTTCGGACTGGGTCCGGACTACCCTTTCCGACAGATTTGCCAGGCGGTGGAACAGTTCGGACGGGACCACGACATCCCGACCTTTTCCCTGCTCCCGGCCCTGGACAATGAGGACGCCGAAGCGCTCTGGGTGTCGGACCTGGACCAGCACCCGAACGAGACCGGACATGCACTCGTCGCGGATGCCTTGGAGGCATACTTGCGACCCCAGCTGACGCCCCCGACAAGCTCAGACGGAAACACGCGATGATCGGAACCGCTCTGCACCCCCGCACCGAACCGCTGTGCATCAGCAAGCGCTGGAAGGAGTGGTCCGGCTACCACGCGGTGAGTCGCTACGACCTGATTCTTGACTACGAATACTCGGCGATTCGCAACCGTGCAGGAATGCTGGATGTTTCCCCGCTGTACAAGTACCGCATCCGCGGCAAGGACGCAACTCGAGTGCTGGACCGCATGGTGCCGCGAGACGTGACGAAGTGCCGGGTTGGTCAAGTGCTGTACGCTCCGTGGTGCGACGACGATGGCAACACCATCGACGATGGCACGATCCAGCGCTTGGGCGAGCAGGACTTCCGCCTGACCTCCGCTCATCCCAACCTGCTCTGGCTGGATCAGGTCGCGGGCAACGCGGTGATCAGCGTGGAAGAAGAATCCGAGTCCGTCGCGGCCGTGTCTCTCCAAGGCCCGATGTCCCGAGAAGTGTTGCGTGCCGGCGGCGTCGACGACATCGACGACCTGCGCTTCTTTCATGTGCAACAAGCCGAACTCGGGGGCCACCCCGTCGAGATCAGTCGAACGGGCTACACCGGCGACTTGGGCTACGAGATTTGGTTTGGCGCGGAGACCGGCCCCGACGTCTGGGACTTTCTCATGAGTCGCGGCGCCGATTACGGAATCACTCCATTTGGCTTGGACGTCCTGGACGTTTGCCGCATCGAAGCCGGCCTGATCCTCATCGATGTGGACTACAACTCGAGTCTTCGCACCAAGATCGAGTCACGCAAATCCACTCCTTTCGAGATTGGTTTGGGCTGGACCGTCAATCCCAAGAAGACCGCTCCCTACATCGGCAAGGAAGCGTTGCAACGGCAGCGAGAAGCAGGAATCCCCCGGACCATCGTGGGCTTGGAGCTGCATTGGGAGGAAGTGGAAGATCTGTTCGAGAAGGAAGACCTGCCCATCGAAGTCCACGAAGGGGCTTGCCGAGAACCGGTCCCGGTCTACGACCACGGCAAACAGGTGGGTTACACCACCAGCCAATGCTGGTCGCCGATTCTCAAGAAGAGCATCGCCCTGGCCACGGTCCAGTCACCTCATGACGAACTGGGAACCCGCCTGCAAGTGGAGCATACGGTCGAATACCAGCGCAAGGCCGTCACGGCCACGGTGGTGAAGAAGCCGTTCTACGACCCCCCTCGCAAACGCGGCGGGAAATGACCTCCGCCGAAAGGGCTCCCGCCAGCCTCCGATTTCGTCACGGAATCGGAATCCTCTTCCTGCTCGGCCTGATCGCGTTCTGTGCTCAAAGCCGAATCCAGGGCGCATTGAAGGAACCCAACTTCGACGCAGAGTCTGCGCGCGGAATGCTGCGCAGCGACCCGGGGCTTCTCTACTACTTCGTCGAGCGAATCCTGGAAGCGGACGGGGGAGTTCCGGATGACTTCGACCGCGATCCGCGCGTCGCCCATCCAATCACCGTCTCGCTCCTCGAAGACTTCACGATCGCCCAAGAGTTCGTAGTCGCATGGTGCTATCGGTGGTTCGGCGACGGCGTCCCGCTGCACATGATGTGCGTCTATGTGATGGCGATCTTTGCCAGCTTGAGCGCCGTCGGTGTGTACTGGCTCAGCCTGGAGCTCACCGGCAAAGTTCGCTGGGCCGTGATCGCGGCGGCCCTGTTCGTCTTGGTGCCGGCCAACTATCGGACCAACGGCTTCATTCTCATCCGCGAAGACTTCTCGGTTCCTTGGTTCGCCCTACACCTCGGGGTTCTCGCCACGGCCTTGCGCCGGCCGCGTGTTGGTTGGTTCCTTGCCTCCGGAGTCGCTCTGACCCTGGCGCTGAGTTCCTGGCACGCCATGGGCTTCGTCGTGACCTTGGAAGTGGCCACCGCCTGGGCTTGGTTCCTGCGGACGGGACGCAACCCGTTCACCGTGCCGCGGTCCTGGGTCTTGCCGCTCAGCGTGGCGCTGCTCTCTCTGTTCGTTCCGGTTTTGCGCAGCAAGTGGCTCCTGCTCTCTCTCCCCATGCAGTTGACCGGAGGCCTGGTCTTGGCGGCGTGGTGGGCGCGACGAAATCCCGGCGCTCCCGAGACCTCCAAGACTCGCCTCACTCACTTCGCCGCCGCCGTGTCTGGCACGGCGGGGATGTTCTTGATCTCGTTCCTTGCCTCCCGCTGGAGCGGCGCGGGACTCGCCGACTACTCCCATGTCGTGGAGTTCCTGCTGGCCAAGATTCGAACTCTGGGACAGCTTCCGCGCGATCCGAACTCGATTCCGTTCGGGGCACGTCTTCTCTGGCAGGGCCCGTTTGACACCAATCATCCGGTGCGGATGTACTTCGACACCACGGCCACGGGGCTTCTGCTGTTGCCGTCCCTCGCCGCCACGTTGCCGTTCTGGACTGGCTGGGAACGGGGATGGTTGCCGCGGCTCTGCAGCGCCGTGCTGGTGGCGATCGCGTTCTGCTTGCTTGTTCCCCTGACCACACCGCGAATCTGGTGCCTGGTGTTTCTGGCCGTCACTGGTCCGGCCTGGTTCGATCGTCGCGACCGCGACCCCCGCTTGGCTTGCTTGACGCTGTTCGCCCTGGTCTGTGTCCTCGTCGCCTACCTGGTGAATCGCAACATCATCCTGTGCGGCCTCCTGTTACCGACTTTGGCAGTGACGATCCTCTTTCGAATGGAACTCCACTTCCGGGAAAGCGGTTGGCAGTGGTTCGGGCTGCCCTTGGGGCCTGGCGCTCGGTCCTCCGGTTCGATGAGCAACACTCACGCTGCTCTCGCAGCCAGCCTGGCTGCCGCACTCGCGTTCGGGGTGCAGGGCTACTTCTTTCAGGTTTTCACCGAGCGCGCCAACATCTCTTGGTACCAGAACCGCATGATGCTGGCCGAGATCCGTCAGCTGGTCGACTGGCTCGACCGCAACGAGGAGGTGGTGCCTCGCCACGAGGCGATTCTGAGTGACTTCACGAACTCGACCGCGGTTCTGGCCCACACCCGCCATCCGATTGTCCTGCAACCGAAGTACGAGACCGCCGAAGCTCGTCGCCGGGCCGAAGAGTACTTCACCACAATGATCCGTGGCACTTTGGCGGACGTGTGTCAGATGCTGGACGGATACGAGTGCCGGTTCTTGTTGGTCGACCGGCGCACTGTCTGGGATGGCTTCTCCTACATCGCCGGGATTCCTGCGGGAAACCCGCCGCCCCCCGACTCGGCCATCCGCACGTTCTACAGCCAAGACTCCCGAGTCCTGGAAAGCGTGCCGGGGCTCCAGCTGGTGTATCGCAGTCCCCAGGCGCTGGGAGATCTCTACCGCCTCTACCGGAGAGTTCCCGGACCCGAGTGATTCGCGCGAGCCAAGAGCCGGCTCCCGACGAGGGACGAATCGAGGGGCTCCGTTTGCGAAGGACCGACCGAGTCGCTGCGCCTCGAAAGAGGTTCTCCACGGAAGATCTCCTCCGCCCAGCGGTTTTTCTTCCCGGTCCCCGGGATGCCGGATTCCCGGGTTCCTCGCCGACCGCGACCGCGGGGTTCTTGTTCGCGGGAAAGTCACGGAATCCTTCCCACGACAGCGACCGTCCGTCGCGACAGAAAAGGCTCCAGGGAAACGCTCCTCCGCCGAACAACCATGAGTTGGGGGGGAGCGTTGCAAGGGGGGGCGGCCGAGATGTTCGGACTGCCGAGAATTCCGAGAACCGGAGAACGAAGCCAGCGCCGGGCCTCGTACCCGCGTGCTGGTGCAAATCCACCGAAGCCTGCCGAGCCGGAGCGGCCCCGGAAAAGGGCTCGCCAGCGCCGCTCTCCACCTCTTCCGGAACGCCGCAAGGCCCGCGCGCTGACCGCGGCTCTCGGTCAACTGGATCGGGCCGATGCCATGCTCCGCTGGTGGAGCGAAGAGTCGGAGGCCGACCCGGTCAACGTTGCCGAAAACCTTCACCAGGCGCTGGCCCGATTGGACCGAGCGCTGCATCGAACCAACGCGCTGCCCGCCGGTTTCGTGCTCGGCCCGGTCCTGGTCGCCATGAATCCTGAGAACCTGCACGGAGCCCCCGTGACTTCCGTTGTCGCAACGGTATCTTCTGTCCCCCTCGCGGAGGAGCTGGCCCCCTTTCTTCGCCGGCTCCACGAGCCGGACACCCGATCGGCCCTGCTCCAACGTCTGGGAGACGCCTTCCGGCGGGCCCGCACGGCCCTGGAAAACGTCCTCGCGGATCTTCCTCCGGTTCTCGACATCCAAGTTTGAACCTTCCGGTTGAAGATCCGGCGGCGACAAGCCGGAACGCACCCACCACTCGAGCGCCGACTCTCTAGACGCGGCCCGCGAGATGGTGTCGTGCGTTGGCGGAGGGGTTCACCACACAAGGGCAGGAACCATGCAGATCTTTGTTCCTCGGGAGACCGTTGAAGGAGAGACCCGCGTCGCCGCGGTCCCGGAAACGGTCAAGAAGCTGATCAAGGCGGACGTCACGGTCCAGGTGGAATCCGGCGCCGGCGCCGCCTCCTCCTTGCCGGATGCCGAATACGAAAAGGCGGGCGCCAGCATCGCGGCCAATGCGGCGTCCGGCTACGGCGCTGCCGATGTCGTGATCCGATTCCATCCACCCTCGGACGGCGAAATCGAGGCGATGAAGGAAGGCACCACGCTGATCTCCTTCGTCTATCCGATGTCCGACCCGGCCATGGCCAAGAAGCTCGCGGATCGCAAGATCCAGACCTTTGCCATGGACTTGGTGCCGCGCATCTCGCGCGCTCAGAAGATGGACGCGCTCAGCTCCCAGAGCAACATCGCCGGCTACAAAGGCGTGATCATGGCCGCCGAGCATCTCCAAAAAATGTTTCCCTTGATGATGACCGCCGCGGGCACTTTGAAGCCAGCGCGAGTCGTGATCTTGGGCGCCGGAGTGGCGGGGCTGCAGGCAATCGCGACCGCCAAACGACTGGGAGCCGTGGTCGAAGTTTCCGATATCCGGCCGGCCGTGAAAGAACAGGTGGAAAGCCTGGGCGGCCGTTTCATCGACGTGGGTACTTCCGAAGAGTCGGAAGACGCCGGGGGCTACGCCAAGGAAGCCTCGGAAGACTTCAAGCGTCGCCAGGAAGAGGCGGTGACTCAGCGGCTGGCGGAAGCCGACGTGGCCATCACCACGGCGCTGATTCCGGGACGCCCCGCTCCCAAGCTCATCTCGGAAGAGATGGTGAAGGGAATGCCGGAGGGTTCGGTGATCGTCGACTTGGCGGCCGAGCAAGGCGGCAACTGCGCATTGACCAAGCCGGGAGAGATTCACGTCGCTCACGGAGTGAAGATCATCGGCCTGAAGTACGTGCCAGCGCTGGTCCCGCTGCATGCCAGCGAAATGTATTCGAAGAACGTGCTGTTCCTACTTCAGCACCTCCTGGCCGACGGCAAGCTGAACGTCGACCTGGAAGATGAAATCACTGCCGGCTCCCTGGTGACGCGGGACGGCAACGTCACTCATGAAGGAACGGTTCAACGACTTGCCGAGGGAGGCAACTCATGATGTCCGAGGCCTTGACCTCTTCATTCTTCGTTCTCGCCAGCGCTGACACGAGCCTGCTCAGCGAGTTGACGATCTTCGTGTTGGCCGTCTTTCTCGGCTTCGAAGTCATCACCAAAGTGCCGCCGACCCTGCATACTCCGCTGATGTCCGGCGCGAACGCGATTTCCGGCGTCACCCTGGTCGGCGCCTTGTTCTGTGCTCAAACCCACAACGTAACCCTCGCCAACATTCTCGGCTTCCTCGCCATTGCGTTTGCCACGACCAACGTCGTGGGTGGGTTCATGGTCACCGACCGCATGCTGCGAATGTTTGGAAAGAAGCGCTGACATGAGCGACAACATCACCCAAATCGCCTATCTGCTCGGGGCTGCGATCCTCATCCTGGGCTTGAAACGCCTCTCGGGCGTGAAGACCGCTCGACGGGGCAACCAGCTGGCCGCACTCGGGATGCTGGTCGCCGTCGCCACGGCACTGGTGGAAGTCGGCAAGATCGACTACGGCTATGTGATCGCCGGATTGGTCGTGGGGACCCTGGTCGGCGTCGTTCTTGCCACGCGCGTCCAGATGACGTCCATGCCCGAGCTCGTCGCCCTGTTCAACGGGCTCGGCGGCGCCGCGTCGGCCCTGGTCGCCTTGTCGGTCATGTTCGACTGGCTGAACACCTCCGGCGAGATGAACAACGTGTCCGACTCCATGGGGGTCTCCTGGACGATCTCGGTGGTGGCGAGCATCATCATTGGCGCCCTGACCCTCACCGGCAGTCTCGTCGCCTACATGAAGCTGGACGGCAAGATGAGCGGCAACCCGGTGTTGTTGCCGGGACGTCACGTGATCAACGGCCTGGTGTTTCTGGGCACTTTGGCTTGCGCCGGTTATCTCGGGAGTCAGGCAGACTCCGCGTCCACGACAACCCTGTGCGTGGTCGGTGTCACTGCTCTATCCCTGGCCCTCGGCTGGCTGCTGGTCATTCCGATCGGCGGCGCGGACATGCCGGTCGTGATCTCCCTGCTGAACTCCTACTCGGGAATCGCGGCAGCGATGACCGGATTCGTGCTGCACAACAACCTGCTGATCATCAGCGGCTCCCTCGTGGGCGCCTCAGGATTGATCCTGACCCGCATCATGTGCAAGGCGATGAACCGCTCCCTGGCCAACGTGCTGTTCGGCGGCTTTGGAGCCGAGGAAACCAGCGGAGGTGGCGGCGGTGGCCAGAAGGGTTACACCACCGTCAAGGAGTGCGCCCCGGACGAAGCCGCGGCAATCCTGGAGAGTTCCGGTTCCGTGGTGTTCGTCCCCGGATACGGTTTGGCCGTGGCTCAAGCCCAGCACGCGATTCGCGAGTTGGCCGAGTTCCTGGAAGAAAAGGGTGTGTCGGTCAAGTACGCGATCCATCCAGTGGCCGGCCGCATGCCGGGTCACATGAACGTTCTGCTCGCCGAAGCCAACGTCCCCTACGAGCAGCTCATCGAGATGGACGACATCAACCCGGAATTCAAGAACACCGACGTGGCGATCGTGGTGGGTGCCAACGACGTGGTCAATCCTCTCGCGAGAAACGCGACCGACAGTCCGATCTACGGCATGCCAATCCTGGATGTGGACCAAGCTCGGACCACGTTCATCATCAAGCGCAGTCTGAGCCCAGGCTTCGCCGGCATCGACAATCCTCTGTTCGAAGCCGAGAACTCCCTCATGATCTTCGGCGATGCCAAGGGAGTGTTGGAGCAGATGACCAAGGACCTTCGAGAGCTGTAGATCGCGATCTCGAATCACCCCCGCAAAGCGGGGACGCGGCTTTCGAATTTCACGCAGGGCGCTCTCTCTCCCCCTCGGGGGGGCCCCGCCCCCCAAAGAAGCGTGAGATCCCGTGGGAGGAGTCGGGGTGCCGCCCCCCACCGGGTTCTCTCGGGAGAAACTCCCGGCCCCCCCGTTGCACGAAACGCGCTAACATCCGTCCATGGATTCCTCGGGCACGGGTTTCGCCAGATGGAGGCGAGGCAACCGAGTCGAAGGTCGCGAGTCGTTTCGAACGCGCGGGCCACTCGTCTTGGTGCTGACATGGTTGTCTTGCGTGTCGACAGCTCTCGGCCACGGAGGTCTGCACGAGCAGATTCTGCGGATGAACGAGCGGCTGCGAGAGGCCCCAGGAGACGGGTCCCTTTATTTGCGCCGTGCGGAGCTGCACCGATTGCACCGGGACTTTGAAGCAGCCTGGAAGGATCTCGACTCGGCGGATCAATTCGGGGGAAACGAAGCCGAGTCCACCTTGTGCCGCGCCCGAATTCGCTTCGACCAAGAACAATGGGCCGCCGTCGAGGAAACGTTGGCCCCCCTGCGTGCTCCGGCCAAGGTGAAGAAGAACGCAGAGATTCTGCGCGCCAAGGCGCTGGGCAAACTCGGCCGGTGGGGCGAGGCGGCCGCGGCGTATGTGCGAGGCATCGAGCTTCACTCGGACCCTGCCCCCGACTTGTACTTGGAACTCTCCCAGTGCTACCTCCAGCATCGCGACCCAACGCCCCACAAGGCGCTGCTCGCACTGGAAGACGGCTTGCGGCGTCTCGGACCGATCGCCTCCCTGGAACAGCGAGCGGTCGAACTGGAGATCCGGCTCGAGCAGTTTGATCGAGCGCTCCAACGAGTCGACCGCCTTCGCGCCCAAGCGACTCGCCAGGAGCGCTGGTTGGCGTGGCGTGCCGGCATCCTCCTCGCGGCAGGCCGGACTCCCGAAGCACAACACGACTACGCGAGAGCTCTGTCCGCGATTGAGAACCTGAGTGCTCGCCAACGCCACACCCGGGCGGTGCAATCGCTCGAATCGCAAGTTCGGACTGCCCTCCAGCTGATTCAGATCGAGAATCCTCCATGAACGTTGCCTTGCTGACGCTCCTGATGTTGCCTGCCCAACTCCCTGTGGTGGACGTGCTATTGCCTCGCCACTCCGAGTGGAAGTACCTGGACGATGGATCCAACCAAGGCAGCGCGTGGCGAGACACCGGATTCGACGACTCCTCTTGGAGCCAGGGATTTGCCGAGCTGGGCTATGGAGACAGCGACGAAGCGACGGTGATCAGCTTTGGCCCGAACAGCAATGACAAACACATCACCACCTATTTTCGTCGAGTGTTTTCCGTCGCCAACCCCGGACAATATTCCCATCTGGGGCTAAGGCTGTTGCGCGACGACGGCGCTGTTGTCTACCTGAACGGGACCGAAGTCCAGCGCTCCAACCTGCCGGGAAGCGGCCTCGGCTTCAACACAGTGGCGAACTCCACGATCGCCGCCGCCGGCGAGCACAACTTCTCGTGGGCATGGGTGGATCCCCAGCTCTTGGTGCCCGGCGACAACTTGCTTGCCGTGGAAGTCCACCAGCGCAGCGCAACCAGTTCGGATCTCAGCTTCGACCTCGAATTGGTGGCCAGCGACGCCAACCTGGTCACCCGGGGCCCCTACTTGCAGCTCGCCACTCCGACCAGCATCCGCATCCGCTGGCGCACGGACCAGGACACCGACTCGGCGGTCCGCTACGGCCTGTCTCCGACGCAGCTGAATCAAACCGTCACTTCGGCAGCGGTCGACAATCATCACTCGCTGCAGCTGACCGGGCTCACCCCCGAAACCCGTTACTACTACTCAGTAGGGACCACAACCAAGACTCTCGCGGGAGAAGACGCGACCTACAGTTTTCGAACCCCTCCGGAGATCGGAGCGAGCCGCCGAACGCGGATCTGGGTGGTCGGGGATTCGGGAACTGCCGATCAGCGGCCGCAAAGCGTACGCGATGCTTACCAGACGAAGTTCGGCTACGAGGACACCGACCTTTGGTTGATGCTGGGCGACAATGCCTACGATGACGGGTTGCGACCGGAGTTCCAAGCGGCGGTATTCGACACCTACCCCGAACTCCTTCGCCGCAGCGTGGTGTGGCCGACGCGTGGCAATCATGAGACCCAAGCCGCGGTCTACTACGACCTCTTCACGCTGCCCACGGCCGGCGAAGCGGGAGGGCTGGCCTCGGGAACCGAGGCCTACTACTCCTTCGACCACGGCAACATCCACTTCATTTGCTTGGATTCCCACAGCACCGATCGTTCCCCCAGCGGGGCGATGGCGCTGTGGCTGGAGAACGACCTCGCGGCCACAGACCAGGAGTGGATCATCGCCTTCTGGCATCACCCTCCCTACACCAAAGGGTCCCATGACTCCGACACGGAAACCAAGTTGGTAGAGATGCGCAGCAACTTCCTCCCCATCCTGGAAGCCGGGGGAGTCGACTTGGTTCTTTGTGGACACAGCCACTCCTACGAACGCTCTTATCTGATCGACGGCCACTACGGCACCAGCGGAACGTTCCAACCTTCCATGAAGCTGGATTCCGGCGACGGACGAGAGGACGGAGACGGCGCGTACAAGAAGACCCCCGAGGCCCACCAGGGCGCGGTGTATTGCGTGGCCGGAAGTTCCGGAAAGCTCAGCAACGGCCCCCTCGATCACCCGGCCATGGTGCATTCCGTGATTGCCTTGGGCTCGGTCGTCCTGACCATTGAGGGACGCCGCCTGGACCTGGCTTTCCTGGACTCGGCCGGTCAGGTCGAAGACCGCATGACTCTGGTTCATCAGGGCTGGTTGCAGAACGACCGGTTCGCCACCGCCCGAGCTCCGGGGCCGGTGCTGCTCGGAAGCGGCGAGACGACGCCGGGAGCTGATTGGGAACTGGAACTCACCGGAGCACCACCTCGAGCCAACGCGTTCCTGGTGGTGGGCTTCGAGACCCTCGATGCGGCGTTCCACGGAGGAACGTTCGTTCCGGTTCCCCAATGGATTCTGAGCGATCGCACGGACACCCATGGAAGCCTGCATCGACAAGGACGATGGCCGGAACACTTGCCTCCGGCGGCGACCGCTCATTTTCAGTATTGGGTGAAAGATCCGCTCGCCCGGGGCGGGCTGCGGGGATCCAACGCGGTCACCGCGTTGCACCCGTAGGCCAGGGACAGCGTGCCGTCATGCCAGTCCTTGTCACGCTCATCAACCTCCTGGGCTTGCTGGGCGATCCTCCAGAGGTCCTCCGCGGGCCGTACTTGCAGCTCTCGACACCGACCAGCATTCGGGTGCGCTGGAGCACCGATCAAGCCACGGTGGGGACCGTTCGCTACGGATCCTCGCCCGGCTCCTCAGATCGCACGGTGTCGAGCAAAGTGCCCAGCACGAATCACGAAGTGTTGCTGGAAGGATTGACCCCTGACACCGTCTACTACTACTCGGTCGGATCCCCGAGTCGCGTCGACGCCGGGGGAGATGCCAGTCATCGCTTCCAGACCCACCCCGATCCCGGGCGCCCTCGTCCGACGCGGATCTGGGTCCTTGGAGATTCCGGCACCGCGGACGCCTCCGCCGCCAAGGTGCGCGATGCCTATCAGGAAACCTTCGGCAACGAAGGCACGGACTTGTGGTTGATGCTCGGCGACAACGCCTACGTGCTGGGCGCCGAACAGGAGTACCAAGCGGCGGTCTTCGACATGTACCCCGAGATGTTGCGACGTGCCGTGTTGTGGCCGACCCGAGGCAATCACGAGTTCGTCGAGGATGTCTACTACGGCCTGTTCACTCTCCCTCAGAACGGAGAAGCTGGCGGCTTGGCCTCGGGCACGGAAGCCTACTACTCCTTCGACTATGCCAACATCCACTTCGTGTGCCTGGACTCCGAAGGTAGCGATCGCTCCCCCCAAGGAGCGATGGCGCGCTGGCTCGAGCAAGACCTCGCTGCCACGGATCAGGAGTGGATCCTCGCGTTCTGGCACCACCCTCCTTACTCCCGAGGCTCCCACAACTCCGACTTCGGTCGCGAGATGGTCGAGATGCGAGAGAACTTCGTGCCGCTCCTCGAGGCAGGCGGAGTCGACTTGGTTCTCACCGGTCACAGCCATTCCTACGAGCGCAGCTTCTTGATCGATGGTCACTATGGGCGCAGCTCGACGTTCACCGATTCCATGAAGGTGGATGCCGGTGACGGCAGGGAAGCGGGAGACGGCGCGTACTCCAAGCGGGTCGCTCCGCGAAGCGGAGCGGTGTACTGCGTGGCAGGGTGCTCCGGCCGAATCCAAGGAGGCCCCTTCAACCATCCGGCGATGGTTCACTCCATCGCGGTTCTCGGTTCGGTGGTGCTCAAGATCGACGGGCCGCGCTTGGACCTGGTGTTCCTGGATGCCGACGGCCACCACGAAGACCACATGACCTTGATTCATCGCAGCGCGAATCGGAACTCTCCACGAGCACCGGCGCAGCTTCCTCGTCCCGCTGACAGGGCTCGTTGAGTCTCCGAGCGCCATTCATCAACCCATCCTGCGGGCGATCTCCTGTCCTCGCCTCGAGGCCTCCCCCGCTCGCGGAAGTTCGACCGCATCGCCGCCCAGGATTCGTTCGTCACGTCCCCCATTTCCAGAACCCTCGCGTTCCCCCACCCAGGCCAGGAGTTGCATCGGGGTTGACGATGTTTTCCTTCCCCGAAGAATGGCCGCCATGACTGCTGAACAAACGGCCCGCGAGTTCCTGGAGCAGTTCCACCAGGTCTTTCAGCGCTTCCACCGCCGGGAATCGCCCCACGCGTATCGCCCCTCCCGCGAGACTTTGGGGGTCCTCCAACATCTCGAGCAGTCAGGCCCGATGACGGTTTCCGAGGCGTGCAACCACTTCGACCGGTCGCAGGCAGCCATGAGTGAGATCTTCCAACGCATGGAGTCGCGCGGCCTGATCGAGCGGATGAGTGATGAGCGCGACCGGCGCCGCACTCTGGTTTGGCTGACCGACACCGGCAAGGAAACCACCCTCCGAGCCCGGCAAGTTCTGTCGATCCCGCTCCTCACTCGAGCCTTCGAACAGCTGGACGAAGAAACACGCCAGGCCGTGCTGGACGGCATGGTGCGATTGCTGTCGACCAACCCTCAACCACCCGGAGACTCCCATGGCTCATTGTGAAAGCTGCAGCATGACCATCGAAAGCGGCCCCTACTGCCAGCACTGCAGCAACGCCGACGGCACCCTCATCGGATTCGACGAGTGTCTGACCCGTTTCATGCAGTGGACGCGACGTCACGAACCGGGGCTGAGCGAAGACGCGGCCCGCCAGAAGACCCTGGACTACATGGCGACCATGCCGGCCTGGAAGAACCATCCTCAGATCGCCAAGGCTTGAACTTAGATTCCGCAGGGACCGGGTGACGAGGAGCCCGCGGTCCCCACGGTTCCCTCCCGCCTCGTGCACTCCTTCGGGTTGGGGGCAAGAACTCGGGATCAGTTGCCGGGTCGACCCAGCGGCATCAGTCCGCGCCAACCAATCCGCATTCGTTGACGGAGGGCTTCGAGGGTGGTCGCCTGATCCTCTCGCCGCGCCACGTTTCGAGTCTCCCGCGGATCCCGGGTTCGATCGTACAGCTCGATGAGTTCCTTGCCCTTATCCTCCCAGACCACCAGGTGGTGCTCGGGGGTCAGGAGCGAATAGCCGCCGCCGTTGTTGCGGATGATCTGCGACAACACTCCCGCCTTCCACACGCGATCCGGCTCCTGAAGCAGCGGAAGGAATCCGATGCCCTCGAGATCCTTGGGCTGATCGAGGCTCGCCAACTGGCAGAGGGTCGGAAACAAGTCGACCAATTCCACCATTCCTTCGATGCGGCTGGGGGACTGTCCGGGTACCCGAAGAATGAGCGGGACGCGAAGAGCCACTTCGTAGTTGGTCTGCTTGCCGAACAGTCCGTGTTCTCCTAAGTGCATGCCGTGATCGCTGGTGACGACCACGATGGTGTGGTCCGCGATCCCGTGCTCCTCGAGAGCCTCGAGCAGACGACCGATCTGGGCATCCACGAAACTGACGGTTGCCAGGTAGCCGTGCATGAGCCGCCGCAGGTCTTCAGGTGGAATCGGCCCCCGCAAGGGCAGATCCGGATAGGAGCGTAGCTCTGGCATCGAGTGAGAGGCGATCGCGGGCGCCTTCTTGGCTGGTCCCGGCGGCTTGGGAGCCGAGAATTTCTCCGGGTCATAGCGGTCCCAGTAGCTTTGCGGACTCGTCAACGGCAGGTGAGGACTGCTGAGCCCGACGGCCAAGAAGAACGGGGCTTGGTGCAGCTCCTCCAGTCGCTGCAGAGCGCGATCCGTGACCCAATGATCTCGCTGCTTTGCGTCGTCTGCGTTCTCGGCTTCCGTCGATGGTCCCCGGATCGCTCGCTTTTCTTTCACCGAACGGGGACCCGAACGCTGCGAGCCCTCGGCCTCGTCCGACTTTTTCCGATTGGCCGGGTTCTGGTACTTCTCCCCTTCCGCCTTGATCCACGGCAGCGACCAGGACTCCGGGTCGTTCAGGCGCTGATCGTGAAACACCTTGCCCACCGCTGCGGCCGCGTAGCCATGGCGTTGGAAATGCTGAGGAAGCGTGACCGCATTGGGCAACGTCTCGCGGAAGTGGGTCACCAGGTTGAACACTTTGGTGGTGTCGGGCCGCAATCCCGTCAGCAAACTGGTCCGGCTCGGCGAGCACATGGCCGACTGGCAGTACGCCGCCAAGAAGACTTGCCCCTCTTCCGCCAGCCCGTCGAGCGCAGGTGTCGAGGCGAGGGGATCTCCGTAGCACCCCAGCCGAGGAGCGAGATCATCCACAATCACCATCAGGACATTTGGCGGCGGGTCCTCGATTGTCGCGAGGGCCCCGACCATCACCAGCATCTGCCACATGGATCGAGACTCCTTGGAACCTTGAGGAAGGGTCACGCCGCCTGTTGCGAGGCATGGCGTGGCGCCATGGGTGTCGGTGGCGTTTGGCCATCGAAGCAGCGGGAAACGTCAAACCGCCCGGTGAGATTCTCTCACCGGGCGGGTCTGTGGGCAACGGATTGCTACGTGGTGGGCGGTCTCGCTACTGCTCGTCCGGCCACTTTTGCAAGTCCTCGTCGGATTCCTCGGAGTCGCTGCCTTCCTCGTCCGGCCATTTGGTCAGGTCCGGAGGCGCATCGCTTTCGTCCGAACCGTACTTCATCGCCAACACGAACTGATCCGAACGCGCCGCCGTGTCTTCCAAGTAGCGGATCAGGCGCTGGGCGTCCTTGTTCAACGACTTGGCATCCTTCTTCAAACCCGCAATGGTGTCGGGCGAGAGATCGTACTTCAGGAACAACAAGTGATCGTTCAACTCGGCATAGACTTCGTCCGAGGCGACCCGCGCGGGATTCGCTGTGGCTTGGATCTTTTCGAAACGGGTGACGATGGCACCGAGTCGATTTTGGCTGTGCTCTCGCATTCCATCCTGGGCGTACGATCGCAGATCCTTCGACCAAGAGCCGAACAGTTCATTGGAAGCCGAGTTCATCTCGCTCAAGGCGTCCTTCATGTCATCCATGAGCTCGTCGAGCTCGTCCAGCTCCCCGGCGAAGTACTCGTAGGCCGCCACGAGATCGCTCGCTTCGGACCGCACGATGACGTTGTACGACTTCAAAGTGACCTGGAGCTGGCTCCCGGTTTCGTTCATCACGGTCGTGACATTGGTCACCGAATCGAGAAACTCTTCCTTGAGGTTGTGCCCGCCACTGGAGCACCCCACCAAGGCCAACAATCCCAGGGCCATCGTGCGATGGCCCCGTCGTCCTTTGCTCGGTTCCACTTCGCCGCCTTTCTGGTTGTCTCGGGGAATCCCTTCCTGGCCCGCCGCCAACTAGGGGCCGTTCCGGGGGGACAATCCCCCCCTGTATCGACTCCGACCGGGGCCACCTCAAACACCGATCCCGGGGGGCCGCCGAGTCAGGAATCCATTTCGCTTTCGCGGTCGACAGGCATGGTTTGCCCCAAAGTCAAGGCGACGACACCGGGTTTCTTTGCAGGTCTTGGGCCAGCAACCGGTGGAAGTGATGCTCACCGATTTCCACGCTCGGCGCGTAGCGGCCGCGGTCGTAGCCCTGGGATTGCAGCCCCAACTGCACCGATTCGCAGATGGCGATATCCTCTCGCTGAGTGACCGCGCTTTGCTCGATGCTCTCTTCGACGAAGCGGCGCGCCGAAGGCCCCTCGGTCTCCAGGAAGAAGAACTCATAGTGGACGCGACAGCGGTCGGGAGCCACGGGGATCACCCAGTTCGAGTCCAGGCACGGGCCGTAGCGGTTGAGCATGAAATTCGGGTACAGCCACACGTACAGCGCTTCGGAGCCGATGCGCTGGGACGGATCCAAAGAGGCCCGATCGTCACGGATAGAGGCCGAACGCGAGGACTGCACCGAGAAACGCTCGAACACCTCGGTCCGGTAGGAGCCCATGTCGAGCTGCGCATCCAAACTCGGGTGCATGTGCTGGATGTGGTACCCCCCATCCAGGTAGTTGTCGACATACACCTTCCAATTGCAAGCGATGTCCCAATTTCGCTCGGCCACAAAGCGCAGCTTTCCCCAGCCGCCCGCTTCCAAACGCGCAAGCAAGGGCGACAAGTCGTTCGCCAATCGCGTCGGGTGCTCGGAGAGGTTGAGAAACACCCACGGTCCCCAGACTTCCACGGCCAAGGGTTTCAAACTCATCGCGTGGCGATCAAAGTCTTGAATCCCGGCCATGCGCGGAGCGCGACGGAGGGTCCCGTCCAGGTCGTAGGTCCAGGCGTGGTAGCCACAGACCAACCGCTCGGCGTGGCCACAGCCCTGCACCACCTCTCGTCCTTTGTGGCGGCAGGTGTTGTGGAACGCGCGGAGTTCGCCGTGGGTGTCCCGCACTAAGACCCACGGCTCTCCGGCGAGCTGCCCACTCACGAAGTCACCGCGGGCTTTCAGCTGTTCCACCCGGGCAACGGGTTGCCAGGCCGGCCGAAACACCCGATCTCGCTCCCAGTTGGCAAACTCCCCATCGATGTACCAACTCGAAGGAGGAGTCCAGGCTCGGTCGATCGCGACGTTGGGATCGAAGCGGCGCAGCTCGGTTTCGATCGTGCGCATGGAACACCTCCTTTCTCAAGAAGAGACCGGCAGCAGCTCGTCTTGCGAGGGGCTCGCCTCGGTGACCTGGAACTCCACTCCCCGCTGCTTCAAGTCGGTGAGGATGGCGTCGTAGCAAGAGCGATTCGCCCCGATTCGTTCCGGGGGCGCGATGCCTGGCTCCGTGAAATCGCCTTGGGCCAACAGCCGCGCCACGGCCGTGCAGGGATAGCCAGTGGTCCGGGCCATCGAGGAGATCCCCGACTCGCGATCGAAGTGATCCACCAGGTCGTGGACCAAACGAACGGGAGCTCCCTGCCGGATTCCTTCCGTCACCAGACGCAGCACCGTCACGTCGTAGTCGTGCTCGCCTTGGAACCACTGTTCGAAAAGCAGTGCGGTCGACACCTCGCGGGGGCGAATGACTTCTCCGTTCACTTCCCGCTCGACATCAAAGAAGCCCCCGGATGCCAGCAATGCGATTTGCGAGCGATGGCCGGGATAGCGCAACGTTTTCTCGACCAAGTGGGGGATGTTCTTCACACTCAGCAACGTCCGGAGACCGTCGGTGTTGAACGCTTCCAAGGTCCCGACACCGGGAACCTCGACCGGCTCCGGTTCGGTCAGTGCCGGCAGGGTGATCTGTTTGCCTTCGCGGACCAGCCGCGCCGGACGGGTGTACATCTCGATGACATCCGACGGGGAGTAAGGAGCGCGATAGTTCCACGGTGGGGTTGGCGCTTCGGGCAATCCCCCCACCAAGCAAGCAAACGAATCAATGCTGTCGAACTCTTCTTGCATGCGCCCGAGGACCAGGTTGCTGAGACCGGGAGCCACGCCGCAGTCAACCACCGCGGTGACTCCGTGAGCTTCGGCAAGCTCCTGCAGGAGGAACGGATCTTCTTCGAAGAACGAAATGTCGACCACGTTCTTGCCGGCCTCGATCACTTCGCGCAGCACGCGAAAGCCCATCCAACCGGGGACCGCGCCAACCACCAGGTCGAACCCCGCCACCAACTGTCGGACCAGGCCTTGTTGGCCGAGGTCTGCCGCGCGAAAGCTCACCCCGTGGCGAGTCAAAAGTTCTTCTCGGGACGGATCACGATCCACAGCGGTCACGGCAAAGCGGGGATCCGCCGCAAGGTCTCGGGAAATGGCGAGACCAACTCGTCCGGCACCAAGCACGACCACGCGGGTCAGAGAGTTTTGGGAATCATTCATTGGGGGGATCTTTCGGGAGGGGACAGGGGACCGTCGCCGCGAGTGTGCTTCGGCGACAAGGCGAGACGATATCCCATATTATGGTCAATGCCACCATATAATGAGACATAGGTCTAATTCAGCACCTACACGGACCAGGACTCGCTTACCATGCAGCCTCTCGAAGGAACCTCATGAGACGAGTCGACGCTCCCCAGGGAACCCAGGCGGTGATCCGTGCCCTCCGGCTTCTCAAAGCCTTCGGGCCGCGGCATCCCACTCTGACCCTGGATCAACTCAGCGAATCCCAGGACCTGTCCCGGACCACGTGCCATCGGCTCCTGATGGCCTTGGAAAGCGAGGGGCTCGTCAGTCGGGATCCGACCAAGAACACCTATCAGCTCGGCGCCGAGGTCATCGCCCTCGGCTCCCAAGCGCTCATGACCAGTGACGTGCGAGCGCTGGTCCGACCGGTCTTGGAAAGGGTCGCCGAGCAAAGCGGGGAATCCACCACTCTCGAAGTGTTGATCGGAGACCAGATGCTGATCGTCGATGGATCTCCCGGTCGTCATCGAGTCGCCGCAAGTCTGGAGATCGGTACCCGCTGGCCGGTCCACGCGACGTCGACCGGCAAATGCATCCTGGCCCACCTACCAGAAGATCACCGCGAGCACCTGCTGAGAACGAAGATGGCGCGTCACACCGGACACACGGTCACGGATTCGGATCGAATGCGACAGGAGCTCGAACTCATCCGTCGCCAAGGATTCGCGATCGCCGACCAGGAACTCGAAGAAGACTACGTCGCGGTGGCGGCTGCGTTCCGGGATCCCCTCGGACAAGTGCAAGGCGCCCTCAGCGTCGGCGGCCCGAAGAGTCGTTTCCGCCACGATCGCAGCTTGGAACTGGGAGAGCTCCTACGGCGGGAAGCTCAGGCTCTTTCAGAGCGCTGACTTCTCCCATTCGTGAAAGCTGCCGCTGCGAAGGAATTCGGCGGTGGCCTGGATGACCTTGGAATCGCGCAACATCAGGGAGTGCACGCCGACGACGCGGATCCGGTCCTTCGCTCCCTCTAAGGTCGTTTCGTCGACACCGACCACTCCGTCATCGTCTCCAAGAATCCAAGGATTCCAGCCGTCTTCGTCGCCGCGAGCCCCGACCACAATGCCAAACTCCACATCGGGCACGGGAAGCTGTTTGGCGTGAAGGATTCCATCAATGGCGTCCCCTAAGAGCCAACGGACCGGTGCCCAGGACCCGACCGTCTCTGCCAGGAAAGCTCCTTGGTTGGGGGGCGCGATCATCACCACGCGCTCGAGACTCACCCGCTCCCGCCATGAAAAGTGCTCGGAACAAAGCTGCCGCACCACCAGGCTGCCGAGACTGTGGGTGACGAAGGACACACGCTTCACTCCCTCCAACTCGCCCAGTAGCCCGGCGATCGTGCTTGCGTGAGACTCGATCGATCGCCGCGTACTCGGATAGGACAGCGCGGCTGTGTGAAACCCCTGACGGTTGAGCCCTCGCTCCAGTACCTTCATCGAGCGGAAGCTGCGTCCCAATCCGTGCAGAAGCACGACGAGATGATCCGAGGAACGCTTCGAATCCTTGCACTCCTGGGCCATCAGCTGCCGACACCCATCGCGAGTCCCCCACCCTCGCCGGGTGTTGTTGGGATCCAGCAATCGGTAGTGCCCGGTCCACGCGTGCCGCTGAATCCTCCATCCTCCGTCCCAACACACGTCGGCCCACCACTGACGCCCACCCAGGGTCGGAAGCGCCAGGTTCGGCCCAAGGCCAGAGCAGGGGCGCCCCGAGAGGGACTCACGGCTGGCTTCAGAGTCAGTGATTGCCCCCGCCGCGGAAGCTCCCGGCATCGCGATCACTGAGAGTCCGAGGATCCCCATGACCCATGCTTTCATTGCACTCACCTCCTTGGCTGCCTGCCACGGTCCGACTCTTCTAGCCCGGGCTGGCTCGCTCGGATCATTGCCGGAAGCCTGGTTCCGAGAATCGCGACGGGGACTCTCAGGCAAGGAACCCGGTGACTGACGAGGAGAGCGTATCCAATGAGCCGCCTCGATTGGAAACCCTCGCCGGCTCCAAGCCTGAGATGGCTCGATTCATTCGGCACAGGATTCCATGCGGGCGAGCGCCCCCACAACTCTCTCGATCGGCAATCCGAGGCCTTTCTCACCAGCCTGCCGAAACACGTCGATGGCCAGCCACCGCCGTCAGAAACCGGCGGTTTTCTCCAGAGTCGCCGTTCTCAACACCCGGTGACTGGTGGCTTCCCGTCCCTTCGCCTCGATGTGCATGGAGACGTGCTCGGACAAGGTCGCGTGTTCGATCTGGGCATCTTCCAGCGACACCCAAATCGTTCCCCAATAGTGACTCAGTCCGTCGAGATCTGAGCCACCGAATTTCATGGAGAATCGATTGAAGAACGCTTCGTACTGAAGCAAAGCGCACTCCTCTCCGCTCCGCGAACAGGTGCCCACCCAGGTGAGCTCGATCCGACGATTCTTGAACGCCCCCATTCCGGCCAACGGAACGTTCCCGGTGGCATCCGACAACACCAGCGGCTCATGCAGACGAAGTTGGCTGGAGTAGCCCCGGGCGAACCTCTCCAGCATTTGGATGTCCCAGATAAGGTTCTTCGCATAGGTCGCTGCCGCCGTCCCGGGAAAATCCCGGAAGAACCCAGGGAAGAAAGAAAACATGGCTTGTTTTGCGTCGTAGCGGAAGCCAGCAAGATAGTCGAGAGATTGAGCCGGCTCCGCGAGCGGTCCGTCCAAGGTGGCCCCGGTCGCATACGAGGCATCGTCCCATTCCACGGCATCTCCTGGATAGCCACGGGTATAGCGGGCCTGGATTCTCGACTTGTGAGCGAAGCGATCCTTCGCGTCGACTCGCCGGTAGTCGCAAGTGAAAACATACTCCTGAGGGCCTTCTTCGAAGAAGTCCACCTCTGGGTAGGGGAGCCCCTCTGCCGAGACCTCCGCGCCGGCGATCAGACCTGCCACCCACCACCACGAACAAAAAGCGGTCATGAGTTCGCCTCTCCTTCCTTGCGATGTCGCAAGAGTTGTTCCAGTCCCTGCACGTGATGACCCAGTGCTTCGCGCCCTCCATCGGTCAACTGATACCAGCTGGTCGGGCGCCCCCCGCGAAACTCACGCTGAACGCGGACGAACTTCTCTTTTTCGAGTCTGGTCAAGTGAGCGCCGAGACTGCCATCGGTTTCCGAAGTCAGCTCTTTCAGGCGGCGAAAGGTCAGACGATCGAAGCGAGTCAGCAGCACACAAGTGGCAAGTCGAACGCGGTGCTCGAGCACCTTGTTCATTCCTCCGAGACCGCTCCATTCCTCCCCAAAGGGAGTGGCGTCCTCGCTCATGGTTCGCGGGATGCCTGTGCGGAACCGGGAACCAACGCCGACAGGATCAGAGCCAAAGCGCCCAGCACTCCCGTGATTGTCCAGGCATGGGGAATGCGAAACACCAGCAAGCAGTAACCACCGAAGAACGCCAAGCCGGGGAAGAAGTAGAAGCCACGAAGGTGGACCCCTGCGACGACATAAGCAAACGCCACCAGCAAAAGAGAGATGGGAGCGATCGCCTTCCAGTCGACCATGCCACGGTTCGGCAACAACATCACCGCTCCGATCGCCAAGAGAAACAGGGCCCAGTGTTGGAGCTCCCTGCGGCCGGACCGCCAATCACTCTGGCCAAAGCGATGGAGGCCGCGCGCGCTCATCCACGCCGCGAACAACAAGCCCGCGGGCCCGGCGAACATCCAGAATCGCGCGACCGTTCCTGTCCCCACAAAGTCCGGAAGCGCGAAGCCGACCAAGACCAAGAGCCCCCAGACGATGGCGACAGAACGGGGATACGGGGTGCGCTCGGAGGCATCCACGACCGACCGAACGAACTGCAGATCCCGCGACACGGCAGACGGGTCATTCATCGCTTCACTCCTGATTCGTCACTCCTGCTTTCAGAGAACTCTGGATTCTAGAGTGAATTCCAGAAAACGGAAGGCTCCGCCGGCAAAACGGCCCTCCCCCCAGGGAAACAAGCCGGGAAAACCCTCCGGCTCAGCCTCCCGGCCTCGGAACCCAGGATGGCTGGAACCATCCGGGAGCCAGGCTCGGCGCGGCGAACCTCCCCCGCTCCGCACCCGAATCTTTCGTGCCAAGTGAGCATCGATGGGTCGAGCAACCGCGGATCTTGGCGCTCGCCTCGCAAGCCCGTGAAACGGCCTCCGATGGGCGATCGAGGGATTCTGGTCACCGTTCGAGGAGTCGGACCGCCGCCGAATCCGTGGATTCGTCGAGGATTCGAGAAAGAAGCCGAATCGAAGAGATCCGATCCGGCGCCGAAGGACCTCGCCAGCGGCCGACGAGGTCCCAAACCCTCGGAATCCCAACCAGGCTTCGTGGCTTTGCACTCAGCAAACACCCGGTCAAAGCTCCCCCACCCCGAACACTTTTGACCTCGACCCGCGGGACGCGGTCACTTTCTGAAGAATTCCGGGAACCATCGACGAAGGATCGCGAACAATTCAGAGAGCGCAAACTCGACGGGTGTCACAAGTGACCCACCGCTTCGTAACTCTTGTCGAGGACGACGCGTTCTCCCCCCACTGCGGAGGCAACAACCGCTGGAAGCTTTCAGCGCCCTCCGCCAGTCTGCTCCCCCATGCCTTTGTTCACCATCGCAGTTTGTGCCCCACACGAACTCGCGGGAACCGCGTGCTGAAATGCTCCCTGGGTGACTCGACGGATCTCGAATCCCAGTCACTGCGCGGTGATCGCTTGGGAAGAAAGTGAAAGAGAGATGACCGAGAAGGTGCGCTCTGAAGTCGACAAGTTCATGTCTGGGTTGATTCGTCGAAACCCCGGCGAAACCGAGTTCCATCAGGCGGTGCAAGAAGTCGCCGAATCGGTGATGCCGTTCTTGTTCGACCATCCTGAATACCGAAAAGCGTCGATCCTCGAACGCCTGACCGAACCGGACCGGATCATCACGTTCCGCGTGTGCTGGCGCGATGATCAAGGCAACGTGAGAACCAATCGCGCCTGGCGAGTCCAGTGCAACAACTCGATCGGGCCCTACAAGGGCGGGCTGCGGTTCCATCCATCGGTCACCCTGAGCGTGCTCAAGTTCTTGGCCTTCGAACAAGTCCTGAAGAACAGTCTGACCACCTTGCCGATGGGAGGCGCCAAGGGGGGCGCCAACTTCAACCCAAAGGGCAAGTCAGACGAAGAAGTCATGCGTTTCTGCCAGTCCATGATGATCGAGCTGTCTCGTCATATCGGCGAAGACACGGATGTGCCGGCCGGCGACATCGGCGTCGGCGGTCGCGAAGTCTCCTACTTGTTCGGACAGTACAAGCGTCTGCAGAACCGCTGGACCGGAACGATCACCGGAAAAGGCCTGTCCTTTGGCGGCAGCCTGATCCGCACCGAAGCCACCGGCTACGGCTGCGTCTACTTCGCCCAGAACATGCTCGAGCATCGAGGAGACTCTCTCGAAGGCAAGACCTGCCTGATTTCTGGCTCCGGAAACGTGGCGCTGTACACCATCGAAAAGAGCCTCGAACTCGGGGCGAAACCGGTCACCGCCTCGGATTCCAGCGGGTTCATCCACGACCCTGACGGCATCGATGAGGAGAAGCTCGCGTTCCTCAAAGACTTGAAGGAAGTGCGACGTGGTCGGATTCACGAGTACGCGGAAAAATTCGGCTGCGAGTTCATTCCCAACGAACGCCCCTGGAACATCCCGGCCGACGTCGCATTCCCATGCGCCACCCAGAACGAAATCCTCGAGGGCGACGCCAAAACGCTCCTCGGCCACGGCGTGAGGGTGGTTTGCGAAGGCGCGAACATGCCGTCCGAACTCGCCGCGGCCCACCAGTTCCTCGCGGCCAAGATTCTTTACGCGCCGTCCAAAGCCGCCAACGCCGGAGGAGTCGCGGTGTCGGGACTCGAGCAAAGCCAGAACTCCCTGCGGCTCACATGGACTCGAGAGGAAGTTGACCGTCGCCTTCGTGAGATCATGCAGAAAATCCATGCCCAGTGTGTGGAATACGGTCGTCGAGGCGGCGACGATGTGAACTATGTCGATGGAGCGAACTTGGCGGGCTTCGTCAAAGTCGCGGATGCGATGCTGGCTCACGGCATCGTGTGAGTCGGCTCCGCGCATCGACACCCCAAGCGGTGAACCGAGCGGCAACTGCCGCTGGTGATCGAATTCGTGGCCATCGAAGGCGGCCACGGACCCGAGTGCAGGAGAGCTCTATGAATCGGCAGGTGCTGCCCAAGGGTCTTCCGGGTTTCCCCTGGTCCACGAAGATTGCAGCGAGTTCGCGAAAGTGGCCGGTCACCGGGCAAGGATGGCTGGCCCTCTGTGGCTGGCTGCTGCTGTCCACGACCGCCCTCGGCTCGCCCCAGGCCAAGGAGCTTTCCCGCAAGGTCGGGGAGGGCGAGCAGTGCATCGTCTGCGACATGGCCATTCACGGCGCCGAGGTCGTCGAGCTGCAACACAAGGGCCGACGGTTCTTCGTGGGCGAACCGAAGCTGGAAGAGTTTCGTGCCAACGAGGATCGATACTTCCAGAAGGTTCAATCGCGCTCCGTCTTGTTCGATGAAGCCAGTCACGAGGGCGAGCCCATGCGCTCGGGCTGGATGATCTTCGGCATCGTGGTTTTGACCAACGTCGCCGCCGCAGCCCTTTGCGGCTACCTGGCCATCAGCAAATCATTGTCCGCTCCCCCCTGGTTTGTGGCGGGTCTGGTGGGCAACGTCATCGCAGTGGGCATTCTGTTGACCCGCCCCTCTGCCGCGGATGCCAAGAACCGAGTTCCCGAAGGCCTTCGCAAAGTCCCACTGACAGCTTCCCCGGTCCCCTGTTCCCGGTGCGGGGCGCTCCTTCACCCCACCGCCACCGTTTGCGATCACTGCGGCACCGAACGAACCCCGACTTCCGCCTCCGAAGTCCAGCGCGCCGCCCAGACAGGATCCCAATGATGTTCTCGATTCGCGAAAAGCTCGAAACCATTCTCACCAGTGGCACGGCCACCAACCGTCGCCCCGCCCTCAAGCCCGGCAACGAGTCCAACGTCAAGGGACTCCACATCATCGGCGACCTGGCCGGCGCACCGGTCATCAAGCTGGCCATGGCCCAAGCGGTGGAAGTGATCGACTACTTGAGCACCCTGCCCGAGATGCAGAAGCGGGCCGAGGGAGAGGTCCTCGACGTGCTGGTGGTTGGCGCTGGTGCCGCCGGTCTCAATGCGGCGCTGGCAGCCCAGGAAAAGGGCTGGAGCTACGTCGTTCTGGAGAAGAGCGGCGTCGCCAACACCATCGAGAACTTCCCCGAAGGCAAGTGGGTGTACGCGGAGCCCGACTCCACGCCTCCCAAAGGGAAACTGTGGCTCGACGGAGCTCGCAAAGAAGACCTGGTCGCCCGCTGGAAGTCGATCGTCTCGGAGAATCAACTGGACGTTCGGACCAACGAGGCACTGACGGGTCTGACCCGGCAATCCGACGGCACCTTCCTCGCCACCACTCCCAACGGCGAATACAAAGCAAAGAAGATCGTCCTGGCCACGGGCCAGCGTGGCAACCCCCGCAAGCTCAAGGTGACCGGCGAGGACCTCGAAGCGGTCTATCACCGGCTGTACTCGCCCGGACACTACGAGAACGAGTCGATCTTGGTGGTCGGCGGTGGCAACAGCGCAATCGAAGCGGCTCTGACCCTCAGCAGAAAGAACAAGGTCTTCCTCTCCTATCGCAAGGGCGAGTTCGCGCGGATCTTCAAAGACAACCAACGAGACATCGAGAAAGCGATCGCCGACGGACGGGTGGAAGTGGTGTTCCACTCCAACGTCCAGGAGTTCCGCGAGAAGGAAACCGTTCTCGAGATCGACGACGGTGGCAAGAAAGAGACCCGCACCATTCCCACGGATCACGCCTTCGTCCTGATCGGCGCCGACGTGCCGGTGAAGTTCCTGAAGAGTCTCGGCATCAAGATGGAGAACGAGTGGGACGGGAGTCCCACCGTGGCGGCGGCACTAACCGCAGTCTTGTTCGCCTTGCTGTGGTTCTTCGGCTCCTCACGAGGCGGCTCCGCGCCCTTTGGAATCACTCTTGGGGGAACCGTGGCCAACGTCTTTGGCCTGGGAGCCGCGGCGGCCGCCGCCACTCTCATCACCTTCGGCATCCGAGGCAATCGCTGGTGCTGGCTCGGCCTTTCGTTCTTCGCCTGGTATTCGATCTACGGCATCAAGGTCGGATCGGGCAGCGAGTTCTGGCCCTTCAAGGGCTGGGGCTACGACGCCATGTCCCTGTTCGACCGTCCCTGGTCGTTCTGGTACACGGTCATGTACACCGTGCTCATGACGGTCTTTGGGCTGCGAGCGGTCAAACGTTGGGGCTTGGACAAGAAGGATCGCTTCCAGGTCTTCCGTTTCTCGAGCCTGATTGCCTTCCAGTGGATCTTCTTTTTCCTGATCCCCGAGTTCCTGTTTCAGTGGGCGGTGAAGTACCAGTGGGTCGGCCAGGAGCTCGCCTCGAATCCGCAGTTCGCCGACCAGGCCTGGCGCTCCTACGGTTTGATCTACGCCTGGCCTCTGTTCTTCTTCACCTTCAGCTACGACCCCCACATGATCTGGGTGGTCTGGGGCGTGGCCCTGACCTTCGTGGTGATCCCGGTGCTGGTCCTGTTCCATGGCAAGCGCTACTGCAGCTGGATCTGCGGCTGTGGTGGTCTCGCCGAGACCTTCGGCGACCAATGGCGTCACCTGGCCGCCAAGGGGAAGACCTCGATCAAGCTCGAGATCATGGGCAACGTGGTCTTAGGAATCGCCATCCTGGTCACCTTGGGCATGCTCACCAAGGACATCACCGGACTGTTCCGCACCGCGGATTGGGGGGTCTATCTGTACCGCATCTTCATCGACGTGTGGTTGGTGGGCATCCTCCCGGTCACCCTGTATCCGTTCCTTGGTGGAAAGGTCTGGTGTCGCTACTGGTGTCCCCTGGCCAAGCTGATGCAGGTCATGTCGAAGTTCTACACCAAGCTTGGTTGGTCCAAGTTCCACATCGTTCCGAACGACAAGTGCATCGGCTGCAACGAATGCTCCCGCAACTGCCAGGTCGGCATCGATGTCATGCAGTACGCCTTGAAACAAGATACCCTCGACAACGAAACGTCATCGTGCATCGGCTGTGGCATCTGCGTCACCGTGTGTCCCATGGACACCTTGTCCTTCACCAAAGAAGAACGGCTTCCTGTCGTCAAACAGTGAGTCGGGAGTTGGTCCACCCGCCCCAAGGAGAGCCCATGAACGCTGCTGAACTCTTCGTCCGCTGCCTCGAAGCAGAAGGAGTCGAGTGTATCTTCGGAGTGCCCGGCGAGGAGAACGCCCACTTCATGATGGCCCTGGAAGGATCCTCGTCGATCCGCTTCCACCTCTGTCGCCACGAGCAGGCGGCAGCGTTCATGGCCGACGTCTACGGGCGCCTGACCGGAAAACCCGGCGTCTGCCTCGGGACTCTCGGCCCCGGAGCCACCAACCTGGTGACCGGAGTGGCTGATGCCAACATGGACCGGGCGCCTCTGATCTGCATCACCGGCCAGGCAGCCCTTCAGCGACAGCACAAGGAGAGCCACCAGGCCATGGACGTGATCGGGATGTATCGGCCACTCACCAAGTGGGCCACACCGATCTTGCATCCTTCGGTGATTCCCGAAGTGGTGGCCAAGGCATTCAAGCTGGCCCAAACCGAGAAGCCCGGAGCCTGCCACATCGAGCTGGCGGAAGACGTCGCCGCCCTTCCCGTGGATGGCACTGAACCGCTGCCGAGCATGCGACTGCGCCGCCCTGTTCCCGACGACAAGATCCTGGATCGGGCCGCGGACCTGATCCGCAACGCCAAGAGCCCGGTGATCCTCGCGGGCAACGGTTGCGTTCGCAAACGCGCCGCCAAGCAGCTACGGGCGCTGACCGAGTCCACCGGAATCGGCGCCATCTGCACGTTCATGGGAAAGGGTTCCGTGTCTCGGCACTCGGACCAATGCATGTTCACCATCGGCTTGCAAGCGAAGGACCTGGCGACCTGCGCCATCGATGCCGCGGACCTGGTGATCACCATCGGCTACGACCTCGTCGAATATCACCCGCGCCTCTGGAACTCGGGTGCCGACAAGAAAATCCTCCATCTGGATTTCCTCCCCGCGGAAGTCGACAACCACTACAGCCCCGAGGTCGAAGTCGTCGGCGACCTGGCCCAATCCCTCGAGAAGCTGCACGAGCGATTGCAAGGAGTCCGTTGCGACTGCTCCCAGCACGCCACGGTGCGCAAGGATCTCCTCAGTGACTTTGCAGAGCACGCCGAGGACTCCGGCGACGGACCGCTGCGGCCCCAGAAGGTGCTGTGGGACCTGCGCGAAGCAATGGGCCCGGAAGACATCCTGCTCAGCGACGTCGGCGCTCACAAGATGTGGATCGCCCGCTACTACCAGTGCGACGAGCCCAACACCTGTCTCATCTCCAACGGTTTCTGTTCCATGGGTTTCGCCCTGCCCGGGGCGATCTCGGCGAAGATGATCTATCCCGATCGCCGGGTGGTCGCTCTGTGCGGGGACGGCGGGTTCCTCATGAACGTCCAGGAGCTGGAGACCGCCAAGCGACTTGGGGTGAACCCGGTGTTCATGATCTGGGAAGACGGCGGCTACGGCCTCATCGAATGGAAGCAGCAAACCGAATTCGGCCGCCACACGGAGCTGTCCTTCACCAATCCGGACTTCACGGCTCTGGCCGAAGCATTTGGCTGCAAGGGGATTCGCGTGAACCGGGCCGATGACCTCGCCGAAGGGCTCCAAGAGGCGTTCGCTTCGAAGGTCCCGGTGGTTCTGTCTCTTCCCATCGACTACCGTGAGAATTCGCTCCTCACCGAGCGCCTGGGCGCCATCGCCTGCCCGATCTGATCTCGCAACAGTGACAATGTCGGGAAGACGTTCGCCAACCGGACGTTCCTGGGAGGAGTCAGAGTCCGCCAAGGACGGCTGTCAGAAGAGTCCGTTGTTCCGCCAACCCATCGGGAAATACCCATGTTGAAGCCCCACTACCCGTCGTTCCTGGGCAATGAGCCGTTCACCGACGGCCCTCGGCTCGAGGTCACCGACAAGTTCAGCGGCGAAGCAGCCACCGAGATCACCCTCGCGGAACCCGCGGTGATCGAACGGGGCATTGAACTCGCCGTGGCCGCCGAGGAGCCCATGCGCAACCTCGCGGCGTATGAACGAGTCGCGATCCTGGAACATTGTGTGAAGCGCTTCACCGAACGCTTCGACGAGCTGGCTCTGTCTCTCTGCATCGAGGCGGGCAAACCGATTCGCGACAGCCGCGGAGAGGTCACCCGACTGATCGACACCTTCCGCGTCGCGGCCGGGGAAGCCACCCGCCTGGGCGGCGAGATCATGCCACTCGACATCACTCCCCGGGCCCACGGCTATTCCGGCATGTACAAGCGCGTGCCTCTGGGCGCTTGCTCGTTTATCAGTCCGTTCAACTTTCCTCTCAACCTGGTGGCCCACAAAGTTGCCCCGGCCCTCGCGGTTGGCTGCCCGTTCCTATTGAAACCCGCAAGTGCCACCCCCATCGGCGCGCTCATCATGGGCGAGATCCTGGCCGAAACCGATCTGCCGAAGGGCGCGTTCTCAATTCTTCCTTGCAGCCGTGACGGAGCCTCTCTCTTCACCGAAGACGATCGGCTGAAACTCTTGAGCTTCACCGGTTCTCCTGGAGTCGGCTGGGACCTGAAAGCTCGCGCCGGCAAGAAGAAGGTCGTGCTGGAGCTGGGTGGCAACGCGGCCTGCATCGTGGACGAGAACACGGACCTCGACGACGCCGTGACTCGCGTGGTGTTCGGGGCCTTCTATCAGTCCGGACAGAGCTGCATCGGTGTGCAACGCATTCTGATCCACGAGTCCATCTACGAAGAATTCCGCGATCGCTTGATCACCGCGACCAAAGCGTTGCCCATGGGCGATCCCAAGGAGGAAGAGACCCAGATCGGTCCGATGATCTCGGAGAAGGAAGCCACGCGCCTCCACTCCTGGATCGAAGGCGCTGTTGCGAACGGAGCCAACCTGTTGTGCGGTGGCAAGCGGGAAGGAGCCATGCTGGAGGCGACCCTTCTAGAGAATGTGTCGCGCGACCAGGACGTGGTCTGCAAGGAAGCCTTCGGACCGGTCGCCGTGCTTTCCTCGTTCCGCGACTTTGACGCGGCACTGGACGAAGTCAACGACAGCACCTTCGGCCTCCAGGCCGGGATCTTCACCCGGGACCTGTACAAGGCTCAGCGCGCCTGGGATCGCCTCGACGTTGGCGGCGTGGTGATTGGCGACGTTCCTTCTTGGCGAGTCGATAACATGCCCTACGGCGGTGTGAAAGACAGTGGCCTCGGCCGGGAAGGAGTGCGCTTCGCCATGGAAGACATGACCGAGATCCGCCTTCTCGTGATTCGGCAGCCATGATCCGTGTCGCCGTCAGCGGTGCCACGGGGTTGGTCGGAGGAGCTTTGTCTTCCCGACTGACGCAGGAAGGACACGAAGTCATTCCTTTGGTGCGTCACGCCGCTTCCGGCTCGGAACTCCTTTGGAACCCATCCCAGGGGGGAATCGAGAAAGAGCCCGACACTCCTCTGGACGCCATCGTCCATCTGGCTGGAGAGAACATTGCCGGACGTTGGTCGGCGAGCAAGAAACAACGCATTCGAGACAGTCGAGTTCAAGGCACCCGAGCCCTCTGCGAGTCCCTCGCTCGCTGGAAGCAGAAACCCTCGACCCTGGTCTGCGCATCCGCGATTGGCTTCTACGGCAATCGCGGCGACGAGCTGCTCGAGGAAAGCGCGGCACCCGGCACCGGCTTCCTGGCGGAAACTTGCCGAGACTGGGAACAAGCCACCAGCCCTGCTCGAGATGCCGGGCTGCGCGTCGTCTCACTCCGCATCGGCGTCGTGTTGTCCAAGCACGGCGGTGCGCTCAAACAGATGCTGGGTCCTTTCCGAATGGGAGCCGGCGGGCGAATGGGACCAGGAACCCAGTTCATGAGCTGGATTCATCGAGACGACGTGATCGGCCTGATCTGCCACGCGCTCCAGGACTCGTCACTCCGCGGCCCCTTGAACGCCGTCTCCCCCCACCCGGTGACGAACCAGGAATTCACCAAGACCCTCGGCAAAGTGCTGCGCCGGCCGACGTTGTTTCCGATGCCGACGTTTGCCGTCCGCCTTGTCTTTGGAGAGATGGGCGAAGAGCTGCTTCTTTCCAGCACTCGCGTGAGCGCCGCGACGGCGGTGGCAGCGGGGTATTCGTTCCAGTTTGCGCAGCTGGAAGAGGCTCTTCGGAAGGAGATCTAGGTTTCCTATCGAAAACTCGTGCGAACCCCGAAAGCCGAGGGCGCTCCGCTCTGTGAGCGCGTGATCGGGTCGATTCGATGCGAGTGCATGAACCATGGGCTTTCGGGAGGCACAGCTGCTAGGCTCTCATCGCTCTGTCGAGGAGATCACTGAGTTGGTCTTCACTTCTCGAGGGGCAGCATCCGGAGACACTCGATCACCACACGCACGTCGCGGCCTCCCTTCTCCCCTCGGGCACACAGGATGATTTCGCGTTCCGGTCGCGGAATGGTGAACTCGAAGTCGAGAGGCTCGCCGGGACCAGGCACGCTCGTCACTGCCAGTTCCGTTCCGCGGTCCTCGCCCAACACAACTAGGCGCGAATTGAGCAAAGTGCCCTGCTCCTTTGGCTTCTTTTTGAAGAAGATCTTGTTGAAACTCAGCCGGCCGACAAGCTTGATCCCATGTTCCCGCATCGAGATCGGCACTGGCACAGGGATACCGTTGATGTTCCAGTTTTGCTTGTAGATCTGGAGGTAGATAGGAATCAATGGCGGGCGGTCTCCATAGCGGTGAAGCTTTTCTACAGTTCCCGTTCCTCCCGCATTCGCAATGAACTCATTTGTTCCGACCTTACCGATGATATCTTCCAGTAGTATGCGTGCTTCTCCCACCGGAACGGCGAGATCTCCCTGGACGAGGTTGCTCTCAAGTCGATAAACGGCGAACCCAGGAAGCACATCTTCGGTTTCCAGGCGAAAGTCGAGCTGTGACAGCCGCCCGAGGTCAGTGATGTTTGGCACACTTAGTCGACCGGCGTCTCCGTCAACTGAGAGGGTGAAGGGACCTGTCTTCCGCTTGGCAAAGGCCTCCCCGCCGAATCGGTTGTCGGATCGCTGAGTCAAATGGAGGCGAAGCCAGTCACGCTTCACGGTTGTTGGCCCGTTCTGCTTCCACATGAACAGGATTGCGCTCCGCTCATCGGCTTGCGCTCGAACGAGAGGCCCCAGCGCGGGCATCGCACTGAAACCAAAGGGCAGGCTGTTCTGCTTGCAAAACGCGGCTAGTCGCGTGAAAGAGCTCGCCTCATGATCATCTCCAGCTCCCCCACGACTGTGCACAAGACCCGCGAAATACCAGTCCTCGGTGAACAAGCCTCCACCGGAGTAACCTTTGCGCACAGCTCCGGCGAAACGAACGATCCCCCCGGACTCTCCGCGGAGCTCGAGTTCAATGGCCTGGATCGTGCCGGTCCTGTCGGCGACACCGAGGGCCTTGCCCGAACCAGGCCGAAGCATTGAGGGTGTAGCCACACGTAGACTTGAGAAGAGACTGCCCAGATCAAGCTTGGTCTTTGTCGATCCAATCGCAAGCGCAGCCAAATCCGTGGCCTCATCCTCGGCGACAACCCTGTCAGGGGTCACCCACTCGTCGTCGCGCTCGAAGAGAACATCGATCCGCTTGGCCGGCTCGCCACTTTCATCATTAAAGATGACGTGGCGCGCAGTCAAGACAACCAGGCTCTCGTCTTGTTGCCCGACAAGAATCCCGCAGCCGAAACGGACTTCGCCTCCGGACAGGATGGACCGGACGGCCACGATGTGCCGCTGAGCCTCGTTCTGCGGAGAACGAACCTGCCCGGGCACTTGGAGACAAAGAAAGGAGAAACAAACAGCGATGACAAGAAGACGACGAATCATCAATCACTCACTTGGGTCCTGGTGGAACGCCACCTTGCATCCCGCCCATGTCAACTGGAATGGCACAGAAGGATGCTGGAAATCGAAACTTCCCGCAAACAGAGACTCAAGATACTTCTAAGAGACCGTCCTAAGTACGCTCCAGAGATCCGATTGACGACGTTGCCGGCGAGTGACGAGCCCGACAAATGCAATGGACAGCCAGACCTCCAAGGCGATGAAGACAAGCGGCGCGCGTGCACCGAAGTAGTGCACCAGCACCGGTTGCATATGGTTGCGCTCGGAATCAGGGTCGCCGGTCCTGGCTTCACTGACTACGCCCCGCCAGCGCGCTTCCAACGACTCGGGTCGCAATGTTAGCCGATCCAAAGCACCCTTGACGACAAGTAGCTTGAGGCGCTCGAACGTACGGAGCTCAACGGCCTTCTCAACTCCGCCGAGCCTTAACTCTCCGGAGTGAATAAGAGAGGCGTGGAGGGCCTTACGCTCTCTGGGATGAGCATGAGAGTTGCCGAGAGTCTCAACCCGCTCGCGCCGGAAGTCGAGCTCCGAAGTTGATTGCGAGAACATCACGTCCAAGCCCACAGGCTCCTCACTTGCCCAAAGCGCATCAAACTCCGCCAAGCGCATTGTCACCACCATCTCCTTTTCCGGATTCCCACGAATCCCGACCTCCTTTCCAACTCCAAGAGACACTGGCTCTTGTCCTGCCCCTGAACGGGGAACAACAACCTCCGCTGACTGGGGGAGGCGTAACTCCATCGGGTCACGGGGATCGACTCGCAGGCGGACGACACCATCCCTCACGGCAACCGCCAGCTCACGCCTCCCCGCGTGCCAGTCCAAACGAACTACGGAGCCACTGTCGAATTTGAACCTATCGATCTTCATCGAGCCGCCTTCAGAATCTCCCGTGGGTTTGATTGATAGACTTGGAGATTGCCGTTGACTGGGACTCCAGGGACGGATTTCGCCACTAGGCAACTCATATTCCGCAAATTCGACTCCTTGGACAGACAGTGTCGTAATGTGAAGTGGACGGAGCCGGAGCTGTCCGCCTCTCGCTGCGCGAAACGACACGCCCCCAACCGAAGCATCCACGGATGCAGTGATTTCGCGAGACACTGGCACCGTAAACAGCAGCAAGATTGCCACAGCAGCGACAACACACGCAACATCAGCCGACGAGATCAGAATGGCAAACACGCGGATCAGAGCTCGAGGTGATCTGCTTAGCAGCTTCTTTGCAAGTCGGATGGAAGGACGACTCGTTCGCCATCGCTCAGCGACCAGCTCGTCGTGCAATCGAGCCACCTTGCTGAGCTCTTCGCTACGGCCGGCTAAGCCACTGGTACGAACGCCCCGCAAGTCCTGCAGCTCTTCCTGGCGGCGCGCCAACCTCGCGATCGCCTCATCGACAACTTCCCGATCCATCGTCATGGCGAGTCGTGGGATGATGCCTCACCCACCGGGGCCGTCCCGTTGAGCAGCGCCAATGCTCGTGGGAGGAGGAAGCTCACGTGGGTAGAGCTTGGATCATCGGCGGAGTCTGATTCAAATCGAATCTTCATTCGGTAGTAGCCCGCCGACAAGGACGGCTGCTTCCTCGTCAGCAGAGAAATACTGACGATCTCACCCGGATAAATCTGCCCTTCGTCCACGATTTCTCTAACCCTGTGCCAAGACTTTCTTTCGCCATCTCGCCGATAGTGCGTTAGCGAACAGGTCAAGGTATCGATCATCGAGTCCGCCCTAAGCATCAACTTCAGTGTGGGTGTTCCGCCTTCCCCGGAAGCCGCTTCGGTTGCTACGGGCAGTAACACAGGAGCATCTTCAGAAGCAAACCATGCCGGCACGGCGTAACTCAGCGACTGCCCCTCTAGTGGCTTTACCCACCGATCCTTTCCCAAAAGACAGACCTTCAGCTTCAAGTCCTGTGAATTGAGATTCTCGGTGCGTAAACATTCGAGCGGCCAACGAAACTCACCACTAGCGGCTGTAGGAAAAGCGTCCATACGGTAACTACGGTCGTGTTGAAGTTCGGCGTGTAGCCAGACCTTGCCATGGGCCACTCGTGGCCACCGCACAACCCACTCCGTGTCTTCTCGAGAAAAGCGTTCGAACTGATGGACAAGCGAAACGGGAATGAGCTTTGCGTCAAAGTCCGTTGGTACGTTCTTCGAAATGTTCTGACGTACGTAGCCTTCGAGGCGCTCGCCCCGCCTCGCGTAAGGCGTGCCCTTGGCATTGTCTGGACGAAGCTGCTGCTCGAAGTAACTGAGGCTCAGGGCCGGTCCCGCCTGCTCATCTGGAAACTGGGCGAATGAAAACTGAAGAACGAACGTCGAAATGAGTAGCGTAAATGGAGTAATGGTATTGTCCCACATAACCTCTCTCTCAAGGACGTGATGCCTGCAATCTTGTGCTCTCCAATTTCTATGACGTGCTCGACTGCCTCTAGTCCTCGCGCACTGCTTTATTCGAATGGGCTTTTGGACCTAGATTGCGCCGCGACAACGCACAAGCATAGCTCTCCCAGCAACTGGCTTCCAATGCAACTCGACATTCTCTTCGCAGTTGCCCTACGATCACTATCGCAACTAGGCCAAAGATCGGGACACGCGCGCTGCTTGTGAATCACGAGGACCAGTGATGGAAACCTTGGAACGTATGGATGTCGAGCGAAACCCTATCAAGGGACAGACACCCGTACGCAGTTTGACCTGCCGGAGAAGTTGACAACTCACCAGAGCGGAAACGTGAAGACATGTCCGTAGCATAGAGAGGGCGGAAGTTTTGGGATGAACAAGAGGCGAACGCAGCGTGCCTGGGCCGTGAGGTTTGCAGCACCTCGCACGAGGCTCGTGCCCCTGGGATCGTACTACGACGAAGAGCCGTACAAACAGCACATCATCGGAAGCCTGTTCAAGCGTGCGCAGCCCACTAGGGCTCGAACCCTTCCCAACAAACAAGAGAGTGGGCTCAGTTCGCTAGCAAGGCCGCGGCTTCTTCGCTAGAGAACGAAACCACCTTCGAGGTAAGGGGAATTCAGCCACTGTCAAATCTGGATGGCTGAAACCAAGGCGGATGCCGAAACTGCCTTTCACACTAGGCACTCCGTAGCAGGCGCGGGAAACGTGAACGGGGACGGGCTTGCAGACATGATGGTCGGCACAGTCGCATTCAACGTCAGCTCCATCCCCGGCCGAGACGAAGGCCGCGCCTACGCCTTCGCCGTCAATGACATCTCTCTACAAGCCGAAGAGAGCCAGGTCGCGACCGGCGACCGCCTGCTCCTCCACACCCGTGGCGGGGAACCCGGGGCTCCCGCGCTTCTCGCGATCGTCGAGCGAGATGGACAATCGGTCTTCGAGTGGATCGCCGCAGGCACTCTCGACAAGCACGGCGAGTGGACTCACAAGCTGGTGGTCCCCGACGACCTGGCCAACAGCGAGCTCAAGTTCCATCCCTTCTCCCAACGCTCCCCACAGGAACCGCCGAAGGACCCAGGTCTCGCCAAGCACCGAAAACACCGATCCACCGACGGCTCCCGCCAACCCGATCCCACCAAAGCCATCGACAGCGCCCCCGAGCTGGTGAGGTTTGTGAGCGGCGAGGAGAAGCGCCCAGAGGACGCTGGATCCGCTCGCGATGAGATTGACCAGGCGCGTCCGAACTGATCGACACAGATCAGCAACAGGGACCGAACGAAGCTTCGACGATGGAACGATGCGGACGCTCGAGTTGCTTCGCTACGGCACCTCTCTGCGGAGCACGTGAAACACCAGGTCATAGTCCTGGGCATCGGTGACCTGGAGTCGCTCCGAAAGGCAATGATCGGTGCCAGGCGGTCCCGGGGCTTCGAACCGGAGAAGCCCGTTGCCGTGCAGATACAACGTTCCACTGCGGGAAGACACTCGGCCGTCTTCGACCAAGCTTCTTCGGTAACCGGTGACCGGGACGAGGTCGCCTCGAGGGTCGAACACGCGGATCGAGCGAAGCCAGTCGGTGTCGATGTTTCGAGGGTTGCCGTCGACTTCCAGGGACACCTGCACGGCGACGCCTCGGTCCAGGCTCAGCGTAATCTCTTCGTCCATCGAGTCTAAAGAGAAGCTCTTGCGAGCGGGCTTGTATCCCAGGGCTTCAATGTCGGCGATGATGTTGCAAGAGGGTAGGAAGGCTTGCAGCGGATTCGTCCAGGAGTCGCGACGACTTCGCGGATCCGAGGCCACCGGTCCTGGATCCCCGTTGGAGGACGTTGCTCGCATCGCAAGATCCGACAACTCGACCAGCTCGTTCGTTTCGGCGTCGACGATGCGAATGGTGCGCTGACGAACCACGGGGAGATTCAGCGCGAGCTTGCTTCGGCCCGGCAAGACGACTCCCTGCTCGACGTAGTTCATGGGCAAGACGGTGACCTGATAGCGCCCGGGAAGAACCTGCAGCGGTCCCCAGCTGAGGACACTGGTCCCGAAACGACTCAGGCGCGAAGCCCCACGAAGAACGAGCGGGGTGTTGTCGTGATCGCTGCGCCCCTCTCCGATCAAGGGCGCGAGGTAGATTCCGGTCACCGGCGGTTCCCGGTCATCGAGACTGGGAATCGAAACGTCGACAACCACCTCGGACCAGGGAAGGACCTCGCCCGCGGAGAGGTTGATGGACATCGCGTTGACGAGTCCGCGCTCCACCTGGAGTCGAGACCCAGCAAGCACGACCCTGTTCGGCTGCAGGTCCTCCTCGAGCCGGACGATGTAACGTCCCGGAGGGAGCTGGGCGAGGTGAACCTCGCAGCTCTTTTCCGCTTGGATCTCGACCACGGGAGTTCGTCGATCGCTGCGTGGCTCCAGGTAGTACAGACGGATCCAGCTTTCGACGAGGCGTCGCCCCTCGCGGACCTCGATCGTGATGCCCCCGGAATCCGGGAATGACCGGCTGTTGCCGGCCCCCGCCCCTTCGTCGTTGAACCAATCATGCCGGCTGAAGGACATGCGCGCGTCCACGTTCGCGAAGGCCGGGTTCTTGGAATCGACGAAAACGTTGACCGGGATCGAATTCGGCTGTCCATCCCCCGGCCCCACCTGCTGCACCGAGATGGAAACACGCCTGGTCTCGAAAGGATCCTCGAGCGCCTTGGCGGTCGAAGATTCAGGCGGGCGAGCGAAGAGTAAGAGAGCCACCACCACCAAGACGAGGGCAGCTCCCCCGCCGGCGACGCCACCAAGGACAAACTCGGACCTCTCGTTGAAGAGTTTCGAAATGCGCATCTGTTTTCGCGTTGAGCGCTCGACCGGGGGAGTCGGGCGAAGTGAGGTGAAGCCTGAATCCACGCATTTTCGATCGTCAACCGATGGGCTGGACAGGTTGGGGGGCGGAGAGCTTAGGCCAAACTCAGGGAAAGCCAAGAGATCGACGCCAGGAACCGAGGGAAAGCCCGCTCACCGAAACATAGGCCATTGGCACCAAGAGACTTAGCCCCGTCAGAAAAGACAATCTCATGATGCTCGGTGGCAGCTCGGACCCACCTTCCTCCCGCGCGGACTCCGACGCCCCGCGCGGCTTCGCGGGAAGAACACACCCTCCGCTGTTCGCGATCCGTTCACCAGATTGAGTTTGTCACCAGCGCCGAAGAGTCGCGGTCGCTTCTCCTCGGCCGTGGTCCGAAGAGTGGTCGAGGTGTCCTTTTGCTGAAGTCATGAGGAGCCGGCCACGTGACACTCCTGAGCGACCAAGCTGCGCGCCGTGGTCGAAAAGGCGCGGTCACGGATCCATGGACACGGGGACGGAGCAGCGGACAGCCATTCAATTCCGATGGTTGCAGGACCCGATCCGCGCCCAGCGATTCCACTCGTTCTTGGCGAAACCGCGTTGGCTCCAAGGATCAGGGATTTGATCCATCCGTCGGCAACGGCCCTTTTTTGCCGCGGGAGAGTTCCAGAAACCTCACGGGTTGCATGGTGGTCACGGCCAGAATGATCCGTCCCCGAAACGCCCCCAGGCACAAAGCGCCGCTGGATCGGTCTCTGGAGTTCTTTTCTTTCCAGACCCGGGAGTCGCCAGCGAACCGCGACCGAGAGGAAGCCTCGATGATGCGAACTAACAACAAGCCACGCCGCCGCGCGCTTTGCGGAATCTCCTTTGCCGTATTGCTGAGCGCAACTCCTTCTCCGTCGGGGGTTGCCCCGGACTCCGCGTCTCTCTCATTCCCGGAGTCATGGTACGGGGTCTGGAAAGGCCCCTGTGGAAACTCACGCCCCGGCGGCGGACAAACCATGTCCTACGAAATGGAACTTCGATTGGGCCCCCATGAAGACCCGGATCGGAGCCAGTGGCACATGGTGTATCGCAGTGGGGGAAACGAGCAGGTTCGCCCCTACGAACTAGTGGTCGAGGACGCCTCCCGCGGCGCTTACCTAATCGACGAGAAGAACTCGATCGTCCTGGAAGCCCACTATGTGAACGAAACCCTGTACCAGGTATTCGAGATCGAGGGAGTTCTGTTGCACGTGCGAAGCCACCGCGAGGGCGAAGAGATTGAGTTCGAAATCACCTCGTTCGACACCGAGGGGCCGCGCGAAACTGGAGGAGAAGAGTCGGTGTCGAAGGTGACTTCCTACCTCATGAAAACTCTCCAGCGGAGCGTGTTGAAACGCCAGTAGCTTCGCGGCAGTTCACGCGGGACCTCCGTTTCGATCACGGCCCACCTCCGGTTCATTTGTACGGATTGCCAATCCACTGGCCTTCGTAAATTCCCTGCTCCCTGTCGATGGGCTCGGGGTCGAACTCCATCACGGAAAACTCGGTCCAGCCATCGCCCGGTTTCTTCAAGTTGGTTCCGAAGTCGAAGAAGGTGGCACCGTTCTCCCCCGCCTGGAACCAGTGAATGCCATCGCGCACTCGCGTCAACGTACTGAACCGACCGGCAGTGAGGATGCCGCGTCGGCTTTCGCGCAACTCGAACGGCTCGTGCAAGCCACCGGAGATTGGCGGCGGCGTCCCCAGAGGTTCAAAGTGACGGTAGTGGCATTCTCCTTTGGCGCCGACGCTGACGAAGTCGTAGCCGACGTGGTTGTGAGCGCGAATCACCGCTCCCGGCTCTAGCTCGAACTCGACCAGGAAGTTGTCCCCGGCGCCGTAAGAGGGCCCGGATCTCATCCCTTCATTGGCATAAGTGTCGCGGGGACGAGACGGCAATCGCTCCACCCCCAGCGCCGCAATCATCGCGGAAAGCCGATAGACGTAGCGATCTTCGTCCGGCTGGGATTCGCTCAGCATCTCTTCCGCGAGTTCGCCCCACTCTCGGGCGAAACGGTCGAATCCGGGGTCGTTCCCTCCCGAGCTTTGGGCTCGGGCGAGACGCGGCAACCACAGCGCGCCCAGGGCCCATCCGGTGGATTGCAAGGCGAGTCGACGGGAAATCGTGACGCCGGCATCCGCGTGTTCTCGAGTCATCGGGATTCCTTTCATGCAGTGCTGTCGAGGATTGCCCTCTCACCCCGGTTCGAGTCCCGGACCCGTTCAGCTTTCTGGGCACTTGGGCGAATCCGTCCCTTCCTTTCCGGGGAGAATTCGGTCCGTGACGAGGTTTCTCGAAATTCTTGAACGGGAAACCGTGACGAGGTGCGGTAGGAGTGGATTCGAACGATGACCACCCCGCCCACGATTCCTGAAGAAGCGCTGCTTCACCACTCCCGATTCATCCAGGCCCTCGCCGCCTCGGTGTCCGCGGGGACTGACATTGATGTCGAAGACATCGTGCAGGAGACCTACCTGGCGATCGCTCGACGCCGACCTTCGGACGTCGAGCGATTGAGGCCATGGTTGCGAAGGGTCGTTCGCGGGCTCGCGGTGCGCAGTCGCTCCAAACGCCATCGCGTGGCCGAGATCGAACGCCACGCTCCTCTTCCTCACCCGGAGCCGGATCCCGCGCAGCAGGCCGATCAGCAAGAGACCATCCGCCAAGTAATCCAGGAAGTGCTGCGTCTTCCCGAACACTACCGAACGACTTTGTTGCTCCGCCACTACCACGGACTCAGCCATCGAGAGATCGCGGAGCGACAAGGCATCGCACTGGAGACGGTCACGACCCGACTCCGGCGTGGAATGGAACAATTGCGTCAGCGCTTGCGTGGCTTGCAAGTGACCGAGGCCTCCCTCCATCGGTGGTGGAGTGCCTGGCCGGCGCTGGTGGTCTTGGCAGCGATTGGAAGCATGTGGTGGTGGGCGCTTCGACCAGCGAAGCCGCCACTCCCCAGGCTGGCCCAGTCGATCCAGTTCCACTTCGACGGACAGTTCACCGAACTCGACGCTGCCGGTGAGCCAAAGCCCTCTTCCGAGCGCCTCGAAACGATGTGGTCTGTGAACATCGAGGACCGGGTGCAGTGGTCGCCCACCCTCGGTGACTATGAACTGGTGCGTCGTTACTTGGACGGAATCTTTCGAACGCGAACGGTTGCCGACTTCAGCACTCCGATCTCCCGCACTGCCGAGGGAGGACAAGAGACCGCCTTGGCCATCGCCGAGCGAACGATGCCCCACGCCACGTCTCGCGCGGCTCGACCAAGTCTCGACCTGGAAACCCTCTTCCTTCCCAAGGCCGTGGTCGGCGACTCGTGGCAGGTCCCGGTGGGACATCTTGCTCGAATCCTGGCGCCCGACGATGCGGGGCTCGAGGCCGGACGAATCTCCCGCGCCGAGCTTGCAGTCGCCAATCCCGGTCAATGGCTGAGTCATCACTCCCCCGGTTCCTGCGTGATCGACGTGCGAGAGATTCGGGAGGTCGAAGGCGAAACCATGGTGATCTGTGACGTGCGTGTGGAATTGATGGAGACCAGAACGAAGACGAACACCGAAGAGCAACCACGCGAAGGATCAAGGTCGATCGATCGTCCCGAGGTGACGATCCGGGCTACCCTCCAAGGGGAGCTGTGGTGGAGCGAAGCCGACTCCCGCGGCCGATTCCTGGGCCTCGCAGGTCCGGCCAGACTCACCATTCCCGCACCGACCGACGCCGCAGGCAACGAAGAAGATTCCCCGGCGGAGTCCCAGTTCGACGGAAGAGTTCACTGGATGATTCACGTGACGCCGACCGGCCCGTGATCTCGTCGTCCGTTGAAAGAGACCTCAGATGGCCGGTCGGGAAACCTCCTTTTCCCACGAGGGGTTTGACCGCAGGCGAGTTGGCGGATTCCTCGTCCGATCGGGCGCCGGAGACTCTTTTTGGTCGGCTTGCTGCCGCCACAAACTCGGCGCGATGGAATCATTCACCGCGCCGAGGGCCTCCCTTCGCTCGCCCTTCCCGTCGCTCACTCCCCGGCGCGCTCGCGTCCCTCCATCCCCCCAGCGAGCACGCTTTGAATGAAACCCGGCATCAGCGCGCGACACAGAGCTTCCGCGCTGTCCCCGCCTTGATTGCAAAGAACCACCAGCCCCGCCTGCCGCGATGGGGCCACCATCACACAAGCACTGTGCCCATCCACCTCTCCCCCATAGCCCAGCACTTGACCAAGCCCCGGAATCTGATCGATGAACCAACCCGCCGACATGCGCCGGCCGATCGCCGCAATCTCGACCTGAGGCTGATGAAGCATTTCGCGAGAACTGACCAGGATCGAGTTTGAGGAGTACTGCGCCGCCAAGAACATCGCCAAGTCCTGGGCGCTGGAGTAAACCCCGGCGGCCCCGGCGATCTCTCCGAACTCCCAGCGAGGCCGCGGCGTTCTCACTTCGTCTTCCGGCCAGTAGTGCACGGCCAAGCGTCGCTCATGTTCGGGAGAGGGGTCCACTCCCGACTCGCTCATGGCCAAGGGCTCGAACAGCCTCGTGCTCAGCAACGTTCGGTAGTCCTTGTCCGTGGCAAGTTCGAGAACGTGACCGAGCAACAGGTAGCCCAGATTCGAGTAGGAGAACTCCTCGCCGGGAGTCCGCTCGAGCTCCGTCCCGCGCAATCCCTCGTACAGTTCTTCCGTCGAGTAGGGCAGCATCACACTGGGACTGTCCGGCACGTTCCTTCGATTCACCGGCTCGCGGGGCAATCCGGACGTATGGGTGGCGAGTTGGCGAACGGTCAGGTGGAGGATTTCCTTGGGGATGTCTTCGTCTTCCGGCAGGTGGACGCCGATCGGCGCATCGACGTCCAGGAGATTCTCGCGATGCAGCAGGGCAGCAAGACTCGCGGTCATGGGCTTGGTGACCGAGCCGATCTGGAACAGCGTGTCCGCCTCCATCGGGGTTTGGTTCTCGACGTCACTCATGCCGAAGCCGCGCCGAGTGACGAGTTCGTTTCCTCGAAGAATGCCCACCACGGCTCCCGGGATACGCTTGTCTCGAAGGATTGGCTCGACGGTCGAACCGATCCAGTCGTTCGGAGAACTCCCCGACGCCGATCCAGGCAGGCCAAGACTGCCACACATCACTGCAGCAAGAACCGATGGTTTCATGAGAATTTTCCTTCGCAACCAAGGTAGGCGACACCCATTTGCAGAAGCTCCCGCCGCAGTTCTTCGGCGGTCCCCGTCAGTGTCGAATCATCGAACAACAGCTGTTCCCGGCAGATCGAGTTGACGGCGCGCAGGAAGAACTGCACGGCCTGGTTCGGGTCGGAATGCCGGATCTCCGTCCCGTCCCCCACCACAAGGGTGGCGACTTGCTCATACTGCTGAGTCCGCTCCTGGAACATCTGCGCGGACAGCGACTCCGGATGACTCTTCGCGTGCAATGACAACGCACGAAGCAAACCCCGGTGTTGAAGGTGGTAGTCAACGGCAAAACCGACCAAGACCTCGAGTCTCTCCGCGGCAGCGGCAGCCCCAGCAAGCGCATCGAACAATCCCGACAGTCGTTGGCCCACCTCCCGGTGGTGGCGCTCCAGGAGGGCCGGTAACAGGTCCTCCTTGCCGCGAAAGCGGGTGTAGAGAAGTCCCACGGAAACCTTGGCTCGGGCCGCGATCTCCGCCACCGTCAGGCTTTCGAACACCCGCTCGGTGAGCAGCTCTTCGGTGGCCTGGAGGATGCGGGTCAGCTTCTCGGCGCTGCGCCGCTGCTGGGGCGCCGGGGGTCGCTTTGTTGGATCTAACATGAACCTGAATATAGGTTCATATTAGAAGCGGTTCAACGCGAGCAACGGTTTTCTGGCGGAGCTCCGGGGCAGTTCCCCGGGGGACTCAGATCAGAACATCGGGTGGAAAACGCCCACGTCTCCGTCATCCAAATTGCGCCACGCGCGGATCTCGAGGGGCGCGACCGTGCTCGGCAGCAGGTGCTCCATGCCTCCTCCCAACAACCGGCGATCGAAGAACAGGTTGAGGGTCTTCGTACCGTAGATGATGGATTCGTTGCGGGAGACCAGGCCTCCGAAAAATTCGAAGTGCTTTCCATAGGCCAGGGTCACAAGCGCGGCGGCGTGATTGGTGTACATCACCGCGTCCACGTGGGTCATCTTGATGGAAGCCATGTCGTCATAGGAATTCACTCCGGCGGGAACGTTCCCCGCCCACTTGTTGGCGTCCGAGAGGTCGGGATCGCTCAACGCGAGGTCGCTGACGCCCAATGTGTCGTCGTACTGTCCGTCGCCGTCGATGTCCTCTCCGGTTCCGGGAATCGCATCGCCGACGGAGTAGCCCGGGGGGATCAAGCCGAGGTCGGCATGGGCCTGAGTGTAGTACTCGACGGTCCATTGCCCGTCTCCTTCAAGCACATCGTCGTCTTCCGTACCGACCACCCCATCGCGGCCTTCGGAGGTATTGGGGATCAAGTCGGTTCCCGAGTCCTCGGCGCTCTGATTCATATTGTGACTGAGCCACCAGTCGACGTAGTAGTCCCAAGTGCCGTTGGTGTAGTCACCCATGACCAAGTTCTCGCCCGCAAACAGGCCGAGGAAGTCCTTGCCCTGGTTCGCCATCAGCCACGCTTCGGTGTCCGCCTCACTTTCCGAGGCCGGCTTGGAAGTGGCGGGAGGATTCAAGTACTCCAGGTCGTCGGCGATGTAGATGTTGCCGCCGGAATAGATCGCTCCCTGGCCGGTGACCGTGCCCTTCAGAATCACGTCACCGCGGACCACGACCGGCCCGTCGAGAATGATGGGAGCGCTGGGGGTACCCACCAACACCAGGTTCTCTGGCTCCCCGACACTGTCTCCCGTCACCGCATCGGCGAGCTGGGTGACCGGCACCGCGGCTCCGCCGGCACCGATGGCTCCCTGGTGGATCGTTCCGGATTCGGACGTGGCCCGATACTCGTAGGGAGAAAGGTTGCTGAGGTTGGGCATCGGGATCGCGGTCTGAAAGTCGTGCTGGTTGGCGGCGTCGCCACCCGTGCCCTGGATGTTCTGCTGACCGATGATGTCCCAGCCGGCGTACACCCCTCCCCCATCCAACGGATTCAGCAAATCGAGCCCGTCAATGTCCCCGTAGCGCGGCGTGCTGTGGATTGTCGGCGAGTAGCCGTCGGCATCGAACTGCCCATTCGAACGCACGTTGCCGTGAGAGTGGATTGTGTTGCCGTAGAACCACCCCCAGTTGTTGATGAAGTACCCGTAATCGAACACTCGGGAGGGTGCCACCGGGACTCGAACCACCGCCTGCACCGTCGCCTTGGACTGAGGCGCGGCCGCGTTCGGAACATAACCGGTCGCCGTGATCTCCACGTCACGGTTGGAACCGACGAAGGTGCGTCGCATCTTCACCGTGAACGTACCGAAAGTTCGTCCGTTGCGGATCAGGGCCTCGTCCTGGGTCAGAGTGAAGGAGGGAGCTTCGCTGCCATCTCCCGGATCCACCGCCAACGGGATCGCCGCATCCAGTCCGGCGAACGGTTCAAACGGACTCAAATCCACGCTTTGGCGGACGAAAGCGATGCCGCGGTGCACTCCGGCATCTGCCAGGTCCTGGGCTCGGTAGTCCATCTCTGCCATCTCCAGATCGGTCTGGTGATGACGCATGACCGACAACGCAGAGAAGGCCAACCCCGCGGACACGGTCAAGAAGACGATCGAGATGATGAGGGTGCTTCCCTGGTTCTTGGGACTCAATGCTTCATTCACTCCGGAGACGAACGGACACGGTTTGCGTCCGAGCCACAGCATCGTGATTCTCCTGCACCTCTCTTCCGAACCGCAAGCGCAGTGATACGTTGAGCACGCTGCCCACCCGGGTCACCGTGACTCCTTTGCCCCCGTCGACCATGACGTTGCGGGCCAGGACTTGGTCCTCCCCCACCGCGGCTCCCCCGTCGTCGATCAGTCGACGCACGTACTGCATGTCGGTCGTGTTTGGCTGCGCCGCGAGAAGGAAGCGCCAGCGGAAGCCGTCCTGGCCATTTGCTCCCCAAACAATGTCGGCGCCGTCTTGGCGCAGGGGGACCTCAATCTCCACGATGTCTCCCGAGGGATCGAGATCGTCGATGGTCAGAGTGTCGGGATTGGCTTGACGGAGTTCGTTCTTGAGAACTCCGAAGGATCGCACGGTGTTTTCTCGGACTTCGTTCGCTCTCAGACTCGTACTGAACACCCCTTCGGCATCGAGCACGATGCCGAAGATGCCGGCGCTGAGGGCCACAAGGATGGACACCGACAGCACGGTTTCCACCACGGTCACGCCCTGTTCGGAGGGACGGGAAGCCGGTGTCATGTTCAGAGCTCCCCGGATCGATAGGTGGCGCTCCGGGCCACGATGGCACCGGTCGCGTCGTCCACCGCGGTCAGCTCGATCACGACCAATCCCACGGCCGCGAGGTTGGCGGTCAACCCGACGGTGACCCCTGCCCGAGCGAAACTCGATCCGTTGAGTGCCAGTAGATCGACGAACTGAGTGTCATCGACCAAGGTGCGCACATTGTCCAGGGCGATCTGCACCGAGACCGCTTGGTCCGCACCGCGAGATGCAACCGCGATGGAACCCATCGTGCTCGCCAGGAAGGCCGATGTAATCAACAACAGGCTCGACGCGATCAACACCTCGATCAGTGTCGATCCCGCTTGCGCCGACCCCTTGGTCGCGGCAGCAACTCGAATTGCCATGGGCACCGCACTCTCCGACCCGGACTCCCATCCGGGCCACGACCGCGTCAAAGCCTCCTCTCAGGTCACGGAACGAACCCCCGAATCCCCAAAGGGTTCCGACAGCAATTTCGTCAACCTGTTCGTGGATCGTGACGACGGGCATTGGATCGTCACGAAAAGACTTCCGGCCGAGATCCTCTCTTCACAAATCGGTAATCGAAGGGTTCAGATGAAGGGGATTCCTTTTCGTGGCCGATAACTGACCGGTGGATTCTGAGAACTTCAACGACTGAGAGACTCAAAATGGCCGGCCACGCCTACCCAGAACACCGACGTCGCATGCTGATTGATCGTGACTTTCAGCTCCGATTCGTCATGCGCATGGCGAGCCTGCTGTTCTGCTACTTAACCCTCTTTCTCGGCCTTGCGGTCATCATCCCGTCGGTGCTGGCCGCGCTGAAGGTCTCCACTCAGATGGCCCAGTGGGTCCAATACGGAAAAGACTTCCGCTGGGCGATCTTGCTGACTCTCGTGGCGTTGCCGCTGGCCGGCACCGTGACCTGCCTGTTCCTTCACGGCGTCCGGGAGACCTTCCGAATCGCGGGCCCCAAGTATCGCTTCGACGTGACGTTGGAAGAGCTGAAGAAGCTGAACATTCCGCGCGGCGTCAAGGTCCGAGAAAACGACTATCTTCGCGACACCGCCCAGCGGTTCGACGAAGCAGTGATCGCTCTGCACGACACCTTCACCACTCTCAAGGCGGAGATGGTCAACGTCGCCAAGGCTCTGACCGAACTTCCCGCCAATGAGAGCCCACAAGCTCGCCAGAAACTCGAATCGAGCCTGAGGGTCATCCAGCAACAGCTGGACAGAGTGCAAGTCGACCCGAACGGCAACGCTCCCTCGATCACCTCGCAAGCAGTCGTCGCACCCATCGAACCGATGGATGAGCCGGAGGACTCCCCTTCGACCTCCGACGATCAAGTCCTGGTGTGATCGACTCTCCTCACAGGCCTCGGAGCCATTCGGGAGCAAAGCGCGCCGACTCGGGATCGGCCAAGACCTGATCCAAGGCCTGCACCATCGACGACTGATCCTTGGGAAGCGTCCCCGCCAAGGACAGGTAGTTGCTGGCATGATTCGAACGAAACACCGAGCCGGACAGCCGCAGCGATGCGACGAAGTCGCGAAGTTCTCGGGCCAGCTCGACAGGTGAGAGGTGATCGACTTCTCCTCGGGCATCCTTCTCGCTGAGGGGAGTGTTCTCCACGGGGGTCATGACCAAGGTGCTGACGAAGCGCGGCGCGATCCGATTGACGACCTCAGCGGAAGCCAGCGCATGCTCCCGAGACAAGGCGCGCCCTCCGGCGCCGAGCAGAATCATCGTGGAAAGCGTCACCCCGGCTTCGGTCGCTTTGTTTGCCACGCGGACCATCTCCCCCGAATCCACCCCCTTCACGAGGTCCTTCAGCACTGCGTCGTGGCCGCTCTCAATCCCCAGGTAGTACAGATTCAAGCCGAGCTCGCGAAGCTCCTTCATCTCTGTCACCGAACGCACCTGCAAGGATTGCGGCGAGGCGTAGCAGGACACCCGGCGCAATTCCGGAAACGAGACCCGCAACTCCTCCAGCACCGTCTTCAAGTAGGACGCCTTGGCGACCAACGCATCGCCGTCCGCCAAGAACACCTTGCGAACACCGCTCGCACCACCGTGGTCTCGAGCCCAGGCGATCTCTGCCTGCAACTCGGGCCAAGGGCGGACCCGGAACTTCTTGTCCCGATACATGCCACAGAATGAGCACTCGTTGAAGCTGCAGCCAATCGTCGCTTGCAGGATCAGGCTGTTGGCCTCGGAAGGAGGTCGGTAGAGAGTGCCCTCGTAGTGAATCATTGGCGTTCTCAGCGCGAGTCTTCGGTGTAGCCCAAGGCTTCCAAATCGTCCATGAGCTCGGCGTCCAAGTCAATGGTGGTCGAAGTCCCGTGGACCTTGCGATTCTCGCGGAACTCACGCAGCGCTTGCCCCAGGAAGCGCACGACGTCCGGCTCGACCTCTGCCACGTTCTCTTGTTCCTTGGGATCCCGGTCGCGATGGAACAACCAGGTTTGCTCCGTCCCCTCTTCCACGATCAGCTTCCACGGACCTCGAATGGCCCCCCAAAGACGGTCGGGACCCGGTTCTCTTTCCCGATGAGCAAACAGAACGCGCTCGCTCCATTCGGCCGCGTCCCCGGACTCCCCTCCTTGCAACAGTGGAAGCAAGGATCGTCCCACGCGATCGAGAGGGACCGCATTGCCAGCCGCGTCGAGCAAGGTCGGCAGGACATCCACCAAACTGACCGGAGTCGAGACCTGGCGATTCCCTGGAAACCGTTGCGGCTGGTGAAACAGGAACACCGCGTCGTTCAGTTCCCGGTAGAGACTGTATTTGTGTCCCATCTGCCCGTGATCCATGAACTCTTCGCCGTGGTCCGAAACCACGGTCACCAACGTGTCTTGCTCCCACCCGAGCGTCTCGTGCAGCTCACCCAGGATCTGGTCCAGGTAGCGAATCTCACTGTCGTAGCGGGACAACGCGTCCTGCACATCCTCCTCGTGAGGCTGGTACCAAGGCGACCGGGCCTCGTAGGGCATGTGGGCGTCGTTCACGTGCAGGTACAGAAAGTATGGTCCTTCGAACAGCCCCTTCGAGTGCCAGTCCAGAACGCGGTCACGAATCCAGTCGGCGGTTGCTCGGCGGAAGTGTTCAAAGTGCTCGAATCCGCGATCGAAGCCGAGGGGCGCCGAGATGTTGACGTTCCCGGTCACCGCCAGGGTGCGATAACCGGCTTCGCGCATGAGCTCGGGAAGCGTCGGGGACTCTGGAAGCCCTCGCAGCTTCAGTTCATCTCGCCCAGAACTGGCCACTTCGTCGCGGTGAGTCCGAGTGGCGTGGAAGCCCTGGGTGATTCCGTGCTGCGGCGGATACAGACCGGTAAACACCGAGGCGGACGACGGTGCCGTCCAAGAAGACGTGGAATGGGCTTGAGTGAAGATCACTCCTTGTTTCGCCAGCCGATTCAAGTACGGGGCAGTGTCCTTCGAGTAGCCGTAGAACGGAAGGTGGTCGGTCCTGAGTGTGTCGATCAAGACGAGGACTTGGTTTCCGAGGGTTCTGTTCTCGGTCGTCGTCGCCAGGGACTCCGAGGCGTTGCCTGGTTCGAGCGGAGACTCCGGAGAACTGGGCGATTCCGGGGAGCAACTGACAAAGATCCCGCAAATCGCCGCGGCGATCCAGGCCCACCTGTCTGCCATGTGAGTTTCGCTCCCGGGATCTTCATCCCCATCCACTCCGACCAAGTGGCGAATCTTATCCAGGATGAGTCATGAAGACCGTTGCGAGAATGAGCCAGAGTTTTTCTGGCGAGGACTGGCGGCGGTCTTCCCGGCAGACCTCGGTGACGATCCGTGGAAGGAGGGGATTTCCGCCACGAGATTGCGGCGCTGGCGCCCTCGAAAGACTCCCCTGCCCGTGGACCTTTCGCCCAGGACCGAGCATCAGGGAGCTGTCGTGTAACGCCCACCCGTTGGACCTGGTGACGGCATTTGTCGTCGTTCACCAACTCTGCGCCACGCGAGGCTCCGATCCCGAAGGATTCGCCGTTCCCTCGACGAACCAGTGCTTCGCGCGGACTGACAAAGCCAGTCCGAAACGGCAGTTCCTCGACTGCAACAAGAAGGGATGAACCATGCTGACGACCAATCGTCGAGAGTTCCTCGGGAATCTTGGAGTGCTGTTCGCGGGGGCTGGCGCCTGGCGTGTGGGCGCGGTCGGTGGATTATGGAGCGATGAGATCGCCGAGCTTCGATTCGGCGAACTGGAACCACTCGTCGCGAGAATGCAGGAAGTCGAGGCGAATGAGCTGCAGCGCTTCCTCATCGACGAACTGCAACGAGGAGTTCCCCAGGAGCGCTTGGTCGCCGCCGCCGCCCTGGCCAACGCCCGAACCTTCGGTGGAGAGGACTACGACGGCTATCACGTGTTGATGGCGTTGATCCCGGCCCTGGAAATGAGTCGCTGGGTCGAGCCGAATCTACGAGCCCTTCCGGTGTTGAAGGTCCTCCACCGAAACACCCGGCGCATCCTCGCCGTCGGAGGCCGGTCCAAAGAACGCATGCACGCCGTGGATCGCTCGTCCTTGGGAGCTCCCAATCGGGATCTGCTCGCGGCCACTCGAGGAGGCTCCCTGCCAAACGCCATCGATGTGTTCGCCAGCCAAATCGAAAAAGATCCGCTGGCTGCGTTCTCGGCCCTGCAACCGGTGGTACGAGACAACATCGATGTGCATCAAGTCGTTCTTGCGTGGCGCTCGTGGGACCTGCGACGCATCGTCGGCAACGAGCACACCGAAACATTGCTCTTGCAAGCCATGCGCCAGTGTGTGCAACGAGAGAACCACCGGGTCGAGCGCAACCGGGCCCCCCAGTCCCTCCGCAAGACGCTGCCCCGAGCGATGGCGAAACACGGACTGGTCCAAGGAACAAGTGGCGCAACCGGGAAGCTCAGCGACCAACGACTGGATGAGCTGGCCAACACCTTCATGACCGAAGACCGGGATGTGGCCTTGGAAACCGCGGCGCGGACCCTGGCGACGGGAACTTCCCCTGCGGCGCTCGGGGAAGCGATTTCCTTAGCTTCTGTGCGACTCCTGCTTCACGATCCTGGCCGCGCCAACGCCCACGGGGAAGGCAAACCGGCGGGAACGATCCATGGGGCTTCGGTGGGGATTCACGCAGCGGACTCCGCCAACGCATGGCGTCACATCGCCGACGTCGTGGAGGAGCCAAACGCGGTTGCGACATTGCTGGCCGCCGCCTGGCACACCGCAGGCCAGACCCACCACATCGATCCATCCCGAGTGTTCCACGATCGGGCGCGAAACGCTGCGAAGCGAGTGCCGGAAGCGAAACTCTTGGATGCCACTTTTGCGGCCATCGATGACGGAGACCAGGCCCTGGCCACCGCACTCACCGAGCGCTACGGCGCCACCGGAGGTGATCCGGGACCGCTGGTCCGCGGTCTGACAAACCCGCTGTTGGACCAAGACGGCGCGCTTCACCACGAAAAGTTCTTTCACACGGCGGTGGAGGAGTACCACCGCACGCGGTCGTGCTTCCGGTGGGAGTGGCTCACGGCTCTATCGAGAGTCGCGGCGAGCGGACGCGGGTTCCCTGCGCCCGGCGTTGCCGACGCTCGCGAGCGACTCAGCAGCTAACTCAGGAACACCGAACCCGGGACATCGCTAGCCTTCCAGCGCTGCGGGCATCTGCTCGCAGCATGCGGAGGTCGCGCCGGTCAAGATCGTGGCCTTGCAGCAACCAGACATTCTTTCGAGGAGTGCGCGTCCCTCGCGACAACATGGCGGACGCGCCTCCTCTTGAGTTGCGTCGGCGAGCCCCATTGCACAACACCCTTGCAGCTTGCCCGCTCCCACGATGCCACTCTGGCAACACCCGGGCATCTGGTCGATCAACTGCAGGGACTGCTCACAACAGGCACTGAGCTCGGCGTCGTCGAGGCTTTCTTCGGCCAGCGTCCCGCATCCGACCAAAGCAAGACTTGCCAAGATTGCCGTCAACCATCGCATCATGGGATGAACCTCCTGAGTCGGACCCTCCTGCCACTCTTCCTCCCATCGGTCGTGTCCGGCAGGGAGTTGAGCGGCCTTCCCACTGTGGGAGCAACCGCCGAGGGACAGGAGGCCCGATTCCCGGGGGAGCCCCGTCAAACAGGAGAGCGGTGGGGCAGTGATTGCCGAGGCGGCTCGTGACTGGGCGAGCGCTGATGACCGCGCCTCTCCTGGATCAGTTGACGCACCCGCTTTCGTTCGCGGGGGCCCAGAAGACCGTCCTCGTTCGTGTCAAACCGTTCTTGGAGGCGCTCCCGAACCAGCTTTCCCACATAGCGGCGAACTCGCTCGCGGAATCGTGGTGGCGACGGGTGCTCTGGTTCGCGAAAGCGGCCCTGCTCTTCATGCAGCGAACGGCCTTGATGCCTCTCCCAACGCTGCCGCAACTGTTCACGGACCCTCGGAGGAAGATGGGAAGCCCTGGCAGTGGCCAACTCAGGGTCCGAGCGTTCGACGACAACACCGTCGCCTTCCCCAGAGATCAATACCCCGAAGGCGAGAGACAAGAGAATCGTAGAGTTCATGAGGTAGCCCTTCTGACTTTGACTGGTTCCTTCACGGACGCCGATGACGTCCGGCTGTGAAACACGAAGCGTCCGCCGGGGTTTCGGCCGCTCCGAAGGAAAAAGGGAGCCGGAAGATTCCCCCGGCTCCCTTTTCCGAGGATGTCAATCCAGAAGATCGGTGCCTCCTTCGGACCTTTCGGAACGACCGGTGCTCGCTGTGGCCGGTTGTTCCACTCGAGCCAGTCGCCGCTCGAGCGCTTTGATCTTGTCGTTCAACTGCTCGATGAAGAGATGGGCTTTTTCGAGTTCTTCGACGATGCCCTTGCGGTGCGATCCCACTTCCACGACCTCGAATCCGTCGTCGTCGACGCGCGCCTTGGGAATCGCCTTCAGATGCTTGTTCGACCACATGAACCGGGCGTGCTCTTCGATCGTCTCCAGCTCGTAGTCCGGTTCGAACACGTAGTCGGCGTGAAGCTGGCCCCCGCGTTGGTAGATGGACCCGTTCACATCGAGCTTGCCCCTGGGGTTGTCGGTGCCAACGCCCAGGTTGCCTTCGCCCGTCACGATCAGTTCCACGGCGGCAGGAGCCTGATCCGTCGAGATTCTGAAAAGCGCATCGGAGCTGCTCTCTCCACTGATGTGAAGCGTTGCAAGCGGAATGATGGTCCCGACCCCCACTTTGCCGGTACTACTGACAAAAACTTGTGTCTCGCCTTTCGTTTGCAGGGACACGTTCGCCGCACCTCCTTCGCCACTCGCATTGATCTTGAACCCGTTGGGGAAACCGCCGACGGCGCCGTCGTGAATCAGTTCGCCATAGGTCGAGGGGAACTGAAGGTCCTCGCCCACTCGCACGCGACCGTTGACGTGCAGAGGCGCTTGGGCGTTCTGGGTCTCGATCCCGACGTTGCCGTTGAACCAGGTGGCTCCTTGGAAGTAGCCGGCGTAGCCATTGGGCGAGCTGCAAACCGCGTACAAGGCGTGATTGGAGCCGGTCGGATGACTCGCGATCGCAAAGATCCCGCGGCCTCGGGAATCGGTGTTCTCTGCACGAATCGCCCCTTTGAAACCATCGGCGGATTTCACCGAGAGCACCTCGTTCGGATCGGGGATTCCGATTCCCACGTACCCGTTCGGTTGGATTCTCATTGCCTCGTTCCAGGACAACGCCTGAGCGAAATTCCCAGTCGCAGTGGAGAAGATGAGGCTGTCGGTTCCTGCCACGCCAAAAGGAACGCCATTGCCCATGCACCAGTCGATCCAGTCCGATCCGGTCCCGTCTCCGTCACCTCCCAAGTACATGTCGGAGTAGGTGAATTGCTGGGCAACCAGCGGAATGCCGATCGCCATTGACAGGCCTGCCGTCAGGAGACTTTTCGCCACGACGTTCATCTCTACACTCCTTTCGAACGAACTTGGTCATCAGACGCCATCCACGGAGCGCGAAGAATGTGGCGGGCAATTCGAGTTTTTGTTCGTTGGATCCCGTCAGCCGCCCACGGCCCAGGACGGAGGAAGGTCGATCCTCAAGCCAAAGGGCCTCCCCGCCGCGAAGCCGAGCGACGAACTCTTCGAACTTCGCTCCGCAACGGAAAATCCAAACCCCGACGCGCGGGGAGCCGACGCCAACAAGAGATCCGTTTCAGAGACCCGCCGAGGTCATGACGAACGGCGGGTCTTCGATTTCCCGCCGCGTCGCTTGGCGGGCTGGGTCGCTTTCGCGGTCCCTCGCGGCCCGGACTTACGGGGCGTCGTCGACTTTCGTGGGGCTCTCACCTTCTGGGACCGGGTGGACGAAGTCTTCGTCGAGGAAGATCGCGCTTTGCTTCGGGAACCGGCTCCGGAGGTCTTTGACTTCTTGCGAGTCGCCGGGGCAGCGTCGCCTTCCTGAAAGGTCCGCACCAGTTTTGCCGGAGCAATCAGGCAAAAACTCTGCTCGACGTGGTCGGCGATGAAGGGCCATTCGACCTCATCGACGTAGATGCCCACCCAGCCATGCTTCCCCACGTAGGGCGCCACAAAGAACCGCGGGTCTTGAACCAGAGCGGCCTGGTCCGGTTTGGTTTGCTTGCAGCCGATGATAGGACGCCCCTCGTGCTCGCCGAAAGACGCGAAGATCTTCTCACGCACCCGAAAGGTGGGATGATCCCAGGTTTCCAGCTCCTGGGTTTCCGGCAGCGACTTCACGAGCTTTCGCAACCGGGTCAATGCCGGGTGCTTCCGAGGCCCCTTCATTCGCTCCTCGAATCAGAAGTCACAGTCCGCGGCCGCACTCGACGTGCAGCCCAAAGAAACTTGTCGAAAGCGATGATTCGCCGGCAGGGTTGACGCCCGCTCAATCAAGGGCCGGAAACACTTGATTGACCAGCATCTCTTCGGGCGTCGGGCCCACAGCTTCGTAGTCCCCCGAGAGCTGCACCACCACCAGGCCCTCGGTCGGCACCATGGTCATGCGTTGCCCGCCATATCCTCGCGCCTGCACCAACGGGAAGCTCTCCATGGGAAGCCACCACTGGAACCCGTAGTCGGTCGTCCCGTTGGTACTTTGGGGTGTGCTTGACACGACGACCCAACCCGCGGGAACGACCTGGGTTCCCTTCCAGTCTCCGCCGTCGATCATCATCTGTCCGATCTTCAGCAGATCGCGCGCTCGCAATGACAATCCCCCCCCGGTGTCGGGCAACCCCACGGCGTTGTCGCTCCACCGATACTCCGAGATCCCCAGCGGCTGGAACAAATTGACCTCGGCGAAGCCATCGGCATGGAGCCCGGTGGTGCGAAACAGGATGTCGGCCATCAAGATCGAGAGGCCACTGCAATACTCAAAGCCTGCGCCCGGGGTGCCGTCGAGCGGCCGATCCAGGACGAACTCCACGGGGTCTTGGGAAAACGTCATCTGGGTGGCCGTGTTGTCGGGGTCGGAATACGGCAACGTTTCGTTCCAGTCCAGTGCGCCGGCCATTGCCAGCATCTCCCCCACCGTGGTCGAATAGGGTGTGTTGACCCAGCGGGTCGCGGGGTAGTTCGTGAACAGGGAACTCACGGGCACGTGAGTCCCGGCGAAAGCGCCCTGGTCGATCGCTTGACCGATGAGCAACGCGGACAGGCTCTTGGTCACCGATTGCAGGCCGTGGACCCGCTCCCGATCCCCGCCGTAGAAGTATTCCTCGAGAATCAGTTTGCCGTTGCGGGCGATCAGCAAGGTGTCCATCTGCGGGTACTGGTCGTCCAGAATGGACTCGACCAGCTGTTCGATTTGAGCGGTGGAAACCCCCTCGGCGGCCAACGTCGAAACATCCCAGCCGTCGCCGAGAGCGGCCGGCGTTTGGTAGGTGTAGTTGCGAACCGGATTGCCGAGGGAGTCCAGCCGCGGAAACTCGAACTCGCGAAACTCCTCGCTGTCCAAGCGAAGAGTCACGGTCAACGGCGCCGTCTGATTCGACACCGTCACTTCGACGGCCAGGGAACCTCCTTGACGGGTCGCACGGAAGCTTCCCAGGTAGGACAGGTTTCCGGTCACCGTATTCTCGTCGATCACCGTCGCTTGGATCGGGAGATCGACGATTCCGGAGTCCCGAAGCTCGACAATTCCGGTGATGGTGTCACCGGACTGGCTCATGTCGAACTCGACCCGGAACTGTTGACCATCCTGGATCGCGAAACCCTGCCAGGTGCCCTGAAAGGTCGCGACTCCGTCTTCGGAGCTGGAACTCGAACCGAAACAGGCACTCGTGACAAGAAACAGGCCAGGCAAAACCGTGCGCTCTACCCACGCCCGGAATCGTTGTTTTCGCATCGATGAACTCCCTCACCACGAAGCTGTTTCGGCAATCAGAGGCAAGATACCAAGCAGCAACTCCGTTCTCCGACCCCCGCACTCGGAAAGAATCACCGAAGTGCGGCAAGCCCACCGTGAACCCCGCGGCACGATTGGCGGTTCTTTCTCGAGATTCCCTGGAGAGGCCCGTGAGACCCGCAACCCCCATCGCACCCGTCGAACGGCTGCCGACGTTCCGGACGCCACTCGTGGAGATCCGAGACAATCGCTGCCGTCGCCACGACCCCGCCCTGAGCGAAGAGACCCCGCCGCTGCCCTTCCACGAGATTTGTTTTCCGCGAACGGGATTCTGGTGGAGGCACTTGGGGAAACGAAAGCTCCCCGTCGATCCAGGATCCGTTCACCTGCTGAATCGTGGAGAGGTGCACCGCGTCTCGCATCCTCATGGCTGTGGCGATGCGAACACCGGCATTCTGATCAACGATCCGTGGCTTCGGGCGATTGCACGGCAACGGCACTTGCCGGGCCACGAACAGTCGCCGTTTCCGGTTCGCACCTTTCCCGCCGACGCTTCCCTGTCACTGCAGCACGCAACGCTGTTGGCCGCGACGCGCCGCCGAGCCGAACCCCTTGTCGTTGAAGAATTGGCCGCGGAGCTGGCCGTGGCCGTCATCAGCAGAGCGGCGGGCTCGAACGAGTCGGCGACCACGCCGGCACCCACGGATTCCCACCGAGAACTCGCCCAAGCCGCCCGGGCACTCGCTGCCGACCGGATCGCCGATCGACTTTCCTTGGAAGACGTGGCGATCCACCTGGACGTGTCGACATTCCACTTGTGTCGGGTCTTTCGCACCGTCCACGGCTGCGGACTCGGGGAGTACCGAACCCAGATCCGCCTGCGCGTCGCGCTGATGCGACTCGCGGAAACAAAGGACACCCTCGAATTGATCGCTGCCCAAACCGGGTTCGCCCACCGGTCTCACCTGAGCCGAGCGTTTGCCCGCGCGTTCGGCCAGTCACCCAACGATTACCGTCGTCGCCTCGCCACCCAATTGAGTCGCTCTCGCCGCCGCAGCCAGAGCCGGGAACCTCTGGCTTTCCCGGCAGTCCGAGCGTGACGAAATCACGCTGTTCTTCGCGGAGGAGTCACGCAGACGGCGACCCGAGCAAGATCGTGCACGCCCGCCAAGGGTGAGTCCCTAACCTCGATTCGTCGACAACACGGAACGAGGAGCACCATGGCCATCACTTTGATTGCAAAAACCCTGACCCTGGTCCTGGGATTGACACCGGGAACGCCTGCGTCCTTTGCGCCCCAACGGCCGGCTCAAGAGCCGCGAATCGCCATTGTCGACGTGAACGTGATTCCGATGGACCGCGAGACCGTCTTGCCCCGTCACACGGTCCTCGTCGAGGGAGCTCGAATTCTCTCGGTTGGCCCTTCGGAGCAGGTCACGATCCCAGAAGGAGCCAAACGAGTCGATGGTCGAGGCAAGTACCTGATCCCTGGGCTGGTGGACATGCACGTCCATTTCGGCGGCCCCGAGGACGAAGACCTCCTGCTCCTCCACCTGGCCGGCGGCGTCACCACAGTCCAGAGCATGCACGGCTCTCCCTTTCACCTGGAACTGCGAGAGCGATTGGCCAAGGGCATGCTCGGCCCGCGGATGTTCACGACCGGCCCGACCACCGCGAGAGAAAGAACCCACACTCCTGCCGAAGCCGTGGAACTCGTGAATCGTCAGAAAGCGGCCGGCTATGACGCGATCAAGATGTACGGCGATGGCACGGACACCATGAGTTGGGAAACCTACCAGACGCTGATTCGAACGGCCCACCAGCAAGGCCTTCGGGTCGTCGGTCACGCGCCGCGTAACCTGCCATTCGCGGCGGTCCTGGACGCCGGTCAAGACTCCATCGATCACATGGAGGAGGTGGTCTACACCAGCAAACCGATCCAGGAGCAGATGGGCTCCTTGGTCCGACTGCAGTTCAGCAGCGGCCAACCGGCAGAGATCGAGCGCCAGCTGGCGTCCCTCGATGACCTGGTGGAGCGGCTCCAGCCGGCCGCGAGGGCCCTGGCAGCCGAAGCATCTCGGGCCGGGCTCGTGTTCACTCCCACCCTGATCACTTTCGAGACCATTTGGCGCCAAACCACGCCTGAGTATTCGCAGATGCTGACGGCGGACGCCATGCAGCGCATCCACCCGGTGATGAGGGCGAAGTGGGGTCCCGCCCGAAACCGATACCGGACCGGCAGCTGGAGAGACCGACTCCCGATCATGTCGCAAGTCCTCGAAAAGAGTTTTGAAGTCCAGCGCTTGCTGGTGCGGGAGCTCCATCGAGCAGGGGTACCGGTGCTCGCGGGGACCGACGCTCCCCTGACCTTCGTGCACCCGGGGGTGTCTCTGCACCGAGAGCTGGTGCTCTTCGTGGGTTGTGGCCTGAGCCCCTTCGACGCGCTTCGCGCCGCGACTCTGGCCCCGGCTCGAGAGCTCGAGATCGAGTCGGAACAGGGCACCGTGGCTTCGGGAAAGATCGCCAACCTGGTGCTGCTGGAAGAGAATCCCCTCGACGACATCCGTCACGTATCTTCCATCGCCGGAGTGTTTCGCAACGGGCGCTGGCTTCCGAAGCAAGAACTCGACGAATTGGTCCGCCGCATCACTTCGCGCTACGAGCCCCTCGTCGCAGACGTGGCTCGGATCGCAGGCTTCCTCGAGGATCGCCACTTGGCCGACGCCTTCGATGCCTACTACGAGGTGGAAGTGGACGATCCCGCGCTGGACGAGTTCCTGGAGTTCGAATGCAACGAGATCGGCTACGAGTTCCTCGGCAATCGCGACTTCGATGCGGCCTTCGAAGCATTCGAACTCAACTGCGACTCGTTTCCAGAGTCCTCCAACGCTTGGGACAGTTTGGCGGAGGCGCATCTCGTGGCCGGAAACATGGATCTGGCGCTCCGCTATTACCGAAAGGTCCTTGAAGTGGATCCGGATCACCGCAACGCGCAGAAGCAAGTTCGGGAAATCCAGGAGAATCGGAAGCACTGAGCGGAGAAATCCGCGCGGGCCCCTTCGGGTCACCAGAGCCCGGATCCCCTCGCGCAATGAATCGGTCTGAGTGATCCGCTCGCTAACCTTGACTTGGACACGACGGGTTCGTCTACTCCCTCGACAGTCAATGCCGACGGGGATCGAGGATGAAACGAACCAGAGCGCTGCACTATTGCCTGCTCTTCTTCCTGGTCGGCTGCCAACAGGGGAATCTCTATCGGGATCTCCGGGAGGCCCGAGCCAGCGCCCACCACGAATGGCTGCTTCGTCGCGAGGGCAAAGATCGCACGACCGTCTTGCTGGATGGCGAACTGGCCTTGGCCGATGCCATCAAACTGGCATTGATTCACAACCAAACGCTCCGTGCGGTGGTGGAAGAGCGAGCCGTCGCCCGCGGTGACCTGGTGGCCAGCTACGCCGGGTTCCTACCTCAGTTGAATGGTTTTTTCTCCTATCAGCAGAATCGGGCTCGAAATCTGTTTCCAGGAGCCATCCACGAATACTCCGCAGGACTGGACATCTCCCAGCCGCTGTTTCGCGGCGGCGCGAGCGTCGCCCGCCGGCGGGCGGCCCAGCTGGCCACTGTCCTCGCCGACGAGATCGTTCGCGACTCCGTCCAACAGACGATTTTCGAAGTCGCGGCTCAGTACTACCAGGTACTGCTCGGCCAGTTCCTGGTGGAAGCCAACCAGCAAGCCGTGGTGTCTTCGAGTGAACAGCTCGACAACGCCCGGCGCAAACTCGAACAGGGTCTGGTCTCGGACTACGACGTGCTCCGCGCCCAGGTCGATCTCTCCAACTTCGAGGCGGAGATGATCGCCCAACAGAATCGCCGGGACCTGGCCCGTGCGCGCATGCTCAAAGCAATGGGCGTCAGCCAGAAATCCCAGGTCGACTTGACCGACACCCTGGAATTCTTTGCGATGAAGCCAATCTTCGAGCGCGCCATGGAGATCGCCCACAAGAACCGCGCCGATCTGTTTCAGGTCGAGGCCAACGTGCGCATCCAGGAACAGGCCCTGGCCATTGCCCGCAGCCGTTACTTCCCCCAAGCCGACGCCGTGTTCCAACATCAATGGACCCGTCCCCATGCCCGATCCGGCAGCGTGGACGAGTTCGGCGGGAACACCGTGGGCGGAGTGCAAGTCAGCTGGCCATTGCTGGATGGCTTGGCCCGCGAGGGCAACGTCATTCGTGAGAAAGCCCTTCTGCGGCAGCGCTACGTGGACCTGCTCGAAGCCGAGCAACGGGTTGAGCTGGAAGTGCAAGAAGCCATCTTGAACTTGCGCAACGCAGAAGAGTTCGTCGGCTCCCAGGAGCTCAACCTGGACCGAGCCGAAGAAGCCTTGCGCATCGTGACGGCTCGTTACCGCGAAGGAGCCAGCAAGCTGGTGGAAGTGACCGATGCCCGATCCGCGGTCACTCAGGCGCGGAGTTTGTACTACCAGGCGATCCACGATCACACCTTGGCGCGTCTGCAGCTGCAGCTTGCTCTGGGCATTCTGGGGCCGGTGGCAGGAGATCGCTCCGTCGCCGTGGAAACCCCCGTCGAACCAGCCTCGATCGACGAGTTTGAAACGGGCGAGGAAACTCTCCCCGAACCATCCTCCGACGACCCGTCGCCTCTCCCCTCCACGCAGAACGAGTCGAAGACATGACGAATCGAATCCGGCGCCCCTTCTTGTCTTTGGCAGCCGCAATGGTCGTGGCGAACTGCGGGAGTGACGAGGAGCCTGTCGAGGCCGCCGAACGTCAAGTGCCCGTGACCCAGTGGGTCCTCGAAGAAAGCTCCCCGGCGCTCCCTGGCAACATCATGGGGGTGGTCGCCCCCTTGCGCGAAGAGCAGGTCGGCTTCGAGGTCGGCGGGCGAGTCGTGTTCGTCCGCGAGCTTGGCCAGGAACTCGAAGGCCCCACCAGGAATGGCGAAGGGGAGATCCTTCCAGGAATGGAAGGAGCCATCATTGGCAGCCTCGACCCGACTCGCCATGAACAGGCGCTGGAGGCCGCCACGTTGCGTTTGGCGTCGGCACGCAAGGGCCTGGAAGCGCAGCAAATCGAAGTGGACACCGTCGCCGTGGCTGCCATCGACCAAGCCATCGCTCAGGAATCAGCCGCTGCTCAAGACGTGAAAGCGGCGGAAGCGAGCCTGCGTTTGGCCCAGGCTCAATACGAACGCATGAAGAACCTCCTCGAGTCGCGCACGGTTTCCCAGGCAGAGATGGACGAAGCGACCGCCACCTTCGACAACAGCACGGCGGCCCTGGCCGCCGCGCGAGAAGCCTTCGCGGCGAACGAAGCGCAAGTCGCGACGGCCAAAGCCAACTTGGCCTTGAAAAAGGCCCGGATCGAGCAGAGCAAGGCAGAGATTCGGGAGCTCGTCCAGGCCGTGACCCAGTCCCAGACGGATCTGGCCGATTGCGTGGTCCACGCTCCCTACAGCGGACGCATCACGGAACGTCACGTCGGCACCGGTGGCTACGTGTCCCCCGGTCAGCCGGTCGTCACCCTGACCATGCTCGACTACGTGAAGGTCCTGGTCACTGTTTCTGCCGAGCAGAGTCGCCGCATTCTCCCCGGCGGGCAGGCAGCGCTGAAACCAACGGATCTCGACCAGTTCACCAGTGAACCGGTGGTCCACGGCTGGATCTATGCCAAGTCCGAAGTTGCGGACCCGTCCACCCATACCTTCCGAGTCGACGTCGCGCTGCGCAACCTGCGTCGTGGAGCCGACGAAGGCAACGGAACGACCCTCGCCGATCGCATCTTTCCGGTCTTGAAGGACAAAGAAGGCCAGCCGGGGCCCATCTTCGTGCAGACCGCGTGCATCGTCCAGGAGGACGGTCAGGACTACGTTTATCGCTTGCCCGGTGTGAAAGTCGGCCCGCAAGCGACCGGCGATTTCTCACGAACGTTCGAGCCCGAACGGGTTCCGGTGCAGCGTACCGATCACTTCCGCATGTTCGTTGACTTCCCATTCGTCGAGGTGGTGAGCGACGAACTCTCCGAGTTTGAGCTCCTGCTGGTCAATCCCGCGGTGAACCAACGCGAAACGGTCCGCCTGGAGAACCGGGACTGGCTTCTGCGACCCGGCGACTTGGTACCGGTTCAATTCGACTGGGGCAGCTTCCCGCCCGGGTTCTACGTCCCGGTTGAAGCGGTCCGCACCCTCAATGATCGCACTCAGGTGTTCGTGATCGAAGACGGGCGCTGCCGCGCGGTGAACGTGTCCGTCCACGAAAGCTCCGGACAGCAGCGTCGGATCGAAGGTCCGGGTCTGACGAACGGGACCGCGATCGTCGTAGAGGGCATTCACTACTTGGAGGACGGCGCCGCAGTCCGCGTGGTTCCCCGGGCTCCTTGGCGCGCGGTCGGAGCGGCGGAATGAACCTCACCAGTTTCGCGGTGCGGCGCCGGGTGATCGTCCTGGCCGTCGTCGCCGTCTCGCTGTTTGCCGGGGCGCAGACGTTCCTCACCATGTCTCGTCGAGAGGACCCAGAAATCCTCATTCGCACTTGCGTGGTGGCCACCCGTTGGCCCGGTGCCACCGCGGTCAAAGTCGAAGACCTGGTCACCGATCCGCTCGAAGAGGTCATCGCCGAAATCGACGAGGTCGAGGAGATTCGGTCCCAGTCCCGAACGGGAGTCTCCTACGTCTTCGTGGACATCGACGAGACCGTTCTCGCGGTCGATCAGCTGTGGGACGAGGTGCGCGCCAAAGTCGATCAGGTTTCGCTCCCGGACGGCTGCCGAAAACCATTCGTGAACTCGGACTTTGGCGACGTGGATGCAGTGGTGCTCTCGCTCTACCAAGTCCCCACGACGGGCCGTCAAGAGATTCAACGACCCTACAGCGATCGCGAACTCGAGGTCTTGGCTGAGAAGGTCAAGGACGAGATCAAGACCGTGGAATCGGTCGCGAGAGCGACCGTCCACGGGATTCAAGAAGAGGTCATTTACCTCGAAGTCGACAGTTCTGAGTGGAGCAAGGTGGGATTGACCGAAAACGAACTCGGCCAACTCCTCGACCAACGCAACATCGTTTCCGCCGGGGGAGAGATCGACACCGGCTCTTCGAGGTTCACTCTCAAGCCGGCCGGCGAGTTTCAGGACATCGAACAAATCCGCGAAGTTCTGGTGGACCTCCAGGATGGCGACGTCCCGGTGCGGCTGGGCGATCTGCCGATCCGCGTGCGTCGTGACTACCGGGATCCTCCCCGTTCGAAGTATCGCTTCCACAGCGCCGAGTCGGCCCCCGAGCGATGCCTGGTCGTCACCGTCACCATGAAGTCCGGATTCAACGTGGTGGCAATGGGAGAGGAGATCCAGCAATGCATCGCTCGTTTGAAGCGAGACATTCTTCCGCCGGACGTGGAACTTTCCATCGTCAATGATCTCCCCCAACAAGTGGACACCCTGGTTTCCGACTTCGTGACCAATCTCTGGCAAGCCATTGTGATCGTGCTGCTGGTGGCCCTGCTGATGATGGGATGGCGTCCGGCCGTGATCATGGCGACCGCGGTGCCCTTGTGCATGATCACTTCGATTTTGATCGTGAGCTTCCTTGGGGTAGAGCTCGAACAGTTCTCGATCGCTTCCTTGATCATCGCTCTGGGCATGTTAGTGGACAACGCCATCGTTGTCTCAGACAACGCACTGGCAGAGATTCAGAATGGCGGGCCCCGAGACGAGGCGGTGATTCGGGGCGCGTGGAACCTGGCGATTCCGATCCTCACTTCCACGGGAACCACCGTCGCAGCGTTCCTCCCCATGCTGACCATTGTGGGGTCGACGGGAGAGTACATCCGCAGCCTTCCGATCGTCGTGGCAACCACCCTCATCGTTAGCTACTTCGTCGCCATGGCCGTGACGCCGATCATGTGCTTCTGGTTACTGCGAGCGTCGCCCCCAAAAAGCAGCAAGCCGAGCTGGTGGCGACGGCTCCTACGCCTCAAGTCGCAACCCACCGACGCGCGTCCCAAAGTCGACCTGTACGGCAGCCTGGTTCGCTGGTGCATGAGCCACCGTTTGCTCACCATGGGCGGGGCCGCGGCAATGTTCGTCGCGAGCTTGTTCTTGATCCCGGTGATCGGCAATCAGTTCTTTCCAGGAGGAGTCCGCAATCAGTTCTTCGTCCATGTCTGGCTTCCCGAAGGCTCTTCGTTTCAGGCCACCGAATCCAAATGCAGCGCTGTGGAAGAGTTGATCTTGAACAGTGCCGTGACTCAGGTGGACGGAGAAGAGGTGGTTCGCCTGCGCAATCTGTTGACCTGTGTCGGCACCGGTGGCCCGCGCTTGAATCTGACGACGAACCCCGAACAGGACATCACCAACTACGGCTTGATCGTCGTCAATACGACCGACCCGTTTCTTTCGCGACCTTGGGCCCAGGAACTGGCCAGCGCCGTGTCCGAGATCCCCGGGGCCCGCATCGACGTCAAGCCGTTCAATCTCGGGCCCGCGGTCGCGTCCCCGGTGGAGTTTCGACTGACCGGTGACGACGCGGCCGTGCTTCGTACCAAAGCCGAGGAGATGATCGAGGTCTGCCGAACCGTTCCCGGGGTCGTCAACCCCAACACCGACTGGCGCAACGACGCCATCCAGGTCGACGTACGAATCGATCCCGAGGCCGCCAACCTTGCGGGAGTCACCAATTTGGCCGTTGCCCAAACCATGGACTCGCTGATCTCCGGCGCTCACCTGACGACCTTTCGGGAAGGAGATCACCAGGTCGACGTGGTGTTGCGGGTCCGCGAGAGCCAACGGGTCAGCCTGCTTGATGACTTGACCGAAGTCTACGTCAACGGCGCCTCGGGCAAGGTCCCGCTGAGCACGATGGCCGAGGTCGTCCCCACCTGGCAACCGGCGGTCATCGCACGGCGCAACTCGATCAAGACCATCACGGTGGGATGTCAGATCGAGGATGGCTATTTGGCCAACGCCGTCGCCGCGGAGCTTCGCCCCAAGCTCGAAGCGATCTTGACGGACCTTCCCGCTTCCTACCGGCTCGAAGACGGCGGGGAACTCGAGGAAACTCAAAAGTCCTCGGTGAAGATTTCGAAGGCCTTCACCCTGAGCTTTTTCTTGATCCTGCTGGTGTTGATTGCGCAATACAACTCGGTGATTAAACCCCTGGTCGTGCTCACCACGGTGCCCTTGGCTTTGATTGGTGCACTCCTGGGACTGTTCGTCAGCGGATGGCCGCTGGGCTTCATGCCGAGCCTCGGGATCATTTCACTGGCGGGGGTGGTGATCAACAACGCGATCATTCTGATCGACTTCATCGAGAGCAACGTGCGAGAAGGAGCGTCGCTGCGGGACGCCATCGCCAAGGCGGGCAGTCAACGGATGAAGCCGATCCTTCTGACAACGCTGACGACCGTCGCGGGGATGCTTCCCCTCGCTCTGTTCGGGGGTCCCATGTGGGCCGGCATGGCCTGGGCCATGATCTTCGGCTTGATTCTGTCGACGGCATTGACGCTCCTGGTGGTCCCCACCATCTACCTGTTCTGCATGGAAACGTTCCGCCGCAAGACAGCGGCGACTCCGTGAGCAGAGTCAGCAGGCGACCCCCGCAGGGATCCTCCCGGGGACGTGGAGTTTCCAACGGATCTCGATCCCTCTCATCCCTGTCGCCACGTCGATTGCTCTCCGGCCGCCCGCGCTCGTTCGAAAGCCTGCGATACCGAATGCCACGGGCCGTCACTGGTGACCGGAGACGACCACTTCCTTGCACCCGATTCCCGAGACGCGCTCAGAGTCTGAACCGATCCATGGAAGGCCACCGAGAGAAGGAACGGCTCGGGCCACTTGCCGTCGGTTGATGAATCACGTGGGTTTCGCTGCCTGTCCAACCGAGTTGGGACGCGAACGCCCCCGGGTGGACATGACTGAGCGAAACCGCGCGAACCGTCACGGTTCTGGTGTTCGGCGCCCGCCAAGATGTGCGCCCGGACACCATGGGTCCCTGGGTAGCGAAACGCGTGCCCGGCGACCGGCCAAGGAGCCCTTGCTCTGGCCCCTCGGTTGGCTTATTTGAAGGGTCTCCGCCCCTTTTCCCAGGCACGACCGCCCATGGTTGCCAACTCCCCCCCAGTCCTTTTGACTCGACGGCTGCAACGCGCGGTGACCATCGCCGCGTTGAGTTCACTGATCCTTCCAGCTTGCAGCGGTGGCGGCGGAGGTGGTTCGTCGGGATTCGACGAAACGGCGACCCTCACCGCCATCAGCTTTCCCGATCCAAGCAATGTGAACCCGGAGCCGGAACTCCAAGCGCCCTTGGCCGCTCCCCTCGTGCAGCAGATCGTCTTGGAGTTCAGTGGACGCCCCAACCCCAACCAAGTGACCCCGGATCGCATTCGAATTCGCGACCTTCGTGGGTCCGAGGTTCCCGGCAGCTTCTCCGTGGAACAGAATCGTGTCACGTTCACTCCGGACCTTCCTCGCGAACCCGTGGTGGGAGGATTCGACAGCGGAGGAGCCGGGCTCCGGCCCGGAACTTCCTACACGATTGGCGTGGGGCCTGGGACCTGGCCGGGGTTCGTGAAAGCCGTCGATGCCTCGCTGGCTTCGGCTTCCGCCGATCCGAGCAACCCTCGCAACGTACTGGTCACGTTCCGGACCACCAGTAACTCGTCAGACTTCTTCCGCGGAATTGCTCCGCGACGACCTCGACTGCAAAACACCAATCCACTCGATGGCGCCACGGGGATCTCCCCCGGACTCTACGGGGATCCAGACCAGCGATTCCCCGCGCGACGTTCGTTCCGTTTGACCTTCGATGGGCCAATCCATCCGCAGCAGACAAACCTGGATGGGTTCCGACTGGTCGACCTGGAAGACCGAAGCCCGGATTCTCCCACCGGCCTTTCCTTGGGAATCACAGTGCGGCTGCAAGAGAACACTCTGGAGAGATCGGTCGTCGAAGTGGAGCCTCACGGGATCCTTCCCTTCGGCCACTTGCTTTCCCTGGAGTATCCGTCCCAGGTTCGAGGCTTGTCCCAAGGCGAGGGCGCCGGGCCGGCCACCACCGTGGCCGCCACCTTCACCGTCGCCAACGCTCCTTCCGGCGTCATCCGCGACGTGCTCTCCGAAGACTTCGATGGCCGCGATCGACAAGAAACTGCCGATGTCGATCCGGGGGTTGTGCTCGCGCAATGGGATCAGCTGGATTCGAACTTGTTGGAGCCGGGTTTCCTGTTTCGCGGAGAAGGCGAACTCGGCCCGTTCACGCCCCCGCCGCCGGATCGGCCGTCGGAGATCCGCACGGTCGTCCTCGACACCAGCCGTCAGACATTTCCCCTGCTCGACGGCTCCACCCCCTCCGCCCCCCCGGGCATGGTCATCGAAGGCGGTGTGTTCCCGTTCTCCGAGATCGACATCCCGGAAGGGGTGGTCGTGATCCCCAAGGGTCCCAATCCTCTGATCCTGAGTGCCACCGGAAACGTCACCATCGCCGGGGAGATCAACTTGCTGGGGTCGCGAGGAACGGACGAGAACACCTTCGATTCGGCCGTGGCTCCTTTGCCCGGTGGTCAAGCCGCCAGCGGAGGAGGTCGGGGTGGCGACGGCCAACCCCTCTATTACCGCGGCAACCTCGGCGATCCGCTGGCATTGGTTTCTCCCCCGCGGGGCGGTCAGGGATGGGGTCCGTCGAATCGAGAGGCGATTGGCGGCCAGGGCGGTCAGTCCGGCATCCTGGACACGAATCGCGGCGAAGAAGTGTTCGAAAAAGAAGAAGGCGTGCCGTGTCCCGAGGGCTTCGTCGAAGAGACGCGCCGCAACAAGGTGGTCTGCGTCCGCCGGTTCACGGACGATGATCTGTACGGCCGGGATCGCGAGGTCAACTGCGATGAACTCGCCGGGTTCTCGGGCAGCGTGGACAACCACTCCAACGGGTACAAAGCACCGGGGGGCGGAGGTGGTTCCTTCTTCCGGCCGGGCAAACAAACCGTGGTCGGCGAAGGCAACGTCATCACGGATGGCCAGGGCAATTTCATCTTGCGGAGGCCGGAAACCCACGCCCAGTACGACGTGCTCGAATCGGGGCTCCCCGGAGCACCGGTGTTTGTCGACGAGATCAGCTCCAACGACTTTCTCGGCCCGCTCGGGGAACGCCAGGAAATCCACGGTGGACAAGGAGGAGGTGCCGGCGGAACAGGATTGGACGGGTACTACTGCGGCCATTGGTGCAAGACCGACGCCGACCCACGCAACAACCAGCTCTGCAAGCCGGATCGTTTCATGAACTTTCCGGACACCCGGTTCGCTTCCAGCGTGGGTGATTCTCGCGGTGGCGGGGGTGGCGGCGGAGGCGGCGCGCTGGCCATCGAAGCGCTCGGCTCGATCACCATGGAGCCCACAGGCCGCATCGCCTGCGCGGGTGGCGGCGGTGCTGGTGGCGAGGCCCTGGGGTGCAGCAACTACGGAGGGTCCGGTGGCGGAGGATCCGGGGGAGCGATCGTTCTGCGCTCCGCCACAAGCATTGACGTCACCAGCGGCGCGACTCTCAACGTTCGTGGAGGCCCGGGTCGTGCGGCGACCAAGCGGCGCGGCTGGGTTCTCAACTGCGTGCAGATGTCCAGCAGCAACCCCGGAGCCGGAGGGGATGGCGGCGCGGGAATCATTCAGCTCCAGGTACCCGCAGGCAAGACCGCCAACGTTGCCAGCGATGCCAACGTCGTGCCAAGAGCCTCTTGGGTCGACAAGAGCAACTTGCGCAATCCCTCCCAGTTCACGGATGTGAGTCAGGCCGTGTCTCGCTGGTACGACCTGGGAAGAGTCACGAAACGCCCCCCGGCGAACACCAATCCGGTGTTTTTCTTCCGCGGACTCGACAACGAGGGTTACGTTCCCACCGACGATCAAGGCTTCGTGATCGAGCCCGACAAGATTGACATTCGCGTCGACTTCCTCGGCCAAGAGGACCCGAACAATCCGGGGACGTTTCGGCCCGGACTGGAGCCCAAGGCTCACTTCATTCCGACCAATGCCACGGTTCGCGTCCAGTTCCAAGGTGCCCGCGCGATCACCGAAGGCTCGAAGGAAATCGACCCGGACACGGTGACCGATTGGGCCCCCTCGCCCACCATCGCGAACTCGATGCAGTTCTTGCGCTACCGGGTCACCTTCGACCTGGCCGCCGAAGACCAGCCGGTGACCAAGGACACCCCTCGCCCGGTGGTCCAGAAGCTGTCCATTCGCGCCGAGTTCTGATTTTTCTCAGAGATCGCCAAGGGCGACCGCTCCGCATTGCGTGCCACTCCTGGAGGCGGGTCGACGACCGTCGGCCCTGACACCCGCAATCCCGTTCCCCAGGAGCTGGTCATGTCTCGTTCCTTCCCGCGCGGCGATTCCGCCACGATTTTTGGTGCTCTCTGTTTTGCCATGGCGGGCGTCCTGGCCTCGTGTGGCGGAGGGGGAGGAGGAGGGGGAACTCCCGCCCCGGCGGTGTCGACCTCCCAACTCTCGGTGTCCGAGTCCCTGGATGCCCTGGGTGTCGACACAACCCCCAGCCGGCGACGTTCCCAAACGGACGAGGAGCTCCCCGACGACTTCTCTCCGTTCGGGAGTTGCGCAGAGATCGACATCACCCACGAGCTGGCGTTCCAGGGACTCGAGGACACCGGAAACGACGACCCTCAATACGGGATCGAAGTTCGTCGCCTCAATCAAAGCGACCCGACGAACGACCAGTACACCGAAGAAGTCCTGGATCGACGCCCGTCGCCGGCATCGCGCGGTAGCTTCCCCACCCGCCCGCTCGGCTTCCCGCTCAACGACCGCTCGATGGCGTCGGGTGATTTCGACGGAGATGGCCTGCATGAGATCCTGACGGTTTACCTGGTCGGGGATGAGGTCTGGCTCGACGTGGGAGAAGACGAGGGCCAAGGGTTCTCCGTCGAGCGTTACCTGCTCACGAGCCGCGGAACCATTCCAGAGCACGTCGGCGTCGCCTGCGGAGACTTCTCAGGCAACGGAACCGCTGAGTTGGCCATTGGCTTGTCCCAAGGAAAGACGGTCGACATCCTGTTCGTCATTCCGGATGAAGATCAGGGGGCATTGGTCCGTGGCAGGTACACCCGAACCATCGACGTCACCCATGGGGCTCCGGACAGCATGCTGCGAACGGAGCTGGTCGCCGGCAATCTGGACTATGACAACGCCCACGAGCTGGCGGTGGCGATCACCGGCTACGCGGACCGATTTGGCGGATACGTCGGACTCGCCCACTACGTGGTCTATGACGACTGGGGGACGGACCTCGAAGTGTTGGCCTCGGGAGAGCTCAAAGACCCCGAAGGCAATGGGACGGTTCAGACCGCCGACCTGGACATCGGAGACATTGATGGAGACCGATTGAACGAAGTGGTGATCGCGGGAGTGGTGAACATTCATGCCAACGCCTTCGACGTCATCCATGCCCTGTATGCCCTTGACGACGCGGTCCACGACATGGAGGTGATCGGACACAAGTCCTTCAACTACTTCCGCGACATCGAATACGAAGGAAGCGTCTCCTACGATCACGTCAACACGATCGACATCGACGGGGACGGAGCCGACGAAGTCTTGGTCAACTTCTATCTGTTCGAAGACTGGTCCGCCGGTCCATGGCAGTGGAACAAGGAACTGTCGATGCCCGAAAACTCGGTGCTCAATTCGCGCGTTGGTCACTTCGGGCCCGGCTACACCGACATGGTGACTGGCTACTTCACCGCCGACGATCGAGAGGACGTCGCTTTCTACAACGGCGCGGAGGTCCAGGTTTACGGCTACTCACAGATCGAAGAGACCCGGGGCCTTCCCCCAGCCAGGAAGTATCGCCTTGCTCGGGAGAACGACAGTCTGCCCGCTTTGCTGCCGGTCAACGTTCGCACCGACGGCGCGGTGCTGCAGTATTCGGAGGGGCGCTATGAATTCACCTTCACCGAGCCCATCGTCCTCGCTGCACTCGCGGCACCACCTTGCAGTTCCGGGATTGGCCAGAACCTGGATGGATGCTCCACCGCATTCGGCAATACGACCTCCAGTGGCTCCACGGAAGAGCGATCCATGACGGTGTCCGCCTCGGCGACCGCCGGCGTCAAGGTTGACGCCAAGATCCTCCCCTTCGAGGCCGAGTTCAAGGCAACGATCACCGCCGAAGCCACCAAGTTTGCCAGCCAGTCCTACAGTCTGTCCAAGACCGTAATCTTCAACAGCGGTCCCGAAGAAGATCTCGTGGTGTTCTCGACCGTCCCCTTGGACCAGTACTTTTTCACCATCCTCTCCCACCCCGACCCCGACTTGGTTGGTGCAGAAATCGTGATCAGCATTCCTCGCAATCTGGTCACCCTGCAAGTGGAGCGGGAGTTCTACAACGACCACGTTCCGGACGGGGCCCTCATCATCGACAACCAAGTGCTGACTCACCAAGTCGGGGACATCGCTTCTTACCCCTCTCGTGCGCGGGCCGACGCCACCCTGAGGCGAACCGGGAGCAAGCTTTTCGACGGACCGGTCGGCGTGGGGCAAGGAACGGGTTCGACCCAGGTGATTCTCGAGGTTTCCGAAGAGTTCGAGGATGGGCAGTCGTTCAGCCTGGGAATGGAGGTCTCGGTCGAAGTCACCTCGGGCGCCGCCATCGCCGGCTTCTCCGTGGGAGTGTCCGGATCCGAAACCATGACCATCACGAGCGGAGAGTCCACCACCTACTCCGGCTCCGTGGGAGCGATTCAAGGGGATTCGTTCCTCGACAACGCCTACGCCTTTGGGATCTACGCGTACGTCGAGGGAGTTCGCGTCGACGGTGAGATTCACGAGTTTCAGGTGGTGAATTACTGGGTGGAGTGATCGAGCCGGAACTCGCGCGCTCGGTGATCTCCTCGCAAGAGGTGAGTCGCGGCAGAGCTTTCTTGCCAACGAGTGTCTTTGCGTACCACCAGGCGCCACTCCGCCACGTCGGGGCTGGCGCCTGGTGAAATCGACAAGCTTCGGTGCCCTCCCTGGATTCGGCCGACACGCCAGCAGAAACCACGAACGTCGACGAAGCAGAACATGCGTTCCTCGGGAAACCATCCACCGAGACGAAGCGCACGAATGAGAAATCCAGACCAGAACGTCGTTTCACGATCCCCGAACGCCGACGAGATTTGTCTGCGGTCTCGTGAAACCACTGTCCTTCAAGAGCGTCAAGACAATCCCATAGGTCTTACTCTTGAAGGAGAGTGTCATGAATCATCGCTCTTGGATCATCCTCGCCATTTCCAGTGTGTTGCCGTTCGCATCGAGCAATCTTGCCGCCATGCCGATCCGTGCGCAGTCTCCCGCCATGGTGGGTCTCATCGGCCAACTCGGTCGCTCGCTCGAGATTCAGAAGCAGGCGCCTCCCATTCGCATTCCCACCGAGGGGGACATTCTTCAGTTCTACGACTCCCTGTATCTCGACGCGTTTGGATCTGCGTTCGATGCAAACGAGTCGACGTTCCTCCTCGACACCGAGGTCACCGGACCGGGAACCTACACCGGGGCCAACGAGCACAACCAAGCCTTCACACTCGTCGTGGAAGAATTTCAGCAGGTCCCCAATCCATCCAGCGAAGTCGACGCGGCCACGGCTCAATGGATGGGATCGTCTGGCTTTCAGGCCGGTTCGATCAAGGGGACCTTGTTGGGCCCAGCGGGCTCCCTCGAACTGACGGGAACGGTCAGTTCCTTCGATGACGCGGCCTCTTCCGGAGGACGGCTCCACTGGATGGTTCCCGAGTTCGACACTTCCCTCCATGATTTCGCGAATGGACTTCTTTCCGAATCCGAGCCGGAGTCCGTGTCGGCGAGCACCGGCCCCATCGAGGAATGCGTGGAGGTCTACGACGTCGACGATGGCAATGAGGATTGCCAGGGCTGCACCAGCGCGTACAACGCTCAGATCGCAGCAGCGGAACAAACCTACAACGACGCCGTGAGCGAATCGGTGGCGAACTACCACCTCGCCGTTGCTGATGCGTCCATCGATTTCCAGTCTTCCAAGTCCTCCGCGGCGACCGCCTTCGGATTCTGTGTGGCAGCGGCCGAGGCGACAATGGTCGCCGCCATGGCCGGATGCGCCGTCCTTGGTGTGCTCGCCCCCCCTTGCATCTTGGCCGCCATTACCACCAAGGCGATCGCGGTGGCTGCCTGTGCCGCCAGTCTCGCCGTCAAGATCAACGAGGCCAAGAACCGCCGATCGACGGCGGAGAGTCGAGCCGCACGAAACTTCCTCAACGCCCAAGCCTCGGCCCAGAATGCGTTCCGGAATGCCACCGCCAGCGCAAACGCGGCACTGGTTGCCTGCTACAACGCCTCCGGCTGCACCGAGGAACTCGAGGCCATCGAAAAATGCGACATCTACGGAACCAACCAATGAGAAGAATGCGCGGGACAGTGATTCATCCGGACGGGCGGCGTACACTGCGAGAGAAAGCCCGACAAGGAGATTCCGAATGCCGAGCGAGACCCCGCAGTGGCGAGCCCAGTGGCTCCTTTGGAGCTTCGTCCCCACAGAACTGGCGCTGGATCGAAACCAGAAAGCCAAGGTTTGGAGGGAACTCCGATCGAGGGATCACGGGCCCGCATTCAAGCGGCAACGGGCAATCCTCTTAGGAGTTTGCCTCGGCTTCTCGATCCTGGTCCCCGTCTTCGCCATGAACAACTGGCCCAGGGCTCTGGGGGTGCTGATCACCCTCGTGGCACTGTTTCCTCTCGAGGGACTCTGGATCGGCCGGATCCTGCAGTCCCCCATCGCGAGCGTCGTACGGGACCTGGGATACACCAGCAGTGCCGACGAAGCTCCCCCGAGCCTTTCGGCGGAACCGCCGGCCAAGCCCTTCCAAGGCTGATGGCGGACCGACAACGCACTCTGGTGCAAGATCGCCGAGGAGGGCGCGGCGGCTCTCGCTGCCGCGCTCTCTGCGCTTGAAAGACAAAATCGAGGGATGTCTCAACTCGACGGGAGGAGACTCAATGGTGATGGGAGCGCTCGCGCAGATCCCCGTTGCCATTGCTCGTCGGATGAGAACCGTTGACCCACCTTGCTTTCTTTGTGGCGGAAATCACCAGCTCGCCGTCGTCTCCCTGGCGAACAGAAATGGAGTAGCGGCGAATCTTGTTGTAGAGGGTGGACTTGGGGATTCCCAACTCCCGCGCGGCGCGAGTCCGATTGTTCTTGTTTCGGATTAAGGAACGAACGATGGCACGCTGTTCCAATCGCTCCACAAGATTCGCGAGGGTTGGCCAGTGACGACGCACCGAGGATTCAAACTCCTCTTGCATTCTCCTTCACCTCTATCCTGGGGATGCTTCCACATCCCGCTCACCTCTTCCTAACCTCTTGCTAGCATCCCCTTGTGTCCGGGGCATCAGGAATGAAAGGTTCCACCGTCCATCCGTTGGACGGTTTCTTGCAACCATCCTTTATCGCTCGATCGCAGAAAGGCTTCGGCTTCCATCGTTCGCGTCGCGAAGAGGCGAAAAGTTGCACTCATTCATTTTTTTGTTGGGGTTCTTTTTGGTGGGGCTCGATCCATCAGCGCCTGTCGAGGGCGTGACGAATCGAACGAACATCTCAACTTCCCTGAGAGGTGCGACAAAGCTCGATGCATGAGCATCGTAGGACCGGTGCCGATGGGACGATGCAGCCTCGTGAATCGTCAGGAGGGGAAGACAACTCACGGGAACCCGGCACAACCTCTCTCGTCATCCGTGTAAAGCGAGGTGGTCCGGGAAAACGCCAAGAAAGTTCGGCGAGGCGCCCCTGATCCGTCACAAAGCATTCCCTGACAGCCGTTTAGATCGGTCAGGGTGGATCAATCAGGATCGCCGGTCGTGACCAAGCAAATAGGCCAGTCGAGCCTTGGCATGGCTCAGATGGCGCCGAGCTGACGTCTCCGGGATTCCCAGTTCCCCGGCAGCGCTGACTCGAGTCGCCCCCTCGAGAACGACCCGCCGGAACATCTCCGCCTGCTCGAATGAAAGCTGCTGCAGCGCTCGCAGAAGACGCTCATCCGCCTCTCTTGCGATCGCAGACGTTGCCGGGTCCCTCTCGTCCACGATTTCTCGGAGCGGCTCGTTTCTGCGGACATCTCGCTTCTTGGCCTCGAGTTCTCCGCGGCGCCTCGCCGCCATTCGCAACGCACTCTGACGGAGATAACAGAGCAGGCTGGAGGTCCCCTCGTATTCGAAGTGATCCACGGCCTGACTTACCGACAACCAAACGTCCTGGATGATGTCCTCGCGCTCCACCAGAGGGGAAGATCGGGCGGGCAGGCAAGATTGAGCCGTGAGAGCGATCAGGCGCCAAACCCGAAGAAAGAACTCTCCCCTTGCTCCCTCATCGCCACGCTTGGCGCGAAGCAGCAGATCGGCAAGCTCAGGGTCGAAATCGGGGGCTCGTCGTCGGTCTCTCACCTCTATCACTCAAACACATCGAAGGCTCTTTCGTCAACGTGACCTCCGAAGGAGTGGGCAAGAATTGCTCAATCACTCACAAACCCAACAAAGAAGCAGGTCGCATCGAGGAATCGCCAGAAAAATCAGAGAATTCCCGGCACTGATTGCCAGTTCGGCTGCCTGCCATTTTCTGGCGATTTCCAAGACAATGGCGATTCATAGGGCTGAGAAGCCAGGATTGCGACGCGAAGAGATCCTTCCCTGATGAGTCAACGCTCGCGAGCACAGATCGACGCAGCCATTCGGCGGTTCGAGGAGTACCTCGAGGCGAGGGAGCGCAATCCTGGGCTCTCTCCCGAGGCAATGCTCGAGCAGAACCCGGAATTGCGCGAGATCCTTGTCTCGATGCTGGAGGGGCATCGGGAGCTCGAAGCAAGCTGCCAGTCGCTTCGCCGACCGCTGAAAGGCTTCGGGTCGGTCGTCCCTTTGCCCTCGGGCGCGCGACCCCCTCGGCGTCGGCGAATTGCCACGGGTCTTGTTGCCGCGACACTGGTCGCGGCCCTCTCCATTCTGTTCTGGCCCGGCAAGCGAGTTCACGAGGAGCCTTCGCCGAATCAAGTGGCCCTGGTTTCTGAGTTTCTCGAAAGCCAATGGCACGTGGTCGAGCGGGTGGCGGCAGGGACCGCGCCTCGCAGGGAAACCGAGTTCGCCCAACAGCTCGTCAACCTCCAAGAGGCGTTGCAGCGCGAGCACTTGCCGGCGGAAGCCCTGGATCCCGGTCTCGACCGACAGCTCGACCGGTCGGGCCCTCCGCAGGGAGAGGTCTCGCCAACCGCCCCTGTCACGCCGCCGTCCTCGACACCCTCCGAGACCTCGGTGATGGCGCTCTCTTTTGCCGACTTCTTGCACGCCAAGGGAAACGCCAGCTCCACGTCTCCCCGCTCCGAACTTCGCGAACCAACACTTGCCGCTCTCTACCAGTCCGCCTCGCAGCTCCATGAGCTTCCGCTTCGAGTCATCGACCTCGACGCAGACAAGGCCGACGCCTCGGACTGGGAAGTGTTCGCGCAACCAGTTCGGCTGGACTCCGGACGGATCCTTCCCCCTCGGTACCTCGGCAGAGACGATGAGCCGCTTTGGCTGACGGCCGGCGACTGGAGACTCGTGGTTCAGCATCCCGCCACACGACGGCACTCCACTCTCCGGCTTCTGGTCCTGCCGGACCGAGCAATTCTTCCGCAGGTGGCATTCCTCCGCTCAGAGCGCGAGGTGACCAAGAGCATGGTCGAAGTGCCGGAGAGTCGCATTCTCTACGGAGCGAGCTTCACTCCGAGCTTCCATCATGGAGAAGCCGAAGAAGACGTCTCGCTCTTCTTCCTCGATCCCACGGAAACCACCAATGAGCAGTACCAGCGCTTCTATGACGAGGCGATCCGGTACGGCTGGTTTGGAAAACAGGACCTCTGGCCCACAGGATGGAATGAGAATCCCCCCGAGTCGAGCACCCGCCAGTTGGCTGTCTCCGGCTTGAGCTGGACTCAGGCCAGCCGCTACGCCAACTGGTCCGGAAAGCGACTGCCGACAGACCGGGAATGGGAGCGAGCCGCTCAGGGATCCGCGACCGAGAACCGGGTCTATCCGTGGGGCAATCACTTCTCGCGCGATGCCGTGGATTCCACTCAGTACCGGAGTCCCGCATCCGTCAACGTCGGACAGGGCGAAGCGGGCTGGGTGGCGGACCCCGACCGACGATCTGGAGCCGCGCTCGTGGAAGGGCAAGCCGTGATGCGTTTGGCAGACAACGTCCGCGAGTGGGTAGAAGACCTCACGGCTTACCCGAACCGAGACGGACAAATCCAATTTGGACTGGACGTACGAAGTCTGCGGCGAACGTTGCGCGGCTCGTCGTGGATGCACGTCAACGAACTCAACTGTCGGATCGATCAGAGAACCTCGGCTCTCCCGGACTATCCTCAACCGGACTTCGGGGTGCGAGGCGCGAAGTCTCCCTATCCCGGCTGGACTCCCGACCGCACGCGTTGACGCCCCTGGGTGCCCGCCCGCCCCCTTCGGGAGCGGACGGGCCCGCCATCCGAGGCCTTTTCACCGGCCTTCGATCATCCGTCGCAAGGCTCCTTGTAGATTCCCATGGAAGTCATGTACACGCAGTAAACGACCCCGTTGATCACTTCCTCTCCGATCCACACGGCCCCCGGAGGAGCAAGCTCTTGATCCGCCACGTGCGGGACAGAGGAACGCTCCCACTGCTCCACCACTCTTTCCCGATCCACGGCACGACTCGCGTGTCCGATCACCCCCATCGCCATCGCGGCTGTGACCACCAACCCAGCCTTGCACAAAGACGTCGTCCGCCAATTCATCCTTGCCTTCCCCTCTCCGCATGCCCCCCACGGCGTGGCTTTCCCCTGACGCGCTTCGCCGCAAGGAACCACGGAACCTGACTTGAAGCCCGATCCAAGAAGCCAACAGCGCGTCCGCCAGCAAGAATGAAAGAGTCTTAGGACGAAAGAAACGAGAAGAGAAAGTCATTTTCTCGCAAGAGATCACCGGAAGAGCTCGTGGTCGGTCCTGCGATCAAACGTGAACTGCATTGTCAACAGCGTCAAGCGACGGAATGGCATTCCACGAGGAAGGAACGCCGACCACTTTCTTCGTTGCTCAGTCTCGACAACGAGGCCGGCTTCGAAACCACGTCACTACTCCGACCAGAACCACAGCCGCAACACTCGTGACAAGGAGTAGCCATTGGCGGCGCCGGAATCTGTCTGCGCAAGCTGCACGAGATGAGAGAATCCCGCGAGTCCGGAGTCGTCGGGGATGTCGAACGAAACTCGTTTCTCCGCAGCGTCCAGGGTCACGTCCGTCAAGGACAGGATTTGACTGGTCAGGAAGTTTCCGCCAAATGGCGTGGCGGTCGTGCCCCCTCCCTGCCCCATGACCAGCACACCCGCTTCCGGAGACGGGGAAGAGCTGACAAGGTCCAATTCGATGGTCGTCCCCAGAATCGGTCGATCGGAGGCGGTGACGCGGGGCACACCCAGGGATCCCGGAACTCCCGCCCGGGCGAAGTGGGAATATGCGCGCAACAGCCCTTCTTCCGCCATGTACTGAAGGTGCTTGTCGACGATGGGCTGGTACGCCGGATCTCCATACAGATTGCGGTACTCGCCAGGATCGCTGTTGAGATCGTACAGCATGTGATCGTCGGACTCGTCCCAACGGACGAACTTGTAACCGTCTTCCGAGCGCGACATGAAGTGGACTCGGCTCACGCCGTTGGTCTGCAACATGCTGAATGCCACCCCAGGAGATGGCCTCGACTCTCCCCGGAGCAACGGCACCAGACTTTCCCCTTCAAGACCGGCGGGAACCGACAAACCGCACAGCTCCATCAAGGTGGGGTAGAGATCGATCTGATCGACGGGGACCTCGGTGCTCTGTCCGGGAGTGAGCCACGGCACCGAGATCAACAACGGTGCCCGGGTTTCTCGGTCCCACAGGGCGTTCTTCGCATAGTGGCCATGGTGCCCAAGAGAGAATCCGTGGTCGCTGACCAGCACCAGGATGGTTCGATCCGCCATTCCCAACTCGTCGACTCGGTCGAGGACCCGCCCCACCTGCTCATCGACGTACGAGACGAGACGCCAGTACGCCACGGTGAACTCGCGGCGTCCACCATCCGGGTCGTTGTCCCACTCGGGAGGGAGTCCTGCCTGGTTCCCCAGGTTCCCGAGAGGGACCCCTCGTCGCCAGTCATCGCCGGCTTCCTCCGGAGGAAGAGGAGGCACGTCCGTCGACGGATTGTAGAGCGACCCAAAGCGCTCGGGATACACATAAGGACTGTGTGGTTTGCGGATTCCAAGAGTCAGAAAAAACGGCTCTTCGAATCGCTCCATCATCCCGAGGAACGCATCGGTGTTGTGTGTGTCACTCATCTTTCCGAGAGAGCCGTCCGCCCCGTTCTTGAACTCTCCCCACACCAGAACACGTTCTCCTGGAATGGGGTTCGGATCGGGTTGCGGAATCCCCGGGTCGTCTTCAAAGTCGTGGTACTCATCCCAGTTCTCAGGATGAGCTAAGTGTTCGAGGGTATTGGAGAAGATCTTCCCGACCCCTCCCGTCTGATACCCATGGCGGCGGAACTGCACTGGCAAGAGCGGCACGCCCTGAATCTCTGGACCGGGAGGAAAGTACTCCCTGTTCTTGAGCAACCCCGCGCTGGTTGGGCGAAGCCCGGACAACATGCTCATGCGAGAGGCATCGCACAGGGGATATGGACAATAGGCACGATCAAAGCGCATCCCGCGAGCGGCCAAAGAATCCATGCGAGGACTTTGGACCACTGGGTTTCCATAACAACCCAGGTCGTTGTTCAGGTCGTCGATGTACAAGAGGATGACGTTGGGAGCTTGCGAAGGGGGCTCTGGTGGCGGTGGCTCTTCCGGCGGCGGATCCAGCGGGAGCTGTGGCGTGTTGTCGTTGGAGGATCCAGGAACAGGCGAGCCCCCTCCTCCCGATCCGCCGCATGCCGCGACGAAAAGAAGGCTCGAGAGCAGCACGCTGCCAACCCACGCGCGATGAATCATGGTCGTCAATCTCGTTGCGTTGCGCCCAGATGGTGTCACTCGGAAAGACATCTCGAGACGTCGATGCCTTGCGGTTGTTCCCGACGGGCTTGCGTCCCCGTGATTCGAGTCACCAGGAAGCGCGGAGTGCCCCGGAAACCAGACGTCCTCGGCAAGGACCGTCAGTCCCCCTCGCCCGAGACTCCACCCGTGGATGAACATTCTCCACACGGTTGGGAGAACTGAGTAGACGTGAAAAACCCGAACATTTGAAATCAGCGCGAGTTTCTCCGCTCCCCCCCACAGGAAGCCTCGATACTGTTCATGAGGGAACCAGAGGCCCCGCCTTCCGATCAGGTCTGCGATCGTTCCACGGATCGCTCGGGCCCCTCCGACCAAGGGCATCATGGAGAGCAGCTTCATCAGCAACCGGCGACGAACTCGATGGCTGGGTGGCCCCGTTCTTCTGATCGGAATGCTGGTGACGATCGAGGTCGGGCTCCAGCTCGTGGCGGCGGCCCTCTGGTGGAAGAACCGGCCCACGGCTCCCTGGAGCGAAGGGCGCCGCGTGCTGTGCGTGGGAGATTCGTACACCTACGGAATCGGGACGACGGATCGCAAGTACTCCTATCCGTCGCAACTGGAGACACTGCTCCAAACGGCGGATGGCAAGTCTTCCTGGAGTGTTTGGAATGGCGGCTGGCCGGGGCAAAACTCCGCCGAAGTCTTGCAACGACTGGTCCCTCAGGTTCGTGACGGGAAACCCGACTTGGTTTGCCTTTTGGTCGGCGTCAACAACCGATGGAAAGAGAATGGGATGCGGGATCCGCTGCCAGACCCGCATGCAACGGAGGACGATTCCGGCGCCTGGCGATGGACCTTCCGGACTGGGCGCCTGGTTCAGATCGCTTGGCATCGTTGGTCCCCGCGAACTCTGGACGCCCCCACCGATCGCTTCCCGGCGGTGAAGCGTGAGCAAGCGGAAGCATGGCGCCCGCTGCGCGAATCCCTCGACCTCTCCCCCTTCCTTTCTGATCGAGGGAGGGCCCCCGTTGTTGCCACCGACGACTCACCGCATTCCTCACAATCCTCCCCCACTCAGGGCCTCCCCCCTCCGGCAGAACGCGAAGCAGTCGCACTTGTTCAACGAGCCGTCCAAGAGGTTCGAAAGGGCGATCGAGAAGTGGCTCTGAATCGAGTCCGGACCCTGGACGCCTCTCTCGATGACTTTCACGGCGCCGAATTCGTGGAGGCCTACATGGGTCTCTTGAGAATCCTCGGCCTGTATCACGAAGCCGCCCAGTGGGGCTTGGCACGCGTCGGCGAAATCGAGCCGTCGGCCGCTTTCCTCACCGACCTCGGCCAGGCTCTGTTGCACGGGACCAATCCCAAGGAATCCCTTCCCTGGTTGGCTCGAGCCGTCGAGCAAGAGCCATGGCATCCGCGCCACTACCAGGTCCTGGCCGACGCGCTGCTCCTGGCTCGCGAACCTCGCGAGGCACTCAAGGCAACTCTGATCGCCTTTGCCCTTGGCGGCCACTGCCAAACGCTTCGCAACGAAGTGGGCAAACAGGCGCCAGAGCACCGGATGTCTCGCGAAGAAATTCAACGCATTCTGGACGAAGTCCCCCTCGGCCCGCGCCACCGCACATTCGCCGAGGAGGTCACCCTGCAATCGGGACCGGGCTCGGTCGAATCCTATCGAGCCCACGTGGAGCACATGCTTCGAGTGGTTCGCGAGTTTGACGCACAGCCGGTGCTGCTTACCTATCCGCGTCCAGGCCGCGGCTGGCTGCCACGAATCAATGCAACCGTTCGCGAGATCGCAGCAGAACAAGGCGTTGCCTTGGTCGACAGCGAGCAGACGTTTCTTCAGGCCTTGAAAAGCTCGAGCCCCAGTGAGTTGTTCCAAGAAGACAACCACTGCACGGATCGCGGTTACCGACTCCTGGCCGGAGCGGTGGCCAAAGTGCTTGCCCAACCGGGAACGACAGGCGACTCCTCCAGCGAGTGAGCAGCGTTCGGAGGGTCCCTTGGGCCCCCTCGTTTCGGCCGAGAACTCCGACCAAAGAGCCGATGCCGACTCGGCGGAGACGTTTGTCACTTCGCCTCACGCAAAAACCGGAAAACGAAATACCTATTTTTCGTGTCCGTCTTTCCCTGGTTCATCGCGTGATCCCCTCGTCGGGCGTTTCCGCCAAGTGGTTTCGCGAAAACGCCGACCGGCGAGCCTTGGCCAATGCTCCGGTCTCATTCCTTCTGTCCCCCCATTTCCCGGAGAACCCTACGATGAACCTTCGAACAATTGCTGTCCTTCTGGGTAGTACCTTGGGGGCGACTGCCTCCCCGGCAGTTGCCCTTCAATGCGGCCAAGTCGAGTCCTCGACGATTGTCGCGTCAGACGCCGGTCCCCACGAGAACTTCGGTCGCGCTCTCGAAATGAGCGAGGACTGGATCGCGGTGGGCGCCAAGCAAAACGGCGTCCCGGATCCTGACGGAATGGTCTACCTGTATGCACGCGGTGCCGTGCTCCAAGAGATCAGGATTGACCCACCGGCAGCGGCGCTTGGCGGCGACTTTGGAGAGGCTCTGGATGTGGACGGGGACTTTCTGGTCGTTGGGGAACCGGATTTCGATCTCCATCGAGGACGCGTCCACGTGTACCGCTACGACGGTGCGCTCTGGAGTCTGCAGCAAACACTGGAAGGTGCCATGGGCATCGACGCCCGGTACGGAATGTCCGTCTGTCTGGATGCGGCAGCAGGTCGGCTTGCGGTCGGAGTCCCCGTCGTGAACTCGGTCGAGATCTACAAACTCGAACTAGGCACGTGGCAGCACGAGCAGCGCATCCGTCCGCTGGTGGATGGCGGGACCGGCTGGGACATCAGCCTCCAAGGAAATCAAATCGCCTTGGGCGCTCCCGAAGACGCCGGAGATCGAGGCGCGGTCTATCTGTACGAACTCGAAGGCGCCCATTGGAGCTTTGCCAAGAAGATCGTCCACCCAGAAACCGATGCCGAGGATCACTTCGGTTGCAGTGTCGATCTCGAGGGAAACGAGATTCTCATCGGCTGTCGCCAATACGAGATCGGCCCGTTGGAAACGGGATCGGCATTCATGTACGAGAAGTCCGGCAGCGACTGGGTTCTTTCCGAAACCTTTCACTTGCCCGTGGCGGAGGAGTTTGCGCAGATGGGCTTCGGAGTGGCACGAGACGGCAACGTCGCGCTGGTGTCCTGCCAGTACGGCATCGCCCCGTCCGGTGACCGGGGTATCGTCCTTCAATATCGCAAACAAGGGGACGACTGGATTCTGCAACAGTCGCTCTATCGCCGTCCTCCTGGCTTCTCTTCCAACTTCGGCGGCCGGGTCGCCGTGCATGGCAACACCGCTCTCGCCGCAGACATCACAGGAACCGGTCTCGCACACATGTCGGGCACGGTGAAAGTGTTCGAGTTGCCAGACCTTTCCTTGGGCATCACCAACGACACGCCCAATCTGGGAGAACCGTTCTTTGTGGACGCGTGTGGCGGAGCCCCCGGCAATCCAGGCATGGTCTTCCTGGTTGGCGTCAACGGAGTCCCGGTGTTCGTGAACTTGTTCCCCGCTTCGTTCGACAACTCCGGCAGCTTTGGTTTTCTCGGCGCTTATGGTCCCGGGCTGGCCGGACTGCTGCTCGATCTTCAGATCTTTGGAGTCGATGGCTCTGGCAAAGTCAGAGCAAGCAATGTCGCATCTTTGGATTTCCAGTGAACCATCCGGGGTCGTCCAGGACGCAAGTCCTGGACGACCCCCTCCATCACGAACCGATGCAGGAAGTTTCGACCCGCCCCTCCTCTGCGACTCCAGCCGTCCCATCCATGACCAGAGTCGTGGCAGGCCCGCCCCTTGGTTGAGAACGAGCGGAAATGGAGGAGAAGCCGGAGCGGAGGGATTGGCAGCCTTGCTTGCCTCGTGGGAAGATCCCGGGCACAGCCTCGAGCTGTTGGTTCTTCGACTCTTCGAAGTCCCTCCCGCAACTTGCGGCCGCCGTGTTTCGCTCGAGCTGTTATTGTGAGATCCGCCGTGGGCAATCGGGCACTCGCTGCCAACCCGAAAGGTGAACATGCGAGGACTCGTGGCGTTCGGAATTTTCTTTCTCGTCCCGCCGTTTGCGCCTGCAAATGAAGACTCGTTCGCAATCCGTGGGGTGACCGTCATCGACGGAACAGGAGCAGAGCCAGCCCCTGACCGCGCCATCGTCATCGAACGGGACCGAATTGTCGCAATCTTGCCAAGCGCGGAGCTGAGCGCGGATCGCGTCGATCGGATCGTCGACGCCAACGATCAGTGGATGATTCCCGGGATGTGGGACATGCACGTCCACGTGCAAGAACTCAGCCCATCTCAGCTCCCCGTGTTTCTGGCAAACGGCGTCACCGGAGTCCGTGACATGGGTGGTGAGCCAGATGTGGTCTTCAAGTATCGAGACGCGATCGAATCTGGCTCGATCATCGGCCCTCGGATTCTCGCGGCCGGATACATGATCACGAATCCTTCCATCGCCGCTGCCATTGAATCCATGAGCACGCCGGAACAATGGAAAATCGAACAGCAACGTCGCCTCGTTGTTCGGACCGAAGAGGAAGCTCACCAAGCGGTAGAGAAGATCCTCGACTCGGGAGCGGATTTCATCAAGCTGCACTGGAATGAGTCACCGACGACCTACGCGGCAATCGGAGAAGCGGCATCGAACGCGGGCCTCCGATTCGTCGGCCATGATCCACTCGGCCAGATCACCATTGATCAATGGTTGGAACACGGGCAACACTCCATCGAGCACATCGATGGTAGCTTTGGTCGACAGCTCGCAGCGAGAACCAGCGAGGCACAAGAACAATGGATGGAGGAGGCCGCGAACGCAGGATTGCACTTCGTACCGACCCTCCTCCTTGCCCCCAAACTTGCGTCGCTCAGCTCTGCCAAGACTCCCACGGCGAAACTTCAGCAGGCCCTCGATCATCCGCAGGCCGCCTATGTTCCCGAACGATTGCTTGATTTCTGGAAGCTCTTCTTCCAATTGGTTCCGGTGGAAGTACCGGGCCTCCAAGCCTTCAAGCGCGAAACCATTTTTTTGGCTGGATTCCACGAGACCGGCATCCGAATCATGCCGGGGACAGACCTGGGGGTCCCTCTGGTGTTTCCCGGTTGGAGCCTGATCGAGGAACTCCAGCTCTTTGTCGAAGTCGTCGGAATGACGCCGCACGAAGCAATCCAGTCCGCCACCCGTGTCCCCGCGGAGTTCTTTGATTTGGACAGCGACCTCGGCACGATCGAAGTCGGCAAGATCGCCGACCTGGTCTTGCTTCGCGACAACCCTCTTGCCTCAGTGGACGCATTGCGCACGGTCACAGCCGTCGTCTGCGGAGGGATCGACTACAGCCGCTCCGAATTGGACGAACTCCTTGAAGCCGCGCGAGTGCCAAGAGAAGAGAAGTGAGACCTTCCGCCATTCGAGGAGAGGCAGCTGAAGGAGGACCTCGTTGATATCCTGGATCATCGGTCGTTTCAAGACATCGTGGGAACATCCACGCGATCTCTCAACGAAAAGGTCCGCTGCCATGGCTCGGCTCACCCCCTTCTTGCTCGCTGGTTTGCTATTGCCGCTGACTGCTTGCTTGAACCTGGAGTACGACCTCTCCCCCATCTCCGTTCCGATCAGCGCCAAGCCCGCGGATTCCGGTGTTGTGACAGAGCCCTTCACCCTCACGGCCAAGAACATCCTCTGGGCTCACGGCCTTTTCGGCCAATCGTCCCCGGACGTGGCGGCACTGCTTCGAACGGAAGCCCAAGGCAGCTCAGGAATCGTCGGGTTCCGGGTGGAACAGAGATCCGGTTTTCACGAATGGCTCGTTGCCCACCTCACCCTGACTTTGGTTCGAATGCGGACGGTCGTGATCGAAGGAGAGCGGCGGATCCCCTAACAACCAAGAGCCACTGCGCAAGGCACTTGGCATCCCACGTTCCGTCACCGTGAAGTCCCGGTTCCCGAACTGACAGGTTCTCGCAAGGTCCGCGCCACGAGCCAACGCCGCGTTCGAAGAACGCGTAAGAAGCGCATTCATTTCGGGAAGCGTTCCCTGATGGGGAATGGAAGATGGAGTCGCCGAGGGCACCCTCAGTCTTCGGCAACGAACGACGACTCCCCAAGTCGTCGCATTCCCTCTCGGATCAGCGGCCCCTGAAGGTTCAGGAGCGTGTTCATGATCGACCTCGTTTGCAAAGTGGTGCTCTTGTCTTGTTGTTCGCTTGACGAAGAAGACGCTCGCGAACTTCGCGCGAGATTCGATCCGGGGTCGGAACGGCACGTTCAGATCGTTGATCATTCCTTCGAAACAACGGGCGATGGAGGTGAGCAGGAAAACATCGGAATCATTGAATTCCGAGAGTTGATCACCGAAGGCCCGGTGGGACTCCCGGAAGTGGAAATGATCTTCGTGCGCCGTCGATTCGAAACTCGACGGGGGGAACAATCGAGCGGCTGGGACTCCAACGGAGAGTTGCGATCCGCCCCCCCTGCCGTGGGCAAGGTGTTCGGTGCGACCTTGGGTCGATCTTTGGTGGTCGAGCTGGACGACGACGGCAAGCTGGATTTGATCTTCGGAATGGAGGAGATGGTTGATGCGATTCGCGAGGACGCGGGCAGCTCGGGAATGGTGGATTTCCTGATCACCGAGTTCACGGAAGAGGAAGCGGCTCGTTCGCTATTCACACCACGCTCGGTCTTGTTCCCTGGGCGCCGGGTCCAAGTCGGGGATACGTGGCAAGCTCGGCACCAAACCCCTCCGCTCCAGGGAAGCCTGAGCAAAGTCTACTCTTGCAAACTCACCGGCTGGGATGAAGAGAAAGACTCAGTACTCGCACAGGTGGAGTTCACCGCCAAAGCCCGCCCAGGAAGTGCTGACGATTCCCTCAGCATTGTTCAGGTCGAATCGCTTCATTCTCAAGGCGTCGCTCGACTCGACGTGAATCGAGGCGTGCTTGTTTTCCTCGACGAAGAAACAGAGATGGCGTTCGCCCAAGAACAACAAGACGGGGAAGTCGTTCAACGGCAGTCACGCATTCGTCGAGAGATTCGAGTCAGCCTGAAATGACCCCGTTCTTGAGTCACGCTAGAGCGTTGAAAGCCGGACGTGGTCGAAGTCGGTGGCGTCAGTGCTTTGTAGGCCGGTGAGACTCAGGCGGATGGTCAGGACCTGGCCATCAAGGAATCCGGGGAGGGACGAGGAGTCCACCGCGATCATCGCATCTTCGAACGTGCCGGGGGCCGGGGTGAACGCGTCGGCTTCGGAAGCAATGACTCGGTTCCCGGCAAGCAGCTCGATCCGGTAGCCACCATAGGTCGAAGGACCGTAGGGGTTGCTCGCCAGCCGGTTCCCGACCGCGACTTGGAGGACGTACATCGTGCTGGGCTGGAGCGTCGTTTCGAGGGTTTGATAGAGGTAGACCCGCTCGAAAGCACCGCCGTTGTTGTACAGATAGGCGACTTCGTCCCCGTCGGCGCCTTGGGGCGTGCCACTGCCCGCGGCGCCCAGATAGCTGGCCGAAGTGGGGTTGAAGATCCCCCGAAAGGTGTTGGTCGTTGCTCCGAATCGCCAGGGGATTCCGGAAGGAGTTCCTTCCACTGTCCCATCGGAAGAACCAAGGACTTCAAAGCTCGGGTCCTCGACCGACACCAACGGCTGATCCGGCACCACCGGGTTCAAGAAGGAATCCACCAGAATCGCGTTCCACACCGAAGCAATCTTCGTCTCTCCGACTTCGTTGGGGTGCAACCCATCGGGCTGCATGTCCATGTCCAAGTCGAACCCGGAGTTCTGATCGACGACCACCACGGGTGAATACACCTCATTTCGGTCCGTCGCGACGTCGGCGATGACCTGATTCAAAGGTCCGACTTGATTCGCATTGGTGAAGTAACTGGTCCCCGGCCCAATCGGGATGACCTGTGCAAGCGCGAACCGGGCCACCGGCCGAATCGCACGGATGTTGTCGAGAATGCGAGGCAGCTGGATCTCGGCGTTGGCAACTCCACTGGCACCGCTTTGGCCGATGTCATTGGTCCCCAGGTGAACGAGGACCACATCCGGCCGTGCGTCACTCGCTGCATCGAGAGAGATCCCGAAGATCTGACTGGTGGTCCATCCCCAATGCCCTTGGTGGTCTCGGTCGAACGTCGTGTAGTAATCGGGATAGAGGCTGGTGTCCGGGTTGGAACCGCCGTCACCCCCGAACACAGTCTGATTGCCTCCCACGAATCTCACGGATTCCCCCTGCGCCTGCAGCTGGAACCAGAGGGAATAGCGATAGGACGCGTAGCCCTGCCCTCCCTGAGTGATGGAGTCGCCCAGGGGCATGATCCGGAGAGTCCTCTTCACCGGAGCGGTCATCATCAACGAGTCCTTGGACAACTGAGCCATCGCCGAATCGCAGCTAAGAATCAGTCCGGCGACAACCGGCAACAAAGAACCAGGATGAGAACGGAGGCGTTGGGTAGGCATGATTCACTCGAGGATGGGTGCGTGGTCTCGATCGGGTGGTGCTCCTTTATCCTAGCCCGCATGACTGATGCCCTACAGCGGTGGCCTAAGTTCTTTGAGGAATCGCCATTACGGCATCGTCTCCGTTCTCGACGGATGGTGGGGATCGCTGGCGGGTAGGCCCCGAATCTTCGAGAAAGAAGCTCTGGCTCGCTGCTGCAAAGATCTCGATCGATCGCGCGTACTCCCCGACGGGAGAACCGGGCGACCGACGGATTCTGTTGCCACCGAGGGTCGGCCTCGCGAATCGGCAAGATTCGTCACCAGTTCGACGACCGAGTCGGGAACTCAACGGTCCGCTGCGATCACCGAACAACCTTCTTCGCCACGGCGTCAGGTTTCCTCGATTCGCCATCCCGCGAGAGCAGTGGGCCGCGAAGGTCGAAAAGGGCTTGCCGACTACCCCGGTTGCCCGCCTCGCGGATAAGATTCCGACCATGAACGAGGCACTTCCACCCGATGTCACCCAGCTTCTCGAGGCGGTTGCCTCGGGGAACGGAGAATCCCTCGACGCTCTTCTCGAAGCCGTCTACAACGACCTGCGTGCCATCAGTCAGCGACAGTTGCAAGCGGAGCGAGCCAATCACACCCTGGAACCAACCGGCCTGGTTCACGAAGCGTATTTGCGGCTCGTTCAGCAAACCGAAGTCAGCTGGCAAAACCGTGCCCACTTCTTCAGCATTGCCGCTCGGGTGATTCGTCGAGTTCTGGTTGACCACGCCCGCATGCGCCAGCGCGACAAGCGGGGTGGCGGAGTCTCTCGCGAAACATTCTCCGAGACTCGAATCTTGGCCGGCGAGCAAGAGTTCGACCTGCTGGAACTGGACGAAGCCCTCCACCGGCTCGCGGAAGACGACGAAGAAGTCGCCAAGGTCCTCGAGATGAAGTTCTTCGGCGGGCGCGAGCACGATGAGATTGCCCACGTGTTGGGAATCAGTGAACGCTCGGTGAGACGGCGGTGGGCTTACGCCAAAGCCTGGCTGCTGCGCGAACTCGGCGGCAACGACTGATGTCCGACCGGGACCCGTCGGATCTTCGGACCCGAGCTCGCGACTTGTTCTACGAAGCGTTGGATCAAGAACCCGAGTCCCGGGTGGCGTTCGTCGAGCAGGCTTGCGGCAACGACTCGACCCTCCACGACGAAGTGCTCTCGTTGCTCGATGCGTACGACGACGCCACCTCGTTTCTCGAGGCTTCGCCGGTCAAAGTCAGCGAGAGTCACGAGTCCTTCCTTGGCATGAGGCTCGGCGAGTATGTCATCAAAGACATCCTTGCGGTGGGCGGCATGGGTGTCGTCTTCACAGGAACCCAGCAGACTCCTCGGCGTGACGTCGCCATCAAGCTGGTCAAGCCCGAGTTGATGAATCGCCGGGTGCTGCGCCGTTTCGAACTGGAGGCGGAGCTACTCGGCCAACTGAACCACCCAAACATTGCGCAGATCTACGAATCGGGCACGGCCCCCACGGACAAAGGACCGCGCCCCTTTCTGGCGATGGAATTGGTGGACGGGGTTGCTCTGACGGAGTACTGCAAGGATCGCCCGCTCGAGCAACAGGTGGAGATCTTCGTCGCAGTTTGCGACGCCCTTCACTACGCCCACCTGCGGGGAATCATCCATCGCGACCTGAAGCCCAGCAACATCCTGGTCACCCCCCATGGGCAACCCAAACTGCTGGATTTCGGCGTCGCCCGGGTCACCAATGACGAACACGCTCCACTCACGATCGCGACCCAGGCCAATCAGCTGATCGGCACCATCCCCTACATGAGTCCGGAACAGGTCCGGAGTGACGAGCAAGGGCTGGACACTCGGCTGGACGTCTACGCCTTGGGAGTGGTGTTCTACGAAGCGCTCACCGGAAGCCTTCCCTACGAGCTTCGGGGCAAGCCGATTCCGGAAGCCACCCGAGTGATCTGTGAGGAGGACCCCGTCCCCCTCGGCCGCAAGCGTGCGGAGTGGAAAGGCGATCTGGCAACCATCCTCGCCAAAGCCTTGGCCAAGCAACGGAGCGACCGCTACCAATCGGCCGCCGAGTTGGGCGAGGACCTCCGCCGCTTCCTGGCCCACGAACCCGTCGGAGCCCAAAGCCCGACGCCGATGTACCAGCTGAAGAAGTTCGTGCAGCGTCATCGTGGCCTGGTGGCAGGCATGGCCTTGGCCTTCGCACTGCTGGTGATCGGCGTGACGGTGTCAACGGTCCTGCTGTTCCAGACCATTCAAGCCCGCAACGACGCCAAGGAGGCCCTGGCCCGTTCGGAGCGCGAAACCAAGCTCAAGACTGCCATCAATCAGGTTCTGGAAGAGATGCTCGTCGCGCCGGATCCTTGGCAGAACAACCCATTGGTGCCCGTCGCCCGCGAAACTCGAGTCGTCGACGTCTTGAACTCCACCGCTCGTCGACTTGATGAGAACCCGGACCAAGAGGCCGAGGTCGAACGTTCCGTTCGATTCTTACTCGGCCGAACCTATGCGAAACTGGGTTTTCTGGAAGAAGCCGAGCCCCAAACTCGACGTGCGCTGGAGCTCAGCAAGTCTTTGTTTGGCTCCCGGCACTCCCACACCATCGATGCGAACGAGGATCTCGCGGGGCTTCACTTCGACCAGGACCGGATCGACGAGGCCATCACGCTTCAAACCGAATGCGTCCGACTGCGCCGAGAGATGGATGGGGAAGAAGCGCCCTCGACTTTGTCGGCGCGAAACGATCTCGCACTGTTCCTGCAAGGCCAAGGCAAATTCGACCAGGCCGAGCAAATCCTCCGCGACGTTCTCGACATCCAACGCCGTCGCCCCGAACCCTCTCCCACGGGGCTCGCACTCGCCCTCCACAACTGGAGCGCGCTACTCTTCGAGCAACGTCGTCTCGAAGCAGCCATCCCTCCCTTAGAGGAGGCATTGGAGCTGCGCAAAGAGGCTCTGGGCGAGACCCATCCACGGACCCTAGCGACCACCACCGCGCTTGCCGTTCTCTATCAAGAGCAGAGAAACCATGAGAAGGCAACCCCCTTGCTCGTCGAGGCGACGCAAGGAACCCAAAGCGCATTCGGTGCCGACTCGCCCCACACGCACCGGGTGAAGATGCAGCTCGCCCTCGCTCATACCGTGGCGGGACGGTTGCTCGACACAGAGACTCTGGTCAACGAAATCCTCGCGTCCCCGGCGGACAGACCCGGCGCCGATCTCCGGATCCGTGGCAGAGCGTTTCTCATGCGTGGACGCGTCGCTTTCATGCAAGGAAACGTCCAGAAGTCAGAAGAGGATTTTCGTGACGCCCTGTCCCTGTTCCGCCAGGAACTCGAAGAAGGAGATCAGGATCTCGTCAACGCGGAAGGGAGTCTCGGGTCGACCCTGATCCGGACGGGCAAGTACCAGGAAGCCGAAGAGCTCCTGGCCAACGCGAGCAAGTATGCCGTGCAGGCGTTCGGCGAGCATCACCAGGATCCGCTCCAGATCTACTATCAGTACGCCGGAGCGTTGATCAGCCAATCCGAATGGGAAGCAGCCCTCGAGCCCCTGGAAACGGCTTTGGACTTCGCGGAAGAATGGGAACTGGATCACCCCATCGTGGGTGAACTGCGCCAGCAATACGGGTCGGCGCTGTGGAGTCTGGACGACTTCGAGGAAGCCGAGTTCCAGTTCCTGGAAGCCATGGAGATTCTCCGGACGCACTTTGGTCCACGTCACCAGTTGTTCCAAGCATGCGCGGAGTCCCTGGTGGAGATCTACGAAGCCACCGGGCGATCGGAGGACGCGGACTACCTGCGATCGGAACTCCGTTAGGTCCTGAGTCGTGAATGCCTGATTGCGTTCCGGCTCGCCCAGCCTGGGCGGGGTTGGGACTCGAGAATCCTGTCCCCACACGGATCGACCCCGCCTCTTCCAAAAACTTCAGGAGGCGTGGCCGGTGACCTCCCCCGATGGCGCGTCGGCTTGGCGAGCCGGGGAGCCCTGTCCATCCGCGACGACTTCCCCGTGAGCCGCGGAGGAGCCCCTTCGACGGCTCGACGGCTCCCGCCGGGAAGTTCTCGGCGCGCCCCGAAACCCATGAACTCGAAGAGGTCGTGCCATGAAGTCCTTCAAATCCCCCCTGGCAGCGGTAGTCACCGCGGCCCTCAGTTTTGCCTTCGGCTCGGTCGCCGTCGGCCAATCTTCCTATGTCATTGGTGGCCCCGCGAGCAATCTGGGCCATGTGAACTGGGGCTGGGATGGTGCCCACCTGGTCGCGCTGCGCCAAGCCCTCGCCGACCCCGCCAATTTTGGACCCGACGGCATCGTCGAGACCAAGATCCAGACCACCTCACTGACGGAGATCACACCCAAGAGCCTTTCCCAGCTCGACGCCTTCGTCGCCAGCTACTGGGGCGATTCCCAGGTGGAGAACGAGGACGCCATCCTCAACTTCTTCCTCAGCGGCGGAGACCTGATCCTGTTCCAGGATGACGCCAGCCACGATCGGCTGGGAGAGCGACTCGGTCTTCCCACGGAAAGCAGCGACGGCAGTCCCTCCGAGGGGCTGGCACCATTGTTCAACGGTTCCTTCGGAACCGCCTCCGGTGTGCAGCAAGGCGGATCCAACGGTCAACTGGATGTGGACGATGTTCTGTTGCGGTCCGGTCAAGTCGCGGCAGTCAATGCCTCTGGAGAGATCACCGCCGCTTACTGGCAGCGTGGCGAATACAGTCCGGGCGCGGGCAACCTGCTGATCATCTGCGACGTCAACATGGTGTCCCAGCTCGCCGACTACAATTCCATGAACGACAATGCTCGATTCACCCTCAACGGGTTCGGATTGCTGGCTGCGCGCGAACGGATTCACGTGATCGGCGGTGCGAGTGATTCCATCGTGGACGGTAGCTGGTCTTGGACCGGCAGCCACTTTCAATCGCTGCGCCAGGCACTGTTGAACTCCGAGAACTTCGGCAAGGACGGCGTGGTTCCCACGCGCGTGATCATCGAGGAGATCGATGATTTCGACCGGGCATGGATGCACCAGCTCGACACCTTCGTCGCCCCCTACTGGGCCGACTCGGAGATGACGGACGACCAGGCCGGCTCGATCTTGGTGTACTTCCAGTACGGCGGGAACCTCCTCCTTGCCAACGACAGCGCCTCGTACGACAAGCTGGGGGCCTGGCTGGGGGTCCCCACCCTGGAAAGCAGTGACGGATCGCCGTCCAACGGCACGGCTCCGCTCTTCGAGGGTCCGTTCGGCAGCGCGATCAACGTCGTCCAGGCCGGCACCATGGGACGTTTCGCTCCCGGAATGATCGCCGCCGCCAATGGCCACATTGCCGCGCTCAATGCGGCGGGCCAGATCACCGCGGCCTACTGGGGCAATGAAGAGTACATCAAGTATTCGGGCAGCATGATCATCACTGGCGACGTCAACATGATCGCCGGTCCCGCGGTCGACTTCGGGCTCGAGAACGACAACGGCATCTTCACTCTCAACGCCATGGCTTTCCTCATGGAGAATCGTCCCTACCGAGTGGCCGGTCCGGATTCGTCCCTCGCTCCCAACAGCGGCCTCTGGTCTTGGGATGGCGACAACCTCTCCCTTCTTCGAGAAGCGATGGAGGATCAATCGCACTTCGGCCCCGCGGGAACGGTGGACCGGCGAGTCGAAACCGTCAACATGGACGAGATCAATCGGGTCAATCTGGCAGGGGTCGATGCCTTCGTTTCTCCCTACTGGAGCGGCGTCGACAGCACCGCCGACCAAGTCAACGACATCGTGCAGTTCTTCTTGAATGGCGGGGATCTCCTGCTCCTTCAAGACACCAGCACTCATGACGAGATCGGAGCGGCACTGGGAATTCCCACCATCGGCTTCAGCGACGGCACCCCATTCAATGGTGCGGCGCCCTTGTTCGACGGGCCGTTCGGCCCCGCGACGGACGTCTCTCAGGCCGGACAGACTGGTCAGTTGTCCGCCGCCGACGTCGCCAACCACAACGGAACCATTGCCGGCCTGAGCGCCACCGGCGAAGTCATCGCCGCCTACTGGCAGGACGGGCAGTACGCACCGAATGCCGGGACGCTTCTGATCGTGACCGACCTCAACGCCGTGACCACCTCCGCCGACTTCCTCGCCATGGATGACAACGCCGTGTTCACCTTGAACCTGGTAAGCACCATGGCAGACCTCGAGTGCAACGGCTCGGTCGAATACTACGGCAGCGCCGGAGTCGGCACCGACGGCGTGACCCCGACCATTCGTTTCAAAGGCTGCTCGACCCGCGGCAATCCGTTCTCGATCGACATTGCCCACGGCCGCGGCGGCGCTCCGGGCTTCTACCTGCTTGGCTACAACGGGCCGATGAGCGCCTTCCACAAAGACGTCGAGATCCTGGTTCAGACTCCTTGGGTCCTGCTGCCGATCTTCCTCGACGGTCCGGTCGGAATCGGCGGCCAGGGCAGCGCCTCGTTCGCCGGCAACCTCCCCGTCGGTCCGGGTTTCGCCGGTCTTCCTCTGTTCATGCAAGGCCTCATCCTGGATCCCGGTGCTCCCAAGTCCCTTGCCTCTACCGAAGCTGTCGAGTTCGTCATCGGCGAGTAAGAAACCCTTTGACGCCCTCCGCCTCCCCCGGCTTTCCCGGGGGAGGCTTTCTTCGTCAGCGTCACTCGGCGTCATCCCAGATATCGCAACCGTTGTCTGCCGCGTCCATGCTGCCGGATCCGCCAGATTGCGTGGCACCGGATGATGGCGATCGCCGCCAGCCCTCTCGTCGGTACCAACAGCGGCGGGAAGAGCCTTCCCCGAGTTCCCTGCCTGGTACGGTGACTGCTGCCTGGCATCCCTGCCCCCGAAAGACGCTGAAAAAACGGGAAAAGCCTGGCCGGCGGGCCACCGCCCCGGCGCGTCGCGTGTCGAGCCGGGGGACGTGCTCTCCCAGGGGAGACCCCCACTCGGCCTCGAGAGACCTTTCTCGATTGCCAGCTCGCGTCCAACGCTTCCGGACGTGCCCCGAAACCCCTGCATCCACGAGGTTCCTGCCATGAAGCTCTCCAAGTCCCCCCTTGCCGCGGTGGTCACCGCCGCCTTCAGTTTCGCCTTCGGCTCGGTGGCCGAGGGGCAGTCTTCCTACGTCATCGGAGGTCCCGACAACAGCATCTCCAATGCGAGCTGGGGCTGGGATGGCGGCCTCCTCGCTGGGCTTCGCGAGGCCCTCGCCGATCCCGACAACTTCGGGCCCGACGGCGCCGTCAAGACCAAGATCCAGGCCACCTCACTCAGCGAAATCACTCCGAAGAACCTCTCCGAACTCGACGCCTTCGTGTCCAGCTACTGGAGCGACTTCCAAGTGCAGAACGAAGAGGCGATCCTCAACTTCTTCCTGAGCGGCGGCGATCTGATTTTGCTCCAAGACGGTCCCCATCACGACCGGATCGGCTCACTGCTCGGTCTCGGGGTGGTCGAGAGCGACGGCAGCCCCTCCCACGGAATCGCCCCCCTCTTCCATGGTCCCTTCGGCACCGCATCCGACGTGCAACAAGCCGGCGCCACCGGCTGCTTGGGACTGGAGAACATGCTCCTTCTGTTCGGCCAGGTCGCCGCCATCAACGAGTCCGGTCAAGTCACCGCCGCCTACTGGCAGCGTGGCGAGTACAGCCCCAGCGCCGGCAGCCTGCTCATCATCAACGACGTCGATATGGTTTCGACGCTCGCTGACTACCACACGATGAATGACAACGCCCGCTTTGCTCTCAACGGGTTCGGGTTGCTCGCCGCACGCGAGCGCATTCATGTGATCGGTGGCGCCAGTGACTCCATTGTCGATGGATCCTGGTCGTGGGTTGGAAGCCAGCTTCAGCCATTCCGCCAAGCCCTCCTGAACCCCGAGAACTTCGGCAAGGACGGGGTGGTTCCTCAGCGCGTGGTGATCGAAGAAGTCGACGACCTGGAGTTCACTTGGCTGTGCCAGCTGGACACCTTCGTGGTTCCCTACTGGGCGGACTCGGAGATGTCCGACTGGATGGGCGGTCAACTGGCCGCCTACCTCGCCTACGGCGGCAACCTGCTCTTGGCCAACGACAGCCCGTCGTACGACAAGCTGGGGGACATGCTGGGAGTTTCCACGATCGCAAACAGCGACGGGTCACCTTCCAACGGCACCGCGCCTCTCTTCGAGGGCCCGTTCGGGAGCGCCATCAATGTGGAGCAGTCAGGCACCAAGGGTCGCCTCGACGCCGGCTCCATTCAAGCCGTCGGCGGACACCCCGCGGCAATGAACGCCTCGGGGGAAGTCACCGCTGCCTATTGGGGTCGCCACGAGCACGGCGGCTTCTCCGGCAGCATGATCATCACCGCCGACGTGAACATGATCGCCGGTCCACAAACAACCTTCGATTTCGCCAACGACAACGGGGTCTTCGCCCTGAACGCCATGGCTTTCCTCATGCAGGATCGACCGTACCGAGTTGCCGGACCAGACGCAGATCTCGCCCCAGGAAGTGGACTCTGGAATTGGGAGGCGGGGACTCTCGCCGAACTCCGCGGAGCCATGGAAAACCAGGATTTCTTCGGTCCGGCGGGAACGGTGCGTCAGCGAATCACGACTCGCAAGGTCACCGAGGTCAATCGCCTCTACCTCTCCAGCTACAACGCCTTCGTCTCTCCTTACTGGGCCGGCGTCGACAGCACCGCGGAACAGGTCGAGGCCGTGGTCCAGTTTTTCTTGAACGGCGGGGATCTCCTGTTGTTGCAGGACTCCAGCATTCATGACGAGATCGGAGCCGCGCTTGGCATTCCCACCATCGGCGACAGCGACGGCACCCCGTTCAACGGCGCCGCTCCCCTGTTCGACGGCCCCTTTGGCACCGCCACGGACGTCCTGCAGGCCGGTGCGACGGGCCAGCTTTCCGCGACCGACGTGACGGATCACAACGGCACCATCGCCGGCCTGAGCGCCACCGGAGAAGTCATCGCCGCCTACTGGCGAGACGGTCAGTACGCTCCGAACGCCGGAACCATGCTCATCGTCACCGATCTCAACGCCATCACGACTTCCGCCGACTTCCTCACGATGGATGACAACGCAGTGTTCACCTTGAACCTGGTGAGCGCCATGGCCGATCTCGAATGCAACGGCTCGGTCGAGTACTACGGCATGGGTTGCCCCGGTACCGAGGGCCTGACTCCGACCATTCGCTTCAAAGGTTGTTCGTCCCGCGGCAATCCGTTCTCGATCGACGTTGCCCACGGTCTCGGTGGTGCCCTGGGCTTCTACTTGCTCGGCTACAGCGGTCGCATGAGTGCCTTCCACAAGGATTGCGAAATCCTTGTGCAAACTCCCTGGATCCTGCTGCCGACCTCCCTCGACGGCCCCTTCGGAGCGGCGGGCGCCGGCAGTGACTCCTTCGCCGGCAGCCTTCCGGTTGGCCTCGGCCTTGCCGGCATCCCATTCAACATTCAAGGGCTCTTCGTGGACCCTGGAGCATCACGGTCGGTTTCCACGACCGAAGCTCTGGAGTTCGTCATCGGCGAGTGACAAACCCGTTGACGCGCGCTGTCCGTACTTGCGTGCTCTCCACGAGGGTCTTGCTTCTTGACCTCCCTCGGCTCGCCGGGGGAGGTCTCTTCATGGGTCCAAGTCAAGCGCTGCACGGAGGACGTCTCTGGTCGGCACCGCCACGCGAAGCTGAGAACCGCGCAGCCGCCAAGAAAGTTCGCGTTGAGCGCCCTCTTGTTGGCGACATTCAAAGAGGTTGGCCGTGACGTTGAAACTTCTTTCGAACGATCCCGCTGCTTACGAGTTGGAGATGGGGCCTGTTCCCAAAAAGGTGCAATCGGCCCCCAGAGCCTCTCAGTTCGTGAATTCTCCGCCAATCTCGTCACAGCGCTCTCTTCCTGCCGTAGTTGTCAGCTCACGAGTCGCCTCGCTCGCTTGCTTCCGCATTCGGGTCTCACCCGCTGCGGACGGAACCAAGAAGGAAGGAGCAGCACCATGAACATGTCATTCCGATCCGTGTCTCTGAGCTCTGCGTTGATCGTAACCAGCCTGCTCGCGATGCCGGATCGCGTGTGGGCTCAACAAGGGGATGGCAGCCCCGAAGGTGCGGTCTACGCCATGACCAACGAGGTCACTGGCAACCGTATCGTGGCGTACGCTCGTGCCGCGGACGGAACGTTGTCGCAGATCGGGTCTTTTGCCACGGGTGGGCTCGGCGCTGCATTCGATGGAGGCGAAGGCCTGGACCCACTGATTTCCGCCTACTCCTTGCTGGTCACCGACGATCGTCAGTTCTTGCTCGCCGTGAACGCGGGGAGCAGTTCCCTGACCGCATTCCGCATCAACGACGACTTCAGCCTCACCCGCACGGATCGTGTTCGAACCAACGGCACGGGCCCCAACAGCATCGCTTGTCGCGACGGCCTGGTGTACGTGTCGAACATCGACTTCGATGGAGTGTTCAATGGGGAGCCCGATCAAGAAGGGAGCCTTCTGGGCTACCGCCTGGATGACAACGGACAGCTGACGCGCATTCCCCAGTCGCGCCGCCTGCTCGGCAACCGTCCCGCCGCGATTCAGTTCTCTCCCGACGGTCGTTTCCTTCTCGCGAGTTCGATCAACGCCGGGTCGGCCGCCCTGGCCAGTGGGAATACGAACGCGATCGCCGCCTATCGCGTGTTCCCGAGCGGCCGGGTCAGCCGCCGTCCGGTCGGCGCCGCGACCTCGACTTTGCCTGGAAACGCCGAGAACCGAAACCTGCCCAGCGCCATCGGTTTCGAAGTCGTCGAAAGCGGCGGAGAGCAGCTCGTGATCGTCACCGAAGCGCGAGAGTTTCAAGCAGATGGCACCCCGCCGACGCTACCGAACCTTCAGACCGGCTCGGTGTCGACTTGGGCCATCGGACCGCGCGGTCGACTTCTTCCGCGCCAGCTCGACGTGCTCACCGGCAACGACATGTTCGATGGCGAGCGAACGGCTTGCTGGATCGAGATGTCCGCGGACCAAAGCTACTTCTGGGTTTCGAACGCTCTCGAATCGACGCTGTCGTCTTACTCCTTGGAGAACGGCACGATTCAGCTCCTTGACCGAGTTGCGGCGGCGGGCAATCCCCCCTCCGACGACAACCCCTTCGAAACCACCGACGGCTGGGTCGACCTGTGGATCAGTGATGACGGCAACACCATCTACCAGCTCTTCGGTCTGACCGGCGCGATTGGCGTCTTCCAAGTCGACGGACCGGATCTGACCTTGATCCAGCTGGTCGAAGGGGACCTGCCCATGGTCAACACCCAGGGCATCGTTGCCATCTAGCGGCCGGCTGCTGGACACCAACCCGCCGGAGGATCGTCCGCCCTCCGGCGGGTTCTGTGCTGCGGAGCGAATCCGCCGACAGGGAAGCTCGCCACAAGGGGCTCGCGAACGAAAGGAGACCTTCGAGATGAGAACCCGTTCCCGCGGGAAGTTCCTCTTCGCTCTTGCGACCGGTTCGCTCTTCATCACAGGAGCGGTGAGATTCTTGACGACCGAGCCCCCCCACCGATCCTGGAATGACCGAGTGCTTCATGAGCCGGTCCCCGCGAAGAGCTCTGTCGAGCAGGCTTCCAAAACTTCCCTCAGTGAACGACGACTTGCCGCGTCATGGGCTCCTGTTTCCAAGACGACCAAGGCCGTTCGAGCCGCCTCCTCGCCACCCCTCGTCGATCGTGACGCCCCCTCCCTTGCCACGACTTCGACCGGACTTCGGGGCCGCGTCTTCTCTCCGGATGGACTCCCCGCGGCGCAAGCCCTGGTCGAGCTGTCTCGTGACCCGGTGCCCGGATCGGACGCCATCGCGCCGAGCACCATGTTGATGAGCACCACCACGGATGCCGAAGGTCGCTACGAGTTCACGTCTGTGCCGGCGAGCTTGGATCTGCGCGTGCGAGCCGTTTCAGGGAATCTGCTTGGGCAAAGGCGCAATCTGATGACCCGCACGGGAGTCACGGCTCGGATCGATCCCATTGCCCTTCGACTCGGCGGCTTGATCGAAGTGCAAGCCCGCTCGTTTTCCGGAGACCCGGTCGCCGAGTTCTCGATCCAGTGGATCTCTGAGGATCCGCCTTTCGATCGCGGAACCATGAGCGCCAGCGCCGGTCCTCTTCTGTTCCCCCCCGGGCGCTACCGAATGACTGCTCACATCCCCCGAGGCTCTTCCCAAGAACACCTGGTGGACGTCTCCACGGATCGACTCGAGTCCATCGCATTCGTCATGGTTCCGTCCCTCCCAGGAACGGAATCTCCAGTCGCAATCTCGGCCGAGGAAACCGTTCGGGTTTCTGCGTTTGACTCGAATTCCGGAGCCTCCATCCCGCTATGTGCCATCCGCGTGTGGGAGCGATCCGGCGGTTCCGCTCAACACCCACGCTATCGCCTGAGAAAGACCATCGAACCGGAGGACAGTGCTCGCGGCATCACTCAGCTTCGATTGCCGGTGGACGCTGGCTCCGAGAGCTGGATTCTTGAAGGACAAGCGACGGGCTTCTTGCCGCAACAAGTTTCCTGGCGGGCCGGGGAGTTCTCGGCCGATTCTGGGGAAGTGCGATTCTCCATGAACCGGGGGAACCTGCTTGACCTCCGGGTCGTCGATGGCGACGGCTCGCCTTTCGGAGGAGCCCTTGTCACGATTCGAGACGCCAATCCCACGACCCTCCTCCCACCCAGCACCGAGATCAACCATGCGTTCACTTCCCCGGAAGGGATCGTCGAGTTCCGTGGACTTCCCGCTCGCGTCCAGGTGCGCATCTTCGCCGACGGATGGGCCCCGGTGGTTCTTCGTGATCTCCCACTGCCTCAGGGAAAACTCCGCGAGGTCGCTCTGAATCCTGGGAGCACTCTTCAGGGACAAGTGGTCAACGAACGGAGGGAGGCGTCCCGCGGGGAGGTCGTTCGCTGTTGCGACTCATGGGGGGAATGCCGAGAAACCGTCTCCGATGAGTTCGGCAGGTTCTCTTTCGAGAACCTGGTTCCCGGTTCCTTCTCCATCGCCGTAGGGCACAAGGTTTCGCGAGACTTGGAAGTGGGAGCCGGAGTATCCGCGCCCGTGCTCCTCACCATTCCCACGCCGAGTCCCATTCGTCATGGGATGGTCACTGTGAACGGCGTCCCCCCTTCTCGCGGTCACGTGTTGTTCGAGGGAGCGGAGCCCGGCTCCTCGAAGAGCCTCCCCACCGCCTCAACATCTGTCGGTGAACGCGGTCTCTTCCAAATCGCGGATCTGCAACCCGGCCTCTATCAGGTCACACTCCTCGCTCCGGAAGGAGCCATTCCAGGAACGCCTTTGGAAGTTGTCGAAAACGACACGTCACTCAGGCTCGCCTTCGAGACGCGCGTTGTCTCGGGAAGAGTCAGTGATCCGCAAGTCAACCCTTTGTCCTCGGCTTCCGTGGAGCTGGTTCCCAAGTCCCACCGAAGCGGACCGGGCGCCGTTCTTCGACACCGGACATCGACCAATCGGAGTGGGCACTTCGTTTTCGAGGGAGTTGCTCTCATCGACTTCGAGCTGAGAGTTCACGCCGCGGGATATCAGCCATCGCGTATTCCTCTCCCGTCGACCCAATCAACCAGTGCGATGGACGTCAGCCTTTCGCCAGTGGGAGAAGCCGCGACACACCACCAATTCACGGTTGCTGAGGAGCAACATCATCGGATTCCCCACCTCCGGTAGGAGCTCGGTAAGGAATCCCCTCCGGCTCCTGGTTGGCGGCTCGCGTCGAGACTCGGGCAAGTTCGGTGCTCGAGACTTCAGGGCACTTCCGCGGTTCGATGATCCCTTGCCACCAAATCTCCTTGGGAGTCCCGGCAATAGATGACGCCCCCAACCAACACCGGCGTCGTCCAGCATTTGCCATCGCCCGCGAGTACCTGCGCTCGAGACTTCGGCTCGAAAGCCTCGGAACTCGCCTCCGCGATGACCAGTTCGCCCGTTTCACTCAGAACAAGGAGGCGGTCGCCGGCCACCACCACGGTCCCCATGCCGAGCCCACGCTCTCTCCACATCTCATTGCCTTCCAGATCAAGGCACTTGAGAATCGACTTGTCGAATCCGAAGAGGTGGTCTTCAAAGAGCACGCAGCCATTCATCTTGCTGTTCATCTCTTTGTTCTCCCACACCACTTCCAGCTCCTCGCCGAGTCGCAACATGACACAGCCGATTTCGTTGTATCCGGTCGAGATGAACACTTGGTCGTCCACGACGATTGGACTGGCCGCATTCACGTTGTACCCCGAGGTCCAGGAGTGCTCCGCAATCGGCAAGCCGTCCTCGAGTCCCATCACCACCAAACCGGCCCCGTTGAACACCGCGAGACAGTCTTCGCCCTCCCATTCGAATGGGGTCGGCGTGGAGTAGGAAACGCCATAGTCTTCGGTTTCCCAGAGGGTCTCTCCCGTTGCCTTGCCGAGAGCAATGGTCTTGCCCACGTTCAAGATCACTCGATCTTCAATGACCACCGGAGACGCGCAGTAGCCAAACGGCCCGAGCTCGGCGCCGAAGTCCTCTTTGAGATTCCGCGTCCACAGCACCTTGCCGGTGTCGAGTTCAAGGGTCGTCATTGGCCCCAGACGACTCAGGACGTACACCACGTTTCCCTCGATGACAGGGGTGGTCAGGGTTCCGCCAGTATGCATGTTGTCCCACAGCCGCGCCGGGGATCGGTGTTCCCAGAGAGTTTCGCCGGTCTCCGCATCCAGGCACCAGGTGACATCTTGCTCCGAGTCGCTCTGATAACCGCGGGTCAGGAGCTTTCCATCACGCACGGCAACTGCGGAGTACCCAAGCCCGACGTCACGGTTCCAGAGAGATTCCGGCTTGCCTTCGCTCGACCAACGATTCTCCAGTGAGACCCCGGTCCGATCCGGTCCTCGCCATTGGGTCCACTCCGAGGCCGAGCCCTTCGAAGCTCCGGCATTCTGTGATGGGGTGCTATCGCTCCAACCCAGCGTCATCATCGCCGACAGGAGGAGAGCAACACGAGAGGGATGCTGGTGCATCGGAAGGTCCTTTGTCGAGTTTCTGAAAAACATGAACGAGAGGAAACGGCGATGATCGGATCGGCGATCCGACCTTCCCTCGAGTACTCTGACAAGGTTTCGCGACTTCTCGAGGTACGGTTTCACGAACGTCCGAATCAGGAGCGAAGGCCGAACCCCCTCCTCGATGGGACGCACCGTCTCGACCTCGACCTTGCCGTCGACAAGGGTCGAGGTTCTTCCGCGAAAAGTCAAAGACGGATCGCCTCCCGCGATGGATCGCTGCGGGGACGGTTCGTCGGCAGTCGCTCCATCCACCCGTTCCAGGCGCGGGAGTTGAGGGTCCGGCGGATTCTTGCCGGGGCGACGCTCGGTGGCCGGGAGTTCGTCCTTGCCAGCCACCGGTAGCACAGATCCAGTCTCGCATCCAAGGAGGGGTTCTCATCGGATCGCTCAGACAAACGCCTTCCGATCCAGCGATCTGGCTTGGTCGAGAGCCTCGGCAGTCTTCCAAAGATCTATGGGAAAGCTGACCTTCCGCCGATCCCACGATCCCACAAGTCACCGAACCTCCGAGGCCGAACTAGTTGGCAGATTCCTGCTGACGCTGCTCGTAATGATGACGGAACGCCTTGAACGCGAACTTCTCAGGAAACAGCGCCTCGAGCTCCACCTCATGACGCCCCTTCGCCAGTTCGTCATCCAGGTGGATCACGACAGCATTCTCGAAATCGTGGAAGTGGTACAAATAGATCGTCGCGTTGGTCAAGTCATAGACATTGGAGTAGACCGTCGAAAACTCGCCCTCTTGGTGGGTGGCCTTCAGAACTCGTCGGACCAGGTCCACCGAGGGCTCTTCCTTCGAGAGCATGGTGCGTGCCATTCGATATCGATCGCACGGGGGGACAGCGAGGTTGACCTTCGACTGATAGAAATTGGTGGTGATTTGGTGACTTCCGTCCGGGCCCGCAGGCTCCTTGCGATGAATCGTGCGGCCTTCGATGATCATTGAGTCGCCGAGAGCGTCGGCAAACTGCAGCTGAGCTCTCGAGAAGAACTGCGGGACGTCGTAGGATTCGAAAACGGTGATCACCTCTTCCACGGTGGCGCAGGTTTCCATGATGTGCTCGACGATGTTACCGGAGAATTGCTTCTCTTGGGGGCGCCCGACGACTTCCTGGTTGGGAGTCGCCGCACCATCGAAGAACAACCCTTGATCATTCATCCCGCCCTGGGGAAACCCATTGCCGAAGCCGAAGTAGACCCTTCCGTAGCTCCCCCCTTCCGCGGGGATGAACCACATCTTGGTGTTTGGGTCCTGCCAGTCCTCGTTGTTCCCGGCAAGGACCACGCCGTTCTTCTCGCACATGAAGAACGTGCACGGCAGGGCCGACGTCGAAAGCCAGGCAAACGTCGATGCGGCCAAACCAACTGGGCGCAGGCGGACGGGGAGCCGAGAACGGGTGCGGGCCGTGCGAGTCATGGTCGTGGGTCTCCGGAAAGTGGTTTGAGAACCCGGGGGGCGGCAGTCGTACCGGGATCAAGGCAGGAACGTTCGCCAATCGACGGGAGCCTCTCAGGAGGGTTCAAACGACGGCGAGGGCCTGAACAATCGGCGCGGTCTCCAACCCTTTGGCTCCGCAATTCTCTCGGGAACACCGTGGAAACGAAACCGCCATTCGTATGCTTCTCTCCCCAGTGTCATCCCCTCGCACTCTCCCGTTTCCGCGAGTCCCACAGTGAAACTTGAAACCCGATGGATGCTCCGCGGCCATTGCGCGGCGTTCACTCTTGCAGCCACACTTCTCACCCCGTTGGCAATCGCTCAGGAGCCGGCATCGACCGATGCTCAAGCCGCTGCCGCCAGCGAACCGGACAAGTTCGACCTCTCCGTCGGAATCGACGAACCGGTGCTGATGTCGATTTCGGTCACCGGCCAAGCCAAGGTTGGAGTCCAGATGCCCACCGGGGTCTTTGAAACGACGATCCCGGTTTCTGGTTCGGTGAAGTTCGTTGACCGATTCGACGTCATCGATGACGAGAAAGGCCGCTACGAATCGCTCAGAACCTATCTGCAATACTTTTCCGAGGAAGACGGAAAGATCTCGGATCCCTGCTTCAATGGTCTGACCGTCCGCCTCGTGGAAGACGAGCGACTCCAAGTCACCGTTGAAGAGACCCGGCTGATTCCGGGGCCAAGGGTCACCCAGCTTTTGGATCAGGTCAATTTCTCTGGGGGCTACATTCCGTTGCCGGAGAAGATCGGCATCGACGAACCGTTCCAACTTCCCATCCACAGCCTCATTCGAACACTGATTCCCGGAGAGCCCGGATCTTCCGTCGAACTCAAGGAGTCGATCTTCCAGCTCCGCGAAGTCGATGACGAGGGTCGCGCTCGGGTGACGGGTCAGGCCCAGTGGACCGAGGTCATTCCGGACCCCCAAGCTCCCCTCGAAGCGGAAGCGACTGGGGAGTTCACCCTTTGGATCGATCTGGTCAAGGGCCGCCTGGAATCCGTCTCCATGAAAACGAAGGGACAGGCAAAGGGTCAGGGCGACCTGGCGAACTCCGTCCGAGCGGAGATTCAACTGGACGCGGAGCTCAAGACGACCTGGGGCAAGGATGCAGAAAAAGCGCTCCAGTCCCATCGCCCCAAGTTCCGCGAGGTACCGAGAGGAACGACGATCGGGGGCGTGGCTGTGGAGTTCGCATTGCCAAGCTCGTGGGCGACTCTCGACAGCGAGAATGGCGTCGAGCGCTACTTGAAGACCACCGATCACAGCGAAGACAGTGCGGCAGTGATGTTCCTACAACCCCTTGGCTTGGGGGACGTGTCACTCTCCGAAGCTCGAGAAGTGTGCGACCGAGATTTCAAGACCCTGGGTGTCGAGTACAAAATCAAGAACACCAAAAGCGTACTTGGCAAAGGGATCCGCATCGAATCGGACGCCGATGACGGCTACAAGTACATCGCCGACATCTTCCCCTTGGGCAACGGTCACTGGGTGATGCTGAAGATCGGAGCCTCTCCATCGCAGTTCAAGAAAGCGAGGATCTGGTTTGAGTCCGCGCAGAAGACCCTGAAGAAAGTCGATCCCTAGCGGACCCGCAGAAAAGCTCCGATCGGGCGCCGAAAGACTTTTTCCACGGCTGGCTAGGCTAGGCCAACAGTTCGTGAACGATTTCCCCATGCACGTCGGTGAGCCGAAAATCTCGACCTTGGAATCGGTAGGTGAGACGGGTGTGGTCAAGGCCGAGACAATGGAGCAGGGTGGCGTTCAGGTCGTGGACGTGGACGGGCCGCTCGACAATGTTGTAGCTGAAGTCATCGGTCTTGCCGACCCGAGCGCCGGGACGGATTCCCCCGCCGGCCATCCACATGGTGAAACATCGGGGGTGGTGGTCTCGACCGTAGTTGTCTTCCGTGAGGGGGCCCTGGCAGTAAACCGTTCTTCCGAACTCGCCTCCCCAGACCACCAGCGTGTCCTCCAACAGACCACGCTGTTCCAAGTCCAGGATCAGCGCCGCACTGGCTTGGTCCACGTCTCGACACTGAAGCCGGAGATCCGAGGGTAGGTTCTCGTGCTGATCCCAGCCGCGATGGTAGATCTGAATGAAGCGCACGTCCCGCTCCACTAGCCGCCGAGCGAGCAAGCAGCTTGCGGCGAACGTGCCCGCCTTCCTTGAATCCGGTCCGTAGAGTTCAAAGGTGTGATCCGGCTCGTCCGAAAGATCCGTCAGCGCAGGCACGGAAGACTGCATCCGAAAGGCCATCTCGTATTGGGCGATCCGGGTGGCGACCTCAGGATCCCCGGTGCGCTCGTGTTGTCGCTGGTTGAGCTTTCCCAGAGTGTCGAGCATGCGGCGACGAGTGGTGGCTCCTACCCCAGGAGGGTTCGACAGGTAAAGAACGGGATCTCCTTCCGAGCGCAGGCTCACCCCTTGGTGAGTCGAAGGCAAGAATCCCGGCCCCCACAGTCGCGAGAACAACGCCTGAGCATCTTTGCGACCACTCCAGCTCGCATGAAGAACGAGGAACGTCGGAAGGTCGTCATTGGCAGCGCCCAGTCCGTAGGACAACCAAGCTCCCATGCTGGGTCGACCGGGTTGCTCGTTGCCGGTCATCATGAAAGTGATGGCAGGGTCGTGATTGATGGCTTCAGTGTGCATCGACGACACGATGGCGAGCCGGTCCACAATCTTGGCCGTGTGAGGGAGCAACTCGCTGACCCAGGTCCCCGTTTCGCCATGTTGCGCGAACTGGAAACGAGACGGCGCCAGGGGAAACCGGTCCTGTCCAGAAGTCATGGTGGTGATGCGCTGTCCCTGTCGCACCGAGTCCGGAAGGTCGGTGTCGTAGAGTTTCTTCAACCCCGGCTTGTAGTCGAACAGATCGAGTTGCGAGGGTGCCCCGGACATGAACAGATACACCACCCGTCGCGCCCGCGGAGCGAAATGCACCCCGGGAGTGAACTCCGAAGCCGCTCGCACGCGAGATGCTCCCAACGAGGCCAGCGCCATGGCCCCAAGTTGGACCCCCGTTTGCCGAAGCATCGTTCGCCGGGTCATCATCGTGGGATCTTCGGGGGGGAGATTCATGAAAGGTCTCTCGGCGCTTGAACGCGAGGAGTGCTTGTTCGCAAAAGGTCCATGGAGCGAAGCATCAGCTCTTGGTGAGGGTTTCGTCGAGGTTCAGAAGAACACTGCCAAGAATGGTCCAAGTTGCCGCTTCGACGACGGGCAACGACTCATCCCGAGGAGCCCCGCCGACGCTCAGCAACCTCTTCGCGGCCTCCGGGTCTTGGGCGAACTCTCGACGCTGACGATCCAGGAGCTCGCGGAGCGGACCAAGATCCTCGGCATCAGGAACCCTCCCGGTGCACCAACGGAAGCCTCGTGAAATCCGTTCATCCTCGGACAAATCCTCGAGCTGTAGTAAGCGTTGCCCGAGGGCACGGGCCGCTTCGACGAACTGTTCTTCGTTGAGCAGCGCGAGCGCCTGCAGTGGAGTGTTGGTACGAGCCCGACGAACGGTGCACGACTCTCTTGAAGGGGCATCGAAGAGCATCAGGGTCGGCGGAGGAGCCGTTCGCTTCCAAAAGGTGTACAGGCTGCGGCGATGCACGGCCTCGCCACGATCTGCCTCGAAGACGGCGGTGTTGCTGCTCGGGATTGCGACGGCGCTCCAGAGTCCGGGCGGCTGCGGCGGCTTGACGCTTTTCCCGCCGACCTGCTCGACCAGGAGATCACTCACGCACAGAGCGGTGTCTCGAATCACCTCTGCGTCCCATCGATGCCGGGGACCACGAGACAGCCATTGATTGTCGGGGTCCGAGTCCTCGGCACCCCGATGGGAGTCCTGGCGATAGGTCGCCGACGTCGCCAAGCGCGTCAGCAACTGCTTGACGTCCCAGCCACTCTCCACAAAGGTCATTGCCAGATGGTCGAGAAGCTCGGGATGGCTCGGCCAAGCGCCCTGCAAACCGAAATCCTCGGGAGTCGTCACCAGTCCTCGCCCGAACAGCTTCTGCCAGAAACGGTTGACCGTGACTCGGGCGGTCAACGGATGGTCCCCGCTCACCAGCCAGCGAGCCAATCCCAAGCGATTCCTCGGAGCGGCGGCGGGCAGCGGCGGCAAGCATTCGGGAACTCCCGCTTCGACAACGGCTCCGGGCAAATCGTACTGGCCGCGACGCAGGACCCGGGTTTCCCGAGGTTCGGTAAGTTCCGCCATGACCATGGTCGACGGGACCGAGGCTTCGAGTACTTCGCGCTCCCCCGCGAGCTTCTGGTAATCCTGAAACTCACGGCGCCACTCCTGGGAACCGCGGAAGCGGAACTCGTCGCGTACCAAGTCGATCGACTCTTCGGGAACGGTGTCCTCACGAAAGTCATCGTCGAGTCCAATCGGGTATCCACCCCAATCCTCTTCCAGTCGCTGGAAATAGAAGGCGGCATCCCCGCCGAAGTTGACGACCTGAAACGTCAACTCATGACGTCCCTCGTTCAGGAACACCGAGACCCGATCCTGATCTGCGCCTCCACTTCGCGGATCTCGTCGCTCCAGCACGAGTTCACCATCCACCCACAGGCGCAGACCATCGTCACTCCCGAGACTCATGGTGAAACGACGAGGGCTCGGCACCTCCAGGATCCGTTGAAAGAAGCGGGAAGTGTCCTCTCCCTCCCACGAGTGGAGCTGCCCGTCCGGCGAATCTTCCAGCTCGCACCAAAAATGCTCTGGCTCCGCAGAATCCAACGAGGCGGGAAACACCGGAGGGGTTCTCGCCCAGGGACCGTCGGAAGTCTTGTCCGGAATCGGTCCCAAGGAGTGCCACGGCCCGAACTGGATCAACTCCACGGGTTCGCCCGACACGGACAAGCGAAAACGCCCGGGATCATGACGGAGATAGTCGGACTCGAAATGCAGGCGGACGCGGACCCACGAACCTTGTTCGTGGCCGAAGGGAGTCTCCGGGAAAAACACGGCCACCCGATCCTCGGTCCCCGGCCCGATCGCCCACCCCGATTTGGGATCCTCATCCACGGCCCGTCCGACTTCGAACTTGCGCTGAGAAAAGTCGGCGATGGCGGTCGCAAACGGGACGTCCACGAAACGCGCCGCGGGCTCGCAAGGAGCGACGGCGACCTCGAAGTCGCTGAGAACAATGTTGTGATGATCGGCGCGTCCGACTCCCTCGTGCTCTTCGGAGATCAGGAGTTCGAGCCGCAAGGCGGTCAGGGGCGCCTGATCGGTGCGTAGCAAAACCTCGTGAACGACAAACTCCGGCTCTCCCCCACTGACGTGCAGCACCCCTTCGCCGATGGCCTGCAAGTCCACTCTCGGCGCCGTGTCCACTGCCACGATCTCGGGCACCACCCATCGAGCTTGGGCAATCTCCCGCCGGCGCCGCTCCCACTCTTGTTGGGCGGCGTCCAACTCCGGGTCGGGAGCATCCAAAGAGTCTCGCATCGACTCGAGCTTCTCTTCGAAGGCGGCCAAGGCCGACTGGCTCTCCGGAGTCGGCACCTTCAGAAAAGGAGCCGGGGTCATCGCGTTCTCGTCCGAGCCCTCCTCGGCCACCGAACGAAAGAAAGCGAGCATTCGATAGTAGTCCTTCTGCGAGATCGGATCGTACTTGTGGTCGTGGCAGCGAGCACAAGTCATGGTCGCGCCCAGCCACACGGTGGAGGTCGTCTCCAAGCGATCGAACGCGTATTTGACGAGGTACTCTTCCGGAATCAGCCCGCCTTCTCCCGACGTGGGATTGCAACGGTTGAATCCTGTGGCGATGCGTTGTTCCTGGGTGGCATTCTCGAGCAGGTCGCCCGCCAGTTGTTCGACGGTGAACTGATCGAACGGCATATTGCGATTGAACGCATCGATGACCCAGTCCCGCCATCGCCAAAGAGAACGCTCGTTGTCGAGGTGGTAGCCGTGGGTGTCCCCGAATCGAGCCGCATCCATCCAGTCCCGAGCCATGTGCTCGCCGAATCGCGGGCTTGCCAAGAGCCGCTCGACAACTCTTTGATCCGCTTCCGGATCGGTGCTTGCCACGTAGGCGTCGATCTCTTCCAGAGTCGGCGGCAAACCCGTCAAGTCCATGGTGACCCGACGCAGCCACGTTTCTCGGGGCGCCGGTGGAGACGGCGAAAGGTGACGCCGATCCATCTCGGCAAGGACGAAGTGATCCAAGTCTCGCCGCGCCCAAGAAGAGTCCGACGGAGAGGGAAGGGAAGCCGCCTGGGGCCGCTGATAGGCCCAGTGCTCTTCAAAACTCGCCCCTTCTTCGATCCACTGCCGAAGCAACTCTACTTGGGAGGGCTTTAGTGATTTCTCCGCATCCTCGGGAGGCATCGGGTAGTCGGGATCGGAGATTCGGAGATACAGCAAACTGTCTTCGGGGCTTCCCGGTGCAACGACGGCGAGCCCCTGTCGTTCGGAAAAAAGCCCCTCCGGCCGATCGAGACGCAGCTCCGCTTGACGTTGCTCGGAGTCGGGACCGTGACAAGGAAAGCAAACATCCGAAAGGACCGGGCGGATGTCTTGACCGTACCGCAGATTCGACGATCCGGAAGCTCGAGAGACGGGTCGCGTTTCCGAAGCTGCCGCAGAGAAGATCGCTAAGAAAACCCCACCACCCACGACGAGAGCAGCTCTCACGCCCATTTCGACCTCCGTGCCAGTCCGCCCCGGAGAATAGGCCGCCGAGCAAGCTTGCACCAGCCATGAGGTCGCAGATCGAAGCAAGATCCGCGCTCACGCCGAACCCTCGCGGCGATCCTCATGACGAGCCGCGGAGAATCAGGGAGAATCGAACAAGAATTGACGAGCGGTGGCTTCCCAGTCTTCCCCGAAGGCCAAGGTGCGATAGGTCCCCGCCGGACTGATCAAGACCTTATGAGGAAACCCGGTCGCGCCAAACAGCTTCGCCACACCCTCGGCCTCGAGCAACACGGGAAACGAATAGCCTTGCTCTTCCATGAAGGCTCGCACCGAATCTTCCTGATCGTGGCAAGCAAAGGTCCACACCAGACTCCGTCCCTCCTGAGCTCGCACATCTTCGAAGAAACGGTTCACCGCTGGCAGTTCTTTGCGGCAGGGAGTGCACCACGTTCCCCAGAAATCGAGAAGCGCCCATCGGCCCTCGAGTTCCTCCGCCGAGTGCTCGCTGCCATCCAAGCCCACCAGTCGAAAACTCGGCAGTGGCTTCCACTCGCGAGAGGTGGCCTGAGTCCAAAACTCTTCGAAATCGCCGTCGGGACGCCAGCTCTGGTAGCAAGCCTGAAGAGCAGCCTTGTGGGAGGGATCGTCCAACGCAATCGAAGACCAGGCCTCGATCGCGCTTTCCATCTCTCCGGACTCTTCCAGATGCCTGGCAAAAGCAGTTCGAAACTCCGGCAGCCCCCCCAGGGTCGCTCGTTCGTAGAAGTATGCGTGGCGGACTTGGCGATCCTTGGCATCGGGGCTCGCGTCGAACGCCTGGCGCATCCAGTGCCGCCAACCGTCCGTACTGGACTCTTCGAGGCTCGCTCGCAACCATGCGCAATGAGCGGCCCAATAGCGACTGCGGGCCCTTCGGACACGGGCGCTGGCATCCCCATCGACCGTTTTCCAAGCGGTGGTCAACTCCCGAAACAGCTCTTCCAGCACGATCGCGACATCGCCTCGGAGCACCTCGTGGAGTGTGGGGTCTGACAAACAATGCCCCGCAATCAACAAGCGATAGCGAGGTCCGTATGCCAGGGGAGCATCGAACCGTTCGCGCAGTGCTCGTCGCCAACCTTCCTGGTCCGCCGCGTCTCTCTGCAAACTTGCCCACCGGTGCAATCCCGACACCATGTCCCCAAGAGCCGTCGACTCCGAGTCTCGCAGATCTTCCAAGAACACTGGGAGATCTTCTCCCAACGCGGGACCGCGCAACTCCGGAGCCAGGGACTGGGCAAAAGAGTCGTGAACCCAGTCCGCGGCGTGGCTGGGCTCGTGAAGCTCCATGAAGCGCTCGAGCAGCACCTGGGTCGCGACGTAGTCTTCGTCTCCAAAGCGGGTTTGAATCCGGTTGAACAAGTGATGCGCGAGGCTCAGGGAATCATCCGGCACTCGCTCGAAGAGCTCATGACCCGCGTCGTGGTCTCCCGTCATCGACAAGATGTCTGCGTGCACGAGGAGAAGTTCCGGATCCTCGTTTCCCAACCGCGTGTAGGCATCCGCAACGACCGCCTCGAACCGCTCACGAGCCTCCGCCACAAGACCCGATTTGGCGTAGGTCTGACCCGCCTGTCGGACCGACTCGAGGAGTTGGTCCCGAGATTCCGACGGAAGGGTCAACGCCATCGTGGAGACGGACAAGAAAACAGCGGCGGCGGAAGGCATGACGAACCTCACAAGAATTTCAAACGGTCGTGCTTGGTCTCGAGGACCAAGATCCCGGGGAGAACTTTACGACGCATCTCCGCAGACAGTTCGAATATTCAGCGGCAGCAGACTGTCGCCCAGGGGTTGGGAAACAGAGCACCTCTCGAAAAAACGACAGGCCATCGTCCGAGGACGATCTCTATTCGAACGGGACCTGATTGCGAGCAACGTAGTGGGTCTTGCCGGTTTCTTCGGCGAGCCGTTTGGCTTCCGCTCGTGCCGCTTGTTCTTCCGAATAAGGAAACGTGGCAACAGTCTTGGCCGAGGCGTTGCAAACATCCCAGACCGCCTTCATTCGAGTGGCGGGAGTCGCGGCAGCCGATCGAGTCGCCGTCTTCTTCTTGGGTGCCGCCTTCTTGGCAGCGGCCTTTTCCTTCTTCTCCCGAGCGGCGGCTGCGGCTTCCGCTGCCATTCGCTCGATTCGGTCTCTGTTCGACGCCATGAAACCTCTCCGAATGACAGATAGGGAATCGAGAACTCGACTCACGATTCGAACCGCTTGTTGCGATCATACGACGGGGATGGGAGAAACGGCGAGAGTTCCCAGTTGGTAGAACAATCCCAGGTATCTTGCAGCCGTTGTCCCAAGGGCGGATCGAAAGACGCTGAATGAGAATTTCGCGGGTTTTCTTGGCTCTGGCCATGGTGACGACGAAGCCATTGGCTGCGTGGGGCGTCCCTCCGGAGTCGGAGTCCACGACCGTGACCGACCCGCAGCCTTCGCCCAACGTTCTCCTCCTCGTTTGGGATTCGGTTCGTGTCGACCACCTCAGCCTTGCCGGCTACTC
>JANQQL010000023.1 GCA_028289345.1 Planctomycetota bacterium | reverse complement strand
GACGGCGACGGCATCCCGGACGATTGCGAGCCGGACTGCGACACGGACGGCGTGCCGGACGATTGCGAAGAAGATTGCGACAACGACGGCGTGCCGGATGATTGCGCGAACGAGCCAGACTGCAACGGCAACACGGTGCCCGACTCGTGCGACATCGCCGACGGCACCTCCAACGATCTGAACGGCAACGGCATCCCCGACGAGTGCGAGGATGACTGCGACGGTGACGGGATCCCCGACGATCTCGAACCGGACTGCGACGGCGACGGCATCCCGGACGATTGCGAGCCGGACTGCGACGACGACGGCGTGCCGGACGATTGCGAAGAAGATTGCGACAACGACGGCGTGCCGGATGACTGCGCGAACGAGCCGGACTGCAACGGCAACTTCAAGCCAGACTCCTGCGACATCGCGGACGGCACCTCAAACGACGTCAACGGCAACGGCATCCCCGACGAGTGCGAGGAGGACTGCGACGGCGACGGCATCCCCGACGATGCGGAGCCGGACTGCGATGGGGACGGCATCCCGGACGACTGCGAGCCGGACTGCGACATGGACGGCATCCCGGACGATTGTGAGCCGGACAGCGACGGCGATGGCACGCCCGACGATTGCGAAGAGTGTCCGCCTCCGGCGGCGCCTTGCGACCTCGGCTGCTACTCCATGGGTGACAAGCACGTCGGCGCGGAGTTCCCGCCGGACTACGGCATCCGCCTTGACGGACTTTTCGGTGACGATGACGATCACTGGACGTTCAGCTTCGAGCAGCCGGGTACCTCGGGAATGATGTGCTACGACGGTGCCGGCACCATCACGATCGAAGGCTTGGCCTACGGTGGACTCGACATTGGTGACGACTGGGCGGTGGGCACGGAGAGCTTCCTGTCCGTGGACTTCGTCTACACCGGAGTCGAGTGCATCAACGACAAGCTGGTGATCCGCGAAGGCGTGGGCAACGGCAGCGGGTCCATCACCTACCTGGCAACCGGCGATACCTTCACCCTTTCTCCGAAGGCCAATGGTGACGGCGAATTCGCGATCTTCGATGGCAACCGTCTCGCCGGTTGGTTGATGGCGAGCAGTGGTTCGGAAGGCATTCAGGACTTCACTTTCTCGGTGACGCCGATCAGTGAGTGTCCGCCGGAACCGGACTGCGACGGCGACGGCATCCCCGATGCCGACGAGCCGGACTGTGACATGGACGGCACCCCGGACGACTGCGAAGTCGGCAACGACTGCAACGGCAACGGGGTGGACGACTCTTGCGACATCTTCGATGGCGATTCCAACGACTGCAACGGCGACGGCATTCCTGACGAGTGCCAGCCCGATTGCGATGGGGACGGGATCCCGGACGTCTGCCAGAACAACCCGCCGCTCAAGTGCTGCGAGGTGGATGGACCGGTGACCGTGTACGACCACCCGTATTGGGGTGGCGAACAGTTCGGCGGCCTGATTTCCATCGACTGCTACAACTACTCTTCGTTCTCATGGGATGAGCATCAGTCGAAGTTCACCGAGTTTGCGGATGGCACCGCGACGTTGGTCGGTGTCATGCCGAGCCAGAGCGTCAACGGTTCGCTGCATGTGAGCCTGACGTTCTACGGTCGGGTGGATCCAGGCGACTCCGACTATCCGCCGTGCAACGCTCCTTACCTGTCGCTGTATAGCGATCTGCCGAATCACTACCTGGCTGCTTATGGGGGACCGGTGGATCCGAACTCGTGGCACTTCTATCAGACGGCTACGGGCACGGTGACTGGCTCAGGGGTCTTCGATGGCTTCCAGGCAACCTGGGAAATCGACGGCAACTGCTGGGACATCCCGTTCCAGGTGGGCTTCGGTGCGACGGGTCGTCACTTGGGCGACGGCGCCGGTGGGTGGTTCGATCAGATCGTCCACTCCCAGCCGTACAACCACTACTACTGCTTCCGCGACAGCGACCAGTACGTGGAGCTGTTCTTGGACTTCGAGAACTGCTGCCCGGGCGATGACGTCGGCTACGCCGCGCCGCGCGGTGACCTGGTGGTTCCGGAGGAAGATTCGGTTCTGGAGAAAGACCACGCGGGAACCGTGACCGATCCGGTTCCCTGGTCGCCCGCCGACGAGGACTGAGGTCTTCGGGAGTCGGCTTGCCGACTCCGTTTCTTCAAAGCAAGAGGGGGGTCGCACCGAGAGGTGCGGCCCTCCTTCTTTTGGAGCAAGTGAATTGGAACAGAAGCCCGTCTTGGATGGCCGTGGCCGTTCTCACCGCGCGGAGAGGAGGGCGACTTCGTGGCAAGGCCCGTCATCCTCAGGGGTTTCGGGAGGAGGATGGTGTTCTCGGGGGAGTCCTCGACGTCGCCGTACGAGCGCCCGATTTGCGTCGCGTGAAGCTCATATAAAGAGGAAGTCTCGGGGAAGATTGGTTCAAATAACTGGGGTAGCCAGGGGAATCAAAGGCGCCGGGGAAGCACGGGTCCACCGGCAATCCATGGAACGAGATCGAATCATGAGCCGCTGGACCGTTGGCATCCTTCGTCACGGCCAATACGAGCAGCCCGCCGGAGTTCCCAGCGCGCACCTCCCGCACCCGCTGTTGCCCGAAGGGGAGAATGCGGCGCGCGAGGCGGCGCAAAAGATCTGGGCATTTGCCGAGCAGGAGTCTCTGGAGCTGGATGTGACGATTGATTGTTCGAGCTTGCTCCGAGCTTGGCAGACCGCGTCCATCATCGCTGGGGAGCTCCAAGAAAAATCCCCCCGAGGCTTTCAGGTCGCGGAGTTTCCCGACCTTGCGGAACGGTCGGTGGGCGCGGCGGCCAATCTCACGAGGGATCAAATCGAAGCGGTCCTTGACCGAGATCCCCGCTTCGGAAGCCCAAGCGCTGGGTGGAAAAGAAATCCTTCCTACCGGCTGCCGCTTCTGGGAGCGGAATCCCTCCTCGAAGCCGGCGAGCGAGTCGCCGCGCACTGGCGTCGACGCGAAGACCAGGGCCGCGTTTCGGAAAAGCCGCAACTGAAGATCCTGGTCGGCCACGGTGGATCGTTGCGCCATGCCGCCCTGAAGCTCGGCATTCTCGACCGGGACGACGTGGCGCGGCTATCGATGTGGCATTGCCACCCCATCTTTTTCCGGCGAGATGCCGATGGGAACTGGGAGCGCCGGGACGGGAATTGGAAAGTTCGCGATCCCGAAAGCGCTGGCCCGGGAGATTGAGTGCGATGTCACTGCTGCAAGACAAGTGGATCCCTTCCTACCGAGGTCAAGAGTGGCTTGGCGGCTCCCTTCCCGAAAGATTGGAAGACTGGCCTTCGCTTTCTCGCGGAGCCGCTCAATCGTTGGGTTGGACCGAAGCGACCAAGGATTCGGTGCGGGAATACTCCGCGGGGAAGCCGTGGATCTTCCCCGACACGGCGCATCACTTCCTGTGCGACATCCATGCCGATACGGACGCGTTCTTTCTGTCGCTGGTCGCCGCAGGAACCGTGGAGCGAACGGGACCCAACGATGCGGATTTCCGACTGACCGCAGCCGGCAAGCAGGCGACCTTGGTTCTCGGTGGGGATTGTCTGGACAAGGGACCCAACAACTTGCGTTTGTTGAAGGCGATCCGTCAAGTGCGGGACGCCGGAGCCAACCTGAAGCTGTTGGCGGGCAACCATGACGTGCGTGCGTTCGTGGGATTCTCCTACGCCGGTCAGAAGGACCCACGGGTGGCGCACTTGTTCATCCGCATGGGCAAGAAGTCCATTCCCCTGTTCAAAGAAATCCGGGACACCTACCTGGCCGGTGATCTCGGTTCACTGCCTTCGGACGACGAAGTGCGCGCACGTTTGTTTCCGGGAGAGGACTGGTTCGAAAAGTTCCCGGAAGCGGTTCGCGGCATCCTGGCACCGGCACGGATCCGCAAGGAGCTGCGCCGCATCCGCGAAAAGATCGAGGAGTTTCAGGTTTGTGCTCGAGAACAGGACCTCTCCCTGGGAGTGATCTCTCGGGCAATGGACAAGGCGCGGCAACTCTTCATGGATCCCCAAGGGGAGTTTCATTGGTTCTTCCGCGACATGGAACTGGCCTACCGGGCTGGTTCCTTCTTGTTCGTGCATGCGGGAGTGGATGACACGGTGGCGGAGTTGTTGGCGGAAGGCGGGGTTCCTCTGATCAACCGCCACTTCGAGAACCTCAAGCGCAACGACTTGTTCACTCTTTATCACGGGCCCGTGGGCAATGTGTTCCGCACCAAGTACCGCGAGGGCGACTTTCCCCTGTCGCGTTGGGGCGTGCGCGCTTTGCACCGGAGCGGTATCTACGCAATCATTCATGGACATCGCAATGTCTTGAAAGGCCAGCGAGTCGTCTTTCGCCAGGGAATGTTGAACTTCGAATGCGACTCCTCGGTGGACTCGGGGACTCGAAAGCTGGAAGGACTGGAAGGGCCGGGTGGCGCGGCCACGATCCTGAGCCCTGACGGCCGCGTGGTGGGCATCAGTACCGATTGGCCCACGGTCAAGGCTTTCCAGGGTTCCGAGTTGTTCGGGACCATGGCTGTGGTGTGAACGGGACCGGTCTGCACCGACGACGAGAACGAAAGGAGCAACACATGGAAAACTCGACAGAAGCGGCAACCGTCAAGGAGAAGGCCGAAGCTTCCTACGAGGGCTCTCTGCCTTTGGAAGAAGCGGTCTCGTACTTCGAAGCGATCCTCCTCGGCATGAAGAAGGGACAAATCCACCTGCGCCAAGGAGAAGAGCAGTTGACCTTGCGCCCTCCGGCCCATCTGGAGATCGAAGTCAGTGCTTCCCGCAAGAAGCAAAAAGAGCGGCTTTCTTTTGAGATCTCTTGGAAAGTTGCGCCGACCGACAAGCTTTCGATCTCTTCGGACTGAGAACGAGTTGCAGGCGGATTCTTCCGGAATTGGTGAGGGGAGCGTTCGATCATGAGTGACCGCGACCGGCAGTTCCAACACGAGTCGCTCCAAGACTCGCGGGCTCTCGCGGAGTACCTCAAAGCATTGATCCAAGGGTTTGAGAGCGGCACACTGCGTCTGCGAGATCCCGAAGGGGAAATCGAGCTAGAGCCTCGCGGCTTGGTGTCCTTCGAAGTTCGCGCCACCCAAAAGCGCGGGCGATCCAAGCTCCACCTGCGGTTTTCTTGGAAAGAGGATTCGCCTCGGGTCGCTGGGACCCTGGAGATCGAGGGCGATGATTCGTGACGAAAGCGGTGATGATGAAGGTGTCCGATGGGCTCGATGAGAACATCCGCTTTCTCATCTACGAGGTGAAGAAGCAGGTTGTTCGGACGCGATCGTTCTTGCAGCAACCAACGGAGAAGCTGCACGACAGCGTGTTGTCCAAGGACGACTACATCGACAATCTGAAGAGCATCATCGAGCGCAAGTGCTTCACGCTCGCCTCCCAGGTCGAGCCGGGAGATCAGGTCACGGTAGACCTGCTCAAGGCGTTTGATGTCATCACCGTCAATCTGGAGAGGATCTCCGACTTCTGCGAGAACATCATCGATCAAACCGAACACATCGTCGAGAAAGAGCTGATGAAGGAGTTCTCCTTCGGGCCCTACTTCGAGCAGGTGGTGTTCGGGCTAGACCACATCGAGCGTGCTTTGTTCTCCCGCCAAGTGCCCACGGCGTTGAAGATCTGCCGTGCCGAAGACACTCTCGACCAGCTCTATGGACGTTCATTCCACGACATCATCCGGCGCTTGAAAACCGGTGAAGGGGAGAACGTCGAGGCCCTGATCACTCTGTTGTTCATCTTTCGCTACCTGGAGCGTATGGGGGATTCGCTGCTGAACATCGGCGAAGCGATCATCTCTGCGTGCATGGGGGAGCGCATCAAGATCAGCCGTTTCACCGCTCTGGAGGATTCGCTGGACGCCGCGGATCTCCAGGACGCCGCCGATGTGGCCCTCCGCCCGGTGGGCGAAACCAAGTCCGGTTGTCGCATCAGCCGCGTGTCGGAGCGCTCCTCCCCCGACACCGAGAAAAACGTCATCTTCAAGGAGGGGCGACTCCACAAGCTGGATGACGAGCGGCGCAGCATCGAACGCTGGCACCAGCTGATGCCAGGTGTTGCGCCCCAGATTCACTCGTTTCACAGTCAGGGAGACAATGGCTCGATCCTCTTCGAGTACCTTCCCGGGAAGACGTTCGAGGAGTTGACCTTGCAAGGGGGAGCCGAGGCCGCGTCGCGAGGACTGCGGTCTATCTGCGACACCGTCACCGAACTGTGGGAAAAGACCCGCAAGGAGGACCCGGCGTCGCCGCGCTTCATGAAGCAGTTGCGGTCCCGACTCCACGACGTTTACGACCTCCATCCAGAGTTTCGCAAGCAAGCGTCGTCGATCGGAGATGTGGACCTGAAGTCCTTCGAAGAACTGGTTCATGCGCTCGCGGACTTGGACGAAGAATTGGCGGCCCCGTTCTCCGTGTTCATCCACGGAGACTTCAATGTGGACAATGTCATTCTCAACAACGGGGCGGTTCACTTCATCGACTTGCACCGATCCAAGATGGCCGATTACGTCCAAGACGTCTCCGTATTCTTGGTCTCCAATCATCGACTCCAGGTGTTCGATGCGCCGGTCCGACGGACGATTCATCGAACCATTGCCACGTTCTTCGAGTTTTCGCGAGGCTTTGCGCATCGCGCTGGAGACTCGACATTCGACGCGCGATTGGCCCTGGGATTGGCCCGCTCCCTGGCAACCTCGGGCCGCTTTGTGTTGGACCCAGGGTTTGCCAAATCCATGTTCTTGCGATCTCAGTACTTGTTGGAGCAGCTGGCTCGACACAAAGGCAAGCCGGAAGAGTTTCGGTTGAGTCCGGAGGTGCTGTTTGACTGAAACCAGGAGAGTGGGGGTGATCGGCATTCCGGGCGGAAGGTCCTCGGAATCCCTCGCCGATGCCCTCGAACAGCGCACGGGCTTCCGACAGATCATTCCGTTGGAAGAGGTGGTCTTCGACGTCGGGCAAGGACGGGTGATGTGGAAAGACCTGGACTTGTTGACCCTGGATGGTCTCTTGATCAAGAAGGCGGGGTCCGTTTACAGCCCGCGCCTGCTCGATCGCTTGGAGATTCTCCGCTTCGTCGAGCGTTCCGGGGTTCCGACGTTTTCCCGCCCCGACCAGATTCTGCGCATCATCAATCGCTTGAGTTGCACGGTCACCTTGCGAGAAGCGGGGATCCCTCTGCCTCCGACGGTGGTGACGGAAGATGCGAAAGAGGCCGTGGAAGTCGTCCGGCGTTTCCATTCCGTGGTGCTGAAATCCTTGTATTCCACCAAGGCCCGAGGGATGCGCCTCATCGATGTCGAGCAAGGCGAGGATCGCATCGAAGAGGAGATTCGGCAGTTCCAGGAAGAAGGCAACGCGGTCCTGTACTTGCAGAAACGTCTGGAGATTCCGGACCGTGACCTTGGGGTGGTGTTCCTTGGAGGTGAGTACCTCGGCACCTACGCTCGGGTTCGAGGGGAGTCTTCCTGGAACACCACGATCCATGATGGGGGGCGTTACGAGGCCCACGAACCGAGTTCGGAGATCATTGAGCTCGCCCGTCGAGCGCAAGCTCCCTTCGGTCTTGCGTTTACCAGCGTGGACGTGGTCGAGTGTCCGGGAGGTCCTTACGTGTTCGAGGTGTCGGCCTTTGGCGGGTTCAGTGGACTCGCCCAAGGAGCAGGAATCAACGCGGCCGAGCTGTACGCGGAGCACGTGCTGGAGCGTTTGAACTCATGACGAATCAAGTCCTCGTTCAACCACTCGCCCGGTCGTTCATGGATCAGTACCCGGTGACCGGATCCCTTGATTTGCGGATGGGCGACTTCTGCCTCCGAATCGAAGTCAATCACGAGCCGCTTCTGCAGCGCCTGCGCCAGTACTTCCGCGCCTTCCTTTCGGCCGAAGAGTTGCCGGAGCACCGGCTGATTGCCTTGGAAGCGGCGGAGCCGGATCTCGGCGTCGAGTTCTTGGACTGGAAGCGAGACCCGGGCAAAGTGGGGCGCAAGGATTCCTACCACGACACTCTCGATGGGCGCATCGTTCGCAAAGTGCGGACGGGCATGCAGTACCTCTTGGGGGAGAATCTTCGTCTGGTGATCGGGCCCTGCTGGAAAAACGCGAATCAAGTCATCAACTTCGTCAACTCCCAGTACCAGGCCTGGCTCGTCCAGCGTGGCTGGTTGGTGTGTCATGCGGCGGCCATCGCCCAGGGAGACGCGGGGATCGCCATCGCCGCGTTTTCGGGCGGCGGCAAGTCGACGTTGGCTCTGAACACTCTGCGAGCTGGGCTGACGTTCGTTTCCAACGATCGGGTGATGGTTCGTCGGGACGGCAACTCGGTCAAGATGTCCGGTCTTCCCAAGTTTCCACGCATCAACCCGGGGACGGCCTTGCATCACCCCCGGCTGCGGTCTCTCTTGACGGAGAAACGCCGACAAGAACTGGCGCAGATGGATTCCGCCGAGTTGTGGGACCTCGAGGAAAAGTACGACGCTGATGTCCTGGAGCTCTTCGACGGGGTGGATTTTCGTCTCACCGCCGAACTGCACGCGTTCGTCATTCTGAATTGGCAGCGCGACGGGAATCAGCCTTTCGAGTTGCGCCAAGTGGACCTGCGGGAGCGGGATGACCTGCTGGCCGCGGTGATGAAACCCGCCGGCGTGTTCGCGGTCGGCGACGATCCTCAGGCGGGGGCGCGAGTGGATCCGGCGCAATACCGGAACTGCTTCGATTCCCTGGCGGTCTACGAGGCCGTGGGGACGGTGGACTTTGAGGCAGCGGCACGGGACTGCGAGCGGTTGATGGGCTCCAACCCGGCGAAGGCGGTTCGTTGAATCGCGAAGCGAGAATTCAGCGCTGGGCATCCGTTCCCGACCCGATTCGAGTGTCGCGCTGCCATCGATTGCCGGAGCTTGGACCGCGCCTGCTGTTCTTCAGTGGGGGCAGCGCGATCCGTGGCCTGAGTCGTCGGCTCAAGGAGTACACCCATCATTCCACGCACTTGATCACTCCCTTCGACTCGGGAGGGAGTTCCGCTCGTTTGCGCCAAGCGTTCTCGATGCTGTCCGTGGGCGATTTGCGAAATCGCCTCATTGCTTTGGCCGACGAGTCGGAGTCCGGCAATCGCGAGATCTATGAACTGTTTCAGCATCGTCTGCCGATGGATGAAACTCCCGAGGAACTGCGTCAGCGATTGGATTCGATCGAGCATGCCAAGGGAGACCTGTTGGATCGAGTGCCGGCTCCCATGCAGCACCTGATTCGCTCCTTTCTTTCCGTGTTCCGCGGAGAGATGGGGCCCGATTTTGACCTTCGTGGGGCGAGCATTGGCAACCTCGTTCTGGCGGGGGGGTATCTGCGGAATCACTGCGACATCGAATCGGTGGTGTTCGAGTTCTCCAAGTTGGTGGAAGTTCGTGGCGCGGTGCATCCGATTGTGAACGAGGACTTGCACCTGGCAGCGACTCTCGAAGACGGAACGGAGATCATCGGGCAGCACTTGCTGACGGGAAAAGAGGTGGAGCCGCTTCGCTCTCCGATTGCGGAGCTGCGGCTGGTCTCCAGCAAACCTCCTCACCAGACGGTGCAGCCAGCGATTTCCTCCAGCATTGCCGAGCGGATTCGCGAAGCCGAGTTGGTCTGCTTTCCCATGGGCAGCTTCTTCACGAGCCTGATCGCCAACCTGTTGCCGGCGGGGGTGGGGCGAGCCGTGGGGGAGTCCCGAGGTCCTCGCGTCTACATCCCGAATTGCGGCAATGATCCCGAGCAGCTGGGGCTGAGCTTGCTTCCATGCATCGACACGTTGGAGCGCTACTTGGCGCGAGATCGAGGGACCCAAGGCTCGGGAAGCGGGTTGTTGACCCACATCCTGGTCGACTCCGGGAGGGCGCGGGGTCTCCGCGAGTCCGAGCGATCCGGTCTCCAAGAACGTGGGATTGAGGTGATCGCGGCAGACCTCACCACCGAAAAAAGCGCTCCGCTCCTCGACTCTCGTCGAACAGCGGAGGCTTTGGTTTCTCTGGTTTGATCCGGCCGGGCGGCAAGAACCTTCCTTGCCGGTTCTCCCTTCGAGAGGCGGCTCTGGGGCGGTGACTATTGCCGGATGCTGTTCGCCGCCGTGTCCACCGCGTCCTGATCCCACATCCCGAAGATGAACTCCTCGGATTGATCCGGGTAGGCCGTCTCGATCAAGCTGTCGTCGATCATGATCTTCAAGGTCTTACGCTTCCCCTGGGTTTCGAGGATTGCCAGGATCTCTCCGTACTTGATGAGTTCTTGGTTGTCGCCCAGCATCGCCGGGTTGTTGATGACCATGCGCATCATCTGGATCAGCGGAGACTTGCTGGTGACCGTGGTCGTGAACTGACCGTTGGGGCCGCGGTAGACCTGCTCGAAAATGTTGCCGACTCCAGGAGCCAAAGCGCCCAGCAGATTCTGCTGCATCGCCTGGTTCTTGGGCGGCTTGTAGGGGACCTTTTCGTAGTTCGCCGGAGCGTCCGGCAAGCTGGCTCGAATGGCGTTGCCGTGCTGGACTCCGATCAAACCCACCAGGGTCTTAGCGTTCGAGTAGGCCTTGCCGAAGTGTCCTGCGTCGAAGTGCTTCTTGATGTCTGCGTGCACCGTGGCGAAGTCCGCCGGCCCCTTGGGCTTCATTCGTTCCTGGGCGACCGCGCCGATGGCGACTCCCGTCGTCACCAGGACCAAAGCCGGAACCACCAATCGAATCCCCATGTGAATGCCTCCCCGGAGTGCGTGGTCAACGAAGTTCATGATGGGCCGACGAAAACGCCCATCGCTCACCCGACGAGACCGAGGGTCTCGTCGGTGGCCCGTGAGCGAGGTGCGGAAAAATACGGAATCTTCAGCGGGTCTGCGACAGCCTTTCGACCTGGTCGATGTAGGCCTTCAGCTCATCCCGCGGGGAAAGGTCTTGAGCGCGTCGCAGAAGGGGCAGGGCTTCCTTGTAGCGGCTCTCACCAACCAGGAGCTGCCCATGACGCAGTTTGGCCAGGGACTCGGTGGCTTCGATGTTGGCGGCGCGTTCGTAGTAGAAGATCGCCTTCTCGATGTCGCCGCTTCGCATGCTGTGCTGACCCAGGAGCACCAAAGCATCGCCGTCGAGGGGGTCGAGGGAGACCACCTCTTCCAAAACACGCGCTTCTTCTTCGCCGGCGCCTTCCGCCATGGCAATTCGTGCCCGGAGCTTCAAGACGGCCTTCTGCAGCTCCGGTTCGGCGGCTTCACCCACCGTCGAGAGAATGCCATCGAGCAGCGTTTGTGATTCATCGGTCGCGCCGTTGGCGATGAGAACTCGTGCCGCTCGCAAGGAGCGTTCGGTGTCCCGGTTCTTGTCCTTGTTGAGAGCACGGAGGTAGGTGTCCACCGCGGCACCGAACAACTGCTCCATGGCATAGATGTCGGCCAGGTTGTTCAAGCTGTCGGAGGTGGAGCCGCCCAGTTGATCGGCCATCTCGTAGTTCTCGGCCGCCTTGAGGGGCTGCTCCTGTCCGAGGTAGGCGTTGGCTTGGAGCAACCAAAGGTCGGCGCGATCCGGATGCTTGGCGATCAGCTCGTCGCACAATGCCGAGGCTTCGGCGAAGCGGCTTTGTTTGAACAGGGTACGAGCGAGGTGCCGCTGCCAGTCGATGGTGGCCGGGTCCAGCATGATCGCCATGCGATAGGCGCTTTCGGCGGAGAGGTCGTTCTCGGCGCTGGAGTGGCAGAAGCCCAGCATGCCATAGGTCACGCCGCTGCCTCCGCCCAATTGAATGACCTGAGTCAACGCGGGGCGCGCCTTCTCGTAGTCGCCCTGGCGAAAGGCCGCCACTCCTAAGTTCTGCCATGCGCGACGGAACTTGGGGTGTTTCTGAACCGCGATCTCGAGAAAACTCACTGCGTCTTCGAGTCGGTCCTGCTGCATGTAAATGTTGGCCAGGGTGAAGTCCAACACGGCACTGGTCGACTCGTCTCGGTTTCGTTCCAAGGACTCTGCCGCCTGCTGCATCTGGTCGACCGAGAGCAGATCCATGACTTCCTGCATGATGTCGCGTTCGATGGCATCGACGGTCGGTTCGATGTCGGTCTCGGACAAGTAGCTGTCCAAGAATTCCTTCTGGAAAGACTCCGAGTTCCACAGCGCCAGCTCCCCCTCGGTCATGCGGCGCCGGCGAGACCCGAAGATGCCCCGGTTTTCTTGGGTCGCGGGTTCGAGAGCGGCCGATTCCGGCGCGGTCAGGGCGTTCGCCGTTTCGAGGTCGCTGCCCGTGGGGGCGGGTCCAGGGTCTTCATTGCCGGCGCCCGTCGAGGTCGCACAGGCGACCACCCACGGAAGGAGCAGGAACAAGCCATTTCGGGACCGTGTCATGAGTCTTCAGTCCTTGGGGAAGGTAATCGGGATCTCGACCGGGGAACGGACCGCCTTGCCGTTGATCTTGCCCGGCTCGAACTTCCAGCGTTTCACGGCGGCCAGCGCCGGCCTTTCGAAGACCGGGTCAGTGGAGCTCTTCACTTTGAGGCGATCGACTCGCCCGTTCTCGTCGACGATGACACGCACCACGACGGATCCGGGCGCCTTCTTTCGTGTCTTCGGATTCGGAATCGGCCCGGGCTGATAGATGCAGCGCGGCTTCTCGTCGAGGTCAGCCATGGAGAACAGGGCGTCCACGTCGGTGCCCTCGGCCATGGTGTTCAGCTGGATGGAAAAGTCGGCGCCGAACCAGCCGTCTCCAAACCCGGGGTTCAGGGCCAGCTCGAGTTGCGACAGGTCGAGGGGAGGCGCCTCCTCCATGAGCTCGGGAGGTTCCTCCTCTTCTTCCGGTTCCGGCTCCTCTTCCGGCTCTTCCATCACCTCTGGGGGTGCTTCGAGCACGGCGGTGTCAGCCTTGCGCAGAAGAAGGTCGGTGGTCGGTGGCTTGCTGATCGCTTGGATCAACGGCAACACCAGGAAGAACGCCATGGTCAGAATCGCCGCTCCGGTGACAACCAACACCGAGTGGACGATCCGTTTGGCGCGCGGGGCTTTGCGGGGAACGTTCACCGAGTCAATCTCATCCGCTTCCCGGAGTGGTCGCGATGCTCACGGTTTCGGCACCGCCAAGTTTGGCCTCGTCGATGATGCGGACCATCAGTCCAGACTTTGCGTTCTTGTCCGCCTGAATGATCACCGGCAGGTCTTCTTTTTGAAGCATGCGCTTCACCAGCGGCTGAACGCCACCGATGCCGATGTCACGCTTGCCATAGACGACCTCGCCCTTCTCGGTCAGCGCGATCAATAGGCTGTTCTTCTCCAGATTGGCGGAGGAGGCGGCCTGGGGCTTGTCCACTTCCACCCCGGTCTCCTCGACGAAGACGGTGGTTACGATGAAGAAGATCAACAGGATGAACACGCAGTCGATCAGCGGAGAAATGTCGATTCCGCTGTCGCCATCGTCTTCGTTGGAGGAATCTCGAAAGCGTCCCATGGAGGATCCTCGCGTTTACGCGGCGGACGGCGCCGCGGCCGCCTGCTTCTGTTGCTGCTTCAGTCGCCGGTAAAGGAACTGAGTGCAGACGGTTTCCAGATGGGCGAAGAACGCCTTGTAGCGCTCGTACTTGCGGGCCAGCTGGTACTGGAGAAAGAGACCCGGGAGGGCGATCACCAAGCCGGTCTCGGTGGTGATGAGTGCCTCGGAGATCCCCTCGGCGACCAGGCCCATGGTCTTGTCCCCGCCGGAGCCGGATGACAGGGCGCCGAACGTATCGAGCATGCCGGTGACGGTTCCCAGCAAGCCGACCAGCGGCGCGGCGCTGACGCAGATCTTCATCACCTTGAGGTCCCGCTCGAACGGCACCATCTCGGTCGTCCGGAGCTGGTCGAAACGAGTGGCCATGCCTTTCAAGGATCGCGGTCCAGTCACCAGCTCCAGGAGCTTGCCAACCGGTCCACGGCGCTCTTGGGGATGGTCGATCCAGTGGCGCCAGGTCTTCTCTGACACGGACAGAAAGCGTTTCTCTCGCAGCTTGAGGTGAATGTGGACGCCCATGGAGAACATCACCATGGCGATCACTGCGATGGCGATCATGGCCCAGCCACCGCCGAGCCAGATCTCGACGGCCTGCTCCCAAAGTTCGCGGCCTTTGGCGAGATACAGGTCTTTGTCCAAGGGGATTTTCATCGTCGTCGTCCCCTCACGAATCTGTGGAAGCAGTGGAGGTCTGGGAGTCGCCGGATCGGTTCTTGATCTTGGCCTCCAGCGACGCGATTTCGTCACTTCGGACGTCCACCATGCGGTGGTAGCGCTCTTGCTCCCGGCCCAGGTCTTCGATTTGCCGCCTTAGGATCTGAAGCTCCTGGATGCTCTCCGCCAGACGCGCCTCGGTGCGGCTCTTCACCATCGGGTCTTCTTCCGAGGCGAACTCGCGGGCGGGGATTCCCGCCTCGCTGCGGCCCGAGTTGGCCAGGCTCATGCCGACCGGCCGTGCAAACACCGACATGCTGACTTGGTTGACGAAGGCAATGGCCGCGCCCTCCATCTGGGACACGATCCCCCGCGCCTTGCGCGACAGGAAGGCGTGCAGGAGCAGAGAGGGGATGGCCACGATCAGCCCGTACTTGGTGGTGATCAAGGCCTCGGAGATCCCTCCGGACAGCGTCTTGACGTCGCCCGAGCCAAAGACCGTGATCAGCTTGAAGGTGTTGATGATCCCGGTCACGGTTCCCAGCAGCCCAAGCAGTGGTGCCGACGCGGCACAGATGGCGATGAACGGCAGCCAGCGTTGCAAGCGCAGTCGGGTCGTCAGAAGAGTCTCGAACATCACCTCTTCGATGAGTTCCTTGGGCTCGTTCAGGTGTTCCACCCCCACGGCGAGCATCTTTCCCACGGGGCCGGGGACGCTCTTCAGCTTCTCGCGGACCTCGTTCTCGTCGTTACTCTTGATCGAGTTCAGGAACGTGCGCAGCCGCTTTTTGGAGGGCTTGCGGAGGAACGCCAGTCCCAACCACTTGAACAGGGCCACCAGCAAAGCCAGCCCGGCCATGATGCTGATCGGATACATGACCGTTCCGCCCTTGTGGAATTCGGCCACCACGCTGGTGTCGGTAGCGTCGATCTTGTGGGCGCTTCCAAGAGTGGGGTCGAGCGGAAACAGGCCCTGACCTGAGTGGACGAGCGCTTCGGCAGCCTTGGCATCGTCGGGATCCGCGAAGCCGATGCCCGCGGGCTCCAGGGAGCCAAGGCGCTGTTCAGCAGTGCCGACTTCCTTCCCGTCGGCAGAACGAAACACGGCGGCCGGGCCGAGCAGGACGAAGTCTCCTTGGTTCACCAGACCCGAGGGGTCCACGGCAGTTCCGGGAAATCGAGTTCCACCCAGCGCGTCTTCCAGGCGTTCCAGAGAGAGATCGAGGAGCTTGGCCTGGGTGGCGTATACCTCGGACTCCGAAAGACTCGTGTTCTCCGGAGCAAGCTTGGCTTCTTCCAGCTGCGAGTCGTAGCGCTGCTTCTCTGTGATGTGAATGCGCGATTCGAAGCTGCGGATGTACTCGCCCAGCAGGTTGGAGAGGTAGTTCTTCTCGTCCTGGCGCGACTTGATCTCGTTGCCGAGGTTGGTGAGGTCAAGGGTCCGACTGTCCAGCAGTCGGGTGGTCTCCTGATACTCGAGGCGAACTCTGGTCAGCTCGGCTTCGAGTTCGTTCAAATCCCGGTTCATCGGGATCTTCTCCTCCGCGATTTGATCGCGGAGCTGCTGCAGCTCGGTCAAGCTCTTCTCGAGCCGCGCCTGCATTTCTGCCGCGGCCGTCTCGAACTCGGACGTAGATTCCTGGTCCTGAGCCCGTCCCGAAAGAGAGCTGGCAAGAAAGACGACAACGGCCGGAAGGATTCGTGAGTTCAACATGAGTTCTTCCTGACTACTCGATTCGAATCGGCAAGTGGACGAAGTCGGCTTCATCTTCGTTCTTCAAAATGGCGATGGCGCGAGAGATCTCGGGAGCTGCATGGTTGGCCGGAGACCAAACCCAGTCGTCGGCGGAGGCCGTGCCGAACCCCGCGTACTGACCGTCCGAACTGGCGTAGAAGCCCTGGGAGACACCGAGGTAAAGAGCCGTGACTTCGACCGTCGCGCCGTCGTCCAATTCGCGCAACTCGCTAGTCAGGCTGATCTCGCCGTGGAATTTATTGACCTCGTTGAGGACACCGAGGATGTTTTGAAAGCGACCCGAGAGTGACAGCTTGGTGTCGTTCGGATCCTCGGGAATCTTTTGGGACAGAGGCAGGATGCGTTCGCGGATCGGCTGGGGAAGACGCTTGAGCAGTTTTCGAGTGCGCGCTTCCAAACCGCCGACCAGGGCGCCGAGGGACGCCGACGCTTCTTTTAGCTGTTCGTTCTCTTCCAGAAGATCGGTGCGCTTCTTGTCCGCTTTCGCGATGTTGTCCTGGGCGTCTTTGATCCGTTCTTGGAGAGAGTCGATCTCCTGCTGAATGACCTCCAGCCGGTCTTTCAGCATTTCGCGACCGAGCTTCCAGTCTTGCTTCTCACGGGAAATCAGCCGTTGCGCTTCGACCCACTTCTCGAGGGTGGTGCGCGCCGCGTCGATTCGGACTTCGTTTTCTTCGTCACCGAGGGCGACCCCTCCCCAGCTGGTCACGAGTGCCAGCGACAGCGTCGCCAGCATGGCGCGACCGAGCGGTCCTCGGTTTCGTGGTCCGATGTGCATGGTGTTGTCCTCGTCACGACATGGGATTCGATCGAACCAGTGCTTCGACTGAGGAAGGTCCCTCTTCGCGGAAGCGGCTCGTCTCGTACTTTGCTTGGAAAGTGGTGAGTGCATCATCATTGTGGTCAGAACCGGAACTGAGCTCCCAGGCTCAAGGAGTAGTCCACGCCCCGGTTGCTTCGGGATCTCAGAACGTCCGGGCCGGTGAAGGGAGAGCGATAGACGAGGTCGATGTCCGGGTCGGTGAGGTTTCGGGCCTGAAACTTCAGGTTGAAGTACTGGCCAAGGCGCTGGGTCACGGTCAGGTTCAGGGTGGTGAACTCTTTGGCGTAGATATTAGGGACGAAGTTGAAAGTCGCCAGGGTGGCGCCGGAGACCAGGGTGTCGCCCTGGACCGTATAGAAGAGGCCCACCTCGGTGCCGGTCTTGGCGTAGTCGTAGGTGATGAAGAAATTGTAAAGATGCTCGGGGGTTGCGGTCATGTCCCGCTTCGTGAAGTCCAGGTTCACCGCGGGGTCGGCGAAGTCGTCGATTTCGCCCTGGGTGAGTCGAACCTCGGAGTCGATGAAGGTGGCGTTCGCCCCGAACGACAGACCCTGCAGGGGCTCCCAGACGTTGCCGAGGTTCTGGCGGAGTTCGAACTCGAAGCCTTCGAGTTCTCCGCTCGGGTAGTTGAGAGGGGTGGTGAAGTTGAAGCTGCGGAACCTCTGGACGTACTCGATCGGATCCTTGATGTCCTTCTTGAACCAGGACACGGAGAAGAGTCCCCCGGGATACGGTTCGTAGTCGACGCGAAGGTCGTAGTTCTTCACCTTGCTTTGCACGAGTTCCGGATTGCCGATGAAGATCGGGCCGCCGACGAACTCCGATTGGAGAATCGGAGTGAGCTCTTTGAAGGTCTGGCGGGCGATGGTTTTGGCAAACGACCCGCGGACCGTGACTCGGTCGAGTGGCTGGAGGACCACGGCGATCGAAGGAAGTCGCTCTCGTTCTTGGAAGTCGACGTCCGCCTCGCCAGGAAGCAGCGTGATCGCGCCATCTTCATCGGGCGGGAACCAGGTCGCGAACTGCTCCGGATCATTGACGATGTCGATGCGACTCGTTTCCACGCGCACACCACCGATGACGTTCAGGAACGAAGAAAAGGGGATGTCCGCCATGGCGTACCACGCAGAAATCTTCTGGGTCGCCCGGTAATCCACGTCAAAGAACGAGGGCTTGATGGGGTGATCTTCCAATGCGAAGAAGTCTGACCAAGGGTTTTCGAACTCGACGTCCTCGGCATTGGAGTTGTCGTCGAAGTTGCTGAAGTTGTCCTGGTCGAAGGTTCGAACCACTTCGTCATCGAAGTAGCCGGCCTTGAAATAGCCTTGGTCGCCCGACCATTGCTCGAAGGGCATCTTGAAGTTCAGGGTGAGCTGTTCGCTGTCTTCCTCGATGACGGTCCAGATTCGCTGAAGATTTCCCAAGGTGAACGTCGCCGATGGTTTGAACGGCAGCCAGCGAGGCGGGATGATGAACGGATCGATCAGGCCCGGGGTTCCGGGATCCTCGGAGCGGGGGGTCCAAAGCGCGGCGAACTGTCGTTTGTCCGGTTGGTTGGAGTCGGCGTAGCTCCGCGAAATCGTCCAGTCGAACTCGGGAGCCAGTGGCTTGAAGAAGCGTTCCCGGCGAGGGTTGGCCAGCGGCCCCCAAAGGAACTCAAAGCCCTCCAGGGTGTGCTCACCATTGAGTTGCAGGGAGCCGGTTTCGCGCTCCGTGTAGACGATCGCATCGCCGCGGATGTAGGGAGCCGCTCTCAGATTGTCGGGATCGTTGCCCTCATCGTTGAGATCGAAGCGGTCGTATCCCGGAAAGAAGTACTCCTTACCACGGGTATCGGTACTGAGGGTGGCTTGGTCCTCGGTCGTTCTCGAGAACAGGTAGGTCAGGGTCAGGCTGTGGTTCTGGGTTTCCAGGCCCAGGGTGCCAAGGCCGCCAAACTGCACGATTTGGGTGCCCTGTTGGATGTCGAAGAGCTGAGTGATGAAGTCTCCGTCTTCCACCGAGCCCTGTTGAACTTCCGGAGTCAGCGGGGCGCCCGGGCTTTCCACCCACCAGAAGTCTTCCTGCCCATCGTCGTAGAACTCGCTGTCCCGCTCGTAGAAGAAGTTCGCGAATGCACCGATCCTGAAATCGCGGTCGAGATCGTGACTCCCTCCCAAGGACAGGGAGAACTTGTAGTCGGTCGGGGATTTGCCGGTGGTGGTTCCGACAGCCCCTTCCCAGTTGGCGCCCAGCACTTCGTCTGGAATCGGTTGAGGCGGACGCCGGTCGCGGCCAAAGGTACTCACGCCGCCACCATCGTAGGTGCGGAAGTCCTCGCGATTGGTGACGTTGGTGTTGAAGCCGATCTGGCTCTTGATCTCGAAGATGGGTTCTTCCGGGATGCTCTTGAGGCGCACGTCGACCGCGCCACCGGAAGCGTCTCCTTGCTGGTCCGGAGTGAAGGTCTTGCTGACCTGAACGCTCTCGATCACCGCGGCGGGGAACTGGTCCAACTCCACCGCCCGCTTGTCCGCATCGGCTGAGGGAAGGCGCACGCCGTTCAGCTGAGAGGAGACGTAACGGTCCGGCAAACCGCGAATGACCGCCGTCTTTCCGTCTTGCACCGTGGCTCCGGAAACGAGGCGCAACGCGCTTGCCGCGTCGCCGGCTCCTGCCCGGCTCATCAAGTCGGCACTGATTGAATCCATCAGCGCGGGACTTTCGAAACGCAACTGAAGCAGCGCCTCTTCGGTGCCGCCCCCGAGGGAGAGAACGTCTTGAACGACGAACTCTTCCATCTCGTAGTACTCAGCGACCAAAGACGCGTTGGCATCGGTGAGGCGACCCGGGCTCACGATGACATCCGTTCGCACCTGACGCACGTAGCCGTCCTTGGAGAAGACCAAGGTGTAAGTCCCGGGTGTCACTTCCGGGAACACGAAGTTCCCTTGATCAGTCGTGTTAGTGCGTTGGCCGGTGTCGACGATCGTGACCTGGGCACCCGGAAGCGGTGCGTCGAAGTCTTGGTCGGTGACCACGCCTCGGAGGGAGCCGGCCTGTTGCTGCACAGGAGTGGTCGCGTTCATTGGGATCAGGACTCCAATGGCGAACGCGAGAAGATTCCAGATGAACACGATCGTCCCGGCCTCTCCAGATTCGTGGGAGAACAGAGGTTCCGCCGGACGGCGAAGTGCTCCCTGGGTGTGACAGGAGCGGGGAGGTTAGATCTTTATTTTAAAGAGGCGATGAACATCGGGTGGGTTTGAAGTGAACGGACCGGGAAGAAAGGGATCGGTCTTCATCATCCCGGTCCCGGGCAAGCCTCAGCTTTGGGGAAAACACTCAGGAGAGCCTGAGATGAAGATGTGGAGAGTTCTTGGACAACGAGAAAAGACCTCCATTCTCTCATTGGTCTCTCTCCGGAGCGCGGTTCCCGACGATGCCTCTGACCGGTTTATAAAGATCTCGTGAATTTGTTTCGCTTGATCAAGTTCCCGGGCGTCACCGATCTGCCGGTGTATGAGACACCGACGACGCGCCCCCTGGAAGACCACGTGGATTCTCTTCATTCCCTTTGTTCTCGGCTGCCGGAGTTCGCTGCAGCAGGGCTGGGATGCGTACGACGCGGGGCAGGATCGATTGGCCCGCCAGCATTGGGAAGAGGCGGCTCGGATTGGGGATGCCGACGCCCAATTCCTTCTCGGATGGACCCACGAGGTCGGGCGCGGCGGGTCTGCGGACCCGGAGACGGCCGTCGCTTGGTACCGCCAGGCAGCCGACCAGGGGCATCCGGCAGCGCAAAACAACCTCGGCTTGCTTCTTTACCGGGGCGTCGGGTGTTCGCAGTCGCTCGAGGAGGCCGCTGACTGGTTCGAGAAGGCGGCCGAGCAGGGCTTCGTACAAGCGCGAACCAATCGCGGAGTCATGGTTCTGTTCGGGCAGGGAGTTCCAAAGAACCTGGAGCTGGCCCGAAGCCTCTTTCAGCTTTCCGCCTTCGAGGATGATCCGAAAGCCCAGCAGATTCTTGGATCTCTCTATTGGGAGGGAATCGGCGTACGGCCCGATCCTTCGAAGGCCGTCGATTGGTTCGAGCGGGCTGCCGAGCAGGACAATGGAGTGGCCCAGTACTGGCTGGGGATGGCCTCGTTTCTAGGGCAGGGCGTCTCCGCCAATGAGTCGCAGGCCCGCCATTGGTTCGAGCGGGCGGCTGCCCACGGGATCGTTTCCGCGAGCTTCCTGCTGGGATGGCTGGAGCTTCGCGATGCCACCAGCGAGTCGGGGCAGCGCACGGCTGCCATCCACTTTGCCCGAGCGGCCGAGCAGGGGCAGGCAGCCGGTCAGCTCAATCTCGCCCTCATGTTGCTGAACGGTCGAGGAGTTCCCCAGGACGAACGTCAGGCGGCAGAGTGGATGAAGCTTGCCGCGAGCCAGGGCAGCTCTCGAGCTCAGTTCAACTTGGGGCTCATGCACCTTCGGGGGGTGGGGGTGACGCTGGACGAGCAACAGGCTGCCTTTTGGATGCAGCGTGCGGCGGAGCAGGGGTTCGCTCCGGCGCAAACCAAGCTCGGCTCGATGTACGCCCACGGCCGCGGAGTCTCGACGGACGATGTGGCCGCCTATCTTTGGTACTCCTTGGGTGAGGCCTCCGGCGACGGGCTGGCGGAGCCGCTTCTCTCCCGGCTGTCGCAGTCCATGCCGGTGGAGGAGATCGCGGAGGCCGAGCGTCAAGCTCGTCACTGGGCGGAGGAGCAAGGCAGCCTCCTGTTGCGCAAGGACTAGCCGGTCGGCGAAGCGTCCTTCGGTGCCACGCGCGATCGTTTCGCCTCCGCCTTCGTCCTCGAACCTGCAAGGAATTCACCGATTCGCCCGAGGTTCGATTCCGCGGCGGAGAGAGGAATCCCCGGATCAGCCATTCTAGGCCATCTCCACGATCTGGGTGGGGCGGGCTCGGCGGGCCCGGATTGCTCCCTTGGGGCCGTCCCCGCTGCGTCGTCGCGCCGGCCGACCGTTTCCGCTGAAAGTCCGTTGGGTTTCTGTTCGCCATTTCTTTCGCGGCATTTTTCTTGTCTTTCCCAAATCCTCACATTGCTGCGGAATACTGTGAGCGTTGTCTGAAGACCCGGCAAAAAAAGGCCGGCTACGACGCGATGATGAGGATTCTCGATGGCAAGTTGGGCAGCTCGATGGGGGGTGTTCGGTGGGGCGTCACTCCTTTGCTTGATCGGTTGCGGGGGAAGCAGCACCGGCCGGAGTGATCCTCCTCAGCCCGTCTTTGACGACGGGAACGTCACCTCTCTCGTGCAGAACAGTCGTTACTTCCCACTCCAGCCCGGATCCTTCACCCTTGCCCTGGAATTTGCCGAGCCGCGGGACCTGCTGGTCGAAACTCGTGTCTCGCACTTTCCTTCCACCATTGACGGCCGCGCTGTCACGGTTTCCACGTCTCGGAGCTTTGACAACGGAATCATCGTTGAGCAACGCATCGAGTACTTCAACCAAGATAGCAAGGGCAACGTTTGGATCTTCGGAGCGGACGTCAGCCAGTTCATCGCGGGGATCCCATTCGGCAATGCTGGGTCTTGGCGCGTTGGGGAAGATGGTGCAGAGCCCGGTTTGATCTTGGCCGGTGCGCACCAGCCGTTGCAGACCTACGTTCGAGAGGTCGAAACCAAGAATCGCCGCATCGAGGTCGTGTCGCTGGAATCTGCGGTCGATTCCGAGATCGGTCGCTTCGAGAACTGCTTGGAGTTCGTCGAGACGGGCTTCCAAACCGGACCTTTCACCTACTTCTTGGCGCCGGACATTGGTCCGGTGTTGATCCAGGACCGAGACGAGGTTCCTCGTTGGCAGGTCTTGGAGCGGACCGATGACCGGAACCCGGTCATCCTGCCGGGCGACTTTGTGACCGGTGTCACCAACACGTTCTTCCCCTTGACGACGGGACAGATCTACGTCTACACCGGCACCACGGAGTTTGGTGTCGAGGATCGCGAAGTCGAGCGCCTATCGACGACCAGCCAGATCATCGGCGTGACCTGTCGAGAGAATCGAGAAACTCGGTTCGTCGATGGAGAGAAAGTCTCGGAAACGCTGCGCTTCTATGCGCAGGACGACGACGGCACCGTGTGGCTGTTCGGCGAAGAAGTCATTTTGTTCGACGACATGGGCGCGGGAACTCCTGACGAGGAAGCTTCCTGGGTGGCAGGAATCGGCGGTGCCCAACCGGGCATCGAGGTGCTGGCTTCCCCCGCGGTGGGCAACAGCCACCGGCGGGAGTTCGCCGTGGGAGTGGCGGAAGAAATTGCCATCGTCACAGCCCTGGACGCGTTGGTGAGTACTGATGCCGGCACCTTCTTGAACTGCATGGAGCTGGCGGTGACTGATCCCTTGGTCTCCGAGCTTCAAGACCCCGCGTCCGGGCCAGAAGCCGTGGATCGCTTTCACTTTTATGCCCCGGGAGCTGGTTTGGTGGAGTACACCGACTCCGACGGGATGAATCGTTTCTCTCTGAGAGAGATTCGCTGACGGATTTTCTTGCAGATCCGCCAGTTGTTTCGGCGGCCGCGCGGATCAACGAACAAGACAAAACACGGAGTGAAATTGGGGGAGGGCGGCTCCTTCCATCTCCGTGCTTGCGCACTTTCCTATGGAATGAATCGAGTGAGAATCATGGGCATGTCGTTTTTGAAGGCCGTCGCCGTCGGCGTTGGTCTTGCCGGCCTCGCGAGTGGCGCGAGTGCCGCGGAGATTCTCGTCAACGCGAACATCGCTGCGTCGACGACCTGGACGAATAACAACACGTACAACTTGCAACAGCAGATCTACGTCCTTCCGGGGGCGACTCTGACCATTGAAGAAGGGACCGTGATTGCCAGCACCACCAATCTCGGTGGCAGCCTCGCGGTGACCAAGGGCGCCAAGATCATGGCCTGCGGGACCAAGGATGACCCGATCATCTGGACGTCGAAAGCAGACGTGGCCACCTGGGCCGTGGACGCGGGCCATCCTACCGGCAAAGACCCGAAAACCGGAAGCCTGCGCGAAGGCTGCCAGGAATGGGGCAACCTGACCATCATGGGTAGCGCCTACATCTCCGAGAATGGCGTGGGCGGCAACGTGTCGACCTGCAACGCCAGCAATACCGGTGTCATGGAAGGTCTCACCGACGCCGGTTTGAATGAGTACGGCGGAGGCGACGACCAGGACGACAGCGGTGTCATCAAGTACTGCTCCTTTCGTTACGGGGGGCGGGTCGTTGCCCTGACCAACGAGCTGAATGGCCTGTCCTTGGGCGGCGTCGGTCAAGAAACCGACATCCACCACGTGGAGGTCTTGAACAACGTCGACGACGGCATTGAGGTCTGGGGCGGCTGCGTGTGTTTGCGCTGGATCTCCATCTGGAACATTGGTGACGACAGTCTCGACATCGACCAAGGCTGGCGCGGTGTCGCTCAGTTCGGTCTGATCGTGCAGGGTTTCAGCTGCGACGCGGACCAGGGTTCGGGGGTTGGCGACAATGCGATCGAGATCGACGGTGCCGAAGACTCGGACTGGCAGCCGGTCACGACCTGCTCCATCTACAATTTCACGGTTATCGGCCAGCCGGTCGATGGTGACGGCCTGACCGCCTGGCGTGACAACGCTCGCGTCCAGTACCGGAACTGCATCTTCATGGACTGCGGCGAACAGGTGGTTCGCTTCGACAACATCGACGGAGACGGTGGCAGCGGTTACGGCCACAATGGCACCCTGTCCTGGGCCTCCACCTGGAACACCGCCTACAACGCGGTTCCCGCCCATGCCAATGACTGCGCCAGCCCCGGCGACGTCTACAAGGCCCAGACGTCCGGCAACCTGGCCGAAATCACTGACTCGATCTTCTTCCGCAACCAGGCCGCGAACGCCTACACCGAAGCCGTCGCTCGCGACGTCTTCAATCCGGCCAACAACAACGTTCTGATCGCAAGCATCCTTGACACCGATTCTCCGATCACCAAGCTGACTCGCGGGGCTCCCGTGATCAAGGGTGGTCGAACCGTGGTTCCCGTGACCTGCCTGGATCCGCGGCCTCAGAACGAGGCGCTGACCAGTGTCAACTGGGCGCCGGAGACCGAGTGGCTGACCTCTGCCCGCTACCGCGGCGCGTTCATGCGAGACCTCAACTGGCTGTGTGGCTGGACCGCGACCGATGCTTACGGGCTCAGCGAAGACACCTCTTGCAACTGGGGTGATGAGGGCGGACAAACGGCCGGCACCAACGGCAACATGACTCTCACCGGCAGTGGTCCGCTGATGGGAATGGTGCCCTTCACTTTGAGAATCCGCAATGGTCAGCCGGGCCTGGGTCTGTTCGTGATCGGCGCGAATCTGCTCAATGCCCCTTACAAGTGTGGCAAGCTGGTTCCGTTCCTGGACTTCATCACGGCGGTTCCGTTGGACGCGAGCGGGGAACTGACCTACACCGACAACTGGCCGCCGAACGTGCCGTCCGGTTTGCCAACCTACTTCCAGTACATCCAGACGGACAACGGGGCGTGCCGAAGGAAGATGATCAGCAACGGTCTCGTCGGCTATTCGAATTGACCATCACTCAGACGAACATCTGTTGAGCAACATCAGTGAAGGCGGCCGTCCCGAAGTGGGACGGCCGCTTGTTTCTTTGTGCAGGTTTTCTGGGCAATGACTCCTGCCCAGGCAAATGAGAGCTTGACGATGCGGACGGTTCTTCGAGAGGGACTCCTCGTGGCAGTTTCTGGCACTCTTCTTCTCGGCGCGGCGACCACGGTGGCTGCGGCCGGACCGTGGGGCGCCGGTTCCAGGAAGGTGTCCGAGGAGCGAGGGCTGGAGAGTTACCAAGAGGATCTGTTAGACCTGGCGTTTCGGATCTCCTCGGCCCTCCCGTTGCAACCCCATGTCAAGACCCGGTGTCGCTACCAAGAGTCCGCCGTCGCAACTTGCTTGGAGCTACATCAACCGGAACGAGCTCATCAGTACGCCAACAAAATCGTCAACTGGCGACGGGGGAGTTCCTACGCCGATATCGCCTACTACTACGCTCGCAACGACGATCTGGAGCAAGCCGAGGAGTTCTTGAAGAAGGCGCACGAGTACGCCTCTTCCATGAAGATCGCGCTCGGGAAAGACGAGGAGGGGGAGCAGCCGTGGCGCCGCGGTCGAATTCTGGTCAAGATCGCGCGGACTTACGCCTGGCTGGGCAACGGCAAGAAAGCCGCGGAGTATGCCGCGGGTGCGGAGCAGGCGGATACCCAAGAGCTGGAAGTGGCCGCGGCGTTGAAACTCGACCCGGATGCTTTCGACGCCCAAGTGGTGGCGATCGACAGGGTCTTGGAGCGCGGCGGATTCGACGAGATTCGCCCGGTGCTAGCCGCCTGTGTGGAACTGTACGACCGCTTCTACGAGGACGCGGACAAGCGGGCGAA
>JANQQL010000022.1 GCA_028289345.1 Planctomycetota bacterium | reverse complement strand
CGCCAGCGCCAGCAGCGAACGTCGGGGGGAACCAATTCGGTGGGAACGACGGGAGGGAGACATCGGACTTCTCCTCAGGAAGCGGCAGGAATGCCGGGGCCAGGAAACCGGCCGGGCCCCCGCTCGGGGCCGCAGCCGCCGGGACAACGACGCCCCGCCATTTCGCGGCAAGGATTCCGGTGATTTTTTGTCTGCCGTGTGCTGGAGGGAGCCACTCACGGGGGACCGCCCTACTCGGCCGGAAAGGCCTCGATCGGAATCCCCTGCTTCCTTCGCGTCGACGGCCATCCGCAGGCGGCCCACGAAACAAAGCGAGTGCCGGCCCAAGGTCGACACTCGCTCGTGATTCCTGCCCCTCCGAAGGAGGGTTCAAGGGGTCGTGGTTTGGAGCCCGTTGGTGGCGGCCTTGCCGTTCGGAGCCGTGGGGTCGGGAATCCAGAACTGCCAGTAGATGTCGGCGTCCGAGGGCAGGTCCGTCGGCCACAGAGCGTCGAGCTGCAATTCGCCATTGCTGTCCAGGGGCATCGGGAAGAGCAAGTTGGGCATCGGAATCAGGGAGCCGCCCTTGAACGGAGCGTCCAGCAGATCGAAACCGATGATCATCAAAGACAGCGTGGACGTGGGGCCCTGGCTGACGGTGAGGGTGATGGGAGAGTTCGGCGAAAGGTCGCCGTCGCCCCACAGCAGCGGGCGCCCGGCATCCCCCGCCACGGAACCACCATGGTTGGTCCACCCGTCCGGAAGCCGAATTGCCCGCCCATCCGTTGCGAAGTGGGGATCGGAACAAAGAAAGCCGCTACAAGTTCCCTCCCAGGAGTCCCCGCCGAATCCCGTCGCAATCAGATTCGTGGCGGTCACGCTTTCATCGAAAGACTGGTCGAAGTGCAAAGCGAGGAACCGCAGATCCGCGCTGTGGCAATTGAACCAGTTCTCTCCCCCTCCCCCATAGTAGGTGGGATTCTGGTAGACAGTGCCGGTCGACATCTCGATGTCATGATCGGTGACCGTTCCCTCGAGCGCGTTGTACACGAACGTCCCCCACGCCGTCGCTCCAGTGTCGAACTCCACCGCGTCGAGGTGCCACTGATACCGTCCCGGTCGATCGATCCGGATGTTGTCCACTCGCTGCTCATTGGTGTCAAGGGCCGTCGAAGCAGCGAAGCCGAGACGCAGTGGCGTCGATTCGAGGACGCCTGCCAGGGACAGCTGATCCACCACCACTTGCTCGACGCCTTGGGCAGATCGAAGTGTCAGAGAGCAAACCGAGCCCTCGCGGGTGAACGTGACGTGATGCCACTCGTCGCTGTCCAAGGGGAACGAGACCGGCGCGAACGCGAGCGGGGACCCGTCCCAGATGATGCGCGCGTGATTCTGATGGACGTAGGCGAAGCGATCCAGCTCGACGACCAGGGCCCCTGCCGTCGGGCCCGAGTCACCGAACAGAGCGTCGGTCCCGTACATGGACGCGTCCAGCAAGACCATGCTCATGCCCTCGCCTCCGGTCCCGCCCCCCATCTTGAAGTCGAACTCCACGGTGATCCGGTCGCTGGGCAGGACGAAGGATTCCAACGAGATCGCCGTTCCCGTCTCGTTCGCGACAGCGCTCGTCAAGCGCAGGGAGCCGTCGGACACGGCAGCCGTGCCGTTGAGGGCGAACGGGAATTCCAGCCAGTTGTCGAAGTGATGGAATTCTTCGGCCATGGCAGTCGAGCCGAGGGCGACCAAGGACGCCAGCGCCAGCAGCGAACGTCGGGGGGAACCAATTCGGTGGGAACGACGGGAGGGAGACATCGGACTTCTCCTC
>JANQQL010000003.1 GCA_028289345.1 Planctomycetota bacterium | reverse complement strand
TTTTCTTTGCTTGAATCCAGCTGATCTCAGCTGCCTACGTTCTGACGAACGAGTTCGAGAGCGCGGGCCTGGAGTGAAGAAGGACGTGTCGTCATCGAGAAAGTTTCGTCCTCGCTGCCTCCATGCCGCCGGCACAGGTTGCGAACAACACTGCTGAGGTTGTCGAGGAGGGAAGCGAAGCTCTGGACGGGGAGTCCGTCCTTGGTTTTCTTTGAACGGGCCTTTTGCTGCGCTTCGGGGGTGGGCTCGGCCCTCGCGACCGGATCGCGAGTCGGGGAGGTGTCCGTTTCGTGGGCAAAGAGGAGAGAGCGCCACGCATGCCGAAGGTGCCACTCGACATAGTACGCCAACATACACAGAAAGATATGAGTGCGGACGCGAGGGGCCGTTCGATGGAAGACCGGTCGGACTTTGAGATCCACGGTCTTCATGGCCCGGAAGGACTTCTCGACGCGCCCTAGGCGCTTGTAGTGGCGGACGGTATCCGCGGCGGAAAGGACCTCCTCAGACAGGCTGGTGCGCACCACGTACACCCCGTCCAGAGCAGCCTCAGCGGCGACCGAATCACGACGGACTCGATAGGTGAAGCGCTCATCTTCGATCTCCAGCTTGAAGTGCTTAGCGACTTTGTACGTGTTGATCACCCGGCCGATACGGAGACCGATCTCCCCCCGGCCGACGAGTCGACCGGCACGCACCCTTCGCTGGATCTTGTCGAGCTCGGCCTTGGTGGATGCGATGAGGGATTCCCGTTTCTTCGCACGTCGCTCGGCCAGCTCGGAGTTCCGGCAGGCGATGAGCCGCTCGCCGGGGTAGTGCTTCGACTTGAACTCGAAGAGATTCCGGTCGTCGAACAGGCCCATCTGCAAGCGCCCCTCCGTCTTCAACTTGCGGATCGAGCCGGATTTGAGCGCCGTGATCCACTCGACCCCGCCCTGCTCCATGAATCGTTCGACCTGGGTTTGGGTGACCATTCCCCGATCGCCCACGAAGACAACGAGTTCGATCCCAAAGTCCTCCTTCAGCTTGCGCACCTGCTCTTGGACGGTGGAGGGATCCGCTGTTCGACCCTCGTAAACGCTGACGGAGATGGGTCGGCCCTCGTCGTCGGTGAGGAGCCCGAAATTGACTTGCAACTTGCCCTTCTTGCCGTCGCGACTATAGCCGCGAGAGGCCAGAGGGCAGGATTCGCCCTCCATCCACACCGACGTGAGGTCGTACAGGACCATTCCGCCGCTCTCGAGATGCCGCTGGGCGAGCTTCTTCTCGATACGACCTTGTCGTTCGAGGAGCCAGTCCATGGCCGCGTACATGTCATCCTCCGTCGCCCCCTCGACCCCGAGCTCCTCAGCCAGGGACGAGTTGTCGAGACACCGCGCCGTCTGAAGCTTACTTGCAGGACTGAGGATTCGAGCCGCAATCATCGAGAGGATGAGACTTCGCTGCGGGCTCTTCCGGGCGTCGATGAGACGATCGAGTCCCAGTCTCCGCATGGCCGTGAGGACGGCCTCGACATGTCCGTGAGGCTTGGATTCGACGACCTCGAAGGCGTCCTGCGCCGATACGAGGGGCTCGCCCCTGAGCGCGGCCCGCACCGTCTCCACGACCTGAGCCGGGAGTTTTGAGAGGTTGGCCAGCGTGCGATTCTTGACCTTCCCGTCTTCGCGATAGCTTTCCCGAATCAAGATCGTCGGTTTCCCTCCACGGTTCGGGACGCTCGTCACGTACATGTCGACCGGGTTATCGAGCGAGCTCCGAAAGCGTTGATCGTATTTTTCCCTTTTCTACGTGCCCGACATGACTACGTTTGTCGGCCGAAACGGAGAAAACGATCTGATTGCCGAGGGTTAACGCCAAGACCGCCTCGAAGTCCGGCCTAGAGCACCGAACGGGTTGAGCGACCCCCTGAGGCGCCGAATGCGGAGGGTCGGGTGGGTCGACGGCGGAAGGAGGATACCCGTAGGTATCTGACTGAGCCGCCCCTTGAGGGTGGCCGAAGGCCATCGGGCCGGCCGGCGCTTCGCA
>JANQQL010000049.1 GCA_028289345.1 Planctomycetota bacterium | reverse complement strand
TTCACTCCCCTCACCGGGGTTCTTTTCACCTTTCCCTCACGGTACTGGTTCACTATCGGTCGTCAGGTAGTACTTAGCCTTGGAGGGTGGTCCCCCCAGCTTCCCACGAGGTTTCACGTGCCTCGTGGTACTCGGGATACTCCTAGGGCTTCCTCGGATTTCGTATACGGGGCTATCACCCTCTATGGCCGGACTTTCCAGACCGTTCCACTATCCGATCGAGTCCCATGTCGGAGTCCCACAACCCCGGTAGGAATCACTTCCCACCGGTTTGGGCTATTCCCCGTTCGCTCGCCGCTACTAGGAGAGTCTCGGTTGATTTCCGTTCCTCCGGGTACTGAGATGTTTCAGTTCCCCGGGTTCGCCTCCACGCACCTATGGATTCAGTGCGGGATGACTGGGCATGACCCCAGCCGGGTTTCCCCATTCGGACATCCCCGGATCAAAGCTTGCTTAGCAGCTCCCCGAGGCTTATCGCAGCTAACCACGTCCTTCATCGCCTCCTGACGCCAAGGCATCCACCATTCGCCCTTAGTAGCTTGACCACAAACCATGGTGGATCAATGCAGCAGGTTGCCGGGTCGAGTTGGTCCTTGGAGGACTTCGCTCGCCTTTGGCTCGCTGCGCGCGACGCTTCGCGTCGCTTGCATTGTCCAAAGCGCACTTAACAAATTGAAACTGTATTTCCGCGATGAGTCGCGCCGAGATTTGAACAGGCGCGACTCGCGTATCAATCACTATTCGATTGTCAAAGACCGCCGAGAATGCTCTCGACCAACCGGTGCAAGGTTGGCGGCTCCGAAGAGCCTTTGGGTGCCTGGGCGACGTCGTCCTGGATGAACTTCGTTCGCCTTCGGCTCACTGCGCGCGAACGCTTCGCGTTCGCTTTGCATTGGTGGAGCTGATCGGGATCGAACCGACGACCTCAGGCTTGCAAAGCCCGCGCTCTCCCAGCTGAGCTACAGCCCCGAAAAGAGCTCGATGCCTCGCGCAGAGCGCCGAGGCAAACAGTGCGTGCAACGAGGTTTGCGCCCCCTAAACCCACGACCAGCGTAGGCGCCAAAGGCGCCGGAGCTGGTGGGGCTGGGAAGATTTGAACTTCCGACCTCCCGCTTATCAGGCGGACGCTCTAACCAACTGAGCTACAGCCCCGCGAGGCCGGCTTGTTGGACTGGGCAGCCGCGATGCGGCTGTCTGCGTCTTCGGCTCGCTGCGCGCAATCGGTTCCCGATTGCTTGCGATCTCCGAAAAACGAATAACGTGCGGCGACAGCGCGAGCGACCGACCGAGAGACCCCCGATTGAACGAGTCACCGGGAAGACCCGGGATTCAGACTCTCGTGAGCTTCGATGAGCTCGAGTCGGCCTTGACTTAGGTTTTGCAAATACGCCTAGAGCGCAACTGCGAGTTCAGCTCTATGAACTTCGCTCGCCTTCGGCTCGCTGCGCGCCAACGCTTCGCGTTGGCTTGCACTCCCTAGAAAGGAGGTGATCCAGCCACAGGTTCCCCTACGGCTACCTTGTTACGACTTCACCCCAATCACCGGTCAAACCTTGGGCGGCTCCCTCCCGAAGGTTGGGTTACCGACTTCTGGTTCCACTGGCTTTCGTGGTGTGACGGGCGGTGTGTACAAGGCCCGGGAACGTATTCACCGCGGCATGCTGATCCGCGATTACTAGCGATTCCTACTTCATGGAGTCGAATTGCAGACTC
>JANQQL010000028.1 GCA_028289345.1 Planctomycetota bacterium | reverse complement strand
GTTCCTGGTCGTGGATGGAGCGGCGCAAGGTCCGTCGCAGAATGCGCGAGTTCGACTGGCTCGAGCCCTATCGGTCCACCTCGGTGCGCCGGCGACTCCTGACCCGCTCGGCAGCGCGGTAGCGCGGTAGCGCGGATCGGGCCCATTGGCCCGGGTGGGAATCGGGCCTGCCCGCGGCTCCAGCGTCCGCCACCGTTTTTCTTGTCACGACCGGCCGCCGACTCCTTTTCAACCGAACGCCCTGACCGGCGGCGGAGGATCCTGGCACCGGTGACGGGCCTGCATTGCGGGCCGGATTCTCCGCGGCACATCGGATCCCGTGGTAGAACGCCCTTCCCCGGGGCAATCTGGTTCGTTCCCCAGGCAGACTCGACTCGCCAGAGGAGTGCGAAGGTTTCATGTCGTCTCAGTTTTCTCCTGACTCGTCTGCCGAATCCTTGCCGCTTCCGGAGACACCGGACGAGGTGGAGGAACTGCTCGCGAGTTGTTTGGAGGGGCCGTCGGAGCATTGGGCCCAAGCCTTCGAACGGGCTTGCCAAGAACACCCGCAACACGCCGAAGAACTCCAGCGTCGCTTACGGACGCTTCGCGAATTGGGCATTCCGGTCCCTGGAGAGACTCCCCAAGAGCTGTCGGTTCCCGATCACTTGGGCGACTTCCAGTTGCTGCGCAAGCTCGGGGCCGGGGGAATGGGCGTGGTCTATCTGGCTCGTCAAGAGTCCTTGGGGCGGGAAGTCGCTCTCAAGCTGATTCGACCCGACCATCTCTACTTTCCCGGGGCACGGCAGCGTTTCCGACGGGAGGTCGAGGCGGTGTCCCGTTTGCGCCACCCGGGGATCGTGCCGGTCCATCTGGTGGGGGAAGAGCGAGGGATCCCTTACTTCGCCATGGAATGGCTGCTCGGCTGCACTTTGGAGCAAGTCCTTGCGGGCCTGGGCAGCCGCTCTCCCGAATCGTTGACCGGAAGTGACCTTGCCGAAACGGTCCAGCAGTGCACCGCCCGCATCGTCGGAGAAGAGGTGGCATTGCCAACAGGGTGGCTATTCGAAGGCAATTGGGTGCGGTGCAGTTTGCGAATCGCCGCAGAAGTCGCGCGAACTCTGGAACACGCGCATCGTCAGGGAGTTCTTCATCGCGACGTCAAGCCTTCGAACATTCTGTTAACCGTCGATGGCCGGGTCATGTTGCTGGACTTTGGAGTGGCAAGTACCAGTGAGGTGGCGCGTTTGACCAAGACCGGGACACCGGTTGGTTCGGTGCCCTACATGTCGCCGGAGCAGATCGACGGCAAGCAAGGATCCCTGGACGGCCGCACCGATGTTTATTCCTTGGGCGCGACCCTGTACGAGTTGTTGACCCTAAGGCTTCCGTTCTTGGCCGACGGTTTCGAGGCCACTCGTCAACGGGTCCTGACCGGCAAACCGGATTCGCCACGGACCAGAAACCCCGCCATCAGCTGGGACGCCGAAACGGTGACTCTGACGGCGATGGAGGCCGAGTGGATTCGTCGCTACCCCACCGCTGGTGATCTTGCCCGCGACCTCGAAAACGTCCTGAACCTGCGCCCGGTGGAGGCCAAGCGCCCCGGCCTTTTGCTGCGGATGCGCCGCTGGGTGCAGCGCCATCCTACTCGAAGCGTTGCCTTGGCCTTGGGGTTCTTGTTGCTCGTGGTCACTCCCTCGGTCGTCGCGGTTGCCTTGCGGCAGAAAGTGCAGGAAGTGCAGGCGGCCGAACAGGAGGCTCGGGCGCGCACTCGAGCAGCGGAGGAGACAGCCGATTTCTTGGTCGAGGTCTTGACCGGCGCCGATCCGTTCCAGAACTCAGATCCGAACTTGCGGGTTCGAGATGTTCTCGAACAGACCGTGTCTCGCCTGGACGGAAGGTTCCTGGGCGAACCGCGAGTTCGCGCGGCATTGTTGCACGGTGTTGGCAATCTATTCGAAAGTGCCGGGATGCCGCGACGCGCGTTGCCATTGCTGGAAGAAGCCGTCGACTTGCGCAAGGCGGAGTACGGGCCGGATTCCTGGGAGGTGGCAAGGACGCGAGCGGGGTTGATTCCCGTGCACCTTCACTTGGGCGATCAGCAATTTGCACTCGATCTGGCCGAAGCGCTCTTGCAGGAGTCCGACGAAGGTCCTTGGCCGGAGCGGGACGCACTCGACGGTCTGCAGAATCCACAAAGCGCCGACGAGTGGCTCGCGGGAGTCCGACTGTGGCGGGCCGACGCGCTTTTCAACTTGGGGCGGATCGAATCCGCCAAGCAGCAGATGATCGAGGTGACGGAAGCCCTTCGCGCACTTCCGATCGAGAGCTCGATGTTGCCCAAAGCCCTGAGCATTCTTGGGACGATCTACTTGGAATCGAAAGAGCTGGCGAAAGCCGAGTCGGCACTCTCCGAAGCCCGGCAATTGCAGGAGTCGCTCGCGGGGGGAGTGGATCTCCAGGGCGTCCGCATTCGCAATCGCCTGGCGATGTTGCGGGCCAATCAGGGGCGTCGGGAGGAGGCCTTGCAGGACCTCAAGGAACTCGAACGCGACGCTCGAGAGATCTTGAACGGTCCCCACGGCGTCCGGGCCGAGTTGTGGCACAACTTCGCGGAGTTGTATGGAACTCAACGTCAGATTCGTCAGGGGATCGCCTATCGAGAGCGGGCCTATCAGGCGTTCCTGGACCTGGCCGGGCCCAATGCCGACACCACGGCTCTTTGTGGAGTCCAACTCGCGACCGACCTGATTCAACTCGGTCGCTTTCCCCAGGCCGAGCCGATTCTCCAGCGTTGTTTGGAGAAGTACCGCAATCATCCGGACCCACAGGTGAGCGGGGTGAGTAGTTCCCTGATGCTGTTGGCCGAATGTCGCTTGCGGCAGGGTGATCGAGACAGCGCTCGCAGCTTTCTGAACCGTTTCGGCGATGAGTTTGCACCAAGAGTGGTCGCCGCGCGCGCATTGCTGGTGGAAGCTGAGCTGGATCGACAGGAAGGAAACCCCTCGGAAGCACGCATCAAGTGTGAGCGCGCCCTCGAGTGGTGGAGCCAGTCGTTTCCTGCCGGAAGCTGGCAACTCCAGACCGTGCGGCGGCTTTTGGGAGAGATCCTCCACGACTTGGGGGAATGGGAGTCGGCCGAGAACCTGCTGCGTTCGAGTTTCGAGACTCTCTGCGAACAGTCGGGAACCGGGGCACCGGAGACTTTGGTGGCGGCAAGGGCATTGCGAGATTTCTTCGAGGATCAAGATCGTTTGGAAGAAGCGGAGGAGCTGTGGGAGTTTCTGGAAAGGCAGTCCCCGTGAGTTTGGGCAAAGACACCGGGACCCTGGTACAGCGGGCGACCGGAGGGGATGGGGGGGCCATCGAAGCTCTCCTGCGCCGATACCTTCCGGGTCTGGAAGCTTGGTTGCGCGGCCATGCCGGGCCTCGGATTCTCAATCGCGAGTCGAGTTCCGATCTCTCCCAGTCCGTGTGTCGAGAAGTTCTCGAAGACCTCTCCCAGGGGCAGTTCGAATACCGCGGAGAACGCGAGTTCAAGCAGTGGCTCTACCAAGCGGCGGCTTTGAAGATCAAGAATCGCGCTCGCTTCTATGCTGCCGAAAGACGCAACGCGGACAAGGAACTCACTCCCCGGAGTTCGGTGGACGCCACCGAACAGTTCTTTCAAACCCTGTGTACTCCGTCTCGTGACGCGTCCGCGCGGGAAGAGCTGGGGAAGCTCAAAGCCGGATTCGACCAGTTGCCCGAACGCATGCGCACCATCATCACTCGGGCACGCATCGAAGGACGCTCTCATCGCGAGATCGCCGAAGAATTCGACATCAGCGAGCAGAACTCGCGGATGTTGCTGTCCCGCGCGTTGGCTCGGTTGGCCACTCTGGCGCGACGGCGAAGCTAGCGTGCGCCAAGCATCAATCGGGTACCAAGTGTCGAGAGGATCTCCTCGGGCGCAAACCTGGTCCCAACGATGGGTCGTCATCCGGTCAAGTGGGCGTCGTTTGTTCCCACACTGCTGGTCGAGACGGCGAGATTTGGCAAGCCTCCTAGCTTGGGCGGACAAATGACTCTAGGGCGGACAGAACGTTCTCGGTAAAGAGGCCACAAATCAATCCAAGGGTGAAGCACATTGCTAGTGAGCTGTCGAAGTTCCGAAACTTGGGAAACTGAAGATATCGAGATGACTGTGACAGAGCCACGGCCAGTACAGCTGCGGCGAGGGTCTGGTTGGTAGGGAGGCCCGTTCTCAGGACGCTGCCATCAGGCGAACTCCATGCGACCGTAATGACAACCCCGAGGATCGCACCGATTCCGGACATGAGAGCCAATAGAACGGCAAGTGGCGCGACTGTTACGGGGTGGGTTACCGTCGCTTTGTCGCCGTTCCCATAGATCACCACGAACTTGACCGCTTCGATGCCTCCCATGGGGCCAGGTTTCAGGTCGAAAGTTCTCGTCATTGTGAACCTAGATTGACCATGGATCACTACTGGATCGAAAGTAACAGCGATTCCCTCATCAAGCTGTTGTTCTAGATCTTTGAGGCGGTCCACTTTGTGTTCAATGATCTTTCGGATTTCGAGAGAGCTGATTCGCGAGTCAATCTGTCCGAGGTCTTCAAAGGCCGCTTCCGCTTGCTCCGCATTGCCTATACGAACTCTTGCCGATCGGTAGCGGTTCCCAAAGCGAACTGCGATGAATGCCGACGTGAAAGGGAGAGATGCGAGTCGAAGAAACCAAAGGGTCTTCTCTCTTGTTGTGGTCGGCTCAGCTTCGCCGAGCGCGCCCGCCACAATCTCTCGAACAATCGCTTTGCGTCGCTCGATGAGCTCTCTGTTTGGAAATAGCAGTTCGTCATTCAGCAGTTGTGTCAGTTCGTGGCAGAGTCCCTGGATCTGCTTTTCCAAAGACTGGACGTAGCACGTGCTTACCCTTGATATGTGGAGCCTGTTTCCTGAGAGATTCTCAATCGATAACTCAAGCACGACTCTCTTTCGAGAGTGGCCGTTTGCGGTGACCTTGACGGAAAGAGAAACCCTGCCGTGGGTGGGGGCGTGCGCGCCGGGAGTCATCGTTGCTAGAAAGCCAATTTGTTGACCGCAAGCCACAAGCCGTACCAGAAGGCAGTTGAGACTGTGAGGCCGATGAGGAGTATCAGGGAGGCTCCAGCCCGACTCTCCGTCGAAGTGATCGCGCCGACTGTGACGCAGATCGGTACGGCGAACACCAGCGCGAAAAGCAGCACGGGTGTCGCCATGATCCACAAAAAGGCCCTTATTGCGGTGCGAATGGCGTTGCTCCCGTAATTTGTTCGGCTCGACAAGCGTCCTTTTTCACCAATTGCCTGTTTGTCCGGGCTCTCCCGGATTGAAGTGCTCTCCATGCTTTGTGAAATTCCAAAGTCGAGGAGGGGGGGGGTGCTTCGGAAGGTCGAGAGGCAAAGCACGGCTGACATACGCCGCGATGGTCAACATGCATTGCCCATGTCGCAGCCCCGCAGTCCCTTGGCAGCTTTAAGCCGATCAGTGACTCGGCAAGGCGCTGATGCCATGGCGCAGCGTCGGTACTTGGGATGCCATACACGATCCGACGGTCTTGTTGCTGGAGGCGCCTGATCTCCTTGCTCAGGTCGGAGTCGTGGTGTGAAGCCGTTGTTGCTGCGCCTCGTCCGAATTCGATTTTTCTCGTGATGAAGATGCGATGGGCGGGAAGTTGGGAGGCCACCTTGGTGATCCAGTGCAACGCACTCGTGCCGGATTCGGTGACTACATAGTTAATGGAGCAGCGCACTGGCAGATTTCTTAGCTCTTCGATGGTAGCAAGTGCGCGTTGGTAGGAGCCCTCCCCTCGGATCTCGTCGTGCTGCCTTGGTTCGCCCCAAAATGACACAAGGATGGTCACTTGATTGGGGTACTTCTCGAACACTGGCGCGAGGGATCGTGCCGAGCTGGCGGTGGCGACGTAAACGTCTTTCTTCGCGCTTAGTAATATGTTTGTGATTTCCTTGAGGTTGTGGGACTGCCCCGGCTCACCTCCGGAGAGTATGAAATGGGGAATCGGTGTTGAAGCAAGGGTGGAAACTGAGGAAAGCGGAATCGATCGGCGACCGAGATTCGCCACCGAGTTGGATACGCAAATGGTACAGCCATGTGAGCAGTAGTTGGTTGTGCTGAGGCTTACGACCATCGGCCAGGGGAACTGTATTTCGGCGCCGGAAGGAGTCGCAAGAACCGCTTCCGCCAATAAGTATGCAGAATCAAGGAACCACGGCTCGGCGATTGTCGATGCTTCCTCGTAGCCGAAGACACGAGCGATCTTCGAAAAGACCCGGAAAACGGATTCGTCGCACCTTCGTTTCGAGGGGCAGGTGCGGGCTTCCGCCAGGCATCGAAAGGCGAAATGCGTGATCGGGCGTAGCATGCTTTCGTTCTGATGGTTGAGGGAGTGACTGTTGGTGGTGACTCGCTCCACAATTGGAGGTCGTATGCTTCCCGCCACGATATTGTGGAGTTCTTGGCGAGAAGGTCAACGCTTCGATCTCATAGAACCGCACACTGCTGCAGTGCAACTGACTGGTGTTCATGGCCCTCGTGGAGGATGATTGACATGGTTGGCGGGTGCGTCCGGGAGCAGTCTTGAGGATCCCTCGCTACAGTTGTAGGGCGCTGCTGAGGGGTGCGATGCCGTTGTTTGCATACACTTTTTGGTCCAATCGCGCTGAATGTGCGCGCATGGATGCTCTGAACCGTCTTGGAGGGCTCGACTCAGCGTCCTCTTAGGCGATGGAGCGACATCTTCGCCAACGCCACCCCACGGAGTCCGAGCCGGCCCCACCAGGAGTTCGAATCTCGGAGAGGGTGGCAGAAGTAGGCCCCGCTGGGAGCGTGTCGTTGGCGTCCGCCATGGGGGTACTTGGAGAAGTAGTCCGGGTCGTTGTCCACGGGGCAAAAGTGCGTCACCAGGCTACGCCGGGTCAAGGCCGGATTGGTCTGTCGGGAACCGCCGTGGCACAGATCGGCATGCCAGATCACCAAGTCCCCGCGCCGCGGACGGAACTGACTGCGCACCAGGCCTCGCTCCTGGGACTTCTGGTGAAGGGAGTCGAGGTAGCGCTGTTCGTCCGGATACTGCGCGGGCATCTTCTTCGAGGGACCGGGGAACTCGTAGTGGGGGATCCGGTGACTCCCTTCGTAGTACTCCAGCTCTCCGGAACCCTCGTGGATGTCTTCCAGGGCGAGCCAGGTTCCCACGAACTCCAAAGGACGTCGAACCCCGACGAAGGCGGTGTCCTGATGGATGGGTTGTTCGGTGCCCCGTTCGAAGTACAGGGATTGGAAAGCCATGGGATCCGAGTCGAAAAGGCTCCTCAAGACTCCGATCAGAGGGTCGCGGAACAATCCGGCGCGAACCTCCTCGGACCATGCGTAGGCGTCCAAGAGCTTGGTCCGTTCATGACGAAGTTCGGGGCGGACCGGCTCGAGCGCCTTTTCCCCCCGAAGAAAATGCTCGACGTGAATGCGACGGTCGCCGCTGGCCCAAGACCGGTCCAGGGCCCCTTGCATGGCCGTCAGTTGGTCCTGAGAGACCGCGCCTTCCAGAACGAGGAACCCTTTGTCGCGAAAGTGTTCGAGGTGCGAATGGTTGTCCGGCGATAGCTGGCCTCGTTCGAGGAGAGAGGCGAGCCGGGACGGGGCGTCGGACTGATCCAACCACGTTCCCCCGAAAGGGAGCGGGTCCTTCCCTGAGGAGGGGACGCGGGGTCTTGGTTGCGTGGGGGAGGGGCTTTGGCTCATGCGCCGCGAGAATGTGGAGACGATGGAACCAGGATGATACTCGGCCGAGAGCCTGGCGTCCGGAAGCCCGAGAAAGTGCACCGGGTGGCAGGGAGCGAGAACCCGACCCCCCGGTGCGGAGTGCTCGTTCGCCCGGGCGTTTGCAGCCGCCGGCGGTTCGCGGGCCGTCGGCGGTGCGATCAAGAGACGGGGCGGCTGCCCACCGTGCCCCACGAGAACGGCGAGCAGCCGCTGGGTACGGGCGAATCGTCTCTTGTCTTGATCCCGTCGCGGGGGGCCACGAGAGTTTGGAAATCCCAAAAAAACGCGCGGAATGATTGAATAACCTCGAAAGTTCGACCCGATTCGCGCCCTGTGACGAAAGAGGTCTGCCCGAAGGAGAAGGCAGCCTTGGTTGCGGGGTTTCCAGTTTTGCAACGGCAACGATTGAACGACACCGACCATCCCGGCCAGGACTCTCGACTGATCGATTCGGTTCGTCGAGGGGATGAGGCATCGGTTCGCCAGTTCTTGGAGCGCATGCAATGCGTTCCGAGGATCTTGGCGACCCGCAACTTGCGTTTGGGGAGGCCGCTTGGCAGCGACGACCTGGCCGACCTGGTACAAGACGTGCTGGTGGTGATCTGGCGCAAGTTGGACGGTTTCCCGGGATACGCTTCCCTGGAAAGCTGGGTGTACCAGATCTGCGTGTTCGAGCTCATGAACGAGATTCGAAAGCGCGGCCGGCATCGGGACCTTGCCGTGGAAGTGCGTCGACAGGCGGCGTCTGCACAGGAATCTTCGCCCTGGGCCCATGAAGAGTTGTACCGAGGATTGGAGACCCTCGAACCGCGAGAGGCCGACATCATTCGGCTTCGCCATTTCGACGAAAAGAGCTTTCAGGATGCTGCGGAGCAGCTTGGCGTGCCCACCAGCACGGCCAAAAGCTGGTACTACCGTGGCTTGGAGAAACTCCAGGAGTTCTTCGAAAACCGCAGCGTGGAGCAACAGGTTGGACGGTCCCCACACCAGTCTGCATGACGACGCTCTGCGAGATTTGTTTCGCGGAGAGAGCGTTTCGGAGGAACTCCGAAGCGCCTTGGAATCGTGTGAGGAGTGCCAAGCGAAGATGGCGACACGACGAAACCTGCTCGACACCTTGAACTCCGCTGGCAAGGAGTTCCGCGAAGATCTCGAACATTCCTCCGAGATGAGCGCCCCGCCCGGAGCCGATCGCTTGGAAGAGGTCCTCCGCCGCCAGCTCTCCCCGCGTCCCATGAAAATTCCATGGTCGGGCTGGGTTTCCCTGGCGGCCACCTTGACGATCATTGCCTTCTTTGCCGGCCATGCGCTACGGTCCGGGGACCCGGACCCAGTCGTGTTCCTCGGCCCGGATGACCCGGTTGCGACGGAAGCTCGAGGATTCGCCGACGATTATTCCGTCTTTTCGTTCGTCGAGACTCTTCCCCCTGGCGGAGTGTTCGAGGTTTTCGTGTTCGACACGGCGACGGGAGCCGAGATCGTGTCGAGTGGTCCGCGGACGGGTGGCGAGTGGCAACCCGAAAACACCAGTTCCTGGCCCGATGAGATCCGCTGGGAGCTCACGTTCTACGATGCGAGCGGAATCCCCGTCGGAAACTTTGCAGGGACCGCTTCCCGGCAGCGTCGATGAGGAAGCGATCCCCATCCGTGGGTCGCATTTTGGTGTCTCGCGCTGAGCGTCGACGCTGCATGGGCGCCGCGGCATTCGGGTTCTTTTCGGTGATTCGGCCGAAGCCGTGCTCTTCACGTCTCTGCGCCGGTCCTCTTTCCAGATAGAGTTTCCCGAGCTCATTGCGGATCTGCTCCGCAACGCTCAGCGACTCGAGGATGGAAGCGAGGCACGGAATCGATGGGCAATGACCAGGCGCGAGTCCAACGCCTAGGGGCGGGGACGTGGTTTCTGTGCAAGATGCTGTCGGGGCTCCTGTGGTGCTGGATTGCTTCCGGCGGGCTCCGAGCCATGGCTCAAGAAGAAGAGCCGGATCCGTGGCAGCGATTTTTCGCGGCGACGAATCAGCTGCGCTCCGAAGAGCAGCACGAAGAAGGTGTCCTGGCCGCCACTCAGTTGTACTTCGAGCTACACGACCCCGTTCTGTTTCAGGAACAAGACGACGAAGTCGCGATCCAGGCATTCCTCGGAATCTGCCTTCGCATTGGTCAGTACCGCGACTCGTTTGGGGAGGACTTGCCGAGCGCGGCCGAAGTCTTCGAGGAAGCTCGGGAAGCGGCCTCCCTCCACTCTTCGTCCGACTTCGGGGGGTGGGTCGAGTTCGAAGCGGCACGCCACTGGCTTCGGCAGGGCGATCTGGACACTGCCCTGGCGACAGTGCGCTCGGCACTGAAACGCCACGGCACTTCTTCCACCTACGAGTTTCCCTTTCGCCACTTCCTCGCCGAGATCCTCCGCCAACGAGCCGAATGGAGTGCCGGTCTCGAGTGTCTCGAGGAGATGGAGCAGCGACTCGACCTGCGCGAGAAGGATTTGCCGGAACAACAAGCCGCCCTTTGGCGCGCGCGACTCTCGAGTGCCCGGACCCAGGCGTACCGGGCTTTGGGTTTGCACGACCTCGCGTTTCAAGAACTCGACCGCGAGCGCGAGTTCGCCGAAAAGAGCGATGACCTGACGGCGAAGGCGACTCACGCGGTCAACGCCGCCGACCTAGCCATGGCCTCCGAGCGCTTCGGGATGATGCTGGACGGCATCGCGAAAGCCCGAGCCGAGGAAGGGTTGCTGGATGCGCTGGAGCCAGAGCATCGGGTGCACTTCGACTTGTACGAGGCGTTCGCACTCGTCGAGCGAAACCGAGAGACGGGCGAGGATGCAGAGGCGACGCGAGTCAAAGTGGAGGGCGTGCTGGAGTCTCCTTTCCTCTCCCTGGAGCAAAGGTTGCTTGCGCAACGAGTGCGAGTCGATCTTGCGCTTCAAGAGAGGGATTGGGAGATCGCGGAGTCTTGGCTGCAGGAGTCACGCCGACGATTGGGAGAGAAGGGGGGGACGGGCGTCGGGCCGGCCCAAGAGGAGGCGTTCCTGGTTCGTGATCAGGTTCGATTGTCCCTCGCTCGAGGAGATTCGCGCGATCAGTTGCGTCTGCTGGAACAACCGATGCGGGAGGCTTTCGACCGGTTCCTTCGGCAGTGGCTTGCCACACCACAACGGCCTGGGGGAGTGGGTTTTCTCGACCGAGGAGATCGGCGATCGGTCCTCGCCGTGATGGTGCAACTGGCCCTCGCTTTGGAGCCGAAGCAAACCGACCAGGCCATCGACATTCTTCTCCAAACGGAGGCGGCGGGGACGCGCGCCAGAGAGCTTGGACTTCCGCCCGCAACGGTCGCCTCGGTCAGAAAGGAACTGGTTCGGGACGACCACGGGATTCTTTTGTTCTTGCCGTCGAAGGACCAAGGATTCGCTTTTTTGGTGACGCGGCAGGGCAGTCAGGCGTTTGTGCTTCCTCCCCGAGATGGATGTCGGAATGCAGCCCGCCGTTTGCTCTCGGCGTTGTTGGTCCAACGCCAAGGGAACTGGAGCGACGCCAGCGTTCGAACGGGAGCCGTGGCGGCCTTGAAGGAGCGGGGACGAGAGGTTGGCGCTCTGATGTTTCCAGCCGTCCTGGAGGAAGCGCTGTCGCCGTTGACTCGGCTGAGCATCTTGGGAACCGATGAGTTCTTTCAGATGCCCGTGGAGTGCGTCGTTCTATCTAGTGGGGAGCGAGTGGGCGGTCGGTTTGAGGTGGACCGATGGCCCTCCCTCGCCTACGCCTTGCACCTGCAGCGACGGGAGGAGCGTCGAGCCCCGTGCAAGTCTGAGCTGGTGGTGATTGAGAATCTCCGGCCGCAAGAACAGTCGCTCGACCGGTGGTCGCTCGTGTCTCCCCAGCGAGCTCCGTCCCTCAAGTCCTGGACGTCGTTCTATCCGCCTGACGGGGTGACGCAGATCTCAAACACAGCTTGCAGTGTCCGGTCGATCGAAGCGCTGGACCTTTCGTCGGCGACGGTCCTCCATCTCTTGGCCCATGGGGTGTACTTACCCGGTCGAGAACGAGGATCCGCGCTGTTGTTCGCCGCCGACTCCACGGATGACGGCTTCTTGACCTGCGATCGAGTGGAAAACTGGGACGTCGGGCCGGTCGTGGTGCTTTCCGCTTGTGGAACCGCCCGCGGCCCGGGGCGATCCGGTGACGATGAAGTGGCACATTTGGGCGGAGCGTTCCTGAAAGCCGGGGCCTCCGCCGTGGTCCTGGGGCAAGCGGAGCTCGAGTTGGAAGCGACGCGACAGCTCATGGCACGCTTTCACCGCAAGCTCCGGGGAGGAGTTTCGGTGGCGGCCGCCCTTCGCGAAGCGCGAATCGAGCAGACCGCCACCGATCCGTCTCACGTGTTTGAGGCCTACTCGACCTACGTACTCGGACACGGACAACGGGCCTACTTCACTCCCTAGGCGGGGAGCTCAAGTTCCGCCGCCGCCGCCGCCACCACCTCCGCCGCCGCCGCTGCCACCACCCTGGCCTCCGCAGGGCGGCATGACTTCGCAGATGATCGAGACACCGATCTCCGAGGAGCCACATTCGATCGTCGGGTTCACATCGCAAGCGGAAAACCCGCCCGGCGCACTCGGCCCGTAGGCAATCTGGAAGTACCAGTTGGGATAGAGAGCCAGAGGTGGGGGAGTTCCGTCCTCGTAGAAGTTGCCCGTGAACGCGTGGACGAAGTAGTCACCAAGGTGTTTGATGACTTCTTGGGGATCGCCGTTATTGAACGCGATTCCACGGACGGCGATGTAGACATACTCATGGTCCGGCCAGTGCGGATCCGAATTGATCTGAGCGATCCCGGTAATCGGGACGTCCGTGACGATCTTGGTGGTTCCTTGGGGGATCGGAATCAAATCTGTGTGGAAGGGTGTGTCGTCCAGAAGATCTCCGTTTTCCGCGTTGGCGTGTCGAAAAGCAGACAGCTCCAGGTGGGTATAGATGGATGAGAGATCGGTGCCGAGGGGATCTGGCACGATCACCAGCCTTTCCGATCCGGTGTACGAGACCATTGCGGGCGGAACCGGGTCGTCCACGATCGAGTCATAAGACAGTGGTCTCAGTGGAAACGCGTCACCGACCCCATCGACCATGAAGATCCGTCGGTTCGCTTCGTCCAAGAACACCAAGTCGTCTCCGAGCCCGGTGCTCAGTTCCCCGGCTCCAGGAACGACGGTATTGCCCAAATTGCTGTCGTCGGGAGTGTGGGTGATGGGAAGGGGCTCGTACAGGGCGTCGTCGAAGGCTGCGCCGGTGGGCTGCCGAGGAATCGCGTAGGTCGTCTGCTTGTTTCCAAGGTGCACCACGATGTCACCACGGTCGTCGCCGTTGCGGTCCGCGCAAGTGACCCCGTAAATCACTGGCTCTTCTTGTAGAGCGGTCTCGATCTCTGCGAGGTCGAAGGGACCTTCCGAGTAGCTGCCGTTCCTGGCGAACATGACTTGCCCGTCTGGAACGTCGATCAAGCAAATCTGCAAATCCATGGTCCCGCCTCGAGAGACCGCAAGGTGGGACGGGAAGTTGCTTCGTAAGTGGTTGATGCGGGTCCCGGTAGAAGCCACGTAGACGTCGAAACCATTGGCCACTTGAGCGGTGATGCAGAGTTGACCGTCCCAAGTCATCACGTCGAGGTCGTGAGCCTCCCGATTCGGAGCGAACGACCAACCGGGCAGCAGGGTGCCGTCATCTTGAATCGGCTGGACAAAAATCGTCAGTCCGTCTTCGGAGATTCCGACGACGTCAAGGCCGGAGGTTCCATCGACTTCGCCCACGCGAATCTGCCGCGCCCGGGTCCACTGGGAATCGAGGACGGTGGACGTGTAAGCATCACTGACCGTGTCGTACAAGTATCGAACCAGGCCCGAGTTCCCCGAGGCGATCAGCGCATCGCGCCGGTCGGCTCCGCCCTGGGTCAGGGTCGCCAGTGTCGTGAGGCCCGGTGCCGTGTCGTCGATGTTCGCGACGAACCGAAACACGGACGGTCCGAAGGCGACCCAGGGAGTGCCACCGTCCAAGAGAGCCACCGAAGGCATGTTTTCTGCCGTGAAGTTGCCGACGACGGGAGCGGTCAATGGGCCAGGTCCGATCGGCATTTTCACCCAGTCGTCGGGGAGCGGAAGGATCATCGGGTCTGGCGGCGTTTGCGCGAACGCCGAAGCGCTGAGCGCCGTCATCAAAGCAAGGACACCAACGGAACGAGGGTGACGCATCGAAGGATCTCCGTGAGGTGGGTCCGCGGGAGGGACTCCCGCTTTCAGGGGATGCAGATCGAAGAAGACATTCTCCTAGGTCCTGCTGGTTCCCTCCGTCGTGAGAGGATCGGCGGGTCGAAGAGATTCTGAGTTTTTGTTGTTTTCCTCGACTGGCGCGGGAGTGGTGATAGGGCGCGTTGGGAACTTTGGCAAGGCCATCGCTTCGTTGGCGGCCGTTTCCCCTCTACGAATCTTGCGAGGAAAGGCAACCGGTGGGGCTTGCGGTCGGGAGCCAGGGCCGGGAGATGTTCGGGTCCCTGCCAGGTGCTCGCGGGAAAGGTGGACCGGCGTCCGCGGACAACAGAACGCGGAGCGTCTGGTCAAGACGACCACGAAAAGAAGAGGCCGGCGACTCTTTCGAGCCACCGGCCTCTGAAACGACATCAAGCAGTTTGTGGAATCGAAACTACGGGCAACCCTGAGCATTCAAGGAGCGCAGGTAGTTCGTCAGGCGCTGCACGCCACGCTTGGTGACGTAGACCTCGTCGAACCAAGCAATGACACGCTCCTCGCGAATGCCATAACGCATGCCCGGGGCGGCTGCGTTCAGCAACGCCGCGACGGTTTCCCGACCCAGAATGTTGAGCTGGCTTCCCCCGTTCAGCTTCAAGACTTCCTGGAGGGTCATCCCCGGGAACGCGTCTTCAAAGTAGTCGGAGAAAAGGGTGTCAGGCTCGAACGGACGCGGCCAGGAATCGGCCTCGGCCATCTCTTCCCAATGTTCCGGCGGGCAGCCTTCGCCCACGCGGTTGGTGTTGTAGAAGCAGAAGTCCGCATCCAGGAACGACTGGCCCGGCTGGAGCGCGACCGCAAGGGTCACCGGGCATTCACCCGCCGCACCGACGTCCGGCACCGAGTCCAAGTCGACCGCGACAGTGCACGGGCCCGGGATCAGATCGCTGAACAGGTACAGACCGTCTCGGTTGGTCCGAGTCCGGTCGAACACGTCGTCGTCGGTGCCGAGGACCCCGTCCCGACCCGCACAGTGCAGATCGAGGAAGATGCCCGGAATTCCCGGCTCGCCGCGATCACGGATGCCGTCGTTGTTGATGTCACACCACACCAGATCGCCAATGGACGAGGTGGCAATGAAGCAAGAGTCCGCATCCAGGTAAGACTGACCCGGTGCCAAGGAAATCTCGAACGTGGTCGGGCATCGTCCCGGCACCTTGTCTGCCGGAGCCGTGCTCTCGTCCACCCGCACTTCGCAGAGTCCCGGGGGCACTCCGAGGAACAAGTAGTTGCCGTTGCTGTCGGTGGCAACCGAGTTGTTCAGGTCGTCGGCGGTGCCGAGTTCCCCATCGGGGCCGGCGCAGGTGAGCTCCACCGTGACGCCTCCGATGCCGGGTTCGCCGTCATCCTGAACGCCGTTGTTGTTGTTGTCGCAGAAGACCGTGTCGCCGATTTCGCCGTCTCGGTTGCGGAAGCAAAAGTCGGCATCCAGATAGGCCTGGCCAGGCATCAGCATCGCGCGGCGCACCAACGGGCACTGGCCCTCTTCCTTGTCCGCAGGGACGGTGAGCACGTCGACCGTCACTTCGCAGAGGCCGGCCGGGACGTTTTCGAACAAGTAGTTCCCGTTGCCGTCGGTGGATTGGCTGTCGACGATGTCGTCAGCGGTGAACAGTTCGCCGTCCGGGCCGGCGCAGGTGATCTCGACGAGGACGCCCGAGATTCCGCTGTCGCCCAGATCGAGGATGCCGTTGTCGTTGTCGTCGCAGAACACCGAGTCCCCGACCATGGCCGGCTGAGGAAGCGTGAAGCAGAAATCGGCGGCAAGGAAGGTCCCGCCCGGGGGAAGGTCCAAGGACACTTGCGGGGGGCACTGGCCAGGGATGTTGTCCGGAGGAGCGGTGCTCTCGTCCACCTCGACCAGGCAGGGACCAGGCGGGACTCCATTGAACAGGTAGAAGCCGGTGCCGTCGGTGGTTTCCGAGCGGACCAGGTCGTCGCTTGTGCCGATGATTCCGTCGATGCCGGCGCAGGTCAGTTGGATCCTGACGTCCGGGATCCCCGGATCATCGGGTTCCTGCATGCCGTTGTCGTTGCGGTCCAGGTAGACCATGTCACCGATCTCGCCCGGCACGAACACAAAACAGAAGTCGGCGTCCAGGTAGGAGTCACCCGCCATCAGGTCGATTTCGAACTGGAGCGGGCATTCGCCAGGCATCTTGTCATCAGAGACGGTGGTCTCGTTGACGGTCACCACGCAGTCGCCCGGAAGCACGTCTTCGAAGAGATACTGGCCATTGGCATCGGTGTTGGCGAACAAGACCACATCATCGCCGGTGCCAAGGACTCCATCCTCGCCGGCGCAGGCCAAACGAACTTCGACGCCCGGGATGCCCGGCTCGCCATCGTCTTGCATGCCATCGTTGTCAATGTCGCAGTAGACCGTGTCGCCGATCTCCCCCGGAGCGATGAAGCAGAAGTCGCCATCCAGGAACGCCTCTCCCGCGCGCAGCTCGACCATGAACATTTCCGGACAACGACCGAGAACCTTGTCCGAGGGAGCGGTGTCGAGAACGACCTGCACCCGGCAGAGCCCTGGCACCTGGTCGTCGAACAGGTAGTTGCCATTGGCATCGGTGATTCGCGAATCGGTGAAGTCGTCCGCGGTGTCGAGGAGGCCATCGGGACCCGCGCAAGTCAGATCCACCTGGACTCCGGGGATCCCCGGTTCGTCGGCATCTTGTTCGCCGTCGTCGTCGATGTCGCAGAACACCGTGTCACCGATGGTGGTGTTGTCGACGGTGAAAAGCACGTTGTCGATCCCGCCCGAGCCGTTCAAGGTCACGACCAGGCGTCCGACGTTGGAGACCGGCTCGAAGCTTTCGGCGACGACACCGTTGTCACCGGGCGAGGTCATTTGGACGGAGCCAAGCAGAATGTCGGTGACCGCCTCGTAGAAGTCGGCGGTGGCGAAGGGCTCGTCAGCTTCCACGTCAATCAGGGTGAGGCCGTGGATGGTGACGCTACCCAGTTCCGCGAAATCGAAAGTGATCGGGGCGCCGAGCCTGTCGGCGTCATCCGGGTCGTCGATCAGGTCGTCATTGTTCGCGTCGACCAGGTCTTCGGCCACGATCAGCAGGTGTCCGAGGGGGGTGTTGTTGGCGAAGGGGCTGCCCGCTCCACCGTTTTCCCCGATGCCCGGTCCGCCGAAGTCTTCGTTGGGGGTCCCGAGGTCTTCGTCTTCCCCGGTGGGGTTGGCGGAGTCGAAGATGACGGCGGCGTTGGTGTCGCCGAAACTCGGGTTCATGGCGTTCACTTGAATCGGGCCAGTGCCAGCGTTTCCGAACACTTCGCTGACGATGGTGCCGGGCACCAAGCCTTCAAAGTCGATGGCCTCCAGGACGCCGCGGGACAGGGACGGGACCGGGCTCAGGGTCCGGCTCGCATCCGGGGCCAGCGACGTCTGGGCCGCCGCCGTCGTGGCGACGCTCAGAGCGAGCCCGGCAAGAATCGGGTGGGTCAGGCGCTTCATAAGACTCGGTTCTCCATTCCTAGGTGCGCAGGCTTGCCGCTCTTTCCCCGAGACGCCTGCATCGTCGTGCGGCCGGGGAGGTTAGCGGGAGTCTCGCAAGTCGAGAAGGTGTGGGGCGAATCCGGGGCGACGCCCCCGGGAGGTGGGGAAAAAACGCCGAGAGAGCCGCCGCAGTCGCGGCAGCCCCCCGGAGACTTTCGAGGTTCTCAGATGAACTCCGCGAGCTTCCGCGCGGCCGGTCGTTCTTTCAGTTTCTTCAGCGCTTTGACCTGGAGCTGACGGACCCGCTCTCGGGACACCTGGAGGTGGCGCCCGACTTTCTCCAAGCTGAGCGGGGAGCTGCCGCGCAGACCGAAGCGCAGCAACAGAACTTCCCGCTCCTTCGATTCCAGGTCGTCCAGGGCCTCCTGGATGCGAGTCTGCAGCAGGGTCGATTCGCCGCCCACCAGGTCTTCGGGCTCGGTGGTGTCTTCCAGCTGAGAGGCGAAGGTTTCGTTGTCGTCGCTCTTGGAAACCGTGTCCAAGGAGAAGACCGCACGTTCGGTCTCGAGCAAGTGGGTCGCGACGCCTCGGGAAACCTCGAAGGCGCGGGCGATGTCGGAGACGGTCGCGTCGCGCTTGCGTCGCGGGAGAACCCCTTCTCGGCGCAAGCGGCGGAACTTCTGCTGCAGCACGCAAGGCACTCGAACGATGCCTTTGTTATTGGCGATCCAGCGCTCGATGGCTTGGCGGAACCAGTAGGCGGCGTAGGTTTGGAAGCGGACCTGCTTGCGCCAGTCGTACTTCTCCACCGCTCGGATCAGAATCGTGTTGGCTTCCTGGATGAGATCCATCACCGGAATGCCGTAGGTTCGGTAGGCCAGAGCCGCATCGACCGCCAGTCCCAGATTCGCCTCGACGAACAGGGCGCGAACCTGATCGACTTCTTCCCGTCGACGCTGTCGGCAGCGACGGTCCCCGGCACAGGCGGTTTCCTCTTGTTCGCGGCGAATGGCGAACTCCAACGCTCGCGCCATGCGCCGTTCTTCTCCGCTTTCCGTGCGCCGGGCGCGGACCCGCCGGATGTAGCGTCGCAGGCTCTCGTCGTCGACTCCGGGGGGAATCCAGGCGTCCCGGGACTCGTACTGGGCAAGGGACCGGAGCTCCCGCTGCTGGAACACCACCGGGAGGTCTCCGAGTGCCTGGATCAGCTCGTCGGCGTTCTGCTCGAACTGATCCTCGCCCAGGAACTCATCCAAGTCCTCGAGGAACAGCACTCCGGTCTGGAAGCATCCGGCGGCGATGCACGCTGCCGATTGGGGGGGAGGAGACGGAAGAACCGCGCCTTGCTGACTCATGATGGGATCCGGTCGTTTGGGGGATGGACACCGCTCTGGAAGCGCTCGCGTGGGCCGCGAACCGCTGTTGCCTCAGATCACGCAATCCATGCGAAACGAGGGCAAAACAAGCCCAGGGCTGTGGTCCAAACCGCACACCCCCTACAATGCCCGGCTGGGAGCAAGCCATGGAAGAGCAAGAGCGCGGAGAAGTCACCCAAGCCCTGACGGATTTGGCCGCCGGGGATCGGAGTGCCGTGAATCGAGCGTTTCCCGGGATCTATCGCGAGCTGCGCTCGCTGGCCGGCAGCATGTTTCCTGCTCGCGAGGGCGACCACACCCTGCAGCCCACCGCCCTCGTCCACGAAGCGTTCGTGAGGATTGCCAACCAGTCGCAACCGGTGTGGAACGACCGCCGCCACTTCTTCGACGTGGCGGCCATGGCCATGCGTCAACTGTTGACCGACTATGCCCGGCGTTCCTCGGCAGCCAAGCGCGGCGGCCAGTGGCGGAAAGTCACCTTGCGTGGCATCACCACCCCGTCCCTGGATCAGAGGATCGACGTGTTGAGCTTGGAAGAGGCCCTGTCCGCTTTGGAAAAGCTAGACCCTCGCCAAGGGCGAGTCGTTCAGCTCCGCTTTCTGGCCGGTCTCTCGATCGAAGAGACCGCAGAGGTCTTGGGAGTGTCGGCGAGGACAGTGAAGTTGGACTGGCAAATGGCCAAGGCTTGGTTGTCCAAGCGCATGGACGAGTTCGAAGCCTCGTGAATCCGGAACAGTACCGCCAGCTTCGTGACCTCTTTCATCGACTCTGTGAACTCGACGAGCCGGATCGCTCCCGACAGGTTGCCGCCGCCTGCGGTGACGACAGGGAGCTGCGGCGCGAGTTGCAGGAGCTGTTGCTTCGCCACGACGACGAGGCATCGACCGGCGGAGCGTTTCAGGAGTCGAACCTCGGGGTCGGATTGGAGCTCATTGCCAGCTCTCCAGAGAATCCGCCAGAGACCGAATCGGTGGATCCGCCGGTGCAAGTGGGGGAGTACAAGGTCGTTGGCAAGATCGGCGCCGGCGGCATGGGGGAGGTGTACCGAGCCGTCCAGGCCAAACCCCAGCGGGTGATTGCCCTGAAGCTGTTGCGCCCGCTCGGAGATTCCGCGGCGATGGCCCGGCGTTTCGAGCGAGAAGCTCAGGCCCTCGGACTGTTGCAGCATCCGGGAATCGCTCAGATCTACGAAGCCGCGACCGGTTTGGTGACCACCCAGCAAGGAGTCAGTTCTCGACAGCCCTACCTGGCCATGGAGCTGATCGAAGGTCAGTCGTTGCGGAATTCCCTGGTGTCGCTTTCGATACGACGTCGGCTGGAAATCTTCGCGCGCATCTGCGACGCCATTCACCACGCCCACCAAAAGGGGGTGGTGCACCGAGACTTGAAGCCCGGCAACATTCTGGTCACGGACGATCTCGAGCCCAAGGTGCTCGACTTCGGGATCGCACGCATCCTCGATCCGGAGAACGAGCCAGCCAACTCCGAGACTCTTGCCGGAAGGTTCTTCGGCACCTTGACCTACATGAGTCCGGAACAAGCGGCGGGTGATCCGACGCTGATGGACACGCGTTCCGACGTGTATTCCCTGGGCGTGATCCTGTTTGAGCTGTTGAGCGGAGTTCCGCCGATCGACGTCGCTTCTCAGCCGATCCACCAAGCCGTCCGAAAGATTCAGGAAGCCGAACCGCGACGACTGGCTGATTGGAAGCGGGAACTGCGCGGTGACCTGTCGGTCATCTGTGCCAAGGCGCTGGAGAAGGACCGAGACCGTCGCTACGCCTCCGCGTCGGAGCTGGCCGCCGATGTGCGTCGTCACCTCTCGAATCAGCCGATCGAAGCGCGGCCGGCCACGACGGCCTACCTTCTCAGTAAGTTCGCTCGGCGCAACAAGGCACTGGTGCTGGCCGGCACCGCGGTGCTGCTGGGTTTGATCAGCGGACTCTCCGGCGCTCTCTTCGGTTGGCGAGATGCCAATCGCTCTCGTGACGAAGCGGTGAAAGCGCGAGAGGTGGCCCTGGAACGGCAGGAGATGGCCGAGGCAGCCGTTCACCTGATCGGGGAAACCTTTGGCACCGCGCATCCCACCAGACCCGGCGAGGCGTTGAGCGCTCGGGAGTACCTGGACCACGCCGCCCAATCGATTGCCGAGTCCAGCGAGGAGCTCGGTCGCGTCGAGCCCATCCTGCGTCGGGCTCTTGGTTCTGCCTACCGCGAGCTGGGCTTGCTGGAGGAGTCCGCCGTCCAGTTGGAGTTGGCGACCGACATGGCTCGCGAGCTCCTCGGGACGGATGACTCGGAGACGCTCTTCATCGAGAAAGAGTTGAGTCGCACCTACGCCGGACAGAGGCGGTTCGAACAGGCGCTGTCGCTCGCGAACGAATCGTTGGGCAAGGCCGAGGCATTGCACGGTCGAGATTGGATTCTGACCCTTGACTTGCTGGAAGCCAAGGCGGCTGTGCTGTTCGAGGAGAGCCGACTCGACGAGGCAGAAACGCTGATGCGCGAGGTTGTCTCCCGCCGCAAGCAATCCGATCTCAGCGCCAAACGTTTGGCCGCCAGCCAGCAAACTCTCGGCACGATCCTCAGCCGAACGGGGGATCTGGAAACCGCCGAGTCTTTGATCAGCGAGTCCTTGGAATGGCACCGGACGCACCTCGGGGAGGATCACCCGGCGACGAATCGTTGCCGGGGGACATTGGCTCTCATCACTCGATTGCGCGGAAGATTGAATGAATCAGAAGAGCGATACCGAGAGTTTCTCGAGGTCGAGCGCCGTCTCCACGGAGTCGAGCATCCTCGCTATGCCCAGGCACTGTTTGAACATGCGGAGGTCCTGGACCAACTGCGTCGAAGTCGCGAAGCGGTCGAATTGGGCAAACAGGCCCTGAGCATCGTCGAGGGGATCTACGGGTCGTCGCATTTGCAGATCGTGGACTTCTTGACCGCTCTTGCTGGGTTCGAGTCGAGGCTGGGCAAACCGGGACGGGCGACGGAGTTGGGCCGCCGTGCACTCGCCATTCTCGAACAGCACCCAGAGGCTCCTCGGGTTTCCCTGGCCCGGACCAAGAATCTGCTTGCGGTGGCTCGCATGCTGGAGGGCGACCTGGCCGAAGCGGAAAGCTTGACCGAGGAGGCCATCGAGATTGCGGTGGAGGTGTACGGCGATTTCCACTCCGAGACTCTCACCCTTCGCCGCAATTTGGCCAGAGTCTTGGCTCAATCGGATCGCTTTGAGGATGCGCTTCTCGTCAGGGAAGATGTGCTCGAAGCGTACCTCGAGATGTTCGAGGAGCCTCATGTAGAGATTGCTCGGGCTCACTACGAACTCGGAGGCCTGCAGATCGAGCGAGGAGATCTTCCGGCCGCGGAGCAGTCATTGCGTGCCGGGATTGACGGGTTCCGAGAGTCCATCGGAGAGGAGCATTTGGAGGTGGTGCTAGCCCAGTACTCCCTGGGCATGGTGTTGGAAGGCCAAAGTCGCCTGCAAGAAGCGCTGACTTCATTCGAGGAGGCGGCCCGGATCGCCTCTTGCTTCTTGCCTCCGGAACACCCAGAGGCAGTTCGCGCCGCGGTCAAGCTCGCCGGCATGTACGAGCGCCTCGGCGATGACCAATCTTGGGAAGAGTTGCTGCGTTCGCGGCTCGAGGTCGGCGATCCTCAACATGTTGAGTGGGCGCGACAGTCCCTGCGCTTCATGGAAAGTCAGCGGACCGAGTAACCCAAAAACTTCTGCAAAAAGTCCTGCCCCCCCGCGACGCGGATTGCGTGGTCCCCCAAGCAGCGGAGAGGAGCCCGTGGAACCCACGGGCAGATTCCCGGAGGGCTTCCCCTTGGATTCCACGCAATACGAGCAACTGAGGCGACTCTTCCACGAGCTCGTGGAGATCCCGGAGCCCCAGCGATCCCTGCGGGTCCAAGCCCTCGCGGTCACCCAGCCGAACCTGCAACAGGATCTCGAGGCTCTCCTGGCTCGCCAGGGTTCCGAGAAGTCCTGCTTCGAGGAGTCTCAATTGGGCGTCGGATTCGAACTCGTGGACTCGATCGACAACTTTCTTTGCCCCTTTCCGAAGCCGAATGCGTGATCTGATGCGAAGGGGGTCCCCCCAAGAACTTGCCTCTTTCCCCCCTGCACTCAGCCGCTTCCTTTTCGAGCGGTGTTTCCAGAGCACGGGAATCCGCCACGGCGCGGAGTCCCTCAGCCATGAAAGCCAGGATCGTGGTGACCACGCAGACGAAACGTGTCCAAGAGATCACTCGCAACGAATGGATTGAGGTCTCTTGCTCTCGCTTCTCGATGGGAGCGCAGAGCAGCTGCCCGGACGCGCCGGGATTCGACCATCAGGCGAAACGCCGGGAATCTCCGGTCCATGTCGTGGAACTCGACGCGTTTTCCATCACCCGGTACCCGGTGTCCGTGCGCGAGTACGAGGTGTTCGTCACGGTGGGTGGATACGAGAAACGGGAATACTGGAACGCCGGCGGGTTTGGCGAATGGCGGCAGCCGGAGGATTGGTTTCCCCAGCTGGCCTCTCCCAACGCTCCCGTGGTGGGCGTGAGCTGGTACGAAGCCAAGGCGTTCTCCCAGTGGTACGGGGCGGATCTCCCGACCGAAGCGCAATGGGAGCGAGTCGCGCGCGGCGCTTCCGGACGACGCTATCCCTGGGGCGCGGAGCCGCCGGAGCCTGACCGCCTCAACTTTGCCAGCAGTGGCCGACAGCGTCCGGCATTGCGGGGCGAGTTCCCCGGAGACTCGACGCCGTCCGGGGTTTGTGGTCTGGCCGGTGACGTCTTGGAATGGTGTCGAGACTCCTACGGACGCTACACGAATCCGGTCGCGCCCTGTTCCGGCCAGCGCAAGACGATGGAACGTCTCTGGAAAGTCCTCCGGGGAGGTTGCTACGCGGACCCGGCCGAGGTGACGCGCGGGACCCATCGTTCTGCCGATCGACCCTTCGTCCGTTCCTCCATGGTTGGTTTTCGACTGGTGTCCGGAACGGAAAATTCCTGACTCCGGCCCGTGAGTCGGCACTGGCGGGGTGATGCAAGTGCCGCATGCGCGGTCCACGATTTGTCCGACCTTTCGAGAAGAGATGTCTCGTTCGGTCACGGCAGCCTTCTGAAGAAACCCCAAAGACTCGCGGCGTCCTGAACTCACCACCGGGACCCCAAAACAGTTCTCGTTGAACTGCACCAGACCGGCGCCGCGAGTCGCTCTTCACCGAGCGGTTGTTCCTGATTCGAGAAGATCGTCACCCACGCGAATCTTTCGCTGCAAGTTCTGCGCGGTGAGGTTCCTCCCGACCGACTCTTGCGTTGTCCTTACGAACCGCGAGAGGTCACGGGCCATCTTCCAGGTAACCGAGCGCCCGAAGGCGTTCGCGCGTTTCTTCGTCGAGTTCGAGTGTTGGGAGTGGCGATTTGGTTGCCCGAGTCCGGTGAGCCTTCGACTGAAGCAGCAGCTGGTTGAGCATCGCTTCCATTCGCTGAACGATGTCTTGGCGGTCCGCGGCGACGTCGGTTTGCTCTTCGGGATCGTTGCTCAAGTCGTACAGCCGGCGAGTCGCCGGATCTTCCTGCAGTGATCGCATGAGCTTCCAGGGGCCAATGCAAAGGGTGTCCAGTCCTTCTCGTCGCCAGCTCCCCATGAGAACTGGGGAATCCCCGGGAGTGGAATGCGGTCGCAGCTCTTCCCCGAACGGCGTGGAGAGTTCGGCGGAAAGAAGACGAGTCATCGACTGCCCCTGAAGGGAGGGGGGAGTCGACACCTCGAGCCATTCCAACAGCGAGGGCATCACGTCGATCAACTCCACCGGAGTGTTGATTCGACGGCCCGGGGAATGAAGCGGGTGCGCCTTTGGGAAGCGAACAATCAGGGGAACGTGCAGGTGCTCTCGATGGAGTTGAGCGTGCAGGAACTGGCCATGCTCCAAGAACTCCTCGCCATGGTCCGAAACCAGGACCACCAACGTGTCGTCCAGGCGACCGTCTTGCGCGAGGTCCCCGAACCACTGGCCCAAACAGTCATTGGTCCAAACGATCGCTGCGTCGTAGAGATCGAGCAGGTGTTGTCGATCGGCCTCTGACTGCGGGTCAACTCGTTCCCAGAACGCGCGATGGAGGGATTTCCAGTCTTGAGTGGACTGCAGCTGGGAAGGGTCCGACACGATGGACCCGCCGTAGTGGGAGTCGGCGAAGCGATCGGCGTACTTTTCAGGAGGGAAGTACGGGTCGTGGACTTCGTAGGTGTGCAAGAAGAAGAACCACGGGGACTCGTCCCGCTTCCAGTCTTCGAAGATCTCGGAGGCGGACTGCAGAGCGCCCTGGAGTCGGCGTCGAGTCACGAAGCGGCTCATTCCACGGTCGAAACCGGGAAGAGTGTTCATGTGTCCTCCGCCGGTCACCGCGGCGGTCCGGTAACCCTGCTCCGCGAGCAGGGATGCCAGAGTCGGGATGGCCTCGGGAAGTGGCGCCGGGTGCGGGTGATCCAGCTGGGTCACGCCGTGGGCTTCGGGATACAGGCCGGTCATCAAGGACATGTGCGAGATCGCGGTCTTGCACGATTGGCTGAACGCTTGCTCGAAAAGAGTTCCCTGAGTGGCGAGGTCGTCGATCCAGGGACTGGTGTTCCGGTCGTGACCGTAGCAACCCAGCCGATCGGCGCGCAAAGTGTCGATCGAGATCAGCAACAGGTTGGGACGCAGCGAGGAGGCCTCCGCTCCAGAGAGCGGGCTTGCCAGAAGGGCCCACGAGCAAAGGACAGCGATGTTCATCAGCGGGTACAGGCTCCCCGTATGGGTCCGCTCGGTCGCGAGACTTCTTCCACGGCCTGCTAGGGAGCGCTCTTTCGAAAAACCAGCCACTCGGGGTCCTGGCACAGTTCGCAGTTCGCCGCGAAGACCTGCTGTGCTTCCGAATCCCCGCGAAGAAGAGCTCGGAACCACGCCGTCACCACCCCCCGGAACACCCCTCCATCACCCAGTGGAGTGAGGTGATTGGCCTCGCGGTGCACGGCGAACACGGTGGGCACGACCGATGGAATCGCCGTCGAGCGGGCGATCCAAGCCGCCGGCACGACGTTGTCTTGGAGCCCCGCCAGAATCAGAGTGGGTCCCTGGAGTTGTTGCACGTCGCCCGGGATGTTCTCGATGGGAGCCGTGCATCGGACGCGGGGATCGGTCCCTGCGTTGATGGCGCCTCCCCCTCCCTGGGAGTGCCCGGTGGCACCGATGGCTTGGGTGTCAACGCGTTGATAAAGGACACTGGTGGGATCCCCCTGTTGCGCCAACACCCAATCCACTCCTTCGATCATTTGCTGTCCGGATCCGGTGAACGGGCTGTTCGAGGCGATCACCACGAAACCCCATGACGCCAAGTGTTCGAGGAAGCCCTGATAGAACTGGGGGATGGCAAAGGTCCCGTTGCCCCAGGTGATCACCGGGAAAGGCTGGCTGTCCGCCTCGGGAATGGGGCGAAACAGCGTGAACGATTCACCAGGGCCGACGCTGAGGTCGACGGCAACCGGGTACGGACCCACCTCGGAGTACCGCGCGTCCGCACGGTCCAACACGAGAGCCTGCTGGCCGTTTGTGGTGGTAGACAAAAGCACAAGGGAAAGGACGGTGAACAGGGCGCGGTGGTGCATGACGGTCCTCCGGGGTTGTGCGGAAAGTCTCGTGGTGACCCGTGAGGCTTGTCAAGTCTCTTCGGTAGATTCTCGGAGATGAGAGTGTCGGAATCTTCAGTGTCCCTTTCTGGACTGTTGTCTCGGTTTCGGGGCAGGATTGGGTGGACCATTGGCTTGGTCGTGGTCGAGTCGGTGCTCGATCTCTTGTTCCCTTTGTTCATCGGGATTGCGATCAACGGTTTGCTCGAAGGAAGTCACCGCGGAGTGGTTCAGCTGGGGGGGGTGACTCTGGCGACGCTGGTCGTCGGGAGCCTGCGGCGCTTTTACGACACTCGGGTGTATGCCGGGATCTACGAGGCAACGGCGGTCTCGTTGGTGCAACGGGAGTTCGCGCGGGACTCGGACCTCTCGGTGGTGACTGCCCGAACGAACTTGTTGGCAGAGTTCGTTCAGTTTTTCGAGCACTCCGTTCCGGCCTTGGTCACCAGTTTGATCAATCTGGTCGGGATTCTGGTCATCGTCGCGACGATTCGCCTCGAGGTGTTTCTAGCCTGTCTGGGGTTGTTGGTGATCGCGGGGATTCAGTACAGCTTGACGGGGCGCTGGAACTTTCGGCTAAACGCGGGCTACAACGACGAATTCGAACGTCAAGTCGAGGCTCTGTCTTCCCGCGACAAACGCCAGGTCGGGCAACACTTCCACTCCCTCATGAGGTGGAGCATTCGCCTCTCCGACCTGGAAACGTTCAACTTCTTCGTCGTCTTCCTGGGGGTCGTGGCGTTGTTGGTTTACACGCCGATCGCAGTCGTGGATGGCGACCAGTCCGAGTACGGATTCGTGTTCTCGGCGTTGATGTACGTTCTCCAATACGTTGGCGGGCTGATGGGTTTGCCGCTGATCGTTCAGCAGGTGATTCGATTGCAGGAGATCACCGCGCGACTCAAAGCACCGGTGGAGCTGGAGACTTCCGAGTCGGAGGGCGGATAGGGCGCGGGCTGCGCGCGGTCGCCAGTCCCGAACGAAAACTTCCTCGATCGGCCATCCGGGGCCCGCTTCCGCGCCTCGCTCGGGTAGATTCACGCCGCTCGTCGGGTCGCCAAAGGTTGAACGGAGGCCGTTTTCGCGGCGGCCCGCCTGGTGAACGAACTCCTCAGGAGAACTGCGATGGTTTCTTCTTCCCTCTTTGCGGCGCTCACTTTGGCTGGCGCCGCGGTGTCTCCGACGGCGGACTGGGTGGACACGGTCTCCCAGCTCCTGAACGAGAACGACACGAGTTCGGCACTCGAGATTCTCGACGAACGCACGCGGTCCGATCCCCAAGACCTGGCCGCTTGGGTTTGGTTGGCGGACACGTACTTCCTGCTGGCCGAAGAGTGGGCCGCCAGCGGCGGGAGTCCTGAGCTGGCACTCATCGATGCCAAGGCTGCCTACGAGGAAGCTTTGAAACTGGCGCCGCTGGACGCTCGCGCTCTTCGTGGCGCATTTCGAGTTTGCTACGAGCTGACCCAGATGGAGGAGGCGCTGTCCTACGGGCTTCGGGATCTGTCTCTGACCATGATGAGCGGTGGCGAGCCGGAACCTTGGCAACTCGAGCGGGTGGCTCAGGCGCGAGCTCTCGCTTTTCGGGCCGACGTTCCCACCGACCCTGCGGAATTGGCCGCCGCGGTTCGTGGCACTCTCGCTCTGCTACGAAAGACCCGGGACATGGCCCCGGGAGAGCCCGCCTTGGCCCGCATCGAAGCGGAAGTGCTGCAAGAAGTGGGACTGTTCGGAGCATCCGCGAAAGCCCTCGAGTCGGGACTGCAGAAAGCACCGTGGTCCGCGGACCTGCATCAGAAGCTGGTCGACCTGACCTTCCGACAAAGCGTCGTTTCCCACCTTGTCGAGTTCTACGAAAAGCTGGGAGCGGCGAGTCCGACCGACCCGACCACGGCCTGGTATTGCGGTTACGCGTACCTTCTGCAAGGCGACGTGTTGCGCCGCGAGCGCCGCTTCGTGGAAGCGATCGACCAGTACCAGAAGAGCATCTCTTGGTTGCAACGTTCCTCGTCCCTCGAGCCGTCCTATGCAGACGGCGCCCAGCGCATCGAGGTCTTGGCGCAATCGGGCATTGGCTGGAGCCACTTGCGCCGGGGAGAATTTCCCAAGGCCCGGGACGTTTTCTCGCGGCTCCTCGAGACCGCGCCGGATCATCGCAACCTGCCGGATGGCATGCGCCGGACCTATCTGGACGGTCTGGGATCCTTGGGGGCCGAATTCGAAACCGGCTTGGACTTCAAGAACGGAGTCGAAATCGCTCGTCGGGTCCTGGAGTACGAACCGGACAGTGCCTACTGGTGGAACAACCTCGCATTCTTCTTGCGCGAGTACGGCTCCCAAGTGGAAGCCGAAATGGTGGAAGTGGACGGCGATCCGAAGGAAGTGGCCCGCGGCATTTTTCAGGAGTCATGGGATTCTTATCTCCGGGCCTCGGAGTTGGCTCCGACCGACGCTCGCATCGTCAACGACACGGCTCTGATTCAGGTGTATCACTTGCGCACCGACTTGGAGAAGGCCGAGGCGATGCTCAATCAGTCCATCACCGAGGGCGAGCGGCAGCTCGCCGAGTTGGGTCCCGATGCTTCCGCGGATGACCGCTACCCGATCGAACAAGCGGTGGGGGATGCCTACCAAAATCTCGGATACCTCTACTACCACCTGTTGGAAGATCTCCCCAGGGCCCGGGGCTACTTCGTCACGAGCATGGAGATTGATCCGATCGGGCGGCAGATCAATCGGGAGTACATCGCGTCGATCGACGGCGAGGCAGAGCCGGTTCCCGAACGGGACGCCGCTGCAGCTCTGGCCGCGTTGGAGCCGACCCGAACCGAGCGCGCTCAGGTCGCGTGGGAACGAAGCTTTGCGGGAGCTTTGCAGCGTGCTCGGGAAGAAAACCGGCCGTTGATGGTGTACCAGGTCTCTGGATTGACCCTGTTGTCCTTGGCCTACGAAGACCTGGTGCGTCGAGCCTCGTTTGCCGAGCTGGCCGAGCAAGCGGTGTGCGTGGTCGCCGACAAGAGTCGCTACAACTCCATTGACCGCCTCCAAAATGGCCGCCGTCTGCCGACGCCGAAGTATGGGACGGTGACCAGTTCCGAGCACATTGCCATTCAGAATGATCTGAATGCTTGGCTGCAGAATCAGGGCGGTCCATCGGCGGGGGTTCCCCTTGCCGAAGGGTTGTACGTGTTCTCCCCGGAAGGTGAGCGGTTGCCCGTCGACCTCCGTGAAGGGGTTGCCGCGTTCTTTGAAAAAGCTGTGGAAATGGTGGGGGAACCCTCTGCCGCTCCGGACCTGGAGGGCCTCTCTCGACGCTTGCAGGGACTCGATTTGCGTGACCGCAAGCGGGCCGCTGGCGAACTCGTCGCCTCCTCCCAGTCTCGGGCTCGGGATCTGGTCGAAGATTTGGTTTTCGATCCGGCGATGTCTGTCTCGGTGCGCACGGCTCTGCTCGACGCCCTGGCGGAGCAGGGAAGTGAGGCAGACCTCGAGTTGTTGCGTGCATTGGTGGGGCAGCAGGAGCGTCCCGACCTCAGTGTCTTGGCTGCGCAACGCCTACCCGCGGGTACGGATCCTCAGGAGCTTCGCTTTGCCTTTCATTGGTCACGGGATCCCGAGGTCCGCCAGGCCGCCTTGGACGCCCTGCTTCGGGTAGACGCGAGTGCCGAGACCATGCGTTGCTTGGTGGGGGCGATGGTCGTCGGCGAACTCGAGACTCGTGGGATTGCCGCGGAGTCGGCGCGATTGGAGGGCGAGAACCTGGAGGAAGCCTTGCTGGCAGCCTTGGGTTGGGAAGAGGAGTCCTCGGTTCGAGCCGCGCTGTGTGAGTCACTTCCGGCCACGAGTGAGCTGGCCATTACCACTTTGGAAAACCTTCGCGATGCGGACGGGGATCCTCTCGTGCGTGCCGCGGCACGCCGGGCTTTGAGCGGCCTGTAGCGTTCCGGCGAAGCGGGCGGTGGACTCGAGGAGGAAAGTCGGGCCGGGATCTCCGACCCGCGGGGCTTCTTGACCGGCTCGTGATGCGTTATCCACCGCTGGTGGAGAAAATTTACCGTGCGGGAACGTCTTCCCAAGGGGCGTGAGATCACGCAACGGTGAATGAAAAAAACCGCGATTCCGTCTGTCTCGGTGTGTCGGAATGGCGTCGATCTGCGCGAAAACCCTTAGTGAACGTTTAAGGAACGGTTGTTGCATCTCGTGCACGGAGTTGCGACAACTTCCGAGTCCCTCGGAAGCCCTACCTTTCCTAAATCTATGGCACAGATCTTCCATCCCAGCCTCAATACCGTTTCGCGCGCCACGATCTTTGGCGCCGTGTTCATCCTTGGAGCGGCCGCCTTCGGCTGGGACTCCTTGCTCCGCTCTCCTTATGTGACCCAGGTCGGGGTGGCCCGAGATCAGCCGGTCCCATTCAGCCACAAGCATCACGTCGGTGGACTCGGCATGGATTGCCGATACTGTCATTCGTACGTGGAAGAATCTTCTTCTGCGGGAATGCCCTCGACCAAGGTCTGCATGACCTGCCATTCCATGGTCTGGAACGACTCGGAAATGCTGGCTCCGGTGCGCGAGAGTTACGCGGAAGACCGGTCGATCGAGTGGACCCGCGTCCATGACCTCCCCGACTTCGCGTACTTCGACCACTCGATCCACATCAGCAAGGGCGTGAGCTGCACCAGCTGTCACGGTGCGGTCAACGAGATGCCGCTGATGTGGCGCGAGGCCAGTTTGCAAATGGACTGGTGTTTGTCTTGTCACCGGGATCCGCAGAAGTACATCGGTCCGCGGGATCGCGTGTTCGATCCGGACTTCCATCCCTTCGATCTCGATCTGGAGACTCGCCAGGCTCTCGCCGAAGAGAACCGCGTCGAATCTCTGATCAACTGCTCGGTTTGCCATCGATGAAATCAGCGGCTCGCGATCCATCCCTCGAGCACATTCAACGCGAACTCGACCGGTGCCACGGTCAAGCCTATTGGCAGCGCCTCGAAGAACTCTCCACCACGGAGCCGGTTCGAAAGCTCTTGGAGGAGCACTTTCCTTCCCAGCAACTTCGCTTGGATCACACCCTGGACCGGCGTGGTTTCTTGCAGGTGATGGGGGCGTCCCTGGCGTTGGCGGGTCTAGGCGGTTGCACGCGCCAGCCGAAGGAGACCATTGTTCCCTACGGTCGCAATCCCGAAGACGTCATCCCCGGCAAGCCGCTGTACTTCGCGACCGCCTATCCCAGTCGCGGCGATGCGCTGGGCATCCTGGTCGAAAGTCACATGGGGAGGCCGACCAAGGTCGAGGGCAACCCGGAGCATCCGTCGAGCCTCGGGGCGACGGACAGTCAGGCGCAGGCTTCGATCTTGGATCTCTACGATCCGGATCGCTCCCACGCGGTGCTGAATGCCGGTCGCATCGACACTTGGGATCGCATGCTGACTCGATTGGTCGAGCGTGTCGAAGGGCACCAGGGCAACGGGGGCAAGGGACTGCGGGTGTTGAGTGAGAGCATTCTCTCTCCGACCCTTTCGCGGCAGCGAGACTTGTTCCTCGAGTTGTTCCCGGAAGCGGGTTGGCATCAATGGCAAGCCGATCACCGGGACCAGGTGCGGGCGGGAAGTTTGCTCGCGTTCGGCGAAGACCTGACTCCTCGCTATCGACTGGATCAAGCGGACGTGATCCTGGTCTTGGATGGCGATGTCTTGCACTCGGATGCCGGATCTTTGCGACACGCGCGAGAATTTGCGGCGCGCAGAGAGCCAGACGCCGAGGGCGGAATGAACCGCCTGTATGTTGCGGAGAGTTCGCCCACGCTGACCGGTGGAATGGCCGATCACCGCCTCGTCATGTCCCCCGCGCAGATTGAAGACTTCGCTCGCGAAGTGGCGGCAGGGCTGGGGGTGTCGGTGACCAGCGCGGGCTTGCCCGAGAAGGACAAGGCGCGTGCCCAAGCCGTCGCCGCGGACCTGAAGAAGTCAGGAGCCCGGGCGGTGGTCATGCCGGGGTTCGAGCAGAGCCCCGCCGTGCACGCGCTGGCCGCGGCCATGAACCAAACCCTCGGTTCGGTGGGGGGCCCGGTCTCCTATGCCATTCCCTCTCAATACGCGCCCACCTCCTGTTCCGATTCGCTCCGAGAGTTGGCCGCGGACATGGACGCGGGCGACGTCGAGACCTTGGTGATTCTGGGAGGAAACCCGGTTTACACGGCTCCGGGCGACGTGGATTTCGAATCGGCGCTGGAGAAGGTTCCGTTCACGGTCCACCTGAGCGCCCAAGAAGACGAAACTTCGTTCCGCTGTGTTTGGCACGTTCCCGAACTGCATCCTCTGGAGTCGTGGAGTGATCTGCGGGCTCACGACGGCACTTGCTCGATCGTTCAGCCGCTGATTGCGCCCTTGTTCGGGGGCCGGAGCGCTCACGAGCTGGTGGCGGCGTTGTGTGGGAAGTCCGGACAGCCGGCCCACGACCTGGTCCGCGACCACTGGAAGCGGGAACGGGGGATGACCGAGGACTCCGCCGCCTTCGAGAGCTTCTGGAAGACCTCGCTGCACGACGGCGTGATCGCCGGAACCGCCTTTGAGTCGCGAAGCGTGCCTGCGGTGGATGTGGCGAAGGTTCCTCGGTCGGACTCGAGCAACGGCGACTGGTCCCTTTGCGTGCGAATGGACTCGTCGGTCCGCGACGGCCGCTACGCCAACAACGGTTGGCTTCAAGAATCGCCGCGTTCTCTGACCCGGTTGACGTGGGGAAATGCGGCCTGCCTCAGTCCTGCCGACGCGCGTGAGCTGAACGTCGAGGCCGGCGATCTTGTCGAACTCCGTCTCGGCGAGCAGAGCACGGTGGCGCCCGCTTGGCCCATGCCGGGTCATCCTGACCGGACAGTGACCGTCCACTTGGGTGCCGGTCGAGAGCAGATCGGCAAAGTGGGGCGGCAAGTCGGTTTCGATGCCAACCCTCTCCGCTCGTCCGCGAAGCCATGGAATCGTAGTGGCTTGACCGTGCGTGCCCTGCCAGGACGCAAACACGCCCTGGCCAGCGTGCAAGACCACGCAAACATGGAGGGGCGCGACCTGGTCCGCCGTTTCGACCTGGCCGACTGGGTCGAAAACGGAGTTCCCGAAGATGCGGGCGGCTCCCACCACGGCGATCTGTCCATGTATCCCGGTCATCCTCCCGCGGAAAACGCCTGGGGGATGGTGATCAATCTCAACACGTGCACCGGATGCGACGCCTGCCTGGTTTCCTGTCAGGCAGAGAACAACATCCCGGTGGTGGGTCGCGACGAAGTGCTGAACGGCCGGGAAATGCACTGGATCCGGATCGACCGCTACTACGAAGGCGAGGACGAAAACCCAGAGGTCCTGCACCAGCCGGTGCCTTGCATGCACTGCGAAGAAGCACCTTGCGAGGTGGTCTGTCCCGTGGCGGCGACCGTGCACAGCCCAGAAGGGCTGAACGAAATGGTCTACAATCGCTGCGTCGGCACGCGCTACTGCTCCAACAACTGCCCGTACAAGGTTCGACGGTTCAACTTCTTCGGGTACTCCGACACCAAGACCGAAGTGCTGAAGCTCGGTCGCAACCCCGATGTCACGGTTCGCACCCGGGGGGTGATGGAGAAATGCACGTACTGCGTGCAGCGCATCAATCAGGCGCGGATCGAGGCCAAGAAAGAAGGGCGCCCGATTCGAGACGGAGAGGTTCGGACTGCCTGCCAGGCGGTTTGCCCCACCCAGGCCATCACCTTCGGCAACCTCAATGACGCTTCCAGCGAGGTCGCCCGATTGCGAGAGAATCCCAGGCACTACGCCCTGTTGGAGGAACTCGGCACCAAGCCGAGAACCACGTACCTGGCCAAGCTCAAGAACCCCAACCCCGAGTATCCGGCATGAGTGCGGAGCCAACTTCTCCCATGTCCTCGGTGGCGGGTGACCAAAATCTGACCACGGTCACCGAGAAAATCAGCTCCATCGTGCTGGAACGCAAGGTGGGCAAGGGCTGGATTCTCGGCCTGATGGTGTGTTTCGCCCTGGTCATGCTGTTGCTGTACTCGATCACGGTGCTGCTCGTGAAGGGCGTGGGCATCTGGGGACTCAACGTTCCTGTGGGCTGGGGTTTCGCGATCATCAACTTCGTTTGGTGGATCGGGATTGGTCACGCCGGCACTCTGATCTCTGCCATCCTGCTTCTGTTGAATCAAGAATGGCGAACTTCGATCAATCGATTCGCCGAGGCCATGACTCTGTTTGCGGTGTCCTGTGCCGGTTTGTTCCCACTGCTCCATGTCGGAAGGCCTTGGCTGGCCTACTGGCTGTTGCCCTATCCGAACACCATGGGCATGTGGCCGCAATTCCGGAGTCCGCTGCTGTGGGACGTGTTCGCCGTCAGTACCTACGCCACCGTTTCGGCACTGTTTTGGTACGTCGGTCTGATTCCTGACCTGGCGACACTCCGCGACCGGGCCCAGACCGGGTTCGGCAAAGTGGTGTACGGACTGCTTGCCATGGGCTGGCGCGGTGCCGCACGACACTGGGAACGTTACGAGACCGCTTACCTTCTGCTCGCCGGACTGGCGACGCCGCTGGTGGTCTCGGTGCACACGGTGGTGAGTTTCGACTTCGCGGTCAGCATCGTGCCCGGCTGGCACGCGACGGTGTTCCCGCCGTACTTCGTGGCCGGGGCGATTTTCGCCGGGTTTGCCATGGTGCTGACCCTGGCGATTCCGTTGCGCAAGATCTACCAGCTCGAAGATTACATCACCATGCGCCATCTTCAGAACATGGCGAAGGTGATGCTGGCGACCGGCATGATCGTGGCCTACGGCTACATCATGGAACTGTTCATGGCCTGGTACAGCGCCAGTCCGTACGAGACGGCCATCGTTTCGAACCGCCTGATCGGACCGTTCGCCCACGTGTTCTGGCCCTTGATGCTGTGCAACGTGCTGGCTCCCCAGATGCTGTGGTTCCGCAAGGTGCGCCATAGCACGGTGGGTCTGATGATCGTGGCGATGTTCGTGAACGTCGGAATGTGGCTGGAACGCTTCCTGATCGTGGTGACCAGCTTGAGCCGCGACTATCTGCCGTCCTCGTGGGATGACTACCACGCGACCTTCTGGGACTGGTCGCTGTTCATCGGAACCCTGGGCTTGTTCGGGGCGCTGCTGTTCCTGTTCATCCGCTTCTTGCCGATGATTTCCATCTTCGAGATGCGGACCATCGTGCCGGGTGGCCGCCCCAAGGGTTCCGGCGCGAACGGCAATGGGGAGGGGCACTGATGAGCTCCGTGCTAGACAAGGGAGCGCCGTCCTGCTTCGGGTTACTGGCAGAGTTCCCCAACGTCGACGATTTGTTGCAGGCCATTCACAAGAGTCGCGAAGCCGGGTACCGCGACATGGAGGCCTACACGCCGCTTCCCGTGCATGAGGTTTGCCACGCCCTGGGCTACCGCAATCGATTGCCCTTCCTGGTCTTGATCGGCGGGATCCTCGGTGCCGTGGGCGGGTTCGCGCTGCAGTACTACGCCAGCGTGGTGGACTATCCACTCAACGTGGGCGGGCGACCGTTCAATTCCTGGCCGTCGTTCATCATCGTGACCTTCGAAACCACCATCCTGGGAGCGGCTCTGACCGCGGTTCTGGGAATGTTGGCTCTGAACGGGTTGCCGCGTCCTCATCATCCGGTGTTCAGCGTGCCTCAATTCAAAATGGCGAGCGGCGACCGGTTCTTCCTGATGTTGTTGTCGCGGGATCCCCGCTACGAGCAAGAAGACGCGGAGCAGCTCTTGAGGGAGCTCGAGCCGCTGAGCCTCGCGGAGGTGCCGCATCCATGAACCGGTTTCCCCTCATTCTGGTGTTGTTGGTGATGGCCGCCTGTCGCCAAGACATGCATGACCAAGCGAAACTGGAGGCGTACGAATCGAGCGAGTTCTTCGCCGACGGCCGCGCGGTGCGTCCCCAGGTCGAGGGTACCGTGGCGCGTGGCCAGCTGCGGCTGGACGACCACCTGTACCGAGGATTGCAGGACGGAGCACCCGCCGTTGATTACCCGATGACCGTGGATCGAGCGTTCCTCGAGCGCGGCCAGTCTCGGTATCAGATCTTCTGTGCGATTTGCCACGACGCCACCGGTTTCGGTCAGGGCATGGCGGTTCAGCGTGGGGTCAAGGCACCGACCAGTCTGCACATCGATCGGTTGCGAGAATCGCCCCCGGGCTACTTCTTCGATGTGATCACCAATGGCTATGGCTCGATGTACGACTATTCGGATCGAATTCCCGTCGAGGACCGCTGGGCCATCACCGCGTACGTCAAAGCACTCCAATTGAGTCGCCATGCGTCGATTGACGATGTCCCCGCGTCCGAACGAGGTTCCTTGGAGGAGTCTCTGCGATGAACGCTGAAGCCCCTCCCACTCCCGCAGACCAAGCGGCCAAGAAGGCACTGGTCGTTGGCATCGTCGGTCTGGCTGCGCTTGGCGTCGGTGCGATTCTGGACAAGACCCAGTTCTTCCGCTCGTACCTGTTGGCCTTCTTGTTCTTTCTTGGCTTGCCACTCGGATCCCTGGCCCTACAGCTATTGCACAACCTGACCGGTGGGGGATGGGGGTTCGCCATCAAGCCGGTACTGCGTGCCGGGACCCGGACTCTTTGGTTGATGGTGGCACTGTTCACCCCGCTGTGCTTCGGCGTTCACGACTTGTACGAGTGGTCCCACGCGGACGTGGTAGCCGCAGATCCGGTGCTGCAACACAAGAGCCCGTACCTGAACACTCCGTTCTTCCTGGCGCGCTCGATCTTCTACCTGGTCATGTGGGTGGCTCTTGCCTGGTGGACGGGGAGGATCTGGCGCAACTATGCGGATCGGGCTGAGACGGCCCTGGGACGGCGCCTGCGCAAGGTCAGCGCACCGGCCCTCGCCATGTATTGCTTGACCATGTCTTTCGCCGCCGTGGACTGGGGAATGTCCCTCGAGCCCCACTGGTTCTCGACGATCTATGGCATGCATTTCATCGTCGGCCAGGCGCTCTCGGTCATGTGTTTGTCGATCATCATGCTGCACTTCCTGATGAGGCGCCCGGATTTCGCTCGCTTGGTGAAGGAGAAGCAGCTTCACGACCTTGGCAATCTTCTGTTCGCTTTCGTGATGCTGTGGGCCTACGTTTCCTTTTCCCAGTACCTGATCATCTGGTCCGGCAACCTGCCGGAAGAAACCCCCTGGTACTTGCATCGCACCGCCCACGGCTGGCAAGCCGTGTCGCTCCTTCTCGTGCTGTTCCACTTCGCGGTGCCGTTCTTGCTGTTGCTCAGTCGGAAGAACAAGCGACACGGAGAGCGTCTGTGGAAGATCGCCGCGTTTCTTCTCGCGCTGCGCTTCGTGGACCTCGTCTGGGTGGTCGTGCCAGCGTTCCATCCTCATGGGTTCTTCCTGCACTGGATGGATGGAGCCGCGGCGGTTGGCATGGGGGGACTTTGGGCCTGGAATTTCCGTCGGCAAATGCGTCACACCCGAGCGCCTTTGGAGGACAAGGGACAGCTACGCACCGGCTACGCGGAGCTGAAGACCTCATGAGTGATCCCGCCAAAGATTCGGTGAACTACGAAACCTCCGATCTGAGGATGCGGCCGCTGATCGTTTTCAGCATTGCGCTCCTCGTGTTGACCGCGGTGTCCATCGTGGCGTGCATCATCCTGTTGGACGTGTTCCGCTCCGAACCGCTGGGCATTTCGCACCCGCGGGCAGAGGTGCGCGAAGAGACACCCGCCCCGTTGCTCCAAGCCCGCCCCACCGGGGACATCGACGCCCACCGCGCCGCGATGGAACAGTCCTTGCAGGAGTATCGGTGGGTGGACCCGGGGGAAGGGGTCGTACAAATCCCGGTGGAGCGTGCGATGGATCTGTACCTCGAACGGCGTTCCGCCAACGAGGAGCAGCGATGATCGCGCGGAACTGGCGTCGAGCGTTGGGTCTCCCCTGGTTGGTGTCGCTGCTGGCGGTCGCGCCGGCGGCGGCGGCGGATTCGTCCCGCGCGCGACGCCCTGCGGAAGACCGACTCGATCCCACCCGGGACATTCGTTTCGAGCAGCGGCTCGGCGAGGTGTTGCCGGGCGATCTGGCGGTGCGGGACGACCGGGGACGCGAGAGCACGCTCCAGGATCAATGGAGCAGCCGACCCGTTGTCTTTGCGTTCGTGTACTACGAGTGTCCCATGCTCTGCGGCCTGGTGTTCGAGGGATTGGTCAAATCCCTACGCTTGGTGGACTTGCAGGTGGGGAAGGACTTCGACCTGCGGGTGCTCAGCATCGATCCGGAGGAGACGCCGGAGCTGGCGACGGCCGCCAGGGAGACCTTCCTGGAGCGCGCGGAACTCGAGGACAACGACGGGGTCCGGTTCCTGTTGGCAGACTCGGAAGAGATCCGTGCGGCGACCCAGGCGGCAGGATTCGAGTACGTCTACGATCCTGTGTCGGATGAGTTCGCCCATGCCGCCGGCGTGATGGTCACCACTCCGGGCCGTGTTCTGTCCCGTTACTTCTATGGCATCGACTATTCGCCGAGGGACCTTCGATTGGGCCTGGTGGAAGCGTCCGATGGCAAGATCGGGAGCTTGGTCGATCAGTTTCTCCTGCTTTGCCTGCACTATGACCCGACCACCGGCAAGTACGGCCCGGTGATCATGGGGACCATTCAGGCGAGTGGGGTGGCCACGGTGGCAGTGCTCGCCACCTCGGTGTGGTGGATGCTGCGTCGAGATCGACGCCGGAGGAAAGTCTAACCATGCTGGAAAAACTCGGAATCTTCCCGGAGGCCGCCAGCGAGTTCGCCGACCAGGTGGACTACCTGTATTTCTTCCTGATCGGCGTGACCATCTTCTTCGTCACGGTCATCGTCGCCGCCTTGGCGTACCTCAGTGTCCGGTACCGACATCGCCGTTCGCCGGTTCCCACTCCCGTGCATGGTTCGATCTTGTTGGAGCTCACCTGGTCGGGGATCCCCCTGGTGATCGCTCTGTTCATCTTCGGGTGGGGAGCGAAGCTGTACATCGAGCATCAAGACATGCCCCCCGATGGGATCGAGATCTCGGTCACCGGCAAGCAGTGGATGTGGAAGCTTCAGCATCCCTCGGGGCAGCGTGAGATCAACGCGCTGCACGTGCCAGTCGGCGTTCCCATCTTGCTGACCATGACCTCGGAAGACGTCATTCACAGTTTCTACGTGCCGGCGTTTCGCTTCAAACGCGATGTCGTGCCCGGCGTCTACACCCGGGCCCACTTCACCGCGGACAAGACCGGCAGCTTCCACCTTTTCTGTGCGGAGTATTGTGGGACCGATCACTCGGTGATGATCGGCAAGGTGGTGGTGATGGAGCCTTCGGAGTACGAAGCATGGCTGAGTGGCCAGCCCGCGGGCGAAACACCCGTGCAGGCGGGCGAACGCCTGTTCACCGACCTTCGCTGCAACACCTGCCACGCCGCCGGCTCTGATCAGAAGGGGCCGGACTTGGCGGGAGTGTTCGGAAGCAAACGGCTCTTGGTTGGTGGGGGCGAAGCCATTGCCGATGAAGAATACATCCGTGAGTCCATTTTGCGGCCGGCGCGCAAGGTCGTGTTCGGCTACGAGCCTCTGATGCCCACTTATCAGGGCCAGGTCAACGAGACGCAAATCCTCTCCCTCATGGCTTACTTGAAAACCCTGGGAGGCGCGGCCGAAGGAGCGAATCCATGAATCCTCTGACGGTCACTGCTGTTCCCAAGCCCAAGCGAAACTTCTGGAACCACGATTTCTCGGTCAAGTCGTGGCTGCTGACCGAAGATCACAAGCGGATCGGCATCCTGTATCTGCTGAGCATCACCTTGTTCTTCTTCTTGGGCGGGGTGATGGCGGTGTTGATTCGGTTGGAATTGCTGACCCCTGCCGGGGACCTGGTCCAGGCCGAGACCTACAACAAGTTGTTCACCATGCACGGCGTGGTGATGGTGTTCTTTTTCTTACTACCCTCCATCCCTGCCGTGTTCGGGAACTTCCTGTTGCCGCTCATGCTGGGTGCCCGCGACCTTGCGTTTCCCAAACTCAATCTCTTGAGTTGGTACATCTACATGGTCGGGGGGGTGTTCACGCTGTTCGTGGTGTTCAAGGGCGGAGTCGACACTGGCTGGACCTTCTACACGCCTTACAGCAGCACGTATGCCAACAGTCACGTGATCGCCGCAGCCCTGGGGATTTTCATCACTGGGTTCTCTTCGATTCTGACAGGCGTCAACTTCATCGCCACGATCCACAAGATGCGGGCTCCCGGATTGACCTGGTTCCGCCTGCCTTTGTTCGTCTGGTCGCACTACGCGACGAGCCTGATCATGGTGCTCGGAACCCCGGTGGTGGCGATCACCATCGTCCTGGTCGCCTTGGAGCGACTCTTCCGCCTGGGCGTGTTCGACCCGGAACTCGGCGGGGATCCGCTGCTGTTCCAGCATCTGTTCTGGTTCTACTCCCACCCGGCGGTGTACATCATGATCCTGCCCGGGATGGGCGTGATCAGTGAGATCATCGCGTGCTTCTCGCGGAAGCGGATCTTCGGTTACCGATTCGTGGCGTTTTCCAGTATGGCGATCGCCGCCCTGGGATTCCTGGTGTGGGGCCATCACATGTTCACCACGGGGCAGTCCGTCTTCGCCTCCCTGGTGTTCTCTTTGTTGACGTTCCTGGTGGCGATTCCGTCGGCGATCAAGGTGTTCAACTGGACCGCCACGCTCTACAAGGGATCGATCTCCTTTTCGACGCCGATGCTGTACGCCTTGGGATTCATCGGGCTGTTCGCCATCGGTGGGCTCACCGGGCTCTTCCTCGGCTGCCTCGGTCTGGACATCCATGTCCATGACACCTACTTCATCGTCGCCCACTTCCACTACGTCATGGTGGGGGGGATGGTGATGGCCTTCCTGGGCGCGATCCACTTCTGGTGGCCCAAGATGACCGGCTTCATGTACTCCGAGTTCCTGGCCAAGATCGCTGCCGCCATCATCTTCGTCGGCTTCAACATGACATTCTTCCCGCAGTTCGTCCTCGGATACCTGGGAATGCCGCGTCGCTATCACGTGTATCCCGAAGAGTTCCAGGTCTTGAACGTGCTTTCCACGGCGGGGGCTTCGATCCTTGGCTTTGGCTTCCTCCTGCCGGCCTTCTACTTGATCTATTCCTTGAAGGCGGGCCGCCGCGCAGGGCCCGATCCCTGGCAAGCCAAGGGCCTGGAATGGACGGTGGATTCGCCGCCTCATCCGCACAATTTCGAGACCGTCCCGGTGGTGACGGAAGGCGCCTACGAATACGGACCCGAGGAGGTCAAGCGTGGCTGATCCGTCGACCATCCCCCTCGCTCATCACTTCGAGGACCAAGAGCAGCAGCACGAGACCACCGCCATCGGGATGTGGGCGTTTCTGCTGTCCGAGGTGATGTTCTTCGGGGGCTTGTTCACCGCGTATCTGGTCTATCGCAACCGCTATCCAGAGGCGTTCCTGGAGGCCAGTGGGAAGCTGGACGTGACTCTCGGCACGCTCAACACGGCGGTGTTGATCGGCAGTAGTCTGACCATGGCGCTGGCGGTGCGTGCGGCCCACATGGGTTCGCGCGGAGGAGTCGTTCGCTGGTTGCTGGCGACCATCATCGCGGCCGGCATCTTCCTCGGAGTGAAGGCGGTCGAATACAGCCACAAGTTCCACGATGGTCTGGTGCCGGGCGCCAACTATGCGTTCAAGGGCACGGCGAGCGCCGACACGGAATTGTTCTTTGCCCTCTACTTCGGGGCCACGGGAATGCATGCCCTTCACATGGTGATTGGCGTCGGTCTGATGGCCGTGGTGGCGTGGCGCTGGCGTCCCAACAACGTGGTCCAGCATCCGGACGGTGTGGAAGTGCTGGGCCTCTACTGGCACTTCGTGGACCTGGTGTGGATCTTCTTGTTCCCGTTGCTCTATCTGCTGGGGAGGCACGTGTGAATCAGCCCGCGACGACCTCTTCTCCAGGCGAACCGGCCTCGGCGTCCTACCCGCTGCGGCCCTATCTACTGGTGTTCTTCGGACTGATGGGCCTGACGGCTCTGACGACGACCGTTGCCTACGTGGACCTGGGATTTCTGAACACCACCGTTGCTCTGGCCATCGCCGGAGTGAAAGCGCTGCTGGTGGTCCTGATCTTCATGCACGTGCCGCACTCGGGGAAGATCGTGTGGGCCCTGGCTTCCGCCGGACTGCTGTTCTTGATCATCCTGTTCTTGCTGACCATGAACGACTACGTCACTCGAGCGATGGTGATGGGGTGGGAGTGAGTCGGGGGGCTCATCGACCGCCGTTCTGAGCCCGTGTTTCCCGTCCCTGGAAGCACGGGAGGTGTTCTCGATCTCTGAGGCCGCTCAACGACTCTCTTCGGGACGCCTCGAACGCCGCCATCTCCACGCCTGCCGGATCGCGTTTCGCCCAGGCTAGACCCCTTCGTTGAGCGGCCACTGGCGTCGGTGAATGAGGATCGCAGAGACCAGGAGGGTGCTGACTGTGATGATGCCGAGGGCCGTCAGTGCCGTGGATGGATCAGCGCCCGCGACGAAAGGGGCCACTTCGTTCTGGAAGTCTTCTTGGGCGTCTTCGGGAAGTTCGATCCCGGCGAGATGCCACGCCAGTGAGCGAAGGTAGAAGCTGGAGGTCAGCTCGTTGACCAAGGCCGGGACCGCAGACAGCAGCCCTTCCACGACCACGGCGTAGATGACGCCGACCGGGAGAGCGCGGCGGGGTACCAGCAACCCCAGCAAGCAGAAGATCGCGGTATACGTGAAACAGGCCAATGCAACCGCGCTGGTTAGGGCGAAGTAGGTGTCGGCGCCGCCAGGAGTTTTGCAGACCAGGAACGAGACGCTCAAGCTGAGCAAGGTCATGACGGTGAGGACTGTGGCTGTCGCCAGATACTTTCCGACGAGCACCTGCCAGCGAGGAATCGAACGGGTGAACAGATAGACCAAGGTCTTGTCTTCAATTTCCCCCGCCAGCAACGAGGCCCCGTACAAGAGCGAGGCAAGAATGCAGAGACTCTGGGGATACATCAGGTAGAGAAACATCGAAAGCGCCGCGGCCTCCACATCGAAGTCTTCTTCGACGGGGAAGTCAAAGCCAGCCGCGAGAAGCACCGCACTCAGAAGCAAGATGGGCAAGCTCAGGAAGACCGCCAGGACCCAGATCTTCTTCCCGCCCAGCATCTGCCGGAGAGACAAGGCGAACAGAGCACTCATATGCCTTCTCCGACCAGGTACTCAAAGACGGCGTCGAGGCTCTCGTCCTCGGATCCCATTTCGCGAATGGCGATGCCGGTGGTGGAAGACAGCTCGGGAAGTGCCGCAAAGAGCTCCCGAGGCTCCCGGGTGGTGACCCAGAGCTCTCCGCGGTCGTCGTCCGTTTGCACGCCATCGACCGCCGGGCGTCCCGCGAGGTGGGGAGCGAGTTCGCGTGGCCGGTCACACAGAATGCGGATCCGGTGCGGTATCTCGTAGAGCAGGCGGCGAATCTCTTGCACGTCCCCGGCGGCCAGCACTCTTCCGCCATAGATCAGCAGGAACCGTCGGGTCATCGCTTGGACTTCGTGCATCACGTGACTCGAGACCAAGACGCTCTTGCCTTCGGTGCCGAGCTCTTGGATCAAGTCCATCAGTTCGTGGCGTCCCACTGGGTCCGTCCCAGACAGCGGCTCATCCAAGACCAGGAGATCTGGGTTGTGAACCAGAGCCTGGGCCAACTTGGTTCTTTGTCGCATGCCCTTGGAGTAGGTCGAGATCGGACGGTGCTGGTAGTCCGAGGCACCGACGCGGTCCAGCGCGGCGGCAGCGGCCTCCCGCGCCTCGCGCCCATTCATCCCCGACAGTTTGGCCAGGGTTTCGACGAACTGTTGTCCGGTCAGGAACTTCCAGAACGCGTCGTGTTCTGGGCAATAGCCGATGCGGCCGGCCAGCTTCGGGTTGTTCCAGGGGGTCTCGCCCAGGACTCGGACCTCTCCCTCGGTGGGGAGCAGTTGTCCCATCAGGAGTTTGATGAGAGTTGACTTGCCGGCTCCGTTCGGACCAAGGACGCCATGAACTCCTGGTTCCAGGGTCAGAGTCAGATCGTTGACGCCGATGACGACGCCGTAGATCTTGGTGAGCGCGCGGCATTCCAGGAGAGCAGTCATTCAGATCCGTGTCGGCGCATCGACGCGCCGTAGCAGCACAAGAAAGCAAGCAATGGAAAGCAATCCCAGCCAAACAGCGGCCCGGGTTGGCGAATCGGAACTGGTCAACCCGACGGCGAACTCGCGAACGTCCCGGCTGAACGCCAGGGATTCGATCTTTTCGTTCACGTCGTAAAGACCGAGCTGAAATGCCCGCGCCGTGTGGGGAAGCGAGAGCAAAAACGTCCACCCGTTGTTTCGCAGTTCGCGGGTTTGCTGCAGGACGATGTGGGATATGGGCCCAAACACACAGAGGACGAACCAGATGGCTGTGGCGAAGCGTGCCTGGCGGGTCAACGCGGAAAGAACCAGAACCAAGAGGGCGGCGGGGATGATCGTTCCCAGGGAGGCTAGTGTCACGGGTACGACCACGGGCGCGGTCTGCACGATCGTGTCCAGGGAGGGCGAGAACAGGACCGACAGCAGGTACAGCAAGAGCGACGGAAGCAAAGTGACCGTGGTCATCAGCGCGATCAGGACTCCGGCTTTGCCGATGACATAGTCGAATCGGGACACCGGTCGAGCGAAATAGATCAAGAAGGCGCGGGTCCTCTGGTCGTTGGCAATCAACGCAGGGCCTGCAATGGCCGCCACCAAGCCCGCGAGAAACATCTGGGCAAAGGTACCGAAAGATGCGAACACCATCGTCCAAATCGCCGAACGGACCACCGTTGGGTCTTCGTGAAGCTGATTCACGAGCCGGGGGCCAAAGATCTCACTGGCGATCATGTAGAACGGCTGGCTCGGATCCGTCCCCGGGTCCGTGATTCGACCGATGATGAAGAAGACCCAACCGAAGTAGAGGAACGGCAAGAACGACACGAACACCAAGCGCCGCAACAGCTTGCTACGCCAGGCGATGGTGATTCCACTTCGGGTGATGGGCCACCAGCGAATGGCATGAGAGGTTCGGCGACCTTCGTAACGCCGATAGCCGATCTGGAACAGCGGCATCAGCGATTCCTCCCGACCGCTTCGAGGAAGATCTCTTCCAAGGTGTTGCGGCCGCTTTCGATGCGCCGCAGCGATGCCCCGGTTTCGTGGGCCACTTCCACGGCCATGGCGGCGGCGGACCGGGGTTCGCCATACACGCGGAGTTCGTCCGAGTGCACCGCTTCCCAACGAGCGCCGCGTCGTTGAAGGGCTTCTCCGAACGCTGGTTCCGGTCGCTCGAGGCCAATCGTGATGCTCTCGTCCGCCGGACGTCGCAGGTTCTCGATGGTGTCGTGAACGAGCAGTTTGCCGTGGCCCAGGATGACCACGGAGTCGCAGATCTCTTCCACGTCCAGCAGGATGTGGGTGGAGAGGACGACACTCGTCTGGGTTCGATCGAACAGGCCTCGAATGAGTTTCAGCATCCGCTTGCGTCCCAGAGGATCCAAGCCGCTCGTCGGCTCATCCAGGAATACCAGTCGCGGATCGTGGACGATGGCCTGGGCCAGCTTCTGCTTCTGGCGCATGCCGGTCGAGTAAGTTTGCACTTCCCGATAGCGCTCTTCTCCCAGTCCGACGTAGTCGAGCACTTCATGAGCGCGTCGCAAGGCGTCGAGCTTTGGCAAACCGGATAACTCTCCGGCGTAGGCCACCGATTCAATGCCCTGCAGACCGGGAAAGATGCAATCGTCCTCCGGCATGTATCCGACGAGTTCTCGGACCCTCCGGAACTCGGTTCGCGAGTCGAGTCCGAGGACTCGGGCTTTTCCTGAGTGGATGCGGACCAGGCCGAGCAGGGCTTTGATGAGTGAGCTCTTGCCTGCGCCGTTGGGGCCCAGGAGCCCGAATACCCCGGGAGCCAACGCGAAGGACACGCCATTCAACGCCATGCTGTCCCGGTAGCGTTTGGTCAGCTGCTCAATTTCAAGAACGGGCGCTTCGTCCGTTGCCACGCCGTGAGACTCCTGGGACCGAAGGTCGGTGACAGCAAGGCGCGGAGCGTATCGGAATCCTTGACAAAAGTCACGCTGGCGTGAACCGAAAGAAGGTCGTTCCGGTAATGGGCAACGAAGGAATCCGCGGACTTCAGTTCCAGGTCATCTGCTGCGGGATCTGGTCCTTGACGAAGGGGACTGCTTCGTACGCGCCGCGATCGATGACCGGCATGGACATCGAAGGCAAGGCCAGAGGCGAGACAGCCCGACGAGGTCGTCCTCGAAAGTCGAGAGGTATCTCCTCTGCAAAGTTCTGATCGTCGTCCAGGTCGCCTTCATCGGGCGGCAGTTTCTCTTGGACTCCCGAGTCGATGCAGGGGGAAGTGCGGCGCAGTCGGAAGTCTCCGGCAGCCGCGTTGACGAAGCGCGGAGCCAGGCCGAAGTTCCCAATTCCGCCAAGGGTTCCGTTCCATCCCTGGATGCAACTGGCGTTCACCTGGATGTTGCCGCTGAGTTGCCCCGGTTCTCCGTTGCCGGACTGATCCGTGTTGTTCCAGAGGATGCAGTTGACCAGGGTCGAGGTGCCGGGAGGCGAGACGAAGGAGTGGTGGGCGTATCCTCCGCCGAAGCTGGCGGCGGTGTTGCCATAGAAAGTGGAGTTGGCGACCCACGCGCCTCCATGGCTGGCGGCCATCCCTCCTCCGTAGAACCCCGTGGCGACATTGTCTTCGAACACGCAGTTCAAAACTCTCGGGTAGGAGAAGTCGGCGAACAAGCCGCCGCCGCCGAGCGCTCGATTGCCCACGAATCGGCAGCTGGCAAAGACCGGATCGCCGCGCTGAGTGTAGGCGCCACCACCGGCACCCTGGGCGCCCGCCTCGTTGTCCGTGAACACGCAGCGGCGAACTCGGGGTCGCGCATCGAGTGCCAAGTGAATCCCTCCGCCTGCATGAAAGAAACCACCCGATTGGAACACGCCATTGGCACAGCCGCCGCGAATCCAGAAACCGTCGAGGAGGGCTGTTCGACCCAAGGCACTGGAAGCTCTCACCACGTTGTAACTGTTGTCTGCTCGATTGAGGAAGCCGGGGGCGTCATCGCCGAGGACGTCCCCGCTCAACACGCTGGGGTGTCGATCAGGGCTTCGTTCGCTTCGCTGGGTCTCGTGACCAAGGAACCCTCCGTAGAGCGCCAAGCCGTTTTGGAGTTCGAAGCTGTCTTCCCGATTCACCCCTGGCTTGTAAGTTCCGGCGGCCACCCAGATTTCTTCCACCACCCCGGGAGCGGTCGCAGCCACGGTGAGCGCGTCTTGCAAAGAAGAGAACGCGTCGACCCAGGTTGCTCCGGAGTTGGAGCCGTTGGCGCCGGCCTGGACTCGAAGGATGGGGGGGATCGCGTCGCACTCGTCCGGAACCTGGTTCAGGTTCAGGTCGAAGCTGTTGCTTTGGCTGATGTCGCAGTCGTCGGGGATTCCGTTGCCGTTGCAGTCGGTCTCGGCATCGTCGGGGATGAGATTGTTGTTGCAGTCCGGGCTCCCGTTCGCCAGCTCCCATGAGTCGGCGATGTGATTGTCATTCGCGTCCGTGGCGGAGAAACCATAGACCAATCCCGCTCCTCGGGCGTCTCCTTCGCTGATCGCGGTTCGTTGACCCAGGGTACTTTCCCACAAGCCGTACTGAGGAAGGAGCTCGATCGTCGGGCAGGTGGGGCCGCAGTTCGAAAACGCGGTCGTTTCGTAGTGCATCATCGATTCGAAGTCGTACGGGCCGACGTCGCCGCCGTTGAGGCGAACGTCAAAGGTGAACGCAAAGCCCGGCAGGATGTTGTCGTAGTTGACCGTGATGTAGCAATCTCGGTCCGCGCGAGCTTGCTCGTGCCAGAACCCGAGCGCGTGGGAAAGTTCGTGGGCGAGGACGATGGGATTGCTCCAGGTAAACATGTTCAGGTCTTGGGGGCCGCCGATCTTCCCAACGAAAGAAGAGTTCACTCCTGCAGATTTGATCAGCACGTAGTCGGTTTCGGTGGTGCGAACGACGAAAGAAACATCGGCTCGCGCCTCCCACTCATCCATCACGTCCCGAGTGATCTGCTGCTGGGCGACCGTCACCGATGGATCGAACGCGTATGGGACGATGCCGCCCGGCCAGGCAGTGTTTCCGTAGGAAGCGCGTCCGTGTTCATCGATCGGTACGAGGATGTCATCGAAGCGCAAGGCGTTGCGGCTGTTTCCTGGCGCTCGTTCTTGATCGGCCTCCCGGCCCCATTGCCCAGGAGCGAGGCAGACAAGAGTCATCCAGAATGGCGAAAGCATGGCAAACGCTCCTATTCCCAACTCATGAAATGAGGAACACTGTCGCGAACCAAAGGGCGGGACTCGATCGCACCCATGTCGATTCGCGCTGGCAAGGTGGCAAGCGGGGGACTGGGGTGAGGTGCGACGCGCGGCTTCCCGAATGCGTCCCGGGAAAAGCGTTCTTGGAAGTTGCCGTCCCGGTCCAGGTCGCAGCGGTCCGGGGGAAGCTTCGAGTGACTTCCCGCATCAATGCAGGGTGATTGGCGTCGCAGGCGAAAGTCGCCGAGAGGTCCCGCCGCGAAGCGGGGGGCGAGGCCCATGTTGCCGGATCCTCCGTGAATGCCGTTCCAGCCTTGAATGCAGCTCCAGTCCACGAAGAGGGCACCGACGTTTTCATCGAGCTGGGCGGTTTCTCCGATGCCGGATCCGTCTGAGTTCATCCAGAGAATGCAGTTGCGGAGGGTCGAGGCGCCGGGCGGCGACGCCACCGAGTTGTGCGCGTATCCGCCGCCAAAGGTCATGGCGTGGTTGTCGTAGAAGGTGCAGTTGGCCAGCCATGGTCCGCCGTGACTCGCGGCCATGCCCCCCCCGAAGTACAGACTCGCGAGGTTCTCGTGGAACACACAGTTGACGAGGAGGGGGAAAGAAAAGTCGGCGAAGACTCCTCCTCCCGCGAGGGCGCGATTGCCCACGAACCGACAGTTCGCCAGCACGGGATCACCGGCCCGGGTGTAGACGCCACCGCCGCCGCCGTGAACTCCGGCTTCATTGTCGAAGAACACGCAGTCGCGAATGCGTGGACGGGCGTCGAGTCCACAATGGAGTCCTCCGCCCGCGTGGTGGCTTTCGAAGATCGAGAAGAGCGCGTCCGCATTCCCGCCACGAATCCAAAATCCGTCGAGCAGGCAAGACTCGTCGACGGTCGCCGCGGCCGTCACGACGTTGTAACTGTTGTCGGATCGGTTGGCAAAGGCCGGGCCATCGTCGCCGAGCAGGTCTCCGTCGAGCAAGCTGACATGCCGGGTCGGGTTCCTTTGGACCTTGTCGGTTTCGTCGCCGGCGAAGCCTCCCAGAATCTCCAGATTGCTAGTCAGCTCGAAGCTCTCTTCTCGCATCGTGCCGGCTCGATAGACACCCTCGGCGACCCAGATTTCCCGCACGACACCGGGAGCGTTGCGGGCCAGGTTCAGAGCATCTTGAAGGTCTGTCAGGGCGTCGTTCCACGTCGTCCCGGTGTTGGCGCCGCTCGCATGAGAGTCGACATGAACGATTTCCGGGATACCGTCACACTCATCGGGCACGTTGTTGAAGTTGGTATCGAAGCTGCTGCCTTGGCTCAGGTCGCAGTCATCCGGGATTCCGTTGCCGTTGCAGTCGATCTCGCAGTTGTCGGGGGTGCCATTGTTGTTGCAGTCGGCTCCCCCTTGGGCAATCTCAAAGGAGTCGGCGATATGGTTCTCGTTGCAATCGTTGGCGCTGAAGCCGTAAACCGCTCCCACGCCCCGGGCATCACCTTCGCTGATGAAGGACCGTTGTCCGAGAGTGCTTTCCCAGAGCCCGTACTGCGGCTGGACTTCGATGGTGTTGCAGCCGAGTCCGCAGACGGAAAATGCCGTGGGGGAGTAGTGCATCATCGACTCGAAGTCATACGGGCCGACGTCGGCACCGCTGCTACGGATGTCGAAATTGTGGCTGAACCCGGACTGAATGTTCCCGTAGTTGATCGAGACGTAGCAGTCCCGGTCCGCACGCGACTGTTCGTGCCAGATCCCAAGAGCGTGCGCGAGTTCGTGGGCGAAGACGATGGGGGTTCCCCAACTCACCATGTTCAAATCTTGGGCGCCGCCAATGGTCCCCACATAGGAAGAGTTTGTCGAAGAGGTGATGATCACGACATAGTCGGCTTGGGTGGTGCGAGGGAGGAATGTGACATCGGCGCGAGCTTCCCATTGATCCATGATTTCGCGCGCAATTTGTTGTTGGGAAAGCGTGACGCTGGCGTCGAATTCGTAGGGCACGAGGCCGCCGGGCCATGGGGTGTTGCCGTAGCTCGAGCGAGGGGCGATTCCCACCGGAACGAGAATGTCTTCCTCGACAACAACCGCAGTGCGGCCGGTGACCTCGGAAACGAAGATTCGAGATTCGTCCAAGGCCTGCCCCGGCAGGCAAATGAAGACAGGGAAGAACAAGGGGAGCATGGAGATCTCCGAATCGTGGCCCGTGCGACGGGTTTGGTAAGACTGCGCCAAGGACAAGATCGGATCAGGAATCACGAACGCGTTGCAGAAGTTCTCCTTTTGGCAAAGGATGGCCGGAGTGCAATGCGTCGCCGCACGTCCTGTCGAAGGTCACGACTTGCAAGGGGCGACGGCATCACGAAGAGAGCTGATCGGTGGACGTCATTGCCATCGAAGCGCCCCCTAAGTTTCACTCCGAGAAAGGGACTCGAACTGCTTTCGAGCGGCCTGGCCATTGGGGGACTGGGGTGGCATGGGCTGCCGGCCGAAACCTTGGCGCGGAATCACGGCGGTGGGTTCTCCCGGCGCGAGAGGTTTTCCAGGGATCTTTCCCGCGGTTCCTTCGTAAGAGAGCAGGAGGGGCGGGTGATTCCGCGCCAACGACGGAGGTTTCCGAGAGGAGGAAGCCTTCGGTGATGCCTCTCCTCGAACCGGGCACGACCCGATTCGCACTGGCTGATCGGTCGAGGACAGCAACGCGGCGCAATGAAAACAGAGGAAAGCACGTGAGCGACGCACTCAACGCCACCGTGATGCAGATTGTCGAGGTCTCGCCGGGATTGGCGATCTTCCGGGTTGTTCCGGACGAATGGACCTTCGATGACTTCCAGGCCGGTCAGTTTGGAGTCCTGGGGTTGCCGGGGAACGCCGATCGTTGCGCTGTCTGTGACTCGGAGGACGAGCCCGCCGATCCGGAAAAGATCATCAAGCGGGCTTACTCGATCGCTTCTTCTTCCGTCACGCGCGAGTTCATCGAGTTCTACATCGTGCTGGTGCCTTCGGGCCGCTTGACCCCTCGCCTGTTCGCCTTGAAGCCAGGAGAGCGGGTGTGGCTTGGCCCGAAGATTCGCGGCATGTTCACTCTCGAGGACACTCCCGAAGATCGTCACGTCGTTCTCGTCTCCACCGGAACCGGGCTCGCGCCGTACATGAGCATGCTGCGCTCCCAGCTCACGTGTGGTTCCCGTCGCCGATTCGCCGTGCTTCATGGCGCGCGACATTCCTGGGACTTGGGGTATCGCAGTGAGTTGATGACCCTCGCTCGGATGTGTCCCAACTTCACCTACATCCCGACGATTTCTCGTCCGGACGAGGAACCCGTTCCGTGGGCCGGCGAATCCGGCTACATCCAAGACCTTTGGCAGCGGGACCCGCTCAAGGAAGGCTGGGGTTTCTCACCGACTCCGGAAGGAACTCATGTGTTCCTGTGCGGCAATCCAAGCATGGTGGAGACGATGGTGGAAGTGTTGGGCGAAAGCGGGTTTCGCGAACACAAGCGTCGAGAGCCCGGACAAATCCACGTCGAGCGTTACTGGTAGAGGTCTCTGCCGGCGACGTCGGACTTAGACCAGGTTCAAACCGCAGTCCGGACAACGTCCCACCTGGGGAGAGAACGGCGAACCACAAGCGGGACAGGTCGGCTGTCCCGAGCTCGCGTTCTGCTGCATCTCCTGAACTGCTTGGACCTGATCGTCATCCAGTCCGGACAGCCAGTGGGCGTCCAGGGCAATGCGCGCCCGTTCTAGGTCGGTGCTCGCGACCGCGAGCTGCACTCGAGTTCCTCACCCCCCGTTGCTGAGTTTCTGGGGGGCGATCGATTGACTTTCGACGCCGGCGGCGCGAAGCACGCGGCCGACTTCGCGAACTCGGTCCAGCGACCCTTCCAAGATGACCTGTAGGCTGGGGAGGCGTTCGTTCATGCTCCTAACATAGCAAGATCCCGCTGCTTCGGGGGGAAGGACCGCGGCTCTCAGGGAATCTCGAAGTTGAGGGGGGGCAAGGAAACTCGCGTCGAGTCGACCAACTTCCCCTGAAAGAAGTGAGTCATCAGGTCTCGCATCTCCGAGGATCGAAACTCCATTGGCGCGTGGCCGCAGTTTTCGACGATCACATGTGCCGCTTTGGAAAAGCCGTCGAGAATCTCCTCCACGTTCTGGACGGGAGTTCGCGCGTCTAGAGTTCCGCTGACGAACAGCACGGGAACGTCGCAAGTCATGGGCCCGCGAAAGGAATCTCCCAAGTCGGGAGTTCCCCAAAGCGCCGCCACTTCCGGCGCGAAGTTTGCCGCATCCCCAAGGATGAACTCCTTGGCTTCGGCAGCGATGCGACGGCGGCGCGCTTCGGTTGCCCCGGAGGCGGCATCCATGCGCATCTGCATCGCCGAGTACAGCGGAAAAGAACGTCCGGCCAGAGTCATCGCGGCGATTTCGTCATAGTCGCCTTGGGCGATGCGCCACAGGCTTGCGGGAAGTTGTTCCAGCCGGCTTCGGTAACCGAGCTGATTGATGATCGCATCGCGAAGGTCATCGGCGGTGATGACCACTCTCTGTTCCTTTCCCGTGGCGGGATTCGTGGTCGTCGCCCACACCGGTTCTTCGTCGAACTGGTCGATGAGTTCCTCGACCATTCCTAGGAAGTCCGGAATCTTGGCGCTCAGAGCCTCGTTTTCTTGGATCAACCCATCGAGTTGCTCTAGATGAGCCTGGATCGTGCTCGGGAGCTTGAAGGTGTGGTCCGGGCCTTCCACTTTTGACAGCAGAGCGCGCTCGACGTGTTCGCCGTGACGACGGAGGATGGCCAGGCCCAAATGGGATCCATAGGAATTCCCGTGGAGAACCACCTTTTCCGCTCCCAACGCGAGCCTCACATCATTCACGTCATCCGCGCTCTCTTGGGTGTTGTAGGAGGCCAGATCGACACCCTGCTCAGTCCAGTACTCGATGCAATCGCGGGAAACTGCAAGGCTCGCTTGCAAGCGCTCCGACGCATCCATGAATTCATCGAAGGCAATGTCGGCGAGGAACATACCTTCGGGAGATTCCAGATTGGGACGTGAGAGACCCACGCCCCTTTGGTCCAATCCAATGACGTCTCCATAGTTGCGCCAGCCGTAAACAGGATCGGTCCCGAAGGCCACCGCGATGGGAATGCCGCTGCCGCCCGGTCCGCCGGCGAGCATGACGATTGGCGGCCCGGGGTTCTCGCTGGTGGACGGGATGCGGAAGAACGCAATCTCGATCAGCCGAGAATCCGGATCGCTGCGATTCTCCGGAACCAGCAGACGGCCGAGCTCCCCGTCGATGGTGCTGCCTCGTGGTCCCGGCGCGGAAAACGACTCCCAGCGAAGATCGCCAGCCTCCCCTTCCGCGACGGGAGAGTCGGTGGACAGAAACAAGGCCAGGCAACCGGTCCAGATCGAGAGCGTTGCAAGCATGGGATCCCTCCGGAGTGAGAGTCAACGAGTGAACTTGAGTCCAGGTGTTCGGAAAGCGGTTTTCCTCCGAAGCATCGATGGCGAGCGGTGGAGGATGTTGCGGTTCAGCGTCCCGCGACGAGCTGATGGGTCCAGGGCGTCGGCCGTCGAAGCAACCAAGCGCCGAGGTACGAAACCAACGGCAAGCCCAGGGCAGTGACGATTAGCTCGGTCCAGGGAACGACGAACGGAATGCCTGCGAGGGAAGTGATGGCACCAAAGGCCGGCAGCAGCCCGGCAGGAATGGAGAGAAGACATCCAAGAAAACTGAGGAACGCCGCTTGGGCACCCGCGTGACGCCGACTCAGTGAGGGGGGGGCTCCGACCGTGACCAGCGTCACCCGGTCGGTCTTCGATTCCACGGCCGAGAGAGTGGTCGCAACCGCAACCACGAGCAAGCCAGTCAGCAGCGATAGGATCAGGACGCACCCGTAGAGGATTCGCGGCTGCTGCCGCTGAAGGAGGTTGGCATCGACTGATGTCCCAGGGAGAGAGGCGGCCACGTCTCGAGCCGATTGAAAGAGGTCTTCCGTAAGGGGGGCGCGCAAGCGAACGATCCAGGTGTCCTCCGATCGGGCCGGGGGCAAACCGACGTCTAGCTTCAGTCGCTGTCGATCTTCCTCAGAGATCACGAAGCCTGGTTCGCGAAGCGTCTCGGGCACCTCGAGCGGGAGGGCGTCGAGGCTCGCCAAAGTCTTGTCGCCGTGATACGGCAAGAGTTCTACCGAGGCCGAGTTCCCTGGTTGCAGCGCCATCACGCGTCCGTGGAAGGGCGGCGGATCCTCGAAACCGAGGGCCATCATCAAGTCACGATCGCCGACTGCCACCCAACTTCGCCGATCGGTTCCTGCAAATCTCCCGTGGACGGGTTTTCCACCGAGCCGGGCCGCGCACAACGGAGCGCGAGCGACTCCGTCGAGTGATTCGGCGATGCGTTGGCTGGCCTCTTCGGCCGCGGCCCCGAGAACCAGGAGCTGATCATCGCGCAACCGTTCCCAGCCGTCCTGTCCCTTGGCGATGCTCGCCAAACTTCCCGCGAGGGTCACGCTCAGCGCCATGCCGGCCAACACCGCGGTCACCACGGGACCATTGCGGCTTCGAAAGCGACCGGCATCGCGCACTGCGAGACGCCAGGACAACGGCAGCTTCGCGGCACGTTTCGCCAGTTGGTCCAAGATCCACGGACTGCAGGCCCCGAATCCAAGCACCCCGAAGACCGGACCAATCAGCGTGAGAACCACGACCGCCATGCCCTGAAACAGCGGAGCAATGGAAGTGAGTGACACAGCAAGGCCAATCAAGAGAAGGCCGCTCATCAGCCACCATCCCACCGGTTCTTTCGGCGGTCGTCGCCCGGAAAGAGCGACGCGGATCGGCAGCAACGCAGCTCCGCGAGCCGGCCAGGCCGCGGCAAGAACAGCTGTCAGAATGCCGATCGCGACCGCCGCCACCATCGGGCCCGGGGCAAACTCGAAGGGGCCGTTGAGTCTTCCGTTCCAGGAATCGAGGTGCGGGTAGATGAGCGTGGCTCCAGCGACTCCGACGGCCATGCCAATCCCGCTTCCCACCACGGCGGTGGCGATGGCAGAGACAAGAATCGAGCCAATGACGTCCCCTGGACTGGCACCGCTGGCTGCCAACAAGCCGATCTCACGCTGTCGCCGTCGCACACCCACGGCCATGGCCGCCGCCACCACCAGTGCCGCTTCCACGAAGCCAAGGCCACCGAAGATCAAAATGATCATGAACTCGATGTTGGGCAGGTTGCGGTATTCCTCCGCGGTCATGACCCCGAGCTTGTGGGATTTGAGTCCTGCGGCGAGCGAGGCCGCGGCGGTCGGATTCTCGAGTTTGAGGAACCAGCTTTCTCGTTGGTGAGGCTCTCGCGGCACTTTGTCGGGCAGAGTGGCGAGGAGGGCGCCATGGATGCGTTCTGGATCGACACCGACGCCGACAACCTGAAGCTCTTTGCCGCGACTCGCCAGGGTGACCTTGTCTCCCAGCTGCAGGTTTCCGAGATCCATCAACAGAGGGGACAGGGTGACCTCGTTTTCCTGAGTGGCGGAGCGTCCCTGCAAGAGGCGGTAACACGGGGCGAGCAAACCGGGAGGCGCGAACTGCCATCGAGTGGCGACCATGCGAAGTCCAGGGACTTCGATGGTCTCCGAGCTCACGATCAGTCGATCGATTCGCGTGTTTGGAGGAAACTCCTCTCGACGATTCTCGAGGGCATCTCGACGGCCGTGGCAACGCAAGTCCGCGCGCCCCATGACTTTCTCGACGCGTTCGTCGGTGGTGGCGATCGTGATTCGCAAGAGGATGCTGCCGCCCACCAAGCCTGCCACGGGGACGGCGATCAAGACCATCATGAGCAAGGTGCGAGCTTTGGCCCGCCAAAGCTGACGCAGCTCGACCCGCGCCATCGCTCGCAAGCGTCGCCAGAAACTCACGGCGAACTCGGGGAGGGCCAATGGGAGATCGGTCGCTCGGTCGCATCCGGGGAGGCTCCCGTTTCATCGACGATGGTGCCGTCCCGAAGAAAGACGACCCGATCGGCCCAGCCGGCGTGGGAGGCATCGTGGGTGACCAAGACCGCTGTGTGGCCCGCATCGCAGTGCTTGCGAAGCAGGCGCATCACGACCTCCCCCGTCACCGAGTCCAAGGCGCCGGTGGGTTCATCGGCGAGCAGCAGCCGACGAGATCCCACAAACGCCCGAGCAATTGCCACGCGTTGTTGTTCTCCGCCCGAGAGGTCATCGGGGAATCGATTGGCGAGGTCGAACAAGCCGACTTCGTCGAGGGCCGAGTCCGCCTGCTGATGAGCTTGACTCAGCCGCATGCCATCCAATTCCAGCGGAAGGGCGATGTTCTCGCGCGCGGTCAGGCCGGGGAGGAGATTCAGCTCTTGGAACACGTAGCCAATGGTACGGCGCCGCATCACCGCGAGCTGGCGCGGGCGGAGACTGGCGAGATCTTGGCCGGCGACAAACACTTTGCCCGAAGATGGGCGGTCGAGAGCACCTGCCAGCGCAAGCAGTGTGGTCTTCCCCGAACCGGACGGGCCCATGATCGCCACCAGTTCTCCGGCGTCGACGCTCAAGTGGGTGGGGCGGAGTGCCTCGACCAGAGTGCGGCCCGAGCCAAAGGTTCGACTGGCACCGTCGAACAGAAGTCGCGTCTCGCTCATCGCTTCTTCCGTTTCTGAAGCCGTGCTTCGCAGAGATCCAACCACTTCACCTCGGCCTCGGCTTGCAAGATGAGCGCGTCCAACAGCAGGATCCACGGAAGCTCCGCCTGGGGGTCCGCGCGCCGCTTATGGCGAGTGTAGGCTTGCAGCCGCTCCATGGTCGAGACCCGCTGGGACTGCAACATGTCTGCGATGTCGTCCCGGTCGGTCGCGACCGCAAGCAGGACCTTGATGGCCAGCTCATCGCGTTGCGGAGGGTCTCCCGGAATCGGTGTGTCGAACCACTGACCGAGTTCCTTGCGACCTTGAGGCGTGATTCGCCACGTCTGTCTCGAGTCATCCCCGGTGCCAGTTGGTTTCACCAAACCGTCCCGCTCCAACCGACGCAAGGTGGTGTAAACCTGACCCACGTTCAACGGCCACGTTCCCGCGGTACTCGCTTCGAAACCAGACTTCAGCCCGTATCCATGGGCCGGCTCTCCGGCCAAAAGGGCCAGGAGGCTGTGACGAACACTCATCGGCATCTCCTTGTTGCATACCAAGTATGCATACCGAGGATGCACGGTCAAGGGGTGTCTCGGCAATCCGCTTTCGAAGTCGAAGATCGGCGAGAGAGGGAAGGGGGAGCGTGGAGGGCCTTGAGGGTCCCTCTCGGGAGGGAACTCGAGCCAAGAATCCCGACGCGGCGTGTTGAGGGACGAGCTGCGGCGACTCGATAAGATCTTCTCTCTCTGCCGCACCGAGACGAACGATGCCCGAGGAACCGAAGAAACTCATCAGCGCTGCGGCGAATGGCGATTCGGCTGCGCTCGAAAAGCTACTCCATCGCTATCTGCCCGGGTTGCATGCTTTCGTTCGGTTGCGTACGGGCGGTGTGCTTCGAGAGCGGGAGTCCGCCTCCGACTTGGTGCAGTCCACGTGTCGAGAAATCCTCGAGCACTTGGATCGCTTTCAGTTTCGGGGAGAGGCCGGATTCAAGGATTGGTTGTACACCACCGCGCTGCGAAAGATTGCCAATCGCAATCAGTACTACCGCGCCGCCAAGCGCGATCCAGATCGGGAAGAGTTGATCGACTTGGGAGCGGTCTACCGCTCCGTGTCCACGCCGAGCGAACATGTTGCGGCGGCGGAGTTGCAGGAGCGGATGGAAGAGGCGTTTGCGCAGCTCCCGGAGGATTTTCGTGAAGTCATCCTGTTGGATCGCCTGATCGGACTTCCCCGAGCCGAGATTGCCGAGCGGATGGGGCGAACGGACGGTGCACTGCGGACGCTCCTCTCTCGTGCTCTTGCCGAGCTTGCCGACCTGATGGAGCGGCCGGAGCAGTAGCTCGTCGTCAGCGAGTGGCGGAGACGCGACTATGGTGACTTTCGGAGGCGCTTCAACAACGCTTCGAAGCGCGGCTCACCCTCCAATGCCGAGAAGTGAGAGTTCGCGAGAGAATCGACATGGTCCCCGCCTTCGCGGACGAGCTCCTCGAGCCAAGTCAGCGCCTGATCCTTCCACTCTTCGGCGGAACGGTCGTCTGGCTGTCGTTCGGCACACCGAGCAAGGAGGCTCGCCGCGGTACGTATCCAGGAAGGCTCCGCATCGGTCAATGCCCGAATTGCCCGGGCGTCGTCGGCGCATCCTTGAACCTGATTCAGGTCTAGCAAGACAAGGCCGCGGGTGTGGAGCTGATGGAAGAGAGCGTTGCGCCACGCTTGGTTGCCCGGCTCATAGTCCAGGGCTTCGCGCTGCAGGTCGATGGCCTCATCCAGCGTGGTGAGGGATTGTTCGAGCTTGTTCGTCTGTCGCAAAAGTTGGGAGTAGGCCAAGAGGCCAAGGCCGAGGTCAGCGACCACGCGCGGCGGCGGGTCGGCTTTCCACAGCTCCTCTTCGAGAAGTGCGATCGATTGAGCGTATTGCTCTTCGGCGAGATCAAATTCGCCGCGCTGGACCTGGAGTGCCGCCAATGACCCGCGGGCCATCGACAGGGGCAGTCGCAGGGCACTGGTCTCCGGAGCGATTCGCCGAACCCGTGACAGGAAGTCGATCGACGAAGCATACTGCTGGCTCGCTTGTTCGAATTCGCCGACATCGGTCAAAGCACGGCCAAGACTCATGGACGTGATTCCCAGGTTGTGCATGGTCTCCCAGTCCCCCGGTCTTTTGTCGAGCAGAGCCTGACTCAATGCCAAGCTTTCGCGAAGCACGGGGTCCGCGTCTCGGTCCTGTTGCAGCCACTCCAAACCGGCTCCCTTGGCAGACAGTGCCAGGGCCAGGTGCTTCTTCGCTTCCTGGTCCGTGGGATGAACGGCCACACGCTCTCGCAGGAGTGGCATTGCTTGGTGCAGGGATTCGAGCGCTTCCCGGTGCCTCCCGCGATTCATTTGGTAGACCGCACGGTGGTAGAACAGTCCCGCGAGCCCCCAGGTTGCCGGCTGGTCTCCGGTGAGCTCGTGCCAGAGTTCAAAAGCGGTTTCTGCGCGCTTTCGCCGTTCTTGCGCCAAGTCCATCTGGGAGTTCCGGTCCGCGAGCGACGCCGTCTCCATCAAGGCGCGAGCCGTGAGTTCAAGTCCAACCGGGTCGTTGGGATCTCTGGCCAGTAGCTCGTGGGCGCGAGCGAGGGCAACGTCAAAGAATCGGGCGGCTTCCTCCTCTTCCTCGAGGGCGGTGTGAATCATGGCGACACGAAAAGTCGCGCGGGCGGCTGCCTGTTGGAGGTCCGGACTGTTCCCTTCTCGCTCACTGAGGCGCAGGGAAAACTGCAGAGCCTTTCGCAGAATTCGCTTTCGAACCTCTGCGGTGCCCGGAATGAACTCGAGTTCGTCTCGGGCCACTTCGGAAAGCATGACATCGACGGCTTCTTGGGCATCGGCCAGATGCGCACGAGCGCGTTCGAGAGCCGCGGTTGTTCGTTGGCTTTCCCGCCGTTGGGTCAATGCCCAAGTGAGGGGCAATCCGAACAGCAAGAGCGTGCCAAGAATCGCGGCGACCGAACGTGCCGGGTGTCGCTGCATCCAACGTCGAGCCCGCAACCACGCACCTGCTGGGCGGGCCGCGATCGGCTTGCGGTCGAGAACCGCCTGAAGATCCGCCTGCATGGCTGTAGCAGAGGGGTACCGACGCCCGGGATCGGTCTCCATGGCAGTGAGCACCACGGTTTCGAGTTCCGCCGACACGTCAGGATTGATGGTGCGTAGCGAGGGCGGCCGACCGACCAAAATCTGTTGACGGAGTTCCTCAAAGGAGCGGCCAGAAAATGGGGCCCTCAGCGTGAGCAACTCATAGAGAGTCACCCCCAGTCCGTAGACATCACAGCGGACATCATCGATTCGTTGTCCGCGGACTTGTTCGGGCGACATGTAAGCGAGAGATCCCAGGGGCCCTCCGGTGCTCGTGATGCGAGCGTCGCCCTCCGCAAACGCCAAGCCGAAGTCGACGACAAGGACGCGTCCTTCGGAAGTCACCATGAGATTGCTGGGCTTCATGTCCCGGTGCAAGACCCCCCGCGCGTGGGCGTGATCGAGGGCCGCCGCGGCCTGAATCCCCAGTCCGAGGATGGTCCTGGTCCACGAGTCCCCAGGGCGCAACGGAAGAGCCGAGGATCCTGGCTCTGCGCCTTTCCGGCTCGCCGGACGGTTCGCTTGCTGGATGAGGGGGATCGTGACGAGCAGATCGCGATGGGTCAACGTCGCGGGAGCTCGATCGGCCAGCGCCTGCAACACTTGACCAAGCGTCGCGCCCGGCACGCGCTCCATCGCGAGGTAAGGGGTTCCCTGATCTTCCCCGGCGGCGATCACGGGCACGATGCCAGGATGCTGCAGGCGCGCAACGGCTTCCACTTCTCGTGCAAAACGGCGCCGAGTCCCATCGAAGAAGAGCATCTCGGGACGAACCACTTTCAATGCCACGTCGCGGTTCAAGGACACCTGGGTTGCTTCGTAGACCACTCCCATTCCGCCTCCGCCGATCCGTTCGCCCAGGACGAAATCACCGATTCGCGAAGGGGGGGTTGTCGGATGTTTCTCGAGCAGGCCACTCGCGGCGAGGTTGCTCACTCGACTGCGAATCGCATCGGCGAGTTCGGGATGCTTGGCGCAGGTGTCTTCGAGTGCTGACGGACCTTCGTCTTCCATCCGCAAGAGGCACTCGGCGACCAGGTCTTTCAGTTTCGTGTTGTTTCCCTCGGTCTTGTTGCGCCGAGCGCTTTCCGAGTCATCGCCCTCAGAGTGCGGGGCTTGCGGCTCACCACCGTGTCGAGGGGGTGTTCCCTTTCTGTCTCGAGAGCCCCCCGGCGGCCAGTCCTTGCCCGTCAGATCGCGAGGATCTGGATCCGGGTTCGGGCCAGCGTGGTTCGAGTCGGAGTTCATCAGTCGCCGTTCAGGGATTGCTGCAACTCTAACTTGCGGGTGATTGTGCGGGAGTCGCTTCCGACGATTCTCTGGGAGAGCGCCCCGGCTGGGGTGGTTCTCTCCTTGGTCGACCGTTCGTTGGTAACAAAGGGCGGAGTTTCTTGATTCCCCCGTGGCGGTTCCCCGGAGGAACGCCGTCGAGGTCGTTTTCGGAGTCAAGTCACCGGCCTTGGTGCGGAACGTTCCCTTCGGATTGACCTCTTGGGGAGATCTCTTTCGCGGTGGGAAATCGGAATGTGGTCATGGTCGTCGAAGATTCCGTCACCACGGAATCAAGTGTTCGTCGCCGATGGTTTCGTCAACAATGGGCAACCTGGAACGGATCGCCAGAATGACGTTCCGGTCTCTGAAAAGGTCAACAAAGTTTGAGCGAAGCACCAGCACTCTTGACAATCGAAGCGCTCGGGAGGCGCTATGGCGCTCGATGGGCGTTGCGCGAACTTGATTTGGAGGTTCGTCGCGGCGAGATCGTGGCGCTGGTCGGGCCGAACGGATCAGGGAAGACCACGCTTCTTCGCATCCTCGCCGGGTTCCAACGTCCGACCGAAGGCACGGTGCGATTGTTCGGCAAGGACCCGTGGCTCGATCGAGTCTCCGTCATGGAACAGGCTCGATTTGCGTTCGCACCTCCTGCCCTGTATCCCGGACTCACGGCGAACGAGCATCTGACCCTCCTCCCTTCGACTCCGGCTTCCCCTCGCGAGCGCGACCGCGTGCTCGAATGGGTTGGCCTTTCCGAGCGTGCCCACGAAGCAGTTCGCAATTTCTCCTTGGGAATGCGACAGCGGCTTTCCCTGGCACTCGCGTTGATTCCCGTGCCGGATCTCTTGGTCCTCGATGAACCCGCCGATGGACTGGATCCCTTGGCCGTGATTGAACTTCGCGAACGCCTTCTCGAACTTCGACAGGAAACGTCCCTGTCGATTCTCCTTTCCAGTCACCTTCTGGCCGATGTGGAGCAGGTGGCGGACCGCATTTGCATTCTTCATGAAGGCCACGCCGTATTCACCGGCAACACCGAGGAGTTGGAGACGGAGTCTCAGGAGTGGCGGCTGGTGGTTTCCGACGTCGCCGCCGCATGGGACGCACTTTCCTCCCATTTCCCCCTGGTGCGTCAGGACTCGGACGCGGTGTACGTTCCTTGGGAACGGAGCGAACCGCCGCTTGTCCGTGAGGCGCTGGAAGCGGCCGGCGTTCGCTTGCTGGAGTTTCATCGGGTCAAACCGACCCTCGAGGCGGCCTTCTTGAAGTTGCTGCGTCAGCGCCTCGACTCCACGCCAACCCTGAGTCCCGATCGGTGAGTCTCTCGCTGGAAGCACTCAAACTCAGACGCTCGCGGCGCCCATGGGTGGTGTTGGCGGCACTGGTTCTGTACGTGATCCTCATGCTGTTCGGCTTTGCGACCTATGCAGAGACAGAGACCGGGGGCAACGTGGAGTTCCGCTACACCTTCGAGAACGAGTCGTACTTCAATGGGCTCACGTTCGCCGTCTACGCCTTTTATTTTGCGGCACTGCTGCTTCTGCCCGTCTTCGCTTCCACCGAGGGAGGAGTGCAGATTGCAGGAGAGCGCAGTGCCGGGACTCTTCCTCTACTTCTCTCTCGGCCGGTGTCCCGCCAGCGGGTCTTCCTCTCCAAGTTTGCGGTTGCCGGGGCTTCCCTGGCGATGGGGGTGGGGTTGTTCTTGGTTCTCGTGCTTGGGGTGGGACTCGTGTTCGTTGGTTGGGGAGAGCTTCGGCTCTATCCCGGGGTGTTGCAGATGACGGATCGGCCTCAGTCCTTGTCCCAGGCCGAGGCCCTGGTCCGGTTCCTTTGGGTGTGGCCTGCCGCCAGTCTTGCCATGCTGGCTCCCTTGACGCTCAGCTTGTTGATCTCTACCTGGAGCCGCTCGGCGGTGAACGCGGTTGGGCTCTCGGTGTCCATCTATCTGGTCTTGTCCGTGATCAGTGAGATTCACTTCTTTCGCGAGCTACGTCCGTTCTTGTTCACGTCGACGCTCGGATATTGGCGCGGACTGTTTCGCGAAGACATCCCGTGGAGCCAAATCTTTCGAGAGGCCTCTCGGCTCCTGGCATTCAGCGCCGCGTTCCTCGGGGTCGGGTTGTGGCGGTTCCGCCGCCAAGAAGAGCGCTAGGCGTGACCCGGTCGCCGACGATTCGTGTTCCCGCTGAATGGTTGTTTCTTGGGTTGGCCGTGGCGTTGGGCTGGTTCTCCTGGCGCAGTGACGACTCGGCGCTCCGTGGCTTTCCGGTGCAGCGGGAGGTGGGGGATCTTCGAGTCATGACCTGGAACGTGGGGGAAGCTTCGGGGACCCACGGCAATCCACTGCGGGATACGTCGGTGAAGGCGGTGATCGACACCATTCGCCGTTCGCGCGCGGAGCTGGTGTTCCTTCAAGAACTTCAAAGCCGCAGCCAGCTCCGTGGCATCGTCGAAGGACTTGGCGGTGAGCCATGGAGATCGGCGACCAGTGGGGAGGGGCAGAGGATCTTGGGCGTGCTGGGGCGCGGATCCTTGACGGCTCGATCGGTCGCGCTTTCTCGAGGAAGAGATGCTCTCCAAGTCGTCTACCAGGCGGGGAGCCAGGCCGTACTCGCGGTGTCTCTGCACGCCGACGCTTTCTCGGCCAAGAAACGCAACCTTCAGATCGGCGAAGTCATGTCCCATCTCGAGGGTCGCCACCAGCGTTGGCCGACGCTGCTGGTCGGAGATTTCAATTTGGATTTGGATTTGGACAAGCGGCGAGACTTGTTCAGCAATGACGAATATCGCGACGTCGAGTCCTACAACTTGGTGACCCAAGAGCTGCACGATGCGGGACTGGGAAAGGGAGCGACGGCCGAACCTGATCGTCGCTTGGACTATGTCTTCTATCACCCAGCGCACTTACGGCTGCAAGAGGCCGGTCCGCTTTCGGGAAGCCGGTTTGGCTCCATGGACCACGATCCCCTCGTCGCCGATTTCTCGTGGGAATCGACCCTGTCCGCCGACTGAGGATCGTCACTCTTCCGAGACTTGTTCCAGGATCGCGAAGTTCCCAGGATTCCAGGCATAGACCAGGACATACAGCCGTTCTTTGCCCTCGGAGTCTCGCCGAACGCGGAACGCCGCGTGGTGAATGTGAGTGAAGCCGGGAAGCCCCAAATCTCGTCCTGGGTTCAACTCTGCCACCAGGTTGCCGTGCCGAAGAATGAGGATGGGGGCCGGCGTCGAACCACCGGGCCCTTTCAGGCAGCTCACCAGGGCCAACTCTCGGTGATAGTCCACGTCGCAGGGCATGGTGCCCTCGGGCAGGTTCAATCCGCCGATGTAACGACCGGTGGCAGTGAAGGTTTCGAGTCGTGAATTGGCCCGGTCGGCCACCGTGAAGGTCTTGGTGTCGGGAACTCGAGCCAGGCCATGGGCGGTTCCGAATCGGCCGTGTTTGCGACCCGTTCCTCCGAAGCGCTCTTCATCCCACCATCCGGTGGAGGGAATCGACCGGGAACCCCGAAACGGGTCGGTGCGAAACACGACATTGTCCGCGTAGCCGTTGGCTGCGAACAAGAACCCGTCCACGTACTCGACGTCGCACACTCGGAAGGCACTGTCTGATTCGTCGCCGTAGGGGTTGGGGAAAGTTCGAACCACCTGTCCGCCGGTGGTGGTGAGGAAGGCCTTCTGCGCTTCGTCCGAGGGGAGGGCAAGGAACGCTTCTCCTTGGTGGCGCAGGACGGTCGTGTTGTGGTGATTCACCGGGATGATTTGCTCGTCTCCGCCCACGACTTCAAGTGTTGACAGATCCGGACTCAGACGCAACACCCCCACACCCTTCAAAGAGAAGTATGTGCTCCCATCGCCGCCAGCCTTTTCGTGGTCGACGGCGAACCCTCCGTGGGCATGAACCAAGGACGCGGCGACTTCGTCTGGGATCGATAGGGGATAGTGCCGAAAGGTGAGCTTTCCCGAGCCCGTGGTTGCTCCGGAGGGGGCCTGTGCTCCGGCCCCGACAAACGGAGCGACTCGACGGGCGCGGGAAGGATCGGGCACGTCGTGGGCGAAGGCTCTCGTCGAAAGCCCGATCATCACTAGCGAGGCGATTGCCAGCATGAGTCGGTGGATCATTGGTTTTTCCTTCTCCACTACTTGAGGCGTGAATCAGAAGTGTTGCTCGAAGATCAACGGTGCGGATTGTCTGAGGTGCAGAGACTTTCGTTGCGGGCTCCCGCGTCTAGGACAATGTCTTCATCCCTTCTCCTCGATGGGGTGTTGCCAGTCGCTCGTGGACCCGAACATCTCCCTTCATTTGAACGGATTCTGTTCGGGTTCGACAAGCTTGCTCCCACGGAGCGGCTGAAAGTGCGTGGATGCCGACGAGACGGTGTGAGCAATCGCTTGCGAAAGCTCGCCGCAAACTGGCATGATCCTGGCGGGTGAGCCTGTCATTGGAACGTCTTGCATCGCTCGCTTGGGTCTTTCGCTCCACATTCCGTTCTCCGAGTTCCTCGGAGGCCACAGGCGAGCGTCATCCGTCAATATCTTTTGAAGGAGACGCACGATGAAACGCCGCTTCCACGCTTGTCTGGTGGTTCTGTCGACCTTGGTTGGTTTTGCCGAAACTGGTCGGGGAGGGGCGCCTTCACGGGGCGGCGGCCAGGTGGTTGTGGCGAACCGTGCCGGTGGAACCATCTCGATCATCGATTCGGTCACCGATACGGTGGTCGACACGATCCCCCTGCCGGGGACCAATTTCGCGGAGCCGATGTACGTGGTTTCCGTGGGACGGCGTGTCTTCGTGGGAGACCGTGCGAACAACCAAGTCGTGGTCTTTGACAAACGGGACTATTCCGTGTTGGACGCCGTCCCCGCGGGCGAAGGGGTCTTTCACATGTGGGCGGGGGGAGGCCAACTGTGGGTGGTCAACGACGTCGACAACACGGCCACGGTCATCGATGTCGATGACCTTTCCGTGATCACCACCGTTCCCATGCCGGGGGACTTGGTCGCTTTGGGGGGCTCTCCTCATGACACGGTGGTGGCTTCGGGTCGAGAACAGGCGGCATTCGTCTCGATCGTCGGTTTGCCGGGATCCGACGTCGTGGTCCGGTTCGACACTCAGACCTTCGCGGAGACGGCTCGGGTGGAAGCCGGGAAGGATCCCCATCTTTCCCTCTATCCGCGTCGTCCGTGGCTCTACGTGCCAGCTCAGAACAGCGACGTCGTGACGGTGTATCGCCGGTCCAATCTGTCATTGGTCACCGACATGGATGCGCCGGGAGCTCATGGGGCAGGAATGCGCGGCGACGGTCGGGTTTTTTACACGACGAATCTGCCAGGCGGAGGACCGGACGGCTTGATTGCCGTCGAGACTCGAACCAACACCGTTCTTGGTGCCGTTGACACACCTGCCACAGTTCCTCACAACATTGCCCTCAATGCGAAGGGCGCGAAAATCTACGTGACGCACTCCGGAGCAACCGCGGATCTGGTGTCGGTGTACACCACCTCCCCCGGAGCACCACTGCCGGTCTTGAAGGGAACGGTGACCGTGGGGCTCAATCCATTTGGACTTGCCTTCGTCCGCTAATCGCGGCGTGATCCATCCCCGGGGCACCACGTGCCTCGGGGATAGGAACCTGTGGAAAACAGACCGTCTCAAGATCTGACTCCCTGAGGCGCAAGTTCTGACGCCCTTTTGGCTCCCTTCCCGCGTATTCTTTCCCACCGAATGATGGGTGATCGGGAAGCTGCATCGGTGACGCTTGGTGGAGATTCGCAGCTTGCGAGTTTCAGTCCTGATGCCTTCGATCAGAATCCTGCGAAGGGGGCACCATGCGAGTCGTCCTGATCTACGTGCGAGATCCGCAGTTCTACGCCATCCCTTCGAGGGAGAGGAACGCGAACGGTTTGCCGCAGGTGATGGGCTTCCCGCCGATTGGCATCATGTCGCTCTCGTCGGTCCTGAAACAGGCCGGTCACGAATGCTACATGTACGATCAGGCCAATCCCGACACCCCGGACTCTGCAATCCTCCAAGCGATTGAAGACTTGGAGCCGGATTTGGTCGGTCTTTCGTTCTTGTCGACCACCAGCTACCCCTACGCCAAGCTGCTCTCGCGGAAGATCCGAGAGCGATTCGAGACGGTTCGCATGGCGTTTGGCGGAGTGTTCGTTTCGCTGAACGCGGATCTGGTCAAACAGCAATGCCCCGAAGTGGACTTCATCTGTCGGGGCGATGGCGAGCCTTTGATCCTGGACTTGTTAGCGAATCTGGAACAACCCGAGAAGGTCCGAGGCCTGGTCTGGGAAAAGGACGGCAAGATCGTTGCCAATGAAGCCCAGGACATTCAGCGAGACTTGGACCGCTGGCCGATTCCAGATCGGGCGAGTTTGCCTCTCGAGTTCATCGAGTCCATGCCCTTGGATGTTCCCGCCGTGTTGTCCTGGAATCGCTTTACCACGATGCAGACCTCTCGCGGGTGTCCCTGGCCGTGTGTCTTCTGCGACATTCCGATCTTCAACGAAGGAAAGTGGCGAGACTGGTCGGCGGAGCACGTCGTGGATGAGATGGAGGAGCTGCAGCGTCAGGGGTATCAGGCGGTGTACTTCGTGGATGATCATTTCCTGCTCCGACCCAAGCGGATCGAAGCCATCTGTCAGGGGATCATCGACCGCGGCATCACGATCAAATGGGGGTGTGAAGGTCGCGTAGACTCCGTTGCTCGTCACCTGTTCCCATTGATGGCAAAAGCCAATTGTCTGTCCCTGATGTTCGGGATCGAAGCCGGCAGCCAGAAGATTCTGGACCGTTTGAAGAAGGGGCAAACCAAAGAACAAATCATGACTGCCGTGGCCGCGGCCAAGGATGCCGGGATCGAGATCGTTCACGGGTTCTTCGTGGTCGGCTCTCCGGACGAAACCGTCGAGGACATTCGCGAGACGTTTGAGTTTGCGTCCAAGCTGCGCGTCGACTCTTTTGGCTTCAATCGCTTGTGCGTCTATCGCGGAACGCCTCTCTGGCAAGAGTATCTGAAGCGTGGACTCGTGAACGACGTGCACGACTGGTACAAGTACTTCAAGTGCTCTTCCATTGACCCGACGTGCTTGCCCGGGGAGGTCATTCACGCCGAGCGATCGCGAGGGCTGCGTCGGCTCATTCTGTACAAGTTCACCCACTATCCGTGGCAGACGTTGAAGATCTTGCGCCGCTTTCTGCGACACATGCGTTACCGAGACGTCGCCTATTTGCTGTTCAAACCATTCCTCGGCAAGAAGGCGGGCGCCACCAAGTCCGAGATCTTGTCCCGTCAGGTCGAGCATTCGCGGGAGAAGGATCGTGCCGCGGAACTCACCCAGATGCACGGCGACGTGGTCGAGCGAGTGGCAGCGGCTTCGGCAGAAGAGCGAGCGCGACACGGAGTTTCTGTGAGCTGATCGCCAGGGGGGATGAGAGCAACCTTGCGCGTCCTTCTGACTTGCAAGAAACAGGGTTGGAGTGGGGAAACCGCATTTCTCGAGTCGCTGGCTCGTGGTCTCGCGGAACGCGGCCACGAAGTGACCGTTGCTGCTCCCGCCGGCTCGGCGTTGCAGCAGCGACTGGAGTCGGCTCCGCTCCAGATCGAAAACCTGCATTTGGTGCATGAAGTGACGGCGGTCCGGCCGTTGGTTTCGGACGTGCGACTTTTGCGCAAACTGCTGCGCGAGGTCGACATCGTTCACACCCAGGCGTCGTGGGATACCTGGCTCGTGGCGATGGCGCGGTCGGGGGGGCGGCGCCCGGTTCCCATGGTCCGGACCCGGCACAACCTCAAGCCCGTGCGACGCCATCGACTGAATCGTTGGCTTTATCAGCGCTCCATCACCAGGACGGTGGCGGTTTCCCAGACCGTCGCCGACGACATCCGGGAAACGCGTTTGGTGGAGCCGGATCGATCGGAAGTGATTCTGAACGGAATCGATCTGTCGGTGTTCGACATCAAGAAGATGAAGATGTCGGCGGTTCGAGCCAAGTGGCGCAAGCACATGGGAGCGCCACCGGAGGCGGTGGTGGTGGTCTACTGTTCCCGAATCGTTCCTCGCAAGCAGCCCGAACTCATGATGGAAGCGGCTCGTCGATTGCGCTCCCAAGGAGTGGACGCTTGGTTCGGACTGGCGGGAATTCTGCCCGCCGAGCCAGAAGACTGGAACGCGCGAATGCGCCGGGAGATGGAGGCTGACCATCCTCGAATTCAGTACCTCGGTTTCGTGAAGAACACTCCCGAACTACTCGCGGCGGCGGATGTCTTCGTGCTTCCCGCGGATCAGGAACCGTTCGGCCTGGCGACGGTCGAAGCCATGGCGATGCGCTGCCCTCCGGTGTGCGCCGCCTCCGGCGGATCTGGCGAAGTGATCCGGGATGGAGTCACCGGTCTCTTGTTCGAGCCGGGAAGCGTCAAGGATTGCGCGGCAAAGATTCGTGAGCTGGTGGAGAACGAACCACTGCGCCGTCGAATGGCCCGAAAGGGCTACGCCGAGGTCGGTGAGAGGTTTCGTCGCGAGCGAATGGTTCAGGACTACTTGCAGCTGTACGAGTCGTTGCGCGTCACGCGAAGGTGAGGGAAGTTCCTCACCTTTCGATTTCGCGAGCGAGGGATGGTGGTGTTTCGCCACCAAGGCCGCCTTGCTCTAGGGCGACGTAGAAGTCCGGGTGGCTTCGCAACTCTCGAAACCTCGGGTCGACGCGGGCGAAGGTCGCCCAGACGTGCCGCTCGGCAATCGCTTGACGCAAGAAGGGCATGGCATCCTCCTGCCGACCCGCGTTGGCCAACGCCGTCGCCATTTTGAAGGGGTCCCGTTCGTTGTTGGCGAGCCGATCCTGAAGATGGTGTTGAAACAACCGCTGAAGCGGATGTTGAGCGGATTCACCCTCGATTTCGAGAACCCGATCATCGCTTCCCCCAGCAAGAAACTCGCGCCCGAGATTCGCAGCAAGTTGGTGCTGCCCGCGCAGTCGATGAACCTGGAACAACGCCGTCTTGGCCCAACCATAGCCAGGGTCGACGGCCAGCGTTCGCCGGACCTCTCGCTCGGCTTCCTCGAGCCGCCCCGCATACAGGTAGTACCACGCGAGATCGGAGCGGACGCTCAAGGAGCGCGGGTCCAGTTCCATTGCCGCCACCACTTGAGCGATCGCCTCGTCGTGACGCTCCACCGCCGAAAGCACCGCCGCGTACCAATGGTGAGCCATGGCATAGCCGGGGTCCAGGGAAACCGCCTTGCGAAATGCGGCGTCCGATCCCGCCCAGTCCCAATCACGATACAGGCGTAAGAACCCGAGAGCATTCCAGGCGGTCGGGACGGCTTCGGAAATCTTCAATGCTTGCTGGGCGCATCGTTCCGCGTGGGCGTAGTCCGACCGCGCATCTTTGCCCTGCATGGCGAGCAGCGCCCAAGATTCGGCCATTGCTCCCCACGCCTGGGAGAACTGTGGGTCGTGTTGAACCGCTCGTTCGTAAAGGGTGACACTTTCACGAAGTCCTTCCCCGTCGAAGCGGCTCCAAGCCGTCCGTCCTTGCAAGTAAAGGGAATACGCCGTTCCGTCGCTCGATCCGAGATTGGCGGTCACTTCCCGAGTCGGCGGCAATGCTTCGGGAGCGAGTTGAGCCGCCACCCGGGCCGCGATTTCATTGTGGAGGGCATACCAATCGCCCCGCGGACGCCAGTAGCCATCGGACCAGATCGAGACTCCGCTCTCGGCCCGGATCAGTCGGGCATCCACCCGCACGCGCTCCGCGTCGACGCGGACACTGCCTTCGAGAAAGTAGTCCACCTGCAGTTGGCGAGAGACCGCGATCAAATCCTCAGGCGCCTGACGCAAATGCATCACCGAACTCCGGGCGATCACCGCGAGCCGCTCGGGATGCACTCGACCCAGACAAGCAATCAGTTCCTCGGTCATGCCTTCGGCGAGCGGCCCATCCGTTTCCTGATGGCTCAGATTGACAAAAGGGAGGACGGCGACGAAGGTCCGTGGGTCTTCGCCGCGAGTCCACACCGAGCGAGGGGAAGCGGGGCCCATGGGATCCGCACCGAGCCAGTCGGAGAAGCCCAGGGCGACGATCCCTAGTCCAAGAGCTGCCAAGCTCGCAGCCATGAGACGCGGGAATGACCGGCGAGCGGAGGACCGAGTTGCTTTCGATGTTCCGTCGTTCCCTTCGGCGGCCTGGGGCGAATCTTGCGAACACCGGATCGACTCCACCGGGGCCACGAAGCGATAGCCCCGCCGAGGAACGGTTTCGACGTAGCGAGAGCCGGTCGCCGAGTCACGAAGGGTCGTGCGCACTTGGCGAACCGCGGTGTGGACGCCCTGTTCGAACTCACGCACGATTCCCTCCGGCCAGAGAAGCTGGCGAATGTCTTCGTGGGTGACCAGTTGGCCTTGGCGACGCACGAGTTCGGTCAGCAACCGGCTCGGCTGAGGGGCCAAGGAGATTCGCCGGCCGCTCCGCCAAAGCTCTTCACTGACCAAGTCGAGTTCGAAGACCCCGAATCGAACACGCGTTTCATTCATGGCTTTGACACTAGCTCGGCCAGGCCCGTTTCGCGAGCGCTCCGGGGTCTTCAGGATTGGGCTTAAGTGGTTGTCAGTGAGTGACTTGGACCTTCAGCAAAAGAACAGAGAAATGGGGGATAAGCAGCCGTTCTCGAAACGGCCACCGGTGCGTAATCCCGGAACCCTGTTCGGTGATCTCGGTCGCCGATTTCATGGTTCGCTCATTTGCCGGGAGGTCCAACATGAACCCGATCGCATGCTTGTGTCTGTTCACGGTCTTGGGAAACGGTGATGCGGAAATCGCGCCCCGATTTCCGGCAGCCCCGCGAGAAGAGATCGCCGACACCCTCCACGGTCGGCAAGTGCCGGACGCCTACCGCTGGCTAGAGACGGACAGCGCGGAAACGCGAGCCTGGGTTCGCGCCCAGGACCGCTTGCTCCACGAGTTCATCCTCGACCAAGACGGCCGCGAGGAGCTGAGCGAACAGATCGACCGCTACCACGAAGGCCGAACGGCAACCATGCCGGTGCGTGCGGGAGGCCGCTGGTTCTTCCTGCGAGATCCCGAGGGCCGGCAGCGTAAGGTCTTGTCGATGCAGGAGGGACCCGAGGGGGAACGTCGAGTGTTGCACGACCCTGGGGAAGACCTTCTCGGTTCGGCCCGCGAGATGCAGTGGATGGTTCCGAGTCCCGATGGTCGCCTCGTTGCCGTGGGGATGGGGGGGACTCGAGGATCGGAACTGCGCTTGTTCGACGTGGACACGAGGGAGTTTCGCGAGGACCTCCTCGAGGAGTCGACCGGCTTTCGGAGTGTGTCTTGGCTTCCCGATGGCCAATCGTTGCTGTACGTGATCGACCGGGGTCTTCAAGAGCCGGAAGAAGGACAAGAGTCAGGTCCGGCTCTCTACCTTCATCGACTCGGCACCGACCAAGCGGACGACCCCCGACTCCATCATGAGCCGAATCGCGAGCTCAGTCTTTCTGCGCGGGCCGACGACGAAGGAAGATGGATCGTCGCCGAAGTGTTGTCCGCCAGCGGATCGGGCAGCCGAGTGCTTTTGATTGCCACCCCCGACCGGCGAGATCCGGCAGGGGGGGCCGTCATTGCGTTGTTCTCTCGCGAAGACGCCCGCTGTCGCTTTCTCGGGAGTACGGAGGATTCGCTGTTCTTCTGGACCGAGCAGGAAGCGCCGAAAGGACGGGTGATCTCCTATTCCGCGAGTCACCCCGAGGAAGGCCAGTTCGAAGAGGTCGTTTCCCCGTTTGACGAAGCCTCCGCCGGCGGAAGCACCGTGGGCGGCAATGGCTACGGCTTGTTCGGCGATCGTTTCGTGATTCTCTACTACCGGGATGGCCTGCCGCTGGTACGCATCTTTGGACTGGATGGCGAACTCCACCACGAAATCGAGCAGGACGTGGTCGGGACCATCTACCGAGGTTTTCGCGGGACTCGAGACGATCCGCTCGTGTTTTACGAAGTGGACACGGCGTTCGATCCGGGAACGATTCGTTCCTTGGACGTTCATTCGGGCCAGGATGAAGTCTGGGCACCGCCCACCAATCTCCCCTACGACCTGTTCGATTTCGAGGTCACTCATGACGTGGTGGAGAGAGAGGACGGCGCTCGGATTCCAGTGTTGATCGCGCATCGTGCAGACCAAGAACCCGAGGGCAACGCCCCGTGCTGGATGTACGGCTACGGAGCGGCGCAGTGGGTGGCCTTCGCTTGGCGCCAACCTTGGTTGGTGAGCTGGATCGAGCAAGGCGGAGTGTATGTGGTGGCCGGCATTCGCGGCGGGGGGGAGCACGGTCGGGAATGGGCGGAGGCGGGCGCGGGTCGTCGCAAGCCGGTCGCGATCGACGACTTCAACGCGGTGGCCGAGTGGTTGGTCGACCGGGGTTGGAGCGCGCCGCGCAAGCTGGTCGCGGATGGCTGGAGTGCGAGCGGCAGTCTGGCGGCAGCCGCCGTTCAGCGCCGTCCCGACTTGTATGGAGCGGCACTGATTGGGCTTCCGACCTTGGATCTGATCCGCGCGCCTCACTACCGCTTCGCGGGCGAGGCCTACGAGCGGGAATTCGGGGACCTCGACGACGCGAAGGACTTTGCCGTGATGATGAGTTGGTCCCCGTACCACAACGTCCAACCAGCGGAGTATCCGGCCACACTGGTCTGGTGTGGTGAGCTGGATGCGTCGACGCCGCCGCTCCATTCCTACAAGTACGTCGCGGCGTTGCAGGCTGCGCAACAGGGGCCGGCGCCGATTTGTTTGCAGCTGATTCGTGGGGCCGGGCACAGCCTGGGCCGCAACCAGGAACAAACTGTGGCGACGACCACGGTTCAACTCTCGTTTTTGAGGAAGGCACTCGGGATGCCTCTGGATCCCTGACCGGCCCGAAGCCGCCATCCGCGTCGAGTCGGCCGTCGAGAGTGCGCACCGGGGGGTGCGTTCCTCGCCGGCCGGCATCGGCGCATTCCCGGTAACATGGAGGTTTCCCCGCGGCACTCCTTGGCGATTCCATGGCTTCCTTGATCTCCCATCTCAGTGAGAGAGAACGAGACCGGCTCGCGGAGGATCTGAACTACATGAACCTCGCCGAAATGAAGGGCTTTTGCCGGAGCCATGGAATTCCGTTCATCATTCACTTCGAGTCCTCGTCCGGACAACGCAAGAAGTCTCGAGACACGGATCGCAAGTCAGTGGTGTTGGCGCGAGTGCGTCACTACCTGACGACGGGAGAAGTTCCGGACGCGACCTGCTTTCCGGCAAGGGTGGTCGCTCCAGGACCGGTCCCCCAAAAGCTCCGTCCTCAGGATCGTCTGTACTACGGCTGGTACGACAAGACCAATGCGGACATGGTGGGTCTATTGCGGCAGCTCACCAACGGCCAGTTTCGCAACGGGGCGATTGCCAGAATTCTCGCTCGAGAGTTTTGGACCAGTGGAGAGGCACCAACCTTTGCCGAGTTTGCGGATCGGTGGCAGCAAGACGCGCAGAAAGGGCTCGGGGTCGATCGAGGGGAGCACCCGGAAGCGGCCTGGTTGACGGATCGAGCCAGGGGCGAAGCCGGTTCTGACTGGAAGGCCAAGCGGGTTCACCGGGCTCGGCGAGCGTTGGCGGTGCTGAACCGCATCGAGAAACCGGAGCCCCGGGGGTAGTGCTCGGGTCCCGCTCGTTGGTTCCGGGAGGATCGCCGGCATTCGCCCGGAGAACCTGGGACAGACCGGCCCCGGGTCGCGGCTGGTCGTGGCGAGTCGAGCTATGCTGAGCCATCGCCGCAGACGACCGTCTGCGGAGGTCTGTCCAATGACCGTTGGCTGGGCCGATGTGTTGCCCATGGCCAGCTCCCTTCGGAAGCATCCGAATGCCCCCCGCGGAGATCTCCGATGTCGTGGTTCCCGAATCGCATCCGTGTTCCTGTTCTCGCAACCACATTCCTTTCCCTGTCCTGGATGACGGTCGAAGGACAAGTGGTCGGGGAGCAGAAGATCAGTGCGACCGCGGGAGGACTCGTCGGTCCTCTCGACGAAGATGATCGTTTCGGTCGGACTGTCACGTTCTTGGGGGACTTGGATGGAGACGGCAATGGAGACATTGCTGTGGGTTCCCCCTTGGATGACGATGGGGGGGACAATGTCGGCGCGGTCTACGTGTTGTTCTTGAATGCCGACGGCACCGTCAAGGCCGAACAGAAGATCAGTGCCCTGCAAGGGGGATTCACCGGGCTGCTCGAGTCTCCCGATGAATTCGGGGTTGAACTGACCTGCGTGGGAGATCTGGACGGAGACTCCCTTCCCGATCTGGCCGTGGGCGCCAAGCACGACGGGGATGGCGTGCCGTTTGCCGGCGCAGTGTGGCTGCTCTACTTGAACGCCGACGGAACGGTGAAGTCGCACTCCAAGATCAGCAACACTTCCGGGGGCTTTGTCGGACCGGTGGCCTCCAACAGCCAGTTCGGGGTTGCAGTCGACGGCATCGGCGACTTGGACGACGACGGGGTTCCGGACCTCGCGGTCGGCGCGTTTCGTGGTGATGACGGGGGCGAGGACCAGGGCGAGGTTTGGATTCTGTTCATGAACGCCGATCGGACCGTGAAGGCCGAGCAGAAGATCAGCGAGGGGCACGGGGGATTCTCGGGAGATCTGAATCCCCTGAGCAACTTTGGTCGGGCCGTCTCCGGCATTGGGGATCTCGATGGAGATGGGGTCGAGGACCTGGCCGTGGGTCACTACAAAGACACGGAGCTGATCTACCAAGAGGGAGCGGTCTGGATCCTGTTCATGAACACCGACGGGACGGTGAAAGCGGAGCAGAAGATCAGCCCTCTGGAAGGTGGTTTCACGGGAGTCTTGGATCGCAATGACCAGTTCGGCAACAGCGTCGACTGGGTCGAGGATTTCGGGGGTCCTGGCAAGCATGCCCTGGTGGTCGGTGCCAGCGAGGATGACGATGGCGGTCGCAACAAAGGGGCGTTCTGGCTTCTGGAACTTCGTTCCGACGGAACCGTCCAAAACCACATCAAGGTCAGCGAGGAAGCAGGCGGATTCACCGGGCCATTGGTCTTGGCGGACTCGTGGGCCACTTCCGTGGTTCCGATCGGGGATCACGACGGCAACGGTTTGGTCGACTTCGCCGTGGGTGCCTCTCATGCCGACGACGGAGGATTCAACCTGGGTAACGCGTGGATCGTGTTCTTCGGAGCGGGCATCCAGAGCGTCACCCCGAATCGAGGTTCCTACGCGGGCGGTCAGCGAGTCACCATTGAGGGCGAGGGATTCACTCCTTGGACCCAGGTCACCTTTGCGGGAGTGCCGGCTTTGTCGGTCAAGTACATCGACGCCAACACGGTGGAAGCCGTGACTCCGCCGCTGGGCCCCTTGCCTCCGTTTCCCGTCGGTCCGCGGCCATTCGCCGCCTGGGTTGGCACTGCGGTCGACGTGAGGGTGAGTGGGGACGCCAACGGCTGCCTGAAGACCGGCTTCACGTATCGGTACTACGCAGTCGGACGGCCCGATCTGTACTGAGGGTCGGCCTTCCCGGTTTTCTTTGCCAGCCCGAGAGGCAGGCCCCTTGGGCGGACGTCTTCCCGAATCCCGGAAAGCGCCGTGACCCAGCTCACGCTGGGTGAGCCGGGCCACGGATTTGTTGGGCAGTGAGCGCTGCTTGCAGTTTTGCCGAAGGCACCCAAGTCCACTCAGTCCAGCTCGATGACGAAGATGCAGTTGAAGGTCATCTGACCGTTGCTTTCCAGGCTGCTCATGTCCACGGCGCCGGAGAGGCGGACCCGGCCGGCCGCGTTGCGGTAGCGGCCTGAGGACCGCAGGATGGAGTTGTGGCCTTCTTCCGGAACCGAACCGGTCAGGTGGGAGACGTTTGGAAAGCCGTTGGCCACCGCCTGCACTTCCACTTCACTCTTGGACATGATTCGGCCGTCGTTGAACTGGAAGATGGTCACGTCGGTCAGGGTCAGGCCGTTGTTCGTTTCCTGGATGTTGTAGAGGCAGTCGGTTCCGGTGCCGATCACTTCCCCGGTTTCCAGGTCGATCATGTCGACGTCGAAGCACATCGCTTCGACGGGACCTTCGGGCAGTTGGATGACCCGCGGCTGGGCAGTGGCGGTGCCTTGCAGAGCCACCACCAAGGACTTGCCCTGAAGGCCCGGAGGAATGGCGGAGGTGGTTTCGACGGCGGCCAAGCTGAGGATGGTTCCGAGAGCGGCGAAGATTGCGAGTTTCATGACAGGATTCCTTCTCGTCAGCAGTTGTGTGAGGTCGGGGGCAGTGCGTGGGAGGTGTCCCCGCGTTCCCGATGACAAGAGGACCGTCAGGTCTTCCCGAAGTGTGCGCTGCCGCAGAGAAAAAAGTTTGGCGGGCCATCCGCCGGGGACCTTCTGAAAGAGTCGCTCGGTCCTCGAGGCCTGGACGACTCCACCGATTCGGCTGCGATCCGAACCCCCGGCGGAAACGCGAAACTCTTCACCGGACCATCCGAGGTCTTTGCCAACGGCCCACTAGGGGCCGGCGGGGGAGGCGCCTTTCTTGATCAGCCCTCGGCAGAGAGGCAGCAGGACGATCTCGGCCAGCTCTTCGGGAAAAACGTCGACGTGGAACAGAATTCCCCGATCGGCGAAGGTGATCGCTCGGCGGCTCCGACGCCAGGATTCCTGTCCGACTTCCGTGATGTCGTCCCACTGGGAGATTTGAAAGTCGTGGCCGACCTCGACCGGAAGAGTCGTGACGTCGGCGGCAAAGTGGGGAACGGCCGAGGTGATCTTGATCACCGCGGCGATCTCCCTCCCCTCCGTGTGGATCCATCGTTCCCGAACGATGCTCCACCGAGGGGCGGCAGGAGCAGGGGGATCGTCGACCACGTAGACCTTGGCTTTGAGGAACGTGCGTCCCGGAATCATCTCGGGCCAGCCGATCTCACGGCGAGTTTCGGTGGCCATCTCCTGTTCCGTGGCAACTTCCCGGTACCCCGCGGGGATCGCGAAGGTGGCAGGTTCCAGTTTCGTCACGCGCACCGATTGCAAGGCAGGCCCGGTCGAGACCGTGTTCCGATCGCTGCTGCTCACGGACTCGCGGAGCAGAAGGCCGAGGCTTGGATCAAATTCGTGTTCCACGGTGCGTTCGACCTGTTGAAAGGCTCTCTGCATTCCCTCACGATGAGTCGCGCGATGAATCCAAACCTGACGAGCGGGCCCGACCGTCTTGGCGGCACAGTGGGTGTGCTCGTTCAAGAGTTGCTGCGCGCGTTCACATGGATTCTGAAAGGGCCATTTCACTGACTGAGAGGCGCCTCGAATTCCCGAGTGACTCAAAGCGGATTGGTAACGCTGAAGAGCATCGCGCGCTCTTGAGGACTCGAGTTCGGCAAGAGTTTGCTCGGAGAATTGAAAGTAGGTTTGGTCGGTGTTGTTGCAGGCCAACGTGCCGTCCAGCTGGTCCAAGGGGCCGATGAACACCAAGTTCCCCTGTTCCAAGCGAAAGCGGTTCTGGGGCAGGCTGACGCTCAGGGACGAAGAACGTCCACCGTCGATCGACAAGGAGGCGGTGAACTCGAGATCCGGCGGCAATGGAACCGGAGCGGCCGGCGGGGAGGACGTCTCTGCCGGTGCGCAGCCCCACAGCCAGACGAACGAGAACCAGAGGGACTGCGATCGAAGCATGGTTGAGACTCGTTGGGAGAACGGGGTGAAGACAGAGCTTCCCGGGTTGCTATCGAGACCACGTCTCCGAACACTTGAGGGGGCGGCAGGTCTCGTCGAGTTCCCACGGTGAGGCACGTTCTGAAGGTCGGATTGCCGCGGCTGCTGGCGAGGAACCGCGTCGCAGGCAATCTCCAGATCCGTGGTCCTTGGGGTTTCGGGAACATCTTGCTCATCCCGGCCATCGACGGAGGCAGTCGAGGGGTCTTTCGAAGGAGCGAGAGAGAGGGAAAGTAGGGGAACTCTGCCAGGTCCCCCGCGGCCCCCTCCTCAAGGGGCGAGCGTCGGGGCGCCGATGCTCGAAGGGGGGAGGTGGTCCCGGGGGATGGGCCAACAGTCCGGCGGCGACAGTGGGTCTGCTCGCAGGAATGACCCGAGAGGTTGTCGCAGAGAGAGACGCGGAAACCGTGAAGAGCCGGCGCCTGCAAACCCAGCTTCTGATCGGAACCGCGACCATGGTCGTTGGCTTCGTGTTGTTGGCGATGCTCATCGTGACTGTTCTGATTGATCGGGTCGCCAAAGAAGAGATCTCGCAGACCCTCAATCGCGGCTGCCGGTCCTACGAGCACGCGGCGGAGCTCCGACAGGAGTTCCTGCAAGAGAAGGCGGTGTCTCTCGGAGAACTCGCGGCATTGAAGGCCAATCTCCGGACGGGGGATCCCGAGGCCGTGCAAGACGTCCTCCCGTCCTTCCAGGAAATCGCCGACACAGATTTCGTTCTGGTCACCGACGCCGACGGAGAACTTCTCGGAGAAGTGGGGGCCCAGGGTCTCGCCGGGGCCGTGCCTTCTCTCCTCGATCACGTGTCGGACAATCCCATCGGTGACTATGTGGAAACGGTGTGGCGTCAAGGCTCCTTCCTGGCGATGGTCGGTGGGGCTCCGATTGTCGAGGAAGGTCAGTTCCTGGGCCGAATCGTCTTGGGCCACTTGATCAATGACCGAGAGGCCCTCGAGGTCCAAAAGATCACCGGCCGCGACGTCATGGTTCTCCATGAGGGGGACCTGGTGGCAGAATCTTCAGGAGTTCCGCAGACCGTGGAACGCCGCATGGAACAGCGGGCACTGGCCAAGACTCTCACACAACAGCCCTACCATGAACGTTTTGAATTCGAATTGGGACAAGAACGTGTTCTGGCGATCGCGATCCCCTTGCACCCCCAAGGGGGCACCTTGGTCCTCTCCCGCGGCTACGGCGAGGTGGCCAATCTGTTTCAGAAAACCTGGGGATGGCTGATTGTCGCCGGTTTGTTCATTCTTGCCTTGGGGTTGTGGATGTCCCGCCGACTGGCCGCGCGGTTGTCGGCTCCGCTGCACGATCTCGTGGAGGCTTCTCAAACGCTCGCCCAAGGCAACCTTCACGCCGAAGTTCAGGAAACCGGGGCTGTGGAGATCGCCGACTTGGGAGCGGCGTTCAACTCGATGGCGCGCCGCATCGAGGCTCTGGTCGAAGACGTGCGATTCAAGGCAGTGCAAGCCGAAGAGGCCAGCCGCGCCAAGGCCCGATTCCTGGCGTCGGTGAGTCATGAGTTGCGAACACCCCTGACCAGCATTCGCTCGTTCTCCGAGATCCTCCTCAGTTCGGAAGTCGGCGGAGACTCGGAGAACGCCGAGTTTTTGACCATCATTTGTAAGGAGTCCGAGCGCCTCGGCCGTCTGATCGATGAAGTCCTAGACCTGACTCGCATCGAGTCCGGCAACGTTCCTTGGAGTTGCAGCTCGTTCGACTTGTGCGCTTTGATCCACGAGGCGGCGGCCGCAATGGCCGGTATGAAGCTGCAGAAGGACGTCGAGTTTCAGGTGCAAACGTCGGAAAAGCGCGTGGACTATGACGGAGATCGGGATCGCATCTACCAGGTGGCCCTCAACCTGCTCAGCAACGCCTGGAAGTTCTCGCCGGAGTTCGGAGAGGTGAAGATCACTCTCGAGGCCACCAACGAGGTGGCGGAGATTCGAGTCGCAGACCGAGGCCCCGGCATTCCTGGGGCCGAAGCCAAGGCCGCCATCTTCGAGCGGTTCCATCAGCTCGGAGACACCCTGACGGACAAGCCCGGGGGGACGGGACTCGGCCTCACCATTTGTAAGGAAATCGTGACCTTCCACGGCGGTGAGATTTCTTGCGAAGACCATGCCGGGGGCGGAGCGGTGCTAGTGATCCGCCTGCCGCGTCACCACGACCGTCCTCTCGACGAGATGCTGATCTACGTTCGATCCGAGTCGGAGCCAATCGTGGAACCGCTCGAGGAAGTCGAAGTCTCTTCGGTTTGAGTTTCCGGTGAGGCGGCGGAGTGGAGCGGTGCGCCGCACCGCTTGCAGTGACGAGCTTCGCGATCGTGCCCGACGAGCAAACACTCGGGACAAGTGCGCGTCGTGATACGCCGAGGGGGCGAGGCACTGACCAGCTCCGCAGAGACGATTCCTGTGGGAACGGCGATGATGGCGTAGCCCAAAATCATCAGTCCGCTGGCCAGGATCTTGCCCAAACTGGTTTGCGGCGCCACGTCGCCGTAGCCCACGGTGGTCATGGTCACGATGGCCCAATACATACTTTGGGGAATGCTGGTGAAGCCGTGTTCGGCACCTTCGACCAGGTACATGACCGTGCCCATGATCACCACGATGGACAGCACCGAACCCAAGAAGACCGTGATCTTGGGCAGACTGGCCCGCAAGGCCGACATCAAGACGTTGGCCTCGCCCAGGAAGCGGACCAGCTTGAAAACGCGAAACACCCGGAGCAGGCGCAGAACCCGAATTACCAGCAAGTGCTGCGAGCCGACCACGATCAGGCTCAGAAACGTCGGCAGAATTGACACCAGATCGACGATGCCGAAGAAGCTTCGGGCATAGCGCCAGGCGCGACGGACGCAGTATAGGCGCAGCAGGTATTCAACCGCGAACAAGCCCGTGATCACCCATTCGATCAAGCGCAGGGTCGCCCCGTGGCGCTGCTCGAAGGATTCGACGCTGTCCATCAAGACGACCAGGACGCTGACCAGAATCGCTAGCAGGAGGGCGACGTCGAACAGCTTCCCCGCTGGCGTGTCCGCCTCGAAGATGACGCGGTAGACCTTCTCTTGGAGAGGACTGGTGGCCGGGGTTTCGGGATGGAGGGTCAACGTCGCGGTTCACCGGGGAGTCGGGGAGATCGGGTCGTTCCGTGCCGAGAGGTTCATCCTCGAGAACAATAGCCGATCGCCGCCTCGATGAAGGCCGCCGCTTCGATCATTCCAGGTAGTCGTTGGTGTGAACCAGTTCGAGGTGGGGATTGTCCTGGAAGAAGTGTCGCAAAGCTCCGGCATGCCCCTGACCGAAGATGACCAGCACGCGCTCGTCATCGGCGGAGATCTGGCGCAAGATGTTGCCGTAGATGCGAATGTTGCGCTTGTACCACTCGGCGGTGAGGTCCGGGCCGATGTGGTGATTGTCGATGGCGACCAGAAGGTGCTCCTTGCCCTCGATCTCTTGGGTCAGAAGGGGGCTCCCTTGTTCGGCGTCCGGATCGACCACCCGTGGGCTGATCGAATTGTAGAAGTAGTGGCTGCGGGCGATCGAGTCTGGATGATTCATGTCGATCAGGTTTTCGAGGACCGTGTGCTGGGCCATCAGTTCGTCTTCGACGCGGACCCGGGCTGCGGTGTCTTCTTCGTGTTCTCGATAGAAATCGAGCCCGGCTCGGTGGGCGACCTCATCGACTTCCGGACCTAAGTAGAAACCATGGGAGTCCGCGGCAATCACCCGGGCATGGCCCAAACGTCGAGCCAGTCGGAAGCCAAGCTGAAACACCTCGCTGCGTCCTCCCGGCAGTTGCTCGAGGGTTTTCGCGTCCGAACAGTAGTCTGCGAAGTGCTCGTCGACGAAGCCCTGGGCTCCGGGGTGACGCTCGACGAAGATCTTCTGCGGAGAGAACGCCACCAATCGATCGACGACTTCGACGATCTCTTGCTGGCGACGTTCCGAAAAGTAGTCGTCCAGCTGATGTTTGTACTTGTCGAGGCCGGGGTTGTCGAAGTGGTAGACGGCAAGCAGGAGGACCTCGGTCACTCGATCCTGATCTCTGGTCGTTGGTTCGACGGGACTGATCAGAAGCGCGAGACTGGCAAGGAAGGAAAAAGGCATCATGAGTCAGTTTCCGTGTTTGCAGACAAAGTGGTTTGTTGATTCGCCTTGATGCGGAACTCTCGGCTCGTGCCCTCGCCCTCGAGCACGTACCTTCCCGGTCGAAGTGGCAAGAGCAGCGGTTGATCCCGTCGCATGCGGATGCGGACGTCTTCTTCGTCCAGCGACTGAATCCGCAGCCAGTCCTCGGCGTCGGGGTAGAAATCGGGAACCGCATCGGGCACCTCGTAGAAGAACGTGCCGTGGGTGGGAACGTCGAATGTCACCCGACCGGTGGGGTTCGAACAATGCTGAGAGTAGGTGCGACCTCCCAAGCGAGCTTTGAGCTCCAATCCCCCGGAGGGCAGTCCGACCAATCGGTGTCGGCCGTCGAGGAATTGGCCCTGCACCGGGTATCCGGTTTCGGTCACTGCCCAGAGCTTCTCCGGGCGGTGTTGTCGGCCTCCGACCTCGCGCACGACGACGTCCACCGAGTTTCCCGGCAGCAAGAGGAGCTCTCCCAGGTCGCCAAAGTCAGCCTGGGGGGGAATTCGGGTGGTGGCAAAACCGGGGGCGTCCAACCAGATCCACTCAAGGAGCTCGTTCGTGGCGAGCAAACGCCGGGTGAATTCCCCCTGGGAGTCTGAGTTCGCCAGCCACTGTCTCCCTCGCGACTCCCACTCGGCGCAGACTCGAACGCCGGCAACGCCCCTTCCTTCACGATCGACGACTTTGCCGAAGTACCGTTGCAAGGACGCCGACACGGGAAGCGTGACCGACTGCCATTGACCGAGGTTCGGCGTCACCAGTGCCTGGGTCGTCAACACCACGTCGCCGGGTCCACGAACCACCGCCTCGACCGGCATTCCCGGTCGCAGGTCCGAGAGTTCCCAGACGTCGTCCTCGTCGGACACGTAGTGACGGAGAACCGTGGGCTTGTTGGTGGGACCGATTCCAAGAATCTCGAGGAACCGTTGGCCGACCACATCGGCGGGCGACGGCTCGGTTGCCAACAGGGGAGCCTCGGAGGTCAGTTCGACGGTGAGTTGGTCGACGGCCAAGTTCGGGGAGTCCAGGCGAACAGACAGGCGATTGACCTGTTGCAGTTCGAAGATCCTCGGAACGTCTGGAGTTCCCCGCTCCGTGCCCAACACGAAGGAGCGCGCTCGAAAGCCCGTCGCGCCGACCAGAACGAACTCTCGAGCGAGGGGAACATTGCGCAATCGCCCACGGCCCTGATCGTCCGCGAACACGTGGGCCCGGTGGATGCCGTAGTCTCGGGGGATCTTGCCGGCGACCAAAGCCCGGGGCACCGGGTTGCCTTGCCGGTCGACGACTTGGAAATGAAGGTCCGGCGTTCGATCGACCAGCCACACCCCCCGTTCGTCTGCCTGGTGTTCGTCGAGTTGGACGCGGCGGAACTCTCCCCCGGCGGGGCGAATGTCGACTTGCACTTGATGCACGGCGGGACGCCCATAGGGATCCGCGTAAGGAAAGACACCGACGGAGAAAGCCCCGAGTTCATCGAGACGGTCGCGAGTCAAGTAGGACTTGTTGCCGTCCGCGTACAGCACACACACTTCCACCGTTCCTTCAGCGACTGGCTGATTCGTGTCGGACCAATGGACATTTCCTGCGATGCAGGGGGTTCTTTGCAACTCGAGGCGTAGGTCGGTTCGAGGTTGGCGGACGACCAGGCTTGCCGGTTGAAGCGGAACCGTCGCGGGATGGGCTTCGACGAACTGAAAGCCATCGGCGGCGAGCAAACGCCCCGACCATTCCGCGGGCAGTCCCTCGATCAGGAATTCTCCCTGGTCATCCAGTGGCAACGCGGACTGGTGGTCTGACAGTGACGGAACCTGTTCCTGCACGGCTTGCATGAGCTCCGGAGGGCACGCTTCGAAGGGACCGAGGACAACCGTGGTTAGCTCCAACGTGTCAGAGCCCGAGGCCCGTTCTCCTTCCACGAAGACCGTACCCGCGAGGCGCTGCCCCGCGCCGAGAGTCAAGCGTGGCGAGGCAGCCATGGGAGCTTGCAAGAAACCGGGAGTCAGTCCGGCAGACCAAGCGGCCAGGGCTTGCGCGGTGGAGTCCAAAGTCGTCTGGCCGTGTTCGTCACACTTGCCACGATGCACGCTGCCTTGCTGATCCAGCGTCCAAACCAGAGCGCCGGGAACCGGTTGGCCCGCTTCGTCGAGGACCGTGACCGTGGTGGGGGCCGACAAGGAAGTGAGGGGGAACTGTCTCTGATCCCCTGTTCTTTCCTGAGGACTGGTCGGTACTTGTTCCCGGGTGGCCGCGAGTTTGAGCTCGCCTTGGCTTGCAGACCGGGTGTTGTTGCTCGGCACGAATTCAACGGCCACCGATTCTTCTTCTGACGGGGAGCGAAAGGGAAGCCATGATGGTCGAGTTCCGACGAGGATGGCGACGCCGGCCAACGCGATCAGAGAAGCCCCAATCCACTTTCCGATTCCCAAGGACGCGCTTGTCTCGGGCCCCAAAGACTCCGGAGCCTCACTCTTTCTCTCTTGCGGGATGGCATGTTGCTTTGGCAGTTCGGGAATCGCCAAAGGCAACACCACGGCTAGGTAACCGCCGGGTTCTTCAGCAAACTCTCGCTCGAGATTTCGGCGCAGCTTTGCGAGTGCTCGAGAAACCCTCTTTCGAACCGCCTCTTCTCGAATCCCGAGTGCGAGGCCAATCTCGCGGGCGCTCTTATCGTGGAAGTAGCGCAGGATGACCGCGGTCCGGGATGCCTCGTCGAGTTCCAGCACGGCCTCGATCAAGCGCTGTTGCTGGCGCACTTTTACCGAGGGATCGGGTTCGGGGACGGCTTCCAAACGACGGAGTTGTTGCTCAGCGCGGGTGCGCTGTGCCCACTGGCGATGGTGTCCGCGCACCAGGTTGCGCACCACTCCGGCAAACCAACCACGGTTCCCCCAAAGATCGGAGGGTTTGTTCAGGGCGATGAGTAGCGCATCCTGCGCCACGTCGTCCGCTCCCGCATCATCGGGAAGCAGGCGCCGAGCAAGGCGCCGGGTGAAAGCCACGCTGTCGAGCAGCGCGCGAGCAGAGGGTGTCGTCGAGTCATTCATCGGATCTGCTACCGAATGACACCCCAAGTCCGTTCGTGACCCGAAGAATCCAAGAATCCTGGAAAGGGGGACTTCGTGGGGGACGCGCGGGCAAAACTCATTGGGCGGACACGATTTCCTCCAGCCCGCCGAAGCTGCGGGAAAGTGTCAGCGTGTGGGCGGCAACCCCAACCTCGGCCACCGGAATCCACGCCGATCCCCACTCCTTTGCGGAGGTCGCACCAGCGAAAGTTCCCCTGGTTCGATGAGGACTCGCTCGGGAGCACTTTCGGCGGCGCGCCAGGGGTGCCGGCCACGAACGTCGGTGGGGGGGATGCCTTGGCTGTTGGCCATGGGAGGATCTAGCGCTGGGACCCGCCCCCGCAACGATGTCATGACCTTCTGGACGTCCGCGACGACGGCGAAGCAGAGTGTCGGGTTCCGGCAAGCCGTTCCACTGGTTGCCACACGGTTCACTCAGTTCGTCCGAACCGCCGTCAGGTCTTCCATGTGTTGATGCGCGGTGGCGTTGGCCCCCTCGCTGTTGGACCACGTCAGAATCGTCATGTCGTTGTCGGGATAGTAGTAGAGCTTGGCCCGGAAGCCGGGCACTCCGCCGTCGTGGCCGATGCTGTGGACGCCATGTTCTTGGACGACCTTCACCCCCAGACCTTGGTCCTCCCGCAATCCGTAAGCTTCCTCGTCCGACCGCAGCACGTGAGGGGTGAACATCGCCTCCACGAGTTCGGCAGAGACGAGCTTCCCGTGAGCGAGGGCCGACAGGAACCGGATCAGATCGGCACCGGTGGCATAGACCGGCGATGCAGGAACGGTGACCGGACTTGCCAGCCATGAATGGCCGAAGTCGGTGTCGACCAGCGGGGAGACTGTCTCGAAGTAGGTTCCGTTCCGACGATTGCGCACGATGCTGTGAGGCACGGCCACGTTTTCCAGACCACCTAGTTCTCTCCGGGGAATGGTCCGAACCATGCCCGCGGGTTCGAACACACGCTCCCGCAAGAGATCTTCGAAGTCACTGCCACTTGCGACTTCCGCGATTCCACCGAGCAGAACATAACCCTCGTTGGTGTAATTGAATCGACCACCAGGGTCGAAGGTTGCGAGAGCCAGAACGCGTTCCACATGTGCCACCTGGAGCGCGATCATTTCCCCGATGGACCTGGCCTCCGCCAACGCTGCCATGCAGGTGTCATCGTCGTCCAACTCGATGCCTGAGGTGTGGGTCAGCAGATGCTCGATCGTGATCTTGCTTGCCCAGGGTTCGGGATACTTGGGGATCCACTTTCCGATTGGATCTTGCAGGTCGAGAACGCCTTCCTCGATCAGCGACAGGACCACCGTTGCGGTCATCATCTTGCCGATCGAGGCCGGGTTGAACAGAGTGTCCGCGTTGATCGTCTCGTCGGTGCGGCGATCCCGTGGCCCGCCAGAAAAGCTGTAGACGATTTCGCCACCCATGGCGATCCAGGCACCACCGGAAAACAGGTCCTCCTCCACGAGCCTCTCGAAGTACGGGTCCAGCGTTTGTGAAAGGGATTCTGGTGTGACCTCTTCGAGCCGGTTCGCCGACCGGCCGGCGCGCAGGCCGGACGTATCCGCCAGAGCAGAGAGGCTGCCATCGGACCCGATCTGAACGAGAAGAAGACTCTGTCCACCGGTGAACTCCCCGGTCACCCAGGCTTCCTGAGTGGTCTCGAGGTCCAGTTCCACCGAACGGACCTCGACGGGACCCAGGCGGCGGTAAACGTCCAACATCCCGCCCGAAAAGGCTTCAATGTCCGCTTCCGCCACCTGTCCTTCATTGTCGAACCACTCGGCAACAAAGTCCCGGTAGACGGCTCGGTCGCCGGAGTTGAACGCCTCGATGTACGCGTCGTAAGCCACGTCAATCTCTCGCGGGGAAGTGTTGTCTTGCCCGCTCGCGGCCGCACCACCATCGCCTGTCACCAGAGTGCCCGCGAGCATGGTCATCGTCACGAAGCTCTCACCGAACATCAGGACCCCCCGTCAAGAAAGCAGCATCAGCGCCGCAAAGGGGGGTACCTCTGCGACTGGGCGGTGGTTCACGAGATGTCCCCGCCGCGATTCGGGACTGGCGGCGGAGCAGCAGGCACGAGTCGCCGCGGGACCAGCTCCCGTCGGTAAGGGATCGCCTCGGAGCCAGGAAGACCACCCACTTCGCCGTAGAACGGTGGATGGACATCACCAATGTTGCACGAACCGGCTCGTGTTACGGGGCGCCCCCCTTCGCCTCGTCATCGAACCACTGGAGCCAGCCTCCGGCAACGGATCGCAGTCGCTCGCGGTGGATGCCGTAGAAGCGCTCGCGTCCCCGTCGATAGACCCGGACCAAGTCGGCTTCTTTGAGAACTCCCAGGTGACGAGTGGTGGTGGGCCAGGAGCAAGCAAAGCGACTGGCGATGTCCCCGGCACTCATCTCGCCGCCACGAAACTGCAGGACCAGCAAAATGTGACGACGAGAGGCGTGTGCCAGGGCCTTGAAGACCGTGTCGAGATCTTCGAGTTCTTGTTGGGCGTTGCGAGGAGTTTCAGGCCGGGTCAAAGGCGTTCTCGACCAGCTTGACGTGGGGGAATTCGAATTTCGGGCGGCCGTCTCGACTTTCCACCATGGTGCCCATGCCTTCCCAGATCTTGGCCACCTCGGGGGTCTCATGAGCGATGCCGGCCGCAGCGCCGTTCTTCCATTCGAAGATCTCGAACACGATGGGGCCGCCGTCATGTTCCTCGCCTCGATACACCACCGGCTTCTGGTCCGTCACCAAGTCCAGACGTCGCAAGGTCGGGTAGTGCTGGCGAAGCAAGGCGAAGAAGTCTTTCTCGTGTTCTGCGGACACTCGATAGATGGCAATCACGGTTTCGGGAGCACTGCTGTCGCTGGAACTCATGAGGTTCCTCCTGCGGGGGTTGAGGTTGGGGAATGCTCTCAGAGGTATTTAGCAGTTACGCTAATTGATTGGGTGTCAAAATTAGCGAAATCGCTAATCATTCATCAGTTGGGGGCGGCGCCACGGGCGGGCTTCGAGCGGTCCCACACCTCCCCCAGCGGGAACCGTTCGCGAGACGCCCCCATCCAACTCGCCGATCAGCAAGCCCGGCAGGGGGGCGAGAGGGTCGTCTTGGGGAGTCGAGTCGCCGAGCGACCCCTGCGGGAGACCCTTGCTCCTCGTGCTTCGGGGACGCAAGGGGCCCAACCTGCGCTCGTCGCCAGCAGTGCCCACGATTTCACCGCGCCGCGACGGAAACCGGTCGTCACCGGTGGTGGTGGTTCGTATTCCCTCTCGTGCCGGCCTTTCAGGAAGTTTCGAGTCACAGGTCGGCATCGAGCGGGTGTCACTCTGCATGAATCCCAACTCATACTCCCTCGATCAGTTGTTGGCGGAAGAGCAGTGGGTGCGTGCTCTGGTTCGCGGTTTGGTTGCTTCGCCGGACGAGGACGCCGATGACCTGACCCAGCAGGTGTTCTTGAAGGCGCTCACCCATCCACCGCGCAAGGGGGGAGGGTTGCCCGGGCCGCGTGCGTGGTTGCGCAAAGTGGCAGAGCGCTTGGCGTTCCATTCGCAACGCTCCTCGCAACGTCGTCGCCATCACGAGGCAGAAGTCGAGCCACCGGCGATCACTCCCGCCGCCGCGGAGGTGGTTGCGCGGGTGGCCACGAGGCAGCGCGTGGTGGAAGCGGTCATGGCGCTCGATGAACCGTATCGCTCGACGACTCTGGGTCGCTACTTCGAAGGCATGGAGGTGGCGGCGATGGCGGAACAGTGGGACACCACTCCGGCCGCGATTCGCAAGCGTTTGTCCCGCGCTCGTTCGCTGCTGCGCGATCGGTTGCAAGATTTGTCGGAAGAGCGAAGTCGTTCCTTGCCCGCGGTTCTGTCGCTGTGGTGGCGTCCCAGGCAGTCCTTCTTTCGTCGATGGACGCTGCCTGCCACCGCTGTTGCCCTCGGAATGGTCCTTGCGTGCTTCTGGTTCGTGTCCTCGCCCACGGCTCCACTTCCGGAGTCCATTCCCTCGGAAACGACGCCAACCCTCCCACCGGTCGACGTGGCTTATGCACCGGCGGCACTTCCACCGTTCGCTGCACCGATACTTGCGTTGAACGAACGCGGCCTTCCGGCTGCCGGAGTGTCTCTCGAGATCGGCGACTCGCCGGGCCCGAGCACCACCGACCTCCGAGGATTGTTGACGGTTCCGGAACACGTGGACCGCGAGTCCCTCGTGGGGCTCCGATCGGTCCGTTCCGAATTCGCCGCCCGGGTGGTCCCTGTGTGGGACAATGACGCGAGCCCCTTCGTGGTGGTGGCCCCTGCCACAAGCCGAGAGGGCTGGATTCGAAACGGAGACGGGAAGGGAATTGCCGGCGCCATCGTCCGGGTTCTGCTCCCCGCGACCTTCTTCGATTCATTGTTCCGCGGGCATTGGTACCAGTTTGAGCGATCGGTGGCTCGTACCGTTGCCAATGGCTCCGGATTCTTCGAGCTGCCGGCGTTTCCCCAAGTCCAAGGAGCTGTTCTCGAGATCTTGGCGCCTGGACATGCCACGGAACGAATGGCACTCGAGTCATGGAACGGCGAACTCGTTCCGCGGCCTTGGCCGAGTTCGGTGTCTTGGCCTTCCCTTTCCATGAGCCGTGCCTTGCTTACTGCTGAAACGGAGACTCGTGCCGACCAACATTCGGTCCTTGCATCGTTCCTTCGAAGCAGCCCCGAACCGGATCCGTCTCCTGAGAACGCTTGGTGGGAGAACGTCGGGCTCGAATTCCGTGACGTCGTGCCGTTGAACTCGGAGCGAGCGAATGACTGGGTCGGGCGAGCCCGTCACGAACTCGGAGAACCCTCGCGATCCATGCGCTGGTACGAGGCTCGAGTTTCTCAGAACGGGACCTGGCAAGACGCGGTCTTGGTGGAAGTGGCCGTTCCGGAGATCTCGGCGGAAGGTCGGGCGTCGCTGGTCGTGTCTCAGGGGAAAGTGCTTACCATGAATGCTTGGGGCGCGGAGGAGGTCGACCAGGATCTCACTCGGCGTTGGGGGCTCTATCTTTCTCAGCTACTCACGATTCTGACCAAAGTTCACTTCGCGGAGGATCCCCAAGCTCCTCCAGACTGGTGGATGCCGGTCGAGTTCTCGGATCCCCTGGACGCGGCCTTCACGAAGCAGCGCTCGGTCATGGCGGGCAACTCTCAGTACATGCGAGTGTTGTCGCGGCAATCACGCTCCGGGGACCCGCTTCCGCCTTCGTGGATGCCAGTTCTGGCCGAGCGAATGGAGTCCTTGCTGGAGATCGTTGGAGTTTGGATCGATCTTCTTGGGGAAGACACGGTGCTGCGCTACCAGGAAAACGGCGAGGCATTGGTGGATCTCTTTTACGAGATGGAAGAGGCGCTCGAGGGTTCCGAGCGGGAGCGTGTCAGCTTCCTTCAAGAGCAGATTCGTGAAACCTGTTCCGGTTGTCACAACACTCCCGTCGGAGACCCGGCAAATGTGATCGATCAAGCCTTTGCGGCGGCGACGCAGAATCCAACGGTGTTTCGGTGGTTCAACGACCGCGAATCCCGCGGGGCGCTGCACTCGGGAAAGCTGCGGCTTGACTTCGACCTCGCCCCCGCCCTGGGAGACGAGAGTGGCGAGATCTCTGCCGGAATTGCCGCCGCGGTGCGCCTTGCCGTGCGCTCTCTCGAGCACAGGAGCGACGACGACACCGGGGCGGCCTCCTCCCATTGATCTCGTCCACGATCCCTGGCGAAGATTCGGCGGACGCTTGGAGACGGTTGCGGCGACCCGTCAAGAATCTCGCTTGGTTCCTCGACAGATGAGGACCAGAGACTCCGATCCCGCCTGCACCGAATAGATCTTCAGTTCGTAGCCGCCGTCACCATGAAACTCAGTCACCGACTTGTTGGTCAGCGGCTTGCCTTGGTCATCCTCGGTGTGATTCCAAAGGGTGAGGCTCTGGGTGTCACGGTCGTAGGTGCCGAGGGACATCTGTGCGGTCGTCTTCGACGAGTCGAAGTAGTAGCTGACGTACTTGCCGAGGGCCGGGTCGTATCCCAGGACTCCGTGGGTGTGCATCGGGACTCCCTGGACCACTCCCTGAAAGTCGCTGGTGGCCCAATACCCTTCGGCGGTGATCGAGAAGCGCTCCCACCCGGTGGTAGGAGGACCGTCTTGCCCGACAAAGGTGATTTCCGCGTCGTAGATTCCCTCACGCTTTCGGAGAACTTCGTATTCCTGGGGGAGCGAGGGGTCCAACGGCATCGGCGTGTGGTCGGTCCCAAGGAGTGCGGCGAGACCGATGGCAATCGGGACAAGGAGTGGTTTCCACATGAGCTTTCTCCTGGAGGTGAGGGGGCAGGGGATCGAGGATGCCTCCGGTCGATTCCCCATGCGTCCAGGATCGTGCTCATGAGTCGTTTCGAACACTCGTTGGGGGACTGGCCCGGGTCGACGCTGTTCAGCGGTTCTCAGGTTCGCGTCGACGATCATCCCTGGCGGTGGCCCCATCCGCGCAGAACGCCGCTGTTCCGGGCCGACTACGACCAGGTGGTTCTTCCCCGACGAGGCATGTGGACCAAGCACTCGCACGGGCGCTCCGTGTTGGGGGACCCCACCGACGCGGTCTTCTATCACCGCGGGGAGGAGTATCAGTACGATCACCACGACGAGGAAGGAGCGTGCACCTACTTGATCGTTGCTCGCGACACCGTTCGCTCTGTGCTCCGGGAGACCCATCCGGCACAAGCGGATTCCGTTTCTCCGTCGCTGGGTCTTTGTTGTCCGGTCGATGGGAAAGCGGCGATGTGGCATGCCCGACTTCTTCCTCTCGCCCGCCTGGGTCTCGACGCGCTGGCAATCGAAGAACTCGTCCTGCAAATCATCACCCGTCTCGCGAAGCATTCACGAATGCGGTTGGGTTTCAAACCGTGCACGCAGACGGCAACCGACCGGCGGCACCGGGAGTTGGCGGAGTCGGCGTTGGTTTTGCTCAGCCGAACGTTCCGTCAGTCCCTTTCTCTGGCGGAATTGGCGCGAACGATGGGTGCGACGCCGTATCACCTCGCCCGGGTCTTTCGTCGAGTCACCGGCCGGTCGATCCACGGGCACCGCCACGAACTGCGTCTCCGCGCTGCGCTCGAGCCCCTTCTTGACGGGGTCAACACTACCGACCTGGCGCTATCCTTGGGGTTCTCCAGTCGCAGCCATTTCTCTGACGCATTCCGCCGGGAGTACGGCATCTCTCCCAAGGACTATCGGCGGCACCGTGGGAGCTTCGGAATTCCATGAGTGGGGAGAAAGGCGTCAAACCGTTCCCGCTCTTCCCGCCCTTCGGTTCTCTGAGTTTCGCCTGTTGATGACGAGGAAGTTTCCATGTACCGAGGCCTTACCCCAATGTTGATGAGCGCCGACGTTCCCAAATCCATCGAGTTCTATCAGCGAGCGCTGGGTCTGGAAGTGGAAGGGCGGGACGACACGGTGGGAAAGAGCGGGTGGGCGAGTCTCATCAAGGGGCCCATTCACCTGATGCTCGCCAGTCCCACCTACGTCCCCGAAGGCAAGAGAGTCGATGGACGATTTCCCCAGTCGATGTACTACTTCTACGTGGATGAGATCGAGGCCTTGCATGAGAGAGTGACTAAGGCGGGCCAGTCCCCGACGCCCATTGAACAACGCTTCTATGACCAGAAAGAGTTCGAGCTTGTCGATCCCGACGGGCATGTCCTGGTTTTTGGTCAACACAGTCCCTCGGAGGACTCCAAGACCAGTCCCTGAAGCCTGGCCGGCGTGGACACGACTTTCTGCACCCGTTCCGGTTCTCGCTTCTCGGTCATCGATCCCCGAGCGAACTCTGGGCGAACCCACTGATTCGCCGGTCCTCTGACTCCTCGCCTTCTTGCAAGGCTTCCCCACGCCGCTTTCTTTTCCACTCGGGAACGGAAGTCGAGCGTTACCTTCATTCGGGCTCCGCCTACATCCAGAAGCCTTGCAACCGGTCCCATCGTCGGTCCCAATTTCTCGTTCCACCAGGGAACTCCACATTCCCTGAGACTTGGGAGAGTGAACGATGCTTCCGCGATTGGTGTGGTTGTGTTCCATGGTCGTTGCCGTTTTGGCTTGTCGTCGCAGTGGGTCCGGAATTGACCCGAACGCACCCCTAACTGTGTCCGGGGAAGTCCTTGTCACCCTGCCTTCCACGTCGGTGCTCGAGTCCGAGCCCAACGACGCGGTCGACCAAGCTCAGTTCCTCGCCGAGGTGGAGCCGGGTGGCCGCTACCAAGTGTTCGGCCAGCTCGGGGAGGACGACGACGCCCGGGACGCGTTCTGGATCGTGGCCCTCGAACGAGTGCGTTTGCGAGCGACCCTCCACGGAGAAGGAGCCAACGCGTCTGCTTGGACACTCGGTGTCTACGACTCCGTGTCTTCCCAGTTCGTGGCTTCCACCACGATGCGTGCAAACGAGTCTTTCGAGCTGACGGCCAAGGGAGCGCACTACCTGGTGTTGCAGTCGGAAGGAGACGCCCCCAGCAACTACACTCTCACCTTGGACGTCGATCTCGCGGTCCCGATCATTTCCGATCTCGAAAGCGGGGAGCGACTCCCCGGTCACTACCTGGGCGAGTTGCTGGTCGGCGAGCAAGTCCGCATTCAAGGCGACCTCGATTCTTCGGCGGACATTGACCGGGTTCTGGTGGCCTTTCCAGAAGCCTGCCGAGTGCGCGTGACCGCTGAGTTCGAGGGAGGCCCCGGTCGGCACCTGGACATCGCTTTGTACGAGGCGACCCATGACGTTCTGGAGGCCGAGCAGGTCGCCCACTTCCACTCGCCAAGTCCGACCATCGAGACAGGAGTCTTGCCCATCGATGGGGCAAGGCTGTTGGGGATCGAGGTCTTTCTCGGACTTGGTCCTGGAGAGGAAGGAATGCCCTACGAGTTGACCATTCGGGCGGTGGACCGACCGCGAACGTCGAGGGTTCTGGCGACATTGGGGAGCAGCCTCGCTCCCCTGGAGAACGAGGGTTCGTTCCTGACGACCTCGGGAAGTTACTTCGGCGAGCCACGCCACAAGGTGGTTCCAAGGACGGTGGTCCTTGACACATCCATGGGGGAGGCAGAGCTCACTGCCTGCTTGGCCCGGCGCGGCTGCTGGGTCCGACGACGAGTTCCCGGCCTTGGCTGGAAAGTGGGGTTCACCACCGATCCGGGTTTGGATTCGAGGCAGGAACGCCGTGTCCTCCAGGCCCTGTGCATGACCTTGGCCGCGCACCCGGCGATTGAATGGGCGTGTGCGGATCGGCTTTACCAACCGACTCGCACGCCGAACGACGAACTCTTTCCGGAACAATGGGGACTGCAATCCATTCGGGCTCCTGAAGCTTGGGACTACACCACGGGGGGCAGCGTGGTGATTGCGGTCCTGGATACGGGAACCGAGAGTCACCCGGACTTGGAGGGGCGTTTCGTGGATGGTTACGACATGGTGGATGATCCCGAACGAAGTCTCGACGGGGATGGAGTGGACCGGAATCCCGAGGACTCTCTGCGAGATCTGCACGGAGTGAACGTTGCAGGGATCATTGGGGCCACGACAAACAACGGGCAGGGAATTGCGGGAGTCTTGTGGAACCCTTCCCTCATTCCCGTTCGAGTTTTTGGCTTTTTCGAGGACACCGATCCGCCGGGAATCTTCGCGGCAGGGAGCTGGGTGGCCGACGCCATCCACTACGTGACGGGCCGGGAGAGTTCTGCCCATCGAATGCCGGCGCGGGCGGCACAAGTCATCAACATGAGTTTTGGCCAGTCCAGCGGTCCTGATGCGATGATCACTCGCGCCATCGAGCGAGCCTTGGAGACCGAAGTGGTGATCGTGGCATCGGCTGGGAACGAGGGCCGGAACGTGGCGAGCTACCCCGCGGCGACCTCCGGAGTCATTTCCGTGTCCGCGATCGACCAACACGATCGCCTGGCCAGTTACTCGTCGTACCACGAGACAGTGGTTCTCAGCGCGCCGGGAGGGGAGTTGGGATCCGAAGGGGTTTTGACGACGACCGGTTTCTATGTCGACGACATGTTCTTTCCTCGCTACGGAAACAGCGCCGGCACGTCCATCGCTGCGCCTCATGTCTCGGCCGTGGCCGGCTTGATCCTTGCCGTGCACCCGGAGGCGTCGCGCCAGGAAGTGCGATCCATCCTGACGAGCACAGCGGCAGATCTGGGGAATCCCGGTCGAGACCCGAAGCACGGCTTTGGCAAAGTGGATGCCCACGATGCGGTGCGAACGGCCACCGGTGAGGCTGCGAACCCGATTCTTCGCTCGGAGAGGACTCGGGTCGATCTTCCCCCAGACCGTCGCTTTGCGTCGATTGCCCTGTTCAATGATGGAGATGGATTGCTTCTGATTGGACAGCCAATCGTTGAGTCGAGTTCCGAGATCCCGTGGTTGACGGCTCATCCCGTGGTTCATCACGAAGACCCGGTCACTGCCCCCGCGGACTTGCGGGCCATTCTGGTGGAGGTCGATCGCAGCGAGCTCTCTCCCGGAGTGCATCGTGGCTTGATTCGACTGCATACCAATGGAGGAGATGCGCTGATCCGTGTGAACGCCATGGTGGAGGCACCCCGGCCCGCGGCGGAGGATCTCGAACTCTTCGTCGCTGCCGTGGACTTCGAAAGCGGGGAGACCGTGGCTCAGTCGTCTCTGAAACGGACAGCCAAAGGCGGATTCGCGTTGGCCGGGTTGACGCCGGGTCGGTATCGCTTCTTTGCGGGAACGGATGATGATGGGGACCGGCAAATCGGGGGAGAGGCGGATCGGCTGTACGGAGAGGGAAACGGAACGGTCACCTTGAATGCAACGTCGAGACCTTCGTTGACGATCGCGGTCACTCCGGAGCCGACCGCCCGTCGAACGGTTTCCCTCCGGATCAAGAAGCCTCGAGCAGGTCGCCCACGCTAGCCACCGGATTCGGTGTGGCGGAGCTCGGATTCGAGTTTGCTGCCGATCGTTGGTAAACGGGAACCAGAAAGGTCGCGTGGTAGTCGATTCCGGGCACGTCGGCACGGATGTCGAGCTGCCAGAACCGTCCCGGGTTTTCGCGAATGGCGGTTCCGGGAACATCGCTCGGAAGACGGAAGATCAGCGGAATCTTTCGTTGTCCCGACGGCAAGTCGACGCCGGCTTGCAAAGTGTAGGAATCTTGGTAGCACTGGTAGGAGACCTGTCGGATCTCGGTCTTTTGTCGGTACTGACGTTCTTCGAGGACTTGCTCCACCTTGCGAAGCTCGAAAGTCATGCTGCGGAAGCGGGCGATTTGGGGAGGGGCCGAGAAGTCGGCTTGCAGCGATTCGCCCACGAAGTACGGGAACTGGTGGAAGCTCAGTCGACCTCGTGGATAGCGGAGCGATTGAAGAGCCAGTCGAATGGTGAACGCCACCCCGATCAATGCTCCGAAATCGATGCCGACCAAGACCAATCCAAAGATCCAGGATTGCCGTGCGCCATTCCAGAAAACCCAATGGAAGGGGACCAAAAACAGCCCGACGAACAGCAGCCCCACGAGGGCCTGGCGAAGCTTCCCGGGACGGTTGTCGGCGATTCCGTGGGGGTTCCACGGGTAGTCGGCAAACCAGGGTTCGCCAGGTCGCAAGGCGGATTGAAGTGCCGCACGACGGCGGCGAGCCAAGGCCGAGATTCCCCGAACCAAGACCAAGAGCCCGGCCAACCCGAACACGGCGCCGATGACACCGATGACCCAGAGCGGCGCGTTGGCTCGACCGGCGTTGCGAAGCGTACCACCCGCGAGAAGGCCCAGGTAAGTGGCGATGCCAAAGAGCGGCACGCTCCAGCACAAGAGCTTGGGGCTCTCTCCCACCGCGGTGTTGACTGCGGGAATGCCAGTGAGCAATTGACGGGTTCGGTGGGTCATGGGGTGGCAGTCGCAAGGGCCGACGGGAAGGCTTCCTTTCGTGCATCGACGAACGGACCGGCTCAGCCGGGGTGGTCCTTGAACTCTCCGAAAAGAATTCTCGGAACACCCCGGCGATCGACGCATCCCAGGCCAGTGAAACGATCTTTTGGTGCCCGATCGGACCTGTTCGCTTCCGTCTTCGTCCTCGAGATTTCGAAGAACCCACCGATTTGGCTGCAGTCCGACTCCTTGGTGGAAACAAGATCGGCCGTTCGAGGCCGTGTCTCCGGCCTGGAAACGAGGGCGGCGTCACGAGCGAGTCGGCGACCACTCGCCGGCAATCAAGACGAGGAAAGCAGGCTCACGATTTCGTCGTGTCCCTCGTCTTTCGCGAAGTCGAGGGCCGTGCGGCCGACATCATCGGCCAATGCGCGGTCGGCTCCCTTCTCCAAGAGAAGCTCGACCATGGCGGTCATGCCCGTGCGAGCCGCGTAGCGCAGCAAGTTGCCGCGTCCCTCCGGCGCGTCGACTTGAGAGGCATCTCTCTCCAAGTGGCTTCGAGCGTGCTGGACGAGGTTGAACTCGACCGAGTCGAAAAAGTCGGGCTCGTGTCGCTCGAGCAGCAGGGCGAAGACTTCCTCGTGGCGGCCTTCTCGGGCCCATCCCAGTGCTGTGGATCGGTAGAGATTCTCCCGTTGACCGGGGTTGGCGCCATGATCCAGCAATCGCTCGACCACCGCTCGGTCGCCAAAAAAACAGGCTTCATGAAGGGCGGTCACCCCGTTGTCGAGCGGCGCGTCCTTGCCGTCGACTCCTTGCTGCAGAAGAAACTCCACCACCTCCAGCCGCCCGAACTGTGCGGCCGCGACGAGTGCTTGTTGAGCGGCACGTTGGGGGTCTCGAGACATGTGCAGCCAGGGAACCCGGCAATGGTCAAAGCCATCGCGCAGCCGGCCTTGGGAGCCCATTTGGGTGGCGAGCAGTTCGACCTGTCCCGCGGCGGCCGCGAACACGACATTGCTCTGATGGATCAGATCGACAAGGGCGTCGACGGCTTGACGACAGCGAAACGCGACCGCCGTGGCCATGGGCAGACCGTCGTGATCCAGGCCATCCGGATTGGCACCGCCCGCGACCAGGGTTCGAATCAATGCTCCTTGCAGGTTTGCGTCGGCCGGGTGACTGCTGGAGGCTAGCAGGGCCATGGTCGTCTGCGCCGGCCCGCCGCCATAGGTCCGCGCCAGCGCATCCGGCACGGAACCTGCTTCGAGCAGACACTGCATGATCTCGACCGCGTTCTGGGGGGTCTTCTGTCGATGCTCTTCCAGACCATTGGCACCCAGATAGTGCAACAGCGTGGCCCGGTGGGGGCGCAGAGAACGCGCTTGGCAGAGGGAAGGCTCGTCTTGAAGCAGGCGCACCAGGACTTCTCGGTCTCCATTCACGATCGCGTCGGCTGCTCGTTCGAAGGAGTCGGTGAGATCGTCCCGCTCGACCGCTCCTGCGACCCGTAGCTTGTGACTGAGGGCGGATTCGTCCGCCGGAATGTTCGAGACCTTGTGAGCATCGGCGCCGGCGGTGTGCAGTGCGTCGACGACTGAGTCCTTGGCGGTGTCCGGGCCAAGCAGTGCCTGTTCGAGAGGCGTCCGTCCGTTCAAGTCGGCATCACTCGCTTCGGCGCCATGTTCGAGAAGTCTTCGCACAAGGTGCGGGTTGCCTCTTCGAGCGGCCAAGCCCAGAGGCAGGTCCCCCTCATCGTCGGGGACGGTGGGGTCCAATCCCGCTCGAAGCAAGAGTGGAACGATCTCCTCACGACGTTGACGAATGGCCCACGACAAAAGCTGATGATCCGTTCGACGGAGATGTCGAGCGGGATCTGGGGAAGCGCTCCTCAGTGAGGAAACTCGATTTGCGTCGCCCTGGAAAGCGGCCTGAAGGAGTTGGTCGATCGAGTGGGGTTCCTCGTTGAATCCGTGCTGATGAAGAAAGTCGACTGCCGCTTCGTTGTCGGTGCGAAATGCGATTTGCCACGGCGTGCGTCCATCGCGATCGGGATCGGCCAGGTTCGCGCCTTTCTCGCGAAGGGCTTCCAGGATGCGAGAGTCGCATCGGGCAAGAATCGCGTCGTGGACCACGGTTCCTGTGCTGCCCCACACTCCACTGCTGTTCGGATCCGCTCCGGCCTTCAGGAGCAATGCGATCGCTGGAAGGCGGTGCTGAAGGACGGCGACAGACAGCGCACCGCGCATCTCCCAGCTGGGCGGCCGCAGCGGGAGCAGGAGTTCCAAACAGCGAATGTCGTCGAGTTCTGCCGCATGGCCGACCATGGACGTGTTCCAAAGCCTCTCGGTCCGGGCGGCGCCAGCGTTCAGCAATCGTTCCAGAAGCTCCGCACTCTTGACGTAGCGGATGGCTCCCGACAAGGGAGTGCGGGCTCCTTGGGGAAGCCGCGAGTCTTCCGCGAACACAGTGGAGTCTGCACCAAGTTGAAGAAGCTTCGTGGCGATGCCGATCCGAGGTTCGGCCGACGACTCGTTGGCAGCGAGACCGGCGCACGTCGTGTACAGCAACGGAGTCCACGAGTAGGGCCCCCCTGGTTGATCTGCTTCGCTTGGCCGACATTCCAGGAGTTCGAGGGCGGCGCGTCGATCACCCAGAGCGCAAGCCGCGTGCAAAGAACGAGTCGGCAAGCCGGGGTCCACGTCGAGCAGTGCGCGCACTCGAGACGGTTGTCCGTGAACGGCGGCTTGAATCAACGCGGTCAAACGACCTGCTTCGGATTTCGAAACTTCGATCGCGAGTTTCATGCGCGGCCAGCTGGGGAAGCCTCCCTCCCGTGCGATCACCAGCTGGGCTTCGCTGAGTGTCAAGGAGAGCGCCGCGATGGCGGGTTGGCTCAGCCCTTGAGTTCGCGGGAGGTGGCGAGCGAAGCGCTGGATGGCGAGGGGCTGTTTCTTTCCGCCGCGGCGAAACTGCCGCAACAAATCCTTGGCGCGCTTGCGCTGCTGTTCGAGATTGAGCGGTGACGAGGTTTCGCCGGGAGAGCTCTTTGCAGAACGACGAGAAGCATCAGTCATGACGACCACCTTCCATCAGTCCCGGTGTCCGCTTGCCGGAAGGAAGAGGTCGGCGCATTGCCTGCCTGATCAGTCTTCATCTCGAGATGGGCGCAGCCCTGCCCGCGGACCGGAAGCGCTCTCGCCGCGCGTACGTAGTGTAGCTCTCGTGCAACCGTGGAAAAAGTCCGCGGTCAGGGGTGATGACGAAGCGCCGTCGTGTCTTCCCGGGGGTGGGTTTTCCTCAAACCGAAGATCAGGGCCGGGGGTACTGATGGAAGAGCGTGTCTTCTGGAAGTGCCATCACCAGGGGGGTCACGAGAAAGTTCGCGAATTTGGTGTCCCCTAGCCATCCAACTGCGACTACGAGTGGACTACCGAAGATGTGGCCGCGGCTCGAACCACGAAGAAAGCTGTGTCGTGACTGGCATCGGATCGCGGAGGTCGGGACACTTTGGAGGCGAGGAGTGGCTGACTCTCGGTGTCTTGGGACGGTGAGCGAAAGGAAGCGAGAGTGATGATGTCGATTTCCGTGGTGTGTCTGGCGTGGAGCTTGTGCGCCTTCTCCGAAACCGAGGTTTCTGTTCAAGAGGAATTGTGGACCGCGGCCAAGCGAGGAGATGTGGAGCAAATCCAGACCCTGTTGGAGTCTGGCGCGAACATCAACGCGGCGACCGAGTTCAATGCGACCGCTCTTTATTTCGCGGCTTCCAACGATCGGCCCGAGGCTTGTGAAGCGCTGTTGAAAGCCGGGGCGTCTCCAGAAATCGCCGACAACTTCTACCAGAATACTCCTCTCGGAATGGCTGGCTGGCTCGGACACGAAAGAGTCGTCGAAGTGTTGGTGGCCGGCGGAGCGAGTGGTGCTCGAGGAACCATGTTCGCCGCAGCGGGCAACGGACACGTTTCCGTGTTGCAGGTCCTCTTCGACTTGGAGGAGCCTGACCCGGCGTTGCTGAACCAACTGTGGGCGACGGCAAATGGCGCCGGGCGTCCCCAAGTCGCCGCATTCTTGGTGGAGCGAGGAGCCACTCCGTCCCCGGTCGAAGACACCGCTCCGGCGGAAGCGCAGACTCGACGAATGCGGCCGGCCCAGGACCCGTTCGTCCCAGTGGTCGAACCACGGGATTGGCCAGGTTTTCGTGGAGAGCAGTGCTCAGGGGTCGCGGATGGTCAGCACCCACCGTTGAGTTGGAGCGTGGAAGAAGGCGACAAGATTCGCTGGCAAACCGCGATTCCCGGTCTCGGGCATTCGTCTCCCGTGATTCGCGGCAATCGCGTTTTCGTGACCACCGCCGTTGGGGAGCAAACGCATACCGGGACCTTCCAAGGAGATCGCGGTTGGATTGGCACCGCGTCCGAGAAGTATGTCCATCGCTACGAAGTCCTGTGCTTCGAGCTTTCCAGTGGCAAGCTGATGTGGCGGACTCTCTGCCACGAAGGAGTTCCGAAGACCGAACGGCACTGGAAGGCGAGCCACGCCAGTTCTACCTGCGCGGTGGACGACGACTTCGTGGTGGCTCACTTCGGCTCGGAGGGAATGTACTGTCTGAACCTGTCGGGGGAAGTGCAGTGGTCGAAGGATCTCGGCATCTTGAACGCCGCTTGGTTTGTGGATGACAGTTTCCCATGGGGCTACGCAAGTTCGCCGACCATCTTCGAAGGACTTGTCTTCGTGCAGTGTGACGTGGCTGGTCAATCCTTCGTCGCAGCGTTCGACCTTGAATCGGGTGAGCAGATTTGGCGGACCGAACGGGACGAGATCTCGTCGTGGGGGACGCCGACCGTTGGCGAAGGTCCGGACGGGCCCGAGTTGATTCTGAACGGGACGAATGCGATTTGCAGCTACGACCTGGAAAGTGGCGACGAGTTGTGGAGGATTCGCGACAACTCCAAAATCACTGTGGCATCTCCCGTGGCTTCCGGCGGCATTGCCTTCGTCACCGGTGGGTATCAAAACCCATCTCCGATCTACGCGGTTCGGTTGGGGGCTCTGGGAGACCTGACGTTGCCGCGCAACCAGACCCAGAGCGACGCGATTCTTTGGAGCAATCAGCGTGACGGGGTCTATCAACCGACTCCCTTGGTCTATGACGGGCACCTCTATCTGTTGAAGAGCAACGGGGTCCTGTCGTGCTACGACCCAGAGACCGGACAACGCCACTATCGCGTGCGGGTGGACACGGCGGCGTCCGAGATCACAGCTTCCTTGGTTGCTGCGGATGGTTTTCTTTATGTGACCACGGAAGCCGGCGAGGTGCTGGTGGTTCGCGCCGGCCCGGCCTACGAACTGGTGGCGATCAACGACCTAGGCGAACGAACGTTGGCCACCCCGGCAATCTCCAACGGCATGGCGGTGTTCCGGACCGAGTCGTCCTTGATCGGCGTCGGTTTCGGCTCCTCGTCGGAGGAATCGGAGTAGAGAGCTTCCCGGAATCGGCGGCCCCCGGGCCCTGGGATTCGATGCTATTGTCACCCGAGTCCATGGCGCGGCAAAACTTGCGAGGGTGTCCGATGGTGGCATGTCGAACTTGGGTTTTTGCGTTCCTCGTCATGGCGGGACTGACTCCCGTTGTGGCAGCTCAGCCACTGCCCCGAAAGTCGGTCGCGGCCCCGCCCGAGGACTTCTTTCGTTTGCAGATGCCGGATCCCTCGGAACACGGGATCACGTCGAGAAGTGCCATGGTGCCGGTCGAGCTACGGCAAACTGCCGACGGCTCCTGGCAATGGAACGGTTCGCTCGCATTGGAGGAAGGGGGTCCGCACACCGTTGCCGTGGTGGCTCCTCGTGTGGGCGAATGGCGAGTCAGCCTGGAAACTCGCGACGGCACCGTGGTTCTGGATCCGTTGTCTTTGGAGCGTTCGCACCGGTTCCGGGACTCGATGACGTACCAAGTCCAGCCGTTGTCATTGGGATCTACGGGGTTCGCTGCCGAAGTGTTTCGCTTCGAGCGTCTGCCGAGCGGACAGATTCCCGTTCGAGTGGAAAGTGCGCGTCCTTGGGTAACCCCGCCTGGCGAAGCGGATGGGTATCTGCTGGTGGGAAGTGCGACGGGCCAACCGGTTTACTCCCACTTGCGCGACTATGATCTGACCACCGAGCGCGACTTGGGCATCGTCGCCTATGTTTGCGACGTTGAGCGACGGGGAGGTCGGCCGCCGGTGGCGCCCGGGAAGGTCGAGGCAGCATTCGCTCGAATCCATCCGCCGTCGGGAAGGTCGTGGACCAAGCCATTGTTCGACGACGGCCAACACGGCGACGGGGCGGTGGGTGACGGAGTGTACGGCGCCTTGTTCCAGATTCCCTTCGCCGGTGAGTCCGTGGTGCAGGTGGATTTGCGTGGTCGGCGGGCCGACGGCTCTCCGTTTCACCGAACCACTCAGCACTTGGTGTCTGTGCATGCGCCGACGTTGCGGTTTGGAGGAAACGCGAGTGTGAGCGCGGACGACCCGTGGATCCGCGTCAACTTTCCCCTCGAAGTCGTCGGACGCCGGGTCCCAGACTCCGTCCAGATTGGAGGCGAATTGTGGGGGGCTGATCGCCGGGGCAAGACCGTTCCGGTCGCCTGGATCGGGGGAATTCGAGGGCCGCGCATCGAGCAAGGTCGAGCGATGGTCTCTCTCGAACTCTCCACCGAGTGGCTGTGGCGCGCGGGAGTGCTGGGAGCCTTCGAGTTGCGCAACGTCAGGCTTCAAGACCCAAACACGGGGCTTCCGTGGGATCGACGTCCTGTTGTCTCGGTCGACGGGGAGCCCAGGCTCCTGTCTGGTCGGACCGCGGGCTCGAGCTTGACGCCTTCGATGTTGCAAGGGGCTCCTCCGGGATTGGATCGCGCCCGCATGCAGGCACTGCGCGGGACCAGTGCGCTCATGTTGGTGCATGGGTACTGCTCCGGCGGCGTGTGGCCCACGAGCGACTTCACCGACTCCCTGGTCTTCGAGGACTTCAGCCAGAGTCGCAGTCACGACGAGTTCGCCCAGCTCTTGGCCGGGCAGGCGAGTGGCTTCGACTCATTCGGGGTCGTCGGGCATAGCCAGGGAGGAGCGGCGGCGCTGCATTTGTTGACCTACTACTGGAGTGGTTTGGACGATGCGACCGGCGGTCGCAAGATTCAGTCCGTGGGGACTCCGTACCAGGGGACCGCGTTAGCCGGCAACCTGGCATTGTTGGGCCAGATCTTTGGAGCGGGCTGTGGCGAGAACTTCGACTTGACCTACGACGGCGCCGCTCTCTGGCTTGCAGGAATTCCCACCTGGGCCCGTCAAGAAGTCTTCTACTACACCACCTCGAAGGAAAATCCAGGGTTCCTCAGCAGTTGCATTGCCGCCACCGATCTGTTCTTGACGAATCCGGAAGACGGAACCACGGAACAGTGGGCCGGACAGTTGCCCGGTGCCAACAACATGGGGCACGTCGAAGGTTGGTGCCACACCACCGGGATGAACGATCCGCCGCAGTACCAGGACTCGGCCCGGAACCAGCAAATGAACCAAGCCGCGGCGCGTTAGCGGCGGCGCCCCTGGATGGGGGGGCAGCGAGGATTCACTCGTCACCAGACGGCACGGGATCGAGAATCACGATCAGCAGTGTGGCGATTGGGCCGAGGACGAGGGAAACCAAGAACCACGCCAGTCCCGACCGGTTCTTTCCTTGTGCGAGCCCCGCATTGATCAGGCTCAATGTTCCCCAACCGGCGTAGTAACTCTTGTCGTTCAGTTCGTCGAGCACGAGAGCCTTTCGAAATTCTTGCAGATCGGCCGGTAGAGATCCGTCGCAGGGCGGCGAGGATACCAACGAGCGCTGGCTCGAGCATTGGCCACGATCGCAGCTCCTTCCTGCTTCGGAGCGTTGCGCGGAAGACTTCCGGGCCCCCGCCATCACGGCCGTTGCGACCGAATCGGCGTTTTCTTCTCCCCCAGGCACGGTCAAAGGGGACACGCGTCTCGAATCCCCGGTCGCTTGGTCACAAAAGTCATTCCGTTTCGTACAAAGAACAACAAGCCCCTGACATGCCCGGACTCGAAGGATGACCGCCCATGAAACTCCTGCCACTCGTCGTGTTGAGTGCCGTCACCGCACTTGCTTGCCAGGAATTCTCCAGTCGAAGCTTGTTGCCGTTTCCCGCGGAAAAGGAGTTGGGAATGGTCCGCTGGTCGCGGGACCTGGAAGAATCCCTGGCGACAGCCAAGCAAACCGGCAAACCGGCACTGGTTCTCTTTCAGGAAGTCCCTGGCTGAGCGACCTGCGTGCGCTTCGGTGCGAAGCCGCTGTCTCATCCATTGCTCGTGGAGGCGATCGAAGAAGAGTTCGTTCCGGTCTGCGTTCACAACAACAAGAAGGGGAAAGACGCGGAGATCCTCCAGCGTTTCGGGGAACCGAGCTGGAACAACCCGGTCGTCCGCTTCCTGAGCGCCAACGGCAAAGATTTGATTCCTCGCAAGGACGGGGTCTGGGACACAGGAGCGCTCGCCCAACGAATGGTGAAGGCTTTGGAGGCGGCCCATCGACCTGTTCCGCGCTACCTCGACTTGGTCGCGGTAGAAACCGATGCTTCCAAGCAGGAGAGCGCGACGTTCGTCATGCATTGCTTCTGGGTGGGAGAAAGTCGTTTGGGGTCGCTGGACGGAGTGATCAATACTCGGGCCGCTTGGCGTGGCGGTCGCGAAGTGGTGGAGGTCACGTACCGTCCGGATCGAGTCTCCTACGAGGAACTCCTGATCCACGCGCAACGCATGCAGTGTGCGGACGGAGTATTCAGTCACTCCGAGCAACAACGACGAATCGCTGAGCAGCACTCAGTACCCGTTCGTTCTGCTGCAGACGCGAAACTCTCGGACGCGAAAGAATCGGATCGCCGTCGAGCGATGCGAGGTCGAGTCTGGAACCTGTTGCCACTGACGCCGGCCCAGGCCACCAAGGTGAATGCCATGCTGTCCCAGGGCAAGGACCCGAGCAAGTGGCTCAGCCCGCGTCAGCGGCGATGGAAACAGGAGATCGAAGTCGCGCTTGCGGAAGGACGGGACTTGGGTCGTGCGATGCAGCGTCCCGAATCGTGGGAGGCCTTGGCCGCCTACCAGGCCACGCTTCGCGGCCACCTCGGCTCGGGCTGATCGATTTGCTGGAGTTCACCGGGCGACGGTTTCCTCGTTCAAGAAATCGTGCTGCCGGAGGAACTGAAACAATGCCTCGGCGGCCACCTGGTGGTACGAGGGACTTGGGTGATGATCCGCTCTGCTGACGATCATTTCCGAGGGAGGCAGGTGGGCCAGCGCCGGGATCAAATCCAGCACAGGAATCTGGTGACGCCGGGCGAAGGCGGCGACTTCGGCGTGGATTTCCTGGTTGGCCGGATGCGGCTTCCCTCGTTCCGAGAATGCGCGAGGAAACAGAACGAGGACGACGGGAACGTTATGGTCCTTGCTGAGCTGTTTGAGAGTGAGTAACGACTGAGCGCACTCTCGCCACACACTCGTGTTTTTGCGAATGTGGTTGCGAACGGTCCAGGCGAAGTCCCGAAATTCGACTGGCGTTCCGCGGTGCACCAGGGCCGACACAGCCCCATCGAACGTCCGTCGGAGTTTGAAGACCACGTAGCTTCCATGGAAGGGGCGTTTGATCCATCGGTCAATCCAGTCGTTGGTGGCGCGCTCCGAAGTTCGCGCCTGCCGTTGCACGTCGTTCAGGTAGAACTGCAATAGGATCAAGTCCGGATCAAGGCCCATTCCGGTTTCTTGCAGCCATTCCACTTCGTGGACTGTGTTCGCGCCGGTTTTTCCGGCGTTCACGACTTCCCGGTCCGGTCCGTGGATGTTCCTGATCATGGATTCGAGGAGCTGCGGATAGGTGGAATCGTGGACGACGCCCTGTCCGAAGGTGAAAGAGTCTCCGACCGCCAGGATCCGAAACACCTCGTCCGGCGGGGAGGTGGGGATCTCCTCGCCGCGAAGACCCAAGGAGTTGAACTGGTACAAGTCCGCGTAGAGCTGGCCAAGTGCCGGATTGCCACCACCGCCTCCCCCGACCTTCTCCGGATAAACCTGGAGGTAGGCTTCCCCCAGAAGGAGCGCCAGAAAGGCGGCGGTGAAGGTGAGAGGAGAGCGGCGCAGAATGGAGTCGGCCACGGAGTCGGCGTGGGATTGGGACAGCAACCCAATCCACAGGCAAGCACCGGGAATTCCAATCATCAACCCAATCACGCCCCATTCCGTACAGATGTTGAGAACCAGAAGCGCGGACAAAGTCATGTTGACAAGGAGCCAGAGGGCCCGGAGGGGAGCCCGTCGGGAAGCGTTGCGGACCAGGATGCCCCACTTCCGAAGCTGGGTTCCGGTCACTAGGAGAGCCGCCAGAAACAGGGCGAACCCGAGGTCGAAGGCAAGGGTTTGTAGGCCGATCCCACCGACTCTTTGGGCGAGCCGTGGTCGGGCGACAATCCACAGGACCGCCAACGCAATCAGACAGCCGCGTCCGCACCAGAGAAGAGCCAGTGGGGGACGGCGTGGGCGGTCATTGGGGAGGTCGGGTGACATCGCCAATGCAGCAATTCACTCAGGCTGTGGGTCCGTCATTGTTGGCGGGGCTTTGACCATGAAGCGCACACCTCCGATTGCTCAGGGCACTTCTGTCTCGCCGTCTCCCGAGTTTCAAAGTCTAACAAGCTTTGGCAATGGTGCCAGTTCGCGAATGTCGAGCGGCACCGGCGCACCCGGTCCGACATTTCCTCTGCTTGCCCGATCGCGGTTAAGATCGCGCAAGAACAGCAACAGTTCCCCGAACGCCGATTGGCCGAATGAAGATTGGAAGTCGCTGATGCCCGACATTGGACTGGAAAAAGACCCCACGGCAACCGCCCGGCCCAAACCCCGTCGCAAGACCCGGCTGTACATCATCGCGGGAGCCTCCAACGCCGCGGGGGGTGGGGACATCCAGGATCTGCAACCTCCCCTCGATGGGCAGATTCCCCGGGCCAAGTATTGGAACTGGGAGAACTGGGTGCCGCTGGAACCGGGCTTTGGCATCGGAGAAGCAGACAACGGCGATCGACACGGGCTGGAACTCTCCCTGGGTCTGGAGCTTTCCAACCAAAGGCGCGGAAATCTACGCTTCTTCAAAGGAACGGCGGGAGGAAGAACCCTGGCGAACGAGTGGCATCCGGTGACGGGTCCACTGTACCCGCGGCTGTTGACCATGGTCAGGCTGGGGGCCGCGGAGTTGTCTCCGCGAGGACCGATTCAGGTCGAAGGCTTCTTCTGGATGCAGGGCGAATCCGATGCCCAAGATGCCGCCGCGGCCGCTGCCTACGAGGACAACTTGCGCCTGCTCATCGACCGGGTGAGAGCGGACTTTCTGAACCCCGAACTGAAAGTCATTCTCGGGCGGATCTCCGACATCCTTCCCCTGGCTGCGTTTCCTCACCAGCAGCTCGTTCGTCAGGCCGTGGAAAACGTTGCCGCGGGCGATCCTTTCGTTCGATTCGCGGATACGGATGGGCTCTCCCACAATGGCGATCGAATCCACTTCGACTCGGCGGCTCTCGTTCGCTTGGGGGAACGGATGGCACAAGCGTTTCTCGGAGAGGCCGAAGCGTCCGCCGCGACCGGCTGATCTGCTCCGTCTCTCGCTTCCTCGCAGTCCGCTTGCTAGCGGAGCGTGCCGAGATCGGGGCCCGAGTTCCCGCTGGGGGGGAACTTCTGAAAGAAGCGCGATTCCACGAAAGTGTGCTTCTGGTCGGCGGGGACATCCGCGAACCGTTCGACCCGCCCGCTCGGCCAGTAGATGCGCACTTCGTCGGCGACGGCAGCGCCTCCCAACCCGAAGTGGACGACCAGGGAGTCTTGAGAGTGGGTGCTCGAGCCGCCTTTGATTTGGCGCTTTCGAGTCACGGACCCGGTGTCCACCTCGACGACCGCGCCAATCGCGTCGCGGTTGCTGGAGCGGCCAATCAGTTTGATCTGAAGCCAGTGACCGGCGCCCGGGGTGTCGTTGCGATACAGCCGTACGACGCCGGCTTGCTCGATGGTGGCGAGGTCCAAGTCGCCGTCGTTGTCATAGTCGGCCACCGCTGATCCGCGGTTGTTGGTTTCCTCGAGGAAGCCCGCCGAATCCGTGATGTTTGAGAACGTCCCGTCCCCGTTGTTCTCGTACATAATGTCTTTGCCGCTTCCCAGCGTTGCCACGAACAAGTCCTCATCTCCATCCTGGTCGGCGTCGAAGAAGTTGACCCCCCAGGACGCCAAGCCGGTCACTCCCGCTTCCACGGCGCGATTGTCGCTGAAGGTGCCATCGCCATTGCCTTCGTAGAAGGCGTTCCCGAGTGGAAGCGAGTCGTTGCTGGTGTTCAGAAGGTCGGAGATGTAGATGTCCCAGTCGCCATCGTTGTCGAAGTCGGCGACGTCCACGCCCATGCCGGATCCTGAGTCATCGCCCATCCCAGGAGACAAGCCAGAGACCTCGGTGAAGGTCCCGTCCCCGTTGTTCTTGTACACGAAATCGTGATGGTAGGGCGAGGTCTCGTGCACGTTGACCACGTACATGTCTGGCCAAAGGTCGTCGTCGAGATGAGCTCCGATGAAGGCCAGGGCCGGTCGATACGTGGTCGGATCGAGGGAGCCGACTCCGGCGGCCATCGTCACGTCTTCGAAGACGCCGTCCACGTTGCGGTACAGCCGGTCCATGTTGGCCGGGTCGCCCGGCGCTTGGAGTACCATGTGTCCGACGTAGACGTCGATATGGCCGTCGCGGTCGTAGTCGAGCCAGCCGCCAGTCATCGCCCGCCGTCCGGGTTTCACTCCCAAAGGGGTTTCGGGGTCGTCCCGCAAGCGACACTGAGCGGTCCATGGGCGGAACAGGCTCTGCCCTGCCAGCACCTGATTGCCATTCTCCACCCAGTCGTTGCGCAGCATCATGTTGTAATCGCCGTCCGGGTCATTGGCCCCGAACAAGCTGAAATTGACGCCGTTGTCCGTCATCACGTAGATGTCCGAGTCGCCATCGTTGTCAAAGTCGGCGAAGATTCCCCCGGACATCTCGGTGTTGGGCATATTGGGCAACAGGTTGTTTCGAGCAGTGAAAGTTCCGTCGCCGTTGTTTTCATAAAGATGGGCCGACAGGTTGATGCCGTTGGTTGCGAGGAGGTCGACGTCCCCGTCATTGTCGTAGTCGATCCACAGCAGCCCGTTGCTATGGAAGTTCAGTGCCTGGTGCAGTTCCGCCGGAATGCCAGCAGCGGCGGTGACATTGGTGAAGGTGACCTGGGCAGTTCCCGTCGTACCAACCAGCGTCGAGACAAGAATCGCAATGAGCGGGCGCAAGGACATGGGGGGACTCCTCGGTCCATTTTCCCAAGGGAGACATTGGACGCGGACAGCGTCCTCGACCCTACAGTAGCTTTCGGTGCCGCAATTTGCTCGGAACTGTGTCCTTGGCGCCCCGGCAAGTGGGGGGAGTCTCACGGCGAATGCCGAGATTCCCGGGCCGTGGCGACCTGGGGGCCCGCGGAATCGATGCCGCGAAGCGCCGGTCCCGAATCAAGGACTTGGGACCGCCCCGCATTCCCGCGCCAGCGGATTCGCGAATCCAGAGGCGGTGGCGGCCGCTGCGAAGGATGGAGGAAGGTTGGGATGACGCCGGGAAGGACCTCGCATGGTTGGGAGGCAGCGACTATTCGTTCGCCGTGTCGGTCGCCGGGGTCGCGGGCCGATTCTCGCCAAGCCACAGCGCATGCCATCGGGTCTGCTTGTTCTTGTGGCAGTGGCTGCAGTCCACGGGACCGCGATTGAGACGACGCCGTTCCTGGTACTCGGCACTGTTCCACACCGGGGCAAACGGCTGTTCCAGGACGTTCACGAGCTTGTCGTCGGGTGTGAACTCGCTGCAGCAGGGAAACACGTCGCCGTTGAAATTGACGCTCACCGACTGCCACAGATTGTGGCAGCGCGCGGGGGCGCCCGCTTCGTTGCGATGGGCCATGTGCTCGCGAGACCTCGGCAACCACTGCTGCTGACTCTCGGGCGCCCAGATCGTGACCGCGTGAAACTTCATCCCGAATTCCTGGGCCAACTTGCGAGCGGCATCGACTTCGTGTTCGTTGTCCCGGTGGATCACCATCTTCCATTCCAACTCGGTGTGAAAATTGCCGGTCTCGCGTTGCATGGCTCGAATGCGCCGAACGTTGCGAAGCACGTCGTCCAGCTTGCCCCCGACCCGGTACTTCTCGTAACCCTGCTGGGTGGCGCCGTCTGCTGCCACGGCCAAAGTGTCCAGCTTGCTATCCACCAACTCACGGCACTGCTCATCCGTGAGTCGCGTCAGGTTGGATTCCATGCGAACGCGAATGCCTCGGCTTTTGGCATACCCAATGATCTTTCCGAGATCCCGGTTCAGGAAAGGCTCGCCCCAGTTGGACAAGATCAGATGTACGACATAAGGGAATCGGTCGATGATGGTGCGCGCGTCTTCGTATTTCAGGAGCCCTTTGGGAATCCAGTCTTCTCGATGAGTGGTGGCACAGAGAGGGCATTTCAGGTTGCAGAGGTTCCCTGACTCGAGGGTCAGCTGGAAGGGGTGACCGAAGACTCTGCGATTGCGCAGGTAGTTGTTCTGGAACTGCACCAGGGCTTTGTTGACCTGGTTGCGCCACAGGCGAATTCTTCGTCCCAGGCTCATTGTCGCTGCCTCGCGACCCTTCGTGACGTCACGAGATCGGCAAAGCGAGGCGCGGTGCAAAGAACGTCGGCGACGCGGTTTGCCATGGCTTCGTAGCCACGCTCCGTGAAGTGCACGGAATCGTGAAAGTACTCGGCGGTTCCAGGAACGCTGTGCTCCTCCCCGACATAGAGGGCTCCGGTTTCTTCGGCGACTTGGCGAATTCGGCGATTGTAGGACTGATATCCTTGGATCACTCCTTCGGGCGTCAGGTAAGGAGTGAACGTGAACGCCTGGGCGAGCGCGTCCAGTTGCTCTTGCTCGGACTGGCCGTTTCGAACCATGATCGAAAACGCCGGAAGCACCACCAGGTCCGCGATCTCTTGGGCCTGATGGACGAGTTCTGTGAGTCGTTGGGCGAAGCCTTCAGAGAGCTGGTCCATATCTACGCTCAGCTTCTTCGAGTCATTCCGTCCTTGTTGCTGGCGAGCTCGATAGCGGAGGTTCTTCTTCACCAGCATCCAGAGAAGGGAGTGGCGTTCGAGAAAACTCGGCTCACCGGTTTCTTCGACCAGGCCCTGGGCCAAGGCCGGCACTCGACTATCGTCGGCGAGGTCCTTGGCCGCGTGATAGATCACGATCACATCGGGGTTGCGAGGGCGCAGGCGCCAGTGCAGGCTTTTTCGGGAATCTCCCACCGAGTAGCCCGTGACGCCGGCATTCAGATAGTCGAAGCTTCCCTCGGGATAGGCGTCGGCCACCCGCTCGACCAACCGGTGGGGCCAGGTCGCTTCGTTCGACGAAGCCTGGCCGCAGAACGTGGTGGATCCACCAAGGAAGGCAAACCGAATCGTGTTCGCCGCTTTCGGCTCCTGAGTCTCTGGGTTACGAAAGCCGTTCGAGTCGATGTCGATTCGGTACTTTCGGGCAAACTCGGTCGACAGGTTCGGAATGGCCATGAGCACACCCGCTTCCGGGTGCCGTTCGAAAAGGTCGTAGACCTCCAGGTGTGCTCCGTACTTCACGTAGGCACGCACCCGAACCAGCAATTCGGCAGCGAACGCAAATGCCAACAGAATGGCCGCGCTGAGCAAGAGTCGATGGGGTCGCCTGGATGGCAATGGCCGCTCCCGGTGGAGGGTGGCGGATTCACTGCAAGGATCATAGCGTGTTCGGAGTCGGCCGAGGGTCAACTCGAGGGTCAACTGTCGATCAGGAGCAATCCATGGGTTGGTGGAGCCGTTTCAAACAGAGGGACAGCCAGAAAGTGTGGTTTGATCCCGAACGCCGCATCTTGACTCTCGAGAGCTTTGCCAATACCGAGGAGGACGGGGGAAGAGACTTGGTGGCTGCGGCGCGTCGCATCTCCGACCCGGAATTGCGGGAACACATTGAGCGCCATGCCGCCGACGAAACTCGACACGCGGCACTGTTTCGCCACCGTGCGGCGGAACTTCGCGCGGAAGGAACGAAAACTGCCGCTGATGTTCCCGACAAGCCGTACGACTTGTCCCATGCCCGTCCCGGGTTGGAAGTGGACTCCCATGGCTTTTTCAACGCCGGTTTGTGCGATGAATTGGGGGAACTCGAGTACGTCGCGATGCTGCACGTCGCCGAACAACGGGCGGAAGCTCTGTTCGACGTGTTCTCGCGACAGACCAAGCACGACCCGAAGACTCAGGCCGTGTTCCAGTCAATTCTGAAGGATGAGAAGTACCACGTCGCCTACACCGGCAAGTTCCTGGAGCGCTGGCGCAACGACGGGCGCGATCGGGAAGTCGACAAGGCGCTGAAGTCCGCTCGCAGTTCTCGGTTCATGGGGGCTTGGAAGCGAGTGGGACTGCGAGCCGCCTCCGGCTTCTCCAAGGTCCTGATGCTGGTGGTCTACTGGACCGTCTTGTTGCCGTTTGCATGCATTGCTCGCGCGCAGCCGTGGCCACGGGGCTGGCATTCCCGCCGCGGCGAAGAGAGTGTGTCTCCGCTGAACGGCCAGTACTGATGAAGATCCTTGGGCTCTCGGCGTTTCATCGGGACTCGGCGGCGGCCCTGTTGGTGGATGGGGAGCTGGTCGCCGCGACCCAAGAGCAGAACTTCACGCGCCGGCTTCACGATTCCGCGTTCCCTCGGCGTGCGGCCCGGTTTTGCTTGGACGCCGCCGGCTTGCGTGCTCAGGACCTGGACCATGTCGTGTACTACGAGAAGCCTCTGAAGAAGTTCGAGCGGCTTCTCGCATCACAGCTGCGCGGATTTCCTCGCTCAGCGAAAGTGTTTTCGCGCAGCATGTTTCTCTGGCTGGGCGATCGCTTGTGGGTCAAGAATCGCATCATGGAGGAACTCGAGGTTTCCGCCGACGTGGTCGGATTCGTCGAGCACCAACTCGCTCACGCGGCGGTCGCCTTCTATCCGAGTCCGTTCGAGCAGGCCGCGATCTTGGCCTTGGACGATGTCGGCGAGTGGGCGACCACTTTGCTCGGCGAGGGAACGACGGGACAACCGCTGCGAGTGTTCGACGAGCTGAGGTTTCCCCACTCCCTGGGCCTGTTTCTGTCGGCGTTCACTCAGTTTTTGGGACTCGAACCGGGACGGGACGAAGTCCTGGTCGAAGCGTTGGCTGCCCACGGTTCCCCAAGCTTCTTGGACGAGTTGCGCGTTTTGCTGGGAATCCAGGACGACGGCTCTCCCGCCGTGGATCACAAGTACTTTCGGTTCTCGTTCGACAATGATCGGCTGTTCGACGAGTCCCTGGAAGGGCGTTTGGGGCCGGCTCGTCACTCCGGCATGGCATTGGACTTTCGTGGAGAGAGCACTCGCCACGCAGACTTGGCGGCCTCGGTTCAGCAGCACTTGGAAGATTGCACCCAGAGCTTGGTGGCGCGTTTGCGCCTCGCCTCTTCTTCGGACAAGCTGTGTGTCACGGGATTCCTGGCCCAGAATCGCCGACTGATTCAGCACCTCGTGGAGCAGAGTGGCTTCTCGGAAGTCTGGGTGGCCTTGGAGCCGGACAAAGCGGGGGCGGCACTGGGCGCGGCCCTGTTCGCCCACCATCAACGGAATCCGCAATCGGATCGCCAGCGATTGACGAGCCTTGCGTTTGGAGAGGTGGCGACGAGTCGTAGCGAAGAAGCGACGAAGGGGTTGGAAACGGCCGGCGCGGTGCGTGAAGTCCTGGTGGAATCGCTGTCCCAGGGCAAACCCGTGGGTTGGGTGCGGGGTGCACAGGAGCTTGGTGGGCTCAGTCGAGGTCACCGGAGCATCCTGGGGGATCCGCGTCCCTCGGACGGAGCTCGTCGGTTGCTCCAGTCTCTGGGGGCCGGCGAGGATTACCGTCCTTGTGAAATCTTGATTTCGAAGGCGTGGGCGTCTCGCCTGCTGAGGATTGGTGACGCGGGAAGCGAATTGCTGAGCCACGGTCTCTCTTCGGCGTTCGCGACTGACGATCTGCGCAGGTTTGCCCCCTCAGCGGTGCAGCCCGACGGTCGAGTGTGGCCGCTCGTGGTGGCCGGCGACCGGGACCCGGAGCTTGCCGAACTCCTCGATTCCTTCGAGAAACAGACCGGCGTTCCCGTGCTTCTCCACGGGTCGCTGCAACTGCGTGGCACGCCTCTGGTTCGCAACGAAGCTGATGCGGTTGAAGCCTTCCAACGCAGTCAGTTGGAATGTCTTGTCGTCGAACGTGCTCTGTATCGACGCTGACGCTCGTCAGCTCGGACCAGCGTTCTTTCGGGCGATCACGATGACGAGTCCCGCGTCCGGATCATTGATTCCCTGCCACGCCCATCCCCACCGGCGAGCGCAAAGTGCCGAGGTACCAAGAGGAGGCGTGGCTTCGAACAAATCTGTTCCGAGAGCCAGAGGGGGGACTGTTCGCACCCACTGAAAACCGAGCGAGTTCAAAACAGACAACACATGGGGGAGAGGCAGGATGTGCTCGAGAGGATGCCGGTACTGATCATCGATCCAGATCCGTTTCTTTTCAGCATCCAGGTCTCGGCGGCGCAGCACCGGATCGAGGAAAGAGATTTCTCGTCCGACGAGCTTTCCCAGTCTTCGGCGGACGCAATGAAACGCCCGTCCCATGGTTTCGTAGAAGCCCAACACCAGAATTCCCCCGGGCGCGACGCGCTCTGCCACCTGACGAATCGCCAGATCCGGGTCGGGCGTGTGATGCACGACTCCGCGAGAGATGACCACGGGGAACCCCTGAGCTTCGGCGGGTAACTCAAACAAGTCCGCGCGCACGAGTTGAAGATTGGAGATCTCGGCCCGCTGTCGAAACTCGTCGGCGTGGGTGAGGGACTCACGGCAGCCATCGATGCCGATGATGCGCCGGTGGGGACCCGCGAGTGCCAGGAACGAAGCGAGCTGTGCCGTCCCACAACCGCAGTCCAGAACCCATGCATCGGGAGCAATGCTGGCATCCAGTTGATCGAGGAACGGGGTGCGGCGGCCCCGATCCAACAGCGTGGCGCCGTCGTCTCCGGGGGCGTAGCCAGGAAACGGGCTGCGGGTGTAGAACTCTTCGACGTTCTGAGCCCGAGTTTCTCGGGGAAGCTCGCCAATCACGTCGAGGACGCCGCCCAGGGGGGAAAAGCCAAGGTGGCAGTCGGGGCAGCGCGTGCAGTCAGACGCCAGGGCGCGACGACAGCGGGGGCAGAAGGGAACGGATGGAGAGGAGATCGACTCCATCGGCATCAAAACTCCGGGCGAGTCCAGCAGTCCGCGGCAGTCCTCGCTACCATAGTGGCATTCGAATCTCGCTCCAAGTGCCGGGAATCCATCAATGCGGTTCTTGTCGTCCCTTCGAGTCGGGCTCTCCACATCCTCGGAACTCATTCGTTCGCTGTGGCGCGGTCCCTATTGGTGGCTCGTCCCCGTGGTCATGGGGCTCTTGATGATGTCCATTCTGTTCGTATTCCTGCAAGCCGTTCCATGGGCAGCGCCCTTCGTCTACACGATCTTTTGACCGCCGACGATTGGTGGCCAAGGGCGATCAGCGGGAGCGCAATGCTTCCCGGACTCTTGGCTCGACGTGTTTCGCTTTCTTCGCGCAGCCTTCCGCATCCACGTGCATCGGGTCTTTCCAGTGCTTGGCCGGGATCAAGTCTTCCGGAAACGGGGCGACCGGGAGCTCTTCGGCTGCCGCGAGATCGAGCAAGAGCTGTTCGTGGAACAGGACGCTTGGCATTCCAGGGACCTCGTCACCGGGTTTGATTCGAACCGGCATCAAGACGACTTTCCCTCCGTCCGCGTGCACGGCTTCGATCAGGCGCTTCAAGTTGTGGTGGAAGGCAATGCGTTCGCGAGGAAGTTTTGCGCCGTCCGCAGGAGTTTCCAAGAGGGGCGGCCAATCCACGTCGAACCAGGGTGCCACCGGAGGTGGAGGCGGCGTGCCGTAACGGTTGAAAGTGGGGATCTCGGGGTGGGTCCCGTAGACGAAGGGAATCAGCAGCGCTCCCAGGAGTCGAGATTTCGTCAATGTCCGCGCCAGGCCGGGGAGCTCGTGACGCGGCACCATCTGCTGACGCCAGTGACTGTAGTCTGGGTGGTAGTGTTCTCTGTGAAAGGCCTGAGCGTCATTGAGTCCGGTGTGAAGGATCACCAGGTCGGGTTGGTAGTAGTGATACTTGAAGTGGTAGTGAGTGGTCATTTCCGCGGTGGTGCCCCAGGGAACGCCGGCGTTGATCACCTCGACATCATCGAAGCCGTCGGGAGGCGAGCCGCGAAGGAGTTCTTCGAGCTGGGCCGGGTACGCGTCCTGGGGACGTTTGACCGACCAGCCATAGGTTGTCGATCCGCCCATACAGAGCACCCTCAAGACTCCGGGACGCCGGTCCAGCGGCACCGCCTTGCCACGGTAGCCGTGCTCGTTGTGTTGGCCGCGAAGGCCGGGACTCGGCAGGTAATTGAGGTAGGACTGGCCGACACTGCGTTGAAACACCGTGTTGCGCGAACCCCCTTGGGCGGTTTGCCGTCGGAGTTTTTCGAGGAACGGGGCCTGGTGGAGAGCAAAGCCGGCCATGGTTTCCAGAAAGGCACCACACAGCACCAGGAGGAGCAGCGAGAAGCCGAGGGTCCGGGCTCGGGAGCGGGAAGGTCGAGGGAGTGCCTGGGGCATGGGTCGCTCGGAGGGAGACGAGAAGCAGATTGCTCGGGAAAGGCGCATCTTGGCGGAACTCGGGCTGGCGGGAAAGCTTCCTGCGCCGCGCCGAGTCCGGGCTACCCAAGGCTGCCAAGATTCGTCCCCTCTTGCGCTTGATGATTCCGGGAGTCTTCCATGATCGGGTTGCCAGTTGCCGTGTGTCTGAGCTTGGCTGTCACGACGAGTGGCCTCGAGACGATCGAGGTCGTGGCCTCGCGAGACGGGACGCTGATCGAAGATGCGGAAGGGGATCGAGCCAGCGGCTCGGGTCCCACGTTGTTCGTGGGAAGGACCAGCGAAGCCACTGGGTCCATCCGCCGCACCGCGTTGTTCTTCGATGTGGAGGAGGTTTTGCCTCCAGGAGCCATTCTGGAACGCGTGGCATTGGTCGTGACCGTGTTGCCAAGCAACCCCGATCCGCGTCCTCTCCAGGTCCACCGATTGCGCCGATCGTGGGGCGAAGGAGCCTCCTCGTTTCCGGGAGGCATGGGGGCTGCGGCAGAGCCCGGTGATGTGACCTGGGTCCATACATTCTTCGACAGCGAGACCTGGCCTCATCCGGGGGGCACCTTTGCCCGAAAGCCGAGTGCACGAATGGAAGTGGAAGGCGCGGGCACCTATCGAGTTTCGAATCGCTTCCTGTTGCGCGACGTGCGCCGATGGATGGCTAGGCCAGGACAGAATCACGGCTGGATTCTGAGGGGAGATGAATCCACCGGTCAAACCGCCAAAAGTTTGGCGAGTCGCGAGAACACGGACTCTTCTGCACAGCCTCGGTTGGAGTTGACCTACCGGAGGAAGTGACGGCTGGGGCCCTAGCCCTCTGGGCGATGGCGGTGGGTGGATCCACAGAACATCGGGGCATCCAATCCATCATCCCGATCGTCAAGGTCTGGCTGGTCCGGTGACGAACGCCTCTCGCCTTCACTGCGAGCAGGCCACGACTAGGGCCCGGCGAGCGCTCGTCGGACCCGTCGGCGAAGAGCGGGAATGAGCTCCTGTGAGAACCAGGGGTTTTTCTTGAGCCAAGGGTTGTTGCGCGGACTGGGATGGGGCAGTGGCATCCGACGGGGACCGTAGGACTTCCAAGCGCGAACGGTTTCGGTGAGAGTCCCGCGCGGTTTCTCCAAGTGCCAATCCATGGCGTGGGTGCCGAGAACCAAGGTGAGTCGGATCCCCGTCAATCGTTCGAGGACTGGTCCACGCCAGGCGTCGGCGCAGTCCGGTCGCGGCGGCAGATCTCCGGACTTGCCGGTGCCTGGGTAGCAGAACCCCATGGGGAGAATGGCGATTCGCTGCGGGTCGTAGAACGTTTCGGAAGAGATGCCCATCCACTCGCGCAGGCGTTCCCCGCTGGGGTCATCGAAGGGGATTCCTGAGGCGTGCACGCGCTTCCCCGGGGCCTGGCCCGCGATCAGGATGCGTGCCCGGGGATGGACCTGAAGGACCGGCCGGATGCCGTGCTCCAGTGCTTCTTCGCAAAGAGTGCAGCCACGGATGTCTCGCAGCAGCTGGGTGAGGGAGGGCTTGCTCACGACTCTTCGCACAGCGCCTGGTAGAGAACTCGAAACTCTTCCAAACATTCTGGGCAGATCTGCAGGTGATGGACGACGTCTTCGTAGCCGGGGGGAGGGGTGCCCTCCGGGCCAAGTCGTTCCAGATAGCCTGCCACCCGGTGCAAGAATTCGTCGCAGTCGATCTCCTTCGCTTCGGTCATGGCGACCAGTTCCAGCAGCTTTTGCAAGTCGGCGCGCGAGAAGCTCATCCCGAGGCCTCCGAGTCAAAGCTCATCAATGAATCGCCGCGGAAGCCAGCCTCGATCAAACTGCGCCGCAGTTTCTTGCGGGCGTCGTGGGTGAGTTTGTAGAGCGCGTTCTGGTTGATTTGCATGCGTTCTGCAATTTCGATCGTGGGCAGACCCCGGAGTTCGGCCAGGATTGCCGTGCGCTGACGATCGGTGAGTTCGTCGTGGATGGCTCGTTGCAGCGTCATGAGGATGTCCGATCGTTCCAGCTGTTGGTCGGGAGCCGGGGAAGGAGAGGGGAGCTTGGCCAACTCTCCTTCCAGTGCTTCATACTCGCCGGCTCGCTCTTGTTGGGCTTTGCGCCGGCGCAGTTCCGTGAATGCCACGCGAGTCGCGACCCCTGCGGCCCAGGTCGTGAACGCGCTCTCACCGCGAAATGCTTCGAGGTTCTTGACGATCCGCGCAAACGTCTCTTGCACCAGATCGTCTCGCTCTTCCGCCGTGAAGGTGCGCGCGACTTTGGCGATCACTCGTTGCAGGTACGTCTCCAGTTCGGCGAGGGCCGGACGATCACCCGCGCGGCCTTGAAAGGCCGCGATCCAGGTGGCATTCGGGCGTTGGGGGACTCGGTTCTCCACGGGATTGGCTCACTTCCGTGGGTGTCGCGGCGACCAGGGTCCTTACGCCGGTGTGGAACTTTTCCTCGCGCGGGAGTCTGTTCCGCTCACGCGGATCGGCGGTCGAACACCGCGAGACGCTCCCAAGTGCCCGTAACGGAAGAGTTTGGGGCAATCTCGGCCGAGTCTCGGGGCGAGTTCCAGGCTACCATGAGCGAGATGAATCTTCTGGACCAACCCATGGCCTTGCCCGGGGGATCGCCCGCCCATGGCGTTCACTGACCGAATCTGCCGCGGCTCCTCGAGAATCGCGCTGGTGACCTCGATTTCCCTGGTCGGTGTACTGGTCCCGAGCGTGGTCCTTCCGAGTGGCGCGAGGCCCCAGGCATCGGATCCGCCGGCTCTGGACTTCAACCGGGACGTTCGACCGATCCTGTCGAACCACTGTTTCCCGTGCCATGGGCCAGACGAGGCGGCGCGGGAAGCCGAGTTGCGCTTGGACCTTCCGGAGTTTGCGTTTGCCAAACGTGAGGGGGGCGCGGCCATCGTTCCCGGCCGTCCCGAAGAGAGCAAGCTGGTGTCCAAGGTCACCAGTCAGAGCAAGGTTCGCCGGATGCCTCCGGCGCGGTTCAACAAGCCCCTCGACCAAGGACAGGTGGAGCTCCTTCGCCGTTGGGTGGCCGAAGGTGCCCCGTATGACGACCACTGGTCGTACCGGGCTCCCGTGCGTCGAGCAGTGCCCGAACTGGCCGGGTTCGAGAGCTTTCTTCGCGGCGCCATCGATTCCTGGGTGCTGTTCGAATTGCAGAAGCGAGGGATGACTCCTTCCGAAGCGGCCGATCCCGTGACTCTGGTGCGCCGCTTGTCCTACGACCTGCGCGGGCTCCCGCCGACGCCGCAAGAAGTGCAGAGCTATCTCGACGATGCCCGTCCGGGTGCCTACTCGAGGCTTGTCGATCAATTCCTGTCCTCTCCGCACTACGGCGAACACATGGCGGTGTTTTGGCTCGACCTGGTTCGTTACGCCGATTCCGTGGGCTATCACGCGGACAACGAACGGACGGTGTTTCCCTACCGCGACTACGTCATCGACGCGTTCAACGACAACAAGCCATTCGACGAGTTCACCGTCGAGCAGTTGGCGGGAGACCTGCTGAAAGATGCCAGCGCGGAGCAGCGGATTGCCGCGGCTTATCAGCGCTTGATCCGCTACACCCCGGAGGATGGTGCACAGCCTCTGGAATACGAAAAGAAGTATGCGGCGGACCGGGTCCGCACCACGGCCAGCACTTGGATGGCGGCGACCATGGCCTGTTGCGAGTGTCACACCCACAAGTTCGACCCGTACTCCCATGAAGACTTCTATCGATTCGCCGCGTTCTTTGCCGACATCGAGGAACAAGCGGTCTACGACCATCCGGATCGACCGTATTGGCCTCCGTTCATGGACGTGCCGGTCCACGATGCCGAGCAGCACATCGCCCAGTACCGTCACGAACTCGAGCGCACGAAGAAGATCTTGCAGAACCCTCGGAACAAGAGCGTCGAGCGCCTGGAACACACCATTCGAGTGCTGGAAGATCAAATCGAGTTGTTGCGGTCCGGCAAAGTACGCATGCCCGCCACCGTGGCACGCGAGACCCCTCGCGAGACGCGACTGCTGCCACGCGGAGACTGGATGGATGATTCCGGCCCCGTCGTCGAGCCCGGGACCCCGAGCTTTCTTCCCCCGTTGCAAGCCGACGGCGACCAGGCCAGCCGGCTGGACCTGGCTCGCTGGCTGATCTCGCCGGAGCATCCCCTGACGGCTCGAGTCTTCGTCAACCGGATCTGGAAGCAACTGTTCGGTCGCGGGCTCTCCCGAGTCCTCGATGACTTTGGTTCCCAGGGCGAGTTTCCGCTGCACGCCGCGTTGTTGGACATGCTGGCGATCGACTTCGTCGAATCCGGCTGGGATGTGAAAGGACTGATCCGACAGATCGTGATGTCGGGAACCTATCGCCAGTCGGCGAACGCTTCGCCCGAGTTGCTCGAACAGGATCCCGACAACCGATTCCTGGCCCGGCAGACTCGGTTCCGGCTTCATGCGGAAGGGGTGCGGGACACGGTTCTGGCGGTGAGTGGTTTGCTGGAACGCAGGATCGGCGGGCCGAGCGTGAAGCCCTATCAGCCGCGCGGCTACTGGAAGAACCTCAACTTTCCCAAGCGCCAGTACATTCCCAGCCACGGAGGCAATCAGTACCGACGCGGTCTCTATAGCTGGTGGCAACGGACCTTCTTGCATCCCAGCATGCTGGCATTCGATGCGCCGACGAGAGAAGAGTGCACCGCCGAGCGACCGATCTCCAACTCTCCGTTGCAGGCGTTGACGCTGCTCAACGATCCGAGCTATGTGGAAGCGGCGCGGGCGTTCGCCGTGGGAATGCTGAAGTCGGGAGCAAGTTCGACGGAAGAGACGATCGATTGGGCGATGCGGCAGGCCGTGCAACGAGCGCCGACCCCGGACGAAGTCGAAACGCTTACTCGGTTGTTCGGAGAGCAGCGTGCCTACTACTCGGAGAACCCGAAGCAAGCCGAAGCGCTATTGGACATTGGTCTTTGGTCGAATCCGGAGGGGCTCGATCCGGTGAACCACGCGGCTTGGACGGCCGTTGCGCGGGTGCTCTTGAACCTTCACGAATTGATCACGCGACCATGAACGAGCGCGAACCCATGGCTTCCGAACTCACCCGGCGGACGTTCTTGTCCCGTGCTGTCGGAGGCATGGGGGCGTTGCTATGGGGGGCCTCGACGGCGAAGCCGGCAGTCGCCCAGTTGGCCGGAGACCCGGCCGCGGAGCCGTGGCGAGGAGTGCTGCGGCCGCGGCACTACGAACCCAAGATCAAGCGCATCATCCATCTCTACATGGCGGGAGGACCGTCCCAGTTCGAGTCCTTCGACTACAAGCCGGAGCTGGCCAAGCGTCACGGCCAGCCGATGCCAGAGTCCTTCACCAAGGGGCAACCCGTGGCTCAGCTCCAGGGCATGGAGCTGAAGTGCATGGCGCCCCACTTCGAGTTCCGTCGTTGGGGCGAGTCGGGGCAGGAAATCAGCGTGCTGTTTCCTCATCTCGGTTCCATCGCGGACAAGCTCTGCATCATCCGTTCGATGCAGACGGAGCAGATCAATCACGACCCCGCTCATTTGTTCATGAATACCGGCTCGATCATCGCCGGTCGCCCCAGCATGGGATCCTGGTTGTGGTACGGCGTCGGAAGCGAGGCGACGGACCTGCCGGGATACGTCGTTCTGATCTCTTCCGGAGGAGGACAGGACCAGCCAATTTCCTCCCGCCAGTGGCACAGCGGATTCCTGCCGGCGCGATTCCAGGGAGTTCGGTTCCAGTCCGGAGAGGAGCCGGTGCACTACATTCGGAGCCCCGAGGGGGTCAGCCTCCCCGGTCAACGCCAGACCATCGCTGCCATCCAAGAAATGAATCGGCTCCATGGGACCACCGTGGTCGACGACCAGATCGAGGCGCGCAACGCTCAATACTCCTTGGCGGAGGCGATGCAGTCGACGGTGCCCCAGCTCGCGGATTTCTCGAGCGAGCCGGATCACATCCTGCGCATGTATGGAGTCACCCGTCCCAGTGGCACGTTCGCTTCGAACTGTCTGATGGCGCGCCGACTGGCCGAGCGCGGAGTGCGCTTCATTCAGCTGTACCACCGTGGTTGGGACCACCACTTGCAGATTCGCAAAGGCATGCAGGCCGCTTCGCAGCTGGTCGACCAGGCCAGCGCGGCCCTGATTCGTGACCTCGAGCAACGGGGCATGCTGGACGAAACCCTGGTGCTGTGGGGCGGGGAGTTCGGCCGCACACCGATGGCCCAGAAGGATGGGCGTGACCACCACATCCGAGCGTTCTCCCTGTTCCTGGCTGGCGGTGGGATGAAGGCCGGAATGACCTACGGAAAGACCGACGAGTTCGGCTACTACCCGGTCGAGAACCCGGTGCACGTTCATGACCTGCATGCCACCATGCTGTATCAGCTCGGCATCAACCACGAGAAACTGACCTATCGGTTCCAGGGAAGAGACTTCCGATTGACCGATGTTCACGGGCACGTGGTTCGGGATCTCTTGGCCTAGCAGGCCGCTGAAAAGTCTTACCGCGCCCCCCGATCGGACCTTTTCGCCCCGTCTTTGTCCTCGAACCCTCGACGAAACCAAGGATTCGCCTGCGGCCCGACTCCTCGGCGCAAACGAGAATCTCTCGATCGGCCATCCGAGGCTTTCTTCAACGGCCGGCTAGGGACACCGGGAGACACGGCCGACGATGGACGAGGCTCTCTGTCCGAGGGCTGCGAAGTTCGGAATCCGGGTGATTCGAAAGACACGAGAGCCGCGGAGTTGTTTGACCGAGAAGCGTCGCTCAGGATCTCCCGAGGCCTCAGCGTTGCTTTCGGCCTTTCGCCACGTCTTCGAGCCGATACAGCAGAACCAGATCGACTCCGCGGTGGGTCAGTGACCAGAGTGGTTCCGGTCGGCGCCGGTACAGGCGTTCTTCTGGTCCGATCATCCAACCGCGCCGGGCGTAGATGAGGATGGCGTCGCCCTTGCCCTGGTCGACGAGGCGAATGTCCGGTCGCAGCCGGCCGGCTTGCTGATGGGCCCATAGGTCGCGGTGAACGAAGTTGGAGAACAGAGACTCGTTCGGGCGCAAGTGCTCGTTCAGTGCGTCGAGCACCCGCTGATTGATCTCTGCTTTGGAATAGACCACGTCCATGCCGCGCGCCTCTGCGCCGGAGGAACCACCGAGGAAACCGTTGAAGTACGCCATCTGGTAGGGGTTCTGACGCCAGGCTTCGACGGCGGCCGGAGCCCACAGGACAAGGGCGATCGCCCATCGCGCCCCCGGTCGAGGGATCCTTTGCAGGGCCTGCCAGATCCCTCCGGTGGCGAACAACACCAGGAAAGGCTGCAACGGCAGGAACAGCCGGTCGACGTCGTGAGACGGAACGCTGGGAAGGGACACGGCGGCCAAGGTTCCGAGAGCGGCGGCCGTGAACAAGCTGCCGGGACCGCGCAGGAACTCGAGGAATCCCTGAAGGATGCGTCCGCGCCACGACCACAGCCCGATCAGGGCAAACCACAGCGCACCGATCACGATCAGCGGGGGAGTGGTGACCAGACCGTGAACCGTGGGGGCATACCACGGCATGCGATGTTCGTAGACTTGGTCGAAGAACAGCGTGGGAATCCGGACGATCTTCTCGCGGGAGGTGAATCCTTCGATGAACTCGCTGGTGAATCCCCATGGGTCGTGCCACGCCGCGGGAGTCAGCGCAAAGAAGATCGGCACGGGCAGCAACAGGAACGGAATCAGCGTGTTCAGCCGCACCCTCCCCTGGCGCAGAATCGACCAGGTGAAGAGAGTCAAGATCAGAAGGATCGCCGGAAGTTTGGTTGCCAGCGCCAGACCCGCGAGAAACGCCGTCGCACTATTGATCGCCCAACTGCCTTGGGGAGGGAGGCGCGTCAGCAGGAGAGTCCCAGCCACCCACAAGGCGCACAAGATCAGATCGGTCTTGGCGATATGGGCGTGGCCGAAGTAACGAATGTTGATCCAGTACAGTCCCAAGCAAAGCAGCCCCGCGGGGGCTCCCAAGCGGCGGGTTGTGAACACGCAGAGCAAGGCCGCGATCAGCGCGTAGGCCACGGCGCTGGGAAGTCGCGCCGACCAAATTGGATCCGCGTCCAGTTGTCCGTGGAAGAGTGCCCAGCTCATCCCACTCACGAGCCGGGAAAGGGCTGGGTGGATCACCCCGAACGTGGGCTTCCAAGGGAAGTGGTGCTGGAGGACTTCTTCGTCGAACGAGCCCGGCTGGTCCCAGTTGCCAAGCCACTCCATGTGCAGTTTCGCCGCTTCGAAGTACTCGCCTTCATCGGCATCGAAGCCGTAGTGATCCAACCCGAGGCCTGGCAAGGTCAGCGCCAGGCTTCCGACGAAGGCCAACAGCCCAATCCAGCGCGCCGACGCGCGCGGGCCATGAGCGGTGGGCGGGGCGTGAGTCAGCTCCGTCACAGGACCTCACGTGTGTCCGAAGAGCACGGGTGGAGAGTGGGTGGCAGCTTCGTTCCCATATCGAGCAAGTGTACTCTCTGCCCATGAGATTCTTCCTGTGCACGGCGGTACTACTGTTGATGGGGTGTGGTCCACAACGTCCTCCCGACGTGGTGCTGATCGTCGTCGATACCCTCCGAGCGGACCGTTTGGGGTGTTACGGTGCCGAGCCGAGCGCTACGCCCAACCTGGATCGGCTTGCCACCGAAGGAGTGCGGTTCGACGCAACAATGGCGACCTCGTCGTGGACCGGGCCCACCGTCGCTTCGATCGTGACCGGCCGCTATCCCGATGAGTTGGGAATGTTCGGCTCTCGCCAGCCATTGCCCGATTCGGTCCCGAACCTTGCCGACGTCTTGGGAGCCGCGGGCTACCAGACCTTGGCGGTCGTCTCCAACGGGATTGCCGGGCCGAGTTATGGCCACGATCGCGGCTACGACGAATTCTACTTCGAGTCCTACAAAACCAAGAAGAAGCGTGGGGTGCCGTCGTTCACGGCGGATCGAGTCACGGACAAGGCGCTGGAATTGTGGAACCGGCGCGAGCGGTCCCGCCCGGTCCTGTTGCACGTTCACTACACGGATCCCCACGAGCCATACATGCCTCCGGAAGAGTGGCGCGAACGCTACATGAAAGGGATGGCTCCCCTCGACGATCGCTACTTGCTCTCCCAGGGGTTTCGGAGCGAGACTCCGAACGAAGGCACCCTGAAAGCGTTGAAGGCGGCGTATCTGGCCGAGATTGCTTTCACTGATCATGAGATCGGCCGACTGCTGGACTCGGTGGGTTCCGAGCCACTCGTGGTTTTTCTCAGCGACCACGGGGAAGAGTTCCTCGAGCACGACGGGTTTCTGCATGGGAAGAGTCTCTACGAGGAGTTGGTTCGAGTTCCCTTCCTGGTCCGCGGCCCGGGGATTCCTGCCGGACAGGTGGTCTCTTCTCCGGTGTCTCAGGTGGACTTGATGCCGACGCTTCTGGAAATGACAGGGATCGAGGGGCCGACCCAGTTTTCTGGGGTCAGTCTGTTGCCCAGGATCCATCAGGGAGGCAACCAAGAGAGGCCGCTCTTTGCTTTGATCACCGGGCATCGGGACTGGCAGTCCGTTCGCCAAGGGCACTGGAAACTTCACGTGTTCGAGTCGGGCCGTACCTTCAAACTCCACAACCTCGAACAGGACCCCGGCGAACAGGAATCCGTGGACACGACTCCGTCCGAGGTGCTTGAGAATCTGCAGAGCTATTGGAAGCAGCGCCGAGACAACCTTGCGGTCGTCGGCCAGGAGCTTGATGAAGAGGGCGATGCGTTGCGTCTGGAGGAATTGAAGGCCATGGGCTACGTGAAGTAGCTCTCTTGGCGCTGTTCGCCTTTAGTCGAGCCGGCGCTTGAAGATCTCCAGATCGCTGACCTTGAAGACCGACTCACAATGTTTCTCGACCCATGCGTGGGTGGGATCGAAGTCACCGTCGACCAGGCTTCGCTTGTCTCGACTCCGTGCGATGCAATAGCGAGGAAGTCGCTGGTTGCGAAGCATGTATTCGAGGGACTCTTCCCGGACCTTTCGAGGAGAGCTCCTCGAGACCCAGACGGTGTTGAGGGAGGGCTTGGTGCGCGTCAAATAGTGGAAGAGCGGGAGGGAGTCGTAGGCCAAGAGGTACTCCCCGGGCTTCAGCTTTCCATCCAAGAACTCGAGAATCCGCTCCACTTTTCGCACCCGGTGGGGAGTGGAGCGAATTCCCTTCAGTGGAGCGCAGGTGAAGGACTCGGTGAACTTCTTGGGATTGCCATACTGATAGGCGAAGCGTGTTTGGCTGTGATACGTGGTGATGCCGATCAAGAAGCAAAGGACGGTGACTGCCAAGGTGGCCGAGCGTCGAGCGGTGGAAGACTGCAAGGTGCCGGCGAGCCGTCCATGGAACCCGACGATGGCCGAGACGAATAGCGGGAGCGCGGCCCATGCGATCTTGTGCGCGTGATTGCTCAGCACGGCATGAAGCAAGGCGAACGCCAAGGAACTCCAAAAGAAAAGGCGGACTGCCAGTGGCGTCGAGGAACGGTCGCGGGAACGGAGAAGCCAAGCTCCGAAGTGAATGCCAAATGCCATCAAGGTGAACCGAGTGCGCAAAATCACTCGCTTCTCGTCGATGGCAGGATGGAAGGCAGGGGTCTTGACCAAGATGAGCCAGCAGAGCCCGGCCGCAGTCACTCCGATCAGGAGTGCGCGGAGAAGGGCGGTCGGGCCGGCCCCTGCATGCTTCAAGACTGCGGCCATGGCTCGGAATACCGCCGCACTCGCGGCAGTCACTGCGAGCGCCAGAGGCAAAACCACCCAAAGAGATCCCTCCAGTTTCTCTGACACGCTGGAGGCATAGATCCCTGTCCTGGAAAGCGCCTTGTGCCCATACCACCAATCCACGTGCAGTCCTTTCCAGAACAACACGAGGAAAGTAAAGAACGTCAGCAGTCCAGTGGTGAGCAGAAGCGTGGCGGTCGGCCGCCAACGCGCGACATCCGAGGAGATCGCCCGGCTCCGAAGGTCTCGCAGCAGCAAGGCCGCCGGGATCGTGAGCAAGGCCACGAAGGGCAGGTACGACATGGTGGCCAGCCAGGCAAAGAGTCCTGCCAGAGCGCCCCATGCCATGGCTCTCCGCGACTTGCCCGAACCCAACGATGTCCACCAGCAAGACCAAGCCAAGACGAAGAAGCTCATGCCCATGGCATGGTAGCCGGGGGTGAAGATTCGGTGGGGGACGAAGGCCGCCGTTGCGCAGGCCGCGGCGAGCAACCCGTCGGGAGCCAAACCTCGGAATGCGAGGAACAAGCCGAAGGCCGTGAGTAGCCCCAGCCACATTCCGATCTTGCGCATGGTCAGCAGTGGGATTTCAGGCCAGAGCTGAAACAACGGAGTGAGCAACACATCGAACATGCGGTGGGGGTTGATGAACTCGTCCCGCAGGGGCGTGTCCCCCATGGCGTAACGCATCGGCGCTGCGACGTAGAGACCTTCGTCGGAATACTCGATCCCGAGAGGTAACCGGGATTCAAGGAACTGGTGGAGCGCCGCGAAGAGTGCCAATGCCCCAAGGAAGCCCAGCAAAGGTCGTTTCGTCGACAGCTCAGGAAGCGAAGAGTTCACAGGCAATGCACTCGTCGGCTCAGTGACTGCAGGTCACTCGGGGGTGCTGTACTCCCTGGCACGATACCGGGGAAAGTGACTCGACTCTTGTTCCTGGAACGGCGCAGCGAGTTCCCGGTACTTGTTCGGGTTCAGGATCCGTCCACAAAAATAGGCGTTGCGGACGCCGGTGGACCAGCCCCGCTTGAAGCGAGTCAAGCCGTCCTTGGCGTCGCTGTCCATTCCCGCGCCGGCGCCGAGGTTCATCCATCGCTCGGTTCGCGAGAAGTGTTCGAGGGCCTTGGCGTACAAGGCGTAGGCCGCCATGAGCTCATACCCCCGTCGGGAGGAGGCGGCGAGGTAACTGGTCGCCACTCCGTCGTCCAGAGTCCAGAGGTGGGCGCCGACCGTTTTCGAAGCGTGGACCGCTCTCAGCATGACCAGCTGGGGCATCACGAGCTGTTGAGCAAAGGCGTCTCTGGAAAACGCTCGAATGCCGGTGATGCCATGGCGCTCCGTCAAGGTGCCATAGAGCTCGACCCAGTCATCGAGAAACTGCAGCGGTTCGTCGCAGACCTCGACCTGCAACTCTTTGCCTGCGCGTCGAGCGTAGTACCGGTGATGGCGAGAAGGGATCGAATCCACGGGTCGCGAAAGGTCCACCACGAAGTGGCGTTTGAACACGTGGCAAGAGTCCACAAACACGTCTCGCAGTTCCTCGGCAGAGTAGTTGCCGAAGGGGTCGGCGACCATCCCGAGGCTGACCAACTCTCCGCGGAGTTCGTCGAGATCCGTGCCCAGACGAGCCCAGTCTCGGCAGGTGAAGAGGGGGTAGCAACCCATGGCGTCGCGAGCCGACGTGCCGGGAATGTCACGTTCGAGCACCCAGCCGTCGCAATGGGGCAAGTGCCGGGGTGTGCCAAACTCCGCCAAGGAGCGGGCGAATCGCTCGTTTTGGTCGGCGGTCACGCCGGAGGATCCCGTCGCTGGATCTCTCGAATGGCGAAAGCCGGCTTTCGCTGCAGAGTCAAGAAGCTGCGGATCACAAACTCCCCAATCAGAGCGAGAACCGCCAAGGTCATCAGCAAGCCAATGGCCCAGGCGTTCAGCAACAGCCCATTGGTGATCTGGGGCAGAATGCTGAAGGGCGTCAGGAAGCCGATCGCGACCCGTGCGATGAATAGCACGCCTAGCAAGAAGCAGATCGCGCTGAGCGCCTGGAAGGGCCGCTCCGAGAGATTGACCAACCCTTCCATGTTGTACGCGAACAGTTTTCGAAAGGTCCAGCCGGAGGAACCGTACTTGCGCGGGTGATGGGTGACCGGCACTTCGGCGATGTCTCGGGCCATGGCAATCACCGGAACCGGTCGCCAGGGATGGAAGGGGCCGAATTCGAAGGCGCGAACCAGGCGCGCATCGTAGATCTTGAAGGTGCAGCCGAAGTCTCGCATCTTGCTGTGCGAAGAGTGGCGCATGATGGCATTGGCAATCTTCGAGGGAAGTTTGCGCAACCATGGGTCGCGTCGGTTGTGACGGTACCCGGACACCAGGTCGTGACCCGCGTCGTATTCCTTCACCAATCGCGGCAGCTCTTCCGGGTCCAGCTGGAGGTCACTGTCGATCATGACGATGGCGGAGCCCTGGGCCAGCATCACTCCCGGAGTCTTGGCATTGGGCTGCCCCGCATTCTTGAAGAAGTCGACGACCGCCGTGACATGCTGGTCCTGTTCGTAGATCGCCTTCAGCTTTTCGAAGGTGCCATCGGTACTGCCGTCGTTCACGTAGAGGATTTCGTAAGACCGACCCATGGACTGAAGAGTCTGGGACAGACGCCGGTGAAACTCGTCGACGCTCTGCTCTTCGAAGTAGCAACCAATGACGACACTGAACTCGACCTTGGGAGAAAACGGCTGGAGTTGCACCGAGGGGAGTGCGGAAGGTTCCAGCATCGGATTCACGGGTTTCCTTGGGAAGGGGGCGATCGGCGGCGGCGATTATCCAGGAATCCGGCTCGCGCAGTCATCCTTCTTCCCTTTCGGCAGACGCCCCTTGGTGAGCCAAATCGGACACCGGAATGTGCTCTCGAATCAGGCTGTAGACCCCCAGTGCGAAGACCGGAACCAGGCTCAGAAAGTGGGTGACCAAGGAGACGGTCTTGGCTTGGACCGGGTCGGTGTCGGGCACGGCGAGGCACAGGGCTGCGATCACCGCCAGGTGGTACTGGCCAATCATCCCCGGGGCGACCGGAACGCTGATCAGTACGGCGATGAGCGCCAGCATGAGAACCGGGGTGTACCACGGGAAGTCGATGCCGAAGGCCCACAGGATGGCTGCCAGGGCGAGGGCGCCGGTCCCCCAGGTGAGGAAGGAGAAGAAGGCCGCCAATGCCAGGTCGCGCAAGGAACGGAAGACGTGCATTCCCTCGGCGAACTGGCCGAAGGTCTTTTGGACCTTCTCCGCCAAGGGGGCGGACAGTGGGCGTAGGACCTTGCCGAGAGTGTCGAGCATCCAGCGCTGCCGGAAGTAAAGGACCAAGAGGACGGCCAACACGACCAGCAGCAGAGCCAAGACACTGAAGGAGGCCGGCTGGATCATGTCCGAGGAGATCACCAGCGGCTCCGCGTTGTGGAACAGGCCCGCGGGAAACCGGGCGTCGCGGCTGGCAGGGAAGGCCAGCACCGCGACCAAGATTGCGGGAAGCAGCCCAAACAGATCGGTCATCCGGTCCAGCGCCACCAGGCTTAGGCATTGGGGGAACGGCACCCTGTCCAAGCGTGCCAAAACCCAAGCTCGAACCATCTCTCCCATGCGAACCGGGACCGAGAAATTGACCAAGAAGCCGATGGTTGTGGCTCGGAACAGATTGCGAAACGTGGTGGGTTGCGCTGCACGAACGACGTAACTCCAACGCTGCACCCGAAGGAAGTTGCTGGCCCACGCGAGGACTTGAGAGACCAAGAGCCAGCCGGGATCGGCGCTGCGAATCGTTTCGCCGACCGAAACCCAATCCGTCCCGCGAAACAGCAGCCAGGTAAGCAGGGATCCCAGCCCCAATCCCACCACGATCTGGATTCGTTGTTTGGTCCGCGAAGGTCGCGGAGGAGGGGCGTCGGGAGTCGTCAGAGAGTCCTGTTCGATCATGAATTCGAGGAACGGACGGCGGCGAACCCAAGACCACGGCCGGCCCGAACTCCGCCTTGTGCGAAAGGAGGTTTCTCAGCTACTTTGACGCCATGCCGCGCGACATCGAACGCCACGCTCCCCGTTTGCCAACCAGAGGCCTGCTGGCGGGACTCGCAATCACGATCATATTCGCGCTGGCCATCCTGGCCACGTTCTCTTCGCTGGTTTTCAAAGAGTCGGCACCGCGTTTTCTCGGCATGTACGACCACTGGTGTCAGAACTTGCCGAATCGGTTCCTGATGGATCGTGCCATTCAGAGCGGCGAGCTGCCACTGTGGAACCCGCTGACGTTTTGTGGCACCCCCATGGCGGCGCACCCCGCCTGGCATCCGTTCTACCCCTTCAACCTGTTGCGCAGCGTCTTGACCGTCGACCCGACCCCTCTCGGGACCCATCACAGCCTGGTGGCATTGGTGGCCTTTCACGTCTTGCTGGCCGGTGTGTCATGCTATGGGCTCGCCCGCGATCACGGCATCTCTCGCCCGGGATCCGTGGCCACGGGATTTGCGTTCATCTTCGGTGGGGCCTTTGTCCGCCGCGTCGTTGCCAATCACTTCATCAAGTCCTTGGCTTGGTTGCCGCTGTTGGTGTTGCTTGCCCGCAAGGTCCTCACAGCCGAGACATGGGGCGCGAAACTGCGCTACGGCGTCCTGGCGGGCTTGATCTTTGGTTTCAGCGTTCTGGGAGGTCCGCCCCAGATCAACTACTACACGGGGATCTACCTCGCTCTCTACGCCGTGGTGTTCCTCGCCCTCGAGGACGACGGGCGCGGCCGTGGGCGGTCTCACGCTGCTCGCCGTGCCGTAGGGAGCATGGCGTGCCTTGCTCTGGTTTGTTTGATCGGAGCGCTGATCGCCGCGGTCAGTCTCATTCCGGCGGCGGAGTTTGCGGCGCTGAGCGCGCGAGGCAGTGCTGACGTCGAAGTCCGAATTGCGGACGAAACACCGTACTCGTGGCTCACCGTCTGTCAGAACTTGTTTCTCTACCCCGGATCGGAGAGCGCGTTGTGGCGCATTCGACTGGGCGGAGTGGGAGTTCTGCTCTTGGCCCTCGGGTCGTTCTTCCACCGTCGGCGGCGGTTGGTGCTCAGTGCGTGGTTGCTGTTCGGATTCTTTCTCCTTTGTTCCTTGGGCCCCGAATGGGGCGTGACGGCCTTCGTCCATGGGGCGGCTCCTTTCGAGCTCGGCCCGTGGGGGAGAGCAATCGTGATCGCCGCGCTTCCCATTTCTCTGTTGGCCGGCTTTGGGGTCGACGGTTGTTCGCGCGCGCTCGCCACGAAAGCCGGCCGTTGGTGTCGCGCGTTCGTCTTGCTCGTGATCGGGGGAGCGATGCTGGTTGCCCTGGGGCGCTGGGTCGATGAGTTTCGGTTCTTCGATCCTCCCGTGGGAGCCGTGGGAGTACCCGCGGCATTGCTGGGAGTCATGATCGCCATCGGGGCTCGCCGAACTCTGCATGGGGGCCGAGTGTTGTTGGTGACGTTGCTCCTGGCGGAGTCGGTGCTTTGGGCCCGTCCGTATGCGAAGTTCTTGATGGAGGAGCGAGGCAAGCACGGGCCCCTGGCCAGGCTCCAAGCGACTTCCGAGTTTTGGTCCGACAATCAACGAGGGATCGACCCGAAACCCAATCGCATCCTGTACGAGTTGCAGCCAGCGATGAACGGATATGACCCTTTATTCATTGCCGATGTCCGCCAGGTGATTTGTGCTCCTTCCCGGGACGAGCGATACAACCGGACGGTCCGCGGCGAGGATGTCACTGCCAAGAATCTGCGCGGGCTCCTCTTTCTGAAACGGAGCTTTTGGTTGGCCCGGCAGTGGGTGGAGGGGCCGCTTCCAGAGAAACGTGAGCTGTTTCCCGCCACGACCACTGTGTTCTTGGACGGGGCTGAGGACCTCGAAGTGCCGCAGGTTTCTCCGAGTTCTGTGAAAGGGACGAGTGTCTCCGAGAACACGGAACGAGTCAAAGTTCTGGGCAAGGGAAAGAAAAACGCCCGAGATCTGGGCGAGGAAACGAAGCTGCCCGCATTCACGACCGGTGGCAAGCATGCCGCCCTGGTCTTCGAATACTCCAACTCGGATCGCGTGATGTTGGAAACTCGATTGCTCAACGTCGCCACCGGGGAGACCCTCCAAGGACGACGCACCCGAGTGGATCCGACGGGAACCGGCACGGCCAAGCTCGAGGTTCCGTTGCCAGACTGGTTCGAAATCCAGGCCACGATTCTTGCGGAGGGGAGCCCCGTTCGAATTCACAGTGCCCAGGTGCTGCTCGATCAAGACGATGAGGGCGACAGAATCCACCTGCTTTCGCGGGGTCTGAACAAGGTCGAGCTCGAGCTGCAAGATGTTCCTGGCCCTCGGGTCCTGACTTTCTTGGACGCCGCCTATCCTGGATGGACCGCGACCCTCGACGGCTCCCCGGTTCCAATTCTCAAGGCCAATGAAGCCTTCAAGGCGATCGCGGTGCCGGCGGGAACTCATCAGGTCACCTTTGAGTTCAAACCCGAGCCGGTGAGGAACGGGGCGCTCATCTCCGTGGCGACGCTGCTGGCATGCTTGGTCTTTCTTGGTTGGCCGCGACATCGTGATCCGAACCAAGTTTCGAACGGGGTTTGAGCGGGGCCTGGGGGGAGTCAAGGGAGTGGTTCCCCGGCATCAATCCGACGGCATGGTCGGTCGCGGGAAGATGCTTCTCGCTCGGGGAAGAGTCCCGAGTGGAAGCCCGGTGATGGCTGCGTGACGCCTCGATCAGCGGAGGGGATGGAGGATTCCGCGGCGGTTTCCGTTCGCAATTCTGTGCTAGCATTTCCAGCGATGACGACTCTTCCCGACAATCCAGAGCGCAACGAGAAACTGGATCGCCTGATCGCCGAGACCAACGCGGCGCTGGCCACCGCCGAGACTCATTTCGTGCGCCGAGGAGACGAGCCAGCGTCACCGGTGGTTCTGATCATCGGACCACCAAGAGCCGGAACCACACTGCTCACCCACTGGTTTGCTTCCTTGGGCTCGTTTGCCTACCCCACCAATCTGTTGTCTCGTTTTTCTGCGGCGCCAGCGATTGGGGCCAGGATCCAGCGTCTGCTGACGGACCCGGTCTATGAGTTTGCCAGTCAGTTCGAGGACCTCAGAGGCTCGGTGAACTTCGAATCCCATCTCGGGAAGACTCGCGGCGCCCTGGCACCGAACGAGTTCTTCTTTTTTTGGCGTCGCCACCTGGGTTGCACAGACATTGCGCCCTTGGGGAGCGATCGCTTGCAAGACGCGGACTTCGTGGGGCTGCGCGCAGAGCTGGCGGCTCTCGAGCAGGTGTTCGACAAGCCCCTCGCCATGAAGGGCATGATGGTGCAGTACGACCTCCCCGAGTTCGCTCGCTTGCTCCCCCGAGCATTCTTTTGCTACATCCGCCGAGATCCACGCCACAACGTGCAGTCCCTGCTCCAGGCTCGGGAAAAGTACTACGGCACGCGAGACAAGTGGTACTCCGCGCGGCCTCACCAGTTCGACGAGCTTTCCCGGAAGGACCCGATTCGTCAGGTCGCCGGGCAAGTGTTTCACACCCGACAAACCATCGAACGCGACTTGGCCGAGCTTCCGGACGAACGCTGGCTGCGGGTGGAGTACGAGGACTTCTGCGCGAATCCGCGTCAGGTCTATGACCAGCTCCGCCAGCGGCTGAGCCGAATGGGGTTCGATCCGGGGGTCGGTTATCTGGGCCCCGATTCGTTTCCCCTTGCGAATCAAGACCGACTCGAAGAGGCCGAGCTGGCGCAGGTGGAGTCGGCTTGGAGCGAGCTTCAGGCGGGAGCCGAATGATGGAGCCGACCATTGGCAAACTCGCCGTGCTGGGAGGGAAACCCGCCTTCTCGGAACCACTGCACGTGGGGCGTCCCAACATTGGTGACCGAGCGCACTTGCAACAGCGCATCGAAGACATTCTGGATCGGCGCTGGTTGACCAACAATGGCCCGTACGTGAGAGAGTTTGAACAGAAGATTTGCGAGCTGATCGGGGTGAACCACTGTGTCGCGATGTGCAATGGCACGGTCGCCTTGGAAATCATGACTCGCGCCGTCGGGGTGACGGGGCAAGTGGTGGTCCCCTCCTTCACCTTTGTGGCAACCGCCCACGCCCTGCAGTGGCAGGAAATCAGCCCGTTGTTCTGCGATGTGGGGCGGGACAGTCACAATCTCGACCCCAACGCGCTGGAGCAATTGATCACCCCGAAGACGACGGGAATCATCGGAGTGCACCTTTGGGGCCGGGCATGTCCGGTGGAAGCCTTGCAAGAGATCGCGGACCGTCGAGGATTGCAACTGATGTTCGACGCCAGTCACGCGTTTCACTGCTCCTACCGGGGACGGATGATCGGAGGATTCGGACGCGCCGAAACATTGAGCTTTCATGCCACGAAGTTTTGCAACAGCTTCGAGGGCGGAGCTGTGGTCACCAACGATGGAGACCTTGCCGAAAAAATGCGCTTGATGCGCAACTTCGGGTTTGCCGGCAAGGACCGCGTCGATCATGTCGGGAGCAACGGCAAAATGAGCGAGGTGTGTGCCGCCATGGGCCTCACTTCTCTCGAGAGTCGGGAGTCTTTCCTGACGACGAACCGCGAGAACTATCAGCGCTATCGACAGCATCTGAGCGCCATTCCCGGGCTCACGGTGATGTCCTATGACGAGGCGGAAACGAACAACTACCACTATGTGGTCGTGGTCGTGGACGCAGAGTCTGCCGGACTGAGTCGAGATCAGATCGTCCAAGTCCTGGAGCGAGAAAACGTCTTGGCGCGGCGGTACTTCACGCCGGGAGCCCATGGCATGGAGCCCTACCGCTCTCATCAACCCCAGGCGCGACTGGTCCTTCCGAACACCGAATGGTTGGCGGAGCGGGTCATGGTGCTGCCCACGGGAACCGGAGTGAGCCTCGAGGACGTGGACCGCATCTGCGCGGTGATTCGACTTGGCGTCGCGCGGTCCACGGATGTCATTGCCAGGCTTTCCGGCGGCGACTGACCGGAGGGCTGGCTTCCCAGCCAACCCGCGACATCCGGGGAGATTTCACCGGATCCCAGGGGCGAGGGGGGCTCGCGGGCGGAGGCCTCCTTTTCTCTGGACATTCCTTGGCGTTCTGGAAGATCATCCGCCGCCATGACCGGACCCGAAACTCCCACGATTGTCCGAAATGTCGAGCCAGGCAAGTTCGTTTGGGTGAACCGCGCGTTCACTCAGCAACTCGGCTGGTCCGCGGCAGATTTGGAGAGGCAGCCGCTGACTGAATGGCTCGACACCGTCGACCAAGCACGGTGGCGAGAGGGGGCGGCACAGATGCCCGCCAGCATTCGCGCTCGTCATCGTTGCAAGGACGGGACGTCGATGGCGTTGCAATGGAAGCTGCGTCGGGATGAGACCGGGGTCGTTGCCCTGGGGGTTGTCGCTCGCACGGCTCCGGCGGAGAGGCAATTCGAGGATCCGACCCCGCCGACTTGGGGCAATGGCGGACCGATGGATCCTCTGTCCAACACCCTGCGCGCCATGGCGCTGATTGTAGAGGACCTGCATCCGGGTCGACGCTGTTCCATCCTTCTGCTCGATGAGAACGGCGAATGCGTGACCGTGGGGGCCGGGCCAAGTTTGCCAGAGGAGTACAACGCGGCCGTGGAGGGGCTGTCCATTGGGCCGTTCGTCGGGTCGTGTGGCACCGCGGCCTACTGGAACCAGCCGATCATGGTGGAGGACATCCAGCGCGAGGGGTTGTGGAGAAACCTCCGGCATCATGCGGCTCGGGCCGGAGTGGCCGCGTGTTGGTCCCATCCAATCAACGCTCAGAATGGTCGGGTGCTCGGAGCTCTTGCCCTCTACAGCCCGGAACCGGGAGCTCCCTCGGCCCACGAGGTGGTGGGGTTGGAGATGGCGGCGAAGATGGTGGCGCTGGCCATCGAGCGAGGACGTGCGGAGGAGGCGTTGCGTTTGAGCGAGGCCAGTGCCCACTTCCAGGCGCGTCTCCTGGGAGCGGTGACCGATGTGGTGACCTCGTTCGTCGACCAGAACGATTGGAGGACTGCGGCGAGTCGTTTCGTGGGAGCCGCCCTCGATCAGACCGGTAGTGAGTCCGGGATCTTGGGAGTCTTCGAGCCCGATGTGCTTGCGGGTCGGCACAATCCCGAAGAGGCCCCGACCACGCAGCGAGCCGCTTCGCTCTATCAGGACGTGATCACTCACGGCAACCTCGACCCCAGTGAGTTCGACGGGTTCGTGGATGCCATCGTGGAGAGCGAAACGCCGATCGGGAGCGAGTCCCTCGACTTCGCGCAGAACGGCTCGCCGATGCGGAATTTCTTGGGATCCGCGATTCGAGTGGATGGTGCCGTTGTCGCCATCATTGGAGTGGCCAACGCGGAAGGCGGGTATGACGCAGAGGACATCCACGCGTTGTCGGTTCTCAGCCGTGCGGCGAGTGTGTTGTTCGATGCCTACCGTCGTCAGCAGCGCGAGGCGGCTCTGGAGGATCACTTGCGCTTGGCTGCCAAGATGGAAGCCATCGGGGTTCTCGCGGGCGGAGTGGCTCACGATTTCAACAACATGCTCGCGGCGGTTCAGGGGAACGCCGAACTTGCCTTGGAAGTGCTCCCTGATGACTCCGAGGCTCGGCCCATGTTGCGGGAGATCGTTGCCGCAAGCGTCAAGTCGAACGAACTGTGCAATCAGATGCTCGCCTACGCGGGCCGGGGTGGTCGAACCGTTCAGTGCATCGACTGCAACACTCTCATTCGAGAACTCGGCGACTTGCAAAAAGTCACCCTCTCCAAGAAAGCGACGCTCGAATACGACCTTGCTCCGTACCCCGTTTGCGTCGAAGCCGATCGCGCACAGATGAACCAGCTGGTGATGAATTTGATTGCCAACGCGGCGGAAGCATTGGGGGAAGAATCCGGACGCATCGTCGTTTCCACGTCCGGGGAGCGCCTCGGGCCACAAAGCATCCAGCAGCTGGAAGGGGGTGGCGACTTGGTGCCCGGGGACTACGCCTGCCTGAGCGTGGCGGACACGGGATGCGGCATGAGTCCCGAAACTCGCGAGAAGATCTACGATCCGTTCTTCTCCACCAAGATGGCGGGGCGGGGGCTGGGGTTGGCGGCGGTCAGCGGGATTGTTCGTGCCCACCGTGGTTGGATTCAGTTGCAGAGCGAAGAAGGCCAGGGAACGACCTTCACGGTGCTTTTTCCGAGGGTTCGTGGACCACTTCCCAGTGCGGATCAGAACTCCAGCCAAGGGCTCCCCTCGTCAATCCAGGGGCGCATCCTGGTGGTCGACGATGAACCGTCGGTGCGCTCTGTTCATACGCGCATCCTGGAACACGCGGGCTATCACGTCGTCAGCGTTCCCGACGGCCAAGAAGCCGTCGAAGTCTTCGAAGTCGAAGGCGATCGATTCGATTGCGTGCTCTTGGATCTGAGCATGCCCAAGTTGGACGGCGAAGAAACCTTGCGGGCGTTGCAATCGATCCGTCGCGACGTCCGGGCGGTGTTGACCAGCGGTTTCACCGAACAGGAGATGCTCGATCGCTTTCGAGTGGTCGGCTTCTCGGGCTTCGTGCAAAAGCCCACCTCGCGGACGACTCTCCTGTCAAAGATCCAGGAAGTGCTGTCCTAGCAGACCGTCGAAAAAGTCTTCCCGCGCTCGATCGGACCTTTTCGCTTTCGTGTTCGTCCTCGAATCCTCGACGAATCCGTCGATTCGCCTGCTCGGCGGAGACGAGAACCTCCCGATCGGTCATCCGAGGCCCTTTTTCATTGGCCTGCGAAGGGATCGCCTCATCCCCGACGACCGTCGGGGCGGAACCCGTGGAGTGGTGCGGCTAACGCGTTCGGCGTCGAAAAGTGGAGCGTTGGATTCGTCGCCGTCGGGAACTCTCGCGGCAAGGCTCCAGGAGATGAAGGGTGGTGGTCCAGTGGGGGCGGGTGTCCGTTCCCGACCCGGGGGCGGCGCGGCGTGGCGCGTCCGCGGGGCTTTTGTCTTTTGTCATTCGATCATTGTCCCAGGCCCCGGTGAAGGCTTGATGAAGAGCATGCCAAGCTTGTTCCGGCGGGAGGGAAACACGAGTTTCCGCGGCGGATTCCCGGACTCGGTGGGGAATCGGCTTCGATGATCTTGTGGGAGAGGTCCCGGATCGTCTCCATTCCGTGAGGGGCGTCCTCCCCCCAGTGGGCCATCCTCCCGGCGAGAACGCCGATCATTCCTCGAACCAGAAGTTTGGCGACGACAGGAAACCACCCACGATTCACACGGCTCCCTGTCGCGTCTTCATGGAGCCTCCGGACAATTCCCAATGTCCGAAGCTCGGCGAGCAGGTGGTGGGGCCGCAGATGCCTCCGCCTTCTTGCCCTTCCGGGAGTTGGCTCGATGCCCTACATCTTTGTCGATGACGGCGGCCCAGATCCGTACGACTACGCAGACAACTACATCTGGTTCAACTCGAGAGTTCCCGGTTCGCTGAAAGAAGCCCTGCAGCTTGCTCAGGGGCGACGCGAATCAGGTCGGGTCTCTCGTCCGCAGCGCATGGCGGGTCCGCGTCCGCGGGTCGCCACCTTTGCCAAGACCCAAGAGCTGGTGCAGAGGACGGTCCCGATGTCCTCCTGAAGCCGGGCCGAGCTCGAGGTTCTTGGCGCCGTGGGAAGTTCTCAAGTCGGTTCGAAGGGGACCTCGCGCGACGAGGAGTCCGTGGTTTCCTCGTGGGAGATGCGTCTCTCCGTCGGCTTCTTGGCTCCGCGGATTCGTCGGAAAAAAGAGGAAAAGCGTGACCGGAGGATGGTTCCTCCGATCACGCTTTGACTGTGTTTCCCTCAGTCGTCGGCTCGGCGCCTGACCACGGGAGTTGCTCTTGGATGCGGCTTCCGCCTCACTCCCTGAACAAGTCTTCGAGTTCGACAAGCAGTGTTTCGCCGTTGTTGTCATCGACCCCGTCGTTGTCGTTGACCAGCAGAGCGCTTCGGTCCGACAGAATCGCCAAACCCTCGAGCTTCTCGGGAGTGAGTCCGGCAGTGAAGTCGAAGACCCCTTCTTCCAAAAGGTCGATCACCAGCGACTTTTCGATGAGTTCGAAGTCGGCGGTTTCTTCATGGGGACGGAAGTCGACGGCGCTGAGGTCGATGCGGTAGATGCGCTTGACCGTCGCGTCTGGTCCGCCCTGGTTGTCTCGCTCCAGCACGGCGAACTGTCCGCGGCCGAGGTGGGTCAACTCAGACAGTCCCACCCATCCTCCGTTGGCAGACGTCGGTTCGTCGAGTGGGTAGTGGACGAACGTCCACGTTTGGCGGAATCGGTCGTACCGACCGATGCGAGCCACGGTTTCCGGGTCCCCGGCCTCTTCCCAGGCGCGTTGAAACACCACGTACAGGTTGCGCACCTCGCCACTGGCCGGATTGCCCAGCGCCGCCACCCCTTCCAGTCCGAAGCGGAGTTGGTTCCGGGTGAGTTCGAGAGGCAACGGGATCACTTCGGCGATCAGATCGAACGGTTCCACGAACGGGGGGAATCCCGGGTTGAACACGGCGCGAATCAGCAAGTTGGGCGACTCGAACGGGCGGTTGTCCGGGTCACTGACCCCGCCCTCCAGGTTGCCGGCCCCTTCGGAGACCAACCAGAAGCTCTCGCTTTCCAGGTCGCGGGCGACCCCCTCCAGGTCCAGGTTCACCGTTCCATCGCCGTTCACGAAGCTCGTGGGATCAAAGTCGTCGGTGCCGGGAAGCTCTGCCTTGAGATCTTCCAACGCCTCGATCAGCCGGTCCGCATGGTCGTGGAGCACGAGCTCGTCGGTGATCCGAGCCGGCGAAGTCGACCGGTCAATCTCGTAGATTCGCGACTTCTGATAGAAGCTGTCGTGCACGGCGAACACGGTGGAATCATCCCCCCGTTCGGCGGCCAGCCCAGAAAGCGCTCCCCACGGAATGGGAGTGGTGGCTCCCTCACGGTTCTCGGAGACCAACGCCGGGTAGGCCGTTTCCCCGGTGTACTGATAGATCATGAGGGACGAGCGGATCTTGTCCCCGCGATCGTCGACCTCGTTCGCCACGATCAACAGGTCGCGCTCGGGAATGGCCAGCAATCCTTCGGGTCCGACGCCCGCCGGGAGCACTTGGCGCAGTTGCGGCTCGGGACCATCCAGCGCTTGACGCGACAACTCGTAAACGAAGACGAGGTTGGCGCGCTCGGAACCGACGAACAGGAAACGCTCGGGGCCATAGCGGCCGAATTCCACGGCTTCTGGCTCCACTCCCTTGTTCTCTGAGCGGTCTTCCGGGTACTGGCCCAAGCGAGCAGCCATGTGTTCCAGTGAGTTCCCGGGTTCGTACAGCACTCGTCCGGCCAGGCTCCAGTGGGTGAAGCCACGGCTGCCACCAAACAGGTCTCCTTCGTCGGCGCTGGCGAAAGTGACGCGCGAAGTCCAAGCCACTGCATCCGGCTCCCGGGGAACCTGGGTCAAGCTCGCGACTTGTTCGATGAGGTCGTTCTCTTCGTCGTCCACCATTTCGAGATCGACGGTGCCTGCGGGGAAGTCCTGGATGACCCGGCCCGATGCAAGATCGATGATCACCAGGTGGTTGTTCTCCTGCAAGCTCACCACGGCCAGGTTGGCACCGTTGATGTCGACGTACTCCGGCTCCGGGTCATTGGGAAACAGGGTGGGAATCCCCACCAGATCCACGGTGCGGGTGGTCCAGAGCTGAGGATCGGAGCCCATCAGGTCGACGATCACCAGGAAGCCGGGCGGGGCTTGGGGGGGCTCCCCGTCGCCCAGATCTTCATCGCGTTCGTTCTCGATGGCGATGGCCGCGTAGCGCTGGTCCGGGCTGATGGCGATGGCGTCGGGCTGGCCGCCCAGGGGAATGGTGCGCACAATGCTGCGTGAACTCAGGTCGACGATTTGCAGATCGCCCGACGGGTTGACGAAGTCCGGGCTGGTGTTGACGCAAGCCAGCGCCAAGCCTTCTCGCACGGCCACCGAGGTCGGCTCGCCGCCGAGGGGAATCACTCCTTCTGGGCTCGGATTCGTGGGATCCGAGATGTCCACCAGTCCCAAGTTTTCGGTCTCTCCGTCGGTGTAGACCAACAGAGTGCCGTTTTGGGCCGCGGCCACGATTTCGGCGACGGTTTCTTCGTCAGGGTCCGTGTTCTGGAACACGGGAAACGACGCCACTCTCTGGAAGGGCCCGCGGAGTTCCTCCGCCACCGTGGTCTGGAAGCAAGCGCCCACCCCGAGAGTCAGGAGCCCGGTTTTCCACAACCAACGATCCCACCGATCTTGCATCAGTTCTCCTCCTTTGTCGTGCAGTTGTTCTCAGATGCCTTTGTGCAACGGGTTTGATAAGAGGAAGGGAGCGTACGGTTCGCTTGTCCCGGCAAGATGAGCACTGGATAGATTTTGGATGAAGATCATGGATGTGCCGGAAATCGACGTCGCCACCGCTGCCGAGGAACTCCACGACGGTTCCACCATCTTCGTGGACGTTCGGGATGCCGCGTCGTTCCGCGAGGCCCGAGTGCCGGGCGCAGTGCACGTGGACGACTCCGGAGTCGCAGCGTTCGTGAATGACACCGATCCCGAGGCAAGAGTGGTGGTGTATTGCTACCACGGCCACATGAGCCTGGGAGGGGCGGCGTACTTCCAACAACACGGCTTGAGCAATGCCGTGAGCATGCGCGGTGGGTTCGCCGGTTGGCGCGCCGCCGGGCACGCCACCGAGTCCTCTTGAGCGGCCAAGACTCCTCGAAATCCTTCTTGGGCGTTCGGAAACGTCTCCGACCCGAAGACGAACAAGTAGGCAGGGGCTGGATCCTTGCGCTGGTCGCGTTGGGAGTTGCCCTTCGTGCCAGGTACCTGGCCCAGCCGATGCGATTGGACGAGGCGACGTCCTACTTGTTCTACGCGGCGGTCGACGGCTTCCGAGGGCTGTTGGACTATTCGTCTGTCAACAACCACCTGTTCCACACCTTTTGGATGAGGGTGTCCTTTCTCTGCTTCGGCAACTCACCGATCGCGCTGCGGCTGCCGGCGTTTCTGGCTGGTCTCTTGGTGCTTCCCGCGACGTACGTTGCCGTGCGATCCGTCTTCAACCGACGCGCCGCCATCATCGCCCTCGGTTTGGTCGCGGTGAGTCCGCCGCTGGTCGTTTTCTCGACGGCTGCTCGTGGGTACTCGCTCCTGACACTTCTGTTCCTCGCCCTGTTGGCCTTGGCGACCCGGTTGCCGAAATGCTCCAACGCCCTGCCATGGTTGGGGTACGCGGTTCTCGGAGCCTTCGCGGGATACACGCTGCCGGTCGCGGTGTATGGGGTGGGCGCGGTCGGCCTGTGGCTGGGTTTGCAGATTTGGTTCGACGGAGAAACCCGACGTGCTCCCCGTTTGTGGCGGTGGACGTTGACGGGGGCGACGATGCTGGTGCTCTTAGGGGTTCTGTATCTGCCGGCAGTGTGGGAAACGCCTTTCGAGAAGAGCCCATGGAATCTTGCCGTTCGCTTGGACGAAGGAGCTTCGGGACGTGGAGCCAGCAGCCTTGGCCTCTACCTTCAGGAGTTGGCCGCCAAGTGGCATGTGGGACTACCCACTTGGGTGGCGGTCATGGTGGGAGGACTGGCGCTCTTCGGGGCCCTGGTCGGCCATCGAATCCGAGGCGGGGTTCCCATCGGACTCGGCGTTCTCCTCTGGGTCGGACCACTCTTTCTGCGCCACGGCGTGATGGTGCCGCTTCGATCGTGGATCTACTTTCTTCCACTGTATGCCGGACTCTGTGGAGCGGGCTTTCATCTGGTGGTGAAGCGCCTGGAATCCTTGCCGAGCTGGCCGCGGGGAACGGAGCGCTGGTTCGTGGTTGTGTGCCTGGCGTTTGGCGGATGGACAGCTCATCGCGACCTGGTTCTCGAGATTCGCGAGGCGGGGCGCATCCGTGGGGTCGCCGAGGTCACCGACTACCTGGAGCGGGAACTCCAACCAGAAGATCGGTTGGCGGTGACACGATTCAAGGCTCTCTTCCTCTACGAGTTCGAGCGCCGGAGCCTCGCCAAGGATTCGCTGCGTGCCGATCCTGCGGCCTCGCGGGTTTTCCTTTGTCGACAGAAGAATTCAAAGCGTCGCTCCGAGTTCGCAGACAAGCTCGACCGCGGCCCAAAAGTCGACCCGTCCTTTGCCGGGTTGCTGAAGCCCTTCGGCGGTCACCAGAAGTTCTCCGAGATCCTCCGCGTTTTCGAAGTGGGTGATCTGGAACTTGCGATGGCGGAACGTCTCAGTCCGCCGTGACCGCAGAGACGACCACCGGACGCTTTCCCGAGGGGTCTTGGACGACATCCTTGGGGTCGATCAACGCCAGCTCGACTTCGATCGAGTCCCCAAGGGCGTGGTGGAGGTGCCCCAGCAACGCCTGTTGTTGGCGTTCGTTCCAGCCGATCGAGGGAACCACTCGCACCTCCAGACGATTTCTGCGCTCTTGGAGGAACTGAGCGAAGCCGACTCCTTCGACGAGTTCCGGAAGGATGAACAGGGCGGTGGCAACGCGTCCATCGGGAGTCACGACCACGTCTTGGGCTCGGCCGCGAACGCCTTGTACCAGCGGTAGAGTGCGCCCACAGGGACAAGGAGAACACGAAGGGCGCAATTCGATGTGGTCACCGATGTCGTAACGAATCAGCGGCATGGCCCGGTTGTAGAGGGAGGTTCCGACCGCGCGAGCGATGGTGGTTCCCGGGGGACTCGACGGAGAGGGATCGGGGCTGGGGTCCAAGAGCTCGAGCACACCGTAGTCGTCATTGACGTGGTACCCGCCCTGCGGACACTCGGCGATGGCCACGGTCCGCTCCATGTGCCCATAGGAGTCCAGCACTCGGCAACCCAGGACCGACTCGATGCGCCGACGGAACGCCGGTGTCAGTTTTTCTCCGGTCGAGAACACGCCCTGCAGTGGCAAGGACTCGCCGGCTTCTTCCACGCACTGAGCGAAGAAGTAGAGGGCCGAGGCCAGCCCTTTCAAGAAACGGACTCGCCGTGCGCGCAGGGCCGACACCATGACTCGCACCGAGTCTGCCTGAAGCCGGTTGGCGTTGAGCATCAGGCGGCGCAGCGGAGCTTGCCAGTGAAACTCGCGGTCGACCAGTGCGGGACGGGTCAGGAAGTGTTTCGTGCCGAGTTCACCCACCGGATCACCAAGACGAAAGCCGAGCCAGCTCCAGTGACGCCAGTAGTAGGCGAACTCCAGAGAGTTGGAGCGTTTGTCCAGGAGGAAGCTCAGGGGCGAGCCGGTGGTACCGCTGGTTTGATGAGGCTTGGGAAGATGCTTCCACGAGTTTCGAGCGTGGAAGTTTGAGGCCTGATCGCGGACCGTGGCTTTGTCCAGGACCGGAAGTCGAGAGAGATCCTGAGCACTCTCGAAGTCTGTGGGACGCAGACCTCGCTCGTCCAACAGGCGACGGTAGAAGGGGACCTGGGCATACGCGTGGGCGATGGTCTGACGCAGCCGTTGGTCTTGTTCATGACGCAGTTCGTCTGGCGGGAGCCACTGGGATCGTTCCAGCTGTCTCCGCAGACTCACAATCGTGAGCGGATAGGCGAAGTCTCTCAGGCGAAAGTCGATGGCCATGACGACTCGGTGGCGGCTTCCGGCAGGTCCAAGGAATCGACGAAACGTCGGGCCCAGTCCAATTGGTGGTGCAGGTGACTGTAAAAGAAAAGGCCTCCTCGCCCGAGGGTGGTCAGGTTTTCGATGGGGGCCAGGCCTTCGCGGATCTTGGCCACGGCGTGTTGGTAGTCCAATCGGTAGACCGGATAGGCGGCCGGCAGGAAGTGGTGCCGCGTGTCCAAAACCTCGCCGCGTTCGATCATTCCGCTGTCGACCAGCTCCACCAGCACCCGGTCCAGAAGGCGCCCGGTTTCCAAGGAGTGGATCTCGTCCCCATTGAAATGAGGAACTTCCACGACCAAGGACGTCTCGTGGGGTGGCGCCATTCGTTCCGATCGATTCTTCGGCTCATGAATGCGAGTGATGACGAAGTCCTGATGGGGAAAGTAGATCGTCGCATTGTTGGAAATGCGCGGGCGATTCAGTTTCAAGACAAACAGTCTCAAACTACGGAATCGCAACGACCGGGCCGCGTCCACGACGTCGGCCGGAAGTTGGTCGCGAAGCAGTCGGACCAGGGCGGTCAGCGGAAGCGTCGAGACCACGTGTTCTGGTTCCAGAATGCTGTCGCCGGAGCCGAAGTCGATGCGTTCGACTCGCCCATGGCGCAGCGAAAACCCCGTCACCTCTTCCTCGGGGCGCAACGATTCTTGGGGAAGGGTTTCCAGCAGGGCGTCCATGATCCGCCCGTAGCCGCCGAGGGGATAGAGGAATGTGCCGTCGATGTGATCGGCTTTCTTTTGGGGAAACAACAGCTCTCGAACCAGGGTGCCCAGAGTCATTCCCGACAGGCGCTTGGTCGACACCTCGGGAGCGAGTTCGCGAGACGGATAGCCCCAGACTTTTTCCGAGTAGTTCATCAAGAACCGCCGTGCCAGGGAGCGACCGAACTTCCGGGTCGCGAAGTCTTCGAAGGAACGGTCCTCTCCACGACGCAGACGAGCCCGCAGGAGGTCGAAGACCGTGGTGCCGAGTTGAGGGATACTGGTCGAGCGCAGCAGATTGAGCGGCGTCGGTGGAAAGTCGATGGACTTGCCGTTTTCGTAGATCTTGCTCGGAGAGGTCACGGGGACCAACTCGTCGCCCATCAGTTGTTTCAGGTCTGCCGTCACTGCGGGGAACTGATCATGGAGTCGATGTGCACCCGTGTCATACCGGTGGTCGCCAAAGCGAAGAGTGCGACACAGGCCCCCGAAGTCAGGGAGTTTTTCATGAATCGAAAAGGAGTGGCCCTGCCGGTGGCCGTAGTAGCCAATGGCAATTCCGGCGGGACCACCGCCAAGAATGGTCAAATGCGACATGGGAGTTTCGTCAGTCGTTGCATTGCTCGATCATTTCCCCAAGGGGAGGAGCTGAGGAATGGAGAGCAAGGGGGGATGAGTCGAAGCGGGAGAGTGTTTCGCCAAGGGGGCGGGGAGCAGAGATGAGTAGCCCGGAGAAGTGTCACTGTTGACGGCTCGGGAAAAGATTTGCCGGGGACGCTCGATGGTGCTTGCGACTCCACGGTCCCCTCACGATTCGCGGATCACTTGCAAAGTCTTCGTCTGGTGATCCCCCCGGCCTTGTGGATCCGGGAGCGCCATTCACCCGCTTCTCCGTGGGAGGGATTTGTTTTCCGTTCGAGGTTGCGCCTGCCGATCATCGGGACCGCGAGAAAGGTTCCCGATGGGCCCATGCCGCGATGACAGGAACCGCGTTTCGCAGAGAGTGGGGAGCGCCTCCGGGTTAAGATCTCTGGCTTGCTGGGAAGCGGTGAAAACAAGACGACGGCGCTCGCGAAGCCGCAAAACGCCAGGAACTCAGGACGCCATGGCGCTGCTCGAGATTCGAAATCTGAAGAAGGGGTACCGGCAACCAGACGGCCAAGAGGTCGCGATCCTGGAGGTGCCTCACTTGGCGGTCGAAGAGTCACGCCAAGTCGGTCTGGCAGGACGCAGTGGTTCGGGAAAGACCACCCTGCTTCACCTGATCGCCGGAATCCTGAAGGCGGACTCCGGCCAGGTTTTGTTGGACGGCACCGACCTCCAGTCCTGCTCCGAAGCGAACCGTGACCGGATTCGCGCCGAGCAGCTCGGTTACGTGTTTCAGAGCTTCCATCTCTTGCAGGGCTATTCGGCGCTCGAAAATGTCTTGCTCGGGATGATGTTCGGGGGCAAGGCGGACGTCGGGGCAGCGACCCAGTTGCTGCAGAGATTGGGCATGGGGGATCGATTGCACCACCGGCCCCGGCAGCTTTCCGTCGGACAGCAGCAGCGCGTGGCGGTGGCCCGGGCCCTGGCCAATCGGCCCCGCCTGGTCCTTGCCGACGAGCCGACCGGCAATCTGGATCCCGCCCATGCCATGCAGGCGATGGGACTCTTGTCTGGCGTCTGTCGGGAACAAGGAGCTGCCTTGCTCTTGGTCAGTCACGACCCGGCGATCCTCGAGCAGATGGAAGAGAACCTCGACCTCTCCGAATTGAACCAGGCCCAGCACGGAACGACCGCGTGACTCGCTTTCTCATCGTTCGCCGGAGTTTGTCCCAGCACGCCGTCTCCTCGGTGCTGACCATCCTGGCGTTGGCCTTAGGCAGCGGATTGGTGATGGCGTTGTTCAACGTCAATCGTCAGGCGACTCGTGCCTTCACCGGAGGGAATGTTGGCTTTGACGCGGTGCTCGGAGCCCGAGGGAGCGATTTGCAACTCGTCCTCAACACCGTGTTTCACCTGGAAACCTCCCCCGGCAACATCCCTTGGGACCTGTACCAACAGATTCGCTCGGATCCGCGGGTGGAACTGGCGATTCCCTACGCCGTGGGGGACAACTATCGCGGCTTCCGAATCGTCGGGACGACTCCCGAGATCTTCACCGAGTTCGAGTACCGCCAGGGACAGCGGATGAAGACGCGCTCCGGGCAGGTGTTCGATCCTCGCTATCGCGAGGCGGTGATTGGCAGTCTGGTGGCGGAACGCACGGGGCTGAAGCGCGGCGACAAGTTCTCTCCCTATCACGGCTTCCAGTTCCAGGAAGATCAGCGTCACGCCGAGGAGTATGTGGTGGTCGGCATCCTGGAGCCGACGGGTTCGCCGTCGGACCGGGTCGTGTGGATTCCATTGGAAGGGATCTTCCGGCTGGGCGGCCACGTCCTTCGCGGCAAAAATCAAGAAGAAGAGTTCCGCGCCAAGGCGGGAGAAGAGATCCCAGACGAATTCAAGGAAGTCAGCGCGGTGATGTTGAAGTTCCGCTCGCCCCAGGCCGGAATTCAGCTGTCCCGGATGATCAACCAACAGGGCACGGCTGCGACACTGGCTTGGCCCATCGGAGCGGTCATGGCGGAGCTGTTCGAAAAAATGGGGTGGATGAACAAGATCCTGGAAGTGGTGGCCTACCTGGTGGTGCTCGTGGCCATGCTTTCCGTGCTCATCAGTCTGTACAACACCATGAACGAGCGACGCCGAGAGTTTGCGATTCTCCGCGCTCTGGGAGCTCGACGTGGGACGGTGTTTTCCGTCATCGTCCTCGAGGCGGTGACCATTGCGGCGATGGGATCCCTGGTCGGCGTCCTGGTGCAGTCAGGAATCCTGTTGGCGTCGGCAAATCTCATTCAAGGTCGGACAGGAGTGGTCTTGAGCGCTTTGGCGTTTCATCCCGCGCTCCTTTGGACGCCCCTGGCCATGATGTTGCTGGGGGCGCTGGCCGGCATGGTTCCCGCGATGAAGGCGTATCGGACGCACGTCGCAGACAATCTCTCACCGACATCCTGACGAGGAGCGGAAGCCATCATGCGTCGCTGGGTACTTTTGGCTTGTTTGGGGGGCACCGGATGTGGGGGCGAGCATGGTCACGACCATGCTCATCCGCACGATCACGATCACGGAGAAGATCATCACGACGACCACGCGGGTCACGACCACGTGGCTCCCCACGGGGGAGCGTTGATGGTCGTTGGTGCCGAATACGCGCATTTCGAGCTCGTCCTGGATTCCAGCGACGGGACCCTGCGCGCGTACATCTTGGACGAGGAAGCGGAAGGGGCATTGCGCGTCACCCAAGAGACCCTGAAACTCGTTCTGACCGATCCTCCGGGGACCGTGACTCTCGACGCGGTGGCCAATGCGCTGACCGGCGAAACCGTGGGTGACAGCTCTGAGTTCAAGGTCAAGAGTGCCTTGTTGGAGGGGGTTTCGAGCTTTGCCGGCGCCCTGGAGAAGCTCGAAGTTCGTGGACGGGCTTTCTCGAACCTGGCCGTGAGCTATCCGGATGGCATCGACGAAAGAGCGGATGCCTCCCAAGAGTGAGACGATCATGAGTTTCCGAGCCGCCAAGAACTTCTTGCTTCCGCTGCTGGCCCCCGTGCTTCTGGTGATGACCTCGGGCTGCGGATCTTCGGAGGACTCCGACTCGTCCTCCGGCGGAGTGATCCGCGGCGCGGCGATCGACAGTGACGCCGACAAAGAGGAAACCAAGGAAACCCGGATTCCTCGCTGGAAGATCCAGATGGCGAAGCGCAAAGCTGCCATCGAGAAGATTGCGACGGATTCAGAAGCCACGGTGGTGAGCTTCTACAAGCTGGCATCGTTCTACTACGACGACGGATCTCAGGGCCAGTTCCTGGATCCTCATCGCGGCTACGGGGGAGCTTCCGGTTCCTTCACGGATTCGCCGTGGGACGCTCCCGACACGGAGGTCTCGTCCGCGGATCCAGAAACGACGGACACGGAGGGGGAAAATCCGAAAGCTGCGAATGCGACGGACGATTCGTCCGAGCTCGCCGCGGACGCCTCTGCGGAGGAAAGCACACCCTCGTTGGCGGCGGTGACCGAGGCCGATCCGGAAGCCGGGAGCACCCCCGCGGCCGTCGAGCCTGCCGACTCCGAAGGGGAAGAGCCGGTCGCGGAAGTGGACGGCTCCGAAAACGAGGAAGCCCCATCTCTGGAGGGAATTCCCGAGTTCGTTCGCAACCTGAACGGGACTCGAGTTGCGATCGAAGGCTACATTCAACCGCTTGGCATGAAGGACGGAGTCATTCCCAAGTTCCTCCTGACCGGTTCTTTCGGGGAATGCTGTTTCGGTTCGATGCCGGCGGTGAACGAGTGGATTCGAGTCGACATGCCAGAAGACAAGCCTCTCGAGACCTTGTCCTATGGCAGCGTGCTCGTGGTCGGGACCCTGGAAGTCGGGCCCGTCAAAGATGAAACCGGAGTGATCGAGAGCTTGTACCGCATGCAGGGAATGTCGGTCCACGAGTTGAACTGAGCCCGAGGTCCGCAACCCTGGCGGAACCGGCTGGCTCTACGGCTCTGCCTTCACCGCCTTCTTGCGTCGCATGGTCAGGCGCTTCTTGCGAAGGAGCTCTTCGGCTCCCGCGCCATCCACGGGTTCGCTGAACACGTACCCTTGAATCTGGTCACAGCCCATCGCTTCCAGGAAGCGTCGTTGCTTCCAGGTTTCCACGCCTTCCACGACCACTTTGAGGTTGAGGACCTTGGCCATGGCGATGATCGAACCAATGAGCTTGGCGTCTTCGTCGCCCGAGTCCGTGCCGGGAACGAACGCTCGGTCGACCTTCAGTGTGTCAACCGGAAGCTGTCGCAAATAGGCGAGGGACGAATACCCAGTGCCGAAATCGTCCAGGGAAAGGGTGACTCCCAAAGCCCGCAGGCGATGGAACAGCTCCACCGAGCCCTCTTGATCTCGTAGCAAGGAACTCTCGGTGATCTCCAGATCGAGCAGACGCGGGTCCAGTCCTGACTCTGCCAAGAGATCGGCGACGAAGCTGACCAGGTCGGCGCGTTCCTCGACTTGCCGGGCCGACACGTTGACCGAGATCGGCACCGCGGGAAGCCCGACCTCCTGCCAGGTCAAGGACTGCTGAACCGCCTGACGAAGCGCCCATTCGCCGATGGGAACGATCGCCCCGGTTTCCTCCGCCAACGGCACGAACTCAGCGGGGTTCACGAACCCGTGTTCCGGACTGTGCCAGCGCAAGAGGGCTTCGAAGCCGGCGATCTTTCCGGTCGAGAGCTGCACCTTGGGTTGGTAGTGCAGATCGAACTCTTGGTCTTCCAGCGCGCGCCGCAGCTGGTTCTCGAGGGCGAGGCGCTTGGACGCGATTCGGGGCAAGGAGTCGGTGTAGAAAGCGTAGATGTTGCCGCCCTGATTCTTTGCTTGAGCGACGGCCATGGCGGCGTAGCGCAGCAACGTCTCCGCGTCGTCTGCGTCGTCGGGGAACATGGCGATTCCGAGACTGGCGCCAAGAGCGATTTCCTGATCTTCCACGGCGAAGGAGGGTTCCAGTGCGCTCAGCAGACTCTGAGCCAGGCGATCGACTTGGGTGCGGTCGCTGATCTGAGGAACAACCCAGACGAATTCGTCACTCTCCGTTCGAGCCAGCAGTGTGGGCGCCGAACTCGCTTCTTGGACGACGGTCTTGAACCGACGGGAAACCTCACGAAGCAGCGAGTCTCCGCTGGCATGACCGAATGTCTCGTGGACGTCCTGGAATCGATCCAGGTCGACGTGCAGGATTGCGAGGCTGGTGAGAGGCGATCCCCCGGGGGCTTCGGCTTTCTCTTCCTCGAGCCATGCGGTCAGTGTTTCTTCCATCTGGCGGCGGTTGGCCAGGCCGGTGAGGCCGTCGAACTGGGCCAAGTGTTGGAACTTCTTCTCTGCCCGAATGCGCTTGCGGATGTTGCGATTCAAGCCGTCCAGCATCAGGTTCCAGGCTTGCGCCACGTCGCCCAGTTCATCTTGACGATTCACTTCCAATCGAAACTGAAAGTCCCCCGCAGCGATTCGTTCCGTGGCGGACTGGATCGCACGAATCGGACGCACGAAGTGGCGGGCGAGGAGAACGCTCACCGCCGCGGCCAGACTGACACTCACGAGGGCGGCCATTAGTAGGTTGGTTCGAGAATTGGCCAGGGCTTTGCGTTCGGCCTGAAGGGATGTCGCAACCTGTAGTTCCCGCTTCCCGAAGTCTCGAATGGGGAGCGTCAGGGCCTCGGTGTCGACCGCGGGTTCGACGACGAGTGAGGCGCGGCAGATCTTCGACCACTTTTCGAGTTGAGCCAAGTCGACGGGCTCTAAGCACACCAAGGCCCCCGCAAACTCAAGCTCTCCCCAAGGCACCGAAGTCAGCGAGTACAGGCGCTGATGATGCTCCACTAGGGAAGTGTGGGATCGAGCCGCCGATCCGTTCGCGGTTCGAGCCGACGCGAGTGCCCGGTGGGCGGACTCGGCAAGTCCGTGTGGGTCGTTGCCCGCGAGGATCTTCCCCTGAGGATCGAAGAAGAACACCGCGGTCTCGGGTTGCTGCTCGACGATCTCCTGGGCGAAATGCGACAAGGTCGGAACATGGCGTGACTCGACGTTGGCCTGGAACTGGGGGGTGGCGGCAATCGCCTCGTAGCGTTCGAGCTGGGTTTCCAGAGCTTCCTGGATCAGCTGCTCGGCGACCTCACTGGCTTCTTGCAGCCGGCTTCGCGCCAACCGTTCCAAGTCGGATTGCAACGAGCGATCCTGGAGCAGAAGGGTGAGCACGGTCGTGGCAGTGACCACGCCGAGGAGAACCAGCAGCAGGCGAGCACCCAAGGTCAGCCGCAGGAACCTTACCGTCTTCATGGAGAGTCGGATCCGTCTCCGGAATCCGACGGGAAGTAGAGGCGCTCGGCTTCGTCCGACGGCAGGGAAACGGAGGCCGTTTGTTCCCGTCCGTCTTGGTTCCAAGTTTCGACGACGTACGTTCCGGGTTCGAGGTCGGGAAAAGCGAACAGTCCGTTGGGCGGGAGCACCTGAAATCGACGCGAGGGAACCACGATGATCGTGGCCTGCTTCTCTGCGTGAAGGGAACAGTACACGTGAATGATGCCCGGGGACCGAAGCGAGACGGTTCCGGCAGAGCCGGGTTCCAACATCGTGCCCTCGAACTCATTGCCTTCGGACGAAGAGAAGAACTGATGGTAGATGTCCTCGTCGTTCTGGAATTGGAGGTCCGTCCCGACCGGGACCACTGTGAACGAAGGGACCAGGACTCCTTCGTGCCGACGAATCTCGACGGGAGAGGGAGAGGAGCCCGCTTCCTCGTGCTCGCCGTGAGCCACGACGATTCGAGGGAGAGATTGCCGGGGGGGATCGGATGGGTCCCAGAGTCCGCGGATTCGGAACTTCGGGGGGGAACTTGGCGGAGGGGAGACGGATGGGGGGACCGTGGAACTACATCCAGCCAACAGGATGCCAAGCAGAATCGTCCCCCCTCGATGCACGATGATCCTCTCCCCCTGATGAGCCGTCCCGGCCTCCGCGGTTTCCGGGCACCTCGTTGATGCGGGAGAGGCTCTCGGATGGGTCGCGGCAATCTTGGAGAGCTATCGATTCTCGTGTGCCAGCGCCTTGAGCAGCCTCGTCGGAAAGTCTTTCAGACTCACGGGTCGAGAGGCGCTTGCTCAGGGTCGCCTCCTGGCGAGAATGGATTGACAGTGTCGTTTCTTTGACGCCGGGGAACGGACCACGCCGAAGGTTTGGTCCCCGAGCTCCAGGAAGACCCTGGTGTCGCTTCTGTGCGGATGGACTGGGTGGGCTGCCAGTTTCGGGGCCTTCGGCGGGTTTTTCGACAGTCTTGCGAGGGCGCGGCGGTCGAGACCGGTGGGTGGGCGCGACCGATGGATGGGGAAGTCAAATTCGATCCGGACCCGAAGTTTCCGTGATGCCACGTCGCGATCGCTTTCTTGCAACGACGTTCCCGTGGGCGATGGCTCTCGGAGTTCTTGCTGGGTGTGGACAAGGAGACTCGGAGTCTCGCTCGGATCGGGCCTCCGCGAAAGCCGAGCCTCGTTACCCAGAAAGCCGGCTGGCTCCCACCGCTCGCCAGTATCCGCCCTCAGATCAACTCAGCGTGCTTTTGATCTGCGTGGACACCTTGCGCGCCGATCATCTCGGCAGCTACGGCTATTCCCGGAACACCAGTCCGTTCCTCGACGAACTCGCGTCGCAAGGAACCCGCTTCGAACATTGTTTCAGCACCTATCCGCAGACTGCGGCGTCGGTGGCCTCGATCTTTACTTCGATGTATCCGAGCAGTCACAAAGCGGTGCGCTCGGGTTTGATTCTTGGACCAGAGCCAATCACCTTGGCCGAGATCTTTCGAGAAGTGGGGTACCGCACCGTGGCCGTCGCCACCAACCCCCATCTTTCCCCCGGGTATGGCTACGACCAGGGATTCGAAGACTACTACTACGTGGTGGGAAGCCACTTCGAGAGCATGTTGACCGAGGAAGCTTCGGCGCTGCAAGGGGTGAATGTTCACTTGCGAGACAGTGCGGCTTCCTTTTACGGCCGGGGGGACAAAGTCAATGCCGCGGCCTTGGAGTGGTTGGATGGGAGCGGTTCCACTCCGTTCTTCCTCTACCTGCACTACATGGACGTGCACAATCCCTACGAGAGTCCCGAGCCCTACCATTCCCAATTCGTAAGCCGACCAGGCACGGATCTCTACACCAAAGGCGTTCCTGAGTCCGAGCCGACTCCCGAAGACTTGCAGTTCACCATCGATTTGTACGACGGGCAAATCGCCTACCTCGATGATCTGCTGAAAGACCTGTGGGGAGAGTTGGAGCGTCGTCAACTCTTGGACCAGGTGGTGCTCGCCTTCACCGCCGACCACGGCGATGAGCTCATGGATCATGGCGGCTTTGGCCATGGTCGGACTCTCTATCGTGAATTGGTCCACGTTCCGTTGTTCTTCGTGGGGCCGGGCATCGAGTCGAGAGTGGTTTCTTCCCAGGTCAGTACCCTCGACGTCTTGCCGACACTGTGTGCGCTCGCCGGGGTGGATTCGTCTCCCTACGCGGCAGGGGAGGACTTGTCCGGCATGGTGGGGGAGTTCGTCGAGGAGGGACCACCGAGGGTGATCCTGTCGGAGTGCAGCGGTGCCCGCCTGCCGGATGGGACCCGCCACACTCAGGTTGCATTGACCACCGATCGCTGGCGGTTGCTCCACGCGTCGAAGATCGGCCATTCCCAGTTGTACGAGTACCGCAAGGATCCGGGCGAATTGCAGGACCGAGAATCTCAAGATCCAGAACTGACGAATTCCTTGATTGCAGAGGCCCGGGACCTGCTCGAAATTGCCAAGATGGTCGGGAAGAGCGTCCAGTCCCTGGAAATCGAGCTGAGTCAAGAGACTCTCGACCAACTCCAGGCGCTGGGTTACACCGAGTGACGCTCTTCTCCGAGTCCGGCGGTGACGTCGACTCGACATTCATCGGAGCGGCCATCGCTCCCGGAATTGTGAGGACGGAATGAAACTCAAGATGCTGAGCCTGACCGCTTTGATCGGGATGCTCACCGCAGCTCCTGGCCTGGGTCAGGTGGGAGCGAACACCGCAGTCCTGAACCCGAACCTGGCGACGGAAAAGGAACTTGCCGAGGTTCCTCACCTGGACGACGAGCTGATCGAGCGACTTGTTGCCCAGCGCCCGTTCCTGAAGGTGGGCGAGTTGCACGAAGTGCTGGTGAAGAAGTTGAAGGACGAGCAGATCCAAGCGGTGTACGAGAAAATGTTCGTGCCACTGAACCTGAACACCGCCAGCGAAGAAGACATCCTGCGAGTTCCGAGGGTGGGCAAGAAAATGGCCCACGAGTTCGAGGAGTACCGTCCGTATCGAAAACTGGCCCAGTTCCGCCGCGAGATGGGCAAGTACGTCGATGACGAAGAAGTTGCTCGTCTCGAACAGTTCGTTTTCGTGCCCATGGACCTCAACGAAGCCTCCGAGGAAGATTTCCTCAGCATTCCCGGTGTCGGCAAGAAGATCTGTCACGAGTTCATGGAGTATCGGCCGTACGTGAGCATCGAGCAGTTCCGCCGCGAAATCGGCAAGTACGTGGATGACAAGGAAGTGGCTCGTCTCGAGCGCTACGTCTTCGTGGTGGCGCCCAAGGGCCAGTGAGTTCGCTCGAGCCGTCTCGGGAGCCGGACACGCTGCAGCGGCTGCGTGGCTGGTTGCTGGCCCTGTTGATCCTCGGCATGACCGGAGCCCTGGCGGATCTGTGGTTGATCGGGCATTACGAGGATCCTTGGCAGCTGGTCCCCGTGGTGTTGCTCGGACTCGGCCTCGTGGCGTGCTTTCTCGTTCTCTGGCGACGCGATCCGGTCGCGATTCGACTGTTGCGCGGGTGCATGGGGCTGTTCGTACTCGCCGGGCTCGTCGGGCTCTATCTTCATTTCGACGGGAACGCCGAGTTTGAGAAAGAGATGTATCCGAATCTCGCCGGTTTCGAGCTGATTTGGGAGGCTTTGCGAGGCGCCACCCCGGCTCTGGCTCCGGCCACGATGGTCCAGCTGGGATTGTTGGGACTGTTGCATTGCTATCGCCATCCGGCGGAAGCGCGGCGTCCGTATCCCAGCAGAATCTTGCGCTAACCAGCCGCAAGAGCTTTCCAAACCGCGGGAGTGATTCATGCGCGTCGCCATTGCCCAGATTGCTCCGGTGTTCCTGAATCGCGAAGCGACGTTGGAAAAAGTCGTCGCGAGAGTCCGAGAAGCCGCGCAAGCCGATTGCCGTTTGGTCGTGTTCGGTGAGGCGCTGGTGCCCGGCTACCCGGTGTGGCTTTCTCGAACGGACGGTGCCCGGTTCGATGCCGCCGATCAGAAGGAGATTCACGCGCGCTACTTGGAGCAGGCCGTGCAGCCCGAGGCCGGGCATCTGCAGGGCGTGTGTGACGCGGCCCGAGACGGAAAAATCTCGGTGGTTCTTGGAACGATGGAACGAGCCTTCGATCGAGGAGGACACAGCCTGTACTGCTCCTGCGTCTACATCGATGCCGAAGGCGCGATCGGGTCCGTGCACCGCAAGTTGATGCCGACCTACGAAGAGCGCTTGGCCTGGTCCGTTGGCGATGGGGCGGGCTTGGTCACTCACTCCATTCCACCATTCACCTTGGGAGCGCTGAACTGCTGGGAGAACTGGCTGCCGCTGGCCCGTGCCGCGCTTCATGCCCAGGGGGAGAACCTGCACGTCGCGATTTGGCCCGGATGCGAACGAAACACCCGCGACATCACCCGATTCCTGGCCCTGGAAGGACGGAGCTTCGTGGTGTCTGCTTGCAGCTTGTTGCGTGCCTCGGACATTCCCTCGGACATTCCGCATCGCGATCGTTTGGTGGCGAGCGAGGAAGAAGTTCTCCTGGACGGTGGGTCGGCGGTGGCGGACCCACGAGGCGAATGGTTGCTGGAACCCTCGGTCGGACGGGAAGAGCTGCTGACCGTGGAACTCGATCGGGCGACGGTGGACCAGGAGCGCCACAACCTCGACTACTCTGGACACTACAGTCGCCCCGATGTGTTGCAGCTCCACCTCAATCCGCAACGCCAGTCGGTGCTGCACGTGAATCGTCCGTAGATCGCGTTCCGCGCTTTTCCAGACTCCCACCGGGGGAGGGTGCGCCGGGACCCGGTTTCGCCGCTGAAAAAGTGGCCTTGGCCCCCCGGGGTGCGCTATCTCCCGAGGAACTACCCCGCAGACTATGGAACGAAGAACCGGAGAAACTGGAATGAACACCCATCGATCCTGGCTCGCGACGGTCGCCTTGGCCGCCATGACCTCGACCGCGACTGCGGGGACCGTCGTCCTCGAACCTTCCAAGGACAACACCCTCTACGAAAGTGTGACCGGGGCGCTCAGCAATGGTGCCGGTGTCCGCATGTTCGCCGGCCGGACCAATACCGGATTGTTGCGGCGGGCCTTGATGGCGTTCGATCTGTCATCCATTCCCCCCGATTCGGTGATCACGGACGTTTCGTTGCAACTGACGATGACTCGCACGGTGGCGGGGGACACGGATGCGGCACTCCATCGGGTCACCGCGGACTGGGGCGAGGGAACGTCCGACGCGTCGGGGCTGGAAGGAGAGGGAGCTGCCTCGACGACGGGTGATGCCACCTGGATCCACACCAGTTTCAGCACGGGCTTTTGGAGTTCCGCGGGCGGTGACTTCGTGGCCTCGTCGAGCGCGACTCAAACGGTGGGCGCGGTGGGAACTTACACCTGGTCCAGCAGCGGCATGGTCTCCGACGTTCAGGCCTGGTACGACACTCCCTCCAGCAACTTTGGTTGGGTCCTCCTCGGGGACGAAACTGGTGGCAATCAGACGGCCAAGCGATTCGATACCCGGGAGCGTCCGGTTCCCGAGAACCGCCCCTTGCTCACCGTGACCTTCGTGAGTGCGGGTGGCAACGCGGTGCCGACTCTGTCCGAGTGGGGGATGTTGGCGTTTCTCGCCGTCTTGACCGGGGCCGGCATCGTGGCTCTGCGCAAACCCCGACCGGCGACCGGCCTGGCTGGTTGATCTTTCGTCAGGGAAGCCGTTTTTCCTGATGCCACGGCCGTCTATCGTCCTCTCTCCGTCCATGGGAAGGAGAGAGGATGAAAGACCGCGGGATCTTGTTTCTCGGGATTACCGTTCTCGCGCTGTCGAGTGCGTTGGTCAAGTGGCTGATCGAAAACGGTGGTTCCCTGGGCGTTGACGAGCCTGCGGCGATTTCCTTTTGCAACGTCCTGTTCGTCGGCAATCTCTTGGGTGGGTTGGTTGTCAGCGTGTTGTTCCGGCCCACGTCCATTTGGAAGGATCTTCGGCGGACCACCCCGCGCGCCCAAGGGCTTCTGATCGTCAACATCGCGTTGGCCGTCGCCATTCCCATGTTGTTATTCACTGCGCTGCAAGGAACCACGGTGACCAACGTGGTCCTGATCGGCCGTTTCGAATCGGTGGCCTACGCGCTTCTGTCGTTCCTGTTCGCGTCGGCGCTCTTGACCAGGATTCAGATGGCCGGCTATGCCGTGATCCTGCTCGGTGTCAGTGCCCTGGTGTGGATTCAGGGGATGGGGAAGTTGATGGAGGGGGACTACTTGGTCGCCATCGCGTCGGTGCTTCAAGCCGTCGCCGCGCTGTTGGTGCGTCGGCTGCTGAATCACGTCGAACTCGGGACCTTCGTGTTTGTCCGAAACTTCTTTTCCGCACTGGCCTTTTTCGTCGTGGCGATCGTGCTGTATGGCGCTGAGCACTTCGCCGACGCATTTCGCGGAGATCTCTGGGTGGTGATGACCGTGTATGCCGTGATCGTTGTCGTCCTCGGGCAGCTTGCCTGGTACCACGGATTGACTCGAGTGCCGCCGGGCACCGTCGCGAATCTCTCGATGCTGTCGCCGTTCCTGGGAATCCTGTTCGCCTACCTGCTGCTCGGAGAAGTTCCGGCGACGGCTCAGTGGATCGGCGGCGGGATCATCCTGTTGGGCTTGCTGATCATCCGGGCCGGGGCTCGCAAGCCTCTGGAAGCACCCGCTCCCGCCGAGAATTCTCTGGCCGGAGTATGAGCCCTCGGTCCTCTTGCGTCGCCGCCGGATTCACCGTTTCCGGTGGGGGACTCGAACGAATTTCGCGTCGGTTGGCGGGAGGAGATCTGGCTCCGCCCAACTCGCGAGATCGAGCTACAATTCGTTGGGGGAGCCTCGAGCTTCTCTTCTGGGCTTCTGAACGACGCGAGTTCTGAGACGAGTCTGCCTTGATCTGCCTCTCTTTTCTGCTCGGTACCTGCACGCTCTTCGGGGTCGTCATTCAATCCACTGCCGAGCCAAGCGCTCCGACCCAAGGCCCGGAAACGGCCAGTCATCAGGCGATGGTGGAAGTGCTTCGCAATGTGCGGGAACGCATGAACGAAGTCGATCCGTTCTTGGGGACTCGAGAACTGAAAGCAACACGAAAGAAGATTCGTGAGTTGCCGGAAGGGACCCCCGTAGATGAGCGTTGGTCGCTTCTGCATCAACTGGGGAACCTGGAGTTACGGGCCGGTCAGGTAGAACGGGCGATCGTCACGCTGTTGCAAGGTCTCGAGCTGGTTCCTCAGTTGCCGCGGGAAGTTCGGCGGGCCCGAGCGGTAGAGTCGTCGTTTCGGGTGGGCATGGCGTACCTGCGACTCGGCGAGAACCAACACTGTGTGGCCGTTCACAATGCAGAGAGTTGCGTGTTTCCCATTCGAGGCGGAGGAATCCACACCGATCCGCGACCTTCGACCATCGCCATGCAACACTTTCACCGGGTCACGAAGATGGCTCCGCCGGACTCTCCGACCCACGTGATGACTCGCTGGTTGCTCAACATTGCGGCGATGACAGTCGGCAAGTACCCGGAAGAGGTGCCGGACGACTTGGCCATTCCGGCGGAGCGTTTCGCCAGCCCCGTCCCGTTTCCCGAGTTTCCCAACGTCGCCCCCGAACTCGGTCTCGACACGTTCAACTTGAGCGGGGGCTCGGTCGCCGAGGATCTGGACGGGGATGGAGACATCGATCTGATGAACTCGAGCTGGGATCCCTCGGAACCCGTCCGGGTGTTTCGCAACGAGGACAACCAGCGATTCACCGAGGTGACCGAGGCGGCCGGGTTGAGCGAGATCTTCGGCGGCCTGAACCTGGTTCACGGGGACTACGACAACGACGGGGACCACGACGTACTGGTTCTCCGCGGGGCGTGGTTGGCGGCCGGTGGGCAGATTCCCAACTCCCTGCTTCGCAACGACGGCGACTGTCGATTCACCGATGTGACCTTCGCGGCGGGACTGACGTCCGCTTATCCCACCCAGACCGCGGCGTTCGCCGACTACGACCTGGACGGGGACCTGGACCTATGCGTCGGCAACGAGTCCGGGCGAGGGTTCTCCTGCCCGACCCAGTTGTTCCGCAATCGGGGAGACGGCACCTTCGAGGACGTCACCGCGGAGGCAGGAGTTGCCAACGACCGAGAAGCAAAAGCGGTGGTGTTCGGCGACATCGATGGGGACCGAGACTTCGACTTGTTCGTGTCGAACCTGCTTGGGGAGAACCGCCTTTACCTCAACCAGGGCGATGGGACCTTCGTAGACGTTGCCCAAGAACGAGGCGTGATTCATCCGCTGGCAAGCTTCAGCTCTTGGTTCTTCGACTACGACAACGATGGCGACTTGGATCTCTATGTATCAACCTACGAACAGAACATTCCCGCCGTGGCGGGATCCTATTTGGGGCTGGAGCTGGGAGCCGAATACGGGACTCTGTACCGCAATGATGGCAAGGGCCGATTCGAAGACGTCACCGAGTCCTTAGGGTTGGGCGTGTCGACTTGTGTGATGGGGTCCAATCACGGCGATCTGGACTACGACGGATTCCCGGATCTCTACTGTGCCACAGGATTTCCGGACTATGCGGCTCTGATGCCCAACCGGGTGTTCTGGAACCGTCCAGGCAAGGGATTCGTGGACGTGACCTCGGCCGGTGGCTTTGGTCACTTGCAAAAGGGGCACGCGGTCAGTTTCGTGGACTTCGATGGCGACGGAGACCTGGACGTGTTTCAACAGCTCGGGGGAGCTTTCCGTGGGGACGGATTTCACAATGCCCTGAACGAGAACCCTGGATTCGGCAACGCCTGGATCGGCGTCCAACTCGTGGGGCAGCAATCGGATCGCTTTGGAGTCGGAGCAAGAATTCGGGCCCGAGTGGAAGTGGACGGCAGGTCTCAATGGTTGCACCGCTGGGTTTCCTCGGGAGGGAGCTTCGGCGCCAGTCCGTACCATCAACCCCTGGGTCTCGGAAAAGCGACTCGGGTCGAAGAACTGGAGGTCCTCTGGCCGACTTCCGACACGACCCAGCGCTTCGTCGACCTTCCTGTTCGTTGCACCATTCGAGTTCGAGAGGGCGGCGACGGTTACGAGCTCGTCGAACATTGAGAGCGAAACTCGTCCTGTTTGCCTCCACCCTGCTGATGGGCGTCGGGGTTGCGGAAGGGGTGGTGAGATGGATGTACCCCGAGGTGCATCTGCGCCGGGAATTTCACCCGGGGATCCATGAGTTTCATGAGACACGGGGATTCGCCAATCAGAGCTCCTACGTTGGCTACTACGCCGACTATCTCGAGAAAGTTCCTACTCGGACCAATCGTCAGGGCTTTCGCGGACGTGAGTTTCATCCGGGCGATCTGCAGTGCGCGGAGCGCATTCTCGTTCTGGGAGATTCGACCACTTTCGGACTCGGGGTGAGAGACGAGCAGACGTTTTGCGTCCGTCTGGAAACCATGCTCCGGGACCGTGGTCATGACGTGGTGGTCTGGAACGCGGGAGTCACTGCCTACGGGACCGCGGAGTCCCTGGCTACCCTGCGGGAGCTTCTCCCGGAACGGCAGCCGACGCTGGTCCTGCTGGGTTGGCTGAACAACGACTTCACCATGGACCCCACGGCGGCAGTGGTCCACCGGCATCACGTCATCAATGGCTACCTGTGTGCCAATGCCGAGGCCTACGAACGACTGCGACGCCGCAAGCTGGAACCCCGTTTGTCCCATGCGTCGCACCTTTACAAGATGCTGGCGCTGAACTTCAAACTGAAACAGCATCGTGCGAGTCTTGGCGACAAGATCGAGGAGGCCTTCGCCGCCCAGCCGCAGTCTCGGAAGACGGTGCAAGCCAGTGCCGAAGCGGTCGGACGGATTCGGGAGGAGGCCGTCGCTTCGGGAGCGGGCTTCCTTCTGCTGTCCTTTCCCACTTCGCGAGAGGTGGCCGCGGGTCGCCGGTTGCCCTCCGCCCGGGCCTTCGAGGAAGAGTTAAGCCAGCGGGGGACTCCCTGGCAGTCTCTCTTGGAGCCGTTCACTCGAGGCGGATCGCAAGGCGACAGGCAGCTGTTTCTGGCCCGGGACGACTGGCACCCCAACGGCCATGGCCACGAAGTCACCGCTCGCGCAATTCTGGACTGGTGGGAAGCCAACCGGTCGGGCGCCGTGCCCCGTGCCGAATGAAAGTTCGTCCCCGAACCTTTTCCTGTCTCGTCAGTATCTTTCCCGGGGAGCCACCCGTGAGGATTTACGAGTCGGTTCCGAGGGACACCGGCCGGTGAGGGGCCGGGGGTTGATGAGAGAGATCCAAGGAGCGAGGGATGATGGGGTGGCTTTGGTGTTGCTTGATCCTGGCGGGTACGGAGTCCGTGCCGCTGTTCGAACCGGGTTTGGTGGAGCACGACTCGTTCCCTCGCGCGACCGAGGTCCAGGGAGTGGACGCAGAGGCCCTTCGAAAACTCGTTCAGAAGGCAGGAGAGACCCAAAGCAGTGCCGTGTTGGTGATCCGGGACGGCCAACTTTTGTGTGAGCGGACCTTTGGGGAACCGCGGCTTGCGATCGAGACCATGTCCGCGACCAAGTCGGTGGTGAGCTTGGCTTTCGGCGCGCTGATCGAAGAAGGCGCGCTGGAGTCGCTCGACGTGCCGGTTTCGAGCTTGTTCGAGGATTGGGCAGAGGATGGCCGTCAACAGATCACCATCCGGCATCTGCTGAACCACACGTCCGGGCTGGCGGCGAAACCCACCACAGAGAACATCTACGCCAGCCCCGACATCGTTCAATTCGCCCTCGAAGCACCGCTGAAAGATCCGCCGGGTACCACGTTTTTCTACAACAACCGTGCGACCAACTTGCTTCCAGCGATCGTGGAGTCTGTGTCCGGGTTACCGATCGATGAATATCTGGGGGAGACTCTCTTTGCACCGCTCGGCATGGAGGCCGGTCGCTTTGGGTGGATGAAGGACTCGGCGGGCAACCCACACGGGATGGCCGGCTTGCAGCTCCAAGCCATCGATCTGGCTCGAATTGGACAGCTCGTGCTGGACGATGGAGTTTGGCGGGGCGAGCGTCTCGTGGCGCAGTCATTCCTACGAGAGATGCTGGTGCCGACTCAGATTCGCGGAGAACGACTCCGCTGCGGATTGCTCTGGTGGCTGCGTCACGACTCCGAAGATCCCGAACGGCTCCGTGCCTATTCCGCCGAAGGCTATCTGGGGCAGTACTTGGTGATCGTTCCCGAGCATCGTTTGGTCGCGGTCCGTCAAAGAAAGCACCCGGGTGCCGCGAACCTGAATCCCGCGTTCAACTTCCAGGAATTCGAGGATCTCGTCCTGGAGCTTGTGCCCTCGAGTTGATTCCCGGCCTCCCCGGGGGAAGTCATGGGCGGGGATCAGTCCGGCATGCGCTTCCAGATCCACCAAGCCAGCGGCACGGGCACGAGGGCGGCCAGCAGCATGGCCAGTGACACCGAGGTCAGGGAACAACCGAGGACCTCGTGAGCGACTCGCAGGTAGTCATTGGTCAGGCCGAAGGAGCCATTCTGCTGATACCAGGCGCGAGCGGCGGCGCTGAACGCCAGCCCCCAGCAAAGGACGACGTTCTCTCCCACCAGGAACCAGCCGAGCATGCCGTACAGGCCTCGTTCCAATCGCGACTCGCGAAACCCCCCGCTGAGAGTCCTCCAAAAGCAGATCGTCGCGAAGGCCAGCTCTCCGAGGTGACCCGCGACCAAATGGAGCACTTCTCGCAAGGTGGTGGAGACGAATGCCGCGAAGGGATACAGCCCCGCCAAGACTCCGATCGCGATTGCGGCCGCGCGAACTTTGCGCAACTTCCAAGCACAGACGGCGAGGGCCAGGTTGATGGCGAGGGCGAGGAGGGCCCGCTGCTCTCCATGCAGCGAGGCTGCGTGACCGTCCAGGCGAATGGCTGGGAAGGCTGGCATGCCGAGGAACCAGGCCATCACCGTGTGGCCCATTTCGTGAGTCAGCGAACTCAAGAACCATCCCATCATCGAGAGGATCGGGGTGAGAGTGAACACCGGGGCGGCGACGGCGCCCACCAACATCCAGAACCATGGTTCGGGAATGCCAAGGGGCTTGCTCTGCTCGAACTCTTCCGGCTCCGGAAGGGACTCGGTCAAGGCGGGGCGGGGAGTGGGCGTCGCGGAGGGCGGTCGCGAGAACAATCGGCCACACATCCCGCAAGTCAGCGGCTCTCCGGCGTTGTGGTAGCCACACTCGGGACATTGGTTGGCGGTGGACGTGATCGGCATGGAGCCCTCCGAGAGATCTTCTTCGGCTGGCGACGATGGCCAACCGGAGGGATCCGCCTTCCCCCGGGGGAAGCTGCGGAGGTTCTTCCGGCGAAAGTCTGTCGGCTCGCCAGAGGGCGGTGCGGTGCGCAGTTTTCGAGGAGAATTCCCGAGGGGGAGGTCTACTGAATGATGTGCAAGGCGTCGATGTTGCTGCCAACTTGAATCTGGCTGCCATCGAACAGCTGGATCCAGATCCCCGTCGGGGTCTCGCCAAGGCTGGACGGCACGAAGGTGATCAAGTCGTTGCTCTGACCAGTCTGATTGATGGGAACGCTGTGGTTGCCCTCGGTCGAGAACGTCAGGGATCCATCGGCCAAATCGTAGTGATAGGCATCCACGTTCTCGCCGACGTTGGCAAGGCGAACTTGGGGCGCGCTGCCATCGAGGAGCAAGGAGAAGGTCCCGCGCGTGTCGGCCCCGAGCTTTTTCGGAGAGAACTGAAGGATGTCTTCGTCGTTGCCTTCCAAGACTTGGACCGCGCGAGGCGGGGGAGCCATCGATAAAGAAAGGGAAGTGCCATTTCGATCCGGGGTGCCGTGAATCTTCCAGTTTCCGGCCAAGGACAGGTGCAGATTGCCCTCCGCATCGATGCCGAGTGCGTCGATGTCGTGTTCGGCTCCGCGAAGTCCGACATCCGATCCGTCGAAGTAGAATTCGAAGTGTCCGTCGGTGGCCTCTCCCGTCATGGTGGGGACGAAGCGAACAATGTCCTCGTCCATGACCAGTTCCCCCTGAGGGCCGTCTTTCAGGCCATCGATGTCGCCCGCCGTGGTGAAGGAGAGCAGGAAGCTTCCGTCTTCCAACATCGCGAGAGCATCGACGTCGACGGGACGGGTCACGAGGTCGCTCAAGTCGAGCACCTGGGAGACCGTACCGGTGACGCAGTCGTATTGGGCGACGTCGCCGTCCGCCAAAGTCGTTCCATCCACCACGGCGAGAGTCTTCTTGACGGAAAACAAAACGAGGGGAGGTAGCTCACTGGCCTTGTAGTCCCAAATGCCTCGGCCGTAGGTGCCAAACCGCATGATGGGAGTCCCCGGCACGGCTTCGACGGACCAATAGGCTGTGATTGGGGTTCGAGCTTCCAGGATGTTCTGCCACTTGGAAGAGAGACAGCCGAGGCGGAAGGCTCCTGTTTCGGTGCCGGCGTAAACGTCGGTGCCGTCATGGGAATAGGCCAAGTCATAGACGAGTGTGTTCGGAAGCCCTTCGTCCATCGCAGACCAGCTCACCCCGCCATCCGTAGTTTTGCGGATCGCGACGCCGCTGTAGCCCGAACCGCCGACATAAGCCTCCATCGGGTTGGTGGGATGGACGGCGAGGGCGTTGCCGTAGAAGAAGTGTTCGGGAGGAGCTGAGTGCACGGAAAGGTTCCACGAGGTGGCGCCGTCCGCGGAGTAGTACAGAAAGCCAGCGTCGTTCACCGCGTAGGCGCGACTTGGGTCCGAGGGGGCGAAGGCCATTCGCGTGAGGTAGTTGCCGGCTCCTGCGGCGAAATTGCGGGCGGAGGCTTGCACGTACGCCCAAAGATTTCCGCTGCGCACCCCGCGCCAGAGATGGTTCCCCAGAAAGTAGAAGTTGTTCGGATTGCCGGGGTCGGCGACGACGGGAGGCAGCCACAGATTGCTCGCACCGCTGGGGTAGGGAGTGCTGTGCAGAATTGGGTCGACCTCTCCCTCGGAGATCAACACGAACCCTGGGTAGGTCGCAAACACGACGTCGTGGCTCCCGTCCCAGGAAGTCAGGTGGCCATAATCGCCGCTGATCAGCTGTTCGAAGTCGGTGGAGGGGCCCGGTTCGAGGGAGTCCTGCCGGAACCCCCGTTGGAAGCCTTGGTCTTGGGAGCCCGCCTGAATCAAATCGGGATCGGTGACAGAGGTGAGCGTCGAGTAGTACTGACTGACTCCCAATCCTGTGAGCGAGAGATTGACGACCGACTGTCCCGCATCCTCGCTTCGATACACCCCGCCATCGGTGGAGAAGAACATGATCTCCTTCCCCGGGTCGTCTGGATCCAAGTAGGCGTGCAGTCCCATCATGTCTGCGTGCAGATGGTCGTGGGGGCTTGCGTAGTAGTCTCCCCACGCGTTGACCTTCTGGAACGTGTTTCCTTGATCCATGGAGCGCCAGGCTTCGACGCCTCCATAGATGAGGACATTCGGGTCGAGAGGGGAGGCCATCATCACCTCCCAGAAGTCGGTCAACGACTGCAGGTAGGAAAACGAATTCCCCCCATTGTTCGAGCGATACAACTCCCAGTTCGAGCCCACTTGCAAGGCGGTGTACAGGTGAGGGCCACCGGACGGCGAGAGAGCCACCACGCCCTTGGTGGCGGTCGTTTGGATGTCGACCGTCTTGGTGAAAGTGAGTCCTTTGTCGAAGGATCGAAAGCACTTGCCTTTGTGAATGACGAAGATCGGGCTGCTGGCCGTGGCATTGCTGGCCAGGGCCATGTCACCCTCCCAGTCGGCGCCGAAGTGATGGCGTTTCTGGAAGGTGAGTCCGCGGTCCACCGAGGCGAACACCGCGCCGCGGCGACCGACCCCGACGATGTCTGCCACCCCGTAAACGAGCATCTCTTCCACCGGACCCCCATGGATGAGTCCTACCGAACGAACCGACACCAGCCCTTCCAATCCTGGGGGCTGCTGCCAGGACCAGCCATCGTCTCGGGTGACGAACACCGAGTCGGTGGAGGAGGCCACGAACACGATGTCGGGATCCCCGGGGAGCTCACCAGCGATGGCCAAGAGTTCTTCGACTCCTCCGTAGAGGTTGTCGCCGAGGGGCTCCCAGCCGCTGCCGTCCGGATTGCCGCGCCACAACCCGCCGAGCGCCGAGCCAGCGTAGAGTTTGCGCCCATCGCCCGAATCGGGGCCGAGCATGGCGCACATCATGCGTCCTGCTTGGTTCCGGCTGCCGATTTCGGTCCAACGGGTTGCTCGCTGGAGCGGCAGGTTGGCGCGTCGCTGCATCTCGCGTCGACCGTTCTCTCGTTCGACGGCTTGCCAATCCACATCGGGGCCGGCGCGATGCATTTCCTCGATCCAGGCTTCGCGAGCCGCGCGGTTGTTCGCTTCGTCTTGCTCGTCGAGCCAGTGCTCCGTGGGCGTCGGCAGGTGCCCGCGGCCCAGGCCGGTTGTCGGACGGTCGGAGCGCAGAACGGCACTCGTGCAAGCTCCTGTGGCGAGCACGGCCGCAACCATCGACCATCGAAACAGACGAGACATGGGAAGCCCTAACCCGGATTCCGAGGATTTCCATCCTTCACGGTCGTCGGACGCGCGTGCGGTGAAAACCGCCGTCGGTCCTCGCCGGAAACAGCGTTTGACCCATTCTCGCGACGAACTTCATGAATCATCCGGGCGAGCAGGCCGTTGAGGAGATCCTCCTATAGACCTCTCCCAAGATCATGCCCGATTCCAAGGGCGGGAAAAGTGAGGAGCCTTCCCCGAACCTCGGTCATTCGTCCGAGGGGTGGTAAGCCTCCTCGCCGGACGGTGAAAAAGGCCTCGGAGGCTGATCGACAGATTTTCGTCTCTACCCGGGCGTCGGACCGCGGGCGAATCGGTGGTGGACTCGTCGGGACTCGAGGACGATGACGGAGGCGAGATCCGACCGGGCGCGGAGAGACTTTCTTCGTCGGTCTGCTTGAGCAGAGTCGATTCCGCTCACCCTTCGGAAAGAGTGCGAGCGATCTCTGCCAGTCTCCGAGCCAATGTGTCGACGTCCGAGATCCGGGTTCGATGGTTGGTGAACGCGGCTCGGAGAGCGAAGCGACCATGAAATGTGGTCCCTGAAGGGACCCCGACCCCAGACTCCTGGACCGTCATCAAGAGCTCGTGATTCAACTCATCCCACGCCGCCTCCGGGACCTGGCGAGGAGCTGCCCGGAAGCAAACCACGTTCAACGCGACCGGTGCCAAGAGCTCAAAGAGCGGGTCTTGTTCGAGGGCTTGGCGGAGTCGGTCGGCTTGCTGGATGTTTTGGTCAATGACCGTGCCGAGGGTGTCTGTTCCGTGGACGAGCAAGCTCATCCAAACCTTCAGCGCCTTGAAGTCGCGAGTGAGCTCGAGACCGCGTTCGGCGAAGGGGAGGCCGGCCGAAGAAACGCCTCGCTCTTGGGGCTTCAGGTAGCCGCCCTGGATTGAGAAAGGAGCGCGGTGGGCGTTGCCGTCGCGGACCAAAACACAGGCCACCTCGAACGGGAGGTATCCCCATTTGTGGAGATCGAACGCGAGAGAGTCTGCACGTTCGATGCCGCGGACTCGCTCGCGGTGGGTGGACGAGAGTCGTGCCCAGGCCCCGAACGCGCCATCGACGTGAAACCACAGACCGTCCCGTTGACACAGGTCTGCCAGTGCCTCGAGGTCGTCGATCGCGCCGGTATTGATCGTCCCGGCAGTCCCGATGACGCAAAACGGCTGATGGCCCGCGGCTCGGTCGGCGCGAATGCACGTTTCCAGTTCGTCGATGCGCATTTGTTGTTGATCGTCCGCGCGAATCGTGCGTCGTGAGGCCTCACCGAGCCCGAGGAGGTGGGCGGACTTTGACGCCCATCCATGGATCTCTTCCGAGACGTAGTAGGTGAGCAGTGGATCGGGGGAGCTCCTCTGCATGCCTTGGTAGCGAATGCTGCCCCCCGCGCCCGAGTCTCTTGCCGCTGCCAAGCCCACGAAGTTGGCCATCGTGCCGCCACTCACCAGCAGGCCGGAGCTCCCCTCGGGGAAGCCCATGATCTCGCGCAACCATTCCAGCGCCTGCGTCTCGACATAGGTCGAGGCTTGCTCGAAGCCTGCGCAATGAGGATTCATGCCGGCGGCTAGCATTTCCGCCATCATCGCCAAAGGAGTTCCGTTGCCTTGGACCCAGCCCACGAATCCAGGATGACGATTGCCGTTGGTGTAGGGCAACACGTGGTCTCGGAAGAGGTCATACACTTCTTCCGCGGCTCGTCCTTGGGTTGGCAACGGCTGGCGCAGGCGATCTTTGGATCCATCCGGCATTGGCTGCCACGCCGGTCGTTCCCGCAGCGTGCGCGAGTGATCGAGCATGTCATCCAGCATGCGGTGGGCGAGTTGACGAAAGTTCTCCCAATCCGCCGGATCCAAGGTTGATTCATTCGGGGCAGCGTTCTGCATGGGCTTTCTCGCGGATGACGGGGCGATTCCTGTTCGCCCCATTCCAGAAGATCTCGGCCAGAGGATCTTCGGACGACGGAATCGACTCACCATATCGGTCGGGATCGTGACTGCTGGCCGGATTCGGACCTGACATTCGAAGCGTCTTGGGACAGAGGACGCTCCGCGGCCGGACAGGGAGGACTGTCGAGTTGCCACGCGCCCGCACGCCTCATGAGGGCTCTTGGCGGATGACTCAAGTCCTTGCAGGCTTCGTCATTTTGACGCTCTCAACGCGGGGTCACAGACCATGGCGAGGGAGAACGCCGGAAGTCTTCGAAGATCTGTTGAACTCGGGGGCAACGGCTGGGCGAGTCACTCGAACGAAGGCCTTCGATAGCCAGCATCGGAGAACTCCGGGGCCGTGGCCTCGAAGGCTTCGTTGAATTGGGGGTCGGAGCAATCGAGATGGTTCAGACTTTTGTCGATGGTCTCTCGCAGATCGACAAGGCCTCCGCCTCCCAAGAAGCACCGGGTCATTTGGGTTCCTGGGGCGAGGTCTGCCTCATACTTCTCCCCCGGGGCCCAGCCGCCGGCCACATTGTTTGCCCAGAAGATGCAGCTTTCGTAGATGCTCGCGCCGCTGGCGTCGTCGACCCCGCTGCGGTTGCCGGTGAATGTGCAGCGGCGCACTTCGACACGGGATTTCGGGAACACCGTGAGTGCACCGGATCCATGTTCGGGGCGCCACTTGCCGAGAAAGCGGCTTCGGTCATCCATCGGGGTGCCGGACAGATTGCCGACGAACAGGCAGTTGTCCAGGATGGCGGCGCTGCCGTGGAGAAGATCGACCGCCGGTCCGGTCACCGGGCTGCGGTTTTGTCGAAACACACAGTCTCGCAGGATGGCGGGGTGTTGGTTGTGACCCCGGTGTTCGATCGAGACACCCGCGGCACAAGGGCTGGCATAGTTGTCCGTCACCACGCAGCGTTCGATGGTGGGAGCCGATCGCCCGAAAATCTTGATGCCGCCGCCGTCAGTGTAGAAGTAGCGGTCTTTCTCCAGCCCCGGCACGCCGATTTCGGGCTGAGTGAGAGGGTCGTCCGACCAGGTCACGTAGTTGTTGGCGCCAGTAATGGTGAAGCCACGCAGCACGGTGTCCGACGAGATCCCGTCCCCGAAGTACACGACGTGGTTGACAACCGCCGGGTGACCGACATCGTCGGGGCGGGACACCTTCGGGTTGGCGGCAGTCAAAGTCACGTCACCCACGGCTTCCAACAGGATCCCGTCGTGGCGGTCGTTGAACCAGATCATGGCTTGGGCGTGACGCGCCGGCCGGTAAGTCCCGGCCATGACTCGGACGTGTTTGTTGACGGGGTCATTGGCGGCCTGTTCCAGAGCGGCTTGGATACTCTCCCCGGGTCGGACCACAAAGGGGCCAGGGGCTCCGGGACCGTCGCTGGACCGCCCGCATGCGGCCACGATGAGCAGCGAGGCCTGAAGGCCCCGACGAAGTGCCCAGGGAAGTGCCCAGGGAAGTGATTGGCAGGGACCGAGGATTCCTGGGCGCTGCCTCGAAGCGGTCGCCAACGAACGACCGTCGCCGACAATGGTCGAGCGGCTCCGATCGCGCAGTGTCCAACACGAGGGGTGGCGTGAGTCAGTCACGGTCAGTCACAGTCTATCTCGTCTGGCCGCTTGTGGAGAGCCGTGCCATTGAGTTCCTGTCATTGGCGTCATCGGGGGGGATTCCTGGTCCCCGGGGTCGGAATTCGATAAAGCATCGGAGTGGTCCGAACGGGGCGCGATGACCCTCGAACGCTCCATCGTCGGACTTCCGAGCGCGTGACACTGACAAGACGGAAGGAGTGACCTGTGAGGGATCGAGACTCGAACGCGGACCATCGTCCGGATCGCGGTCTGCGTGGGGCCCTGACCCCGACCATCCTCTTGGCGGCGTTACTGACAGGTTGCGGGAGCGACGAGGCCAGCGACGCCCCGGTCACCCCGCCGGGATCATCGACGCCCGGAGGCGAGGCCCAGCAAGGGCGAGTCCTAGGCACCCTTCCCGGTTTCATTTTGGTGAATCAGGACGGCGATCCGTTCGCCAGTGACATGCTCCAGGGCAAAGTTTGGGTGGCCTCCTTCATCTTCACCCGATGCGGAGCGACCTGTCCGGCGCAGACGGCGGAGTTCGTCAAGCTCCAGAAGCAGTACCGGAACAAGCCCTGGTGGGACGAAATCCACTTCGTCAGCTTGACCGTGGATCCGGCCCATGACACTCCTTCCGTGCTTTCCGGGTATGCGGAGCAGGTCGGTGCGGACCTGAGTCATTGGACGTTCTTGACCGGCGACCGAGAGTCCATCTGGAAGATCAGCAAGGACGACTTCAAGCTTGCAGTGTTCGAAGAGACCAAGGACGACGCCGATGCGGTGATTGCCCATAGTCAGAACTTCGTGCTGGTCGATCGAGGCCTGAAAGTTGTCGGTTACTACGACGCTCTCGACCCCGAGGCCGTGAGTCGGATGTCTGCCAAGGTCGAGGAGTTGTTGAAGGATTCCCGAATCGAAGGCGATTCTCCCGAGGCAAAGAAGAAGGGGACGATGGCGGATGGTCGTCCGATCTGGGAGCGGCGCCATGCTGGGGCGATTCCTGGCGACGTGGCCGACGACGAGATCGACGACCAAGGAGTGCGACACATTTGGGAACCTCCCGAGGTTCGCGAAGTGGCGTGGATGAAGGAGCGTGCCGAGGCACAGCTCGCCACGGTTGGTGACTTCGAGGTTTTCTACGACTTCCGCTTGACCGATCAGCTTCCGGACAGCGGCATCAATTGGCGCAACGTCATCGTCGAGGATTCGGGCAAGGACTACTTCGGCGTTCACTACGACCACGGCAATGGGGTGGCGGTTGCCGACGTCGATGGCGACGGGTTGTTGGACGTGTACTTTGCCAATCAGGCCGGGCCGAATGCCCTGTTCCGCAACGAAGGGGGGGGCAAGTTCGCCGACATCACCGAAGCGGCGGGTGTGGCCGTGGCTGGCCGGGTGTCGGTGGCCGGGCTGTTCGCCGATGTGGACAACGACGGGGACTCGGACTTGTTCGTCACCACGGTGCGCGGCGGCAATGTCCTATTCCGGAATGACGGAAGCGGCAAGTTCGAAGACGTCTCTGCCGCCGCTGGCTTGGACTATGTCGGGCACTCCTCCGGTGGCGCGTTTTTCGATTACGATCGGGATGGTCACTTGGACCTGTTCCTCAGCAACGTTGGGCAGTACACCCGGGACCAACAAGGGGAAGGGGGCTTCTACAAAGGCTTGCGAGATGCATTCGCCGGCCAGCTCACCCCGTCTCGTGCCGAACTCAGCATCCTCTATCGCAACCGCGGGGACGGCACGTTCGAAGACGTGTCTCAAAAAGTTGGCCTGTTCGATCGGAGCTGGACCGGTGACGCCAGTCCCATGGACCTGAACGAGGATGGTTGGCCGGATCTTTACGTCCTGAGCATGCAGGGGCACGACGAGTACTACGAGAACGTGGAAGGCAAGAAGTTCGTCAAGAAGAGCCGGGAGCTGTTCCCGAGGACCTCCTGGGGCGCCATGGGGATCAAGGCCTTCGATTTCGACAATGACGGACTGCTGGACATCTTCACCACCGACATGCACACGGACATGGTCGATTACTTCTACATGAAGAAGCGATACTGGTATGCCGAGACCTTGAAGATGGCGGACTCTTACCCGCCGCGATTCTTGAAGACCGATGGTAACCACGTGATGGGCAACGCCTTCTTCCGCAACGAGGGAGGTGGCAAGTTTCGCGAGGTGTCGGATGAAGTCGGTGCCGAGAACTACTGGCCTTGGGGCCTGAGTGTGGGGGACCTGAACGCGGACGGATTCGACGACGCGTTCTTGACGTCGAGCATGAACTACCCGTTCCGCTACGGAGTGAACTCGGTTCTGCTCAACAACAACGGGGACCGATTCCTACACAGTGAGTTCATTCTCGGAGCCGAGCCGCGCCGGGATGGCAGCTCGGCGCCCTGGTATGAACTGGATTGTGACGAAGCGGACGCGGGCCACAAGTTCTGCGTGGATCGGACCGGCAAGGTGGTGGTGTGGGCCGCCAAGGGGAGCCGCTCATCGGTCATGTTCGACGTGGACGGAGATGGGGATCTGGACATCGTCACCAATGAGTTCAACACGGAACCGATGGTGCTGATCAGTTCCCTGTCCGATCAGAAAACCGTGAACCGCCTCGAGATTCAGTTGGTGGGCAGCAAATCCAACCGAGACGGGTTGGGAGCTCGGGTGTCGGTCGAGGTCGGCGAGTCCTCGTTCCTGAAGGTTCACGACGGGCAATCCGGCTATCTCGCTCAGAGCTCGAAGCCTCTCTACTTCGGCTTGGGTGAGGCTTCCCAAGTCGACCAGGTCACGGTCACCTGGCCGTCCGGCAAGACTCAGACCCTTGCGGGGCCGATTGCCGCGAACCAAACCCTCACCATCGAAGAGGAAGGCTAGGACTGCGGGTGAAGGGATGGCAAAGAAAGTGGAGAGGGGGAATCCTCGCCCTTGCCATCCTTTCCGGCTGCCCGGAACCACAAATCTGGAACTCGGCGATTCCTTTGGTGGTGAGGGTGACCGGTGACGAGTTTCGTTGGGAAATCGAGTTTCCCGGTCCGGACGGTGTTTTGGACACCCCCGACGACGTTCGCACGAGAAGAGAACTGCACTTGCCCGCCGGGCACGCGGTGAAACTCGAGCTGCGCAGCGCCGACTACGTCTACTCCTTTCACTTGCCGAACTGGGACCTGGTTGAGGTCGCCGTCCCCGACAGTCCGGTCACGCTGCCCTTGGCTGCCAGGGAGGCGGGAGTCTTCGACATGCATGGCAGTCAGATGTGCGGATTCACCCACGACGAACTCCTGGGCACTCTCGTGGTGGAGCCAGCCGCGTCGTTCGACGCCTGGCTCCGGACACGAAAGAGCGAGACGCGCTGACCGTGGAAACCTCTCCATCGCGCCGCGCCTGGTCCTTCGTTCATCCGCGAATTCGCGCGTTGCGTGATTGGTTCGACCGACCCATCTCTGCGACGCTGCATCGCCACTTCGTGTGTTGGTTCGCCATCAAGCTGGTGCTCGAGCCGGTGCTTCGGATTGGCCCTCTCGGATTCCTGTTCGAGTCCTTTCAGGACGTGCTCGAACTGTTCCAGCCGCTGGCTCATCGCGCGCTGATCGTGGGCTGCGCGATCGTCCTTGTCTCTCGGCGGCTCCAATGGGTCGGACTGGCGATTTGCTTTGCGGTTCGCTTGGTCGAGTCTTGGCAGCAGTTTCCCTACACCGGGAATCACCCGCTGCTGGAGACGGCGACTCTCGGCATCCTACTTCTATGGCCGCCGCGAGTGGTGAGCGGGCCAACCGGTTCCGGATCTGCCGGCCAAGTGGATGGCACGGCGTGCCGTTTCCTCATGTTTGCGATCCTCTCGGTGTACTTTTGGTCCGGCATTCAGAAGCTGTTCCACGGCTACTACGGAAACGGTGAGTTCTTTGCCCTGTTCCTGTTCGTTTCCGAAGGCTCGCGCATCAGCGAGTTTTTCCTCGCCGTCTTTGCGGGAATGGCCAGTTGGTTCGGAGAGCCGGCGCCCGGATTGTTGAGTGAGCCGGACTGGTTGCGTCCGGCGACATTCGTGTATCCCGGCTGGGCGATCGGCTTTCTCATTGCCCAATGTTGGCTGACCTTGGTCACGGAAATCGTGTTTCCGTGGTTGGTGGTGGTGCGTCGCACCCGAGAGCTCGGGCTGTTGCTGTTGCTCCCGACCGCGACCGTGATCGCGGTGGTGTCTGGCGAAACAGGATTCGCCCTGACCAACGCCGCCTGTTTGCTGCTCTTTTTCCCAAAGCAGGCGCGTTGGAGTTATCCCCTGGCCTACCTCTTCATCCTCGTCATCCACTACGTCCGTCTTTGGAGTTTTGGGGATGGATAGTCGGCGAACAAGCGTCCTCGCAGAACCGTCGCCCCGCCTCGGTACGCCGTCGTGGCTGAGGGCGATCCGTCGGGCCATCCTCACGCTCCTCGTCACGGTTCTGGTGGTTTGGCCGCCCATCCACATGGTGCTGGTCAGGCAGCTAGGCTTTTCGTCGTGGAAGTTTGCCGGGTGGGGCATGTATGCCACCCCGTTTTCTCCCAAGAACGAGACGCTCCACGTGTATGTGATCCCCGAGGCGGTTCCCAAAGCCCTTCACGATCCGGGGCAAGACTGGTTGGAGCCGGCTCAGCTTTCCAAGGCCTTCAAACTGTTTCGCTGGGACGGGGGAAGATTTGTCCGGTCTTCGACCAAGCAGCAGGTGCCACGGGTATTGCCGAAAGTGCAGCGGGTCAAGCTTTTGGGGTCGGTTGGGTCCGTGCATTCCTTGGCGGAGAGCATCGTCCGAGTGTGGCAGCTTCCGGAGACCGAACAGAGGCTTCTGTTCTTCGTGGTTCAGCCCCGGGTGCATCCATCGCAGCGGATCACCTATGCCGAGGTGAATGCCTACTCGTTTCAAGAAGGCCAGACGCTGAAAGTGGGGACCTTCGCGACCGACGAAACCAGCGCGGCCGAGGTGTTCGGCGAGGCGCTTCGAGCCGCGACTCCATGAAGGAGCCGGTGGCGGATCCAGGCACCCGCCACCGGCCCGAAGTTCTGGCCGATGTCACCGCAAGGCTCGAGACCGGGAGTGCCTGTCATGACTCACGGTCTGGGTCGCCCACGCGAACCTTGTGCTGCGAATCGGTCAGTTCTTGAAGGGGTACTCTTCGTGCTTCACGGAGTCAGGAAGATCTGGCCGCGAAGCTCGCCGGAAGCGAGATCGCCGGGGCCGGTGTTCGCATCGCCACGTCGATCGTCGGTGGTGATGTTCACATAGACACGTCCTTCTTCCATCGCCAGTGCCAAAACGTCCAAAGGTTGGGCGGTCAAGGGACCACGCAGGCCGGACGCATCCACCGTCGTCGTGAAGTGGCGGAGGTTGCCAGACGGGAAACCGCCGGCCGGAGTGAGGTCTGCGAGCATCGGGCCGGTTTCTCCGGGCTCGCCTTCATGAAGTTTGATCGTGGCGACGTTGCTCAGACCTTCGAATCGAAAGAACAAACGCAACAAGGTTCCTTGCTCCTGAAGCACGATCAGCGAACGGCCAGAGGCGTCGGTCATCACCGAGGGCACTTGGTTCATGCCGCTCAATTCGGCTCGATGACGACGGTTCTCGACGATTGCATCCGCGGCGTGGAAGCGCAGTCGGAAGACCGGATATCCAGGTTGGCGGAAATCCCCTTCCTGGAAGTCTGCGGCGTCGAGGATGCCGCCGCTTCCGGCCGGCAGGAAGCCCGGGTGAGGCTGAATCAACCCGCCTTCGGTCACCCCGGTGTTGGGGGCCATTTGTCCAAAGAAAGCGGTGTTGGCAGGAATCTCGTCGTTGACTTCGGTACCCGCGTCATAGACGTCGGCGCCGGTGTCGAAGAAGTTGCTCGCAATGAAATTGCCGGCATTGTCAAAGATCGGATAACCCATCGGGTTGTCGTTGCCGACGAACGCATCGTTGCTAGGAAGAACCATGGAGGCGTAAGAAAAGTAGCGATTGGCGGGATCGCTAGGATCCAAGAGGAACGAACCGCTGGCTTTGGTACCAGGAAACACCGGGCCCATCGGCGAGGGCAGGACGGCTTGGGGGGAGCCCCCGGTCATGGTGTCGAAGTCGTCCGACAGGGGGCCTGCGTTGCCGTCCTCGGCGATACGCTCCAGCCCTTCGCTGGCTGCCTCACCGACGGTGAACGTGTCGAAAGATCCGTCGTGAAACCCGACCCACACGGGAGTTTGGGCGGTCCCTTGGGCGGGGGCGAGGTTTTCGATGGTGACTTGGACGCGGACGTCCTGAGCGAGAAGGGAGGGGCTGGTGAGCGCAGCCAGGACGGCTGCGACGTGTGAAATTTTCATCTCTCGAACTTCCTCCGTGAATCGACAGGCCCAGGAGATTCCGGGCCGAAGCGAGCAGGCCGCTGAGAAAGTCTTCGGCGTCCGATCGGACCTTTCGCCTCCGTCTTGGTCCGCGAATCCTCGACGAATCCAGCGACTCGCCTGCGGTCCCACTCCGAGGCGGAAACGAAAATCTCTCGATCGGCCAGCCGAGGCCTTTTTCAACGGCCTGCTGGGCGTAAGCGCGATGCCGTACGGGGAGAGAAGAGAGGTGTGACCGGAAAAAGACCGTATATTTCCGACGCCCCCGTTTTCTCTGGCGGACCCGATGCAGGATCCCCTCCCGTCTTCTGAGCAGCGGTCACGATCTGGCCCGGGATCCGTATCCAATGACGGGGCGTCGCTGTCTCCCGAGATGCTGCGACGGGTGGCCGAACGAGATCCCGAGGCTCTCGAGGTCTTTTTCGACACCTACTTCGACCGAATCTATCAGGTGGCGTTCCGGTTGAGCGGCACTCGAGAGGGAGCCGAAGACCTCACCCAGGAAGTCTTCTTGAGAGTTCAACGTTCCGTGGGAACGTTGGACCCGAAACGAAATCCGTGGCCCTGGATGTTGACCATCGTTCACAACTTGTTTCGTGACTCACTCCGATCCCCTTCTCGCGAGAAGCCGGTGGGAGTGGCGCCGTTCGAGGCACTCGAAACTCGCGAGCGACCGGAGTCCGGTCCAGAAGGAGCCCTGCTTCAGAAGGAACGTGCACGGATGGTTCAGAAGGCGCTCAAGTCACTGCCCGACTTGCAGCGCATGGTCATCGTTCTTCGCGACTACGAAGGACTGAGCCATCAAGAGATCGCACCGATCGTCGACCTCTCACCAATGGCGACGAGAAAGTGTTACTCGCGAGCAATCGCGGCTTTGGGTCGGACGCTCAAGGAGGTGCTGCAATGACCGAGCGCCGCCGACCCATGCGCCCCGAAGAACAACGCGCACGCGATGAGATCCGCTCGTTGCCGGAGGAAACTCCGCGCGACGACTTCCGCATGCGACTGCGTCAGCAGTTTGTTTCGCCGAGTGCTTCCGAGGAAAACCAACCGTCCGATGCGCCGCGGACTTCCGAAACGCCTGATCCCTCGCCATCGACATCACCTCGGTTGCGGCGCAGCGGTTCGCGAAGGGCGGGGCATCCCCGCTCCCGTCGCGTTCGCGAAGAGCCAAACCCCACGCGACGTCGTTGGGTGGTGCTTGGTCCGTCGCTGGCGGCCGCGGCGGCGCTGGTGTGGATGGTCTACTCTCACTTTTTCGTGGTCCAATACTTGGATTGGCAGCAGGCCACGGTCGTGGGGGAAGGAGAGGTGCTGGTCGACGGCAAGCCGGTCCGACCGCCGGGCCCCGGGGAGCCGTGGCCGGAAATGTCCGGGGAGCGCATGGTGCAAACCGGAAAAGACACGGAGTTGACGTTGCTCGGCGAGAGAGACCTGTTGTGGGTCTACACTCCCCAAACCAAGGCCAAACTGCCGGGAATTCAGCGCTGGGGACCGCGCCTCGACTGCGAACTCGAAGGAGGGGAGGTGCGGCTCACGACGGCACCGTGTTTCCGACCGACCTTGATCATCACGACTCCGGAGGCCGAAGTTCGCGTCACGGGAACGACCGTGGCGGTCATTCGCAATGACGAAGGGACCTGCATCTGTGTCTTTGAAGGCGAAGTGGGGGTCACCAACAAGATGCGCGGCGATGACCGAATGATCCCGCCGGGCAAGCGCTGGGTCGTTCGCAAAGACGGCGAGCAGACGGACTTCCAGGACCTGGAAGGCATGGAATCGATGAAGCTCAGCATGCTTCGCGATGGCGCCGAGTGGGAAGACTGATTCTCCCAGGTGTTTGGTCTCTGCCAGCCCGAGCGTGAACCAATTTCCAACGTTCCCGGTTCCTGATCAGTCTTTGTGGAGTCGGCAGATGTCGACGGACGGGCCCGTGGGAGGCCCGCGCTGGTTTTCCCATTCGGCGCAGCGGGGGCCCCACCCCCGGCGATGGAGGTCGGTCTGATGGTTGGTTTTGCGACATCTTTGCTGTGGACGACCACGAGTTTGATCTCTGTGGGGTTCGATGGGGAGGCCCAACCCTGGACGTTCCTCATTTATGGTGCCGCGGACAACAATGCGGACGGACCGATCCTTTCGTTCCTGGACGACGTGCGCCAGGCGTGGGATGACGATCCCGGGATCGAGATGCTTCTCTTCCTGGATCGCAGCCGCGAGTTCTCCAATGACGCCACGGCTCTGGGAGAAGACTTCACCGGAGCACGGCTCTATCGGCTCCGCAAGGACTCCGCGGAACGGCTGGCCGGCGGCGAGGAGTTCCCCGAGATGACTCTCGACTCGGAGTTCGAGTGCGACTCCGGGAACCCGGAGAACCTGCGCAAGTTCATCTCGTTCGCGAAGCGGCACTATCCCGCTCGGCGTTACGGATTGATGATCTACAGTCATGCCGATGGCATTGCCATGTGTCCCGACGAAGAGAGTGGAACGGAGATGGGCATTCCCGAGTTGACCGAGGTTCTTGGCGAGGACGAAGCGGTGGATTTCCTCGGCCTCGAGCTGTGCAACATGGGGGGCATCGAAATCGCCTATCAGTGGCGACCCGGCAACGGCGGCTTCTATGCGGAGACTCTGGTTGCGATTCCCAACGCCGGTCCGCCCTTGGATTGGGGGCGAGCGTTTGCGCGGGTACGGTCTCCTTCGAGCGAGGTTCCCCTGAGCCAAGGGCAGTTCGATCCGGCTCACTTGACCGCGGAGCAGTTTGCGAAGCTGCTGATCGAGGAGGGGGGCAAGGGGCGTCTCGAACATGTCGAGCGCCATCCCCAAGACGCCGAGCGAGCGCGTTTCGAAGCGGTGGCGGCTTACGACTTGTTTGGTGCCGACGCGGTCAAAGAAGCGGTCGATCAATGGGCGATTCAGTTGTCGGCAACGAATGCGAAGGACGTGATGATGGCGGTGCGTGGACCGGGGTCGGCGGGATGCGTCATGAACTACACTGGAAGCGAACTCGCCGATCGACCATACGTGGATCTCTATGACCTCGCGCGGCGATGTGCGAGCCACGACGAGTTCGCGCCCGAGGCTCGCGAAGCAGCGCAAGTCGTCATGGAATCCCTGGACGAGTTCGTCCTCGCCTCGTTCGCCATGAGCGGCTACGAAGGATTCGCTCCTGGCAAGAACGGTGTTTTCATCGTGCTTCCCGGAGAGGAGAGCGTTTCCCGGGGCATGCCCGGGTCCAGTCGGTGGAGCCAATTCGACTGGTACACGCCTCTGGAGGCTTCGCGCTCGACGCGGGGATCCGGGCGTTGGGCCTGGTGTGCCGATGGAGCGGAACCGGCCAACGGAACGGTGGAGAACTGGTTCGAGATGTTGGACCAGTGGTTCGACGGAGAACGAGCCGGGTCGAACGGCTACCGCTGGTAAGCTGACCGGTCCGAGGACTGCCGCCAAAGGTCCTGGGTTCGCTTTCTACTGACTTTTGGATTCCGCCATGAGATGCATTCGCTCGTCCGTCTGGCGGTGGTTGCTCGCCGCCCCGGTCGTCGTGAGTCTTTGGTCCTGCTCGTCGGGATCGGCGGATTCGAACTTGGTCGAAGCCACGTCCCTCCTGGACGTGGAATTGGTTCGCCCCACTCTTTCTGCGGATCGCCAGCACGAACTTGAACAGGACCTGGAAGACGCCCGGGTGCGCCATCTTCGGCAGCCGGACGAGATGGCGGCCATCTGGCACGGGCGGCGATTGGGGTATCTCGGCCGCTACCGGGAAGCGATCGCGGTCTACGGGCAAGCTCTCGAGGAGTTTCCTGATTCCTACCGACTCCGCCGCCATCGAGGTCATCGCTACCTGACGATTCGAGAACTGGAGTTGGCCGAAGAAGACTTGCGAGTGGCATCCAAGCTTGCCGAGAGCTTTGACGACCAGCTCGAGGAAGATGGTGCGCCAAATTCCGCCGGAGTTCCCCGCTCCACGACCCACTCGAACATTGAGTACCACCGGGGGCTCGGGCTTTTCGTTCAAGGGCGATGGCAGGAGGCGCTTCCGGTTTGGCAGCGTTGCCTCGAGTTCAGTCGAATCAACGACGACATGTTCGTGGCGGCGGCCTACTGGAACGTCTTGACCCATTGGCGACTAGGGCAGGACGATCAGGCGAGCAAGCTCTTGGCCGAGATCCGAGAGCAGATGGACCTTCTTGAGAACCACGACTACCACGCGCTGCTCCGCCTTTTCCAAGGCAGTTTGAGTGAAGCAGAGATTCTCGAACGGCAGGGGGAGGGAGCCCTCGAGAACGCAACCCTCGGGTTCGGATTGGGTGCCTGGCACTTGCACCATGGTCGGGAATCACGAGCCCTGGAAATCTTCGAGGAAGTGGTGGCGGGGTCGTTCTGGCCCGCCTTTGGCTGCCTGGCTTCGGAAGCCGAACTGGCTCGGCACCAAGACTAGCAGCGGCGGGAAATGTCCTCCCATGGCCGAATGTCTTCCCATGGCCGATCGGAGAATTCTGATTTGCGCCGAGGAGTCGGACCGAGGCGAGTCGATCCGTTCGTCGAGGACTCGAGAGCGGAGGCGAATAGATCCGATCGGGTGTCGAAGGATCGGTCCTCCGGCCGGTGAGGCAGGAAGGTTCCTTTTCGCGGTTTCATGAATGACCCCGGCTAGGGTCGTTGCGGATCCACGTAGGTGCCGACGTTCCACAGCGAGACCGCGTCATCGAAGAACGCGGGAGCGCACCAAAGTAAGAACACTCCCGCGAGAATGGCCGTCCCCCAACGGGCCCCGCAGGAGAGTCGCTCGGAACTTCGCCAGTGGATGACTCCCCAGGCAGCAAAAATCGTGACCAAAGGCATGAGAGGGAAGCGGTAGCGCGAGGTGGCCTGGGCCACGATGTGAAGTCCGGTGACGACGAGGAAGGCAAGCAGAAGAAAGTACCTGTGGTCGGGGGCTGCTGCCGCGGCTCCCCGCAATCCAAGCAGTCCCACTCCGAGGTACCAGATCAAAGTCGCGATCAGCAAGGCACGAATCGTCGTCAAGGAAAGCTCTCCATAGGCGCCTCGGCTCACGCGCTTGAATAGGAAGGAGTCTGGGGAGAACAGCAGCGCGGAGTTGCGCAGCACCTTCTTGACGATCCACCAGGGCTGTTCTTGTTCAATGAGCTCCAAGGCCTCGGCTCGCGCCTGATCCATGCGCTGCAGTTCGTCCTTGATGGCGAGGTGGCGCTGGCGGAACGCGCGGAGTGCGGCCACGTCGGGGGTTCGCCAGTCGTCGCCCAGAGTGTTCCCTTCGCGCATTCCCATCCATCCCGCGGTCGAGATCGGAACCAACCGGTGGAAACGCTGCCAATTGCGAATGGTCCACGGAGCGATGGTCAACACGGTGCAAGCGAGCAGGACTCCGGCCGTGCACCAACGTTCCAAGCGAGGCCCGGAGCTGCGGATGGCCCACCAGAGCGCGGCCGCGCCCGCCAAAGGAAGGCCAATTTCTCGAGTCAGCGCGGAAGCCCCGAACAGAAGCCCTGCGGGGATGGCCAGCCACCAGCATCGACGGCGGGAGCCCTGGACGACCAGGATCCAGGCCCCCAGGAGGAGGCACGCGAATGTTGTTTCTGCCCACAACGCATGGCTGAAACTGATGAACGTGGGGGAGACGGTGGCGAAGGCCGCGGCCAGCAGCCCGGTCCGGTGATCAAACAGCGTGCAGCCCAGGATTCCCACCAGCATCACCAGAAGGGTCCCCCATCCCGACTCGACGAGTCGGAAGGTCTTGGCGGCTTCTTGAAGCGACACTTTGCCGGAGGTCGGATCCGTCAGAAACCAAGACAGGACATAAGGCTGTCCCGGTGGCCAACCGGCGCAGGATTGCCGCACCTTCGAACAATGTTCCTGGCCAAGTCCCAAGCGGACCGCCATTTCTGTGTAGTACGTCTCGTCGCCGACCAGGGCGATCGGCTCGGCGCTCCACAGGACCCATCCTCGGAGGAATCCTGCCAGTAGGGCGAGGGACAGCAGACCAAACCAGAATCGGCGGGGCGGGCTCATCGCCAAACCATAGCGACCGTCGCACACCGCTGAAAAAGGCCTCGGAGGGCCGATCGAAAGACTCCCTTCCCCGACGAAGAATCGCACCCCGGTGAATCGCTGGATTCGTCCGGGGTTGGAAGGAGAGGGCGGAGGCGAAAAGATCCAATCGAGGGCCGGAAGGCTCGTTCAACAACGGGCTCGGGGAGGAGAAGGCGACCGGCCCTCTTGCCGTCAATAGAGCAGTCGGCAGCTCTCGATGGTCGCCTGTCCCTGGACGAAGATTCCAATGTTGCCACGACACTTCGTGCGGTCCAGTTCGACCTCCTTGACGGCCTTGTCGTCGACGAAAACCTTGACGCGCCCCGGCTCGACGTCGACCCGCAGCTTGAAGCTCTGGTATTGCTCCTTGCTGAAAGCGCCGAGCACGGACTTCTCGATGTCCACTTCGTCCGGGTTGATCATTTCGTGCATCATGATCGCCCTCGGATTCACGCGGAGCAGCTGAGAGGGGGACTCGTTGTTGATCCCGAAGATGAGCCCGCACGTTGGGTTCTCGCCGTTGGTGTCTCGGAACGCCACTTCCAGCTGATACCGTTCCGGAACATCCGGGCGGTAGACCAGGGCCGCCATTCCCTCTTTGGTGTCCGCCACGATCCGCCCGTTCTTGGTCTGCCAGGCTTCTTCTCGCCCGGACCAGTCCGGGGATTGCGGATCGACGGGGGCTCGTCTCCATCGCCGCAGCTCGACGCCCGAGCGCTCGCCGATGCTGCGGCGCTCTGAAGTCAAGGAACGGTGAGGTCCGAGGAGCGCGATCGTGTCATTGAGGATGGTCAGCGCCTGGCGTGGATAGCCACCACCGGCGTAGGCCTGAGCGGCTTCCAGTGCGGCGTCGGTGAATGCCTGATTCGCCTCGACCACTCCGGTCGCCAGCTTGCGGTCCAGCTTTTCGAGTTTGGCGATCACCTGCCCCTCGAACTCTTTGGGAGTGGTGTTGCCGAGGAAAGGGATCGGCGCCTCCGCCGGCAGGCCCGCGGCTTCACGCAGTGCCTTGCGGTAGTAGAAGATGGCCGCGTCCTTCTGCTTGGCCTCGGTCAGAATCTCGGCAAGACCCACGAGCCCAGCGACCCCCTCGGGACGCTTACGCAGCGCGAACCGGTAGCTCTCCTGGGCCGCTTCGTCCTTGCCGAACGAGCGTTGTTTCTGGGCTTTCTCGATCCACGTGTCGTACTTCGTCGATGGACCAAAGTAGTTCTCGTGGAGCTCGAGGATCCACTCACGGAACCGGGCTTCGAAGTCCTCGAAGGTCTTGATCTCGGGCTGCCCGGCTTTCTTGACGAAGTGGTGCAGGAAGTGGTCGAACGCGTCTGCCTTGACGTCGCGGCGGTAGGACTTCAAAAAGTCCTGGTATGGCTTCAGGTAGACCCGCTCGCACTTCTCGTTTTCATAGTTGTGCATGAAGTACGCGAGCCCCCACCCGACGGGGTAGTAGCGACCCGGATAAGAGCCCGGCTTGTGGTAGGACACCACGTCCTGCAGCGTGGGATTCCCGGACTTCAGCACGGTCTTCAGGCTTCGAAGACGGCCTTCCGGAATGTCGTTCTTGGTCACGGAGCGGTTGGGAAGAAGGCGAGCGCCTTCGAAGTAAGAAGCCGTGCCCTCGTTGAGCCAGGTCGGAATCAGGTCCTTGGAGATCTCCTCCGTGAACTGGTGGGATGCTTCGTGGAACAGGGTCGACCACAGCTCCGACATGGGCCGCCCGATGGTCAGCGGATTGTAGGTGGCCACGTACCGTTCGCGGGGATTGAAGAATCCGCCCACGGACTGGGGAATGGTCTGGCCCCGTTGGCGTCCTTCGTACCAGTCGAACTCTTTGCGAGTGGCGTAGACACGAATCCCGATGCGCTTGGGGTTCTTCTCCGAGAACACCTTGCGATAGAACTTGTTCATCTGTTCGAGCGCGAGTTCGATGGACTGGAAAACCTCGTAGCCGAAGTTGGTCTTGATCTCGTAGTTCGATGTCTTGGACTCGTAGCATTCCTCCCAGTCCGAGTGATCCGCGTCCCGGGCGGCCAGGCGCCGGAGTTCCCGCGGCGTGCGGGGAACGGCAGGGAGCTCGACGCCGGACTCCACCAGTGCGGTGGCCGCTTTCTTGTTGGCATACAGCTTGTCGAGTTCCCCGCGCGCCCTGGATTCAAGGCTGGTTCCGCGACAGTTGAGAAAGCAGTCGGCCGCGTTCACCCAGAGCTTGCGGCTGGCGGAGAGCTTTCCCAGGTCGAACATCTTGCCCGTGAACTCCTCGAACTTGGAGACGAGCTCGGGAGTTCCGGAGGCAATCAGGTCCAGCTCTGCGATCTGGCCTTCCAGCTCCGCAATCTTTTCCGCGGCGGCTTTGGCGTCCTCCGATTCGCGCAAGATGTCCACCGCGACCTTCGCGTAGTAAACACCCAGGTCGTAGTTCTCGAGGCCTTCCGCGGCAGACACCGCCAGCTGGAGCAGTGTTACGTCTTCGGGCTGATACTCGAGAGCCGTTTCGGCGAGTTCGAGGGCGCGGCCATAATCACCCTCGTCGAGTAGGCTTTGGACGTCTTGGGTCCGAGGGGCATCTGACCCAGCCAACGAGGAACAGGGGAGGAGCAACGAGAGCAGGGCCGTCCCCGCCGCTCGCCAGAGAAGTTGGGCGTGCACGATTCCGATGACTCCGTTCCGACTGAGTGTGTCAGCGTCCCAGACCGGCGTACTCGAGGGATTGCAGCATCTTCTTGATTTGGCTCGAGTGGGCTTTCGCCGTCTTTTCCTGCATGTGCAGAATCACGTACTCGAAACCGGTCGTGGACTTGTCTTTGACAAACAAGTGGATGACGTGATAGGGGACGGGCTCCGAGTCGGGAGCGCCCGATTGTTCGGATGGCGTGCGCTTGCCCTTGTTCGTGGCCATGTAGTAATCGACGTGTTTGCTCTTTGTTTTCTTCACCGACCCGGGACGAGTCTTCTTGGCGAAGTTGTTTTCGGCGTCGATGTCGACCAAGGCGCCCAGCAGTTGCTTGGGAGCATCCCCATCGTAGTACTTGCCGTTGATCGGATAGTTCTTGTCCGTCGAGAAGCTGGTGACGTGCATGACGACGATCGGTTCTTCGTCCTGGCCGGGTCGGAGAATGGCGACCTTGTCCTCGAATTCGCCCACGAAACCGTCGGGAATTTGCATCTTGATGATGCCGACGGAGAACGTCTCTTTGTCCTTGGAACTACCGACCGGTGCAAACGCAAGGAATGACGCGGCAATCGCCGCGAGACTGAGACTGATCATCGAGGTGGCCTCCGGAGAACTGCGAACTTGGACCTGTTCCCATTTGAGTGCCTCACTGGGATGGTATTCGATTTGAAGCTATGTGCAAATAGCGCTCTCACTGGAAATGCTGGCGAGCGAGCAAGCTCGAAATGCGGCAGAGCACTCCGAAGGGTGCCACGAATCTTCGACAGGATTTGCGGTGCTGCGACCCCACTCCTGTGAGTTTAGAAACCGCACTCGAAGTGTCGTTCGACGAGCATCGCTGTGATCCACACCTCTTGGATCGGCGGACCGGTGGGAATCTTCCGAGAATCTCGGGCCGTGGCGAGTTTCCGAAACGACGTCGAACAGGGTCGTGCCTCTTCCCTCATTTCGAGCCAGCCGACTCCAGAAGCTCGTGCATCGCTTCGGCAAAGCATTCACCCAGGTCCAAGTAGCCGGCCGAGTCATAGTGGAACGGGTCCGAGTATCCGTAACTGTCGGTGTCCGTGACCAGGGCCGCTCGGCCATCGGACTCGACGAAGTTGGCTTGGGCCTGACGAACGATGTCCCCGTGTTTCCAGACCGTGCCGTTGTTCCATTGGCCGGAATCGGAGATGCGTCCGACCACGATCGGGAGATCGTCGACTCGAAGCGCGGCACGCAGCAACTCCATGAGCTCCCGCAGGTTTTCCTCGTAGTCCGTGGCAATGGCTTTGTGGAACGCCGCATCGCTTTCCCCCTGCATCCAAAGAATGCCCCGGGGGTGCAGCGTATCTCGCTTTCCGTCGCCATCGATGTCTCCGATGGAGGTGGCACGGCGCAGGGTGGCCAGGAAGTGATCGTATTGATTGATCCCTCCCAAGTTTCCGTGCTCCCCGCGATCATGAGGATCCCAGCTCCCCGCCGTGTTGGCCGCACGGGCATCGATGGAGGTCCCTCCGCGAGAGTATTTCAGGAGCGCGATGTTTGCTTCGGGACGCAGTTGATGCAGTCGCCGGGCGAAACTCAGTTCGAGTCCGAAACGGTCGGAGTAGCGGTTGCCCGTTCCGTCGCTGGCGAACTGGAAACCGTGGCCGGGTTGCAGAGCACTCCAGATTCCCAGACCGCGCGCCGGGGCGCCGTCCGCCGTCGAAGATCCATGAAAAATGCGGACCGATTTCGAGGGACGGCGCAAGTCCTTGGGAAGCTCTTCCACCATTCCGTATCCGTCCATGTTGGACTGGCCGCCGAGGAAGTACAGCTCGTAATCAGTGGCAACGACCTTGGGTGCGAGGAAGACCGCGACCAAGGCCACCAACCCCACGCGTCGGATCTGCGGCACGGATTTCTCCTGGTTCTCTCGGCTCATCTCTCCCGCGAAACGAGAGTCCGGGGACTGACCTCGGGCTGTCCGGATGGACCAGCGGGAATCTCGGGACCATACGCAGTGGCCCCGCTGTCGGCTCGGGAGAATCTCAAAGGGGTTCGTCGGCCGCCCCGGATTCCTCGAACCGGGTCCGCGAGGGGGCAGTAACTCCGGTGTTCCCCCAAAGGGCCCATCTCGGAGGAGTGACATGGATTCCACTCGCATGGTTTTCTCGCCCCGGCTTGCGACCTGGGTGATCGTGTTGGGAGCGACGGCGGCGGCTCCGGCAGATGCCTTGCCCTCGAGTGCCTCGGCGGTCTCCCCGACGCCCGCGTGGCGCATGCTGATCAACGGGTTTGCCGTGATCGAAGACGGCGTCGGAACAACGGGTCGACACTCGGACTACCACGGGCGGACCATGGATGACGATGCCTTGTTCGAGCTGCCGAGCTTTGGCAGCAAACGACTGCGCTATGGGGGCAAGCGCTCTCCGGCCGCCGGTTTCGAGTTCGACGAGGGAGTTCTGGCCTATCGCGTTGACGGCGACGATCTGGTGGTTTCGGTCGCCGCGGGAGTTGCCGCGGCGCATTGGTATCAGGGTAGCTCGGCACTGATTGGTCAAGGGGACCTGTTCCTCACGGTGCGACAGGGAGACGAGATCAACCACTTTGCTCTCTTGAATGAGATCAACGGCGGTCGCCGCTGCGGCAACGACGGACGCTGGAGAGCGGCGCAACGATTTCGCTACGGCGGGGCGGCCCAAGTGGGGCACGCGGTGCTGTTGGAGAGTGAAGACCAAATCAGTCACAGCGGTGGGATCGATGGACATGGTCGCGGCGGCAATAGCCCGGAGGGCTTGGACGAACGGGTCTTTGCTTGCGGTGGCACCGACACCCAAGCCGGCACTCTGACCCACTACACCTTCGACGCCGCTCAGCCTTTGGCCTGCAACCGCGAGGTCACCTGGCATGTGAGCGAGTGGGTCATTCCTCTGACCGTTCTCGGAGATGAAGAAGAGGCGATGGAAGTCGCCTTTCACATTGCGCCCAGCTGCGGCAACGATCAGCTCAATGGCAAAGCCAAGATTGCCTCGAAGAAGGACCGGCAGCCCCAAGAGGATCCGGAGCCCAAGCCCAAGCGGGCCATGATCAACTGACGATGAGTTTCATTCCACGCAAAGACGCGGCGAGCCGAGTGTGTCTCGACTCGCCGCGTCGTATTTCTTGATGTCGAAACCGACCGAAGGCCGGGACTACAGCAGCATCTTCGGGTCTTGCTGGACTCCACCGAACTTGACGTCGACACCTTCCAGGATCGTCATGATCTGAGAGACGTTGAGGTCGCGGGCGGACTTCATGTGCAGGACAATGGACTCGGTCACGAAAGAGTCGATGACATCGGGCTGAGAGTTCAGGGCCTCACGGACCCTGGCGGCTTTGGTCGCTCAGCCAAGTCCTTCGACAGTCAGCACGTAGGCCGCCGCCGCCTTGGGACGGCGTTCGCGGCGCAGCCCCTCGAGCTTCATGTTGCGCTTCTCCAGTTCCGCCTGGAGCGAAGCGCGATCGACTTGGGCGCTTTCCTTGACCGTGAACGTGGCGAGGTTTCCACTGATCAAGATCGTGCCCACACCGGAAATGGTTTCGACGGCCTCCCGGGCCAGTCGGCTCGCACTTCAGCCGCCGCCGGCAGTCTTGGCCACGTAGACCACGGATTCCTCGGGACTGGGCTGATAGCCGGCCTTCACCGTGGGAAACGGCTCGTTCGCAGTTTCCCAAGTCGGGGGGGCCCCGCAAGCCGCGGCGAGGAGCGAACCAGCGAGGGTCGCACTCCAAAGACTCTTCCTCATGAATTTGCTCCGTGACAGAGGTCGGAAAACAAAAGGGTGGCTCCCGATTAGAAGAAACGCAGAGCCGTTTCAGCAAGGTGCCGAATCCGCGAGTTTGAGAAAACCTCCCCTCTGGTGCGACGTTTCGCCCCCGGCGCGTACTCAGATGCAGTCGATCGGAGATCAGACAGATCCGTTCGACCTCGCCCAAAGGCCGGGCTCCTCGAGGACCCGGAGAGAACGATCGGAGAGAAGGACGTCATGAAGAATGCGCGATGGCTGGCGGTGGTGGGGTTGGCGGCGGCGAGTGTCCCGCTCGCCTCGGCGGTGGAGAATCCCTGGAGCCAGGCGGAGGCAGCGCTGCAGAAGGCGTTTGCCGGCAATGCCATGAAGCCGGTGCTCGCGGCGGCTGGCGAGGAAGACATGGAGAACGCTTCCCGAGAGTTGGGTCGCCTTGTCGAAAAGTTGCAGGGCATTCTCGATGTGGACGCCATGGAAGATGAACTGGCGGACCGCGTGGACATGGATCGCTCCCAGCGTCGCGCCGCACGAGAGATTCTCGAAGACCTTCGCCGCCACTGGATTCGAGGTTCCGGTTCCGTGCACCTGTCCAGCGACGACGACGAAGACGAAGAGGAGTGGTTCGACGACCTCTTGGAACAAGTGCAAGAGGAGTTTGATGGACGGGATGCGCGGGCCGTGAGCCGATGGTTGCGGGATCAGCGGAACGAAGCCGAAGACTGTGCCGAGGAGATCGGAGAGGCGGCGGAACGGATCGGCGGGGTCGCGGAAAAAATGGCCGAAGGCGTGGCCGAGTGGGCCGAGATGTTCTCGGGCGACATGGAGAAGTGGGCCGAGGACTTTGAACACGAGTTTGCCGGGGATTGGGAAGAATGGGCAGAAGACTACGCTCAGCACTGGTCGGAGTGGGGAGAGAACTACGGCAAGCAGTGGGAGGACTGGGCGAAGGACTGGGAAGGCCAAGTGGGGGCTTGGGAGGAGTATGGACACGCCTGGGAAGATTGGGCCGAGCAGTTTGCCGACGAGTATGAGCACCAGTGGGAGGACTGGGCGGAAGATTACGAGAAGGACTGGGAGCGCTGGGGCGAGAAGTATGCCCAGGGTTGGGAAGACTGGGCTGAGCAGATGGAAGAGTCCGGGGGAGGGCTCAACCAACTGAAAGGTCTCTGGAAGAACCTGGAGAGCCTCGAAGAGATGCCTCTCGATCTCGACTCTCTCCCGATCATTCCTCCGATGCCGATGCTTGGAGAGGAACACCGCGAAGTGATCGAGCAGCTGCACGAGACACTGAATGATAAGTCCTTGAAGAAGTGGAAGTCGTTTGGGCAGTCATTCGGAAAGCACGGCAAAGGTCGGGTGTTGGATGTGAAGGAGCTTCGTGACCGGATCCACGACCAAACTTCGTCGGCCAATCGAGATTCCCACGAGGACGTCATCGAGCAACTGGTGGAGGAGATTGCCGAAGAACGGGCGACCATCGAAGCTCGCGAGGAAGAGATGGACGAACTGCGCGATGAGCTGGAGGACCTGCGTCGCGAGATCGAGAAGATGAAGCGTGAGGCGCGTCGTCGGGATCGCTGATTCGCCCTCGAGGGCTGGACCCTTGAGGCTGGCCGCATCTGGTCTCGAGGCCGCTGGAAAGAACTGCGGTGACGCCACGAAGTCGGGTTTTCCCGGTTTCGTGGCGTCTTTCGTGGGGGGCTCCCGAAGGAAGGCAAGCGCAGCACGGGTTTCCTCTATCGTGACGACGCGCTGCGTCCGATCACCCAAAAAGGGAGGAACGCTTGCCCACGCTGGAGCCAAAGACCAAGCCGAACCGGACCCCGACGAAGATCCGCCGGGGTCCTCGTTACTATTTGTCGCTCCTTGCCGCGGGTGTCTGTTTTCTTGTCGGAGTGCTCGGAGCCGTCTTGCCGGTTCTCCCCGCCACCCCGTTCTTGTTGTTGACCAGCTACTTCTTGGTCCGCACGTCGCCTCGGATGAACGAGGCATTGCTCAAGACGCGGTGGATCGGTCCCATCCTTCGCGATTGGCAAACGCGTGGGGGAGTCAGCCCTCCTGTGAAAGCCCGTGCCATCGTCATGGTGGTCGGGATCGTCGTCGCAACGATCGCCTTGTCGGATCTCTCCCCGGGTTGGGCCGTGGTGGTCGCCCTCTTGGCCCTGATCGGTATCGCAGTGATTGTGCGCTTGCCATCCCCGCGAGACGAACACCTGGACCAATGACTCAGGGGCGTTGGCCGTGGGCGATCTCCGGAAGGTATTGCATTGCTCCTGCCACGTTTCCTTCGGGGTCCCGAAACTGGATCAATGTGCCGACGCCTTCCAGTTGCATGGGGGGAAGGGTGACCACTCCTCCGGCGTTCTCGACAGATTGAGCGGTGGCTTTCACGTCCTGAACAGCGATCGTGCATTCGTATCCGATCATGCCGGTCCCGGAGACCGGTTCGCGACGCTTTTGCAACGCGCCACGGACGGGGGCCTTGTCACTGGTGTGAATGAGCCAAAAGTCCGGAGGGCCCCAGGGCTCGAACGTCCATCCGAACACCTCTTCGTAGAAGCGCTTGGCACGCTCGCAATCGTCGGCGTGAATGGCGAAGTGGGCGAGATCATTGGCCACGGTTCGATTCCTTGGTGAAAGGAGTGAGGGGAATGGAGGCAGTGACGAAAAGCACGATCACCATAGCGGTGGTGGAGAATCTCGGATCGTGCCAGAATGCCAGGTGATGACGAAATCCCGACAACCTGCTGTTGTTCCTGCGGAACGCCTGGCGGTGCGATCGCTGGCCTTGGGTTTGGGCCCTGGCCATCGGATCGACGATCACGAACATTCCTGGGGGCAGTTCGTGTTCGCTCGAGAGGGGGCGATGCGGGTGGCCGCCGAGAGCCAGGTTTGGATCGTCCCGACCCAGCGCGGGGTTTGGATCCCGGCGCAGTTCGTCCACAGCATCGAATGCAGCGGCCCAGTGGCAATGCGAACCCTCTACGTGCGGCCGGATCTGGCCGAGTCGCTTCCCGATTCCTGTCAGGTACTGCACGTCTCCCCGCTCTTGCGAGAGCTGATCCTCGACATCGTCGATCAGGGCAGCCTGGAAGATCGAGATGAGGTTCAGCTACGCTTGGCGCGAGTGCTGGTGGATCGTCTTCAGCAAGCGCCCAAGGTTTCTCTCGAAGTGATTCTCCCGAAAGATGGGCGAGCGCGGCAGCTTGCGGATCGAATCCTCGCGAATCCCTCGGGGACCGAACCTTTGAATGCTTTGGCGGAGGGAGTTGGCGCGAGTGCTCGCACCCTGGAGCGCATCTTCCGCAAAGAGACGGGATGCACCGTGGGACGCTGGCGCCAACAAGCAAGATTGCTGCACGCGGTTCGCCTCCTTGCCGAAGGGCTTTCCGTGAATCGGGTCGCGATGGATGCGGGATACGAAAGCACCAGCGCATTCATCACAATGTTCAAGAAGGCGCTCGGCCAAACGCCCGGGCAGTTTCGAGAACTCTCGGGGAAACCCGACGAGATTCCTTGAGTCCGACGTCCACGAACGAGCGGGCAATCGCGTTCTTTGATTCTCGTGCTCAGGGATCGGTCCGAACATTCGACGAACATTCCCAGGGATCGCGTCACTTTGCGCAGCGCGACTCGGTCTTCGTTAAGATCCGCCGCTTCTCGTCGGGCACAACGAGACTCGAGGGATTCCGGTTCCAGCACTGCCGGAGGCCCTCTCCAACGGAGGCATGCTTGTGGGCTTGGTGAGCGTCACGTTCCGCCGTTCCGTTCTGCCGGCGCTGGGTTTTCTTGTGATTGCGCCGAACTGCTGGGCACAAGATCCCCGAGAGATCCTTGGCAACGAGCTGTGGGCGTGGGGCTGGGCGGGCGAGAACAGCGAAAACGTGACGATCATCCAGGGAACCAATGGTCCCTTGATCCGCTGGATGACGGACCGCTCCGGTCGCGGCAATCACTTCACCAACCTTGGCCAGCCGCGACGCCCCGCCTACCAGCTGGGGCTGACGCTCGATGAGACCGTGAAGGGAGGGGCGTATCACACGGATCTTCCGCTGATTGGTTTGGACCAGTACGCGGACGGTTCCCAAGTCTTCGGGAATGTCTTCTATCAAGAGAGCGGCCTTGATGCGGGCGCCGACTTCTACTTGGCAGCGGTCTGCATGAACACTCGCACCGATGGGATTCGAGAGCTGTTCGGCACCGACTCCCAAAACTACGTGCGTTTGAATCAGGCCACGGACACGTTGACCATCGTGATCGAGGGCCAAGGGTATCCGCTGTCGCTGCCGGGAAGTTGCCCCCACGGCATCCTGCTGCTCGAGATCTGGCGAGACGCCAACGGTTCTCTCACCTGTCTCGGCAACGGCGACGACATCACCACACCGGGACTGCAAGCAACCGGTGTGTTTGCGGTGTCCGGCCTTGGCCACGATGGAGACGGCAACTCCCATTGGGACGACTACTCGATGGAGTACGTCTTTTGTGATGCCCTGCCGCCGGCCGATGAGCGAGACGCGTTGCGCGAATACCTACGCGCCAAGTGGGATGTGTTCGTGCGGCCGTGGACCGAGTTGACCGGAACCGCGCTCGCCGGGGCATTCGGCGAGCCACGCTTGGAAGGAGCCGGCCAAGTCCTCGGGGCGGAGCCCTTCGAGCTTCGCTTGAGCGGCGCTGCGCCGAACGCGCCGTTCGCCGTGATCTTTGGGGCGTCTCCGCTCTACGCGCCGTTCCAAGGCGGCGTCATGGTTCCGTTTCCCGAGGTGTTCGTCTTCGGCTTCTTCACCGATTCCCAAGGGAATCTCACCCTGGCCAGCACTTGGCCCGACGACCAGTTTCCTGACGTGCGTCTGTGGTTCCAGAACTGGATCATCGATCCCACGGCGAAGCGGGGTTGGGCCGCATCCAACGGACTCATTGCCCACTTCGCAGAGTGATCGAGGCTTCTTCCGTCGGGACCGGCCTGCGAGAAGGTGTCAACGAGCAGCGGCCACATCGAAGCCAGCAATCGATCCGTGTTTCGCGAGGGAAGAGTCTCGCGGGGCGGCGCATTGCTCGCGACCCCGCGTCATCCATTTGGGTCAGCCGCCCATCACGTAGTCGTAGGTCCCTTGGATCCCGAGGGGAATTCCGAGTCCCCAGAAGATCATGAGCAAGCCGATCCACAGCACCAAGAATACGATGGTGTAGGGGAGCATCATGGCCGCGATCGTGCCCACCCCGGTTCCCTTCACGTAGCGCTGTCCAAAGGCCACGACCAGGGGGAAGTAAGGCATCAGCGGGGTGATGATGTTGGTGGTGGAATCACCGACTCGGTAGGCCGCCTGGGTGAGTTCTGGAGAGATGCCCAGCGTCATCAACATCGGAACGAAAATCGGAGCGAGCAAGGCCCACTTGGCCGAGGCCGAGCCGACCAAGAGGTTCACCATGGTGCAGATCAAGATGATCCCGATGACCGTGGCCTGTCCGGGCATGGCCAGTTCTTGGAGGAACTCGGCACCCTTGACCGCGAGGAACGCTCCCAGCTGGGCCTGCTTGAACGACTCGATGAACAAGGAAGCACAAAACGCCATCACCAGGTAGTAACCCATGGTGCTCATGCTCTTGGACATCGCTTGGATGACGTCCCGGTGCGACTTGAACGTCCCGGCGGCGTAGCCGTGCACGATTCCCGGAAGCAGGAACAGGATGAAGATCAGCGGGACGATGGACTGCATGACCGGTGCACCGAACGAGGTGATCGACTCCCACCCGGTCTTGTTCGGGTCGCGGAAGGCTGAGTCCTCGGGGGCCAGCAACAAGTAGAGGCCGACGAGCCCACCGACCATCGTGAGCAGCCCCATGATCATGCCGAAAGTCTCGCGTCCTTCGAGAGCTCCCATGGTCGGCATGTCTGCCGGGTCCCCGTCGACCTTCGTGCCGCGATTCAACCGAGGCTCGACGAACTTGTCGGTCAACAGCCAGCCGACTCCGACCACCAAGGCACTGGAAGCGCTCGTGAACCACCAATTGCAGAGCGGATTCACCTCGCGCGCGGGGTCCAGAATCCCGGCGGCGCTTTGGGTCAGCCCCTGGAGCAAGGGATCGATCCCGGAAGGAACAAAGTTGGCTCCGAAGCCTCCCGAGACTCCGGCGAAAGCGGCTGCGATTCCGGCCAGCGGATGACGTCCGGCCGCCATGAAGATGACGGCTCCGAGCGGGATGACGAGAACGTAGCCCGCATCGGTGGCCGTGTGGCTGACCACGGCGACCAAGATCAGCATTGGCGTGAGAAGCGTCTTGGGAGTGATGCGCAGAAGTGCCTTCAACATGGCGTTGATGAAGCCGGAATGTTCGGCCACGCCGACTCCGAGCAGAGCAACCAACACGACACCGAGGGGATGGAATCCGGTGAACGTCTTGACCATGCCGCTGAGGAACTGAGCGAACGCGGCCCAGGTGAGCTGGTCCGTGATGACTCGGGTTTCCTCGCCTCCGACCGCAGGGACCTTGAACTCGAGGCCGCCATACGCTTTGGAGATCGCCCATGTCGCGGCGAGCGCGATGACGAACAACACCGCGGGATCCGGCAGCCAGTTCCCCACTTTCTCGATGACGTACAGGAGTTTGTCGGCGATGCCGCCACGGGCGGGCGCCGTCGGTGCATCGACACTGGGTTCGTCGTTCGTGGGGGGCAGGGTTTCTTCCACGGTTGGATCTCCGCCGCGACGGGCACGGTGCAAGGGACCAGTTCGGGATCCGCCGGGAGGCTCCCCGAGACGAGCGAGATTCCGAGCACGCCCGTTTACCTGAAGCTCGATTCAAAGTACAGCAACCCGTGACGAGACGGGAAACACGCCGACGAGATCAGCGCGTGACAAGCTCACACACGAGATCGGTTTGATCTCGAGGTTGATTTCGCAGCTCGAAGGTCTCTTCCGAAGGAGCCTCGAGGAGGATGTCGTAACGCTCCTCTTCGGCATCGATCAGGACAAAGGAACCATCCGGGGAAGTGGTGTCGAGCAAGGTCGTTCCGCCATCCAGGGATTGGTACGTGACCGTCCATCCGACAAGCGGGTTTCCCCGCCGGTCGCGCAACGTGCCTCGCAGCACGGTGGGGGGAGGAAACTTCCCGTGAATGACTCGTTGAAGGCTGGGGTGAGGGGCGACGTCCAGGATCAAGGGGCCGCGACGATGGCGATAGCGTGCGACCCAGCGAAGCGTGGAAGCGCCGTCTTGCCAAACGGCGCTTCGTGGTGCAAGCACGTAGCGCCCCTGGACGTCGGTTGTCGTTTTCGCAACGGTTGCCCAGTAGCCATCGCTGGGCCTGGCTCTTTCGAGCGCCACCTCGATTCCTGCACGCGAGGTTCCGTCGTGCTCGGTGACGACTCCGAGGATGGCCGGGTTCTTCAAACTCAGGGTCCCGACTTGCAAGGAATCTCGGCCATGGGTTTCGAAGTCTCCGAGGGATCCGATCTCTGAGCTGCCCAAGGCGAGAGCAAGGCGGAAGTCGACACCTTGCGGGAGCCGGCCACGGAAGCTGCCCGACTCTTGGAGGGGCAGGTCGCAGGTGGAGGTGGAAGTTCCCGAGCGAATGGTTGCGCGAACCTTTGGAGACAGGGCTTGCCAGCGATTGGTGTCGGTGACCGTCCCTTCCACGATCGTGGTTTCGGGCAGAGTGAGGACTCCCAAGTCGTAGTCGCTCGCCCGAGTGGGAACTTCGAACACTCCGTCCCAATGAATCTGCTCGGCATCGCGCAACACCACGTTCCAGCGAGCGAAGCGTCCGGTGAGTTGCATCCGGAATCGCCCGTCGGGAAGAACTTGATTCAAAGGAACGAGTTCCGCGGCCAAGTCGGTGTCGAGCCACAACCCCAGGGCGGGGCTTTCGCCTCCCCGTCGGCTCGAGCTTGGGGCAGGGTTCCTCGGTGGCGGCCAGGGAGAGAATTGGCCGGTCACTGTTTGCAACGCCGTCAATCCGAGTTCCAAGTCGAAGAGGTCTTGTTCGACCCACTCGATTTGGGGGCGCGCCATTCCGAACCCCTGAACTCGAGCATGGAAAGAAAGGTGGAGCGAGGGAAGGTCGACGAAGGTGAACGAGCCTTCGCCGTCGGCAAGCACCTCTTCCACGAAGACAGGGGGGTTGTTTCCATGGGAATGAGAGGTCGCGCAGCGGACGATTGCGTCGGGCAATGGAGACTGACTCGCCCGTTCGACGACGCGGCCACTCACCGTGTGCCCCCGTTGCAATGGAATGTCGAGCTTTTGACTCTTGGACGGGCAGGGTTGGATGGCGACTCCCACCCCAGGTTTGCGGACGAGGAGCGGGGGGTACAGCAAGCGCTGTCCTCGGGCACCCGTCGGGTTCAAATCGGCTTCGAAACGATAGCTGCCATCGGCGCCGGAGAGACTGCGGATCTCGCCATCGAACCACACCGCTGCCTCGTGAACCGGTCGGTCCGCGGAATCACGCACGAAGCCCGTCAACACGATGCGACTCCGCAACTCGAGCTCCAGTGATTCGTCAGCACTGGGGAGAGCGGTGTTGGCCGGTGTTGTCGTGGAGTCGCTGTTCTCGGCCGGTGGTGTCGCGGAGTCTTTGGGCAACGTGCGAGTGGCCGCAGCCTCTTCGGCAAGGGGCTGGTCGGACGGCCGCTCAAACGGCCGACCCGAAGGGACGGCGACCTCAGCCGGTGGCGTCGGCTCCTCGAATCGAATCCACCACACTCCCGCGACCATGGCGACCACCAGGAGCACTGCCATCATGGCGATGGCCGCTTGGGTGGGGCGAAGAGCAGACGAGGTCATGGGGTGAGGCGCTCCGGGCATCGGGCGGGCCATCGCGGGATGGCCGAAGGCGCATTATTCCCCCGGAGGTCACATTCGGCCATTCTTCACCGCTGTGGGAGGGATCCTTGGTTCCGATCGCTGGTCTCAGCGAAACAGCATCGAGGTGCCGTTGGAAAAGGAGCGACCTCGGGGCGCCATTGGATCAGCGGCCAGGTACTGCAGGAACAACTCGGTGTCATCCGGAACCGTACTGAAGTCTCCGAGCACGACATCGAGGAATCCGTCTCCAGGAACTCCGGGGCTTCCGTCCAGCGGGAGGAACTGGAAGACGAAGCTCTGGGACAAGTCGACGAGGAACTTGCCACCGAGGCCGACCAGGCACTCCGGCGCCACGCCGATGAGAAGAAAGCCCAGTCCGTCTCCCAGCCCGGATCGAATCTGGATCTCGGCACCGCCTTCCATCGGACCATTGGATCCCACCAGCTCCGGGGTGAAGCCGCCGGAGCCAGCGGTTCCCGTGCCGTAGCGGTCAAAGGTGATCAGGTCCTCGCGCACTTCGATGCTCATCATGTCCGAGTGGGGGATGTCTCCGGTGTTGAAACCGTTCAAGTTGACCGAATTCCCGGCGCCCCACATGGTCAAGGTTTGGGGCGTGGCCGGCGCCGTCAGCTCGAAATCCCAGAAGCACTCTTGGTCGCCGTTCACCGGCTGTGGGAACAGGTGGGTGATCTCGTCGTTCAGAAGCTGAGTGCCCGCGTGGGTGGAAGCCAAGGCTCCGACATCGACTGCCACGTTGAGCCCACCACCGGTCTCGTTGCCCCCCTGAATGAGCAGTCCGAAAACTCCCGTTTCCAAAGGGCGAAGGTAGCGCGGGCCTTGCAATGTCACGGTGGGCGCCGCGATCGCGGAAAAGTGGCAGGCGGAACAGATGATTCCATCCTTCCCGGAAAACCCGGTGATGCCGTTCTCCCGAGCGGCCACGGAGGGGGCCAGGAGGAAGCCGACCCCAAGGGCGAGGACTCCACCGCGGATGGCGCCTTGCGGAATTCGTTGGGGGAATGAGACGCTCATGGATCGGTGACCTCCCTTCATCGGCGATGGTCGGGATGATGACGAGGACCTGCGGAGAATGACCGCCCGTCCGTGTCGACGGATTAGGTCGGGGCCTCGGTGCCTTCGGGCAACCGCCTTAGGCTGAAATCCAGCTTCATGAGCCACGCCAGTCGCTTCTCGGCGAACAGACGATGGCGTGGGTTGGCATCGAGGAGGCCCAAGAGCCTGTCAGAGATCGCTCGCTGTCGTTCCTGCAGCTCGTTCCAGGCCTTCTGTCGGTCCGCGGAGTTGCCGCCTCCGAACGAGTTTGGATCCGTGTCCGCTGGCTGGGTCGAATGAGCCAAGGTGTTGATTCGGGCCTGGGCGAAGTCCTCGAGACCTTCCACGACGACTTCTTCGACGCGTTGACAGGCAGCGTCGTCGAGCTGCAAGTAGGCCGTGGTGAGGGCAAGAAACCGCGAGCGAAACTCCTGCTGGGAAGGGGCGCCCTGCTTTTGCATTTCTTCGAGCGCTGCCCACATCTGGTCGAATTCTTGGATGTCTTCGGTGGTGGCGACTTCGTCGACCACATACACCGCGGGAATCGCATGGCGGTCCCTGACGAAGGGATAGCCTGCGGCAAAGACGATGCCTGCGGTGACCAAGGCGAGCGCCGCGCTGGACAGAACTTTCATAACAAGCCCCGCGACCCTGGCGCCATCCAGGTGATCAGGTTGTAAATGTGTCGAGCGGCCGCGGTGCACGGCACGGTGCCCCACCAACCGTGGGGGTCGTTGCCCATGAGCAAGAATCCCAAGTGCTGAGACAACTCGGAGTCCAGAGCCGGATCGTCCGGGTAGTAGAAACCGAGGGTTTTGCGTAGCAGCTGAATGTCTTCGGGGCGACCGGTCAGGTAAGTCCACCCAGGACCTGCGCCGATGGCCTCCGCGTACTTCGCCAGTCGCTCCGGAGTGTCCCTCTCCGGCGTCAGGGTGATCGAGTACAGGAAGAAGTCCTCTCCCATGCGCTCTTTCAGCAGCTCTTGAACCTCCACGAGGTTCGCCTGAGCGCCCGGTCAGAACCCATCGCAATCGATGTAGAAGAAGTTGATCGCGACCTGCTTGCCCTTGATCAGGTCTTCGTAGAACTCGACTGGTTTGCCTTCGTGGGTGGTCAGGGTGACATTGGGAACTCGGTCGAAGTTCGCCATGGCGTGTGGGGGTTGCTGAACCGTCATTTGTTGATCGGCGGCCAGCAACCCCGCGACACCAAGGACGACTCCGGCCGCGATGGCGAGGAGAGGTCGTTTCATCGTGTTACTCTTCAATGACCCAAAGGAGCATCATCGCGTGGTCTTCGTGCACCGTGTTGTGGCAATGAATCGGATAACTGCCAGAGAAGTCTCGGAAGCGGAAGACCACCTGAATCTCGTCACCGGGGCCCAGAACCGAGACGTCTTTGCGACCCCGTTCTTCGCGGCGTGGACGGCGTCCGTTGATCAGCTCGATCTGATGCTCTTCGAAGTGGACATGGACCGGGTGTTCCCAGTCTCGCGCCGTGTTGCGGAAGATCCAACGCTCCGCCGTCCCTTGCTTGACCACCGCATCCACGCGGTTGGGGTCGAAGGCCTGGCCGTTGATGGTCCAGATGCCGTTCTCGTTGTCGAAGATCCACTCGCGCGTTTGCACGATCTCTTCTTCTTTGATGCGGTTCAGGCGGCGAGTGAACTCCGGCACCTGACTCGGATCGGGGGCGTCGCGATTGACGATGAACTTCATCAACTTCGGCGCGACTGCGTGATCCAAAATGACGCCGGTCGGTCCCTTGCCGTTGATCTGGTCGGTCCGGTTTACCAGGTAGAGCTCGTCACCGATCTCGTACTCCGAGAAGTCGACGACGATGTCCATGCGTTCCGCCACGCCCACCTGGATACTTGGTAGCTCGACCGGTCGCTGCAACAGATTGCCGTCATTGGCGATCAGGATGATCGGGTCGCCAGTGGAAAGCCCGACGTTGTAGAAACGGGACGGGCCCACGTTCAACAAGCGGAAGCGGTACTTGCGAGCAGCCACCTCGAAGTAAGGCTGAATGGCCATGTTGACCGTGAGCTGATCGCCCAGGAATCCGTCCGTGTTGAAGATGTCCATCCACATGTCGTGGCCCGCTTCTTCGGGCAGGAACTTTTTGTCCGCCAGCTGCAACGGGACGTCGTACTCACCGCTCGGATAGCGGAACGCCGCCGGGTTCTCGTCGTTCTCGTTCCCCGAGTCTCGGTAGTCGTGAAAGATCGTGAAGCCGGTCAGGCCCTTGTAGGTGTTTTGGGAGGTGAAGTCGGCCCGGTGGTCGTGGTACCAAAGGGTGTTGAGGGTTTCCCGCTCATCGTCCCCGGCAAGCACCATCGCGTAGTGGTTGTCCCAGTGGGTTCCGGGCGGGAAGAAGTTGTTCGGGTTGCCGTCACTTTCAGAAGCCGTGTGGGCATTGTGCAAGTGAATGGTGACCTCCGGCTTGCCGAAGCCGGTCCCGTCGCCGTTCTCGGGCAAGTCGTTGTAGTAACGAATCAGGAAGGGTTCGCCGTAGTTGGCGACGTAGGTTTCGCCCATCGGGTAGCCGTTGAAGCCCCACACCGTGGACGGGGGCAAGTCCGGATGGAACTGCCACTCCGATTGCACGATGTGAACCTCGTACAGATTCACCGGGGGGAAGTCGTTGTAACGCTGATGGAAGTTGGGATCCGGCGGCGGATCGAGGGAGGCCACCGGCTGAGCGATCGGCGGGATGGGCAAGGGTTGAATGAACGGCGTCAGGACCATGGACTGGTCGACGCAGAAATCGCCGGTCTGCTGCAGGCACAGAAAATTGTCGACGACTTCCGGTTCGACCGGTTCGCCGTCTTCCCGGACGGAAATGCTGAGGAAGGAATCGGAGGTCATGGACCCCGCACGGGGGTCCTCCACCACCGGTCACACCACCCACGGGAAGCCTTCGGACCCGTCCTCCTTTCGCTGCAGGAGTTCGAGGTAACCAAGGGCTTCCAGTTCCTTGATCTCGGACAGGCGCTTGATGATCGGAGTGCCGTCCAGATCCGTTCCATTCAGCGCACGGATCTCTTCGAGCTTGGCCTGACCTTCGGGAGTGTTCAGAGCCGCGTCGGTGTATCGCGGGAACGTGATCCGCCACAGACCGAGCGGGTTGTCCGTCAGATAGCCCGAAGACGTATCGAAGATATTGTCGTGACGCCGGTTCGGCAGGGCAGGGCTCAGCGGGTCCCCGTCCCGACGGGGGAACAGGAAGGCGCGAAACTCATTGGCAACCTCCCGGGCGAGTTCGCCGGCCGCGTTGTCGGTGAACGCTTCTTCGAAGAAATTGGCCGGAGGGGCCGGGTAGTAGAGCAGCTGGCCAGCGGCGTCGAAGCCGCCGTTGATCTCGAGGATCTGGGTCCGATTGTGAAACTTGTCCGGTGACGGAGCAGACTTCGCATTGGCGTCGTCTGGATGGATCCGAGTGTTGAACTTGGAGGGATCCAGTCCGTTTTCGAGATAGAAGCGGTTGCTGAAGTCGAACGGGACCTGAGCACGGGCCGCTTGCCCCGTGATCAGTACAGCCACCGCGGCCGACAAGCCATACAATCGTTTTCGCATGAACCGTTTCCTCTTTCTGCATTCACAGTTTCAGAGTGAATCTGGAGACGGTTCGAACACAGCATCACTGCTGCCAACGCGCAGTTCATGCATCCTTCCAAGCAGGGAGCGTGAAGGACCGGAGCGCGTGGGGCATGGCGCTCGAAGAGTTTCCAGAGTAGGGGCAATGAGGCACCCGGGAGGGGCATCCCGGGGGACGACTGACCCTAATCTGGCACCGAAATCATCCCACGCCAGGGGATTCTTCAGCGAATTGCGAGATTTTTCGCGGCGATTCCGAGGCATCGCCCGTCACAGAGGGCGCTCCGGCGAATGCAAAGAAGTCGCAAGGTTTTCTCGCCCATCCCTCGGGGGGCGAACGAATGTCGAACGGTCGTCGAGCCGCCATCGGAACTTCAGCGATCGGAACCAAGCTCCCGGATCCAGACATTGCGGAATCGGACCGGGTTGCCGTGATCTTGAAGCTGCAGCGGACCGCGCACCGGATGAGGTTGATACTGGGCGATGGCCCGATGGGTGGTCAGGCCGAGAAACTCCCGGGCGTGATGAACGATCACTCCGTTGTGGATGACCGTCGCTCGCGCGGGTCGCTGCAGAGAGTCTCCTTCGAAGCGAGGTGCCTCAAAGAGGATGTCAAAAGTCTGCCATTCCCCTGGTTTTCGGCACACATTCACAGCCGGGGGGTGTTGGCCGTACATCGCGGCGGCTTGTCCGTCGGCGTAGGAGACGTTGTCGTACGAATCCAGAATCTGCACTTCGTATCGACCAAGAAAGAAAACGCCACTATTGCCGCGTCCCTGGGAATTGGATTCGACGTTCTTGGGGGAGGCCCATTCCAAGTGGAGCTGCACGTCGCCGAACTCGCGGCGGGTGCGGATCGAGCCGGTGCCGTTCACTTCCATCGCTCCGTTGACCAAGCGCCACTTCGCGTCCTTTCCGTCGCCTGATTGCCACTCGTTCAGATTCTTCCCGTCGAACAGGACGAGGGCGTCCGAGGGGGCCGACCCATCAATGCCCGACTGGACGACGGAGGGACGGGGGCGTTCGTCGTCGTGAACCTTCCATCGACTTCCGGGAAGGGTCGGAGTGTCCGTGTATCCCGTGGGATGCTCTTGCGCGGAGGTGCTGGAGACCCAGATCAAACCGCAGGCAGTGAATGAGAGCCACCCCATGAGGAATCCTCCGAGTATTTGCTGAATGGTCGTGACGATCGATGGGGCCGGTCCGGGTTGCCAGTTGCTCGAACGCGTCCGCCAAACCCAGCATACGCCACCGATTTCTCCCCCGCGTGGGCGGATTCGGCCGGGACCATCTCCGTGCCCGAGGGCGAGATCGTTCGGCGCTTCGTCCGACCACGCCATCCATCGCCAAATCGCGCGGGACGGGGGGCAAGCGCACAGCGTCAGCGAAGACCGCCTTTCGTCCTCGCCAGAAGAACTTTGGCTCATTCTCGCGACGGCCTTCATGAATAATCCGGGCGAGTTGTTTGACACCGACTCGACGGGTTCGGATCCCCGGACCCTCTCGAAGAACACAAGAAAGGACGACCATGGCACGAATCGCCTGGGTGACGTGCCGAACGATTCCGGAACCCGACCTGGATGAGGTCCCGACACTGTCCGCACTGCGGGCCGCGGGGATGGAGGCAGAAAAGCTGGCCTGGGATGATCCTGGTGCCACTGTTTCTGGCGCCTTCGAGGCAGCCATTCTTCGCTCCTGCTGGAACTACTACGAAGACCCCGAAGGGTTCCTCCTGTGGCTCGCGGGCCTCTCCGAGCGAATGCCCGTCTGGAATCCCGTCGACGTCGTTCGCTGGAACCACCACAAGCGTTACCTCAGCGAGCTCGAAGCCCGCGGGGTGGACATCATTCCGACGGAGTTCATTTCTCGCGGACAGTCTGCGAACTTGAATGAGGTTTGCCGACGTCGCCAGTGGGATCGAATCGTGATCAAGCCGGCCATCTCGGCGGGTTCCTACCTCACCCGCCGTTTTGAGGCCTCAGAATTCGAGGCGGCTTCCCAGTTTCTGACCGAGACCCTCGTGGATCGCGACATGCTGGTCCAAGTCTTCGTGCCGTCGGTCGCGACTCAGGGCGAGCGAGCGGTCATCCAGATCGACGGGAGGTTCACTCATGCGGTCGTGAAGGCCGCCCGTTATTCCCACGAAGATGAGTCGGTCTCCGAAGCCCGAGAAGTCGCCGCGGAAGAGCGAAGCATTGCCGAGGCCGCGCTGGCGGCGGCTCGTGAAGCCGGAAACTTCTCGACGGACCGGCTACTGTATGCGCGAACCGACCTTGTCGAGTGGGATGGGAAGTCGGTTGTCTCCGAGCTGGAGTTACTCGAACCGTCCCTGTTTCTCGATCGGCATACGGGAGCGATGGAGCAGTTCGTGGACGCGGTGAAGCGGAGATTGTGAGCTTGCGCGATCCTGCTGCGAATTGAGAGAGTGAGCATGTTCTTCGTGTGGTGCGTGCCTACCTTGTGGGCAGTCTGCTCGCTCGTTCAGTGGGAGTTCCCGGGTGATGAACTCATTCATTACGGCCTCGCCTCGCTGCCCGGGATCTGGGTGCTCCTGCTGGTCGACGTCGACCCCCTCCCGGATCCCTGGTTTCGCGTCTGGATATTGAGCGCGGGAGTGCTCGTCATGGGCGGGTTGGGCTGGGCCATGGATCGTTTGCATTTGACGAAGCGGCAATGGTTGATGACAGCAGGAGTCGCGGTTCTCACGGTGGCGACGGCAATCGCTTTCCTGGCCGAGTCCTCTGCTCGAGGGTTGAAAGCGACGGAGAACCAGATGGTGATCTTGCCCCTCGCATTGCAGATCAGCGTGGTTCTGTCCCTCTTGGGAAAGGGGGGCTCTTGGTGCTGGAGGAGACTTCGCGCTGCGGATCGGAACCAGCAGACTCCGTCGACGGATTGACTCATCCTGAGCACCGCGGAGAGCATGAGTCATTGCTCCTCCGACGCCGACGATCGAAATCGATGGCTGGATCCTTGAGGCGCTCGCGAGCCAATCTGGCTAGAACGGGAGCCGTCGTTTCTCGCCCCTCTCTCGCTGTGGATCCGTGGATTCTCCGGAAACTCCCGATGACCGGCCCAGACCAAGACGTGTCTCTCTGTCTCCAAGCAATGAAGAACGGAGACCATTCCGCTGCCGATCGCCTGTTTCCCCACATTTATCAGGGACTTCGAGAGCTGGCGGACGCGGCGTTTCGTCAGCAGCGCCCGGATCAAACCCTGCAACCCACGGCGCTGGTGCATGAGGCTTATCTTCGGCTCATGGGGGCCGCCGGCAACTATGAAGATCGTCAGCATTTCTTCGGGGTGGCGGCCAAAGCCATGCGTCAGATTCTCATCGATCACGCCCGTGGCCGCGGTCGGCAAAAGCGAGGGGGCAATCAAGAACGCTTGGCACTGCAAGACGACGTCGCATTCGATCGCGGGATGCTGCCCGAGGACGCCGTTGTTCTCGGCGAGGCATTGCAGCGCCTGGAGGCCACAGACCCGCGGCTCGCCCAGGTTTTCGAACTTCGCCATCTGTCAGGGCTCGAGACCGAAGAGATCGCCAAGATCGTCGGCCGTGCGCCACGCACGGTGCGACTGGACTGCAAGATGGCCGTGGCCTGGTTGCGCAAGCACCTCCAGGATTGACGATTATCGCCAGAGGTCCGCTTTCTCGTCGTATCCGCCGTCGGGGTCATGGCGATGCCAGTCTGCGTAGAAATCGATCAGCCAGAGACGCGCGTTTCGGACGGCGGGCCCTTCGCGATCCGGGTCGTTTTCGGAGTCCATGGCCTCATCGAGCAATTCGATGAGGGCCTCCTCGGCTTCTTCCCAACGACTTCCCCGAACCAGGACATCGATCCACCCTTGCATGACGTCTTGGGTGTCCGGATGGAGGAGACCAAGCACTTCGCGACGGCCCTCGAAACACTCTTGGAGCAACGGCTCCGCTTCTTGGTAGCGACCCTGCGCCATCCGGACCACCGCCAGGTTGTCGAGGGAGTGAAGCGTTCCCAGGTGGAGATCCCCGAGAACGCGGCGATAACCATCGACGGCTTGTTCGCAAAACGGCTCCGCTTCCTCCAACCGTCCCAGGCGCTGCAGCAGATTTCCCATGCTGTAGAGGGAGTGGATGGTCGAGGGGTGGGACTCTCCGAGCGCTCGTTGCCGTCCCTCCCAGGCTTCGCGGCAGTACCGCTCCGCTTCCTCGGGATGATCGGACTCGAGGAGATGCACCGAGAGACTGGCAACGGTCGATAGCGTGACCGGGTGTTCGTTGCCCAGAGTGGTTCGCAGTCCTTCGACAGACTCTCGGAGAAGGGACTCCGCTTCCTGGTCGCGAGCGCTGTCGCGCAGGACACCGGCAAGGTTGGACATGGTGATCAAGGTGTCTTCGTGGGTCTCGCCGAAGTGCGTCTGGCAAACCCGTAGCGCTTCGCGGTAGGCCGCTTCTGCCTCGGACAGGCGGTCCAGATCATGAAGGACCACCGCCAGACTTTGGGCGGCGTTGGCTTTGGATCGGTGATCTTCGACGAAGGTGCTCCCTGCCAAGGCATGCGCCTCTTCGAGCCAAGTCAAGGCTTCATCGAGCCGGCCCTGGCGTCCACGAATGTTTCCGAGAGTGATCAAGGTGGTGATGGTCGAGTCGTGGTGGTTGCCGTGAACCCGCCGCAGCCGAGGCATCGTTTCTTCCAGGAGGGATGCGGCCTCTTCATGGCGGCTTAGCTGGTACAGAACCATGGACACATTGAGAGCCGCCGTCAGGGTCAACGGCGCGTCCGGTCCCCGGTGGGACCGCCTTGCTTCGAACACTCGTTGGGACAAGGGGAGAGCCTCGCTTGGGCGTCCCAGGCGGTTCAAGCTCGATGCCAGGCCTCCGAGGACCGCGATCGTGACGGGATGATCCTCTCCCAACACTTTCCGGCAGATTGGGTCGAGTTCGCGGGCTCTCTTCTCCGCGTCTGCGTATCGACTCTGTTGCTGCAAGGTGCCGACGGTTTGAGAAGCCAAGCGGAGGGCATCGGGACTCCGCTCTGACTCCAGTCGGCAATAGACCTGATGCAGTTGATGGAACGCCTGTTCGCTCTCCTGGTAGAGGCCCCGTTCCTGGAGCAAGCGCGCGGCAGACTCGTGGGAGTGGAGCGTGTCGCGATGTTCAACTCCAAGGTGTTCGCGACGAATCTCAACCGCTCGTGCCTGGGGCTCCTGGGCCAACTCGAGGAGGTTGAGAGAGCGCGCAATGTTGGCAATGGACTGCAGAAGCTGCGCCTGCACCAGGGGTTGGTCCGAAAACTGTTCGTCGATGGAACCCAGGGATCGTTCCAGCACATTCCGTTTCATGGTGTCGCGAGCCAGGTCGGTGAAGTTCACCGTCGCCAGAAGCTCGGTCATGTCTCCGTGTCGATTGGTGGGGATCGAGGACAGCAGATCTTGTTTCAACTGTTGCCCCATGGTCACGAGGTTCAGGTCGGTCAGCTGCTGGGATTGAAAGTTCGCCACTTCTTCCAAGTTGGCGTTGGAACGACTGAGATCCTGATTCGCGGCAAGGGTTTGGCTGCGGGCCAGGGACAGCTCACGGTTTGCTTCGGCCTGAACGTAGGCGGTGGTCCCGAGTCCGCCGAGCGCGAGGACGAGTGCAAGAGCGGACGTGATGGCCATGCCGCGATTGCGCTGCACCCACTTGCGGAGTTCGACCCATGGCCCGGTGCGGTGAGCCTTGACCACGCGGCCTTCCAAAAACGCCCGAAGGTCGTCCCGCATCGCACTCATGTCCGAGTAGCGATCCGCGGGATCACGCTGCATCGCCTTTTCGCAGATGGCCACCAGCTCGGGCGCCGCGGTCGTGCGACCGTTGAGGGGGCGGGGCGGGCCGGCGAGCACTCGGCGCAGAAGCTCCGATCCAGTCGCCGACCGACTCGAGTACGGGGCCTCGCTTGCAAGCAAGTGGTACAGAACACAGCCCATCGAGTAGACGTCGGACGCGGTTCCGATCTTGTCGATTTCGCCGCGCGCCTGTTCGGGCGGCATGTAGGAGGGCGTGCCCAGCACCTCGCCATCCAAAGTCCGAGTTCGCGGATCGAGGCCGTCGGGAGCCGCGAAGTCGCCTTCGTCCGTGGAGGGGGACCGGTTCGCTTCGGACTCTTGGGACGCATCCTTGGCGAGACCCCAGTCCATGACGTACGTCTCGCCGAACGAGCCCACCATGATGTTGAGTGGCTTGAGGTCGCGATGCACAACACCGCGGGAATGGGCGAACGCCACTGTTTCACAAGCGCGAGTGAGACACTCGAGCGCTCGCGTTTGACTCCAATCGGGATCTCCTTGGTTGACCTTGTCGAAGACCTCTTTCAGGGTGATCCCCTGCACGAGTCGCATGGTGAAGTACACCTTGCCTTGATCGTCCGTTCCCAGTTCGTGGACGGGGACGACGCCGGGGTGGTCGAGACGACCGGTGGTCCGGGCTTCGTCCATGAAGCGTTGGGCGAAGCGCGAACGAGACGACTCGTCTTGGGATCCGGACACGCGAAGCAACTTCATCGCCAGGGGACGGTCGAGTTGCTGGTCCCACACCCGGTGAATCGTCCCCATGCCTCCAGCCGCAACTTGGGCTTCTCGGCGGTAGCGGGAGGACTCCCCGGGAACCGCGGGGACATGGGGAAGGGAGCTGTCTCCTCCCGATGACTGGGAACGAGCCATGCTGGCTTCCGCCAGCAGCGCGAGAGCCTGCCGGCCTTCGTCCGACAGCTCCTCCATGAAGTCGAAGGAAGCTTCTCCTTGCTTCTCGAGGGTGCGCAAGAATACGGCCGCGACTTCTTCGGCCACTTGTTCGGCTTTCTGCTCCGTCATGGAGACCGAGAGAGGAGACGAAACGTTCGCCTCGGAGGTTTCGGACAGCAGTGCGCGCACCTCGTCGACCACTTCTTTCGGACGATCGCACGTTGCCAGTCGCCGCTCGCGTTCTTCGACGGGGAGATCCGCGAGCTCGTGGTAGAGCTCGCGGACTTGTTCGAAGGAATCGGAGTTCATGATCTCGTCCTTTGACAAGGAAGTCCTGGCGGCGACTGTTGTTGCATCGCGAAGCATTGTATCGACGCCGATTGGGGCGCGGCGGAAGTGGCAAGCGCGCCGAGTGCATTGCCGATGGACGCGGCTTGTCACCGAGTCCCAGAGCGAATTCAAGAGGCTCCGTGAGGCGCCTCCATGACGACAGAACGAGTCGCGGCGATGAAGCGGACAGGTTCGTTGCTCGCAATTCAGCATGGGACTGGGCCAGCGTTCATCGCACCATCGGTTTGGCAACGGAGGAGCCACCGGGGTCGAAAACTCGCAGGACGAGAGCGACCCATCGGCTCTCGCCCGGGATTCGTTTCCGTTCCCCGAACCATTCCCACGTCACGGAATCGTGGGGTCTCGCCCTTGGTTCCCTCTCTCCCGTTGGATGCGGTAGGGCCCGCAATCCACCCCTGCCAGCAGATGTCGGCGTCGAATGGCTGGTCCGCGGGCCAAAGCGCGTCGATCTGAAGTTTGGCGTTGCTGTCGAGAGGCGCGGGAGCGATCAGGTCCGGCGTGGAAATCAAGGTACCGCCCTTGGAGGGAGCATCGAGCGGGTCGGCGATCTCGGATCGCAAGCAGGTCGGACGACATGGGAACTCTCCGCAAGATCCGGCAGAAGGCGCCGGGCCAGGAAATCGGCCGGGCTTCCCCGATCGGGGTCGTGGCCGCCGGGTTCACGACGTTGGGGTGGTCCGCGGCAAGACTTTTCGAGATTCGCGAGCGGTGGAGGCGGGTTCTGTGGATTTGGGAGAACGATTCCCCATCGGTGCCGGTTGCACTCGACTCTTTGATTGGGAGCGCCTTCGGGAGGATGGGGACCAGACACCGCCGGGGGATCGGTGCCACGATCACCTCCAGTGCGGGCTGGACTCTGGTCTGAATGGGGGACGCACGGAGGACGATGAGTGGGGGGAGGCGGCCCCGTGCTCCCTCGAAAAGCAGATGCTCGGAGAGAAGGAGCACCGTGTTGGTGACATCCTCTCCCCGAGCGTTTCCACGGGACATCGCTTGGTGAGCCGGTGACCAGCTCGAGACTTTGATCAGGTGCTGATTCGGCAGTAGCAGGAGCCGGGGATCTCGACGTCTGCTCGAGCCCAGGCTTTTTTGAATCGAGTTCGGGCTTCCGCCGCGGCTTCGAATTGGCCGAGCTTGTCCAGGCACTCGGCCAGCCCATGCAGGGCCCAGCCGTTCTCGGGATAGCGATCCAGGTTGGCGCGGTAGACCTTCACGGCTTCCTCGTGGTGACCTTGGGCAGTCAGGAGAGCGCCCAAGGCATGGCGCGCCGGTTCCATCCAGCCCCAAGGTTCGTCGTAGTTGAGTTGTTCGTCGAGGGAGACTGCTTCACGCAGCAAAGCGTACGCGGGGGCATGATTCCCCTTCCGGTATTCGATTTCCCCGGCGAGCACTTTCTCCGCGACATCGAGGATTTGCTTCACGGGGTTGTTGAACAAGAGTCGAGATCCCGGGACCGCCTCCTTGGCTTGCAGGAACTCTTGCATCGCCTGATCTGCTTCGTCGGTGCGACCCAAGGAAGCCAGCGCCACCCCGCGGGCGTAACGCCAGACGGCCCGAGCCGCGAACAAGTCTCCGCTGGGTTCTGGCTCGGCGAGGATCTCGTTCCACAGGCCAAACCGAACCATGACGTGGTAGGGGGTGGCGACGAACACGTCGAGCAGATCAGGAATTGCGGAGAGCAATCCCGGGGGGATCTCTTCCACCAAGCGCCGCGAATACTCGAGGGCCAGGGCTTTGCGACCTTCCCACATCGCCCCGTAGGCCACGAAGTGGTAGTTGTGCAGTCGGTAAAGGCTGTAGAAGTTCTCTCGGCCGGCATGGTCCACGTAGGCGTCGTCCATTTCCACCGCATCCACGTTGGTGCGCACGACGTCGTCGTAGCGTCCGGTCCACACGTAGATGTGACTCGGCATGTGGCGCAGGTGACCGAGACCGGGGGTCAGACTCTCCAGGGTTTGGGCGGCGGGGATGGCTTGGTCAGCGAACGGACCAGCCTCCATTGCGTGAATGTACAAGTGGCAGAGGGCCGGATGGCGCGGCCACTTGGCCAGGGCTCCTTCGAGGAGCTTGCGGATCTCGGGAGTTTCTGGTGCCGGCTCTCCTTCGGGGCTCCAGAGCTTCCAGGGGCGAAGCATCATGAGCGCTTCGCCGGTGAGTGCGGCCACGTCGTCGTCGTCGGGAAACTGCGCATACACCTCTCGCATGGCCTCGGCGTAGTTCGCTTCGACCGGCTTGCGGTCGGCGGCCAGCTGTGCAGTGGGATAGCGCTGTGCCAGCGCCTCGATCAGTGCTTGCTCCACGGGCGAGCAGTGGCCTTGGGCTTGTTGAGCAAGCACCAGCGCCGCGTGGGCCGCCTGGCTGGTCTCTTCGGTCATCTCGGTGTTGTTGTAGTTCGGCCCGATGGCGTAGGCCTTGCCCCAGTAGGCCATCGCGCAGGAGGGGTCCCACTCCGCGGCACGCTCGAAGCAAACGATGGCCTCTTCGTGGTTGAAGCCGTAGGTCAGTGCTAGGCCGCGATCGAACCAAAGCTGGGCTTGGGGGGAGGAGGTCGTCACCGCACGGTGCACCACGCCGATCTGATAGTGGATGGGGTCGTCGAGTCCGGGGGACTGACACCCTGCCATCAACAGCGAAAGAGAGAGCAACGCAGAACGCATGACGAAGACCTTCCGAGTTAGTCCGTAGAAACAGACGGTCCGTGGAAACAAAACAACCGGCGGGGCCGACACCCTGCTCCTTGGTCCGAAGGAGGCGGAGAGCCGGCATGTGAGACGCCGAAGCCCATCGCGGGAGGACCGATCGGGTTCACCAACCAATCCGGCGATGGATCTTGGACGCGTTTTCCTGCCGTACTCGATTTTCGGAAGCAAAGGGGCTGAGTCGGTTCAGATCGTGGGGTTCGGTCGTCCGACGATCGGCGAGCCGGGCGATCGGGATCTGGACCGAGTCAGATCCTCTGTCCCGCGAGAGCATTTTCATCGAGGAACGGGAAGGATCGGCGTCGGTTAATCTCAGGAAACGCAGAACATCCCCCAAGTGTGTCACTTTTTTTGGGAGGTTTGTCTTGTCCCGCTTTCTCCGGCCCATCCCGCCGCCCAAGCCCTTGAACGAACCACCGGGTTCCGGGCGAGTTCTGGTGGTCGCGCCACACCCCGACGACGAAACCATCGGCCCTGGCGGAACCTTGGCCTTGCACGCAGACGCCGGAGATTCCATCCACTGCGTCTTCCTTACTGCCGGGCTTTCTGGGGATCCTACGGGAAAAGAGGACCCGGCCGAGTACGGGGCGACGAGGCAGGCGGAGGCTCGCCATGCGGCAGCGGTGATCGGGATTGGAGAACTGGAGTTCTGGGGGTATCCGGACAACCATGTCATCAGCGAGGCCGACGTGGCCGGACTGGTTCCGCGGGTGGTGAAACTCCTGGAGAGAATCCGTCCCGACGTCGTCTACGGGCCGCATCTCGCCGACCAACACAGCGACCACTACACCGCGGCGGTGTTGATCAAGCGCGCTCTGGCCGCTGTCGAGAACCCACCTCCCGCGTTCGGTTACGAAGTTTGGAGTGCCGGGTCGGCGTCCCACGTGATCGACGTTTCCTCGGTCTACGACCGCAAGCGGGAGGCCATCCGCTGTTACCCGAGCCAGCTGCAGCACACGGACATCGAGCGTTTCATTTCCGGCCTCAACGCGCATCGTGCGGCGTTCCTCGAGAAAGGGGCGCGTTACGGGGAGGGATTCCTCGCCGTGACACCGGATGCGCACGTGGGATTCGATGCTGAGGAAGGCGACTGATTGTCAGCGAAAGGTGAGCAGTTTGCCGAGACGAAACTGGTTCCAGGTGTCCGCGGCCAGTGAGTGCGAACGGTCTTTCCCCGTCGTCCAGGTCAACGCTGCAAGACCTCTTCGTAGTGTCCTGTGTGCAGGCGCCAAATCTCGAGCCAGCGTTCTCCCGTGAAAAGAGGGCCACGGGTGACCAGTTGCAAAGCTCGATAAAAGGCACCCAAGTCCTGGTCCACGAAGCGATCTTCGCCGCTTGCCAGAGTGGGTTGATATCCCGCGGGGATCGGTCGTGGGTAATGGCCGATGCGCCATGGGCCTTGCGGGCGGAAGGGGAGGCGAGCGAGCAAAGGATCGCACAGGGCCCAGGCATCGATGACTGTTTTCTCCGGTCCCGCAAAGTACCCGAAGAAGCCCACCTCATTCATCACCTTGACTCGCTTGGAACTCGCGGCGAATTGTTGGCCGAGGATGGCCGCCGGGTAGGGAGGAAGCGGTAGCTCTCGATGTTCGCGGTCTTCCTGGCCGGCGATCACCCGCAAGAGTCCCGTGAACGGGTAGTAGTAGGCGCGTTCATCGGCAATTCCACTGGCACGCACGACTTCCTCGCGGGGCAACCCTTCCCCGTAGCTCGGTCCAGCTCGCCAGGGACTGCGCTCGCGCACACTTCCCACGAGCAACACCACCAGACAAGCTCCCGCAAAGCCCACTCGGCGCGCGGACGTCGTCAACGGCCAACGGTCCGTCAGCCAGTGGACCAGCAGAGCAGCCCCGAGCACTGCTGGTGCCACAAAGAACCTCCCCGACATGAAATCCCCGCCAATCCGTGACACGTAAGTCAGCACTAGCACCAAGGCCAACCGAAACGCGTGATTCGGGACCGCGGCAATGGCGAGGAAAACCAACGTCAGGGTGATTGGGTCGTGGGTCCAAGAGTCCACGAAGTATCGGAGCCCCTGACTCACCAGGTCACTCAGCGCCAGCTCGAGGTTGAGCTTGGCGTGAGCTGTGTTGGGAACCAAACTTCCGTAGTAAATCAGAGAAAACCCTTCCCAGATCAGCAAGGGCAGGAAGCCGAGCGCCAAGGGAGCCAGCACCGATCGGCGCGGTCGCTGCCTCCACACCATGGAACCGAGCCACGGGAGAGCGAACAAGATCGCGTCCAGACGGGTGAGAGCAAGGGCGCTGGTGAGCAGTGCGGTGCGTAGGATCGAGGGCCGTTCTCGAAGACGACACCCTTCCACCGTCAGCAGCACCAACCACAGTGCAAGTAGCGGGTTCTCGAGGCCCGAGGTGGCGTAGTCCGTGACTGCGGAAGAAGCGGAGAGGGCCAGAATGGCCAGCGCCGCCCAGGGAGAGCTCTTGCCGAGGACCATCGCAACGATCAGCAGCCAAGTCAGGGTCAATGCGATCGAGGCGGCCAGCGTGCTGAAGTACACTTCCCCGCTCATGCCCCGGCACAGCAGAGCCACGCCCATCCACAGAGGACTGGTGTAGGACTGCACCCGCTCGCCGGGATTCCAAACCAGGCCATGCCCGTGCCAGAAGTTCTCCACAGTTCGAAAAGTGATGTACGCGTCGTCGCACTGCCAGGCGGTTCGAATCAACACTCCGAGGAACCACAACGTGGCGAGAGTGACCAGCAGTTTGCCGCGATTCACTCGCTCGCCTCCGCCGGGGAGGCCGCGGAATCCGCCGCGCGCAGGGAACGCTCCAGTCGGCGAATTGTGGGGACAATGTCGGACGGCGCTCCTTGTCCCGTCAGTGCCAGGAGTGAAGTGACGAAGGGACGCTCTCCATCGAAGACCACGACCGATCGGTCGGCGGGGATGGGGCGCGGCTCGAAGCTCACGGCGCACCACGAAGGATGGGGTTGCACGACGCGAAACCCTTGATGGTCCGCCTTTCGAATGTGCGGTCCGGTGCCGAGTCTCACGCTGAACGGTTCATAGTTTTTCGCGGTCAAAGTCTCGGGAACTCGGAACAGTAGCCAACCCTTCTCGACTCGGGCGTGGTGACGCGTGTTTTCCAGACGTTCCGAGTTGACCTGGAACCCCAGCTGCACGATCTGCAGATTCTTGTCGGGGAACTGGTCTTCCAGCCATGCCTGAAGAGCGTAGTAGGGAGAGGTGTTGGTGGTGGACAGCCCCTGATGCCCGCTTCGCCGTGTTCCGTCGGTGGAGAAGTTCACCGGGTAGTTCACCAGATACACGGTGCCTCGGGGTGGAAGCTTGGCCCATTCCTGCCGTATGTCCTCGGTCATGAGCCGGGTTGCGTCGCCACCGTCTCGCCACTCGTCGTTCCGGCGAACGAGAGGGGACTGCCACAGAAAGCCTACGGCGAGAAGCAGCAGCAAACCGCCTTGGGCGCTTCGTTGGACGGATGCCGACCTCTGCCGACCCTTGGAGCATGACCACCAACCCGCCGTGATCACTGCGGGGAGCAAAGCGAAGAATGCGGTCGCCGCATAGAGCTGACGGCGGTGGTAGATCTCGGTCGCGACGTAGAGGGTGGCAAAACACACCGAAACCGTCACGACGAAGCCCGCGACTCGTGTCGATTCCGTCGCCTGGTCCGTCTTTCGGCGCACGGATAGCCAGGACCAGGCAAGCAGTAGGCCAAAGAGCAACGACCCGGCGAGTGCTAACGAGACAACGGTTTCGTCGGTCTCGAGGAACCACTGATGAAGTGCAAACGAAAATCCTGGAATCGTCAAGTCCACGAGGATCCCAGGGCCGACTTGCAGGCAGCGCGACCAGAGTCCGTCGAGCGGCGTGGTGTAGCCACCGACTCCGTCTCCGAGAACCTGGGACCTCACGAGGAGGTACCCGACAATCAACAATGCGCACGGGCCAAGCAACAGGGCGTGTTGTCGCCAGTGACGTGGCCCGCGGCGAACGATCCACCAACCGTACGCCGGCAACACTCCGAACGTCACGATGCCCGGTTCTTTCGAACCGACGCAAAGCAGCACCGAACTCGCCAGCAGCGCGATCGGAAGAATGCACCGAGAGGCAGGCCCCGTTTCGTCCAAAACATTCCAAGCACGGTCGTACGCCAGCACCGACGTCAACAAGAACAGGGTCAACCAGAGATCCCCCTGGCGCGCGATGGCCGGCACGACCTCCACCGAAACCGGGTGCAGCAAGAACACGGTCGCAGCGAGGACGGCGAATCCGCGTGGGGCCGCGGATCCCAGGCGACGGGCAATCACCGCGGCCAACGCTGCAACCAAAACTCCATTCAGTGCATGGAGCAGCAGAGAGACCGCGTGGTAGCCGCTGGGACTCCATTCGAATGCGGCTCGCATTGCGACGAACGCCAAATTGACGACGGGCCGGTAGAAGTTTGCCGTTTCTCCCGCCAATCCACCGGTGAGCTTCATTCCGAACTGGTCCAGCAGTTCGGCAGGGCTTGCCACTTTTGCCGCACGGATGTTGAGCAGGGTGTCCTGGTCGGTGAAACCGTAACTCAGGAGGGGAAAAAAGCAGGCGAAAGAGAGTGCCACCGAGACCAAGGCGGCGGGGACGAGGCCGCGGGAGAACATCATGAGCCGCAGCGCCGGAACACCCTCTGGGAGCGCCATGACCATGGTCGAGCGCTCGCCAGAGGGTGCCGGGATCCGGTCACAGGGAGCTCAGTTCACCTTGCTCCGGACTTGTTCCAAGAGCGCGGTGGGAATGCGCGCGCCGGCGGGACCGACCGAGGCACTCCAAATCACCTTGCCATCCTTGCCGATCAGCACCGTGGCGCGATCGGAAATCCCGGGCTCGTCGAGCCACAGTCCGTAGGCTTTGGCGACTTCGCCCTTGGGATGGAAGTCGGCCAACAACGGGAACTTGATCCCGCCGAAGCCGTTGGCCCAGGCCTTGTGCGAAAACTTGGAATCCACCGAGACACCCAGAACCTGGGTATCGATGGCCTCGAACTCGGACATCAGCGAGTTCAGGCCGGGAATTTCCATGCTTCAGGTGGGGGTGAAATCCAAGGGGTAGAAGACGAGCATCACGTTCTTCTTCCCGGAGAACGAAGAAAGGTCGACTTTCTCGTCCTGATGGGAGTCGAGCGAGAAGCCCGGAGCCGTAGCCCCAACTTCGATGATGGACATCAATCTCCTCCGATTTTGTGGAACTGGACGCTTGGATAGGGGAGCAATCGAGTGTCCCCCGAGGTTGCCCGAACCGAGGTTCGGGACTCCGGCCGCGGGATTTGTTCCGCGGGCATCGAATCTCTTCGGGTTCCTTTACCGAAGGGATTCCCGCGGGCGGAGAAAAATCGTCGGTGAGTGTGAAACTCCGCCCAGTAAATTGCTTGGCGTTTCCCGTTTCCGAACCCGAGGAGAACCCCGTGCCCAGGAAGAAGGCGGACTGGTACTACCATCGCAAGGGCTGAACGTCCTGCACCCGCTCGTCCAAGTTTCTGGACGACCACCAGGTGGAAGCGAAGGAAACGGTTCCTGCCGGCCGCAAGCTTGGCCGTGACGATGCGGCGGCGATGGCGCGGGAGGCCGCCCACGTCATTGTTGCCAAGGGCAAGAAGATCAGCCGATTCGAACCGAATGGCAAGGCGGCCAAAGAAATCGTGGAAGCCATGCTTGGACCGACCGGCAACCTCCGGGCACCGACCCTGCGCGTCGGCAAGACAGTCTTGGTGGGTTTTCACCAGGATGTCTACGACGAAGTGTTCGGATAGCGCCAGGCAACGCTCCGATCCGCGATCCGAACGTTCCGCCTCCCATTCCCGGAGGGAGCGCAGGTTGATCAGGTGTTTCGGTATAGATCGGCTTACGCACGTGGGGTGCCTCTCCCGGCCCCCGGGGCGTTTTTTGGATTTTCACGAAGACAAGTCCGGACTTCGCCACCCTTGGCAGAGGAAGTTGAAGGGTGTTCTCCGGCCATGGGAAGACGTCCCTAGATTGGGGGTCGTCAGGCGGGGAATCCCGGGCTAAACCCGTGTGCGGAGCCCCTCTCGCTCGGGGGGGATGGGAAGAGGGTTGTTGGAACCGAGCGACAGCTGTCCGTGCCCTGATTCGGGTGTCAGGGTGAGGAGAAGTCGCTGGTCAACGGGAGAAGGGATCTCATGAAGCCTTGGATGGTCGGGGGCGTGGTCTGGGCACTTGGAATCACCCCCTCACAAGCGCAGGTCGAAGAGGGGGCGTTCCAACTTTCAGCGTTCGACAATGGGGGCCCCTTCTACAGTGACGTGTGGGGCTACCGAGATCCCGGGAGCGGGCGCGAGGTGGCGGTGCTTTCCGCATCGGACGAAACCATCTTCGTCGAGACCACAGATCCGTTCAATCCAGTCGAGCTCGCGGCGTTTCCTCGTGGAGCCTCGCTATGGGTCGATCACGAAACCCTCGGCCACTACATCTACGTCGCCACAGAAGGGGGCGGGGGCTTGCAGATCTTCGACGTCTCCGACTTGGACAACATTCAGCTCGCCAACACGGTCACCACGTTCTTCAACACCGCCCACAACATCCGGATGGATCGGGCCAACGAGATGCTCTACATCGGGGGGGCAAACACCGCAATGCCGGTCCTCGATTTGTCGAATCCGACGGCGCCGACTCTGGATGGAACGTACATCGGCGGTTACGTCGCCGACCTGTTTATTGGCGATGGAGTTGGCTATTTCTCGGAGTGGTTCACCGGAGAATTGAAGGTGGTCGACTTGTCCACGTCGGGAGTGTTCCCGTACCTGGATGTCGAGGTCAGTCCCGGTGCGGTTTGCCACAACGCGTGGCTCAACGACGACGAGACCTACGCCGTGACTTCGGATGAGACCCATCACGGGCACTTGACCGTTTGGGATGTGTCGAATCCTTCCAATGTCCGAGTGGTGGCAGAGTTCAGCCCCAATCCGGAAGCCGTGATCCACAACGCCCACTTCCACGGCAACTTTGCCCACCTGAGCTACCGCCAGGATGGCTACTGGGCTGTGGACCTCAGCGATCCGTTGCATCCCCAAGGCGCCGGTCACTTCGACCAATTCCTCGGCGCAGACACCGGCGCATTCATGGGTAGCTTCGGGACCTATCCGTTCCAGCCGTCCGGGACCATCTATGTCAGCGACAGCGAGATGGGGCTTTACGTCATTGCTCTAGCGCCTCAGATTTCTCATGAGCCCTTGCCGGACACCGATGGTGCCGAAGGCCCCTACCTGGTCACCGCGGAAGTGACGTCGTCGGACGCGGGAGGGGGCGTGCAGTGGGTTCGAATGCACTACAGCGATGTCGAAGGGCTGACCTTCCAGACCGTTCCTTTGTCTCTCGGTCCTGGCGGCCAATGGCAAGGAAACATGCCCCGGGTCGAATGCGAGACCACCGTCAAGTACTACCTGACGGCCCAGGACAGTCTCGGGATTGGTCGCTATCCCCGGTCCGAGCATGACTTCGCGCTGTTCAGTCACGGCGAAACGACGGTTCATCGAGAGTTCGATTTCGATGCGCCCAGCAATCAGGGTTGGGTGAGCAACGCGATCGTCGGTACCAACGATTGGTCACGGGCGCGAGCCAGTGGCTTGGATGGCGACCCGGTCGGTGATTGGACTGGCGGCAATGGTTGGACGACCAATTTCGACGGCGAATACTCTCCGGACAGCGTGACCTGGTTGCGATCCCCTGCCATCGATCTGAGCGGTGTCCAGAATGCTCGCCTCCGTTTCCGTCGCTGGCTGACCGTCGAGCGAAGCTCCAAGGACAAGGCGGTGGTCGAGGTGAATGGCACGGAAATCTGGTGCAATCCGGATGAAGATCTCGTGGATCGGCACTGGGTCAACTTCGATATCGACATTTCCGACGTGGCAGACGGCGTGTCGAACACTCGCGTGTTCTTCCGCTTGACGACTGATTCCGACGGCAATCTGGGCGGCTGGAACATCGATGATTTTCAGGTGTACAGCATCGCCGGACCGTGCCCCGAGAGTCTCGATCGTCGCCGTCAGACGCTGCTTCCCCCGCCGAACTGATCTGGACGAGACTTCCGAGGGAATCCAATCCGCGGGGATCGCCCTGGGTCCGCGGTCGTGCGGAAACGAGATGCCTGGATCGGCGACCGGAAGCCGGTCTCCACGGCCCGTTCGCGGCGTCTGATCGCGTCGCGTGCCCCAGCTCTTTGCCTGAACGAAGCGGTTCGTTGCCTTTTCGACGTCGCTCAAACTCCGGGCGCGAGGCGTTCATGATTTCGCGCTAATGTCGTCGCGATGACAACTCTCAGCTTCCACGGCGCCGCAGAAACCGTCACCGGGTCTCGAACCCTGGTGGAGTCCGGCAAGACCCGCGTGCTGGTCGATTGTGGTTTGTTCCAAGGGCTGAAGAAGCTTCGGCTCCGCAACTGGGATCGTCCGGAGTTCGATCCTGGTGGGGTGGGGCACGTGATCCTCACTCATGCGCACATCGACCATTCCGGATACTTGCCGAGGTTGGTCAAGGAAGGGTTTCGCGGCAAGGTGTGGGCCACCCCCGCCACCGCGGACCTGGCCGACCTGTTGCTGAAAGACTGCGCGGCCATTCAAGAAGAGGACGCGGAGCACGCCAATCGCAAGGGGTACTCGAAGCACCACCCAGCGCTCCCACTGTTCACGGGCAAAGATGCGGAGCGTGCCTTGTCCCTCTTCGAAGTGGTTGACTATCGGACCTGGCACGCTCTTGGAGAGCAGGTTCGATTTCGCTTTCGACCGGTGGGTCACATCCTCGGCTCCAGCATGGTGGACTTGGAGGTCGGAACCGACGCTGCACGGCGCCGGATTCTGTTCTCGGGGGATGTCGGACGTTACGACGCCCCTTTGGTGCCGGACCCAGAGGAGCCTGGCCACTGCGATGCGCTAGTCGTGGAGTCCACCTATGGAGACCGGCGTCATCCCGAAGCCAATGTCGAAGATCAGCTCGCTCGCATGTTGCGAGAGCTCGGGAAGTCGCGCGGGACTTTGCTCATTCCTTCCTTTGCTGTGGGCCGGGCCCAACAGTTGATCTACCTGCTGCATCGTGCGATGGAGAAGCCGGACGTTCCCCAGTTCTCGATTCATCTGGACAGCCCGATGGCGGTCAACGCCACCAAGATCTACCAGAGATATCCGGAAGAGCACGGTCTCGAAGAGGTCGAGATGCGGTCCGGCAACAGCATCTTGTTCGAGCGCCACGTGCACTTGCACCGGACCCGGGACGAGTCCATGCGCTTGAACGGGTTGGACGGCCCTCGGGTGATTCTTTCCAGCAGTGGCATGATGGCCGGGGGGCGAGTGCTTCATCACTTGCGCCGGCTCCTTCCCGAGCCGAAGAATGTTCTGGCTCTTGCCGGGTTTCAAGCGGCCGGAACTCGCGGAAGGCGAATCCGTGACGGGCAAAAGCGCATTCGCATTCACGGCAGAGACGTTCCGGTGCGCTGCCGAATCGAAGAGTTCAGCGGCCTGTCGGCGCACGCCGACTCGGCGGAGCTGATGCGCTGGCTGGAAGGAATGAAAACCCCGCCCTCGATGACCTTCGTGAATCACGGAGAGCCGCACGCCTCCCAGAAGCTTGCCGAGATGCTGGAGCGGCAACGTGGCTTTCGTTGCATGGTCCCGAAGCTCGGCGAGCGTTACGAGATCTCGCCCGGAGGTCGCTGACCGCGTCGGCGAGTCAAACGGATTGCCGCCGAGGCGCCGCGTCGGGGCGAGTGGTCACCCCGCTCGCAACGCCCTGACGAGAAGGGACCGCGGCATTCCGGCCACGGTCCCGAGGGGGCACTACTCCCACGTGAGTGGGAACGGCGTTGAGTTTGAACATCCTTTGTCGATCAGCGAGGACCTTGGCCTCCCGCGGTCCGACGTCGGTCCAGAACGTGGTCCTGGGGTCCGTCGAACACGCGCCGGCCAATCTGGGGAAGCTCGTCGATCGGAATGAAGTTGTTGACGTCGCGATGCACGTCCGGGTCGTAAGACGTTCGGCTTCGGGCCACGCGGAACTCTCCCCGAACGTTCAGGTGTGCATAGCGAGAGTTCGGCACCGGCAGCCACAGGGTCTGAGAAACCTGATGGAGTTCGTTCACCGTTCCGTGGTCTTGGGTGGCCAGGAGGTGTCCTTGGTCGTCGAAGTCGACGCCGATGGTATCGCCAATCAGCGTCGGAGTTTGAATTCGCTGAGCGTTCACTCGACCTTGAGGGCCGGGGTTCTCGAGGGTCAGCAGGTAGATCGACTGGGGGTCCGCCGACGTGACCAGTGCCATGCGTCCATCCTTCGGGTGAATCGACAGCTTGGCCTCGGGAGACGTGGGAACCACGTTCGGCAGGGGATAGGAAAACCAAGGGTCCACCTCGCTTCCCAAGTTCCGGGGCAGAACCAGGAGTTCGCGGTCGGCGGTGGAAACGGCGATGAGTTCATCGGTGTCGTCACGGTACACCATGTCCTGGACCGATCCTCCATGGTGGAGTGACTTACTGATCGTCAAGTTGTCCAACTCGGATCGAGGCGCCAGGTGGATGCTGGTCCCTGCGGAAATGTACAGGTCGCCATTCCGTCCCATGGCGAGCTCCGAGGCGCCACGGAGCTCGAACATCTCGGTTTGGGTTCCATTGACGCGATTGATGTGTGCGATGGTCTCGGGTTCACTCGCGAGCCCATCGAAGCTCACGTAGAAAGAATGCATGGCTGGATGGACGACTGCGTCTCGAAAGGTCTTCCCTGAAGGTGGGGAAAAATGAATCGGATTCGTGCCTGTCGTGAAGTTGGTCCCGCCCAGGTACACCGTGTTCATTTGGACGGTGTCGAAGCTGAACCCTCCCGCTGGAAACAAGGCGAGAATGAAGTCGATGATGAACATGCGTGGGTCGTCTTCGTCGTAGTCGAGGACCGTCACTTCGACGTGGTTGAACAAGCCGTCATTGTCGAGGTCTCCGAGGATGGTCATGTTCTCGACGACGTCATAGATTTGGTAAGCCCAGGGGGATTGGCTGTTGAGGTTGACAACGCCCTCGTCCGCCGGATCGCGTGCCCAGAGGGCCATGTCGTCCGGGCCGTCGGCGTGGGCGTACATCATGGTGACCGCGTGTCCGCTGGTCCGCCCGGCAACGATTGGCACGGGAGCCGGATTGAAGTCCCAGCGGCCGTACGCGAAGCTCACGAGGCCGCCCCACGCCGCCATGAGTGCGAGGTCGCTGGCCTTGGGACTGAAGTTCGCGTTGTAGAAATCTGAATAGGCAACCAATGGCTGGCCATCCATCCAGGTTTCGAGACCGTCGTGCCAGTCGCTGATGCAAGTCCCACCACAGTTGATCCCGGTCCCCATGAGAGTGCCGAGATCGTCGAGGTGATTCGTCATCGCGTTGTACCCGACGTCGAAGTTGTAGACGCCCGGACCTGGGTCCATGTCGTCAACACCCCATTCGGCCGCGTAGGAGAGCATGTTCAAGGTGGACGTTGGCACGCAGTAGGAGGAGCCGTTTCCGAAGACGCCCGTTCTTCTTTGGTCGAGGTCGGGCATGTACTGGATGTGGTAATCGAAGTGATTGCTGTTGACGTATTCCGCGATCACCACATTGGCCGACGCGTGGGAGGAGGCGAAGACACAGCCCAACCCGATTGTCGCCAGCCGACCAAGAGTTCGGGGGAGGGTCCGGGGTCGCATGACAGATTCCTTTCTGGGTTCGATCCGAACGGCCGCGGGACGTCCCGCCAGGCCTCGATGCCAGGAGCGATTTCCTGGCTCGGCCCGTCACGCGACAGTTCTTGGCGAAGGTGGGCCCAGAAAACGGAAAATCTACGACGAGGATCGATCCGCAGTAGGAACCGGAAAGATGGGGGGAGGAAGTGATTCGCTGGCCCGACTGGGTGCGTCGACGACCGGTCTGCGGCCTGGTTCAGAAGCGCCTCCGCTCCGGGGCGTGAGGCGACAGCGGAGAGGGCGGACCCGGTCAGCTGGTCCGGAGCAAGCGCCGATGGCGCCCGGCGGCGGATTCCGGGGGAAAGTTCATCCGCTCGCGCCATTCTTGGCGCCAGTCCACGTAGCTCTCGTAGGTGCCGTGGTGAAAGTTGACGTAGCCGTCTCCTTCGAACGCCAGGATGTGGGACACCAGGCGGTTCAAGAACCAGCGATCGTGGCTCACGACGACGGCGGAGCCGGGGAAGTGCTCCAGGGCATCTTCCAGGACCCGCAGGGTGTCGAGGTCCAAGTCGTTGGTGGGCTCGTCCAGCAGGATCACATTGCCCCCGCCTCGCAGCATTCGCGCCATGAGTGCACGGTTGCGCATTCCCCCGGAGCAGGCGCCGAGGACCTTTTGTTGGTTCTCCCCCTTGAAGTTGAACTTGGCGAGATAGGCGCGCCCATCCAGGGTGGCATTGCCGTATCGAATGAGGTCGTTGCCTTCGGTGACGTTGTCGTAGACACTTTTGGTGTCGTCGAGGATCGCGCGTGATTGGTCCAAGTAGGTGAGTTGCACGGTGTCGCCGATCCGGATCCTTCCCGAGTCGGGGGTCTCCTGTCCCAGAATCATCCGCAACAGCGTCGACTTTCCCGTTCCGTTCGCTCCCACCACGCCAAGAATGGCTCCGGGTGGCAGCTCGAAGGAAAGCTCGCGAATCAACACCCGGTCACCAAATCCCTTGTGGAGGTTTTCTACCTCGAGAACTCGGTCCCCGAGTCGTTCTCCCGGGGGGATGCGGAGGTCGACTTCGTCGACTGCGAGTTCTTTGCGCTGCTCCGCCATTTCGCGGTAACGCTGGACGCGAGCCTTGTTGTGGCTGGTCCGCGCCGCTGGGGCCCGGCCGAGCCATTCCTTCTCTCGTTTCATCTTTTTGGCAAGACGGGAGTCCGCTTGCTGTTTGACTTCCAGAATGCGTTGCTTGGCTTCCAGGTATTCCGAGTAATTGCCCTGGTAAGGCGTGCCCTGGCCGTGCTCGATCTCCAACATCCATCCGACCACGTTGTCGAGGAAGTAGCGATCGTGAGTGATCAGGATCACCGTGCCCTTGTAGTTGGCGAGGTGGTTCTCGAGCCAAGCCACCGTGTCCGCGTCCAGGTGGTTGGTCGGCTCGTCCAGCAACAAAATGTCCGGTTGTTCGATGAGCAGTTTCACCAAAGCGATGCGGCGTTTCTCACCGCCGGAGAGGACCGACACCGAGACGTCGTCCGCGGGGAGGCAAAGAGCGAACTTCGCCTGCTCCAGCCAGCTGTCCAAGTTCCACAGGTCGCGGAAGTCCATCTCGTGCTGCAGACGGTCGTACTCGTCGGAGAGCCGTGCCGCTTGGTCGCCTTCCGCGTCGCCGAGGGCATTCATCACTTCGTAGTAGCGGGATTCCACCTGGCGGAGGTGCTCGACCGCGTCGTTGACGTTCTCGCCCACGCTCCGGGATTCGTCCAGGAGCGGCTCCTGAGGCAGGTACCCGATGGTGATCCCGGCGATGGCTTGGGCCTCGCCTTCGAAGTCCTTTTCCTCACCGGCAACGATTCGCAGCAGGGTCGACTTGCCCGCTCCGTTGGCGCCGATCAGACCGATCTTGGCACCCTCCAAGAACGCCAGGGTGATCCCGCGCAGGACTTCGATCTGTTCGAAGGACTTCCGCAGGTCCTTCAGGTGATAGACGATGCGTTCGCTCATGGCCGGGCACGATAGCGACGGCAACGCACGAGGCTAGGAATTCAACGGCCTGCTAGTTCGACTGGAAGGCGGTCTGGTCGATTTCCTCGGCCAGGGCATTCAGCTCGGACAGAGGCGGCAGGTGGTGGTTGCCGATGTCCAGCACCTCGAGGGCGGGATGGGCTTCCAGGTCCATCTCCTGTGCTTCGGCCCAGATCCCGAACTTGTGACAGATCGCCGTGGCCAGTCCGACCAGGGTGCCGTAGGGCCCTCCGTAGCGGGACCCCGGCTTGGCGCGGTAGTGCTTCACCGCTTCGGTCACCTCGGGAGGCAGATTCCATTCGCCGATGGTCTTTTGGTTGATCGAATATCCGTGCACGTGGAGAAGCTCGAGCAGCGTGCGAGGAGTCACCTTCTCCTGGGTCATCTTGTTCACGTGTCGTGCCCCGGTCAGGATTGCGACCTTGCCGACACTGTGGAACAAGCCCGCGGAGTAGCCGACGCTCGGGTCAAGCTTGGCGGGCCGGGCCAGGCCCTGGCAGAGCCGAGACACCAGCAGCGCGTGCTTCCAAACCAGGATCGAGTACTGTTCGAAGGGGCTGCCCTTGACCATGGTGCTGTTCATCAGCACGGTCATCAGGGCCATTTTCAGCTGCTTCAAACCGAGCCGCACCGCGGCGTCCTGGATGTCCGTCACCTCAGTCGTGCCCCGAAACAGGGGCGAGTTCGCCATCGCCAGCACCGAGCCGGCGAGGACCGGCTCGATATTGATGGCTTCGGCCAGCTTCGGAATCGAGCAAGCGGGATCGTTCAGCAAGGTCATGATGTCCACGGCCCCCGCGGGCACCAGGGACAAGTCGACCTCGTTCTTCTCCAGCTTGCGCTCGAATTCCCGGTACCACTCGCGTTCCCGCGCGGTGAGCTCGGCCGAGCGATCGAGAATCTTGCACTCCCGGAAGGTCAATTCCGAGACATCGATTTCGTAAACGGTGGTGTTGCCTTCGCCGCGACCGTGACCGCCGTACATCAAGCCGACATCGGACTTGGTGGGAGCGGGCTCGGCTTTGGCTTCTGGCTTCTTGGGGCGACGGCGAAAGAGTCCCATAGAGGGTTCCTGCTCCGGTGTGAGACGACGAGTTGCAGTTGTTTTCGACCAGACTCGAAGAGTGGCTTCACCTGAGTGCTCGCCATGCTTAGGGGAGTTCCCTCGGTCGCTGGTTGAGTCCAGGAACCTGCGCGGCGCTCCGCGGCCGCGGGGCGCGGAATGACCCCTGGTTTCCTCCCCGGCTATGATCGCGCGTCCGCGTGCGCCGACGCGCACGTCCGCGCCGCAGAGCAGTCGATTTCCCATTCTCGGATCGGCCAGTCCGTCGTCCGAGCAGGTGCTGAGAGGGGGACCTCATGAAACTCGCGATCGTTATTCTGGCCGGGCTCGTTGCTTTGAGCTGTTCCACGGTCATGGTCGACCGCTTCGACCACGAGGAAGCGCGGTCGGTCGTGATGGATGCCCAGGGGATTTCCTGGCTGGAAGTGGAGTCGTCGGCCGGAAGCCTCGTGATCGAAGGGCGCGCCGGACTGCAAGAGCTGCAGATCGAGGGAACCGCCTACGCCTCGAGTGAGGACATTCTCGCGGAGGTCGAGATCGTCGCGAAACGCGATGGCAATCGAGCTCTGGTCGCGGCAAGTCTTCCCGATGGGTTGTTCCAGTGGTACCAGGGAGCCAAGTTGGACATGAAGCTGCTGGTGCCGGACACCCTGGAGGTCGAAGTCGAGGACGGCAGTGGAGCCATGAAAATCACTGGAGTGGCGAGCCTGTCGGTCTTCGATGGTTCTGGGTCGATCGCGGTGGAAGAAGTGGCCGGAGACGTCTTCATCGAGGACGGTTCGGGGAGTATCGATGTCCACGCGATTCAAGGGGTGGTGACGGTCGAGGATGGCTCCGGCGGCATTTCGATCAGCGACGTCGATGGTTCGGTCGTGATCAAGGAAGACGGCTCCGGGAGTATCTCGGTGCGAGGAATCGAGCAGGACGTCAAGGTCGAAGACGACGGTTCGGGATCCATCGAGGTGGCCGGCGTGGGCGGGGATTTCATCGTGCTCGATGACGGGAGCGGCAGCATTCGACACCAGGATGTTCGCGGTCGGGTGCAGGTGCCGGACTAGCAGGCCAATGAAGCAGTCTCTCGCCGCCCGATCGGACCTTTTCGCCTCTGTCTTCGCCCTCGAGTCCTTGACGAATCCACCGATTCGCCTGCGGTCCGAATCCTCGAAGGGGACGAAAACCTCTCGATGGACCATCCGAGGCCCTTTCCAACGGCCTGCGAGACGCTCGATCTCGGACCCTCCATGAACGTCGTCCTCTTTCAGAGTCACGAAAAGCGCTCCGATGGGACGGTTGTCTTGAGCGACCGGCGAGCGGTTCACATGGATCGTGTGCTCCGCGTGCAGGCAGGACAATGGGTGAAGGTCGGGGAAGTGGGAGGCAAGCTCGGCCGGGGCCGGGTCGTCGAGCACTCCCCCGAGAGAACCGTCCTCCGACCGGTACTGAGTGAGTCGCCGCCGGAGCCGAGCCGCGTCGGATTGGTTCTGGCCTTGCCTCGTCCGAAAGTGTTGCGCCGGGTTTTGCGCGCTGCGACGTGCTTCGGGGTCAAGCGCATCGATCTCGTCAACTCCTGGCGCGTGGAGAAAAGCTACTGGCAGAGCCCTGTCTTAGAAGCGGAGTCGGTGAATCAGGTCCTGCGGGAGTCACTGGAGCAGGCCGTCGACACGATTCTCCCGGAAGTCCGATTGCATCGCTTCTTCATGGAGTTCGTCGGCGATGAGCTACCGGACCGCACCACCGGTGGGCCGGTCTTCGTGGCACATCCGGGCGCCTCCACAGAGCTTCCGGTTTGCTTGGCTTCTCCGTGCACGATCATTCTGGGGCCCGAAGGTGGTTTCGTGACGCGGGAGATCGACCGGTTCGTTGACGCGGGTGCCCAACCTGCTCGGCTCGGGGAGCGGATCCTGCCGGTGGAAGCCGCCGTCAGCGCGGTGTTGGGAAGAGCGCTGAAAGCTCGAACGGTCGTGGTGCAATGAGCGAGTCTTTGCCCTTTGCTGGGCTGCACGTGCTGGAGCTGGCCAACATCTTGGCGGGGCCCCTGGTGGGGCAGTTCTGTGCGGAGTTGGGGGCCAAAGTCATCAAGGTCGAGCAGCCCGAGGTCGGGGATCCCACCCGAGGTTGGTTTCACTCCGAAGAATCTCGGGGCTCGGACGTGTCGGCGTATTTCTCCTGCGCGAACTGGGGGAAGCAGTCGATCGCGATCGACTTGGCTCGTGACGAGGGGCGAGCCCTGGTTCATCGTTTGGTGACCGCATCCGACATCGTCGTGATGAGCTTCAAACCGGGGGACGAGAGCAAGTTCGGTCTCGATCGAACTACCTTGAGGTCCCTCCGTCCCGATCTGATCGGCGTGCGGGTCACCGCCTATGGCAGCCAAGACCCCCGTCCGGGGTTCGACGCCATCGTGCAAGCGGAAAGCGGCTTCTTCGGTCTCAATGGAGAGTCTTCCCGGCCGCCGGTCAAGATGCCAGTGGCACTGATGGACGTGTTGGCGGCCCACCAGTTGAAAGAGGCGTTGCTACTGGCTCTTTGGAAGCGCGAACGAACGGGAGAGGGGGCGTTTGTCAGCACTTCCTTGTTGGCTTCGGCCACTGCCTCGTTGGTCAATCAGGCCAGCAACTATTTGTACGCGGGAGTCACGCCGCAGCGGATCGGCTCTGAACATCCGAACATTGCGCCTTATGGAACCGTGTTCCGAACCAGCGATGGCCATGAGGTGGTGATTGCGGTGGGGACCGAGCGCCAATTCCAAGGGTTGACCGAGGGATTGGGCATTCCCGAGCTTGCCCGCGACCCTCGGTTCTCGAGCAACGCTCAACGAGTCATGCACCGTGCCGAGTTGCAGAAACTTCTGGCCGAAGGGTTCGAACGCGCCTCACGGGAATCTCTTGCGGTGTCCTTGACCCGGCACAAGGTGCCCTTCGGGTTCGTCAATGACATTCCGACGGTGTTCACCCAGGACGAAAGCCAAGGTCAGCTGTTCGAGGATCCGCGAGGATTACGAACGATTGCGTGGAGCGGCGATGGGGCGATCCGGCGCGATCTCTCCCCACCCCCTGCGCTGGACCAAGACCGCCAAGCGGTGCTCGCATGGTTGAACGAAGTGGTCCCGGACAGCCGGGGGTGATCGAATTCGAGGGCGAAGGGCCACGGACCGGTGATCACCAGGACTTCTCTGGGATCGTGGTCGAACCGGCCCCGCGTGTTTGTCTCAGGACAACACCTCTTGAGGGCCGGGAACGGAGAGCGAGAAGGGCGGCGGACTCGTAAGGTTGCCTCTCTGATTCGTCGGGACCCGCTGCGAACGGTCCAAGTCCTTGGCGACGACGTTTCGGATTTCGACGGATTCTCGCAGCGGCTTTCATGAATCATGCGGGTGGACAGAACGGTCGTTCGTTCGATTTGCCAAAGATCTCCCGTTCTTGAAGATCGAGGAGTGGTCATGGGTGAGAACTCTGGGTTCGAAGTGCGTCGCAATGAATGGGGACAACCCATTGGGTTCGCAGTCACCGGGTGGAGGGAACCGTCCTTCCCTTCCAGAGATCCAATGGAAGGGCGCTGGTGTCGGCTTTCCGCTTTGCAAGAATCGGACGCCGAAGAATTGTTTGAGGCCTTTCGCCGCGACCGGGAGAGGCGATGTTGGACTTACCTGGCTTACGGCCCGTTCGAGACGTTGAACGACTATCGTGATTTTCTGCAAGCCCGTTGCCTGGGCAACGACCCGTTGTTCTACGGAATCCGCAACAAGGAAACCGGGCGACTTGGCGGCGTGGCGAGCTATCTTCGCATCAAGCCGGTGATGGGCTCGATCGAAGTCGGGCACCTCTGCTTCGCTCCGGAGTTGCAGCGTACTCGAGCGGCCACCGAATCCATGTTCTTGATGATGAAGCACGCCTTCGACCTTGGTTACCGTCGATACGAGTGGAAGTGCGATCATTGCAACGAGGCTTCGGGCCGCGCCGCCGAACGCTTCGGCTTTCGCTTCGAAGGCACGTTTCGCCAGGCCATGATGTACAAGGGGCGAAACCGTGACACGGACTGGTTTGCCATCGTCGACCGGGACTGGCCTGAGGTTCGCCGCCGATTCGAGGCATGGCTCGCGCCCGGCAACTTCGATGAGTCGGGACGACAAAAGACCTCGCTCTCCCAGTGTTGACGAGCCGGTGCCGCAAGACTCTCTCAACGGCCTGCTAGGGATACAGCTTGCCGCGCAATTTCTGGGCGGCTTTGGAGTCGATGGTTTCGAGTTGTTTCAAAGCTTGTTTGGCTGCTGCGGTTTGGCCTGTGTGGTGCAACGCCTGGATCATTGACTTCAGGGCGCGTGGGGATGGACTCCGACGCAGCACGAACTGCAAGTGCTGCAGCGCTTCGGCATGACGCCCTTGCGCAACCAGGCTGGTCGCGAGTCCGAGCCTTGCGTTGGATTGATTCGGATCGCGACTCAGGCACTCGGAGTACCACCGGACGGCGGCCGAGGGATTCTTGTCGAGTTCTTCGATACGTCCCAGGGCCAGGTAGGTCTCCAAGCGGTTCGGCAGGTAGCGAAGTGACTTCTCGTAGTGTTGTTTGGCTTGTGCCGGATTTCCGGTTTGGTCAAGAGCCCGGGCAAGATTGACCAGTGCATAGGGGTAGTCCGGCAAAGCATCCAACGCTTGCTGGAACTGCTCCACCGCTTCGTCGACGCGCCCCTGCCGAGCCCAGGCGATTCCCAGATTGTTGTGGGCGAAGTAATTCCCCTCGGTGACCGCCAAGGCTCGCTGGAAGAGCGCTTCCGAGTTTCGCCAGAAGCCGATCTGTCGAATCGACAAAGCGGTCCAGAAGACCAGTGCCACAGGGACGGCGATCAGGAGGCCCTTGCGCCACCGGTTCGAACGAGAGGCGAGGTCCGCAAGGGTCCAGGCGAGAGCCCACACCACACCGATGTGAGGAACGTAGGTGTAACGATCGGCCATGGACTGGGAACCCACTTGCACCAACCCGAGGACCGGCACCAGAGTTCCCAGATACCAGCACCAGCCCATGATCAACCAAGGTCGCTGGCGGCGCTGAGCGATGATGGTGCCACTCACGACGAGGAACCCTGCCGCGGCCACCAGCGACTTGGCTCCTGAATACTGATGCAGCGGATGGGGATAGAAGATCGCCAGATCCATCGGCCAGGCGAAGTTGCCGAGGTAGGCGAAGATGGTCGTCAAGGCGTTGGCCGCTCGCGAGTCCCAGCCGACCACCTGGGTCGATCCCACCGCTCCACTGCTCTCCTGGGCGACGAAGGTCAGAACACAGGAGACCGCGCAGACAACGAATAGCGGGCTCTTTTCGAGAAACAGCTTCGCCCAATCTCTCAGGTTCCGAGCTCGGTGAAGGGGCCAGAAGTCGAGGAGCAAGAGAGCGAAGGGCAGGGTGACTAGCATCGGCTTGGCCATCAGGCCGATCCCCAACGCGAGGGTCACCAGGGCCATCGTCATGATTCCTGGCCGCCGGGTGAATCTTCGGTAAGCCAGTAGGGTGAGGAGTAAGAAGCACGTGCTGAGCACATCCTTGCGCTCCGCCACCCAAGCGACAGATTCGGCACGCAGAGGATGGATGGCGAAGGCGAGGGAGGCCATGAAGGCCGCCGCCCAGCGCACACGCGGCGTCCGATCGTCCGCCAAGGAGTGAACCACGAAGAACAGCAGCACACTGTTCAGGGCGTGCAGTAATACATTGTGGAAGTGGTGGCCCCCGGCTTCCAGTCCGAACAGCTGTCGGTCCAGGGCGTGGGACCACCAGGTCAGCGGATGCCAGTTCGCGGCGTAACCCGCTTGCAACGACCAGCCCCAGAACTCCCACGACCAAGCTTTGGTCAGATGGGGATTGTCGACCACGTACGTCCGGTCATCAACTTCGACGAATTCGAAGCCGAGGGTCCGGGCGTAGAGGGCGAGCACTGCCCCGACCACGACGACCAGAGTCGCGGCGAACAGGGCTCCGGAAATCCGCGAATCCTGGGGTGCGGAACTCACGGGCCGCGAGAAAGCAGCCAGGGGCGCGTTCGCAAGGGGGTTACTCGGTCACGATCCACGGGAGCGGCGACAGGAAGGCAAGCGACTTGCCGCGCTCGACCTTGTGGGTTTCGGCGACTTTGCCGTCGCGGAAAATCACGATCAGGTCGTAGCCTTCGTAGATGCCGACAAGGATGATGTACTTGTTGTCCCGAACCTGATAGGTCAGCACCCGTTCCTTGTTGTTTCCCGAGGCGAAGGCGGGGGTGCCATAGCCCTTGATGACCTCGGTCTCGGTCAGGCCCAGGTCCGGGTCGTTCAGGAACCGGTCCGTGTTGTCGTAGACCCCGAAGCAACCGGGCAGAGCGAGCAGCGAAAGCGCCAACCCCAACCCGCGAAACACGTTCCAGCTCTGCTTTCGGATGGTCCTGAGCATGGGTTCGTTCCTCCTCCTCACTCCAGGCCAGTTGATTTGCCCGGTTGGTTCTCGTCCGCCAAACTGGTGCTTCCGGGTCGGGACGACGACTCCGACTCGCGGAATCACCTTATCGGCTGGTCGCAGGCCCTTGAAAAAGTCTTTCGACGCCCGATCGAGGCCTCTCGCGGGACGATCGTCGCCAAATTCCTCGATGAATCGACGGGAACGCCCGAGGCCTGTGCTTTCGCGGATCCGGAGAGCTTGCCGCCGGCCACGGGAGGCCCGCCGAAAACACGGGACCGACCGGGGCTCAACCGTCGATCCACGACACCTGGGAACGCGGTCGCCGGCGGAAAGTAACAGCGTGTTCTGATTCAGGACTTTAGACTCCCAGTTCATGACCGTCACTTACCTGCGTAGTCGTCGTGAGCTGGAGGAGTTCTGCCAAGAGGCGCGGGAGGGGGGCCGGCTCGGTCTCGACACCGAGTTCCATCGCGAGAAGCGCTTCTTCCCCAAGCTGGCCCTGGTCCAGCTTTCGGTGCCGGGGCGCGAAGTTCTGGTCGATCCGCTGCGTGAGATGGACTTGGCTCCGCTGGATGACGTGGTGACAGATCCATCGATCGTGAAGATCCTTCACGCCGCGAGTCAAGACTGCGAGATTTTCTACCTCCGCTCTCGGAAGCCGCCGCGCAACGTGTTCGACACCCAGGTTGCCGCTGCCATGCTCGGGATGGGTGCGCAAATCTCGCTGGCAGGCCTGGTCGACTCGTTGGTGGGCGTCCGTCTGAAAAAGGGAGCGACCTTCACCGATTGGCTCAAGCGCCCCCTGACCCCTCGGCAGGAAACGTATGCCATCGCCGACGTGGAACACCTGCTCCCGATGCATGACGAAATGGTGCGCCGTCTGGATGCGAAGGGGCGCATGGAATGGTTGCGCGAAGAATGTCGTCGCTTCGAGAATTCCGATCTCTATGAGATTCCGGACGACTCGCTGTTTCGACGGGTCAAACGATTCGCCAGCCTGGACCCTCGCGGCCTGGCGGTGCTGAACGAGCTGGCGAAATGGCGCGAGAAGGAAGCGCGGCAACGAGACAAGCCCCGACGTTCTATCGTCGGGGATGAGGTCTTGCTGGAGATCGCCCGGTCCACTCCCCAATCGATCAAGGAACTCGGGGGAACGCGCGGGTTGTATCCGCGAGAAGTTCAGCGTTCTGGCAAAGCCATGCTGGCGGCGATTCAGAGTGGGCTCGAGATACCGGAGGACCAGTGTCCGGTGTTGCGAAAGAGTCGTCCGCCGGGACGAGACGTGGAGCTGTCCGCCACGTTTGTTCAGTCCTTCCTCAAAGTTTGTTGCGGGGGCCAAGAGATCGATCCGTCGCTGATTGCTTCGTCGTCGGACATCGAGGCGGTGGTGCACGGCTATGTGCAAGGGGATTTGAATCCCGAGCGCGGCCCCGCCATGTTGCGAGGCTGGCGCAACGAATTGGTCGGGAGCAAGGTGCTCGCCTTCCTCGAGGGGAAGATCGCTTTGCGTCTGGATCCCGAGACCACCCGCCCGGTTCTCGAAGACGTTCCCTGATCGAGGGCGGCTCGCCATGAATGAGCACGCGCGATTCCTAGCGGCGGCGATTGAAGAAGCGAGGTTGGGGCGGGCCGAACGCGGCATCCCGATTGGCTCGGTCGTCGTCCACGACGGCAAGATCTTGGGTCGTGGACACAACCGCCGGGTGCAGCAACGCAGCGTCATCCTGCACGGAGAGATGGACGCCTTGGAAAATGCAGGAAGGCTGCCTGCGTCCGTGTACCGCAACTGTGTGATCTACACCACGCTGTCTCCTTGCTCCATGTGCACGGGAGCGATCTTGCTGTACGGGATCCCGCGTGTGGTCATCGGAGAGAATCGCACCTTTCAAGGAGAAGAAGAGCTCCTGCGCAGTCGAGGGGTGGAGGTCGATGTTCTCGATGATGAACATTGCGTCGAGCTGATGGAGCAGTTCATCGCTCAGAATCCCGATTTGTGGAACGAGGATATCGGCGTCTGATTGCCGGAGAACGAGGGGAGAGCATGGGCATCGGCAAGGGAGAGTTGCTAAAGAACTACGTCGGCGGAGAGTGGATTCCGTCGACGGTCTCTCGAGTCGAGGAAGTGAAGAATCCGGCGACCGAAGAGCTGTTGGCCCGCTGTCCCTTGGGCAGTGTGGAAGACGCGGCCGCGGCGGTGGCTGCGGCTCGGGCGGCGTTCCCCGGCTGGCGAGAAACGCCAGTTCAGGACCGGATCCAGTTCCTGTTCCGTCTCAAGCAGTCCCTCGAGGATCACGCCGAAGAGTTGGCGGTGATCGTGACCGAGGAGAACGGCAAGACCCTGCCGGAATCCCGAGGCAGTGTGCGGCGTGGCATTCAAATGGTGGAAGCCGCTTGTGGCGCTCCTTCCTTGCTGATGGGACAGAGTCTCGAAGAGGTGGCCCGAGGAATCGACTGCGAATCGGTTCGGCAGCCCATGGGGGTCTTTGCTTGCATTGCTCCGTTCAACTTCCCCGCCATGGTGCCTTTGTGGTTCTATCCTTTCGCCGTGGCGTGCGGGAACACGTTCGTTTGCAAGCCATCGGAGAAGGTACCGCTCAGTCAGCAATTCTTGTTTCGCCGGATCGAGGAAGTCGGCTTTCCCGGCGGCGTGCTCAATCTGGTGAACGGGGGCCGGGAGCTCACGGATGCGCTCCTCGATCATCCCGACGTCGAGGGGATCTCGTTCGTCGGCTCCAGTCCAGTGGCCAAACACGTGTACACCCGCGCCGCGGCAGCAGGGAAGCGTGTCCAGGCTTTGGGAGGCGCCAAGAACTTCCTGATCGTGATGCCGGACGCAGATCTGGACGCAGCCGCCGCGGCGATCACGGAATCGGCCTTTGGCTGCGCCGGGGAGCGATGTTTGGCGGCAAGCATCGTGCTTCCGGTCGGGGCGAGCCACTCCGAGTTACGCACCAAGATTGCTGCGCGAATGAAGTCGCTGCGTTTGGGCAACGGACGGGAAGAAGGAGTGCAGCTCGGCCCGCTGATCTCGGCCGAACACCGAACCCGAGTCGTGGAGTTTGTGGAGTCCGGCGTGCAGGAAGGCGCGGAGCTGGTTGTCGACGGGCGGGATGCTGAATTGCCGGAGCGCGGGCACTTTCTGGGGCCGACCTTGTTCGACCGGGTCACCCCTTCCATGAGAATCGCTCAGGAGGAGATCTTCGGTCCGGTCCTGTCTTTGATGCCGGTTTCGGCGCTCGAGGAAGCCTTGGAGATCATTCACGATCATCCCTTGGCCAATGCCTCGTCAATTTTCACGACGAGCGGGAGTGCGGCGCGTCAGTTCAAGTACCGGGTCGATGCATCCATGGCGGGAGTCAACATCGGCGTTGCGGCGCCCATGTCGTTTTTCGGCTTCGGAGGAGCCAAAGGCTCTTTCTTTGGAGATCTGAAAGCTCATGGCCGGGAATGTTTCGATTTCTTCACGGATCGCAAAGTGGTGATTTCGCGCTGGTAGACCGAGGAAAGCCCTTTCTCGAAGACCCGCGGATCGCGAAGGAGGCAACGTGGCCAGATTGATCAAGGGTGGTTTGATCCAGTGCTCCAATCCGGTGAACGAAGAGGATCGCTCGCTGGACGAAGTGAAGGCTGCCGCGCTGGAGAAGCATCTGCCTTTCGTGGAACAGGCGGGCAAGCAAGGGGTGCAAATCCTGTGTCTTCAGGAGATCTTCAACGGACCCTACTTCTGCCCGAGTCAGGATTCTCGTTGGTACGGCGCTGCGGAGCCGGTTCCCGGTCCGACGGTCGAAGCGTTGACGCCGTACG
>JANQQL010000015.1 GCA_028289345.1 Planctomycetota bacterium | reverse complement strand
AGCTCCGCTGATTCCTCCGGGCCCACTTCGGGTTGCGCGGACGTTCGCTTTTGGGTCTGGGCCCTGCGGTATGTCCTCTCCGCAACATGGCAACCCCTTCGGCTCCCCCGAACCCCCTTGGGCTAGTTCGAGGACGCTGGGGCCGAGATGCGTGACTTCGATTGGGCCTGCGTCCGCAACTACGTTCTGGGGCGTTCGCGTTGGGGCAGGTGTGGGGTGACGGTGGTCATCCGGTTCGATCGAAGTTGGTGGGGAAGTGGGAGTCTTGAACTTGCTTCTCGGCTGCGACTTCGCCGACTCGCTTTAGGTCGTGGACGTTCTTTGGCTGATCGAGTGACTCCAGTCTCCGAAGGAACTTCTTGGTGTAGTCCTTGTCCAGGTTGTCTTTCATCCAGCCGGGGGTGAATTCCACGTTGTAGCGAAGGTAAGTCAGCAGCTCGCGGCCGGCGATCAAGTCATCGGTCAAGTCACCGATCTCACTGTCGATTTTCCTCGCGGTGCGACTTGATGACATCCACTGGAGCATTGTTTCGACGTGATCCGAACAGTCGTCGATCAGTGATTTGAGGTTCTCGATGGCATGTCGAACGTTGAGGCGTTTTCGCTTTCGCATCGGATCGCTTCGGCCGGTCCCGATCGAGACCAGGAAGATTCGATCGGCTCCCGTCGGCCACCCGTAGACATTCGTCTCGGGCGCGCCAAAGTGAAACCCGGAGAGTGTCGCCGCCATGAACGCCTGCAAGGCCGGGTTGTTGTGTACCGTGACCCCTCCGTCGACAAAGAAGCCTTGCTCCGGCACCGTTTTGTGATCGATCTCGGCGTGGCCCACGACAATCTTTTGGGGAGGGAAGTAGAACGGCGCGGCGGCGCTCGCCAACACAATCTTTGCGAGCTCGAAATTGGAATTCGCCACCCACTTGATCTTCGGCCCCTGTGAATAGAACTTGCCTTGCGGGTTGTTCACGAGAGGCCAGGGGCTTGTCGTGTCGTAGCGCTTTGCCATGACAAGCAAGCCTGTTTTGAGCTCATCGTCGCCGAGTCGCGTGTTTGACAGTGTTTCGCGTAGTCGCTCCTCGAGCGACTTCGAGTTGAACCGAGGGCCGATGACTCCGAACCGCCACCAAGGTCGCCGAAACACCTGTGTCGCGAGCGTCTGGTAGAGTTCCTGAATCTCTGCGACGGGTTTGCCGAGAGCGAGAAGCGAAGCGATGATCGCGCCGGTCGAGGTGCCGGCGATCAGATCGAAGTAATCGGAAAGCCGAAAGTCGTTCCCATGGCGCTTGGCTAGAAGGTCTTCGATCTTGGCCAGATAGGAGAGCGTGAGCGCGCCTCGAACGCCGCCTCCATCGAGCGCGAGAATTCGTTTCCGTTCCGAAGGCCGAAAGCGGTTCTTGAGATCATCGGAGGGCATGACGTTCGTCTCCGTGCGATTTGCTGAGAAAGTCAGACCGATCGAAGGCGGCTTGCAGTGACAGTCGAAAGCCGACGCAGCAATCACGGTCGAGTGGCGAGTTTCGGTATCGAGCGTCGATCCGGCAGAAGCGGGGTGGATCGGCATAACTGCCCCCACAGATCACTCGATGAGGGCCCTCAGCGTCGAGACACCAGTCCCACACGTTGCCACTCATGGCATAGAAGCCTTCGGGATTGGGTGGGTTTCGATCGACTTCGATCGGTGCCCCGAGCCCCAGCGAGCAACCGAAGGAAGCCTCGTCCTTCGACAACTGCCCGCTGGCGGTCGCATACTCGCGCACGCTGTGACCACCACTCGCCGCGCGACGCCAATCGGTCTCGTTGGGCAAATCGGCGTCGTACCAGCGAGCGTAGGCGCGCGCCTCGAACCACGTGATTCCCACCACTGGCGCGCGATCGCGGCGATGGGTGACCCGGTTCCAGGTCGAGGGTTCTGGCCACCCAGACTCCGCAACGAAGGTCCGATACTGTTCGTTGGTGACGGGCTGCTCCGCGACAAACGCGTTGCCAGAGATCCGCAAAAGAGTCGATCCGTCCGCAAGCGAGAGTTTGTGCGATCCATGGGGCGGGGCGGGCGGTCGGGGGTGGCGGGGCCGGAGTTGCTTCAAGTGGGAAGATTGGCGAGCGACCTCCACTCGTCGCAAGGCTTCGACTTTGTCGCCGACGGGTCCTGAGTCCCGGGAGTCCGAAACTCGGCCCGACGGTTCGCAGTGGCGAAGCGCATAGTCCGCGGCTTCGCTGACGCTCAACACTGGGTCCGACTTCGCGGGAATCGGAGATTCGTCTGCCGGGACCCATACGAATGGTCCTTGGTACCCTTCGAGTTCATGCGCGACCCAGGGCGACGAGGAGGCGGCGTCGGACCAAACCACCATCATCAACCGCGTTTGGTCAAGCACGCGTCGGATCTCTTCGCGCCAGAAAGGACTCCCCACAGCAAGGGGTGGGTCTCGGTGGAATGGGAGATTGCGGTTGATGAGAGCTTGCTCGAGTTCGGTCACCCACTCGAGGTCCTCTCGGGCGTAAGCCAGAAAGATCAAGATACTTGCTCAAGCGTTTCGCTTGGGATCGGTTGCCCTGCTCCCAGCTGAAGCTCTCGGGACACGCTTCGCCACGAGTCCAAGACCTCTGACTCCCGGCCGAGAGCGGTCCCCAAGCGAACCGTTCTTCCGACTTCATCGGGGAGCCAAGCCTCGCCATCCGCGTTGATCAAAAGATACTGCCCGAGCCGGCTCCGCGACGTGTGGAAGGCGATCCGAAAGCGAGTCGAAGTTTCGAATACCCCTCCCGCCGCTCGCCGAACAGCCGTTTGGAATGCCCGTTCGCTGATCGCAAGTTCTTGGTTCTCGCCAGGTCTTGACAGATCCGTCGGTGTGAACTGAAACACGTTCCAGCAAGCGATCGACCGGTGCCCCTCGAGGAGTTCTCGGATTCGCTCGAGCCCGTGGGAATTCCCCAAGTGTGCGACGGTGTTGACAATGACCGAGTCTGGGCGATGACGATCGGCAAGCTCCAGCACCGCCAAAACTTCGTCGAGAATGCGAGCCCGTCCGCGGCGGAACGCAAGTGCCACGTCGTTGCTCCATCCATCCACTGGCAGACCAAGGTAGTCGACGTGGTCCAGGATCCTTGCAACCGCCGACTCAGACGAGAGTAACGGAGTTCCCACCGTGTCGAGTTTGATCTCCTGGAATCCGATCTGTCGCAACCCTTGAATGAACCCTCTCACCCCGGTCAAGGTCAAGGGATCGCCACCCGAGATCGTCAGCTTTGTCATGCCAAACTCGGCGAACCGCTCGGCGCTCTCAAGCAATGCGCCAAGATCAGGTTCGTTCGCGCCAAACAACTGATAACACCCTGGACAGCTCACGTAGCACCGGTTTGCGATCGCCAGATTGAGCCGCTTCGGCAAAGGTCCGGTCACGAGGAAACCTCCGCCAATCCAAGTTTGCGCGCGCAGTTTCTCAAGGCCTCAAGGTGCGACTCTTTCCAGGCCAACAAATAGGTCCGCTTGCAGGCCTCGACCACCTTCATGGGTGCGAGTACCGACTCCATCAAGATCTGAGCCGAGCGCGCCGGGTCTCCTTTGGCAGACCCGGCTCCAATGACCGGGAACAGGATCGTCTCGAGGGACTGATTGGGAGCTAGCTCTCCAAAGCGTGCGTAGATGCTCCTGGTCATCTCCATCAGGTTGTCGAGAGCCATCTCGTACCCGGCCCCTGGCTTGCCTTGGACCGTTGCCGCGTGGAACACATAGTGGACGCCCATCGACTGGAGCCCCGTGGTCGGCGTCGCAACAATGGCGCCCGCCTTGACCGGAAGCCGATAGTCGAGCCGCTTGAGTTCGTCGGCCAAGCGTTGCCCGAGGTGGTCGTCGCCAATGTGTCCATCTGTTCGCCGCGAGTCGAGATAGCGCAGCATTCCTGACAACGAGTCTTGGTAAAACTGAGCGAGTTGGAAGTCGGTGTTCTCCGAGCTGACGACCACGTGAATGGGTTGTCCCAACTCCTGCAGAACTCGGTCGATCCCCCCGGTCACGATGACGATCTCTCGGTCCGACTGATCATCGAGCGCGAATCTGTGAGCGACGCTTGGCGGAAGCGGTTGGGTCCTGAAGGTTTCGATTTCCCGTCTTACCTCGCTTTCGTCCCGAAGCTGGGGGCCAAACGGATAAAGCTTGAACAAACTCGGGGCGGTCCAGCCTTCCCGTCTCAACGAGTCGAGGTGCTCATCGAGCTGTTGGCGGCATCGATCAAGCTCGTCTGGGTACATCTCGTACGTAATCGTCCGGTAGTCTTTGATGTCGAAGAGCGGCTTTTGTCCTTCTTCGATCAAGAGCAACACCGGACGAGCTGCGCACTGCGCAATCGCGAGCTCGTAGTAAACGTTGGCGTTCGCCTCCGTCAGAACCGCGATGCAGATGTCCGCGGTCAGAATCTCACGAAACATCTGCTCGGTGATCCGGCCCGGCTCCGGCATGTGGTCTGACCGGATCGCCTTGAGGGAAATTCGTCGACTGGCTGGCTCGATGACCGACCCAAAGACCGCGTCTGCGTGCTTTCGAGTCTTCGTACCCGGGTCGCCGATCGGGCTGATTACGAAGCACTTGCCGCGTGACGATTCGTCGGAGTCTTGACCGACCGTTTCATTGGGTTTCTCGTCTGATGTCATTCGTTTGTGCCGCTGTCGCTGGGGCGTGTGAGTCTCAACATTGCTCGGATGTGCAAGTCATTCCTCGTGTAGCGCGGAGCGTCAAGGCCCTGCTTGTCTCACGGGATCTGGTCTAGGAAGGAGTGAGGCTAGTCGCTGGGCCCGATCCGTTCAAACGGGAGCTGGGACACCCGTCGCCGCCAGTTCCCCTCCGGCGGGGGGAGCGGGCTGAGTCACGCCCCCCCAATCCCGGTGCGGCAATCGGCCTCCTTCAGTCATTAGGGGTTCTGCGCATCACAAAGCAGTTCTTCGAGGCCGCGTGGTAGCGGCCGCGAATGAGCTCTTGTCTTTGCCCTAGCATGACCGCGCGAACGTCAGTGATGACTGACTCATCATAGGCGAAGTAGGAGTGCCCAACGATTGAGCTCACGACTTCACTGGTATCAATGAGCGAAAAGCCACCTGGGATTTGCAGCGGCAGTCGAGCACCGCGGGTCCCCAATCGAGCTGAGTTTGCCTTTGTTCGATCGCTGGCAACCAGCGCGGTGTCGCCCGTGTTGAAATAGATATTGATTCCGCGTCCGATCTCACCGGCGGGGCGCAGCTTGTGATCAAGCTCGAGTGAGTCGTAGTCCTCGTCTGCTGCCATCAAGAAAACCTGGTCGAAGAGCTGAGGAAGTGCGCCGATATGGCGGCGAAGCTCCTGCAAGCTCTCTCTCAACAAGTAGACACCCATTCCGTGAGCCATGAGGTGGATGCTTGCATTGCACTCTTTCGCTCGACGAATCGAAACAAGATAGTCAGAGAGTTTCAGCAATCCCCGGGCGAAGGCAAAGCTCGAGACGACGGCATCCGATCTGTCTCGTTTGTACGCCAGAAGGGGGACCATTCTGCCAGCCGACGGCCAGCAGTACACGACAACTGATAAGCGGACCTTGGTCGAGTACTTTTTCTTCAGTCGAGCAGCCGTCTCAAGTGCTTCCGAGAAGGAAACGTTGTAGCCGTGCACGTAGACTAATGTGTCGGCTCCTCTGGTCATCGAGCGATACAGCTCGTCAAAGAGAGTTGCGGAGCCGAGTTTGTCTCCTGCTAGTTCAATCTTCTCGGGAAAAACTTGGACCGTGGCGACCTTTCCCGACTTAGTCATGTCAGCTGACCCAAATCGAAGTGTCTCGGGACCGTCCAAGGAAAACGACGCTCCGAAGTCGGTTGGCTTGCTTTTCCGGTTCGGGTTGCGGTTCGTCGCAAAGTAGATCTTGCTCAACTTGGTTGTCCTCTGTTTGGTCGTAGAGTCCGTACAGCTCTGGTGGCACGAACTCCGAGGTGGTTCACGATTGCTTCCGGTCGGATTCCTTCCCGCGACGCAGAACGAGCGACTCGAGCCGGATGCTCGAAGCTCCCCCCTCGAATGACTTTCCGTTTCGAACCGGAGAGCCTCGGGGATCCGTCCACGGGGGCTCCCGCATAGGAAGGCAGATAAGAGTCCTCGCACCACTCCCAAACGTTGCCGTGCATGTCATGAAGCCCATACGCATTTGCCTGTTTTGTTCCGACCGGGTGCAGCCGATTCCTGGAATTTGTCATCACCCACCCGACCGAGTGCAAGTCCTCGGAGCGGTCGCCGGAAGAGAAGACGCTGGTGGTTCCTGCGCGGCACGCAAACTCCCACTGTGCTTCGGATGGGAGCTCTAGGCTCCAGTCAGCAAAGCACTGCTTGATGCTGGTCCATGAAACCCCAGTCATTGGCAGTCCTCGCTCTCCTTCTTCCCCCAAGGCGTCACGTTGCAGCCGATCCCATTGGGATCGAGTCACCGGGGCTTTCGACAGCAAGAAGGGCAGCAGGCTTACTTGTCGAACGGGCTGCTCGTCGTCTCCGGCTGACAACTCGTCAACAAAGAAGGGGCGATCGCTCGGTTCGGAACCCATCGCGAACTCGCCGCCGGGAATCAGAACCAAGACAATGGCGTCTTCGCTGGAGGAGTCGAGTACGTCGGCTTCTTGCGACCAGCAGGGGATCTTGCCGGTACCTTCCACGGCAAACTCCCAGAGCAGCGATCTCGGATGAATTCCGATGGGAACGAGATCGTCCTGTGCAACGATCGGCATCCCTGAGTATGCAGGACATAAAACCTCTTCGGCAATGCTCTGCTCGACCCGCTCCCAACGGGCTGCGATTTCTAGTGGCTTGAGTTGGACGTTGAAGTCAACCACTCCCACGATTCGGCGCCGCGCATTCGCGGTTCTTAGTGGCTCTCGTTCCGGGTCCATGAGTCGGTCGACGATTTCCACGACATGTGGGATCTTGGTTGCGTGAGGTCCTTGCCCAGAATCCTGGCCCGTAGATATCTTGCGCGACAACCGCGAGCGAAATTCCTCCGCTGTTGCTCCCACCTCGCGGAGTTGCTCGAACCAATCTTGTAGTTCTCTTCGTTTCTCCGGGTCCAATCCACCCAGGCCTTTGGCGGTCTTCGTCAGGTAGTCAATCTGCTCGAGGATCAAGCCGGCCCGTCGCTCCTGAAGCTGATCCACGCGGCGTTCCGCCTCCTGAAGGAACTCCTGAGCCAGAGAGCTTGGTGCCTGAGCTCGCGCGTAGTACTGAAGCATCCGTTGATCCGGCAGAACGCTGTCGGGACGATGTGCGGCCTCCCAAGCACAGGCGATCGATTCGAGTTGTTCGCGGATCTCCATCCTCGAGCGGTGGTCGTTGATCCAATCCTTCAGTGTGGCCCAACTTCTCAGGAGCTCCTCATGGGCAAGCTCCACTCGATCTTCCCCTTCCACGAAAATCAGTCGGACCGAGGGGCCCTGGCTGACTGGCTGGTCCTTGACGGGCTGCCCTGAGAGGCGCAGGAGCACGCGTTCGGCAGCGGCCCCTCCCCCCGCCGCTGTGAGAGCCTGTTGCCGAGTGGCCACCCGGCGAGCGTCTTGCGTTCCCTGCCCCGGAACGACAAGGCTGAGCAGCAGCTCCCTGGCGCGATCACGGTCTGAGCGCCCTGAATCGTGGAGTTCGTCGAGGCCCCGCAGTAGATCGTCGGCGCTTTTTGCGAGAGCACCACCGACGCCTCCCAGAGTGTTGTACTCATCCGCGAGCAATGTGTTGCCTTGTCGGTGCTCCCACAGCTCTTTGAGCAAGTGGCCGAGTAATGGAAGTCCTCCGGGAGCCTCCACTGTTTCCCTGACGATGCGCTCCGGAAGCGAATTCACTTGCCAATCGAGACCTGCGAGGCGCGCCGGCCCAGTGACAGTTGCACGAAGCGAAGTTTGTTCCATCGGCCCAAGATAAAAGCGAGTGGCGGACTTGTTCAGCATCCGTCCGAGAGCCGGTAGTCGAGGAAACTGACCAAGGAAGTCGCTACGGATCGTGGTGACAAGATGGAGTCTGGACTGGGGGTCCTCGACGCACTTTGCCAACAGGGCGTCCACGGATTCCACTGCGTCGCTCTGGGCCAGGGTAAAGGTCTCCTCGAGCTGATCGACGAGTAGGAGCAGGTTCTGCTTTTCATCGAGGAATTCGCGAAGCACATAGACCAGCGCAAGTTCATTGCTGCTGAGTCGCTCATGGAGTTTTTCGGGCGGCGGCTCTTGGCCTTTTCCGATCAATGAGCGGTGCAGTGCCAGAGCCAACTCCATGACCGGGTCAGCACCCGGTCGCATGACGGCGATTCGCCAGGCTTGCGGATGCTGGTCAATCCAGCCGCGGCGGACGGCAGGGATGAGGCCGGCACGAGCTAGCGAGGACTTTCCGGCTCCGCTGGCTCCCTCGATTTGCAACCAGCGGCGGTAGCCCGAAGGCGTTGCGCCAAGGCCTGCAACCAACTCATGGACTTCTCGATCACGACCGAAGAAGAACCGTGCATTGGATTCATCGAATGGTTCGAGGCCAGGGAACGGACAAATGGAAGGGGCCTCGAGCGTGCGCGGGCTGGAGTCCATCCCACGCAACGTTTCGGCGAGTTCGAGAATCTTGTCCCGTTGGAGCTGCCCCGGGTCGTCCGGCAGCCGGATCGCCTGAAGAAGTCCCAGGATTGGTGGCAAATCAGAAATGTTGGTTCCGGGCAAGATCAGGGGAACTACCGGAAAGTCCGCTTCTCGAGCCTGACGATTCACCGCATAGTCCAACTCGAAGCGCACCCACCCCTGAACCCGTTTCGCACCGATCAGGATCAGATACCCCTTGCAGTCCAGCAATGCCCGCTCGAGTTGCGCAGGCCACGGCTTCCCCGGCACCAAGCAATCCGGGAGCATGTCGGCCCAAATCGGAGTTCCAGCATCCATGAGACCTCGCGCCAAGGCCTCCGCAGCTACTCGATCGGAACCACTGTAGCTTAGGAAGAATCGATTCATGGAATGTGCCGGATTGGTGGGTGTGTCGCACAGTCAGACGGGAACCAGCTGCGGGGCACACGGGTTCATTTCTTTGAATCGGGGCCTCTGCCGATGCAAGGAAGCATACTAAACTTGGTCGATTCACTTTCTGACCGGGTTCGGCGATCTGGTCGAACGCAGTGATCGTTGTGCCGAGAGCCTGTTTTCCGAGGTCCGTGCGAGGGTCGGCGGACTGGTCCCGTCTTCAGGTTTTCGACGATCGAAGTTCCACTCGACAAGGACTCAGGATTGCCGCGTGTTCCCGCCGACTCCGCCTTATTGATCGGCAGAGACGGGACTTGCAGCAGAATGTGCGGACCTGGTTCGTGCCCTTATCCAGTGCGATTGATCGCGACTGAGTGGGGCTCTTCGGTGGTCCGCTCTGTGTTTGCAAAGTGAAGGGCAATCAAAACTCCACATGAACGGAAATGCTCTGCACTGTGGGAAACGGCGTGTTGAGAGCTGGTGACCGCTCTTCATCGGTCTCGATGTTGAGGGTGATTCGGTAGCGGAGGAATTGGTGGTGGTTGAGGGTTTGGATTTGGGAGGTCCACTCGGTTCTGGGGCCGATTTCTTTGGAGCCTTCGGCGATGGCTTGGGCTCCTTGGAACTCGACTTTGACGGAGGTGTTGGGGGGGATGTGGTTGGGTCTTGGTTCTTGGCCTCGGAGGAATTGGCCGAGGTTGTCGGGGTCGGGGGTTCCTAGGTAGTCGATGCGGATGTCAGTTCGGCGGGGATTGGTGAGGTCGCCGTTGGGGTTGGTGGCGGGGAAGCCGTTTTCTAGGAGGCCGCGGAAGGTGTAGGTGGGGTTGGTGTTGTCGGGGGCTCGGCGAATGACTCGGCCCATGTCGAACCATTGGGACAGGGCGACGGTTTCTCGGCCGAAGGTGACGGGGTTTTGGGAGTTGTCGGGGTCGGCCCAGGCTTCTTCGGTGAGTTGGCTTTCGACGCTGACGGTTGCGGTTTGACCTCCGGGAACTTGCAGTTGGATGACGCCGTCGCCGCCGTGGCCGCCGGATCCGATCTTGGTCCGTGACTTTCGAGAGCAGGCGCTGCCGGCGTTGAAGTAGCGATAGGTGGAGCCGATGGCGTCAGCGAGGCCGGTTTCGGGATCGAGGGTGACGAGCTCGTAACCGGGATCCTCGGCGACTCCCTGGTTGCCGATGTCGAGCAGGGCCCACACTTTCCCGGTCTTGGGGTGGACGCTCATCCCGTGGCCGCCGAAGGGGCTTCGGGTGATTCCGTTGATACTGATTTTGCTTTGCAGGAGAGTGTTGGAAACGTCGGAAAGGTCGATCTCACGAAGGTTTCTTCCTTGAGGAACGTCCCTTCGATCCAGGGCAGTGGAGAACAGCCTTTCGCCGGCTTCCCCGTCGATGACCACCAGCGCACCGGAGTCATGGTCGATGTCTCCCAGGTCTTCCAACAGTTGACCCTGAGGGCTCACGCGCAGCAGGCTGCGGTCTTCTTGGATCCAGTAGAAGCTGTCGGTTGCATGGGAATAGGCGATCGCGCGAACGTTGCTGGCAAGGATCGTGGGATCGGTCACGTCAATGTCCACGATGGCATCGGGGTCACTGGCAATCAGTTCGGGGTTGACCTTCTGGAACACGAGTTCGTCGTTTCCGCTCCCGATCCGCTCGGGGCCGGACGCGTAGTAGAGCAATCCGTCGAGGGGGCGAAACGCCAGAGCGTCTCCCCGTTGAGAGTTGGCGAGAGGGTGCCTGGCCGTCCATAGCGCATTGCGTTGGTCGAGGGTGTGCAGACGTTCGGCGAACCGACTCACTTCGTCGCGATCCCCGGCGACGGCGTACAGTTGGTCTCCGGTCGCATCGAACGCGAGCCCCTCGAAGAAGTTGCCGCTGTTGCTGTTGGTTTCGTCGGTCGCTGCCGCGCCGAGGCCTCCGTCGACCAAGAGGGAGGCCTCGGCTTCCACGAGGACGTCGGTGCCGGACTGGAGAAGAATGGCGCCGCCGGAACCACCGCCCCCTCCTCCGGCCCAGTTCCCACAACCCACGGCTTCGCCACTGCCTCCGTCGCCCCCGATTGCCTGAAGGACCGCGCCTTCTTGGATGGTGATGGGTCCCAAGGCTCGAATGCGAAAGGCGCCGGCTCCTCCTCCTCCGGAACCCCCTCGGGCATCCCCTTCGGAGTCGTAGACGATCCCGGCGCTCTCTCGCTCGTCGACGCACACGTCATTGTTGGAGGAGTCTTGGTCGATCTTGCACCAGAACCCGCAGTAATAGCTATCCAATGCCGAGCCCCCGGCGCCTCCGCCCTGACCACCGTGAAGTGTTTGGATCTCGCCTCTCGCTCCAATGAAGTTGTTGTTCGCGTTCTCATCGGGAAATGGGGATGCCCCAGGCAGGCCGGCAAGGAGTGTTTTCCAACCTAGAGGGTCGTTTTGTTGGCGGCGCACGGTGTAGCCACCTTTGCCGTCCGCTCGCACGTTGCCGAACCCGTGGCTGGCTTGCTGGCCGAGGGTTCGAAACGAACCGCCACCACCTCCCGGAGGTTTGTAACCGTTGTTGTGGAAGTGGGTGAGTTCCTGGCACGGATCAGAAGGCACCGTGCCGAGGGCGTGGTCGCGATTCTGTCGTCCCGTGTCGAGTTCGTAATCCGTCGTGTACTCCCCGTTGTCGTCGGGGTGATCCATCATCCCGCACTCACCCCCTTGGCCACCGATGTCGTCTGCATTGAACGGCCCCCATCCGGGCCCTCCTCGTTGGGGAGAGATGAGAAGCGGCGGATCCGTGTCCGAGAAGACCGTGGGTTGTCCCTCGCCTCCGCGCCCGCCACTCACTCCTCCGGGTCCACCCGGGTTCGCGGTGATCGAGGAATCGAAGGAGTTTTCGTCGGTTCCTGGTCGTCCGCTGACGTTGATCTCTCCGGCAATCTTCACTTCGCCGGTGGCGTTCAGAACCAAAGGGTTGCGACCCCGTGCCTCGATCACGACTCCGGCCGGGATCTCGATGTCGGTGAAGTCGAACGAGCCTCCTTCGACGATCGTGGGAACCAGCACTTCGGGGGTGGAGCCGTCGAACAGCGGAAAAACTTGGCGACTGGTGTCGAGAACGATGATGGTGGGATTGTCGGGGTCGTCCGAGGCGATCGGCCGGAACGAACCGAGCTTGCCGGATCCGGAGAAATCGAAACGAGGCTGCAAGACGTTGGAGTCCCGTTCGTCCCACGCGGCGGGAGTTTGGCCGTCCTCCAGGTCGGTGGCAGCCGCCATTTGATTCGCGGTGTCGAAGTTCTCGTGAATCGTGTCTCGAATCGTACCGCCGGGATCTTCCGCGATGGTGAAGGTGGTGGCGATGGACCGCTCTTCTCCGGGGTCGCTCGCCAAGGCGATCCCCGGAAGGCGACGGGGAAACTCGAGGGATAGCAGGTGCCCGAAGGGAAGAATGCCACTGGGGGTGATCTCGACGGCGGCGCCGTGAACATCGTTCGAGACCACCTCCACGTCGACGCCCAGGAGAAGTCCCGTTCCCGAACTCGAGGTTCGATCGTCCAAGTCGACGAGCTGGAACATTTCGAGGTTTTGGGAGTGGGGATTGATGGGGGCGTCGAACCAGAGATGGAACGAGCGGCGAGGGGAGAAGAGTCCGTCGGGGTCGGTGTACAGATTGGGAGAGACGTCGATCGCACCATCGGGTGGGTCCGTTCGAACGAGTCGGGGGTTCTTGGGTTCGAGCCCAAGCGAGTAATTGGCAACCACGCCGGTCGTCGTGAAGCCGAGGAGCACTCCCCGGGGATCAGCGAGATCCGGAAACGCGGCCAACAAAGCCGGCGCGCAGCTCCCCACAAAGTCCCAGGTGTTGGGACCAATGCGAAGGTTGTAGGGAATCCCCGGGGCCAATCCGGCTCCCCCGTTGAATGCGGCGGTTGCCTGTTCCCGCGGAAGGGTGGGGGTGAAGATGACTTTGTTTTCCTGCACCTCGAAACTGCCCGAGGCTCGCACGCCGTTCGGAGTTGCGATCTGAATGCCTTCCAGGGTGACGTCGTCGGGGTTCGGGTTGCCATCGAAGGTCAGCACGATTTGCTGATTCAAAGGCACGGGGGCGGGCACGGCCGGGACTCCTGCAGCGAGGGTGGCTCCCGTGAGTCGGTTCGGGTCGGGGAATGCAATGGAGACCAGCTGGGCACTCTGGCTGTAGCTCGTGCCGCCCCCATTGCTGCATGCGGAGCCGAGGAGGCAAGTGCTCAAGACGAACGCAGCGATGCAGGAACGATCGATGGAGTGGGACATGCGGTTGCTCCACGCAATTGCGTTTGAGATTCCCACGGGGAGCACCGTGTACCCTCGATCGGTGACGACTCTCGTCGTCGATCAAGAGTGTCGTGCGGCGTTACCGCGGGAACCCATCCATTGCTTCTTCCATGCTTCTTGTGGTGCTCGCAGCCGTTGAAAACGCCTTTCAGCGCCCGATCGGATCTTTGCGCCCCAGTCGTTGTCGTCGGATCCTCGACGAATCCATCGATTCGCGTTCGGTCCGACTCCTCGGTGGAGACGAAAGTCCCTCGATCGGTCATCCGTGGCCTTTTTCAACAGCCGCTCGGCAGGACCGAAGCTTTGTTTACGAGGGGAATGGTGTGGGGGAGCGAGTCCATCCCGACCAGTCTGATTGCACCGAAGTGCAAACAATGACTGTCAGGGACGAATGCTTGTCCGCCGTCAAAAGAACCTCGTGGAGTGCGATCGAAGAGTCCCCGCTTGGTGTCGCATTCAACGACAGCCAAAGCGGCAACGAACGGAACGAGGCCGAGCGACGACGTGGGGGGAGTGGTTCGGCGTCAGGGACGATGAGGAGGGAGCGGGCAGTTTCTTTCCCTGCATGGGTCCCACCTGCGGTTGGATGAATGAACGCGGGCGCGCTTCCCATCCGACTCCGCCGAATCCACTTCTTCAGCCGGTACTTGGTGTCTCAGGGTGTCTTCGAAGAACTGGCAAGTTCACCTCCGGGTGCCGGTTTCCGCGCGGCAGCAAGGACTACTCGGGTCAAGCGGACGGGGTAACACGCGTGACCGAGGAAAGCCCCGAATGATCGGGGAAGGGGAATCAAGCCGTCAAGCAGTCGAGGGCAAAGACTCGAAGATCCTGGCGGCTCGTTGTTCGATGGCTGAGTAGTTGCGATCCGCGAGGTCGGAAGGCTGGAACAGCGGGCGGACGAAACCGACTCCCGCGGCGCCGGCGTTCAAGACCGCGACGTAGTTCTCGAGGGTGACTCCCGAGGTCGGGAACAGGCGAAACTGGGGGAACGGTCCAAGCACCGAAGTGACGTACTCGGGAACATTGCCGGGGCCGGGGAACAGTTTCAAGAAGTCGGCGCCGGCCTGGTGGGCCTGCCACATCTCGGTCGGAGTGAAGGTGCCGGGCACGGTGGCCAGGTCCATCTCTCGCGCTCGACGGATGAGTTCTGGGTCGGTGACTGGCGAAACGACGAAGCGCGCTCCTGCTTGTTGCGAGGCCTCGAGCTCTTCCCGAGTCAGTACGGTGCCGGCCCCCACGAGCAGATCAGGGTTTTTGGAGAACTTCTCGATCAATGGGAAGGCCTTCGGCGTGGTGAGGGTGAACTCGATGACTCGAAACCCTCCGGCGACCGCGGCGTTCATCGCTGCTTCCGCAACCGTCGCATCGTTGGTACGGAGGATGGCACTGACCCGTGCTTCTTGCATGCGGGCGACGGTTTGTTCACGGGTCATGAGGAGTCTCCAGTCGAGCGGGTGTTGTACTTCGGGGAGTTCGAACGGTGCTTCATTTCACGTAACCCAAGGCCCGTAGCATTTCTTGGGAAGCCTCGTCGAGCTCATCGAGATCCGTGGATTCGAGCTCCGGAGGTGCCGGCCCGGAAGCCATCCATTCTTCGAGGACCCGTTGCAGTTCCTTGACCTTCTCTGGATGGCGGCGGGCCACGTTGTCGAGTTCCAAGGGGTCTTGGTCGAGGTCGTACAGTTCGAACTCGGAGCCTTGCTGAAAACGGCGATCGCGGACGGAACGGACCCAGACGAGTTTCCACGGCCCTTCCCGAACGGAGAGTTGCGAGGGGGCGTAGATGCCGGTTTCTGCGAACACGTAGGGAGGAGTGGGGGCGCCAGGGGTCCCATCGATCATTGACTTCAACGAGAGGCCTTCGAAGCGTCCTGGCACGGGAAGCCCCACCAGTTCCAGAATCGTCTTGCTCGCATCGACCAGGCCGACGGGAGCCGCCAGCCGTTTCGTCGGCAGCACTCCTTCCCAGTGAAAGAGCAGAGGAATGCGAGCGGTGGGTTGGTAGGGCACTCCGCCGTGTTCGAGGACGTAACTGTGTTCGTCCAGGCTCTCTCCGTGGTCCGCGGTCAAGACGACGAGCGTGTTCTGCCACTGGCCGCGCTCGCGGAGCCCTTCGAACAAGCGACCGAGTTCGTCGTCCAGGTAGCGGATTTCCCGATCGTATTGTGCCTTGTAGTGGGCCAGGTCGGTGATCAGCGCGTCGTCTGACTGTTGGCGTTGGTAGGGCGGGATGAGCCGCGGAGGAATCTCTTGGGTGGGGTGATCACCCTCGAACAAAGCGCTGTATTGCGCAGGAGGAACATAGGGACCGTGGGGATCCATGTAGTGGAGCCAGAGGAAGAACGGCTGGTCCGAGGGGTGGCGATCCAACCACTCCAATCCTTGGTCGGTGACCAAGGTGGCGTTGGTGAACTCCTTGACCTTTCCCGGCGTGTTGCGGAACGCTTCGTTTCCGGCGACCTCGGACCAACCCTCCGCCCAGGACTCGACGAACCAGGAGAAGCCTTGGTCGTATCCGAACTGCCGCGACAGGTTGAAGTTCGAGACGACTCCGGCGGTGGCATAGCCGGCTCCTTGGAACACTTCCGCCAGCACGCGCAAGGACGGAGCCATGGTCCGTTGCTCGGCACGAACACCGGTAGAGCGCGGGTAGCTTCCTGCCAGGAACGAAGCGATGCTCGGCCAGGTTTTGGGCCACTGGACGCTGCAGTCTTCGAACAAGACGCCCCCTTCGGCGAGGCGATCCATCACGGGGGAGGTGGGGAGCCGGTATCCATAGCAGGAGAGGTGATCGGCGCGCAGAGTGTCCACGGTGATCAGAAGCACGTGGGGCGGGGCAGGATTCGACGGAGCGCATTGGATGGTCACGAAGACCAATGCCAGTAGCGCGGCGAGTGCGCCGCTCGACAAAGCCCGTTTCCCCGGGTCGATGGCTTCCCGTCGCTGTCCGGGCGGATGGATGAGTCGAACCATCGGTGCAGTGTAGCGCTGTTCGGAGGTAAGTGGGCTTTCGGTCAGGCGGAACGCGGACCGTCGCGCTCGACGATCGGTGAGGGGGCGTTCTTTTCTGAGTTGCAGTCCCCTCTGTGAGAAGACGAGGTCGGTCGCAGAGGTGGCGGCCCGTGACGACGGTCGAGGGATCCGGGTGACGGTTCCAGCGACCGTGGACATTGCCATCACGAAGAGACCCTGCCGGTGGCGCGAGGCGCATCGAGGTCTCGGTCTCCCCAATGTTTCGTTGGGCGTTCCGGACAGGTGCCGGTCAGGTGTGCTGCGAAGCCGAGGGGCGCCGGAAAAGGGCCGACGGATCGATCACTCCGCAGGAAGAAGCCGGTACTCTTTGCCTCCTTCGAGTTCGTCGCCAGCAAGGCTCACGACGATCTTCCCCGCCTCCGTCTGGGGGGAAGCGTGGAGAGGGGAAGAGGCAGGACGGCACACTCGTTCGAAGCCGGGCGGGTTTCGCGGGAGCGTCCGCTCCCCGCCGAACCATGGAGCAGAAATGAGGAACCTGGCGTCACGGGGCAGCCTGTTGTTCGGCGGGCTCATGATGTTCGGCTGCGCTCCGGAGGCCTCGGAACCGGGCGCTGTCGAAACGTCCCCTCTGGTGCTGTTTGTCGCCCTCGACACGGTCCGCCAGGACGCTCTCGGAGTGTACGGAACCGGGGACTCGAATACCCCGGCTCTGGATCGGTTCGCCGAAGACTGCGTCGTGTTCGAAAACTTCGGCGTCCCCATGCCGTTCACTTTGCCTTCCCACATGTCCATGTTCACTGGCGTGTCTCCGGGAGTCCATCGACTCGAGCGATCCAATCAGTCGCTCTCCACGGGGATTCCGACGATCGGCGAACTCTTGGCGGCCGAGGGCTTCGAGTGCCGAGGGGTGGTCACGAACCTGTGGATGAAAGGCGGATTCGGCTTCGATCGGGGGTTCGATTCCTACGAGCGCATCTTGCCGCAGCTCACCTACGCCGAACAAATCAACCAGCGCGCCATCGAGCTCTTGGAAGGGAGAGACCCTTCTCGAGGGATGTTCTTGTTTCTGCACTACATGGACGCCCACTCCGACTTCGCGGACGTGACCGAAGGCACTCTGCCGTACTACTCACCGTCTGAGTACCGAACCGCTTTGGGCGATGCCGCGGACGGCTACTTCCAAGAACCGGGGGAGGCGGCCACGGACTTCCTGATGGCCTGCAACCAGGATCAACGGGAACTCGACCCGGCCGTCGTTCCCCTGCTGCGGGAACTCTACGCCGCAGGCGTGCGCCACCTGGACGACCAGCTCGGCAAGCTGTTCGAGGACCTGAAGAAACAGGGGCTCTATGACCAGGCGCTCATTCTCGTCACCTCGGACCATGGCGAGGAGTTCCGCGAACACGGCAAGTTCATCCACGCCCAGCCTTACGAAGAGTGCATTGCCGTACCGCTGTTGATCAAGTTCCCCGGTCAGCGGGGAGCCGGGCATCGGGAGCCGTCCTTGGTGGAAGCGATCGATCTACTGCCGACCCTTCTGGAAGAGTTCGGCGTCGAAGTCCCCGGCCACGTTCAAGGACGCAGCGTTCGGGAAACCCTTGCGGGAGGGCCTCCCGTGCGCGGAGCCATTCTCAGTCGAGACAAGCAGCGACCCGCTCGCTTTGCCCTCCGCACGGAACGCTTCAAAGTGATTCACGACCTGGTGTCGCAGCACTCCGAGCTGTTCGATCTGGAGCAGGACCCAGGGGAGCAAGTCGACGTCGCCAGCGAGCATCCAGACAAAGTCGCGAGCCTGGTCCGGCGCATCCGCGGGATGGTGCAAGAGAACGAGCTCATGGCAAAGAAGCTCACCGTGCGCCAGAGCACCCCGACTCAGGTGCTGACCGAAGAAGAGCGAGAAACCCTGCGCAGCCTTGGATACTTGGAGGACTGAACGAGCTGCATTGGGGAGTATTCGAGGGACTGGTGGGTGGCGACAAGCCGGGTCGATGACAGGATGGTGACGTCACTCGCCACGAATCCCAACCCTTGCAGGGTTGGAGACTACGGCAACCGGCGGTTCCGGTAGAGAGACCAGTGGGCGCCTGACAGACCGGCGTACCCGTAGGACTGAGCCAGGTCGTAGCGATTGCCGTGGCGGTCTTTCCATTCGGCCAGGGGCTCGGGAGGCTCGCCGATCTTGTGGCGCAGGAACCACGCAGCGCCTTGGGCCGGCAGCTCCTTGCGAGGTGACAGAGCGATCTGTTCGCCGTCTTCCAGGAAGCGGCCGTGGTACTCCAGCAGCATCCGGTTGCCGAACTCGTCGATGCTGAGCACCGTGGTGAGCTTGCCCGGCGTGTTCGCGGCCATGTACCGGACGGCCTCTCCGAACGCGCCGCGCCCTTCTTCCAGCAAGTGGCTGATGCGGAGCGCGTTGGTCAGCAAGAACGCCGCGAGAACTGCCATGGCGAGATTGCGCCAGGGCGCGGTCCCGTCGAGCCAGCGAGCCACGCACAGGCTTGTCGCATAGAGCCCGAACGCGATCGCGAGCAAGAAGTAGCGAAGGAACAGCAGTTTCGGCTGAGTGACCAGGATCAATGTTGTGGGAGTGACGAACATGATCAGGGCGAGGAACGGCCACTCGCGATCGCCGCGACGAGCCAAGGACACCAGGCTGGTCAGGAACATTGCTGCGACCGCACTGCCGGCAATCCAGGCGATCATTCCACGGGCCGGTCCGCCGCCAGTCATGGAAAGCGACTCCACCACCACCAACAGGAAGCTGCGCTCAGGTCCCTCGCCAATCCGCAGGTGTTGGATCTCGAACCAATGGAACCAGAGCAAGAACACTCCGGGCACTGAAAACAGCCACAGGCCTGACTTCCAGAGCTTGCCCCGTGATTCGCGGTGGCGCAGGCCTTCGAAGAACACCGATCCGGCCAGGGAAAGCAGGGTGTTCAGATACATCAGGTGGCAGAGGAAGCCGACGGATCCGACGATCCAGAAGCCCACCAGGGCCGTGGTTCGAGAGCGTTCCAGGTAAGCCCGAGACCAGGCCAACGAGAGGAAGGAGAGCAGGATCACCAAGGCGTAGCCGCGCGCCTCGGAAGCGAAGTGGGTCATCAAGTAGGAGCCACCAAGCATGACCAACGTCACGAGCGCTGCCAGAGATCCACGGCGTCGCGCCATCCAAGCAGCAACCACGACGGTGAGGACGCCGGCCGCCAACGACGGAATGCGATAGACGATCCAGTGGGCGGTTGGCTCGACGACCTGCTGGACCCAGTAGTAGTACAGGGTCAGCAAGTGATGGTTGTTCGAGTGGCGGATTTCGGTGAAGACGTCTTTGGCGGATTCGATCCGCTCGGCGTAGTAAAGCGTCCACACTTCGTCCATCCAGAAGTCGGTGTAGCCAGCGGCCACTCGCAATGCGGCTGCGATAACGACCAGTGCGACGGCTGCGATTCCCGACCAGGGGCCGGCGTCTTCCGCTTCCGCGTGATTCATTCGGTCAAGTTCGGCGGCGGCCAGACACTGCGCACGTCGGCGATGGGAATGGTGTAACCGATCGCCGAGGAACCCGCGACTCGATCGACCACTTGCATGCCCACGACCACGCCAATGACGTTGCCGTGACTGTCGATGACCGGGCCCCCGCTAGCACCCGGATGCACGGCGGCATCAACCTGCAAGTAGGCGCCGACTTGACGGCTCACGATGCCGCGAAAGGTCGAAGCGATCATCGTGTCGCCCTGCTGCATCGCTCGCTTGCCGAGAGGAAAGCCGAGCAAGAACACTTCCGTGCCGCGTGCCGGAGAGGGCCGCTCCAAGTCCAGACCGTCCAGGTGGGGCATGGAATCAAAAGGCTCGATCTTCAACAGGGCAAGGTCGGCGGTGTCTTCGGCATTCCAGGCGACCAATGTGGCATTGTGACGGAACGCCTGGCCAGAGAACACCACCTGCAGGCGAATGGAAGGCGTCAGCAGAATCTCCGGAGAGATGCGAACGGGCGGCGCTTCTTCCTTCTTTCCCACCACGTGGGCATTGGTCAGGATCCAACCGTCTTCGGAGAAGCAGAATCCCGATCCGGTGCTCTCTTCTTCCAGTGGCTGACCTTCGTCGTTGAGATTGAGAGTTTCGTTGCCCGTCTCATCGATGACGACGAACAGTTCCTGCCCGGTGTCTTCGTTACGAAAGCGCTGCCGCGTTTCGATCAAGACCACCGCTTCTTCGACTCGTTCCACCGAGCGCAGCTTCGACTGTTCGATGTTGACCGGATTGAAGAAGTCCAGAGTTTCGACGGTTTGGCCGAGTTCGTTGCGAAGTGATTCGAGCTCACTCGCGGCCACCTGTCCGCGGTTCTCCAAGTCTCGAATGTGGGCTTCGAGTTCTTCTCGCTGTCCTTGCAGCCGCTCGCGAGTTTGCTCCCACTGCACCTGGGCTTCGTTCCAACGCTGACTTTGGTTGTCCCAGGATTCCCGTTGGGACTCGGTGACCTCTTGGAGCTTTGCCTGTTGTTGCTCGACCAACAGCCGCATTTGGCCGTCTTTCTCGCGCACCATCCAGAATCCGGTCACCCCGACGATCACGACCAGCGCGGCCAAAGACATGGTCATGGCGGTGTGACGTCGCCGCTGGCGTCGCAACATCTGATCGACGTCCCCGGAGATGCCGAGTTTCTCCCGCACCAGCTGGATCGTTTCGTGGCCGACCCGCCGACGGCCCATGCCGAGTCCCTTCTTCGGCAGGGACACGGTGTCTTCGATGCCAGTCGAACACACCGCGGCGAAGCGCGGGCCATCGGGACCAAGCTGCAGCACGTCTCCATGCGCCATGGCCCGGACACTGATCTCCCGGCCGCCGCTGAACGTTCCGTTCTTCGAGTGAAGGTCTTCGGCCCAAAGATCCCCGTCGCGAATGACCAAGCGCACGTGATGGGCAGAGACCCCCTCGTGCTTGGCCTCGATCACCACGGAGTTGGCCGGATCCCGGCCGAGGGTCAGGCCCTGGGGCGGGATGTCGTAGACCGTTCCCTCTGGCTCATCGAGGGCCTTCAGCGTCCAGGTTTCAGGGTGGGGGGAAGCCGTCATCGTGGGCGCATGTTACCGCGGGGCCGCGGGCGGAATCCCGATTCCTTGGTTCGGTTTGCTCCGACCGCGCGGGAGAATGCTCGGAGGAGGAACGCGGTTGATCGAACGGAACATCGAATCCTGGGCGGTGCACGAGGCCTGCCACCAAATGTTCGACGAAGGCCTGGCGCTGATGTTGACTCAGGTCTCCGAGCCCCTGCTCTTTTTTCTCCACGGTTACGTGCTGCGAGAGAACCTGCGGACGCACATGGAGTTCGAAGAGAACCTGGTGTTGCCGCTCTACGAAGAGACGGTCTCGGACCCTCCTCCCGCGGGCTCGGTGGCGGAGTTCTTCGACGATCACGAGATGATCCGCCGCCACGGAGCGCACTTGTTGGACATCGCCCTGCAAACCGAGTTCAAGGAGATCGAGCCGTCTCTGTTGCGGCAGACCTTGGGGGCCTTCGACGACTTGCTCGAGCATCATCACGAGCGGGAACGGAAGTATCTGTACTCGGCGTTGGGGCGACACTTGGACGCCGGGCGCCGTGCCGCCGTAGAAGATGCGCTCTCCGAGGTCGAACGGTTTCCTTTGGAAGAGTACCGCGGACAGCTCGAAGCGCTGGTGCAGTCGGACGACTTCCGCAATCTGACGATCCCCTATCGCGACTGGTGCATGATGCTCCGTCGCGGGCAGCTCCACGACCTTGACGAATCCTTCGAGGCCGCCTGCCAGCTGTCACCCCTCTGGTCTGAGAAAGAACGATCCGTTTTGCAGAAGCTCCTGTCGCGTGACGCCCGCCTGGTCGAGACCTTCTGCGCGATCCAGGATGAAGACCCCCGCGAGGTGGCCAGGGAAGAGCGAAAGGTCGATCAAACCCTTCGCTCGACCATCCAGTACGGCGTGCGAGCCTTCTTCCGCGAGATGGTGACGGTCGAAGACGACTAGCCGGCAGGAGTCATCGAAGTCTGACTCTTCCCCGCATCGGTGCCATCTTCTTGTGAGGAAGCTTGCCGCGGTCCGCACCAGAAGTCATCGGACCTGTGTTCGCCGCCGCAGTCATGATTCCCGCGGCCGAGAATCTGCGACCGACGGTGAGCGTGTCAGTCACGCTTCCACGCTCACCGTCGCGCTGGGGCATTGCTCTCGCTGGAACTCCCAGAGCCCTGCACCTCACTCCTCCGCTCAACGACCGGACGCGCCAGGCTTTCGCACGGAGCTCGGGATCATCTTCTTCGTGAACACCATGGCGTCCATGACTTTCGGCCAGCTCGCGGTCATGAGGCTGTTGCCGAGGGGACGGCTGGAAATGGGAGCGTGGACCCATTCCGCGTCTTGATGGCGGAACGGAATCACCGCGTTCTCCAAGCCTGCTTGCACGCAGAGCGACTCCAAACTTCCCGCGGGAGCATCGGGAATCGGCCCACTCGGTCCACCCGCTCGCCCGGCCGATCCATGGAATGTGGTGAACCCGACGGTGAACGCTTCCTCTCCGAGAGCATCCGAAAGGTAATGCCCCATGGGCAGGACCCCCTCATAGGACAAGGGGGAGTTTCCAGTGTCGATGGCGTCCGCATTGCGAATGGCGTGCATCGTGGCGGCCCAGACAATGAGCTTGCGCCCGGCGTAGTACTCTTCGGCCAACCAGGTCAGGTTTTCTCCCATCTGCCGGTCCCGCGGGTTGAACGAACTGGCCAAGGGTTTGCCTTGCCGAGATGCCGGGTCGGTCCAGGCGACGGGGGCATAGCCACGAATGCTGCGCACCATTTGCGCCCAGAACTGGTTCTCTTTCTCTGACGTCGCCTCGGGGAGTTCGGGGTCTTGCAACAGATCGGCCAGTTCGTCCAGAGCATCGAAGTAGTCGCCCTGCTCGTCCTCCGGGGGTCGCCGGCCGGAGGTGATGTGCTCAATCGTCTCCAGCGAGAGAGTGAAGAGAGACTCTTCCAGAAGAGAGGGCTCAACTTTCTCGACATGGGCGTGCAGATCTTGAGCGAGGCTTGCGGCCGAGGGAGGACCCGTGAACTGACAATCCACGCCACATAGCTCGAGAGGGAAGTCCGAGGTGGCGCGCTCCTTCAAGTAGTCCAAGAGCGGACGGACTTCTTCACTGTTCGTCCAGATTGAAAAGATCCCTTGTTGGCAAGAGGCCAGGCTCTCGCCTCCCGCCGCAAGCTGTTCCCACGCGATGCGGCAGTCGTACAGCCCGCTTTCGAACGCCAAAACGTCGAAGCCCATCTCTTCGTGGAGGAACTTGATCAGGCGAGTCTTGGCCAAAAACGTGGTGCCGTCGCCATGGGTTTGTTCGCCGAGCTGGATGACCCGGGCGTCGCCGATCATCTGACGAAGGGGTTCCAGGTCTTCGAAGTCCACGTCGTCCGGGTCGATGCTGTTCAAGGAGACCGCGTGTTCGCTCAGCCACTCGACCCTCGGGTCGTCTTCGGCGGCGGTGGCAGTGGTTGAAAGAAAGCCGCCCAGGGAGAACGCCAGCGCCAGGACTGGAGTTCCCGAGGTGCTTGGAAGCCGCATGATTCACATCTCCGAAACGAGAGGGTGACCGGAATCCCGGCGCATTGGTGACGTCGAAAAGGCCCGCGGTCCCCTCAGTACGGCCCGCCCCGGCGAGCGTTGAGTTTGGGGCAGAGAGGGAAGTCTGAGGTCGAGCAGCGGGAAAACGAGCAAGGAGCTGGAACTTTGCGGTGGCCCAGTGGTCGAACAGACCGGCCGCCGCGCGGCCGTTGGTGCTGTAAGGCCATTGACAGTAGATGTTTAAGGGGGCTGGGATTGGCTCGCAGCCGCGTTCGAGGTGGGACGTCAGGAAGCTTGGCAGCGACTCACGGTTGCCCTCTTGCCGCCCCAGTTTTCCCAAGCGACTGGCGTTCTCAAGCCGAGGTTTTGAGCCCGCGGGATTAAGAAAACCCGCCGGCCCGCGTTGTTCCCCTGAGGACTGGCCGCAGGAGAGCCTGTTGACGAACCCGCGATGGATTCAAGAAACCGTCGGTCGCATGGAGGGGCCCTTGCTCCGCTACGCCACCCACCTCGGGGGCGACCATGGCCGAGCCCAAGACATTGTCCAGGAAGTGTTCCTGAAACTGTGTCGGGCGAACCGGAAACACCTCGGGCAACACCTGGACCAGTGGCTGTACACCGTTTGCCGAAACCTCGTCCTGGACGACATCCGAAAGGACGGCCGCATGGAGCGCGTCATCTCCAACCCGGATTGGAAGGAACGCCCCGTTCCCGATCCCCATCAACGCGTCGAGCAGCAGGAATCCCAAAGTCGTGTGCTGAAGCTGATGGGGTCCCTGCCCGATCGCCAGCAGGAAGTCCTACGCCTGCGCTTTCAAGAAGGGCGTTCCTACAAAGAGATTGCGGCCATCACGCAACTCAGTGTGAACCACGTCGGTGTCTTGATCCACCAGGCCATTCGGACCCTGCGAGGTCGTCTGTCCCCCGCGACTCGCGGCGAAGTCTGAGGAGTCCCCCATGAATTCCCGACAACCCACTCCCCCGAACGATCCTTCCCAGAAGCGTGCTTCCTCCGACCGAGCTCCTTCGAACGATTCTTTTCTTGGCAAGGACGTTCCGAACAACACTTCTCCGGACGGAAACACGTCACCGAGTGCCCCTTCCAAGAGCGATTCTCCAGAAGGTGTCTCACCAGAGGGTACTTTGCGTGACAGTGCTTCGGCTCATGAAGGTTCACTCAACCATCGGCCGACAGAAAGCGAAGCCTCGTTCAGCGAGGCCGATCTGCGAGAAGCACGTCTGACGGCGTTTGCCCTGGGTGAGCTCGAAGGGGCCGAGCGGCAAGAAGTCGAACAGTGGCTCGCCAACGACGAGCAGGCCCGGGCCGAAGTCGAAGCGATCCGCGAGCTCACCGGAGAGTTGGAAAACGAGCTTGCCGGGGAAGCACCGGGCAAGTTGACCGAGCAGCGACGCGCGACGATCGATGCAGCGGCAGAAAAGAATGGTGTGGCTGTTGAGAGTGGTGCCCCGGCGGAGGATGGTCAAGCGAGCGAATCCGCCGAAGCAATCCTCTCCGGCAAGTCCGTCACCGAAGACGGAGAGGCGGAGGTTGGTGGACTTTCTTCGACCCCGCCATCGAGGTCTCCGTGGCGCCTGCTGACCCCGCTCACTGTGGCGGCGAGCATCCTTGGTGCGGTCGTGATTCTCGGAGATTCGCTCTGGAATGCCGGTCCTGCTACCAGACAGGAGGAAGTCGCGCAGCTCGACGGCCAGGACTCGGACCGCGGTGGCGGCGCAGCGGGAGTTTTTGCGGACTCCGCCGCCGAGGTGAACGAGTCGTCGAATGGCCGAAAGAGCGCCACGAGCGAGTCTCGGCGCCAGCGGCGCGCTGGCAACGTCGACTCGCTGAGTGCGAAGGAACTTCAATCCCTTGCGGAGCTCGGCTACGTCGGCGAAGAAAGGAGCAGCTCGAGTGAATTGAGAAGGCTCGAGGAACTCGGGTATCCGGTGGACTCTCCCTCGACCGAGTACGACGAAGACGACTACCTGCAAGAGCTGCGAGCGCTGGGATACGCCGTGGACGAGGTGCCGAGCGAAGATCAGCTCGGGAAGCGACTGAGAGAACTCGGATACCTGGATGTCTCCGAGGAAGAAACGCGGCCATCTGAGACTGCTCTCTCTCCGGAAGCACTGTCCAAGCTGGAGGCCCTGGGTTACTCCGACGGACCGGCTCAAACCACTCCCTCGCAATCCGTGGGCGCGGGCGGAAGTCTCTCGGATCAGAGAGGCGCTCGAGGGACAGAGCTCGATCAAGCGAAGATCGAAGCTCTCAGAGCGCTCGGCGACTTCGAGGAATTCGAGAAAGCGAATTCTCCGTCCGAATCGACTCCCTCTCCGGAAGCGCGCCGCCAGGCAGAGGCTCTCGGATACCTCCGCAGGGACGCAGAGGCCGTGCCGCCATCGACGGAACTGGTTGGAGGTGAGCATTCCTCTTCCGAAACTGCTGGGGGGAAGCTTTCAGCAATGCCCCCGTCGCCGGATCCGGCTGCTGCGAAGTCGGGAAGCGTGGGCTTCTTCAGCGGTCGAGGGAAACGGCCGGAGCCGGGCGCCACGCCCGAGGCCCCGTCAGCGAGAGAAACCCCCGGCGAAGCCTACACCCGTCGCATCAAGAATGAACTCGCTCGCGATCGCGCCCAGGAACATGTTCGCGATTCGCTGGCTCATCGCCCGCCGTCGAACGAAACCTACGGCAAGGCGACCGAGCAGCCTTTCAAGAGTCCTCTTCAAGATCCCCATTCGACGTTCTCCATCGACGTGGACACGGCGGGCTATGCCAACGTGCGCCGGTTCTTGAACGATGGGCAGCTGCCGCCGGCGGACGCGGTGCGCATCGAGGAGATGATCAACTACTTCTCCTACGACTGGCCGTGGCGAGACAACGGCGACCCGTTGTCCGTGGACGTCGAAGTCACCGAGGCCCCCTGGGCACCGGGTCATCGTTTGGCGCGGATTGGCATTCGTGGCCGTCCTTTGCGCCTCGAGCAGCGGCCCCGTTCCAACCTGGTGTTCCTGCTCGATGTGTCCGGGTCGATGAACGATCCGATGAAGCTTCCCTTGCTCCAGTCGTCCCTGCGCCTGTTGCTCGCGGAGCTCGACGGGCGGGATCACGTGGCCATCGTCACCTACGCCGGTGGTGCAGGGCTGTGCCTGGACTCGACTCGCTGCGATGCAGAAGGGAAGGCGAAGATCGAGCAGAGTTTGAGTCGTCTCCGCGCCGGAGGGTCGACCCATGGCAGTGCCGGGATTCGTCTGGCCTACGAGACCGCGGTCAATCACTTCGACGCCGAAGGCAACAACCGAGTCATCCTGGCCACGGATGGAGACTTCAACGTGGGAGTCACTTCGCGGGAAGAGCTGGAGACCCTGATCAGTGACTCCGCCAAGTCCGGAGTGTTCCTGTCTGTTCTCGGGTTCGGCACCGGGAACTTGAAGGATGGCACCGCCGAACTGCTGGCGGACAAAGGCAACGGCAACTACAGCTACATCGATTCCCTCCCCGAGGCCCAGAAGGTCCTGGTTGCCGAAATGCAGGGCACCCTGGTCACCATCGCCAAGGACGTCAAGCTGCAGCTCGAGTTCAATCCTGCCCAGGTCGATGCTTATCGACTGATCGGCTACGACAACCGAGTGCTGGCCGCGCGAGACTTCAACGATGACAAGAAGGACGCCGGAGAAGTTGGCGCCGATCATCGGCTCACGGTGCTCTACGAGATCATCCCCGCGGGTATGGGCGGTGTGCCCGGAGTCGATCCCCTGAAGTATCAGCGTCCCGCGCAGGTGGTGCGTCCTCTCGACTCTGCCGATCTCTTCAACTTGAAGATGCGCTGGAAGGAGCCGGACGGCGAGGTCAGCACCAAGCGAGAGTTCCCGGTGCTCGACAACGATAGGTCGATTTCGAGTGCGGACGCGGACACTCGTTTCGCGGCGGCCGTGGCACTGTTCGGCATGATGCTGAAGAACTCCCCCTACGCCGGGCCCGAACCTTCGCTTCTCCAAGTGTTGCAGTTGGCGGAAAGCGGCAAGGGCCAAGACCCCCAGGGGTACCGGGCGGAGTTCCTCCGGCTGGTGGGAGCTGCTCGCGGTCTCCGGCGCTGAACTGAGCTGAATCCGAACCTCTTCTCCGAATCCCTTCCAACCCCAGGGCGGGCTTCGGGCTCTCCTCCCGCAGACCGTGGAAGTTTCGGACCGCGTCGCCGATGGTGAGCAGGATGGGGTTCGTCAATGGGCGAGCTCCCGACTTCGACCTGACTGAGGTGACGCCGGAGACCCAGGGGAGAGAGTTGTGAAAGTTCAGTTGCTCGGATTGCTGGGGCTCTTGTTGAGCTGCAGCGGTTGTTCGTTCGCCCTGCCGTTCCACTACGACGTGGGAGAGCTCGAGCACCGGACCATCGAAATCGACGCCAGCGACGTCGACATCGCCACCCTGGATCTGGCGTTTGGAGCCGGGGAGCTGACCCTCGACTCGCAGGACGAAGGGCCCATGCTTTCCGGAACGGCGGAGTTCAACGTTGCCGAGTTTGCTCCTTCGATTTCTAGCTCGCGCCAGGGCAACGATGGTTCCTACGGGTTGATCATGAACCCCGAGTTCCTGGGGCTGAACTTCTGGGATTGGCAGGAACTGGTCAACGAGTGGGACTTGCGCCTTGGCAAGGACGTGCCCCTGAACCTGGAGCTGCTGTTCGCCGCGGGCAGTATTCAAACGGAGCTGGGAGGCGTTCCGCTCCGACAACTGCGCATCGAACTAGCGGCTTGTGAGGCGCGGGTGGAGTTCAACGAACCGAATCCCGAGTTCTGCGAGCACTTCGAGATCAGCGTGGGAATGGCGGAGGCCAAGTTTCGCGGGCTCGGCAACGTGAACTTCGAAAAGCTGACGGTGGAGGGGGTGGCCGAGGACCTGCTCTTGGACTTCCACGGCGAGTGGTTCCGGCCGGCAACAGTACGAGTGGACGGGGGGCTGGGCGACATCACCTTGGTGGTGCCTCGGGAGATTTCGGTCGTCGTGGATGATCAGTCGGGCATCTTCTCCGACTTCGACGCCCCGGGCTTCCATCAGCGAGGCGATCGATACTCCAGTGACGGTCATTGGGACGAGCCGACGCTGCGGATCGAGCTCGACCATGTGTTTGGGGGAGTCCGACTGCGCCGAGAGTGACCGGTTGCGGGAGTCTTGGCCAGACCCGACCGGGATCGTCACTTCTCGCTCTATCGTTCCCGAGGCCCGACAGAGTTCGCGGGTCGGCTGCGGTCGATTCCTCCCTCGGAGCCATCTTCTGGCCCACGCGGGTCCTCGTCCTGCAATTCACTGCCGTCAGCGCCGATTTCGTCCGCCAAGGACCAGAACGGCACAATTCTGATGCCGCGGAGTTCGATCGCAGAGCGGAGGATCCGATCGAATTTTCCCCGGGATCCGGCGTTACCATGGGCGTGGTCCGCGATTTGTTGACGCGGTCTCGCAGGCCGGTGAAGAACTCTCTCGGCGCTCGATCGGATCTTTTCGCCTCGGACTTCGTCCTCGAATCCTCGACGGAGTCGAAACGCGCTCGATCGGCTTCTGAGGTCTTTGTCACCGGCCTGCTAGTCCAAGGAACCCACTCCATGCACGCAGCCATTCTCGATCATGTCACCAAGACGTTCGCTCAGCACGTCGCTGTAGACGACCTGTCCCTGGAGATCCCCCAGGGGTCGGTCTACGGGTTCATCGGTCCGAACGGCGCCGGCAAGACCACCAGCATCCGGATGATCATGAACATCCTGCTCCCCGACGAGGGGCGGGTCGAAGTGCTGGGGAAGCCGGCCGGCGGCGGGGTCATGGACCGCATCGGGTACCTTCCCGAAGAGCGTGGCATGTACCGCAAGATGAAGGTGCAAGACCTTATCTCGTTCTACGGCCAGCTCAAGGGCATGCGCTCTTCCGAGATTCGACCGCGCATCACCAACTGGCTGGACCGCATGGGGCTCACCGAGTGGCGCACCAAGAAGGTGGAGGAGCTCTCCAAGGGGATGCAGCAGAAAATCCAGTTCATCGCGACGGTCATTCACGATCCCGAGCTGGTGATCTTGGATGAGCCTTTCTCAGGGCTGGATCCGGTCAATACCGAGACCCTGACCGAGATCGTGCTCTCGCTGCGAGAAGAGAAGAAGACGGTGATCTTCTCGACCCACGTGATGGAGCAGGCCGAGAAGCTCTGCGACAACGTGTTCATGATCTGCAAGGGCAAGAAGATGCTCGACGGGTCGATCGAAGAGATCCGCCAGCAGTTCAGCGAGGACACCTTCGACCTCTATGGCGAGGGCAATGTCCAAGCGCTGGAGTCTCTCGCCGGAGTCCGAGGAATCCGGGACCTGGGAGGCCGGGTCGAAGTCTTCCTGGAGCGCGGTGCCGACTCCCAAGCCGTGCTGCAGTCGATCTTGCCCCACTATCGGATCCGTCGCTGTGAGCTCCGTGCCCCGGACCTCCACGACATCTTCATTCGTGTCGCCGGAGAAGAAGGCGCCGAAGGACTGGAGACTGCCGCATGAACCGCTTGTGGGTCATCGCCAAGCGCGAGTACATCGCCGCCGTGTTCACCAAGGCGTTCCTGTTCGGGATCCTGTTCGCGCCTGCCATGCTGGTGTTGACGATCTTGATTCCCCAATGGTTGGAAGGAGTCGGAGAAACGGGCGAGCGCAAGCTTGCGGTCCTGGACATGACCGGCGAGGTCTCCGCAGGGTTGGAAGAGGCGAGCCGGCAGCACAACTCCGGCGATGACGTCAAGATGAAGTACCTGGTCGAGACGATCGACGTCTCGGACGTGGCCTCGCTGGGAGATGATCCGGCGGCCGGCTGGGAAAAGTGGGAGTCCTTCAAAGCCGAGCAGGCTCAACGGGTCCGCGACGAAGAGATCTTCGCGTTCATCATGCTCGGGCCCTCCCTGCTGTCCCTCGAGCCTCCCGCGCTGTTGTCCCAGGAGCCGGACGAGGACGACGAAGAGGCTCATGACGCTTGGGAGAAGCAGGTTTGGCCGTATCTCGTGGCCTACGGCAGTGAGAGCCTCACGGACGTCAAGGCGTCCCGGTTCGTGCGTGGCAGCCTGACCGATGCGGTGCGACAGTGGCGTTATCAGGACGCCGGAGTCGATGCCGTCGTGGTCGGCAAGATCAATCGCTCCCTGAACGTCCAGGAGTTCAAGGTCCAGGAAGAAGAAGGAGTGACCAAAGCCAGCGGCAAGCAGGAGTTCATCTTCCCGCTGGGCTTCATGATCCTTCTGTGGATTGCGGTGATGACCTCCGCGGGGCCTCTGCTGAACAACACCATCGAGGAGAAGTCCAACCGCATCCTCGAAGTGCTGGTTTCCAGCTCGACTCCGTTTCAGATCCTGGGAGGGAAGATCCTCGGCAACTACTTGATGGGGCTGACCGTGACCGGGATCTACGCCGCCGCCGCTCTCTCGGCAGCGGCGTACCACGACGTCATGCCTTCCGACGGCGTCTCGGTTCTCGATCTGATCTACTTTGTCTTTTACTTCCTGGCCGGATATCTGATCTATGGCTGCGTCTACGCCGCCATTGGATCGGTGTGCATGACCATCCAGGAAGCCCAGAACATGATGGCGCCGTTGTTCCTGCTGATGTTCCTGCCGATGATCGCCATCAACCACGTCATCGAAAACCCTGGATCATTGGTGAGCCAGGGTCTCAGCTATTTCCCGTTCTCGGCGCCCTTCGTCATGATGCTGCGCCTCGGCCTATCCCCCCAACCCCCGGTCTCGGAGATCCTGACCTCCATCGGCTGCATGACCTTGGGAGTCGCGTTCGCCCTGTGGGCTTCGTCGAAAGTCTTCCGCATCGCGATCCTGATCTACGGCAAACCCCCGTCCGTCAAACAGCTCGGCAAGTGGGTGTTCCAAAAGTCGTAGCGCGAGCCGGCCCGTAAGAGGGCTCTTCGGCTTCCGATCGGAGGTTTTCGCCTTCGTCTTGGTCCTCGCATTCTCGGCAAACCCACCGATTCGCTTGCGGTCCGACTCCTTGGCGGAAACGAAAACATCTCGAACGGTCGGCTAGCGAGGCCGCGACCGGGTGATGGCGCCGGGCGCACAAAGCGGACGAGTGACTCGAGCGCGTTCGTGATTGGTTTTCGGGCACCGCGTCCCTCGCAACGGAGCTCACGGCTCGGGGGCTGCGACAGACCCGCGCTCCGTGAACTTCGTGGCAATTGCGGCGGTATCGCCTGACGACGTAGCCTCTTCCTGTTCGTTGGTGTCCGTGCGGCGCCTCGCGTCGCGGTGCCCCTGACCCAGAGCCCTCATGATTCCCGCGCTCCCCGTCCTGTTCCTCGCGACCGCTGTCCTGACGCAAACTCCTGCCATCGACCGAGGCCTCGCCCGTCAGTACTTCGAAGAGGCGGCGGAAATCGCGGGTCGAGACGACGGCAATCTGTGGGGCTTTTCCTTGGCGGGCCCGCTGATGTTCGGGGATGCGGCGAGCCGTGAGCTGGTCGCCAATCAGGCGGACGCGAACGGCCGCTTGCAAGAAGTGGACGGGGTGTTCGTCGGGGAACTGGATCCGGGGCAGGGAGTGGCCAACACCGCCATCCACTGGTCGGGAACCTATTGGACCACGCTGATCTGGCCGCTGCCTCAGGAGGAACTCGCTCGAAAGCAGCTGCTTGCTCACGAGATGTACCACCGCATCCAACGGGACCTGGATCTGCAAGGCGGCAACCCCCAGAACCCGCAACTCGACACTAAGGACGGACGGATTCTGGCTCGTTTGGAGTGGCGAGCGTTGCAAACCGCCGTGACTTCGGTGGGGGAGGATCGCGAGCTTGCGGTCCAAGATGCCCTGGCGTTCCGCGAACGCCGGCGCGAACTGTTTCCCGAGGCAGCGGCCACGGAGCAACTGCTGGAACTCAATGAAGGCCTTGCCGAATACACTGGAACGGTGCTTTGTGGCTCCGACCGCAAGACGCGCATTCGCCGAATCGCCGCAGCTCTCTCTTCCCAAGAGCGCCGAAAGAACTACGTGCGCAACTTCGCTTACGCCGTGGGTCCGGCTTACGGCTTCCTGCTCGACGAAGTGAGTTCGAATTGGCGTGAGGAGCTCCATCCCAAGAGCGACTTCGGCCATCTCCTCGCCGAGCACTACGGCGTCACCGAGTCCGACGATCTGGCCGGCGATGTCGAGCTATGCATGGAGGACTATGGCGGCGAAGAGGTCGTGCGCGAAGAAACCCAACGCGCCGAAGCACGCGACCAGCGCATCGCCACCTACCGAGCGCGTTACGTGGACGGCCCCGTGCTTCGCATCGAACCCGATCCCAGTCTGCGCTACAGCTTCAACCCCAATCACCTGGAAACCTGGGAACCTCACGGAACGGTGTACGGGACGTTTCACTTGACCGCAGAGTTCGGAGTGCTCGAAGTGCGCTCCGGCGTTCTGGTGGAGTTCGACGAGGGAGCAATTCAGGCAGCGATCGTCCCCGCGCCTGCCTCGGCGGCGCAACTTTCGGGACCGGGTTGGAAGCTCACCTTGGCGGACGGTTGGAGCATGGTTGCTGGTGCGCGCGCGGGGGACTTCAATCTCGCCGCTCCCTGAGGAGGGCCCCAGGAATTCCCGGGACTCTTGATCCGACCCCGACCCGGAGGAAGTGCGCGGAGTCCCTGTGACTCAACGAGTTGCGTCGATTCGAGGGCTCTGGGGCGATTCGTCTCACCCAAACCCAGGCTCCATTCCTCGGGGGAATTCACCGATAGAGCCAATGCCAGGCTTCCGGAGGGGAAGCCCGGATGCGGTGCGCTGCGGAAGACGGATCCCCGAAGATCGTCGAGGACGAACTGGGTGGCTTCGGGTGTGGAATGACCGGGTCGTCGACCACGTGTGGGACGTCGACGGCCCGCAAACGGACTCTCGGGAGTCCGAAGGAATCAGTGGTGATGAAGTCTCTCTTCGCGCTCGCCTTGTTCAGCCTTGCCACCGTGTCCTGTCAAACGTCGAGTGCTCCGGTGCCCGAAGAAACGACGCCCGAGGTCGACTCGTGGCGCGCGCTTCACCTTGTCGGCTACAAATCGGATGCAGGACTGGACCAGCTTGCCAAGCAGCTTCCAGAAATGTCGAAGGCCGGCATCAATGTTCTGATTCTGGAAGTGAACTACTTCTTCCAGTTCGAGTCACATCCCAAGATGCGTCAAGGGCCTCGGCAGATCAGTGCCGCCGGAGCTCGTCGCTTTGCGGATGCCTGCCTCAAGCACGGGATCCGCGTGATTCCCGAGTTTCGCTGCATTGGTCACCAGTCAGCCGGCAAAGAAGTCTCTCCGTTGTTGGCGCTGTATCCAGAGCTCGACGCGACTCCCGGAGCGTTCCCGGACAACGAAGGAATCTATGCCCGCGAGTGGAATCCCACCGATCCGCGGGTCAACCAGATCGTGTTTGCTCTGATGGGGGAACTCCTGGACGCGTTCCAGGCGGATGCTTTTCACGTCGGGATGGAAGAGATCTTTCTCATTGGCTCGGAGCAGTCGCCCTCGACCGTTGACAAGGACCCCGCACAAGTATTCGCCGATGCCGTGGTGGACTATCACCACTTCTTGGTCCGACAGCGCGGGGTGAAGATGCTGATGTGGGCAGACCGCCTTCTGGATGCCGAAGCGCTCGAGCTGGATGAACGAGAGGGCTCCACCAGCGGAACCCATGGCGCGGCGAATCGAATTCCGCGGGACATCATTCTTCTCCCGTGGCATTCCACTGTTCGACCCGAATATCCGTCGGTGGCGCACTTGCTCGGCTTGGGCTTCGAGGTCTTGCCCGCCAGTTGGCGTGACACGGAGGCGTCCGGTGCGTTGGTGGAATACAGCGTGAAGCTGGAGTCGACGGGCATGCTCGGTCACTGCTTCACGACCGGTGGCGGCAAGGAGAACTGGGCCGAGTTCCCGCCGCTGGTGCAGGGCATGCCTTTGCTGCGCGCTCAGTAAGGGCATCGCTGCCACGACGCGCACCGGGCTCGCTTTTCTGGGATGCGGGTCCGCCGTAAAGTCGGATCGGTTCCGAGAGGGTTCGCGCTCGTTGCCGCTCACGTTCCGCCGGATGTCATCCGGCTCCCCTTCCCGCCGTTTGTCCCGGATCACTTCGCGTCGCGTGCGTCGATCTTCTTGTTCTGTTTCAGCCAAGAGGATTGAGAACGAGACCGCCGAGTTCCTCTTGGTCCGGAAGAAGATCGCCTCTCCGAAAGGGATCCCCTGTCGAGTGCTTCGCGGGCCCAGGCACTTCGACGGGAATGCCACCACGAGCTTTTCTCAACCATAGGCGCCCTGAGGGAAAGCCGAGAGGGTGACCACGAAGCGAGTGGTTGCCGTGGTGTTTTCCCGTTCGGGCAAATGTTCCTGCACCCGGGCTTCCCGCAGAAAAACTCCAGAATCCCCGCCTCCGATTCGTCCCGGGCGTCATGCAACCCTTGTTCGGCCACGGTCGATCGAGGATGGTCCTTCCCGAGGCCCGCGGAGGCGCGGACCGGGACCGATCTCGGCCCCTCCCGGGGCTTGCTCATTGTGGTGATCTCGCGGTGAGCCCGAGCCGGACGACGGAAGCATGAGCGGGAGTTCGCCATGAACGAGGCATCCGGTCCGGCCCGCCTTCGCGCGGAGGAGCTGACTCGTCACGATGCGTCGGTGCGTGCTCTGCTCCAGCGCTTGTTGTTCGACTCGAACGAAGTCGATGACGTGATGCAGCGGACCTACTTGGCCGCGCTCGAGCGTCCGCCAGAGCGTGCCGGTTCCTTGTTGGCTTGGTTGCGACAGGTCGCGGTGAACTTTGCCCGGACCAAACACCGGGAAGAAGATCGACGCCAGCGTCGCGAAACGTTGGCGTCCTCCCGCGAGGAAACTCCCGCCACGGATCAGATCGTGGAGAGGATCCATCAACAACGTCGGGTGGTCGACGCCGTTCTCGGTCTTGCCGAGCCGTATCGATCGGTGACGTTGATGCGATTCTTCGACGACCTTCCTCCGCGAAAGATCGCGGCTCGTCAGAACGTTCCGGTCACCACGGTCAAGTCCCAGTTGCGTCGAGCGATGGCTCTCTTGCGCGAGGAATTCGATCGTCAGTCGGGAGGCAACCGACGGCAATGGGCGCTCGCCATGCTTCCGATCCTGAACATGAAACGCACCGCCGCCAAGGTCAGTGGAGGCGGTGCTCTGATCGGAGGAGGCTTGCTCGTGGGTGCCAAACTTCAGCTAGTGGCGGCGACGGCGGTGTTGGGAGTCGGGGCTTGGTTCGGGGCGGGTTGGGTCGGAGAGGGGGGCGAGTCCGGGTCCGAAGCTCGAACGGCGGCACTCGCGGAAGATCGACGTCCGCAAAGTCTTTCCGAAGTGACTCCGATCCGGGTCTCGAGCGAGGAATCGAAGGCCGCGGACGCGGAAGGCGCGTCTGCGGAGATCGAGCCGCTGACCTCACCGCCTTCCATTCCTGCCAAGCAAGGCTTGGTTCATGGACGAGTCGTCGACCTTCAAGGCAAGGGGTTGCCCGGCCTGGTGGTGGTCACGGAAGAGGATTCTCCGTTTCGAACGGTTTCCGATGGCGAAGGAAAGTTCTCTGGGCCTTGGGTCCCAGGCTCTCCTTCATGGACTCTCACCATTGATTCCCCGGATCACATCCCGTTGGCTCAAGCGACCTTGAACGAACGAAGCCGTGACGCCGAGTTGGTTGTGGTCGCGGCCACCAAAGTTGCGGTGGGGGGAAAGGTGGTCGATCGTTCCGGAGCCCCGCTGGAGGGCGCAAGCCTCATGAGTCGCATCGGTCGGGAGTTCTACGAGTCCTTTCCCTATCCCCTCGAGCATGGAAGGCGCGAGAGCTACTCCACCAAGACCAATGCCGAGGGAGAGTTCTTGCTCGATCTTCCGGTCGTCGAGGGCGCGGAGTTTTCGGTGCAACTCGATGGCTTCGTCACCTTTCGCGATGCGGTGCCTCATGTCGAGGACCACCATCGATGGATCGAGATGAAACCGGTGGCCGACAGCAAGTCCGTCCGCGGAATCGTCCTCCATGCTGACGGAAGCGTCGCCGCGGGAGCGCAAGTGGTGCTCGGCTTCAAGAAGACCGTGACCGCGGAAGACGGCTCGTTCCTGCTGGAGAAATCGAACTGGCTGGAACCCACGACTCCCCTGGTGGCGGCCAAGCAGGGATTCTTGCCCGTACTGATCCCCGAGTTCGGCGCTCGCTTGGACTCCGAGGAAGACGAACTTGAAGAGCCACTGACTCTGATCCTGGGAGCCGAGCCGTCCCGGATTCGCGGGCGATTGGTCGATGCCGATGAGGCGTCGCTCGCGGGATGGGAGATTTCTCTCGCCACCGGGACGGAAACTCATGAGCTCGGTTTGCCTCCCGAGTTCGCGGAGACTCTGTCGGGGTCGACGGAGACCCTCTCGGAGGAAGACGGCGGCTTCGAGCTCACGGGATTGCTCGACCGGGAGTACGTGCTGTGGGTCTACGACTCGGTGCGAGGGTTTGGTTTCCTGACCGACCCGGTCTCTGCCGGTGACGAAGACGCGATCATCCAGCTTTCCGCCGACTTGGTTCGCGAGAAGATCTCCGGCCGGGTGATGTCCCGTCGGGGCGAGCCTCTTGAAGGAATCCGGGTTCGATTGAATCTGGTGGTCCAGCAACGGGACTGGGGAGCAAGCTGGAGCGCCGGTCCGAGCACCGTGACGGACGCCCGCGGATTCTTCGAGCTCGTCAATGTTCCTCGGCATGGGACTCGGCTCCAGATCGATGGCGGCGATTCCATGCCTCTCACTCTGTCGCTGGAGTCAGACCAATCCACCGAAGATCTGGAACTCACCGTGGCCACCAAGTGCCATTTCCGTTTGGTGAACATCCCCGAGTCTCTGTTCGGGCATGCGGTCGAGTTCCATGACGCGCAAGACCAGCCGCTCGACGCGTACGAGTTCGAGTCAGCGGGGAGTTCTACTTGGAGGCGCCTTTCGTTGGACTCGCCGCAAACCTGGATCTTCGCGGTGAGCGAGTTGGCCTCGGAACTGGTGATCCTGGAGGACGGTCAAGAGGTGGACCGGCTCCCGGTGCGACTCGACCCGGGGGAAGTGGTGGAGATTTCGCTCGACCGCTGATGGCGACCGAGGAGTCCCACCCGCTGCCCGGCAGGTCGGTGAAAGAGCCTTTCGGCGCCCGATCGGATCTGCTCACCTCCGTCTCCGTTCTGAAATCGTTGACGAATTCACTGGTTCGCCTGCGGTCGGACTCCTCGACGGAGGCGAAAAACTCTCGATCGGCCATCCGAGCCTTTCTCACCGGTCTGCGAGCCGATGGGGTTCCTTGTTGGGACCCTCGAACGACCAGGCGCAGTCGTTGGTGGCGATTCCTCCCCGCAGTTGAACCCGGCTCCTCCTTTTCTCAGCATGCACTCGCGAAACCAGGGCGAACGCAGCCGTCGGATTTCGGGAGCCCGGTCTCTCCCACTGAATGCAGGAGGAGTCATGATCCAAGCAGCCGATCCCTGGGGGGCGGCCTGGCGGCGAAGTTCTCGCCGTTGGCGCAAGTTCGGCAAAGCGGTCGAACAGGCGGCGGGCTGGTTGGTTTGGAATCCGGGTGAGTACGGCGAGAAGTGGCATTCGGTGTACCGCTCGGTCTATCCCCATGGCCGCCATCCCCTGGTCGTGTTTGGCCTGAACCCGGGGCCCTACGGCATGGCCCAGACCGGGATCCCGTTCACGGACGTCAAGCGCTTGCGCAGCGCTTTGCCCAAGTTCGCGAAGACTCTCGAAGCGCGCGACTTCGGGGTCGAGGTGCCGGGTCTTGCACCGAGCACGCTGCAACCCTTCTTGAGTCGGACCTTCGAGTCCTCGTCGGTGCGGATCTATCGGTTTCTCGAAGAGGCGTTCGGCTCGGCAGAGAAGGGGTGCCGTGACGTCGTGGTGGCGAATCCCTGTCCGCTCCTGTTCATCAGTCCGGAGACCGGGAAGAACGTGACGCCGGCGGACTTGGGTCGAGCGGTGCGGGCTCGAGGGAAACGCGACGCTCGTGCGCTGCTCGAAGAACTGAATGAACTGCGTGCAGCCAATTGCAAGGACACCCTGGAGACGTTGCAGCCACGGGGGGTGGTGCTGCTCGGCCGCGATGTGCAAGCGGCGTTGGGCGAATTGCTGCGTGACGAGCTGGGGGAAGCCAAGGTCGTCGACTGGGAACACCCAGCGCGCGCTGTGCCGGAGAAATGGTCTCGCGGTCTCATCAACGAGTTGAAGCGTCGCAAGCTCTTACGGGCCAAGAAATGAAAGCGAGTCAATGCGTCGCAGGATTGACCTTGGCCTACATCGGCGGAGTGTTGCTCCTTCCCGATCCGTCTCCGGCCGTGGAGCGTGTCGAACCGCGGCGAAGCGTCGAAACCCGGACTCCGGCGGAACCCGTCGCCGGTGCCGAGTGGGAAGTGGCCCTGTCGAGTGACGTTCCCGAGGGGCAATCGGGCCCGACGTTTCAGATCAAGATTCGCTCGGCGTCCGGCGCGGAGGAACCCTTCGAGATCGTCAGCGAACCTCTTACCCCTCGCTCCAAGCAGCGTCATCGCATTCCTTTGCCAAGCGGGGAGCCGGCGCTGCCTCTGTCCTGTTTTCTGGTCAGCGACGATTTCTGCGTGAGTCCCGGGATCGCCTCGTTCGAAGTGGGCTCCCTGACTCAGCCCTACCGGCTTCGATTGGAGCGCGGGCGAAGAGTTCCGCTGGATGTTCGCGATGGGGCGACGGGCCAGCCGCTTTCCGGCGTGGCGTTGCTCCATCACGGAGGCAAAGAACTCACTCGCACCGATGAAGAAGGTCACGCGGTGGTGACCACGGCCCTGCGTCGCGACGTCATGGTGGTTGCTCAGGCTGAGGGATTCTTCCGCGGCGGTGCATTCTTGGCGGAGCGAGAGCAGACTTCGCGCACTGTGTCGCTGCTCCCCGACTCTCGGGGAGCACGGTTGCGACTGCGGGTGGCGTTGCCCGACGGGGCTCCGGTTTCTCGAGGAGTGGTGAGCTGGGAGTTCCTTTGTCGGCCGCCGCGACCAGGAGAAGTTCCCTCCGCGGCAGAGCAGTCCGTTCGCGCGCTGTACGATTCACCGGCCGTGGAGCTGTCGTTCCAGCGAACTCGCACCGACGAAGAGGGGATTGTCGAGCTGCCCCTTCCATTGCCAGGGACCCTGAAGGTGGAAGTCTCCCACTCGGACTTTGGTCCTGCGGACGATTGGTCGCTGGAGGTCGACGAAGCAATGCTGATCGGCACCGTCCTCGAGCGCGAACTGACCTACCCGCCGTTCTTCGACATCGTCGTTGAAACACGTCGCGAAGGCGAGGCATTGCCGTTCTGCACCGTCCAGGTGTACGACTTCGCCAACGGCAAGCCCACTCTCGTTCACGGCTCCCGGACCGATGAAGATGGCCGAGGCACCGTTCGAGTGCGCGACCGGCAGCAAGTGGTCATTGCCGTCCGGCCCCGGGACATGGCTCCCGTGTTGCGGCTCGGGGAGTCGCTGCGAGGCACCACCGAGTGGTTGGCGGAAGCAGGCCAAGGGGCCAACGTTCGCTTCCGAGTGAAAGAGGGCGAGGCAATCCGCTATCCGGAGAATCGAGCGGAGTTACGCCATGCCGTCTCGGGCCTCACCCTCGGCTTCGCAGAGCCTGACAGCAACGGGGACTATGAACTCGAACATGTCCCTCTGGGCGTTCCCTTGCGGCTTGTTCTCGGGCAAGCCGGGAGCGCGCTCGGTGAAGCGTTTCAGGTTGCTGAGGACATGGCGGAAATGGATCTCGGGACGCTGGACCGGTAGTCGGGAGCTCCGCGTTGTCGGAATCGGAGGGGAAACCAAGTCACGAAGAGGCCGCGGAGCAATCCGTGCGCCCCGCGCGGAGCGTCGCCTCGGCGACTATGCTGAGCCGCATCCTCGGACTCATCCGCGACAAAGTCACCGTGTTCGTGTTCCCCGTCGCCACGGCCGAAGCCGTGTTGATGGCCTGGACCGTGCCCAACCTGTTCCGGCGGCTGTTTGGGGAGGGAGCGCTCGCGGCGGCGTTGGTGCCAGTGCTAGCCGGAGCGGAGAAGGATGGCGGAGCCGACCAGCGCGATCGGATTGCCAGCGCGGTGATTTCTGCGCTGGTGGCGTTCCTGGCTCCGTTCACTCTTGTGCTTTGGTGGGGACTGTGGGCCCTGCCCGATGAGTGGGTGACGGCACCTTTCGAGTCGACGGAGGTGGCGCGGCAGACCCGATCCCTGTTGTTGTGGATGCTGCCGTTCTTGGTCCTCGTGTGCGTGGCGGCCCAGCTGCAAGCCGTGGCCAACTTGGTGGGACGGTTCTTCTTGCCAGCCTTTGCTCCTGCGCTGTCCAACGTGTTCTGGATCGCGGCGGCGGTGGTGGCGGGGCTGGTTTCCATGGAGCATCCCGATGCTCACTGGGTGGCCGGAGCGATCTTGATCGCCGGTTGCTTGCAGGTGGTCGTGCAGTGGTGGGAGCTGCGGCGCGTCGGCGTCCGCCTGCGCTGGGAAGGCTGGCAACATCCCGAAGTCCGCGACGTTATCTCTCGCGCGCTGCCCATGGTGATGGGTTTGGCCGCCAGCCAGATCAACATCGTCGTGGATCGGTTCGTGGCGGAGGCGTGGGTCGAAGGAGATGGGGCGATCCGACAGCTCTACTTGGGGAACCGGTTGATGCAACTTCCCCTCGGACTGATTGGCGTTGCCTTGGGAACGTCCGTCTACCCGATTCTGGCCCGGGCGGCGGCCCATGGGGACTCGAAGACGCTCGCGGCGTCGTGGTTCAAGGCGGCACGGGTGGCGTTGGCCTTTGGGCTTCCGGCGATGACCGGGTTGGCGTTGCTCGCTCGACCGATCATGCAGCTGTTGTTTGAGGGCGGAGAGTTTTCTTCGGCGGATAGCCGAGTCAGTGCGGCATGCCTGGTCGCTTATGCGCCGACGTTGGTGTTTCAGAGCGTGGTGCTATTGCAAGCTCGCGTGGAGTACGCCCGTGGTCGTCAGAAGCGCGTGGTGCGAGTCGGGTTGGTGGCGGTGACAGTGAACGTGGTGCTGGACTTCGTGTTCGTGACGTGGTGGCAAGCCCCGGGGTTGGCGTTGGCGACGACGGTGGCGACCGGGTGCAACGCGTTGTTGTTGGCGCGGGGGTTGGAGTTGCACGGGGAGGGACTGTGGCGCAGGGGGCTTCTTCTGCCGACGGTGCGGTTGGTTGGTTGTGCGGTGGTGATGGGGTTGGCGGTGTTTGCGGTGGCGTGGGGGATCGAGCGGGCGGGAGTTGAAGAGTGGCTGGATGTCTTCGGCTTGTCGATGCCGTTGCACGCCGGCTTGCAGGTAATCGCAGGAATCGCTGCGGGGGTGGTCGTTTTCTTCCTGAGTCTTTGGTCACTCAGCCGAAGCGAGTTTCGTGAGATTCTGAGCTTTCTTCGTCGATGATTCGATGCTGAGTCAGCGGCTAGACAGCGGCTCGTCCGCGAGCGCATAGTGGAGGAGCGTTGGTTCGCCCGGGATCACTTGCACGATTTCTTCGACTCCTTCTCCTACCGTGACCGCATAGATTCCGGGAACAAGGTCGACGATCGTGATCGTTCCCCGAGGATCGGTGGTTTCGGTCCACGGACCGGCGGATGGCTCTGCGACTGGAGAACTCACTCTCACGTCAACTCCCGGGACTGCGGTCTCCTCTTGATCGAAGACTCGCACTTGGAGGCTGCCCAGGCGTGTCAGAACGACCCTCGCAGGCGTGGTGTCTCCTGCCACCAGAGTCACGGTCATCTCCTCGGGCTCGACGAAGCCTTCTTTGAAACAGCGGATGCTTGCGCGGCCCGAAGGGAGCCGAGTGAAGCCAGCGTGTCCGAGCCCATCCGTCATGCGTGACAAGCGGGGCAGAATCTCGGGACGATCGGGAAGGATGAGGTCGACCTGAGCACCTCCGATGGGAACCTCTCGGTCATCGACGGCCGTCACCGTGACACGGCTTTCTGGCTCCATCCAATGTTCCAGCGGAGAGGCGTCCTCCGAGTACGGAATCTTCACTTCCTCGTAGTAGTCATCCGCGTACCCGCGACCGCTCACGAGCACTAGGTAATCGCCATCGGGAATTGTCTGTAAGGCGTAGTCACCGCTTGCACTGACTCGAGTTCGACATTGCACGGCAGTGGTGTCTTGGTTCACGAGAAGAACGTGAACATCCGCAGGTGCGTCGTCCATGTCGAGCACTTGTCCCGTGAGAGCGTCTGGAGGAATGGTGAACTCGACCTCTGCTCTCGGCCTTGAGTCGGTCACGACCGCGTCCTGGCCAAGGACCAGCAAGTCTCCCCGACTTCCGGAGGAAAGCTCCACACGGTAAGCGTCCGGTGAAAGCCCAAAGAACGAGAAGACTGCCCCCCGATTCAGAGGAGTTTCTCCCACGACTTCGTCATTGCTCTTTCTGAAGAGCCGAGCTTGGTAGTTGACCGTGGGATCTCGTGGGTTTGTGAGCCGCCCGCGAACCTCGCCCTTCGATTTGGTGGAGAAGTCGACGGTCACGCTTTTCCCCGATTCCACGTGGACCAGACGTGACCGATAGCCGTGTTCCTGGTGCTCCCAAGCACCCCATTCGTCGAAGAAGTCGATGACATAAGACCCCGGGGCAAGGCTTGGAATTTCGAAAGCGCCTGTCATATCCGGACGCACCTTCGCCCGAACCCAGGTTCCCGGGATCGTGGCAGAGACCGAGCACACCGTGTCGGGTCGTGACCAAGGAACTTCCAGTTGTCCGACGATTCGGCCTGTTGGGCTCACCACGAAGTCGCGTGGGAACTCCGTGGGATCCAGGTCGTCGAAGAAGAGAGTTCCATGGGCCGGAGTGTCGACGAGAAGCGAGAATCCTCGAGGAGGAATGCCTCGAAGTTGGAATCCGCCCTGGGCATCTGACACTGTCAAGCAATGGGTCTTGTTCTGGACCACCTTGCCGCCAAAGGACTCGTTGGGCAGCGAGATCTTGGCCCCCGCCACCGGTTCTCCATTGGTCTGGACCAATCGGCCCCAGATGGTCTCTCCGCGTTGGAGGGTGATCTCGAGCGGGTCTGCCATCTCTCCGGGAGGGACTTCCACGTCCCGAACCGTCAAAGGAACGAAGCCTGGGGCCTCGATGCGAAGCTCATTCCGACTGGGCCAGACATCGAACATGGAAAACTCTCCGTTCTTCGACTCGAAGTCATGCCAGAGGTCCATGTCTACTCGAATGGTGTACTCGCGATAGAGTTCGAAACCACTGGGAACGTTCTGAATCGAGAACTTCGGAACCGGGTTTCCCTCTTCGTCGATCACCCGCCCCTGTAAACCGCCACGGCGTCGAATGACCACCTCGAGGTCGGTGACGGGAGCCGTCAACCCAAACATGTCCGTTTGGGCATAGCCCTCTTTCGTGGTCTGGATGGAGAGGTCGTGGCCATCCACCGCCCAGTGCATGAACCACGAGCCATCGGGTTCCGTCGACATGACGCCCAGGTTGACGCGGTTGACCTCGTCGTGGACGGCGACTTCTACCCCCGCTACGCGCTGACCACGGTCGTCGACAACGTAGCCACGAAGTTCGGCCTCTGGTGCGAGTTCGAAGTCGAGGAACTGGTCCATCCCCTCCTTGACTTCGACTCTCTTCAGTTCAACGGCGTAGCCCTTTACCCGTGCCCCGATCGTATTCAAGCCCCACGGGATATCTTCAAGTGAGAAATGCCCGGAAGCGTTCGCCGTTACCATTCCCAATGAAGGCGGCTCCCGTCCGCGGCTTGCGGAGTGAATCTCTGCCCCGCCGAGGCCTTCGCCATCCAGGTTTCGGACCACTCCTCGCACAACGCCTTTGCGGGTCAGTCGAATGATCATCTCTTGACCGCTGGTCAACCAGGTAGGAACTCGCTCTTCGGGGTAGCCGTGCGCAGTCACGTGAACATCGTGCTGGCGATCCCAGAGAGAGGAGAAGGAGAACCTCCCCTTGGCGTCCGTCGTCGATGCGGAGGACGCAAGCGCGTACGTCAATCCATGCAGGTACTCGCTTTCCCAGGATTCCCCCTTTCCTCGGGGGCGTGCGACGACCTGGGCTCCGGCAATGGGGGTGTCAGTTTCACCGTCGACGACTAGACCTCGGATTGAAGGCGATCGCCGAACGACGAACTCACGGCTGTCCAGCTCCCAATCTCTGATGGTGATCGTCTCAACGACCGGTTGCCAGCCTGCGCGTCGGGCCACGATCAAATAGGAGAGGCCAGTTTCTACATCGAATGAGGCGAGTCCTTCGTGGTTGGTCATCTGGCTGGAACTAGTGATTGTTGCGGCGTCGGCAACTGGACTACCTTCGAAGTGAGCTGACGAACTCGCTTCGTCGGCGATCAGGTGAACGCGGAGCCCGGAGAACGGCTTCCTTTGCTCGTCCTGGAATCTGCACTGGAGTCGATGTGGCGATGTAGCCTTGACACCGTTGATCGTTTGGTCTGGCTTGCGCAGTGCCCTATTGTGTTGGTAAATGAGGCCTTTGGTACTGGAAGATTCCTTCGTACCGGCGTTTGAAATCTCTTCCTCGTTGGTATCCCGTACCTGCTTCGAGAACTTCGATTCTGATTTTGGTTGTAGCCACAAACCTCCTGCCACCACCGCCAGAGCGCATATCGCGATGAAAAGTATGGATCGGCCGGACATCGAATGCTCTCGGATTGCATGTACGTGGCTAGCTGGGTCGCGCGCTGAGAAGCGTTTGGCCGGCTTACGGAAACTTTGTCTTTCTCAGGCTTGGGCTTGAGGTTCCCGTTAACGGTCCGCCAGAAGGGACGGCGGACTGCTCTTCATCGGCTTGGGTATTGGTGCCAGGCTTCGCCTTTGATCTTGAGTTGGCAATGTTGGCTGCGCCGATGAACAAGATGGAGGCAAGCGCGATGATTCGAAAGATAGCGCAGTTTGAAATCGCTCCATCGCGCCGCGTGACCGAATACTTAATCATGGGATATTCTCATACCGAACAGCAAATCTAAGGCACTTCGCACGAGCATACCTTGTCTACTGGCTGGGATTGACAGCAAGCTGGAAAGAGCGTGCACCCTTCTTGTGACACCTGCGGGGGTTGAGACCTTCGAAGTCGGTGAGAGTTGAACTAGGTCGCGGGCCTCGTTTTCGGCCTGGCGCCGCCTGCCCAAGCAGAGGAGCCAAAGGACGCGAGAAACTCGCGTTGCGAGAATCTGTGGGTTGAGCTGGATTGCTGTGTGCGAATCACGAAGAGCCTTATCTGTCATAAGGTGGTCCATTCGCCACTCAGATCGGTTGTGAAGAGAGTGGGCGCGCTGAACTGGTGACCGGGCGATGCTTGATGCCTCGGTAAATAGCTCCTCAGCGGCCCAGTCGTCGCCGTAGTACCACTCGAGGAGAGATCGGAGATGAGCAAGGTCCCACAGATTGTCACGGGAAATCTCTTCCGCGAACTCAACAGCCTTTCCTGCAAACTTTGAAGGGGTTGTGATTGCTCTGTCCGCAGTTCTCCACCATTGATCGACCATTTCAATGGTGGTGGGGTGTTTGTGCGGCAGCGCGAGCGTGGTGACCAGTGCTGACCCGAAATCACGGGAAGCTTTCTCGAAGTCGAGTACCTCGATCCGCCCCCCGGAGGGAATTGACGTTGCGCGGTAATCGGCATCGAGAAGCAGGACTGAGCGGCCAAGTCGGCAAATCTCGGTCGCTACGCAGGAATGGGCCTTTTGTGAGAGCTGATTGTCCAACCAGCTCTCAAATCTGCGAGCTGAGAATGCCGCGATCGACTTCTTGGCCGAATTCCGGCGTCGAAACATCTTGCTGTTCCGAACGAACCGATCCTGAAGCTTCATTCCCTCTGCGTAACTCCGGCATCGAGTGCACTTTTGGAGGTGGCGGCGGGCAGTCGCGACTCCCGGTGCGTCAAACTCATCGACGATCGCATGGATTCGATTTCGCATGTCCGGGCAAGGGGTGCCGAAGCTGAGCTCAATCATCGCCATCGGTGTCCTCGCTCTCCTCGAAGTCGTCGGACCTGTTGACGGGCTTCGTATGCGCTGACTCGGAGGGGGGATGAAACTTGACCAGCGTTGACAGAATGCGGTCGTGGAACTCCGTCCGTGCTTCGGTGAGCAAGCGTGCCGCCTCGAGTGGCTGGACTCCGAGTCGTTTGGCCAGATCGGCGGTACTGAGTTCTTCGCGAGACCGAAGAAGGAGCGCTCGTCGCAGCTTGGAGGGTAGGTGAAGAAGTGCGTGAGCGGCCCAATGGAGAACGTCTTCCTCTTTGAGGCGAGCGTTGTTCCCGGCAACCATCTCTTGTACTTGCTCCGTGAGTTGCTTGGAGGGGTTTACTTTGAACTTGCAGATCCCAGGGAGCGGCAGGCTGTTCGAGCGAAGGACCTCGCGTTGCTCGACGATGACGGCATCGCCGGCCGCGGCCAGCATGTGAAACACGGTCCACAGTCCTTTGGGAGACTTCCACTGGAAACCCGGAGACTGCAAGTCGATGGATTCCCCGTGTCGGAGCTGTCGATGCAGCCGGAAGTACACTTCCGCAACGATTTCGTCGACATCCAGGGGGAGCGCATCTAGTTCGAGGCGGTGCTCGAGGTAGTCAATGAGTCGCTCGCTGTTGAGGTGGCAGAACGCGACGAAAAGCGGGTCAATGACCGTCTTGCGAAGTCGCTGGTAGAGCTGCACCGAAACCGTTTCGATACTTTCCGAACCCGGTGCCATTTCGTGGTAGTGAATGATCGGCGCTGCTTCTGGATGAAGGCGCTCGAGTTCGGCGACGAGCTGGAAATGACGGTCGGTGATCTGGTGGACCCGCGAAGTCAGTCGAGCGGGGTGCTGCAATGTCGATACTTCCGGGACGGCATTGGATCGCCGGGATGTCTTCGCACTTTGGGAGCGCGAACGCCTCGCGGACTTTCTGCCATTTCCCTTCTTCCTCGACACACAGTGGCTCCCGACGGTCACGCAGTGTCTGTGCTTCTTCCCTTCCAGACCATACTCGTTGAGCCTCGCGCGGCGAAGAGGCCGTTCTTGGCCGGCCTTGGCCGTGCTAAAGCCGCCCCGGCCCGGGTTTTCCCTGGCTTCGCGATCGGTGAGATTCTGTTCGGGCGAAGGTGTGGACCGGGCAGAGCGGAGGTACCGCCTCTTGAGCAGTTTCGCGAAGAACCTGAGTCTTCCGGCTCGATCTCATGGGTGACAGGTTGACGGGCAAACCGAAGAGTCTGAATGAGAGCTGTTGCTGTCCATCTCTGATCTGCCGTCCATGCATCGACATCCTTTGAAGCCGTTCGTTCACGGTGGTCAGGAGCCAGCGAGTCTCGACACCCGCGTTTTGGAGCAGGATGTGGAGAGCCCAGGAGACGTCGTTGTCGCAACTCCAGGAAAGGATGACCTTCTTCCTGCAGAGCCTACACGAAGCTCGGCTTGCATCAGCCGAGACCCACCGGTAGGGGGCGGAGCGTGCCTCGAGGTCCACCGACTACCGGGACGGTCCGGGTGATTCACCAGTCCTCATTCAGCTCCGACAAAAGCTTCGGTTTCTCATCCCACGCATCGTCTTGCGAGAAAGAGAAAGAGCAATTCACGAACCTCACACCATAGGGAGGGGACTCCAAATCCCTCCGCTGACGCGGGGCTTGATTCTCGAACGAACAGTTCTGGAACAGGTAGGTAGCGGAATCGTCGGCGTCGTAAACCGAGTCGAAGGGACCGACGATGCGACAGTGGTCCAGACGGGCAAGAAGAGAGTTTCGAACTCGAAACAAGCTTCCTGAGTCAGGGGAGCGGCCGAAGCCTGCCTCGAAGATGCAGTCGGTCGCATAGAAGGCGGCACTCGGAGCGGAGAGCATGACCGAGGCCCCGGCTCCCATGTCAAAACGAATGACGCGGCAGCGTTCAAGTCTCAAGGTGATGGACGAGCGTCGGAGATCCGTCAGGTATTTGTTCCCACAATCCAACGTGAGATCCCGGAACGTCAAGCTGTGCACGGTGTCCCGCGTGTGAACCTCATCCAAACGGACGAGAGTGACGTCCATTCCTGCTCCGCGAATCAGAAGATCCCTGGGAAACTTCTCTCGATCCAAAGACTGACTTCTCCACTCGTGGACTCCGGGCGGATACATCAGGGCAGATCCATCGGGCAAGCCTTGCTTGGACGTCCACGTCGCCCCGTCGATGCCCGGTCCGGCCGACTTCCGTTCGAAGTAGCTGGCAAAGGTTTCGATGTCGTCGAGGAGGTCGTGGCGGTGGACGGGGTTCTCTTCGAGGGAGTCCAGCAGCCCCATGATTCCGCCGCGCGCTGCGTCTTCCCGAGCTGCGGCCTCCTCTGCTTCCCACTTCAAGTAGCGGTGAACGCCAAGCCATTCCATCTTGTCGATGGTGAGCTCTGCTTCTCGATAGAACTCCTTGGTCTTGGAACGGATCTCTTCGGTCATGTCGGTGGCAAGTCGAACGTCGAACTCGTTGGGGTTCGGGCGGTCCTCGGCCGCGAAGGCTTCAAGAATCTTCTCCCGAGAGACGGAGCGAATGGCCTTGTCGTCCGTCGAGTGTGTGTCCACTTCTTGGACAGAGGGATTCTCAGGATCGCGCGTTGCCGTGAGGTTGGGCGCCACAGCCGGCGATTGCTGGGGCGATTCGTCGAACCCTTCGCCAGTTTCCCCCGTTGAAGACGACATCAAGTCCTGTTCGGGACTCTGCTCCGCCGCCGCGATCGCTGCAGGAGGCTCACTCGCAGCAAGGAAGTACCCGGCGAACCCCGCCACCAAGACAGCCGCTACCCAAACTAGATCCATGACGCGCATTGGGAGACTCCGAGTTTTGATTGAAGTGACTACGAGTCAAGGAGGGAGCTATTCGACGACAAGGGTGTGCTTTCTTCGCGTTAAATGGAGCAAGACTGCGACGGCACTTTGGGAATGCTGTTTCACGAGATGGCTTGACTGGCGTCACTAGGAACAATACCGATTTTGCGCGGCCTGGTTTTCAATGCTTCGTCATGTGCGCATACCGCCGAGGATCGGACCTTCGACGGCTGATCAATGTGTTCTCATTTGTCCCGATGGGTGAGAATCCAGGCGAGTCGGTGGACCGTCGTGCGAAGTTTGCCACCCTCTGCGGATGGTCAGTTTGGTGACGAAGCCTAGCAAGACAACCGCTGTCGATCTGGCTCTCTCGACGGTTGCTCATGTGCAGGAAGGAAAGAAATCACCTGGTAACAAGAAGACTGGATCGCCTTCAGCTACTTCCGCAAGTCGTAACACAACAACCGCGGCGATCCACCCGTCACAAAGTCCCGCGCATTCTGACAAACGTACAGCAGTCCGCGACTCACCACCAACGGCGTCCAAGACTCATGCGCCGCAAACAGCCACGTCCGCGAGATCTCCTTCCATCCCTTGGGACTCAGGTCCAGCCACAGCAAGTGACCGCGCTCGCCAATCGCCAGGTAGTCTCCGTCCGCCTTCAGAAGGAACCCACGGTACACACTCATCGGCCGGGGCTTGACTTTGCCGTTCAGCTCGTAGGTTTCTTCCCACTCCAGCACCGTGCGCCAAACTTCTTCCCCGGTCGCTAGGTCCTGGCACACCAGCGACGAGTCCGGTTCGTTGCGGCCGTCGAACCCGTACAGATACCCGTCTTCGTGAATCGCCGTGTTGAAGTGGGTCGAGAGCACGTCGGAGGTCCAGGCGACTTCGTGACCGCCTTCGGCATCCAGGTTCAGCAGCGCTCCGCCTTTGCCGTAGACCTCGGAGATGAAGACTTGGTTGCCGATCAGCACGGGAGACGCGGCGTTCACTGACTCGTAGGTCCGGCTGCGCCAGGGGAATTGAAAGTCGATGGCTCCGGTGTTCGGGTCGAGGCAAAGGAGGCCGCCGTTGGTGGGGCGGCTCTTGCCTCCCGCGAAGACGAGACATTTGTCTTTGCCATGCACGGGACCGATGACGGGGGTCGAGTAGCCGGCCTGCCATTCGGTTCCGGCCGCCCAATTCATCTTCCCGGTCATCTTGTCGAGCGAGATCACGCACGGGCCGCCCGGCGCGCCCAGGTGAACGATCAAGTGGCCTTGGTGGATCACCGGCGTGGACACCACACCAAAGAAGTCTTGGGGAACATTGAACTCGGTGGAGAGATCCCGCTTCCAATGCAGGCGACCGGTGGACAGCTCCAGGCAGTGCAGCTTTCCTTGCACGCCATAGGTGTACACCCGGTTGCCTTCGATCACCGGGCTGCAGCGCGGACCGTTGCTGTAGCTGTAGGTGTCCCGGTAGTCCGAAGGTGAGCGCCATTGCCAGTAGAGCTGGCCGGTCTCGGGATGGAGGCACTCGACGATCTCTTCCTCTTTGACTCGGTGGAGATAGACGAGGTGGTCGCCTTGAATCGAGGGCGCCGAGTAGCCGTTGCCTTTCTCCAACTCCCACACCAGAGTCGGGCCGCCTTCGGGCCACTCCTTCAGAAGATGAGTTTCCGGAGAAACGCTGGTGCCGTACGGTCCGAGGAACTCCGTCCAGTCGCTGGTGACCGCGTCGGGCGAGAGGGCTTTCGGAGTTTGATGAAAGGTAACCTTCGGATGTTTCTTCGGAGCGGCCGGTTCGGCGGGGGCGAGCTCGTTCACTTGGGGAGGAGCGGGATCTTTGACGCCCAGAGCGACGGCGTCGACCGATGGCCAGGCCCAGAGCAAGGCCGCGACGACGAGCCATTGGCGGCTCTTGCGATTCGATGCAGAGGATTCTCTGGCCAGATCGTCCGTCGCCAGCTGCGCGCGAAGCCCCGACTTACCAAAATCGCGGTCCATGCTTTCTCCCTGTTGCTTCCATGACCGTGTGACTGCACTCATCCCTGCCACTCGCTCTTCACCCCAAACATCTCGCCGCCGACGAAACGCACCTCTCGTCATCCCACTCATGCTGCTCCATCTCGGTCATGATCCTGCCGGGCAAACTGCCACAGGCAGATCCCAAAGCCTCCCCAAACCAGGCTCAGGATGAAGATCATGAACACAGTGCTTGAGAGAGTCACGGGATCTCCTTCTGGTTTCGGGCCAGGAAGGAATTCAGGGAAAGGAAGAGAACGATGGCCACGGTCCATTGGCACACGGCGGTTCCCAGGCTGGCGGTGCGGAGCGGATTCCACCAGTCTCCGTCGGAGGCGGTGACCGACTGGAATACGCACCAGCCGAACAGCACGAAGAGCTGCACGGGAATCAACCAGGTCACTAGGAAGGCGAAGCGAGCGCCGACTTTCCAGCCGGGCGCGGTGTTGATCCACTCTTCGATCAGCTTGCGCTGGCCCACGCTTCGTGCGGCCATGGCGATGAAGAAGCCGGACACGCTGAGTCCCAGCCCCCACGTCCAGTCCTGGTTGGAGAAGAACGAAGGAAACAAGGCACTCGGAATGCCGAACAGGAACGTGCACAGGTAGACGATTGCCACTGCTCGCCGCCGCGGCACTCCGAAATCTGCAAAGTTCCGGGCCCCGAGCTCCAGCACCGCGATCATCGAGCTGATCGCCGCGAAAGAGATCGCCAGAAAGAACAGCGGCAGGAAGAACGTAGAGCCTCCCGCGATCTCTTGCAGCAACGCCGGCATCGCAACGAAGGTCATTCCGGTCGAGTTTGGTCCCGGAGTCGAGATCGTCTCGATCGCCTCGGCCGAAGGCATCAGCGCAAACACCGTGGGGATCACCGCGATCGCCGCCAGTAACGACGCCGAGTTGTTCCCCAACCCCGTCATCACCGACGAGAACACCACGTTCTGTCGACGGCGGGCATACACCGAGAACGTCAAAATCAATCCAGCACCGGCTCCCGTGGACCATGCCGACTGGGTCAATCCCTCTAACCAAATGCGGTAGTCCCCGAGTCGCGCCCATTCCACATGGAACAGAAACTCCATGCCGTCCAGCGATCCCGGGAGAGTCACCGCCCGACCCGCGGCGATCATCATGATCAGGAACAGCGCCGGAATCAGAACGCGATTGACCTTCTCGATCCCACCGGACACGCCGCGGAAGATGACGAACGTCGCGATCGACACCGAGAGGAAGTGGAACAACACCTTCTGTCCGGGACTCTCACTCAACGTCGTCCAAACCTGGGTCGGATCCTGACCCAGCAGCTGACCGGTGCAGGCCATCCACAAGTACTTGAGGCACCAGCCTGTCACGACGCTGTAGTAGAAACCGATCGCCATGGCGCAGAACCCGACGAACGCGCCCTTCCAGGTGGAGCGAGCGCCGACCAGCTTGGTGAAGGATCCCACCGTGCCACGCCGGGCCGCCTTGCCCATCGCGCTTTCGACGATCAGCAATGGGATCGACCAGGTCGCCAGGAAGATCAGCCAGGGGATCAAGAACGTCCCACCGCCGTTGGTGGCGATGATGCGAGGGAACCGCCAGATGTTGCCGGTGCCGATGGCCATGCCGAGTGCGGCAAGGATCAGACCCCAACGAGATGCGAATCGGTCTTTGGACAAGTCGCGCCTACTTTGCCCCATTCTCGCCGCGGCCTTCGGGAACGATCCCCGCTACGATGAGTTGGTCCTACGATGGAGGGGAGCTGCGACGGATCCGAACGGCAACGGATTCGACAGCAGCGGATCCAAGTTGCGAGGCGGGCGACCTTCGGAGATCCCGCGGACGAGTTCAAGCACGTTCCCGAGGAAGCGAGCAAGATGGCTGTCCCACGTTGCGAACTGGCGCCCGGGTTTTCGGTTTCTCGGGTGATTCATGGGTTGTGGCAGGTCGCCGACATGGAGCGTGAGGGGGCCGAGTTGGACCCCTGCGCCGCGTCTCGAGCCATGCAGCCCTACGTGGAGGCCGGGTTCACGACCTTCGACATGGCCGACCATTACGGCTCCGCCGAGATCATCGCCGGAACGTTCACCGCGCAGCACGCGGGCAGGGCACAGATGCTGACCAAGTGGGTGCCGCCTGCAGGTCCAGTGAGTCGTGAACAAGTGCGCGAGGCGGTGCAGACGGCGTGCACCCGTTTGCAAACCGAATGCCTGGATCTGCTCCAGTTCCACTCTTGGAACTATGCCGACTTGAGTTACCTCGACGCCTTGTTCTTCCTCGACGAGTTGCGCCAAGAGGGAATGATTCGGCACCTGGGGCTGACCAACTTTGACACGGACCATCTGCGCGTGGTCGTGCAAAGTGGAATTCCGATCGTCAGCAATCAGGTCTGCCATTCTCTTCTGGATCAGCGAGCCGCGGGAGAGATGGCCGAGTTCTGCCAATCCCACGGAGTGAGGATCCTCGCCTACGGAACCCTGGCCGGCGGATTGCTCACCGACCGGTCCTTGAATGCCGCCGAACCCAGGGAGGACGACTCGAAGACGTGGTCCCTGGCCAAGTACCAGCGCTTTGTTACAGCGGCGGGAGGATGGGAGCGTTTTCAGTCGGTCCTCCGGGACCTGAAAGGACTGGCGGACCGCCGGGACGTTTCCTTGGCCGCTCTCGCCAGTCGTTTCATTCTCGAACGACCCGCGGTCGGCGCCATCATTCTCGGCGTGCGCTTGGGTGAGAGCGAACACTTGGCGGAAACCCAACGAATGCTCGAGTTCTCGTTCGACGAATCCCTCGCCGACGAAGTCCGTCAGATCATCGCTCCTCTCGATCCCATCCCGGGGGATTGCGGCGACGAGTATCGACGCAAGCCGTTCCTGACGGCCTCCGGCGATCTGTCCCACCACCTCGACTCGATGCCCGCCGTCTATTCGCCGGTGACCCATTGCGATCGGACCAAGGTGTTCAGCGGGACGAGCTGGGAGCCGATGGCCGGCTACTGTCGCGCCGTCCGCGAAGGCAATCGCATCCTGGTTTCGGGAACCACCGCCACCCATGGCTCACGCACCATTGGCGGCGACGACGCCGGGGCCCAGGCGACCTTTGTGCTGGACAAGATCGAGGGCTCGATCCAGTCCTTGGGTGGGCGCCGCGAAGACATCGTTCGCACCCGCGTGTTCGTTCGCGACATCAACGACTGGGAACCGGTCGCCCGTGCCCACGGCCATCGACTGGGTGACGTCTGTCCCGCCAACACGCTGGTGCAGGCCAATCTCATTGGTGACTATCGCGTGGAGATCGAAGCCGAGGCGGTGATCAAGTCCCCTTGCTAGCGTTCATTCATCATTCGCAGAAGCGGGTTACCCAGTCGGTCTGAATGTTTCTCGCGTGCGTTTGGTCGACGGCGGAGTCATGGTGCTGTACCAACTGCTATCCAGGCGATTCTTGTCATGCCAGACTTGCCGCTCTCTGGATACGCCGACAATGAGAAACTTCTCGGTGAGACGTTGAAGGTTTGAGTCCGAATCCATCCCCCGTGCTGTGGGCTGTTGCTTTCGTCGGTTACGATCACCGGGATTGAATTGAAGGGTTTTTCGAAGCTCTCCTTGCGTTGGAACGACACCTTACTCTTCACGTCATGCTTTATCGTTCCCCAACAAATCTGCATTTCGTCGAGGCGTAGCCAGCCAGGCCCCGAGCTTAGTAGGTTGTCGAAGATCCTCGGTTGAAGAATCTCGGCGACATCTTTCACGATGCCGTCAGTCTTGCTGAGAGACTCCGTGAGCTTCCTTACTTCGTGAAGTTTTAGTTTGAGGGATTCGACAGTCGCTTGGGCAGTCTCTGCTTCTGTTGCCGCAGACTCGGCCGCTTTCCTCGCTTCAAAGTTGGATTCAAGGGCCCGCTCGGTGTAGTTAGCGACATGTCGGGCAGATTCGACGTAGGCATGGTACTGTCCCTCACTTTCGGCAGCTCTTAGCAAGTTTTGCAATCCGAAAGTAACGGCGAGTGTGAGCACCGCTCCTACGCCAGTGGCTGGAAGAACTGCCCGCCTCCAAAGGTGGTTCCGCACCTGGGTCCTGAGGAAATCGTCGTCAAGTTTGTGCCGGAACTCGGTTTCTAGAGCCGTGACTCGTTCCTCAATCGTCTTTGCCAATTGGGGTCTCCTTGGCGCAATCATCAACAAGCCAACCGCTGCAGGTCAGCCACGAGATTCCTTGGTGCTGTCCGAGTCTGCGGTGTGGGAGGCGAGATCGTACAGCTGTCGCGGAACGCCGAATCCTTCGCCCATGCACGTCCTGGAGGCAGAGCCATGCGGAGCAAGGGCGCCCGAACCGAGGGTTCTTGACCGCAACGCGCCGATCAGGAGAGTCCTGGTCCACGCTCACCCTTGTTCTCGAGACCCACGCTGGCAACGCGCGAGTTCATGATCATCTGCTTTCACCACTGTGTTTACCCCCGGTTGGACCCCCGCTTTGGGTGTGGGGATCGCTGTTGAGTCTGGGGAGGCCAAGGCTCACCCCCGCGTGTGTTCGAGCCGCAATTGATCTTTCAAGCTCCATCCTCCGCCAGTTCGGTGCCGCAAAATCCGGGAAACTCGAGGGGCTTGGGCCAGCGATCCAGGGATGGAGTGACGACCGGTCCGAATACCGTTCGGCAAGAGCCCAGAAATTGCCGCGGAGGGCCCCAGATTTGAGCTAATCTCCCGGCCCCTGGTGCCTCGAAACTACCCCTGGGATCACTCCCCAAGGAGTCCCCGATCCAACTTGGAACCACGTCTTCGATCTGGACGAGTTTCGCTCCCGGGCGGGGAATCGAGGACGAGGGCAGAGCGACACCAACAATGGTTGCCGAAGGACGCTACTCCAGCGTTGTGGGCGGCCAAACTCCTCCGCAAGACAGGTCGTTTGACCCGTAACTTCCCGGTAAGCAAGGACACGAAGTGAGACCTGAGGCAACCAGCAAGACCTACCTCGGCCTCTTCTTCGTGACGCTTGCCACGCTGATGCTGCAGATCCTGCTCACTCGGATCTTCAGCGTGACCATGTGGTACCACTTCGCGTTCATGGCGGTGTCGATTGCCATGTTCGGCATGACGGTCGGGGCGATCCTGGTCTACCTGAAGCCCGGGATGTTCCCGGAAGAGAAGTCCAAGCAGCAGATGGCGAGCTGCTCTCTGTGGTTCTCGGTGACGGTGGTGTTGGGGTTCGTCGGGCATCTGCTGGTGCCGTTCTTGACCGCCACCGGCGACGACGGGGATCTGCAGAAGGAAGGGTGGGCGACGTTCCTTTCCTTGGGGCTCACCTACATCATCATTTCCGTGCCCTTCGTGTTTTCCGGGGTGGTGGTGTGCTTGGCGTTGACTCGCTTCCCGGGACGCATTGGCAAGCTCTACGCGTTCGATCTGGCAGGGGCGGCCCTTGGCTGCGTGCTACTGCTGATGGTGATGCAGTGGACCGATGGCCCGACGGCAGTCATTGTTGTGGCCGGCCTCGCGGCGCTGGCGGCTTCGTTCTTTGCCTTGGATGCGGGCAAGCCGGTGGTCACCGCGTTCTCGATCCTTTGCGCCGTGGGGTTCCTCGGCTTTTCGGTGTATCACACGGGCCGGGTCAACGAGCAAGACCCGCTGCTTCGCCTGTCCTGGATCAAGGGCAAGAAGCTGGAGCCGCCGCTGTTCGAGAAGTGGAACGCCTTCTCGTACTTCATGATTGCCCAGGACGATCGGCTGGATCCCGAGAAGCCGTTCGGCTGGGGTCTCAGCAACCGCTACCACGCGAAGGAGCCGGTTCGTCAGCTGGTGGTCGCCATTGACGCGGCGGCCGGGACCGTGCTTACCGAGTTCGACGGCGAGTTCGGCAAGCTCGAGCACTTGAAGCACGACGTCACCAACATCGGCCACTACCTGCGCGGCGGGGGCGACGCCCTGGTCGTGGGGGTGGGCGGCGGCCGGGACCTCCTTTCGGCCCTGACCTTCGGTAAGGACTCGGTGGTCGGCGTGGAGATCAACGGCGACCTGGTCGACGTCCTGGAGAACCGGTTCGCCGACTTCACCGGGCACCTCGCCGAGCGGCCGGATGTGACCCTGGTCAACGACGAGGCGCGCAGCTACATCGCCCGTCAGGACAAGAAGTTCGACTTCTTGCAGGTGTCTCTGATCGACACCTGGGCCGCCACCGCTGCGGGCGCTTTCGTCCTCACCGAGAACTCGCTCTACACCTTGGAAGCCTGGGAAGTGTTCCTCGAACACTTGACCGACAATGGCATCCTGAGCTTCTCGCGCTGGTACATGCCCCATCACCCGTCCGAGACCTACCGCTTGATCGCCTTGGCGAGCCAAGCTCTGGTGAATGCCGGCATCGAAAACCCCGAGCAGCACATCCTGGCGGTCACCAATCTGCCTCAGTTCCTGCTGGACGGCGACGAACGCATTCGCGCCAAGCTTCCCGAAAGCGGGATCGGGACCGCGCTGATCAGCAAGACTCCGTTCACCGAGCGCGACATCCAGATCCTGACCGAGGAAGTGAAGCGCCAGAACTTCGGCATCCTGATCGGACCGGGAGCGGTGCCGGATCCAATGCTGGAGAAGCTGGTCTCTGGCAAGAACCTGGACGAGCTGGCCGCTTCCTACGACCTGGACATCTCGCCACCGACGGACAATCGGCCGTTCTTCTTCAACATGCTGCGGCTGCGCGACGTGTTCCGTCGCGACCTGATGGAGAGCCCGGTCAACGACTTCAACCTGAAGGCGGTGGGGACCCTCGGTTCGCTGTTGCTGATCGTCTTCTTGCTGACCCTTCTGTGCGTGATCGTGCCCCTGATCCTCACCACCAAGCGAGACGTGTTGCAGGGCGGGCTGCCGTACTTCGCCTACTTCGCTGCCATCGGCCTCGGCTTCATGTTCGTCGAAATCTCCCAGATGCAGCGCCTGATCGTGTTCTTGGGGCATCCGACCTACGGACTCTCGGTGGTGCTGTTCGCTCTGCTGGTGTCGAGCGGGATCGGTAGCTACCTGACCCCGGCGGTGAAGCCCGAGCGAGCTCGCTCCGAAGGCTGGCGACTGCTGGTGTTGCTGGCGGTGCTGGTGTTGTTCGGACTGATCACGCCCTATGCCACGACCGCGTTCCGCGGCGAGACGACGCCCGTGCGGATCGCGGTCGCGGTGGGAATCCTGCTGCCCCTCGGCCTGTTCCTCGGCATGGCCTTCCCGCTGGGGATGAGCCTGGCTTCGGCGCGGTCGAAGGCATTGACGCCTTGGTTGTGGGGGATCAACGGTGCCACTTCGGTGTGCGCGTCGGTGGTGTCCATCGCGATCTCGCTGGCCGCGGGCATCTCCACTTCGTTCTGGGTAGGGGTGGGGTGCTACATCGTTGCGCTGTTGGCGTTTCTGATGGCGGGTCGACGAGCCACCGCGTGAACCAGCCTTCGGCGTAGCCCGCATGATCCATGAAGACCTTCTACGAGTGGCCCAAGTCGTTCTTGGCTTCGTCATTCCGACGATTTCCATCCTCCACGCATCGTCAGATACACCGCTCGCCCGATTTGGGCGAGCTGTGTGGTGAAAACCGCTGTAAGTCCTCGTCAGAAACAACTTTGACTCATTCTCACGACGGCCTTCATGAATCATGCGGGCTAGAATGCTTCGGCTCATGAAGCGAAACGTTCTGTCGATTCCGTTGTTGCTGGTCGTGGGGGTGACCTTCGCCGCCTACGCCAAGGTCTTCGACCGCTATTTCGCCAGCGAAGACTTCTTGCTGCTTCGCGTGCTTCGAGATTCCCCGCCGTGGGCCAACCTGAGCGAGTTCTTCCTCTCGTCCTGGCTCTCGAGCAGCTACGTCCAGTTCTATCGGCCGGTGGGGACGTTGCTTCTGGCTCTGGAAGGGGAGCTGTTCGGCAATCGCGTGCTGTGGTTCAACTTGACCCACTTGGCGGTGCACTCGCTCAACGTGGCACTGTTGTACGGCATCGGGCGGCGCTTGTTTCCGGACGCGTCCCGAGGGTTTCTTGCGGTCGGCGCCCTGATGTTCGCGCTGCACCCGTTTCACCCGAACGCGGTGATTTTCATTGCCAGCTTTGCGACGATGTTTCAGGGAACGTTCTTGCTGGCGTCGGCGTGGCTGTTTCTGAAGCACGTGGAGTCCCGCCGGTTGTCGTCTCTGATCGCTAGTGCCGCTAGCTTCTCGGCCGCTCTCGGAAGCTACGAGAGCGCGGTGGTCTTTGCGGTCCTGCCCTGCTGCTACGAACTCCTCGCTCCGCGCGGGACCGCCGGGCGCGTCGGTCATTTGCTCCGCACTGGATTGGCGTTCGGCGTGCCGTGCCTGGCCTACCTCGGTCTTCGCCTGGCACTCTTCGGGACGTTTCTCGGAGGCTATGACAGCGTCAGCGACGATCTCACGGCAAGCGGTCCATGGATGCTGCTGACTCGCTTCGAGCCGCTCCTGCGAGCGCTGCTGGACCCGGTCGTCCCGCCTCGACCGATTCCTGGGATGGGCCTTTTGCTCGGCTTCCTGTTTCTGTTCTTACCGTTTGTGGCCGCCAGCTGGTGGATTCGTCAGCGAGAGGATGATCCGCGACCGCTGTTGTTCTCCTGGGTGTGGATTCTGAGTTCCCTGGCGCCCTTTCTCACCATGCCGGTGATTCCCAGCAATGGGCGCTACTGGTACGTCGCTTCGGCGGGGCTCAGCCTGTTCACCATGGCAGTGCTGCGCTGGCTCCCGCGCAATGGCGTGACTCGGGTGGCGTCCCTGGTCATCCCCGTATTGATCGCGGCGCGCTTCGGTTACCTGTTGCAGCAGGACCTCGAGTACTACAAAGAGTGTGGCGACACGACCCTCGCCATCCAGCAACAGGCCTTGGAGCTGACCGAAGGCATCCCGTTGGACCAGCCCGTATTCATCGGCGACTATCCGCGCTTGACCATGAGTGAGGCCCAGCAGCCAGTGGCGCCTTGCCTGATGTACGGCATCCACGATCTGCTGAACCCTCCGTTCACTGAAAACGAACGGCTGGTGTACGGGCTGTCGTTGACGCGAGGGCAGCCCCCCATCGCCCTGGCGTTGAGCAATCCCGAGGCATCGGTGTTGCTGTGGAACCCGTTCGAATCGCGGCTCGAGAAAGCGACCTTCGACAAACCACTGCGCAAACTCGCCAACGGCTTCCCGGTGCTCGAGATCTACGCGCCCGAAGACGGCGTCACCATGGCGGTCGAGGAGTCAGCGCTCTGGTTCGAGTACCAGGTGCACCCGGGCACGGAACAGCGGTTGGTCATGACCGGCCCCGCCAACGCGACGATCCTGACCCTCCCGGATCCTGAGCCGGGCCAAGCCAAAGCCCGAGTCCCGTTCCCTCTCGACGTCACTCGCTTCCATCTCCAGTTCGGCAAGGGACAGCCGGTCTACTGGTGGGTGCAAGCCAAAGATGAGAGAGAGCGCATCGTCGCGACCACCGAGATGCGGCGCATGCAGCTGGTCGAGCCTGCCGCGGACTAGAGGAGTTCTTGCGCCCTCGGTTTCGGTTGGCTCCCCGGCGCCCGCCGCAAGAACCACAGCCCTTCTTCCGCATACTCCTGGGAGGAGGGCTTGCGGCACATGTGGGTGTCCAGGCCGACAATGAGCGGCAAGAGGATGCGATAGATCCCGCGGACGATTTTCGACTTCTGGTAGATGTAGAAGACGTTGGAGAAGTGGCCCGAGAAGTAGTGGTAGTAGTGTTCTTCGAGGACGTCGTAGTCCTTCTTCAAAATGTCGGACATTTCGGGGTGGTCTTCGAAGAACTCTAGGCCGGCGGGGCTTTCGCCGCGAATGTTGACTTCGCCTTCTTCGGGCTCTTCTTCGGGGCCGTCGAGGGATTGACGGCGGCTGACTTCCAAATAGAAGTCGACGTCGAAGAATCGCCCGAACAGTTTGGAGTTCACCATCTTCAGGACGAACTCGCGGATCCCCGGAGACATGCCTTCGTAGTGGGGCTCGATGAACAGCATGTAGCCGCCCGGCTTCAGGAAGCGATCCACCATCTCGGGCAGCTGGTGCTCCAGGTCCGGGAAGTGGTGCAGACTCCCGTGGGAGGTCAAGAGGTCGACCTTTTCGGGAATCTCGAAGTCCATGACGTCCTTGGCTTCGAAGTGGCAGAGCCCCTCGAGGTTGCGTTCTTTGGCCAGCCGCCAGGCCTCGTCGATCTTCTTCTGGGAGAGGTCCACGCCGTAGGATCGGATGCCTTCTTGATCCGCGCAGCCGTGACAGAACCAACCGTTGCCGCAGCCCACGTCCAGCATGCTGGTGATCTTGTACTGGCGCAGGAGCTTCCCAATGCGATCGATGCGCGGCTGGATGATGCGCTCGGCAAGGTCCGGAACCAGTCGCCAGTCGTGGGGGCGCTGGTAAAGCGACTCGATTTGCTCCTCTTGGACGTCCCAGAAGTGGGCTTCACGCTGGAGGAGTTCGCGCTGCTGTTGTTCCCGCGCGGCGTCCGACTCGGGCGAGTTTGACTCGGCAGGTCCGGAGGAGTCGGAAGGGTCAGAGGTCATCGGGCCGAGGTCCGGAAGAGGAGGAGGCGGTGTCGAAGCCCGTCCAGCGGGAGTGTTCCGCCTTCCGTGGTGGCTCGATCGAGAGCGCCCACTGATAGCCCGCCGACCCTTTGGTTTCCAGGTCGCACCGGGCCGGTGGCGGATCGACCCGCGTGCTATGCTTCCCGCGAGTTCCCATCCTTGGCGTGTTCGACGCCTCGTGGGCGATGGAAAACGTCGCAATGACGAAGCCAGAAAGGACTTGGGCCATTCGGCAGCAAGCCTCGATGAATGACCCGGGCCTGAGAGGCATTGGAAAAGGCTTCGGACGTGCCTCCTTCCGATTCTTGGCCCTCGGCGTTGGCTCCAAGGGGAGCCCGCCACTAGGGAGGGTTCGACGGCGCGAACGACTGATGTGGTGCGGCAAGGCTTTCTCAGCGATCCACGGCGCGGTGTCTGCCGACCACCGGGTGACGACGTCGAGAAAGTCTTTCGGCTTCCAGCCGGGACTCGCCTTCTCTTTCTTCCCGAGGGAAGCTCCGAGGAACCGGTCGATTCCCCACCTGACCTCCACCGCCTGCCGCTCGAGAGATCACCGCGATCACGATGCGGCTCGTCCCTTCCGAAACAGGGAGATCGTCGGAGCTCACTCGGGTGATCGGGAACGACCGGTGTCCGTCTTCGGCTGCGCTCGACCACCGCGATGAACTTCAGCACCACCGAGTTCGGCGTCTTTCTGGTGACCGTGGTGGCGGTGTTCTGGGGACTTCGTCAGCGCTGGACCCTGAGTCGGTGGTTTCTGCTCGCCGCGTCCTACTACTTCTACTCCTGCTGGAATGCCAAGTACCTGGTGCTGATCGTCGGCTCGACGCTGCTCGACTACTGGGTGGGCGGACGAATGGCGAAGCTGGACGTGTCGGAGGTTGCCCGGCGCCGGCTTCTCCTGTTGCTGTCCCTGATCGGCAACCTCGGGACGCTGGCAGTCTTCAAGTACTACGGGTTCTTTCGAGAGAACATGGTGCAGCTGCTGGGTGCCGATTTGCCCGCGCTCGACGTGTTGCTTCCGGTCGGTATCAGCTTCTACACCTTCCAAAGTCTCAGCTACACCATCGACATCTACTGGGGAAAGATCCGTCCGGCCCGTTCCTTGAGCGAGTTCGCCTTGTTCGTGGCGTTCTTTCCTCAGCTGGTCGCGGGGCCGATCGTTCGGGCTCGCGACTTTCTTCCCCAGCTCGTGCAGCCGCGGACGGTGACCCGGGAAGACTTGCAAAGCGGCCTGTATCGAATCCTGGAAGGGCTCGGCAAGAAGATCGTCATCGCCGACGTGCTGGCCGTGCATCTGGTCGACCCCGTGTTCTGTGCCGGATCGACCCTCGAAGGACCGGTGGTGTTGCTCGGGATCTATGGCTACGCGCTGCAGATCTATGGCGACTTTGCGGGGTACAGCGACATTGCCATCGGCACCGCGCGCATCCTCGGCTTCCGCATTCCCGAGAACTTCGACGCGCCGTATCGCGCCACCAGCATCACGGACTTCTGGCGGCGCTGGCACATCTCCCTGTCCACCTGGTTGCGAGATTACTTGTACGTGCCTTTGGGAGGCAATCGGAACGGCGCCTGGAAGACCTACCGCAATTTGATGCTGACCATGCTGTTGGGCGGACTGTGGCACGGCAGCCAGTGGAACTTCGTGTTCTGGGGAGGCTTGCACGGCCTTTGGCTCGGCGTGAATCGGTGGTGGAACCGGCGATTCGGAAGCGCGTTGCCGGGCCTGCCAGGCAAGGTGCTCGCCATCTTGCTCACCTTTCACCTGGTCTGTTTGGCATGGGTGTTCTTCCGTGCCCAGGACCTGAGCGCCGCGCTCGACGTATTGCGCAGGCTGCCCGGATCTGACTGGCCCGCGTGGCAGCCCTCCGTGGTGTTGGCATTCGTTCTTGGCTTTGGCACTCACTTCCTTCCCGATCGTTGGAAACGGGGGGTGCGCCATGGATTCGTCGAACTGCCCCCCGTGGTCGCCGGAGCCGCGGCTTCGGTCTGCTTGGGTGTGTTCGCCTACAGCAAGGTGGTGGGCGTTCCGTTCATCTACTTCCAGTTCTGATCATGAATGAGACCCGACAACCAATGACGCCACAGGAGCCTGACGAGTTCGGCTCGACGCCTTCTGCTGGTTCGGAGAAGCGGGCGACGGTGCCTTGGTCGAGCGCGGTCACGCTGGTCGCAGGCTTCTTGGTGATGACGGTGGTCTGGAACCTGCTTCCCCACGACCCGACTCAGGGGCTGCGCGTGCTCGAAGTGCCGGGGGGGGTGCGCGGGATGAAGGACTGGAAGACGCCGCCCAACGACGACGACTTGCGCGTCTTGGTTCTCGGCGCAAGTCTCGCCTCGGGCTTTCCGTACATGCCACCGGGGGTCGCAGCATTCACTTCGTTGCTGGAAGTGGGGTTGTCCGAAGTACTGCCCGAGAAAAACGTGGACTGTCAGTTCCTCGCCCGTCCGGCTCTCGACAGCGTGGGCCTCGCCGTGGCGGCGGAGAACCTCGCCTCCTACCAGCCGTCGGTGTGGATCGTGACTCTGGGAAGCAATGAGTACGGCAATCGGCTCTTCGCCGAACGAACACTGATTCCAAGGACTCCCGTGGAGTGGGTTGAGGACCGGGCCAGTCGTTTTCAGGTTGCGCTGGCCGGCGCCCAGGCCACCCTGGCGAGTGCGGAACCGAAAGTCATGCAGGGGCGTGGAGAAGCTCTGCTCGCGAACCTGGGCGACTCGCGTCCGGCACAGCCCGGGCTTGACGCTCTTCCCATCACCGAGCAAGAACAGCATCTGTTGGTGAGGAGAACCCAGGCGGCGTTGGCGCGGATCTCCGCAGTCGCGGCAGACAGGGACACTCCGCTGGTGTTCTGCCTGACCAGCGACAATCTGGCGAGCACGCCTCCGCTCGGCATGCTGGAAGTGATTCCCGAGATCGACGCTTTGGTGTTCGACGCCTGGCAGGCGCCGAGTCGTCTCTCGCTCGCGAAGATCGAGCCTCTGCTCGAACGGTTCCCACGACGTGCCGATCTGCACTTCCTGCATGGCCAAGCCCTGCTCCGAGAAGGAAAATCAGCCCAAGCCAGGGTGGCGTTTCAAAAGGCTCGAGATCTCGACGCGGCTCCCCTGCATCGCAACTCGATCATGGATCAGGGAATTCGCGATCAGGCGAAGCGAGACGGTCACTTGTGCTGGGACCTCAACGACGCGGTGCCCTTGCCGGAGTCCTTGGGGATTCCGGATCCCGATCGCTTCCTCGACATCGTTCACCTCACCGCCGAAGGACACCGAGATGTTGCGTTGTTCTTGGCCGAGAAACTCGCTCAGGAAGGCGCCATTCCCCCGCTGCCGGAGGGCTGGCGACCTCGATTCCTGCAAGCCTGCAACGGCTACCTGGAGGAGAACATCCAGGCGGCCGACGAAGTCAACGCCGTGGCCCGCATGGAACTGGGGATGGCTTCGTGGACGCGCATTTCCGGAAACTTCCGCGACGCGTTGCCTTATCTGTGTCGCAGCGCGACCGCCCAGCGAGACCAGCTCACGGGTCCCGATGACCCTGCCATGATCCCTCTGACGAACCAGTTCCTCACCTGTGCGTTGGGAACTGGTGGGATCCTCGACCGACACGACGAGGCACTCGAAGAGGCCTTTCGAGGTCAGCTATGGCAGGCCATCCGCGAAGATCGGGTCGAACAACTCGCCTACCAGACCGCGGGGATCTTGTCCGGAGACAACGGCAACGAATAGCGCCACTCTCGTCGGACTAAAGAAAGTGGATCAAGAAGGTGTCGAGGGGAGCCAGGTCTTTGGTTCTTCCGAAGTAGCGGCTGTACAGGTCGATGTAGATCAGGCCGGCACTGATCAAAAGGAACAGTCCGAAGGAGGCACTGACCCAGCTGCGTGCCACCAATCCCTTGCCAAACCGTTCCTTGATGCCAAGCACGGCCAGGAACACCAACGGTGCAAGACCCGGGAACTGAAATCGTGGCCGTGGTGGTAGCTCGCACACCACCATGATCGCCGCGAAGCCGCCAACCAGGAGGAGCAGGGTTGCGGGCAAGCCGGAGCGGAACTCGCTGGGGGTGTCTGCTGGATCCTTCGGCCCGGAATCGACGGTCGTCCGTCCACCCAGAAGTCGCGGATGAAGAAGCGCGGGGATCAGCAGCGGGACCACTGTCAAAGCCAACACCTTGGCATTGTGCGCGAACGTCCACTGGGAATAGAACTGATCCAGGTAGTCCCACGCGTAACCGATCGTTCCGAAGAGACCGAGCGCGGCGAACAGTCCACTCCAAATCCCCGCCGGGAGAAGGGTGCCCCAGACGAGAGTTGCCAGGATCACTCGACCGCGGCTCCCCATCAGGAACGCGATGGCGGGGGGGACCAGCAGCAGCGCGAGACCGTGGATCTTCACGAAGCAGGCCAACGACTGGGTCAGGCAGAGCAATCCCCAGGTGGCGGCGCGGGTCGGGTCCTTCACGAGCTGGCGTGCGTAGAACAGGCTGGTGAAGGCGAACAAGGCCATCAATGCGTCGGTTTGCGGCCGGACGAAGCAGCGAATCGTGGCCGGGTGTATCAGGAACAAGAGCAGAACTGCCAGCTGCCAACCGGGAGCATTCGCCAGGACTTCTCCGACGAGTCGCGCAAGGAGTCCCAACAGCAACAGGGAGGCAACCAGGCTGAGCACGGCGAATGCCACGGGAGCCGGAACACCCAGGCAGACCAGCGGGGCCGCCAACACGCCGACCAGGTAGGTGCTGGCCTGATGGCTGTGGCGGATCACCGTGAGGTAGCGGTTCCACCCATCGGGACTGCCCTTCAAGACCTCGGCGAACTGTTCGATCTGCAGGTCCATGCCATCGGGACAGTACTCCGCGGACACGCGAGTCGGACCGTCGCGCCATGCTTTGCGCGGCAACCCCTCCATCAGCCAGCGCCCCGTCGAACACGCGATCGTGACGAGGGTGACAGCCACCAGGACCCAGCGCTGTCTCTTCGTCATGAATGCTCCGTGGCCGTGGTGCCCGCCATCATCTGCTCGTTGTTGGCCACCGCGTGGATCCGCTGTGGATGCCCGAGCAGGAACCTTAGCCCGACGGAAGCCTGGGCGAATGGCGGAACTCAAAAGGAAGATAGGCCATTCTGAGCGGGCCTTCATGAACAATGCGGGCAAGTACTCGCTCGGAGAAAACTCTGACTGGTTCCCACCCATCGCCTCGAGAGGGCTTTCGAATGGTTGCACGTGATGGTTGCTCTTCCGGCGAAGAATCAAACCCCGGGGATTGGATCAGCCTTCGGAGATTGGGCGACGCAGGGTGGGGTGCCAAGGTCCGAGAAGGACCGCCGCGATCCGCCAGTCGGTCCCGCCATGAGAACCGTTTCTGAGTTTCCGGGGAAGGGAGGCTGGCAACGCGAGCCAGCTCCGGCAAACTCGAGAGCACGTCGAGGAGGCGTCGAGGCCGTGGCAAGCGGAACGAGTGGTGGCGAGGCCATGACGTGGTCGCCGGCAGGCGAGCGACAAGAGGCCAAGACGAGGGTGCAAATCTCTTCGACGACCCATCCGTGTCGCAACCATGGCAAGGATTCTCCATGAACCATCCCGATGAATTCGAGCTGTTCGACTTGAGAGTCGAGGTCGTCGAAGGGGACCGGCCGATGGTGTGCAACCATGCGGCCGGGGACTTCTTCACCGTGCACGGCGAGAACCTGGAGTTTCCGCCGGGGCAGACCTTTCCCCTCTATCCGTTGGCGGCTCTGTTGCCTTTGCTACCGGCCAAGCAACGACCGACCGACACAAACGATTGGATGACTACCGACGCCGAAGTGGCCTGCCCCGATCCGCTCTGCGGCGCACGGTTTCGTATCACCCGCACCGGAACTTCCGTGTTTCGCCACTCCGAAGTGACCCGGACCCCCGGACCGACTCCTTCGGCGGATGGCTGAGATGGAGCGCGTTTCGATTCCCCGTTCCCCCTTGGGCAGCGACGGCTACGACTGTTCCGCGTTGATCGTTGGCGGCTGGCAGCTGTCCGTAGGACATCGCGAGGCGGTGGTGGACGAGGCGGATTTGTTCGAAGCCTTGGCACGGATGGTCCGCGCAGGAATGACCACGTTCGATTGCGCGGACATCTACACCGGAGTCGAGGAGCGCTTCGGCCGGTTCCTTGCCGCTCACGGCTCCAGTCTGCAGGCCGAGGGCTGTCCGGTTCAGATCCACACCAAGTACGTGCCGGATTTCGATCAGCTCTCCCGTCTGGACAAGGAGTCGGTGGAGCGCGTCATCGATCGCTCCCTTCAACGACTGGGTGTCGAGCGCCTCGATTTGGTGCAGTTTTCGTGGTGGGACTATGGGGTGCCCGGTTACGTCGAGGCTGCTCGGTGGCTCACCGAGTTGCGCGCCGCCGGCAAGATTCGCCACGTGGGGGCGACCAACTTCGACGCAGTGCGGATGGCAGAGATGCTGGACGCCGGGGTGCCGTTGGTCAGCAACCAAGTGCAGTATTCGTTGCTGGACCGTCGTCCCGAACAGCACATGGTTCCTTTGGCGGAGCGCCACCAGTTTTCATTGCTGTGCTACGGCGCGCTGGCGGGGGGCTTCCTTGCTGATCGCTTCCTCGAACAAAGTCCCCCTGAGGTTCCGGCGAATCGGTCTCAGCGCAAGTACCGCGTGATCATCGAGGAGGTCGGGGGTTGGACCGTCTACCAGCGGCTCTTGCAGGCTCTCCGCACCATCGCCGATCGTCATCAGGTGCCGATCGCTTCCGTGGCCCTGCGGTTCGCGATGGATCGCCCCCGTGTCGCTGGCGTGATGGTCGGAACCTTCCACGGCAAACACCTCGAAAGCACTCTTGCGGCTGCCTCGCTCCGCTTCTCCGATGATGACCGGGCCTTGTTGGATCAGGCCACTGCGAGCCTTCGCGACGTTCCCGGAGACGTGTTCGAACTGGAGCGTGATTCCGAGGGACCCCACGGCCGACTCATGCGACGCAACCTGTCCGACGTGTGACCGCCGGGAGTTGCCACGATCGCCCGATGGTGCGCCGGAGTGAATCATGATCGAGGAATTCCCCGCGGTGCCTTGGATGGAATCGATGTCGGCGACCAGTGGATCCGGGTGAACGAACGCTATCCTGCGAAACAAACTCTGGGACCATTGATTCGAAACAGGAGAGCGAACATGGACGCGTTCGACGCCATCTACCAGCGCCGCGCGGTGAAGCACTTCGACCCCGATCACCGATTCACTGCGGACGAAGAAAAGCGCCTGCTCGAAGCGGCGATTCAGGCGCCGACCAGTTTCAACATTCAGCATTGGCGCTTCGTGCTGGCCAAGGACCCAGAGTTGCGGCGCAAGATCCGCGCCGAGGGAAATGACCAGGCTCAGATGACCGACGCCTCGTTGTTAGTGATCATGACGGCGGATGTCATGGCGTGGAAGAAAGACCCGAACCGCTATTGGGCGAACGCCCCCAAAGACGTCGCGGAACTCCTGGTGAATTGGATGGCTCCGTTCCACGAGGGACGCGAGTGGCTGCAGCGCGACGAGGCCCAACGTTCCATCGGCATGGCCATGCAGAACTTGATGCTCGCGGCCAAGGCCATGGGTTACGACTCGTGCCCGATGATCGGATTCGAGATCGACAAAGTGGCCGAAATGATCCGGCTCCCCGACGATCACGTCATGGGACCCATGGTCGCCATTGGCAAGGCCACCAAGGATCCGTGGCCAAAGCCCGGCCAGCTACCGCTTTCGGAAGTGGTGTTGGAGAACGGGTTCTGAGCTGGCCTCGTTCTTGAATGCGGTGGGATCACGGACGGTCCTGGCAGTCGGTTGTTCCGAAACTGGTGGCCTTGTTGAGGCAGGAAATCATTAGATTTTGAAATACCGCGTCGAATCCTCGGCGCGGATCTTGGTTTCCGGCCACTAGGCCTTGCGGCAGGTCGTCCTCGTTCCGGCCAGCCCTACTCCTGCGGGCTAGTTGTGATCGAAGACACCCGGCTCTACGGGTTCACTTACAGTCGTAGGAGTAGTGACTCCGCACTCTGTTGGTCCTGGTTGACGTCCAGGTTTCAGGGTGCACGTTTGGTAATGTCAGATCACGTCACGCGTAACTGGGAACTTGGGCCTCTGCACTTAGTGGGACCCTATCATTGAGATCTTAGCCAACTCCGAATTCTCAATGAATAACCCTCAGCCGTAGCAGTAGTTCTCGGCAAACGGATGTCTAAGTCTAATGCTTCAATCTCTTGTTAACGACTACCCCAGTGTTGTCATCCTCGCAGCTTGGTCGTTTCAAGCTCTAGTATTTGCCTGCTCGCGCCACTCAGCCGGCGTTGATACCAATCCGCTCCTGCTCTTTGGTTTTGGCCTGTTGCTATCGATTATCGCGACGCCGGCAACGCTTGTTTTCACTCTCATAGGAATGTTGGTCGGCTCCTACCTCCTCTCAGTTCCATGGATACCTGTCTGGATTGTTGGGAACGTCTTTGGAGATGTCAGCTTGTTTGCTCCAGCTCACCACGTCCAGGCGCACCTTCGCTGGTATGTCACCTTCTCTTTCATCATTCTGACCCTCTGCGTATGGACTGAGAGGTGACGCATTGCAACCAGGCCAAAGTCGCAGGACCTGTCTAGTTGTGAGGACCAGAAGCGTTAATCAGTCTTCCTGGCCACATTTGGAAAGATCGGGATGTCTGAAGTCTCGATCGAACCCTCGAGGCCCGAGTGCGCAGTTCTCCTGATGCTCGCACGGCGCCGGTGAGTCCGCGGAGCGTTGGGGAAAACAGCGTCCTTGCTACCGAATCCCTTCACTCCACCGCCACTCGGTCTCCGTCTCGGAACCGTGGACTGAAAGAGGAGAGGGCGGCCACTGGTTCGTCTCCGGTGGGCGTGAAGCCATGGGGGGTGTTGCGTGGGAGCACCATGAAGTCTCCCGCCTTCACCACTCGATCTCCGCCGGGAATGTGCAGGATCCCTTGGCCTTGCAGTACGAACACCGTCTCCTCGCTGTGATGGTGGACGTGCCGGGGAATCGGTTCCCGGGGAGTCACCAAGAACACGGTCTGGTGCTCGGACTGATAGAGCATTCGCGGTGGCCCGGGCGGTGCTTCGGCCTGCTCTTGGGCGAGGGTCAGCAGGTCCTGCTGCACGACCAGTTCGCCCGGCAGATGGGCACAAGCGGACATCCCGAAGCACGGCAAGATCCACAGCACGAGTCGTCTCATTGGTTGTGGAACTCCTTGTCAGGGGCGCGATTCTTCGACGCGATGATCGGGTTTGCCCGATGGCTTCTCGACAACGACGGTCGCAGCGAATCGACGACGGGATTTCTTCGGATGCCCGTTTGCCTCAGAACCGGTTCGAGTTCGGAGACAACCATGGCTGGCGAACGAACGTGCCGACGATCTTAGGAGGTTCGCACCGCGAGCAGACCGGCTCGTCCCTCGACCTCCTCGTACCAGAGGGTTCGAAGTTCCGGCACCGATCGCGCCAGCTCTCCCGGTTCCAGGCGATACTGAGGTCCGGGTTTTGGCGCCGGATGATCCTGGGTGAAGGTGACCATCAGGAAGTGCCCGCCGGGTGCGAGCCAGGATTCGACCTGGGAGAAGAGCGGTCGATGCAAGAAGTCCGCGACGAGCACCAACTCGAACCGTTGAGGGCATGACGCCATTTGCCCGACATCGACCTGGCGCGTGAGAAAGCTCCCGGTCTCGTTCTGCAATCGCTGTTCGAGTTGCTCGAGCCCGACGGCACTGACGTCCCACGCTTCCACCGTGTAGCCGCGCCGCAGCAAGGATCGAGTGTGGCGTCCGAGTCCGCAAGCCACGTCGACGGCTGGCTTGTCGGCTCCCGACCCGAGCCGATCGAGGGCCTGCTCCACGAACGGATCCGGGGGACGCTCTTCCGCGAGCATCCCCCGGTACTTTTCATCCCATCGTTCCGCGTCGGTCGTCATGTTTCACCGAAGAGTGGTCGCTGACGCGGCATTCCCTCGTCCCGGCTTCTCCTGGAATTTCCGTGGCTCGGTGGCGGGTGCTTTGAGCTGCCGAACTTCCACGGGTGTCAGTCGGGGTTTCGCGAGCCAATCGTCGAACTATCCATCCATGTGTGGATAGCGATAGTCCTTGGGCGGGACGAAGTTCTCCTTGATCGTTCGAGGCGTGCACCAGCGCATCAGGTTCAGCATGGAGCCCGCCTTGTCGTTGGTGCCCGAGGCTCGGCTGCCGCCGAACGGCTGCTGGCCGACCACGGCGCCCGTGGGTTTGTCGTTGATGTAGAAGTTGCCGGCGGCGTGACGCAAGCGATCCGCGACCTTGTCGACGGCGGCGCGATCGCGAGCGAACACGGCGCCGGTGAGGGCATAGATCGAATCGCTGTCGCAGCGCTCCAAGGCTTCGTCCATCTTCTGGTCGTCGTAGACGTACACCGTGACGACCGGGCCGAAGATCTCTTCGCACATGGTGCGGAACTGAGGTTTCTTCGCTTGGATCAGAGTCGGCTGGATGAAGTAGCCTTTCGAACCATCGCACTCACCGCCCGCCAAGATCTCGGCGTCGGCGGATGACTTCGCTTCTTCGACATACCCCGAAATCTTGTCGAACGCACCCTTGTCGATGACGGCCGCCATGAAGTTCGTGAAGTCCGTGGGATCGCCCATGGACAGGCCGCGAACTTGTTCGACCAAGTTGTCCTTGATGGTGTTCCACAGCGAGTTGGGCACGAACACTCGAGACACTGCGGAGCACTTTTGGCCTTGGTACTCGAAACCACCGCGCACGATGGCGGTGACCAGCGCGTCCGGATCGGCGGATTCGTGGGCGAAGATGAAGTCCTTTCCACCAGTCTCGCCGACAACCCGCGGGTAGTTCTTGTACTCGGCGATGTTCTGGCCAATGGTGTTCCACAGGCCTCGGAACACTTCGGTCGAGCCGGTGAAGTGCAGCCCAGACAACAGCGGGGAGCTCATCACCGGGTCGCCGACTTCGCGACCCGAGCCGGGCACGAAGTTGACCACGCCGTCCGGCAGACCGGCCTCTTGCAAAATCTGCATGATCACGTAGTTGGAGTACACCGTGCTGGAGGCCGGCTTCCACAGATTCGTGCAGCCCATGATCGCCGGTGCCGTCGGCAAGTTGCCCGCGATGGAAGTGAAGTTGAACGGGGTGATGGAGAACACGAAGCCCTCCAGCGGTCGGTACTCCACCCGATTCCACATGGTCGCGGCGGACATCGGCTGGTCTTGGTAGAGCTGTTCCGCGAACGCGACGTTGAAGCGCCAGAAGTCCGCCAACTCGCAAGCCGCGTCGATCTCTGCCTGAAACACGGTCTTGGATTGACCGAGCATCGTGGCGGCATTGATGGTCGAGCGATAGGGGCCGGCCAAGAGATCCGCGGCCTTGAGGAACACGGCAGCACGGGTTTCCAGCGGGGTGCGGGACCAGTCGTGCCAGGCTTTTTGCGAAGCCTCGATCGCCTGCTGCACCTCGTTGGCGCCGCCTTTGTGGTACTGGCCCAAGCGGTGACCATGGTTGTGGGGTTCGACGCAGTCTGCGGTCTTCCCGGTGCGGACTTCTTTGCCGCCGATCACCAAGGGAATGTCGAGTTCCTTGCCGCGCAGCTCGGTGATCTTGGACTCGATTTCCTTGCGTTCGGGAGAACCCGCGCGGTAGTCGAGGACCGGCTCATTGTGGGCGCCGGGAACCTGGAAGTGTGCGTGATTCATGAGTGCATCAACTCCGTGTGGGGTGGTGTTTCTTGGTCGCCTTCTCAGCCGTTGAGACGGCCGCGCAGAACGATCAGCCGTTCGTGGTGCACGCCGTCGCGGACCGTGTACGAGCCCGGGATGGAAGCCATTTCGCGTAGGTAGACGGGATCATCGAAGTAGTAGGGACGGAAAGGACCATCCGTTTCCCCAAGGACCTCGACCGTCATTCCGTTCTCTTCCATCAAGCGGATGCTGCGGGGGATGTCGGCCATGCTGGACTGGATGAACACCAGTGAGCCGCCCGGCTTGACCAGCTTGTGGGTGTCCAGGATCAGCGTGTCGATGAAGTACCGTCGATAGCGCTTGCCAGATTTGGTGAACGGAGGGTTGGTGATCAAAAGGTCGAACGGACCGCCTTCGACCTGAGTCCAATCCGCGACGTCGTAGCGCACCGGGATCGTCACGTCATGGCGATCCAGGTTGTGCTTGGCGAGATCGAGAATCTCTTGGTTGATCTCGGTGAGAACCATCTTCGAGGCGCCGCGGCGTGCGAGCAAAACGGCGTGAATGCCGCAGCCCGTGCCGAGTTCGAGAATCTCTTGGCCGCCGAAGTCCATCTTGCTGAGAACATGACCCAGGTGAATGCCGTGAGGCGTGGGATTCCAGACGCCTTCGGGGACATCGATCGACAGCTCTTCGTCGCCGAACGTCATCTTCAATTCCACGGGGTACAGGTTGTCCCCGGTGCGAAGGGTGGGGGCTTCGGCGGAATGCAACTCTTCGGCGGTTCCTTCAGAGGTCATAGGCAACTCCGTTGAACGGGGCGAGGTCACTCGCCAAGAACGTGAATCAAGAGTCGGCGTCGATGGGGGGCGGCCCGATGTTCGCACAGGAACAAGCCCTGCCAGGTTCCCAGAGCGAGCGATCCCCCCCGGACCGGGATGGTCTCGGTCGTCTTGGTGATGGCGGATCGAAGGTGGGAGGGCATGTCGTCGGGACCCTCGGCCGTGTGGGTGTAATCCGGGTCATTCTCCGGCGCAATGCGCTCGAGGAACGACTCCAGGTCCCGCTTCGCCGACGGGTCCGCGTTCTCTTGGACCACAAGGCTAGCGGACGTGTGCTGGACGAACACGTGACAAAGCCCGCAGTCGATGCCCGCGCCGGCCACCAGGGACCGAACCGGGCCGGTGATTTCCACCAATCCGCGGCCTCGAGTGGGGATTTCGAGGGTCTCCTGGAACTGTTTCAAAGGGCATCTCCGGGGCCGAAAACAAGCCCCTCACTGTACCGTTCTTGCCCGTTCTCCTGGGGGTGAGGAATGGGAAGAATCCACCGCTCGAATCCTGTTGACGCGCGAGGTGAATTCGTGTTTTCTGGGTAAAGAGATTCCCACAGGTTGGGTTAGCAACTGGGCTCGGCACTAGATGTTGTGTGGTAGTCAGCACTCGTTTCGGGTTTTGTTAGGGGAGGCCGGGCGGCTTTTGGCACCCACTGAGAGGCGCTTTCGGGCCCTCCAGAGGGGCTGGGGGTCGCCCCTTGGAATCCAGGGGAGGGAAGGCGCGTGATCAAGCCTTCTAAGGCTGTGTTGAACAAGGACGCTCGCGGAACGGCGGGCACGGGAGCAGGGAACGAAGAACTCGATCTCACCGCCAATGCCATCACGGTGTTGGAAAACCGGTACCTGAACCGGGATGCCGAGGGAAAGATCATCGAGACGCCGACGGAATTGTTCCGCCGGGTGGCTCGCACCCTCGCCTCGGTCGAAGAGGGATGGGGCGTCTCTCCGGAAGCGCGCCAGGAAATCGAACAAGCGTTCTATCGCTTGATGGTGGATCGGCGGTTCATGCCGAATTCGCCGACTCTGATGAATGCTGGTCGTCGACTGGGAATGTTGTCCGCGTGCTTCGTGTTGCCGCTGGATGACTCCATTCCGGACATCATGGAGACCGCCCGGCAGATCGCATTGGTCCAGCGGGCCGGGGGCGGTACCGGCGTGGACCTGTCTCAGCTGCGGCCACGCGGTGCCATCGTCGCCTCCTCCGGCGGCACGACCGATGGCCCCCTGTCGTTCCTGAAGATGTTGTCCGGTGTCACGGACGCCATCCAGCAGGGTGCATTCCGGCGCGGTGCCAACATGGGAATGATGCGCATCGACCACCCGGACATCGTTCACTTCATCGACATCAAATCGGACCTGACCCAGGTCACCAACTACAACCTTTCGGTGTCCATGACCGACAAGTTCATGGATACCTTCAAGAAAGAGCCCGAGTCGGCTCACATGGTTCGGAACCCCCAAACCGGCGCCACTGGCTACCTGCGCAAGGCCGACAACAACGTGGAATACGGGGCGGAACTGACCGACGAGAACCGCGGCAACTACGTCACCGTCCAGGAGATGTGGGATCGCATCGTCAAGCGTGCTTGGGACACTGGCGAGCCCGGTTTGATCTTCATCGACGAGATCAATCGTCACAACCAGACCCCGAACGCCTTCGAGATGCGAGCCACCAATCCTTGCGGCGAGCAGCCGCTCGGACCCTACGAAGCCTGCAACCTGGGCTCGGTGAACCTCGACCACTTCTACAAAGAGAACGTGCGCGGGGGAGTCAACGAGCGAATCGACTGGGACGCGCTGAAGACCACGGTGCGAACGTCGGTGCGCTTCCTCGACAACGTCGTCGAAGCGAACAACTATCCGACCCCGGAAATCGACGCCGCCTGCCGAGCCAACCGCAAGATCGGGCTCGGCGTGATGGGCTGGGCCGACCTGCTGTTCCACCTGGGCATTCGCTACGACTCCGACGAAGCCTTGAATCTGGCCCGCAAGCTGGGCTCCTTCATCCAGAAGACCGCCTGGGAGATGAGCAGCGAGCTCACCGAGCAGCGCGGAGTGTTCCCGAACTGGAAGGGTTCCACCTGGGACACCAAGCACGGTCTGAAGATGCGCAACGCTCACACCGTGACCATTGCGCCGACCGGAACCATTTCGATCATCGCCGGCTGCTCCGGCGGCATCGAGCCGATCTTCTCTCTGGCTTTCACCCGTCAGGTGCTGGATGGCAAGACGCTGCATGAGGTCAACCCCATCTTCCGCGAAGTGCTGGAGGAGGAGTTCGACGACAAGGAAGTGATCGAGGAGATCATCCACCACGCCGCGACCAGCGGCACGGTGCAGGACCTGGACAAGCTGCCCGAGCACTTGCGCGGCGTGTTCCGGACGGCGCGAGACGTCGATGCGGAATGGCATGTGCGCATGCAAGCGGCTTGGCAGGAGAACACCGACGCGGCCGTGAGCAAGACCATCAACTTGCCGCCGGAGGCCGACACCGCGGACGTGGAAGCCGCCTATCAGCTGGCCTATGACCTGAAGTGCAAGGGCATCACCGTTTACCGGGACGGCAGCCGTCCGATTCAGCCGATGACCTTGAAGGGCAAGGAGGGAGCCGCCGGCACCGGAGGCGCCCAAGAACCGGATCCGACCAAGCCGGTCCGTCCGGTTCGTCTCCCGGAAATCATGCCCTGCGTTCGGGTGCGCCAGTTCACCCCGTTCGGCAACATGCACGTGAAGATAAGCGTCGAGCCGGACACCGGGTTCGAGCGAGAAGTATTCGCGCAGCTCGGGAAGGGCGGCGACCTGGCCAACTCCGACTTGGAAGCCATCTGCCGCATCTTGTCCTTGTTCCTCCGCTGCAACGGCGAGCTGTCCCTGGCAATCGGCCAGCTCGGGGGCATCGGCTCCAGTCTCTCCGTCCCCAGTAAGGATGGTCGGATCATGTCGCTGGCCGATGGGTTGGCCCACGCGCTCCGCAAGTACTTGCTGGTCAAGGAGCAATCCGGTTTGCGCGCCCTGCTTTTGGGCGAAGTCGACATGAACAATCTGGCTCCGGCGATGCCTCAGCCGGCCGTCGACCTCGGTGGCGGCCCGGACAAGGAAACCCTGTTCAAGGTCAAGTGCCCGGAATGCTCCGGCAATCTGGCCTTCGAAGAGGGCTGTGTGAAGTGCCACGGATGTGGCTTTTCTCAATGCTGAGTAACCGTCCGCTCTGTAGATCGACCAACTGAGAACGACACCGAACGGATGCGAAATGAGCCCCGTCCTCTTTTCGAGGACGGGGCTCTCTTTGTCAGCAGCCTGCAGCGAAGGAGTCGGACCAAGGGCGAATCGGTGGACGCGTCGACGATTCGAGGGCGAAGACCGAAGCGAAAAGGTCGGATCGGGCTAGGGCAGCAGGTGAATGCCCGAAGTCGAAGGGTCACCGCTGATGGCCGGCGTCATCAGAATCGTGCGAATGGGGGGAAGCCCGCTCACGATTTGTTGGGATGCGGTCTTGGAATGTTCCAGCACCAGCAGTTCGCCGCGGTCCGTTCCGAGTAAGACCTGGAACCCTTGGATGTGAGACCTGGCGGTCATGCAGGTGATTTCTCCGGTCGGATCTCGGGCGTGGTCGACCAAACGTGGGTTCACTTGTTGAAACGTGTCCCCAAGATCGGTGCTGGTCCACAGCGTGGAAGAGTCAGCCGTCGGTCGTGCAGACGGTTGAGCCAGGACCCATAGCGCGTGCGGGGACTGCGGAGCGAACCAGGCGACGGCGGGTTGCATGCCGTCGGGCCACCGCCCGGTTTTGTGGAACGAGTTGCCGGCGGCGCTGGAACGGGCGATGGATCCCGGCAAGAGAAGGACCCAGGTGTCTGGGTCGCGAGGATGAACCGCCACGCCATGGAAGGGACCGGGAATTCCCGGTTTGCAGGTTTCGAAGCGCGAGCCACCGTCGATGGTCTTCCACAGCTTTCCTTGTGCCGCACACGCAACGAAGTGCAGGGGAAGTCTCGCGATCCGTTGAAACGACAGCGGGTGATCGACCTCTGCGTGCATCCCGGGGAGTTCCAGGGCGTGATAGGTTTCTCCTCGATCGTCGCTGCGCCAAGCCGTGCCTGCAGAGGTTCCCGCCAGCACCCGCTTCGGGGTGGTCACACACAAGCTTTCGATGGAACCGTCGAGATCGTTGCTGACCCGAGCCCACTCCGTGGTCCCTCGTTGAGACCGAAACAATCCACCCCCCGCCGTCCCCGCCACGAGTTCCGAGTCGCCAAGCCGGGCCAAGGCCGTGACCTGCTCTTGATCACTGCTCAGAGGAGTGACGGCGCCGTCGCGGTATTGAAGGACACCAGCGTCGGTTCCGAGCAGGATGCTGTCGGCGAGACGGGTCATGAAGGTTCCTGCAGATTCCTGCTACCCTGACGGGTTGCCTGTCGTACGAACGAGGAGCCGGGTGCCCAAGGTCCATCGTATCCTTCCCGCCGCCCCCCTCGACCCATGAGGAGCCTCCTTTCCCATGACTGACAAGAACGGTTCACGGCCCATTCCGTTGGACGTGGAAACCGCGGTTCGCGAGCGCTACACCGAAGGCGCCAAGGGGCGGGTTCCGGAGCTGTGCTGCCCGGTCGACTATGACGCCAAGTACCTCGAGGTAATTCCCCCCGAGGTCATCGAACGTGACTATGGCTGTGGAGATCCCTCGAAGCATCTGCGACCGGGGGAGCACGTCCTGGATCTCGGTTCCGGGACCGGCAAGATCTGCTTCATCGCCAGCCAGGTGGTCGGACCGGAAGGGTCAGTCACCGGCGTCGACGTGAACGACGAGATGCTGGCGGTGGCTCGCCGTCACGCCCCCACGGTTGCGGAACGGGTGGGTCACGACAATGTGGTGTTCAAACGCGGCAAGATCCAGGATCTGCAGCTCGACCTGGACCAGGTCGAGGGCTGGCTGGCGAAGAACCCGGTGAAGACTTCCGCCGACTTTCTCTCTCTGGAGTCCCATTGCGACCAGCTGCGTCGGGATCGCGCCCTGATCGCCAGTGATTCGATGGACGTGGTGGTCTCCAACTGTGTGTTGAACCTGGTGCGTCCGGAAGACAAGACCACCTTGTTTCGAGAGATCTTCCGCGTGCTCAAGAAAGGCGGCCGGGCGGTCATCTCGGACATCGTGTCCGACGAAGACATCCCCGAGCACATGCAGAACGATGAAGCCCTGTGGAGCGGCTGCATCAGCGGAGCGTTTCGCGAAGACTCGTTCCTCGAGGCCTTTGAGGCGGCTGGTTTTCACGGCATCCGGATTGTCGAACGCGGCCCAGACCCGTGGACGACAGTGGAGGGCATTGAGTTCCGCTCGGTCACGGTGGAGGCGTTCAAGGGAAAGCACGGCCCTTGCTTGGACCGCAATCAGGCGGTGATCTATGCCGGTCCTTGGAAAGAGGTGCTGGACGACGACGGCCACGTCCTGCGCCGTGGGGTGCGCACGGCGGTCTGTGAAAAGACTTACCAGCTCTACCAAAAGCAGCCGTACGGTGACCAGATTCTGCCCGTGCCTCCGAGAATTCCCATTCCGGTCGAAGAAGCCCCGGTTTTCGATTGTTCCGACAATCTGGTGCGGCATCCTCGGGAGACCAAGGGAGTGGGATATCGAGAGACCAAGTCCGGCACCGACTGCGAACCGGGCTCGTGTTGCTGACGAGCCACCCGAGCGGAATGAAGTCGGTGGGCTAGACGGACGAAGGCGGAGCGCGAGGAAGCAATGCAGGATCCCTACCTCCAACGAGCCAACGAACGCAGCGTTCACTCGGCACTTCAGGATTTCATGCGGTCCAACCGTTGGAAGTCCCTGGAAGACGTCGACCAGGAATCTGCGACCAGCTTTCTCAAAGTGTTTCTGGATTCATCCCACAAAGAGATGGGATGCAAACCGGAAGACCTGGATCTGGAACAGATCCGGGAGCTCCTGTTGAACCACTTGCCGAAACGCATTGCGGCGAAGCGGCGCGGTGCGGAACAGGCAGTGCCTTTGGTCGCGGCGTACTACGAGCATTTGGAAGAAACCAACAAGGACTGGAAGCCGCCGCGCGGTGTCAAAAAGTTGTTCAAGGACAGCACGGCGACCTTCGCCGAGATCCTTCGTGGGGACCGATCGGCAGGGGAAAGTGTCGAGCGAGCAGAGCCGCTGCGGCGCGACGACGCCAAAGCAGGACGCAATGACCCGTGTCCTTGTGGCAGCGGGAAGAAATTCAAGAAGTGCTGCATGGGGACCTGATTGGTCTCTGGACTCGGGGCAGGGCGACGCCTCGACCAAACGATGAAAATCCGTTCCGCACTTTCGATTCGGGATTCGTGAGTTATCCGCACGCGTCTCTCGTCCTTCACTGGCGTCAATGCCGTTGCTGCGAGTTCGGCGTTCGGGCTTCGTGAGGAGAGTCGTTCCCGTTGGACCCCTCGCCCGCACATGGATCGGCGCGAGGGAGTGGACAGGAGGATAGTGCGGACATTTCCCCGTTCCTTCGGCGGAGGGGCTCTCTCCGAACGGAGGGCGATCCGGGTCCTGTAGAATAGGGCACGGGAGGGAATGACTTCTCGCGGTGGCAACCGGACGGAATGTTGAGAAGGGATGCAATCATGCGCTGGACGAGCTTTGTCATTGTTCTTTCGATTCTTGCCCTCTCCCCAAGCAGCAACGCTCGGCCCAATGTTCCCGAAGGGGACAAGGGGTCCGACGCCGTCTTGATCCCGAGTTCCGTGTTGGAGTCTTTGCAGCAACGCCTGCTGAGTTTGGAACAAACCCAAGTGCAGTTGCTGCAGCGCATTGATGCTTTGGAGAAACAGCGCGTGGCCGAGCTGCGGACGTTGCTCTCCATGTACGAGAACGGGACCGTCGAGCAAGCTCCCGCGGCCCAAGGTGAGCAAGTCGCGGCCGCTCAATCCGACGCTGGGAACGACTCCGCCACCAACGGATCCGAAGGGGGGGAGGAAGGCGAACAAGAGGATGCGGGTCCCGACGCCACTTCCATCGAGGACTTCATCGAGCGCGCCCGAGAACTCATCGACGAAGAGGAATACGCCCGCGCCCACCGCCTCTGCAACGTGCTGATCGATGAAGATCCTTCCAACTTCAAAGCGTATTTCTGGCGCGGCTATGCGCGGGTTCGCCTGGGCTTGCACGACGAAGCGATCGAAGACTTCCAGCTGACCATCACCCACACAGATCAGCAGAACTACATTTACACCGGCATGTACAACCAGGCCTGTGTGTATGCCCTCGCGGGCAATGCCGACAAGTGCATCGAGTATCTGATCCGCTCCCACGAAGAAGGCTTCCAGGAGATCCTCGATCAGATGTCGACCGATTCGGACCTGGATTCGATTCGCAAGGATCCCCGCTACAAGGAATTCGAGCGGCGCCTGCGCTATCCCTGATGGGGTGACCCACGAAGTGACTGATTCGTCCCCGGCGGTTCGTGCTCGCCAGCTGAGCTACACGTTTCGCCGCTGGTTTCGCGAAGCTCCACCCGCGGTCGATGGCGTCGACGTGAAAGTTCCGTCGGGCCGAGTCCACGTGTTGCTCGGAACGAACGGGGCCGGCAAGTCCACGCTGCTGCGCCTGTTCGCAGGATGCATGTCTCCGAAAGACGGCGAGCTTCGGATCCTCGGCGCGTCTCCGAGAGACCGTGCCGTGCGGGCGAGGTTCGCTTACCTGCCCGAGGATGCGGTGGGAGCGACGCGCTTGACTCCGACCGATTTGCTGGAGCTGCAAGGCGCGTTGTACGCCTTGGCGTCGCGAGAAGTTCGCGCCCGCAGTCAAGACTTGTGGGACTCGTTGGGTCTGACCGGGCTCGAGGGGCGGCCCCTGGGAAAGCTGTCGCGGGGACAGCGTCGGCGGGCTCAACTTGCCCAGGTCCTCCTGCCGCCGGTGGATCTTCTGCTCCTCGATGAACCGTTGAGCGGGGTTGATCCCCATTGGCGCACGCGAGTGCGCCAGGTACTGAGTGAGCGAGTGGCGCAGGGAGTGACCGTCCTGCTGTCTTCTCACCTGGCCGAGGACACCGAGTTCGAGGAGTGCGGGGCCACGGTGCTCGAACGGGGGCGAGTGAAAGCCAGCGGGAGCGCCCGCGAGTTGTTCGCGGACCCGCAAGAGTGGCAGGTTCGCTACCGTCCCGCGGATCGAGACGCCTGCACGGCGGAAGGGATCTCCGCCAGCTTGAACCATCTGCCGGGCCAGGTGGAAGTGACCCCCGCCCGGCGTCCCTGGCGAGATTTGCTGGGATGAGCCCGCGCCGTGTCCTGGCCATCGCTGCGACGACCTGGCGTGACTTTGGCGCCGGGGGTGCCGCCGTGCTGGGCTGCGCCGTCGTGTTTCTGGTGCTCGCCTGCTTGGACGCGGGAGTCCGGGCCCCTTCCTCCGCACGCGATCCGCAGGGAGAGTTCCTGCAGCGGCTGCACGCCTTCGGCTGCCTGGCGGCGATCCTCACCGCGTGGGCCGCGTGTTCTGCGGTGTCCCGAGATCGCCGCGCGTGCTGGATCGAGCAGTGGCGAGTGACGCCCCTTGGCCGCGTCGAGTACGTGCTCGGAAAAGTCGTCGGAGTGGTGCTCGGTGCTTCGGTGTTGATCCTTCCCGCGGGTCTATGGATGTGGTGGAGCACCACTGCCGGATCCCTCCTGGAAAGTCAGACCGCTGACGGAGTGGGGGCGCTGACTCGCTTCCACGGACTGGCCGTCTGGAGGCAGGTCCTGGGCTGGGGGTTGTTGCTGCTGTGCGCAGGATCTCTAGCAGTTGCCTGCGCGACGTTGCTGCCACTTCCGCTAGCTCTCTTGAGCTCGCTGTTGGTGCTTGCAGTTGCCGCAGCCCGTCCTTTGCTCGCGGAAGTCGTGGACTGGAGCCTGGAGGACGGGGGAGCGGTGGGACTGACGCGCCTGTGTGCCGCATTGGTGAGTAAAGTCCTCGCGTGGATTCCGGACCTTTCCCAGGTGGTCGGTTCTCGGCTTTTGCTCGCGGGCGGGACCCCCTTTCACGGGACCGATGGTTGGATCCCGTGGGTGGTGTTGGGCTGGAGCCTGGCCCTGAGTCTGGTGGGCTCTGCCTGGATGCGCAGCCGATGAAGGCGTTGCGCTGGATGCTCTGGCCGATTTCGCTGAGCCTGGCGCTGGCGGCTGACCGCGTCGTTCCGCGGTCACCATTCGCGTTGCGTGCCGACAGTTTGCTCGCCGCGAGTGCTGGTCCTCTCCGGCCGTTGCTTTCGGAACTCATGATCTTGCGGCTGTTCCAGCGAGCACCGGAGGACTTGCTCGGTCGGTTGGAGCAGTCACGGGCGGTGTTGCGATTGCGGCCGGACTTGCCAAACCTCTGGACCCAGATCGCCTTTCAGCTGGCACTCGATGTTCCCCTGGCCGACCACGACGCGGAGCGGGCAGCTGCCTGGGTTCGGGAAGGGCTGGCCGTTCTGGAAGAAGCTCTGCAGCGAATGCCGGAGGTGGCCTCGTTGCATCTGTCCTACGGGCAACTCCTCGACGTGTTGATCCGGACTCATCCTGAACGACTGACGACTTTGGGGCGTCGCGTCGAGGACTCTCAGCGTTTGGCCTGGGAGACTTACCTGCGGGGTTGGAAGCTGTCCGCGGCAGGGAGCGAAGATGCGCGGGCGGCCGCTTACTTCGGCTCGATGCTCACGGAACAGCTCCTCGAGGACTCGGCGGTGGCCGTGGACCGCCGCCGATTGAACGAGGCAATCCAGGCCTGGTTGCAGAGTGACGACCTCGGTCCGGCGCGGCGAAAGGTCTTGCAGGAACTCGGCCGCTGACGGGGGTGGAGGGAAGCCTGGCTCTCCACTAGCCGCGGAGTCTCCTGCCGGGCTTTCGAGTCATCGCCGCAGCGAACTCAGAACACCCTCCAGAGACTTCCGGACATAGTCGGGGCGATGCAGCACCTTGTTCGTCACCAGCAGGCCCTGGATACAACTGAACAGAGTCGAGGCAGCGGCGGAAGGGACGACGTCGTCGCGGATCTCGCCGGCGTCCAGACCGCGGCGGATGACATCCTCGAATGCGCCGAGCACTCGCATCATGTTCTCGCGAATGATGGGCTCGACTCCGGGGCCGACTTGAGCGAGTTCTGCGCTGGTGTTCAGGAGGAGGCAGCCCATGCAGTCATCGGCGCTGATGGTCTCCTGGATCATCGCCACGGTCTCTTGCAGCGCGCGAAGAGGATGATCCGGGTGCCGGCCCAGGGCTTCGATGACGGGCAGCACGCGGGTCTCGACATAGTGGCGGATTGCTGCGAGGAAGAGCTCCTGCTTGGTGCCGAAGGCCTTCTGCAAGCTGTGGCGGTGGACGTGGGTTTCTCGCTCCAGATCCGCGAAAGTGGTTCGTCGAAAACCCTGCTTCCAGAACACGAGCACGGTGCGCTCGAGAACGTCGTGTTCTTCGAACTCACGGGGACGGCCCATTGGTTTTCGGGTGTCTGGCATCGTCGAGCGTGAAGGAGGGAGCCGGCCGACGGACCGACTCCCCCCACTTGCCGCGAGACCTTCGATCGATCAATGACCGAACGAGAGGCCCTGCGCGAAGGGAACGAGTGGTTTGTCGAGCGGCGTGCCGGCAAGGCCGTTGGCGTAGTTGCTCATGACCTTGGCCGCGATGCAAGCAACGACGTCCAGGGCTTGACCACGAGTGTAGCCCGCCTTCAAAAACTCGTCGAGTTCCTGGTCCGACACGTGGCCCCGCTTGTCGTACACGGTTCGAGAGAACGTCTGCAAGGCGCGCAGCTTCGGATCGGAGAGAGACTTCTGTTGACGAATCTCGGCCATGACGTCGTCAGGGGTCTTGAAGAACATCTTGCCCGCCATGGTGTGACCGGCGGTGCAGTACTGGCATCCGTTCTCGACGGCGATGGACAGCTGCACCGTGTTGATCTCCGCCTGGCTCAGCAATCCGCGGGTGCGGAGGTTCTCCTGCAATGCCGAGTAGGACTGGATCAAGGCCGGCGAACTGGCCATGACCGCACCCAGATTCGGTACGAAGCCAAAGTCCTTCGCGTACTTTTCGAAGACCGGCTTGGTCGATGCCGGGGCCGTCTCCGGGCTGTGGATCGTGAATCCTCGTTCTGTTTCGCCGTCCATGGAGGCGGTTGCCACGGGAAGCGACAGAGCGACTGCGATCGACAAGATCTTGAACATGGTCTCGGGATTCCGTTTTGCTGAGGCTCGGACAAGGTTCCCGGCCCTCGCCGGCGATCAACCTCACCCTCGTGCGAGGTACTTACTGCACGTGCGTGCAATAAGTTTCGAGGATTTTCGGAGGATTCTTAAGTCTCATTCAATAAGTGACTTACGGTCAAATTGAGGTCGACGGCCCACTCTGCGGTCGATGGGAACTCGAAATCTCGGACCTTCTCGAGACCGAGCGCCGGCTCGAGCGTCTAGGAGCACGGATCGCTCCCCTGCATGCGAAAGCTCGAGGTCGAATCGGCTACTGGAAGACTGTTGGACCTTGTCGGGTCATTTGCTGTTCCCCTCGCCGGTGGCGGCGCCTCAGCCGGGGTCGTTTCTGCACGAGACACGAGATATGGCCCGGGAGTTCGACGCCGAGCACATCCCGGTTTTCGAGCGTTTCTACCGGGTCGTGGAACGTGGCCTCCGGAGGGGCTGGATGATCGACGTTCCCCATTCCAATCTGGGGGGGAGTCCATCCTGGCGCAGGCTGTTCTGGACCATCTCGGGTGGGAGGGAGCGGGGCTGGCGGAGCCGCGCAGGAACCTCGGGTCGCCGTGCCTGCCGGCCGATCGACCGGGTCGTCGGATCGGAGGCGCGACCTCGCGCTTGAGTCGACTCATTGCGTGGGCCTATAATCCCGCCCCCCTTTTTCCGCGAAGTCCGAAAGTCTGGACTCCAGAAAAAGCGTGGGCACCTGGGGCCGCATTCTTCTTGGCGGCCCCTGTTTTCTTGTCATCGTCTCCACAACCTCGCTCCTTGGGGAAGGACCCTCACATGCTCGTTCCCGTGTTGGCGGCTGCCGATTGGCAGTCCATCCTGGCAGCCGTGTTCGCGGTCGCCGGTCTGATTTTCGCCTACATGCTGTACACCGAAGTGGTGTCCAAGAGCGATGGCGATGACAAGATGCGCAACATCGCTTCGGCCATTCAGGAGGGCGCGATGGCCTTCCTGCGGACCGAGTACAAGATGCTCTCGATCTTCGTCGGGATCGTGTTCTTGCTGCTGGTGTCGCGGGCCAAGGCGGACGAGCAGGCGTTGCCGACCGCCTTCGCGTTCTTGCTCGGAGCGGTCTGTTCCGGGATCGCGGGCTGGATCGGCATGAAGATGGCGACCTACGCCAACGTCCGCACCACGGAAGCGGCCAAGACCTCGTTGTCTGCAGCGCTCGGCACCGCGTTTTCCAGCGGCATGGTCATGGGCCTGACGGTCGTCGGCCTCGGACTGCTGGGTGTCTGCATCTTCTGGTTCGCTCTCGACAACCCGGAACCTATCTTCGGATTCGGCTTCGGCGCTTCCTCGATCGCTTTGTTCGCTCGTGTGGGTGGCGGCATCTTCACCAAGGCTGCCGACGTGGGTGCGGACCTGGTGGGGAAGGTCGAAGCGGGGATTCCTGAAGACGACCCGCGCAACCCGGCAGTGATCGCCGACAACGTGGGTGACAACGTCGGTGACGTCGCCGGCATGGGCGCAGACCTGTTCGAGTCCTACGTGGGGTCGATCATCGCGACCATGGCGATTGGCGCGGGAGTGGTGGCCAAGTTTGGTGGGCCCGATGCCCCGACGGGGATCGTGGTGTTGCCGCTGCTGCTTGCCGGTGTGGGGATCGTGTGCTCGATCTTCGGTCGCAAGTTCGTTGCCACCGAAGACGAGGCGAAGCTGAATGCAGCCCTGTTCAAGGGCCTGATGATGGCATCCCTGGCGTTCTCCGCGGTGGCGGCGGTGCTGGTGTACACGACAGACCTCGCACCTCTGAAGGCCGCAGGCGAAGCAGCGACTGGTCGCTTCGGTAGCATGTGGGGACAGGGGCACGGCTTGCTGATCTCGATCCTCTCCGGCCTCGTTTGCGGCGTGGCGGTCGGCAAGGTCACCGAGTACTACACCTCGGACAAGATGAAGCCGGCCCAGACCATCGCTCAACAGAGCCAGACCGGTGCCGCGACCAACCTGATCTACGGACTCGCCACGGGGATGGCTTCTTGCTTGTTCCCGGTCCTGTTCATCTGCATCGCCATCATCCTGGCTTACATGGGATCCGGGCTCTACGGCATCGCGATCGCCGCGGTGGGCATGCTCTCGACCCTCGGCATTTCTCTCGGCGTCGACGCCTATGGGCCGGTCGCCGACAACGCGGGCGGGATCGCCGAGATGTCCGAGCAGGATCCTTCGGTTCGTCAGCGCACGGACGCCTTGGACGCGGCGGGGAACACCACCGCCGCTATTGGCAAGGGCTTCGCGATCGGTTCGGCAGTGTTGACCGCTCTCGCCCTGTTCAACTCCTACTGCGAAACCGTCGCCGACTCGGAAGAGTTCCAGGCTTCTGCCGGCCTCGACTTGCTGGATCCGCTGGTGCTGGTGGGGTTGTTGATCGGCGCCATGCTGCCGTTCTTCTTCTCGGCGCTGACCATGACCGCCGTCGGCCGTGCCGCCAACGCCATGATCGAAGAGGTGCGTCGTCAGTTCCGCGAGAAGAAGGGCATTCTGGAAGGGACGGAGAAGCCGGACTACGCCCGCTGTGTGGAGATTTCCACCAAGGGCTCGCTCAAGGAAATGATGTTCCCGGGCATCCTGGCGGTCACCGTTCCGGTGATCGTCGGCTATGCGATCGGCCTCAAGGCGCTCGGTGGACTGCTGGCCGGTTCCCTGGCTTCTGGCGCGATGCTCGCTCTCTTCATGGCGAATGCCGGGGGTGCGTGGGACAACGCCAAGAAGTACGTCGAAGGTGGCGCGTACGGAGGCAAGGGTTCCGAAACCCACAAGGCCGCCGTGGTGGGCGACACCGTCGGCGACCCGTTCAAGGACACCTCCGGCCCGAGCATCAACATTCTGATCAAGCTGATGTGTGTGGTCTCCGTGGTGGCCGCCCAGACGTTCCTGGCCAAGTGATGCGCCGCGTTTCTTTTCTCTCAACTGCGGCCTGAAGCTTTGGACTCCATGGAACTCGTCAAGACTTGCACGCAAATCGCGTCGGACAAACGCGCCCAGGACATCCTCATCCTCGACATGAAGAAGTTCCTGGGCGTGGCCGACTACTTCGTGGTCGCCACCGCTCGAAACAAACGACAAATGAGCGCCATCGCCGACCAGATTCGCGTCGACCTGAAGAAGCAAGTGTCGCGTGACCTCCACGTCGAGGGTTACGGCACCGAACGCTGGGTGCTCCTCGACTACGGTGATGTGATCATCCACCTGTTCGATCCGGAAACCCGCGCCTTCTACGACCTGGAGTCCCTGTGGGCCGACGCCCCGCGAGTCCCGGTCAGCGCGGTGCTGGAGGGGTCGCAGAACTGAGCAGTGGCGGCGGGCGTGAGAGTTGCGCCTAGCCCCATGCGGTCTGTCCCCGCCGGTGTGTGGTTGCGGACGGATTTCGTAGCGCCCTCAGCCACGAGCCATGTGCGATGGGGGAGCTTTCCCTCCGCACACAGGTGGGGGCTTTCGGTCGGTGGGGAAATCGTTTCCGAGTGTGCTCGGACCGATCACTCATGTCCAAGCGCCCGTTCGGCGCCGATCGTCGATGGCCCCAGACCTGAAGCAATGTGCACGAGGAGACTCTCGTGGGTCGCGGATTCATCCCCGCCGACGGGTAGGGGCAATCCTGGAGGCTATTCTTTCCTCTAGGGGTCGGAGGACATTGCTTGGTCTTGGGCGGTCGAGAAGCCGAACAACACTGTTGGTGGTCTTCCCAGCGGCATCGCTGCGGAGGTCCTCGCCGCGAAGACTGAGCCATCGCGGACGGCGACTCGATCGAAGCGGTGATTGCCGCTGTGCATCCGAACAGGAGCCCCCATGGCCGACCTTTCTTGGCGTGACTGGAACGAATCTGTCTTCGAGGACGCAAAGGCGTCGAACCGACCGGTCCTTTTGTACCTGAAAGTGTCGTGGTGTCGCTTTTGCCGGGAACTCGAAAACGCCGTCTTTGACGATCCCGAAATCGTCGCTGCGATCGAGCGTTCCTATGTCCCGGTGTGCGTCGACAAGGAAGAGTTCCCCCAAGTCGATGAGCGATACAACCAGGGCGGCTGGCCGACCCTAGCCGTGTTGACCGCGGGGGGCGAAGTCATCACCGGCGGCAGTGACCTGACCTTGGACGAAGCGCGGGGACTGATCGATGGTGCCGCGCAGCACTACAAGGAGCACGAAGACGAGGTCGGCTTCGACTTCCACGAGTTGTTTCCCGAGCCGGATGCGACCAAGGAAGTGACCCACGAAATTGTCGATCATGTGGGGCGTGCAATCCTCGACGCTTTCGACCGCCGTCACGGAGGCTTTGGCAACGGCCAGAAGTTCCCTCATCCCGAGTCCCTCGACTTCGCGATTCTCTACTACGCGAAGACGCGCAACCCCGCATTCCAAGAGCTGGTGCAAAAGACGCTGACCGCCATGACCGAAGGGCGTCTGTTCGATCCGGTCAGCGGTGCGTTCTTCCGCTACTGTGCCACTCGCGACTGGCGCCAGCCTCACACCGAGATCTTGCTGGACACCCAGACTGGTTTCCTGCGCAACTATCTGGAGGGCTACCAGCTCTTCGGTCGAGATGACTTTCGGGTCACTGCGACCAAGGTTCTGTCCTACCTCGAACACACTCTTCGAGACCCGGAGACTGGTGCGTACTTCGGCAGCCAGGACGCCGACGACGTGTACTACACGCTGGACGAGATTCAACGTCGCGATCGCAAAGCGCCGCCGACCGAGTCTTCGGTGTACAGCAACTCCCTCGCTTCGACGGTGTCTTCCTTGTTGAAGGCGGGAAGCGTGCTGCAGGACGAAGCCGTCCGCGAACGGGGCCGCACGGCATTGCACTTTCTGCTCGAGAACATGTACCTCCCCGGAAGGGGCATGTACCACTCCTGGGACGGCTCCCCGCACATTCTCGGGCTTCTCACGGATCAGATCCACGTCGCCCGAGCTCTCGTCCACGCTGTCCAGTACACCGGCGACAATCAGTATCTGCCAATCCTCGAAGACCTCTTGCAGACCATTCGCAAGAAAGAGTCTGCGAATCATGGCGGCTTCTACGACATCTCCGAAGACGACTTGCAGTTCACCCAGACCCGCCGCCGCAACACCACCCTCCTGGAAAACGGCATCATGGCCGAGGTCCTGGTTCGCGCGTCCTGTCTGTTGGCCGAGCCGGAGTACCACGATCTCGCCGGTCGGACCTTGCAGGCCTTTGCGTCTCACTACCAGCTCTCCGGCTACCACACGGCTCCCTATGCACGAGCGGTGGAGCTGTACTGCCACTCTCCGTTGCAGGTGTTCGTGGTGGGGGCGAAGGGGAACGAGGCTCGCGAGCGGATGCTTCAGCTAGCGCAGGCGACCTATGTGCCGAGCAAGGTGATTCTGGCAATCGACCCAGAGACCGAAGGGGAACTGTTGCAGCGCCATGGGTTCCCGGCGAGTGATGCGCCGGTGGCGTATCTGTGTCGGGAGCACGCGGGGATTGCCGAGGTGACGGATCCGGACCAGCTGGTGGGGCGGATGCAGGCTTCGGTCGGTTAGCGGAGCCCCTTGCAAGAGACCGCCGTTCAGCGTCTCTCCCGTGGTGCCAGGATCAGCCCCTCGGACCAGGTGGCGAATTGGGTGTCCGCTTCTGCTTGATTGTGGAACAGGCGGACCTGTGTCGACGCTCGTCCGTCGTCGCGTGCTACTCCAAGCATTCTCCAAGGAGATCCGGACTCGTCGGAGGAGCTCACCTCAAATCGATAGATCTGGACCCAACCCGGTCGCTCGATGGCCGACAACCGCACGTTGCGGATGAGCGCGCTCCTGGGCAGCCCCTGGGCGACCATCCGGTCACGGATGGCAAGCTCTAGATGTCGGTCGCCGACCCAGTTGTTCCACCGCGTCACCAGGTTTTTCAGCCATTTCCTCATCTCACCTTGGCTTTCGTGCGAACCGTATGAATGAGATGCAACAAATCTGACCCTCTGACTCCTGGAATTCGACGGCCTCCTCCATGTCCCGAACGCCCGACTCGAGAGACTCCTCGTATGAGACGCCGCTGGGAAAGCTGGTCATCGTCAACGACGGCCCATTTTGGGTCCAGGAATTCGAACAGATGCGATCGTGTCTCTTCGATGCTTCCCAGGGGTTCATTCACCGAATCGATCACATCGGATCGACGTCGGTTCCAGGTCTGGTCGCGCGACCGATCGTGGATCTCCTTGCAGGTGTTCGCAGTGCGGAGGACATGGACCGGGTGGATTCGTTGATCATTGGACTCAACTACCTTCCGATCGCCCCTCCCGTCGCTGACTCCTCCGTGCGCGTCTATCGCCGGCCTCGCCATGGCGAAGTCACTCATGTTGTCTACCTCGCCAAACGAGACACGCCATTCTTCGATTCCGCGCTCCGCCTTCGAGACTCCTTGCGACTGAGTCCGGTTCGGCGTTCCAGCTACAGCGACTTCAAGAGGATGAGTGCTGAGACCTTTGCCTTCGATGCCTTGGCCTACGCCGAAGCGAAGGCGGTCTGGATGCGTGCTCTCCTGCGGATCCCCGATCTTCTCTGAGCTGCGCCAGCGTTCAGGAACGAGTCCAGTCCTCGTCCGTCTCGAGCTCCCCTTACGCGGTGGCGTTCCCGCATTGGCTGGTTCGAACCAAGCCTCGAGGCGATCTGCATGGACGATCGCCTCCGAGCGTTCCTGATCGCGAAGGGAGGTGGCGGTGACGATGGCGGCGCGAGCGGCGCACCAGTTTCCGCCCAATCGCCGGTGCGACGAGCCGACGACGGCACCGGTCAGGCTGACACGGGCCGGTTTGTTGTCCCAACATTTCGCCCCGGCCCGCCTGATCCGCGACGATGACAAGACGTCGTCCATCCGGCGTAAGGCAAACATCATCACGCCGCGCGACGGACTCCGGAAGCGCGAGGATCTCGTTTGCCCGAGCAGCATCCCAGACTCGAACTCGGCCACACATTTGGTGCGAAGACCAGTTGGCGCCAGTCTGGTGCTGTTGTCATGGCGTAGATGCCGTCGCCTCCGCCAAGCGCGTGGGCGATGAGCTCGGCGATGCCGGGGCGCCACTTCAGGACGTCCGAACCCAAGCCACCGGAAAGTCGCGCCCGTCGTCGAGAACGGCCATCGCGAGCACGGGCGGTTCGTGGCGATCTCCGGGAGGCACAGTAACCTAGAGGGGGAGAGTGAGCGTTCTTCGCCCACCTACGGGCACTGGTGAATACTTCTCTCTATCGTGAGTATGCAGTGGGTCGTGGGATTCGAGACGACTGTCCACCACTGAAGGAGAGATCCATCCATGTTCGAACAGCTGCCCATTGGTCGTGGTCAAACCTCCATGGTGTCGCTCGAGAAAACTGTCGTGAGCCTTGTGTTCTTCGCCGTCTCTTTCGGCGTGTCGGAGCTTGCCCGTGGAAATGGTCATGGCCACCGAGGAATCCAAAGACCAGCCATTCGCAAGGTGAATGAGAGCGTCGCTCCATCGGCAAAGCTCGTGGATAGAGCGAATGCGCCGTCGGCAACTGCGGTTCCCCAAGGACCAGGTTCCTCGGACCGGGGGGACCCCGGCACGTTGGTCACGGGTTTCGTTGTCGATGGAGACCAGCAACCGATCATCGGTGCTTTGGTGACCACCAACGCCGGTTTCCAGACCACGACTGGCGAGGCAGGAGTCTTCGAAATCAATGAGCACACGGCGATCCATCCCACGATCCAGATTGATGTGGAGTTCGTAGACCAAGGGGTGTTCCTCTCTGGATTTCGAAGAGAAGTGTCGGTCGCGCCCGACGGAGTGACCCAGGTTGGGACCATTGTCGTCGACGTGGACTCCGATGAAGACCTCCTTCCCGACTGGTACGAAACCTCGCAGTACCACACCAAACCCGATCTCTGGGACTCTGACGGCGACGGTTTGGGAGACGGAACCGAGGTGATCTTCACGGGAACGTTGCCGGGCAAGCCCGACACCGATGGGGATCTCATCGGAGACCGAGACGAAATGCGCTTTGGCTCCGATCCGATGCAGAAGGACGTTTCGACGATTCTCGAGGGCTCGGTTCACTTCGAAGGTGGCCGCGCTGCGATCGGCGCCTCGGTCACCGTCTTGGATGCCCCTGACTCGCTGTTGGAAGCCAGGACGGATGCTTCCGGGGTCTTTCGTTTTTCCACTCCCTGGCCGCTGACGGTCAGCCCGATTGTGGTGAGGGCCGAGATTACTGTCTCGGGGCAAGGGGTTCTCGCGGGACATTCCCGTGTCGTGCAGTTGCAGCCAGGAGCCACCAAGGTCGAGCCCATCGTCATTCTTGCCGACTCGGGCTTTCCGATGTTTGGCGGTGAAAAGTTCCGGGTGGGACGCTCGCCGCAAACTGCAGCGATTGAGGATCTCGATGGGGATGGTGTTCCCGATCTTGCTGTGGCGAACAGTGCTTCCGACGACCTTTCGATCCTACGAGGCGTTGGCGATGGGACCTTTGGTGTCGAAACTCGTGTGCCGATCGGAGAGCGACCGAGGGACGTCGTCATCGGAGATTTGAACCAGGATCGCGTTCCCGACCTGTTCGTGACCCACAGCTTTCGAGACGGATACACCGTCTTGCTCGGCAACGGCGACGGGACCTTTGTGCCCAAATCCTCGCCTCGATATCTGGATGAGACTCCCTGGCTCCCCTGCCTTTCCGATTTCGACCTTGACGGAATCCTCGATGTCGCGATTCCCCATTCTCGAGATGATGGAATCACTATCCATTTCGGTGACGGGGAGGGCAGTTTCCCACTCACGAAGACTTTCGCTGCCGGATTCTCGCCTCGCGCGGTGAAGGCCATCGATCTGGACCTGGATGGAATCGAGGACCTCGCGGTGACCAACTATGGGTCCGGCGATGTCTCTGTGCTTCTCGGCGACGGCGATGGCGAGTTCTCGGATCCGCAGCACTATTCGGTTGGCCAGTTGCCCAAACGGGTCGCCCAGGGAGATTTGAACCGCGATGGGATTCCCGATCTTGTCGTGGGCCTCTTGTCCGACTCGGTGTCCGTCCTGCTCGGAACTGGGGGTGGCCAGTTCGGCGAACCGGTCCTCTATGAAGCGGGAGAGCGACCCGAAAACGTGGTCGTCTCCGACTTCGATGGAGACGGCTTGCTCGACGTGGCGGCGGCCAACGTGAACTCGCAGGACGTTTCGGTCTTTCTCGGAAATGGAGATGGAACTCTTCGCCTAGCGTCGACTCTGGCCGCAGGAACTGGACCTTGGTCTCTGGAAACCGAGGATCTGGACCGGGACGGGGACCCGGATCTCGTCTGCGCGAATGCCTCTTCGAATGACGTGACCGTGTTGCTGGGCCAGGGCGATGGCAGCTTCCTTTCAAGACTCGAGGTGGTCCCCTTGGGAGTGAACGTTGCGTTGGCCGATCTCGACGAAGACTCGAACCTGGACGTTGCGGCATTCGGAAGCCCTCGCAACCATGTTTCGGTCCTGCGAGGTTTGGGAGATGGGACCTTCGGGACACCGAGCGAGTATCGGGTTGGCCGAGGTCCGAGTTTCGGCGCGATCTTCGACATCAATCGAGATGAGATTCTCGACCTTGCCGTGATCAATCAGGACACGGAAGACGTGTCCGTTCTCTTAGGCCTGGGGAGCGGTGAGTTTTCGCCGGAAACACGCTACCCCGTCGAGCGACTGTCTACCTTCCTTGGGTTCGGAGATTTCGATCGGGACGGGTTTCCGGACATGGCGGTGTCAGGGCTGAACACCGATCCCGACCTCACGATCTGGTACGGCGCCCGAGACGAGACTTTCAACCGTCGCCGACGGTTGCAAGTGGGAGAAGGACCTGCCTCTGTCGGGATCGAGGACTTCAATGGAGATGGCGTACTCGATCTTGTCACGACGAATGCCTATTCCGACGACCTGTCCGTTCTTCTCGGAACGGGCAATGGAGATTTCGCGGAGCCTCGTCGGTTCCCCGCGGGCGTCTTTCCCGGGTCGATCGGAGTGGCGGATCTCAACGGAGATTTCTTGTTGGATCTGGCGGTTGCCAACCGGATCTCTCACGACGTTTCGATTCTCCTCGGCCGCGGGGATGGGACCTTCCACGAAGAAACTCGCTTCCCTGCAGGAGAAGGACCGGACGCCGTGGTCGTTGCGGACGTGAATCGAGATGGCGACATGGACATTTGCGTGCCGAATTTCCGGTCCGATGATCTCTCCGTGCTCTTTGGCCATGGGGATGGAACCTTCGATCACCGTTTGTTCTCCCTGACCTTCGGCGGAGGTTCGGTGGCCGTGGAGGATGTCGACAAGGACGGAGCGCCCGACATTGTCATTCCCGGAGCGTTGCTTCGGGGGCAGCTCTGGCCCGCGAACTCTCCTCTGGTGGAGTCCGAAGGTGACCCACGACGAAACGACGCCGGCCATGGGTCGGAGCGACGACCCATGGAGGCCGTTCAAGACCCGACGGAGCCCCAGCCTCCCGAGAGTGATCCCGTGCCAGGTGTCGTGCAAGAAACGGAAGCGTCTAGCAACTCGGCGAAGAAGTAATCCGCGTCCCAGTGGTTGCTGATCGGGGCGGTTGAGTTCCTCGATCACTGCCCAACTTCTGTCATCCCTACTGGTTCCAAGCCTGCGGGACAGGGGGAACGCGAGGACCTCCGATCACGACATCTTCGGAAGCACTCATCGTGATCTTCCCTTCGTCGCTGCGAGAGAAAGCTCGGAACGTGAGTTTGGTTCCCGATGGCGACAACGCGGGCCCGTTGAGACCAAATGTGAAGTTTCCTTCGGAACCCAGATTGAGGCCCATGGTCAAAGGAACGAAAATGGTTCGTTCGTCGATGGCTTCCAAATAGAGAACGACCCCGCGAGACGGGACTCCTCCCGCGGCCTTGACGTCGAACGGCTCCGAAGGAACCACGGAGCCCTTCGCGGACTGCAGAAACAACTCGCTGCCCGACACCGCGACGGCCTTCCCTCTCGATTCGTCGAAGCCCGTGGACGTGAGGAAGAAGTCCCCGATGTCGTCGCCATTCACATCGGCGACTCCCGAAAGTGCGGACCCGAGCCCGGCCGATTCGTCTCCGGTGAAGACGTAGAGTTCATCTCCCGTCGCTCCAGAGAACAGGCAAACCTCTCCTCCAAGACGGCTTCCCGCGGGATCGACATCCGTGGTGATGAGGTAGTCACGAACTCCGTCGGCATTCACGTCACCAGCATCTGCCACGAATGACCCGAAACGGTCATCGATGTTGGCACCGTTGACGCGACGAATCTTGGTGCCATCGGCCCCTGAATAGAAGAAGACACTTCCCGTCTTGTCCCCTGCGTGATTCGATTCAGGAGCGGTGATCAGAAAATCCGGAATCTGATCTCCATTGCAATCTGCGATGCCGAGGATCTGGTTCCCGTACTCAGATTCTGGTCGTGACCCCTCGATGGTGAACAGAAGACTCTGGTCAATTCCGGAATAGACGCGGGCGTATCCGTTGCCATCTTGGGTGAGCCTGGACGCACTTGCTGCAAATTCTTCGACTCCATCGCCGTTCAGATCACCGACAAACGCGACGGATCTCCCAAAGTCATCCAAGATCGCCCCGCCAAGGTCTTCAAAGAGCAAGGCTCCGTTGGCACCACTGAACAGACGAACGGAGCCAGAACCGAGGAACGGAAACCCGAACCCTGGAGAGCCGGCCAGGAAGTCCCCAAGCCCGTCGCCGTTGAGGTCTTTTCCACCGTCGAGCGAGGTGCCAAATTGACTGGGCGAAGTGGCGTCGGGATCCGGAACTGAAAAGAGGAAGGACTGGTCCGCTCCGGAGAATAGGAGGACGCTGGCTGTGCCGGCGCCGGATTGGTCGGTGAAGGCAAAATCTGGAACCCCATCACCATCCACGTCATCAATGGCGGTGAAGCCTCGGTACGTGTGGCCATATCCTGGCGTGTGGTGGTAGATCTGCGAGCCATCCTTCCCAGAATAGACCCGGAGATAGGGAAGCAAGACAAGCGTGCCGCCGTCGAATGGCCCGCGGGCAAGCACGGCAACTTCGGAGCACCCATCGCCGTTGAGATCACCCAAGGAGTGAATCTGCTCGCCGAACAAGTTGTAGGGCGCGTCGCCCTGCCACTCGTGCAAGACTTCCTGACCGACTGCGGAGCCTGTCAACCAAAGACCCATGACCAATGTCGCGACGTGACGCATCGTTCCTCTCCATCGTGAGAACAATTCGAACACAGTGGCTGAGCATTGCGGTGGAGCGAGTGTCAGCAAGTGCATTGTAGCGGGATTTGCTTTCAACGATTCGAGCAAGCAACTTCCAACCCACACGCGAAACTTCTCTGGATGGGACCCCGGCCAAAACCCGAAAACGGCCTGTCGTCGGGCGCTCCGTGACTCGCATCACCTTCGAAGCTGGCTTGGGCAAGAGCCGGTTCCGTGTGCCCTGGCTTTTCTGATCGCGGGGAACGCCGTGGCCAGTAAGCCACCGCTCGTACTTGAGATATTCCGCTGGGAGTGATTCTTCTCACTCGTGCAAGCCATCACCCATTTGCAGGCCAAGGTACGCGGCCGCATGAGCTCGGGTGACAAGCGGGCTGTGTCGCTGGCAGTCGGCGTCCGATCTGGCTTGCTGCTTCGGGGAGATAGAGGTTCGACCTAAGAACTCTTTGTCGACGAGACTTCGAATTCAAAGGCCTTGCAGAGCAATTCGGGTTGCGACTGGGCCGCGAACTCCCCGCCCGATCTGGTTCAGATCTGAGGCGGCGTCGGCGGCCTCGGGGGACCGATGAACCAAGGGTCTCCTTCCTTGGGGAGCAACGGGCCGATGAAGTGGGGGTCGCATGGTTGGGGCTCGGGACATCGAGTGGAGTCCGGGTCGCCGGGGAGGGGAACATCGACGTTCGGCCAGCCCGGGGGGGCCGGCGGCCCGTAGATCGGCGAAGGTTCGGGAGTAAAGGGGACCTCGTCATCGACGAAGCAGGGGACGTCGGGGAGGGGAACTCCAATGTCAATTGGCTTGATGAGTTGGCCACCTTGGGCGGCCAGCCCCAAGGGATCCACTGAGCTGGTTGGTTTGGCATCGACGAAGGCATAGACGTTGAGGTCTCCCGCGATGCTGATGGGATCCCGCATGAGAAAGCGACCCAGGTTCGGGGCGTAGTTTCGATGACCCATTCGCACCATGCTGGCACCCGTGAGTGGCGCACCCATCCAGCCTTGCTGGGCGCCCAGACCACCGGCGAAGCCAGCGTGGGGAACGGAGGTGGAGTTTGATCGGCTCGTGCCGAATGCCAAGTAGTTCTCCGGCGCGTAGTTGCCGGCGACGCCATGCAAGCGAATGGAACCGAGGTGGTCGGCCAGGTGATTCGAAGGGATGGCCCCGCCGGCGTCGCGAACACCGAACGGAACGAGTGGGAGGGTGAGCTCGGTCTCGGTTCCGTCTTCGGAATCCACCGAGTATCGGGACCGAATCCAGCCGATCGAGGAAACCCACTCTTCCGCAAGTGGCACCAGTGTTTCTCCATCGCGCCAGCGCCAAAGATAGGTTTCCTCCATCCACTGTCGGGTCTCGAGGATGTCTCCGCGCACCAGGTTGGTGGGGCCGTTGCCACGGTCTGTCCAGGTTTCGTCCCAGGCGAGCCATGGGGCTCCTTGCTGGGTGTACGCGAAGCGGGTCGCGGTGCAGGTGGATGCGCCGGCCTCCCGGGTGACCATGGCCGAAACGTGGCCGAATGGGTTGTCGTAGAAGAAATGACAGGCCGCGAGGATGACTCCCCGGGAGTCCTCTCTTTCGATGCGAGTCAGCCGGTTGTTGTGACTTTGGTACGTGGCGGGGTCTTGGGAGTCATAGGAGTAGCGATCGATCGAACAGAGCGCGCCATCGAGGTGGAGGATCGCCTCGAGGCGATTGCCGGCTCCGTCATAGACGTAATCCCATTGTTCCAAGGTGCCGGGCGGTGAGACGTGGAACGATTCGCTCGTCAATCGCCGCCGTGAATCGTACGCGTAGGCCTTGCTCACGACCTGATTCGGAGAGGTTTCGGTGACCCCGATCGGAAGATTTCGCGAGTCGTACTGGAACTCCGTCCTCAAGAGAACGGTGGTCCCGTCACGGTACTCGGTGCTTTCGATGACCGCGTTGGGCCGCCACTCGAAATGGACACTGGTGCCGTCCTGGAAGCTTCGTGAGCGGATCAGACCGTTGGCTTCGTAGGCGATGTCGACGGCGAGTTCGTGGGGCCCCGCATCTCCAGTGGAGACGTGATTCACGCAGCCAGCTCCGTCTCGTTCGATTCGAACCAGCGTGCCATCGGGCGCGGTGATCGCCTGACTCCCGAGGGCGTCGTGGAGCGAGGAGAACGCTCGGGACGAAGACGAGGCCGTCGGTGAGGACACGTGGGCCAGCGGTTCCTCACTCACCACTCCCCGAGACGTCAATCGTCCATAGGCATCGTAGGTTCGAGTTTCGGTGATCTCCGACAGTTCCCACCCGCTTCCCGAGTCGAGGGGGACTTCCACGGTGAACGCCTGGGAAGTGATCTGGCCGGTCCAATCTCGTTGGGTGGAGATGAGTTGTCGGTTCAGGCGGCCTTGCAGAGCAGCCGGTAATGGCGGCAAGGCCGGTGCGTCGGCGGAGTAGGTCATCCCGCTTTGTTCCAAGAAGACGGGCAGAGATCCCTGGTCGTAGCGAACGGAGACCATCCCGGGAGCACCGGCGGGTCCTTCCTGAACGCCAATCAGCTTGCCGTGTTCACCGTATTCGAAGCGAGTTTCCGCTCCGGTGTCGTCGATGACTTTCGACACAAGACCGTTCCAGTTGCCTGGACCAGGACCATCGGCGGGACCGAAGTATTCGAGCGAAGTCGTGGCGGTTTGGCCCGCGTCGTCCGGTGGCTGCACCCAGCGGGTGATCGCCCAGGGGTGCAGAGGATCGTCCCGGAAGAAGGACCACGTCGCACCATCCGCGGACTTGCTGGTCAACCGGTTCTGCGAGTCGTAGGTGTAGCTCGTGGAACTCTGCAGAGGATCGACCATCTCGAGGAGATTGCCATGAGCATCGTAACCGTAGGTCCACTCCTCTCCTCGGCCGTCGGTGAAGCGAGTGATTCGATAGTGGCTGTCTCGTTCGAAGTGGACCCAAGCACCGGGCGGGGAGCGACGACGGACAAGAGAAGGGGAATCGGTCCGCGCATGCACGCTTTGCCAGTCCCCCCCGCCCAGGTCAGTCATGACGGTGCGAACTTCTGTCCCCTCGATCACGTAGTCGTATTGGTACGTGTGCCCGTCGGGGTCCATGATCGATTTCACGCGGTGCTTTCGGAGGCCCGCACCGTAGTAGGCGAAACGCCACTTGTGTCCGCCCAGGTCCGTGAAGGAAGAGAGACGACCCGCGCGGTCGTACTCGAACTGAACCGCTCCATGGTTCGGATCGATCAACGTTGTCAGCCGACCATTCGTGTCGCGGGAGCAGTGCCAGGTGTTTCCCGAGGTATCGGTGAACGATTCGAGTCCTCCCGAAGATCCGTAATGGAAGGTGACCCCAAGACCGGTTGCCGTGTTCGCCGTGGAGACTTTCCCCGAAGCATGAAGGATCGAGTACTCGTTGCCCGCGGTGTCGCGGATCGCGGTGATCCGTCCCTGCGGTCCGTAGCGCCACTCCCATCCTGCGGACGAGCGAGCGATCCAATCGCTCCCTTCTTGAATCAGCTCCAACCGAAAGCCATGGGCGACTTGCCAGCCGCCACTGGTCAAAGTGAACGACACTTCGCTTCCATCTTCCCGAGTGAGGAGTGCGCGGTTGGGTTCCGGAAACTCGAGTCGGCTCCCCACAGTCGAGCTCCAGCCAGAGCCCAGATCGCCTCCTCCGGTGAAGTCACCGTTCTTGTCGTGGGCCAGGCTGTTCAGTGTGAACAGGCCAGTGGCCAGGGGATACGGATCGACATGGAATTGACCTCGCCAGTTCAAAGTCATGGACAGGGATCCCTGGATTCGCGGACCAAACCCGGCAGAAGGTTTTGCGCTTTTCTGTTTTTCTTTGGCCCCAGCGGTGAAAAAGGGGTCTGGATGTCAAGGAGGGAAGTTCAGAACGATCCTCGGTCAGAAGTTCGTTGCCCGCTTTTCGTCCAGCTCGTATCCATGCTTCCAGGAGGGAGGCCACACGGTCCACCACCAGCGAGTCGTGTTCAGTTCTGCGGGAACATAGAACGGTCGAAAGTGAGGACCCCAGGAGCCTGCCGTGTAGTCAACCCAGAACGCCAGAAGCAGTGATGACAGCGAGGTGGCGAGCCACACCACGGAGCTTCGCCGACGCATGATCGTCCACCCGGCAAGGAGTCCGCTCGCCAGAAGCATGGCTCCCACGAGTAGCGCGAATGCGCAGTAGACGGTTCTGGAGCGAAGGTGCCAGCCGGCGTAGTTCACGGCCATCTCGCCAAAGCGAAAATGGACGAGGTAGTGATCGGGGACTGTCGCGACCAGTGCACCATGAATCCCTCGCAGGGAGCCCCGAAGCGTCGTGAGCAGTGCCCCGGGGACGCTGATTGCGATCAGAATTGTGCGGAGGGCTGTGTTGACGGACGGGTGGATCACTTGGATTGCTTCGGAAACAAGGTCTCACTGCAGGGCGGGAGCCAGGACAGGTGGGGCGGACGGAAGGTTCCGAATGCTACCGGGATTGCCGAGAATCACGGTTAGCCGTGCCTGGGGCTCGTGTCGGTGAGATCGACCTTCGCCTTCGCTGAGGGGGAGTTTCTGGTCACTCCGACTGCGGCCGCCCACCCTCAAACGCCGCGAGCTTCTTCTCCAAAACCTCGGCGATCAGGTAGTCCGCCGCCAGTTCATTCGCTCCCCGACTCGGATGGGAATCGAACGGGTTGGCCCAGCGTCGCGTGAGGTCTTCATCTGGTTCGAAGGCGTTCACAAGATTCCAGAAGGGAATCTCCAATCGACCGCAAAGCTCCTCGGCGGCTTCTTCAATCGGCGCGAACGGGTTGTTCGAGGGGCGGATGAGGAAGGGGTAGGAAACGGTGACGAAGTCGATCTGTCGCTCGTCGCAGAGCTGCTTCATCTCGATCAGGGATTGGCGCAGGCGCTGCTTGCCGCCGGACTCGAACTCCTTCAGGGTGGACTGCACCCATTGACCGGAGTTCTTGTCACCAATTGCTCTTAGCAGTCCCTTCAGTCGCACTCCAGTCCACTGCAGAAACGCGGAACCCATCGGAAACCCGTGAAAGGAATCAATGACGGAGTCGGCTGGGATCTCGCGCTGCGGTGCCGACCGGTTGATGTCGTTCGACACGAACACGTAGACGACTGCGTCGGGCTCGAAGGCAAGGACCCGTTGTTCGAGGAGCTGGCGCACGTTCTCGGCATTGAAACCGGGGATTCCGCAGTTCAGAAACTGGGCATTGGGAAGCCGCTCTTGCAGCAGGACGGGCAGAGTGTCGGCTTCTCCGATGGCGTTGCCGAAAGTCACCGAGTCGCCGATGATGGCCACTCGCCAAGTGCTTTCCTTGCGGGGAGGCAGGTCGCCGCGAAAGCCGTGCTCATTGATCTGAACCGTCGCGCCTTTGTACAGGGTCTGGAAGTTGGGCCGCATTTCATGGGGGAGGCCGTCAACGGTGGAGGTCTGAAAGGGAGTGACGCTGTTGCGCGGCACTTGGGGCCGCAGCCACCATTCCATGCCGAGTCCCGCGACCAGAAACGGGAACATCATGAGTGCCAGGCGGCCCAAGTAGAGTCGTATCACCCGAGATCACCTTCCTGTGAAAATCGAAGGCCGAGAAAGTCTTTCGGCGCCCGATCGGACAACTTCGCCTCCGTCTTCATCCTCGAATCCTCGACGAATCCATCGATTCCCCTGCGGTCCGACTCCTCGGCGGAAACGAACTTTTTCGATCGGCCATCCGGGGTCGTTTCAACGGCATCTTCGGCCCGGCGCGGCGTGGCCGGGAACTCCGGCTCTTCTTGCGCTTCGGCGACCGCCTCCCATTGCCTTGACCCGAGTCTCCCTGGTTTTCGAGAAGGGCCAAGACGGTTTTGGCTTTTCGCCCGAGGGTTCGATGAGAAACTTGCCCTTTCCCTGGTCACTCAGGGGGCCGAGGCCAAGTTCGATGATGGGGCGGGTCGCCGCGGGGCGGCGTTCGGTGACCGAGATTTCGGCTGTCCCGAGGAAGATCGGGGGAGGAGCTGTCCCGGTCGAAGCGGCACTCGGGCGAGCGTTTCCAAGGGCAAAAACCGAGGCCGAACGGAACGGCCGGGCGGAGAGGACCAGCGACTTGAACGAACCATCCCCGGATCCAACCACTCACCAGCGCGGCGAGCGTCTCGCGCTGCTGGGTTGGCTGTTGGTGGCGGGCTTGGTTCGCGGTCTCTGCCTTGGCGAGTGGAGTCTGTGGGGAGACGAGGCCTACAGCCACATTCACGCCGGGGAACTCTGGACTGAGGAGGCGAGCCCGTCCCTCAAGGTCTACCCGCTGTTCTTCGTCTTGGAGTGGTTGTGCCTGCAATTCCCCGGAGCCCACGAGTCGCTGGAGCTCTCGTTGCGAGCCGTCCCGGCGCTGGCGGGAGCACTGGCGGTGGGAGTGCTGTTTGCCGGGAGCCGCCGTTTTCTTGATGGACTCACGCGCCACCTGCTCGCTGCCCTTGCCACATTTTCGCCGTGGCTGATCTATCACTCTCAGTTCGCCCGGTTCTATTCGCTGCTGTTGTTGCTGTCGGCAGTGGCCGCGTTTCAGTTCTATGCCGCGGTGCAGCAGAACTCCCGGCGCCTGATGATTCAGTCGATGATTTGGTTCGCCCTGGCGATCGCCACCCATCCCACCGCGGTCTTGCTCTTGGGTTCCTGTGCCGCCTTTGCCTTGGCTTCGAAGTGGCGGGGTTGCGACCTGTCGTGGCGCACGCTTTCGCCCCTGGGGGTGTTGTTTGCCTTGGGTGCGGTGCTCGCATTGATCAAGCTGCAGTCTGTTTCGGAAACTGTGGGCTTTCGCTTCTTCATGCAGGACGCGGGGGCAGACTCGGTGCCCGCGTTGATCCAGGGCATTGCTTACAACCTGGGACTTTCCATCTCGGCCCTGGCGGCGTTGGGAGCTTGGCGGCTGCTGGGTCGTGACCAATCGTTGGCCGCGTTCCTTTGGATGGGGGCCGGGCTGCCCATTGCTCTTGTCTTGGGCTTGGCCGCGATCCAGGTGCCGGTCGAGCAGCGCTACCTGATCCCCGTGGTTCCCTTGCTGCTGGTCCTTGCCGCGATGGCGCTCGCCGAATTGGTGACCCTGGCGACCCAGAAACTGCGCGTGGCGCGCTGGTTCGTGCCGGTGCTCGCCCTCAGTCCCTTCGCCCCTGCGTTCGCTTCCCACTACCTGGACGGCAATCGGCACAACTTGCGCGGCGCGGCGGAATGGATCGAAGAGCGACTAGAAGAAGACGACGCCGTGGTGGCAGAGATCCACTATCTGTTTGCGTTGTACGTGCCTCAGTTGCCAGAGGAACTCCTTCTGGAAGCGCCGCCCCAGTTCGGACGGGGATATGACCTGTACCGCGCGGGACTCTCGGAAGCGAAGCGAGTGTGGGTCGTGATTCCGACCGACTTCCAAGGAGTCAGCGGCGATCGGGGCGGCTTCTACGATTGGGTCTGGGAAGTCGGCAGCTTGCAGCAGGAGTTCTTCGCCGAACGCTGGGACTACCACGAGAACCGTCTGCAGGTCTTCTTGATCGAGGACATCGCCGCTGCCCGAACCTGGCGACCGGAAGAGAATCGGGACGAAGATGCACCCGAACGAACTCCGACGCTGCGTTCTCGTGAAAGACCAACGCCCCAAGACCGACCCGCCAGAACCGATCGACCTCGGCGGGAACGTCCCGAGGGCGAACGCCGTCGTCGGCCTCCGCGAAGTCAAGAAGACTGACACCAGAGGAGACGTCCTGATCTGCTCGTGGGATGGGCCGAGTCCGCGGCTCCCCGAGTCAGCGCAAATCCGCGGGATGGGAGCAGTTCGGTTCTAAGCTCCCAGACCACGATGGTTTGACCGCGCCGAGACGGTCGGGACGGATGGCGAGCTCAATTCCCAGCAACCGTTGCCAACTCGGGGGGCGTCTCTCGTCCCGTGATTTCTCGAACGGGGAGGCTCAGGACGTTCTCCGTCGGGATTCCCCAACGATTCCGGCCAGGCAGGCGCAGCGACGGACCTTTGATTTCCTTAGGAAAGATCCGGCAAGGACGTGAGCTGCTCCTTCCAACCCGGCACGTGGAACCCCCTTGCCTGCTTCAAGTGCGCCGTGCCGCCCGAGCTTTCGTGAATGACGAGTAAGTTGTCCACCGTGTCGGCCATGGCCGATTCTCCGGGGGAGTCGTTGTCACTTGCTGTGGGGAAGGTGGACTCTACGAACAACGAAGTGATGGACTGGGAGCGGAAGAACACCGTGAGCCACGGAATCAACATCTTCGCGTCGTTGAGAAGCGGAAAGCCCCAGCGCAAGTGTTCCAGGCCCGCCACCGCCACTCGAGTCACTTCGTGGCCCTGGCGGCGGAACGACTCCAGCTCGTCGAACACGTCCTTCAAGAACTTGCCGGCGCTGATGTACTCGGGACTGAAGGACAGGCATTTGACCTGGTCGCGCAAGTTGCTGTCCGGAAACCATTGATCGGCTTGGTCGAGGATCTCTTCGCCACGCTGCTGGAACGAGACCAGCAGCTTGGTTCCTGGCTCGGCCATCAAGAACTGCATGGTCAGCCAGTACAGGCTGGCAAGACGTCGCGGCGAACCAAGCAGCCCATTGGCCGAGGTCGCGCGAACTTGGATCTCGCCGTAGCCGAAGGGCAAGGAATCCGCCGCGGCAGGGGGCTCTTCTCGGTGGTATTGCAAGTAGGAGAGGAGCGTCGGAGTCGAGGGGTACACGTGGATCCCCGGAGACCGCTGGCCGCGCGCGCCGCGCAGCTGCTCGCCGCTCTTTCCCGCAATGGAGAAGTGATGGGTGCCCCGGAAATAGAACTGATGGCGCGCCTTGGCGATCTCGAGGGAGCGCTCTTTGAACTGGTCCCCAAACTCGTGGTAGCCGAGCTGCAAGATCACGTCGGCGGCGTACTCGGCGGCGGAGAACGTTCCCCGATCCGAGTCAGCCCCCGGCGTCTCCACCAGGAAGATGCCGTGCATGCGTCGTTCCACCAGACGCGCGCGGATCTTCTGCAGGGCGTGGCGCACGTCGTCTCCGTCGTCGAAGGCGCTCAGAGAGATGTTGTCGATGGTGACCAACCGCGGCACGAGAGGCTTGCCGACCGAGGGTGCCAGGCGGGTGATCGCTTCGATGTCCTCATCCAGGCGACGAAACAGGGATTCGCTGCTTTCGATGCGATGATCCGCCCCTTGAAGGGAAGCACACAGGAAGTAGCGGCCCTCTTTGTCCTCGGGCTGGGTTTGAATCGAGTGCAGAGTGGCCCGGTAGTTTTCGCCGCGAATGGTCCCGGTGACGTGATTCCATTGTCCGGACACGCCGTAGTACTGGAAGTCTTCCCGCAGCTTGGCGTGGATCTCTTCGGGGGGCTGATCCAGCCCGTAGTACATGTGGATCGCCCCGTCGCCCCCTTCCTGGGCGAGGATTCGCACGGTCAGCTCCAGTGCGAAATGGGTCTTGCCGGTCCCGGGTCCGCCCAACACCACGAGGAACATGGAACCGTCCTTGGGATAGCGGATTCCGCCATCGAGAATGAGGTCGAGGCCGTCGATTCCCGTGGAAAGCCTTCGGTGAGAGGTCATCCCTGCGATGTTACCTTGCGAAACCGAGCCCACGGTGGTGGGTTCGGCGGGAAGAAGCCCGGCCTTTCCCCCAGTTCCGGTGCTGCGGACACCGATGTATCAGACGGTTCCCCCCTGCGACCGCAGCTTCTTTGAGAGAACCCGTTGCGCGACCTTTTCCTCTTGGCCTTCATTGGGTGTGCCCTGCCCTACACGATGACGCGCCCGTTCTTCGGGTTGTGCGTGTTCTCGTGGTTGGCCTACATGCGCCCGCAAGACCTGTGCTGGGGACCGGCGCGGGGGCTGCGTTTCTCGCTGTTCGTGGCGGTGTGCATGCTCGCCGGGTTCTTCTTCTTCGAGACGCGCAAGTTCACGCGCCGTTGGCCCAGTCAAAAATGGATGCTCCTGCTGGGTCTTTGGATCACACTCGCCGTGTTCCTCCATCTGGAACAGCCGGAGCGACAAATCACCAAGTGGCTCGACATCGTCAAGGTGTTCGCGGTGTCCTTGTTCACAGTGGGACTGGTCGACAGCAAGCGGCGCTTGGACATCATGTTGTGGACCATTGGCCTAAGCCTGGGTTTCTACGGCATCAAGGGGGGGTTGTTCGGGCTGATCGGCGGGGGGCGCATCCTTCAGGGCCCTGGCGGGATGCTGAAGGACAACAACGACTTCTGCCTGGCCATGAACATGGTGCTGCCGATTCTGTACTACATGGCGCACTCGACGACGAGCAAGAAGGCCCGGCGCTACTGGCTCATTGCCACCGGGCTGACCATCGTCGCCATTCTGATCACCCGTTCCCGAGGCGGGTTCCTGACGCTGGTGGCGGTGTTGGGGATGTTCACCCTTCGCTCTCGTCACAAGTTCGTCGGGTTCTCGATGGCGGGGTTCGCGGTGCTCCTGTTCATTGTTTTCATGCCGGCGGACATTCGGGCCCGGCTGGCGACACTCAAGGACCCGAAATCCGAAGGGTCGGCGGCGGGTCGTTTCTACGCCTGGGCCGTGGCCTGGGAGATGGCCAAGGCCAAACCGGTCAACGGCGTGGGGTTCCTGCTGTTCACTCAGTACTTCCGGCGTTACGACCCGCATCCGCAGTCTCAACACCAGGACGGGAAGAAAGAGGGCTCCGTCCGAGTCGCGCACAATTCCTACTTGCAGCTCTTGGCCGAGACCGGCTTCCCGGCCCTGTTTTTCTTCCTGATGATGATCTTCTCGACGCTGCTCTTGATGCTCAAACTCAAGAAGACGGCGCGAACCCGGGATGGCCCCCGGTGGATGATCAACTACGCCAACATGATCGAGTCGTCCTTGCTGGGTTTCCTGGTGGGGGCCACCTTCCTCAACCGTTCCCACTTCGACTTGCTGTACCACCTGGTGGCGATGGGAGGAGCGTTGTATCTGGTGGCCATGCAGACCTTGAACGACAGGGACAAGCAGCCTGACGAGGAAGAGGAAACTCCGAACCAGGCCGAGGAGCCGGTGTTTCCGAAGGACCCGTACAAAGACCCCTTCCAAGACGACCCCTACTTGGTGACACCTCGCTAACCCCGGATGATTCGGGAAGGCCGTCCCGAGAGTGAGTCAACGCTGCTTGTCGCGAGACTTCCGAGGTTGTTCACCGAGCAGCTCGCCCGAATCGGACGAGGGCTGTCCCTGCCGATCCGTGGAAGATGACAAGCGCCGGAAGGGCGAAGCCAGAAACGACTTGGGCGATTCGCCGTCGGCCTTCAGGAATCATCCGGCCTGGGAGTGGGCCCTGAGACCCAGGACCTGCAATCAGAACTCGATAAGGGATTCCTGGATGGCTGTCCGATGAGTGCTTGGGGAACGGTCCCCGAGGAGAAATCACCCATGGGCAGCAAGTGGGGAAGAACTGTTGTCTTGACCCTTGCCGTGGTCGGCTTGGTGATCGGCGCCGTATGGATCTTTGGCGCGGGCAATGAAGTGGTGGCTGCGAACGAACCGGCCAAGGGGATGGCCCCTGCCACCAGCGAGAAGGCCCCGGTCGATTCCTCCCTGCCCTACGCTCTCCAGAATCCGTCGTGGGGGAGCGTCGAAGATCCGTTCCCTCGGACCGATTCTTCGGGGGAAGCCAGCCGCTACGTTGGCTTCGACGTCTACGTCTCGCGCTAACACTGATCCCACCGGTGGCTGGATCGCTTTGCCGGCCCTTTGGCGTCCATTTCTTGGCCACTGCCCAGGCCGAGAACTCGTCGGCGGTGTCGCATTCTCCGGTGCGTTCTGAGCTTTCGCTGGCCGATTCCCGTCCCTGATCCGAGGGAAACTGACGGACCCTTCACTCACCTGCGCTCCTCGGCCGATGAGAAAAAAAGTGTCTGAAGGATTCCCGGTCCCTCACGTCGGCAAAGAGTCATGAAGAAGGTGCGAGGACGTTGTTCCACCGGCGGCTTCACGGTGCTCGAAGTGATGCTGGTGACATCGATGATGATGACGGTACTGGCCACGGTCAGTGTCGGGATTCGTGCGGGCAACAGCGCGAATGAGGAGCTGCGCCGTCGGTCGGTCTTGACCGCCATGAGCAGCGATCTCATGGATCGGCTGTTTTCGATCCGCTTCGGCGAACCCGGCGATGGGGAAGCCACGGCGGCACAGCTGAGCGAGCTGTTCGACGACGATGACTTGCTCGGCAACATCACCTTGAGCGGCATGCGCAAGCCTCCTGGAGTCCCGGGATACACCTTCCAGTTCGCCAACTTTCCCTACGACGGCACCTGGGAAGTGCGAGTCAACGCGGACTTGAACGGGGACGGCGACGAGGACGATGCCGCGGACGGTCAAGGAGGCCTGTTCCGCATCAACCTCTACTACGACGGCGTGTTGATTCTCGAGTCCATGCGCACGTCGGCGGGCTCATGATCATGGACAGCGCATCGACCATGGTTTCGAACTGTTGCGGCGAGTCCTCGAGCACAGCGCGAGTCACTGCGCCTGCCTCTCGTTGCGGTGAGCGAGGCGCGGCTCTGCTCACTTGCTTGGTTTTGTCGGCGGTGGTGGCGGCGGTCGCGAGCACGTTCCTCGGACGCACGCTCGTCGAACAGAACCGGATTCAACAGCGTGCCTCCCAAGAACGGGCGTTCTGGCGAGCTCGGGGAGAATTGGAACTCGCCAAGCACGCGGTGTTTCACTCGACCTACACCAACGACCAGAACGACGTCATTCAAGAGGCGCTAGCACGGGACCCAAGCTTCATCGCCGGCACCTCCGTTTTGGTCGAGCCCGCAGGCCCCAATCGCTGGTACCGCATGATCGCCAGCTCGGATTATCTCGGAGCCGTGGGAACCACCGTGACGTTCGTGCGCGACGGCACTTCCTATGTCTCCTACAACTACTACGTCGAGCAGCACTCGTTGGGAGTCTCTGGCAACGTTCGCGGAAAAGTCCACTCGAATCAGAAGGTCGAATTCCACTACCCGGACGGCACCTACGAAGGCCAAGTCAGCGCGGGGAACGGATTCGATTTTCTCAATGGTGCTTCCGCAGAGAACACAACCTTCCTGGGCAAGACCGAGGCTTCGGCGGCAGAGAAAGAGCTGTTGTCCCGGGTCGACTTCGCCGAGTTGGAGTCGGCCTCGGCGTACGTGGCCCCCTTGGGCGTCGATGCCCAGATCCGCTTCCTTGGGGAGCAGATCGAAATCTCCTTGTTCGAGAAATCCACGACCGTGAACGTGCCCTCGACCCACCTCGAGCGTCATTACACGGGGACCGCGTACAACGATGACACGGGCCAGTGGGAGCCTCAGTACGAAGACGTCGAAGTCACCATCTACGAAGATCAGGTGGTGGGTGGTCAGTGGATCTCGACGGAGACCCATGGCATCAACGGAATCTTCTACTTCCCGGACCAAGTCACGTCGGTCGGTGGGGATGTGCAAGGCCATGTCACCCTGGTGACCGAGAAGGACCTGGTCATCCGCGAGAGCATTCGCTACCGCGACGCCGAAGGGGACTATGCCTTCGTCCAGAATGGTGAAGCGGGACAACCCACAAAGCGCAACCCTGACTTCTTGCGCGATCATTCCTTGGGCGTCATCGCCAAAGGGGACGTTCGTTACTCACGGGACGTGCCAGAGAGCATGGAGATCAACGCGGTGTTGATGTCCACGGAAGGCACGGTGAGCTTCGAAGGGATAGAATTTGACGCCCAGGGGAATGCCACGGTTTCTGGCCAAGCTCGGGTCGCCAACTGCCTGCGTCGACTCGGCAGCATCTTGTCGTTCTCTCGTCCCATCGCGGCCATCGTGGACGTTCACGGGGAGGTCAGCCACGGCTTCGAGAAGGGAGAATCCTTCTACGATGAAGCCATGAGGTTCCGCCCGCCACCCGGCTTTCCCGAAGAGCCGGAAGCAATGTTCTGGTTCTCGTACCGTTTCGAAAAGTCCTCTCTTCCCGATGCCGGAGTGGGTGTTCCGGGGGTGGGGGTCGTTCCCTTGCCTCAGCTGCAGAGCGTTGGCGAAGCCGAGCGCACCATCGAAGCGGAAGGGGAGTATGGCTTCGGCGACAGCGGGGAGTATGGGGAGGGCTACGGAAGCTCACACGGCGGGCAGCAGAACGGAGACGGTGACAATCAAGGGGGCCAAGACCTCGACGGAGGGGAGCAGCAACCGCAGCAGATCGATCCCTTCGGGACCGGAAACTGAGGTCCCGAAACCTGATGAATCCACGGGACACCGAGAATTCGCCGGAGCCGGTCGCGCGACGAGCGGGAGGTTCGAGGGATCTCCGGTTTTGGTGGCGCCGTTTGCTTCGACGCCAAGCGGTGCGTGGGTTCACCTTGCTGGAAGCGATCATCGCTGTCGTTGTGGTGACCGTGGTTTTGCAAACCTTGACCAGCTCGGTTCTGTTCATGTCACGTGGTGCCCAAGCTGGACGGCAGAAATCCCGTGCGATGGCGCAAAGCAACATCGCCACCCAGAAGATCGTGGGCGAGCTGCGCATGAGCTCGACAGGACTCGACCCGATGTCCGGCGCGGAGTTGTGTCGCATCGTGAACGGACCTGGGGGGGCTGAGCTCCACTTTCGGCGAGTCGTGGATTTCGGGGACAACGGCAGTCAGCTCGAGCTGATCTGGTCCTCGCTCATCGTGTTGCGGGTCGACAACGGCTCGCTGATCCGAACCCAGGATGGGCTCAACACGGTGCTGATGACCCGGGTCACCGATCACGGATTCTCGGTGGACGACCGAGGACGGATTCGTCTGCAAGTCACGTCGTCCATCGACGAGAACCCGGCCGAGGGTGTGGTGGAAGAAGAATTCGTGGTGCAACCGCTGTTCTGAGGAAAACACGATGGCTGTTTGCAAACTGAGCTTGGGGTTGTTGATCGGAGTCGTGTTGACGCCGAGAGCAGAGTCTGCCTCGCCGGAAGTGAGAACCCAGGCGCGGGTGATCCTGGGGTCCGCCATGGCGTTGCTTCAGGAAGGTGCGCTCGAGCAAGCAAGAGACCGGTCCCGGGAAGCCCTGGCGACAGATCCGACTTTCGCCAACGCCGCCGAGCTACTCGCCTGGTGTTCGATCCGCCTCGGCGAAGATCGAGCGGCGGTCGATGCCTTGGGGCGGGCGTTGGAGCTCAAGCCGGACGACGTCGAACTTTCCCTGCAACTAGCCAAGATCCATCGCCAGCTGCGACAGTGGGATCGATGCGAAGAGTTGCTGAACCAAGTCGAGGCGACCCGTGGCGAAATCCCTCGTTTGCTTCGGGAGCGGGCCGAACTGCAGCGCGAGCGAGGGAAAGTCGAGCGTGCCATGGAGGCTTTGGTTCGCGCCAAGGAACTCGACCCGCAAGAGCAGTCGGGTCGCCGTCGATTGGTCGAGCTGTACCAGGAATCAGGGCAAATCCCGGAGGCCATCCAGGAAATCCAGGAGCTGCTCGAGCTTTCTCCCGCCCATCGCCAGTCACTCGACGTGCACCTCGCGCACCTGCAGCTCTCCAGCGGCCAACTTCGAGAAGCGGCCATCGCTCTGGAGAAGCGGGTCGAAGAAGACCCGGAGAACCAGGCCTTGCGATCCATCCTGGTGCAGCTCTACGGGGGGCCCATGCCCGACCGCGAGCGGCACCTGTTCCACCGAAGTCGACTGGAGGACCGGTCGTCTCCTCGCCGATAGACCTGATTGACCCTGTGATCGAGGCACTTCGCCCATGAGCCAGTCCAAACCGACCCATCGCCGCCGCCAGATCCTGATCGATCGCGAGTTCCAGCTCGGGTTCATCACCCGTATCGCGGGATTCCTGGTGTTCTATCTCATGGTGTTCTTGGTGGTTTCCGTGGTGGGGCCGGTGGCCTTCGCCCTGTTCACCGAGAACGCCGAGTGGGCTCTGATGGAGATCAGCTTCCGGGTCGAGGTCCTGCTTCGACTGGTGCTGGCGCCCATTGCCTGCACGTTTGTCTGCCTGTTTGCTCACGGGGTGATCGAGACCTTCCGCATCGCCGGGCCGAACTACCGGTTCAAGGCGGTGATGCACGACTTGGCCAGGTTTCGGATTCCCCGCGGCGTCAAGATTCGCAAGAACGACTACCTGCAGGACACGGCGAAGGACTTCCACCAAGCGCTGGTGCGAATTCACGAGCGAGTCGCGGAGTTGAAGGTCCAGAGCGACGCGGCAGTTCGGGCCGTGCAAGACGGGAACGGCACCGACACCCCAGTCGCCGAGCACGTGCAAGAAATGCACCGACTGCTCGAGGAGTTCGAGTTGGTGGGGCAGGCGCCAGGATGCGCACCGCTGAACGCGGGGGAGACCCCCGTGGAACCGGTCAGCGACGAAGAGCCCGAGCCCCAGCTCGTTTCCTGATCAGTCGACGCGTACCGGCTCCGGTCGCGAACGCTTCAACGGACGAAGCGTGACCGAGGAGCTGTCATAGAAAGCGGCCAGACCTTCCACGAGTTCATGACGGCCGACGGCTTCTGAAACGCCGTCCCGCGTGTGACGGCGCACCTCCCCGAGTGGGGAAATGAAGCCAATGTCTTCGAAGCCTAGGTTCTGAATCCTGTGGCTGCCATCCGGCAAAGAGCGCGTGCCTTCGAAGTGACTGGGAGGCGCCGGATAGGACAGGAGGTATCCGCGCACTTCTCCGTCGACTTCGATCTCGAAGTACCGAGTGAAGGGTTCGCGCAATTCCTGATTCGACGAGGCCAGGTTCGAGGGAGAATGGGAACCCGCCTGGGAACCGGAGGTGCTACACGCCAGCGGCATCAGGCAGAGCGCAGAGAGCGCCCAAGCAATCGGGGGCGTGAAACGCGCCGGGCGGATCCCGGAAACGGATCGAGACATGTCGGCATCCTCAGGACGAGACCAAACGGGCGGGGGAGTATACGGGGCCTCCCGAGGGCGGGCAACGCAGGGTGAGGCGCGGTGACCCAGCCCGCCCCCGCCGTCGAGCTGCTGGGCGAAGACGGCCCCTTGGCCGCGCGGCTCGGGTCCTACGAGCACCGAGAGAGCCAGCTGACCATGGCGGCCGCGGTGGAGGACGCCCTTCGCGAGGGGACGCGACTGTTGGTCGAGGCGGGACCCGGCACGGGGAAGTCATTCGCCTACCTGGTTCCCGCCATCCAGTGGGCCCGACACAAAGAAGGGCGGATCGTCGTCTCGACGTGGACTCGCAATCTGCAAGAGCAGATCGTGTTCCGCGATCTGCCGTTCTTGACCGACGCGCTGGGCGCTGACGTGGGGGTGGCACTCGTTCAGGGACGCGAGAATTACCTTTGCCAGCGCCGGGCCCACGAAGCCGCCGGGCGCTGGCAGATGGAGGGGCGGGGCGCTCCCGTGGACGAGATCGCGCGCATCCTGCATGGCGTCAAGAAACGTGGACACGCCACCAACTCCGATCTCGACTTTCGCCCGTCGTCGGAGGTGTGGTCTTCGGTTCGTGCCGAACGAGGGAACTGTTTGGTCAACCTGTCCCCCTACTTTCATGGATGCGGATGGCAGGACGCTCGACGCCGTGCTCGAGAAGCCTCGATCCTGGTGGTGAACCATGCGTTGCTGATGGCGGACCTGCGCTTGCGTCGGACGGGAGCCTCGGTTCTTCCGGCCTACCAATGCTTGATCATCGATGAGGCCCACCATTTGGAACAAGTGGCCGCGGACCACCTGGGAGTGCGAGTGACGCGGGCAGCGGTTCTCGGGTTCTTGCGTTCCTTGCGGGAATACTTGGGCACCGAGATGGATGCAGTCGGCCAGCTCGAGGTGCGCTGTCGGGATCTCGCGACCGAGTTCTTCGAAGCGTGGGAAGGCCGGATCGAAGCCGGGGCTTACTTCACGATTCGCCATCCCGAACCGGCCCCGGAGTTGTCGCAAGGGCTGGTGGCGCTGCAGCACGCGTTGAAGGATCGCGCGCTGCATGCGGAGTCCCCGTCTCAAGAACGAGAATGGAACAGCCGCATCCAACGCTGTCTGACGCTGGAAACGGAGATCCATCAGGTGCTGGCTGGGGTCGATCCGGAACAAGTCTGCTGGGTCGAACGAGACCAGCGCCAGGGGGTGGTGTTGTGTGCGGCGCCGATCGACCCGGCGCCCATTCTGGCGAAGGAGCTGTTCCAGGACCTCGCGACGGTGGTCATGACCAGTGCGACGTTGGCCAGCTCGGTGCGGCATACGGAAGACGAATTCGAATACGTCCGAGTCCGAACCGGGGTCGGAGAAGCACCAGGTCTCAAACTTTCGTCCCCGTTCGACTACACCCGTCAGGCCAGCGTGTTGATCGATTTGCTTCCGGAGCCCAAGCAAGCCTCGGTGTACGAAGAGGCAATGGCCGAGAGGATTCCAGTGCACGTCTCCGAGACCCGTGGACGTTCGTTCGTTTTGTTCACCAGTCGTCGCACGATGAATGCGGTGGTGAAACGCTGCCGAGAAACCTTCGAGGAACACGGCATCCTGGTTCTCGTCCAGGGGGAGCAGCTCTCTCGTCATGCGTTGCTCGAGCGGTTTCGTCATGAGCAGCCGGCGGTGTTGTTCGGCCTCGCCTCGTTCTGGGAAGGGGTGGACGTCCCCGGCGATGACCTTTCCCAGGTGGTACTCACACGGCTGCCCTTCGCGGTGCCGGATCACCCCCGCGACCAAGCGCGAGCAGCGCGGGTCAAGAACCAGGGGGGCGATCCCTTTTCGGAACTTTCCCTGCCCCACGCGGTTCTACGGTGGAAGCAGGGCTTTGGTCGACTCATTCGTAGCAGGGATGATCGAGGAAGAGTGACGGTTCTCGACTCTCGGGTGCTGACCCGCCCGTGGGGTCGGCGCTTCTTGGAGGCGTTGCCCGAGTGCCCGCGTTTCGTGTGGAAGGATGGAGATGAATATGCCCTCGAATGACCGGTCATGGCCGATGGGTCGGGGCTCGCTCGCGTTCGTGGTGATTGCAGGACTCACCCTTGGGTCCACCCTGCGCGCGGCGGAGAACACCGAACGAGTCGAAGCCGCTTGGAAGGGCTTCCCGGTCTTCTTGTGGATGACCACCGAGGGACCGAAGGTGGATCGCGACACCTTCCGGGCCTTGGAAAATGCACAAATCACCGGGACCAACGTGGAGTCGCATCAATCCAGTTCCAGCCACGCGCTGGCGGGAATGAACTTCTATGTCGGGCATCTTGCGGGAAAAGGGGACCTGCACCTGCGCAAGCCCGAAGAGTCCACGTCCGATGACGTTCCGGAACTTCCCACGATTCGCCCGGTCAGTCTGTCCGATCCGGAGACCCTCCGAGAACTCCTTCGCCGAGTCGAGTCGGGAATCCGCGTGCATGGCCCGGGCCGTCCTCTGGCGTACTCTCTGGACGACGAAATCTCGGTGACCTACGGCATCGATGCGGTCGACTACAGCTTCGACGAGTTTGCCTTGTCCTCCATGCGAGAGTGGTTGAAGAACAAGTACGAGACGGTCGAGGGGCTGAACGAGGTTTGGGGCTCGACCTTCTCGAGCTTCGATCAAGCAATTCCCGAGACGACACCGGAAATCCGTTCGAAGAACGCCGAGCGACCGTTGGCGGAACTCAACTTTGCTTCCTGGTCGGACCACCGGGAATTCATGGCCCACTCCCTGATGTTGATGTTGCAGGTGCTGAGCAAGCGAGTGACGACGTTGGAACCGGGAGTTCCGGTGGGATTCCTGGGCGGCCAAGCCCCCTCGGCGTTCGGGGGATTTGATTGGTGGTCGTTGGCACGAACCGGGACCTTCTTCGAAGCATACGACCACGGCCTGGCGCCGCGCATGCTGCACGATTTCGCTTCTCCGTCGACCAAAGTCGTGTCCACGCTGTTCCTCGATCCCAACGGCAAGCCGAGTTCCCAGAACGTGGTCGACTTGTGGAGGCGGGTGGCGCGCGGCGATGACGGCGTCATCGTCTGGTCGAGCGACCGGATGTTCAAAGAGGGCAAGACCGAGTTCTCGATGGCAGGGCGAGACCTGCTCAAGCAGATTCCGGACCTGCGCCGTTCCCAGCGGATGGTCGCGGGAGCAAAGCGACCCAAGCCCGAGATCTACGTGTACCTGAGCCAGGCATCGGTGCGTGCCCTGTGGATGCTCGACTCTTGGGGAGATGGCGATCGCTGGCATCGGCGCCTCACTTCCCACGAACATGAGCACTCGTCGTCGATCCACACCCGCGAGGGTTGGGGAGACCTGCTTGGCGAACTCAGCTTGCCCTGGGCATTCTTGGATTCGCGAGACTTGGTGTCGAAGGGAGGTGCCGAGCTCGGAGCAAAGGTGATCGTACTGAACGAGGCCCTGGCGCTCTCGGACCAAGAAGTGCATGAGTTGCTGCGTTTCGTGGCCGCCGGAGGCACTCTGATTGCGGACGCCCACGCCGCGATGTTCGACGAGCACCTCCGTGGACGCAATCCGCGGGCGTTGTCGGCGTTGTTTGGCTTGCGTCGGAACGGACAGGACCCGTTTTCGAAGCTGGCGGATTGGCGGGATGGCCGGACGTCCCAGGGGACCACGGAGCGCTACTTCGGACTGCGTCGGGGTGAGCGAAGCCTCAAAGTGCAGGAAGACCTTTGCGAGGTCATGGACCTTGGTTACTTGCGGCGACTCGGAGATGGAGAGGCCCTCTATCTGAACCTCGACCTTCGCGACTACTCGAATCTTGCAGATGAGCAGCCGTTGTTTGCCGAGGACCTGCGCCGGACTTTGTCACTGTTCCTCGGCCGTCATACCGAAGTCGCTCTCACGCCGCGGCTTGACTACGACATCACCTGTCGCCGCTTTCGGTTGCACCGCTTCGGGACGGAAGACGCCGGACTGCTTCTCATCATTCCCAATTACGCCCCGTTGTTGGACAAAGACCTGATGGTCAACTTCAACGACCTGAAAACCGTGGTGGACCCGACCGAAGGATATTCCGCATCTCTCGCGGGTTCCTCGTCGCGATTTGAGATCCACGTCAGCGCGGGAAAAGGGAAATGGCTTCGCTATGAGCGGCAGCGCGTGACGGTGGAACGAGACGAAAAGGAAGAGAAAACCCAAGCTCCACCACCCAAGAAGAAGCGCCGCAAAAGGAAGAAGTGAAAAAAACGCTGGTTCGTTGATCCCTCTCCGGTCGCTTCGTCCCGGCGGCCGATAACTCCGCTGCCAATGTGGATGTTTTTTGCGCTCCTGGCACCGCCGACTAGAGCGCTCATGCAGCGGGGACGAACTCATGAAGTGGTGTGGGACAAAGATCGGCTTTGTGATCTTGGTCGGGCTGTGCGTGTCATGTGGAGAAGACTCCGGCACGGAGGTGGTTCCGACCCAAGCGGCGCTGGGAACTCCCGGGGGCACGGGAACTGCAGCATCTTCGGCGGAAGCCGAGCGAGCGTCTTCGGACCGAGCTTCCGACGCGGTGACATCGGTCGATCGAGGGCCCTTCTTTGGCTGGCTGCCCCGCGACACACTCCTTGCTTTCCGCGCTCCGCATCTCGACCAGCTGCGCGAAGCATGGTCACAAACCATGTTTGTGAAGGGGCTCGAGCAGTTGGATCTTGGTTTCCTGGAAGAGAAGCTCGGATCCGGCATGGACTTCGCAAGCACGGGCATGCAGGAACTGCTGGGCGTCGACTGCGATGTTCCCACTCTCGCCGCGTGCTTCAGCGGTGACATCGTGTTCGCCGTCATCGACGTGAATCCGGCACTGATGATGGGCAGCGGCAACGTGATGCCCTTCGGCGTCGTTGGCTTCGCGGAACTCAGCGGAGCTCCCCTGGTGCGCCAAGTCGTCAAAGCCTTGGCCGAAAAGAATGGTGGCAAGCGCAGCTACGAAGGGGACGCCGATCGCGAGGTGTACCTGTTCCAGCAACCCGAGTTCTCGATGGAAGTCGTGATCTCGGAAGACACCCTTGCCGTCAGTGTGGGCCCACCCAGCAGCCAACACTCCATCGCCGACCTGAGCAAGACGCCGGTGAACGAGTCATTCCTCGCCAGCTCCTTGGTGCGCGCGATGCCTGCGTACCCCGAGGGAGCCACTCCCTGCTTCGAGTTCTTGCTGAGTTTGGAAGCCGTGTGGGACGCGGTCAACACTCTGGCTCCGGTTGAAGCGAAGCAAGTCGTGCGTGCCATGCACTTGGAGCAGCTGCAAGGTTTGAGCTTCGTTTCCTCGATTCGAGACGGCAAGTTCGAAGAGGTGTCCTGGCTTCACTCCAACGGAGGCCAAGATCTGATTTCGAGGCTCATGGGCAAGGGAGAAGTGGAAGAGGACTTCGTGCGCTGGGTGCCGGGCGATGCCAATCAGGCGGCCTTGTTCGCCATGGACTTGGCTCATGCGGCACGCGAGATCCGCGAAGCATTGCCGGCAGATGCTCGTCTGCAGTACGACAACGGCCTGCAAGGCGTGGAGATGATGACCGGGGTCAATGTTCGGACCGACATTTTCGAGAACTTCGGACCGCAGTTCGTGTTTGCCAGCCGAGGCAACATGGGTTTGACCAATGCGGAGACGGGGCTCGACTTTGAAGTGCTCTTCGGAATCGAGATCCAGGACCAGGGCAAGGCGAAGAAGTTGATCGACCTGTTCTTGAACACGTCCGGGATGGCGTCGGCGCGACGCGCCCAGAAGGCGGCTGGCAAGACCTACTACACCATGGATGTTCCGGTCCCGATGGCGACCGGCATGCCGGTGCAGCCTTCTTACGCGCTGACCGACAATTGTCTGTTGTTCGGCTCGACTTCGGCGGTGGTGCGGAAGGCTTTGATGGCGAGCGAGGCCAAGGGGAGTTTGGCTCCCCAAGCCTTGCGGGAATCCGTCGAAGACCTTGCAGACGGCACTTGGTTCGTCAGCTACAACGACGTTGAGTTCCAAGTGAACAGCCTCTACCAAGCGGCCACGACGATCGTGGACTCGGTGCCAGAGCTCCAAGAAGTCGAGCTTCCGAGTCAGGAGTCGGTGAGCCAGTTTGCCACGACGCTGACGGACGAAATCACTCGCGGATACCGCGGTCCGAAGGGGTTGTGGACCGAGAGTCACTCCGCGGGTGGCGTGTTCTTCGGAGTGTTCGCCAATGCCGCGGGTCCGATTTCTGGCTCTGTGCTCGTCCCCAATTTGATGTCGGCACGGCTGAGTGCCAACGAGTCGGCCGCCATCGCCACTTTGCGTGGCATTGCTTCCAGCCAGCGTCAGTTCCGCGACAAGAAACACGTCGATTTGGACGGCGATGGTTACGGAGAGTACGGTTACTTGGCAGAGCTGATCGGGTCTCGTCCGCCTCGCGGTCGGAAGGAGACGATCCAGTCCCTCCTTCCACCCTCGTTCGGGCCGGTCGAGAACGGAGTGGTTGTGCGTTCGGGCTACGTGTTTCGAGTCGACCTTCCCGATCCCCAGGGAATTCCTGTCGGGGAGGGAACCCATGGCGGACCGGCTCGACCCGTCGGCTCGGAAGGTGCCGAGAATGGTTGGGTGGCTTACTGCTGGCCTCTCGAGTATGGCAGCACCGGGAGCCGCGCTTTTGTCATTGATGAGAGCGGAGCCCTGTTCGCGACGACCAACGACCATCCCAATCAGCAGTACAGCGGTCTGCAGAGTTTTCCCCGGGGCGACGCCGCTTTCTTGTCTCCTGGCAACAACCGGGACAAGGGCACACGTTCCGTGCGACGTGGCCGAGACGGCGCTCTGTGGATGAAAGAAGACCTCTAGCACAACAATCAGAGTCTTGCGGAACTGGGGGGTCTGCCCTGGGGTCGACTCACCGGACGGCAAACTTTGTCTTGCTCGCGACGTCATCGATCCATCTCCGGATTGGTGGCGTCGCGAAAGTTTCTACCGGAGAAGGAGGCTCTTCGATCTCGGTTGCCGAGGCTCCCACTGGGCGCGCCTCGGGGAATGGCCAAGGATACTTGAAGCGTGGATCCCTGCCTCAGGAACGACTGACCCCCGGTGATTCAGCGACGGGTGGGGACGTCGGAATTGGCTCGAACGCTTCTGTCTCACTGATCTGTCGCGCGAGCATGCCGAGGAAGCCGAGCATCGCAAGGTCAATGAACAGCAGGGGGGCGAAGAGTGGCGCCGCGTAGATGGAGTTCTCGAGAAGGGAAGCGCTCGACCCATTCCAGATGGCTTTGAGGTGGAGTCCTTCACCGACAGCTCCGACTCCAATCTCCAGGAGGAGAACGAATTGGCAAGCACGGGCAAGGGGATGATCGTCTGGACGCATGACGACCAGCGTCAAGAACACCGTCCCGAATGCGCCGGCGACTACGCTGATCCACTCGGTCCGATGAAAGAATCCGTTCTGAGCGTGGTCTGCGAGCGCAAGCGCGAAGTTGCCCGCAAATCCTCCTGCGGCGAGGAGTAGCACCCAGCGGGCAAATTCGGGAGATCCCGCACGCTCTGTTCTCACCAAGAGGAGGAGCAAGCCCAACCCGGCATAGGCGAGTGGAGCAGCGAAGGGAGCGGTGTAGACAAGGTTGTGGAGCGTATTCTCGATGAAGAAGGTCTTGTGAAGATGAAGGATGAGTCCGGTGATTCCGATCGCGATTGCTGCGACTCCTACCCACCAACCGAGGACGTGCGCTCGCCCCTCCGAAGGCGTGCCGGAGATTAGGCCGGGTAGGAGCAAGAGGGTCGCGACGATCGAGAAGATCAGCGGGATCCACTCTGCGGGTGAAGCGAAGTGGTTCATCGAGTGGGCGAACCAGAGATCGATCGTCAGGAACGCCAGGTTCGATGCCGCGAAGGCCTCGACGAGCCAGCGAAGCACAGCGTGTCTACTTGTGGCGGCCACGGAGTTCCTCGATCGCTTTTTCAATTTTCACCTTGTAGTGAAGCAACTCGTAGTTGCCGTGCCATTGCACGAAGTCCGCACCACCCATGAAGGCACCGTGCTTGGCCGTGCGTCCGTAGTAGTGCCAGATGTCGAACTCGAGGAAGTCCAGTTCTTCGTCGAAGGGTTCCGGAGTCATCAGTCCCTCGTCCCTGGCTGCCGCAATGAGGCTGAGCGCTTCTTGCACCTTCTCGTTGGTGCTCTCGACCACGCTTTCTGCCCCTGCGTAGAAGGACTCGATGGAGGAAGAAGTGTGGCACTGCATGCAGGTCTGCTTCATCTCATCTTGCCCGCGCTGATAGGTGGGGCGCTTTGTGGAAACCGGGGCATATAACAACCAAGAGAGCCGCTCCGTCGTGTCATGGGTGACCCCCTGTCCGTTGAGCCCGCTCATGTGGCACGTGGCGCACGTCGGGACAGGCATGTCTCGCGTCGTGAGAGATTTCGGGTCAGCATGGAGATTCATGCGCGACCGTTGATCATGGAAGAGGACGCCGTGCTTGGATTCGTGGTAGATCTCAAGCTGCGAGTGATCTGGCCCCATGTGGCACTGCCCGCAAGTTTCCGGTGAGCGCGCGAGCTGAATCGAGGTGTTGTGCCTTGCATGACACTCGGTGCAGGAACCGATCGAGCCGTCAAGGTTCGGGGCACCGATCTGGTGGCATTTGGCGCATCCATTCTCGAGCGCGCTTTGTCCTTCAAGGAGGGCAAGTGTGTTGGCGGGTCGCTCCACCATTCCCGGGTGGTACTTCTCGGCATGGGCGATCTGTTCGGGCGTGAATCCAGCCGTCCCTGTGACGGCGGCCATCGCCGGTGCAGCGTGCCGGCTTCGCAAGAACTCGTCGTACTCCTGCGGATGGCAGACAGCACAGTTCGAAGAAGTGAGGTCCTGGGCGATCTCAAACCCATGGTGATCAAGGATCTGCTGTTGAGAGGTCGCTTGATGGCAATCCAGGCAAGAGACCCCGACCGCCGCGTGACGGCTCATTTCGTACTCATGGACCACCGCCGAGGCGACATCTTTGTGGCAGGAAGCACATCGGCCAGTCGCCGCAACGTGCGATGCGGTCGCACGCTCGACGTCCACCTTGGGTCGCTTCGAGTTGACGATGACTGCCGCGATGACGAGGCCTGTGCTAAGCACAACCGCGAGGAATACGGACTGAAAACGCATGGCGACTCCCTCTCTCTCGGTTTTCTTGCCGTGGCGTCAGATCGCGCGGCGACGGTAACGACGCGACTGCAGGGCCGCGACCTGACGGAACAGCCAGTTCTCCCACGGCGGAGCGATCCACATCATCGGGTTGATCCGCCCCTTGCGAATGACGCCCTTGGCTTTCGAGAAGGTGAGAAAGCCTTCTTTGCCGTGGTAATGCCCCATCCCCGACGGGCCGACCCCGCCAAACGGGAGGTCGTCAAAGAGCACGTGGACCGTCGCTTCGTTCAGCGCGACACCGCCAGAGTGGGTTTGTTCGACGACATGCTGCGCCCGTCTCTTGTCCCAGTCAAAGTAATACAAGGCGAGGGGGCGAGGGTGGCTGTTGACGTAATCGATGGCGTCCTCCAACGAGTCGTAGGGAACCACCGTGATGATGGGACCAAAGATCTCATCTTGAAGGACTTTCATGTCATCATTGGCACCTTTGACGAGCGTCATGGGCATTTTGCGGGTGCCGGAGAAGTCTTCTTTCGCCGGGTTGATCACCAGCAACTCGGCGCCCTTTTCTTGGGCATCGACGAGGTACCCCTCGAGCCGCTCTTTCTGACGATCCGTGATGATGGCTGTGTAGTCTTTGTTGTCGCGCATCGTCGGGTAGGAACCGCAAATGGAGTCCGCGAAGGCGTTGCAGAAGGCATCCACTTGGTCCCGAGGGCACAACACGTAGTCCGGGGAGACACAGAGCTGACCGGCGTTGATGCCCTTGCTGAAGGCCAACCGCTTGGCCGCCTCCTCGATCGGGAAGTCCCGGTGGATGATGGCGGGTGACTTTCCGCCGAGCTCGAGCGTGACGGGCGTGAGATTCTCTGCAGCGGCGCGCATGACGATCTTGCCGACGCTCGTGGAACCGGTGAAGACCAGGTGGTCGAAAGGAAGCTTCGTGAATGCGGTGGCGACGTCCACGTCACCCGTGACCACGAGGACCTCATCGTCCGAGAATGCGTCGGCGATCATCTCCTTGAGCAGTTCCCCCGTGCGCGGCGAGAACTCCGAGGTCTTGATCATTGCCCGATTGCCTGCAGCCAGCGCACCGACGAGTGGGGACAGAGCGAGGAAAATCGGGAAGTTCCACGGCGCAACGATGCCCACCACCCCGAGAGGTTGGTAGTGCACCATCGCACTGGCGGGGCGCTGAGACAGGGGTGTGTGCCGGCGTTGCGGCTTCATGAACTTGCCGAGGCGCTTTCGGTAGTAAGCGATTCCCTGCAGGAGCGGGTCGAGCTCTGTCATGTTGGTTTCGGCGACGGCGCGGTTGCTGAAGTCTGCGCTGACTGCTTCCTCGAGTTGCGCTCGGTAGTCGAAGAGAGCGTTGTGGAGGCGGTCCAGACGGTGGATGCGTGTCTTGCGACTGGGCATGGGGTCCTGGAGGTACGCCTGGCGCTGCTTGTCCAGCAATCCCGCCAAGTCGGCAGCCGTGACACTCTTGGCAGAGCTCCTTGCGGTCTCTTGTCCGGTGATTGCCTTCGCTGACGATCGGCGAGCAACGTTTGTCTTGGGTTCGTGAGTGGACTGCATGTCCGTGTCCTCGGGGTTGGTGTTCAGTGTGGGATGGCGTTCGGTCATCCGGAGTTGCCCTGTCCATGCATTGGCGAGGGATTCGTTCATGTCCCCTCCTTCTGCGCAGACGGTGCGCGGTAGTGGCTGAGAAACAGGCGCGCGGCGTCTTCCACCACCCGGCCGCGCTCCACGTCCGAAACCTCCGGCGCGCCGTTGATCAACTGCGGCCAAAAGACGAGCTCCTTGATCAGTCCGTAGAACTGAGCGACGGCTCGGTCAGGGTCGGCGACGTGCAAGCGGCGGTCTTCTGTCGCCGCCTCGAACCAGGCCACGCATCCCTTGCGGAGCTTCATCTGTTCCTTGGCGGTTGCCTGTGCGAGCTCAGGACTCAACATGAACCGGGAGATGACGATTCGACACAGTTCGAAGAAGTTCGGGTTCGTGATCGTGTCGGCGAACGCCCTGCCGATCTGGATCAGCTGTGACTCGAGATCGCGACCTGCAAGGTAGTCGTGATGGGGCATTGCTTCGATTCTCGAGACGAGTTGGGCGACGATCGCCTCGTACAGGGTCTCCTTCGTCGCGAAGTGGCTGTAAATGGTCCGCTTGGACACGTCGGCGGTTGCCGCAACGCGGTCCATGCTCGTTCCCTCGAATCCCTTCGTGAGGAACTCTTGCTTCGCGGCCTCGAGGACGGCCTCTCGCTTCCGGCGGCTGCGGTCGGTCAGGGCCGGTTTGGTGGTGTCTTTCGTTGTCATGGGTCTCGGCTTCCTGGGGCTGGCCCGATCTTGAAAGTAAACTAAACCGTATAGTTTACTTCGTCAAGTGAGTGATCCGAATTGATCAACAAATGGCCGCCTCTGAAAGCGGAGCTGGGGCTGCATGAGCGAGGAGGGAGCTCGGGATCGGCGCCTCGTTAGTCGTGGGCGAAATCCGCTCTTCCAGGGAAGGGCTCTCTCGGGAGTCGAAGCCCGGGGGGAGATGACGTTCCCGATCCGGATCGACGAGGCGAAGTTTCCTTCGAGGGCCCTGTGGATGAAAGAAGACCTCTGAAGCACCGGGAGGCGATGGGCGAGTCGGGATTCGGACGACTTGCTCTTCCGCCTGCGGAATCATCAACTGCTTCCATTCGCGACGTAATCCATCCGCCCACGGATCGATGACGTCGCAGCAGTTCGCAAAGTGCTTGCCATTTCGAGTGGCCACCACGGCTTGCCGAGAACGAGCGATTCCTGCGATCTGGATGTCACGGATCTCTCCGCCGGCGACTTGGCGCCCCGCAGCGATGACCCTGGACTCCCCATGAACTACCAACCCCTGATCCCGGACAGGCCACCCCTCGCGGGCAACGTGGAACTGATCTTCCTGTTGGAGGGATACCGGCCGGAGCACTCCCGCGAACGGCTTGTGCCCAACGGTCGAATGAATCTGGTGATCGAGTTGGATGGTCGCGTGCGCTACGTGTTCGACAACGAAACCGGGGCGCCGCGGCAGGAGTGTCGCCACGCTTGGCTTTCGGGAGTGCACTCGCGCTTCCTCACGATCGGCGAAACGACCCCAGAGAACCGCTTGGTTGCGGTGCAGTTTGCGCCGGGAGGGTCGATGCCCTTCACCCATCGGCGCGCCGACGACTTTTGCGACGCGGTGGTGGAAGGGACGTCGGTGTTCGGCGAGTCGGTTCTGTCTCTTCGGCGGGAGCTCCTGGGGCTCGACGACCCTGCCGCCATCCTCGCTCGTGTGGGGCAGTGGTTGACCGCTCGGCACGACGCTTCGTACGAGACCCCGAGGGATGTGCAGCTCGGATTGGAGCGAGTCTTGGAAAGTCCCGGCGTCGTACGCTGGACCGAGTTTGTCGAGGCGGAAGTCTCCGTGTCGTACAAACACTTCGTCGAGTTGTTCCACAAGCACGTGGGGCCAAGCCCCAAGACTTTGCAGAGGATTCTTCGTTTTTCGCAAGTGTTCGAAGGCGTGCAAGGAAAGCAGAAAGTGAACTGGGCCGAAGTCAGCCAAGCGCTCGGCTATTCGGACCAAGCCCACTTCATTCGAGAGTTTCGCGAGTTCTCTGGATATCGACCGGCCGAGTTTCATCACGAGAGCCACGATCGCTTGAACTTCTTCCCCGAAGAGGACGCCTCACCAGATTGATTCACGAAGGCCGTCGCGAGATGAACCGGGGTTGGCTCGAACCAATCGGGGCGCATTCACCGTCTTGTCGATGGTTGTTGGCCGAGACCCGCGAGCCAGCCATCATTCGAATCTTCGGCCCACGGAATCACCGTCTCTGGGGATCGAGCGATCGCATTGTTGGTTGCACGAGCCGGACCCAAGGAAACCCGTTGTCACGGTTTCTTCGAGAAGCCACCGGGTGGTTTCCCTCGTGCTCCACCGGTGGGTGAGCGCGTCAGGTAAGACTTTTTCAATCCCTGCTTTCTGCAGCCGGCTAGGTTCGAGTCGTTCCCTCCGACTCCAGAAAGGATCCCCGATGACTTGGTTCCCCTCTTTCCTCTCATTCGCGTTGGCTTCGACCGTCGGGCTTGTCCTGACCACGGACAAGTCCTCCCCGGGCGGCTCCGATCCGATTTCCAGTCGGATCCTCGAGACTGCCGTCGGAGAGCGAGTCCTGGCTCAAGAAATCCGCATTCAAGCTCCGGTGGCCGAGGTCTGGGACTGCTACGTGACGGAGGAAGGATGGACGGCGTGGGCATCTCCGGTCGCCCAAGTCGACTTGCGATGCGGCGGGACGATCCGCACTCACTACCGTGCGGATGCGGAGATCGGCGACCCGGGCACCAACGTCCTGCACATCGTCAACTACGTGCCGCAGAAGGTCCTGACCCTGCGAGCAGAACTGCAGGACAACTGGCCGGAAGTGATGAAGCAAGACGAGGGGCATCTGATGAATGTCATCGTCTTCGAGCCAGCGGGAGAAAACACGGTGCTTCGGTCCTACGGGGTGGGATACCGGGATGGTGCCGCGTACCAGGGCCTGTTGGGATTCTTCCGCTCTGCCAACGAAGGCCTGTATCGCAAGTTGATCGCCTATGCGGAGGACGGGGTTCGCGATCCCCATGGCGAGGAGTGATCCCGGTTCCAAGGTTCTGTGCGTGGCTTGAGAGAACGAGCGGCCGAAAATGAAGAAGCCCGGCGAAGTTGCCTTCGCCGGGCTTCGTGTCGTTCTGCAGTGATGGGTTGGCTTAGAACCGCATCATGTACTGGAAGAAGCCGAACAGCACATTGTTCGAGCTGCCGAAGGTGCCGGTGTAGGCATCACCCGGCAGGAAGTAACCCAAACCGAGCTGCGCGGTGGAATTGTCCGTGCACTGCGCGGTGTAGGTGAGGTCCAACTCCTGGCCGATTTCTTTCTGACCGGCCACTCCGCCCGCCTGGTGATTTCCGGCAAAGCCGCCGGTATCCGCCTGCTGACTGAGCCAGTGGTAGGAGACGCTCAGGGTGTCTTCCGCGTCGGCGAGGATGTCAAGGTCCGCGCCCACCACGAAGTGCTCGATGTTGGCCCAGGTGGCGAAGTCCATGATCCCGAACCAACCGTGGTCGGTCGGGAACAGCGGGATGTAAGCATTGCCGCCGCCGGTGGCGTAGTCGTAACCGGCGTAGATTCCGGCGAGGAAGTCGAGGTCCGGGTCGAATCCCACGCGGGCGGCGTAGGCATAGTTGTCGAAGCCGTAGTCGTCGCCACGCACACCACCAACCTTGCCGAAGTGGGTGGTGAATTCCCCTTCCCACCAGATCGGGTCGATGGAGTGTTCCCATCGGGCACCGTAGTAGACCAAGGAGGTCTGGCCACCGAACACGCCCGGAGCCGCACCCGTGCGGAAGCCGGAAAGCGGATCGGAGTCGACGAAGAACACATAGAAGTCAGCGGTCCCGTTGGACCCTTCGCCTTCCATGTAGTCCCACGTGAAGTAACCGACGTAGACGTCGGCCGTCGTGGGGCCGGCGCCCACCGGAGAAATCTCAGACCCGAAGAACGGCGCCGGAAGAGCTTGGTCGCCATCGGCCAAGCGCAGCGCAGCCACGGTCAGGTGGCCAGCGCCATCCATCATGGTCTTGCGGCCAACGATGCCGTCGAAGCGAGTCGTTCCGTTCAACCATTCGTCTTCGCCGAAGTGACGCTCGTTGCCGAGTTCGAACTTCTGGCGACCCACTCGGAAGTTGAAACCCGATCCGTAGACGTCCGAAAAGTCGGCGTACACGGCCGAGACTTCCAGATTCTTCTCTTCGGCGATCACGCCAGGGGGAGTGGACAACGGGGTGTCGTTCCCCCAAACCCGCTGGTCATGCAGCTCGAAGTAAACCTCGGTCTTTTCGGTGACCCGAAGCGAGATGCCGAGGTCCAATCGCTGATCAAAGGACAGAATGGAGTCCTTGAGACCTGGGGCGGAGTGCAAGCGGTCCCAGTACTGACCGCGCAGTCGCAGGAAACCGCTGAACGACACGCGGTCCAGACCCGGCGACGAGAAGTTGAGTCGCATGGGTTCCCGCACGGGCTCGGCCGGGCTCATCCGAATCGTCTCGTCGATCCGCTCTTCCAAACCAGCGGCCGGAGCCGGCGAGAGCGGCAAGAGAGCTGGTTCGTCCTCCTGCTCCTCCAGCTCCTGAACTCGATCACTGAGTTCGTTGATCTTCTTCTGTAGGTCGAGAATCAACTGGTCTTTGCTCGCTGAGCCGTCGACCGGATTCTCGCCCTGGTTTTCCTGAGCGAAGCCAGGAGTACTCCCGACTCCGAGTAGGAAAACCACCCCCACTAGGATGCGCATAGACCGTGTCCTCCTCCTCCGGAGCCCCTCCGACCACTCACGGAGAGCGACCGCCGGGATCCTCCCAAGAGATTCGGGTGCAGCCCAAGTGCACCCTCAAACAATCCGCCGCGAACGGTGAAACCAAGCGGTTCGGTGAGTGTCGATGCCGGATCGCCCGATCGGTTCGACACGCCCTGGCTGGGTACCTTGCGATCTCCCAACCCGGTTCAACCCGCGGTGAACAGCTCCCCCGAGTTGCCTCCCCTTCCCCACACAGTGCCCTCGGAGCAATCTCACTGGCCCCGGGAGCCTTGGATCTGACGAAATCGCCCCACGGTTCACCGCCAGTGTGGGGGGATCTCGAGCCAGTTAGGATCCCCCTTCGAGTCCGCATGGTCAACTTGATTATGGGGGGCGAGCGGCTCCCGTCGGGAGGATCCGCGTTTCCACCGGTTTTTCACTAAGGATCCTGGGAGGAAGCGCCGACGGCCCAGAGGGGAGTCCTTTCCTGTCCGGCCAAGGAGCAGCGGTGAGCCAACGCCTACGTCCTGTGGAGATTGCGATCTTGTTGGGGATCGCTCTGGTCATCGCCGGAATCGCCGTGCCGGCGATGCGAACTTCCCACATCGCTCGGGACGTGCGCAGAGCCCGCGAAATGCTAATCGCGATTCGTGACGGAATCCGGCAATTCCACCAGGACACCGGGATGGGGCCGACCCGTGGCGAATCGGGAGACGATCGGGCCCTCTATCGGTTGCGATCCCAGGGGACCGTGCCCCCGGCCGCTTACTTCGTACGCGATTCTCACCAGGGGTTGTTGGAGCAGCACCTGTTGCGCAACGACCGAGACTACCCCAGCTGGAACGGTCCCTACCTGAGCGAACTCGGTCCCGATCCCTGGGGGAGCGCGTTCGTCGTGGTGACCTACCCTCTGTTCTTGGATGACGACCGCGACTGCATTGTGGTCTCGGCCGGTCCCAATGGACGCATGGACGCCAGCTACGCATCACCGCGAGACATCCTGCCGAGCGGCGATGACCTGCTGGAGGTCGTCTTCGACAAGTCGCGCTTGGAGTCGGCACCCCTGTACTGATCCAACCCTGGGACGGGTGATCAGAACATGGCGTGCACGGTTCCCATGGTGGAAGTCGTGACCGTGAAGTTGTAGCCCTGCTTCAGCGGCCAGTTCCACGAATAGTCGGCGGCACGCGCGATCATGCCAAGCGCTGCCACCGCGCGGGACCGACTGGCATCGTCCAAGCTCTCGTCCTTGGCGATCTCGGTCAGGCCATCAATGCAGCTGCCATCACCGATCTCTCCCAAGGCCTGGGTCAGCGCCGACTGGACGGCGGGACTCGGGTTGCGCTGCAAAGCGACGATCATGGGCTTCACCGTGACCGGGTCCGCCAAGTAACCGAGGCCGAGCGCGGCTTGGTAGCGAAGGTCTTCCGAAGGCGCGGTCATGCACAGGTTGAGCAATTGGCTCTTGGCACTTCGGTCGCGCAGCATCCCGAGTGCTTCGGCGGCGTATCCCTGGATCATCTCGTCGCCGCTCTCCTTCAGCAGCTCCTGCAGATGAGTGGTCGCCTGGTTGGCTTCGGAAATCCCCAAGGCGAGCACCGCCGCGCCACGCAGATCGCGAGGCCCGTCCTCCAGCGCCTGCATCAGGCGACTCACCGCCGGCTGCGCCATCATCGGGTGCTGGCGTGCCACGATTCCAGCCGAGATGGCAATCCAAGGCGTGTCCGCTTCGGATTCGCGCAAGGCGTCTCGCTGGGCGTGAACGATCTTCTGCAGAACCTTCTGATCGGCCGGTCGGAGGCTGCCGTCGCGGTGATCCGAGCGGGCGGCCAGTTCGCCGAGGGCGATCCACGACAGCTGCCGCAGCCATGGATCGGCATCGCTCTTCGCCACTTTCAGCAGGGCGTCGGTTACCGTCGGGTCGAGAGGTGCGGCCAGGCGACCCATTGCCATGGCACAGGATCGGAGCACTTCTTGGGGGAGGTTGTCCCGCGACAGTGCGCGCACCAAGGACGAAGACGCGGCCGGGTCCGAGGATTTCGCCAGCGCTGTGGGGATGTGCGCCAGCACGGTGTTCTGCCAACGTTCTTTCTCGAGGGACGACATCAAGAAGCGAGTGATGCGGGTGCGATGGCGCGGATCATCGATCAGCAATCCAAGTCCCATCACGCAGGCCGAGCGCAGTTCGGTCCAGGTATGGCCTTTGTCGTCGAGCACAGAAATCAAGGAGTCCACGGCTTCCTCGCCGCCGCTCACACCCAGTGCGATCGCGGCGAACGCGCGCGTCGTCTCGGGAACGTGGGAAGACTGCCCGAGCAAGCGACGGCCCGCCGGTCGGTTCATCAGTAAGTCGGTCAAAGAAGCGGTGGAGTCTTCCCCGAGCACGCCGAGCGCGAGCACGCCCTGGACCTGCAACGGGTCCTGGGTGTCTCGCAGGAAGTCTTGGATGCGGTCCAAGGTGAGCTCGGCACTGTCCTCGGAACCGGACCTCGCCAACCCCAGCAGGGCCGCCACGGCAATCTCACTGTCCTCTTCCGTCAGTGACTGAAGGACTGGACGAATGGCCGTTTCGATTTGCTCGGCAGACGGGCGGCGAGGACGGCGAGGGTCGCTGCTCGTGCGGGCCGTGAGTTGAGAGGCGTAGTCGTCGTGGTAACGACCGCGGACATTGATGAAGGATTCCCGGTTCAGATCCCACCAGTCCTGCCAGCCGAGGATCTCGGGCCGAGTGCGCGGCACCGACTTGCAGCCGGGTTGTTGCTGACCGATGCGGCCTCGACCCAGAGCTCCGCCGAATGGATCGCCGATGTTCCCTCGACCGCGAGCCGGGTCGGTGATGCGCGGAGCTTGGGGAGGACGTTGCGCACCCGGGGGAGTTCGGCGAGGAGGATTCTTGCAGCGATTCTGGCCGGGATTCTGGCGCGGAGGAATGCCGACTTGGGGCGCGGCGAACATTGCCGAAAACACGGCCAGGACGAGGGTATTCATCGACATTCCTCCTCGGGGACCAAGGTCCCGACGGACACTCCCTTGGGGTACGGGCGAACTTCACCGCCAATTCCTGTGGCAATGCTCGTGCCACTTCAGGCGCGGTTTCCCCAACAGCTCATGTTACGCGTTTCCCGGGAATGCCCGGGAATTCCTTGCGGAAGTCGCCCGATGTGGTCCGATCGCCGAAGTTCGATGTTGCTACGGACGATGATCGAAGAGTTACGGTTGGGAAACCGGCGCCGAGTCTGCGGAGGCGACGACCGGTTCTTCGTCGTCGTTCCTCGATGGTGAGCGAATACCGAACTTTTGCAGGATGGCTACGCGCAGGTTTCTCGGCAGGCCGACCAGGATCCCGACCACCAACCCGGGTGCCGCAACCACCGTGGCCTTGACCACGAACTCGAACCAGTTGGAGGCCGGCAATCGCTGGGCATAGAAGAAGTACGCCGCATTCATGGCGAGCAGAACCGGGACCATGGAGCGCAGCACCGACACGAAGAAGGCGGTGGCGGAGAGGCCGAGCAGCTTCATCAGATAGAGCGGCTGAATGATCCCTTGGGTGATGGTGATTGGGATCAAGGTGCCCAGCGCCACTCCCGCAATGCCGAGCTTCTTTACCAAGAGCAAGCTCAGCACCAAGTTGGCACCGGCTTCCCCCAACGCCAGGAAGCCGAGGAACTTCACTTCTTGGGTTGCGAAGAGGATCTGTCGTCCGCAGCTTTGGGTGGCGCGGATCAAGGTCGCGCAAGCCAAGATCGCGAGAATGATCGCACTCGAAATGTAAACCTGCCCGGTCAGGAAATGGGAACCCATCCACAGTGCCAGGAAGTCGTGCCCGACGAACAGTAGTCCGCCGCCGAGCAGGCTCGCCAGCACCAACACTCCGCGGGTGCCGACGATGATCAGTCGTCGCAGTGCGACGTAGTCGCCGGTCGCGTAGCAGGCGGTCGCGTAGGGAGTGATCGCCCACGTGACGGCTTGCACGATGGACATGAAGTAGGGGATCAGATTGGCGCCCACGGCGTAGAAGGTGACGGCACTCAATGGCAGCGTCAACCCGATGACGACGCTGTCCGTGAACACCAGGATGTTGTCCGCCGCGTTGACGATGAAGTTGAAGAACCCATAGTTCTTCAACTCGTGAAGGTGCTTCTTGGCGAACAACCGCACCTGGATCAGCAGATCCGGCATCAGTCGCTGGGCGATGATCATGTTCGCCACCCAGGTCAGGATGTTGGTTCCCATGACCGCCACCGACAGGCCCAAGATGCCGAACCCCTGGTGCAGCATCAGCACCGTCAGCCCGGCGCTCACCAGGCGTTGGCTGATGCCGATGCCGTTCTGGATGTCGATGCGCTGCCGGGCGTAGATCACCGTACTGTAGATGGCCATCGGGAAGCTGGAGGCCAGCCCCAATCCCATGATCGCGATCACCCAGCCGATGCGCGGCTCCTGATTGGCGGCTTCGGGTTTCATGGCCGGCAAGGCGAAAACCAGGATGACCGTCACTAGGACCGCAATGAAGGCCGCCAGGTACATGAGCACCATTGCGGTGCTCATGGTGCGGTTGACCCCCTCCATGTCCTTCTTCGCCCAGTAGATGGCAACGTAGTTGCCGACCGCCGAGCGAATTCCCAGGTCGAGCAGGCCGTAGTAGCCGGTCAGAGAAACGACCAGATTCCACAGACCGTAGATGTTGTCTCCCAGGACGCGGACGACGTAGGGCGTGAGCAGCAACGCGACGACCACGTTGACGACGTAGCCGACCGAGTTGCTGGCGATGTTTCGAAACAGGGTCTTATGGGCAGCCATTCAGCCCAGATTACTCACGAAACGGTCGTTTCTCTGAAAAAGGAGGGAGCTAACCCGCGCCAATCATGGGAGCGAGGCAAGGCAGCTCAGAAGAAGGACCACAGGGAATTGACGCAGAGCCCCCCGGCGGGGTTCATCAGCGGGCTGCCGATCCACAGGAATTCGATCCCTGCTTGGTAGGCGTTCCCGTCGTCCTCGGAGCGGCACCAGGCGACCCGCGCGACCGCATTGATCACCGGTTTGTTGCTGTCCGCGTCGATCTCGAGAGCCAGAGTTTCGTCTTCCCTCAGTTCTTCTTCGATGCGGATGCACAGGCCACCGTCACTGGCGTTCAAGGTGGTGCAGTCATGGCGCGTGTCTTCGTCTTCTCGGTCCACCTTTCGATAGGTGACCCGGTGGTCGGCATTGCTGCGTGGCAGCTTGCGTCGTTCACCCATACTGCGCTCCGGAATCCGTTCTCCTTCGCATGCTCCTTCGTCGCCGTGGGATGTTGGACTGGCTGCGATTCTTTCCGCGACCGCTGGGAAGTTTCTACCGGACGGCAAAAAGCACTGGCTTCTCGGCGGCAGTGGGACCGCAGCGGTCACCGCACCGACGGCTTGCGAAAACTTTGCAGAACTTTGCAAACCCCGGTTGCCCAAGCCCGGTATCAACAGGCGGTGACCGGTGACGCGGGAATACCCGAATCCGGTAACCCTTGGCTGCTCGACCCGGTTCCGAAGTTCCGCAGCCCCGTGCATCCCCGAACGCAACGTGCCCAGATCCAGAGAGTCTCTGACACCGGATCTCGCGTCGCCACGAAGGACGCTCAGATTCACCCGACGGCCAGGGGGAGGGGGTGTTCGGACGGCTGCAACCCCTCGCTCTTCGAGCTTCCACTCGGAGGGCGGGGGGTGTCCTTCATCTTGGCGGCATGCGTAAGTCTGACGCCCGGGCCCGATCCTGTGCGCCATCAGCGAAACGACCTTCCGCCATGGCGCGATCTCCCCGCGCTTGCAACGCACTCGCAAGGTTCATTCGAGCCGGACGATGTTGTGGGTGTGTCCAAAGCACGCTTTCCAACATGCGAATCGCCTCGTCCCAACGGCCCAGTCGCATGAGGGTCCTCCCCGTGTTGGTTTTCGCGCCGGCGTAGTTCGGTTTTCTTTCGATCGCTTGCTCGTGGTAGCGAAGCGATTCTTCGTACAGGCGCTTGGCGTTCTCGGCGAACACGATTCCATCCTCTTTAGCGGCGGCCGCCGGATCACGGGCTTGGAAGGCCTCGGCTCGTTCAATGGTCGAAAGCCAGGGGTCCCGAATGACCTGTTCGTTCTGATTGAGCTGGTCCCGAGCTTTGGCTTCCCAGTCGTCGGCTTCCTTGACCAGCTCGTTCCCCAGGTTGTAGTGAGCGACCCAAGCCTCCGGGTTCTTTTGCAGAGTGTCGCGCCACAACGTGGAGGGAGATTCGAAGGCCTGGGCTCGCTGCCAGGTGAGTGCGGCACAGCCGAGGACCACCAGGATCGGGACTCCCTGGCGAAGAAGGGCAGGCAGTCGGCACCGGTCCGACACCACACTCCACGTGGTGGCCGCCAGGGCAACGGCGCTGACCGACGCCAGGTACACGTAGTGATCGGAGACGTAGGAATACATCATGAACGACATGTCGATCAGTCCGAGGGCTGGGGCCACCAGAACGACGAAGCAGGCCGCACTGACGAAGATGGCGCGCGCTTCGGTCACTCGCCAGTACAGGGCGGTCCCGCCGACGAGCACGACAAAGGCGGCCGCAGGAAGGAGCTCTGCGATGGACTCTCCTTGAAAGCCCCACTGGGGGTACACCATGGAGAGCCCGAACGGCCACAGGAACTTGCCAAGGTAGAACCAAAGAGCCGAACCGGCCACGGCGACCCTTGCCGCGAGGTTGGGGGGCGGTTCGATCAGATCCGAGATCACTCCGGAGTGAACGTGGATGGTGATCCCCGCCAACACCGCTGCGATTCCGAAGAATGGCGCCAGCGCGGGCACTCCACGACGAGCGCGTCCCTTCCAGCAGGACAGAACCAGAAACACGATCGGCGCGCCCACCACCGTCGCCTTGCTCAACCCAGCCAGGACGAAACCGAAGAGCGAAGCGACGTAGGCAAGCCACGAGCGCCTGTCGAGGAACCGGAGAAACCCGAGCAAACTCCCCAGAAGGAAGAACATGGAAAGGGTGTTCTTGAGCTCGGAAATCCAGGCGACGGAAGCGACTTGAATTGGGTGCAGACCGAACAGAAGAGCGGCGAACCAAGCGGCACGGACACGCAATCGCAGCAGAACCAGAGCCACCAAGACCGCGTTTGCCGCGTGGAAGAGCAGGGTCAGTGCGTGATAGCCGAGGGGATTCTCTCCCCACCAACGCCAGGTGATCCAGAACACCGTGGAAGTGATGGGGTAGTAGTCGAGGGCTTGGAAGGTGAACCAGAACGCGTGAAGCCCGGAGTCGTCCTTGATCCAACGGTTGTTCCAAAGCAGCAGGTTGTCGTCCCAAAGAAACCCGGCGTGTCGCACGGGCCCATAGGCAAGCAGTACGAGCATGAACAACCCGACCGTTTTCCCGAGGACGCCCCAAGCCGAGGACCTGCCTGGCGGGAGGGAATCCGAGCCAAGCGAATCCTCGAGGGATGGTGACGAAGTGTCGGAGTCGGCCATCGATCCTTAGGGTTAACCGGTTCGTGGGGGAAGGAGGCTGCCGCGAATGAGAACGACGCTGGAAACAGCAATCATGGTCGCGGAGGCCAACAATCCGAGGCTCCAATCGAACGTGAGGCTCGGCGAGCCGAATGGCAAAGGCAACGGCCAAGCGGTCAGTGCCCATCCCGCGGGAATCCCGAGAAGCCTGGTGCCTTTCATCGAGGCCGGAACCAGGGTCGTCAGTAACCAGAGAAAGCCCATGGCTTGGGCATTCCACGGCATCCCGGGCGCGAGCAAGTTTCCGAGGACCCACACGGCAGCGGTGACTTGCAACAGTCCGCGTCGTGCCGAGGTGTGGTGCCGCCGTCCCTTGCCCCAGCGCATCGCGGCCAACCCGGCGACTGCAGCCAGGAGCCAGGGAGCCAGAGGCAGCCAGCGCTTGTGGTAACGATCGGCGGTTGCCGGCTCGACCCAGCCGAGTTCGCTGAGTTTGAACGGGATGCCGGCGACGCTGGCTTCTTCCAGCACGGGATGGTCGGAGTCCCCGAACGGCCGAGTGTGTCCGCGCACCACGTCGATGGCATAGTCTTGGAAGTAGGACATCACCGGTTCCGGGCCGAACCAAAGGAATGTGGCCACGACCAGAATTCCGAGGCCGAGGAGCGTGGTCAGGATCGCTTCGACACGCCCGCGCAGAATCAAAACCAAGAAGATCAGCAGCGCCAGGGGGTGAGCTGCAGAGGCGAGGGAGACCAGCAAACCACACACCAGGTTTTGCCCTCGATCGATGGCCACGACCGCGAGAAGCACCAGGTGTAGCGCGAACAGGTGAGGAACCCCTGACTGCAGCGCATTGAGGAACACAGGCGCGGTGCCCAGCAGTGGCACGGCGAACCACAGGGATCCGAACGAGGTGCCGTGGACCCACAGTGAAACCGTGACCACCGCGACCAAGAACAGCACGAGGTTGGCGTAGAACCACACGGAACGAAACTGCTCGAAATCCAGTCCCATCCCTCGAAACATCGCGGGAACGAGCAGAAACGGTGGGGGCTGCCGCACGGCCTCGAGAGAAAGGTGGAGGGGAGACAGCAGCTCTTCGACTTTGGCGAACGGATTCGGCAGTCCGTAATGCCCGGGAGCGTAGACGTCTTCGACGTCTTCCTCGATCAGCCGCGTCGCCCGCCACGCTCCCGAGATCGCGCAGCGGGCCGGAGGTTCGCGACGAACTTGCGCGGACTCATGCAGCTCCCGCGTCTTCGACGGCACGGCAAACTCAACTCGCCGCGAGTCGTTCATGAACAACGCCAATGATGACAGCTGGCGCACGGTCCATCCCGCAAGGAGCAGCCACAGCAACATCCACGGCCAACCCACGTTCCCCATTCGCGAGGACCGAGACTTTGGCTGCTTCGCCAACCGTTTCCCTCCCTCGCCTCGGAACTTTTCGTCAACGACTGCCCCAAGTCCCGTGACCCGGACAAACGCTTCGCACGGGACTCTCCGAGACGCCGAGGGGAATGATGCCATATCCACGCCCGGAACTCGGCGAACGAGTTCCCCGACCCCAGGAGCTTCCAAGGACCCATCGCCACGGGACCGCGGGCGATCTCTCATGGGGGTGACGAGTCCTCCTGTTGCTTTGCCCGATGGGACGGTGCGGCAGTCGGACCATCCAAGGAAATCTGAGTTCCGATGGAAACTGGACTCCCTCTCCGGGGCAGAGACAATCGTGACGGACTCGACTACGGGAGAGGTGAATGGTTTCTCTTGCCATCGTGGGAGCACTGATCGGCTTTGGAATGGCCGGAGTCAGTGCCGTTGCAGCCGGTGCCACCTGGGCGTGGCAGGCCAGCGGGTTGAGCAAGTCCCGGCGGCGCGCGTCTCGTTCGGTCAAACCGATCGCCAAAGAAGCCCGGAAGGTCGACAAGACCCTGGCGCGCTGGCGAGAGCAGGTGGAGCCCGAGGCCAAGGCCTATGCCAAGGCGCGCATCGACTCGCGCCTGCGCTCCCTCCCGGTGGAATCGTTGCGCGACGCGGGGGCCTCCAACGTGCGATGGTCGGCGTTGCACGAGGCGGGGTTGCGCACTCTGCACGATGTCATGTCTCTTTCGGTCCGCGAACTGGCGGCGGTCAACGGCATTGGCAAAACGACGGCGCCTCGGGTGGCAGCGGCCGCGAAGGAAATGGCCTCGCGCATTCGCCAAGAGTCTGCCGAATATCCGGACCCTTCCCTGGAACAGCCCCACGCGGTGGAGTTGGCCGAGAAGACTCTGGACCTGTTGGAAGCCGGCGAAGCCGGCGGAGACGCGCCGCGTCGAGTCAGCGACATGTCGCGGGAGTTCGAGCAGCGCCTGGAGGGAGTGCGCCGCGAAAGCACGTTCGGCCGCTGGGCCACCAGTCCGTGGAACAAGGAACGGACCGAGAGTGCCATTGCTCACGCGGACCATCTGGCCACCGAGGCTGACGCCGCGCAGCAGAGCGGCCTGCTCGAAGAAAGCCAGGCGGGGCGCAAGCGCATCAAGAAGTGGAGGCGTCCAACCCGAGATCGCGAAGGCATCCTGAAGAAGTTCAAGGATCGCTATGCCGAGTGCTGTTCCGTGCTCGAGAGGATGTTCGAGAATCTCGGCCTGCGTCGACGCAAGACGGTCTCGGTGGGGCAAGGGGGGCTCTCCAACGAAGTGGCACGGCGGGTGGAGGCTTTTCCGCTGCGTTCCGGGGCCATGAAGGCGACGTTGCGTCGCTATCAAGAGTTCGGCGCCAAATACATCCTCGCCCAGGAACGCACCATCTTGGGAGACGAGATGGGCCTCGGGAAAACCATGCAGGCGCTGACGGCGATGACCCACTGTCACGACAAGGATCCCGGCAGTCGATTCTTCGTCGTGGCGCCCGCCGGACTGTTGATCAACTGGTCTCGCGAGATCGAGAAGTTCACGCCGTTGAAGCCCTGGCTGATTCACGGAGAGGTGGCTGCGGAGCACTTGGAGTCCTGGATTCGTGACGGAGGAGTGGCGATCACTTCTTATGCGACGTTGCGCAATCTGGACCTGGGCGAAGGCCTGCAGCAGAATGGTGCGACCGTGGAGTTCACCGCGGTCGACGAAGCGCACTTCATCAAGAACCCGGAGGCAGGGCGCACCCAAGCGGTGCGACGGCTCCTCGAACAAAGTGCCCGGACTTGCTTGATGTCGGGCACGCCGATGGAAAATCATCCGTCCGAGTTCTTGAATCTGATCGAAGCCATTCGTCCGGCCGACGCCGAAGACTTGCGCCGCAAGGACCTCCATCTGGACGCCGCCGCCGGCAGCGTGCGCGCGTTCCACCGATCGGTGGCGAAGGTGTACCTGCGTCGCAACCAAGAAGACGTCTTGAGCGAGCTGCCAGACAAGATCGAGGTGGAAGAGTGGGTCGAGCTTTCCCGTGAAGAGCGCCGTTCCTACCTCGAGAAAGTGGCCGACAGCAACTTCATGGGCATGCGCCAGGCAGCGACCTTGTGTCCGGCCACGGGAGTGTCTGCCAAGCTGGACCACCTGGAAGAGCTCCTCGAAGATCACCGAGAGTCGGGACGCAAAGTCATCATCTTCTCGTTCTTCTTGGGGGTGTTGGCGGCGCTGGAGAAGCGATTCGGCGCGGTGGGCGTGATTTCCGGCAAGGTCTCTCCTCAAGACAAGCAAGCGCTTTGTGACGAGTTCCAGGCCCAAGAAGGACACGCCATTCTCTTGCTGCAGATCAATGCCGGGGGGCAGGGGCTCAACTTGCAAAAGGCCTCAGCCGTGGTGTTGATGGAGCCCCAAACCAAACCTTCCATCGAAGCGCAAGCGGTCGCCCGCGCCCACCGCATGGGACAAACCAATCGCGTCATCGTTCACCGGCTGTTGGCACGAAACACTTGCGATCAGACCCTGATGGCCATCCTTGCTGAAAAGCAGGACTTGTTCGATGCCTATGCTCGCAAGAGTCTGGTGAAAGAGGCGAGCGGACAAGCCACCGAGACGAGCTTGGCTCAAGCGGTGATCGAGGCGGAGAAACAACGGTTGGCCGATGAGCAAGACGCTTCGGCCGGAGCGGCGGTCGAAGATTCTGAGTCCGCGCAAGAAGGAACTCGCGAGGAGGCGGCCCCGGAGAACTCGGCATCCGCGGCAGAGTCGATCGGCGACTCTCCCGGGAAAAACGCAGCGGTCGATGAATCAGAGGATGCCGAAGACAAGGGCGAGGGGGGAATCGGTCGAGGCGCCTCCGGTCCTTGAATCGCGATCGGGGTGCGAGGGATTCGAAGATGCGACCACAACCCTCTGCGCTCTTCGCCTTTCGAGAACGCGAAGATCGGTTCTTTTTGCCGGACAACCGTCGGCGGTCCCCGTTTACGGCAAGCTGGCGTGGGTCCCGTCGCAGAACGGAGTGTTGCCAGAGTTGGCGCAGTCGCAGATCGCCACTTTGCCGGCCTTGTCGATGTCGATGATGCACGGCCCTGGGTGGGACGCGCTCATGTGGGAGCCATCGCAGTAGGGCTTGTTCGCACTTTCTCCGCAAGCGCAGTAGGCCTTCTTGCCTTCGGTCTCATCCACGACGGTTGGGCGATTCTGGTAAGCCATGACTTCCTCCTTTGCGACGGATTCTAGCAGCTCGCGTTCCGAGTGGTTGTCACGGGAGAGGCACCCGTGGCGCGTTGCTCGTGGCTCTGTCTGAATCGTCCTGTCGGTCTCAGCGTCCCTTGCGCATGATCGGCCGGGTTTCCGATCCTCGTGCGACCTCGCGGAAGCCGGCTTTGCGAAATGCGGCGGCAATGCCGTGGTACGCGAACACCTCGGGCATTGGATCTTTCTTTGGTTCCACCGGATAGGCCTCGACGATTCGAGCACCCCGGGAGCGGGCGTACTTCACCGCCCCCTTGATCAGTTGGCGTGACAGCCCTTGGCGCCGATAGGGTTTGGCCAAGAAAAAACAGACGATCGACCAGACCGGCTTGTCGTCCACGGGTTTGCAAACTCGGGAGCGTTCGAGAGCGGAGAACGACTCCCTTGGTTCGATCGAACACCAGCCGATCGGCGCCCCGTCGCAGTAGCCGAGCACTCCTGGCACCTGTCCTTTGCGGACCAGCGCCTTCATCTTGCGCTTGTTTCCTGCACCCTTGTTCGCCTCGTATTCGCGTCTGGTCAGTCGCGGAGTCATGCACCAGCAGCCGCCGCAGGCTCCTCGGGTCCCGAAGAGTTCCACAAAGTCGTCCCAACGGTCCATGGTGAGGGGGTGGATGGTCAGCTTGGGTTTTCGCGAGGGTGGCATGAGGGAATCCTCCTTCGAGATCGAAGCACGACTCTACACGAGCCACTCCGCGAGTCGGTCGGCCGTGGCGGGCCCGTCGGCGCGAATGTCGCGAACGGAGCTTGTCGAGATCCCGCGGCGCGATTTGAAGAGGGATTGTTCTTCTGGCGGCGGATCACACCGGCACTCGTCGAGTTGTCCGGAAAGGCCCCGTCACCGTGGTGTCCGCGACCGGGTGCGACTCTGGTCGACGACGATGCCGAGCAGAGTGACGGGGTCGCCGAGTCCCATCGATCCGGCGAGGACCGTTGCAGAACGCCGCGGAGCCGGCATTGCTGGGAAGAGCACGAGTGGCGGACTTGGCCGCGGCTCGTCCCCCTGGAAAAGAGAGTTCCCCGGCAGAGCGCGAACTCCGCCGGGGAACAGATTCCCACGACTCAGACCCTTCCGGGTCTGATCACCTCATGGTGTTGGTGTCACTTCTCCAGGCTGGCCAGCTGTGCCTCGAAGTCGGGACTCGGGCTCAGGTCCATGCAGTTGCGCAGGGTGGCCTTGGCCTGGATGGTCTTGCCATTGAAGGCCTGGGCTGAGGCCAGAGTCGCCAGGCGCCTGGCATAAACGCCGTCGAAGTCTTCTTGAGAGAGATCCGCGTTCTTGTTCTTGTACTTCTTGATTCGTTCGAGGCTGGTCTCGGCGAGCTGCATGGCCAGCTTCTTTTCCTTGGCGGAGGGCTCGCCTTCCAAGGCGACCAACTTCAGAGCCGTCGCGTTGTGCCAGTCTCCGGACTCATCGGAGTCGGCCAGTTTCATCGCGGCGTGGATGGCGTCGAGCGCATGCCCCCGCTGGCCGCGGCGGACTTCTAGGTCCGCGATCCGACTCCAAAACAGAAAGCGTCCGTCGCTCGACTTGGCTTTCTTGGCAAAAGCGTAGTAGGGAGAAAGGTCCATGTTCTTGGCGGCTCCATCCTTGGCGACCGCTTCCCCACAACTTTCCGTGGCCCCCTCATCGCCACAGCTTTGCTCGTTTCCCGCGGAGGCTTCCTCGCCGCACTGGCCTTCTGCCATGCAGCTTTGCGCCTGCTGATTCAGGTGCATCAGCTTGGCCTGGCAGCCGCCGAAGGTGCGACCTTCGGGATCGACATCCAGGATCGACAAAAGGGTCTCGTCGTGTCCGGCCTGGTCGCCGGTGTCTTGCAGCTTGCCGGCCAGAATCATTCGGGTGTCGACATCGTCGTCGGAGCCTTTCTTGGCCTTGGCGATCTTGGCGCGCAGTCCGCTGACCGTTCCTTCGCCCCGGTCCTTGATCCGCTCCAGTTCGGGAAGGAACTGGTCGGCACTCATGGCGCCACCAAGGATCTCTTCCGGCTGGCCCTCGCCGTTGAGGAACAGCGTCGTGGGACCGATCTGCACGTTGTACTGCTGGAACATGTTGGCGATCCCGGGCCGCGCGTGATCCCCGTTGAAGCACACGAAGTTCTTCAAACTCTTCTGCACGCGCTTGTCTTCGAAGGTGGTTTCGAGCATCTGCTTGGCGCTCTGGCTGCCATCCCACCAAAAGTAGACCAGGACAGTCTTGTCTTCGGCGCTTGCGGTGGCCACCGCATCATCCAGGCTGCCCTCGTACCACTCCACGCCCGCGCCGGCCGGCGCAACTGCCAAAACTGCAGAACACAAACTCGTCAAAAGCATGGCTTTCCTTTCCTTGTGCAACCGTCGGGGGATCCCCCGATCGAACCGCGGTCACCCGCGGAGGCCGGCAGCGATCGAAACGGCGTGGGAGGTGATTTCGACCCTGTCCATCGGGTTGGTGCCGCTGAAGGCGAGAGGGGACTCACGAATTCCGAGAAGGCCTCGCAGCCTGGAGAGGATTCCCGCCGCGGGGCCGAGGAGCGATCCAAGCCGCGACGGGATCGGGCCAACGACGGTCAGGGAAGTGTCCGGCGAGTGCCGGCATTCGGTGCGAGCTTCTACTCAATCAAAACTCGAGCTGGCGAAGCCCTTCCGTTTCCAGAAGCACGGAGACGCGCCGGACTTCTTGCTCGCCCTGCAGCAGCACGAACTGAGACGCCTCGTCGGGAACCACCAGTACCTCGCTGCGACCGCCGGCGAGTTCGATGACTTTCTCGACTCGGGTCTCATCACGAAGGAACTGATAGATCGGCAATCGTTCTCCTTGGTCGCTTTCGACCGCGAAGCGATCCGCCTCGTCAGGGCGGGTGAGGGTGACCTGGATCGAACGACGCATCGGGACGACCACATCGGGAACATGGGTTGCGCCCCGGTCGAGTTTCAGGGGAACGCTGAGCGGCAGAGTTCCCGCGCCTTCGAGGTGAAGCGAGGCGTCCTCCCGAGGAACGCTGCGCAGTCGAAACACCCCGTCACGGTTCGTGTAAGAGCTTTCAGCGTCTGCGATCCGCTGGAACTTCGCCTCTCCTTGATGGCGAATCGAGATGGTCACACAGCGAACTTGCACCCGGATTCCTTGAAGAGGTTCTCCTCGGCGGTTCACCACTCGACCTTCCAGAAGCTTCACGGTATCCCGATGGTCCAGCGTCAACCGAGCTTCGCCGCTGCCCGGGGTGAGAGGCGAGGAGCGAGTGCGGACGAAGTTCCACGGATCCAACGCAACCAAGGTGTAGGGGCGCGGGAACAAACCGCCAATCTCGAAGCGACCTTCCGCGTCCGTTTTGACGAAGTGGGGCAGATCAGAGCCATCGGCACTGAGTTGTTCCACCACCCGTGGCAAGGTCTGGCGGGGGAGGGGACCGGCGCGGGACCAGGTTGTGGACGTGTCGTCGGTTTCCTCCGGCAAATAGAAGATTGTCGGGTCGTCGAGCCACACCCATACACCAATCTGCGGCCGACCTTGGGGATCCACCACCTGGCCGTGCAGAGACAAGGGAGCGGGACCGACTTGCATGATCAGCGGGTCGGGCCATTGGGTCGCGGCCCCTTCAGAGGGAGAAAGAAGCGCTGGCTGCATTCCCGGAACGACCGCGATGAGGGGGAAATCGTTCGAGTTCGAAGGTTCCTCGGGGATCACGAACGCGCCGAACTCATCGCTGCGAGTGATTTGGTCTCCCCAGGACACGCGTGCGTCTGACACGGCTTGACCGCTTTGGTCGATGACCTTGCCGCGGATCGCCGCGGTGTCGGCGTTCAGCGGTGACATGACGAAGGAGGGGGTCCGCTCCGGCAATGACTCGATCCCGTGGACCTGAGTTTCGTATCCCTCGCGGCGTAGAACCAGCTCGGCTCCTTCGACTCCAGGTGCGTTGACGAACTCGAACTGTCCGTTCTCTCCTGCTTCGGCGTGGAAACGAAGAGCCGTCGATTGTTCGAGCGGAAACTGCAGGCGGCTCAACAAGTCCTCGGGGAGTTGTAGTTCGGCAGACGCGTTGGCCAAAGGAGCGCCACTGGCATCCAGGATCTGCCCGCGAATCGATGCCTGGGGAGCGACCACCACCGCCAGATCTCCGTCTTTCCCCCAGGCAGCTCCCGCCACCACGGTCACCAAACCTTCGGTGCCGACCAGGACTTCCCCGGGTCGGCGCGCCCCGGGCATCTCGAAACATCCGTCAGGCTGGGACAGCGCGACGCCGATGCCTGAGGAACCTTCGGAGGAACGCGGTCGAAAGCGGAGCAGCAGTCCGGGCTGCGGGTTCCCGTTCAAGTCATACACTGTCCCGCGAACGGGCAACTGGGAAAGGTCCAACGCCAAGGAAGGCGTGGCTGGTTCCGGGGATCGCCCCGACCCCGCACGAAACGATGATGGAACGGAATCCGCGTCGCGAGCGAGAGACCGCTCGGGGTTGCCGGACAACAAGGACTCCCCCTTGGCAGTCGTTCTCGACAAGCCCGCGGGGGTCGACGCGACCGAATCACTGTTGTCGTGCGCCGACTCTCGCGAAGGACTTGAATCCGAGAGCCTCGACCAGCTCCACCAAGCCGCCACCACGACGGCCGCAGCGACCGCGACTCGTGCGACTCCAAAAGCCTGCAACCCGGAGCGGGACCCTTCGTCGATCTCAGCGAAGTCTGATGCGGGGACGTCGGCCCCACGGGCAAGAGGCAGCAGTGCCAGCACCCAGGAACGGCGATCGCTCCCGTGCTCCTTGTCCAGGGCTTGACGCATCAAATCCAGGCCCCGTGCCAAGCGCGTTTTCACGGTCGAAATCGGCGTGCTCTGATGCTCGGCAATCTGAGTGGGCGTCATGCCGCGGTAGTAACGCAACAGCAACGCTTCCCGGTAGTGCTCCGGCATGCCAAGCAGCACGTCCACCACTCGGCGATGCACCGCCATCTCTTCCACCAGTTCGGCGGTCGAGGGAGTGGCTTCCGGTTGAGCGGCGATCTCTTCCCGGCGGTGTTTGCGTTCTTCGTGGCGGTGGCGTTCTCGGACCAGGTTGCGTAGCACCGTGGAGAGCCAGGCTTTCCAGGACCGCGGCGGATCCTGGGTTTGCAGGGCGATCAGCACCGCTTCCTGGGCCAGGTCATCGGCCAGGTGAGGATCGCGGACCAAGCGATGGGCGAGCCGCTTGACCCACTGAGAGTGGTCGAGCAGCGCGTTCAGATCGATGGCGATGTTGTGTCCTTCAGCCATATTGCCCGTTTGTGGTCACTGAGATCGGGTGGGACTCATGGATTCCTCCGGAAGAATTGTCCGGGGATCCTCGAACTTTTCCAGGGTGGGGATCCTTCCGGGGGAACTCGGTCGTTGTGGTCCCATCGGCAGGGCGAGCCACGTCGGAAAAAATCGAAAAGCGTGAGTCCCACGAGGACCGGTGGTCATCCCTCCTAAGCCGGACTCCGACTCAGGGTTTCCCTCGGAGTGACAGGGTGAACCGGTCGTGTCCTTGGCTCGTTGCAGGTGCTACAGAGAGTTCGCGATGGCGTTCGTGCGTCCCTTGGGCGGGCGAACTGGATCCAGCAAAAGTGCTTTCCCACTCCGGTTCGATGTTCAAGAAACCGACAGGTCCGTGCCTCGGAGTTCAATCATGGTGAGTCCCCTGCAAGCTCGCGCGGTTGTTGCGGCGCTGGCGCTTGTCGCCGCCGGTCCGTGGCTGCGTGCCGAGATCCAGTGGTTCGATCGTTCCTTCGAGGACGCGCTGTCCACGGCCGGCGATCAAGACAAGATGCTTTTCGTCTACTTCTGGATGGAAGGGAGTCAGCACTGCGAGACGCTCTACCAGCAGACCTTGCAGTCCCCGCCAGCTCAGGAGATCTTACAGAGCTTCGTTTGCCTCAGCGTCAACGCCGCCGATGCTCAGCAGGCGACGGTCATCCGCCATTGTCAGGTTTCCATTGTTCCGTCGATGTTCTTTTTGTCTCCGCAGGGAGTGATCGAAGACGCAATCATGGGCGCGGTTCCGACCAACGAGTTCGTCGATCAGGGGACTCGCATCAAGGCCGGCCGCGACACGGTGAGCGAGTTGCGAGGGCGGGTGGACTCCGGGGATGAGCAAGCGTTGTTGCTGCTGGCCTCCAAACTCCAGTACTTGGGAGACCAGGCCGGGTTCCGTCGCATCATCGACACCATTCGTGCCGAAGATCCCCTGGGCAGTACCTTGGCGGGCGCTCAACTGTTACTGCGGGATCTGCTCCAAAAGGTGGCGGCGACTCCTGCGGAAGGAGCGTCGAGCGAAGATCCATTCGCTCCCGTCTACGAGCAAGTCACGAACAGCCCGTTTGCCGAAGTGAAGCTGGAAGGTTGGGAATGGCTGGCCAGCCAAGAGGCCCAACGCGGCAAGACGGCCGAGTCGCGTCAAGCGCGCGCGATGGCCTATCGTCATGCTCCCGAAGATCGCAAAGAAGAAATCGGTCTGCGCATGGTGCAGTTCTATTTCTTGGATCGCCAAGAACTCGACCGAGACGAGAAGAAACTGATGAGGGAAGTCGCTTCCAAGATCGCGAAAGAGGTCGAGCGTCGAGCGAAGAAGATCAAGGACCCGAACGATCCGAACTTCGTCAGCGACGAGCAAAAGAGCATGGCTTACTCGGCGCTGGCCCAGGCACACTCGGTCGACGGCAAGCACTCCAAGGCCCTCTCGGTCATGGAGAAGGCCCTGTCTTTGTCTCCGGGCAACGGAGAGCACGAGCGCGCGATGCGAGCGATTCGGGCCGCAGCCGAGGAGTGAACCGGAACGCCAGCATCCGGTAGATCTTGCAGCGCTTTCGCACCGGCCAGCCTCCGGGAGCGGGAGCTCCGGTCCCGTTCCCTGGGCCGATCTCCGGACCAATTTCCCTGGGACATTGCGGAATTTCGGGAATTCCTGCGACGATCGGCGGCCGGGCCGTAGGCGTTGAGTGGGAGCCCCGGCGTCTGGGCCAACTTCGCCGGGGCGGCACCCCTTCTCCCGGGATTCGCGGAGACGATGACCGACGAAGAACTGATCTCCTCTTTTGCGCTTGGCAGCGGCGCGGCGTTTCCGGCTCTCTATGCGCGATACGCCGACCGGGGGGTGCGCTATGCCTACTCCTTGCTTCGCGATGAGGACGAATCCGAAGAAGTGGTTCAGGAAGCCTTCTGTCGATTGCTCCGACCGCTACGTGGCGGGGACGTGAAGCCCTCGCTGGGGGGCTTCTCGGCGATCTTCTTCCGGACCCTGCGCAACCTGTCCATCGATGTGCTTCGCAAGCGAAGCCACCGGCAGCACCTGTCCTTGGAAGCGGTGGGAGAAGAGCCGTTGGCTCGATCGGTGGAGTCCGAAGCGGCCATGCAGCAGGCGGTGGCCCAGCTGATGACGGGCCTCTCGGAGAACTACCGCCATGCCCTGGAGCTGAAAGTGAACGCCAATCTTTCCTATGACGAGATTGCGGAATCTCTCGGCGCGACCCACGCCCAAGTACGCACTTGGATCTTTCGGGCCAGGCGCAAGTTGGAAGAAGGATTGAGAGCGGGTGGATGGCTCGAGCAAGAATGTCAGGAGGAACACTCGTGAGAGATTCCGATGAACGCTGACCAGCAACCGTTCTCTGCAGGCCCATCGGGCCATTGCGAGCAGAATGAAGAGCGACTGAGCGCTCTTCTCGATGGCGAGCTGAGCGCAGAGGAGCAACAGCTTCTGGCCCAGCACCTGGAAGAGTGCGAAAACTGTCGGGCGTTGAAGGACCGCTTTGCACGGATCAACCGAGCGATTGAGGCGAATCCTCCGCGGATCTCCGAAACACTGCAGAGTCGCATCGACGCCGAACTCCAGCGAGGCTCGGACCACACACCAATCCAGTTCGAGCGCGGAGTGTCCGAGGGTCACGTGTCCCCTGGCCCTCTTCGATCGAAGTCCCCGGTTCCTCCTTCGACGAATGGGGCGAGGGTTGCTGACGCCCAGCAGCCTCACTTGTCCCCATCAGCTCGAGGCAGCCGCGCTCCTGCGCGCCGCCACCAATTGTTTCGACTCGCCACCGCCGCGGTCTTGATGCTTGGCGTCAGCCTGACGATCTTGGTGACTGGAGACCGCGCCGATGCGAGCAAATTGGTGGAACCCGCCACCGAAATTCAGGCGATGAACCTCCAGCTCATTCGCGAACAAGAAGTCCTTCTGCAAACCTTCGCTTGGGAGTTGAAGGCGCTGCAAGTGCAGCTCGATCATCTCGACGTGGACGAAACCCAGGCCGAAGCCTTGCGCGAGCGAATTGCCTCGAGTCTGGAACGGGTCGAAAGCGTCGCGCTGAGTCAGGGGGCCGATCAGTGAGGTTTGCCCCATGAAGATGTGGTTCCTCCCTTCGCTTGCCGGCGCATTTGTGGTGATTGGGATCGGTCCGAGACTACTCGCCCAAGAGTGGATCCCTCGCACCAGCCAGCCCCGTGCCGTGTCGACCGACGATCGGGATCCCGATCTTCGGTCGGTCTCCAGGAAGCTGGCCCACGAAGTCGACCAGCTGCAAAAGTTGTTGGATGTCGCCAGCATGGAGCGAGATCTGGGAGCGCGCAGACTCGAGGCGGACCAGAAGCAAGCGCTACGGAGCCTGCTGCAGCGCTTTCGTCGTCAGTGGGTGCGGGATGGTGGATTCGCTGGCTCCGAAGATAAGCACGCCTGGGATGCCGGCGGAGAAAAGTGGTTCGAGTCGCTGCTGCAAGGAGTGCAATCCCAGCTTCCCGAACAGCACGGCGCCATCGCCAAGTACTTGATGAGCAAGCGTCTCCTCGCCGAAGCCAAGGCCGAAGCAATCGAACAAGCCGCACAACACTTGGGCGGCGCCGCCGAGCACATGGCCCAGGGAGTGACGCAGTGGGCGGAGTTGTTTTCATCGGACATGGAGTCCTGGGGCGAAGAGCTCGAGCAGGATTGGGCCCCGCAGTGGGAGTCATGGGCAGAACAGAACGCCGACCAGTGGGAGTTATGGGGAGAGAACTACGGGCAGCAATGGGAAGACTGGGCTCGGCAATGGGAACAGGGCGCCGACGGATGGGCGATCCCACAAGAAACCGTGACCCTTGACTGGACCCGCTGGGCGGAACAGTTCGCTGATTCCTACTCCGGGGATCTCGAAGCTTGGGCGGACGACTACGAAGAACAATGGGAGACGTGGGGCAAAGACTACGCGAGTCAGTGGGAGGAGTGGGGGAAGAACCTAGAGGACCAAGTCCAGTCCGGGGAGGGCTTTTCACTCGATGGGTTCTTTCAAAACTTGAAGAAGTTGGAGGACATGCCTCTGCAGTTCGAGGCGATTCCTTTGCCGACGCCCCCGCCCATGGACGCTCAAACGTTGCAGGCTCTCATTCAGATGTCCGTGGAGGGATCGCTGCAAGGATTGCTGGACTTGAAGGCGATTCCGGTCCTTGACGAAGCTTCGTTGCAATCCATGGAGAGCTACGCTCGCGGGATCACCACCGCCTCGGAAGAGTACCGAGCCGCACTCGAGAAACTCCAGCTCATGCGGAGTCAGAAGTTTGACGAGAAGTGGCGCACGTTTCACGACGCCTTTGGTGGGGCGGCTCCGGGTCGAGTCCTGGACGTGCACGAGCTTCGCGAGCGGCTTTTGGAAAAAGCCCAAGCGCACCGCGACAAGAAGCCCCAGGAAGTTGCGGAAGAGATTCTCGAAAGCGATCGCTCTCACGAAGAGGTGGTCGAAACCCTCGTGAACGAAATCACCGACGAGCGAGCGACCATCGAAGCCCGGGACCGGGAGCTGGAAGCCCTGCGCGCCGAAGTCGAGGCATTGCGTCGTGAAGTCGAAAAGATTCGAGCAGCCTCCAAGGGTGGCGAATCGAAACAAGCGAGTCCCACGAGTGACGGGGACTCCTGAGGTTCGGCGTCCGATCGGGTTCCTGGGACTTGCCGCGGGCGTGACCCCCGCGAATCCTCGCCGTCGTTGACTCCGTCCACGGGACTGGCATCCTGGGGGGCTTCTCGTCGTCCCCGTGAAGTCGAACTTGCCGGGTAGAGGTCGCGTCGCGCCACCTCCTTGGTGAGCTTCCGGTCGGCGTCTCGTTCGTCCAGGCCGCTCTCGCCCGGGTCATTGCCTGTCCCGCACTGCCGCCTTCGCCGACCGACCTTTGGAGTCCCCATGAATCCCGTTTCAATGGTGTTGCCTGTGGTCTTGTCTTTCGCTGCTGTGGAGGAGGAATTGAAGATCCCCGCGGATACCGAGTTGGTCACGACCGATTCCGGCCTGCAGTACTCGATCTTGCAAGAGGGGCAGGGCGGCGATCACCCGCGTCTGCAGGACGTCGTGAAGGTCCACTACACCGGCTGGCTCACCGACGGCACCGTGTTCGATTCCAGCGTGCAACGGGGCACGCCCGCGGAGTTTCCTCTCGGGCGGGTGGTGGCGGGCTGGCAAGAGGGGATTCAGCTGATGACCTTGGGTTCGCGCATCAAGCTGACCATCCCGCCGGAACTCGGCTACGGTAGTCGCGGTGCCGGTCCGATTCCCGCGAACTCGACTCTCATCTTCGAGGTCGAGTTGCTCGAGATCCGCCAGGGACCCCCGGATTACCAGCCGATCGATTCGACGACCATCACCACCACCGAGTCCGGACTCAAGTACCAGACTCTGAAGGGCGGTGCGGGAGAAGCGGCCGGAGAGGAGCAGGTGGTCGAGATGAAGTTCGCCTGCTGGGATCCGAATGAGCGCTTGTTGGGTTGTAGCGAGCATCAGGGTTCTCCCCTGAAGGCTCGCATGGACAAGTACCCGTGGCCTTTCCTGCGAGAGGTCGTCGAGAAGATGCTCCCCGGCAGCGTGTGCCTGGTCGAGGTTCCCGCGGCATTGTCCGGTCAACCGGGCGACATGTTGTGGCGACTGGAGATGATCGGGGTGAGTGATCCGCTGCCGCTTCCCGTGTTCCGCCAGCTCGACGAAGGCAAGACCGAGACCCGGGAAAGCGGATTGAAGGTCGAGACCCTGGCCAAGGGCGATGGCAAGACACCGAAGATGGGCGAGCCGGTCACCGTGCACTACGCCGGTTGGCTGACCGACGGCACCAGCTTTGACTCGTCGTTTTCGCGAGGTGGAACTGCCACCTTCAACGTCGGGCAGTTGATCCAGGGCTGGAACGAGGCGCTACAAAACATGCAGGAAGGAGGAAAGGTCCTCCTCCACATCCCGTCGAATCTCGCTTACGGACCGAGAGGTTCCGGTCAAATCCCCCCGAACGCGGAGCTCATCTTCTACATGGAGCTGGTCAAGGTCGGGAACTGATCGCCCGGGCGGTGGCGGCCGCTCTTTGCTCACTGGATTCTCCACGGCGTGATCCGTCGTCCATGAGGACGGAGGATCACGTTTTCGTTTCTGGGAAATCCCCCAATCACGATCGAAGCTCAGTGGTTTGAGTGGCTTCCGAAGTCCCTGGCGTTGACCGAGCGGAGTCAGTCGAACGGATCGGCGAAGCTCTGTCGTGGGTCGACAAGCTTTCTTGAAGATTGCGGGATGTTTGGAGACCGCTGTTGTGACGGTTGCCGCTTAGACCGGTAACAGGCGGTTGAAAGGCCCTTCGGACGTTCACCTCGACTCGGCAACCACGGCCTTCAACCTTCCTGTCGATCGGCAGTCAGGCGGTGACTGCCCTCGTCTTTGGATTCCGGGGAAGTCCCACCCAGGTGCGATCAGGTTCCACGATCTGAGTCGATCGTTCCCGAGAACTGTCGCTGCATGGGCGAAGGGCTGCATGGGCAACGTGTCGATTCGGCAATGCGTCGACGCTTTCCGTGGGTAGGGAATGATGCATGGCCCGCTGGGATGCAGGGCCTGCAGAATCGTGCGAATCCGGCGGGAGATCTAGCAGGTCGGTGAGAGAGTCCTTCGCCGCCCGATTGGACCCCGTCGCCTCCGCCCTCGAGTCCTTGAAACCACCGATTCGTTGGCGTTCCGAGACCTCGTCGGAGACGGAAGTCACTCGATCAAGCATCCAGGGCCTTTTTCTTCAGCCAACCAGAGCTGCCGCTCGCTCCACGGATTTCTCCGCGTTCCTCCGTGCTCGGGGGCCTGTTTCGGAAAACGGGTTGGCCGAGGGAAAAGCTGAGCTAGAAGCGAAGACTTGGGTCGTGTCGCGCCAGGAACACGACGGGTCGGAGTCTGCTCCACCATTCTCGAAGACGACTTGCAGGTCCCGGATACATGACTGGTCACGCTGCGCGCCGTGATTCTGGTCCGAGGAGGAGAACTCGGGCTCTCGTTCTGATTTCGCTGATGGCTGCCGGCTTCGGCGGGTCCCGCAGTGAACAGGATCGTCTAGCGGTTTCTCAAAATCGTCCGCCGACCAGCGATGCAGGGGGCGATCGAGTGGTCACCACTCTCGATCGCAGCATCACTTTGGTCGGCAAGCCCCAAGACCTTGACGGAACCGTTCGTCGGGTCGAATGGATCCAGCGGGACGGGCCGCCCGCTCAGTTGCTCGGCACTTCGACCAACCGACTCACCATCGTGCGTCCCCCCACCGGTCTCTATCGATTCGAATTCGTCGTCGAGGATGACAAGGGCGTGACGGCTTCCGATGACGTCCTGGTGTTTTCCGTCAGCGGGGAGCAACAGGCGGAAGTGACCGGAGTGAAGCGCAAGTGGCACAAAGTCACGACGACGTTTTCTGGGGTGCAGGGGATGGAGACCGGCAACCCGGTGGTGTTCCGAGACAACCGACTCTTCGTCTACTTCCTGCATCCAGAAAGTGGCACGTCGTATCGCATCCCCGGGTACTTTGCAGCGGACGGCGACGCCGCGGAAACCAGCGCCAGTAGTGGAGATCGCTGGCGGGCGCACTTCTCTCCGAACAAAGAAGGGACGTGGCACTACTGGGCCCAGTTCCAAACCGGCACCGACGTGGCCGTGGAACTCGACTTTGTGGCGGGCACGAGTGCCGGGTTCGACGGAGCTCATGGGTCGTTCGAGGTGCGGCGCTCCAACAAGACGGGGAGGGATTTCCGAGGGAAGGGCTGGCTCCAGTACGTGGGAGAGCACTACCTTCGCTTTGCCGGTAGCGGCGAGTCCTTCGTGAAGGGCGCGGCCAATAGCCCGGAGAACTTCCTCGCCTACGCCGAGTTCGACAACACCACCGCGACTCATCAGTACGCTCCCCACGCGGCGGACTACGACTTGTTCGGCGGGCCCACCTGGCAAGGGGAGAAAGGGCGCAACATCTTCGGGGCGCTGAACTACCTGGCGGATCGCGGCATGAACGCCGTGTATTTCCTCACCATGAACGTCAACGGGGACGGCAACGATGTGTGGCCGTGGGTGCTGCCGTTTCAACTCGCGCGCTATGACTGCAGTAAGCTCGACCAGTGGGAGCGCGTGTTTCAACACATGACCCGGATCGGCTTGATGCTGCACGTGGTGTTGCAAGAGACCGAAAACGATCACTTGCTGGACGACGGAGAACTCGGCTTCTTTCGCAAACTTTACTTCCGGGAGCTCATCGCTCGCTTCGCCCACCATCCGGCGCTTACGTGGAACCTGGGCGAAGAGACCTCGAACACCATCGAGCAGCTCCTCGACTACGAGGAGTACATCCATGAGCTCGACATCTACAACCATTTGATCGTCGTGCACACGTTCAACAATGACAAAGACGACGTGTACGTGCCGCTCTTGGAAGAAGGGGCTCTTGGCGGCGCGTCCTTGCAGATGTCCAACATCGAGTTCACGGGAGACCAGACCCTGCGCTGGGTGGAGCAGTCGGCGGAGGATGGCAAGCCATGGGTTGTGACCCTGGACGAGTTCGGGCCCGCCACCGATGGGGTGGTGCCCGACTCCGTGGACTTTGACCACGAAGTTCCGCGCCTCGAAGCCCTGTGGGGCAACTTGATGAACGGTGGTGCCGGGGCCGAGTGGTACTTCGGCTACCAGTACCCGAACGACGACCTCGACTGCGAAGACTGGCGTAGCCGCGACAACATGTGGCGGCTCACTCACATCGCCCTCGACTTCTTTCAGAGCCACGTGCCGTTCTGGGAGATGTTCCCCGATCATTCCCTGATCACGGGCAGTGCAAACCTCTGTTTGGCCCATCCGGGCCAGGCGTATGTGGTGCACTTGCGAAGTCAGGTGACGGACCGAGAGCTGAACCTACAGAGCTTCAGCGACCAAGAGTTCGAGATCTATTGGTACGACCCGCGCAACGGGGGACCCTTGCAGCGCGGCTCGAAGCTGACCGTCCAGGGGGAGGGACGGCAGGCGATTGGAGCGCCGCCGTCGGATTGGGACCAGGACTGGGTGGGATTGATTACCTTGCCGGAGATCGCGCAAGAGGAGGGGCCGCCGGAGTTGGATCGGGTGTTTCCTGCTTCGAAGTAGAGGTGGTCGGTTCTCGGGTCGGGTCATCGCCTTTTGCAAGTTGTTACTTCTCTCGACCCTTTGCCTGTCGCCGCTCACTGACGTTTGCGGAGCGAAGGAGTCCTCACGGTCCGGCGACCGGTCGCCGTCACTGTTCGTCGGCCAACCGCTGGTTGAGCCACTGCTTGAAGAGCGGGACTCGAATCTGGTTGCTTTGGTCGATCAAGCCGCGTTTCCGCATCCAGCGACGGGTGGCGCCCGTCCACTCCGGAGTCTGGTCAAGAGCTAGTTGGTCAAGGGAGCGACCCACATCGGTGGGGCCGGCTTGGTGAGCTTCGGCGAAGTAGTTCTTGGCGCTCTTGAGAACCGTGCGCGCAACTTCGGTGAAATCTTCCTGAGTCGCGACCTTTCGCTCTTCTTGGTTCAGTCGGTCGACCAAGAAAAATCCGAAAAGCTGTAGCAGGTAGGGTTGCCCCGCGGTTGCTTTGAAGATTTCCTCTGCGATCTCTGTCGGAACCGCAGCGTCCGGAAAGCGAGGTTCTGGCTTTGTGATGAGTCCGATGGACTGGTGTTGGTTCAGGAAGTCCAGACGCACTTCCTGAACTCCAAGAAAATGGTCCGTCCACAGTGCCCCCAAGTCCTCGGGAGACGCCGCGCCGGCCAACAAGATGCGGACCCGCTTTCGATGTTGAATGGTCGCCCGCATCAAACCCAGGAACTGGAGCAAGCTTCGCTCATCCCCAGGCCACAGCTTGTCGAGGCGCTCGTACTCATCGATGCAGAAGACGATTCGGTGCCGTGTTGCTGCAGTGTCGAGTTCCTGCAACCATTCGGCGACTCCTTCGGGAGTCGACCGGCTGCCGAGGCGAGGTAGATCGAGCGTGCGCTCTTGATGAACGGCCTGGGACAGCCGAGTGTCCAGCGCTTGGTAGAAGCGGGAGGGATTGTCCACCGGGTTGTCTTGAAGGTCCACGTAGACGAACAGATCGGAGGGCACCAGGACCGGAAGCATTCTCAAGAGCGAGGACTTTCCGGTGCGTCGCGGGCCGATCACGGCGAGGGCGGTGCCTGGATGGGTCAGCAGGGATTGAAGTTCCGAGATGCTCGACTCTCTTCCCCGAAACACAGCTTGGTCTTGATCCGGGTCCAACGGGTTTGAGGAGTAGTTGAACGGATTGGGCAGGAGGCCCTCGCTTTTGGTGCGGGCCGCTTGCAGGTTTCGCTCCAAGACTCGTTGCCAGGGCTTTGTCACTGCCTCGAGGTGATAGCGAACGAACGCCATCTCGAGGCGATCCTTGGGTTTGGGAGCGGGGAGATTCTTGGGGTCCAAGGTCGCGAGCGCTTCGGTCCACCACTCGACTTGCTTGGAGACCGATCGAGCTTTCACGGCGGCTCTTGCATGACGGCCAACGTCCCGGAAGTGGAGCAAACACCCCGGTGCGGTGGCTTCGTTGGGAAGCCACCGGCTTTGCAGTTGCGCTGCCGATTCCCAGTTCTCACTTTCCGCGAAACCTTGGAGGTCTCGCGCCCACAACTCTGCGATCACCCGAGCGACGGTGCCTCGCTGGCCCGGAGCTCGAGAGGCTTGCTGCAAGGCGCGGGCAAGCTCGTCGGGCTCCCGTGCCGCGGCCTCCACCATCGTGGTTCGCACCCCCGGAAACGGGAGGTACGAGAGTTCGTGGAACCGAAACGGTAGAGCCTTGAGTGGGCTCGAGAGCCAACCCAACCGAGAAATGCCGATGCCAGCGACCCAACCAACGAACTCGATGGGCCAAGCGCAGAGGCGCAGAGTCCCGACCGCGACCCCGACCCCGAACCCGACCGTGACCCCGACCCTGAACTCGACCGCGGCCCAGAACGCTACGCTGATCCCGAACGTGATTGCGGCCCCCATAATGGCCCCGATCGCGACCCCGAACGAAACCCCGAACGAAACCCCGACCCCGAATCCGAACCCGACCCCGCCCGCGATCCCGACAACGACTTCCAGCGCGTTCGCGTCCGTGACCGCGTCCGCGACCCCGTTCGCGAGCGCGACCGCGGCGCCGGACGCGACCCCGAACGGGATCCCTATGTCGACCCCGAGCGCAACCCCGAGCGCAACCCCGACCGCGATCCCGAACCCAGCCCCGAACCCGACCGTGGACCAGTCAACTTCGAGTCCAGCGAGAGCGGCGAGACCACTCAAGCCGATCGTCAAGATGGGCATCAGGAGCAGCAACACGAAGCTCAGTTGGTGAAGATAGGTTGTGGTGTTGTCATGCCCTGCGCGTGATTTCTGAATCAATTTCCAGAGGAGACCATCGTGCACCACCCCACACTCCCGGAGTCGGTGATGAAGTGTGATCGGCTGCATGAAGAACATCCACGCGAATCGCCCGAAAACAGGCATAGCGGAATGAGGGCCTCGGGTTTCATTGTCTTCAATCATCCGCGAGCTCTTCGAGAATCCACCAACGGAGAACTTCACCGAACGGGGCTCCTCCTTCTGTCATCAGTCCCCGGTCGGAGAGCGATCTGCTCTGCGTTCGCGACCCGGCCGCCGCGTCTCGAAGCCGCCGTTGTTGTCCTGGAGTGAGTCGGTTCCATTGCTCCCTTAGTCGATCTCGTGCCGTGGCGCGAAGCTTCTGCAAGGCGGCGAATTCGTCCGCAGAGACGAACCAGCAATCCCCCAGCAGTTGCAGGAAGTACGGATGGGCGCCCGCCCAGTACCGCAGCCAGCCGGAGTGTTCTCCGGCTCGCTCGGCAAGATCCTGAGCTTCCGATTCTTTCAGGGCGCCCAGTTGGACGGTGATGCACTGGTTGCCCAAGGGAGAGGTGGTGTCGTGGTGTTTGTGGAACAGACTTGGTAAGTCTGCTCGCGTTGCCAGGACCAAGCAAAACCGGTCCAGCATTCCTCGCAGTCGTTCAAAGAATCGCACCTCCAACTCGCGGACCAGTGCTTCTGCCTCGTCGATCAAGACAACCGGCTTCCGCGATTGTTGATCCACCCAGCCCCCGACCCAGTTGGCAGCCTCGTCGGCAGAGCCGCATTGATCGTTCTTGGGGCTGCAGGCGCCGGCGGTGAATGCGCTGACAATCGTCGGCCAGGAAAATCCATCGAGCTTCTGCGTGTCGACCAACACCACCGGATGACTCTGAGTCTCCGCGTGACTTAGCCAGGCAAGCAGCAACGACGACTTACCGATGCGCGCGTCGCCGACCAGGGAGATCCCTCCGCCGGAGCTCAGGTAGCGTTCGAATTCCCGAATCTCGAGCTCACGACCCACGAAGTGGGGCGGGGTGACCGCCCGGTTGACGACGAACGGGTTCTCGGTGGGTTTCGAGATCGCACGATTCGCGGCGGCGGAGCGTTTTGGTTCGTGTCCGTTTGCCAGCCATGAAATCAAGGCATCGAGGTCTCTGGTTCCGTGGTAGTCCTGCATTCCACGCAAGCGTGGAGGAATGTGGGTTCGATCTTCGTCGTCGAACCACACCACGCGCAGAAACTCGATGCGCGAACCACCCTGGTACACCCGGTTGGCCAGAATCTTCGCCTCGTACGTGGCTCCATCGCGAGTTCCGGGAGGGAAGCGGCCCAGCCAGCAGTCGTAGTAGGACTTGCTGGTGACGAGGAGCACTCGTTCGGTCTCCGCCGCCATGGCCTCACACCAAGTCGTCCAGGATTCGTCCGGGCCCCCGACACCGAAGTCTTGGTCGACGTCGACCGCCTGACCCGCCTTCCGTAGCGCTTTGACCAACTGCCGAACGGCATCGATTCGCTCCGCCGAATCCTGGGCGTAGGAGAGGAACACTCTGGTTGGGGGTTTGGTCATTGGTTTCCTACTGAGGACAGTGTGCCGTTTCGAAGGCAATGTCACCTTTTAGCAATCATCCCCGCTGGCGCATTCGGATGGGAGTTTGCTCTTCCTCTCAACTCGCGACGCAGCTCATCATGAAGCGTTCGGGCAATCGTTCACCGGTCTCCTCCCGAGGTCCGCCAGCGGCCGATCTTCTTGAACCGTTCGTCGAAAGCGGACAGGTGAACTAAGGCGGCGATCGATCCGAAGATGCTCAGGCCGACACCGAAGAGGATTCGGGTCAAGAGTTCGCGTGGGCGGATGAGGTTCTTGACCCAGCGAGCCGCGACCGACTCAAGGACCGCGCCGGCAGCGATGGATCCGATGGCACCGGCCACGATCCACCGGACTTGGTTGACCGTCAAAAGGGTCCAATCTTGATCCTGCTTCCATCCAAACAGCACGATTGCTCCCATCGCGAGCAGGACCACGCCGAAAAGCATCAGTTTCGGATCAAGTCGCCACACTCGAAACGCCGCCAGCGAAGCAATCTCCAGGTGCTTCTCCACCCGTCGTTCGTCTTTCGTTGCGGCGACCTTGCCGGTCAGGGCAGGGGCAATGCTCAGAAACTTCCAATCATGGGTTTCTTGGGAGCCGCGAAGTTCTGCATCGATCGTCTTGGGAATCACGTGGCGAGCGGTTCGATACCCACTGTACATCAACGAAAATGCTTCGATTTCGCTGAAGGAATCCAAGTCGGTACGGATCTTCGCGATCTTCTCCTGGGCCGTTTTTCGGATTCCATACGAAGTGAGTCCAGACTTGTCGACGCGTCCTCCTTCCGCTTCCTTCTTGGGATCGGCGCACTCGACCCAGTTGATGGGAGGAGTGTGAAGGTCTTGCTTCATGTGGATGAATGCGAATCCCTTCCGCCGCCCCGACTCACGTTGAGCCCGGACGTCTTGGAATTGCGCCTCACGGATTCGAGCCATCATGACACTATTGCTACGGAGGACACTGCCGAGGGCGCTCTCGCTGGGATTGTGCTCGAAAGGCATCTGACCGCTGGCGTCCGCGACAATGAGTACGTTGCAATCCTGTTCCAGGAGGCTTGCGATTCCTTGGTTGTCGTGCACCCCACCGTCGACGAGGCGGACGGTCGTCTTGCCCTCCGGGGAGTCTTCGTAGAGCCCGCGGAGCTTCAGGGGCTCGAACAGACCGGGCACGCATGCGGAGGCAGCCACGGCGTGACCGAGGGGGAACTGGGAGTACTTTGCGACGGCAGTGCGTTCCAACTCAGTGTAGTTCATGCGACGAAAACGAGGATTCGCGTCGATGAAAGGGTCGACGAGAGGCTCTCCCATGGACCGGGCGGTGAACTGCCAGTTGTGGCCAGTGTTCAATGTCGTGGCATTGATCACGAGGATGGGAACCTTCGCTTCGCGTTCCCAGTTTTGGGCGTTCGGGGAGAAGCTCTCCTTGTCCAATCCCAGGTCCCGATCCAGATCCGATTCGGCCTCGGAATCTGGCCTCTTGGCCGGCGTGATCAGCAAGTCTTGCATTTTCACCGGCTCCGAAGGATCTCCCTGCAAGTGTCGGTACAAGAATCTGTCGTAGAGATCTCCGGCTCGAAGCGTTCGCGAGTATTGATTGGTAAAGAACATCCTCGCGGTTTCAATGGGATTCAGAATGACTCGCGTCCGAATGTTCTGCTCGACTCCCTTGAGGAATGAGCGTGCAAGTTCTTCGACTAGCTGGACGTAGTCTGATTTCTCCAAGTCGCCGTCGGGCGTGGAATCCAACAACTTCTTCAATTGCAAATAGTACTGGGCGCCAAGAATGGACCCCCCGGAGACGGTCGAGAGAACTTGGACATGTCTCAGCAGATCGTACTCCGCAAGTGCTGCCAGAACGCCGATTTCGTAGAAGGACGCGCGCAATCCTCCGCCAGACAGAGCCAAGCCGACTTTGTAGTCCGCGACGAGAATGAGGTTGGGATCTCGTTTGCCAAGAACTGTCTCGAGGCACTTCATCGCTTGTGCCTTCGTGGTTGTATCGCCGGCGGAGCCTAGATAACCGTGGATCCTCGCCAAACCGACCAGTTGCTTGAGTGATGATTCCACCTGCCAGTCCGCTGCTTTGTGCTGCTGGTTGTAGTTCTCAAACTCTTTGGTCGCTCTGGCGAAGTCGCGCAACCCGAAGTACGCTTCGATTCGAGTGTGGGTGACCCACCATTCGTTTCTCCAAGGATCCTCCGGGGGGAAATGGCGTTCCACGAGATCCAAGACTTCGCCACGAATCTTCCGGGCGTGCTCTTGCGGGTTCTCTTGAAGTCTTGCGAGATCGCCGGGCCAGGAGCCGCTCTCCTGATTGAGCGAGGCTAGTTGATCCAGGAGGAACGCTGCGTTGATTCCGGTGTAACCCCGGTCCTTGCGTGCCACGGCCTCCTCGTTCCGTGACAGTTCGTGCCCAAGGGAGTAGTACTTTAGGGCCCGCTCCAGGTGTGTCCGTTGTCCGTCGAGGTTCCAGTAGCGCCGAACGATGGCTCCCGCGATCCCTAAAGTCTCCGGGTCCTTGCAAAGCGATAAGTCGCGCTCGTCGGAAAGAATCCGAAACGCCCGATCCAGGCGATCTTTGGCCGGCAGGTCGGGATCTTTGTACGTGCTCAGCGCGTACTGTTGCCGGACAAGCTCTTTTCGCTCGTCAATGATGTCGCTTCGTTTTCGGAGTTTCTCGAGCAATCCTCGCGCAAGCCCGAACCCTCGGTGTTCTCGCAGCTCCTCAATGAAGTGTTTGGCCCGAGGGTCATCCTGGTCTTTCTTGAGGCATCGGTCGTACAGCTCGTCCGTTCCGTGTTGTCTTTCGAGGATTGCTCTGGCTTCCCCGCGCATGCAGAGTCCGTGCTGTTTGCGGATGTGGCCCTTCAGGTTTCTCGTCAATCCTGGGCGTTGGCGGAGCTCCTCGAGCAACTCTTTGACCAGGCCGAATTCGTGGAGATCGACAAGCTGTTCCGTCAAAGGCTTGGAGTTCGGACTGCTCACGTCTTTCTTGAAGCACCCGACGGCGAGATCCTCGGTACTGATGTGCTTCTCGAGGAGCGCTTGCGCTTCCAAGACTTTTGCGTTTGGCGCCATTTGTCATTCCCAGAAGAGTGCCGCGGAAGCTCAGTGCCGACAGACCCCTCGTCAAGTTCTGAGACCAGTCAAGAGTCGTTCCACGGAGTGATGAATGGGGTCCCATTGGCAATATGTCGCCCCATGGCCTGGTGGCATTGTGACGCGTCGTCCTCGCGACAACAACTGAGTGAATCTCATCTCGGAGGACCCGTGCGAATCCGGGACCCACACCGGGCTGGAGCCGAACGCTTTGCGGAGGTGACGACTCCTGCTCGACCCACAGAAAGAAACGGCGCCGCTCGAGAAGAGCGGGCCCGTTCGTTGTTTGTCCCAGGTGCGGCCGGTATCAAACCGCGAAGCTCGGTGAGGGCTGTGCCGCTAGGACCCCACCACCATCTCCTGCGCCGGGGTCGTCGCAATCCCTGCCGGATCGAGAACCACGAACTGGAAGTAGAGGGGAATGCCAGCAACTTCGGGCAAGAACTCGAGGTTGAGGCTGAACTCGCCGTTGGCGTCGGTCTGGAACGGGACCCAGTAGAACGGCCAGTTCACGTAGAGGGTGCAGCCCTTGAAGTTCAGGAACTCTTGTTCGAAGGAGAACAAGAGGAAGGTGCGGGTCAGAGGGGCGGCATCGGTCAGGCGAAGATCGAACGGGGAGCTGGCGATGGGGTCGCCGACGGTGGAAATCTGCGGAATCACGCCACCGCTCTTGGAGCATCCCGTTCCCAAGGGCTCATTGACGAACTCGCCGAGGTCGCCCATCGAGATGGCGTGGAGTTCGCGGCCGTGCACGGCGTCGTCGGCGACGAAGAAGATCTTGTCGCCGACGCGGGTGATGTGGTAGGGAAACGACTCCTCTCCACCGACGGCCACGTCGGCTGCCAAGTTCGCGCTGGCGGGGCTCCCGTCACTGGACCAGACTTCCCGCCCCGAGATCCCGTCGTCTGCGCGGAACAGCAAGTGTCCGCCGGAGCCGGGGACCACGATCGAGCCGGTCGAGCCGCCGTCGATCCAGTCGAATGAAGCCACCACGTGGGTGTTTGCCGCCGTTCCATCGGTGTTCCAAAGAATGTCCTGAGAGGAGTTCTCGATGAAGTACGCTCGATCGCCGGCGTCGATCACCCCATACACGTCGTTGCTCAGCGGAAAGTACTTGGTCGTGTTCGCCGCCGTGCCATCCGTTCGCCACAGGTCGTAGCCGTTCGCGCCGTCGTTCGCCGCGAACAGGCCCCACCCGTTCACTTCCTGGACGCCGCGAGCTTGGGAGCTGTCGGGTCCGGGCCACAGGTCAAGGAACAGCTGGGTCCCGGCCTCGGTCCCGTCGGACCGCCACAGTTCGTCGCCGGTGCTGCCATCGTTGGCGGTGAAGAAAAGGTCACCGTCGAAGCTGGTGAAGAGGGGAGACTGGAGGCCCGATGGGGAGCCGGGCGCGATGTCCTTGACCAATCCTGTTCCCGCGGGAGTGCCATCGGTCTTGTAGAGCTCCTTGCCGAGGGTGCCGTCGTTGGCCGCGAAGTACACGTGGTCTTGGTGAGCATGGGTCCAGAAGATGGAGCTATCGCTCGATCCGGGTCGCACGTCGAGCAGCATCTGGGTGCCTGCGACGGTTCCGTCCGTGACCCAGATTTCGTCGCCGTGGGTGCCGTCGTCGGCCGTGAACACCAAGAAGTCGTCGAGTCGCGTGAACTGACTGGGCGAGCCTCCCAAAAGTCCTTGTTGGAACTCGTAGAACATCTGTGTTCCCGCCTCGGTCCCGTCCGTGGTCCACAGCTCGTAACCGTTCACTCCGTCGTTCGCGGTGAACCACGTGAGGCCCTTCCACTCGATCATGTTGTTGGGGAATGAGCCCTCGGAACCGGGATTGAGGTCCGTGACCATCTGCGTCCCGACCTCGGAGCCGTCCGAAATCCAAAGTTCCTCGCCATGGATGGCATCGTCGGCCTCGAACAGCACGGAGTTCTTGTACTGGATCAGGTCGGCCGGGTCCGAGTTCAGGCTGACCGCGGGGCCAAACGCATCGGCAAGTTGCAAGGTTCCCGCGGCGGTCCCGTCACTCACCCAGGGTTCGCTTCCGGTGACGCCGTCGTTCATCGCAAAATAGAACAGGCTCCCATCGCTGGCGAGCTGACCCGGGTTTGAACCAACCGAGCCGGGAACAATGTCGAGAGCGAGCTGGGTGCCAATTGTCGTGCCATCCGTGCGCCACAGCTCACGCCCCTGGGTTCCGTTGTCGGCGATGAAATAGAGATCGCCACCGTGCATCACTCCCGTGGAGGGAACCGAGCCCGGCCCGCCGGGGAAGATGTCGGCCAACAACTGGGTGCCTGCCGCGGTCCCATCGGAGGTCCATAACTCTCGGCCTTCCGGTGTCTGGCTAAGGGCAAGCAGGACCTGGTTGCCAACGATGCCAACGACCGAAGGCTCCACATCGCGAAACCCAGGCCGGCTGTTGATCATGCTCGTGCCGGCCGCCGTTCCGTCGGTGGCCCAAAGTTCCTCGCCCTCGAAGTCTTGGGTGGCGCTGTGATTGATGGTTGCGCTGAACAAAAGAAGATTGCCCGCGACTCCCAATGGCGTGGGACGACTGCTGCCTTCGGTGATGTCGAGGATCATCCCGGTGCCCGCCGCGGTGCCGTCCGAGATCCAGAGTTCTTCGTCGAAGAACGGGTCATCCACGGTGAACACGACCGAGCCATGGAAGGCGAAGAGTTTCGCCGGCTGGTCGGGGAGGCTAGCGACCGAGACCGTTCCTGGCTCGGTGCCATCCGACATCCAAAGTTCCCAGCCGCCGCTGAGGAGTGCGCCGAAGAACAGGTGGCTCCCCGAAACTACGATGGGTCCGATCGTGCTTCCACCCGGTCCGGGATTGAGGTCCTTGACCATGACTGTGCCCGCGTCGGTGCCGTCGGTCTTCCACAGTTCTTCGCCATGGTTGGCATCCGCGGCGGAGAAAAACACCTGCCCCTGGAACTCGGTGATCTCGTCCGGTGACGAGCCCACGGGTCCGGGAACGATGTTCCGGACCATGAGAGTTCCGGCGAGGGTGCCGTCCGACTTCCAGAGCTCTGCCCCATCCTGCGCCGTTGTCGCGGAAAACAGTACCTCGCCTGACGGGAGTGTGGCGAAGTCGTATCCCATCCCGGAGGTCGGGCCCTCGTAGAAGTCTTTCAGGAGTGAAGTTCCCGACGTGGTCCCGTCACTGACCCAGAGTTCGCGTCCCTGGGAGTTTGTGGCGGTGAACAGCGTGGATCCAAGGGTCGGCTGGAAGAAGCCGGGGATTGATTCCGGGATGGTCGGGTCCGGGGTCGTATTGATGTCCCGAACCAGACTCTGTCCTTGCACCACTGGCGAGGCAAACAAGAGGGTCCATGTGATCCACAAACAATGTCCAGACAAACACTTCATGATTCCGACTCGGCTGATCTCGAGATTCATGGTTCGATCTCTCCGGTGGAGGGAAGAGGGAATGTCTTTGGGTGAGTGTTGCGGCGACGTTCTCCGGTTTCGAGAAAATGAAGACTCTCATTGCGGTTCTGCGGGGACGCATCGTGTGACGATGAGACGGGAGAGCGGTCCTCGCGGAACGTCACGCGGGCCGGTGAAGAAGGCCTTGGATGGCCGATCGAGAGATTCTCGTCTCCGTCGAGGAGTCGGACCGCAGGCGAATCGGTGGATTCGTCGAGGGCTCGAGGGCGAAGACGAAAAGATCCGATCGGGCGCCGAAGGATTCTTTCACCGGACTGCTAGGTTATCTGCGATCCTGCCCAATTGTTAGGAAATGCAAGCCTCTTGGACGGGCTCGCTCGGAAGCGGCCACCGGCTTTGCCGGAAGTTCGGGTTTTATTCGGAGAAGACCTGAAACTGTTCTTCATCACGGACCGAGACCCGGCCGTCGTCGAAATCGATGCGGATGTTGTCAGAGTGATACGAGGTGGAATCCGTGGGCAGCGTGGGGACCGCCGTTCCGCACGAGCGGCACTCATAGAAGACTCGCTTCCCTGCGGGATATCCCGAGCCAGGTGTGTGCCGTTGACCGGACCGAATGGACCAGGGCTCCTTCAACGAGATGGCGGCTGGGTGTCCTTGAATGATTCCGCGGATTCGTCTCTCAGTCCGCCACACTCTTGCATGGCAGAGAGAGTCTCCTCGCAAAGCGTCGGATCACCCATCTCTACCCAATCCGAACCCTGGTCGTCCATGACCAGAGCGGCACCATGGACCGCGGCGATCTCGAGAGGAAGGCCCTCTGCGTCGAAAGTCGTCGGATTGGCATCTTTGGCGATGCGACTCCAGGCTCTGGTCTCTCCAAGACCGTAGCTCGATTGCAAGCGAGACTCGGTGGGGAACCAAACTCCGCATTGTTTCTCCGAGGCCAGGACGGAGACACGAAAGACGAGGCGTCCGAGGTCCGATTTCTCCAGTCCTTTTCCTGGGGACTGAGACCATCGCTCCAGTGTGATGGGGAGATAGGACTGCTGTCGATCACAGGAGACTCGAAGACAAGAGGAACTCGATGGCGTTGTCTTCAGGAGGACCGAGGAGTGTTGGCCGGAGATTTCGGCATCGACTGGTTCTCTGCGCTCGAGCTCCGTGCTGAGCCACCGCTCGGATTGAACAAGCCCGGTGGCGAGTCCCGCGGTGGCCGTCGACCGAACCCAGCTGTGGTCGTGGTGAGAGCGGCGTTGACCCCACCACAGCCGCGGCCTTCCTCGAAACGGATCCAGCCCCAAGGTCTGGTCTTGGGTCAGGACTCGAATGATCGGCCGAACCGTGTCCTGAAGTTCGCCGAACTTCTCCCAAGCTCTTTCGTGGTTCCAGTATTCGCATCGAGACTCAGGGGAACCTGTCTCGATCTCTTCGTGGCGGTGCAGCCACTTTTCGTTGCTTCCGGAGAAATGGAGATCCACCGCGTTGGCAGCGACGACGCGGTCTCCCGAGAACCACAGGGTGAAGAACTCGAGATGGCGACTCCGAGAAACAGACTCCCGCTCCCGACAAGCGTCCAACATCGCAGCGTACTCGTGTTGGATGTCTGCCTGGCAGGCCAACCACAGGACGACGGTTCCGAACATGACAATGCTCCTTTCCTGGACCATCGACTGGACTCGGGTGGATCCTGAATCCCTTCCGGATCCTCATCTCAATCGTTGCTTGAGAGCCGCCGCTTGGGACAACATCTCTGTTTGCTCGGCCAGCTTCCCCCATCGGCCATACAGGTTCGCCAGAGAGTAGTACACGTCTAGGTTGGTGGGATGATCGGTGCCCCAGCGTTGCTCACTGGCGATTCGGAGATTCTGCAAGATTGAGTGGGCCTCCTCGAACTTTCCTTGCGCTCGGGTGTGCCGTGCTGCGAGGATCAGAGCATGACACCGCTCAATCGCGGCGATTGTGGTACTCGGTTCAACGTCGATCAGGCGCTCGGTGAGCTCGTCGAACGAGTCGAGTTCCCGAGCCTCAAAAAGGCTGTCGAGGACTCGGCGAGCGATCACCAAAGCCCCGCTGTCTGCGATCCCATAGAAATCACAGAAGAGATCGAAACTCTCTTCGAGGATGCTCAAGCCCGATCGGCCTTCCAGGGACGAGCCATGTCGAACCATCGCGGCTCCCAGAGATGCTTGCGCCAATAGTGTGTCCCGTTCGAAATCGCCGAACGCCTCTCTTTGCATCGCCCAGCATTCTTGGAGAACGTTCACGGCTTCACCCGGTTTGTTCAGTGACTCGAACAGGAGCTGTCCGAGGAATCGCTGGCTGCTCAATACCAGGGAATGCTTGCCACCATAGAGCCCCTTCATTTCTGCCAAGGCCTGACGGATGTGTGGTTCCGCCTCCTTCGGGCGATTGCTGGCACTCAGGGCTGTCGCGAGGCGGAATCGCAGGTAGGGTGCAAGGGAGTCATCGCCGAAGTCGCAGTCGCCTAACATCTCGAGCTGTTGGTAGGTCGTGTCGACGACTTTCTCTGGAAAGCCTTGTCTGTCGTAGAGAACTGCTTTCACGTTCAGCAGTGCCAGTTCGTGGAAACACCGGGGCAGTGTGAATGTGAAGTAGGGAAAGCCTCGATCGAGAGGGGCTTCCGTGACCTGGTCAAGAAGTTTCATTCCCCGGGACAGCTCGCGATCGCATTCCGAGAACTGGTCGAGTTTGGCATAGGACGCGGCCAGCGAGCGGGCAATCATCATGTCCAGGTCAGCAGACAATTGCCCCGTGGATTGCAGACGCGCACGGGTTTGAAGGGCGAGGTCACGACTTTCTTCGATGCGATGGGAGAAGTGCAGCGAGTTGCTGATTCCTACGAGTGCTCTCCCGATTCGTGAGTCTCGAGGAAAGTGCTGTTCGAGAAGAGCAAGGGCCGCGCGATAGTTCCTTTCGGATTTGGGGAAGTCGCCAAGGGTCTCGTGGGTGTGCGCCAGGATCATCAAGACGGTTACCTGTTCGTTGGGAGACTCGGGAAGCGCTTCCGACAGTCGTTCTTCGATCTCCGTCAGAAGGTCCACGAGACGCATGTCGTACCCGCCGCGATCGGGTCGCGGCGACGAGATCATTTGGGTGAGGAAGCCTGTCAGCTTCTCCGCGCGTTGAGTTTCGAGCAGCGCAAGATCAAGGGCTTCCTGAACCTTCAAGCGCTGTGTTGCCTCGGCGGCGCGAAGTTCGGTCGCCTCCGCCTCGCGGTTCCGGGCGATTTCCTCGGCTTCGAGAGCTCGAAGGTAGCCGACGGATGTTCCCGCAAGTCCGCCGACGAGCGCCAGCAAGAACAGCAAAGCCAGAGCGGCCGCGGCTCGGTGCCTTCGCACCAGGCGAAACGCCTGCTCGAGAAATCCTGGAGTTCGCGCGAGGATCGGCCGGTCCTCGAGCCAGCAGCGCAAGTCTTGGGCGAGGGCTTGGGCGGACTCGTAGCGCTGCGCCGGATCTTTCTCCAGGCACTTCATCAAGATGACTTCCAGGTCACCACGAAGTTCTTGCTTCAGCTCCGAGGGGCGCCGTGGCACCAATTCCCGAATCGCCACGGCGGCTTGGTAGGGACTGTCGCTGGGCACTTCGTACGGGAGCTGCCCGGCCAACAGCTCGAATAGAATGGTCCCCAGGGAGAACACGTCGCTCCGGCCGTCGATTGCACGCTCGGGGTCCCATTGCTCCGGGCTCATGTAGCGGACGGTGCCGACGACCTTGCCTGTTTCCGTTGCCGAGGGAAGAGTCTGTTCTGAGTCGATCGCCCGGGCGACTCCGAAGTCGATGACTCGCGGCTTACCACCTTTTCCAACCAAGAGGTTGGCCGGCTTCAGGTCCCGATGGACAAACCCCTGGGTGTGCCCGTAATGGACCGCATCGCACACCTCGACCATAAGTTCGATGATTGCACGAAACGAAAGTCCCTCCGCGAGGACGTGCTCAGTGAGGCAGCGGGCTCCATCCACCAGCTCCATCGCAAAATAGGGAACGTGGAGCTTGGGCCCGTCATCGACTTCGACTTCGTGAACGCCGGCCTGGTAGATCTGGGCGATCCCAGGATGATTGAGCCGGCCCAAGACCTCGATTTCGTTCTGGAAGCGTCGATGAGCCGAATGGTTGGCGATACGCTGGCGCAATAGCTTGAGGGCGACAACACGCTGTGGTTGCTCCTGCTCGGCTTCGTACACGACTCCCATGCCGCCTGCGGCAAGAAAACGGCGAATGCGAAACGGGCCAATTTGTTGCCCTTGCAAGCGATCGAGAGTCGATGGCCGGAGCAGCAGGCTGGCGACTTCGGCGGCCGCTCGCTCCTGTTGTTGAATGAACTCAGCATCCGATCCGGCATGGTCCAGTAAGCTTTTGAGTTCGGAGACCAAAGCCGAGTCCCCGCAACACTCTCGTGCAAAGAAGGCAGTTCGGTCCTTTTCGGGGAGCTTTCGAGCTTCATGAAAGAGCTGCTCGAGACGGGAAAACCGCTGCGGGTCATGCATCCCTTTGACTCAACTCCCTCTTCAGCCAGGTACGCGCGAACTCCCAGCGGCGGTGGATGTTCGAGCGGGATTGGTCCATGGCCGCCGCGCACTCTTCGAGAGTCAATCCCGCGAAGAATCGCAACTCGACTAGCCTGCTCAGCTCCATGTCGTCCTTGGCGAGTTTTTCCAAAGCCTCGTGGAGCGCGAGGCTGTCAAGCATTGGTTCATCCTGCAGCGCGAGATGATCCTCGAGGGGAATCCTGGTATTCCCGTCGCCGCGCTTCATCGCTAGTCGCAACCGCGCATGGTCGACAAGAACTCGCCGAATGACCCGTGCGGCCAAGGCGAAGAACTGGGCCCGGTTCTTGATGGCGCGTTCCCGCTGTCGCACCAGGCGAAGGTAGGCTTCGTGGACCAGTGCGGTGGGTTGCAAGGTGTGTCCACTGGGTTCGCCGCCCAGTGCTTTCCCCGCGACCGCCCGTAGCTCGTCATACACGAGTGGCAACAGCCGATCCAACTCCGACGAAGAAAGAGAATTGGGGGGAACCATGCGTTCGTGGTCCTTCCGGCAAGCTCTGCAGTCAATGAGGATTGTCTCCCATCATTCGGATTCCGTCCAGGGGAACGCGATCTATTCGACGCCCACGACTTCAGAACCACTGACCACGACACTGTTTGTGGCGTCCCTGGCGAACGACAGGAAGGTCAAATCCACTGGGAAGAAGGGCATGGGAATGGTCTCTTGTGAGGCCCCAACGGCATCCAGCAAGACCAAAGGCGATGGTCGAAAAACCAGAGGAGAGCCGTTCACTTCCACAAGGAATAACCCAGTGATCTTGCCCGGTTCGCCTCCAGTGGTTCGCAGAGTGACTTGCTCGTTCACTTCGACGCGGTCGGGCGCGGTCAAGAACAGTTCGCGTCCGCCTCGGATGGAGAGAGAACCATTCCCTTCTCGAGTACTGAAAGCGATGTCGTCGGTGCCGTCGTTGTTGAAATCTCCGAGGGCGGCGGTCCCTTCCCCGAAACGGATCGAGCTGTCGGCTTCCCAGAGGTAGAGATGGTCAAGGTCGCGTCCGGAGTACAAAGCGATGTGATCGCGATCGACCGTTCCGTCGGAACCAAACAGAACGAAATCCTCGAATCCATCGCCATTCATGTCTCCCGCCACTTTCAAAGAGGAACTCAGAGCTGCCTCGGCAGGAACATTGGCAAACCCGATCGAAGCCCCGGTCAGGCCGTCCAGCAAGTAGACCCGAGTGACCAGAGGTCCCTCGGTGGCCGTGACGACGATCTCTTCCACCCCATCGGCGTTGCGGTCGCTCAAAGCCGCCAAGGATTTCAGAGAATCTCCTGCATCGATTCCGCTCGAGGAATGGAGCAGGGAGCCGTCCGCACCGGAATGCCACTGAACCCCTCCGGATTGAATCGTCGCATAGTCCTCGTTCCCATCGCCGTTGACGTCGCCCAGGAGCTGAACGGGGGGAGGGCCGGAGATGGTGTGAAGAACCTGGCCGTTGACTCCAGAATAGAAGCGGCCGATGTCATGGAACGGGTCGTTGATGTAGAAGTCGTCGTGACCGTCATTGTTCAAGTCGCTTCCTCCGGCGGGTTCGCCGCCAAAGAAGTCGAAGACGAACAGGTCGACGGACCGGAAGTAGCTGTGAAGAATGCCAAAGGTCGCGCCCGAGATGACAAGGACGTCCCGGGAGACCTGACCGGTGTCCGTGATCATGAAATCCAGGACGCCGTCATTGTCGACGTCTCCGGCGGGCACCATGCGGTCGATCAGGTGACCGCTCCCGACCGGAAGTGATCCAATCACGGAACCGTCGGCACCGGAGAGGACTTCAAAAGTCTCGCCGCCGGCCGGCACATTCGCAATGGACGACACTCCGAGTTCTTGGATGCCGTCCCCGGACAGATCGCCCACGGCCTCTGCTCGAATGGCAAAAAACAGGGCGTTCGGGTCTTGGTAAACAGCGACTTCTTCTTGAGCGAAGGAGGAGGCGGCCACAGTGGTGACCAGGGAGGCGATCAGTGGGATTCGCGATTTCATGGAAGGCCTTTCGGAGGAGCAGGAGGAAACCGGACACCCTTGACGCGGCAAGCGGTCTTTCTTTTCCCGCACATTCCAAGTCGCCCTCAGAGAATTGCGGAACGACGCAACGATGTTCGGTCGATGTGAGGGTGGAAATCTCAGCGGCGATGCTTGACCGTTGGGATTGGGCGTTCATCCGTCCACCAGGCGGGATCTCTGCTTTTCCATGCAAAGAGATCCAGCTCTGGAAGGTTTCGAACGGAGGCCACAGCCCTCAGAGCGAACCTCTGATTCGCGATCCGGCGGCGTCTATCCCTTGATCGTTCCGACGAACTTGGAGAACACTTCGTTCAGCTTGTCCCAGTCTTCTTCTGACCATGCTCCGAAGGTCTTGGTGAAGGCGAGAGCCTGGATCTTGACGGGGTGGATCCTGGAGAAGTAGTCCTCGAGACTGTCGGTGGGGAGGGGGGCCTTGCTTCTCTTGAGGGGGGCGATCGCCGCTTCTCGTTCTTTGCGCGCCAACTCGATTCGGGCTTCGAGGAGATTTGCCAAGTAGTCGTCTAGGAGTGAGTCGTATTGCTTCGGGAGCTTCTTGGATTGCCGAAACATGGTGATGAGCGCCCACGCCTGGGCGTAGGCGAGATAAACGACTTTCCGTTCGTAAAACTCCGCCTGGGTCCAACTCATGAGCTTCTGGAGGGGAATCAGGCGGTCCTCGCGCCAGGCTTTCTTCACCGTCGGATGTCGTGTCGTGTGGCGCAACGGGCCGTAGCCCGTGACCTTGAACGAGCGGGTCATCTTGGCGCCCGCGAAGTAGTCACCATGGCCCTCGTTGTACCAGCTGTGAGGGGCGAGTTGCCCCGCCCAGTAGAAGATGTACTGGTGAAATGCTTCGTGATTCAGAGTCTCGATGACCTGGTCGCGAGGCTTGCGATCGAACAAAACGAGTTCTTTATTTGCGCTCGACCAATACCCGAGCGACTCCGCCGGGCCGCCGTAACCGCGGTAGGTATCTTCGTCTCCAGTGATGCGAACGATGGAGATCGCAGTGATCGGTTCTCGAGGTGGATACAGCTTCTCAAACTCGTCGCGCATGGTCTCGATTTGCCGAGACACCGTGCGGATGAAGTCCTTTTCCCCGTTGTAGATGTACACGTATCGATCGGACCGCTCCCAGTTCCAGCCATGAGGAAGCCGAGAGATCACCTCCTGAATCTGTTGCTCCTGAGGATCTTGGGAGGTGATGGTTCGCTCTTCTTTCTCGATGCGCTTGAACGACTTGGTGGCCTTGGAGAATTCCGATTTCCACTTCTTGAAACGCTCGGGGTGGCAGTATCCGAGGATTGCGAACCACCCTTCTTCTGCGAGAACGATCGTGACCTGTGCCGTGCGGGAAGGTTTCGTGAAAGTGCACTCCTCCGCGTACATGCCGGCGATTTTCGTTTCGCGAACTTTGCCCGGTTCCCCCCAGCTCTTCTCCCAGCCTTGCCAGTCGATCTTCTTGATTCCCGGAGCGTGCCGGACCTGGATCCGTGTGTAGCTCTTTCCAACCGACGTGTGATCGGGAGTCTTGGCCTGGAACTTGGCGACGGTCCAGTTCTCGGTGGGCTCGATGGGGATGGGCTCGAACGATCGGGGGTACTTGATCTGAAAGCCCAGTCGAGTGTCTTTGTGTAACTGGGCGCTCGCGGAGCTGGCGTGGAAGAATGCCATCAATGCGAATGCGAACATCAAGATCGACGGCGAAAGGAATCCAAGGGTTCGAGTTCGTTGCATTCCGGCCTCCTTGTCCGCATTCAATCACATTCACTCAATCCGAAGAACAATGGAGAGAACGAGCGGATCGATGGGTGCGGGAACTCCGCGTCTGGAGCTGGTAGGTCCCTCCGAAGTGGGGGCCAAGCCGCTAGCGAGTTTCCGGAACGGCCCCATTGTCCAGAGACAACGGCCTGGCACGGCCGGCCAGCTTCAACTCATCCAGCCGCGCCACGAGTGTTTCGTAACGCTCTTGCTCGACCGGGGACAGAGTGCCGTCCAGCAAGTTGTTGTTCTGCCACGGGTCGTTTTGCAGGTCATAGAACTGGTCACCGCCGCCAAACTTCTTGGAGATGACTTGATAGCGTTCGTCACGAATCGTGCGGCTGAACTCGGGGTAGTCGACGCGCAAGGCGTTGGTGATCTGCCAGCGCTGGGGTTGGCTGAGATCCTTGATCAGAACCTGGACGAAGGCGGACCACTGGGTTGCGGCCCGGGTGGCGGGGATTCGCAAATTGCCGTCCCCGTCCGTGGTGAACATCTGCCAGTCGAAGATCGGAGAGGGAACGATGACTCCGCCGAACGAGGGGGTCGGATCTTTGCGCGCGCTGCGAACCAGCCACGCGGTTTGATTGGCCGGAGCCCCTTCCACCACGAGTTCGGCGTTTTGCGGCGCCCACACCATGTTTCCTTCCAGGCTCAATCGTGCTTGGCCGGGCCCCGCGTTGCCCTCGTCCTCGAACCAAACCTTGCGACGCTTGGGATCAGGGCCGCCACGAACGTTTGGAAAGAATCGTTCCGAGAACAACTCTTGGCGAGCTCCGGCGACGCTGGAATCGACGATCGAAGGCACGAAGCTCACGGAGTCGAGGTTGCGGCCTTCCGGGATGACTGCGGTCAGGTCGACTTCGGCCAGTTCGGCAATGGTGGCGAACAGGTCGGCGGTGTGAACGAATGCGTTGCTCTCGGAGCCCGGGGACTGAACCAGCGGACTGTTGACAATCAGCGGGACGTTGATGCCGCCGCGGAACAGGGTGCCCTTGGCCTTGTCGGGTTCGACGGGAGGCGCGGGGACGGGGCCGGCAGGAGTTCCGTTGTCGCTCAAGAAAATGACCGTGGCGTTGTCCCACACCGAGCCCAACTCACTGCGGAGCCGGCCAACTTCCGTATCGATCGCTTCGCACATGGCTTTGAAGTAGGGGCGAGGATCGTCATCAACCGGGCCAGCGGCCTGCAACTCGTTTCGCGTTGCTTGGCTCAACAGCGAGTCCGGGGGTGCATGAAACGGGCTGTGGGGGGCGTGGAAGTTCACCAGGCAGAACCACGGTTCCGAGGCCGCGGAGATCCATGCGATGGCATCATCCACCTCGTCGGTGGTGGCGTAGGTGGTGCTGGTACTTTCGACACCGTTGATGACCTTTGGGAAGTTGGAGAAGGTCTCGCTGCCTTCGAAGTTGGTCAGGGCTCCTGCGTAGTGGTCGTAGCCGGCGGCATTGGGGGACAGATTCCAGCCCGGTTGCTGGCGCGCTCCCAAATGCCACTTGCCAAACGCCGAATGCTGGTAGGCATTCCCGGTTCCCAAATCGAGCATCTCGGGAATGGTGATCTCGGCCAGGGGCAAAGCGACCGGGTCGTGCCACTCCACCAGGCCGATGCTCGTGCGAAATCCGTAGCGCCCGGTCTGAATGGTGGCACGAGTCGGCGTGCAAAGAGGGCTCGACCAAGCGTTGCGGAACAACACTCCGGACTGACTCATGGAGTCCAGCACGGGGGTTGTGGCGGGATCGCCTCCGACGCCATACGCCCCGATCATTTCGAAACCCATGTCGTCTGCCACCAGCACCAGCACGTTGCCCGGTCCGTCGGCGAACAAGGCGGGCGACAGCAGTGGGAGGAAAAGTGCGGTCGCCAGTCGGACGAGGAGTGGTCGCGGTCGTTGTCCGGAACCCTGCAGTGGTGGTCGTCCCTTCTCCTTCGTGCGGTGCACTGGTGCCATGGAATCTCCTCCCAATTCTTGTTCCCTCCGCACGTCGGCGTCGTCGCCATTCTAGTCCTCGAGGCACGGAGCGGCGGGCATCCTGGAGGCGACGATGGGGCTTGTTCTCGCTTGGGGTCCAGCCCGGTTCGCACGCCACCAAGGGCGCCTTGCCCAAAAGGCCTGGCCGGCTGACGAATCGCGGTACGTTTTGCTCACCCGCTGTCTTCCCGACCTCTGCGTCCCATGCGGTGGGACAGAATTCGTGGCGAGACCGGCCCCGCGCGGCAATTTCAGCCAAGTGTGCCGTTGTGACCTGGCTGCCTTGGCCTCGCCGGATCCCCGACACCCCGGATCTCCCTCCGGACACGGGTTGTGGCCTCGGAGGCGATTGGTAGATTGAGCGGTGTTTTCGTCCTTTCGGCGCCCCGGTCCGGGGCCTGCCCCCAACCCGATTCGAGAATCATGACCTCTCCCGCACGCTACGTTCCCACCGCTCGCGAAAAAGCGTTCCTCGACACTGTGGAAAGCCCTCCTTACAACCGGGAGATCATCAACGGCTTGTCTCCGTTCTTTGCGGAGAAAGCTCCCGCCGACATCTTGAACTTCTACTCGAATGACGAACTTTCCGCGTTGAAGGAGTTGAAGGGCACCGATCGCGACGTGGAATCGCGCATGCCGGTGAAGCTGACCCGCCATTACTTCGAGTTGGCCAAGAAGAGCCTCCCGATTCAGCGTCTCGTGAAAGCGAGCCCAGACGAGACCCAAGACCTGGCCGGTTCCGAAGACCCGGGATTCCAGATGGACTACAGCCCCGTCGAGGGGCTTCTCCACAAGTACGAAATGGGACTGATGTACGTGGTCTCCACGTGCTCGGCCCACTGTCGCTTCTGCTACCGCGAAGAGCTGATCGGTCGCAAAGACATCGAGCGTCAGGACGGAACGGTCGCCAAGAAGGGGCTGGCGGAGATCCCCGAGATCACCGCCTACGTGCGATCCCACAACGAACTCGTCGAGAAGAACGGTGGCATTCACCCCGAGACGGGTCGCGAGAAGCTGCGCGAGATCCTGCTCTCAGGCGGTGACCCGATGGTGTTGTCCAACGCCAAGCTCGCCGGCTGGTTCGGCGCCTTGGCGGAGTCGGGAGTCGAGTCGATTCGCGTCGGCACCAAGGAACTCGCGTTCTTCCCCGAGCGCTTCGACGAGTCGTTCCTGAGCATGCTGGATCGGTTCCACGAAACCTACCCGGAGGTGGGTCTGCGCCTGATGATCCACTTCAACCATCCGGACGAGTTCCTCGCCAAGGATGACGGTGGCAACTACATGCAGGACGAAAAAGGCTTCCTGCAGTGGATCCCGGCCACCCGAAAGGCCGTTCGGGGAATCGTCAAGCGTGGTTGGGTCAGCGTCGAGAACCAGTCGCCGATCATCAAAGACATCAACGACGACGCCACTGCCCTGCGCATCATGCAGCGGGAAATGAAGCGCGTCGGCGCCGAGAACCACTACTTCTTCTGCGGCCGCGACATCGTGGCCTATCGCGCCTTCAATGTCCCGATGGAGACCGCTTGGCAAATCCTCAACGAGTCTCAGAAAGGATTGTCCGGCGTCGAGAACCACGCCCGCCTGTCGATCACGCATTACAAGGGGAAGACCGAAGTCGCGGCCGTGACCAATGAACCGATTCCGGGACTGGCCGGCAGCGAAAACGGAGTCGTGATTTTCAAGATCCTGCGCAATGCGGCGGCGGCTCCGGATCGCGGCAAGGTGTGCATCGTCGGCCGCAACCCGAACGCCATCTGGTTCGATGACTACGAGGACCGGGTGCTGTTCGACGAAGCGGGACTTTACGACTACCAGCGAGTCAAGAAGCCGAGCTTGCAGGCCTCGGCGACCGGGGCGGAAGACGCCTGATCTTGGAGCAGTCCCGGTCGGTGACTCCCGGCCGGGTGGCAGCGGATGATCAAGTTGCTCGTGCGAGTTCTTGTCTCGCGTTTCGTGTCCATCGAAGCCCGCTTCGTTGTCGGGCTCGAGATCCCTTGTTCGTATGAGTTGAGCCGAGCGGCATGATCAACAAGCAAGTTCCTGGCGTGGCCGAAGCCGTGGCAGCCGTGGCGGATGGAGCGACGGTCATGATCGGTGGCTTCGGAGAAGCCGGCAGCCCGATCGAGTTGATTCACGCGCTGATCGACCAAGGGGCCAAGGACTTGACCGTAGTCAACAACAACACGGGCAATGGGGAAGTCGGGCTGGCCGCGTTGATCAAGGCTGGGCGAGTCTCGAAGATGATCTGCTCTTATCCGCGCTCGACCAACTCGCGGGTGTTTCCGGTGTTGTACCGCAGCGGAGCGACCAAGCTCGAGCTGGTTCCTCAGGGAACTTTGGCCGAGCGGATTCGCGCCGGAGGGGCCGGCATCCCCGCGTTCTATACGCCGACCTCCGTGGGAACCCCTCTCGCCGAGGGCAAGGAGATCCGCTCCTTCGATGGTCGGGACTATGTCCTCGAATACGGTCTTTCCGCGGACGTCGCGTTGATCAAAGGCAAGGTTGCCGACACCTACGGCAACGTGATCTACCACAAGACGGCGCGCAACTTCAGTCCGCTGATGGCCATGGCCGGCAAGATCACCATCGTTCAGGCCGAACAGATCGTGTCTCCGGGGAAGATCGATCCGGAAGTCATTGTGACCCCCGGAATCTTCGTCAACCAGGTCGTGGAAGTGCCGAATCCCGCTCATGAGTCCGAGCTGGTGGCGCAGGGAGTGTCCTACCCGTGAACCAGGAGCGAATCGGCAGAAGCCGCGACGAGATTGCTCAGCGCCTGGCACTCGACATCCCGGACGGTTCCTATGTGAACCTCGGGATCGGAATCCCGGAGCTGGTCGCCAAGTATGTTCCCGAGGGCCGCGAGTTCATCTACCACACCGAGAACGGCCTGCTGGGGATGGGACCTTCGCCGGAACCGGGAGAAGGGCATCCCGAGCTGATCAACGCGGGCAAAAAGCAAGTGACCGTGGTGCCCGGTGCCTCGTATTTCCATCACGCTGACAGCTTCGCGATGATTCGTGGTGGTCACCTGGACCTTTGTGTCCTGGGGGCGTTGCAGGTTTCGAAGGACGGAGACCTGGCCAACTGGTCCACCGGGGCCCCCGATGCCATTCCCGCAGTGGGCGGCGCCATGGACCTGATCGCGGGAGTGAAGTCGATCTTCGTGACCACTCAACACTGCACCAAGACCGGCGAGCCCAAATTGGTCGACGCTTGTAGCTACCCGTTGACCGGCAAGGGCGTGGTCAACCGGATCTACACGGACTTGGCCGTGATCGAGGTCACGAACGAGGGATTTCAGCTAGTGGAGTTGAGTCCCGGGGTGGAATTCGAGTACGTCCAGGAGCGAACTGCCGCTCCGATTCGTCGGGCCGAACAGTAACGAGGTCGAACCCGTGAGTGATTCCCAAGGCGCTGCTCCGTCGCGCAGCGCAACCCTGTACCAACGTGCCCTCGAAACGCTTCCCGGGGGAGTCAGCCGCAACACGGTGCTGCGCGATCCGCATCCGCTGTACGCGGTGCAAGGCAGGGGGTGCCGAGTGGTCGACCTGGAAGGGGTCGAGCGCATCGACTTCGCCAACAACATGGCTTCGCTCATTCACGGGCACGCCGATCCGGACATCGTAGGAGCGGTGACGGAACAGCTGTCCCGGGGAACGGCGTTCACTTTGGCCACTGAGATCGAGGTCAAGTACGCCGAACATCTGTGCTCGCGCAATCCCGGATTCGGCAAGCTGCGCTTCGTGAACTCTGGAACGGAAGCCCTGATGGCCGCGCTCAAAGCGTCGCGAGCTTTCACGGGCCGTCCCAAGATCGCCAAGGTCGAGGGAGCCTATCACGGACAATACGACTACGCGGAAGTGAGTCAGACGCCCAATCCGACCAACTGGGGAAGCGTCGATCATCCCCAGAGCGTCCCCGTCGCTCATGGAACTCCGCGTTCGGCGCTCGACGACGTGGTCGTCATTCCATTCAATGACACCGAGCACGCGTTGTCGATTCTGGAGGAACACGCCACGGACCTTGCGTGCGTGTTGCTCGACCTGATGCCTCATCGGGTCGGCTTGAATCCGGTCGAACCGTCTTTCGTCCAGACGTTGCGGGAGTGGACCAACAGCCACGACGCGTTGTTCGTGTTGGACGAGGTCATCACTTTTCGGTCCTCTTATGGGGGAATGCAGGGCCGCTACAACTTCACCCCCGACCTCACCGCCCTGGGCAAGGTCATCGGCGGCGGGTTCCCCGCGGGAGCGCTGATCGGTCGCGCGGACGTGATGGACGTCATGAACCCGCGCAAGGACAAGCTGCTGTTTCCCCACTCCGGGACCTTTTCTGCCAATCCGGTCACGATGGCCGCGGGACTCACCGCGATGGAGAAGTTCGATCCGGAGGCGGTGGAGCGTCTGAACGGGCTGGGCCAGCGGGCCATGGACGGGATCGATCGAGCGATTCGTGAGACCGGGGTGAAAGCCTGCGTCACCGGAGCCGGTTCCATGTTCCGAGTGCACTTGAAAGAGAAGCCACCTCGCAACTACCGCGAAGCCTTCATGACGCCGGAGGAGAATCGTCTGCTGAAGATCCTCCTGGACCATTTGTTTGCGGCGGGCTTGATGATGATCAACACCTGCACCGCGACTTTGTCTACGCCGATGGGGGAGTCCGAGATCGACACCTTGGTCGGTGCTCTCGAAGAGGGCTTTCGGCTGCTGGTCGCCGAGGGGCACACCGGCTGAGCTCTGCCGACTCGCGTCAAAGTTCACCGCTCGTTTTCGATCTGCAGGGGGCTCGGTTTGCGCCGGTCGGGGAGCCGAGCCGAGGGCGCGGACTTCAGAGCCAGCGACCGACGGCTCTGGCCCCTTTCGGTCGTCTGATCCCTCGTCAATGCAGATTCATCGAACAGTCCGGCTCCGCCGACCTTCTTTCCGAGACCGGTGGCCGGTTCGATGCCCCGCTCGTCCCCCGCTTCGGTCATCGGGCCCAAGAAGTCTGTGGCACGTGGGCCAAGTGAGATCGACACCGGTAGCATCTTTCAAAGTTCCTGACTCTTGCTGCAACCCTGGCGCCTTGGAATGCGTCTTTTCGTGAACAGAGATGGCAATCCTCGCGGATTGCTTCGCGATTCGAGAATTCGCGGTTTGCCCATCCGCCGATGACAGTTCAAGAAAGAGGATTTCGTCGATGAAACTTTCGGGGAGAGGTCGCTCGTTGTCTTGCGGTCACGGGAGGCTTCGATTGCCAAAGGGCCGATGGCAGAGCCCTTCGCCCTGGCTGAGTCTGGTCCTCGTTGCCTCCGTCTGTTGCATGGCCAAGGCGGCAAGAACCCAGTACTCGGCGACGGAAGCGATGATTCCGATGCGAGACGGCGTGAAGTTGTACACCCAGATTTTCAAGCCTCTGGGACTTGCAGAAGACCGGCCCATTCTGATGACGCGCACTCCGTATTCCGTACCGCCTTTGGCGCAGACTCTCGCGAACCCGGGGCCATCGAGGTTGTTCTCGGAGGCTGGATACCTGTTCGTCTATCAGGATGTTCGCGGTCAGTTCCGTTCCGAAGGGGAGTGGGAAGTGTTGATGCCGTCGCGACAGGACCCCAGTGACCCCGCCGCGGTCGACGAGAGCACCGACGCGTACGACACCGTCGAGTGGTTGCTGGAGAATGTCGAAGGCCACAACGGCCGGGTGGGGATGTGGGGGATCTCCTACGATGGTTGGCAGACGGTGATGGCCATGGCCGATGCCCATCCCGCTTTGGTCGCGGTTTCTCCTCAAGCGTCGCCGGCGGACATGTTTCTCGGCGACGACCTCCATCACAATGGCGCCTTTCGCCTCAGCTACACCTTCGGGTGGATGGCATTCATGGCGGTGCGCCGTGGGGAAGCCGACCCGGCTCTCATTGGCCCGATCCTGAACCCCGGAACCTCCCCGGATTGCTACGGGTTCTTCTTGGGAGAGGGCACACTTCCCGAGCTCGGGGGGAAGTACTTCGGCAAGGTCCAGGGCTGGCAAGACTTCATGGCCCACGGCAACTACGACGAGTTCTGGGAGCGACGAAATAACCTCCGGGTTCTGGATGACGTACGGCCCGCCGTGCTTCACGTGGCAGGCTGGTTCGACGCGGAGGACTTCCGCGGTCCCATCGACCTGTATCACCGAGTGGAAGAGAACGACGACGCGGACCAGAACTTCCTCGTGGTGGGTCCTTGGCGACACGGAGGCTGGAGTGAGCGAACCGGAGACGATGGCGCTTCTCTGGGCGACCTGGACTTCGACGAGCCGACGTCCGAGCAGTTCCGCGATCAGATCGAATTCCCGTTCTTCGAACACCACTTGCGCGACGAGTCGGATCCTCTGTTGCCCGAAGTGATGGCCTTCGAAACCGGCGGCAACCGCTGGCATGAACTGGACGAGTGGCCGCCTGAATCCGAAGAGCTCCGTCCGCTGTTCCTCCGCCGGGAAGGAATCGCTTCCTTCGAACCGCCTGCGCCCGGCGAGGGATTCACCCCGTTCACCAGTGACCCCGCCAACCCGGTGCCCTACACCCGGAGGGCACCGGTCATGCCCGAGCCGGGGTATATGGTCGAGGATCAGCGGTTCGTGAGTGATCGCGACGACGTGCTGACATTCCTCACCGAGCCTTTGGAAGAAGACTTGGTCATTGCGGGGAGGGTGGAGGTCGAGCTCACGTTTGCAACGACCGGCTCTGATGCGGACTGGATCGTCAAGCTGATCGACGTGTCCCCGCCGGGCAGTGAGGTCTCTGCCGCGACTGGCAGTCCGATGAATGGAACCCAGACCATCTTGGCAGGGGAGATCTTTCGTGCGAAATTCCGCGACAGCTTCTCGGAGCCGTCACCGCTGGAGCCGGGCAAGAAGACCGAGCTGAAGTTCTTCCTGCCGGATCGCTTTCACCGTTTCCGTGCGGGACACCGGATCCTGGTCCAAGTGCACAGCACGTGGTTTCCGCTCTACGACGTGAATCCCCAGACCTTCACCGACATCTACTCCGCCAGCAAGGACCAGTTCCAGGTCGCCGATCACCAAGTGTTCCACGAAGAAGGAGCCGAATCATTGCTTCGCCTCCCCGTTTGCGCCGTCGATGACTTTTGATCGCGGTCAGACTTGGTGAAACCCGCGAAGGGCAAGACTCGCGCCTGACGGTTTCCTCGCACGAGTGTCTGGTCGCGTTCGCCATGGTTCTTCGGACCGACTTTGGTTTCCGGAGAAGTGTTGGCGGTCCCAACAAAAAAAAACGGCGGCCGTCCCGGGATTCCGGAACGGCCGCCGTGAAGTGTTTCGTTTTCCGGCCCTCGAGGGGCGGGAGACCTACTGGTGATTCAGTCGAACGAGGTTGTCCGCGGCGGGGCCCTTCTGGCCTTCCACGATGTCGAATTCGACCGGCTCACCCTCGACGAGGGTCTTGAAGCCTTCCGCCTGGATGGCGGAGTGGTGCACGAAGCAGTCGCTCGAGCCGTCTTCCGGAACGACGAATCCAAAGCCCTTTTCGTCGTTGAACCACTTCACAGTTCCTTTGGTACGCAATGCTCTTACTCCAGGTTTTGCAAAATTGCTCCCGTCAGGATCCAGCACTACGGGAAGTCCGCACCGACGCATCCAGAACTGCGGCTCTCACCACTGCTTTGACTTGCACAAGTGACCTGTGACGTTGCTGCCGTGACTTCACTGCCGTGATTCGCTGACTGGAAAAAACAGGTTCGCGGTCCGAAGCCCCCGCGAGTGGGCACGGCGACCGACCCCTTCCGAGGCCTTTCACCCGCAGGAATGGTATCCGCCTCGCCGGCACCCGGTCCCAAGAAAATCCCGCCCCTCGGGAGAGCGCTGTGATCGAAGGGGGGCCTCGCCGGCGGGAATTCTTCGGCCGCGGCGCTCGCCCAGGGGCGATCGTGGGAGCCAAGGCCCGCCGGCCCCAGGGACTGGCCGCATCGATCGATCAAGCGGGCGAGGAGTTGTCCCCGGCTTCCGCCAGTCCGTGCAGGCGTTCGACTTCCTCGGCGATCTGCTCGTCTTCGACCTTCGGGACCAGCATCTCGACTTCGCCCAGAGCGTGGCCCGCGGGAAGGGGCTGGGTCATGTCGTCCCAGGCACCAGAACCCGTCTCGGTCCCAAGCATGCGGCTCAGGGCCGCGGCGATGCCGGGGGTGTAGGGATGAACCAACGGGACCAGCGCCTTGATCAGGAACAGGCCGATCGCCAGGACCTCATCACACTTGTCCGGGTCGCTTTTGCGGAGCGCCCAGGGCTTTTCATCATCGACCAGCTTGTTGCCGAACCGAGCGAGATCCAGGAAGGCTTTGATGCCCGCACGAAATTCGAAGGAGGACAGCGCGGACTCGTAGCGATCGCGTGCTTCGCGGATGGCTTTCTCGCAGTCGGAGAAGAGCGGGGACTGGGTGAGATCGCCGCCGGGCACCTTGCCGTCCCGGTACTTGTGAACGAAGCGTAGGATGCGCAAGGCGAAGTTGCCGAGCGTGTCGGCCAGTTCGTTCACCTTGGCCTGGAAGTCCTTCCAGTAGAAGTTGCTGTCGGCGGTTTCGGGCATCGAGCTGGCGAGGTAGTAGCGCAACTGGTCGCTGGAATAGCGCTCGAACGTCCCTGCCAAGTCGATGTACCAGTGGTCCGAGGTGCTGAACTTCTTTCCTTCCAGGTTGTAGAACTCGTTGGCAGGAACCGCTTCGGGCAAGACGAAGCGTTCTCCCGGGCCGGGGCCCATGGGATGGAAGTCCGGCAACTCGCTCCATGTCTTGTCGGCCAGCGCTTGCCAACCCAGCATGCAAGGGAACACGATGCAGTGGAACGGAATGTTGTCCTTGCCAATGAAGTGCAGCAGACGTGGTCCTTCTTCGTCGTGCTTGCAGATCCAATAGCGGCGCCAAGCGTCGGGGGTGCCCTGCTCTCGAGCCCACTCCATGGTCGCGGTGATGTAGCCGATTGGTGCATCGAACCAAACGTAGAGGACTTTGTTTTCGACGCTTTGCAGTACTTCTCCGCGCAGTGACTTTTCAGGGACCGGAACCCCCCAAGGCAAGTCGCGGGTGATGGCGCGGGCCTTCATGCCTTCCCCTTCGACCATCTTGTTGACCACGAACGTTCGCACGTTGGCTTTCTGAGTCGAAGTGAACCGTTGGTACCACTCGCGCATGGCCGGGTCTTCTTGGAAATCCGTCAGCTGCAGTTCGTACTGAGTGGTTTCACGCAGCTCCGGAATGCTCGAGCACTGAGCGCAGACCGGATCGATCAGACGCGTGGCATCCAGCCAGGACCCGCAGGACTTGCACTCGTCCCCGCGTGCGCCTTTCGCGTGACAGATGTAGCAGGTGCCCAACACGAATCGGTCAGGGAGAAAGCGGTCACAGTTCAGGCAGTAGTGCTGTTGCGTCGTGCGCGGCTCGACCTTGCCGTTTTCGAGCAGTCGCAGAAAGAACTCTTGGGACAGGGGGTAGTGAGGATCCCGGTGAGAGGTTTGAGAGAACGTGTCGAACTCGATGCCCAGCTTGGCGAAGAAGCCGGCGATGACTTCGTGCCAGCCATCCACGTACTCCTGATACCCCTTGCCTTGTTGTTCGGCTTTCATGGTGATGGCCACGCCGTGCTCATCGGTCCCACACATGAACAGCACGTCCTCGCCGCGCGACTTCAAGTAGCGGACGTAGATGTCGGAGGGCAGGTACGCGCCCGCGACGTGCCCAAAATGCAGGGGGCCGTTGGCGTAGGGCAGCGCGGCGGTGACGAGGGTGGGTCGGCTCATGAAAACTCTCCGGGGGTCGAACCCCACAGATTACGGATCCGGAGTGCGATTCCCTTGGGCTTTGACCCCCTTCCGGGGCCCCGATAGGATGGCCGGGCTGTGCACCTTCCGTAGAGAGACGAGTGATGAGCAAGTACCAGGGCGTGGACTATTTCGAAGTAGACGGTCTTCTCACCGACGAAGAGAAGATGATCCGGGACACCGTGCGCTCGTGGGTCGACGAGCGGGTCCTCCCCATCATTGCCCAGCACTGCCGAAACGGCACATTCCCGACCGAGTTGATTCCCGAGATGGGAGAGATGCAGCTCTTGGGGGCCAACCTCGACGGATACGGCTGCGCGGGTCTGGGAGCCGTGGCCTACGGTCTCATCATGCAGGAGCTGGAGCGGGGAGATTCCGGCATTCGGTCCTGTGCTTCGGTGCAGGGCTCCCTGGTCATGTGGCCGATCCACACCTACGGATCCGACGAACAGAAGGAGCGCTGGTTGCCCGCCCTCGCCTCCGGGAAAGCCATCGGCTGTTTCGGGCTGACCGAGCCGGATCACGGCTCCGATCCCGGCGGGATGGAAACCAAGGCGGTGCGGGACGGCTCCGACTGGATCCTCAACGGTGCCAAGATGTGGATCACGAATGGCACCGGGGCGGACGTCTCCTTGGTCTGGGCCCAAACCGAAGACGGCATCTGCGGCTTCCTCGTGGAAAAGGACACCCCGGGATTCTCGGCCCCAGAGATGAAAGGCAAGCTGTCCTTGCGGGCATCCGTGACTTCCGAGCTGGTGATGCAGGACGTTCGCGTCCCGGACGCCAACCGGCTGCCCAAGGTCACGGGCTTGAAGGGGCCGCTGAGTTGTCTGTCCCAGGCGCGCTACGGAATCGTCTGGGGGGGCACCGGGGCCGCCATGGGGTGTTACGACGAGGCGTTGAACTACGCCAAGGCCCGCATCATGTTCGACAAGCCCATTGCCAGCTTCCAGCTGGTGCAGAACAAGCTGGTCAACTGCCTGACCGAGATCACCAAGGCGCAGCTTCTGGCCTTGCAGCTCGGCCGTCTCAAGGAGCAAGGCAAGATCAGCCACAGCCAGATTTCCTTGGCCAAGCGGAACAACGTGGGCGGTGCGCTGGAAATCGCGCGAACCTGTCGCGACATTCTCGGGGCCAATGGGATCCTGGACGAGTACCACACCATGCGTCACATGGTGAACCTTGAGTCGGTGAACACCTACGAGGGCACCTACGACATTCACGCGTTGGCCGTGGGCCACGACATCACCGGGATTCCTGCCTATCGCTGACCCGGGCCGCGTCCCCCGGACGTCGAGGGGGCTTTCCGGCAGGTGATTGGCGCGGCCCTTGCGACCGTCGCATCCTGGCGAGGACGAACGGAGGGGAGTGGATGGTTCGAAGTGCTGATCCAGCTCTCAGCAAATCTACATTCCAACGCTGGAGAGGAACGCCGACTCGATCCGGACGGAAGGAATCCCCGCTCGTGAAAGATGCTCGCCCTTCGCTGTCAACTTGCGCCCGGTCTCGGACTGGGTTCGCTCCGAAAACTCTCCCTCGGTCTTCCTGGCTTCTGGCCGTGGCTTGGTTGCCCTTGGTGCTCGGCGGGTGTGCGGCGTTCCAAGACCGCCTCAAGGACGCGGGGGAGATGCTGGACCTCGGCTTCACCTTTGGGCCAGGAGTGAACCTGTCCCTTCGCGCCACCTCGGCACTGCAATTCGGCGCCGGGGCCTACGACGGTCGAACCCTCGGTCTCCAAGAGGGCCGCCTGGTGAACGTTCGCGAGCAACGCGGCGAGTTCGGCGTGTCTCTCGCCCACCTCTATACCTACCGTCGCAACGGCGAAGGCGCCCTGTTGGACTACCGACACCCTCGCTGGGCCGATCCCGGCCACGCCGAATACCCCCTCGGTTTCAAACTCCTGACCGATCGTCGTCCATTGGATTTCGGAGTGACTTGCCACCTGGGGCTGTTCGGCGGGAACCTCGCTGTTCGGCCGGACGAGATTGCGGACTTCCTGACCGGATTGGTCGGATTCGACCTGCTCGGCGACGACGCCTTCGAGCCCAGCGAGGAAGAGCTCTACAAGCAGGCTCATTCGTTGGACGCCCGCAAGCGCGCCGAGGCGATGGACGCTCTGCAGCGCCGCGGCCACGACATCTTTGGTTACGGGGTGTACACGGTGCCCGAGGTTCGCCCCGCGTTTCAGCGGAAAGCCTTGACCCTGCTGGACGAGGCCGCTGCCGCCAAGGCGAAAAGACGGGCGGACGCGCCGGAAATGATGGCGCCTGGCGAAGAGTCGGAGCCCGCCCCGGAAGAGTCGAGCGAGCCGGAAGCGGTGGACCCCCAAGAGGGCGACGAGCCGACGGCCGTCGAAGGCCCCCCCGACTCCGAGGAAGCGCCCTCTTCCGATCAGTAGCGCCTACTGGTTTTCGACGTAGCGGAGCTGGACATCCGTGAGGATCGTGTCCAGGAAGCGCTTCTCTTCCGGGCCCAGATTGCCCTCGGTTTTCGTCTGGAGCATCTGCAAGGTGTCGATCAGCACCTTGGCGCGGCTGAGGTCCTTGGGCTCCATCTGGCCGGTCACCGGATTGGCCATCAGGCCCAGGAGGATCTTCGCCTGGGCCCCCAGTCCGCTGATCAGGGCAACGAAGCTGGACGGGTCAAAGGCGGGGGACGGCTCAGTCATCGGGGTCTCCTCGCCCGGATGGTTTTCCGGGCTGTCGGGAAACCCCCCAGGATAGCGGTCTTGGCGACAGCGCGCTGCCCCCCGGGTTTCCCCGAGAACTTGCGCAATCTTTTCCAGGGTGTCCCGCCGTTCACCCGATGAAGGAAGGGGCGTCCTGCCCGTTTACCTCTCCCTTCGACGAATCGGGAATCTGCCGGTCATGAAGCAGCGCAAGAACACCACCTTCGGGCCCCTTACCGTGGGCGATGGTCACCCGGTCCCCGTCGTGGCCGAGATTGGCGTCAACCACCTCGGCGACTTCGAGCGGGCCAAGGACCTGATCGCGGCGGCCCATGAAGCGGGCGCCGACCTCCTCAAGTTCCAGACTTACACCGCAGAGAAACGCTACGACCGGGCGACGAACCCCAAGGCCGGCGAGTTCATCGAGAACTTGGCCCGCTGGGAGTTCACTCGGGAGCAGGACGCGGTGCTCTGGGACTACGCGAAGTCTCTGGGCGCGGTCGTTTTCACCTCTCCGTTCGATGCCGAGAGCGCCGCGTTTTCTCACGAGATGGGCTCAGTGGCCTTCAAGCTCGCGGCGTTCGAGATCGTCAACCTGGAGCTGGTGCGGGCCGTGGCCCAATACGGCAAGCCGGTGGTGTTCTCTCGAGGGATGGCCAGCGAGGAAGAGGTTGACCGTTGCGTGGCGATCTTGGAAGAGAACGGCTGCGACATTGTGATCCTGCACTGCATCTCGTCCTATCCGGTCATGAAGCGCGACAGTCACTTGCGCAAAATCCATCAGCTTCGCGAGCGTTACGACTGGCCCGTCGGTCATTCCGACCACACCCGCGGTTGTGACATTCCACCGTTGGCCGTGGCTGCTGGCGCCAACATGATCGAGAAGCACTTCACGGTGAATCCCAAGCTGCGCGAGTCGGACAACCCGTTCTCGGTCACTCCCGATGAGCTGCGTGAGATCATCTTCCGCGTGCGTCAGGTGGAGGCCTATCTCGGAGCCGCGGTCGATCGCGTGGATGCGGAGGAGTACATGTGGTCCTTCCGACGCGTGACGGCCTGAGTCCGGATTCCGACGCCATGGACGGACAACGACTCTTCTTTCGCACCCGCGGCGGCCCGGTGTACGGCTGGGGCAACATTTTCCGTCTGTCCTCGTTCGCCTCGTGGTGTCGAGATCGAGGCCACACGGACCTGACGTTCTTGGTCGAAGGGCCGAGGGAAGTCGAGGAGTACCTCCGGAGACAAGGCTTCGAAGTCGTGCCTTTGGCAGAAGATCTGAGCGTGGCCGAGGAAGACGCGGTGCTCGAAACGATGGAGCCTTGTGACGTTCTGTTTCTCGAGATGCTGGATGTCCCATTGGATCGCCAAGCGATGTTGGCCCGTCATGGCGAGTCCTTGGTCGTTTTCGACGATCTTTGTGATCACCCCTACGTGGCCGACGTGGTGGTTTGCGGGCAGTGGCTTCCGAACTACAGCAATCGGGACCTGAGCTTGGCCTCCACCCGTTTCTTGGAGGGGCCTGAGTACTTTCTGAGCCGTCCCGAGTTCTTGCCTTACCGAGACCAGTCACGCCAGCACCGGAAACAGATCGAGCATGTGCTCGTGACCCTGGGTGGGGGAGGCTACGACGTCGGGTTCTTGAAAGCGGCCATGGCCTTGTCCCGCTGGCGTCCGGAGGTCGCCGCCACCTTCGTGCTCGGTTACGCGGACCACGGGTCCTTGGCTGAGCGGATCCGCGGGGTCCTTCCCCACGCCGAGATCCTCGGCGGAGTCGACGACCTGGAGCAGCGCTTCTGGAACACGGACTTCGCCATCGTCAGCGCTGGCTACAGCAAGCTAGAGGCGGCGATCACGGGCACGCCTTGCGCGATGATGTCAGTGCAGTGGCATCAGATCCCGTTGGCCGAGGAATTCTCCCGCAAGACGGAAGTGCCCCATGCGGGCTACATGTCGTACGTGGAAGTCGATGCCCTCGTCTCTCTGATGCAACAGTGGGAGGCGCAGGAACAACGCCAGGCCTTGGCCGAGCGCATGGCGGGCTCGGTGGACGGACGGGGATTCGAGCGAGTCTACGACGCGGTCTTTGCCGCTCAGCCGGTGGGGAGCTAGGTCAATGGCCTCGTCTCGCGTTCTCGGAGTGATTCTGGCTCGCGCCGGCTCGACTCGATTGCCTCGCAAGATGCTGTGCCGCCTGGGCGAAACCACGGTTCTCGGTTCGGTGATTCAGCGAGCGAGGAACTGCCGGCGAATCGACTCCCTGGTGCTGGCGACTTCGACTTCTCCGGAAGATGACGAGATTGTCGCTTTGGCAGAGAGCTTCGGGCTGGAAGTCGTGCGAGGAGCGGAAGAGGACGTCGTCGAACGACTTTGCATGGCCGTGAGCCAAGTGAGCTCCGATGTGCGGGCTGTGGTGCGGATCAATGCCGACAATCCACTGATGATGCCGTCCGTGGTGGACGAGGCGGTGGACCTTCTGTTCGATCGAAGCGTCGACCTCGTCACCCCGTTCGAGCTTGCCACCTACCCCTTCGGTTACGGAATGGTCGTGATGACTCGGGAGTGCCTGGCTCGCATCGATGAGGAGGCGGAACACCCGATCTACCGTGAGCACGTCGAAAACTATTGCCTGGAACGTCCCGACGACTTTCGCGTTCACTACCAAGTCGCACCCGAAGAACTCTCCTACCCGGAGCTGTGTTTGTCCCTGGACTACCCGGTGGACCTGATGAGGATTCGACAGTGGGAAGCAACTCTGCGTCGGGTTCCCCTCGCGGACCAACCCCGGGTGTTGCTGGACCGAGTTCGCAAACGAACGTGTCAGGTGGTTTCGCTTCCAGAGAACAGTGACGACTTCCCCGTGGTCGTCGTGCGCGACCGTCCCGCTCCTGCGGTTCCCCGAGCAATCTTTCGCGTCGGAATCTTCGGAGAGGGCAATCACCGGCGCTACTGCCTGCGTCATGACGAAAGCAGTGGGCCGGACTTTCCTCGCGGCCCGGTTTTCGTCGAGACCTCCGACACCATTCGCCGAGAATCCGCGGTGGAGTTTCTCGAGCGAATCCTCCCCCAGGTCGAGCCCCTGTTGCGAACCTCTCCGGTTCGCGAGCTTTCGGTGCAAGAGTCGTGGGCCCCGCCCCCCGAGAAAAGCGTGAGCCCTTCCCACCGACAGAGTGCGCTCGAGGCGGTGTCTTCGCGGTTCCCCCGGGAGGTTGTGTTCGCGACCGGGAACCTTCCCGCCGGAGGGCCCGAGCACTGGCGAAGGTTGTTCGATGAACTCGAGTGTTCGCCTTTTGGTTCGTTGGTTTTTCCAAAAGAGCAGACCGACGAGAGCTGGCTACTGTGTCGCGACGAAGCGTGCCAGCGATTCGGATCCGAACGCCTGCAGGAATCCGTAGACGGCGGCCTCATGGGTGATTCTGAGGAGAATCTCGGGCGCCTGGAAGTCGTGTCGAATGGAACGATGCGCACGACTCTCGATCCGGTGGGCGTGGCCATTGACCGTGTTTCGATCTCCGAATACTGGCGCAGCCCGACTCTGCTTCGTGCCCGAGTCGAGTTCTTGAACCGGGGGGAAGATCGCTGAGTCACGCCGTCGCCATCTGCCAACCGCACTACCTGCCTTGGATCGGCTACTTCGAAATGATCGACCGGGTCGACCGGTTCGTCATGCTGGACGACGTGCAATTCATCCGCCGGGAATGGAAGAACCGAAACCGGGTTCGGAAAGACCGCCGAAGCATCGAGACCAAATGGCTCACCGTGCCCCTGCACCGCAAGAGCCAGCGAAACACTCGAATCTGCGATGCCGAGATCGACGAAGGATCGGACTGGCGCCAAAAGCACCGCGACAGTTTGCGGCAGGTCTATGGGAAGGCTCCGCACTTCGCCGACGTTGAGGGAGTGCTGGATGGGGTCAACGGGGACGGGCGCACCCTGGGTGACCTGAATGCCGCTCTGCTACAGGGCTTCTGTTGCTATCTCGGCATCGAAACAGAACTGGTTCGTTCTTCGGAAATGCACGTCGAAGGTCGAAAAACGGAGAAGCTTGCCAATCTTTGTACGAAGATTGGTGCCGGGTTCTACCTGGCGAACAATGGGTCGGCGGCTTACCTGGACCCTCGCTGCTTTTCTTCTCGAGGAATCGAATGGGCGTTCCAGGATTACCGGCACCCGACTTATCTGCAGATCACCGGTGGAGAAGAACTGCCGTTCCTTCCCTACCTGAGCGTCGTGGATTTGATCTCCAACCACGGGCAGCACTCGCTGGAGATCCTGCGGCAAGGACGGAGCTGAGATGAATCAGGTCTTGGTGCTCGGAATGTTTCGATCGGGAACGACTCTGGTCAGTCGACTGCTGGGTGGTCATCCGGCCTGTCGCATCGTGTCCGACCCGTACCTCTACTTCTTCAAAGCCTATCGAGATTTCCTTGCGAGCGAGATCGGGTTTCCCGTCAACCCCGAAGCACCCACGCCACACTTCGCCTTCGGGAAACAGCGCCAGCTCCTCGAGGTCATGGAGTCCGCGGCACTCGCCGAGAGAATGCCGGCGACTCTGCAGCAGCGCATTCGCCGCGACATCCTGCGCTGGAAGTCCCGTCAGCATCCGCAGATCTGCTCGCGCCTGGGAGAAGTGTCGGGCGACACCTTCCGCGAGTTCTACCAGGGGCTCATCGAGCTGGCAGTGGATGTCTACGGTGCCGAGGGAATCACCGTGGCCGGGACCAAGGTGAGCTGGAGTGAAGAGTTCTTGCCCGCCATGGCCCGCGCGTTTCCGGACATGAAGTTCGTGTTCGTGGTGAGGGACCTGCGGGCGGTGGTGGCTTCCCAAGAGCACCAGTCGGGAGAAGGCCAGGGCAAGCGCCCCCTGCTGTTCTACGCCCGTCACTGGCGCAAGAGTGTGTCCTTGGGCAACCCCGCATGGTACTCCCCCGAGGTGGCCTCGCGCATTCAAATGGTTCGCTACGAAGACTTGGTGGAGCAACCGAGAGAAGAGCTGGAGCGGTTGTGTGGCCACTTGGGTCTCGACCAACCGCAGCAGATCGACATCGACAATCTCACCGGGCTCGACGAACAGGAAGACTGGCGCGGCAACTCTTCCTTTGGGGCCGGGCAAGGCGTGTTCACCGAATCCGTGGACCGTTGGAAGAACCTCCTGACTCGCCCGCAGATCGCCGCCATCGACGCATTGGCCGGTCCGGAGCTCACCGCCTTGGGCTACGAAGTCGAGCATCCGGTGTCCGACCCGCTCGACTTCGCGAGTGCCGCGTGCGAACCCTCGTTCTCCGAAGTCGCAAGCTGGCTCCAACCATTCGAAGACGCCGCCTATCTGAACGATCTCGAACATCGCGAAGAAGAGTACCGCGAAGAGTCCCACCGTCGGTCCCTGCTGGAAGAGACGATGGATCCGGATCCCCAAGAAGTGCGCGCCTGTTTCTTCCGACCGAGCGTCTACGAAGGCCTTCGCGAGTCTTGGAGTGGGGTTCTTCTGGGGCGGTGAACGCGGTCGGGTACGAACCCTTGTGACGCCGTCGACTTCGCCTGAATGAGCGGAGCCGGACCATCGGCTTGAGCCGTGGTTTGTGCGTGGGCCAACGGTGACAAGAGCCCCGACGCTTCCATTCGAAGTGCTGTCCGACTCCATCCTCATCGTGTCGTCTTCCGCCTTTGCTCTTGCGGGTGACGGCAAGCTCATTCGCTGATTGCAATCCGCACGGCGATGAAGAGATCGCTGGTCCGGTCACCGCCTTTCTGAGTTTCTTTGCAACTTCTGCGCTGCCCAAAGTTGTGACAAGGCTTCCGCGCAACGGAGATCGAGTTGCGCTCTCCGCTTCCCGGACATCTCTTGAAAGGAGCCCTTGGTGCTTGTCACGAAAACCACACTCTCTGTCTTCGCGATCGGACTCTCCGCTTTGCTCGAATCATCGGACCCCACACCGTTTTGCCCAGGAGGCGGACTGTGTGTCGTCGGTACCGCCGAGGAAATCCAGTGTGCTTTGGAGGACACCAACGTCTCCATTCTCCTCATTCGTGGGGGGACCTACACGGGCACCGGAACCGTCTCTGGCCCTCCGGCGAATGGCATGACTCACCCCACCACGATTGCCAACGCTTTCCTACTGCCGGACAGAGACCTCACCATCGCGAGTGCGGACGAGGGTTTGGTCACGATCGAGGGGCTCTTTTATGCGGACAACATCGCGAACAAGATTGTCAACTTTCGCGACATTGTCTTTGTGAGTAGTGACACCCCGGGCCTGGCAGCCAACCCACGAAATGTGTACGTAAGGAAGGCGTCTCAGTCGACGCTGTACTTCGAAGACTGTGTGTTTCAACCGGGTCTGGCTTCAGGGAACGACGACGGAAGCCACCAAGGCGCCATCACGTGTATTGGCGATGATGTCATGACCTGTTTCGTCGACTGTACGATCGAGGGAGCGCCGGGACAGGCCAATAGCTCGAGTCCCATGGGGAAGCTTGCAGCGCCCGCGTTGAACGTGCTTGGTTCCGACGGCGACCCACCCTCCAGCTCAGTTTTGGGAATCTCGGTGAGCCTCTTCAACAGCACTCTGATTGGTGGCGCGGGGGGAAATGACGTGAATGGCGCTGCGGATGGTGCTGATGCGCTCACCATGGAACAATGCAACTGGGCCTTTGTTCAGGAGAGCACCTTGATCGGTGGCGTGGGCAACTCTTCCGGAGCCGGGGGGGATGGCGGAAATGGCATCACCTACGATGGAGGCTTCCTGACCGGAGTGCTGAGAACCGTTGGCTCTGTCTCGATCTCTGGCGGGATCGGTGGCGGGAGCCAAGGGGGAAGCGGCATAGACAGGGAGCTGATCTCGGTCGACGCCATGGACTTTGGAGAGCAGGTCCCCCAGCAGTTCAAGCTGCTCAGTACGTGGACCAGCGCGGGAGTGGACATTCCCTATTGGATCCAGGGCACCCCGAACGATCAGACAGCGGTCGGGATCCTCTACCAGACTTTTGTGAATGGTTTTGGGCCCCAGAACGCTTTCGACGCGCCGACGATTGCGTGTTGCTTCAGTTACGCGGGCGCGCTGCCAAACTTGGATGCGAACGGCTTCCAAAGCGGGACACTTCCAGGAATCTCGCCGGCTCCGTGGGTGACTCATCTTCAGGTCGTCACCAATGTGGTCGGCGAAGGATACTTGCTGTTCAGCTCGCCATCCTTGCTGATCATCCGCTAGGAACTCCACGAGTTCTCTGGAACAAACCCGTGGGCTGTCGTCGCCGGTAGCCCACGGGACGTTCCGAAGCCCTTCGAAGAGCGAGCACCGTTTACCCAGCCTGGTGCACTTGAGTCTCTCCATCTCTGAACTTCGACGACCGAACCTGCGTTCTCCGTTCTCTGCGCTCGTTGCCAACCGCTCGAGCTCTTGCTCTCACCATCTCCAAACGGGAAATGCTGAATGGTCGAGGCATCCTGGAGCAGCGACCGCGGTCGGCGAGTGACTCATCGCCTGGTCTGCGAGACGGGAATCAGTCCAGCACGGACGCCAACGTCAGCTGCGCCGCACTTTGCATCTGCGCTTTGCGCAACATGCGAACCGTCGCGGTGGTCTGCACGGTCGAGCCTTCGTCCGCCAGGCGATAGCCGAGGTCGATGAGTTGCTCGGCGGGGATTTCGGTGGCGGGTTTCGCCAGAGTGAAGGTGTGATCTTCCTGGTGCACGATGTGCAGGAAGCCTTCCCGGGTCAGGCCGTCGACCATGCCTTGGGCCACCGGCTCGGGGATTCCGAGGGCGTCGGAAACGTCGGGCAAGTTTGTCGAGGATCCCTCTTGGAATCGATCGGCCACCAGACGCATCAACGAGATCATCGATGCCGGGTCCACCAAACCGATGCGATCCATGCCGCGTTGCTTCATTTCTTCAAGACGGCGACCACCAAGCGCTTGCAGGGTGGCGGTGACCTGAAGGCCAAACAGGACTGCCATCCACATCAAGTACACCCAGAACATGAAGATGGGGATGAGCCCGAGGGATCCGTACAGCTCACTCAGCTTGAACGCGTTCTGAAGATAGGCTCCCAGGGAATGCCGACCGATCTCGAGCAGGATTCCCGAAACCAGGGAACCGGTGGCTGCGGCGCGGACCGACATGGAAGTGTTCGGCACCAGCAGGAAGATCACGAACACCGAGAACCAGGTGATCAGGAAGCTCCACATCAGCCGGCTACCGTTCAGCAAGGTCTGCCATTGTTCGATTTCTGCCGCCCACTGATCAAAGCGTTGATTCAAGAACAAGAGTGTGGCGAACAAGACCGGGCTCATGGTCAACACGGTCCAGTACAGCGGGAGGCGACGAGTCCAAGAACGTCCTTGCGGCGCGCGACAGATGACGTTGAAGCTGTTTTCAATGGTGACGATCAAACCAATCGCGGAATAGACCAGCACGGTGAACCCCACCCAGCCCAGAGCCGCCAAGTTGAGCCCGGTGGTTTTCTCGGTGATGAACGTGCCGAGTGCTTGATTCGACTCTCCGTCCCCGGGGACGGTCCAGTGATAGAGACCGACGAATTGCAGGAACTCCTGGGTCCACAGGGAGAAGTCGGCGCCTCCCTTGATCGCTCGAACCGCGACCGTGACCACGACCAGAACGGGAAGCAGAGCGAACAAGGTTCGAAAGGCCAGAGCCCCGGCCATCAAGGGGGCTCGGTCCTCGCGAAGCTGGCGGGCCCCAAAACGACCCAGGTCGTAAGCGTTGCGGGCACGTCGCTGCCAGCGGGTGAGTTCGGTGCGCGGTTCGGTGGCCATGCGCACCAACCAGTCGATGGTGGCCTTCACTCGATCACGAAGCATCAGCGGACCTCTTGAGCGGTCAGGACTTCGAACTCGTGGCACTCCACGGCAACCAGGCGTTCTCGAGCCCGGGGCGGGCTCCTAGGAGTACCTCGGAGACACCCTCGCCTTCACTGTAGCCGATGCAGTCCCGCTTCCACGGTGGCGGCCACCCGACCGAGTTCGCCGTCGCTGATGCCGGGGAACAGCGGCAGGGTCAGGGCGCGCGCTTCGTAGGCGGTGGCCTGGGGGAACTCGGCATCACTGGTGTGCGGCGAGGCCTCGAACACCGGTTGCCGGTGGAGCAGGGGATAGTGTACGTGGGCCCGAATCGAGTGTTGATGGAGCCAATCGAGGAGTTGCCCGCGTTGCTCGCCGCCGAACGACGAAGCCAGTCGAACGATGTACAGGTTGTGGCTGGAACCCGCGGGATGGCTCGGCAACTCGAGTTGCTCGCGCCAAGGCATCAGGCGCTCTGTCAGCTTCCCAAATGCCTCTCGCCGGAGCTCCCGAAACTCACTCCAACGCTCAAGCTGCACGAGACCGATCGCCGCTTGGATCTCGGTCAGATGGTGGTTGCTGCCGAGTTCTTCCGCTCGGACATCCCATGCACCTCGGCAGGTGGTGTGTTCCCGACTCACGCCGCTGGAACGGATCAACCGCAGGCGGTTCGCGATGTCGGCACTGCCGGTGGTCAGCAAGCCGCCTTCGGCGGTGGTGATGGACTTCGCGGGATGAAAACTGAACGTGACGATGTCTGCGGTGTTGTCGGCACCGACCGGGACGTTGTCGGGGAAGTGCGCCCCAAAAGAATGAGCCGCGTCTTGAATGAGAAACAAGCCGCGTTTGTCGCAAAGCGATTTCAGCTCGGCAAGGTCGTGGGGAACGCCGGCAAAGTCGACAGCGATGACGGCCTTGGTTCGGTCGGTGATGCGTGGTTCGACGGATCGGGCATCGAGGGAGTGGTGAGGCGCCTGAATGTCCGCGAACACCGGGGTCGCTCCGGCAAGGCGCACGCAGGAGGCGGTGGCAACCCAAGTCAAGGTCGGCACGATCACTTCGTCCCCGGGTCCGATTCCCAAGGCGCGGACCGCAATCTCCAAGGCCGCGCTACCGTTGCTGCACGACACCGCATGAGAAGCGTGCATCTGATTGGCACAGGCTTCTTCGAATTGTTTGGCCAAGGGGCCCCGGGCGATCCACCCGCTTCGAAGGACTTGGGCCACGGCTTCGATCTCGGCTTCTCCGAGGTCATGGCGGCAGTACGGAATCGGTGGGGAGCAGCGCTCCGGCGAGGTCCCTTCCCGCATCACTGGGAGAGTCCTACGGCAAGGGGCTGCCTCGCCGGAGACACCGATGATTCGAACGAGAAGCGATAGTCATGAATCATGCGCTGGAGACCGGTGCGCAGGTCGGTCGAAGGCTCCCAGCCAAGGACCTCACGAATTCGCGAGATGTCCGGCACCCGGCGAGGGATGTCCTCGTAGCTGTCACCCACCGCGCTCTGGTGGCTGACGAACTCCAGGTCCGTTTCCGGTCTTCCGGCTTCCCGGAGAACCGTGCGCGCAAGATCGAGAATCGAGGTCTCCACCGGGTTCCCGATGTTGAAGGTCTGGTTGTGAGCCTTCGGATTGTTGAGGATTCCGAGGAAGGCCTCCACCACGTCGTCCACGTAGGTGAAGCAGCGGGTCTGATTTCCGTCCCCATGGACGATCAGAGGACGGTTCTCGACAGCGGCCTCGACGTATCGGGAAACGACTCGGCCTTTCAGGTGGGGACCGTAGACGTTGAACAGACGAACGATGGCGTAGTCCAGTTGGTGTTCCTGATGACAGGCTTTCAGGTAGTGCTCGAGGGCGGACTTGCTGGTGCTGTAACACCAGCGGTTCACATCCGTGCTCCCCAGCACTCGGTCGTCATCTTCGGCGAAGGGAAGCGCCGGGCTCTTGCCGTACACTTCAGAAGTAGACGTGAAGAAGAAGAACTTATCGGTCAGGCGAACCATCTCGACCAGATCCAGGCCTGCCAAGAGTGAGATGTCCATGACCTTGCGCGGATTGCGGACGTATTGATCCGGGCAAGCAACCGCCGCCAAGTGGCAGATGGTGTCTGCACGATCGACTAGCTTCTGCAAGGTGGTGCGATTGCGAATCGTGTCGACCACCAGGTGGAAGCGATCGTAGTCCTGCAAGTGACGCGCATGGGGCGGGTCGAACAGATCCAGTGCCCACACGGTCTTGCCTGCTTTCAGCAGTCGTTCCGTCAAGTGGGTTCCCAGGAAGCCCATGGCCCCTGTGATCAAGACAGTATCCACGACTTCGCTCCTCCGCTCTTGCTGCGTGCGCCGGGAGGAGTGCCGGACATGATCGAAGGCAGGACGCCTTGATCACGTGCAGGGAAGTCGGAGGGATCGGCTTTCCGGGAGCCGAGCCACTCTCGTCCTTGGGCGGACCCTCCTCCGCGGCAGGTGGCATCGCCGCCGCCCGTATCGACGGACGACGGCGAGCGCCTTCGTTTTTTGGTCCTGCCAAGGGTCTTCCTTCCATTCATCGGAACGACTCGGAGACCAGGTTGAGGCAACGCGGCGAAACCTGGTGGGATGAGGGGAAACCCTTGCCGTGCTGTTGGAAAAGGCGCGCGAGGAAGAGGCCTGTGGTGGCCGACCGGGGGACGCTCGTCCTGTCCGAGTCATGGGGACTGACTCGCGAGGGGGGGCCTCCGAGAGGGGCCGCCACCACCGAGACACAAGGAGCCGGTCGGGAGCCGGCGGGACCCCTCATCCGTTTCGAGCTTGCGGAGGATCTACGGCGCGGGCAGTCCCCGGTGGAGAGAGCCAACTTCTCCAGGACTCGGAGAGCTCATTCGACAACGGCCCTGCGCGGGAGGTTCCGCCCCCGCAAAGAAATCCTGGTTTTGACTGTCGAGAGCTGGTCCTCGTTCGCAGTTGTCCCCCTACCCGCGACGCGATTCGCGGATCTGAAAGCGACAACGAGAGAGGACCAGACATGGTCGACTTCCTTCGAAGCAGTTTGCCCGTGCGGACCTTGATGGCCCTGACCCTGGTCGTCCCGCTGGCAGGTTGCGGCATTGGGCCCACGCTCAAACAAAGCGTCACTCTTCCTTCGGTGAATGCTTCCCTCGCGGGCAAAGAGATCGTCGTCAGCGGGTTTCGGGCGTCGAGTCACTCGGTCAGCGTGACTTCCAGCGGCAACATTCGCGAGACCCTGGAGTCAGTGCGGGTCGGGGACATCTCTGCCGAGGTGGCGCAGTCGCTCGTGAGCCAGGGAGTCCCGGCCGAGGCACGCATCGATTTCAAGCCGTCCTATCTGCGCCAGGACCAGCTGATGTTGCGCGGGGCAGTGGTTACCGGGAAGGGGCACGAAACCGGGCTCAGCTACCTGAACCTGATCATCTGGCCTTTCTCATTGATGGTGATCGGGGGGGTGGTACCAACTCCGATCGCGTTCGAGAAAATCCACGACGTGGAGTACCGCATGGAGTTGATTGACTCGGAGGGTCGAGTCGTTCTCAACGTCAACGATGTCAGGGAATCGAGCATCAAGGATTACTATGCCTGGCCGGCGTTTGCGGACCAGAGTCACCGAAGTCGAGAGTGTCTGGGCCACGCCAAAGGCGAGATCTTCCGAGAGCTCGCCGAGGTCTTGCGGACGGCTGGAGCGGATGTGGCCAGCTTGCCTGTCGAGCGACCGGTCGAAACCACGACGGCGGCGGTTCGGAGTTCTGACGCATGGCTGAGTGCGGAACGACTTGCTTCCCAAGCCGAACAACTGATTGCCGAAGACCCGGCTCTGGCGGAGACCAAGGCTTTGGAGGCATTGACCTCGGCAGAGCGGGCTCTGAAGCGAGAGCACCCGGATTTGATTCCGTTCCTCGTGCTGCTGTCCAACGCCCAGTTCCAAGCCCGCATGAGAAGCATTGATGCTGGCGCTGCGGGCTCGTCGACGGACGTCATGACCATGTTGGAAGAGCCACGCGCCAATCTCGCTCGCGCTTACCGGATCAGCCTCAACCATCTCGGCCCGGACGATCCCCTCACCCAGCGCGTCGGTCGACGGCTGCTGACGGAGTACGGGGAGGACGGGATGCGGATTGCCTTGGGGGGATGAGGTGACCGCTCGCGGGAGCAGCCACCTCATCCACGCGCCTTTTCCAGTCAGTCGCCGACCGTCACCTCAACCGAGTTGCTGAAGGCGAACTGTCCGGGAGCATCGGGATCTTCCACGACGACTTGGAAATAGAAGGTCTCGCCAATCAAAGCGGCTTCGTCGGGGACGGGGACCCGGACCACGGTCCGACGCTTCTCCTGGGGGCCGGCCCAAGCATGGAACCCCTTGGGCAGATCGGCATAAACCTGGACGCTCATGCCATTGGTGGCGGACTCCCGCAGCAACACCTGGCCTTTGGAGCCTTCCCGAATGTTGCTGATCTCTAACGAGAACCCGGAGCCGATGCACGGCGAAAAGATCCCGTTCAGGCGCGGCACCTTGCCATTGGAGAGGGCGGTGCCTTCCCCCATCGGAACGACCGTGCCCAGGCACTTGGGGGTGTCCGAAGGGACGGCCACTCCCTGCATGAATCCGTCCAGATCCTCAGCCTTGAGCAGCACCTCGACCCTCCCCAGTTCGTCGATCGCGAAGATGGAGTGGCTGAACGGGGAGGCAATGACCAAGTGCTCCCGCTTGAAGTGCCCCCCGCGTTCGATGATGGCAATGTCGCGTAGCGTGTCGAAGCGGGGGTCGGCCGAGAACACGTCGATCTCGCCGGTGTCCGTTCGGACGCGGACCACGGCGTTGGTCCCGGCGTCCACCGCAAACAAGTTGCCCGAGCCGTCCGTGTCCATTCCGGCGATCACCGCGGTCAGCCCTTCGCCATCGGTCAGCAGGTGGGGCGTGTTGGAACCCGGGTGGATTCTCAGAATCTCCCCGCCGGTGAAGTTGCCGATGTACATGGTCCCATCGAAGTCCACCGCCAGGCCAGCCGGATTGCTGTACAGGCCCGAGGCGTTGCTCGAGTAGACGGTTTGGGTCCCCCCGGGATCGACCTCGATGATGTTGTCGTTCAAGTCGGCGACGAAGCATCGCTGGGAGGGCTCGTGCATCACGAAAGCGGTCGGAAACACCAGGTGATCCGCAATCGCGAGGATGGAGCGGTCGCCTTCCGGGGTCACCTTCATGATGGCGGCACCGGTGATGTCGGGCACCATCAGGTTGCCATTGATCGGGTTCCAGTAGCTGTACGCCGGGGTTCCAATCCACGGAGCGAAGCTTTCGAACTCGTTGGTCTTGGGGTTGAGCCGATAGATGCCTTTGCCCGTGACACTGACAAAGTAGTCGTCCTCATGTTGTGCGGCCGCAGGCGCCGACAGTCCGGTCCACGACAGCATTCCCAGGCCAATCATGCAGCAACCGATCGAAACCCGCTTCATCGATCATCCTCCTGACTGCTCTGTCTTCTTCTTCCCCGAAAGACAATGACGACGGATCTTGGGCCACGGAAGCTTGCTGGGAATGCCGCTCGTTCCAATTCGTGCACTCGTGGAGGGAGTGTCGACCTTCTTCGAAAACGGCGAGTGCCATAGCCAACTCCAGTTCCCTAGGAGCGAAGTCGTCGGGGACGAGAGTATCCTTCCGGGCTTGCTGGGGGAAAGGCAGTGAAAGTGGCATGCCCGCACCCAATGACCAGTTTTCGGGAAATGATCGGGAGGGTTTCCCCGCGCTCTGCTCAAATCTGGCGTTGAAAGAACCATCGGGCGTGCAGTTTCCGGGCCGGAGAAAAGTTCCATGGTGGCCCTTGCCCTTCCCATTCGATCCACGACTTGGAGCAAGAGACGGCGCCGCCGCCGAGTGGCTGCGGTGGCGAACCGGGACTTCATGGATGCGAACGAAGACGAGCTTCTGCAGGAGCTGAAGGCCAACCCCGATCGTGTGGGCGCCATTCTGGAGTCCTATCGCGATCGGTTGCGGCGGATGCTTCGTTTGCGCATGGATCCGCGAGTGGCGCCGCGGGTCGACGCTTCGGATATTCTCCAAGAGGCGTTCGTCGAGGTGACTCAGCGGCTGTCGTACTATCTCGAAGATGCCAAGCTCCCGTTTTTCTTGTGGGTGCGCTACCTCACGGCCCAGAAGCTCCTGCAAGTGCATCGTCATCATTTGGATGCCGGTCGTCGCGACGCCAAGCGAGAGCAGAGAGTGAGCCGCGTCCAGGGCCCCGATGCGACCTCGATGTCCATGGCGAGCCTTGCCGTCGACGAAGGGGTGTCGCCGTCACAACACGTGGCCCGGGAAGAAGCGGTGCAGCAGATCCACGACGCGCTGGAGGGAATGAGCGAGACAGATCGCGAAGTGATCGCCTTGCGGCATTTCGAGCACCTCAGCAACGGCGAAGTGGCAGCGCTCCTGAGGATTACCGAAGCAACCGCCAGTGCTCGATACGTGCGCGCCGCCAAGCGATTGAGCGACACACTTCAGAAACTCGGGATGACTCGCTCGTGACCCGTCCGGGCAGTTCCTCGTCCCAGGAGCCCCTGGAGATCTATGCCGAGTTCTTGGCTCGCCAGGAGCAGGGCGAGCCGATCACCTTCGACGAACTCTGTCGAGCCCATCCCGAGGCTGCGAACCAGCTTCTTGAACTGCGAGAAGCCTGCGACCACGTGGCCAGTGTCTTTGGGGATCTTCCGGACGCCAGTCAAAGCCTGGCGGGCGGTTCCGTGAGCGACCAGGCCATGCTGGGCGGACCGGGGCCCGTGGACGAGCTGATGGAGCGAATGGAACACCGGCGTCCGGATTCCTCCCGCTACCAAGTGTTGGAAGAGCTTGGTCGTGGGGGCATGGGGGTGGTTCACCGGGTGTTCGACCGAGACCTGCGGCGTCATTTGGCCATGAAGGTCGTGTCCCCGGAGCGAACCCGTTCCCGCCGATCCTCGGTCGCCCGTCGCCAAGCGCTCGGTCGATTCCTTGGGGAGGCGCAACTCGCGGCGCAGCTGAATCATCCCGGCATCGTCTCCATTCACGACGTGGGAGTGGACGACGCCGGACAACTGTTCTTCACCATGCCGCAAGTCGAAGGAGCGACCCTTCACGAAGTGCTCGACTGGGCGCGCCGCGGGCGAGACGGATGGAATCGAACCCGGGTCTTGGGGGTTCTCGTGTCGATCTGCGAAGCCGTGGCTTACGCCCATGCCCGCGGCGTCGTGCATCGCGATCTGAAACCTTCCAACATCATGATCGGGAAGTTCGGAGAGACCTACGTCATGGACTGGGGGTTGGCGCGTTTGGTCGAGCGTCGATCTCGGGGAACGAACGAAGACGAGGCTGCTGACTCCGGTGCCAAGGGCGTGGATCCCTCGCCCGTCTCGGAGGAGAGGATTGACTCGGAAGCAATCACGACCGAGAGAGAGCAGGCCATCCGGGATTCCCACCGCGAGGACGGTCCGCCGTCTCCCTTCCTGACCCGGGAGGGAGCGGTGCTGGGAACGCCGGTCTACATGGCGCCCGAGCAGGCGGCCGGGCAGTCTTCCGGAGTCGGGACACCGAGCGACGTCTATTCGGTGGGAGCCATGCTCTACGAGACGCTGGCGGGACAACCTCCGTACGCCAGTGGTCCGGCCGGAGATCATGGTCGAGTGCTCGCGGCGGTGCGCGCTGGTCCTCCCAAGCGTTTGGAAGATCGGCAACCCGGTCTTGCCCCGGAGCTCGTTGCCATTTGCGAGAAGGCGATGGCGCGCGATCCCCAGGCGCGCTACGCCGACCTGCAAAGCATGGCCGAAGACCTTCGTGCCTTCCTCGATCAACGGGTCGTTCAGGCGTACCGGACCGGGGCCTGGGTCGAACTCAAGAAATGGGTTTCTCGCAATCGAGCCATGGCATCCGTGTTACTGGCGTCTCTCGTGGTTCTCGCTGGCACCGTCCTCATCGTGTCGTTTCTCAATCGACGACTGCAGGATGCGCAGTCGGATTTGCTCGCGACCAACGCCGATCTCTTGGCGAAAGAGAAAGTCGTGCAGCGGCAGTTCGAAGAGGTGACCCAGCTGTCCGATCTCACGGTGTTCGAACAGCTTCGACTGGAAGCGGATCAGCTTTGGCCGGCGCGTCCTCACTTGGCCGAGGCCATGGCGGATTGGATCGATCGTGCCGAAGAACTAGTCGCGCGACGCGATCGACATGAATCTTCGTTGGCTGGCCTTCGGGAACGAGCCGTGGGGGGGCCACCCCATTCCGAGCTTGGGCTCGCGGAAGGTTGGAAGTTCGCATCTCCTGAGGAGCAGTGGTGGCACGACAACCTTCATCGCTTGACGGAGGAACTGCACCAGCTGGATGGATCCGGAAATGGACTGCTGCTGCAAATGCGACAGCGACTCCACGTCGCGGAAACCATTGAAGAAGAAACGATCGGTCAACACGCACTCGCGTGGGAGCAAGCCATTCGGGCCATCGAAGAAAGCCCTCGCTACCACGGCCTCGTGCTGGAAGAGCAGATCGGATTGGTCCCTTTGGGGCCGGACCCTCGCTCCGGACTGTGGGAGTTCTGGCATGTCGAAAGTGGCGAGCGACCGCCCCGGGATCTGGACACGGGGGGCATTCGCTTGGAAGAAAACAGCGGGATCGTGCTCGTCCTCGTTCCCGGGGGCTCGACCTGGATCGGGGCCCAAGCAGAGAACCCCGCCGATCCAAACTACGATCCCTTTGTCCAAGCTCATGAAGGGCCACCGCAGGAGGTCACCCTCGCGCCGTTCTTTCTGTCCAAGTTTGAAGGGACCCAGCAGCAGAGCATCCATCTCTGCGGAGAGAATCCCAGCGACTACGCTGCCGGAGCGATGGCAAACGGGGTCCTGGTGACGGGCTTGCACCCCTGTACCAACGCCACTTGGCAGAACACCCTCGCGGTGCTGCAGCGATTCGAACTCACCTTGCCGTCAGAAGCTCAGTGGGAGCACGCGGCTCGGGCCGGAACTACGACTCCATGGTGGTGTGGTGAGCGAGCCGAGGCCATCGGTCACCAGCGTGCCGGGAATCTGGCCGACGTTCGTTTCGATCGGCATCACGGACACAACCGGGTCTATGAACCGTTTGACGATGGACACGCCATCCATGCTCCGGTCGGCAGCTACGAGCCGAATGGGTTTGGATTCCACGACATGATCGGCAACGCGGCGGAATGGTGCTTGGATTGGTTTGCGTATTACGATGAGCCGTACGAATGGGCGCCCGGGTCCGGCGAGCGACTGATTCCGGGAGCGACTGTCGCCGACTCCGACAAGATGATTCGAGGCGGCGGGTTTCTCGATGGCGCCCATGCGGCCCGCTCCGCTCATCGATACCAACTTCCGCCCGACGAACGGGGGAGAGGGCTAGGATCTCGCCCGGCAAGACCGGTGATGGACGCCGTGCGAGAGGGGGACTCGGGGAACTAGCAGGCCGGTCGAACCCCGTACCAGCACGCCCGGCCGCTCGTCTCGGCCGATGACTGCGGCAAGACGAGCGACCGGTGTGTCTGTGTCGAGAGGAATTCCTCGGGCATCAGTTGCCCGGGTCGTAGAGCCAAGCTGCCGAGGGTGCTCCCAGCAAGCGATTGCCGTTGGAAGCAATGTGGAATGGCTGAAGCACGAAGGGGACGACCTCGGTCGCGCCGAAGCCGTTGATGTTGATTGGCACATTGGTGGAACCACTCGCGCCGATCACCGCGAGCCGGCTGAAGCGCAGCAACGTTGGATCGATCGTGAGGACTCCACTGAGTCTTTGAATCGGCAAGAAGTCGGGGTGGTCATTGCGGGTCAGGAAGACGACATCGCCCGCGATCCCGTGGGCTTGCAATTGCAGCTGGCCGCCGAAAGGAGTCGGGCCGTCGGTCGAAGAGTCGCGCGCGACCCCACGCAGAGACTCTAAGAGCCCGACGGGATCGTTGATGGAGACACCCGCGGGGCCATCCGACGGGGCGTCGCCGCGAAGGAAGCGGGAATCTTGAATCTGCACCTTGGTGTCGTCGTCGTACGTGAGTCGCAACCCATCACCGCCTTGCAGCCCACCATCTCCTCCGACGAAAGTGCTACCCGAAGCGAACAGGTATCCGGAACGGAGCACCGTGCCATGACCAGAATCGCCGTTCGGCAGAGGCGGCGCGGGCGGGTGGCAGCAGCCCGAGTAGCCAGTGCCTCCTTCGAAGGTGCATTGATAGGCCGCGATCGAGGTGGATGAGCCTTCCATCAGCAATCCACTGGTCGCGTTCTCGCCGCGTCGGCCCGCCGCCTTCACACGAACCATGATGACCTTCTTCGAATCTCGAACTTCCAAGTCGCCGACGTCTACTTCGAGGTCCTCGATCCACACCACTCCGTCGTTGTGGAGGATCGTCATACTGCCTTCCAGCAGGTGCATTCCCCGCAAGATCAATCGTTCGTCCGCCGGGATGTTCCGGATGACCACGTCTCCTAAGAAGAAGACGGCGGGGTCGTTCGGATCCTCGGCAAAGATCCCGACGCCTTTGTCGATCTCTAGCACGAAGTCGTCGACTCGCACGGGCCCGCGCACCAGAATCATGTCCCCGGGATCTGCATTGTTCACGGCGTTTTGCAAATCCGTGAAGTCCACGTCCGGACCACCGCTTCGGTCAACGACCCAGTTGGTCGGTTGTCCGTAGGCAGTGGTTTGCACTCCAACTGCGACATAGACGAGCGCCAATACCGACGAAAGGATACGCATCAGAGGGCTCCTAGAGATCGGTGGAGAGGAAGACTCGGAGTGTTCCTGTAGCGAAAGCTTCTCACAATGGGCCCTTCCTGTGGAGCCTCTCGTGAGTTCTACGCCCGTCTTTTTCCCTGCTCTTGGAGTTTTCCACCCGAACAGACTCCCGAACATCGAGCCCTGGGTGAGGGCCGGGGGAGCATGCGGCTTTCGACGGCTTTCACAATCACTCGGGAGCAAGAGACAGTGAATGCGCGGGCTTCTCGAGTTCATTCCCGTCAATCATGGCTTTCACGACAACAGACGTCGTCTCGAGGATGACTTTCAAAGCTCGTTCATTTCGACGAATCGGTGTGTCCCGCAAGTGGCGTCTTGAAACAAGCACACGAGCGATCGTCGTGTGGGTCACTCTTGCTCATCAACGATCTGTCCCGCTTGGCCACGTTTGTCAGCGTCTTCCCAAACCACTGGATTCGAACACCGGTCACGTCGCCTCCTCAGGACTCTCCCCCGGGGCCCCCTCAATGCGCGCGGAATCCTCCGCGGAGACCCTGCCGTCGACCCTCGTGCGAGAGGCGGTTCCGTGCTACCGTTTCGACGGGAGCGGCCGGTGAAATTCCCGGTACCCGGCCGCCTTGAAGAAAGGGTGAACGATGCGACGTCGAGAATTCCTCCAATGGGCGGCGGCAGTGTCCGCCGGTTCCGTCGCGACTCCGGCCTTGATGGCTCGCCAGGAGAAGTCCCCTCCCCGAAAGGAAGCCCAGCGCAAGAACGTGTTGGTGATTGGCGCGGGGATCTCTGGTCTCGCCGCCGCGCAGCGATTGGTCTCGGACTTCGGGCTCGACGGTCCCCATCAAGTCATCGTGCTCGAGGGCCGCAATCGTGTGGGTGGACGCATGCACACGGACACGAGCCTCGGCGCCGCCGTGGACCTCGGCGCGAATTGGATCGATGGGTCGGCGAACAATCCCATCACCGCGCTCGCCTCTCAATTCGGAGCGACCACCACCAACACCAACTACGACTCTCTCGATCTGTTCGACACCGATGGAACGCCGATTTCGTCCACCAAGGTCAATCAGACCTGGCCCTTGTTCCTCTCTGCCCGAAACAGCGTTCTGTCGTATCGAAATGGGCTCGGCGTCGATCAGTCGATGGCCCAGTCGTTCCTCGATACGAATGCCGGTGCGGGACTCTCTGCCCTGGATCAGCGCATTTTGGAATGGTGGATCTACTGGGAGTACGAGACGGACTGGACCACGTCGACGTCGGACCTGTCGACGTTCCACTTCGACATGGGCTCGGGCTTTCCCGGAGTCGATCGCATTCTTGTCGATGGGTACTCGCAGATTCCGGAGGGAGTGGCTCAAGGCTTGGACGTTCGCCTGGATCACTGCGTCGAAGAGATCGACTTCCAGCGGGACCAGGTCCGCGTCCACACCAACCGCGGAACCTTCGTTGCCGACGCTTGTCTGGTGACTGTGCCCCTGGGAGTCCTGAAAGCGGATCTGGTGTCCTTCCGTCCCGGGTTACCGATGCCGTTGCAAAATGCCATTCAACAGATGGGGTTTGGGTCCGCCTTCAAGATCGCGTTCGAGTTCCCGAACGCCTTCTGGAACCAGAACCGTCACTTCCTGCACTACATGTCGCCCCAGCCGACGGACCACACCTTCTGGCTCAACATCGCCCAGTACTCCGGCGTGCCGATCCTGAATACCTGGGTCAACCACGACTACGGAGCATCGCTCGAGGCCATGTCGCTCAACGATGCCACGGACCGAGTCATGCAGGACCTGAAGATCATGTACGGCGCCGGTATCCCCGATCCCATCGGCACCGTCACCAGCAACTGGAACACCAGCCAGTTCAGCCAAGGGTCCTACAGCACGCCCGACGTCGGCTCCTCACCGGCCGACTTCGACGCCTTCCTCGAACCCGTAGACGAAAAGCTCTACTTCGCCGGCGAACACACGAGCTCGCTCTACCCGGCAACCGTGCACGGCGCCTACCTCTCCGGTCGAGATGCCGCGGCGCGCTTGATGGGAGTGCCGTCGTTCTTCGCGACGGCGCCGCGGGCCTCGGGGAGGGTGAGGGTGTCTCGGTAGGACCCGAGTCGTGAGCCTTGGCGCACTGGATGGCCGATCCGCCAGGCCTACCGATTGCCAATCCGAAGCATCTTCGGAGCTTGTTGCGGTCGCCCACTGCCTTGGCGCGGGGGTTGGTTCCTTACTTCCCCGACGCCACCGACACCCGTCCCGCCGAATGCTCGATCGCTGCGGCGACGAACTGGTCGAACAGCGGATGGGACTTGGTCGGCTTGGACTGGAACTCGGGGTGGAACTGCACGGCGACAAACCAGGGGTGGTCCGGGCGCTCGATGACTTCGGCCAGGGAATCTTCGGACTCGCCGGTCACCTGGATGCCCTGGGATTGCAGGCGGTCTCGGTAGCCCGGGTTTAGTTCGTAGCGATGGCGGTGGCGTTCGGAGACGGCATCACAGCCGTAGGCGTCCTTGGCTTTGCCGTTTGTGAGCAAGCACTTCTGGGCGCCGAGACGCATGGTGCCGCCCATGTCGACGACATTCTTCTGCTTGTCCAACAGGCAGATGACCGGATCCGGCGTGTCTGGGTCGATCTCTGTGGAATGGGCTTTGTCCAGTCCGCACAAGTTTCGGGCCGTTTCGATGACAGCGACGTGCATGCCATAGCAGATGCCGAAATACGGGATGCCGTTCTCGCGGGCGTAGCGCACCGCATCGACTTTGCCTTCGACTCCGCGTTCGCCGAAGCCGCCCGGCACCAAGATCCCCGACACGCCGCCGAGGACCACGTCCGCTCCCTGTTCTTCGATGGCTTCGGAGTCCACTCGTCGGATGTTCACCTTGCAGCGGTGGGTGATGCCGGAATGGGCCAGGGCTTCGTAGATCGACTTGTAGGCGTCCTGCAGCTCGATGTACTTACCGGCGACGGCGATGTCGACGGTGCCCTTCGGGCTCTTGATCGCCTCGACGATGCCCTCCCACTGAGAAATGTCCGTGGCTCCCTCGGGAAGAGCCAACCGTGAACAAATCAGCTCATCGAGTTTCTGGCGCTTCAAGACCAAGGGCACTTCATAGATGCTGTGCTCCACGTCCTCTTCGACGAGCACCGCTTCTCGTGGGACGTTGCAGAACAAGGAAATCTTGTCGAGCATGTCCCCGGTGACCGGTTTCTCCGTCCGGCAGATCAGCACGTCGGGCTGGATCCCGATTTCGCGCAGCTTGCCGACCGACTGCTGGGTCGGCTTGGTTTTCACCTCGCCGCTCGCCCGCAAGTAAGGCAGCAGCGTGAGGTGGATGTACATCACATTGTCTGGACCTTTGTCCAGGCGGAACTGACGAATGGCTTCCAGGAACGGCAAGCTTTCGATGTCGCCCACCGTCCCACCGATCTCGGTGATGACCACGTCGACCTCGTCGCCGCGGAGCTGGTCCACGGCGGACTTGATCTCGTCGGTGATGTGGGGAATGACCTGCACGGTCTGGCCCAGGTACTTCCCGGCGCGCTCCTTGCGAATCACCGAGTGGTAGATCTTGCCGGTGGTGTAGTTGCTGTCCGCGGTCAACGGGGCGTCACAGAATCGCTCGTAGTGACCGAGGTCCAGATCTGTCTCGGAACCGTCGTCCAAGACGTACACCTCGCCGTGTTGGAACGGGTTCATCGTTCCCGGGTCGACGTTCAAGTACGGATCGAGCTTCTGCATGCGGATGCTCAAACCGCGCTGCTGCAGCAAGAGACCGATCGATCCCGAGGTCAGGCCTTTGCCCAGAGAAGATACGACACCTCCGGTGATGAAGATGTGCTTGGTCACGCGGTCTCTCCTTGTACGAAGCGCTGATAGTCTTCGGGCGTGTTGACCTCGACGCCGTCCCGTTCCGTGCGGACGAGCTGGAATTGGTATCCGTGATGCATGGCGCGCAGTTGCTCCAGGCGCTCGGTTTGCTCCAGAGTCACCGGCGGACGGCGGGTGATGTCGAGCAGGGCCTGGCGACGGTAGGCGTAGACGCCGCGGTGCTTGAGTGCGTTCGGCGGAAGCTCTCCCGGCGCGGCGTGGGGGATCGGCGAGCGCGAGAAGTAGAGTGCGGTCCCCGATTCGTTGGCCACGACCTTCACCACGTGAGGGTTGTGAAAGGTCTCGGCGTCGTGAATCGGAGTCGCCAATGTCGCGACGTCGGCTTCCCCATGGCGCTCCAATGCGTCGACCAGATCGTCCAGGTCGCGTGCGTCCAGGGTTGGTTCGTCCCCCTGGACGTTGATCACCACCTCGCTGTCGAACTGGGTGGCCACCTCGGCGACGCGATCGCTTCCCGACGGGTGGGAGGGATCGGTCATGACCACCTCGCCTTCGAACGAGCGCACCGCATCGCGGATCCGTTCATCATCCGTGGCGACCAGCACCCGTTCCACTCGCTGGGCAAGGCCGCAGCGTTCGTAGACGTGTTGGACCAAGAACTTGCCAGTGTCTCGGAGCAGCGGTTTGCCGGGAAGCCGCGTTGAGCCATAGCGAGCGGGAATGACCACCAGCGCTTGCATCACGGCTGGTTTCCGGAGGTCCGTCGCCGATTCCGCTGCTCGAGGAGTTTCTGTTCCTTCTTGAACAGCTCCGGGTCGGTCAGCCTCGGGTCGTAGCGCATGAAAGTGATTTGGTTGAACTTGGTACTGATCAGGCGGGCCATTTCGGTGAATCGGTCCGCCAGTTCCTGAGAAGGCTTGCGAGGGACGACCAGGGTGCGCGTTTCCGAGTCCGTGATCACCACCAGTCGGCGCAGCAGCCCGGTGGTCTCTACCGGTTCGAGGTCGATGACCGCGTGAGACTGGTTCGCGAAGCCGGCCTCCTCGAGTCCGGCCATCACCTCGGCGATTTCCTCGACGGACGCCACTTTGAAGCCGGCTGGCACCAGTCCAGGCTTGGCCTTCGGGTGGGCGGGGCTCAGGAACCCAATCACCCGGGGCGGTCGAGTTTGGGCGTTCTCGAGCCGGATTTCGTTCACCGGCTGAGTGTCGGCGGCGACGGGAGTGCTCTGGCATCCCAAAGGGAGTGCAGCACTGGAGAGGAGCAGCAGAACCCCGGTCGAAGAAGGACGACGGCGGGGGCGGCGACGACAAAGGGGAACGGAGACCATGATGCAGGTTTGCCCGAAAAAGAAGGTAGCTTACGTGCGCGCCGGTCGCTGTCAACATGGGCGGCTCGGTAGTAGATCTTCGCCGCCTACGGGATAGGATCCCCTGCCATGCCCGCATCGAAAAAACCCACCATTCGTCGAGTCGTCGTCTACCTCTTCGCCGTCGGGATTTTGGTCCTGGCGTCCCCCGTGCCGCTGTTCTTCTGCCTGGGTGCGGTGGTGGTCGTCCTGGGAGAACTGTTGCGGATTTGGGCCTGTGGTCACTTGCGCAAGAACCAGGCGGTCATCAAGTCGGGGCCCTACGCCCATGTGAAGAATCCCCTCTATCTCGGGACCTTCCTGATCCTGGTGGGGTGTGTGCTGGCCGCCTCGGACCCGGCGAATCACGGACGCTACGTCCTGGTGGTTGCCCTGCCCTTCACCCTGGGCGTGTTCTTCTTCTACTACCTGCCCTACAAATTCGCGGTCGAGGGGGACCGGCTCCGACGTCGGTTTGGTCCGGAATTCGACGAGTACGACCGCAACGTCCCCGCCTTCGTGCCTCGGATCACCCCGTTCGCCAAGAGCGAGGCCAAGTGGGACGCGAAACTGGTGGTCAAGAACAGTGAGGTCAGCGCGGCGATCTGGGCTCTTCTGGGGCTGGTAGCGCTGTTCGGTCGTATGCACACCGAGATTCCCGGAATCCCCTGGTAGGCCTGGGGGGCGTCTTGGAGACCTCGCCGTCGGCGCAACCTTCCGAACAGGGCAGGCTGCCGACGCGAGAGGAACTGTCCGCTTCTGTTCAACAGGTCATCCACCCCGGCAGTCCGACCAAGGCGGCGGTTGCCGTGCTTCGATTTGGTCCGCGATCGATGGTGGTCAAGGACGTCCTCCCTCAGCATCCCTGGTTCCGGTATCTGGTGGGGCGACGGGTCTTGCGGCGCGAAGAGAAGGTCCTCGGCGTTGTAGGAGATCTCCCCCACGTTCCAGCGCTGCTGGGGCGGGTCGATGGGGACGCCATTCTTCAGCAGTTCATGGCGGGAAGTCCGATGGTTCGGGGAGCGGTGAGCGAAGAGCTGGTCCTGAGAGTCTGTCAGAAGCTCCGTGAACAGGTTGCCGCGTTGCATGCGCGAGGAGTCGTGCACCTGGACTTGCGGCAGTATCGAAACATCCTGGTCGACGAACGGGGGACCCCGTCAATCATCGATTTCGAGTCGGCGTTCCTGCTGGGAAGAACTTGGTGGGGACGTGGACTGCACCGTTTCCTGACTCGCTTGGATCGTGCCGCAATCCTGAAGTTGCAGGCCAGATTCGGGTACGAAACGCTGACCGAGGAACAGCGAGCAAGGTTTCGTCGCCAGGAATGGCTCAGCAATCTTTGGATTTTCCATCGGTTCGGGCCATTGGTGCGATGGCTGCTCGGTCGTCGTCGCCAGCGAGACTCGTCAGACGACCAAGACTGATTCCCAATCCGTTGTGAAAACGGGATTTGCGTTTCTTGACAGTCTTCTTCAGGGCCACTACTCTTTTCCCCCAAGGTCTAGTAGTCCGTTGCATCCATCGCATGGGCCTTCGGAGTGGGCGTTCTCCGTGGCGGGGTTCGTTCAGCGAAACACGAGGGGAGTTGGGGAGCGATGCGGCACATGGGGAACCTCGAACGGATCCTGGTTTTCGGGATCCTGGTGGTCATTGGATTGATCCTGGTCGTTGCCATTCGTGGCGCCCGGGAAGTCGAAGCGGGTTTGCGCGAGCAGCAGGCGAAAGTGGAAGCAGAGGCGGGCGATGACAGCCTGTCCAATTCCAACGACGTCAATCAAAAGCTCTCGAACGCGACGCCGACCAGGAATGGTGGCAAGAAGCGACGCAACGGGGGCTTCGAGAACAAGGGCAACGACACCGCTCGTCGTGACAAGCCGGCAAGTGCACCGCCGCCGGCCACCACCGCCGCGCCTCTGCGACCGGTGGATGACGATGACGTCAGCCGTGCCCTGAACGAGATGAAGGGGATCTGGAGCGGAGACGCGCCAGAGTCTCGAACCCAAGGCGCGCCGCGATTCACCAAGGCGACGCCGCTTGGGGCTGCGAATCCTGAAAAGCCCGGCGCGAACTCGCGTCGTACGGCGAAGGAGCCGGGGCGTCGGGACAACGCGGTTGCGAATCCGGGCAAGCAGCCAGCGGAAACCACGGCGGCTCCTCGGGGCACGACTCCACCGCGTGGGAGGAATCCGGCGGCTCCCCGTGGCAACGAGAAGGCACCCGCGGCGAGTGCTCCTCAGGCTCTCGAGTACGTGGTGAAGGCGGGAGACACCTTGGAGGGAATCTCTCGCAAGGTGTTGGGAGATGGCTCCCAGTGGAAGGCCATCATGGCGGCGAATCCGTCGCTGACGGATCCGCGCAAGATTCGACCGGGGCAACGTCTTCGCGTGCCTGAAGGCTTGGCTCCCGCCGACTCCTCGCTGTTGTCTCGGGCCGACTCGAACGACCGGCAGGAACCCAAAGCGCGAACGAATCGGCCGGACTCCTCAGGGGCTCGTCGGTTGGTGGATGCGAGTCATCACCGGGTGCAGCGCGGTGACACTCTCATGAGTATCGCGCTGAACGCTTACGGTTCTCGTTCCGCTTGGCGGGCCATCTACGACGCGAACTCCGACCAGCTTCCGAGTAAGGACAAGATTCGGATCGGCCAGCTCTTGGTGCTGCCTGCTTCGGCCAACTGAGGCGACGCCGGCGGGGTGCGGACGGGCCAAGTTTTCGCCGCTCCCGCTGAAGCTGGAAACCCCAGCAGCACACGCACCATCCGATCCAGGTGACGATCAACCACTTCATGCAGCGCTCAGTTCCCCTTGCTGCAACGCAGGCCAGTTTCTCAACAACATCAACGTGTCTTGGACACCTGTGAGATGAAGTACCGAGCGGCCGCTTCTCTTGGGAAGCGGCCGTCTTCGTGTCTGGACCGGGGCCAGCGGAGCGAGTCTTGACGAACCGCAAGGTTCCAGGTCTTCTGTTCGGACGCCGCCGCTGGAAAACGGTGACGACAGAATTCCCATGAATGCCGCCCCGACTCTTTCGGTCTTGCTTCCCGTCCGAGACGCTGCTCCGTGGCTTCCGGAGACACTGGCGGATCTGCTTGCACAACAAGGTCCCTCGTTCGAGATACTCGCGGTCGATGACGGCTCCTGCGATGGATCCCGAGAGATTCTCGACCGGGCGGCTCGCGACGACTCACGGATCCGGGTGTTCGATGGCCTTGCGCGCGGTCCGGCTCACGCCCTCAATCTGGCTCTGTCTGAGGCGCGGGCTCCCTGGGTGGGACACATGGAAGCGGACGATCGCTGTCCCGCAGATCGTTGGCAGATCCTGCTGGCCGCGTTGCAGGATCACGGTTGGGACGGCGTCCTGAGCCAGGTCGAGCAGTGTGGCGAAGTGTCCCCTGGCATGGACCGCTACTTGGCATGGCAGAACTCCCTGCTGCGCCAGGAGGAGATGGGTCGGTTGCGCTTTGTGGAGATTCCGGCCATGCACCAGACGGGGCTCTATCGCGCTGAAATGCTTCGTGATCTCGGCGGATATCGAGAGCATTCGGAGTGGCCGCTCGACATTGATTTCTGGATGCGCTGGCTGGCCACCGGGGCGTCGTTTGGCAAGGTTCCTCGGGTGCTCTACTCCTGGCGTCAGCACGCTCGCCAGTCGACGAGGACGAGTCCGCGACACACCCTGGCCGCCTTGCGCCGCTGCAAGTGTCACTACCTCTTGGCGGGCCCGGCACGGGATCGAAAGATCGAGTTGTTCTCCCGGGGGCAGACGCTGACGGATTGGCAGGACGAGTTGTTGGCTCAGGGAGCGACGGTGGCGCGTTCGGTGTCCTGGAAACCCGGAGAGCCGTTTCCCGAACCAGCGACGACTTCCGTTGGTGATGAGTCGATTCGCTTGTTCGTGTTTGGAATGGAGCGGGCGCGGCGCCGAGTTCGGGAGTCGGTTCCCGACTTCGATGTGAGCCGGGACTGGTTTGCGGCCTGATGTTCTCTGCATGGAAACGCTGGTGGAACGATCCGGAGCGGAGGCTTCGCAAGCGAGCTCGGCGAACTTTGGACGAGCTGTTCACGAAGCATCCGGAACAACTGCAAGGCACTTCCCTTCGTCCCAAGCATCGTGGGCGCACCCAAGTTCTGGACGTCGCCGATGATCCGAACCGGGTGTTCTTCGGCATCCTCCGCCATCCTCGGCCCCATGCCTTCTCCAAGCAATACCACGAAGTCGTCGAGATCTGGTGTTACTGGGTCGAAGAGGGCCGCGTGGAACGCATGAAAGGCGACAACCTTTCGGTGAAGAAAGGGGGCGACGGGGAGCCGTCGTCATTTGGGACGGGGGTGTGAGAGGGAGCGTTGGCCTCCGGGGCGGGAATCGCTTTCGCGTATCGACCGTGTCGCGGGAAGTTCATCTGGTCGTGCAAGACCCGTTCGATACCGATGATCTCATCGGTGAACGTGTAGAAAACAAGGTGTCGCCCGACGGGGATGGAAGAGCGCCCGGGACGGATCAGGTTCCGATTTTGGCATGGCTCTCCTTTCTTCCCGAGCAGCGCGAAGTTGGCTCCCTGGGCGGCGGCTCACTGGGCGGCGCCACGGAGTTCAAGGATGACGCGACCCTTCGCTTCCGGATCGGGTTGGGTGATTCTTGGGCGGCGGAGGGAGATGCGGCCGCCTTCTTCTTCGTCGGAGGCTTGGGTCAACGCGGAGCGGACGGACTCCAGTCGGGCGACGGCCAGGTCGAGGCCCGCGTTTCGGGTCCGCCTTTCCTGGTGATGGGGAGAGCGGCGGTCGAGTTGATCCAGGCTCTCTCGCAACCACGCGTCGACTTGGGCGATGCGTGTGTCGAGCTCGACGAGTTGATTGCGTAACTCGAGGGACTGGTCTTCCCGGTCGGTGGCAAGGCGAGTGCGTCCTCGGTGAAGCAGTTCCGATCTTTCGTTTGCCCAACGCCGCTGCTGCTGACGCCACTTGTTCATCAGCTCGGTCAGGAGTTCTGGCGAGGGGTTGGCACGGAGTTCGGCAAGGCGCCAATCCCGGGCTCCGATTTCATGGCGGACCACGACTCGCAAGCTCTCATCTTCCGCGAGCCGTTTCTTCAGCCAGTCAAGAGTGGTGCGAGCTTTGCCGGCGAGCAGGTCGCTGCCGGGTTCGAAGTGGAGGGTCACAGTGTCGTTGGGGGGCGGGAGCTTCTCCGGCTTTCGCAGGACCATTTCGCCCATTGCCCCGGTCACCCGAAAGGGGGAGCTAAGGAGCGCCTTGCCGAGAATCTTGCCGAGGGTCACGACGGCGACTTTGGCGATCTCCGCTCCCGAGATGCCGTCGCGACCCACGGCAAAGTCGACCGGCAACTCGATGGAGCCGGCTTGGTCCTTGATGGCAAAGACCACCACGTCCACCGGTGCCGGCAGCTGCAGGTACTTGCGCAAGAAGCCGGCCTCTCCTTCGGAAATGTTCAGATCGTCGAACTGGAAACGGGTTTTGGCGTTCAGGGACCCGTCCGGCTGAAAGCGCATGTTGACCGTGGACTCAAACATCCCGTCGTGCAGCTCCACTCCGGACTTCTTGGTCACTCCGGTGAACTCGGGAAGACGCAAGCCGCTGATTTCCTGACGCACCCAGCCTTCGAAGGGGGGATGCAGCTTGAGCTTGCCGCTGAGTCCCACGTCGGCGAACACGGCCTCTGCGGCGGAGTGAGTCGAGTCGACTCCGCTGACCAGCACGTCGAATTGCACCGGGGGGGTGTCTGGCTGGATGGGCGAGGTGATGCCACGGACATCGACCAGAAGATTGCGCACCGGCAAGACCAGAGGCGGATCCGCGGTTCGATCTTCGAACAGGAGATCCAAACCGTCGACCGAGAGCTGATCCAAGCGCAAGCGCATGGGTTTTGCCGTCGGGGTATCGGAGGGGGAGGGCGCCGGGGAGGCCTCTTCGCGGGACTCCGTCGCGGCCGAAGTTTTCCAGACCACCCCTCCCGCTTCGAAGCCTCCTTCGGTCACGGCGAGTCGTGCGGCTGGTCGTTCCAGCTCGACGCTGCGCAGGCGCAGTTCCCGGCCGGCGAGGTCGACCTTCGTGGCTTCCAGTTGAAGCGATTCGAGTCCGATCAATGTCGGCCCCTCACCATCCTGCAACCGCACGCCGTGGACCCTGGCGTCCAAGCCGAAGGGCCGTCCCAAGTCGAAGGGCGCGGAGGACCGACCGGGTCGCAGGGACACGTCCAAGTTGGCCTGGAAGTGTCCCTTTTCCAGCGCCGTGGGATCGATCGATTCCGCGATCTCCGGGAGTGCTTCCAGCAGCGCTGTGCCCTGCAGTCCGTTCAGGTTCAGCTGGAGCTGCAAGCTCGGGTCCATTTCTCCAGAGGTCAATGCCAGACGCACCTGGAGTTCTTCCACTGCGGGAGAAGCGCTTGCTCGCACTTCGAAGCCGCCTTCCACCGGCGGTTCGTCGTTGTCGGATTGCGGACGCAGTGCGAAGGGAGCCGTCGAGCGGATGCGAAGGTCCGCGACCCGCAGTGGAGGGCCGGACGCCTGATGCAACACGAGTTCATCGAGGCCAATGTCCAGAGTGTTCAGTGAGATCGCGGGAAGCGGGCGGGCTGCGGTGGAGCGTGAGGCGGGAGTCGGTGACGCGGCGGGGGTGTCGGCTTTGTCTGCCAGGGGCTCGGAGTGATCGGGGTCCAACTGCAGTCCGAACGCTTGGAGTTTGCCATCTTCCAATCGCCACAAGTGAGTTCGCACGCCGCGAGTGGCGAGTGCTTCGACCGCGAAGTGGCCGCGAACGAGATCGACGCGGGAAAGATGGGCGTGCAGAGAGTCCACGGTCAGGAACGACTCGGGCGCCCCTCCGTCGTGGAACTTCATCTCGTTCAATTCCAGGTTCCAGGAGTTGCCGCCTTCCGCGACGGGCTGCCCTTGCCAGCTTGCGGAAAGTTGAAGTTGTCCGTTCGCCATCGCACCGGTGATGCCGGGGGGCAAGTAGCCATCCAGCGATCCCGTTTGCAGTCCGCTTCCGGACAAGGAGAGTTGACCCATCGGCGCGGTCAAGTCTCCGCCGAGGTCCACGGTCAACGCCAGCTCGTCGACCACGCCCCCGACGGAAAGGGATGAGCGGAGCTGGTGCATTTGCTGTTCGGGGTTCTGTGCGGGCTCGACCTCTGCTTGCAGCGTGACTCTTGTGGCCATGGGAGGATCGACCATGGCATCTCGCCACTCGAGCTGAATGTCCTGGAGAGTGACCTCAGGGAGCGTGAGTGGATTGGCTTTCGGCGTCGACGCCGTGGAAAGAGGGGCCGATTGTTGAGCGGATTGGGCAGCCTTTGATTCCATGCCTGGGGTGGAAGCCGTCGGCGACTCTGCTTCGGGTGCCAAGGGCGGTGCCAGTTGCACGCCAAGCACCGTCAGCGTTCCGTCGCTGGCTCGCTCGACTCGGGTGCGAACTTGATTCAGGCTCAGTCGCAGCGGGTTGGGGGACGGACTTGCGGCTTGATTCTCGAGGCTCAACTCGCCAATGCGCAGCAGTTCGTCTTGGTTTTCGGCGAAGACCATCTCCTCGACCTGAGCCGAGAACGACCCGGGGGAGTCGAGGTTGAAATTCGCCTGCACTCGCGCGTCCAGGTGGGCGTCTTGCCAGGCCTGGGCAATGCCGAGGTTGTCCCAGTAAGGACGCAGGGCATCCAGCGTCAGTCCGTTCCCGTCCAATGCGAGGTCCGCAACGACGTTTCCGACTTGATTGAGGATGGTTCCTTCGATGACAAAGGAATCGAAGAGCTGCGGTGCGTCCAACCACAGTTTGAGAGATGCTTGGTTCGGGGAGCCTCGAGTACCGCCGCCGATCACGAGGTCCCCGATCTCCAGTCCGAGGTTCGTGATCTCCAAAGCGTGGGCGGGAGTGACCGCCGCATCCTCGAGGAGCAGGGAATGGTTGGCCACGAGAAGCTCGCTGATGGTGATCCGCGGTACGGCAGCGGACGCACCGTTCGAAGGAGCGCTGTCGGGCGGGGTCGCTCTCGCTTGCCCCACCGCCCCGCTTCCTTGATTTCCACGCGGGGGCTCTGGAGCCGGGGGAATGGATCGCAGACCGGGGAGTTCTAGGAACCCTTCCGCGGTGCGTCGAATCGCGCAGCGTGTGCCTTCGATTGCAACCCTTTGAATGGCCAGGGTCCGGTCTTCCGAATGCCATTGCAGGCCTTCCACCGTTGCGCCGGGCAAATCGGTGACCACTCCCTGATTGGTGGCGCGGAGCGGGCTGAGTCGCAGATCGATTCCGCGGGCGTCGTCGAAATCGGCTTCCAGGTCAAACGCCAATTCTCCGTCCCGCCAGGTGGACTCGAGTCCCACCTCGTGCAGGTACGGCGCCAGCCCATGGAGAGTGATGCCCGAAGTCTCCCAGTCGAATTGAAGATCGCCGTTCGGCCCCGGTGTCCAATGTCCCGACAAGCGCGTGGTCTCGGCCACCTGGGGCAAGGACAGCTCTCCCGACCACTCGGCTTTGGTATTTGTTTCGCCAGTCGCTGGCAACAAGAGGTTGCTCACTTCGAAATTCGGAATTCGGGCGACCAGTTCGGTGGTTGGTTCTTGGGACAAGTCCACGAAGGTCGCCTCGCAGTTCTCCAACCGGACCTTGGACACTCTCAGAGTGGCGGGATCAGAGGAGGGCTCGGGGCTTGGTTCGACGTTTCGTTCTCGGTCGGAGGTGGTCTGCGTCGGAACGGGCACCAACTCGAAACCCGCCGCGCGAATCCGTCCCTCGCCGGTGCGGGTGACTTGCCCGCGGAGTCCCGTGACGACGACCTCGGCGATTTCATAGCTGCCGGGGTCCAGGCGCGGCGCGTTCAAACGGACTTGGTCAAGGACCAAGCGGGGTTCATTGTCCGCCAGAACTACCAAGTCTTTCCACTCGAGTTCGGCGGACAGATGCCAGGCTTCCTCTCCTTCGTTGGTTTCCGGTTGCAGCTGAACGGTGGCCTCGAGCTCGAAGCCCGCGTCGACCCGGTGGGCGTGAGCACGCAAACCAAAGGGCTCCAACAACGACTCGGCGGCCTTTGCGTGGAGTCCTTGCAAAGAGACTTGAAGTGAGGATTCCACCGACTGCGGTTGCCAATGGACGACGCCCTCCAAGTGAACAACGTCGAGCAACGGAGTCGCGGTGAGCGTCATGCCGAGTCGCGTCGGGCGGGTCTCGGAATCCAAGTCAGAGAGACGTAAGGAGCACTCAGCGTGAAACTCTTGGGGAGGCGAGGAGCGATGGTCGAACAGCGCGAGGGTCAAGTGCTGGGCCCGCAATGCGTCGATGCGCAGCGGGGGTTCCAGTTGTTCTGGGACCTTCGACTCGGACGGCTCCCCCTCCTCTTCGGGGTCCTCGGGCGTTGGGTCCGGTGCAACGGACGGTTCGGAATCGGTCGCCTTGGGAAGCGTGAGCTGGCCGTTCTCATCGATCTCCAGGCGAACGTCGGCACCATCGACTTCCAGGCGATGCACGACCAGCTTTCCAAGGAGGAGCTGGGTCACCGCCACGTCGACGCGAGCGTACTCCAGGTGAAACAAGGGGTTCGCTTCGGGAGATTCGTGTTCCTCGAAGGTCAAGTGCCAGAGTTCGACGTCTCCGGTCAGAAGAGAAACTTCAAGACGTTCGTACTGGCAATCGCCGCCGTACTGTCCGGCCACCTTGTCCAGAACCCACGGAATTGCGGGGATCATGGCGACGCGCAGCAAGAGCACCAGAAGGAGGCATGCGAGCGCCAGGAAGAACAAGCGTCGTGACCATTTTCCGCGGGGAACGAAACGACGAGAGGAATCAGGGTTGGTTGGCATCAGACTCTGAGTTTGCGAGGTCTTCGAGAGCCTTTCGGCGCTCACTGCGAGAGGCGAGGGGATCGAAGTCGCCGAGGTTGCGGCCCCGCTGGATCAACCAGTCGAAGGCTCGCAAGCGTTGCGTGGAAGACGACTCGGCGAGCAGTGCTTCGTTTTCCGCCAGGATCAAATGGGTCCAGTCTTCCGTGGAATTGACGCGACGAATGAGATCGGTCACCGTGGACGGCTCGTCGGCCAAGGGGCCTACGTGGCGGAGCAGAAAGCCGGGAAACGCGGTGGAGTCACTGGCGGCGACTTCGTCCACCAGGAACTCCAAGGCGACCCGGTCCAGCAACCATCCAATCGGCGGTTGAACCGGGCAATCTTGCAATCGCTCGGCAAAGCGGGAGACGGCCGCGGGGGGCGCGGACAGGGCCAAGTCTTCGGCAATCTCCGCCTCGTGCTCGGCGGCCAGGAACGCGAGCACCGCGCGTTGGCGGTCCTCGTCGGTCAGACCCTGCCACAGATCCCCCGCCATCACTGGCCGGGAATCGGGCTCTTCGGCGACCGGTTCGAGTGCTTGTTCCCACAACTCGGAGTCGACCGTGGTGTCGCCGCTCAAAGAGAGCTGCAACGCCAGTCCGTTCCAATCGCCGCTGGAGCTGTCCATGGGCATGACCGCCAGCAGCGGTTCGCCCTCCGGAACCAGGGGCAAGTCGAGAAGTCCCAGGTCCGCTTGCCCATCACTCGATTGGAGCCAAAGCTGCGCCGAGTTTGAGGATGACGGGCGATGGAGCGACAGGGTCCAATCCGCTTGGTCTGACTCTCCATTGGGGTGGATTCCCAGCCGAACCGTGGCTCCCTTCGGCAACGCTTCCTGCAAGCCGGGGAGAGGTTGCTGGCGGCCACTGCCCTTCCGTTGCAGCGTTTGTTCCAAAGCGGATGGGGCCGCGGGCAGCGGGCCGATCTGGATCTCTCGAAGAAAGCTCGCGAGTGCGAGGAAAGGGCGGCTGCCTTGTTGGGCAGTGGTCGTCCTTACTTGGGTGGTGGCCGCAGGGAGCACGCTTTCCGGGACACGTTCGAGGGCGGTCAACTGCACGTCCAATCGCCATCCGCTGCTCGCCACGTCGTCGGGCAGCCGCGGGGCGACCGGGCTTCCCATCCGTCGCTCGACCGAACAATGGACTCGAGGGGCGGGGGGAGGCGGCTCTCCGGGATCGGAAGCACAGCCGGCCACGATCAGGAAGCTGGCGAGGATCGAGTTCTTCATCGAAGCCAGGCTAACGAGTTTGCCACCTGTTCGAGGGCAGTTCCTCGGGGTTCGGGCCAGGGTCCGGGTGACTTCCGATCAGGAGGGGGACCGCTCCTGATCGGGCCGTGCATCGGAGCCGTAGAGCTGCATCTTCGTCTGGATCTTGCGGATCAAGTTGGCGCACTGGGTCAAGAAGATCAGGAACATGCGGTCGCCGCGCAGATCTTCGTGGGACAGTTCTCCGAGAGCTTCCAGTTTGATGAGCGTGACTTCGTCGAGGTAGCGCTCCAGTTGCTCGAAATCTCGCGTGTGCATTTGCTGGCGTTCGATCTCGGCGGTCCGGTCCAGGAACACATCGAGGCGCTCTTTGTAGACCGAGAGCTGCTTCTCGTTCTCCCGCTCGCGAAGGCGTCGGACGCGATCCCACAACAAATAGGCGAGCGCCACCACGCCGAACAAGAGCTCCTTGATGCCGACCAAAGACTCGACGAAGTTGGCCAGCAAGGACAGGTTGCGATAGGGGTCGAGGAAGTCGTGGGCGGTGGGGTTGAGCGCGACCGGGGACTCGTTCAGAGCGTCTTGCCGTGAGATGAACAGAGCACACTCGGCCCGGAGGTCTCCCTGATAGACGGCACCCAGGGTCTCTTCCACAAGGGCTGGTTGGATTGCCGGAGAGGCGGCCAGTACGGCGGTCGTGGCCACGGTCTTCAAGTCCCGAGCGGGGACCGGCGGGTTTTCATGGTAGAGGCCGCGCGGCAAAGTGAATGGCTTCAGGGTGGGATGCCGGACGCTCAGGGCACCGGCATCTTCGATTGGCAAAAGTTGGAAGCGTCCGGTTCCCAACAGGCGGGTGAGGTCCGGGTTGCTGATCCCGGTGGTGACGATCGCGCCATCCAGATCGTCGCTGTCTTCAAGATCCACGAAGTAACGGTCTTCCCGTAACACTTGTTCGTCTTCGATGTGATACTGCTCGAGCAAGTGCATGGCACTTTGGTGCATGCCCGAGCCGGCTCGTCCCACGGCCAACGAGCCACCGGCAAACTCCGGCAGCGACTTCATGCCGAGTTCGTGGCGGACCAAGACGTGCATCGGTTCCGGGTAGAGGGGGGTCAAGACCGACACCTGGTCCAGAGCGACGGCCGAGGCCTGGACGATCGCCAGGTCGGCTTGACCCAAGGAGAGCCGGCGAACATTCTCCACCGAACCAGGGGTCGTGACGACCTCGACCTCGCAACCGGTCCGCGCTTTCAGTTCCCGAGCGAGGATGCTGCCCACCTCGTGATACAAGCCGCCCTGTTCCGCGGTCGCGATTCGAATGGGATTCGGCAAGCGCGGCAGAGTGAACCACCAGGTGGCCACCGAAGCGACCAGCACCGTCACCATCACGAGCACGATCCAGCGGTGGAGACTCCCTCGGCTCATGGTCGGCCTTTCTCGCACGTGGCGTCGTTCCGCGGGCAGCATCGACAAAGTTCACGAGTCCCACAACGACGATTTCGGCTCGGAAGAGCAGCCGGGAGCGGTTCGCTTGCAGGGAACGATCGCGGGAAGGCAGAGTGATGGGGGATGCGGAGGAAGGCCTTCGCCTAGTGAGTCTTTGCTTCGCGTGAAGGACTGGCGTCGGACGCCGACGCAGAAGGTGTCTCCGGGGCGACGGCGTTCGGCAGCGGCAGAACGTTCGAAGAGACCGGCTGCAGCGCGAGCTCCACGGGACGTCGTTGCGGTGTGAGGAACTCCACCTCCGCGATCTGGTACCCCGGTGCGTACACTCGTGCCCGGTGCTTGCCGGGGCCGAGCAAGGCGCTGACGCGGTTGCCCGGAGTCCGGATCCCCAGGGCCGGATCGCTGTGGACGAGTGCGCCTTGCTCGGTCCAGACTTCCAGTTGCAGGTACCGCGGCATGCTCTCCGTTTGCACCAGGAACTCGGCAGGGGTGGCGCAAGGAACGGTCCAGCGAACCCGTTGCTTGCCGGTCATGAGGACGCTCGGGCGAATCACGCCGAAGCAGCTCGAATCCTCGGCGTAAAGCGGCGGCTGGACTTCGATCTCGACGTGTCCTTCCGGCAGGCCGTGGAGAACGAATGTGCCCCACCCGTTGGCACCCAGGCTGCGAGCGGCAGCATTCCAGGAGCAAGGGAGTTCGAGAGGACTTCCCTGGGCGTCGAACAAGCGGAACCGCGCCTCGCGCACCGGTTGGCCGTCCTCGCGTTGCAGCGACACGACGAGATTGTGGATCCGAGGAGTCAGCGCGATGACCCGCTCGACGACGGAGCCGGGAGCTTCGAGAACGACCGGGCAGGTGCGGGACGCGTATCCGGAACAGTTCGCGGCGACCTGGTAGGAGCCCAGGCCGAGACCGGGAATCTCGATGACTCCGGGATCGCCCACGAGCGAGTTTCGGTGAATGCCGTGTTCGCCGATCTTCACGGCCTGGCCGCTGGAGCGGAGGTATTTCACTCCCGCTTCGGGAATCGGCGCCCCGGATTCCGCATCGATGACCTTGACGCGCAACGTCGCCACGTCCTGCAACTGACGCAGTCGATGGTGGTCGATCGAAAGTGTCGGCGCCACTCCCGGTTCCTTGATGCGGGCCGTTGCCAGCAGCATCGGTCCGGCGTGCACCGAGAGGTACTGGCCCGCCTCGAGGGGCGTCGGCGGCGCATAGGTCAGCGTGTCGCCGTGCTGCTCGATCGGGACCGTGAACGCACGCAAGCCCCGCTCCACGTTTGCTTCGGAGGGATCCTGCTCCCAGGCCGAGACACGAAACGCGTTGAGGCTTGGCTTGTGAGACAGTCGAGTGCGAACCAGCTCGAGGAGTTCAGGGACCGGGATCGGGCTGTGGACGGATCCGACCGTGGCGGATCGTGCCGGGACCACGATGTCCAGAGGCTGCCCTTGCAGGGAAAATGGCCCGAGCCACAATTGGTTCGTCAGACCGAGTCTCGGCGCCCGGAAGAAATACTCCCCGGCCATCACGGGTGGCAGGCGGAAATGCCCGTTCTCGTCGCAGTTTCCCACGGATCGAGGGATTCTCTGGATCAGATCGCGGCATCGTTCCGTGGCGACGATCTGGACTCGGGCTCCTGCCACGGGTTCGCCGTTCTCGTCGATCACTCTTCCCGAGACGGGGACGCCGCCGGACAGGCGCAGGGTGTGTTCTCGGGTCGGTGTCGGGCTCAACGAGACTTTCCTCAGGAACCCGATCCCATGGGTCAGGTCCATGGCACCGAGAGACCAGCCATAAGGCGGCCGGTCCCACTCGAAGAGGAATTCCCCGGCAGGACCGGAAACGACTCGCCGCCACGTCAGGCCGGCCCGCGGGTTCAGCTGCTCCGGAGGATTCTGTTCGAACTCCAGTCTCGAGTGGAAAGTGGCGACACTGGCCGGGTTGCCGAGGTACACCGGAATTCCGGCCAGCGGCTGGCCCGTCGAGTCGACGACCGTGCCGCCCACGTAGTAGCGGAAAGGCGCAGGCGCCGTGGTCGCGGCTTCGACGACGGCTTCCGAAACGGTGACCGGAGGCCGCCACGGTTGCCCGGTCGTTCTCGGGCTGACCTCCGTTGCCGGGGGTTCTGACGGAGTCCCCCGTGCGATCGCGGTCTCAGGTGGCGGAGAGTCCGGAACGAGAAGCAGCAAGCTGATCAGCACCAGTCCGGCCGCCGAGATGGCTAGCCAGCCGACGCCACGACCGAGCCGCGACCCAGTGGCAAGCATCGATTGGTGCGTGCTTCGTTCCGGGGTCGGAAGTCGCGAGCCCGAAACCGGCTGCTTCGCAAGTGCGAGCGCGGCGACGCACCAGCCCTGTCGGCTTCCCAGTTTGCGGTCCAGGCGTTCGCGCAAGACGGCCTTGGCTTTCTTGAGTCGTGACCGGACGGTTTCCACGGGAATCCCGGTCCGGTCTGCGATGTCTTTGAAGCTGAGTTGTTCGAAGTAGCGGAGCGTCACCACTTCGCGCCAGCGAGGATCGAGTTGGCGGACGGCTTCGGTGATTTCGTCGCGGACGGTGGCCACGGTCGGGTGCTCTGTGGGCTGGCCGGTAGCCGCCTGCTGGTTCTCATGTCGCTGTCGGGTCTTTTCTTGACGAGCTGACTGGCGAGCGGCGTTGATGACGACTTTCCGCAGCCATGCCTTGGGCGACTTGCCGTAGTCCAACGGTGCCCGGTGAAGCGCGGCGAACCAAGTCTCTTGGATCACGTCGTCCGCCCGGTGCCAATCGCGGGAGAGTTCTCTCGCCAAGCGTTGCACGAACTCGGTGTGGACCAACAAGGACTCGATTTGAATCTGCTGGCGATTCATAGGGCTCTCGGAGTGGGGCGAGGGAGTTGACACGAAGGCACGACCAAGAAGGCCTTCTCACTCACCCCGATGCACCGGCCCGCGAATTCCGGCGGGCGTTCCACGGGTTTGTTTAGCCCAATGACCAGCAGATGGTGACCTCTCGATCTGGGGATTTCCGGAGTCTTTCCCTAGCAATCACGTTTTTCAGAGATTCGAATTTTTGGTGACCCGTTTGGCCGGTCAGGCGCATGGGCCCTCCCCTTGTTGCATCTCAGTTCGGAAAAAGAAACGAGGGCCCCTTTCCGCAGAAAGGAGCCCTCGAGCAAGTCATGGAGTTGTCCAGCCTTGAAGGCTGAGGGAACTCATCACACTACATCTGGAACAGCACGTCCAAGCCGTTCGAGTAACTCCACTTCCCGGTTGCCGCACCGGCGTCTTTGCCGAGGAACTGCAAGTAGGCGTGGATGTCGGTCAGCACAGGTGGGGACAGAGCGTTCAGCTCCCATTCGCCGCCGGTGTCGAGCGAGAGAATCATGGTCAAGAACGTCGGGAAGCCGATCTGGAACACGCACGGGCTGGCGCTCGCGTTGTCGGTGGTGGACCAGAACAGCAGGCCCAATCCGCTCGGCAAACCGTCGCGAATCCGCAGGGTGATGTCGCCGTCGGTGGTGGCAGAGCCCAGTCCTTCGAGGATCGGGGTGTTGCCACCGGTCCCGTTGCAACCGGTGCCGAACAGTTCGAACGAGCCGGTGTTGCAGGCAAAGCCACTTCCGGCGAGCAAGAACACGTCATCGATGGCCCACCACCACTCGTTGCGGGCGTCGTAGTAATGGAACCGGACCTGCACGTCGGAGGCGCCGGCGGCGAGGCTGGTGATGTCATGGTTCACCGTGCCGCTGGCATCTGCACCGGAGTAGTTGGCGACGTTGACCCACGCGCCACCAGTCAGGCTGGAGCGCACTTCTACGTCTCCTTGTTCGTCCATCCCCCCCGAACCCCAGTTGAAGTTGTGGGTGTATTGCAGCTGAACGATGGTCGCGTTCGAGACGTCGAAGGTCTGACTGATCAGCTCTTCGTCCATGTCCTGATTGAGATGCGCGTCCGAGTCGACGATGACGAAGGGCGCGGTCAACGGCAGGAAGCGGCCATTGGGATTGCCGTCGGTCCAGGTCTGACCCGGGCCGGATCCGGTGCCCCCGTCGACAATGGACCAGGCCCCGAGGCCCGCCGAGTAATCGTCCATGAACTCGGTGCCGAGTGTTGCCTCGGCAATCGTCTGCTCGAAAGCACCGAGGCTGTCGCCAAACGGGCCGCCTTCATTGGCGTTGACATTGACCACGTCGAGCGAGATGTCGGTCCCACAGGTTGCCAGGGAGCTGATGCGGAAGCGAACCGGCGCGGCCGAGGCGGCGGCGTCGCCTGCGATGATGTTGCCAAAGCTCGCGCTGGTATCGAGCAGGGTGATCGGTGCCGAGCCCGCGGTGACCTGGATGTCCGCGGTCACGTTGGTCGCGTCGTCGCTGCATGCCGAGTTTCGAACCGTGGGGGTGACCTGCCAGATTTCACCCGGGTGCATGATGCTGTCGCCGTTGCCGCTCACTTCCGTCGGAGCGGACATCGACGCGACGGTGATCTCCAGGCTGGGGCTGCACAGGAAGCCCTCGATCTCCGGGTAGATGTCGGACATCAGCATTCCGCGATTGCCGGTCCCGGGCGTCGAGCAGCCACCACAGTGGTGGAGACCGACGACCTTGTCATCGGAGTCACGAAACACAGGGGATCCGGAGCTGCCGCCTTCGGTGTCGAGCGTGTTGTAGTAGCGAAGCACCGTGCCGTCGACGTCCACGTCGATGCCACCGCCGTGGGTGATCTCGTGGGGACGACCCGCGGGGTGCTGGATGATGTAGATGTCTTCCCCATCGGTCAGGGGATTGGGGTCGGGCTGGGCGAATCCGAAGATCGAGGCCGGGTCGCCGATGACGCTGCAAAGAGCATAGTCGAGGTCCGACAATCCTTGGTCGCAGCTGATGAAGGGAGAGCTGGCGACGATGTCGTCACAACGAAACGCTTGCCAGTCCGGAGTCGTGGGCGCCCCGTTGTTGCAGCCCATGCGATAGAACTTGAACACGAACTCACTGGTGTCACATTGGCCCTGGGTTTCAATGCAGTGGTCGTTGGTCAGCACGTAGTTCAGAGGGGAGATGTTGCAGCCCGAGCAAAACAGAGAAACGCTCGGGTTGCCACCCACCGACATCACGCCGACGGACGCCAAGACGTTGGCCCACTTGGCGGCGTCGGATTGGTAGCACTCCACGTCTTCAAAGTCGCCGGCTCCGCAGAGGCTCTCGGGGCCATCGTCATCGCCGCCCGTCACGGCGAACATGGTGTCGTTGCCGACAATCACCTGGTCGATGCTGAACGGAGGTCGCTCGTAGTCGTAGCGAACGCGTAGCTGCAGAGTCAGCTCGTCGCCGAATGCGGAAAGGGCCCAGAAGGTGCCCCAGTTTTTGGGACCACGGCGGGTGATGTTTTCCACGACCCGGCCACGGGAATTGAGAATGGTGAGGACGTCCCCTTCTTGCAAGTTCACGTCCACCAGGTGGGCCTTCAAGAACGAAGCACCGGGAATGGAGATCCTTTTCTCCCACAACCGAACCCCGTTGGTCTCTCGAGCGTCGCCCAGGTTCGGCACGACGGTGAGGTCGCGCGCTGCTCCGACGACCGGTTCGTCCGGACGATCCACGGGCTGTTTGTCCTGGGCGAATGCCGACGTCACTCCGGCGGCGCAGACCGCCGCGAGGAGAACGCCGGTTCGAACATTGCTGAGTTGACTCATTCCCTATCCCCATCTCTCTCATGGATGTCTTCAACCTGCTCGCACCGTGCACGAGCGGGAAGGAGTCTAGCCCCCAACAGAAACCCGAACAGTGGAGTGATTGGATTCCGCACGGAATCCCTGGGAAGACGGAGGGGGCTGATGGGGAATCGCGGAGTTCCGCCACGAATCGGGTTCGTTCCCCGTGGTCAGGGGGCGACGGCGCGCTGGATCCAAAGCTTGAAGAAACGATCCACGATCAGGAACGAGCCGTGATCGCGATCGATGACGTCCCGGTCCATCAAGGCGTCGGCGGCTCTCTGCGCGTTGGATGCCGAACGCAATCCGTGGTCGCGCACGAACGCCGACGAGAACGGCTGGACGGGACGGGGGGTGGTGGCAAGGCCGGTGAGGAACCGGCGTTGGTTCATCGCGAAGGACTCCCACAACGTGGTGTAAGCATGCCCCTCCCGAGCCAGCAAGGTGTCGAGGGCCGCGTCGACCATGGCGTCGGTCACCTTCTTGCCTGGCTCACACTGTTCCCAAAGCGCATGGCACAAGTGTTGGGTGTAGAAAGGGTGTCCTTCTGTGCGTTCGCAAAGAGATTGGATTTGCTCGTCCTCGACCCCTTTCTTGGCGTCGAGGAACCTTGTGCGGATGAACGGAACCCAATGCTTGGACTCGATGGGTTCCAGGGGATAGTGACCGGCCGCTCGGTAAAGGGGGCGGGACTTGTCGAGGAACATCTTCTGCACCAGGTGCTTGCGGCTTCCCAGGAAGATGTAGCAGACGTTGTCATGGTGCTGGATGGTGCTGCGCAGCTTGCGTTCGACTAAATCGCTGCCGTATTCCAGAATCCGTTGGCATTCGTCGAACACGACGACCACCGTCTGGTCGCCGCGATCCGCCACTCGCTTGGCCACCGAAAGCACTTCTTCGATCTGCTGCGCGGCGTTTTCCTTTTCTCCCAAGCGAACCGTGAGCGTGGGCTTGCCCGAATCATCCAGGGAGATGCTCGGGGCGAGGCTGCCGAAGAACGTCTTCACCGCCTCCAGAATCTTGTTGGCCGTGGTGCCCAAGGAACCAGCCATGGCTCGTCCGGTTTGCTCGACGAAAGAGGCTTCACTGTCGGTCGGCCACAGGTCGACGTAGACGCGCAGGAACTTCTTTTTCGGCAGCTTGTCGAGCACGGTGCGCACCAACGAGGTCTTGCCGAGGCGTCGTTCGGAGTAGACGAACAACTTGTCGCCGTTCTCGATCGCCCGGCGCAGGGTCTTCTGCTCCTCGCGCCGATTGCAGAAGGCCTCGCCGCGGACCACGGTGCCGTATTGGAACGGGTTTCTCACAGGGGCTCCCGGGGGCTGATTACGCATCTTGCGTTACGCAGTATGCGTATTCTGACGCCGGGTGCAACCGCCGCCCGGATCACAGTCCCAGGTGCTGGGCAGCGGCCTCCACTTCCCCGGCCGGAACCTGCTGCACCGTGGGGTTCTGAGACAGCAGCGCCTGGGGGTCCTTCAGCAGGTGACCGGTCAGAACCAGGACCACCCGGTCTCCCGGAGTCACCTCACCACGGTCGCAGAGCTGCTGGAGTCCCGCCAAAGAGGCGGCGGACGCGGGCTCGCATCCCACGCCGTCCCGTGCGAGCCGCCGCTGGGCCTCGAGGATTTGCTCATCGGTCACCGACAGGACGACGCCGTCCGTTTTTTCGATGGAGAGACGGGCTCGCGGGAAGCTGACCGGGTTGCCGATGCGAATGGCCGTGGCCACGGTCTCTGGCTGGACCCGTTCCAACTTTTCGAGCCCTTGCTCAAAGGACGCATGGAATGGGGCAGCTCCGGCAGCTTGCACCGCCGCCAGCCGCGGCGGACGGTCCAACCACCCGAGGTTCACCATGTCATCGACCGCCCAGCCGAAGGCCGAACAGTTGCCGAGGTTCCCGGCTGGGAACACCAGCCAATCCACCGCCTCGTAGCCCAGCTGCTCGAACGCCTCGAACACAATGGTGCGCTGACCGTCCAAGCGAATCGGGTTGGCCGAATTGACCAGGGTCACCCGCGGGTCCTGGGACAGCTCGCGCACCAGATGCATGGCATCGTCGAAGCTGCCATCGACTTCCAGGAGCTGGGCGCCGAAGAACAGCGTCTGGGCCAGTTTCCCCAGGGCTACTTGTCCCTTGGGCAACACGACTCCGGCCTTGAGTCCGGAGCTCGTGGCATAGGCGGCCGCCGAAGCCGAGGTGTTTCCGGTCGAGGCGCAAAGAACCACTCGCGATCCACGCCGCACGGCGTCGCTCATGACCACGGTCATGCCCCGGTCCTTGAACGATCCGGTGGGGTTGTCGCCCTCGTGTTTGGCGTGCAGCTCGATGCCCATTTCGTCGCCGATCTGCATCAGGCGAATCAGCCGGGTGCCGCCCTCTCCCAAGGTGGCGATGGGGGAGTGCTCCCCGCCGTAGACGATTTCCCGAAAGCGCCAGACTCCGCTGCGGTCCAGGGGGTGTTCCGGGTTCTTCCGGCGCTCCGCTGCCAGGTCCCGGACCTTGTTTCCCAGTTCTGGGGTGAGCTGGTGGCGCAGCTCGGGGAGTCCTCCACAAAAAGGGCAGACGTCGGGGGGCGGGGTTTCATCGACCGTGGAACCACAAGCCAGGCACCGAACCACGCGGGAGGAAGGCACCACAGGAGAGGAGTTTGCCATGGGAATCGCGGTCTTCAGGAGGGATCCGGGGACGGGTCGGATACCATAGCCAGATTCTGCGGAGCGCCCCGATCAGCGTCTCCGATTTCTCCCGCGAAACCTCACGAGGAGTTCATGGCAAAGACTGGCTGGAAAGACGCGGGAGAGGTCCGCGCGCTCACCTTCGATTGCTACGGCACCCTGATCGATTGGGACGGGGGGATTCGTCAAGCGATGGAAGATGAAGGCATCACCGAGTTGTTGCCGATCTCCGTCGACGAATTCCTGGAGCGTCGAGAGGCCAAGGAAGTCGAGTGGGAGAAGCTTCCCTATCGTCACTACCGCGAGATCCTGGCGCTGAGCATGCAGGACACGCTGCGCGAGCTGGAAGTCAAGCTCGACGATCAAACGGCCTTCCGGTTCGCCGAGTCGATCAAGGATTGGCCGCCGTTCGAAGACACGGTCAGCGCATTGCGACGCCTGGGTAGTTACTGGCCCCTCAGCATCATCTCCAACGTCGAACGATCCTCTTTGCGCCAGACCGTCGATCGCATGGGAATCCCCTTTGCGGAGATGATCACCGCCGAAGACGTGCGCGCTTACAAGCCGGCCGCGCCACACTTCGAAGAAACCAAGCGGCGTTTGGGCAATCGTGCCGAAGGCCAGTTGCACGTGGCGGGGTCTCTCTACCACGACATTCGCGTGGCCCATGACATGGGCGTGCCGTGTGTGTGGGTCAACCGCAAGGGCGAGAAGCTACCTTCCGAAATCAAGCCCAAGGCGGTGGTGAAGAACCTCACCGAGCTGTGCGAGTTCTTGGACGTCTGAACGAGAAGGCTCCTCATGGCTCAGGCAATTCCGCGCATTGGCGTGATCGGCGGTAGTGGTCTCTACGAAATCCCCGGCGCCAAGGTGATGGATCGGGTGACCGTGGATACTCCCTGGGGACTTCCTTCGGATGAGATCACCCTGACCGAAATCAGCGACCAGGTCGTGGCGTTCTTGCCGCGCCACGGTCGCGGTCACGGGATTCTTCCGACCGAGGTCAACTCGCGAGCGAATCTGTGTGCGCTGAAGAGCCTGGGGGTCGAACAGGTCGTTTCGTTTTCTGCGGTGGGAAGTCTCAAGGAAGAACTCGCGCCCCTGGACTTCGTGGTTCCCACTCAGATCATCGATCGCACCCGATCTCGTCCATCGACTTACTTTGGGGAGGGCATCGTCGGGCATGTCGCCTTCGCCGATCCGTTCTGCGGACGGCTTTCGGCAACCTTCGTCGAGGCGATTCGCCAGCGACAGCTTCCCGGCGGCCAGACGGACGAAACCATCGTCTGCATGGAAGGGCCGTTGTTCAGCACTCGAGCGGAAAGCGAGCTGTATCGTTCCTACGGCGCCGGTCTGATCAACATGTCGGTCCTTCCGGAAGCGAAGTTGGCTCGAGAGGCAGAACTCTGCTACGCGCTCATCGCCATGGTCACCGACTACGACTGCTGGCGAGAGGGAGAGGATGACGTCGATATCCAGTCGGTGTTGTCGAATCTCTCGAAGAACGCCGAACACGCGCGGGAGCTGCTCCAGGATCTGATCACGCGACTGGGGGGTGATGAGCGAGCTTGTGGGTGTGGCTCCGCATGCCAGTTCGCGATCATCACTGCCGAGGACCGGCGTCCTCCCGCAACCGTGGAAAAGCTGCGTGCGGTATTGCCGAAGTACTTCTGAAGGCAATCGCTCGGTGTGCGTTTCCAACCGAACCGATCGGGCTTCCGAGATTCCCATTCGCGGGAATCTTCGCTTTTACTAAGTCGTTTCTATTGATTGACTTACGCTCCGGGGGGACGGCCCCTGAAAAAGTCGCGACCGATGGCACAGCCTTTGAGGTTGTGTTCTCTCGACCCCTCGGACTGGTCGGATCGGTCTCTCGGTTGAGATTGGTTCAAGGCTAGCCCGGTTTCCTTTGCGGTTTTTCGGCCGGTTCGAGCAGCCGTGGGGTTTTTCAAATACCCGACCTCCCCCTTCTTCCAGAGCAAGGGGGTTCATGAAGGGCCCGCGAGGAGTTTCATCCGCGAGGCCCTTCTTCCTTTTCCAACCCCTCGCCAAGTCGCGAACTCTCATCTCGGCCTGCGGATTGCGAGGGGTTTCGAACCGCACACTGCCGACGTTGGTAGGAACGGTGGCAGCGGTAGAAGGTTGGTCCCTCCCGCGCAGGGGTTGGTGTCGCAGGGCCTGGCTCGAGTCCGCCGGGGAAAGCGACGAAGATCTGAAACATTCGGGGGATTGGAATCCCGCCGACGGGCCGCGGCACGGCCCCCGTCCTGGTCAGGAGATGATGGAATGGTGATGAAACAACTGGCCCTGGGAGTGGCGTTCCTGGGCATCAATGGCGCATCGATGGCAGCCCCTCGGCTGGCCGACCGCGTCCCCGCCGACGCGATTTTCTACGCCTCGATCGACGGCAAGCGCCTCATGGACGGGACCTGTTCCCTGGATCTCGTTTCCCTTCTGGAAGAACCCGAGGTGCAGGAGTTCTTGGCGCCGCTGACTCAGGAAGCGCCGTTCCTCGCGACGGGCGGCCTGCGTCAGCTCCTCGCCCAGCTTCCGACCCACCAGTTCGTCGATGGTTCGCTCGAGATCGCGCTACGCGGTCTCCGCGTCCAGCTCGACGGCGACTCCTATGACATCTCTGCGAGCAACCCGATCAGTGCCCGGCTGCTCAACCGCTTCGGCGGAATGGCCGGAGCCATGGCGGCCCTCGAAAACGGTGGCAGTGGCATTCCCCCGAACGTCAAGTTCGCCGTCGACTTCGTGATCGGAGTCGATGCCGGATCCGGGCTGGAGCACGTGTTCCAGCAGATGATCCAAGAAGCCGGGATGGAGCATGGTTCGCATCGGATCGCCGGGCGTCAAGCGGACCGATTCACGCTTCGTGTTCCGGACGTTCCGACGATTCAGACCAATCTCTACCGTGTTCAGGACGGAGATCGCTGGTGGATTGGCGGTCACCCGGACACCTTGGCGCAATGCATCGGTCGTGGCAGCGCTCAAAGCTTGGCTGATTCCAAGGCCTTCAAGAACTTCATGGGTTCGGTGGCTTCGGAAGACCCGTCCATCTTGGTCTACGTCAACGCCGCCAACGCCTGCCGAATCTTCGAGAAGTTCATCCCGCCGATCGTCATGGAAGAGATGGAACTCGCCGGTCTGACCTCGGTCGAGTCCCTCGGTTTCGCTTCCAGTTTCGTGAACGGCGGCGTGCGCGACAGCATCGCGGTGAGCTACGGCGACAAGCCGAAGGGGCTGCTGTCTCTGCTGGATTGCAGTGACCAGCGCTTCGACTTCATTCGACACGCTCCCGCGGAAACGGGACTCTACGTCGGCGCGAATGTCGATGCCGAAGGAATGCTGCACGAGCTCCTCACCGCTGTCGGGGACTTGTTCCCGGGCTCTGAAGCAGGCATCGAGCAGGGCCTGATCGAATTGGAAAAGGAGACCGGTGTCGACTTCCGCCACGAAGTGTTGCCGGCCTTTGGCTCTGAACTCGGCATCTACCTGACGGCGCCGGGCGGCAGCATGGGGTTGTTGCCGGAAGGCATGGTCATGATCGAAGTGGGCGATCGCACGAAGTTCGAAAAGCTCCTCGAAATGGGGATGGCGGTGGCGCGCAACGAGGGCATCCAGTTCACTCAGATCAAGTCGATGCCCGGCAACTTCCACGGCTACAACATGATGATTCCTGGCGCTCCGGTGCAGCCGGCTCTGGCGGTCGGTGACGACTACTTGGCACTGGCCATGAACGCCCTTTCCTTGCGCACGTCTCTGCGCGCCATGGAAGAAGGCAAGCGTCAGAATTCGGTGGTCTCCAATGAATCTTTCCGCAAGGTGATGGAAGGACTCGACTGCAACAAGGACTCCTCCGGGCTGTCGTTCCTGGCATTTGCGGACCTGCGCAGCGCGGTGCGCACTGGCTACCAGTTCTTGCCGATGGCGGCCGCCGCCATCTCTGCCGAGACCGACGGCATGCTCGATCTCGGACTGATGCCGGGCGCCGACGTGGTGGCCAAGCACTTCAGTGGCATCGGGATCGCCGGTCGTTCGGACCACGCGGGGATGTCTTTCAGCATCTTCTCGCCGACCGGCTTGCCGAGCATGGCTCTTGCCGGGTTCGCAGCCGAGGCACGTCAGGTGCGTGGGCATCGCGGAGGCGGGCAACAGCGGCGCGAGATCGTGAGAGCAGATCGCGCGTCCGGTCAGGGGCAGGGATCCGGCCAGGGCCAAAAGGAAGCCGGGTTTCTCGGCATTGTTCCTGGAGAAGGCAGCGGTGGCGTGGAGATCGCAAGCACGGTGGAAGGTGCGCCGGCGGCAGGTGCTGGCATTCGTGCGGGAGATGTGATCGTCGGCGTCGACGGTGATGCCGTCGCCGATCTCGACGGGTTCCTTGCCGTGTTGCAGCAAAAGCATGCGGGCGACGTCCTCGACGTCGAGGTCAACCGTGATGGCAAGAGCAAGCAGCTTTCGGTGACGTTGGGATCGCGTTCACGATTCGTGGACGGAGCCGCGGTTGTGGCCGAACCGCAGCAAGTGGCCCGGGCCGAGCCGAAACGCAAGCCTGCGAGCAAGTCACGTGGCAAGGAAAAGAGCCTGGGGCAGCTGTTCCAGAACATTGAGAACGCTTTGGATGTCACGATCATGTATCCGGCGTCCATGGAAGAGCATCGAGTGCGTTACTCACCGAAGAGTGCGGACCTAGAGACCATGCTCGCCGAACTTTCGGAACTGGTTGGCTTCGACTACCAGATTCGAGCCGCAGGAGGGGCGTCCTTGGTGGAGATCCGCGCCCCCTGACCCGCTCCTCGCGAAAAAGAAACAGGACCGCAAGAGGGCTCCTCGAACTCGAGGAGCCCTCTTTGCATTGGGCCGCTCACCGGGATGGGGGATGGGAAGTGTCGACCAAAAAGACTTTTCGCGAGAAGCTCGCGGAGGCAAAGAACATGCCCCGGGTCCAGACGCTGACTGGCGGAATGAAGAAGCGCTACGGACCGGGGACGATTCTGATCCCGGCACCCTCCGAGGTGGCCGCTCTCATGCGCAAGGTGCCGAAAGGCAAGCTCCTGACCGTCCTTCAGATTCGCGAGCACTTGGCACGGGAGCACGGCGCGACCATGGCCTGTCCGATCGTCACCGGCATTCATGCGCGTGTTGTGGCAGGGGCCGCCGGGGAAGAAGAGGAAGAGGGCAAGGTCCGCATCGTCCCCTATTGGCGGACCTTGAAATCCGGGGGCGAGCTGAATGAGAAGTACCCGGGAGGCCTTTCCGCCCAACGCTCCCGCCTCGAAGACGAGGGACATGAGGTCGTCTTTCGCGGCAAGCGGACGCGGGTCAACGACTACGAGCGCTTCTTGGTGAAACTGGGATAGCTCCCCGCAGAGCTTCCCCACGCACCCGAACTTGTTCGAAAAAGTTGACGAGTTTTGAGGTGCGGGCTCCACCTGTTCCTCGGGGGATTCTCAAGACGAGGGCGCTCTTGCAAAGCGTGCGGAATCTCTGGATCGACTTCTCGATCGCCAAGCACCTTCTTGTTGGTCCGACGAGGGAGGCTTGATGAATCACCTCGCAACAAGGGAGTGGGGCATGAGAATGCAGGCTTGGAGCGGAACGACGCTTCCCATGTTGCTTGTCTCCCTGTTTTGCATGTTTGTTGTTGCGCCGGTCAGTGCCCAGGATTCCGAGTTTGATCTGATCACGGTTCTTCGACAGGCGGAACCAAGAGGTGTGTTGGCCACCATCGTCGCCCTCGAGGAGGTCTCACCGCAGGTGCGCGCCCTCGGTCAAGAAAACTTGTGGATGGATCTTCTGGCGACGCGCCTGACCTTTGTTCATGACGCCAAAAACTCAATTCGCCTGGATAGCCTCGCCTATGCCAGAGAGAAGGCCGCGGGAGCTGACGACTCGCGGCTTGGCGAATTGGAGCCGCGACCGGCGATGGAAGAAATCGTCAAACTTGCCCGCCGCCAGCGGGTCGTCATGCTCAACGAAGAGCATCGCCGCAGTCAGGAGCGTGCTTTTGCCAATCAACTCCTCGAGCCACTTGCGCAGGCCGGATTCACTCATCTGGCCCTCGAGACCCTGGACGCGGACGAAGCGGCGCTCGCTGCGCGTGGATATCCCCTGACTTCCGATGGCTTCTATACGAAGGACCCGGCGCTGGGAGATCTCGTTCGTCGCGCTCTCGGCCTCGGATGGAAGGTCGTCGGGTATGAAGCGGACTTCTCGACCATTCCCGAAGAATATGCGGGAATGCCCATGGGGCGGCAGAGCTGGCGCGAGGAGCAGCAGGGCAAGAACCTGGCAGAGCTCCTCCGAGCCGAGCCCGAGGCTCGCGTGCTCGTCTGGAGTGGACGCCACCACATGAGTGAGATGCCACTCGCTACTCCCGATGGTTCGATGCCTTCGCTTGTCCCCATGGGTGGGCGCTTTCGCCAACACAGTGGCATTGATCCCTTGACCGTCGATCTGATGGTCATGAAGGAGGCGCACTCTCTGGAGTACGAGCATCCCCTCTATCGTGAGGCGGAAGGCGTCGGCCTTCGTTCCGAAGCAACGGTGTTCGTCTCCGAGGAGGGACATCCCTTCTCCGCAACGTCCTACATCGATGTCTCTGTCTTTCTTCCGCGTTCCCGAATTGAGTCTGGCCGTCCCCATTGGATGAAGATGGGAGGCTTGCGCCGCGAAGTTGACCTTGACACCGGAAACTTTGACGAGCGACCGGGCTTGGGAAAGCCTCTTGCGATCCAAGCAAGGGTCGCGGACGAGTCGCCTGAGGCCGTTCCCCTTGACTGTGTGATCTGGCGGGAGGGGCAACCCCCCGTCTTGTTGCTTCGCCCGGGACTCAACTATGAGCTCCGTGTCGTGGCCCCGAGCGGCGAAGTCGTGTGGCGGGAGCGCCTCGAGTTGCGATGACCCATTTGGTGTCGGGGCGCGAGGCTCGGTTCGATTCCTGCGACCTGCCAAGGGCTTCCGCTTGGGCACTCGCCATTTGTGGGGCCAAGACGACTCTCCCGAAAGGAACCTCAGCATGGACATCCTTCTTCTGGCAACGGTCTTCGCGATGCAAGGCTCCTTCCCGTCAACGGCCCTCCCTTACGAGCTCCGAGTGGGACAAATCGAAGTGTTCGATGTCGTCACGAAGACGGCACTCACCATCGACGAAGGCGGGGCGGACAGCGTCTCCGCGAACACGCAGCTCGAGATTTGTTGCGAGATGGAAGTCGTCGATGTGACCCCGGAGTTCATGGAAGCTGTCATTCGATGGACCAAAGTCAAGGGCTTCGTGGAGGTCCCGCTGTTCGGTCAAGTGATGTTTGACTCGATGGCAGCAACACCCGCGACAGATCCGGGAACGGTGCTCGAAGACGTCCGTGCGCCATGGCTGAGCCTTGCAAATGTCGAGTACGGAGTTCGGGTGGACCGGGCGGGTCTCTCCCTCGATCTCAGCGACGTCGATCATTCCCTAAGGGATACCAGGCAACGCGTTCTGCGAGTGCCCAACAGTGGGATGGTCGAGGCGCTCCTTCAGAATGAGTCCCTTTGCTCTCAGGCAAGGTTGCTGTTTCCTGCCCAGGGTCCGCAGGGCATCGCAGTGGGTGATTCCTGGCCAAACACGCTGGACGAGCACCTGGGAAACTCAGAAGCGATCGCCGTGAAGAGCGAAAACGTGAATACGCTGGTCCGTGCGAGCCGAGAAGAGAGCGTCATTCGAACCACGAGTCGAGTGGTTCTCGGCGAAGATGAAAAGCCACTCAACGGACATCGACATCAAGCAGTCGTCATCGACTCCCGAACCGGATTGGTGAAGAGGGGACTGGTTCATCTTCAGCTGGTGCGATCCAAGGAGCGTTGGTTCCGAGGGAAGGTCCGGTCATCGATCTGCGTAGAGTCGACGGTTGCCCGGAACGATGTTTCCAACGAGTAGCCAGCGTCCGTCGGGAGTGCTTTTCGACTTCTGCTCCAAGCACCTCCTCACCGAAGGCTGGCATTGGATTTCCGCATCCGACCGGTTCCATCCCTCACCGCGGTCGGATCTCTCTGCTTGTCTGCGTGCCGCCATTCTCGATTGACAAGAGCGGTGCGGGTGGCGCCACTCTTGGTTGACTGCCGCGCGACCGGCGAAAGACCATTGGGAGCTTTGCAACTCATTCCTGAGAGGGCTCCCCACTTCGACATCGAGTTCCATTCGACGAACGGCGCGATGTTGAAGAACACGCAGGGACTCCACACGGGGACCGCGCAGAGAAAGTTGACGAGATTCTGTCACGCGGGCTCACCAGGTCTCTGAGCGACGCCTCGATAGGGAGCGCGTCGGCAGCAAGGAGCCTGATCCGTGACGAACAACTTCCGGTGGGGGAGAGAGTCTCGTGAACCGAAGGGCCGATCATTGACTACGACGGCGTGGATGTTGGTTCTCGCGACCTTTGTCTTCTTGACTGATCGTTCGCACGGTCAGCTTGATGTGTTTGTGCCGACCGAGTTGGCGCGGCCGGAAGTCCTGCCTCCTGTGGTGCGGGCGCAAGCCGTGGAGTTCACCAACGACTTCTATTCCATGAACGTCGGGGAAACCTACCGTTTCAACGCGTTTCGTGACGCGGAGATGGACTTCGTCATCACACTCCGTGTGAACTCCGAAGAAAGTGACAGTGTCGCTCCCTACTTCCGTGCCGAGGGGCATGTTGTGGGTCACGAAGGTGCGAGCAAGGTGCGATTCATCTATCGGAATGGAGTCGTGCATGGGAAAGCTCTTGCTCCGACTCTTGGCATCTACCAAGTGGTAAGCATGCGAACCGGAGCGCCGATCGTCAGCGACTATGATCTGGGTGCTCTGAGTGTCGGTGAGTGCTCTCTGGTGGAATCGACTCGCGTGGACGACCCGCAGAGTGGCGAGCCCGAGCTGGTCATTCCGCATCCGAAAGAGGTCAAAATCCTGGTCGCAGCGACCAGCCTGACGTCTTCCATCTACTACAACGAGGTGGAGGACGCGTTTTCAGACCTCGTGGACGCGCTGGACCAAAGCAATGCCTCCTTCCGAATCGTATTGGATCGTCTCTCATGCCCTGACTACCAAGAACCGGGGACGACGCAAGAAGTCTGGGACGACCTCACCATGTTTGGCGGAAGCCACGCGGGTTTGGATCACCTTCTTGTTTACCGGAATCAGGTTCAGGCGGACATCGTGGTGTTCTTGACGGAAACCGCGGTTGGTAATCCGATGGCGAGTCAAATGGTTCACCCGAATCCGGATGACGCCTTTGTTGTCATGGAGCGAAGCGCGCTCCTTGATGTGCCTTATCAGTTCGCACACATGATTGGTCATGTGTTTGGCTGCGGGCATCTCGTGGGAACCGACAGAGGTCGGTTTGCGTTCTCTCACGGGTGGAAGCTCGGGGATTATGAAACGATCATGGCGGGACACGGACCTCAGCCGATCTCGGCAATGGGTCGGATCGGCAACTTCTCCAATCCAAGTGTCATGTTCCCAGCCGCCAATCTCCCCACAGGAGCGGCAAATCTTGCAGACAACGCGAAGACTCTGCGTGACTCGGAGCCGGCGGTTCGTGATTACCGAAGAGCAGGTCCGATCACGAACTTCGAGCTGATCGATACCGATCCGGTCATTCGCGCGCGCCCGGGAGAGCAGATCTCTGTCAAGCTTCGTGCGCGGACTCCCGATCGTCAGACCTATCCCGCCCAGGATTCACCGGCCGTCGTTTGGCTGGTCGACCTCGATGAGTTTCGGATTGTCAGTGCGACGAGTTACGGGGTTCTGGCAATCAATCAGGGCATCTGGCGACCCGGGGAAACGGCGCTGAACCGGATCGTGTCCGACAGCTCCAACGGAAGTCTGCGGATCAGCGGCGACTTCGATGACATTCTCGAGTTTGCTGGACCGCTCCGCGGGGTCGGTGGTGTCGGCCCAGGTCCCCTCGGGGGCGGCAAGGTCGACCGGTTCGAACTGACGTTTCATGCCATGGACAATCGGTACGACAATGGAGGGGTCGAGATTCCGTCCCAGCGTCTCACCATTGACGTGGACCACCCTCTCACTGGGTATCTCAGGTATCCCGCGACTTCCGTCAACTACTTGCCCGATGGCGAGGAGTTCACCGCGGACCTGATCCTCGAGGAGGATGAGCGGTGTGATCTCGATTGGGCCGTGACTGTCGTGGGGCTTCTGCCAGATGGAACCATGGTTCCGAGTAGCCTTCAGGCGGCGGGCTTGGTGGCTTCGCTGGCGCGGGATCCCAGCCTCTCTCTGGACCGGATTCGCATCGAAGGGACACCCGCGTTTGGTGACTTCTTTGGTTTTTCATTGGGAGTGACCGTGTTCGAAGAGTGCGAAGAACCCTTCGACACGTTTGCGATTGGGTTCCAGATTCTCAAGGAGACGCTGAGCCCAAGTGCCTTCAGCTTGTTGCACGGGCTTGGGTTGGAGCCGGTGAACCTGTCCCCAGACGGTCAGGCATTCTCGGGAAGGATTGACTCGACTCATCCGCCCGAGGACCCTCGATTGCTCTCATGGGCGGTCTCGGTTTCCGGGACTCCGTCGCCGCCAACCACGAACTCCACGGTGCCCCTCACTCTGGATGCCACGGGACTCTCGTTGGTTCCAGCAGGAGACAACCACGGAATCGCGGACCTGAAGGGGACCGTCCAGTTCGGCGACTTCGTGAGGTACGACTTTCTGGTCACGGCCACGAGAGCGGATGCGAGTCCCTTCAAACCCGTCGAGTATGCGAATCTTGCGTTCTCGATTGAGCCCGGAGATCCGGGAGGCGTGGCTCCCCCGCTGACTGCCAACTCCCTCGACATCGACGGGGACGCCTTGCCAGACCCGGCAGAGTTTTCTTTGACTCCCGGCGAGCCTTTCTTCGTCGAGGTGGTTTCCAATCACCCGGCGGGGGACCCTCGACTTCTTGAGTGGTCAGAGACCATTGGTGGCGTCCCCCCGGACGGAAGCCCCGTCCCTCCCGCGGCTCTGACTCTCGCCGAGCTAGGGCTCACTCGAACCCTGGAGCTTGGGGGACGAGTTGCGAAGTACGAAGGAACTCCCGATTTCGGACCCTACGAAGAGGTCCTGATCCAAGTCACCGTGGCACGTGACGACGAGCAGGCAAGCGTTGTGTGGACGCTCCTGCAGGCTCCTTGAGGGTGGGCGCCGTCAACTGGTGAATCATCCGTCGTCTGAGAATCGCTCCGTGTCCTCTGGTCCCGGGTTTCAAGGCAGGGACCGGCGTGTCTACGGTCGGAGGAAACGTGATGCCGTCTGAGAGTCTGTTGCGAGTCTGGTGGACCAGGAACGCGCTGTCGTGGTTTCTGTTCGGGGCAATGAGCGCTCCACTATGCGCCCGCGAGGAACAAGCGCGTGCGATCATCGGTCCTTTGACGTTCGATGAGATGGACCACAACACGGTCGTTGGCGATTTCTACAAGGACCTGTACGGCGTCGAATTTGCGACTGGCCACCGCGTTCTCGCCGGTCGAGATCCAGGCTGTCTCGGCCAGCAGCCCATCACAAACTACCCGTCGGGCTGCAATGGATTCGATTTCAGACTCTGTGGGCTCGGCTGCTTTGGGTTCTCGGTCATCAACGTCGAAGACGGTTTCGTCTCGTTCAGCCTTCGTTCGGTCTATGAGGACGATGACCCTGGGGATGGGAACTTCTACTATGTGCAAGTCTACTCGGAGCCCTCGGGTCAGGGCGATCTCTTGGCTCAGTATCCTGTTCCCGCAGGTTTGCAGCCGCCCCCCGTTCACGGGAGTACACTCTTCGACTGGCGTTATCTCGAGGTCGACCTGTTTCCCGGGCAAGTCGGGCGCTCACTGGTTTTTGGCCAAACGGGACCCACTGGCTACGTCGCAGCCATCGACAACCTGACGTTCCTGCCACCTGCTCCGCCATCGATCGAGGTCGAGTCAGACCCGTTGGTGATCGACGAGGGACAATCGAGTCTCCTTCGCATTCGGCTCACCTCCGCGCCCTCTCAACAGGTGGCCCTGCAGGTTTCCTTGGGGGGCTTCTCCGATGCACTTTTCAGTCTGGGAGAAGTGACACAGGTCGTCTTCGATGAGTTCAATTTCGACGAGTATGCGGAGGTGCTGGTGCTGGCGGGGGAGGATGACTCCAACTTTGTGGATGGAGCTGGGACGATTCTGATCTCCGATCCTTCTTCCCTGATTGATGATCGGTTGGTTGCCCTCCACGAAGTCGACAACGACGCGATTTCATTTGTTGTTTCGGAGGAGCCACTCATCGTTCCGGAAGGCGGATTCGCCGTACAGAGGATCGGCCTCAGCGCGCCACCGCCCTCCGACGTCAAGATTCAGGTCAAGAAGCGGTCGGGAGACAACGACCTCCTGGTGTTGAACGGCAGCCCCCCGTCGTCGGGGACTTTTCGGGCAACGTTCACCCCCGATCAATGGAATCTGACGGCGCTGTTGGAGATCGAAGCGAAACCAGACAATGACACAAGCAACGGCCAGGCAACCTTCCGAATCTCTCAGACCAGTGGCTCGATCTCCATTGACCCGAAAGACTTCGTCGCGGAGGAGGACGAGACGGGGGACGGGCCTTCCATTGTGGTTGAGAACGCTCCCCAAGAGATGGATGAGGGAACGACGGAGCAGTTCGAGGTCGTCCTGAATCAGGAGCCTCCCGAAGGCCAAGCGATGATCGTCGGTGTGGGGAAGGCCTCGGGGTCAGACACGAGCTTTCTCGTCTTCGAGCAGTTTCATTTCGACCAAAGCAACTGGAACATCCCTCAGACGGGGTCGATTGAGTTGAGGGAGGACCAGGACACCGAGGATGGGACGGGTGTCATTGAGGCATTCCACGCGACGAACCCTCCGGCGCAGATTCGCTACGCCACCGCTGAATTTTCCATCCAAGAGATTGACGATGACATCGAACTGACCCTCGCTGCGGTGGGGGACGGAGACACGATCCCGACTGGTGTGGAGATCGTGGACACCAATGATGACATGCCTTTCACGGTGGTCGCTCGTCCTTCTCAAGGAGCGACGTTCGAGGGGTGGTCCAGCAGTCCCCCTGGCATTCTCGCGGACCCGTCCGCCCCGCAAACCTCGGTGACGACTTCGGTCGATGCGACGGTCACCGCCACCTTTTCGGGAACCCCTGCTCAGGCAACGCTGACGGTTTATCCCGATGGGAGCGGGCTGTGCATCCCCTGGGGCCCACGGGTCGTCGATACCGGGATTCCGCAGGCGATTCGTGCGTTCCCAGACGAGGGGCACACGTTTGTTGCTTGGACGGGAGACATTGCGGGAATTGCCGATCCCTCGGATTGGAACACCACGATCACGATTTCCCAGGACGCCACGATCTACGCTGCTTTCGACGACGCCGGAAACTCGAACGTCTCGGTCTTCGTCGGAGCCACGGAAGGGGGTTGGGTCAACCCGGCCGGGACGAACTCTGTGGCGGCCGGAAGTCCATTGGGCATCTCGGCGTCGGCTTTGCAAGGGTACAGCTTCTCGCATTGGTCGAGTTCCCCGCCTGGTCTCGTGGCCAATAGCGCGTCTGCGAATACTTCGGTCACGACCTCCGTCTCGGCGACGGTGACCGCGCACTTCCTGGAGGACTCGGTCACCTTGACAGTGTTGAGCGGGCCGAACGGTTCGGTCTGGCCGTCGCAAGCCACCGGAAGCGTTGGCGATGTCATTCAGATCGCTGCCACTCCCGATCCTGGCTACGCATTCTGGGGATGGTCCGGAGACACCCAGGGGATCGCCGATCCTGGTTCGGCATCGACGACCATCACGTTGACGTCAAGTGGCGTGATCTACGCGAGCTTCGACTACCCGGTCGAGGGCGAGGAGCAGCCCCCGTGTCACAATGGGCCTCCTTCCTGCGGGTCGGTGCTCGGGGTCTCTTCGGGTTGTGGCGGCGGCGGTTCTTGCAGTCCGTTCGCGATGAATCGGGTGGGGCCCGGGACGATTCTTCCTCACTCAGGGCAGGAGATGCGGGAGGAACGTGATCTCTTCATCGAAGGCCGCGATCCTGCGGTGAATCTCGAGATCCGCCGCCGGCACCTCACTCGAGTCAACCACGATCGGTCTCTGTTCGGTCCCGCCTGGTCATTCAACTACCGCCAATACTTCGAGGAGGTGGGAGGCGGCGACCTAGACATGCATGGGTTTGGCCGGGTGGATCGTTTCGTTCGAGTGGGATCGAACATCTGGGAAGGAACCACGGGACGGTTTGGAAGAATGAGTCTTCACGATGGTGTGATGACGTTGCGCATGGCTGGTGGGACGCGGCTTCTTTTTCAAACCTGGACGGGAGGGGGAATCCGCGGCGTCGTTTCTTCGATCCACTCGCCCAACGACAACCAAATTGCGTTCACCTACGACGGCGTCGGTGAGCTCTTGGATCAGAAGCTCATTCGGATCACGGAGTCCTATGGGCGTGAGGTCGAGCTCTTCTACGAGGACACGGACTATCCTCAAGGGATCAGCCGAATTCGAGACTTCACCAATCGAGAGTGGATTTACGACTACAACAACTTGGGGCAGATCCTCAGCGTCAGGAGCCCCACCATCACCTCGACGGGAGGGTTCAACGACTTTCCGAATGGGAAGCGGACGTATTACACCTACCGACAGCATCCAGACCCGCGTCTCACCCATGCTCTGACGTCCTTGGTGCTCCCCAATCAGCTGGGGGGGAAGCCGGCGTACGAGTGGACGTATCACGAAGACCCGGCCTTGCCAATCTTCGGGTTCGTATCGACTCACACGATTGGTGCGCCCGACTTTGGGGTTGGGGGGATCTACCACTACGAGTATCAGACCCTTCCGCAGGGCGCCAATGGGGAAACGATGCGGGTCAGTGTGACTGACCGCATGGGCACGCTTTCTGACCTGACGTTCAATCGCTTAGGCCAACTCTGCGAAGAGAGAGTTCATACCAAGGGGATTCGAATTGGCGAGCCCGACTCGTACACAAGGAGCCTTCGGTACAACGACGATGGCATGTTGGTCGAGAATCGACGAACCCTCGGTGGAGTGACGGAACTGACTCTTACGGACAATGCAGACCACCCGCGAACCAGCCACGGCAATGCCTCCCTGGTGGAAAGATTCGCGGACGGTCGAGGTGCTGATCAAGTCAGCATTCGCATCGAGACCATCTATGAGCCAGTGTTCAACAAGGTGTTTCGACAGGTGGATCCAAGGGGATTCGAGCAAGGGAACCAACCGTCGGACTACACGACGACGCACTATTTGGACTACATGGAGGACCTTTCCGCAGCTCGGTCCTACTTCGCTCCGCTGATGGGCATCTCGGAAGCTCAGCTTCAAGTCTTGTTTGACGAGGCCGGAATTGTCTCGACGGGGGATGTGAATGGAGATGGGCGGACGGACCAGAAGTGCGGCAACGTCATCAAGATTGAATATCCACTGGTCGATCTTCCTGAACTGCCGCGAGGAACTGCCGTGACCCGGGGAGTTCAAGCAGCCGACGAGTTGTATCAGTTCAATGATTATGGGCAATTGACGCTGGCCCGAGACGCAGAAGAGAACGTGACCGTCCTTGAATACTACGGTGCCGCAGATCCAAGTGGCTTGGTGTCAGGGATTGACCCTCTGGGCGGAGGGTACCTGGCCCGAACTGTGGAAGATGCGGTGGCAGCTCCGGGAAGAAACAGTGGAACCAACCCCTCCCCGGTTCAGCGGGAGACGACATTCAGCTACCGGGCCATGGGCGCTCTTCCCGAGAACCAGAGAGGGGTTCCCGTGTCGATCACCGATGGTCGGGGAGTTCGCTCTAGCTTTTTGATCAACGAGCTGGACCAGGTGGTCTTGAAGTACGCGGCGGACGATGTTGCTGCCTCCCCCGATCCCAGTCTCACCGTCTTTGGGTACGAAGAGAAATTTCAATACGACGCCAACGACAACGTCGTTGCTCATCTCGTTCAGCACAAAGACAACCTTGCCGGGGATGACGACTTTGTGGAGACGCGGTATGCCTACGACATCCTCAATCACCGGGTTGTCGAAGTTCTCGACTTCTTTGAAGCTCAGAACGATCCTCCTCCGCCCAGCGATGCGCTTCAGATTCGAAACCTTTTTGAGTACGACGCCAACGAGAACCTGGTGAGGAGTACCCGGGGACTCGGGACGCCGGAGCAGGTGACCGACGAGTACCGATACGACGAACGAGACGTCATCGTGAGCGTTCGGCGCGGCGTCGGACTTCCGGAGGAGTCACTGACCCACAATGTGATTGATGACAACGGAAACATCACCGAGTGGATCGACGCCGAGGGTGGGCATTCCCGGTTGACAGTGTTGGACGGCTATGACCGCGTCGTGCAGCGCATTGATCGCCTCGGAAACCGGGAGGAGTATCGATACGACAGTGCCGACCATGTGGTCGGCACTCTTCACTATGGTCCGGTGGATGCATCCAGCGCTGCCGAGGAGCTCCTTGCTCGGACGGACATGCGATACGACGCCAGAGGCCGGGCGTTTCGGGTTGACAAGCATTTGTTTCACTACGCCGGGCGAAGCGTTGGTGCCTTGGATGACGGTGCCCTGGATCCTGGCGACGGTTTGGTTTCCACGCTGATGGTCTTGGACCGATTGGGGAGGACGGTCGGAGTGGTGGATGCGGATGCGGATGTTTCGGTGACCGCATTCGATGGAATTTCCCGGCCGATTGCGACCCAGGATGCCCTGGGAAACTCCGTCGAGCGTGAGTTCGATTCGAACGGCAACGTTGTGAGCACTCGTTCCATCCAAGTGTCTCCATTGATTTCCACCAACGAAGTCTTCGAGTGGAGCAGTCGCTTCGATGCCTTGAACCGGTTGGTGGAGGAAAAAGAGCCCAATGGTCAGACGACCCTTTACGAGTACGACTCTCAAAACAGCCTGGTGCGCTCCATCGACACTTTGGGGAACCAGGTGGAGTACGAGTACGACCGGTTGACGCGACCGCTCCTGAGGCGAACGTTTCTTTCCGCGGACGGAACCAACGCTTCGTGGTCGAATCGCGATGTTTCTCAAGGCGGGGGCGACGGGATGATCCAAGTCTCTTCGGAACACGACGCCCTTCATCGACTGGTGGCACGGATCGATGACCGTGACAACGAGACTCGGTACACGTATGACGGTCTGGATCGTAAGGTGCGGTGCGATTACCCAGACGGAACGAATGAACAGTGGGCGTACAACGCGGATGGCGAACTCCTCACACGGACGACACAGTCGGGAGCCGTGGAAAGCTGGAATCACGACGCGGAAGGGCGGCCCATTTCGGTCGATTTTGACAAGACGGGCGCGACCACGACGCACCTCGGTTCCGATCGAAGGGAGTGGGGATACGACGGGATCGACCGGGTCGTCTACTCCTTCGATGACAATGGCGGTGGTCGTGATGTCGAGTACGAGACCTGGTACGACTCGTTGTCGCGACAGATTCGAGAGACGCAGCTTGTCGGCCAAGGCCCCGCGCTGTCCGTGGATGCCGAGTGGTCCGGAGAGGGACGTAGAGTCTCGCTCACCTACCCCAACGGTCGCAAGGTACTGAGCTCCTACGACGCGCGAGACCGTGTGAGCGTCATCCACGAGGCCGATGGTGAGCTGATCGCTGGGTTTGAGTATGTCGGGCCAAGGGTGATCTCGGTCCATTATGGGAATGGCACGTACTTCGATCAGCGAAGTATGGAGGGCACTCACACCGTCGGAGGAGACGGTGGTTACGACACGAATGGTCGCTCCATCCGTCAGCGGTGGCAGACTTCCTTCGGAGCGACGGTGGCGGAGTACCTCAGCCAATTCAACGGAAGGGGGGGAGTCGGAACGAGTCGGCGGGTTGAAGAGAATCGCGTTCACCTGAATCACCTCGACCGCTATTCGATGGACTCGGCGTATCGAATGATCTCATTCGAGCCGGACTCTTCTGCCGCTGCTAGTCATCGAGTTCTTGATGGTGTCGACCGGATGACCTCATTGACCGATGAGGGAGTGGAACGGGCGTTGGTGGTGGACGGGGATGTCAATCAGAAAGGAATGAACCAGTATTCCTCCGTGGACGGAGTCCCTCGCACCTACACCGACGACGGCGCGCGCCAGTCCGACGCGAGGTTCGACTATTTCTACGACGCCAATGATCGACTTGTCCAAGTTCGGGTATCAGGAGCAAGTTGGCCGCTTGCCGAGTACGAGTATGCCGCGGACGGCAGACGAGTGCTTCGAAGTGTCGGTGAGGAAACGACAAGATATCTGTCTTGGGACTGGGAAGTGCTCGAAGAGCGAAGCGAAACCAATGACGTGCTCCGGCAGTATGTGACGACGGGAGCCCACTTCGACGATCTGATTCAGCTTCGCGACGTTGGATCGAACCAGGATTACTACTACCACGGCAACTCCCACGGGTCGGTCGGGGCTCTGACGGACTCGAGTCAAGTGGTCGAAGAGTTCTATGAGTACGGTTGGTTTGGTCGGCCCACCACTTTCATGGGCGATGGGACGACGACGATCGAAGGGGGCCTGGTCCCGGACGATGCGAGCTCGCTCTATGGGAGTCGCGTCGCACGGGTTGAAGCTCATGGCGTCGAGGATGTGAGAGAAGCCCTTTGGAGCCCCGGTCAAGTCATCGGTTACTTCCTGGTGTTCGCCACGGACGCGGGTTCACTGGCTTTTCCGATTGTGGATCACTCTCACAGTGGGGAGCCGGCGTTCTTCGAAGTTCGCGAGAATCTGATGGAGGCCGGGATTCAAGAGGGGCAGCGTTTCACCATTCGACCGCCTCGTGTGCAGTTTGCCTCCGCGGTCGGGAATCCCTATCGGTTCCACGCGCGCCGACAGGATCCAGAGACAGATCTGTACTACTATCGACACCGATACTACGACCCGGACCTCGGCGAGTTCCTCACCCTGGATCCTTTGGGCACCTGGGCACACGGTCAGGGCAATGGATACAGCGCGTTTGGCGAGGACGGTTGGAACGCCAAGGACCCTCTCGGGCTTCTTGACCTCGGCGCCTATCTGTCCACGCTGAACAGTGAAACCGGGCATTACCTGGTTCAAGACTTCGTGGAGGCCGCTCAGGGGGCCCGAGACCTGATGTTTCTCCTGGCGCGGTCGATGAATCCACCGACAAGCCAGCAAGCGGGCCAGGAATGGTATGCAATTCTCGATGAAATGGTCGGTCTCGAGCATCGAGACCACTTCATGGATTGGCTGGGCCTACCGTCTGACGCGGTTCTGAGGTTGATCGAGGGAATCGACTCCGAGATTCAACATCATGTGGACGAGCGGGGACGGCTGTGTGCCACGGCGCTCCAAGCGGGCATGGGTCGTTCGTTCACGCTTGCGCTCCGTCGTTTCACAATTGCCCGGACGGCCAGCCAGGGGACGACGCTGCATCCCCATGACGTTGCTCGTTTGCAGCTAGCCTCGCAGCGATTCCTCTCTGGCGGGCCTCCAACGACCGTGATTGGTGAACTCCCGGCGACTGCCCTTGCGGACGATCTCGGACTTCCTGGGATCAACGTCTACAACTCTCTGAACCGTCCGGGATCGAACACGATGAATCCCTTCTATTATCGCCCGTCGTACGATCCCTTTGACAATATGGCCTGGTTGAACGAAGCACGGGAGCGCGGGGACGACTTCATGTTGCTGAATCAGATGACCAGGGACGGCAGCGTTTTTGGGGTCGAGCAACTTCAGCTCGGGGCCGATCCCCCCATGTGTTCGGGGAACTGAAGGGGTCAAGAATGACAGAGAACGACCTGTGTTCGATTGGACTCTGTCCAACGACCCTCGATTCGGAGAAGAGTATTTTCACAGACGTTTTTTCGGCGAAGGCTTGCTTGAGTACGTCGTCGACCGTTCCTGGCTTTGTCGCCTGCGCCATGGCCCATTCGGGGCTGGACGACCCTGGGATTGACTTCGAGCTGGGTCGTGACTGCCGGGTTTGGAAGAGAAGTGTTTGCTGAGTCAGAGGTCTGAAGTCGCTGTCACCGATCAAGGAAAAGATCCCCGAAGCCATGTTCCCGAGCGCACGGTTTTTCCCAGGGGAGCGAGTCAACGGAGCAACCGTCGTTTTCTTCTCGTGCTCGTGGGCCATTGGGGACTCAAGGGGCGGGCATTCATAGACGAGGGGTCTCCTGGGATTCCGTGACTCAGGAGGCGGTCGATGGACGATGGGAAGCTTGGCGAGGGACGACGGTTGCTGCCGGCGGTTTTGTTGCTGGTGGCGGCGTGCGAGGGAGGTTCTCTCGTGGAGGACCCTTCCCAGATTTCGATGGCCGTCGTTCCCAAGATCTCCGTGTCGACATCTCTGGTGGGAAAGAAGGCCATGAAATCGCCGACTTCGGTCCTTGTCGATGAGACTGGCCTGGAACTGTCGCCAGACGAACAGCGGCCGGACGAGCCGCAAGTCGAGAGAACCCAATCCGGCGCAGAATCAAAGCCTTCGGTGATGGAGCGCATCGAAGCGCGTCGCGCACGGCAGCGAGTCGCCGAACGGGCTCTTCAGGAAATGCACCAGGAACGATTCGAGAAGTTGCGCGAGGATCCCGAGTATCAGCGAGCCCGGTTGGCGCAACTCGAACTCAAATCCCCGGACGACCTGGGAGGGACGCCACGCGAGGTTTCCCGAGACGAACGAATCTGGGAGCACCTGCGGACCCGGTTTCAACAAGCGGTGTCCGCATCCGATGTCGTGACGGCAGAGTCTCTGCTCGAAGACATGCGGGCTTTCGATCCGGAGGCCGATCTGATGCACGATTTCTTGATGCTGAAGACCAAGCGGCAGCAGCTGTCCTTGGATCGTCCCTAATCGGCCGCTGAGAAAGCCCTCGCAGTGGCCGGTCGATAGGCTTTCGCTTCCGCCGAGGAGTCAAGCGCCGGCGCATCGACGGATTCGTCGAGGAATCGAGGACAGGGCAGGGGTGGGAATGTCCGATCGGCGCTGAAGGATTTTGGACCGACTGATCGGGGCGCCAGCGAACTCGAGTTCCTTTGGCAACGGGCTGGTCGGAAACCGGCGCCCCGTGAGCGTGTCACTCCGGCGATCCGATGACCCCAGGGAATCGCCAAGGATTGGCACGGTCGCTCGGTTGCAGCCAATCTCCGATCAATTCCTGCCTTCCATGGATCCGCCTGCCGGCGGTTCTGCTTGAATCCCAACACTCATCGGTCCCTGGCGTAATCTGCCCTGCAAACGATGTTTGGGATTTCACTCGGGAGCTTGTCGGATGGTTGTCGCTCGTCGTTCGTTCGTGGTTCTGTTGGTTGTGTCGATGTCTCAGGTGAAATCTCCGACGGACCCGGGATCCCCGATGTCCCCGATGTCCCCGATGTCCCCGATGACAGCGATGTCGCCGATGTCGCCGATGTCGCCGATGTCGCCGATGTCGCCGATGTCGCCGATGGAGCCGATGGAGCCGATGGAGCCGATGGAGCCGATGACTCCGATGACTCCGATGACTCGAGCCACCGATGACGATGGGGTACTGGTGTTCGCTCGGAATGACAAGCTGCCTGGAGACTATCGGCAGATTCACGCGGAACGCCCCGACGGAAGTACTGCGCGAATCTTCCTCCACTATCCGGAGCCGTTACCCGAGGAGCCACGACCGCTGTTGATCTACCTGGATGGGTCAGGAGCGCAATCGTTGTTCTACGAAGTGACTGGAGGTCAGATTGCTCACGGACTTTTCTCCTTGGTCGCGGAACGAGCTCATCCAGACTTTCATGTTGCTTCGGTCGACAAACGCGGCGTGGCCTTTGGGGAGCAAGGCACCTACGGCACGGGAAAGGACGCCTCCGAAGAGTACGCCAAGCATGCGACTCTGAAGAATCGCGCTGCCGACGTGAGCCTGATGCTGACCACACTGTTGGCCGATGACCGGTTCGATCCTGAGTGCGTGGTTTTGGTCGGCCACTCGGAAGGTGCCGATGTCGCCGCCGCCGTCGCTGGAGCGGACGAAAGAGTGACTCACGTGGCTTTCCTTTCCGGGGGCGGGACTGAGCAGTTCTTCGACATGTACGTCATGACGCGGAAGAGGCTGGAGCAGGAGGGGGCCTCTCCGGAAGAAATCGAAGCCGCGATCGAGTCTTTGGAAGGAGAAGTCCGAGACATCCTGAACGATCCGGACAGCCAGACGAAGACCTGGATGGGGCACGCTTACAAACGATGGTCCACGTTCGCCACGACGGCGGCGGCTGATAGCTTGGTGCGATCGAGCGCCCTGATGTTCCTCGGCCACGGGAGCCTGGATCAATCCGTGCCGATCGAGTCCTTCGACTACCTGGTCGTGAAGTTGCTTTGTGCTGGCAAGGAGGATGACTTGACCGTTCGACGCTACGCCGGAGTGGATCACAGCTTCTCCGATCCGGACGATCCGCGCGGTGCCGATGGAATCCTGGACGTGGTGGACGATGTGCTGGAGTGGGCCATCACCTTCTGAGAGAGCTCCTCGTTTTCTGCGGAGACCCGGAATCCTTGTTGTCCCGGTCGCGGGCTGGCCTCGGTCCGTTTCATGGAGATCCCGCTCTCTATGAAGAGCTGGGTCGGCCGGTGAAGAAGGCCTCGGATGACCGATCGAGCGGTTCTCGTTTCCGTCGAGGAGTCGGACCGCTGGCAAATCGGTCGATTCGTTGAGGATTCGAAGACGAAGGCGGGGTCGAAAAGACCCGATCGGGAGAAACAAGTCTTCTTCGGCCTGCGAGTGCTCTCCTCGAAAAGTTTCGGTTCGACCAATCCCTCGGTTCCACGAAGATGCGCCCCATGGCGAGCGAAGGATGTCGTTCGCCCAGAAACGAGTGGACTTTCCGTGAGGCAGACCGATGAACGATCCCCTGATGTTGGAACCGTCTGTTGCTCTCCGCGCAGTGGAACGAAGGGATCTCGCGGAACTCGTGTGTTTGTGCCGAGAGCATGCCGCCTATGAACGCTCGGAATGGGTCGATCGCGATCAGGAAGGGGATCTTGCGGCCCTGTTTCTCGCGTCCGACACGACCTGGTGCTGGGTGATTCAGGCAGAGCATGAGCTTTCAGGATTCGTCAGCGCCAGTCTGGAGGTCTCCACCTGGGACGCCAAGCGGTTCTTGCACATGGACTGCTTGTTCTTGCGCCCGGCCTATCGAGGTCGCGGATGGGGACGTCGAATCATGGCTCGGGTGGCCCAGCTGGCCCTTGATCAAAAGGCGATCAACTTGCAGTGGCAAACCCCGGAGTGGAATGAAGGCGCCATTCGCTTCTATGACCGACTGGGGGGAGTCTCTCAAAGGAAGCAGCGCTTCACCATGAGCCCCGAAGCCTGCGGGGAGCTGGTGGACGGCCAGGCGGGTCGGCCCGCGGCCCCTGGCGAGTCACGGTCCCAAGCCTTCCCGGCCGCCGATCGCTGGGAGCCCCGGGAGGTCCGCTTCCTTGGCGTGGAGTCCATGAGTGAGTGGCAAGTGAAGTGCTACGGAATCGCTCTGAAACAAGATCACCAGCAGGCGTGGGGTGCCTCGCAACAGCTGGTGGCCGAGGAGCTCTCCTTTGTTTCCGAGCCTCACGCCGGGTTGGCCATCGCCATCTTGCATCGAGGTTCCGATGCCTGGTGGCTGGTTCTGGATGCTTGGCTGGAGGGAGCCATGCTGGCGCACCAAGTCTTTCGAAGCGAGCATCAGAATCCTGGAGTCTGGCTGCGTGGTTCACCTCGCGGCCCTTCGTTCTGCGTCTGGGAACTCGCGGTTTTGGGATTCGAAAGGGACGCTTACGTCAAATCCGTTTTCGCCGGGGACCCGCCCGACGTGGAGCACTACCTGAGCGTCTTCATGAACGGCGAGTGTTGAACGCGGTTTCGCTCCCGAGAGCGGCTCTTCTCGGACCCGCAATCACTGGCAGAGATCGTTCCCTTTTTGTCCTTCCCTGGACTCATGACGGCTTTCGAAGCGATCTAGACTCCTCTGGCAGCGAGTCCATGATTCAGAACTCAACGAGGAGAGGCGATGTTCCGTCTGCCAGGGAACCCGGGAATGGTGGCGGCCTTCTGTGGGTGTGTTTCGGTCCTTGCGCCGGCAAGTGGCGGGGAGGACTCTCCCGAGACGTGGGAGTCCGGGTCCGACACTTTTCGTGTGGTTTGCCCGGCCTTCGACTGGGAAACCTCCTACTCCGTGTCCGATGTGGCATCTCCGGTTCGGCTGAACACCCCACTCCGCCACGCAGGAGCGCCGGTTCAGTTCGAGTTCCATGGCGGGGGCGAGCCACTGATCGTGCGTCCTGCGGGGCCGGGAATCGTTTCTGTCACCGTTGTCCACCAGGGAGTCTCCGCTCGCTTTCGGATTCAGTTCTTTCGCGAGCCGCGAGTCGTGTTCGACGAAGCGTATCGGAGTTCACGGACCGGAAAGGTCACCGTGGAAGTCCCTGAGGTCTATGAGCTCTTTCATGTGGCTCTTGCATTCACCAATGTCAGCGACCAGTTCCCATCGTGGCTTCAACGGCAAGGGAGCTACTGGAAGGAAGTCCAGGAGGCATTCGGCGAACACGAGGACCACGAGTTGGTGAGCCGGCTCGACGAGATCATCCGGGACGGTGGCGAGTCCACTTTCCTGGGGTTGCGAGGCAACTCCTACTGTTACGAGTTCGAAGGAGACCACCTCGTCCCTCGGCCAACTCATTCGCGGATCATGGGCTTGGGCACTGAGATCGAAGAACTCCTCCCGCATCTCGAGGACTTCGCCAAGGTTTCCCGCTTTCGCAGTTTCTATCGGGCCCATCTGAAGGAGTACCAAGCCCAAGAAGAGGAGGCCGCCGCGTTGCTGGATGCACCGCGAATGTGGCGCTGGTTGGAACGAGAGTTTTCCTCCCGCTACGAGTCCTACCGAGTGGTGTTTTCTCCGTTGACGTACGGTACTCACAATGCGGTCCGAGTGACCGATCGGGATTTCTCGGAGACCATTGTTCTTGTGGCCGCACCTCAGATTCTCGACGACTACTTTGCAAAGGACGAGTGGGGTCAGGAACTGCGCCGCATCGAGTACGGTCGACTGGTGTTCACGGAGTTCGATCACAACTACGTCAATCCGGCGACGGATCTTCTTGGAGTAGAGATCGCCGATGCGTTCAAGGACCTCTCTTCATGGAACACGCAGGACTCGTACGGCACTCCGCTCGCGACTTTCAATGAGTACCTGACGTGGGCCGCGTACGTGGCCTACGTCTTCGAACACGAACCAGAGAGTTTGGCGGAGGAGGGGGTCCAAGAGGTCATCGCCTTCATGGAGCAGCGTCGCGGTTTTCCCCGGTTCGGGGAGTTCGTGTCAGTCTTTCAGGAGATCGTCGATCTCCGAGACGAGGACGAGACGCTCGAGTCACTGATCCCCGACATGATCGATCAGTGGAGGGATTGAGGTCGCGGTTGGTTCCGGGTTCCCCAGGTGTCATTGACCCCGAAAGGGTTCGCCAAAGGAGAAGGGGAAGTCAGGCCCGGCTTGAGTGGCCTGTCCGAGAAGCCAAGGTGCGACGGAACTCACTGGGTGTCTGGCCAGTCATCCGGCGGAAGTGGCGACGAAAGACTTGCGCCGAGCCAAGTCCCACCCGACGAGCCACCTGCTCGACGCTGTCATTGCCACATTCCAGCAGCCGCTGCGCTTGTTGAATTCTCATCCTGGTCAGCCAGGAGATCGGGGTGGTTCCGGTCTTCTTTTTGAATCTTCGAGCGAAGGTGCGCATGGGCCAACGAAGACGACGCGACCAGGACTCGACGCTGTGTTCGGCATCAAGGTGATTTCGCACCCAGTTCAGTAGCGAATGCAGCTCGTCTTGGGCAAACCCTCCAGTGGGGGGCTGAGCGTACTGAAAGCTCTCGAGTTCACGACGAGGCGGGATGACCAACTGCCGAGCGATCGTGTTTGCCGCGAGGGCTCCGCAGTCGCTTCGCACCACATGCAGGCACAAGTCCACGCCCGCCGTACTCCCTGCGGACGTGAGCACCCGCCTGTCTTCGGTGAAGAGCGCGCTGGGGTCGAATCGCACCGAAGGGAACTTCCGCTGAAAGTCGGAGGCCCAACGCCAATGGGTGGTGGCACGGCGGTGTCGCAACAAGCCCGCGTGAGCCAGGACATAAGCCCCGGTGCAGATCGCCACGAACCGAGCCCCTCGCTCCTCGGCACGACGCAGCGACCGAAGCAGGCCCGGGCTGGGCATGCGTTCTGGGTTGCGGAGTCCCGGAAGAACGATGGTGTCTGCCTTTTCGAGAGTTTCACGCAAAGCGGAGGAATGGAGGGCCAGGCCACCGTGAACCGTCACCGGGTCCTTGTCCTCGGAGCACGCGCGGAATTCATAGAACGGCGCGGAGTCCTCACTCCGAGGAACGGCGAAGATCTCCGCGGCAATCGCGAACTCGAACAGACACATCCCGTCGTAGACGACCGCCGCGACGCGGTGGGGCTCGGTCATGGAAAGTTCCTCGTGAAGGGAGTGGGCGGGCCGCTCTTCGACCATGCCTCTCTCTCAGGTCGTTGGAAAGGGCCTCGGATGGGCCGGTCGAGAGATCTCGTTTCCGCGGAGGATTCGACGAAGAAGACAGAGACGAAAGGCCCGATCGGCGCCGAAAGGCGTTTCAGCGACCCCCTAGGTACGGGTTGTTGCCGAAAGAGGTTTGAGCCGCCGGGGGAAGATTTCCCGAATCATGATTCGCGAGGAGCTTTCCACTCCCGCCGAATCCAGCTGAGAAGGAACTTCAGCTCCTTTTCGACCGTTGAAGTCGAGACTCCCAGGGCGCGGGCGATTTCGGCAACAGTCAGGCCACCGTAGAAGCGCAGCTCGACCAAAACTCGCCCACGGGGGCTGCGTTGCTCCAGTCGTTGGAGAATCTCTTCGAGGTCGAGGAAGTCGATGGCTGCTTCTGGCCAGTCGGATTCGATGGAAGGAAGGCGGCAGAAGCCTTCCTGGTGGCGCTGGTCACTCTGTTGTCTCCTGGCCTCGTCTTGGAGGACGCGACGCATCAACTGGCTCGCGATGGCAAGCAAGTGCGAGGAGCTCTTCCACTTGGCTCGCTGCTCGGCAATCTTGAAGCAAGTCTCATGAACGAGAACCGTGGTTTGTAGAAGTGGGTTCGTTCGGCGCCGGAGCAATTGCGTGGCACGCTGTCGAAGCTGTTCGTAGATCTCGTCCCACGACGGGTCCGAGGAGGGGGATCCCGGCGTCATTTCGAGATCCCAGTGGGGATTGGTTCGGCCCAAGGGAGCCACCTCCGTCGCTGAGCATTGTTCGACCCCAGGAAGAGGTCCATGGGGTGACCTCGCCGGGTTCGGGTGCCAAGAAAAGCTACACTGCCTGCGTCGAGCCGGGAAGTTCTTCGCATGACTGTCGATCGCGAGCGCCAAGAAATGGATCGATTCGAGTCCATTCGTGCCCTGTTTCTGCAAGCGGTGGATGTTTCCGCGGATCAACAAGAAGAGTTCCTGAAGCGACACTGCGAGGATGCGTCATTGCGGGAAGAAGTCTGGTCACTCCTGCAAGAGTCGACAGAAGTGTCTCCGTGGCTGGGAGACCCCTCGACCAAGGACCGAGCATCTCCTTGGCCTCATCCCTTGAATGCCGGGGACCGCCTGGGGGAGTACGAAATCATCAAGCCGCTGGGACGGGGAGGTTTGGGGGAGGTCTACCTGGCGCGACAGACCTCCCTCGACCGACAAGTCGCATTGAAGGTTGTCGATCGCCGAGTCATGACCGATCGCGAACGAGCTAGGTTTCGTCGAGAAGCGAGAGTCACTGCCGCACTCAGTCATCCCCATCTCGTTCCCATCTATGGATATGGGGAGGACGCGAAACGAGACCGGCTTTACTATTCCATGCGCCAGATCCAAGGACAGACCTTCGGGGAGCTCTTGGACGACCTGCAAGGTCAGCCCCTGAATCGATTCCTGCGAAACTTGGTGGAACGATGCTGGGAGGCGGCTTCGGGAGTCGGCGCTTTGCACCGGGCAGGTCTCATCCACCGAGATGTTCAGCCCGCCAACGTGATGGTCGAAGGGGCCGGGGAACAACCTTGGACCGGAACTGCCGTGGTCATCGACTTCGGTTTGGTGCGGCCGGCTCTTTCGTTGGCGCGACAGCGGTCCACTCTTTGGATGACCCCTCACTATGCGGCTCCCGAAGTGCTGCGAGGTGATGTGGCGCTGCCCCAAAGTGACGTGTTCTCCCTGGGGTTGATGTTGTATGACGCCGTGTGGATCGCCCTCGGCTCTCCCCGAACCTCGTCGCCTGCGGGAGCGCTTCCTCGCTGGCCGCGGTTGCCAGAACTGATTGACGAGCTTTGCGATGTGGTCGCCAAGGCGACGGCTCCCCGGGCTGAGTGGCGATATCCGGATGCCGGTCACCTTGCCGCCGACCTGCGCGCCGTGTTGGACGGACGAGCCCCGGTGGCAACTTCTCCCACGATGTTTCAGAGAGCCCGTCGGTGGACGGCACTTCATCCTGCCGAGGTCTTGCGTGGGACCGGACGGGCCCTGGTGGTCTTGTTGCTGTTCGTGGCGGTGACATCCTGCTTGTTGCTCGTTCGCGATCTGTGGGGTCGTCGACAAGCCCTCGCCGCGAGTTGGGAACAGGGGGACCTCGCGGGGCTGGTGGAGTTCTCTCCGGGGCTCGAGCCTGCGTGGTGGGCGCCGTCGGCCGTTCGGGAATCGATGGAGGAGAGCGACTCTCGAGACAAGTTGTTTCAACTCGAGAAGTCCTCGCGTCGCGAGCCAGTGGTTCGCAGCTGTCTGCTGGCCGCGAAGTTCCTGGCCCAATCGAACCACCGCGATGGGTTCTTGCGCCGGTGGCTTCATGGGCAGTGGCGGGACGGGGACCTTTCCGATCGCGAGGCCCTGCTGCTTGCGACCCAGCGCTTGTTCTACGAGAGCCCGGTGGTCGATGCGGCGGTGGCCCAAGCCTACGAACCTTTCCGGCGATCGATTCTCGAAGAGCTGCTGCAGCCCGAGAGAACCCCATGGAAGCCATCGTTGCTCGCCGTGTTGTCGGGACTCGGAGATCTTCGCGCGTTTCGTCAGATCGCCACGTGGTTCGCCGCTTCAGGGAGTCGTCCGACGGAAGAGTCCAAGCAAGTCCTCGAAGTTCTCGGGGCGATCGTGCGCCACTCCCATCGGCGCGGCGCCTCTCCGGACTTGGAAGGCATCCACGGGGTGCTCTCCGAAGTGGCCACGGCACACCTGGCCAACGGGGCAGGATTGGAAGAACTCGTCACCTTGCAGCGGGATCTGGACTTATTCCTGCGATCTCGAGGGCGCACTCTTGGTCCACCCATGGATCCGGTGGTGCTGACCCACGACCTGGTTCGATCCGCTCGGCAGGACCCAGAGATTCGCGAAACGTTGCTGCGTGGTAAGTCGCTGAACTTGGGGCATCTGTCCCCGGAGTCCTACGCGCAGCGATTGGGGTGGGCGTGTGGCTACTACGGAGAGGAACTTGCGGAGCTCGGCCAGCAATGGGTGGCCAGACTGGGTGACGAGCTGGAGCACAGGTTTTCCCATGGCTTGCAGGAAGCCGACCTCCACTGCCAGGGCATTCTTCCCGACTTCGCTCCGGATCCAGATACCACTCTGATCGCCGACTCGATCCAACAAGGGTGGATTGCTCCGACTTGGCGAATCGGTGATCGGGTGACCGGCGCCTGGCAGCGAGTGGACTTTCGTCCTTCGCCACCGACCGTTTCGTCCACGGATCTTGGCCTACGACTGCGACAGTGTCCTCTCCAGAGCGACGAGATCAATCCAGGGACTCAGTACGCGAGGTTGGCGCCTACCTCCCAATCGGGGATTCGTTTGCGTGCTTTCGTCCCTCCGTCGTTCGCAGGAACGGTCTACCTTCGGGTGATTGGATTGAAGGGCAATCGCCGGCTGCTGCCCAAACTCGGCACTGCCGGACTCGAGCTGCTGGTCGATGGCGAGCCTCACGGCACGGCGGTTCTGACCGACCGAGAAGAGACGGCCCAGTACGTGCTGCCGTGTCTTCCCGGCCGGGCATTCGAAGCGGAGCTGCTTCTGCATCTGGACGAAGCGTCGACGACCACCGCACGGGTTCTCGAGATCTCGATCGGACACTGAGGCGCGTCGCAGCCCCCAAGCGGCCGGAGAGTGCTTGCCGGTCACTTTCTTCGTTTTTCGTTACGGATTTCCTCTGCGAGGTTCGCGTGAAAGCGTGATCGAAGGCCTTTCTCGAAGGAGGAGAGTTGCGATGCGAACCATCTTTTGGAGTGCCGTGCTGGGCTTGGTCGTCGGGGTGCGGGGGAACGCCCAGGTCCAGCAGTCTCGTCTGCAAGCCGCCCCATTCTGCGTCAACGCGCTCGAGGATGTGGCGAACCCCAGCCAATGTTTGCAGGGCTCCACGACCCCCACGCCCGGGATGTTTCTGCCCCTTGGACCGGAATGGTTCGTCGACCCTGCCGGGAACGTGGGGTTGGGAAACGAGGCTCCCCACAAGCGGCTGGTGATCGGGGATCCGTTGGACCCCACCCTTCAAGATCGGGTTGTGGTGTACACGAACGACACGGCCTACTTCGCGGACCTTCTCAATCCATCCCATCCAGAAGGCGTTGGCCAATCTCTAATCACCCTCTTGACGATGGACCCCTTGCAAGTTGGTCACACCAATCAGATTCGCTTGGGGTTCTGGGGGAATACGGGAGGCCAGCCGTTCGTCGATCCTCGCTTCTACTGCGCCATCGAGGCGATCGTCGAGGATCCCAGTGCGGCGGAGGAAAAGGCTGGCCTTCGCTTTCTGACCCCGAACGGGCCGAACTGCCATGAGAAGGAACGGATGCGGATCGATCACAGCGGGAACGTCGGAATCGGAACTCACGACCCGGAGCACCCACTGCACATGGCGAGCGGTGCCCATGTGACTGTCGGAGGGGTCTGGACCGATGCCTGCTCTCGCAAGTGGAAAACGGCAATCCAAGATCTCTCGGAAGACGAGGCGTTGTCGACTCTCCAGAATCTTCGTCCGCGTCGGTTTGTGTACCGAGTCGACCCCTCCGAACCGATGGTGGGGTTCATCGCCGAAGAAGTCCCGGGACTCGTGGCAAACAAATCGAGAGATGGACTGAGCGCGATGGAGATCGCCGGTGTTCTCACCAAAGTGATGCAGAAGCAGGCCCGTGAGATCGAACAACTGCGTCAAGACCTTGCGTCACTTCGTGCGGGGGAAGAGTGATGCCGGGGACGGAGGAGCAAGCGAGCCCGATATGGTCGCTGGAGTGCCTTCGGCGTTGATTCGGTCCGTGGGTCGCGAAGCGGACGCTGTGCGGGAACGACCGCACGGTGTTCGGTCCCGACGGACGAACACTTCGCTGCGGGGGACTCGGAAACTCGGTCAGGGATGCGGGTCCCTGGTCGAGTTTCTCTTCCGATTGCGCAAGGCGCTCATCGGCTCTCCCCCAGTGCCCGCCCTTGCACGGCTCCGATCTTGCGGTATTAGCAAGGTACTGTGACCTTGGAACATCGACTCTCGATCTTCGTGTTTCGTCGGCTCGGACCGGCGGTGGAATACTTGTTCTTGCGTCGCGAGCCGGTGTGCGAATTCGACTGGAATCCGCTGCAGGGTCGGTTGCGGCCAGACGACACGATTCGCACGGCGACCCGTCGCAGTCTGCGCGTGTTGGGCGCGATGCCGGAACCCGAGCCATGGATTGAGCTGCAGTCCAAGGATTACTTCCACGTCGGGGACGTCGACCTCATTCATTGGCCGGTGGGCTACGGAGTTTCGACGGATTGGAAGCCGAGAAACGTCCGCCGCGAAGCCGTGGCCGATCTGCGCTGGGAAGCCCTCTCCGGAGCGTTCCAACTACTGCAAGAAGAGGATGCTCGCCGCTCTTTGTTTCGCATCCACATGGAAGCGCTCTCCTCCTGATCGCGGGCCCGGAGTATCCCGCGGGCGAGATTCCGGATTTCGCACCGGCCGCCGCGAAGTGCTCGCTGGCACGGTTTCTTCTTGGAACAGCGAAGTGCATCCGCCGATTCAAGGAGTGGCTTCGTCACGAGCCCGCATGAGTTGGGAAGGTCGTCGCGAGACAGATGCAACGGTCGTTTTGGCGACAACTTTCCGTTGCTCTTCCCCACAAGCGCTTCTGACGATCCATGGAGGAAGAGCAGGAAACGCAGACGCCTGCTTCCGTTCCAAGTCGACGGCACGGTAACGCCTTGATCCACTCTTGTTCGGGTTGTGGTATGAACTCCGCCATGAACCACGAACCCGCAACTCCTGCAATGTCTCCCTCGGGTATGCAGAAGCCCACAGGTCTGCAGAAAGTGGTCACTTGGTTTCCGGCAATCATCTTGCCAACCGCGACCGGACATCAGTTGTGGTTGGTGCTGACCAAGGACAGCGTCGAAGCCGTCAGCGTGTGGACGTGGGGGCTTTTCTTCCTCGCGAATCTCGGAGCGATCTGGCTAGGCAGCCCGCGCTCGACTCAGGAGCGACTGCAGAAGCACCTGGCCTTCACACTGACTGCGGTGCTCGACGTGGTCATCATCGGGGCGGTGTTGGTTCGCGGCTGACTTTGGTGATGAAATCGAGGGCCGCGGGCTTGGATGGGCTCGCGGTGGCGGAGGCGCCGTTCCCGTGGGTCGAGGCACGGCCGCCACATTGATACCCCCGAAGGCCGATGACGGTCGCGCCCCTCGGACCCCATCGCGACGGCTCTCGGAACCCCCGGATCGATCGGGAAACTTTTGGATGATCGGAGGCCGGCCTGGGGCGAGAGAAGAGCTGAGGGTTCTCGGATGAGCTTTATGCGCACTCTCTCGAGTAACCCGGGGTGGTCCTAAGCCAAAGTCGTGCGATGAGTTATGACAACCATTCGGTCTCCGGCCACGAGACCGGAACCCGAGGTCCCTCCGCTTCGTCCTAAGCTGTCGCTTTTTCGAGCCTGTCCTGACCACCGGGCTCGGTTGGTGCGCTCGGCGAAAGCCCCCTCGCCAACAAACCATCCAGGCCTTCCCACGGAGCCTTTCATGAAACTGGTGCGTTCTGTTGTTTCTTTGTCCGTTGTGGGGTTGCTGGCGCCGATTGCGCGCCCGCAATACTGCCCGATTTCCACCCACGACCATCCGGCCCCGCTGCCTTATCACGATGTGCGGCGGGTGGATGACGAGGTGATCCCGCGAGTCCGGGCAGCCATCGGTGCCTCTCGCATCGGTTTGCAGCGCTCGGCTCGGGCGATCGACGAAGCGCGCCTGAAGTCGAGGGTCGCTGGCGTCCAGATCGCCGAAGACGAGTACATGGGAACCCCTCACTTCATCTGTTCGACCCGTGAGCTTCTGACCGAGGCAGCGGAAGGACAGTGGAGTCCGAAGTCCATTAGTCAGGACTTCGTGAACGAGTATTCCGCTCTCTTCGAGATCAACGGCGACGAGTTGGACCGGGCTCGTCCGGCGCGTGACTTTTCGAGCAAGCACAACGGCGTCACTCATCTGACCTTCCAGCAGCAGATCGATGGCATCGACATCTGGGGGTTGGAACTCAGGACCAACGTCACTGAGCAAGGCCAGTTGATCAACATCTCGAGCACCATGCTGCCGCGTCCTGACGAAGACTTCGCGGTGCCAAGCGTGAGCATCTCTGCGGCGCGTGCGGTGGCCCTCGCGGCTGCCAACATCGGCATCGACCTGAACGCCACTCGACTGCGAACCCAGGGTTCGGCGACTGGTGCCAACAGTAAGCAGATCTGGCAGACTCCGGCCGGCCTCCGTGCCGACGAACCACTGACCTCCCAGATGCTGTACTTCCCGATCGACCGCGACACGATTCATCCCGCTTGGATGGTCGTGCTGCCCGAGCCGGGCATCGGCAATACCTATGAGATCACGGTCGACGCGACCGATGGGACCATCTTGCGTCGTTTCAACCGACTGCACTTCTTCGGGGGAACCGAAACCGCGTCCTACCGCGTCTACCCGCTGGACAGTCCCGCTCCCGGTTCGCCGGGCAACCCGACCACCAACCAGTTCCAGTTCCCCGAGGTGCCTCGCATCTTCACGACCATTGGAGCGACTCCGGAGTCTCCGGAGGGATGGATTCCCGATGGCGTCAATGAGACCCTCGGCAACAACTGCGACGCGCACCTGGACCTGGACGCCAACAACCTGCCGGACCTTCCTCGGCCTGCGGGCAGCCCGTTCCGAGTCTTCGACTTCCCGATCGACTTCACCATGGCGCCGAGCGCGTACCAGGACGCAGCGGTGACCCAGGTGTTCTATTACATGAACATCATTCACGACAAGCTGTACGGCTTCGGCTTCGACGAAGCGTCCGGCAACTTCCAAACCGACAACTTCGGCCTTGGCGGAGTGGGCGGCGACCCGGTCCTGACCGATGCCCAAGACGGTTCCGGCACCAACAACGCCAACTGGAACGGCACCGGCACCGACGGCACCACGACCCGTGTTCAGATGTTCGTGTTCGACGGACCGACTCCCGACCGGGATGGCGACTTCGACTCCGACGTGGTGTACCACGAGTACTGCCACGGCCTGTCGTTCCGCCTCTCGGGCGGCACGGTGTTCGGTGAGCAGTCCGGCGGCATGGGCGAGGGCTGGGGTGACTACTTCGGGATCTCCATGAACGCCGAGCCCGGCGATGATCCGAATGGCGTGTACTCCATGGGTGGGTACATCACCAACAACCTGCTCGGTCTCGGTCAGTTCGATAACTACTACTTCGGCATCCGTCGCTATCCGTACACCACGGACATGAGCAAGAGCCCGTTGACTTACGCGGACACGGATCCCGCCCAGTTCATCATTCCTCCGGGAATCCCGAACGATGGCTTCTTCATCAACAATCCTCCCGACGGCGTTCACAACGCGGGCGAGATTTGGTGCAACGCGCTGCTTCACTGCCGCGCCAACCTGTGGGCGAGTCTCGGATTCGCTGGCAATGACTTGATGATGCAGCTGGTGGTCGACGGGATGAAGCTCATGCCCGGCAACCCGAACTTTCTGGAAGCTCGGGACGGCATCCTGCAAGCGGACCTGGTCAACAACGGTGGAGCCAACCTTGCGGACCTGTGGGCTGGATTTGCCGCACGTGGCATGGGTGTTTCCGCGACTTCGCCGGCCGGCGGCAGCTCGACCTCGGGCGTCGTGGAAGCGTTCGACACTCCGGCCTTGATCGACTTCGCGTTCCCCAACGGCCTCCCGACCCAGATGCACCCGGGTGCCGGAACCACTTTCGAAGTTGTGGTCAGTGCGCTGTCCGAGACGCCGATCGATGGCACCGGCATGGTGCACTACTCGGTGAATGGCGGACCGTTCCAGGCCGTCTCCATGTTCAGCACTGGCGTCAACACCTACCTCGCCACCATTCCCGCCCAGAATTGCTTCGACATCGTCGACTTCTATGTCAGCTCGGATTCTTCCGCGGGGATTCAGAGCGAGCCTTCCAACGCACCGACGGCCTTCTACACCGCCGAGGTGTTCTCTTCGATCGCAACCTTGGCCATGGACGATCTCGAGGTCAACTCGGGGTGGACCGTGGGAGCGGGGGACGACGATGCCACCACTGGCATCTGGGAACGCGGCGACCCGAACGGGACCGCGGCCCAGCCCGAAGACGACAACACTCCCTCCGGAACCGACTGCTTCTTCACCGGGCAGGGGGCGATCGGCGGTGGCTTGGGTGACAACGACGTCGACGGGGGCAAGACCACCTTGTTCTCGCCGTCCTTCAACCTGGCCGGAACGGACGCACGCATCAGCTACTACCGCTGGTACAGCAACAACACGGGGGGAGCGCCCGGCGCGGACATCTTCGAAGTGGAGGTGTCTGGCAACGGCATGGCCGGTCCGTGGGTGAGTGTCGAAGTTGTTGGTCCTTCTGGGGAAGGCACGGGCGGTGGATGGATTCAGCATGAGTTCCTGCTCAGCGACTTCATCACCCCGAGCGCCGACACCATGCTGCGTTTCATCGCCAGCGATGAAGGGACGGGTTCCTTGGTCGAAGCCGCCGTCGACGACTTGCTGATCACCGAGGTCACCTGCAACCTCACCTGTCAGCCTGACCTCGGCTTCCAAGGCCCTGGCGACCTGGCTCTGTCGGTTTGCGGTCCGCCGCTTTCCAATCTGATGACCAACGACATCAAGATCACCAACGGCGCGCCATCGGGTGCTGCGCTGGTCGCCATCGGCATCAACAACAACCCCGCTCCGTTCAAGGGCGGCAACTTGGTGCCGGTTCCGTTCAGCGCACTGGTCAACGTGCCTCTGGATCCGTCGGGTGAGTTCGTATTCACCCTGCTTGGTGGCAACGGCCCGGTGGATCTGTTCTTCCAGGCCTTGGCGCCGGACGCCGGTCAGCCCCTCGGTTGGGAGCTGAGCAACGCCGTCCAGGTGTCGTTCCTGCCGTAACCAAGTGTTCTGAGAACAAACTGAGCTGCGGCGTCGGAGGGTTCCCTCCGGCGCCGCAGTTTTTTTGTCTGTCGTGAGCCCGATCTGGCGGCGGCCGACGGCGGGTTACTTCTTCCAGCTATGAATCACATGACGACCCATTCTCCCACGACAAATCTGCTGCCGCGGCGAGAACTCGGGCCAGCAATACAGCGGGTCCATCCATGTCGACACAGCCACTGGCTGTGTCTTGAACGACTCTTTGTTGCTCGGTGCTGAGCTCGTTCGTCTCCATGAACTCCAGCATCATCACGGAAAGTTCAATGTAGCTCGCCCCCATCCAGTGGTTCGGCTGAATGGAGAGCTGAGACTCTCTGATCGAGTCCAGCTCGGAGCGGAAGCCTGTATTGACGTGGTTGACCATCTCGCTGTACTGAGAGAGGGCGACGTCAAGTTCCTCCCAGTTCACGAGATTGCCTTCTTGGTCGCGAACAAACGGAAAACCAAAAGCGGGCAGTGATGTCGGAATCAGGCGTGCGAAGTCTGCGATGGTCAGCAGTTCAGAGACTGGTTGAACAAGCAGGCTCTCGTACGCTTCCCGAATGGATCGGTCGTTCAAGAGTTCTGGGTGAGAGCGGACCGTTTCGATCAGTGCGAACTGGTCCATGAATGCTCGTCCGCCGTCGACCTCTGACGGAGATGCCCATCGGAGCTTTGCGGCCTCTCTCTGAGGGTTGCTCAATCCAAACGGGTTGCCTAGTGGGCAGTCGTCCGCCGACTGGCCCTGGGGGTCGAACCAACCGAGCGGAGTGTGAATGGGAAACTCCGACGGATCGTCTCTGACCACGAACTGATTCTGTGCGATCTGATCCGGAGAGGGGGAGCCCTGAAACCAGGCCCCTATGGAAGATTTGATTCCGAAGATGTTGCCGTGCTCTACCTGGGGACCAGTGAAGGCGTCGTGGCCCAACACAAGGCCGTAATCGTTGTTGCTCAGGTCGTTGGCGATGAGGTTCAGCAGGTAGCAGTTTCCGAGTACGGTGACGCCTCGGTGGCCTCCGGTCAAAGTATTGCCACACGAGACGATGGCGAGGGAGTCGCTGACTGTCATCCCGCGCGAGATCGAATTCGACACGGTATTCGACTTGACGTCCACCACCGTGCTTGCCTCGAGGAAGATTCCATCGAGGGCTCCGTCAATGTCGTTGTCCGTGATGATTCCTGCAATGCACCCACGGAGGGCGATGCCGTTTCGATGACCCGGAGAGGGGGAGCCGGAGATCGTGTTGTTTCGGATCTCCGTTTTGTTGGTGTTGGTGCATCGGATTCCGTCGATTCCCTTGTTCACGATCAAGGAGTTGTCTTTGATCACTGGCTGCGGTCGATTGGCCACGTGCAGTAGGGCAAACCCCTCGTAATTCAGCGGATGGTCGGTGATTGTTAGCGAGTTGTCGGCGAAGATTGTGGGGCCGGTGCCTCCAAGGAGCCTCACGACGCTTTCTGAGAACGTGCAGCCGGTGATCTTGACGTCGGTCGCGTCGATCAAGCCGATTCCGCCGCATCCGAATGGGGTACACATCGGATCGCGGAAGGTCGAATTGCGCTCTTCGAAGATGAGAAAGTGCTCGTTGATTCTTCCGTAGATCGAAATGTGGTTGTTCTCAAAGAGGTTGTTTGACCCAGAGTAGACGCCGATTTCGAGGTCAATCGCTTTCCCGTCGGCGTTTTGTAAGTGAGAATCTTCAACGATGACGACGAAGGCGCGAGTTGCCTTGATTGGGGCATCATCGAAGGTTGTTCGTCTCGCGTGAATACGTGACCCTGCGCAGGTGATGGGAGCATTCAGGAAGTAAGAATGCGCGGTGTTCAGGGATGTCGGCCTTGAATGCCGACTCAAGTCGATTCGGGCATCTGAGAAGTGGGAGTGTCTGACGTTCAGTCGTGTGCCCGTCGAAGTGACGTCAAGGTCACTGATTGAGCAGTTGTGAATTGTTGCTGTCTCGGTGTCGAATGCCAGTGTCGTCATCTCGCTCAGATTGCAGTTGCTGAAGATGACGTCGCCGTTGATCTCGATGGTGCCATTGCTTCCGGAGATTTCGATCCCCGCGAGGTCTCTTGGTTGGAGAATCTTCAGGACGCCGTCGACTCGAAACCCCTGAGTCACAATTCCGTTGGTGGTTTCGATGACTCCGGCGTCGATGGAAGCTTGGAGGGTTGGGTAGGGAGTGTTCGATCCGATGACCGGCGGCTCCCGAGGTGGTGTCTGTGCAATCGCGAGTGAGAGGAAGGTCTGAACGAGAACACCCATGAGTTGGTCTCCGTGAGTCGGGCCTGCTTCGCTTTGTTGAATGGCAGAGCTCTCAGCCTTCTTTTCTGAGGAAGCAGTCAGCCAAGATGAGATCCTAGGAGCGATGGGTATCTCGACAAGCCGCGCGACGGCCACGATTCAATCATCAAGTGCCACACAAAGTGGCTCGTTCGATCGCTTCTTATCGGTGGCGAAGAGGACGCGACCATTGGGTTGAACGGCGATGAATCGCGTTGAACCAATAGCCGTCTTGATTGCGGGGGTCGTGATCAGTCTTACCAATCCCTGACGGTCGTCGATCGAACCGTGGATGTCTCGGAAAGACTCCGCGATTTCGCATCGTTGCGAAACCGAGTCCGTTCGATCCCGTGGGAGAATCGCTATGGTCTGCCGGGATCATGAGCATCGCAAGCCTCCCCTGGTACGACATCGCGGAGATCCAGCCCATCACCGACGCGCTCTGGCAGCGGTTTGCCTACTGGTGTCGGCGCGAAGGACTTGTCGAGGTTCCCGACCGTCTCGAGCGGACCACTCACTACGAATCGCAGTGGGACCAACCGACCCTTCTCTTGAGCCAGGCCTGTGGCTACGACGTGGTGCTAGCCCATCGCGGCAAGCTCGAGATCGTCGTGGTTCCTTGCTACGGAGCTCCGGGTTGCGAGGGAGGGCTCTATTCCAGCTACGTGGTGGTTCGGGACGCTTCCCGGGCGGAATCGCTTTCGGATCTCCGCGGTGCTCGCTGTGTCATCAATACCCGGACCTCTCATTCCGGGATGAACATCCTGCGGGCCGTGATCGCACCTTTGCACGAAGAGGGGCGTTTCTTCTCGCAGATCACGGTGAGCGGTTCTCATCGTCGCAGCCTGAACAGGATTCGAAACAAAGAGTCTGACGTTGCCGCGATCGATTGCGTGACCTACGCGTTGCTCGAACGCCACCAGCCGGAGGTGTTGGAAGGGACGCGGGTGCTGTGCTCCACCCCGCGGGTCCCCGCGCCTCCTTTCGTGACCAGTACCCATACCAGCGCCGACGACGTTCAGCGGCTCCGAGCCGCGTTTGCCCATGCGATGGTCGACCCTCAACTCGATGAGGTTCTTCGTGCGCTGTTTCTGGAGGGGGTCCAGGTTTCTCACGATGCCTATTGGCTGATCGAAGACCTGGAGGAAGAAGCACGCCGACACGGGTATCAGGAAATCGACTTCTGGGTAAGCGGCGGTCGCGGAGGAGTCGTTCGCGACTCTTGAATTTCGCGCGAGCGATGTCCTCGGCAGAGGGTGTCCTCGGGGAGCCGGCTCCGCTGGTTCGTCCTGAGAGTGGTTGCTCTGTTCGTTCCGTGGCCTTTGTGTCGCATTCTTGGGTCGTGATCCGTTGAACGCTGGCAGGGGTGTCTCGGTCCCGCCACGGCTTGACTCCGAGTCCGCCGTGGATGCTCAGTGGTCACAGCGCCGATTCGTGTCCAAGCGATGTTGCCGGACAAGGCATCGGGGAAGAACGGATGAGGACTTTGGGCCGGTGGAGTCAACAAGAGAGGGTGGAGGGGACCGAAGTCCCACTCCACCCCCTGGAAGTGCAGCTCACGCGATCGGCAAATTCACCGATCCACGCTTTCCGATCAATCGACCGAAATGTCGTCAAAGGCCATTCCGTCGACGGTGGCCGAATAGTTGTCGTACTGCTGGAACTTGACCACGAAGTCTCCATTCAACGAGAGTCCCGCGCTGGCCGCCAAGGCATCAAGATCCATGGAAATCAGCTGCCAGGTGTTGTTGGCGAACGAGCCGCCGTTCAGGTCGTAGACCTTGGTGAAGCTCGTTCCTCCGTTGTCCGAGAAGTACACGCCATCCTGGGCGTGGGTCTCGTCCGAGAAATCCTTCCAGCGGAACGACAGGTCGACCTGGGTTTCGCCCGTGAGGTCGAGCATCAACCAAGCCTCGTTCTGAGAGAACGCGCTGCCGTCGACTGAGTCATCCATGGTCAGGTGGAAGCTGCCGGCGTAGGGACCGTTGCCCGAGGTGACCAGAATGCGACCTTCCGTGCCAGCACTCGTGGTCCAGAACGAATCCAAGGAACCGGACTCGAAACCGGTGAAGTAGGGCAGGGGAGCTCCGGAAGAGCCGCTGGAACCGCCTTCGACCACGGAGATGTCGTCAAAGGCGAAGCCGTCGGTGGCGATGCCGTAGTTGTCGTACTGTTGGAACTTCACCACAAACGTGGACGACAGAGACAGGCCAGCGCTCGAAGCCAACGCGTCGAGGTCAAGCGCGACCGATTGCCAGGTGCCATTGGTGGTCGAGCCGCCGTTCAGATCGTGAACCTTGGTGAAGCTCGATCCGCCGTTGTCGGAGAAGTAGATGCCGTCCTGGGCGTGGGTCTCGTCGCCGAACTCCTTCCATTGGAAGGACAGGTCGACTTGGGTTTCCCCACTCAGGTCGAGACCCATCCATGCTTCGTTTTGAGAGAAGGCGCCCCCGTTGAGGGTGTCGTCCATGGTCAAGTGGAAGCTGCCCGCGAATGGCGAGTTGGCAGAGGTCACCAGGATGCGGCCTTCGGTTCCCAGCACCGTGCTCCAGTTGGCGTCCAGAGAGCCGGATTCGAAGCCGGTGGAGTAGGGAAGGGTGGCGTAGTCGCCGCCTCCTCCGGTCGAGCCAGCGTCCACAGAGATCTCGTCAAAGGCGAAGCCGTCGGAAGTGATTGGATAGTTGTCGTACTGCTGAAATTTGATGACGAAGGTGGATGACAGCGAGAGGCCAGCGCCTGCCGCGAGGGAGTCCAGATCGGCGTTGATGGTCTGCCAGGTGTTGTTGGTCGTGGAGCCACCTTCCAGATTGATCACCTTGGAGAAGCTGGTTCCGCCGTTGTCCGAGAAGTACACGCCGTCCTGGGTGTGGGTCTCGTCGCCGAACTCTTTCCAGCGGAAGGAAAGGTCCACTTCGGTCTCACCGCTCAGGTCGAGATGGAGTCGCACCTCGTTCTGGGAAAAGGAGCCGCCACTCACCGAGTCGTCCATGGTCAGATGGAAACTGCCGGCCGAGGGGCCGTTCGCAGAGGTGACCTGGATGCGACCTTCGACTCCCGCAGTGCTCGACCAGTACTGATCCAAGCTGCCGGACTCGAACCCCGTGGCGTAAGGAATGGTGGTGTACTCGGGACCACTCGAGCCACCACCGGCAACGGCAGCCGCCGCATCCACCATGCCATAGCCCGTGTAGCGGTCCCAGCCAGCGCCGGATTCGACGCTGGTCACGTCAGAGCAAGTGGTCAGCAGACGAGTGCGGACCTGATCCGGGGTGAAGCTCGGATTGCCGGACAGAATGAGCGCACAGACACCTGCCGCGTAAGGCGTGGAGCACGACGTTCCGTTGAACCACAGAGAGTAGTTCCCCGGGTCGTAGCCCCCGGAGCCTTGGATGTCCGTGGTCGGAAGAATCGTGGGAGCGATCAAGTCCACCGCACCCGCGGCGTCCTGAGTGTTGGTGCCATAGCTCGAGCCCCACCAGCGCTCGCCGTCACAGGTGTAACCGTTGGGATCGGGGCTGACTCCCGGGTTCAGTTCGGAAGAGCTGGAAGAAGAGCGCTTGCGCTGACCACAAGGAGAGGCCGCACCCACACCAATGACCAACGCGTGATTGGCCGGATAGTCGATGGTGGAAGAGTTGGAGTTCGCCGTCGCCGCGAGAAGTGTGACACCATTCGAATGCGCATAGCTGATCGCGCTCGAAGTGGCCGGGTCGTTGGAAATCGCCGCGCCCAAACTCATCGAAGCGATGTCCGCGCCGTTGTCCGCGGCGTGGGTGATGGCATTGGCGACCGAAGACAGGAACAGGTTGCCGGCACTGTCGGCGACCTTGAGCGGCATGATCGAGCAGCCACCCGCGATGCCCGCGGTTCCGAGTCCGTTGCCGTTGATGGCGGCCGCGACTCCTGCACAAGCGGTGCCATGCCCAGCGCCCGCGGCGTTGTCATCCGGATTCGAGTCGTTGTCCCCGTAGTCCCAGCCTGCCACTTGGCGCAGGTCCGGATGTCCGACGTCGACGCCGCTGTCAATGATGGCGATCACCACGCTCGCGGAGCCGAAGCCCTGGGGTTCGTCCCAGGCAGCCTGGGCATTGCTGTCGAAGCCTACGGTCCCGACGGGGCTACCGGCCGGGTGTCCGCCACAACCCCAGCAAAAGTCGAGCATCTGTCCGGTGTTGTTGTGACCCCAGTGGCTCGAGTGCAGCGGGTCATTGGGAACGGCGGCAGGAAACGCGCGATAGTCCGGAGTCGCATCTTCCACTTCCGGGAGTTCCTTGAGGCGCTTGGCCAGGGTCTCGATGTCTTCGTCGGTGTCGACGTAGGCCATGTACCAGCGATCCAAGCCCACTTCTCGAGCAACGCGGACGTCTCGCGCTTCGATCAGTGCTCGGGTGATTCCTGTGGCGTTGGCATTCGCGAGCTCGAAGTCCAACCCGGGGATTCCCGCCGAGCGATAGGACTCGGGCAGGCTTCCGCCTCGCCATCTTCGATCGAGAGTGGAACGTTCCATGTCCGCTTCTCGGACCTGGATCAACACTCGCCCCGGCGCATAGCGAGTCAACGCCTTTGGAGGCGCTTGCCCACCGCCTTGCGCTGCCGCGAATTGCACGAGAGGGGCCTCGCGGGGAGTTCCTTGGAATGCCGAGGCAGTGGGTGTGAGTACAGACAAACAGGGGAGGGTGGAGACAAAGATCCAACCGGAGAATCGTTTCATCAATCGATACCTCGTCGTGAGTGGGATCTCTGGAACGCGGCTGAGAGTAGGCTCTGTCTTTGGAGCGCACAAGAATTCCTGGATCGAGGGTCTTTGTCATGTTCATCAACGCGTGACCGATTCGATCCCGCGACGAAGACCGTTGTTGCAACGATCCTTCCTGTCTCACAGATCTTGCAAAGCCCTCCCGCGGCTGCTGCGTGTCGGGAGACGAATTCGCGGGAGTTTTGGAGAGAACGAGGATCATTCTGGTACGCATTCGTTGGTGACTCGTCTTGCGTCCAAATTTTGTGCTCGACGCGCGGACCGGCTCAAGCAACCCGCCCGGCCCCGTCAAGGATCTTCCGCCATTGGGGGCCATGGCTTGGTGAGGAGCTTTCGCGTTTCCATCAGAGCAACAGAGACTCGCGAGGCACGGAAGGATGTCGACTTGGTGACCGGTCTCTCTTCGATGGAGGTTCCGGGACAATGATTCCGATTTTTTGGAGACACTCATGGTTGATGTGATGGTCGGTGGATGGACACCGGATCATTCGCTTCCGTGAGCTGTCCAGCTTCCTGTGCGAGATGCCGCTGCATTTCTTAGCGACCGGAACTTGGCATAGGCAATGGGAGGAGACCGGGTCTCCACTCTCCCGACGATGCGATCCTTGACCATGAATTGTGACCACGGGAACCACGCACTCTGATTGCGTGGGGCCTTGGCGGAAACAAAGGGAATCGCGTATCGTCTCCGCTGCGCCGACATTCCGCGATTCTTCCGCCGTGGAATCCCGACCAACGGCTCCTCCCGGGCATTGTGCGCATTGAACAAGTTTTGGGGACGACACGAACATTCCATGGGCTCGAACAAGACTCGGTTGTTTCTGAGCAGTACTCACGACGACCTCGGTGAATACCGCGAGGTCGTCACCCACGTGGGTCATCGCCTTGGGTTGGAAGTTGTGGCGATGGAGGACTTCGGGCCGGATTCGGCGATTCCCGTGGACCTTTGCGAAAAGAAGGTCCGCTCGGCCGACTTGTTCGTCGCTCTTTACGCTCATCGCTACGGATTCCAGCCTGCGGGCTTCGAAGGCAAGAGCATCACGGAGCTCGAATACGACTGGGCGATTGATGCCGGCCTCGAGATCCTGATCTTCCTCCTTGCGGAGGACCAACCTTGGATTCCCGGGATGATCGACGAAGGGGATCCGAAGGCTCGATTGAGCGCACTCAAGGCGAGTCATCGGTCACGGCATACCGTGGCGACTCTCACCACCCCCGAGCGACTGAGGTCGGATCTCTTCCAGCACTTGCCGAAGCTCCTTGATTCCCACGAGTCGGAGCCGGACGCTGCGCACCGTCCCGCACTGTCCCTCATTCCTTCCACTCCCGAGCCCTACGTCGCTCATCCCTACACCTTGCTGCAGACGAAAAACCTTGTCGGGCGGGACAAGGAGCTGGGCCTCCTCGATCAGTGGGTCCGCGGCTCGGAAGGCGACAGAGCAGATGTGAGATTGCTCTGCCTTGTTGCCATCGGTGGCATGGGAAAAAGCGCCGTGACCTGGAAGTGGTTCCAGCAACATGCGGCCGAGTCTTTTCAGCCCCTGACGGGGCGCATGTGGTGGAGTTTTTACGAAAGCGATGCGGGCTATCAGCAATTCCTGAGTTCCGCGTTGGCCTATTGCACCGGCCAACGACGCAAGGAGATGGAAGCGTCCCTATCCCTCAGTGAGCAGGAAGCTGCGCTCCTTGCGGTGTTGGATCGAGAGCCGTTTCTGTTGGTTCTCGACGGTGCCGAGAGATTGCTGCTGGCCTATTCCGGCTTGGACTTCGCTCACCTGTCGGATGACGAACTGGATACACGCACGGCGAATCAGGTGGCGGGTGCTCTGGGCTTGGATGCGGCAGAGACTGAGACCATGGTGGCTCAGCATCGGCTGCGCAATACCATCGATCCTCACGCGGGAGTCTTCCTGCGAAAGCTCGCGAGTGTCCGAGCGTCGAGGATTCTCGTGACCACGCGCCTGTTCCCTTCGGCACTGCAGACGGTGACTGGTCAAGCGATGCCCGGCAGCGAAGCGGTCTTTCTGCGGGGCCTGACTCCCTCCGATGCACTGGCATTGTGGAGGGAGATGGGTGTCGGTGGCGGGGAAGAAGAATTGGAGGGCTTGTTCGCCAAGTTCGACCACTATCCGCTGCTGATTCGTGCACTTGCCGGCGAGGTCGCGAGGTTTCGGCCGGCACCCGGCGACTTCGATGCGTGGCAGCGCGCATACCCCGAATTCAATCCATACCGGTTGCCCCTCGTGCAGGTCAAATCTCATGTCCTCGCGTATGCGCTGCAGGGTCTCGGAGAGGAGGCCCGTCACCTCCTGCAAACCATCGCCGCGTTCCGCGCTCCGGTCACCTATGACACCCTTGCGGCTCTGTTCAACCGCAGCAGGCCAGAGGGGACGGACGAAGCCACGTCACGCTCGGTGCTCGACAAGGAGTTGTCGGAACTGGAGGACCGGAGTCTCATCGGCTGGGATCGTGCCGCCAACCACTACGATCTTCACCCCATCGTTCGCGGAGTGGTCTGGGAAGGTCTCCCCGAAGCTCAGAAGATGGGTGTCCACCAAGTGCTTCGTTCCCATTTCGAAGCCTTTCCGGCAAGCAAGAAGGAAGAACTGTCAGTCTCGGAAGCAACACCCGTCCTGGAGCTCTTTCATTCGCTCGTCGCATTGGAGAAATTCCACGAGGCATCTGGTCTTTACTTTGAACGAATCAACCACGTCGTGGACTTTTGGGGTAGTGGGCAGTCCTCGATGAATCTCGCAATGTTGCGGAGCTTGTTTCCAGCAGGTTTGGATTCTCCTCCGGAAGGTTTGGAGATTTCTACGTATGCGCAGTTAGGTCATGCGTTTCGCCGATCTCTGGATTTCGAGAATGCGCTTCGTTGTTACCGTCTACTTTGGAGCAGTGAGGACCGCAGTCAGATGAAGCCCCAGGTCGGTGGCTTCATCGGCCGTTTGTGTTTGGACGTTGGATTGCTCGAAGAAGCTGGGAAGTGGTTGAAGATCGCCTGTCTTGGGACAGATATGTGGGCGAGATTCGACGCGGGTAGTTATGCCGTTTATTGGGCGATGTTGGGACAGCTGGAGCTTGCCAATGAGTGCTTGGAGCAAGCAGCGGCAGGTGCGCAGACAGCGGACGAGGACGACACTTTTGAGATTTCGCACTACTATCCACTGATCCAGGTCGTCTCGGGAGATTATCGATCTGTCGATGTCGACGAGGCTTCCTTGATCACCTGTGCAAGGGCTTGGTTGGGAATGGAGCTTGCCGAGAAAGTCATCAAGGAGTTGGCTCCGGCTCACCTCGAGTCCCGCGAAAAGTCGTGGTCTGCGGAGGAGGTGGAGTTCAGCTCTCTTTTGGCAGAAGCCCATCGGATGCAAGGCAATCTGGACTTCGCTCGTCAACTCCTCCTCGACTCCCAAGAGATCGCCAAGCGCGGTCCCTGTCGACTGCTCCTCGCCGAGGCATACAACGTCCTCGCCAAGGTCGAGCGGGACGCGAAGAATCGGCCTGCGGCGATCGCAGCTGCGGCGGAAGCCTTCCGGCAATCCTGGTGCGATGGTCCACCCCACGCCCATCATTGGGAGCTGCAACGCGCGATCGCCATGCTCGAGGAACTGGGTTCTCCGCAACCCGATCCACCTCCCCGAGACACTCGATTCGACGAACTGTTGAGCCAGATCGACACCAGTGAATTCGAGGACGAGTTCGAGGAAGACTGATTCCTCGAACGCTTCCGAGGCGGGCGCGGCTGCCGTCAGAAGTTTCCCGCGAACGGTGCGACGACACGACTCCGAGCCCTTCGTCTCGATATGACGGTGTACCGCGGGGGACGGTTCTGGATCCAACCCTCACGTCGGAACGCTCGTCATCCCCAGAAAATCGGGAAGCCCGTGCGGAGGGCGGCGTCCAAGAAGTTTCCCCCGCGGTTAGCTACCCTCCGGTCCATGAAGTCACCGTTTCCCATTTCCGCCGCTGCTGCCCACCGCGCCCCCTCGGGGCGACGCGAAGAGGGCATCGTGTTGGTGCTCGCGCTGCTGGTGATGCTGATCCTGGTGGTGGTGGTGACTCAGCTCATCTATTCGGCGACGGTGGATCAGACCCGCTCCGAGAACCAGGCCTTGGAACTCCAGATGGAGAAGATCGCCGAGGCGGCTCTGATGAAGGCCAATGCGGAACTCCTCCAGGACATGGAGGACAGCCAGATGCAGGCCGAGGAGCAGGCCGAAGGAGGCGTCGATCCCACGGGGGGCCCGGAAGCGATGTTGGCGGCCTCGGAATCGGGCCACGATTCGTTGGACGAAGAGTGGGCTCGCGGGACGATTTCGTTCGACCTTGGTTCGGAACAGGATTTCGAAACGAAGATCTTCATCGAAGACGAAGACAGCAAGATCAACCTGCTGCTGCTGGGGAGTCCCGACGAGGAATACCAGCAGGAATGGCGCGACCGGACCATTCGAGCCATCGACTATCTCCGCGACGGGCAGACCAACGACTTCAGTATCAGTGATGCGGAGAGCATCGTCGAGCGGTTCGAATCCTGGATGAAGGGCGACCGAAATGACGACGAGCTTCCCATCGCGCCGCTGTCGGAAGGTCCATGGGAGACAGCCAATCAGGACTCGTTCCACCCGCCGCTGTCATTGCAGGAATTGACGTTGACCGGAGGATTGGACGAAGCTGCACTCTACGGCTTCACCGAAGGCGAAGAGGACGACCGCGTTTGGGTTCCCGGGTTGAGCAAAATCCTGACGGTCTGGTCGAACTTGAAGTACGAGACCGATGGGCAAGGTCAGGGCAACCAGAACAACGGCCAGGGGGGTAGCGGGACCGGCTCCGGCCCCGCGGACCCTTCTTCCGGTGGCGACTCTTCCGCTGATTCCGGAAGTTCGGGCACGAGCGATTCCGCGGGCACTGCATCGGACGAAGAAGGGGCGATTCCTCAGCCGGCACCGGGGGTCAACAACGGGCGCATCAATATCAACACGGCGCATACCAGCGTGCTGCGCGCCCTGTTTTCCGAGGACGAGATTCCGGCCACCTCTTGGGAAGACTATGAGTTCCTCCGTGACGAAGTCTTGGAAGAGCTAGCGGAGGAGGAAGAGTCCTACTTCGGCAGCGATGACGAAGACGACGAGGACGATCAGGATCGCTTCGACGACGTCCCCCGAGAAGACGACCCCAACACCCCCGAAGACGAATCCCTCGACACCGAGTACCCGCTGGAGAGCGTCGAAGCTCTTCGCTTGATGGAGCCCTTCTCGGAAACGGGGAGCTACCTCGAAGACGAGACTTGGAACCTGCTGAAGTCGATCCTTTCGGTGCAGAGCCACGTCTTCACGGTCACCGTCGTGGTCGCGACGCGGGAGCCGCCGTTTCGATACTTCGTCGCTCGCAGCGTGGTGTGGCGACGCATGGGCAACGACGGTCCAACGATGATTCCGGTGGTTCCGTTCGAGAAGCTTCCTCCCGCGGCCATCGATCTCTCCCGATTCGAAGCGGAGCTCGAAGAGCTCGGTGGGTTCTCGGATTTCTGAGTTCCTCGGTCCCGTGGGCTCGAGGCAATCTCACGTCCGGGCAGGGGGCGCAGAGGCTCTCCGGCGCATTGACTCCGCCTGGGGACCGACGTACAGTCGCCCGATTCCCGTCTTCCCGCGAAATTCCTCGTGCGATTCCCCCGTGCCAATCCTTCGGGGCGATTGCCCTTAGACCGATCGCGGGTGTTCCCCTCGGAGGCACCGATGCGCACCCCGGTGATTGCCGGCAACTGGAAGATGAACACCGACGCTGCCAGCGCGCGGGACCTCGTCGCCGGAATCGGCCAAGCGATGGCTGAGCTGAACGGTGTCGAAGTTGGGGTGGCCCCGCCCTTTCCCTACTTGGAAATGGTCGGTCGAGAACTGGGAAACAGCGGCATCTTCCTGGCCGGACAGGACATGCACTGGGAGACCGGTGGCGCCTTCACCGGCGATGTTTCCAGCGCGATGCTCCTTGATGTGGGATGCACCCACGTGATTCTGGGACATTCCGAGCGACGCCACGGCTGGGGGGAGACCCCCGAGCAGGTGGGCAAGAAGGTGGTCGCCGCGAAAGAGGCTGGGCTGAAACCGATCGTATGCGTCGGCGAGACCCTCGAGGAACGCCAGGGCGACCGGACCAAGGACGTCCTGCTCCACCAGGCGGAGGCGGCCTTCGCCGGCTTTTCGGAGTCGGACCTGGCCGGGCTGATCATCGCCTACGAGCCGGTCTGGGCGATCGGGACGGGAGTGGTCGCCACGACGGCCCAGGCCGGAGAGGCTCACCAGATCCTGCGCGCTTGGCTGGCGGAGAGATTCTCGAACTCGTTCGCCGAATCCGTGAGAATCCAGTACGGCGGTTCGGTGAAGCCCGACAATGCGGCCGAATTGATGGCCGTCGATGGAGTGGACGGCGCCCTGGTCGGAGGGGCCTCTCTGAAGGTCGAGCCCTTCGTGGGCATCCTCCGTGGAGCAACGTCGTCGTGATGCAAGCGGTTGTCGCCGGCCGAACCCCGGTCGCCGAACGACCCCAATGCCTTAGGAATGAAAAATGGGTGTGATCATTGGACTTCTGTGGTTCGTCCTCGTCGTCGTCATGCTTCTGCTTGCGGGAGTCATTCTCTTGCAGGAAGGCAAGGGCGGCGGATTGGCCGAGGCTTTTGGTGGTGCCGGGGGAGAGACGTTTGGCGTCAAGGCTTCCGGGATCAACCGCTTCACCGGCATCTTGAGCGGCGTGTTCTTGGCGGTCGTCATCTTGATCAACATCTGCATCTCGAAGGAGCAGTCGGGTTCTTTGGCTCCGGCGCCTCCGGCAGCGATCACCGGCGATGAGATTCCGGTGCCCGAAGGTGATGGTGCCGCCGGCGGCGAACCGGAAGGCAACTGACCCTTCGTCGTTGGAGTCACCGTCGTCGTCGGTAGCAAGGGGAGGAACGATGGAGTCCGAAGAGGTACGCCGTCACCTGGAAGAAACCGGAGCGCTGCTCCAAGGTCACTTCCTTCTGAGTTCCGGGCTCCATAGCGAGCACTACGTCCAATGCGCCCGGGTTCTCGCCTGGCCGTCTCGGGCAGGGTTGTTCGGTTCGGCCCTGGGCGCCTTTTGGGTCGACGAGTCCGTCGACGTCGTGGTCGGTCCAGCCATGGGCGGAATCCTGATCGCCCACGAAGTGGCGCGGTACCTTGGCACGATGTGCCTCTTCACCGAGCGTGAAGACGGCAAGATGACCTTCCGCCGCGGCTTCCAGATCGAAGCCGGGATGCGGGTGCTGGTGGTCGAAGACGTGGTCACTACCGGCGGCTCCGCGAAAGAGGTGGTCGAACTTTTGGATCGCCAGCGGGCCGAGGTCGTCGGAGTCAGTTCGCTGCTGTGGCGCGCCCCAGAGGCCGACGAAGGTCGTGAGCCCGCCTCGCCGTTTGGCGAGCTGCCTTTCCGTCCCCTGCTCAAGCTGCAGTTCCAGGCTCAACCACCCCGGGAGTGTCCCCAGTGCCTGGCCAAGAAGCCCATCGAGAAACCGGGGAGTCGCGCCATGACCCCGTCAGCCGTGGCGGGGGGAGAAGCCTGATCCGGGCCGAGCACGGCTCGCATCCGACCTCGGATCGTCGTCTCGGTCGGGTTTCGAAAGGCGAGGACTAGTCAATGCCGGCGAGCATGACCGGATTCGGGCGAGGCGAAGACAGTCGCGATGGCTACCGTCTGCAATGTGAGATTCGGTCGGTCAACCATCGCTTTCTCTCCATCAAGTGGCGGGTGCCGGGTCCGTTGGTTCGCTATGAGCCTTGGATCGAGGAGCGGATTCGCTCTCGCTTGGTGCGCGGGTCGGTCGAGATCCACTTGCAGCATCACGCGCCAGCCAAGGATGCGACCTCCCAGCTCGATCCCAAAGCCGCCGACCACTACCGGAAGATGCTGTCGAGCTACTTGAAGAAGGCCGGAGGGGGAGAGCTTCCGCCGGAGTTCTTGTTCCAGCTGCCCGGCGTCTTGGTCAGCGCCGATCCTTCGAAGCTGCCGCGTTTCATCAAGGCGCAGCTCCAATCGGCCGTCGATGAAGCTCTTGAGCAACTCGTCGCGATGCGCCAGCGCGAGGGAAAGCGCCTCGAGAAAGTCCTGTTGCGCGAAGCCAAAACTCTCCAGGACTGCGTGAAGAAGTTGGCGCAGCGGGCTCCGGGAGTGGTCGATCAGTACCGCAAGAAGCTCACCGCCCGTCTCGAAAAGCTTCTCCAAGAGATCCCGGTGGACGAAAACTCTGTGGCCCGAGAGGTGGCGATGTTTGCGGACCGCTCGGACGTGACCGAGGAACTCGATCGCCTGCGAAGCCACCTCAAAGAGCTGGACCTGTCCCTAGGAAAAAAGGGGCCGATTGGCCGATCCCTGGACTTTCTCGTTCAAGAAATGGCCCGAGAAACCAACACCATCGGGTCGAAAATGCAGGATGCCCAGGGACTGAAGCAGGTGCTGCGCGCCAAGGGCTGCGTGGAAAAGATTCGCGAGCAGGTGCAGAACATCGAGTGATGGCAGATTCCCGAACGACTCCGGAGAAGCCAGGCGCCGCGTTTCGTGGCGGGCTCGCGGTGTTTTCGGGCCCCTCGGGTTCCGGCAAGACCTCGATCTGCAAATCGCTGTTGCAAGATCCTCGCCTCGAACTTTCGATCAGTGCGACCACTCGACCCCCTCGGGACGGGGAGGAGTCGGGGGTGGACTACTTCTTCTACTCGCGCTCCCAGTTCGAGGCGGCGCGGGAGGCGGGAGAGTTCGTGGAGTGGGCCGAGGTCTACGGCAACCTTTACGGCACCCCTCGAACGCCGCTGCAGGAAGCCTCGCGGCGACGAGATCGCCTCATGCTGCTGGACATTGACGTTCAGGGAGCCAAGCAACTGCGCAAGGATGAGGTGGTCGCCACCTACATCTTCATCGCACCTCCTTCGATGGATGCGTTGAAGGCTCGGTTGGCTGCCCGGCAGTCGGATTCCGCCGAGGTCATCGCTCGCCGTTTGCGCAGCGCCGAACAAGAGATGGCGCAGCAGTCCCTCTACGACCATGTCCTGGTCAACGTCGATCTGGAAGAGACCATCGCCGCCGCGGCCAAGATCCTCGGTCTGTAGTTCCCCCCTCGGGTCGCCATTCGGCTCGGTTTCGGCAGCCGTGATTCACGAGTTCCGCGGCCCGAGGAATGAGCGTCGAGTCGAACCCACTACGTGGATTGCGAGCAACCCGGCGGCTCCCGCCGGTCCCGACCGAACCACTCCCTCTCGGCACTCAGCCGGTCTTGAACACCCGCCCCGAGAGCACGCAGCGCGCGATCCGTCGAAATTGCCCCCGTGGCGCCCTCCTTTTTCAACAGCTCACCCCCAGGGAAATCGTAAGATTCCTGCGGGGAGTCGAGTCACCGGAGGTTTCGGTGGGCTCGACCAAAAGACGGTTGGGGAACATCGTGAAGAGCGAGCGAACGCGAGAAATCGTGGCCCTCGCCCTGATCGGCGTTGGGCTGTTTCTGGCGGCAGCGATGCTCTCGTATCGCGAGGAGCTTCCTCCGCGAGGGGACGCCGGAACTGCCAACGTTTGCGGGGCGGTCGGGGCATTTTTCGGAGGCGTGCTGCTACGCACGTTCGGCTTGGCGTCCTATCTGGTCGTCTTCGCCTTGGTCGTGGAAGGCATTCGCCTGTTCCTGCGGAGCGAACATCGCTCCTTGATCCTGCGCCTGCCCGGTGTGCTGATGTTCATGGCGATGCTTGCCGCGGCATTCAGCCACTTCTTTTCCGGGATTCCCCACGCGATTCCTGATGCTGGTGGCGACATCGGCATGGCGCTCAAAGGTCTGATCCTGCATCGCGCGGGTCTCGGCGGGATCGGCGGCCCCCTCACTCTGATGTTCCTGCTCCTCGCGAGTTTTGTCCTCGCCAGTGGTCTGTTGTACTCACGCTCCTTGGTCAGCGCCGCGGGTTGGTGGCGCGAGGGCGGCATCCTTCCCGGAACCAAGACGAAATCGAAGTCCAAATCGAAGGGCAAGGGGAAGTCCAAGAAGTCCACGGCGACCAAGACCACGAAGAGCAAGCCCAAGAAGAAGGCCGAACCCGAACCGGAAGCCGAGTGGGAAGGGGAATGGGACGAGGAAGAGGGTGAGTGGGAAGACGGCGAGGGGGAATGGGAGGACGAAGACGGCGAGTGGGAAGAAGGTGACGGGGAGTGGGAAGAAGACGGGGAATGGGAGGCGGAAGACGAAGGCGAGTGGGAAGAGGGCGACGAAGAGTGGGAGGACGATGAAGGCGAATGGGAAGACGACACCGACGACAACAAGGTGATCGCTTCGGGCGCCAAAACTCCCCAGAAGGGCAAAGCCAAGAAGGGCTCGGGCAAGAGCGACAAGTCGAGCAAGGCCAAGGACAAGAAGGCCGCCAAAGACAAGGCCGGCAAGTCCAAGAAGGGTGACAAGGACTCCGACGAAAAGAAACCCGAGCCTTTGCCGCCGGTCTTGACCCTCAGCAAGCCCGCGCCGAGACCCACACCTCAGGGAGCTGGACCGGCACCGGCTCCTCCCCCGATCGAGAAAGATGGCAAGGCGTATGAGTTCCCTCCCATCGACTTGCTGGATCCTCCGGCTCCCGTTGACTTGTCCGCGGTGGAGCAAACGACTCACGAGAATGCGCGCAAGCTGACCGCGGTGCTCAACTCCTTCAAAGTGGACGCGCGGGTGGTGGGAGTGCAACGCGGTCCTTCGATCACGATGTTGGAGGTCGAACTCTCCGCCGGAACGAAGTTGGGCCGTCTGCGCAGCCTGGAAGACGACCTGGCGATGAACCTGGCCGCGCAATCAGTGCGCATCGTGGCGCCGATTCCCGGCAAGTCCACCGCCGGCATCGAGCTGCCGAACGACACCCGCGAAACGGTCCATTTGGCGGACCTGCTGCAGTCGCCGCGCTATGTGGACTCGAAGCACGCCATTCCGTTCTTCCTTGGCAAAGACTCGGCCGGGCAGGCGTTGATCTCCGACCTGGCCACGATGCCCCACTTGTTGGTGGCGGGGTCGACCGGCGCCGGCAAGTCGGTGTGCTTGAACACCATGATCATGTCGATCTTGTATCGACGCACGCCGGACCAAGTGAAGATGATCTTGATCGACCCCAAGATGGTCGAGCTGTCCCTCTTCCAGAACGTACCCCATCTGATGTGCCCGGTGGTCACGGACATGAAACGCGCCGCGTCCATTTTGGAATGGGCCGTGGAAAAGATGGAGGAGCGCTACCAGCTCCTGCACGCGGTGGGGGTCCGCAACATCTACTCCTACAACAAGCTCGGGGAAGAGAAGCTGCGCAAGCGTTTGGGGGAGGACTTCGTCGGCGACGTCGAGGTCACCCTGCCGTTCATCGTGATCGTGATCGACGAGCTGGCCGACCTGATGCTGGTTTCAGCGAAAGACGTTGAGGGCTCCATCACCCGACTCGCCCAGAAGTCTCGAGCCGTCGGGATCCACGTGATCCTGGCGACCCAGCGGCCTTCGACCAACGTGATCACCGGCCTGATCAAAGCCAACCTTCCCACGCGGATTGCGTTCCGGGTGGCGAGCAAAATCGACTCCCGAGTCATTCTCGATGCCAATGGTGCGGAGAAACTATTGGGCTCGGGGGACATGCTGTATCTGCCGCCGCGCAGTGCGGACCTGGTTCGCGTGCAGGGCACGTTCATTGACGACAACGAGATTCGAGAAGTCGTCCAGCACGTGTCCAAGAACGGCAAACCGCAATACTGCAAAGAACTGATGCAAAAGAAGAGTGCCGGGGATCGTGATCCTTCGGAAATTGACGAACTATTCGATGAGGCAGCGAAGTTCATCGTGGAAACGCAACGGGGATCTGCCTCATTGCTTCAGCGCCGGTATCAGATCGGATACACGCGCGCGTCGCGCTTGATCGACCTCATGGCCGCCGAGGGAATCCTCGGGGAGTACAAGGGCAGTCAAGCCAGAGAAGTGTTGGTGACGCTGGAGGAACTCGAGACCACGCGGACCGAGCGATTGGCCGCGGCTCACTCTGGCGGCACCCGGGAGCACGAAGAGGAGTAGTCAAATGGCCGTCGCTGCAACCACCGCCGTCGTAGGCGATTCGATTCTCGGCAATTGGGGAGTCGGCCTGCTGATCATGATGGCTGGATTCTGGGGGGTGATGGCGCTGTTGGGAGTTCGGCTCACCCGGATCCCTTGGCGCATTGCGGCGATGATTGGATTCCTCATTGCCTCTTCGATGTACATGGGATTGCACCCGCGATGGGGAGTCGACGGCGGCTGGTTCGCCCAGCAAGCCCAGGTCGGACTCTTGGATCCCATGGGAGCCTCGTTCTTGCTCCACGGCATCAAGGCGATGTTGCTGGTTGTGTCGGTGATGGCCCTCCTGGTCGCCACGGACTGGCTGCCCTTGAAGCTCTTCGTTGCCCAGGCGGGGAGCTACGACGTGGACGGAAGCGGAGAGGTCCCGACGACCTTCCGTTCGGCGATGCCGGCTCGTGACGCCGCGGGGAGTTCGTCGCCACGGCTGGTCCCGCGAGCGCGACCCAGCTCGGTGCGCGTTCTGACGCGGGAACCGGCGGTCGAAGAAGAGCCGGTGATCGACAGGGACAGCGCGGAAGAAGATCAAGCATTCGAAGATTCAGAGGTCGAGGAGTCAGTTCAGGAAGCGTGGGATGAAGAGAGCCCCGAGCAGGCCATTTCGGAAGAGGACTCGTTCGTCGATTCAGAGCAGGTCGAGGCCGAGCCGAAAGTAGAAGCGACGCCGATCGAAGACCCGGATCCGGAGGCGGAAGTCGAACGGCAATCTGCCGAAGTCGAGACCGGGGATGGCCCCCAAGACCTCGGGCAAGACGACAGCGAGTTGGACGACGCCGACACGCGATCCGATCTCTCAGAAGCGGTCTCGGAAACCTCGGCGGAGGAGGAGGCCGTGGTCGACGAAGAGGCCTCCGATTGGTCCGCGGACGAGGAAAGTGCCCGCGAGGAGTCCGCGGTCTTCGAGTCCGAGGAGGGCGAAGAGAGCGATCGGCAAGTCGACGCCGGGCAACGGACGGAAGACGGCTCAGACTCAGACGACGACGTCGGAGGGATTCGCCTCACTCATCCCGCTTGGGTCGTGTTGCCCGGAACCGCGGGTCAAGACGAAGACGAGGTCGTCGACGAGGCTCGAGAGGAGTCCCCGTCGGTCGTTGCCAATCCATCCGTGGTCTCGGCTGCCGTGGCGGAAGAAACCGCCGAATTGGAGGAGAGGCTCCCGACGGAAGTCGACGACGGTCCCGAAGAGGATCCCGTGGCGGTTGCCACGGACGTCCCGATCCCGGAGTCGGATGCGGAAGAGGGGGACGTGGATGATTCCCGTGTCGCGGCGGAGGAGACCGCCGAGACCGTGACGGAAGACGGGGAGGCACCGTCGGAAGAAGTGGAGTCCTCGGTCGCAGGTTCGGAGGAAGCCGAACAGACCACCGACGAGGACGAAGGGGAGTGGGAGTACGAGTACGAAGAGGAAAGTGAGGACGATGCCGAGGAAGGATCGGAAGAATCCGACGAAGACGGCGAGTGGGAGTACGAATACGAGGACGAGGAAGCGGCCGACGATCAGGAGGTGACGGCCGAGGTCGAAGCGGAAGTCGCCGCGGACGCGCCGTCTGATTCCGAAGTCACCGAGTCTGAAGAAAAGCCCTCCGAGGCTTCGGCGGCGACTGTGGATGAAGACGCCGAAGCGGATGGAACAGATGAAGAAGGGGAGTGGGAGTACGAGTACGAAGAGGATGGCGAGGAGGACGCCGAGGAGGGATCGGAAGAATCCGACGAAGATGGCGAGTGGGAATACGAATACGAGGACGAGGAAGCGGCCGACGACTCAGAAGTGACGACCGAGGAACAAACGGAGGTTGCCGCGGACACGTCCCCCGATTCCGAGGTCTCCAACTCGGAAGAGGAATCCTCCGAAACTGGCGCGGTCTCCGTGGAGGCAGGCAACGAGGCTGACGAGGTGGCTGGCGCAGGAGACGACGAGGGGGAATGGGAGTACGAGTACGAAGAGGATGGTGAGGAGGACGCCGAGGAGGGATCGGAAGAATCCGACGAAGACGGCGAGTGGGAATACGAATACGAAGACGAGGAAGCGGCCGACGATGAGGAAGTGACGACCGAGGAACAAACGGAGGTCGCCGCCGACGAATCGGGAGAGACGGCCGAGACCGACGCGGAAGTTTCGGCCGTAACAACTTCTGGTTCCGAGTTTGAAAAGGGGGAGGACTCCTCCGAATCCGCCGTCACCGTCGAAGACGAGAGCGGGGACGTCGCCTCCGACACCACCGAGGCAATGGTGAAAGCGGTTGCCCAGGAAGCCGAAAAGGCTCCCCAGGAGGCTCTGCACGATGGTGATCCGGCGGCGGGCCAGGTCGATTTCGGTGAGTTTGACGGGCTCGTGGAGGGCATCGCCGAAGAAGAGCGCGAGGCGTTCGTCGCGGCAGTCCGAGTGCTGCTGGAAACCGAGACGATCTCGCTGTCGAGATTGCAGCGGGAGATCGGTGTCACCTACTACACCGCCGCTCGGGTGTTCGACCATCTCGAGAAGGCCGGGATGATCTCGGCCTACGTAGGCAACCTGGCGCGGGACGTCACCATGCACCGTGACTCGTGGTTCGAGTGGCTCGCACGACAGGATTGAGCTGTTTCAGCTCACCTCTTTCTGGCAAGGGGCACCGGTTTTCCGAGAAAAACCTGGAGCGAAACCCACCCACGATGCACCATCCTGGCCGTTGCAATGAACCCCGGGACTCGACGATCCGGGGTAAGGCCGGGGAACTGGGGACGCCGGGGTGACCCTCGCGAACAAGATCACAACTGCTCGGCTGGGACTCACCGTCGTTCTGTTCGTGCTCATGGATCTCTTGGGCAGAGGCGACACCAGTCCTGGTTGGCCGCTGACCACGGTGTGCTTCTTCCTGTTCATCCTGATCACCGCCACGGATGCGCTGGACGGTTACTACGCCCGCAAGCTGGGCCAGGTCAGTGATTTTGGGCGGATCGCCGATCCAGCCGCCGACAAGGTCATCATCTGCGGGTCGTTCATCTTTCTTTCGGCGGTGCCGTGGGGGCGTGAGATCGTTCCGCCGTGGATCGTGGTGGCCATCGTCGGGCGGGAGTTCATCGTGACCGCCCTGCGTGGATTCATGGAAACCAAGGGCCACTCCTTTGGTGCTGATCCCGCGGGCAAGTTCAAGATGATTGTCCAGTGCATCGCCGTCCCCGCCGTCCTTTTCACGCACATGGTCAACGACACGGTGGGCCAAAAGTGGCCCGCCGTCGAGACGTTCTTCTGGTGGCTCGCCGTGGTGATGGTTTGGGTATCGCTCGTTCTCACCGTCCTCAGCGGGTTCGGCTATGTAAAGAAGTCCTGGATCCATTTGAGTGGGGACGGAATTTGACCCAACGAGAGCTGGAAGGGCATGTTCCTTCGACCGCGCCGGCGACGTTCCTCGACCGGTGCAAGGCGGCGATTATCTCTTGCGCCGGGTTTGGCTATGCCCCGGTCGCTTCCGGAACATTTGGCACCGTCGGGGCCATGTTGTTGGTCATGGCGCTGTGGCCCATCCGCAACGAAAGCTGGTTCCACTTCGGCGGAGCGATGGTGGTCTTCTGCGTGGTCTCCCTCGCAGTGGGAGTCGCCCTCGGTGGCTGGGCGGAGCGCTTCTACGGAAAGAAGGACCCGAAGCCTTTCGTTCTCGACGAATTGCTCGGCTATTTCGCTGCCCTGTTTCGGACAGGAGAGGGGTTTCCCGGCTGGAAAGAAATGGTCGTGGCCTTCTTCGTGTTTCGTCTCTTTGATGTGATCAAGCCACCGCCGGGACGACAACTCGAGCAGCTGCCCCGTGGTTGGGGGATCATGCTGGACGACTTGGCGGCGGGGATCTACACGTGGATGTTCGTCTCCGCACTGCGCTGGTACTGCGCCTGGCCCTGATTCGAGTGATCGATGGCTCGTCGAAAGAAGGCTTCCCGAGGAAAGTCAGGAACCGGGCGCGGCAGTCGCCAAGGGGGGAAGCACTCGGGCCTGGGGGTTGCGGCCAAGTTTTCGATGGCCACTTCCTTGGTCGTGGCCGGGGCCATGATCGTGTTCACGCCGCTGGTCTACACCACCGTGAAGCGCGTGCTGTCGGACGAGATCGACGAAGCCGGAATGCAGGCGGTGCGGGCCATGGCCGCCGTCGACTATCGCTGTTGGAAAGTGCTACACCATACGGTCCTGGAAGGTCGCGAGGCAGAGTTCGCGGATGGCAAAGCGCCGCGAATTCACCACACGGAAATGGAAGAGTTCCGCCAGCAGCGCGATGCCAACCGCGCGCGGGCCAAGTCCATCGCCGATGCGGTCGGCACCAAAGTGTTGGACGCGGTCATTCTGGATCGACGCAAGACTCAGGTGATCAACGGCCGTGGAACGATCAGCCTGACGCCGATTGGTGCCGAACGCGAGTTCGACAACGTCACGATTCAGCGCGGGCTCTATGAACTAAAGGGCCAGACCACCCCGGCACGCACCTACACCATGCCAATTCGCACCGTGGGAGATGTGCACGCCGGGTTTGCCGTGGTGGCGCTGTCCGAAGAAAAGATTGGCGAGACTCTAACCAAGTTGCTCGGGCTGATCATCGTGCTCGCGATCATGTTCATCGTCTTGGGCCTGATCATCTCTTGGGTCGTTGCCCAACGGATCACGCAGCCGATCCTCGATCTCACCCGGGACATCGAAATCGTTGCCGACGGCAATCTGAAGCATCGCACCCGCGCTCATACCAGCGATGAGATCGGAGTCATGGCGTCGGCATTCGACGACATGACCGTCAGCCTCCTGGAAGCCCAAGAGCTGGAACGCAAGCAGGCATCCCAGGAGCACGAGATCGGCGTTGCCAGACAGGTACAAGAAGCCCTGTTCCCCGATGAACTGGCCTCGATCCAAGGCTACGACTGTGCGGGGCACTCGGATTTGGCGGGCGCCATCGGGGGGAACTACTACGACGTGCTGCCACTGGAGGATGGAACGACGTTGCTGGTGGTGGCGTCGGCCTCCGGGGCCGGCGTGCCCGGCGCCATGGTGGTGACCATGGCTCGGTCCTTGGTGAAGGCGGTTTCTGAAACGGTGAGTTCACCGGCTGCCCTCCTTCGCATCGTCAACCGATTGTTGGCCCCGGATCTCCGCCGAGGCATGTATGTCACCATGTTGTTGGTCCTCATCGATCCCAAGGAGAACTCGGTGCGGGTTGCCAACGCCGGCCATCCGCCGCTGCTCATGATTCCACGCGGCGGTGCGAAGGCAGAGCCGGTTCACTTGGACGGCATCGCCCTGGGCTTCGACAAGGGGCCAGTGTTCGATCGCGCCATGCAGGACACCACCGTCGAGCTCGAGTCGGGAGATCGTCTGGTGCTATGCACCCGGTCGTTGTTCGAGGTGGGGAATGAAGCGGGAGAAGCCGTTGGGGAAGCCCGACTCCAAGCCCTATTCGCGAAGGAGTCGGAGCGGGAGTCGCCGGCATTCGTCGATGGGATCATGAAAACCTTGGCTCGATTCCGAGGCGATGCTCCTTTGGAGAAGGACCTGGTGCTGCTCTCGATTCGCCGCACGGGTTGAGGACTTCCCGGAACCGCCAAGGGCTCCCACCGCGTTCGCTGAAAATGGCCTCGGATGACCGATCGAGGGATCTTCGTTTCCGCCGAGGAGTCGGACTGCAGGCGAGTCGGTGGATTCGTGAGGGATCGAGGGCGAAGACGAGGCCAAATCGGTTCAATCGCGGGCGGGTCCGTGGGGAGTCGTGGTTGCGGGCAACGAACAACGTGGACACTGCGTCACCCGGCAAACCGAATCTTGGCAGGCCTTTTGAGTTTCGAAGGATCGGGCACGGGCGTCGACGTCGGGCGGGGGCATGAGGAGAGCCGATGAAGATTGCACAGTTCCAACGGCGAATCGACGAGATCTACGGTGCCAAGGACCGAGCCCGAGGCCTCGAGGGCACGTTCATGTGGTTCGCGGAAGAGGTCGGAGAGTTGAGCCGCAGTCTGCGCCGATCCGACAAGGGCAAGCCACTGGAAGAAGAGTTCGCCGACGTGCTGGCCTGGCTCAGCACCCTGGCCAGCATTGCCCAGGTCGACCTGGAAGCCGCGGCGGTGGCAAAGTACGGGCCGGGATGCCCTCGCTGTGAAGCGACCCCGTGCGCTTGCAGCGAACCCGCGCCGCCCACCCGATGAGCCGGCACCGGACTCGCCCCAGGATCGTCCTCGTCACTCGCCGATGATTTTGATGAGAAGGCGCTTTGGGCGGTTTCCGTCGAACTCGCCGTAGAAGATTCGCTCCCAAGTCCCGAAATCCAGTTTGCCGTCGGTCACCGCGACCACCACCTCTCGGCCCATGATCTGTCGCTTGTGATGGGCATCCCCGTTGTCTTCGCCGGTCCGGTTGTGGTGGTAGACGTCCGGGGAGGGACTGAACGGTGCGAGTTTCTCCAGCCAACGCCGGTAGTCCTCGTGGAGGCCGGACTCGTCATCGTTGATGAAAACGCTGGCGGTGATGTGCATCGCGTTGACCAAACAGAGTCCTTCCTGAATTCCGCTCTCCGCCAGCGCTGTCTCGACATCCCCCGTGATGTTTACGAAGTCCATGCGTGCAGGGACGTTCACGGTCAAAGTCTTGCGAAAGCTCTTCACGTGCTGGCTCCTCTCGATCTGACGGATTCTGGCGTCAGCGATGAAAGGACAGGATCACTGGCGAAGAGATTCTTGCGGAGAGGAGAGCGGGATCAAAGGACGGATCAATAAACCGATTCGTTCCGCAAAGGCAAACAGCGACCGAAACGGTGACACTCGAGAGCGAACCCTGGCTGGGCGGTTCGCTCGTGTCCCGCAGATGGAGATTCGTTGAGAGAAGTTCGCTGGGTGACGAACTCTCCACTGGCTCTGGAAGTAATGAAAAGAAAGAAAACAACAACTCGGAGATAGCTCGGTTCTCGTTCCAGAAACATCTCATGGAGAGGGAACCTTGCGCGGGTTCGATCCGTCGAACCCAGTGGACCTTGTCATCTCCTTGCTGTGGTTACGGATACATTTCGACACGTGTTTGGTAACCAGGATTGGTAACTGGTTGTTCAAAGCCGTATCCGTCGATCCACGGCGAACTCCCGACGGTTTCCCAAGAAGGGGGAGTGCGCGCAGTACGCTCGTTTTCCGGAGCCTGGCCGATGTGGCTTTTTCCGCATCGGGTCGTTGCACGGAAGGGGACTCCATTTGCGAGGACCCGGTCCGTGAGGTTCGGGAAAGAAGGAGTGGGCTGTGCAGCCGCATGGAAGCGGCGACTCCGGTTTTGGATTCGAGCGAGGAATCGAGATGCCCTTGGCGAGCCCGGCGCTAAGCCGACGCGAACGACAGGTCCTGGATGTGATTTTGCGTCTGGGGAGCGCGACTGTCGCACAGATTCAAGATGGGTTGGCGGACCCACCCAGTAACTCTGCGGTCCGCTCCACCCTGCGCACTTTGGAAGCGAAAGGCCACCTTTGCCACGAGAAGCAGGGGCCACGTTTCTTGTACCGATCGACGATTCCTCGGGAGGTTGCCCGAGAATCGGCCGTTCAGTACCTCATTCAGACTTATTTTCCTCAGGCGCCCGAGGCCGCGGTCCACGCGGTCTTTCAAGCTGCCTGCGATGGAATGACGACCGATGGTCGCCTGCGAGTGCTGCAACAGCTCCAGCACGATCCGGAACCGACGCTGATTTCCAAGTGAATCCCGCTTGATGAGAAGCTCTCGAGTGGGACCCGCGCTCCGCGAGTCGCGCCAGAAGTGATTCGGTGTGCGACCCTGGCGCAACCTGTAACCTTCGTGTTGCTGGAGTCGTCCTCGTTGAGGACCGTTGGCATCGTCGGAGGCCAAGTTGGATACCGCCCAGGAACCGCAGCGATCTTCTCCGCACGGGGAGTTTGCGAGAGTCGCGATCTCGGTGCCGGTTCTGCGCGGGTTCCACTATCGAGTGCCGTCCACGCTCTCTCCGCAACCGATGGTTGGGGATCGCGTGCGGGTCTTCTTTCGTGGCCGCTCTCGCATCGGGACGGTGATCGGTTTCGACTCAGCTCCGGAAGTGGAGCGAGTGCTCGACGTGCAAGAGGTGCTCGGAATCGAAAGTCGGATTCCGGGTCCGATCATCGAGCTGTGTCGCTGGGTCTCTGAGAAGTTTGGGGCGTCCCTCGGAGAAACCTTGGAAGCCGCGTTGCCACCGCCGTTGCGACGTGGCGGCAAGATCCGTCGCATCGCCCACGTGTCCTTGGACGTGGAAGACCGTTCCGAAGGTGGGATCCGGGAACTGGTCGAAAAGATCGAGAAACGGGCTCCCAAACAGGCCCGCGCGCTGCGCATCCTCGCCCAAGTGGGCGGCTCGGCAGAAGAGCGGGAGATCCGTCGACTCGCCCACCTCGACAGCAACCAACCCCTGCGCGGGCTCGAAACCAAAGGGCTGATTCGTCGCATCTTCGTTGAAGGCGAGCCAGAGGAAGTTGCGGGGGACTCTGCCGAACAAGCGTCTCCTCCGCCCCTGACCGCCGAGCAAGAACTCGCGGTCGCGTCGGTACGGCTGGCCATGCGTCGCAGTCGTCCCCAAGGGTTTCTCCTCTTCGGAGTGACCGGCAGCGGCAAGACCGAGGTTTACTTGCGAGCGCTGCAAGAAGCGGTGCAGGCTGGCAAGCAGGGCATCGTCCTGGTCCCGGAGATCGCACTGACCCCGCAGACCGTGGCGAGGTTTCGCAGTCGCTTTCCCCGCATCGCCGTGTTGCATTCGCGGCTCACGGAACGCGAGCGGGTGCAGGCCTGGGGTAGGATTCGATCCGGGGAGGTGGACGTGGTGGTCGGTGCTCGTTCGGCCATCTTCGCTCCGGTACCGAAACTGGGCTTGCTGGTCATGGACGAAGAACACGAGCCCAGTTTCAAGCAGCAGAGTCCGCCCCGCTACCACGCTCGCGACGTCGCCCGCAAGCGAGCAGAGCTCGAAGGTGCGATCGTCATCTTGGGCTCGGCCACTCCGAGTCTGGAATCTTTCGTCGCGGCCCAACAGGGAGAGCTTTCCTTGCTCCGTCTGCCGAACCGCGTGGGGGGCGGGGTGCTTCCCGAAACCGCCATTCTCGATCTCGGCAGCCTTCCTTTTCAGAAGGTTCCCTCGGCACTCAGTGCGCCGATGAAAGAGCAGATTCACCGGACCCTGCAGCGCGGTGAGCAGGCGATTCTGTTCCTGAATCGACGTGGTTTTGCTCGGGTGAATGTCTGTATGGCGTGCCGGGAATCAGTCCAATGCCAAGACTGCTCGGTCTCCCTGGTATTGCACCGCCGGGCCGGTCGCTTGCTTTGCCATCTTTGTGGCCATGAACAGTCGGTCCCGACTCAGTGTCCGAATTGTGAGGCACCCGGCATGCGGGCTCTTGGATTCGGTACCGAAAGAGTGGAAGAGGAACTCCGGCGCAATTTTCCTCAGGCCCGGGTGGCGCGCATGGACTCGGACACCACCGGGACCCGTGGATCTCACGAGAGAATCCTCGCCGATTTCGGCAAAGGCGAGCTGGATCTTCTGATTGGCACGCAAATGATTGCCAAGGGGCTCGACTTTCCGCGGGTCACCCTGGTCGGGATCATCTTTGCGGACACGTCCCTGTCATTGCCCGACTACCGCGGGGCGGAGCGCACGTTCCAGTTGGTCGCCCAGGTGGCGGGAAGAGCGGGGCGTTCGGATCGCGGAGGACGTGTGCTGGTGCAGACTTTCCAACCCCATCACCCGGCCATCCTTGCGGCGGTAGAACACGACTACGAGAAGTTCGTGAAGGGGGAACTCCAGGAGCGGCAGGAAACGCTCTATCCCCCGTTCGCGCAACTCTTGAGGATCCTGATCTCTCACCCGGAAGAGGAACGGGGCAAGCAAACGGCTCAAGAGGTCAGGGAACGCCTCGAGAGCGCCGGTCGGGTTTCGTGGGGGATTCTGGGACCGGCGGCATGTCCCATTCCGCGGGTTCGCGGTCGCAGTCGTTTTCAGATTCTGGTGAAGACCGAAAAAGAAGACGACTTCCGCGATCTGGTGAGCTACGCACGGAGCCGTGTCATGACCTCCGCTCCCGTCCGGGTGACTCTCGATGTGGACCCGGTGTCTCTGTTGTGATCTCTGCCCCGACGGAGACGGACCTGTTTCGATCGTCGATGGGAGGCCTTGTTCAGCGGTCTGCCAAGTCCATCGTTGCTAGCACCGGTAGGTGATCCGAAGCGGCTTGGGCGAGTTTCATGCGGCTGCGCGAGCAACGGCGCAGTTGAATGGGACCCCGAACGAATACTCGGTCCAAGCACCGGAGCGGCCGAACCGCCGGAAACGTGGCTGCGGGTTTTCGAGTGGTGCGATAGCCCGCCGGGGTCAGAACCTTGGGGCCCAGAGAGCCCCAAACGTCGTTGAAATCACCGGCCACGATCACCGCGGCGTCCCGCGGGCAGTGATGCTGCACCTGGTAGCGCAGCACTCGTTCCAGCTGGCGGCGCCTTTCGAATTCGGCGAGACCCAAGTGCACATTGAACAGCCACAGGCGGACTCCTTGGGTGGTCAGTCGTGCGTGCAACGCGGAGCGGCGTTTCTTCCAGCGCAACGTGAGATCGACGTTTTCTTCGTAATCGAAGTGCTCTCGCGCGAGGATCGCGTTTCCGTAGTGACCTTCTTTCAAGGTGACGTTCGGAACGTAGACTCGCTCCCGGAAGCCCAAGGCGTCGCCAATGACGTCCACCTGTCTTTCGCGCCGGGACCGGGGGGCTCCTTCGTCGACTTCCTGGAGGAAAAGCAGATCCGGGCGCATACGCTCGAGGACCTGGATGATTCGGCGAATTCGATATCGGCGGTCCACCCCACCGATTCCCTTGTGGATGTTGTAAGTGACCAAACGCAACGACGTCGACTCCGCGTCGAAAGGCCGATCACTGGGACGGTTGGTTTTGGGGTGGCTATGCATCGCCGTGGGAATCGTGGGTCTCGTGTTGCCGTTTCTTCAGGGAGCCCTGCTCATCGCTGCGGGCATCGCTCTTCTTGGCCGGCGCAGTGTTCCGGGTCGTTGCTTCCGGAAGCTCCGCTGGCGGTGGCGCCGACATCGAGCACGGCGCCGCTCCGCTCCGGGAAGTCAATGAGTGGGAAGAACTGGTTTTTCATAAGAACGGAGAGGCAAGTTTGGCCAAAGAGTCGCGCATCCGTAGCAGGAGCGGACGCGACTCCAAGTCCTCGACGCGCACTGATCGGGCCTGATCGAAGCACGTCTCGAAGTGTTGGTGCAGAGTCCTGGCCAGGGATTCGTCGAAGGCTTCCAAGTTGAACTCGAAGTTCAGTCGTAGGCTCCGAGGGTCAAGATTGGCGGAGCCGACCAAACTGTAGTCGTCATCGATCAGCAAAATCTTGGTGTGATGAAAAGGCGGAGGTTGGTAGCCCACCTTGACTCCATATTGCACCAGCTCCCACAGGAACGAGCGCCCGGCCCAGGCCACCAGGGGCAAGTTGTTCTTCGAAGGGAGCAGGATTTCGACCTCGACACCGCGGAGGACGGCGGTCACCAGACTGGAGATCAGCTCCCGGTGGGGAACGAAGTACGGCGTCATGATCCGCACCCGCTTCTGGGCAGAGTTGACGAGTCCCAAGATCAGCCAGTGCAGCCTTTGGAAGTCTTCGTTGGGGCCGGCGGGCACTGCCCGGCAGTACGCGGGCCCGGTTCCGACGGAGGGCGAGGGATCGGAGACTCCAGGCTCGCCCGTCACGAATCGCCAGTCTTCTTCGAAGACTTCCTGCATCTGACGGACCACCGGACCGTGAATCTCGAAATGAATGTCGAGAGCCGGGTGACGCACCGTGTCGTCTTGCCCCAAGTGTTTCCGCGAGAGATTCATTCCGCCGGTGAAGCCGCGGGCTTCGTCAATCAGCAGAAGCTTGCGGTGATTGCGCAGGTTCAGGTGCAAGTGGGGGTGGAGCAACGTCGGAGGAAGGAATCGTTGGACTCGAATGCCTCGAGACCGAAGCGGTGCAGAAATGCGCGGTCGCGAATACCACTCTCCCAATCCATCCACCAGGACTCGCACGTCCACTCCCCGTTCGCGAGCCTGCCCCAAGGCCTCCACGAACTGTGTTCCCACGGAATCGGACTGGAAGAGGTAGGTCGCCAAGGAAATGGACTGCTTGGCTTGAGAGATCGCTTCCAGCATCGCAGGAAACGCTTGCTCTCCGTTGACCAGAGCGCGCACTGAGTTGTCTCCCGTCAAGGGATGACGAGTCACGCGGTCGGAGAGTGAGCGAAGGTGGTGAGAATGGGCCAACTCTTCGGGACAGGACCTTCCGCTGCGCGGCAGAGCGCCGGTGCGAATTCGGTTGCGGCCGAACGTCCAGTACAGCAGCGGGCCCGCCAGAGGGAGGCTGAGACAACAAACGATCCAAGACCACGCGGCGACGGGGCTGCGCTTGAAGAGCAACGCATGGGCTGCAGACAGGCAAGAAGCCAGCGCAAGCACCGGAGGGATGAAATACTCGATGACCACGCGAGTCCGAGAAGGGGAGAGAGTGACCCAGAGGAGGATCATCCCTCTGACTCACTGCCGCCTCAAGTCTGCGTCACCTTCTTGGGTGGACGAATCCTTGGTGTCACGAAGACCGACTGGCGGACTTGACGATGTTCGAGTTTGCGTTCACTGTTGGGAATCGATTCCCAATGGGCAACGGGCACCGCCAAGCAGTCGTGGCCTCGGGAGGCCCGGCACCCCAGGATGGCCTACATGAAGGCCATCAAGAAGATGCCGATCAGTGCGATGACGCCGAGGACTCCGCCGAGGACGAGTGCCAGCACTCCCTTGCCAATGGTCCCTCCCCACCCCTTGCGCAGCGCTTTGGACACGCCCGCGAGGTCTCGGTCGATCTGAGCCAGGAGCTTGCGATCCACCGGGTCGCGGGGGTTCAAGACGCGATGAAGTTCCTGCGCCAGGGCTTCAAGCTTGGGCAGATGGCGCCGTCCTTCTTCCAGGCGATCGTCGGCGATCAGCTGCTGTAACGAGTGGAGCAGCTTGCGAAAGTGTCGGCGAGACTCGACGAGTGCGTCGCCAAGGAGATTGGTTTCTGCCGGGAGGTGGGTGTCGCGAGTCGTCATGGGCTCTGGGGCTACGGTTCTGAGGGAGGCGAATCGGTCGTTCCAGGACGGAACGAGGGGAGCCGGGTCCACTTCGACGCCGATGAGGCGCAGCGTCTTCCCGAAATCTTGTGGAGAATCCCGATCGAGCAGGAAGCTCGGCCGAGAGCGATGGGGCTCTGCTCTTATGTAGCAGACATTGGCTGCGAAGGAAAATGGGGAGGGGTGGTTTCCGAACGGAAAACTTTCCGTTTGACGGCGCCTTTCGGGGGACAGGTTCTCGACGACCTTCGGAGGCGGGGCGTCGGCCCGGCTCGGGAACGCCTGGGTTCTTCCGCCTCGAGCCCGAGGCAAGCTTTGGATCCGCAGAAGGGACGCCGTGGCTCTCGAGCCACGGGTTGTGCTGCTCGCAGGCTTGGACGTGGAGCGCGAGGCCAGTGAGCAGTCCGACTCGCGGGCCGGTGAAAAATGCCTCGGAGGGCTGGTCGAGAGGTTCTCGTCTCCGTTGTGGAGTTGGATGGCCGTCGGATCGGTGGATTTGTCGAGGATTCGAAGACGAGGCGAATCGATCAGGTGCCAAGAGACTTTTGCCGGCTGCGAGTCAGCGTCCCGGGCTTCTCGATGGCGTCTTGATTCCTTGTTCGTTGATCAGGGCGGCGAGATAGCCCCCGCCAAAGCCGTTGTCGATGTTCACGACACTGACTCCCGCCGCACAGGAGTTCATCATGGTCAGAAGCGCGGCCATCCCTTCGAAGGAGGCCCCGTATCCGACGCTGGTGGGCACGGCGATGACCGGACGACTCACTAGGCCGCTGACCACGCTCGGGAGAGCGCCTTCCATTCCCGCGACCACAACAATGGCGCTTGCCGTGTGGAGCTCTCCTTCGATCGCCAGCAGCCGATGAAGCCCGGCGACCCCGACGTCGAAGAAACCTCGGGTGCGGGCGCCCATCCAGTCGGCGGTGACCAGGGCTTCCCGGGCCACCGGAAGATCGGATGTCCCTGCACAGACCACGGCCACTTCCCCGGATCTGGGGATGTCCGGCTTGCGGAACCAGGTCAGGGTGCGGGCCAGTTCATCGTGACAGGCGTTCACGCCGGCGCTCAGCACCGCCTCCATCTGGTTTCGGTCGATGCGGGTCGCAAGCACGCGATCGTGGGACTCGGCCAGCTCGCAAAAGATGCCCGCCACTTGTTCCGGCGTCTTGCCGGACCCAAAGATCACTTCCGGGTGGCCGCAGCGGCGTGCGCGGTCGTGGTCGACCCGAGCGTATCCCAAGTCTTCTTGGACTCGGTTTTCGAGAGTGCGCGCGACGTCTTCCACGGGACGTTGGCCAGTGGCGACCTCCTGGAGCAGTTCGCGCAGTCGCTCCGGACTCATGACGGCAAGCAAGTGATGCCATGGGGTGTGGCATCCAAGGCCAGGTCGCCACGCACTCCGACGTCGTAGAGAAGGCGTCCCAGTCCTGCCACCATGACCGCGTTGTCGGTGGTCAGCGCTCGTGGAGCCAGATACAAAGGGAGTCTACGCTGATCGGCGAGTGCCTGGGCGCGTTCTCGTAGTCGTCCATTGGCGGCCACGCCACCGCCGAGAGCCAAGGACTTGGCTTCTCGCGATTCCACCAGTCGCAGCATCTTCTTCAACAGGACATCGATCACCGCTTCCTGAAAAGAGGCCGCGATGTCACGAGTTTCCTGCTCGGAGATTTCTCGGGGCTCTTTGCCCTTGGGCCCGCGGCAGTGGTACAAGACTGCGGTCTTCAAGCCGGAGAAACTGAAATCTAGGCTGGTGGGCCCCAACATCGAGCGGGGAAACGAGATGGCCCGGGGATCTCCTTCTTTGGCCAACCGATCGATGACCGGGCCCCCCGGATAGGGAAGATCGAGCAAGGCGGCGACCTTGTCGAAAGCCTCTCCCGCAGCGTCGTCGATGGTCCGACCGACGCATTCGTAGCGAGTCAGGGACTCGACCCAATACAGGCTGGTGTGACCACCGGAGACCACCAGGCAGGCGGCAGGCAGGGTCACTTCTTCGTGTTCGTGGAAGCAGGAATACACGTGGGCTTCGACGTGATTGACCGGGATCAGCGGGATGCGTTGAGCCGCGGCGAATGCTTTGGCGCAGGACACTCCGACGAGCAGCGAGCCAATCAGACCGGGACAGAACGTGACCGCGACACTTCCTACGTCGCGGGGACGCACGCCGGCTTTTTCGAACACTTCTTCAAGGACCGGAAGGATGGTTTCGACGTGGCTGCGACCGGCGATTTCCGGGACCACTCCGCCATAGCGTGCGTGCAGGTCCACCTGGGAGTGCATCGTGCTGGCGATGACGCGACGGTTTTCGTCGAGCAAGGCCGCGGCGGTTTCGTCACACGATGTTTCGATCCCGAGAATCAGCTCCACGGTTGCCTCACAGGTCTTGGGCGACGGTTTCGCCGCGTAAGACTTTGAGAGCGGCATCCAGCTGGCGATCCGTTCGCTTAGGCATCACGCGTTCGTGGTACGCCAGGTACTCGTCGCGGTACTTCGCGGGGACTCGAATCAAAGACATGCGCTCCAGCAAGTTGCTGCGTTGCTCCTTGGGGAGTTCAATCTTTACGTCAGGGTCCAATCCGCCGCGCACTGGAGTCTTGCGCTTCACTTGCTTCTCGATGATTCGGCCGGCTGGAGTGAGGTACTCGCCGGTGGTGATCTTGACCACGACCGTGTCGTGATTCTCGTTGTCCAGCGGGATCGGATAGATGGACTGGACCACGCCTTTGCCATAGGAGCGTGTTCCGACGAGCAGTCCCCGCTTGTGATCTTGCAGCGCGCCGGCCACGATTTCCGCGGCGGACGCCGTGTCTTCGTTGATCAAAACCACCATGGGAAGATCGGGAGCCATGCATTCGCGAGGATCGGCGGTGTAGGATCGATCGTTTTCCGAGTTGCGGTGACGCACGCCGAACAAGATTCCTTCATCGAGGAATCGATTGGCGATGAGGCGGCAGCTCGGCACCAATCCTCCTTGGTTGTAGCGCAGATCCAACACCAGGGACTCGATGTCTTTTCGAAGGAGATCCTTCAGGATCTCGTCGAACTCTTTGGCAGTGTTCTCACCGAAACCCTCGATGCGGATGTAGCCGATCTTTCCTTCCGGGTCTTGGAAGTGATCTCGAAACACGGTGCGTTGGGCGATCTTGTCCCGACGCACCTGGAAGTCTCGCACTTGTCCGCTGGCGGCCACCTTGATCGTCATCTCTACCTGGGTTCCCAGCGGACCCTTGATGGCAGCGGTGGCGTCTTGCTCGGGGAGGTCTTCGACGTTCACTCCATCCACCGCGAGGATCTCGTCGCCGGGCATCAACCCGGCCTTCTCCGCTGGGGAGTCCTCCATCAAGTATTCGATGCGCAGCGGACCCTCGCGAGGAACGACCATCCCGACTCCGTAGTACTCGCGATGGGTATCTTCGTTGAAGCGCTGGGCACCGGAAGGATCGTAAAAGCGACTGTAGGGGTCGCGCTCCACGAGACCTTCGAGCGCGTCGTAGACGATCTCCCAAGAGTCGACTTCTTCCACGTACTGCTGTTCCACCAGGTTCAACGTCCGAGTGAAAATATCGATCTGCTGGTACGCCCGGTCGTCGCGCCGCATGCCACCGGCGTAGGACACGAACACAGCGGCACCGAGCATGGCAGCCGAAAGGGGCAGCGTGACGTAAAGCGCGGTGCGGTCTCGTTGACTCATGGAGGGCCTTTCCGCCAGGTCCGGGCTTAGACCGGGCGTCGTGCGAAGAAGCGGTGGAGTCTCTCAAGAGCCTCCCTAAGGTCTTCGTCGGACGCAGCGTAGGACAATCTGACGCAGCGATCTTCGCCGAAAGCCTCGCCAGGGACCAAGGCCACCTCCGCTTCCTCGAGGAGTGCCTTGCAGAGGTCCGTCGAGCCCTGATACTCGGTGCCGTAGTGGGCGGACACGTCCGGGAAGGCGTAGAAGGCACCTTCCGGGGGGGCCATGAGGACACCGGGGGTCTTTTCGAACGCTTCCACGACCATGTCTCGCCGTCGGCGGAAGGCAGACACCATGACCTCGACCTCTGGCAGATCTTCGGAGAGAGCTGCCAGCGCGGCGTATTGGGCGATCGAGCTGGGGTTCGAGGTCACGTGGCTCTGGATGCGTCCCATGGCGGCGATCGCCTCCGCCGGACCCGCGGCATAGCCGATGCGCCAGCCGGTCATCGCGTACGCCTTCGAGACTCCATTGACCACAATGCAGCGGTCCTTCAGGGAACGGCAGACCTGGGGTAGCGAGCAATGTCCCTCCGACCCGTAGGTCAGCTTCTCGTAGATCTCGTCCGTGATGATCCAGGTGGAGTGGTTCTCCAGGACCTTGCCCAGGGCGAGCAGCTCGTCTTTGCTGTACACGGTCCCCGTGGGATTGCAGGGCGAGTTGAAGACGACGACCCGGGGTTGATGCTCCTCGAGAGCCTGTTGCAGTGCTTCCGGAGTGATCTTGAAGCCCTGTTGAGGGCTTGTGACCAACGTGGCCGTGCGCGCTCCCACCAGGAATGCCATGGCCGGATAACTCACCCAGTAGGGAGTCGGAGTCAAGATCGAATCGCCCGGTTCGGTCAACGCGAACAGCGCGTTGTAGAGGCTCTGCTTGGCGCCGGTCGACACCAGCACCTCATTGGCGGCGTATTCCAGGTCGTTGTCGTTGCGCAGCTTTCGGCAGATGGCCTCGCGCAGCTCGAGAATGCCGGCGACCGCGGTGTACCGGGTCCGGCGCTCTTCGATCGCGATCCGGCCGGCCCTCCCGATGGCATCGGGCGTGTCGAAGTCCGGTTCCCCGGCGCTGAGTCCGATCACCGGGCGACCGGCGGCGCGAAGCTCCGCGGCCCGCTGACTGATGGCGAGAGTGGCCGAGGGCTTGAGTGCCCGGATGCGTTGCGAGATCTCCATGAAGCTCACCGACCTTGGGGTGTGGCCCGGAAGATTTGTCCCGGGAAGACGGAGCTGATCCGAGCGTCAGAGTACTTTCGGAAATGTACCAACGGCCGCGAGGGCCGACAAGGAAACGAACTTTCCCGAGCCTGGCCGGGATGCTGTCGCGCTTGAACCAGGCCTCCCGGCTTTCAACAATGCTCGTTTCCGCCACCTTTTCACGGTCGCCATTGGTGTTCTCCAGGCGTGCCCCCAAGAGCTCATGAAACGATTTCTCAAGATTGTCGGGATCTTCGCGCTGTTCGCCACGGCGCTGTCTTACTTCGCGTTCCGATTGACGTTCTTCGATCCCTTCGAAGGGGCGTACGCGAGTCTCGACCGACTCGTTCCTCGGGACGTCGATTTCATGGTCCGACGCAAGAGCCTGCGGGATGACTTTTATCGATTCCCGTACCCGGAGTTCTTCGAGTCCCTGCGTCTGCAGTCCGAGTGGAAAGACTTCGCCAAGACGCCTCTCTTTCAGGAAAAAGAGCAGGCGCTCGACGTCGGTGGACAGATGCGAGAGCTCGAAACTCAGCTGGAGCAGCTCCGGCCTCTCGACGCGCTCACCGACTTCTTGGGGGAAGAGGTCATGGTGGCGGGTCGCACGACCGAGGGCGGGGAACTCCACGTGGCGGCGCTGATGCGGGTTTCCTTTCGCGTCAAAGCGATCGTGGAAGGCATGCGCTTTGGGTTCCTGCGAGATCTCGCAGGGGACCAGATTCAGTCTTTCGAAGAAAACGACGGTCTGCGCTCCCTCACCGTGGCGACCGGTGAAACCTTTCACTTGTTCCGCCTCCAAGACGTGGTGGTCGCTGGCAACGACCGCGCCTTGGTGGAAGAGATGCTTGCTCTTGGCAAGGAGCGAGGAGGAGTCGGGTTGGTCGACTCGCCTCAATACACCTCCGTGGCACGGGAAACCTCGGAAACGGGTCGCTCGTTGGACTTCGCCGTGCAACTTGGTGAGTTCTCCCAGCGCGGTGGGTTCGGCGAGTTCCGTGCCGAGGAGTACGATCCCCCGCTGTGGAAGTGGACCGCTCGAACCATTCGCTTGGAAGAGTTCGGTATGGCGGTGGGACGTCTCTTCCTGGGCGACGAGATGGAGCTCAGCTTGCGTGTTTCTGCGGACCTGATCTCACTGAAGCCTCGCAGTGCCGGGCTCTACAGTGGCTCTTCGGGCAATCTCGAAGACCTCTATCAATTCTGTGGTCGAGTGTTTCCCGAGAAGGTGTTCTCTTGTGGGTACTTCCGCCTCGAGGTCGGACCGTTTTTCTTGCGCCTGGCGGAGTGCTTGGACAAGGACTCCCGTGAGCTCCTGGACGACTTCCTAGCCCGCAATCAACGAAGCGGCAGTCAGTTCCCGATCGCGTCCGCGGCCGACTTCGTGCGTCAGCTCGGCGACTGTTTCGCGAACGAGATTGCCGTCGCTTTCGAGCCTCAGGCGCCCTACCACATTCCCGGGACAGCCGAAGGCGAAATGAAATTCCCCCAGGACTCGTGGGGGCCGCGGTTCGCGGCCATGATGCCGTTGTCGAACACCAGCTCGGCGCAATTCTTGATCGATAGCGTGGTCAACCGACTGAAGTCGCCGCGGGAAAGCATCGCCAAGGTGTACACGTGGGGATACGAAGGCACGGACTACACTTTTCAGGAGGTGGAGTTTGCCGACGCCGAGTTCCCGAGTGTTTCCTACGGATTCTTCGAAATCGAGGGGCGGCCGTTCTTGGTGGTGACCACCACTGGCGAATTCCTGAACGAGATCGTCTCGGTGCTGATCCAGGCCGAACGCGGTTACGAAGGAGGCTTGAGCACCCAGAAGCGCTATCAGCAGGCCGCAGGAACGGTGAAGGGCTTTGGCCAAGGCTTCTTGTACCTGGCCTCGGAAGGAACCAAGAAGTCTTTGGAAGACCTGACCGAGTGGTTCGCCAGCGTGGAAACCAAGCCGGATTGGGCTGAGGTCCGCGAACGGGTGATTCGAGAGTTGCGCGACAAGGCGTATCCCGCGGAGCGTGGTCAAGAGATGACTCGCGAGCGAAGACGAGAGTTCGAGGCGGCGACGGACGATGAGATGGATCGTCGCGAGCTGGTCTGGCGAAGCGAAGAGCTGCCGCGGGCGGTCGAAGCCAGACAGCAAAACCTGGATGCCTTGGATCTCTTCCGCTGGCTGACGCTCACCATGAAGGTCAACGATCGAGATTTGGAGATTCGCGGCCGACTGGGATCCGTGGCTCGCTTCTAACGGGCTGAGGAAGTGGCCCTTGGATGGGGACCGAGGGCTTCTCGTCTTTTTGCCGAGCGTTGGACCACCGGCGGAACTCACGCAAGCGTGGCCGACGATTCCTGAATCGGGAAGTCGTGGCAACGGGCCGCAGGGCTCCAGGACGGTCCGGGGTCGGCGAAAGTCTCGGGCCGGCTCTCGAGACCCTCGCGGTGATCGACGATTGCGGAGCCGAGTGACTCCTTGAGGGTGACCCGTCTCCGGGACTCCCAACGCGCTGTTTCGCGTGCGGGGCTGGGTTCTTCCAGGGCCACCCCCTGCCTCCATTGCTCGACAAGGGGTTCTCCTCGCCAGGGCTAGCCAAACCGTCCGAATCTTGTGTACTATCATTCGTAGTACTTCTGATGATAGTACAGAAAGGGGGCACGATGACTGGTGGGCTTTTTGCGCTCTTCGTGGCGAGCTTTGCCGGGGATTCGTTCACGGTGTTCCGTGACGTGCACGTGGTGGGGACCACTCCGGACTTCGCGGTTGCCAAGAATCAGGTGGTCGTGGTGACCGGGAGCGAGGTGGTCCGAGTGGGGCCGGTGGGGGCGGTCGAGATCCCCGTCGACGCCGAGGTGATTCCCGGAAACGGGGATCGTTGGTTGGTCCCCGGCCTGATGAATGCCCACGCGCACTTGCCGGGGCCCCAGGGATTCGACATGCCACTCCGCGGCTATCTGTTGTTGCAGCTGGCCGCGGGAGTCACGACCCTGCGAGTCATGAGGTACGAGCCGGATCACCAGGACTTGCGCCGCCAGTGTCGCGACGAGCAGTGGGTGTCACCGCACTGGATGTTGACTGCGCCCGCCGTGGTCGGTGCTGCCAGCCTCAATCGAGCGGACATGCAGGCCCAGTTCCAGGGTTATCGCGACGAGGGCTACGACCACGTCAAGTACCTAGCAGGATTGGATCGTGCGATCCATCAACAGTTCGTCGATGCGGCCCACGCGAGCGGGCTCCCTGTGGCCGGCCACCTTCCCGCGCATCTCGGGTTGGCTCACATGTTGCGCTCGGGCCAGGACTGCATCGAGCACCTGCAAGGCTACACGGCACTCTTCGAAGCGGGAGAGCAGGAGCTGCTGACGAGCCTGCTGGCCGAGACCAAGCAGAGCGGCGTCTACAACTGCCCCACGGTTTCCTTCTACGAGGTTCAGCGATTGACGGTGCCGGATTCAATGGAGACTTTGCCTCAGCGATATGGACTGGAGTACTTGTCCCTGGACTTGGTGGACTCTTGGGAGCAGTGGTTGCACCAGACCGCGGCGAAGTTCGAACCCAACACTTCCCCACGGATCCGCTTCGAAGTGCTCACGATGTTTCGCGACTTGGGCGCACCCATGCTCGTCGGTGCGGACGATGGGCCCTTCCTGGTTCCGGGGTTTGCCGTGCACGAAGAAATGAAATTGTTCGAAGAGGCCGGTTTCTCGCGAGCCCAGGTGCTCGCTTTTGCGTCTCATCATGGAGCCGCGTACTTCGGCCAAGAGAAACAGTGGGGGACGGTGGCAGCAGGCATGCGCGCAGATCTCGTTTTGCTGGAAGAGAATCCTCTGGAGAGTTTCGACCACTTGCGCGAGACAGCGGGAGTCATGGTCGGCGGGCGTTGGCATTCCGCCGAGTTTCTCGAGAAGGAGCTGGAGAAACTGGCGCTCGATGGCGAATGAGAGCGCTCAGGGGCTCTCCGGCGATCCCTCGAAGCGAAACAGCCGAAGGCCGTAGTCGGGTCCCAAGGGCAGCAGCGTTTCCTCTGCGGGTTCCATTCGGCGAAGCAATTCGCGGAGGGCTTGTTCCTGGCGTTTCACCCGCTCGTCGGAGTGGACCGGCTCATGGAGCACGACGTAGCGGGTGTGAAGCTCACGAAGGTCTTCGCGAGCATCGGGGCAAACCGTGTCGATCGCGGGAGCCGGAAGGCCGTGAACCGCTTCTTTGCCGAGGCGCTCGATTTCTCGGAACAGCGCGCGCCCGCGAATCTGTTGCAAGTTGCGCCGGGTTGCTCGGGGGTACACGCCGAAGTAGATGGGTCTTCCATGCACGGCGCCGAGGGCCATCGCCACCGAGCTGGTTCGATGGGCCGGGCCGGGAAGTGCGTCGTAGGGAAGGTCCAAGACGGCGAAGTTCCCGGGCTCGTGGGCGATTTCCTGGAATCGTCGGGGAACTCGGTACTCGCCGTCGAGAGATCTCAAGGGCACCAGCTCACTGGCTTCCCCAAAGGCGAGAACGACAAGGGCGATGGTTGCCCAGGGGCGCCAGCCCGCGCCGCGCCACAGTCCGTCGACCCCGCGTCCGGCCAGGGCCGCGAGTCCTAGTTGCAAGACGAGGGCCCATCGAACCGGGGATTTGCTGAGTTGGACGAAGGGCACCCAGGATACCCAGTCGTAGGGAGCGGGAAGGGCATTCAGCCAGCTCGGCAGGCTCTCGGGACTGCCCATCCAACGAATGGTTGGGCCAAGGCACAGGCCAAAGATCGCGAGGCAATAAAGGGCCAAGGGTCCTCGTCGGGGAAGCGAGACGGGGTGGGTCGCCGACGGTTCTTGGTTTCGATCGCCTTTCATCCAAAGTCCCAGGAGGACCAGCAGCCACCAGCCGAATCCCAGGAAGAAACTCACTGAAGCGGTGGGGTCCTGTCCTTCGAAGAAGGAGATCGGACGCATTCCCAAGGCTTGCCCGTAAATGCGGTCGGCGGCATGGGGAACGATCAGCGAAGCGAGGTCCAAGCTCGCGTCGGGCACTTGCAGCAGAATGGCGGATTGAGCGAGGGCGGGACTTTCCCGAAGTTCCCCGACCATTGCCCACAGAAAGGGTCCCGAGAGCAGGAGAAACGAGGCAATCGAGGTGACCCAAGGCATTCTCGTTTCGGGTTTTCGACGAACCCAGGTGGCGAACCAAGCCACCAGCAGTCCCGTGGCGATGAGCAAGCGATGCAGCGGGACCCACCAAGGCAGAATCACCAAGAGAGGCGCGCTGGCGAGGCAGATCCGCCACAGGACGGAGGGAGAGTTTCCGGCCCGTCCCTGCTTGATCCAGCTCACCAGGGAACTCGCTCCGTGAAACGTCAAGCAGGTTCCCAACACCAGCGCCAACTGAAAGAACAACGGTTGGCTTTGGAGCAGCAGGATGCTGCTTGCCGCGGCGAACCAGAATCCTCGGCGATGGCCGCCGCGTTGCCAGAAATCGACGAAGACCAGCAAGGCCAACAGAAGGAACTCGGTACAGAAAAGGTTCAACCGTGCCGCGTTCATGACGCGCGCACTGCAAAACGTGAACAGCAGCGCGGCCGCGCACGACCCCAAGACTTGCCAACCAAGGCGACGGAGAAGCAGATAGGCGAGGCCTGCGGTGGCGACACAGGAGAAGCTCAGCAAGAAGGCGACGGCGACGTTCCCTGCGAAAGGCGTGTCCAGCAGCCAAGAGAATGGCAAAGCCATCAACCCGTAGAAGAATGTCGGGGTATAGAGCGCGAGTCCTTCGCCCACCGGGTGGAAGAACCTTCGAGTGAACAGCAAGTGACCGTCGGGGGCCGTCCACGAGTCCTCGAACCAACGGAAGTTCCACGGGTAGATGGCCGCATCGAACGGTTCGGAGCAGCGAGGAAGGTGCAACTGCTCGGGCGCGGCCAAGAAGTTCGCCGACAGCCCGGCGGCAAGCACCAACAGCGCCCCGACGAAAAACACCTTCGAGCCCTCCGGACGGGAACTCGGTGATTTCGGGGGGGCGGAAGAGTCGGGGGCCATCCACATCTCCGGAACGGGAAAACCGCAGGACTTCGCGGGTGCCAGAGTTTGCATTCTTGTCCGCGCGCCATAAACTCTCGCCCCGTTTCCAAACGGCCGGGGTGGCGAAATGGCAGACGCGCTAGGTTGAGGGCCTAGTTCCCCTCACAGGGAGTGCAGGTTCAAGTCCTGTCCCCGGCACCATGGACTCGACGCTCTTCCTGCCCAAGAGCTCTCACCATCACTCCGATGAACCTCTCCTCCGGAGTGTGGTGCCTCCGTCGACGGTCCTTCGGCACTCTTCGACTCTGGCGCCCGTCTACGGGCTCTGGAAAGCCACGCCCCTTCGGAAAGCGGGGCCTTTGGAAAGATGGGGCTATCGAGGAAGGCCATGGGTTCCCTCTGTTTCGCACGAGCCGCATTTGCCTGGTCCTTCGTCGCCGCCGTCGCCAACGACCCTCCCGTCGATCCCTTGGGGCTCCCCGCGTTCCAATCTCTGACCTCGGACGAGTCCCTGCCCGCGGAACCGCAAGTCGAGATCACCTCGGCGGCGATCGAGGAAAGGGTGGCGAGGATCGAATCGCTGCTGTACGCGGGGAATTGGCGAACCGCGCGGACGATTGCCGAACGCTCGGTCGCGGTTGCCGGAAGCAATTCTCTGCTCCGCACTCGTTGGGCCGACGCCCTCTGGCGTGCCGGGCAGCTGCGGCGTGCCGCGACCGTCTACGAGCAAATCTTGGCCACCGATCGAGATTGCGGCGAAGCCTGGTTCGGCCGGGTTCGTTGGCTTCTGGTTCGCGGTCTCTTGGACGAAGCGTTGGCTCAGAGTTTGGTCGCGACTCAAGTGGCGTCGCGTGACGTAGAGAGTTGGTTTGCTCGAGTCGCGGCGTTGTCGAGAGCGGGGCAGGACGGGCCCGCCCACCGTGCCCGCCAACACGGCCTGAGCTTATTGGAAGAGGGCGACTCGGAAACCGCCAGCCTGGACACGAACGATCCCTTCATTCACGAAGACCGGGATCCCTATGCGTTCCATCAAGCGGCTCCCTTGATGGGTCGGCCTTCCGGATTCACGGCCGTCGACTCGTCCGCTCCACCACGCTTGCGCCGCCCGCTGATCGTCGAGCGAGATCGCCCGATGATCTTGGCCAAACTGCCTCGCAAAGTCGGGCCTCCGCGGCGTCTGTCCCTTCTGATCGACACCGGAGGAAGCACTTCGGTGGCGTTGGACGAGTCCTGTCACGGGTGGCTGGATTATGAACCCTCCGGAGTTCAACTGGTGGGAGGGATCAGCGGTCATGAACCCGCCTGGTCGGGAGTTCTCAAAACGTGGAGTTTGGACGAATGGCAGTTCGAGAACGTCCCCGTCGTGCTGTTCCCCATGACCGAGGGAGAGGTCGATCCGCCCTACGATGGAATCCTGGGGCCGAGCGTGGCTGCCGGGCGGGTGATGTCCCTGAACTTCAAGAACGAGGCGTTTCTTCTCCGCCCACCTCCCGAGGACGGGAGTCCCTATCCGGTCGACATGCCCCCGCGCGGGTTTCGGGTTCCCTTCTTCTTGTTCCGCGACGGCAAATCGGTGGTCGAAGTTCAAGTTGACGGCGAGAGCTGTCTGGGGCTGTTGGACACGGGCTCTCGTCGCTCGTATCGGGCCGAGGCCCTTGGGAACTCCGAGTCATCCACGATTCATGTTGCGGACCACGCGGTTTCGCTGGAGTTGCGTCACCTGCCGGAAGTTCTGGAGAGACGGATCTCTCCTCGGCTGGGTGTGGAGGTGTCTCTGTTGCTCGGCATGGACTTCTTCCTGAACTTCGACAAAGTGGTGCTGGACTACCATTCCCAGACCCTGTTCCTGCTTCCGCCCCCCAAGAAACCATGATCGCTCCGGCTCGAAAGCACAAGGTTCGAGGCGCCAAAGTGTTGTGGCGCGCCTACCTCACCCTGCAGATCGCTTCCTCGGGGATCCTGGTGCTGACGTTTGTGCTGTTGCAGTTGGCCGTGTCCTTGGTCCCTGGTTTTCCAGTCGGGTTCGGGACTTCCTGGTTGGCTGCGTTCTTCATTGCCCCGGTCAGTTTCGTGCCTGTGCTTGTTTGGTGGAATCAGTGGGTGCGGCGCAACTTTGGCGAGCGCAAGCGTTCCTGGCGACTGCTGGCCGAGTTGAGCTTGGCGGTCAACGTGGTTGGGTTCGTCCTCTACCAGGGGATCGCCTGAGCGCTCGCATGCTGCGATTCATTGGCGCTGAAGCCAGCGCAGCGCCTTCTGAAGATTCACGACGCGGCGGTCGTCCTCTTCGTCTCTCAGTTGTTCGTCAATGGCCACGGCCATTTCCTCGGGGAAGCCAGCCTGGGTGGCTGAGGTGACCGCCGTCATCAGGGAGCTCAGGTCGCGACCGCGATCGATTTCCAAAATGGCAAGGGCATGTTCGAGCGCGAGTTCTTCGTCGAGTAACTCTGGGTGTTCCTCGAAGAACTGGGCGCAATCCTGACATTCGTTGCGGCGCGAGCCGGAATGCAAGTAGGCCAGGCACCCCCGTGCCTTCAGGTCGTCAGGATCTTGGTCGAGCACCGCTCGGTAGGCCTCTTCTGCCTCTGCCATGCGGTGCTGGGCGTCGAGATTCAATCCGAGATTGAGGCGCGCCGAAAGGTGCTCGGGGCGTCGCTCGAGGATCTGGCGAAACAATCGTTCTGCCTCTTGCCACTGACCCTGCTTGTCGAGAATCGACGCGTAGGTGTTGAGCATCGTGTCCACGACCTGATCGGCTTCTTGCTCCGAGACGAGCTCGACCGCTGCTTCGGCTTCGCGAAGGCTCTGCGCGGGGCGGTCGAGGCGGTACAGCGTTGTCGCCAGGCTGCGCGCGACTTCCCAACGGAGGGGCAAGTGTTTGCGAGCGAACTCCAAGTGCGGGAGCGCTTCTGAGTACTCGTCCCGCCAGTGAAAGGCTTGGCCCAGTCTCCAAGCAATCGTTGCGCAGTCCGGGAGCATCCGGCGGGCACCCTGCAGTTCTCGAAAGGCTCGGTCCGTGCGGGGATTCTCTCCCAGTGCCGTCGCTAGCAAACCAACGGCGAGACCCACGTCGGGCAACTGCTGCGAGCCTTGTTCAAACAGGGGAACGGCCAGGTCCACTCGATCTTTCTTGAGATGCTGCCAGCCCTTCCACAGTCGCTCGTAGCCGGGGTGCTCGAAGTTCGGGCAGAGAGAAGCATCCCGTCCCACCAGCCAGCGGACCGCGTCCGCGTCGTCATCGAGAGTCACCGCCGATTGCAGGTGGGTGGTCACGTCTGTGGGACGCTCGTCGAGAAGGGCGCAGGCGGCGGCATTGATCGCTTGCTTCCAAAGTCTCTGCTCCTCGTTGGTCATTGCCGGCGATCCATCTCGGCGGACTGCCCACAACAGCGGAACCACCAAGAGCAACCCGGCGATGACTCCGAGCATCGGGAGCGCTGCGGGGGAACGCCTTCGCCAGGATTTCCACCGCTCCCTCGTCGACACCGGTCGGGCACGGACCGGCTCGCCACGAAGGTAGGCTTCCAGGTCGTCAGCCATTGCGGCCGCTGTCGGATAGCGGCCCTCGGCGTCGTACATGGTGGCGCGGTGGGTGATGAGTTCGAGGGGCGGAGGTACGGAACGGATCTTGGAGCGTAGGGGAGGGACCGGCCGACGTCGGGCGGATTCCATGGCGGCCCAAGGAGTCTCGCCTGAGTGCGGTCGTTCGCCGGTGATCAGCTCCCACAAGATGGCCCCGAGTCCGAAGACATCGGTGCGAGGATCCGTGGGCCCGCCCAGCGCCTGCTCGGGTGCCATGTAGTGAGGCGTGCCAAGGACATCTCCCGTCTCGGTGAGCGTGTGAGCTTGCTCCATTCCCACCATGCCGAAGTCCACCAGCACTGGTTCACCGCCTTCCCGAAGAACCACGTTCGAAGGCTTCAGGTCGCGGTGCAGGAGTCCGCGTTCATGCACCGCCTGGAGGCCGCGGGCCAGGCTCGCCACGATTTGAACTCGACGCTCGCGTTCTTGGTTCTCGGGAGTCGCCGTGCGCGCCGGAAGTTCGGCGAGGGTGGGGCCGGCGACGTGCTCCATCACCAGGTAGGGGGATTCGGAGTTCACGTCATGGTCAACCACTCGCACGACGTTGGGGTGATTCAAGGACACCAAGGCGCCGACCTCTCGCCGAAACCGCTCGACGGCTCGTCGGTTGAACCGGGCCGGCAGATCGAGGAGCTTCAGAGCGAGGACGGTTTTCGGTTCCGGAAGAGGGTGAACGAGGAACACTTTGCTGGTGCCCCCCCGCCCGATCTGGCGGATGATCTGGTAGTTGCCGAGTCGATCTTCGGTGGGTGCTGAGCGGGGAAACAAGGCCTCCGCGTCGAGGGCCGCCTGGATGGCCTCGCGCAGGCCTTCGATTTTTGGATGCTTCTGAATGAACGCATTCAGGCTGATCGGTTCCGCGGAATCTCGTTGCTCGAGGTAGGCAACGACCAGAGCCTCCCGCGGGTCATTCATCGGAAGTCCCGCCCGTCATCATCGCCCCCAGCCTTGCGAGAGCGCGGGAGTAGAGTTTTCGAGTGGCGGCTTCGGTCTTTCCCAAACGCTCCGCGGTTTCTCGTCCGTTCAAACCCTCGATTCGCCGAAGTACGACCGCAGCGCGCATCTCGTCGGGCAAGCGTTCCAACGCCGCTTCCAGTTTCTCGTACCGCGCCGCTTCGAAGTACCCCGGTTCGTCCTCGGGCTGAGCGAGTTTCTCTGCCATTCCCTCGGTGAGGGCCACCGATCCTGCCCGTTTCTTGGCTTTCCAAGTGTCCGCACGGTCGCGGATCTTGTTGATCACCATTCGGTGCAAGTACGAACGCAGGCTCCCTGTTCCTCGGTATTCGAATCGCCGCAACGACTGGAGTGCATCGAGCGCCACGCTCTGAAACACGTCCTCGGTTTCGAGAACGCAGCGCAATCGCGGACCCAGTTGGGCTCGAGCCACGAACAGCATCTCGTCGTGGTAGACGCGGTACAGCTCTTGCCAGCCTTGTTCCTCTCCGGCGCGGATGCGATGGAGAATCTCCAGGCTCTTCGATTCCGCGTCGTGGGGTGGTGGGAAAACCACGGGGTCTCCGTCGGGGTTTGGCGCCCGTTCGCCGGGGGCCAGTGCCCGAAAAATATCCGGCTCGGGCGACGGCGCGACCCTCGGGACCATGGTCGATTCCGGAGGCTCGGCGAGAAAGTGGTCACATTCTCTCGAAGGATTCCGCTGGGTCACTGCTCCGTCCGCCCGACACGGGCGGATTTCCTTTCCTTCGAGACCACGACCAATCCGGGAGCAGCGACCATGGGGTGCCGAGCGCCATCATCTTCATTGGTTCTTTTGACGGGGCCGGCGTTGGCCGCGGTCATGCTGTTCGGCCATGGGGCGACAGCGCGCGGGCTGCAACGGGAGCTCGATTCCAAGGCCAAGGCTGCCCATCCCCCCGTGGTTCCCACCATGGAGTCGCCGCCGGACCAGCCCTTCGCCCAACCTTGCCTTTGCGAAACCCAGGACCAGTGGGGGTTTCGAAGCCAGAACTCCGAGCTGTGTCTGGGGACCGGCGAGTTCATCACTCGGCAGACGGACCTTGTGGTCCAAGGGCGGGGATTGGATTTCGTGTGGGCGAGGAAGTACCGCTCCGCCAATGGGCCGGACACCCTTCAAGGAAACGGTTGGGACTTCTCGTACAACTTGTTCATCGAAGCCGCGAGCGGCGGAATTCTCGTTCACGACGGCAACACTCGTGCGGATCTCTATGAGTTGCAGTCGAGCGGCAACTATGAGGCCCGCGAGTTCTTTCGGGAGGGGTTCTTTCATCCGGACGGTCGATTCACTTTGTTGTTCGGCAACCATGGGACCTGGAACTTCTTTGCCTTGGACGGAAGCGCGCACGCCGGAAGAATCGAATCGATCATTGATCCGAACAACAATCAGATGACCTTTCAGTATGACCCGAACGGCCGTCTGACCCAGATCATCGACACCCTCAACCGGCCTTACCAAGTCACCTATGACGCGGACGGATTCCTCCAATCGGTGGTGGATTTCGGCGGGCGTTCTGTGGTGTACGACTACTACGAGGACGGAGACGCGGGGGGGGCTGCGGGAGATCTGAAGAGTGTCACTTCTCCGGTGGTGACCGGAACCTCGACCGGCAACGACTTCCCGGCCGGCAAGACGACGACCTACACCTACTCGACCGGGTTCGGAGATGAGCGCCTCAACCACAACTTGCTGACCATCCAAGACCCTCTTGGGCACACCTTCTTGACCAACGAATACGCGACCACCCCGGACGACACCCAGTTGCGATTCGACCGAATTCTCGGCCATGCGCTGGGGAACCCGGAGAACCGTCACGACATTCGCTACTTCTTGCTCCATCCAGTGGCGAGTCGGGAGTTTGCGACCCAGCGAATCATCGTCAACGACCCGGTGGGAAACGTCTCGGAGTCCTTCTTCGATGCTGGAGGGCGTGAAGTCATCACTCGTGACTTCACCGGGCGAGCAGATTCGGACGCACCGACGACTCGGACCGAGAACCGGCCTCAAGGAAGGCTGCGCCCCAGTGACCCCCGATTCTTCGAAACCCGCCGCCTCTACAACTTCGACTCTTTGGTTGTCTGGGAACAGGACCCGAACACGACCCTCACTCAGTTCTTGTACGAGAGCGAGTTGGACCCTTTGGCGCCCGCGTTGGTCCGTGGAAATCTGCGAGAAGTTCTCCGAACTCCCGGCGGGCATCTTCCCGGGGGGGACCAGCCGGCTCTGGTCGAGCAGTACGACTATTGGCCAGGGTTCGGTCAATGCGGCGATCAGACCTTCGTGTCGAACCACGTCGACCCGAAGAACAACGTGACGACGTATCAGTACGACGCCGCGGGCAACCTTCTGCAGAGACAGGGAAGGGTCCCCGGAGTGGTGGAGGATTTTCAGTACAACGTCTTTGGCCAGCAGATTCGACACATCTATCCGGACAACGGCAGCGGTCATCGGCGAGAAGATGCGTTCACGTACTACGGCCCGGCAGATGGTGCTCAGAACGGGTATCGCAGCTCGTGGATTCAAGACGACACGGTCCTCGCGCTGACCACCTCCTATCAATACGACGGTTTCGGAAACTGCATCCTCGAGACAGCACCCACGGGTCACGCGACCACCTTTGACTTCAATTCGCTGGATCAGTGCATCCTGCTGATTTCCCGGGAAGTGGTGGATGGCTCGGGGATCTTTTACGACACTTCGCTGATCTATGACGCCAATGACAACCTGGTTCGTTCCGATCGACGGAATCTGGACGAGGTGGGGGTTCCATCGGCGAACGGATTCATCACTTGGGAAGCGGACTACGATCTGCTCAATCACCTCATTCGACTCGAGCAAGAAGAGGACGCCGCCTCGGACATTGTGACCGAGTTCGAATACGACGGGAACTGCAACCAGGTGCTGATTCGGAAGGGCGAAGCCGTCAACGGCAACCAGCCCGACAATGTGGTGCAGTTTCTCTTCGACGAACGAGATTTGCTGTTTCAGGAGGTCCGTGCTCCGGAAAGCGCCGGAGTTTCGACCACGCAGTGGGACTACGACCCCAATCAGAACGTGGTCGCGATTCGGGTTGGGATGGAGGACGGCGAACATCGGACTGTTCATACCTATGACGGTTACGATCGCTGTGTTTCGACCGCGGACCCCATGGGAAACACTCAGCAGAGAACCTACGACCCGAACGGCAATGTCACGCACATCTTGGGCGAGGGAGAACTGAACGATCAGCCGGGAAGTGTCAACAATGAGCGGTTGTTCGAGGCAGTGTTTCTGTTCGATGACGAGAATCGGCTGATCCGTTGCACGGAGCAGCATTTCCATCCCGCAACCCAAGCTCCCGTGGGGGACGGCGATTCGGTGATGGACTACGTGTGGGGTGACGCCGGTCGGCTCCTTTCGATGACCGATGATGGGAGCAGCACGACTCAATGGCAGTATGACACCCTGTTGCGAGTCGCGTTGGTCGAGGATGCCGCGGGCAACCAGACGGTCTACAGCTACGACGATCGTTCCAACGTGACCGCGGTGACGGAAACGGAAAAGTCCCAAGGAGGAAGTCCGGACCAAGTGTTCGTGACGACCATGGTCTACGACAATCTGGATCGTCAGGTGAGGGTGACCGATCCCGCGGGGGACACCCGGCTCACGGAGTATGACTCGCGGAACAATCCGGTGCGCAAGGAAGACGGCAATGGCACCGAGCAGCGCTTGATTTACGACGGCCTCGATCGACTGGTCGGCCAGGTGACCGACCTGGACGGTGACGGTGCCGCGGTCTCGGATCTGGCGGACCAGTGGATTGCCTACGGCTACGACGATTCTCATCGGCCGGTCACCTGGACGGATGACAATGGCAACGTCACGACTTGCGCCTACGATGCCTTGGACCGGGTCATTCTGGAAACCCTGGCTGATGGGACGTCTCGTTCAGTGACCTATGACGCCCATGATCAGGCCATTCTCGAGGTGGATGCGAACGGCACATCGTTCACCGGTGTCTACGACGGACTCGATCGACTGATCAGCCGGTCCATTGCTCCGGGCGCCGGCGTTTCGAACGAAACGACGTTCGAGGCTTACGAGTACGACGGCATGTCCCGGGTGGTTCGAGCAGAGGATGACGACTCGGTGGTCCAGCGCCACTATGACTCCCTCGGCAATGTCATCGAGGAGTCGTTGGCGATCGATGGGGGACCACCCCTCTTGACCACGGGGGTGTACGACGGCGTCGGCAACCGAACCCAGTGCACCTATCCCGGGGGGCGTGTCATAACGACGACCTTCGATTCCCTGCACCGGATCGACACCGTGGCCGATCTCGGCGGGACTTTGGCGGACTACGATTTCTTCGGGCCTTGGCGGGTCGAGAGCTTGGCCTTCGGCAATTCCGTCGTCAAAGGAATGACCTACGACCTCGACCGGCGACCCGAGGACTTGAGCTACGTCCTGGATCCCTTCGGAGTCAACCACACTCTTTACGATCATCACTTCGACTATGACGCGAATGACAATCGGGTGGCCGACCTCGACTCTCAGTCCGTCACCGATGATCGCCACTTCCAGTACGACGACCTGGATCGCCTGGTCGGTTCGGAACGGATTCCTCCCGGAGGTTCTTCTCAGTTGATCAGCTACGGGCTGGACGGTGCGGGGAACCGGACCACGGTGGTGGGGGGGCCGAACCCCGGCTCCTACACCATGGATCCCACCCAGCCGAATCCGGCGGACACGCCGGTTCATCAGTACACTGCCACGCCGTTCGACTCTCGGCTGTACGACAGCAACGGCAACCTGGTGGTCCTCGACGCCGGTCTGAGTAGCGAGAGACTGTGCGTCTACGACGGGTTCGATCGAATGGTTTGTTGGACGGTTCCTTCGACCGGAATCGTCCACGAGTACGACTACGACGCCCTTGGTCGAAGAGTTCGCAAGGTCGAGGACGCGACCGGTTCCGCCACAGAGAGTCGCTACTACTACGACGGGGCGTGGAACGTGGTGGAGGAGCGCGACGGCAACGGCGCGACGACCGCCACTTATGTCTACGGGATCTATGTCGATGAGGTGGTTCACATGGAGCGTGGAGGTCAAGACTACTACTTCCATGCGGACCCCACGTTCAGCACCCGGCTCGTCACCAATGGTGCCGGGACCGTGGTTGAGCAGTACCACTACGACGATTTCGGACGTCCCCATGTCGAAGATGGAACTGGATTGGCGATCGGTGGAACGGCCATTGGCAACCCGTACCTTTTCACCGGGCGCCGTTGGGATGCGGAAATCGACTGGTATCACTATCGACATCGATGCTACGACCCGGATTCGGGAAGATTCACCACCCGCGATCCCCTCGGTTTGCATGGCGATCCGGACGCTCACGGCAATCCACTCAACTATGCCGGGGGGAATCCATGGTCGCGTTGGGATCCCTTTGGGCTGGACGACATCACCATCGGCATCGTGTTCGGCCTTGGGTCAACTCACAACGGCAGGGCGGGCGGTGCCGCCTCTGTGGACTTCGTCACTCCACTGCTGGCGTTTGGCAACGAGCATCGTCGCGAGGGGAATGGGGCGACGAAAGCATGGTTGATCGGTGGCCAGAAAACTCAAACGGTGAAGTGTCGTTACGAAGGAGCGACGTTCACGATCAACTACTACGCGACTGCTTCGGCCTACTCGACCGCGTTTCGAGACAACAAGTACGTCATCTTCTCCGGACATGCGAACAATGACGCGGGCTGCACATTGACGGGGCCTTGGCTGAATATGCGAGCGCGAAACATCTTCGATGCTTCGACCATCAAGGGGGATTACCGCGGACGAAGTTGCTTTTTCTTGCGCTGCACCAGTCGCGCCTTGGCCAATCACTTCACGAGCTTGGGGGCAAACGCCTATGGGACGTCCGGATGTGCGCCCATGCGACCCCGACTTGTGCTCACATTGGTCACGGAGCTGGTCCGTGGGAAAACTCCTGACCAGGCTGTGAAGACGGCCAATTCCCAGATCCTGGATGGGGATGCAGGGAAGCTCGAGAGGGGAACGAAGGCGACGCCCAAGTGATCCGCTCCTCTTGATCGAGGCGTCCGGGAAACACTGGTCGTTCCGCCAACGCCAAACCCCAGACAACCGAAGCGACGGGGTGGACGTTCCGGGGGACGACCGCCTCGCTCCCGTCGGAAGATCTGAGCTGGCCGGGGACCAGGGCAAGCGTTGGACGCTCTCGCGGGGGCCGCCCGGCTCCCTCACGAATCCACAGAAACCACCTTCCTCTCTCGGGGTTCACGGGAAGAATGACCCGACCTCGTGAGAAGGAGAGCGCATGTCCGGAAGGATCGTATTCCTGAGCGGTTTGGTGGCCGCCACCGTTGCGGCGGGGATCGTTGGCGGAGCCTGGTGGGCAAGGCCAGAGCCTCGCGGGGCCGGAATGCCCCTTCCCACGGATCCCGAGCTCGAGCGACGAATCGAGGAACTCTCGGCGCGCGTCGACCGGCTGCAAAGCCAGCTCGACCAAGCGACGTCCCCGTTGATCTTGCGAGCGCAGCAATCGCCGATCGGCGCCGAAGCGCCGGATCCCAAGCTGGTGGCGAAGTCCGAGAGCAGCGAGCCCCTTGAGCAAGCCAAGGAGCCTGCTTCCGAGTCCTGGAGCAGCCGATGGGGCGGGTTCGAGCGGTTCCGCGACTTGGCCAACGCCACGTCGGATGAAGAACGATTGGCGATCGCCGCGGAGCTGGCGGCGGACCAGGAACCTCGGGTGGCCCTCGGCGGCATCAAGGCGTTGCTCGAGCTTGATCCCGAGCAAGCCCTGGCGGCGATGGAAGAGTTCGTTCTCGGCGCCGAGGTGACCGAGGGAGGTTCGTGGGTCGCCAGCCGAGCGATCGGCATGCTGGCCGAGATGGAAGAGTTCCGGTTCGGAGCCGAAGTGCGCAGCTTTTACCAGCAGGGGGACGAGGCTATCCGCCAGACGTCCGCCGCGGTCCTGAGTGCCCACGGCGACCCGGGGCTCGCCCGGCAGTACGTGGACAGCCAGCGTGCCGCCCTGGGTAGCGCCGATCCGACCGTTCGGGCGGAGGCGGTCGAGTCCATCGGCCGCACCAAGAGCGCAGTTGCCGTGAGTTCCTTGCTGCCTATGCTCGCGGATGCCGATAGTGAAGTTCGCTTGCGGTCTGTCGAGGCCATTCGCCGAACGGCAGACCAGTCGGTCATCGAGGACCTGAAGCCCCTTCTGAACGACCCAGTCGGGGCCGTCCGAGACCAGGCGGCCGAGGCCATCCAAGACCTGCGCCGCCCAAGCGAAGAAAGAAGCCCGTTTCGAGGTCGCCGCTGGTTGGGACAACCAGGGCGCCGCTGATTTCGGGCGATCGCCGACCCACGATTCGATCGGGTCCCATGACTAAGGAGAAGTTTCATGTTCTTTCTGGCTTTGACCGGGGCCCTGACCCTGACCGCTGCCGACAGCTCCGCTTTGGAAGCGACCTGCAAGAAGCTGGAGGAAGCAAAGAGCTACTCCTTTCAGCTTGAACAGACCGGGCCCGGCGGGGGCGCCTCCGCGCAGAATCGCGGGATGGAAGGCAAGTACATTGCCGACAAGCCTTGTCTGCTGAAGCGTGGGGATCAGATGTTCTACTGCCATGGCAGTGACATTGTGCTCCAGACTCAGCGTGGCAAGGGACCTTGGAAGAAGCTCAACCTCGAGAAGGATTTCGAGGACACCGCGAAGAGCGAAGGCGCGCCGAGCCGAGGGCGTCCGGAGCGGCCCGGTCGTGAACGGGAGGCTCCCCGTGGTCGCGATGGCAAGCGGGCCGAGGGTGGCGGTGGAGACCGACGCGGAGGTGCGGGTGGTGGCGGCGGATTCGATCCCGCGCAGTTCCGCAAGACGCTGAAGCGCATTGTCATGACTCCGTTTCCTCACCGCCTTCTGGAAGTCATTGCCAAGGCAGGCAGCGAGGTCGATCGCAAGGACAGCGGCGGGACCACGACTCTGAGCGGTGACCTTCCGAGCGAAGTTGCGACCGAAGCGTTGGGACTCGAAAAGAGCGAAGGCGGTCCGAAGCTGGAAGGCAGCTTCGTCGCGGTGTCCAAGGATGGCGTGCTTCAGTCGTTGGAGCTGACGATCAAGCCGAAGCCGCGGGAGGACGGCAAGCAGCAACGAGACGGTGGGGAACGGAAACTGACCTACACCATCTCCGAGGTGGGTTCGACCACCTTCGACGTGCCCGTCGAAGCCGAGCGCTTGTTCGAGGGCTGATCCCCGTTCGAGTTGGTTTCGAGCACTCTTTCTGATCGATGCATCAGGCTGTGGCATCCGTCTCGGCGGGGCCACAGCCTTTCTTGTGTCCGAAGCCAGGACACCGCGTTGCCGTCCAACAGGACGCGGAAGAGGTCTCTCTGCTTTCGATCAGGCCACCCGTGTCTGCCTCTTCTTGTCAGCCCGACGAACCGATCGATTTGCGGATGAGAATCCCTCGGTTCGCTGGCCGCCTGATCGACGGCCGGCTAACCGGCAATGGTGGAGCCGCCGTCGATAACCAAAGCCTGCCCGGTCATCCACGAGGCGTCCTTGCCGGCAAGAAACGCGACCGCTCCGGCGATGTCCTCGGGTTGGCCGATCCGGCCAAGAGCGCAGCCCTGCTCGAACAGGGTGCGGTGCTGGTCGAAATCGGGGCGTCCGGTGGTCAGGGGAGTTGCCACCAGCCCTGGACAAACCGCGTTGACGCGAATGCGGTCCGGACCCAACTCGACGGCCAGGCCCCGGGTGAAGCCGAGCAATCCGGCTTTGGCCGCGCTATAGGCGGCCAACCCAGGGATCGCGGCAATGGCCAAGTTGGACGCGACCTGCACAATGCTGCCTGCCGGACTCTGCCGTAGGAGCGGGAGGCACTGTTGCGTCATCTCCATGGCGGAATCCAGATTGATTCCCAACATCTTTCGCCAGTTCTCGGCAGGTGTTGTTTCGAAGGAGCCGCTCGACTCTGCCGTGCCGGCGTTGTTGACCAGCACGTCTGCCCGGCCCCACTCTCCGTGCAACGCCTTCACCACCCGCTCCACTTCGGGGGAGTGAGTGAGGTCGGCAACCACCGGCAACGCGGAACCGCCCGCTTCTCGAATCTCTGCCGCGATCTGTTGGGTCCGGTCTTCGTCTCGGCCATGCACGACCACTCGGTAGCCATCCCGCGCCAGTCGTTGGGCGATGGCCTTGCCGATGCCGGAACTGCTTCCGGTCACCAGGGCGACGGCGGAGTCCTCAAGCATGTTGACCTCCTTCTGGGGAGACTCCGGGTCGTGCGGCGGATGGAGGCTTGGGTGGCACCATCGAGCACCAGACCGGGTCAGCGATCCGTGAATGCCGCGGCGACAGCCACGGTCCGGGTCCGGAGAACGCTCCGTCGGCAACCGCTGACGCTGCTGGGATCTCCCGCCCGGCGCTCTCCGAATCTAACCGAGGTGAGGCCAGCCCCGGGGATTTCTCGAACGACGAGAGCGTTGTCGCCACGGAATCCCGAAGCCGTTCCGATCCATGCGGACCGGAGGCCCGAACGTCAGTCGCCCCAGTTGTCCTCGGGGACTTCGACTCCGGACTCTGCGGCATAGATCTTCGCCATGCGGCGCCGGTAGTAACCAAACATCGCGACCACCACGGAGGCAATCGGCACGGCGAGAAGTGCGCCCACGAGTCCGCCGGCATGCTTGCCAGCGACGAGGGCAAAGACCACGATGATCGGATTCATCTGAGCACTGTGGCCCAAGATGTTCGGATTCAAGAAGTAGGCTTCGATGGCATGAATGATGCTGATCCAGGCGATGACTGCGACCGCGGCCCAGATCGACTGGGTCAAGGCGATCAAGACCATCGGGATCGTAGAGATGATCACTCCAAAGATGGGAATCAAAGAGAGGATCGCCGCCATGACCGATAGCAGCGCCGCGAAGCTGCTGAGACTGGGCGCATCGAACAAGCGCCCGATGTAGAAGACGCCGGGGTAGGTCAGAATGCCGTTGACCACACAAATGATGACTTGGCCGCGGATCGCGCCGCTCAGTCGGGTATCGATGCGGGTCAGCAGCGCCTGATAGTCCGGGCGATAGGAAGGAGGAATGAGCGCTCGGATGTAGTCCCGAATCCGCGGGAAGAAGATCAAGAAGAACGCGGTGAGCATCAAGATCAGGAAGAAGTCGAAGATGCCACGAAAGAGGTTGGTCACCAGAGCTGTGGACTGCTTGAGCGAATTCGTGGCCCAGCGGCGGGCGCTCACCAACGCCGAGTTGATCTCCTCGCGAACAACCTCCGCCCACTCCTCTCGGCGCAGGGTCGTTCGGACATGGTCGCCGACCAGTGCCTGGAACTGGTGGAGTCCCGGGTCGTCGGCAGGAACCAGTTCGTGCTTTTCATTGAGAACCGAGACGTAGGCCTCCACCTGAGTGGGAAGAGTTGCCGGCGCGGGGCCGTCCTGGGCCAGTCGCTCATTGATGAATTCGCGCAGGTCGCGGTGCACCGCCTGCATCGCCTCGTCGGAAAACCGGAGGACGGGTTCTGCTTCATCTTCGGAGGGCGCGAGGAAGTCGCTGCTCTCCGCCGGTTCCTGCGGCTCTTCCACGGCACGGTCCACGGAGGAATCCGAGTCGGACTCGTCGTCGCCGAGTGTGGCATCGATTCCCGCGTTGTCGGACTCATTGGTTTCCGAGGTGTCGCCTTCTTCGTTGTCCGGCAGATGAACGTTGAGAGTGAAGTTGAACAGGGACATCTGACGCGGTGGATTCTCGCCGGGAGTTGCTTCCGCCACTGCGGGAACGTCTTCGGGACTGAGAGGGAGCAACTCGAACGACTTGAGTTCGCCACGTTGCAAGGCGACCAGGTCGTTCTGCATCAAACTCACCGTGGCGGGTGGCAGTGCCTGGACCGCGAGCAGCTCGACCGTGCGTGTGTTCAGGTCGCGTTGCCACTGTCCCACCCGGCCGAACAGGGAAGGGACCGCATCCTTCAGCTGACCCATTTCGCCAGCCAGGTTGACGGCGACTCGCGGCACGGTTTTCCATCCAAGGAAGAACAGGGCCGCGTACACCGTGATCACCGCGAGCCATCGCGGCGGACGCCACGATCCAAGGTGTCGCTTTTCCAGAAAGGCGATGATGGGGAACAGCAGGTAGGCCAGAAAGATGGCCAAGGCGAAAGGCAGGAGGACCGCGCGGAACAAGCCGACGATTGCGAAGATCACCAGCAGCAGCGCCACCCGCGGCAACATGCGCATCAGCTTCTGGCTGAAGGTGGGACTCGGCTCGACCGGCACGCCCCGCGGTGCCGAGGAAGGTCGCTCGCCGGCCGGCACGGGGTTCTTGGGTTCCCCTTTGTTCGGGACCGGATCGGGCGCCGGAGAGTCCGCAGGCTGAGAGCGGCGCTTGTTCAAGTTCCTGGCTTCCTCGGGATGAACATGGTCGAGAAGAATAGCGATTCCCGGAGCGTTTCCACCGCGGCAGCCCTAGAACTCGGACTACGCTATGCTCGCCCGATCTTCTAGCGACTGCTCGAAAGGAGCCTGCCACGGTGGACCTCACCATCGATCGTCGGGAACTCGGACTGGAGGTCTTGAGGCAGACTTTGTCCGGAGCCCCGGTCCGGCTGCGTTTGTCCGGTAGCGGGCGGCGCGCCATCCAAAAAGCGCGGGACGTGATCGAGGAAGTGCTGCGATCTGGTCAGACCGTGTACGGAGTGAACACCGGGTTCGGCAAGCTGTCCCGGGAACGCGTTTCCGACGACGATCTGGAGAAGCTCCAGATCAATCTGCTTCGGTCGCACGCCTGCGGGGTCGGTGATCCCCTGCCTCCCAATCTGGTGCGTGCGATCTTGCTGCTGCGAATTCGCGCATTGGTGCAGGGCCACTCCGGGGTGCGGGTCGAGTTGGTCGAGACCATGCTCGAGTTGTTCAATCGCGGCATTCTCGCGGTCGTTCCCAGCCAGGGATCGGTGGGGGCTTCGGGAGACCTCGCACCCTTGGCACACCTTGCCTTGTCGATCGTCGGAGAAGCAGACGTCACCTACAACGGGCGAGTGATCCCGGCATCCGAGGCGCTGCGTCGCACCCGGGTCAAGGCCGTGGAATTGCAGGCCAAAGAGGGATTGGCGCTCATCAACGGCACTCAGGTCACCTGCGCGTTGGGCGCGGACGCGTTGGTGCGTGCGCTCAATGTGGCGAAGACGGCTGATCTCGCCTGTGCGATGTCGGTGGACGCCACGAAGGGAACGGACAAAGCGTTCGATGCCCGCATCCACAAGGTGCGGGGACAGGTCGGCCAACGTCGGGTCGCGGCGAATCTCCGGCGACTGTTGAAGGGCAGCTCAATCCTTCGTTCTCACAAGGGCTGCGGCAAGGTGCAGGACGCGTACAGCTTCCGCTGCGCGCCGCAGGTTCATGGGGCCGCACGGGACTCCTTGGAAGAGGCGCGGCGGGTGTTCGAGATCGAGTTCAACGCGGTCACCGACAACCCGCTCGTGTTTCCGGAGCAGGGAGAGGTGATCTCGGGAGGCAACTTTCATGCTCAGCCGGTGGCCGCTGCCGCGGACCGGATCGCTGCAGTGGTGACCGATCTTGCCTCGATCAGCGAGCGACGCATCGAGAACATGGTGAATCCCGATCTCAGTGGCCTCCCGGCATTTCTGACCCCAAGACCGGGGCTGTGTTCGGGATTCATGATTCTCCAAGTGGTGGCCGCCGCCTTGGTCTCCGAGTGCAAAGCCCTTTCGCACCCGGCCGCCGTGGATTCGATTCCGACCTCCGCGAACAAGGAAGATCACGTGTCCATGGGGCCGATCGCGGCGCGCAAGGCCCGAGACATCGTTGGCTGTGCCGAGCGTGTCCTGGCAATCGAAATCCTCTCGGCCTGCCAGGCCCTCGATTTCGAAAAAGAGCAGCGCTCTTCGCGGCCGCTGGATGCGGTGTATCGTTGGATTCGCCGCCGAATTCCCTCGGTCGACGACGACCGCAGCACCAGCGCGGAGATCGAGCGAGTGACCGCCTGGGTCAACGACGGAACCCTATTGGAAGTCGCGGGCCGTCAAGGTGGGAAAGTGGACTGAGGTCCTTTCCGCGGTTGTTTCCCCGTTAGGTTCCCCAACTCTGAGATTCTGTCATGTCCAGCAAGTCGAGACCGATTCGTTCCCCTCGTGGTTCCCAGCTCACCTGCAAGTCTTGGCTGACCGAAGCGCCGTTTCGGATGATTCAGAACAACTTGGATCCAGAAGTCGCCGAGGATCCCGATCAGTTGGTTGTTTACGGAGGATCCGGGCGCGCGGCACGATCCTGGGAGTGCTTCGACGCGATCCTGAACACGCTGAAGACCCTTGGTCCGGAAGAGACGCTGTTGGTCCAGTCCGGGAAGCCGGTGGGAGTGTTTCCCACCCACGCCAATGCTCCGCGGGTGCTGATCGCGAATTCCCTTCTGGTTCCGGCGTGGGCCAATTGGGATCACTTCCGTGACCTGGAAGACCGCGGGCTGATGATGTTCGGGCAGATGACCGCCGGGTCTTGGATCTACATTGGCAGCCAGGGCATCGTCCAGGGGACCTACGAGACGTTCGTGGCGGCGGCCGACCGAGACTTTGACGGCAGCCTGGTCGGCAAACTCGTGGTGACCGGCGGTCTTGGCGGGATGGGAGGGGCCCAGCCATTGGCTGCGACCATGGCCCAAGCCGTTTGTCTCGCCGCCGAGGTCGACGATTCGCGCATCGAGAAGCGTCTCACGACGAAGTACCTGCACGAGCGAGTGAACGACTTGGACGCGGCCATCGATCGAGCGCTCGAGTTGAAGGCTGCGGGAGAAGCGCGGTCCGTGGCCTGGCCGGGCAACGCCGCCGACTTGCTCGAGCGACTCTTGGAACGAGACATCGTTCCCGAGATCCTGACCGATCAGACTTCGGCCCACGACATGCTGCATGGATACGTGCCGCGCGGAATGCCGTTTTCGGAAGCCGTGGCGCTGCGCAAGAGCGATCCGAAGAAGTACCTGGAGCTGGCTAGCAAAACCGTCTTCGATCACTGCAAAGCGATGGTGGAGTTGAAGCGACGCGGGGCCGTCACCTTCGATTACGGGAACAACCTTCGAGGGGAAGCAAAAGCGGCCGGCTTTGCCGAGGCCTTTGAGATTCCCGGGTTCGTGCCGGAGTACATCCGGCCGTTGTTCTGTGAGGGCAAGGGGCCGTTCCGCTGGGCGGCCCTCTCCGGAGACCCGGCCGATATCCACGTCACCGACGAGGCGGTGCTCGAGTTGTTCCCCGACGACAAGCCGTTGGCCCGATGGATCCGCCTTGCCTCGGAACAGATTGCCTTTCAGGGGCTTCCGGCTCGGATCTGCTGGCTGGGTTACCGAGACCGAGCCAAACTGGGGTTGCGCATCAACGAGCTGGTGGCGGAAGGACGGATCAGTGCGCCGATCGTCATTGGTCGAGACCACCTGGACTGTGGTTCGGTGGCGTCGCCTTACCGCGAAACGGAAGGCATGAAGGACGGGACCGATGCGGTGGCTGATTGGCCCATCTTGAACGCACTGCTGAACTGCGCCGGAGGGGCGACCTGGGTGTCCGTCCACCATGGCGGTGGCGTGGGGATCGGCAACTCCATTCACGCCGGTCAGGTGATCGTGGCCGATGGAACCCCGGAAGCGGCCAAGCGTTTGGCCAACGTGCTGAACAATGACCCCGGTTTGGGAGTCGTTCGACATGCGGATTCTGGCTACGAGAAGGCGATGGAAGTGGCTGCAGAACGCGGAGTTCGACTGCCGTGGACGGAGTCCGGATCCGCTTCCTGAGTTCTCGCTGCGGGACGATTGTCAGCGCTTTCCCTGAGAAACTCGGAATTCGTATTATCCACAGCTTGTGCAGAGTGAGAAAATGACCCACTGATGGTGGTTTCACAGGGTTGTGGAGGTGCGTGCACAATCGTAGGCATGCGGGTTTCCACATTGACCGGGTGGTTTGGTCGAAGCGCCCGGAGGAAACCGGTTCTCCCGTCTCCCCAGCGTCGTTAAAAGCGATGCCGTGGTGGAGGAAAGGGGAGGTCAGAAGGTCGCAGTCCTCTGCGACGTTGGCGGGATCACCACGAGCGAATTCCAACCGGAAGCTGCTGGCGGTTTGAGGCAGGGAGGGTGTTTGTCTCCTGCTGAAGGGATGCCTAGGGCGGATCGTTTCCATGGGAAACGAGTCTTCGTCCGGGCCTGAAGTCCGCGGGTCGGATCTCGATTCGACGCGCATGGGCTCCATGTGGGCTTCGGCCCGCACGGCATTCCCGCCGTTCGACCCAGCTCCGGCGGGAAGCCGTGGCAGCCGTTAACGAGGGAGATGGCCGTGCCTGGTCAACTGATCGCCTTCACGAACTCCAAGGGGGGCGTGGGGAAAAGCACTCTCGCCGTGCATCTGGCGATGTGGCTCAAGGAGCGCGGACAAAGCACCGCCCTGATCGATGCGGATGTCCAGCGCAGCTCGTCGCGTTGGATCTCCGAGATGGATCCGGACATCCTGGTGACTTGTCTGCACACCCCGGACGACATCATCGAGCAGTCTCCTCGCCTGAGGGAGGCCGCTGAGATCGTCATCGCGGACGGGCCGGGCGGATTGACGGAACTGACCCGTGCGCTCCTCTTGGTGGCTGATGTCGCCGTGATTCCGGTGGGGCCGTCGGCGCTGGACCTGTTGGCGGCCGACCAAGCCGTGCGGGTCGTCAAACAAGCTCAGCAAATCCGCGGAGGCCTGCCGCGGGCAATCATGATTTTGAATCGGGTGCAGGCTCGCACGCGGCTGGCTCGCGAAGCCGCGGAAGCCGTCAGACTTCTCGGCCTGCCCGTGGCCAGTGTGCCAGTGCGGTTACGAACCGCCTTCGCCGATGCCAGCGGCCAAAGCTCGGTCGTGTGGCAAATGGGATCCGCGGCGAAACAAGCGAGCAGAGAACTCGAAACAGTTTTTGGGGAGGTGATTGGGAATGGTCAGGAAGAGTCTGGCGGAAACGCTGAGCAATCAAGCGCGGGAGTTCCTCGAGCAGGGGAAGCCCTCCAACAGCAGCGCGCCGGTTGACCTCAACCAGCTCGAGAATCCCCTGAATGGCATCGACCGTTCGGTCGCCTGCGATTTCTGGTCGTCGGAGCAGCGCGCCAACCTGCGTCGTTTGTTCCTCGAGCGCTATCGACATGATCTCGAACGGGCCGGGATGAAGGTCACTTCCGCGGGATTGGTCGACCAGCAAGGGTCCCCGACCACTCGCGGCCTAGACAAAGAGATCCGTGCGCTGCGACGGGAAGTCTTGGTGCTTTCGGAAGTCACCCGGCAGCTGCTGCGAATTGTCGTGATGTCCGGTGCCTGTTCTCCGGAGCAGCTTCTCGACTATCTTGCTGGGACCCAGCGAGATGCGGTGAATCCGCCGTCCCCGTCTCAGCCGGCGGACGAGGCCCAGCCGGAACCGGCTCCCGTGAAGGAGCCCGTCGCCGAAACTCCCGCGCCCGAGCCGACTCCCGTGCCTGTGGTCGAGGAAGAAGACTCGATGGACGAGGACACGTGGCAGCCCCACACTTCTCCATTCCGGCGGCCTCCCGCTGCCCAGGAATCCCGTCCGAGTTCGCCCCCAGCGGCGGCTCCCGCGAAAGCAGCGGCCGCAGCTCCGAGGACCAACGGCGATGCACCGCGGCGTCCGACCGCCAAAGAGATGATCGAAGCCGAAAACCCCGAGCGGCCCAGGATTCGGCGCTCGATGCGGGGAGAAACCCCGTCTCCCCTTTCGCGGTTTCGGGTTCGTCCGAAGGGCAAGGAGCCGGCACCGAAGACGGAGCCTGCACCGTCGAGCCAACAAAAGCCGGCGGCGCCTTCCGAGCGCACCAAACCGCGGGTGTCCGCGGGCCCGGTTCGCTTGAAAGTTTGCCCGCGCTGTCAGAAGAAGGTGCCGTTCCGGGTGCCTCGCTGTCTGGCCTGCGGACGACGTTTCTGAGGGAGGCGAAGACCACCGAGCGCTGAAGCCCGGGGACGAAGGAGGGCTCCATCGGCCCGTTTCTTCGGCCGGTGGCGACACTGGGCCCGCCCAGGGGGCTTCCGATGCTCTCGTGCGGCGGACCCAGAAAAAGCGCTGACGATCCCGCTCGGCGGGCGGGCAAAAGGCTGCCAACGAAATGCACCGCGTCGTCGAGCGACTTCGGGACCGCCGCCACGACGGATTGCGAAAGGCGCGATGCTCGCTTTGCGCCGCATCCAGCGAATCGTTGGTCGGCGCCTAGCGATTTGAGATTCCCCGCGCTCGTCGCGGATTTTCCATCGAGGTTGTTCTGCAGTGCGATTGCCGTCCAATAAGAAAGGAGCTGTTGATGAAGGTTGAAGATGTGATGACCAAGGACGTGGCCAGTTGCGGGCCCGACGACGTCCTCGCCGTGCCCGCCCGCGTGATGTGGGAGCACAACTGTGGCGTCGTCCCAGTCGTCGACGCGGACAAGAGCGTTCTCGGAGTTCTCACGGATCGTGACATTTGCATGTCCGCGCTGATCGAGGGAAAGACCCTGCACGAGCTGACGGTGGACGCCACCATGACCGGGGAAGTTTGGAGCTGTCGGCCGGACGACAAGGTCGAGGTCGTGACCGATCTCATGGAGAACCATCAGTTGCGTCGCGTCGTCGTGACAGATGAGGAAGGCACACTGGTCGGAGTGGTGTCGTTGCGCGACCTGATCAGCAAGGCCACCAGCAGTCGAGCGCGGGCCAACCAGACCCTCAAGCGCAAGGTCACCGAAGCTCTGGCAAGTATCAGCCAGCTTCGCGAAACTGCGCTGGTCTCGTCCTGAGGCGACCGCGAGCCCGAACTCATGAGGGCTGTCGCGAAACGTCTTCGTCCCTCGACGTCAGTCTTCGTGAGCCGTTTGGGCGCAAGCCGGGCTTGGAGCCGACCCGCCTGCATTTCCTACGACAGGACGCAGGCTTCGGCGCCGGCCCGGCTTTGTGACGGGACGATGGGTGGCTACAGTCGCGTCCTGACATGAAAACGACCGTCATCATCCCGGCCCTCAACGAAGAAGACTCGATCGGTTTGGTCCTGGGGGACATTCCGCGTGATCTCGTGAGTGAGATCATTGTGGTCGACAACGGGTGCACCGATGCCACGGCAGAGCGGGCGACTCAAGCCGGAGCGCGGGTCGTTTCGGAGGCACGCCGCGGGTACGGGTCCGCTTGCCTGAGGGGGATCGCCAATCTCTCCCCGGACACCGAACTGGTGGTGTTCATGGATGCGGACTACTCCGATCACGGCGGCGAGCTGCCCGATCTGGTGGCGCCGATTCTCGCTGGAGAGGCGGACCTGGTGATCGGGTCGCGCATGCTTGGCAACGCGGAGCCCGGTGCCCTGTTGCCCCAGGCTCGGTTCGGCAATCGGCTGGCTTGTTTCTTGATGCGCGTCCTGTTCCGACACCGGTACACGGATCTGGGGCCGTTTCGCGCCATGACCAAGTCCGCGCTGGATCGGATGGGAATGGCGGATCCGAACTTCGGTTGGACCGTCGAGATGCAGATCAAGGCGCTGCAAGTCGGCTTGCGCGTGACCGAGGTCCCGGTTTCCTATCGCTGCCGCCGCGGCGTGTCCAAAATCACCGGCACGGTCCGAGGAACCATCGGCGCAGGAACCAAGATCCTGTGGACGATCTTTCAGTACGGGGTGTTGCGAAAGTCACTGGTCCAGAAACAGGACCGAACCGGGCGATGAAGCGCTGGCTCTTCTGGTTGGGAGAAGAGCTCGACGACTACCGAATCGCTCGCCAGGTCTTTGTGCGTGGCCTCGGGTTCGTGCTCTTGATTGCGTTCGTCTCCCTTTGGGTGCAGTTCGATGGGCTGTACGGGAATGACGGGATCCTGCCTCTTGCTTTCGCGTGTGACGCGGTTCGTGAGCAGTTTCGACCATCGCTGCTCTGGTCCGCGCCGAGCCTGTTTTGGATCAGCGGTTCTTCTGGCTTTGTTCACGGAGTGTTCGCCGCTGGCTGTGTGGGCGCGCTCCTCTTGGCGGTGGGACGTTTTGCGGGACCCGCATTGCTGCTCTCCTTGGTCTGCTATGGGTCGTTCGGAGGCGTTTGGCCGATTCTCCGAGCGGTGTACGGCTCGCCCGGCTTTCTGAGCTTCCAGTGGGATGCGTTGCTCCTCGAGGCCTCGTTTCTCGGGTTGTGGGTGGTGTCCTGGGGGCCGCGCTTGTCACCGAGAGGCCCTCGTCGTGGTGCCTGGTGGTTGCTGTGGTTCTTGTTGTTTCGACTGATGGTTGCTTCGGGAATCGTCAAGCTACTGGTGGACGACCCTTCGCAAGAGGACGGCAACGTTTGGCTCGCGTTGACCGCTTTGGATTACCACTACTGGACTCAACCATTGCCGACGACCATCGGCTGGTTTGCCACCCGGCTTCCCACGAGCGCTCACCAGTTCAGCACGGTCGTCATGTTCGCGATCGAACTCGTGGTGCCGTTCGCGATGCTCGGACCTCGGATCGCTCGTCTTTGGGCCGCTCTCCTGTTGATCCTCTTGCAAATCTTGATTGCCGCGACCGGGAACTATGGGTTCTTCAATCTCTTGACCGTTGTCCTTTGTCTGACCTGGTTGGACAATCGGGCGTGGCCAAAACGTTGGCCATGGCTCAATGCCTCGCGCAAGTCGCCAGAGGACGTGACCCTCGGAATCGAGTCACCCGGGAATCCTCGGAGGCCTTGGCGCGAGGCTCTCGTGGCGTGGTCGTCTCCGTGGTTGCTCTATTTCGCGGCGGCCTTCTTCCTTCTCTCACTGTCGGCACGAGCCCCGACGGGCTCCCGCGCCGAACCGTCTTCGTGGCAGGCCGTGGCGAGAGCCGTGCAACCACCCGGCATGCTCGGCAAGGTTTCCGATGCGTTGCAGGGACTGTCGTTCCTGAACTCCTATGGGTTGTTTGCGAGAATGACCGTGCAGCGTCCGGAGCTGATCATCGAGCACAGTCCTGATGGCGCGGCGTGGATCCCGTACGAGTTCCGCGACAAGCCGGGAGACCTCGATTCTCCGCCGCGTTGGGTGCAGCCCCACATGCCTCGACTGGATTGGCAGATGTGGTTCGAAGCATTGCGAGGGCCGGCCGGTCCGTCCCCCTGGTTTCGACGGTTTCTCGAGGGCTTGGGGGAAGGCCGCCCCGCCGTCACCGACTTGCTTTCTCCCGGGACGGCACCGACGGATCCACCGCATCAGATTCGGGTGATTCGCTGGCAGTATCAGCCGACCGGGAGAGCGGGTCGTGAGGCCTCCACGGATCTGGAGGAAGAAGGCGAATTCGGAGAATGGTGGGCCCGTCGGGATCCCCGGCTGTACGCGACTTGGTCTGCGGAATAGCAGTTCAGCGGTCGGCGGACTCGGCAATTGATTCCCGTTCTTGGTGCAGAATTCAGGTTCGCGGCGGTCGTTCCACAGGGAATCAGAGGCAAGCTTTTCTCCTGACACAAAAGGGCCTCATGTTGAGCACTGTGTATCCGAAGAACAAATCACGATGCTAAACGTTGTCGCCGTCACTGAGTCTGCGCTGGCTGCCGGGATGCTCCGGCAACAGGTCGCTGCGTCCAACATCGCGAATGCGAATACTCCCGGGTATCGAGCTCAGCGAGTGGAGCAGCGCACCGGGCCGGGCGGAGGTGTTTCGGCGACGGTGGAGCCGCCACCGGAGCCGCTCTACGATCGCCGTGGGCAAACCCTCGAGCAGATCAACGACGTCAACCTGGCCAAGGAAGCGGTAGACCTGAAAGAGTCCCAGCATCAGGTCCAGGTCAACGCGGCGGCGCTCAAGCGAGCCTACGAAACCCAAGGCTCCTTGCTGGACATCTACGGGTAGCGGGAAGGCTTCACCCCGCGTCTCTCTTCACGGACAAAGAAACGGCGGTTCACTCCAGGAAGACCTGGAGCGAACCGCCGCTTAGTTTTCACTTCCTCTCAGCGCCCGACTCCTTGGCCGAGACGCTGACCCTCGGCGAGTCAGCCGAGGATTCGTGATCTGCGTTCTATGGACGGATCCACAGCTCCACCGAGTTGGTCAAGTGGAGGCTGCCAGGGCCGTCTCGATCGAGAACCTGAAACACCAGGATGGTGTCGGCAAAGATCGGATCGTTGGGAAAGTCGATCGGCAGGTCTGCTTCCCCGGCGCCATCGTAGACGAACCCGGAAACCGGCACGAAGGTCGTGAAGTCAAACAACCAGTCACGGTTCAGGCCGTTCGGGACCTTTCCATGGTCCAGGGACACGTAGACGATGAACGGGGTGCTCGGCATGCCGCGCACGTTGAGGGTGGAGATCTGCCCCAGGCCGCCATCCCCCTGCAGGTTCAGCCCGTCGGGGAGTCCGAACTCGGCCAGAAGCATTTCCAAATTCGCTCGCGGACCGATGTTTCCGCCGAGCCCCTGGGGAGTCCCGACCGTGCGCATCAACTCACGCACTTCGAAAGGAGTCAGGAGTTGGTTGTTCTGATGCAGGACTGCGTTGATCAGACACGCCGCGACTCCCGCGCAGATGGGGGCCGCGCCCGAGGTCCCGCCGAAGAATGAGGTGTAGCTTTGTTCACTTCCGGCGAGGAAGCGGTCACCGTAGCCGAGGGTCGGGATGTTTTCGCCCCAGGCATTGCAATCCACCCGCGAGCCAAAGCTGCTGAAGCCGATCTTGTTGGTGTTCGCGCTGTTGCTCGCGCCGACGATGACTCCGCCGTTGTCCGGAGCGCCGACGATGTAGCGATCTCCAAAGATCGACTGGTCGTCGAGATCTGAATTGGTGTTGCCGGCGCTGTAGAAGTAGTTCACGCCGGCCAAGGTCGCGGCTTGAACCGCGTCCCACTCGGCTTGGAAGAAGTCCAGCGGCGCATGCTGGAAACTCACGTTCCACACCCAGGACGACTCCATCACGTCGCCCGGCTGCAGGGCCGCGGCCATCAGGTTGATGCCATCGGCCGTGGAGGCATTGTCGAATCCACCCATGCGCGTCTCGGCCTGGTTGGCGAGTCCGCGGATGCCGAATCCGTTGCGGTCGCCGGTCATGATCCCGACACAAGCGGTGCCATGGTCCTTCCAGGAATCCCAAGAAGAGGAAGGTTGGGCACCGACGACGTTGGTGGTCGTCATGTCGCACTCGTCCTCGTGTCCAAAGAACCAGGAGCCTTCTAGTTGTGCGACGGTCAGATCGAAGCCGAGGACGCCGGCGATGTTGTAGACGGGGTCCCAACCATGACCGGTGGGGCCGGCGGCCTGGAATGTTTGCTCGGCGTGGAACAAGCCGGTTGGCGGGTCGACGTCCACGCCACCCGCCATGGTGATGGCGTCACGGGACGGCTCGGGATAGGCGGTTTCGACCAAGGGCAACGACAGGAGTTGATTCAGAAGCGCTTCGGTCTGCGCGACTCCGCTGGTTCGGATCCGGTAGTAATTGTTGAGGTCTGCGGGAAGGGACTGGTGCTGCGGAACTCGGCGCAAGGCTCGAGTGCGGTCCAGGTCGAGATCAGAAACCGGCCGAGAGAACAACCGTTCTTGGGTTGTGGAAGCCAAGACTTGTCGGTAGGGGGCCAAGTCCGCGGCGGCGCCCAACCCGTTGGCTTGGAGCTCTCCGTCGACGAGGCGTACCGCCACAGAGTCGACAAACTTCAAGACGATAGAGTCTGGCTGTTGGTACTGCAGGTTGAGCGTCACCGGGATCTCGGGTCGAGACACCCGACGCTCGGGACGCTCGACAGGCTGAGCTTGGGACGCCGCAACAAGCATCAACACCGACGACAGGGACATCAGGACGCGCTTCATAGGAGACACCTCCGTCGAGGACTCGGGGGGATTTCGAACGGAACTCCGTGGATGGTAACCCGTTTCGAGAATCCCGGAAAGCGGTCCCCACGAGAAGCCGCGAGTTCCTACGCACGGTCGTTGTTCGGGTCGCTCAACGTCCTGTGAACTTCACTGGTCGGGCGGAAGGTCGATCGTGCTCGGAGGAGTCGCTGGTGTCGAGGCGGGTCCGGAACTAAGGCGCAAGCTTCAGGCACTTCAACTCGTCCTGGCTGCGAAGGAGCAAGTGGCCTTGGCTGACAGCCATGGGCGCCCACATCTGTCGGTCGCGCCGGTCTTCCACACCAAAAACGTTGGCCTCGGCAACCGGCGTGTACTTCTCGGGTGTCGCTTTGACCACTCGTAAGCGGCCGTTGAATCCATCCTGAATCAATAGGTGGCCATCGACCAAGACCGCGTTGCCGCGACCGAAGAACGGATTGTCTCCCGTGCGCCAAACCTCGTTTCCATCCATGGAAAGGCAAAGGAGTCCGCCTTCCTTTTGCCGAGAGCGGTCGTTGTTCCAGTTCTCATTCACCAGCACGTAGAGATGGTCTTCATGACGCAACGGGATTTGGATTTGCGAACCCCGATCGATGCGGAACAGCTCTTCGAAACTCCATTCCTCTTCGTTCTTGTTGACCTTCAGCATGAGTGATCCGCCGCGGTAGCCGCCGGTCAAGAACAGGCGTTCGTGATCGATGGAGATCGGTGGCGGAATTGCGAGGCGGGTGAAAGTCATTTCATGGCGCCACAGCATCGAACCGTCTTCGGGAGAGAAGCTCGATAGCATGCAGGGAGCCGCTTGGTCCATGCCCGTCGCGACTTCTTTCGTCGAAAGAAACAAAACCTGGGGCACCCCGTGAAGTTCCACGATCGCAGGGGTGGAGTGGCTGAAACCCAGGCCTTCGGTCGCCCACATCTCGTCGCCGGTGAATCGGTCCAGGGCGATCATGCCGACCTCTTCTCCCAGAGGCGTCAGGATCAGCAGATCGTCGTAGATAATGGGCGAGTTCGACCAGCCAAAGCTGGGCTGGATGCCGTCGTAGTCTTCTTTCAGGTGGACCTGGAACGCCACTTCCTGGAGCTCCCGGTCGAAGCAATACACATCCCCCATGCCCCCAACTGTGTACACCAGCTCTTCTTCGATGGCGGGCACGGTGCGAGAGCCTTCAAAACTGAGTCGACCTTCGGCTTCGTAGGCGTATTGCCAAAGCTCTTCTCCCGTACCCAAGTCCAAGCAGCGGAAGATGTCGAGTTCTCCGACTTCCCGATCGAGGAGAAACACTTGGCCATCGCGCACGGCCACTCCCCCGTAGCCCTTGCCGATTGCCACGGTCCAAGCTTCTTTCGGGCCGCCGCCGTCGGACCACTCGTATTGGAAGCCTGCGTCGGTCACCGATCCGTTGGCATGAGGGCCTTGGAAACGCGCCCAATCGTCGGTGTTCGTGGTCGATGCAAAGGCGGAGGCCATGGTGAATGCGACCACGGCGGAGCAGACAAGACGATGCATGTTCGGGTCTCGGTCTTGGGTTCGAAGAAACGGGGCGGACTCAACAACGTGTCGAACCTGGAGGGGTTCGTCAAGCATCGGCCAGGTCGCGTTTTGCGGGCGCGCGCGGCCACCCGATCAAGACTGTCATGGACAGGTGAGGGAACGGCAAAAAGGGCATGGCATGGAGGCGATTGCTTTGCTGGTCACGGCTTCGCCGCACACCCGGGGAAGACGTCGAGGCTTCGGCCTGGGAGGACGAGTGTTTCATTCTGTGATGGGTCGTCCCTGAGTGGAGGCGGAGGAGGTTGTCGGCCTTCGTCGGCGAGGGGGCCTCCGTGGTTCGGAGTATCGACCACGCCTTTCGTGGACGGTGTGCGTTCACTCAGGAAAGGACCGTCGTGGCGAGGGAGGGATTTCACGGATCGCCCTTCGGCTGCGTACTAGGGCGAAATCCGACCCCTCGACGGCCTTCCCCGGGGCCGGGAGGACGTCCTGGAGGACCATGTGGTACCAATGTACCATGATAGGGTTCCGAGAATGGAGGACTCCCGTGAAGCGCTCCCTTTTCTGGCTTCTTGATCACTACCCAGAGACCGGCGAGTCCGCGGCGTCGGTGCACGAAGTCGCCCTCGAGCATGCGGCCGAGGCAGACCGCCTCGGCTTCGTTTCGCTGTGGGTGGCGGAACACCATTTCGTCCGGCTAAGCACTGCACCGAATCCCGCGGTGATTCTTGCCGCGATTGCTCAACGAACAGAGAGACTGCGTTTGGGACCGGCGACTGCGGTACTCCCGCTCCGTCATCCGATCCACGTGGCCGAGGACTACGCTCTCGTCGACGTGTTATCCCGCGGACGATTGAACCTCGGGGTGGGGAGCGGTTCCCAGGCCACCGAGTACTCTCCGTTCGGGGTCGACTTCGACAGCCGACGAGACATTGCCGCGAAGAATCTGGCGTGCGTTCGTGAGCGCTGGACGGCGGCTCGTCGTGAGGACGTCGGTCCTCGTTCCCTCAACATTGCGCCGATTCAAAGTTCCGGTCCGCCCATCTACCAAGCAACGATGAACGAACGCAACGCGCATCAGATCGGCCTTGTGGGGGACTCTCTGTTGACCTTGGTGGCGCCATCAGCGGACGGACTCGAAACGCCTCTCGCGTGCTTGCACGCTCATCGAAAGGGAATCGAGCAACGAGATCCTCGCGACCGCGGAGCAGAGTCCGTGGTGATGATGTTTGCCCATGTGGCAGAGACCGCCGAAGACGTCAAGGCAACGGTGGTTCCTGCTTTGACGCGTCTCATGGGTGCGATGACGGGGACCGAACTCTTGGAGCCCGAAGCTCTCTACCAGCAGATGCGTCGCTCCGGGACCGGATTGTTCGGAACTCCGGAGGAAGTCGACCGACAGCTTCGGCGTCTGGCCGAGCTTGGTTTCGAGCACCTCGCCTTCGTCAGCCGGTTCGGAGGCATGCCGAAAGACGTCTCGTTGCAGAGCCTGCGGCACCTGGCTCCCGGGGAACATGTGAGGCGAGGGAGTCGGTCTCAGGGATCGCACGGTCGAAGCAGCGACCAGCTTTCGACCGACGGGCTCCGATCTGCCTGACACCCTGACCGGGAGGCGAGGATCGTGGCCGACGGGAAGATCACCGATCTTCTTCGGGCTTCCCCTTGTCGCGGTTCGTCGATTCCTTCTCGGAGGGATTCGGCGAACCTTCGCCCGTCACTTTGCCATCGGGCAGTAACTCGCGGATCCTCGCGATCGCCTGCTCGGGAGTGAGCCGAAAGCCGTTCCAAGAAACTCTGCCGTCGGGTCCGATGAGAACCGTCCACGGGGTTCCTCCGGTGCGGTAGTCCCGCATCAATCCGGAGCGCTTGGTCGGGGTTCCGCTCATTGCCATGGGCAAACTCAGCTCGTACTTGGCGAGGCTCTGCAGGCCCGTTTTCTTGGTGTTGGTGGAGAACCCTTCAAACACCGTATGGGCAGTCACGAACACCACTCGTGGATCTTTCGCGAATTCCTTCTGAACCTGACGCAACGTCGGGAACCCCGACGAATGGCATCCCGGTCACCAAGACTGGAAGCAGTACAGGTAGACGACCTTTCCGCGGAAGTCGGTGACGTCCAGTCGCTCTTTGCCCTCGGGGAGATTGAACCAAGCGTCGACGTCCCAACGAGGAGCGGGCTTCCCCGCAATCCCGGAGACGTCAGCTTGCTCCGTTCCGTGAAGCGATGCGGTTGCCGTGAGGGCAAGGAGCGCCGCCGAGATCCAGTTGCATCTGCCGGGTCGAGGAATCACTTCGAGTCTCTTCGCTTTCGCCGGTGGAGCCGGCCAGTGAGATCCGTGGAATAATCAAGTTCGATGGGCGGATCCCGACTCCACGAGTCAAGGACCGACGGTCAAGTTGAGCAGCGTCAGGGCTCCCTGGGTCCAGAACAAGGCCATGCCCTTGTACAGCGTCAAGCTGTCTTCGTTGCGCTGAAGAGTGCGGCCGTTGTTGTTGGAGTTGAGGTCGAGGGCGTAGCGGCGCTCAGGGTCGACCTCTGCGGAACGAAGCGGGCTCGAGGTGTTCACTTCGATCCACTGAAAGCGGCCGCGACCATCCCATTCCCGCTCGATCACATCGCCGTTTTCCAGGGTGAGATGGGTGAGCACAGGAACTTCTGCCTGACCAAGGTTTTCGACCAACACCTGGCAGCGATAGCCGGCATCCCCTTCCGGGGAAACCTCCGCTTCTGGCGTCGTGTGGAGGGTGGGTGGGACTCCACTGGTCGCACTGGGAACGAAACCCAATGCGGGGCCGATCGGCAAGCAGTGGGCCTTGCCGATGGCGAAGTCTACGGTGTGCCGGGTTTCGAAAAGTTCGTGAACGATGTCGCCGAGACGGTCTACGGGAACCGCGGCGGATTGTCCTGCCGTTCTCGCCAACACTTCCCGCAAGACGTTCAGGAAGTCGTCTCCCGTCGGGTGCTGGAACTGGTGGCGCTGGGCGTACTCGCGCAACGCCGTGCGCATGGCATGCCAACCGTAGAGATTCTCCAGGGTGTGCAATGCGAGAGCGGTCTTCGAGTAGACGGTGTTGCCGTAAGCGTCCGGATGCATCGCGAAGGAGGTCTCGCGGATCGCGGCGAGATCGGCGGTGGGGCCGTACCTCGCCAATCGGTTGGCGAAGCGGTCCAGGTGGTAGCCGGGGGTGCGTCGGGGAGGCACGGCGAAGCCCAGTAGACCGGTGTTGCTCGGCTGGCCACGGCGTACGGTGGCGAACGGACTCTTATGGAATCCGAGAAGCTCCTTGAGTCCGTAGCTCCATTTGCCGGTCCCGCCAAGAGAAAGGGACAGCCCATGGTTGAGGAACGGCCGCAGCACTTGACCCCACTCGGTGGCTTGCAGAGGTCGTCCTGGCTTGCGTGGCCAGAACTCTTCTTCGATCTTGACGGTCAGGTAGGTGTTGATGCCCTCGTCGAGCCAGGCCTCCGTGAATTCGTTGGTGGCCACGATGCCGTACCAGTACTGGTGACCGAACTCGTGGATCGTGACGCCGACCGGGTCTTCGGTGGCGTCTTCGAAGCCTTGTTCGGTCAAGCGCGGGTCCGCCAAGCAAGAAAGATGGTTGGGGAAACGCTGGGAGATGGTGAACAGCATGGGGTATTCCATGCCGCCGCCCAATCCACAGGGGAGGCCGTTGATGGTGATTCTCGGGTACGGGTAGGGAAAGATGTTTTCGCCATACCACTCGAGGGACTTCTTGGTGGCCTCGAGGACGGCGAGTTGCTTTTCGACGCCATAGGGTTGGCACAGATAGAGGATGTCGACAGTTCGCGCCGGGTTGTCCGCGGTGGCCGGGTAGGTGATCTGATCGCGAAACTCCTGGGCATGCTGGTCGGCGAACCAGGCAAAGTCATGCACGTCCGAGGCGACGAAACGATGGGCCCGAAGGGTTGGCTCCGAGACCGCTCCGTCTGCCGGAATTCCCGTCGCGCCGACCTTGTACTCCGGAGGAGCAAAGATCGTCACGTCGTAATTGCCGAAATCGGCGAAGAACTCGGTGTCGCGGTGGAATGGCTCGCAGTCGAAGGTTCCGTCATCGCGCAGAACCCCCAGCTTTGGATACCACTGCATGGCATCGAAGTGGTCTTCCCACCAACCCATGCGATGAATCGTGCGCGGAAGCTTGGTGGTGAAGTCGAGTTCCACGTTCACCGAATGACCGGGTGCAACAGGATCTTGCAGCGTCAGCCACATCACCGAGCTTTGCACCGTCGCAGTCATGGCATTGCCCGAAACCCGGACGTTGTCCACACTGCAGTAGCCGAGGTTCTCTTCGAGTTCTTCCGGACTCCAGCCCGAGAACGTCGCCTTGCCGCTCTTACGCTGAGACTCCGTCAAGTATCTCGAACCATGATGGGAGAAACCGTTGGCATAGAGATGGAAATGGAGGGCTCGGACTGGCATCGAGGCGCGGTTGGTGAAAGTCAGGCTCTCTTTGCCGTGGATCGTTCGAGTGTCGGGATCGAGGGTGGCTTGGATGACGTACTCGTTGTTCCACGGGCCGCGAGAATCGGCGCTGGTGTCCTGGCTGATTCCCATGCTCCCGATTAGCAAGGCCACGGGAATCGCCAGAGCCACTGCGTCCACCACAGTCAGCGGGCGGTTGCCTTCCGGAGCGGGCGTTGGCTTCGCTGGGGAAGCGGGCGCGGGTTGCAGGAAGTCGACGAAGCGTACGAATGACTGGGTCCAGATCAGCAGAATCGCCTGGCTCAGCAGTGCAAAGACCTGAGTGATGATGACGTACAGGGCGGGGGGAGAGAGGCGTCCATCCCAGACGGCACTCTCCGGCAAATGATCTCGAGTGAGGGCATAGCCCGCGATCACTCCGGCGAACATGGCAGGGCCCGCCGCGGCGAGGATCAAACTGCTCGCCGGGTTCTTCAGGCAGGTTCCCAAGCTTCGAAAGAACAGCCCTGCCATGGATCGATGCCCATCGCGAGCACAGCGGGCTTTCGCCACTCCCGTCACCACGACGAGCCACCCCAAAAGCACGAGGACCAGGGCCGTCTTCGCGTGCAGGATCCAGCCGAGAGAGGCGGAGGAACCGGAACGCCGCATCCATTCGGTGGTCAGGTGGTGGGCCAAAGAGGTCAAACCACGATTTGCGAAGTACACGCCCACCAGCCCCAGCGCAAACCAAGGTAGCAGTCGCAAGTAGGACCCGAACAACCGTCCACCACCGGCCAGGAACTCTGCCAGGTGACAGCGTCGGCCACGGACGCTCAAAATCCAGAAGGTTCCTCCGGACAAGATCGTGAACGCAAACACTATGTACACGAAGAACAGAGAGGACGCGTTGTTCCGGAAGTCCTTCCAGGTAGCGGCTTCGTGGTTTTGCAGGTCTAGCCAGGCGCGCTCGAGGAACTCTCCGGACATCCGCATCCCTTGGACCGACTCGCCGAAACCTCGATCCAGGATCATGGTGAGTGGCGACACGATGATGACCGCGAACAACAACACGAGGAGGTAGCGGTACAGCAACAGTCGAGGTCGAAGCAGCGGAGTAGCAAGTGACAGCAGGACAGCAGTCAGGGCGCGCATCAAGGGCCTTCCTGGCAGCAGAGTCCCCCTGGTGTTCCGAATGAACACGCAAGCGGCAGCGCGGTTGCCGACAAAAGGGGTGTGATTGCGAACGAACAGAATTCTACGAGTTCGGTGCAGAGCTCGCGTCGAGTTTTGCGAGAGCCCAACGGGCGTGTTCCGCCAACAGCGAGTCTTCGCTTTGCGACCACTCTTTCACTTGAGGAATCAGAGACTGGTCTCCGCTGTTGCCGGCAGCGGTCAGCAGCCCGCGTAGGAATCCTCGCTTGCGAGCACGTTCCACAGGGGTCCAGCCAAAGGTCTTCTTGAACCGCGCCGAAGCGCTTTGCAAGAGTTCTTGCAAAGAGCCATCGCGCAATGGGATCGCAGTCGGAAGCAGGTCCCCTTCTTCGTACACCCGTTCGGCACCAAAAGGACAGGCCGCCAAGCAGGCATCGCAGCCGAACGCGCGCTCGCCGAGCGCTTCCCGGAACTGCGGAGGAATCGCGTCGCGCTGTTCGATCGTGAGGTACGACAGGCAGTGGCGAGGCTCCAACTGGTATTCCGCATCGATCGCACCGGTCGGGCAAGCGTCGATGCACTGGCGGCAAGTGCCGCATTGGTCCAGTGCGGGGGGGTCCGGTTCCAACTCCGCGGTCCACAAGAGTTCGCCCAGCAGCGTGTAGCAACCGAGCTTGGGATGAACCAGCATCGTGGACTTCCCAATCCAGCCGAGACCCGCTCGTTGAGCAGCCTCCCGCTCCAACAACGGCGCTGTGTCGACCACCGCTTGCCAGCGACTGCCGGGTGCGAGTTCTTCGAGCACCGTGCCAAGAGATTCCAGCCCCTGCCGCATGACTCGGTGGTAGTCCTCCCGCTGCGCGTAGGCGGCAATCGTCTGGGGTTCGGCGCGCGGCTTCGAATAGTGGGCGGCGACCACGATCAGGGTGTTCGCGTCTTCAAGGAGGTCCCGCGGGTTCGAGCGCGGGCCGCGGGACAAGTAAGACATGGCGCCGGCCCGGCCTTGTTGCAGCCAGTCGCGCAAAAAGTCGCCATGGGCCAGCGGGGCCGCGCTGGTGAAGCCAATGTCGTCGAAGCCCAGGTCCCGGGCGCGGGCGCGCAGGTGGCTCTTCCAAGAATCGGGATTCCGAGGCATTCAACGAACTTCCTGTTCTGGGCCGCATCCGGCGAGGGCAGAGGTTACAGTGCGGCGCCTTCGATTCTCCGGCGAGAGCCAACATGTTCCAGTACCGTGGCGACCTCTACCTTCCTGATGGCGACCTTTGGATCGATCCCCACGAGCCAAAGCGCTTTGCGTTCATCTCCCACGCCCATGGGGATCACATCGAGCGCCACGAGCAATCAATCACCAGCTACGCCACTGCCCGGATCCTCGAGCATCGGCTCGGTCCCCAGAACCTGATTCGCCTGGAGTGGGGCGAAGAGCATGAATTGGCGCCTGGAGTCGTGGTTCGTTTGCATCCCGCCGGGCACATCCTCGGTTCGGCGCAGCTGGAAGTGGTGCAGCGGGGCCGGCGTTTGGTCTACAGCGGGGATTTTCGCTTGAAGCCCTCGGTCACCGCCGAGCCGGCTCCGGTCGTACCGTGTGACATCCTGGTGATGGAGTGCACCTACGGCCGACCTCACTACCGGTTTCCTCCGCGTGAGGAAGTGATCCCCCGATTGGTGGAAGAGATTCGCGGATTGCTCGAAGAGGGGCGCACGCCGGTCATGCTGGCATACACCTTGGGGCGCTCTCAGGAATTGCTGAAGCTACTCGAGTCGTACGAGTTCGACATCGCTTTGGCACCGCCGATTCACTCCATGGTCAGGGTGTATGAAAGTCTCGGGGTGACCTTTGGGAAGTACCGCCAGGCTCGCCCCGGCCAAACCGACGGGGCTGTCGTCTTCGTTCCTCCCCACGCATCCAAGTCGCGCATTGTCAAGCGAGCCAAGGATCCAGTGACCATTGCGGCCACCGGTTGGGCGGTGGATGGGGAGAAAGGCGTTCCCTATCCGACGGATCGGAGCTTTCCTCTTTCGGATCACGCAGACTTCGACGAACTGAAGGAGTACGTCGAGCGTAGCGGCGCGCGCGAGGTTTACACCGTGCACGGCTTCGACGAGTTCCACAAGCATCTGCGAGACTCGGGAGTGCGCGCTCATCCTGCAGAAGTGCGTGTGGCGGTCCGATGATCCTGGTCACGGGAGGCACTGGATTCGTCGGTCAAGCGTTGGGAGACGTCTTATCCCAAGGACGACGTCCCATTGCGTTGCTGAGCCGTCAGGCGGGGGAGCTGGTGGGATTCGAAACGGACGAAGTCCGGTTCATTTCCGGCGATGTGTGTGATGGCACAACGCTTGCCTCACTTGCGGAAGAGGTGTCTTCGATCATTCACCTGGCCGGGTGTGCACCGGGACGGTTGCCACCGAAGCAAGGGGGTGAGCTCGCGGCCATGGACCGTTTGTTGGAAGCCTTTCGCGGCCGCATCGATCGCTTCGTGTTTCTTTCGGCGACCGGAGCAGATTCCCGCTCCCCGGTGTCTTGGTTGCGGGACAAGGGGATCGCCGAACAGCGGCTCCAGGAAAGCGGAATGCCCTGGTGCATCCTGCGCGCCGGACCGGTGTTTGCCGAAGAGGACCGGATCTTCAACGCGGTGGGGCAGGCGGTGCAGAGTCACTCCCGGCTCCGCATCCCGTTCCTCAGCCACGGCGCTCTCCGGCCGATTTCGGCCGGGGATGTGTCGATCGCCTTGGCGACCGCGTTGGATCATCACGAACTGAAAAACCGGGTTGTCGAAGTGGGCGGTCCCGAGGTGATCGGCCTGGATCGTCTGCTGGGAATGGCGGCCGAGCGGCTTGGGAAGAGTTTGGAAGTCCGGCGCCGACCTTGGGGGGGCACCTCTCTGACTGCGGCGCTGCAATCCGTCGAGATTCGTCCGTTGGAGGACGCGGCGACGGTCGTCCGCTGGTTCAGCCTGGGAGAGCCCCCGGCGGTCGCGGAGTACGACCGAGCGCTGCCGATGCGCCGGGCCTCTTTCGCCGAGACGTTGCGCGCCTATCCCTGGGGCCCACCACCGCCTCGTCCAGGGGATCCACTGCCGGTGCTCCAGCCAAAGGGGACTGGCCTTCCGCCATTCATCCCCGGACCGCACCTCAGAGAGGCGGAAAGCGAACTCGAGGACATCTCGAAACTGGGCCGCGTCGACCCCTTCGGAAAGCCCGAGTCCCCCCAAGAAGAGAATTCCGGGTAATATTTTCCGGAACGTAAGCTATTGAGAGTGTTGAGTTTGCAACATTGTCGGGGTCTGCGAACAGGTTCCGACGGGTTACCCGATCGCGCCGCCGGCTTACACCTCTAGCGAGGTAGCCTTTGCCGGAGTGGGCACGACGGCGGGCAGCACGAACCGGGGTAGTTGACCGCGACATGGTCAAACGCGGGGGCCGCAATCGCATGGACCGAGTGGGCATGTCTGATTCCAGCCAAGAGCCCGAAAGGGGTTCGCCCGGAATCACCAGCTCCTCCTCCTCTTCCACGTCCTCCTCTTCTTCCTCCCTTGCCCTGGCCTCGGACGTCTTCGAACGACGTCTGGAGGAGGCCTTGTCCGGCCTGGAGCCGGGCCTCGGTGCAGATCTGCGCTCGCGCTTCGAACAGCTTCCGCGCGACACCGCGGGCGGAGTGGAGGCCACGGCCAGCCTTCTCATGGAAGGGTTTGCGCGTTCTCGGGATCTACCGGTCTTTTCCCTGCTGTACGAATTGACTCACCGGCAGATTCTGATGGTGGTCTTGAAGCGCCTGCGTTTCGCCCACGTTTATGTCGATCCCACCGACGTCGTTCAGGACGTCTTTCTTTCCATCTATCGATACCCCCATCGGTTCCGAAACGAGAAGAGTTCGTCGTTCCGGAACTGGTCGTTCTCCATTGTCCGCAACACCTTGCTGAAGCATCTTCGTGGCACGTCTTCGACCGAGGTGGAATTGGATCCACTCGAGGATGTTGTCGAAGACGAGCGCTGTCGAGCGCCGGTCACGGTGCTGGAGCAAGGAGAAGAGGCCGAGCATGCGGCGGCGACCTACGCGCTGTGTTTGCTGGTCTATCGTCGAGCGTTTCAGATGGGGCTGAAACCTCGAGAGCGGCGCGCGTTGCGATTCATTGAAGTGCGTGGTCTGAAGTACCGCGACGCCGCGGATGAGATGGGCATTCGCTTGGAGAACCTCAAAATGATCGTGTGCCGAGCGCGAAAGAAGCTGCTGCGCATGATGGAAGAGCTGCTGGAGGCACCCCACGAATGAACGCACCCATGACCAAAGACCTCCTTCATGAGGCTCGGTCCGCGTGCCAGCGCTTCGAGACCGACCTCAGTGCCTACGTCGACCGCGAGTTGTCCGCTCTCGACTCCGCGCGCGTTTCCGACCACGTGAGCACTTGCGAGCCGTGTCGCTCCTTCGTGAACTCCCTGGCGGGGATGGCTCGGATGCAGCGAGCGCTGCAAGGCGAAAACCAGGCCGTCACCGAACTGTTCGGCAGCCAGGACGCCATGTGGGGCGGACTCATTCAAAAGCTGCTGACCGACACCGAAGGCCGACTGGCGAACGTGCTCTACGAATTGGGCAAGTCCTTGATGCACGTGGCCCACGAGAGCACCCCCACGAACCCGGCGGAAAGCCGGGCCCATCACATCTACGAGAAAAGCCCCGGCAACGTGCGCTCCCTTACCAAGCAGGGAACTCGGTTGTCCCGGGAGTACGGCGAGCTGCAAGCGCAGGGCGACAAGACTCGCCGCTCGCGTCGCTCGTTCCGCAAGCGCGGCTTGTTCCCGAGTTCGACCAAGCCGATGCGCGGAGTCGCGGCTCTGGAGAGCGGACGCAACTGCCTTGAGCAGTGCCTGCGCCTGGATCCCCAAAGGGCCGACGCGCGGATCTTCCTTGCCTGGTACTACCGGCAGATGGGGCGCCTTGACCGCGCCCTTCAGCAGCTGCGGATCGTCGAGCGATCCGAGGCATCGCCCAAGCTCAAGGCCTTCGCGATGCACCACGTCGCGAGGATTTACGCCCAAGCAAGGCAGTTCGGCCGGGCGATGGAAGTCGAACGAGGGGTGGTTGCGGCGACCGATGTGGTCGAGGATGCCGCACTCCATTCCGTTGCCTTGTTCAACCTGTTCGTTTACGCGGTGAAGCTGGATCGGCTCGAAGATGCCGAAAAAGCCATCGCTCGATGGATCAAGGAGTTCCCGGATCGATTGGCGGACGCGGTGACCGCGATCGCTAGGGCTCGGGAGCTGAAAAGGATCCTGGCCAAAAATCAACCGTTCCTGGATCGACTCCGGAATCGTTACCCGTCCCTTTTTGCGGCCTAGATCTAAGAAGTGCAGGGACAAAACCATGGTTCATGAAAAGATCAAACGACTCGCTCTGATTCTGGCGCTTGGGACTGCAAGCGTCGCTCCCGCTGTTGCGGCGAGCGGCGGTGGCCCCGAGGGCATGGACGGTTTCCCCAGTTGGAACGGTCCAGAAGATCCGCCCACACCCGACCAGTGGGCGGAAGAACTCGAGGTGCCGAAGCATCGGATGCCGTTCGTGTACCGAGCCTTCAGCGGTGAGCAAATCGCGCTCAAACTCGGGTTCGAAGACCGCGCCAGTGCCATCGTTTCCGCGGTAGGGAGCCAGGAACCTCTGTCGCTTCCGCGCAGCGCTCGGGCCATCGGTGGCGAGTTCGACTACGTCGACCTGACCCCCGACAGTCCTGACCCCCTCGAGTTGGCGATCGAGATGAGTCGTCGAGCGCTCTTGATCGTGGAAGTCCGAGACGACGACTTCGCCCAAAGCGTGACGATGGTGATCCCGCTGAGTGAGGCGCGCGTCGACCTGCGACACCTCCGCAAGGTGACGCAGAACGTGTTCGGCGACGGGACCGAAGTTTCCATGACTCTGGTTTCCCAAAACGGGTTCGGGGTCACGGCCGCGACCGCTTCCTTCCGGACCGGCAATCCCAAAGTGAGAGTGAACACCAGCATCAAGTAGGCGCAGGCGAATTCTCTTTCCAAGACCCTCGTCATCCTCCGACGAGGGTCTTTTTTTGTCCCCCTCGACTGCTTTTTCGAGAGCAGCGCCGTTCGCCCTTCGACGGGACGCCTTGGCCGAATCGAAGTCGAGGCCAGGTACAATCCCAGCGATGAATGCTCCTACCATGAGTCTGAACGATGTCCAGCGCCGCGCGGTGGAGCATGGAGACTCGCCACTGTTGATCGTGGCTGGGGCGGGGACCGGGAAGACCCGGGTGATCACCCATCGAGTGGCCTCGTTGCTCACGCGCGGTTTCGACCCAGCGCGGGTGCTCGCGATCACCTTCACCAACAAGGCCGCCCGAGAAATGAAGGAGCGGGTCGAGCACTTGACCGCGGGCTCCGACGTGTGGGTTTCCACCTTCCACGCGTTGTCGGCGAGAGCCCTGCGCATGGATGGCCCGGCGATCCAAATCCCCCGGGACTACACCATTCGCGATCGGGACGACCAGCTTTCCTTGGTGCGCCGGCTCCTCAAGCAGCTGCAGCTCAACTCTCGTGACTTTCCCCCGGCGAAGATCTTGCGGCAGATCTCGGAGTGGAAGAACTTCGATCGGTCGGTGGATGACGTGCGCGCGTCCGCGGAGATGGAGACCGATCTTTGGATGGCCGGTCTCTACCAGGCATATGCCCAAGAGATGAAAGAAAGTCGGTCTCTGGACTTTGACGACCTGCTTTTGGAATTCCGCCGCTTGCTGTTGGATCCGGAGTTTGGCGATCGCTGGCGCGGGCGATTCGATCACGTCCTGGTCGACGAGTACCAGGACACCAATCGCATTCAGGGGGAAATCTCTCGGGCTCTGGTTTCCCATCATCAGCGGATCAGCGCGTGCGGGGATCCAGACCAGAGCATCTACTCCTGGCGGGGAGCAGACGTCACCAACATCCTCGAGTTCGAGAAGCAGTTCCCGGGCGCAGAGGTGGTTCGCCTCGAGAAGAACTACCGGTCGACTCCGTCGATCCTGGCTGTGGCTTCCGCGGCGATCTCCCGCAACCGTCAGCGCATCGAGCGCGAGTTGTATTCCGAAAGCGAAGACGGGCCGCGTCCCAGTTTGCGAGCCTACTTGTCTGAGAGTGACGAGGCGGAGGAAACCGCCGGCGCGATTCAGGACTGCGTCGAAGAGCGAGGCTTGCAGTACGGCGATGTCGCCATTCTGTACCGCACCAACGCCTTGTCCCGAGGCTTCGAGCGCTGCCTGCGAGCCCGCGGCATTCCCTACCAGGTGGTCGGTGCCGTCGAGTTCTATGCTCGCAAAGAGGTCAAAGACCTCCTCGCTTTCTTGCGGCTAAGAGTCAACCCTTGGGACAGTGAGTCGTTCCTGCGCATCGTCAACCTCCCTGCGCGAGGGATTGGCGCAAAGAGTCAGCAGGCCATCCTGGACTCCGCCCGCGAATCGAACACTTCGCTGGTGGACTGTGTTCGAAAGCCCGGGCTTCGACCGAAACTGCGGGGCGCCGCGGTTCGCGGCCTGGCCGATCTCGGCGAACTGCTGGACTGGTTGATGGAGCGCGAGGACCGTGGAATCTCGGACCTGCTTCACGAACTCACGGTGCGTCTCGATTACGAGAACTTCTTGGAAGAAACCTATCCGGTGGGAGCCGATGAGCGCTGGGAAAACGTCCGTTCGCTGATGGCCGACACCTTCGAGTACGAGGCGGGAGATGAAGACGGGGATTTGCTCGGATACCTGGAGGAGCGAGCGTTGATTCAGGACACCGACCAGATCGGTGGAGCCGGCAACGCCGTGTCCTTGATGACGCTCCACAGTGCCAAGGGTCTGGAGTTTCCCGTCGTATTTCTCACGGGCTTGGAAGAAAACGTGTTGCCCCACCGCCGATCCTACGAAGAAGGGCGCCTGGAAGAAGAGAGGCGTCTGTTCTACGTCGGAATCACTCGAGCCAAGCAGCTGTTGCAGTTGAGCTATGCGAGTGAGCGCTTTCAGTTCGGTCGCTGGGAGCTTTCAAGGCCGTCCCCGTTCTTACTGGAGATCCCAGAGGATCTTCTTCAGGTGCCGCGGCGCGACACGGCGTTCGACTCGGCTGCCAGCGGATTCTCCGACGACACCTACGTCGAACTGGACGAGGACCAGGAAAGTGCAGGTTTCCAAGTCGGTGACCAAGTGCGCCATTCCGGGTTCGGCTTCGGCCAGGTGACTCAAGTCGTCGGTGGCGGCCGTTCTTTGCGATTGCGAATTCGCTTTTCTGGCGGGGAGAAGACCATCGTCGCCGACTATGCACAGCTGAAACGAGTGGATGGGCGATGACCGACGGAACTGACGAATCTCCCGAGCAGTTGCGCGCAAAACTCGCCGATTTGTTTCGCGAGTATCGTGAGCTTTGGGGAGAGGACGCGGCGGCCATGTGGCGCTCCGATGTGGCGAAGGTCCTCCTTCAATCGCCGACAAAGGCGCCGACCAAAAAAATCGAATCTGCTCCCGCCGTCCCCAAACCGGCATCGCCGACTGCCTCTTCCGATGCGCCGAAGGACTTCCCAAAGATCATCGGGCGCAGTTCCAAGATGAAGAAAGTGTTCGAGCTGGTTCGCAAGATTGCGCCGACCGACGTCACGGTCTTGATCCAAGGAGAAAGTGGAACCGGCAAGGAGTTGGTGGCTCGAGCGATTCACGACCACAGTCAAAGGTCGCAAAAGGCTTACGTCGCGGAAAACTGTGCGGCGTTTCCCGAAACGCTTCTCGAGTCCGAACTGTTCGGCCATACCCGTGGCTCTTTCACCGGCGCGGATCGCAATCGAGTGGGGCGGTTCAAAGCGGCCGATGGGGGCACCTTGTTTCTTGACGAAGTCGGCGACATGAGCCACTCCCTCCAAAAGAAGCTACTTCGCGCGCTTCAGGAAGGAGAAGTTCGCCCGGTCGGTGCCAACCAATCCATTCGAGTCAACGTTCGATTCCTCTCGGCTTCCAACAAGAGCTTGGTGGACCTGGTGCAAAAGGGGCTGTTTCGGGAAGACCTCTACTACCGCTTGACTCCGGTCAGCATCGAATTGCCGCCGCTGCGCGAGAGACAGGGGGACGTGCCGCTTCTGGTTCGTTCACTGAGCTCAGAGATCGCGTCACAAATGGGGCGAGAACCGCCAATCTTCAGTGAGGAAGCAATGGCGGCGTTGGAAGGTTACCATTGGCCAGGGAATGTACGGGAGCTGCAAAATGAACTGCAGCGGGCGCTGGCTCTGGCAGATCCGAGCCGCCCTGTGACGGAAGTAGACCTCTCCGATTCCCTGCGGAACGCTTCCTGATTCTGAATTCGCCACGGAGTTTCCATGAACGGTCGTCAGCCCCGCCGCCGCTCAGGCGGCTCGCCTCGTGCCCCACAGCGGGTGGTCCGGCAGCGCGTTCGTCGTCGTCAGGGGATGCCCGGCTGGGCCTACTTGGTCATGGTGGGAGTGGTTCTTGTCGTGGGCGGATTGGTCGTGAAGGGCATGCTGTCCCGCGAAGTGGATCCGACGGCCTCGTTGTTGCAACGGGCTCACGCGGCGCGGGATGTCGCCAACTACGACCAAGCCAAGGCGCTGGTCACCCAGGCTCTTTCCGGGATCGACGAGTCCCACGTTCTCTATCCCGCGGTGACAGAACTTCACAACGAGGTCCACAACCTGGAAGCGACGACCCAGCGGATCAAGCAAGAGCGCATGGCGAAGGATCTCTACCACAACAACCTGCACCCCTTCTATGAGCGCTACTTGCTGACCAAGGAAGGCAAGCTGAGGAGGGACCCTTCCCTTGCCCGTTACTTCGTGGATTACCGAGCTCAGGACTATCTGGACCGGTTCCCGGACAGTGAGTACCACGCTCAAATCAACGGCTGGGTGACGACCTTGCGCACGCTGTATCGGGAAGACGACGACTTTCCCCATTATTGGGAAGACTATGAAGCAATCAGTCAGCACGAACAGCGTCTTCGCCACTACGGAGAGGTGTATCGAGTTCTCAGCCAGTACCTGGAGTTGAACTCGCAAGGCAACTACAAAGACGACTGTGAGGAAGAGCGAGACGAAGTTCTCGGCCGCGCGCTGCGTTTGTGGGAGAACGAGTTGCAGCCTCGAATTCAGGGCGCGATGGGAACCAATCCGAGCTATCAGACCGCGCTCAATCATGCGCTGGATGGATGGAACAAGCTCAGCGACATTCCTTCGCTTCGGGGGCAGATTCGCAAGGCCGCTGAAGAGATTCAGCAGCGTGCGAAGGAAGGCGGCATCGACGTGAGCCTCGAGAAGTTTCAGTGAGGAAGCAAGCTTGCGTCGCTCCGGCGAAATGAAGAGGCTCAAACGACCTCTTTGTTCGCCTTAAGTTTGTGTCCTGTGTCGATCTGATCGGCTTCCGAACTGAGAGTGTGAGGCCTCGACTTGGGGCTATCTATGGGGCGGCGGAGAGCGGGTGTCAGCCGTCGGCGGAAGGTTTGTTCGGGTTCCCAAGGGGATGGGAACGCGTTCGAGTACCAGGGGGAAGGGATGAGTCGTATGGATCGTGAGACAAATGACCATTTTGCGTCGGTGGCGATGTGCCACGATTGTCACGAACACTGTTCGCTGGATGGTCGACAGAGCGCCTGCGGCAAAATTAACCGTGCGCCCTCCGTGTCTCAAACCTTGCCCGTCTCTGCGGTGATTCCCCAGGGAATCGAGTCAACCGGCTTTTACCACGCATTGCCGGGGACGCGCACGTTGAGCGTGAGTTTGGCGGACTCTTCTCCAAAGTCGGTGACCTGGCCTCTTCAGTTGGACGGACTCGGAGAGATCCCGCGCATCCAAACCTCCGGCACCATGCGCTTCTCGCTTTCCGAGTTGTTGGATCTGGCGAGGCAGGACGTTTGTGATTCGGTACTGCTGACAGGGGTTGATCCCGCGTTCACGATGGATGCCGCAGTCCGGGTCTTTCAGGAAGCTGCCAAGCGTGATCTTATTCGGCTTGTTCACAGCAGTGGCTTTTTGTCCTTGGAAAGCGTCCGCCGTCTGGCGCCGCTGGTGGACGGGGTGAGTCTTTTCGTGGGCTCTCTGCTGGAGTCGACGGCTGCCCAACGACAACTTCCTGCGCCCCGCCACCTGCGTCAGGAATTACGCGAGTTTCATGCCCGAGGGGTCTGGCTCGAGGTCCGCACGGTCCTTCACTGCGGAGTCAACGATTCCCGCCAGGAACTCCTCGAGATGGCACTCTCGGTGCGGGACATCGATGCCTCGATTCCGTGGCATTTGCGGGTTGCCGACTCTCCGAACGCCGATGCGCAAACCGCTTCCGATGCCCTCAGTCGCGCGGTTGCCGTTGCCGAAGAAGTCGGATTGTCCCACGTCTATTCGGTCGGAGGTAAGGACCGGGGCCGGGAACTCACCTTCTGCCATATCTGCCAGGACGTGGTCCTGATCGAGCGCTACCTGGGTCGCTCCTCGAGTCGCATGGGGAAAGGGTTCCGCTGCCCGCGTTGTCGAACCCGCGCGCAGGGACTGTTTGCGCGGCCCTCGGAGTCGGCGATGACGACCACCGGTTGAGCCTGACTTGGTCGGTTCCTCCGTGAAGGCGGGCCAAGCTTGTCGTATCGTCCGCGCAACCGTGCTCCTTTTCGCTTTGAGGTGACTCATGAAGGCACCATTGCGCTTGTGCTTGTGGTCCGGCCCCCGGAACGTGTCTACGGCTCTGATGTATTCATTTGCCCAACGTCACGATACGACTGTGGTGGACGAACCGCTCTATGCCTACTACCTGGCCCGCAGTGGGGTCGACCATCCCGGACGTCAGGACGTGCTCGACTCTCAAGACACGGATGGCGATGCCGTGGTCCGCAACGTCGTTCTCGGACCGTGCTCCCGAGACATCCTCTTCCTCAAGCAGATGGCTCATCATCTGGAGGGACTGGATCGGCAGTTTTTGAAGGAAACCGTCAATGTCTTGCTGGTGCGGGATCCCCGCGAGATGTTGTTGTCCTTGAGGAATCAGATCCCCAATCCGGTGTTGCGGGACACCGGGCTTGGGTTCCAGTCCGAACTCCTGGAGCAGCTTGTTCAGCTGGGACAACCCGGCTTGGTCCTCGACTCCCGTCGGCTGCTCCAAGATCCGCGCCGGGTGTTGTCGTCCCTGTGCGAGCGACTCGGGATTCCGTTCTTGGAATCCATGCTCCGCTGGGACGCGGGACCGCGACCAGAGGACGGAGTCTGGGCTCCTCACTGGTATGCGAACGTCCATCGATCCACGGGCTTTCAGGAGTACCGGCCGAAGTCGGAAGAGTTGCCGGCGGCGCTTGTTCCTTTGCACGAGGAGTGCCGACCGCACTACGAAGCGTTGTTGTCCCACGCCATCTGAGAGACCGTGAGATGCAAAAGAAAGATCCCCGCAACGACGACCTGATCGTTCACGTCGGAGGCCAGCTCCTTCCCCGGCGCGAAGCGAAAGTCTCGGTGTTCGACAGTTCCGTGCAGGGGGGAGACGCGGTGTGGGAAGGGCTCCGGGTTTACCAGGGGCGGATCTTCCAGTTGGACGCCCATTTGGACCGGTTGCAGCGATCCGCACGGGCCATGGCTTTCACCGCCGTGCCGACATCGGAAGAGGTGCAGAGCGCGGTGTTCGAAACCTTGAAGGCCAACGGGATGCGAGACGGGGCGCACATCCGGCTGACATTGACCCGAGGGGAGAAGATCACGTCAGGAATGGACCCACGGCTGAACCAGAGTGGTTGCTGCTTGATCGTTCTGGCGGAATGGAAGCCGCCGGTGTACGACTCCGCGGGCATTCGCCTGGTGACCTCGGCGATCCGGCGCAATCCGGCGCAATGCGTGGACTCCAAGATTCACCACAACAACCTGGTCAACAACATTCTGGCGAAGATCGAGGCCAACGTGGCCGGGGTGGACGACGCACTCATGCTGGATCTGAACGGGTTCGTGTCCGAAACCAACGCGACCAACGTCTTTGTGGTGCGCCGAGGTGTTTTGCTCACCCCTCACGCGGATTCGTGCCTGCCGGGGATCACGCGTCGAGTCGTCCTCGAGATCGCTCGCGATCACGACATGGACCACGAAGTTCGTAACATCTCGCTGTCCGAAGTTCACAGCGCCGACGAGATGTTTACCACAGGGACCATGGGAGAGCTGTCCCCGGTCCTGGAAGTCGACGGCCGGACCATTGGCAGCGGAACCCCGGGCCAGTGGACCAAGAAGCTCCAGAGCTTGTACGCGGAGCGCACTTCCTCGGAAGGCACGATTCTCCCGCACTGATTCGAGCGGAGCGGGCGACTGGGGACGGAGGTCTCTAAGTCTTCTTCGCCCCAGGACTTCCTGGGTACACCGCATTCAGCGGGCATTGTTCGGGATCGACCGGGTCTCCGTTGTCGTCCAGGAACACCGTGAATCCCGAGGCGTTGCGGTGGCCACCGCCGCCAAAGTGTCGGGCGATCGAACCCACGTCGAGACCTTTCTTCGCGTGGGAGCGCAGACTGTAGACCCGGCGGCGATCGACTTCGAAGACGATCACGACGAAGGGATAGCGGCGTGCCAAGCGACCGCCGATCTCGCTCTGCAAAATGCAACTGGTGATGCAGGGAACGCGAAAACCCGCGAAACTGATCATGCGGGTGCGACTGGCGGCCGCCACGACCAGGCGCTTCTTGTAGCGCAGGATGGGGATTCCTTCGGCCACCAAGGAATCGAATCCCGCGGCCACGATGTCATCCCATTCTTCGAAGGTTCTTGGATGGCTTTGCAGAGCCGCGGCGATCTCCTCCGATTGGGGAAGAGTCCATCGCCACAGATCTCGGTCTTCGATGTAGCGCAGCAACCAGGGCACGTCTTGGTCAGGGAAAAAGTGCTCCCAGGTGAGCGTGGCGCCCGACTTTGACAGGTCGAAGATGGCATAGTCCAGACCCGCCAAGTCCTTTTGTGCCGTCTCGTGATGATCGAGGATCAAGAACGAACGAGCTTTGGCGCGCATTTCTTCGAGGATGGGGCGCCGGTAGGCAAAGTCCAGCATGAGAACATCGCGGTCGGTGACGTCCGGAGGAGTGTCCCCGTACTGAACCGGCTGGTACTCCGCCTCGTCGCCATACACCTTTCGCGCTGCCCAGGCCGCGCCGAAGCCGTCATTGCAATGAGCGTGAAAGAGAACGAGGGTGGACATGAGAGCTCGAGTCGGGAGGTTTGGCGGCGGAGACCGTCATTCTGCCCGCCCGTGCCGTGTCCTTGCTAGTGTTCTGAACCAGAAGTTCGAGAAAGCAGAAAGCGTTCAAAAAATAGGCAGCGGTCGTCCAACAAAAGTGCTGGACAAGCTCTTCGAACTTCTCGGACTGACTGTCGTGGTTCCTCGGTCCGGCGAAGGCCGTGATGGTCGCGGCGACTCGCTTAGAACAGAGTGTAGATGAACGGTGCCACGAACGGGGAAGAGCTGGCCACGACAAGCAGGCCACCGATCGTCAGCATCGCCACCAACAAGGGAATCATGTACCAGTGCCCTTGGCGCAAGAAGCTGCCATAGACCTCTCGGATGATCCCCATCTGGCCGCGAGACTTGTAGAGCAGGAACCCGAACAGAAGCACGACCGCACCAATCCCGACCACTGCGCCGAGTGTGGGGCCCGCGAGATCCGAAAGCCAGTGGAACAGGAGCACGAGCCCGGTGACCGTGCCAACCAGAGCGCCCACCTTCAGGAACGCGGCTGGCGCCGATTCGTCTTTGTAGCTGCGGGTGTAAACGACCCCCAGGATGAGCCAGATGGTTCCGACCACGAAAGGCCACACGGGCATGGGCTTGGAACCGGGGGCGCTCAGGGCGGTCGTCCCCGCGGTCTTGGCGCCACCTCCGAAGTACTCGTCTTCCGCCAAGCGCTGGTAGATCGCTTGGGCGAGCACTCGGTTGCCCTCTTCGTTGAGGTGCCAGTCTTTCTCGAAGTACATCGGTCCGTCTGCCGCCGACTTTCGCAGATCTTCCAAAGGGTTCAGCACTGGGATCCCGGCGCTGCTGGCGAGGGCCAACGCTTTTTCGGTTGGCTGGTCGAAGTTCACCTCTTCTTCGCTCAAACCGTAGCGTTCGAAGTAGGGAGCTCGGGAATCCGGTTGGACTTGTTCCCGGGACGGGATGGCGACGAACAGGAGTTTTGCTCCGGCTTCGTCGCAGGTCTTCTTGAAACCCCGGAGAGCTGCGGCGGTTCGACTCCAGCAGTCGTCGAGACGAAGCGAGCCGGGTGCGTCATTCAGCACCACGGTCTCTTCCTTGGGCATGACCTGGCCGCCTGGCAGCTTGATGATCAGCTCGGCGGCAGCTCCTCCCATGGACATGGTGTGCAGGAATCCGCCGACGGCGGTGTTCTTCGCCCACCAGCCGGTCTCTTCGTTGGCGGCGGTCAGCATCGTCTCTGGAGCGTCGGCGTTCCCTTCAGCAGGGAAGCGGGGCTTGGGCTTGCCGGCGTAGGTCTTCTGTCCGTTCCAGTAGACGTCGTTCTGATAGAAGCAGAGCACCACGACGTCTGGGTCGAAGGTCAGGCCTTCTTTGCGCAACCAGACCAGTTCTTGATCTGTCGCGTAGCCTTCGGTGCCACCGTTCAGAACTTGGATGGACGGATTCGACGCTTGGAATGCCCGCTCCACGCGGTCGACGAACAGGTCGTCGCGGGACACGGTGTATCCGAGGACGAAGGAGTCGCCCACCACCAGTGCGCGCTTGGTTCCGGCCGGCTTGTTTCGGGTCAAGTCGGCGTCGTCGCGCAAGCCAAGATCGTTGATCTCGAAGGTGATGTCGAACTCAGAGGTCTTCTTCTGAGTGGAGTCCCCGGCCCGCTTGACCCAACCGAGTTCCGAATGGGGCTCGTTGATGGTGACCACCGGCTTGGCCCCGGGGATCGGCAGCAAACGGAAACCGACTTCCAGGATCGCCAGCACCAGCAGGGCCGATGTGACCAGGCCCAGGAACGCTCCGAGAGCAGCGCCTCGCATCGAATCACGATTGTTCACGACAGCATCCCCACCACGGAATCGCCCTTGTCATGGATGGCGAACTTGGTTTCCGAAATGATCTTCTTGGCTTCCTTGGTCACCACGTAGTTGTTCATGAACAGCACGTCCATCTCGGAACGAGAGAACGTATTGAAGGCGTGGGACGGGTCCTCGACGATCGGTTCCCCCTTCAGGTTGAAGGAGGTGTTGAGCACGACGGGAAGTCGACTCTGGCCGAATCGCTTGATGATGTTGTAGTAGGACGGATTGGTTTCTTCGTGGACCGTCTGCACTCGCGCGGTTCCGTCGACGTGGGTGATCGCGTCCAGTTCCTGCTTCTTGTGTTCGTGAACCGGGACGACATAGAGCATGAACCGATAGGGGTAGTGCTTCTTGCCCCCCTCGGTGTCTTCCATGTCAAAGTAGTCGGAGGCAGTTTCTGCGACGGCAGAGGGAGCGAAGGGACGGAACGCCTCGCGGAATTTGATCTTGGCGTTGACGATGTCCTTCATTTGCGGGTGGCCCGGGTCGGCAATGATTGAGCGAGAACCGAGCGCACGCGGTCCCCATTCGAAGCGGCCACGGAACCAACCGCCCACCTTGCCGGCGGCCAACTCCTCGGCCACGCGGGTGTAGAAGCGGTCGTCATCATCCACCTTGTCGTAGGCGATGTCGTACTTCTTCAAGAACGACTCGATGGCCTCGTCGCCGTGCTCCGAGCCCAGGTAGGCATGATCCAAGGGTTGGTCGGACTTGTCGTTTCCGAGCACGTGGTGGTAGGCCCACATCGCGGCGCCGACGGCGCCACCGTCATCCCCGGCCGCGGGATGCACGTAAATTTCGTCGAACGGGGTTTCCCGCAGCAATCGGTGATTGGCCACGCAGTTCAGTCCCACGCCGCCGGCGATGCACAGCTTGTCGAGGCCGGTCTCGGCGTGAAGGTGGCGGCACATCTTCAGCAGGATCTCTTCGGTGACCTGCTGGATGGAGGCGGCGACGTCGCAGTAGTACGGGTCGAGGGTCTTGTCCTCGTACTTGCGGTCCCGCGGCGGCTTTCCCATCACTTCGCTGAACTGATCTGACAGGGTGTTGGTCGGCGACCAGTGATAGGAGAAGTGCTTCATGTCGTGCCACAGGGAGCCGTCGTCGCCGACTTTGATCATCTTGTAGATGCGGTCGACGTACTTCGGATCTCCGTAGGGCGCCATGCCCATCAGTTTGTACTCGCCTTCATTGACCTCGAAACCGCAGTACGCGGTGAAGGCGCTGTACAGCAATCCCACCGAGTGCGGGAACTTCATTTCCTTGGTGATCTTGATGCGACCACCTTTCCCAACTCCCATGGTTCCTGTGGTCCACTCCCCGGCTCCATCCACGGTCAGGATCGCGGAGTGCTGGAACGGAGAAGTGTAGTAGCTCGCCGCCGCATGAGACATGTGATGGTCGGCGAACATGATCTTGGAGTTCGGGATTCCCAAGCGCTCTTTCAAGTGCGCCTTGACCCACAGCTTCTTGGTGAGCCAGGTGTGCATGGATTCCCGAAACACTTGCCAAGACCGCGGAAAGGTCGCAAAGGCGGTGGTCAGGATGCGCTCAAACTTGACGAACGGCTTCTCGTAGAACACGACGTGGTCCACGTCATGAATGGAGATCCCCGCTTCGCGCAAAACGAAATCGATCGCCAAGCCGGGAAATCCGCTGTCGTGTTTGACGCGGCTGAAGCGCTCTTCTTCGGCGGCGGCGATGATCTTGCCGTCTTGGATCAGCGCTGCGGACGAATCGTGGTAATAGAACGAGAGTCCCAATACGAACATCAGTCCTGCCTCCGCGCCTGTTCCAGCGTTTCGTTGGTGTGATTCCAGTCGTTCCAAGAGGTGCCGCGATAACGCCGGATCTTGAGCGGGTCACCGAACAATGACAGCAGAATGCCTGCTGGGGCGACGAGCAAGGCGTACAGCAGTGTGAGAAGGATCCGCGACATCATGTGGCCGAACCGGTCGAAGAACCGAATCCACTCCTCCTTGAAGGAGCGTCGCGGTTCCACCGGCTGGGTGGCCGTGGCAGTGTCCGTCATGTTTGTTTCGTCCAGAAAATGCGACCAGGGGCCGACGGGAGTTCCAAGGTGCCGGATCGGCAGGATGTCGTACCAAACTTCGGCAGCGTCTGCGGTGCTTCCCAAGCCGGAGCCGTCGAATCCGGTGAGCGCCGGCGTCGGGGGACCAGGGTCGGGCGGACCCCGGGGCGAGGAATTCTCGATTCGAGGCCCCCATCCACAGGGGGGCGGACTATAGCTCGGAGTCGGCCCCGTTCGGGTCAGCAAACGACCGGAGCTCTCGAAAACCGAGGCCGGCCGCTCGGGCTCAGACGGTTTCGTACGCCGCCGCCGTGCGCTCCACCATGCTGCGCAGGGGGAAGCGCTCCCGAACGTCGCGGAAGCCCTCCACCGCCAGGGAGTGCGCCCGCTCGCGATCCGCCAGGAGATCCAGGATTCCCTGGGCCAGGGAACCCACGTCCCCCCGAGGCACCACCAGGCCATTCTCTTCGTGGCGCAGGAACGACAAAACCGCACCGACGCCTGTCGAAATCACCGGCCGAGCCTCGGCCATGGCCGACAGCAAAAAGATCCCGTGACCTTCGGTGTGGCTGGCCGAGACGTAGACGTCCATCGGCCGGAACAAACTCGCGATCCGCGTGCGAGGCAGGGCGAAGGTTAGGTGGGGAATCAGCTCGAGTTTTCGAGCGAGGGTTCGAACTTCTTTCTCGGCCGGCCCTTCCCCGATGATGAGGAAGTAGGCGCGTGTTCCGGCATCCAGCACCTTGCGAGCAGCGCGCAACACCAGGTCGATGCCGCGGTCCCGGTCGATTCGATTGACGGTGCCGACCACCGGCAGCGGGCTGGACTCGGTTTCTCCTGGTTCTTCCAGTGCCGAAAGACTCGCAGAGACGCCGTTCGGAATCACGGCGATCGACTCGCGGTCGACGTGCCCGGAAGTCACCAGGGATTGCCGAACGTCTTCGCTCACGGCGATGATCGAAGGGCCGCTCCCCATCGGGTACCAGAACTGCCGGCTGACCGGGCCGTGAACGGTCATCACCGCCGGAACGCCAGTGCGCCGCGACAGCAGGGACCCGATGGTGGCCAGGTCCTGGTGCAGGATGTGGATCACTTCCGCATCGAAATTGCGGACTGCTTCGGCGTAGGTCTCGAGATACAGCAGATCACGCCAAAGCATCCCATGGACGGGAGCGTGGATCACGGGCACCCGGTGGGAGTCGAGATTGCCTTCGAAGAGTCCACCCGGTCCGAGAACAGCCACCCGGTGACCGCGCAGTTTGAGTTCTCGAGCGAGACTCAGGGTGTAAAGACTGGTCCCACGAAGGGAGAGGTCCCCACCGAACAAGAGCACCCGTTTCATGGACGTCGATCATACGGGGGCGCTCAGGGCGCCCGCAGGAGTTTCCGGTACAGCGAGGAGCGCTCCTCTACGGCTTGCGGGGAACCGCTGGCAAGGACGCGGCCTCGTTCCAGAAGGACCACCAGGTCGGCGCCTAGGTCTTGGCTCAGGTGGTGAGTCACCAGCAGGGTGATCCGGTCACTGCGCGCGGCGAGAAGCGCGTCGAGGATGTCCTGGGCCATGGGGCGATCGAGCGCACTGGTGGCCTCGTCCAAGAGCAGGATCGCGGGATCGCGATACAGGGAGCGTGCCAACGAGAGTCGCTGGCGCTCGCCCACCGAGAAAGCGTGGTCTTCGACTCGCGTTTCGAGCCCGGCGGGAAGCCGAGCCACGCGCTCGGCCATCCCGGAAATCACCAGAGCCTGGTCCAGGGGAACCTGGCGGGGCGGCTGGCCCAGGGTGATGTTCTCTTCCAAGGTTCCGCGGAACAGGAAGGTTTCCTGGGCGACTAACGCGACTTGGCGCCGGAAGTCCGCCGGGCGAAGGTCGCGAAGCTCTCGGCCGCCGAGGGTGACCGAACCGCGATCGTAGGAACGCAGACCCGCCTGGACGTCGAGCAGGGTGGATTTGCCGGCCCCCGAAGGTCCCGCGATCACGACGACTTGGCCTGACTCGATCCGAAATGACACGTCCTCCAAGAGCGGGTGGTCCTCCGGAGAGTCCACTCCCACGCCTTGCCAGAGCAGTTCACCCACCGGGTGGGGGAAGGAGAGGTTTCCCGCCACCGGGGGACGAGCTGGCGCCGAGTTTATCAACTCTTCCAAACGATGGGCCGCGACTGCTCCCCGTTGCAACCGCACGTGAGTGTCGGCGAGTTTGCGCAACGGGTCGAGCACCATGATCAACACCACGTAGAAGGTCAGAAACGATTCTGCGGAAAGGTCTCCGTCCAGCACTCGCGTCGCTCCCATGACGCAGCAGGCGATGCCGGCGACCAAGCCCAGGATTTCGAGAAGCGGGCTCGACAAAGCTTCGCGGCGGTCGAGTTTGATCAGGTCCCTCGTCAAGCCTTCCAACGTCGTCCGGAAGCGTTGGGACTCGCGTTGCTCCAGACCAAACGACCAAACCGTGCGCCGACCTCGAAGGCTCTCTTCGACCTGTCCGACCATGTCGCCGGTGCGTTGCAGTGAACGACGGGAGGCACTCTTCAAGCGTTTCGCGAGTGCGAGGAGCAGTCCGGCGGCTGCGGGGAACACCAATCCGGTCCAGAGCGCCAAGGTCGCGTCCAAGGTCCACAGCATCACGACCGTTGCTAGCAAAACGAACGGCTCCCGAATCACTTTGCCGTAGACCCTTCGCAGCGATTGTCGCACCGCGTCCAAGTCGGTCGCAAAGTGAGAGAGCACGGCGCCCTCCGCACGGCTTTGGCCCGCGCCCCGCAGCAAGGCATCGTGCAGCTCGGATGACACGTCACGCATGGTGTGATGCACCAGCTTGGCAAGGATGGCCTCGTGCCAGATGACGAGTGCCGCGCGTAGCAGGGCGAGAGCGAACATCCCACACAGGATCAGGAACAGCGCGCGGCCGGCGCTCGATTCGCCGACCCATTCCGCGGCCAGGACCGCGACCGGTTCCAGCAGGCGGGGAGACTCGGTCGCCATGTCGCGCAACTGAGCGGCCCAGTCGTCGCGCAGAATCACCTTCAGCAACGGCAAAGTCGACGCGACCATGGACAGCCGAAGGGGCGCGATGATCACGCACAGCAGCAAGATGGCCACGCAACGGCCCGGATTCCGCAACGGTTTGCGGAGCACCCAGATCAGGTGGTGCGTTGCCATTTTTGAAGAGTCAGCCAATGGATCTCGCGCCACAGCGTTTTCAGGGAGGGCCGACCGTTGCGACGGGCGCGCCGGTATTCGAGCAGGAACCGAAGGCGTCGGGTGGCAGTCACCTCCTGGGCGCGGAACGAAGCGTTCAAGCGCATCAGATCACGGGCGATGGTCTGCTCGTCCACGCGCGGCGTTCGACGAACTCCGTCCGGGTCGAGCCAGATTACCCGCGGTCCGATCGGGTCCACGAGCAGGTTTTCGGCTTTCAGATCGCGGTTGCGCAGGCATTCGTCGTGGGCCGCCGCGATCTGTCGAGCCAGCACCCGATCGACGGCGCGAGAGGAGGTCGCTCCGAGGACATGATCGCGCAGTGGTTGACCGCGCCCCTCGAATGGCATCACCACGAAGCTGCGGCGTCGTTTCGAGCGCCACGGCTCTTCGCCGAACAGCAGGGGACGTGCGACCGAGATGTCGGCCATCGCGAGTCGATGAGCATTGAGCCAGGCCCGACGCGCCCGACTGCCGCGCGCCCAGGCCTTGCCCAGACCCTTCCCGCCGGGGTCTTCGTAACACTTGAGGACCCAACTCGTGCCCCGCAAGTCGATCCGCAGCACGCGGCCGTGACCCCCGCGATGAATCTCGACAGCGCGGTCCGGATGGTCGACCCAGTCCAGCCACTGCTTCCCGGCGTCCACGGATTCGGACGCTGTCATCACGCCCTGCCAACCGGGCTCCTGCCAGGGACGAAACCGGCGTCCGGAGCCGAGGCAACGTTTCTCGTGATGGCGCAGAAAGGCGTACCAGGATCGGTGAGCCCGGTGGGCCAAATCAAGGACGGCTCGTCGCCGCGCGGACCTCGCCGAGTGCCAGAATGGCTTGCCGTAGTGTTTCAAGAATCGCAAAGCCTCGGTCGCGGTGGCTCTGCGCTGAAAGAAATGGGAGAGCTGCAACAGATCGCGGGCTCGTCGACGCGGAGAAACCTGGCCCCGCGGTCGAGCGCGATGGAAATCGGTCAGAAGGGGCTCCGCATCACCGGCCTCCGGGTGGATGAGGATGTTTCCCGCATGCAGATCGCGGTGCTCGAAGCCGGCGTCATGAAACTTGCGGATCAGGTCCCCAAGACGTGCCGCCAACTTCCGGCGTTGTTGGAGAGAAAGGCGGTTCTGCAGGACCCCCGCCTCCAGATCGATGCGCTCTGGGTACCACTCGAAAAAGTAGATGGCGCTGCCGTCGTCATCGATGGCCAGTGCGAGGGGGACGGGAACAGCGATGCCTCGCTGGCCGAGCTGCGAGGCGACCCGCCACTCCCGTTCGGCTGGGGGAACCCGGATGCGGTCTCCCAGAGCGGCCAAGCCCCCCTTGGGACGAAACGCTTTCCAGCCAATGTGGTCCAGCGGGGCCGGTAGTGAGCCGCTGCGCCGGACGCGGCCCGGAGCTGCTTTCGGCCAGCATGCTTCGATGCATTCCGTGACGGCGGCGGGGGGGCGGTGGATCCAGCGATGTCCCATGGCCCCATTCTTACCCGAGATCGCCCTTTCTCCGGTCGTCGCCGAACCCGATGATGCGTTTTCGGTAGAGTTTCACGGGGGGAAGTCCGGAGATTCCGGAGGGGGACTTGCTGCCAATCCTGGACCGCAGCCTGCTCAAAGAGCTGGCCTACAACCTCGCCTTCACGCTGGCGGTGATCACTTCGGTGTTTTTCACCGGAGCGGCGGTCAAATTCCTGCACAAGTACCCGCAGATCGACCTGGTGTTGCTGTTCCAGGTCTTGCCGTTCTTCTTGCTGTACCACCTCGAGTTCGTGCTGCCCCTCAGCCTGCTCATCGCGGTGATGCTGGTTTACGGACGGGCCGCGGCCAACAACGAAATCACCACCATCAAGTCCGGGGGCGTGCATCCCTATCGGGTGTTCTTGCCGGCGTTCCTGATCGGCGCGCTCATTTCCGTGGCCAGCGTGTACCTCAGCAATCAGTGGTCGCCGCGAGCCGAGACCGCGTTCAAGCAATCCCTCACCAATCGACGCAGCGTCAAACGCCTATTCGAGAACTCCATCGAGAAAGATCTCCGACATCTCGAGGATGGCGGAATCACGGTGAACTGGATCTCCGAGGAGTTTCCGGAAGAAGGGGGACTGATTCTTTACGACGCGCGGATCCGCATGCCGGTGCCGGGCAAGTCCAAGTCCGAACAGGAAGAGATCCAAACTCTGGGCGCGGACATCGAAGTGCAGTTCGATGCCGAACGAGACACCGTCGGCCTGCACTTGCGCAACGTGGAGTGTTTGCAGGGGCCGTGGAAGGGGCGGACGGATCTGCAACTCACCTGGCACATGGGCAGCGGAGTGACCTGGAGCAAGCGCCTCAAGTACCTGACCGGATCCGAGTTGTGGGCCCAGTACGCGAGAGCCAAAGAGGGACTCCATCCTCTGCGGACTCCGGGAGAGATCCTCTCCAAAATCCACGAACGATTGGCGCTGTCGACCTCGAGCTTGTTCTTCGTCCTGATCGGTGCCCCCCTGGCCTTGGTGTTCCGGGCCGGAAGCCGCCTGGTTGCCTTCCTGGTTTCGTTCTTGGTGGTGCTGTTCGTCTTCTATCCCTCTCACTTGATGGCGAAGACGCTCAGTGAACAGCAGATCGTGCACCCGGTGCTCGCGGCCTGGAGCGGCAGCTTGCTGCTGTTCGTGCTCGGACTGGGGCTGCTCTTGTTCGTGGTGCGGCGATGAGCGACGAGTCCGTCAGGTTTGCGAGCCACGGGCCATTCCTGGACCGCGTGGATCGCTACATCGCGCGAATCTTCTGTTCCTCTTATCTGGTGGCGTTCCTGTTCTTCTTCGGGGCGTTCGTCGTCATCGACCTGTTCTCTCGGGCGGACGACTTCATCGAGACCGCCGGCGCTCTCGGGATCCCCGGTGGCAAAATGGTGTCCATGGTGGCGGCGCTGTACCTCTACAGCTCTCCCTCCGTGTTCTTGCAAGTGGCTCCCTTCGTGACGGTGATCGGTGTCATCGTCACCGTCGCGCGCATTCTCCAAGCCAACGAGCTCATCCCGATTCTGATGTCGGGTCGCAGTGTGTTTCGCACGTTGCGATCGGTGTTTCTGATGGGGGGAATCCTCACCCTCATCATGATCTTGATCCAGGAGCTGGTGTCTCCCTACGTCGGCTCGCGGCGGATTTCCCTGGCGGAGTACTTGTCCGACGGGGAGCGCGTGTTCGACTTGGATATCTTCATCCAGGATCAGCAAGGCCGCATCTGGAGCAAGGTCAAGTTCGATCCGGCGACCGAGATCGTGCACGAGGCCTCGCTTTCCTTGCGGGAAGGGGAGCAAGGCGAAGTGTTCGCGCACGGTGTCGCACAATTCCTGCGTTATGACCAGGCTGCCAAGGTGTGGCGCGCCAAGGAGCCTTTTGATTGGACGGTCGAGAACGACAAGGTCGTGACCGTGGAGCAGTTGACCGAGATCGAATCTTCCATCGATCCGGCTCAGATTGGGGCGCTGCTCAAGGAGGCCTTCGACCTGTCCTTTCAGGAACTTGGTCACCTGTCGGCTCTGACCGAAGAGCCGCGCTACCAGGTGTTGCTGCATTACCACGTCACCTTTCCCCTGACCAATGTGCTGCTCATCTTGCTCGCCCTGCCTTTCGTGATCCGCTACGAGAAACGCAGCATGTTGCTGGGGCTGGCCGCGGCATTCTTCGTCTGTGGGGTGTACTTCGGGATCGACATGGCCATGCGCAGCTTGGGGGAGAATTACTTGCACCCGGTGCTCGCTGCGTGGTTCACGCCAATTTTCTTTGGCGCTCTCGGGATCAGTTTGTTCGACGGGATTCGGACTTGAATCTCCGGTCCTCCCAAAGCCGATTTGCCAAACGCGGTTTCGTGTTTTCTCTGATCGCAGGGCTCTGGTTCGCACCCGTCGGAGCGTCAGAAGCAATCCAGGTCGAAGTGGTGGAGAGCCCGGCCGGTGCGAACTCCCGTTGGCCGCGACTCGACGTTTCCGCGGACCAGGTCGTGCGGTTGAGCTGGGTGCAGGAGCTTGAGTCCGGGAACCATGCGCTCCGCTTTTCCTCCTGGATTGCCGAAGGTTTTCAGGATGCCCGAACCGTGGCTTCCGGCGACCGCTGGTTCGTGAACTGGGCGGACTTTCCATCGGTGGTGGGTGGGGCCGGAGACACGTTGGCCGCCCACTGGCTGGAGAAGATGGGGGAGGACACGTACGCCTACGGGATCCGCGTGGCCTGCTCCTCGGATGGTGGCGAACGTTGGAGCGAGCCGTTTTGGTTGCACCGCGACGAAACTCCTGCGGAGCACGGCTTTGCCACTCTTGTCGCGACCGAGCAAGGGTTCGCCGCCGTTTGGTTGGATGGGCGTGACATGCCCAGCGGCGGCGACATGAGCCTCCGTGCGACCACCTTCGATGTCACCGGGAAGCGCTCCGACGAGGTGATCCTGGACACGCGAACTTGTGAGTGCTGTGCCACGGACGCGGTGTCCATTGGGGGAAACCTCGTCACGATCTATCGCGACCGCGGAGACGACGAACGGCGCGACATCGCCCTCGCCTGGACTGACAAAGGTCGCTGGAGCCAGCCCATCGACTTGCACCGGGACGCCTGGATCACTCCTGGCTGACCCGTCAACGGTCCGTCCCTTGCGGTGCAAGGGCACACCCTCGCTGCGGCCTGGTTCACTCAAGGGAACGAAGAGCAGCCGCCGAGGCCCCAGGTGAAGTTTGCGTTCTCCGAGAACACCGCGGATCCAGGATTCAGCGGTTTCGAAGTCTTCTCCGCCGATCGTGACCACGGGGGCGGTCGGCCGGACATTGCGTTTCTTCCGGATGGGTCCGTTCTGATCCTCTGGCTCGCTGACAATGGCAACCAGGCGGCGCTTCGATTGCAAAGGTTCACGAGGGACGGGCAAGCCCAAGAGTCCGTCGACGTCACGGCGACGGATGGTGGCAGGGCGGATGGCTTTCCGCGCCTCGCGGTTTCCGGAAGGAATGTTTGGGTGACTTGGACGGAGAGCGGGACGTCTCCCCGCGTTCGAGTCGCTCGGATCCACGGGCTGCCGTAAGATGGCCCGTTTTTCCTTCGCCCGGGATCTTGCTCGTGACGTCCACCGTTGCCTCTTCTGCTGCCGGCACTTCGCCGTTGCGCGAGGTGGTGCGGACTTGGTGGCCGTTGGCTGCAAGCTGGTTGTTGATGGGCGCCGAGATGCCGCTGGTGTCCGCCGCCGTGGCGCGCTTGGCCGATCCGGAGATCCATCTGGCTGCGTGGGGTTCCGTCGTGTTTCCCGTGGCCTTGTTGGTAGAGGCCCCGATCATCATGTTGCTGGCGGCATCGACCGCACTCAGCAAAGACGGCCACTCCTATCGAAAGCTGTTGCGCTTCACCACCTGGTCCGGGGCCGTTCTCACCGGCATTCACGCCCTGCTGGCGTTCACGCCGCTGTATGACCTGATTCTGGTTCCTTTGCTGAAGACTCCTGTCGAATCGATCGCACCGGGACGCTTGGGGCTGCAAGTGATGACGCCATGGACTTGGGCCATTGCCGATCGACGCTTTCACCAAGGAGTGTTGATTCGCGAAGGACGTTCCCGTGCCGTGGGGTTGGGAACGGCCGCTCGTCTGGTGGTGACCAGTGCGATTCTGGGAACGGGGTTGCTGTTGCGAGGGCCCGGGATCGTCGTGGCGGGCGCGGCCATTGCGTCGTCCGTGGTCGCGGAAATGATCGTCGTGAGAATCGCGGTGGCGCCAGTCTTGCCGGGAGTGCTTGCCAGGAACCCGGAAACGCCGCCACTGACCACGCGCAGCATGCTGGCGTTCTATCTGCCACTCGCCATGACCCCGTTGCTGACTTTGTTGATGCAACCGATCGGCAGCGCCGCCTTAGGGCGGATGCCCGAGGCACTTGCCTGTTTGGCCGCGTGGCCGGCGCTCAACAGCTTGGTGTTCCTGATCCGTTCCTCCGGCTTCGCGTTCAACGAAGTGGTGGTTCGCCACGCGGGGGATCCGCGGGTCGCTCCAGGACTTCGTTCTTTCACCGTGCTGCTGTCCTGGGCTACGGGATTGGTGTTGGTCCTGATTGCGGTCACCCCGCTGAGCCGCCTCTATTTCCACAACGGCACGGGGCTTTCGGAGGAGCTGACTTCCATGTCCGTCTCCGCCCTTTGGTTCGCGCTGTTGCTGCCTCCCGCGGCCGTGCTCCAGAACTACTACCAAGGACTGTTGACCCACGCTCGAGAGACTCGCGCCGTGACCGAGGCCGTGTTCCTGCACCTGATCACCACCGCGGCGCTGCTCCAGGGAGGCGTGATTGCCGGGCGCTGGAACGGCCTGCTCGTCGTCGTGGTGGCCTATTCGGTGGGAAGCCTGGTGCAGGTCTGGTGGCTGCGTCGGAGGGCCCTGCGGGCCATGAAAGCGGTGGACGCCGTTTCCTCTTGAAGGCGTCGGGCTCTGGCCCGGGGGAACGAGCGGGCTCGTCGGAGTGTTGTAGATGTCTTCTAGATAATGATTTACATCGTTCTAGGCAGCCCAGAGCCGATGAGCCTCCCGCCGAGGGGGTGGGTCGGGGGTGAATCGCGCGACGTGTCGGAACCGGGCCTAGGGAGACGACGCCAGAAGGCGCAAGGTGCTCTTTTTGAGGAAGAACTCGCCCGGCGCCCGCCGCTATACTGCTCCGCCCTTTCGAGCCGACCCAAGGAGTCATGGGGTGCCGGAAGAGAAGGGATGGCGCGGCCGACGCGCGATGACCCGTGAGTCGTTGCGATGAGGAAACCGGCCTCGTGACAGCATCCCTGGTGAGATGAGTTCAGACCCCGGAGTGACTGACGTGTCCCGATCGTGCGAACTTTGCGGCAAGAAGACCCAGTTTGGGAACAAGGTTGCGATCCGCGGTCTCCCCAAGCGAACCGGCGGGATCGGTTTGAAGACCACCGGCATCATGCGACGGACCTTCAAGCCGAACATTCAGCGCATCCGCGTCGTGATCAACGGCGCCGTGCGACGCATGAAGGTCTGCACCTCTTGCCTGAAAGCCGGCAAGGTGCAAAAGCCCGTCAAGCGCCAGATTCCCGCCAAGGCCAGCTGAGCCGAGCGAGAGTCGAACGACCGTCTTGTCTCGGCTGCGATCCAGGGCCAAGGATTGCACTCGATTCCCATCCGTCTTCTGTGGGTGGATGACTCGTCGACGAAGATCCCTAGTGGTTTCCGAGCACTCGTAAGGCGACCCCTGGTCGGTTCGAGATGACTCCCGTCACTCCGCGCTCCAGCGCGTCGCGAATCTCGTCTTCTTCATCGAGGGCGTAAGACCACACTTCGAGTTGGGCGGCGTTCAGCTCGCGAATCCACGGCAACTCCGCCACGGTCTTCTTCAGGACCACACATCCTCTGGCTTGGTCGATCAGTGACCCCACCTGCTCCGCGCTCACCGGGCGATTGCGGATGGCACCAACGAATCCGTCCTGCCAGCACTGCTGGACGAACTCCACCAAGCGATCTTCGAAGGAGATGACGGCGGCTTCTCCAGATCGACCTGCGAGCAGCTTTGCCGTTTGCTCAGCGAGGGCACGATCGCGATCGGCGTCCCGTTGTTCCTTGAGTTCGACGACTGCCAGGACCTTCGACGGGATCCAATCGAGCCACTCTTCGAGAGTGGGAACGACGGCCGCCGGCTGACGTTCCCCGGGCAACTGCACTTGGTGACCCACCACTTCTTTCGCGAGGAGCGAAGCCAAGGGCTGATTGCTTCCACCGAGCCGCTCGAGATCGGGGTCGTGCACCACCACCGGAATGCCATCGGCCGTCAACTGCACGTCGCACTCCACGGCGGGAGTTCCCACTTCGAGGGCTTTGCGCACGGCCGCTTCGGTGTTCTCCGGACAAGCCGCCGAATCCCCTCGATGGGCAATGACGAACGGTGCCCTCATGGATCCCGGTTCTTCTCGGGAGGCGGAGGAAGTGGAACCAGGCGGAACACGGGATCGACCCCCGTTTCACTTTCCCCGACTTCCGGAGCGGAAAGAACTTTGAAACCGTTTGCCAAGATGCGCATCGACCAAGGGGGTGGCGGCAGCGCCTCGAAGCGAAACGCACCGTTCGAATCGGTCGTCGCATAGAAGGGCTTCTCGAGCATTCGCTCCACCACATCCAGGCGCACCTGAGCGCCGCTCACCGGCTTGTTGTCCCGAGTGACCACCGCGCCATTCAATGTGCGGGGGCGGTAGCAGTTCAGCACCTCGAGAACGGATCCGGTCTGCGGCACGGTGAACGGCTGAGCGTTGCTGATCACCCAAGGTCCCCACCGCAGGATTGGAGACTCGTAGTGACCGGGCGCCAGGTCGAAGACGACTTCTCCCTGGAGACCAGTCGTTCTCAAGAAAACGCCCATTGGCTCGGTGCCCAGATGAAGAGGAAGGGTGGCTCGCGGTCCGCGGTCCTTCACCCCGACGGGCACTCCCACCATCGGATCCTGGTCTTCATTGAGTACTCGAAACCGGACGCGGGTGCGCGGTGTCATTTGGATGGGGAGGTCCCCGTCCTCTTCGCGGCTGACTTCTCGCGCGTAGCCAGGAGCATCGAACCAGGTGATCGGGGCCAAGCTCTCTGGCGCGCTCGCCAGTCGGAATCGGCCGCTGTCGTCACTCCAGGTTTGGGAATGCACGAATCTGCCGTGCCCGGTATCCACGACCTGGCGCACCAAGGTGTCCGCCACCGGGTTGCCTTCGGGATCCAGGACTTGGCCACGAACGGTTTGCTCGTCGGTGCGAGGAGCCACCATGGCAGACACGTCGAGCTTGCTCATCGCGCCCGGAAGGTGACGGGAGACCAGGGCGTCCATCGTGCCCAACAGGAAGACCCCATCCTTGGGGAACTTGCCGCGAGCCGCATACCTCGCGTTGCCGAACGGCAGTAGGCCGAAAGACTCTCCCGCGCGGACCTTCGCCGTGGCGGCCAGACGTTCCATCGGTAGTTTCAAGGGATCCGCGAGATCGTCTCCGCGCCAGCGTTCGCGTCCGAACCGTCCCTGGTCGTCCACGGCAATGATGTCGAGCCACTCGCCGGGCCGAACGGCCAGCTCGATCGAGGAGTCTTGGGCCATGCCTCCGTGGCAGCTCCGCCATCTCAAGTCGGATCGATCTTCCGCCGAACGCGCAGCGACCCAGGTCGTCGCGCCAGGAGCCCGGCCCGTCAGCTCGACTCGCACGGTCACCGGTTCGGGAAGTGTCAACTGGAAGTCGCGAGGTTGGCGGCTCAGGTCGACGTGAGTGGTTTCTTGTCGAGGGCCGGGGATCGAGCACCAGGGATTTCCGGCGTGGAACTCCCCTTGCCAGGAGGCGGCATTCCAATCATGCGATTGTCCTGCGAAGTCCACCCACTGGGAAGGTGGGGTGCCGGCGACGAAGTCGACGGTCCCCGTGAACGGGAGCCGTGGCGTCATGACCAGATCACGAACTCGACGGTGTTTGCCTTCCCGGACGTCCAACCAGCACGGATGAGTCTCGGCCCAGCCATCCAAATTCACTTGAACGCGATACACACCGGCCAGGAGCGATTCGACGAGGTACTCTCCCGTGGCGTCGGTGGTGGCAGAGCGAACCGGAGCAGTGCTCCCCGCGGCGATCAAGGAGACCTTGGCTCCCGGCAAGCGCTCGCCGGCTCCATCCACCACGCGGCCGTTCAAGTCCAGGATCCGGCGCAGGGTGACGTCCCCGAGCGAAGTGAGTTCCCCGACGCCGACCCGCACCGTTTGTTCGAGGGTCTCGAAGCCCGGGGCGGTCAAGGTGAACCGAAAGTCACGGTCGGCGGGAAGGCCTGCGACGCGGAACACGCCGGGATGATCGAAGTCGGGTTCTTCGATCCAGTGGGCCGAGGCGCCGTCCAAGTCGAGAACCTGAATGGCGCAAGCCAAAGGAGTGCCGTCGTGGGCATCCAGGGAACGGCCGTCCAGAGCTCCCAACCGCAACGTGGCACGGTGGGCCTTGGCGGCGGCAGGCCGCGGGTTTGCCAGTGGGTCGGACAGCACCACGAAGCTGACCAGCAGTCCCATCAGCAAGATCGCGAATGACACGATCCAAACGACGCCGCGGCGTTCCTCGCGGTTCAACATGATCGTCGGCCTCCCCGCTGGCGATCAGGGGTTTGTTCCCAGGTGAGACCCGATCTTACCTCAAGGGGTCAGGAGCTTTCGCCGAGATCTGTGCCGTTCTGTTGGCCCAGAAGCGCGCCCACCGGGGCGACGCCGGGGTTCCTCTGACGCAGGGGAGTTAGCGTTCGAAGATCTGGAACACGCCGTCTTCGCAAAGGACGCCCACGCCATTCGGCGTGAGGACCGGTTGGCCAACCACGGACTCTTCGCTGACGTGAGTGATGAAGTAGGGGAGCGATGATTCCCCCCGCAGTCCGTACAGAATGCCGTCTTTTCCACCGACAAGGGTCAACTCTCCCATGCACACCGAGTCTCCGGCGATGGGCAGGTTGGTCCACTGGTGCACGCTGCGCTTTTCTTGCAAGTCGATCTTTTCGATCCGTCGGCCGAGAGGCAAGAACGCGAACCCCTCGCTGAGGGAGAGTTCACCCCGAGGAAGATCGTTGGTCGGAAGGATCCAGCGAACGACGCCCGATGCCGCGTCCAAGCACACCACTTGTCCGGTGATCGTCGTGCACAGGATCTCCCTCGATCGCACGGCCGGCGCGCCGTGGATCTCTTCTTCGAGCACTTTGCGGAACGCGGTTTCCTGGCGCTCCAGATCCACCGACATGAGTTCCCCGCCTTCCAGGCAAATGTAGGCGTGACGCTCGTGAACCACGGGTCGAGCGACCGGCTTGCGCTGCAAGTCCAGACGGAACAGTTCGCGACCGGTTTCGCCGTCCAGTCCCACCAGGTTGCCGAGCTGGGTCACGACCAGAATGGTTCGGTCGTGGATCGTGGGCTCGTGATGGATCTCCTCTTGCAAGTCCACCGACCAGCGGGTGGTGAGCTCTTCGGAGTAGGGGTCGACCATGGACACGGTGCCTTCGACCACGGTGAACGCGATTCCGAACGGAGTTCCGACGGGAGAGGTCCGGCTTCCCGACAGCGAGCGAGTTTCCAGCTTGCGCACCGGCTGTTCGGCTTCGGGATTGATGGCGAGCAGAATTCCGTCCCGGCTGGCCACGAAGAACTCGGTGCCATGGTGGATCGGGGCGGCATCCACCGGCACGTCCAGCTGCACCTGGAACAGAGAGTTCATGCGCATCTGGAACGAGCGCGTGGGTCGTTTCGAATCCAGTTCGAATTCCTCGGTGGCGAAGCCGGGCATGCTCAGACGGAACGAGCGTTTGGCATCGCGGGCGATGCGAACCACCCGCGGAGTTTCGCCGAGATAGCGGCCTTGTTCCTCGACCCGCGCTCCAGTCGGCATCGAGGTGATGCGGATGGGCAAGGGGACCAGGCTGTCCACCGGAAGGTCCGGATATTCCTCGATGCCGATCAGGATCTCGGAGTGAGCCTGTTCGACGAGGTTTTCTGCGATCTGCTGATCGACACGAGCGATGAGTGCCATGACGGCTTCGACGTCGCTGAGTCGTTTCAGAATGGTGTCTCGCAGCTCGCCGTCGCCGTAGTTCTTGAGCACCGTTTCGAACAGAGCATGGGCCTCGGAGAGATGGCCTTGGGCGACCATTCGCTGCGCTTCCATGAACTCGTCCGAGAGCTGTTCGAGGACGTTCAACCGTTCGTGGCGCTCCCGCAGCAGCGCGATCTCCGGCTGCATGCGATCGTTGGCTTCGGTCCACGAGTTCAGCAAGCGGTTGGCTTTGTCCAGCTTTTCGGCCAGCTCTTGCCCGAAGTCCGTTTCGTTGCTGTCGAGAGCCGCCTGCACCTGCTGAATCTGTTCGGCCGTACTCGCGGGGAAGAACTTCACCGCGGCAACGTAGGCCGGCGTGACTTCGGAATCGTGAATCGGGCGCTCGAAGGCGTCAGAGAATTCGATCACCTTGATGACGTGATCGATGAGCGACTCGATCGAAGCCCGGATGCGGATGCTGACGCGACTTCGCAGGTAGGCCTCGGGGGTCTCCTCGAACAACTTCAAGAGTGCCGACAAGGACTGGTCGAACTCGCGCCGGTCTTGCAGATCCTGAATCCCGGAAAGAGCACTGTCCAGCTCTCCCTCCCGCAGGTCTCGCGCGGAGCGAACGTCCTCTTGGATGCGCTCATCAATGCGGTCGATCAGAGACGTCGCCGCCATGACGACCTCTTCGAGTGGGTACTTGGCGAGGGCCTCTTGCACCCGGACCCGAGCCCCTTGGGGATCGCCGCCGGCAAGGATCCGATTGGCTTCGGCCACTTCGAACAGGCCGGTCTTGCGCTGTTGCTCGCGCATCATGTACCAGCCGGCCACGCAAAGCACCGTGCCGATCACGAAGCTCCAGGCCGCGATACGCAGGAGCTTCTCGCGTTTGGTACGGCTGACCTTGGTCAGAGCGCGCTTGACGTCGTTGCGCCCCGGGTCGATGGTCAGGATGCGCTTGTAGACCGCCGGCAGCTCGTCGTGACGCTTACTCTTCTTCAGCTCCGCGACTTGCTTCTCGAGGATCTCGAGGGCCTTTTCCTTGAGCCGCGCACGCAAGCAACAGTCGACCAGGTGACGCAGGATTTCGTCCGCGTCCTCGGCGATGGGCAGAAGCTTTTCCAGACAGCGAATGGCGGCTTCGGGATCGCCACCGGCTTTGTGCAGTTCTGCCAGGTCTTTCAGGTAACGCGCTTGGTTCGTTTTGTCGCCGAGTTCCTGATAGACGTCTGCCAGACGGCTCAGGACCGGAATCGAGTCCGGGCGATCCTTGAGGGCTTCGAGCAGGTGATCCCGTGCGTTTTCGAAGTTCTCTTCGTCCCAGGCGAAGCGCGCCAGGCGCAGCCTCGCTTGGGCGGCCGCTGGGTGGTCTTCGGCTTCGCGGAACAAGGCGGCAAGGGGTTCCAGGTACTCGTCTCGCGCCGAGTCCACTGCTTGCAAGCAGTGCAGGATCTTCCTTGCCTGTCGCTTCTTGCCCTCGCCCAAGCACTCCATGGCGGAGTGGTGCAGCTCGGCACTATTCGATTCGCGGACGAGTCCCTGTTCCGCAAGCTCGGCCAGGATCTTGGCAATGGTGAACGGCGAAGTGAGCAGGGCGTCGGCCGCTTCTTGCACGCTGCGTCGTCCGTCCAGATAGGACAAGACCAGGTTGGCGTCTTCGTCCTCGACCGGCTGGGCCGTGGTGGGGACGTAGATCCGTTCGAGATCCGGAATCTGTTCTTGGATGAGCCGCCATTCGTCCAAGCGGCGGGCCGCTTCCAACACGATGCCGTCGACGTGCATCGGGTTGACCTGGGGAATCGCCGAGTCGCCGTCTTGGCCGTCTCGGAATTCGAAGACTCCCGTGTCGATGCGGAAGAGACCGTACAGCTCTTCCTCGACTTGGACCTGGAGCAGACGCGACAGGTCCTCGGGAGTGACGCGCCCCGCGTCGATCAGGGTTTCGCCCAGGAACTTGCGGCTGCGAGACTGCTCTCGAAGGGCTTCGGTGAGCTGTTCTTCCGTGATCAATCCGGCGGAGAGCAGGATCTCTCCCAGGCGCCGACGACCGGCGACCTGCGGATCGAGCAGAGTGATCCCGTCCGGGGCAAAGAGGATGCGCCGGCTTCCGCCGCCCGCCGAGATCGTGAGGACCCCCTGTTGCTGATTCTGGGAGAGGGTCTGAAACAGATCCGCGAGCTGTACGTTTTTGAGATCACCCTTCAGGGACATGCGAGTTGGGCAGCTCCCTCCGGTCTCACGTCAGTTCATTAAGTACACGCCCGGGGGTCTGCATCGTCTTGAGGTGGGGGCGCCCTTGAATTCACCCGCGGCTTTCTTCGCGACAAAGTGGCGCGATGACTGGCTCTTCTTGCGGAAAAATGGCGCCGTCGACCATTTTGTCGTAATATGCTGCAACCGACCGACCTTTGGTGTCGTAACTGTAGGTAGTGAATGACTTTGAACTCGGCGGGGAAGATGACGAATTGGCGCCCTCGCCCGCCGATCTGTTGGGAAGGAACGAACTCCCATGGTCCAAGCAGAACCCTCGAGTGCGGCAGCGGATGCGGTTCCCGCGCGCGGCGCCAGCATCGTCCTGATCGAGGACGACGAAACCCAGCGTGAGTCGCTGCTCGAATACTTGGAAGGCAAGGGCTACCACGTCGACGGTGCGGCGAGCAGCGAGCAGGGCTTGGCCCTTGTCACGGCCGAAACTCAGGTCGTCATTACCGACTTGAAGCTTCCGGGCGGCTCTGGGCTCGACGTCTTGCGGGAGGTTCGACGCAAGAACCCGCGGGTCGAAGTGGTGGTGGTGACCGGTTACGCGAGCGTCGACTCGGCGGTGGAAGCCATGAAGGAAGGGGCCTACCACTACGTCACCAAGCCCGTGAACCTGACTGTGTTGACTCGGCTTCTCGGAGAGGTTGTGCAGCGCCAGGCTCTCGAGGAAGAAGTTTCCTCTTTGCGCCAGCAGCTCGACGAGCAGTACGGGTTCGAGAATCTGATTGGGAACTCTCGAGGAATGCGTCGAGTGTTCGACGTGATTCGTCAGGTGGCTCCCACCCGGACCACGGTACTGATTCGCGGAGAGAGCGGGACCGGGAAAGAGTTGGTCGCGCGAGCGCTGCATCAGAACAGCACTCGGAAGGCCGGGCGCTTCGTGGCGATCAACTGCGCGGCACTGCCAGCGACGTTGATGGAAAGTGAGTTGTTCGGTCACGAGCGAGGGGCCTTCACCGGAGCCGTGCAGCGCCGCCAGGGGCTCATTCATGCGGCAGATGGGGGCACCCTGTTCATCGACGAGGTCGGAGAGTTGGAGCCCCATCTCCAGGCGAAGCTGTTGCGGGTCCTGGAGACTCGCGTGGTCACGCCTCTGGGATCGACCAAGGAAGAGCCGGTGGACCTGCGCATTATCGCGGCCACTCATCAAGACATCGAAGCCAAGGTCGCGGACGGCTCCTTCCGCGAAGACTTCCTGTACCGACTGAAGGTCGTGACCATCGAGCTGCCGCCGTTGCGCGACCGTCGGGAGGACATCCCTCTCCTGGCTCGCGGATTCCTGACCGAGGCGATCAGTGACAACGAGCTGCCGCCGCGGCGGCTGACCCCCGAAGTCATCAGCCGGCTCACCGCCTATGAGTGGCCGGGCAACGTTCGGGAGTTGCGCAACGTCGTGGAAAGCTCCGCGGTCCTGGCCCGCCAGGAAGACATTGCCTTGGAGGACCTGCCTCCTCCGCTGGTGGAACTCCCGTTGGCCGCCTCGGGCGGACTGTTCCAGGTCGGCATGACCATGGATGAGCTGGAGCGCCAGGCGATCATCGAAACCCTGCGGTCGGTGGGGGGCAACCGAACCAAAGCCTCCGCCGTGCTGGGGATCAGCCTTCGCACCTTGCAGCGCAAGCTGAAGCAGTATGACATTCAGGAGTAGTCGTGCCGCATCCGGTCGTTGGCGTTTCGGGGCCAGAGTCATTCGCGGATCCTCGGCGAAGGCCAAGGCATGACGGCCGAGGGCCAATGGCCAAGTTCGCCCGGGTTCGGCATTTCGGCCGCGGTTCTTTCCCGTTTCCTTCCGGCATACGGTCGGTGCGGGTCGCCGTAAGTCCTCGCCGGAGAGAGCTTTGGCTCATTCAAGCCGGCTTGGGATTCATCCGGGGCCAATGGGCGCCTTGACCCGTGAACGGCTGGACGGCAGTCGACGAGGTCTCGGCGCGAAATCTCCCGTGCTTGGATCGACGAACGGGCGACCCAAGCACGAGCGTCGCTTAGGAGCATCTCGTCGGTGTCTCCCGGGGAGTGAGACGGGGAGGAGGGGGGCTTGGCTCGGGGCGATCGCCTGGGCTCCCGAACAAATGGCGACTGGAGTCGGGCTCTCGACCTGTGATAAACTCCTGGGTTCTCCTCAGTCCGGGAAACGGCTTCTCCTGGGGACGCCTCGTCCACTCGGGCGGCGCCTCCTCCCTCCCTCGAAAAAGGACGTGGTCTGCATGGATCTTCGGAACCTGGAAAACGCCAAGCGTCGCGTCGGTGGTTCGTTCCGACTCTCCGTCTTGCTGCAAAAGCGGATCATCGAGCTGGTGCGTGGCGCGCCTCCGGTCATCGAGACCGGTGCCAGCGCTGCGGGGCCCATCGACATCGCTCTGCGCGAGATCTTGGAAGAGAAGATCACCCTCGAGATGATTCCCGAGGACGAGTTCGAAAAGCTGGTGGAGCAGGCCCGCCTCGAGAAGGAAGGCCGCATTGCTGCCTCGCCCGAGGCCGAGAGCGCCTTTGGTCCTCCGCCGACCGCCATGCCGACCATCGACCTGGCCCAGGACGCCGTGGCCAATCCAGCCGGCGGCGGCGATGCGCCGACGGCCGGCCCCTGAGTCGAGTGTCGCAAGGAAGTCTGGTTGTTTTGCAGTCCCGAGTATTTTGAAGTTCGGAGCGAGCGGTACAATTTGCTCCTCGCAGCACCCGCGTCATCGCGCCACGCTCTGATCCGTCGCGCGCCTCGCGGAACCCATCAGGAACGAACGAAGCTGGCGTGGCTCAGGGGTAGAGCACGTCCTTGGTAAGGACGAGGTCGTGGGTTCAAATCCCACCGCCAGCTCCATTTTCTTTCTCGTTTCGAGCGAGGCTTGTCGCCACCGCTTTCCGGTTCAGAGCTCCTTGGCTGCATCGTCCTTTCGCGCTCCGAGTCTCCCGAGTCCAATCCCTTGAGATTGCCCTGGTCGGTGCAGAACGGCGTGAGTCAGTCGAGTCACCGCCACCGCCAGGTTGCCTCTTCTTGGCGGCTCACCTGTTCTTGTCAGCCATCCATTTCGCAGTGATGACGGCGCTGTTCGGCGAATGGTCGAACTCCGTCTCGAGACCTCGCCGCGAAACGAGTTTGGGTTCCCTTGCCGCGATCCCTGAATGGAAGCGAGGCGTTCCGGGAATCTCCCGGAACGCCTCGCGAATATCACTTCCACAAATCAGGAACGGATCGGTCAGTTCGGGAACAACGCCTGCTTGCGGTCCGGCAGCTCTTTCTGACGGGGGCCGCCACATTCGTCCGGTTCACCGTTCGAATCGATGTCCGGAGAACGGCCGCTGGCGATGTCGTCGGAGTCGACGACCATGTTGCCGTTGCAGTCGGCCAACGACTGATTGCACTCGATGCGCTCGATGAGAATCGCGTCGATGGCGACCTCGGTCACCGAGTCGTTCGGATTGTCCGTAGCGCTGAAGCGCAGGCGGATCTGAGATGTCGGCGTGACGAAGTCAGAGACCGTGAAGCTGCGCACCTGCCAGCCGTTGGTGTTGCCGAAGGAGTCGACCAGAGTGAAGTTGGACCCGTCGTCGTTTGAGATCTCCACGTCGAAACGGTCGATGTCGAAATCGTTGTTCGCGAACCAAGCTGCGTAAGTCACGACGTAAGGGCCCGGTCCGGACAGGTCGATGGTCGGCGAGGTGATGCGGCTGGGACCGCCATCCAGGTCGGAGTTCCCCGCGACGTTGTCGGTCAAGTAGCAGTGGCCGGAGCCGTCGAAGTCGGTGAGCGGGTCGGCACGACCGCCGCCGCCGGCCGGGATGGCACGCTCGAACGCGCCGTCGGTGACGGCGATGTTCTCGATGGTCCAACCCAAGTCGTTCTCGAAGTCGTCCTGGAACACGGTGACGGCGGTTTGCACGTCGGTGGTGAAGAACGACGCCGGCGCATCGACGGGCAAGGTGACCGTGCCGCTGACTGCTCCTTCGACGCTCCAGTAGTACTCCATCGTCGCACCGCAAACCGGAGGCGGCAGAGTGGAATCGTAGGTGGAACCACTGATCAAAGGCAGGGACGCGGTCAGGAAGTCTCCGCCGTCATAGCGGAAGTGAAGGGTGGCGGAGCCGGGCACGATCGAGTCGCCCAGAGCCTCGGTTTCGACCATCAGGGGGTGAGCCGTGCCCGCTTCCACGGTGCTCGGCAGCTCATCCAACAAGGCGATGTTCACGCTGGCGGCGGAACTCATGGCTTCCGACGCGCAGATCGAGAAGGTCTGGGGGCCTTCGGGAATGTCGTGCCCGAAGATTTCGACCCGCCAGGTCCCCGCCATCGGAGACGCGACCTGCACCTGTTCGATGTTGTTGGTGTGGTCTTCGCTCGTCTGCACCGCCGGATCGGCCGGGGCGAGAGGATCCAAAGTCCACGGATAGTGGCGCCCGCCATTGGGATCGGTGACCACCAGGTCGAGGTCGTTCACCAGAGCCGGCAGAACATTCGGCGTACCTGGTGCATCGTCCCAAGCCATGGTGACCTTGAGTTCGGGAGTCGCCGCAGCAACGCTCAACGTGTAGGCGACCCGTGAACCGGTGTTGTCGAGAGTCTCTTCGGTGAACTGACCAAGGCGGACGAATTCAATCGTGTCCTGAGCGCGCACGGAGCCGTACCCAAACTGATAATCCGGTCCCGCGTTGCCCGTGTCCGCCGCGTTGTGAGCGAGGAACGCCTTGAGCATCGAATTCCTCGGATCCGCTCCGACGAAGTTGGCGCGGTAGTCCTCGAGTAGCAGGGCGCAGATGCCCGTCACCGTCGGGGCGGCCATGGAAGTGCCGCACAACGTCACGTAGGCGGTGTTCCCGGAGCTATCCGTGGAGGTCACGCCGCCATCCGCATCGCTCTGGCAGCCAGGACCGCTGACGTCGGGCTTGATCCGGCCGTCGTCGGTGGGGCCCCAGCTGCTGAAAGACGTCATGGTGTCGTTGTTGGAGTTGAGAGCACCGACCGCGATGTGATTCTTGGCCCCCGCGGGAGGCGCGGTGCTGTAATAGTCACCGAAGCCTTCGACGTCGCAGTTGCTTCCCTGACGTTCGTTGCCGTTGGCCCAGATGATGCGGAACGGGTTGCCCAGAGAGCCGCGCACGATGGCGTCGATCAGTGCCGAAGTCACCCCGTAATCCCCTTGGTAGTTGCAGGGAAAGCCATTGGGCTCGGTGTTGGTGCCGATCGAGTTATTGGAAATGTCGACGCCGTGCACGTTGATGGCTTCATCGTAGTCGGACTCGATGTCGCCGGGGTTGGTGTAGAGGAACGTGCCCGTCCCGTCGAACTGGAAGCCGTAGGATTCGATGGTCACCGCGGGCGCCATGCCGCTCAAAGTTCCGCCGCTGGCGGTGCCGTCACCACCAATGGTGCCGGCCACGTGAGTGGCATGGAAGCTGAGCCCTGCCGAGTCGCGGACAGTCAGTCGGCCGCTGAAATCGTCATGGGTCGAGAGCGCGGTGCCACCGTCGTAGACCATCACCGATACACCGGTTCCGTCCAGGCTGAACGGCGCCCCATGAAGGGTGTCCACCTGGGTGAGGGTTCGATTGCTGTCGTTGACAAGAATGCCTTCCATGCGCGGAAGAGGAGGCTCCATCCACTGCACCTCGTCGCGCCCTGCAAGCTCGGCGATCTTCGAGCGAGGCAGCTCGATGACCATTCCGGCAATCGACTCCAGCACGTCGATGACGTCACCGCCGGATCGTTCCACCAAACGGCGTCCGCGGTTGAGCGGAACGTCGCGATGGAACAGGACATAGGCGGCCACTCGCGGATCCGGGGAGCTGTTGTCGATCAGCGACCACTCAGGGGTCGCCTCGTTGTCCCACAGCGAGTGCATCTTCCATTGGGTTTCGATCGCCGCGACTTGCACGAGTTCCGGCACGTCTGCGATCTGTTGCGCACGCCCTTCCCCTCCGCTCCAGCGGGCGAAGTAGCCGCCACTGCCGACGGATCGAAGCAGGCGCAGGCCAGCGCTCTCCAGCTCTTGTCGCTGGGTGGGTGTGACCGGTGTGTCGAACTGCACCACCACGTGACGCCCGGACAACGCATTCAGCGTGTCTCGGATCCCGGCCGTTTCCATTCGAGAAAGGGAGAGCGCGGTTGGCCCCTCCTGGGATTTCCAGCGAATGGGTGCTTGGGCGTGACCAGTGTTTGCTGCCAAGGAAACGCCGGCCAGAGCGAGAAATCCCGCGGCCGACCTCCTCCAGAACGAACAGATCCCCATCAGGTGCCTCCGAGTTCGGGTTGTGAATGACACCGACTGAGACGCTCTCTCGTGCAACGGGGGATCCGCTTTTCGAGAGCCGAAAGAAGTTTTTCCGACATTTTCCGAACGCGATTTGTGCGGACGGCAACGGCTTCGTTGGCTGAGCCCGGGAAAGGGCGGAGGGCGAGCATTCCTCGCAGGCGCAGAGTTTTTCACGCCACACCCGTTTCGTGATTGATGGCCGGGCCGAACTGGGCGGCGTCCACTCGCATCGCGAGAGGTGCCTTGTTTGACCCCGTTGGCTCCGGCGACAAAGGCGAGGATGTGCGTGACCGAACTTCACTCGCATCTCGGTGGGAGGAGCAAGTCATCTGGTCGGGAGCCCTCGTGACTCGACCGCTTTTGCGAGAGCATCACCGCAGCCCCCTCTCTCGTGTCCGCGGCGGGAAGAACACGTCCTTTGTTCAGCGAGGGATTGCTCATCTCGAGATGCAAAAAAGGAGGGGCCGAGTGTTGCCACCCGGCCCCTCCAAATCGTCGAGATCAATCAGGCGCGATCAAGCGGTTGCTTGGTCCCCTCGTTCGAGGAGAGCTTCAACTTTGTTGGAAGTTGCGTGGACGCGAACACCGCGAACTTCGTCATGGAAGCCGGTCCAGTGGTAGACCGTGGAGACCGGTGCCAGTACTTGCGGGACCGGATGACTCGGACGACGGCCCACGAGATCGAATCCGTAGACTCCGTCTTCCGGGGGAGTCACGTACACATGTTCGATGAGCGTGACATCGGTGTAGCCAGGCGTTGGGCTGAGGCCCTTGACGTCGATCGCTAGAATCGGCGGTTTCGACTTCAAGATCTTCAGATCCACGCTTTCCACGCGGAAAAGCTTCGCGATGCCGGACTCGCGCGGTAGCCACAAGTCGAGGACCTGTTCCACTTCCACCGCGTGTCGGCCGTTTGCATCGTGAACAGCGACCGTCTCTACCGGATCGGTCACGGCGAACCATGCGCAGACCGAGAAAGGCGTCACCACCTGGGCAACGGGGCCCGATGGCGGAATCTGGTAGAGAATGAACTCTGGCGGGTACACCGCAAGCAGGCTCCTCTCCAGAGAAACCTCGTAACCGCTGGTTGGGTGGCACCCATTCGCAAACAGGATGACAGCACCCGGAACCTGTTGCGCTTGGTATCTGGCGACGCCGAGCTCGCGGCGACCAATCGCCGTGTAAGGAATGGGGACTTCCCCGCCAGAGGAAGAAGTCACCTTCGTGAGATTGCTCAAGAGATTCCCTCCCATTCAGTGTGGTGCCAAGATCGTTGGATCGCGCAACCGGACTGCCGCCGTTCCCTGGAGAGATCGGAATGCGAACTCTATTCAGGAGCCCCATGCGCTTTCCCCAACGTCATGGGCGAAACTATTCAGGTTGACGAATAATTATGCAGCAAGTTCGGCGGACTTCAACAGTAAATCCCCGACTTGCCCTCGGGCAGAGGAGGGCCACAGGAAGACTTGCGCTCCATGACTTGCCATTGCTGAGTGAGCCGAATGGACGGTCCTCTATCCCGTGTTGCGCATCCCCGCCGCCACTCCATTCACTGTCACGACGAGGGCATTCACCAGTTCAGTCTCATTTCGGTGACGAACGCGGCACAACAGCTCGGCTTGGACCAGATTGATCGGGTCGACGTAGGGATTGCGGGTGGCGATGGAGTGTTCGAGAACCGGGTGATCGTCCAGCAAGTCGCTCTTGCCGGTGCATTCGAGGAGTGAAGCCCGCGCCAGACGACAGCGCTCGCGCAACCGGTGGCCGAGGGGATGGAGATCGTCTGGCGCCAGCGTTCGTTCGTAGTACTCGGTGATGGAGGGTTCCGCCTTGGCCAGCACCATCGCGATCAAGTCCAAGGTGCTGCGCAGGAACGGCCATCCGCGACTCATGGCTTGAAGGGTCTCGCGCTGTTGCGATTCCAGGACGCCTTGCAACGCTTCTCCAACGCCGAGCCATGCCGGCAACAGCAGACGGGTTTGCATCCAAGCGAACACCCAAGGAATCGCGCGCAGAGATTCGATGCCTGCTTCGTTGCCACCGCCGCGGCGGGCAGGTCGGCTGCCCATGTGTAGCAGGCCGAGTTCCGGTTCCGGGGTCACGGTCCGGAAATAGCGGACGAAGTCTGGTTCGCCGCGAACGACGTTTCGAAACGCGTCCCGCGATCGCTGGGCCAAGTCGTCCATGACGTTGCGCCAGGAATCGGCGGGGAGTTTGGGAGGGGTCAGTGTGGCTTCAAGGATGGCGGTGACGGAAAGCTCGAGGGTGCGCTCGGCAATGCCAGGGATCCCGAACTTGGCTTGGATCATCTCCCCTTGTTCGGTGACTCGCAGGCGCCCGTTCACCGATCCCGGAGGTTGAGAAAGAATCGCGGCATGGGTGGGGCCGCCACCGCGACCAATCGTGCCGCCTCGGCCGTGGAACAGCACCAGCTCGACATCTCTGTCTCGACACACCTCGACCATTTGTTCCTGTGCTCGATAAAGGGCCCACGAGGCCGCCAGGCGTCCAACGTCTTTGGCGGAATCGGAATAGCCGAGCATGATTTGCAGCTGATTGCCGTTTCGATCGCGGAAGCCGGAGCTTTCGAGAAGGTCTCGTACGGCTTCGGGAGACCGGGTCAAGTCGGCTTCGGTTTCGAAGAGCGGCACCACGGGAAGTGGTTCGACCACTCCTGCCGCGCGCTGAAGGTACTCCACGGCCAAGACGTCCGAAGTCTGGGATGCCATCGAGATGATGTACACGCCCAACGAGGCGGCCGGTTCGTTGGCAATGACCTGCATGGTGTCCAAAACTTCGCGTGGCTCTGGCTCGAGAACCAGGTCGGTGGGAAGGGCGAGCGTGGTCGAGGGCTGTTGTCGGAGCCGCTCCGAAGAGTCGCGTTCCAGAGCTTCGATCAAGAAGCGGCGCCTCGTGGATTCGTCCCACTCGGCGTAGGAACCGAGACCTTGATGCTTGGTGATGGCATCCATGGCGGCCGTGTGGCGCGCCCGGTCTTGACGAAGATCCAGGCGAACAAGAGTGAGGCCAAACGTGGACAGTCTCCGTAGCAAGTCCAGCAGACGACCTTGAGCGACCAGATCGGCGCCGGTTTCGTGAAGTGAGCGCCAGCAAAGCTCGAGGGGTTGACGAAGATCGTCCGCATGGAGGTACACCGAGCCGGGCGGCGGAGACTCGTTGTTGTAGCGTGCCACATGCCAGTGACGCGTTCGGTTCAGCCGGTCGCGCACTTCCCTCAGCAGCGCGCGGTACGGCTCGCGAGCCCCTTCGACCGCGGCGTTCAGTTCTTCGCTTCCGTCGGTCAGGGAGAGTTCTCGGCGCAGTGCTTCCACTTCTCGTTCGTACAGAGCGGCGGCCATCCAGCGGGCCAGGTGGCAGGCCTGGCGCGTGATCTCCGCGGTGACGTTGGGATTGCCATCGCGATCGCCGCCCATCCACGAGCCGAATCGGATCGGAGCCGCGTCTTTCGGGAGCCCGGTTCCGGTCGCCTCGAGCAACTCCTTGTCGAGAGATCGCAGCACGCGCGGTAAGGCGTCCCACAGGGTCTGCTCGAAGATCAGCAGCCCGCTGCGTGCCTCGTCGAGCGGAGTGGGCCGCTCATGGCGCAATTCGTCGGTGCGCCAAATGGTGGTGATCTCGCGCCGGAGTTGCTCCTCGATGGCGCATTCTTCGTCCGAAAAACCGCGGATCCGGTCCCGCTGCTCCAGCAATTGCTCCACCGCATGGAATCGAGTCAGCAACGTGCGTCGTTGGATCTCGGTCGGATGCGCAGTGAAAACCAGCTCGACTCCCATGCGACGAATCAGTGTCGTGATTTCCTCGGCGGCGATCCCCGCTTGTTGGAGCCTTGGAAAGACCTCGCGCAAAGAACCACGTTGCGGCGCTGCGTTCGGGTTGCGCCGGTAATCATTGCGTCTTCGCACTCGGTGGTGTTGTTCCGCGACGTTGGCCAGTTTCAAGAAGGTGGCGAACGCGCGGGCCACGGGAACCGACTCGCTGACGTCAAGATGCTGAAGTCGCTCGTGAAGTTGCTGCGCTGCTTCGAAATCACCGTCACGGGCGGCTTTGGAAAGCGTGCGCACCTTTTCGACGCAGTCGAACAGCGGGGCACCCTCTTGGGCCACCAAGACCTCGCCGAGGAGCTGCCCCAGCAACCGGACGTCCTCCCGCAAAGGCGCATGTCGGTCGTTCGAGGAAGGAGAAGAGGATCGGTCGTGGGTCTTGCTCATGGGAATTCGTGGTCTCCTCCCAGCTGTGGATTCCTCTGCGCTCGGGCCGTCGCCATGATGCCATCCGGATGCGGCTCCAGGTGCCCATTCGACGTTCCCGTCATTCGAGAAGCGAGGCCGAACGAACACCGCATCGAGTCTACGTCCCCGGTCGTCTTGTCAAGCACGAGACTCTTGCGAGCAGCGACGCAGCACCGCTCTCCTTGTTCGATTTCGCTGCAGGCTCCTCGATTCAATGTCGCGAGGAAGTGAGCTCGAGCACGAAGGTGTTGTTTCGACTTTGCAGGAAGAGAAGGGATTCGCCGTCCAAAGCAACCGGCGGCGCCGGGAGCCTGAGATCGAAGGTCTTTCGGAGGCCGCTGCCGGGAATGGCCAGCGGTCGCGACGGACCACCGGGAACTCCTTCCTTTTGGCCAGAAGGCCAGCCTGCAGGCATTCACGCTCAGCCGGAAAGGACTTGTCATGCGGACTCTTCGCATTGGTGTGTTCTTGGCGCTGGGGTGCTCGGGCACGTTCCGGGAGTCCCTGGGTCAAGAGTTTTGGACGTTGTTGGAGCCACCCTCGACCATGGCTGTCACGACTCGGGTGCTGGCCGATCATCCGGATCGACCGCTTTGCACTGACAATCAGGCGGCGCGGGGGTTCTTGCGCGGAATCAATCCCCAGCGCTTCGGCTGGGCGGCGTCAGACTGCAAGGTTCGTCCGAACAAGTGTCCTCTGAAGGCACGCGGGGAAGGAGCGGTCTGGCTGGATGGGGTCGGAACCAAGTTCTTGCGAGTTTGGTGGTTCACCCAGGCTCGAACCTTCTGGAACTGCAACCAGGGGCCGGAGTATCACGCGGAGGCGGTCTCGGACCTCCTTGCCCAGGTCAACTTGGGAGTCGGAGGTGTGCCCGCAGGAACCCCGCTGGTGGTGAACGCGACCTGGCGAGCCATGTCGTTCGCCTGGCCGCGGCCGGAAGTGGTCACCGACGACGATGCCCAGGTCACCAACTCTCGGTTGCAGCTGACCGACAACAACGGCAATGAATACCTCGGCATTCCCCTCGGCTTCTACAACTTGGTGAGCGTTCCGGGTTTGATTTCCGGGCCGCCTCCCGCGCTCGCCACGTTCCCCTTGAATGCGGGACAGACCCTGCGGCTGGACGTCGGTGCCGACACGTTCTCGGAGATTCGTGGTCCCGGGCGACCTCCTGCGGGACCGCCGATGCACTTCACCCAGGACCTGGCCCAGGCCGTGTTCTTTGGATGCATCACCATCAGTTTGGATGCGCCCCAGCCCGTGCCGTTCATTCCGTACAAGTCTTTCGGGTTCCCAGCGGGGGTGTTTCCGGGTGATGGCCTGGCCGGCACGTTCTCTTTGGACATCGGTTCCGACCAAGAACTGAGCGACCCAGCGATGGATGGCAGCGAGGCTTTCGACCCCGGCGACTCCTATCCTTGGTTGGGCCCCGCGCTCCTCGCCGGGGGCGAAAACGGGGTCTTCGACGATGCCAACTTGTTCGGTGGGGATCCCTGGCCGGTGCCGCAACTCGTCCCCCTCACGGCGGCGCCAGTTTGCGGCGGCCTGCCGCTTCCTGAGGACGCGGCCTACTTCGATCTGGATGGAGAGGATCACATCGACTTTTCCCTGGTGGATGTGTTGCCACCGATCTCTGATGGACCTCCTGTGAGTCCGATCTCAAGAGTGATCGACGGGACGGTTCCCGCTTGTCTTCCTCCGGTGGACTACCTCGTCGTTTCTTATGAAGACGATCGGGGCCTTCACTACGCTTCGAGCGTTCCTTGTGAGGCACCGGTGACCTCGAGCTCTCCGACCGGAGCGACTCAGGGGACCACAGGTCCTCGGGATGAGATCTCGGGAGTGTTGCTGACCCCTTCGGGGTTGGGGGCTCCTTTTGCGGTGAGCGCCGAGTACGGGTTGGCTTCCGAAGAGGCCGTGCACGTGTCGATGACCCCGAACCCGGACGCCGGAGAAGCGGATGACGACGACGTCGACTCGTTGGACATTCAGGAAGACGGCAGCGGCTGCGACACCTGGTTGTTCACCGTCGACCACGAAGCTCCTGGCCTCGACTCCGGCGGAGTGCCCTTGTCGTCGGGCAGCGTCTACGAGGCTTCGAACGGCAGTGGTTTCGTGCGCGTGATCGACCCGGTGGTGCATCTGGGGATTCCGGCCGGCACTGACCTCGATGCCATGGAGTTGTGTTGGATGCGGGAGGGGGCGGACGAGGTCTTGGCGCTGATCTACAGCGTGGACGACGACGACCTGGCGTCCAACGTCGACGAGTCGGGAGGCCTGGATCCGAACATGATCTACGCCTCATACCTCACCGGGTCGTCGTTCGAGTTGTTGGACAATTCTCTGAGAGACGACGTGGATGCCCTCACCGCATGGTGGTTCCCCCTCGGGACTGCCTGCCTCCCCGATTTTCCGATTCCGGAGAGTCGATCCCGCCGCGCGGTCTTGATGTCTTCCCCGTAGTCCCATGCGCCGTCTCGTTCCAGCAGGCCGGTGAAGAAAGCCCCCGAGAGCCGATCGAGAGATTTCGTTTCCGTCGAGGAGTCGGACCGTCGGCGACTCAGTGGATTCGTCGAGGGTTCGAGGACCAAGACGGAGGCGAAAAGACCCGGTCGGGTGCCGAAAGGCTTTCTCACCGGCCTGCGAGGGAAGGGGCGCCGCCATGCTCGGGTGGTGCAACACAATCCGTTCAAGCGTCTCGAACACGGTGCTCAAGCCCATCCTCACCGTTCCTGGTCGCTTGGACGGATTGCTTTCCTGAAGACGCCACTCTGCGAGCAGGCCTTCTCCAACGTCCTACTAGGGAGAGTCCGAGGCGGTTGGCGATCTCTGGTTGCGCAAGCGCTCCAGCCGGTCTCGGATCATTCCCGTGTAGGGGTGAGTCTCCCCCAGGTCGTGTCGGGACGTTTCCAGGACGAGCTGCAGATGTTTGGCGGCTTCTCGATAACGCTCGGTTTGTTGCAGGGAGCTCGCCACGATCTCGCGCAGTGCACGAGCCATGTTTCGTCCACGTTGGGTGGGTGGCTGCGCATGGTCAAGAAGGGGCACACCCAAGGACTCGAGATCCTCGTGCTTGCCGGTCCTCAGCAGAAGACTGGCAAGGGAGTAGGCGGCATGCAACGTGCGTTCGTCCTCCCGACCCATTTCTTCGGAAAGGAGGTCGAACGCCTCCTGGTAGACCAACTCTGCCTCTTCGAACTCTCCCATCGCGACGAAGGCATCGCCCAGACAGATCTGGGTGACGGCGACTTCCGGGTGAAAGTCCCCCAACCCATCCCGTTGTCCTTCGATGACGAACTGCAAGTGTTGTTCGGCTTCGTCGAGTTTTCTCTGAGTCACCAAGAGGGTCGCCAGATCCCGGACCGTGGAGAGGTGGGTGGCATGATCCTCGCCGAAGATGCGTGCGGAGAACTGAACGGCATCTCGCAAATGCTGCTCCGCCGAGTCACCGTTTCCCGCTTGATTCAGCATTTTGGCCAAGCTCGAACGCAGCGTGACCTGGGTGGGGTGGGTTTCCGGAAGCACCTGGCCGCCGATGGCAAGAGCCTCTCCTCCATAACGTGCCGCTTCCGTCCAGCGCTGCTGATGTTCACGCAGAACGAGCATCAGCGATAGCAGCTGGACCATGGTCTCGCTCGATCCGTGTCCTTGGCTGCGATGCAGGGAGATGGCACGAAGCAAGTTCGCTTCGGCCGAGTCGTGATTTCCTCGATCGAGTTGAGCCCGAGCCAGCACCCCCAAGGCGCCGGCAAACGAGTGGTCCGGTTCTTCGGTGGAGGATTCCCAGTCCTCGACGGCTCGTCGGGCCACGAGCTCAGCCTCTTCGACCTTTCGGTTCGAGAGCAACATTCCGCTGAAGACGATCATGCTGGTGAACGTCCCCTGTTCTAAGGGAGCCAGCCGGCGACGATCCTGGACCGCAAGGCGCATCAATGGCTCGGCTTTCTCTGGACGTTGCAGGTGGTGGTAGGACGTCGCGAGGACTTCGCACATCTCCGCCCTGGTCAAATCGTCTTCGCGGAAGACCAAGCTCAGCTTGGTGGCGGCATGGTCCAAGAGGTCTTCGACAGTGGGTGATCGGCCGGTGGTTCGTGGGTTGGCGGCGTAAAAGGTGTCTCGCAGGAAGTCGAACATTCCCTGGTTTTGCCGGGCCTGCTCTTCGACTTGTTGAAGGGTTGCTTCGATCTCTCGCTCGCTCGCCTCCGCGGCTGCTTGGGCTTCCTTGGCTTGTTCTTGTCCGATCAGTGCCAAGGACTCTGCCCGGGTGGCCCGAACGTATCCGATGGTCGTTCCTGCGGCTCCGAGCAGCAGCGCCACCAGGAACAGCACCGTCGCCACGCTCGCCACGCGGTGGCGCCGCATCACACGCCCCACGGTTTCCCAAGAACCGGGGGGACGTGCCGAGATGGGTTCGTCGGCTAAGTAGTGGCGGAGATCGCGAGCCAAGTCCCCCGCCGAGCGATAACGCCGCTCCGGTTCTTTTTCGATCGCCTTCAGCAGGATGGTTTCGAGGTCGGTGGCAAGAGCCGGTTGAAGACTGGTGGGGCGGTGGGGGGCGGACTCGCGGATCGCAACAGCCGCTTGGTACACGTTGTTCGACGGAACGTCGTAGGGAAACTCGTCCAGCAACAGCTCGTAGAGAATGACTCCTAGAGAGAACACATCGCTGCGGGCATCGAGGCGACTCGGGTCCGCTTCGCACTGTTCAGGGCTCATGTACCGCAAGGTGCCGACCAGCTGGCCGGGATTCGTCAAGGTCGTGGACGCAAAGAGGTCGCTGTCGGTGGACCGAGCGACTCCGAAGTCAATCACCTTGGGGCGACCGTTGCCTCCAACCAGGAGGTTGGCGGGTTTCAAATCCCGGTGGATGATGCCTTTCTGGTGCCCGTGCTCGATGGCGTCGCAGACCTCGAGAAACAGCTCGAGGCGATCGTTGTCGGCCAGGGACTTCGTGGTCGCGTATTCCGTGATTGGTTGGGCGTCCGGGACGAACTCCATGGCGAAGTAGGGGACGTGCAGGTCGGCTTCCAGGGCCACCGTGTGCACGCCGGCTTCGTAGATTTGCGCAATGCCGGGATGATTCAAGCGACCCAAGATTCGCGTTTCGTATTCGAAGCGGCGCCGTGCGTTCTCGGAAGAGACGCCGAAACGCATGAGCTTCAAAGCGACGCGTCGATCGGAACCTCCTTGGTGAGCCTCGTAGACGAGTCCCATGCCCCCGGCGGCAAGGAACCGTCGAATGCGAAACGAGCCGATGGTCTGATCGACGTACTCGTGGGGGCCAATCTGCTCGCAGAACTCCTCGGCGACGAGGCGTGCGGCACGTCTCGGATGATCCAAGAAAGGATCGGGAGTTTGCGAGCTGCGAAGCAGCTGTTCGACTTCGCTGCGGAGTTCTGGGTCCGTGCACTGACGATCCAGATAGTCGGTGCGTTGACTCTCCGGGAGCTGGCGACAGCCCTCGAAGAGCGATTCGATCTTCTTCCAGCGATCTTCCTTCATGCCTGCGTCGGAGGGCCATTTCTGAGTTTTTGCCGCAGCCAGGCTCGGGCCAACACCCAGTCATTGGCGGCGGTGCGTTCGGAAACTCCCAACACCTCGGCCGACTCCGCCATGGTGAGGCCGCCGAAGAAACGCAACTCGACCAAGCGGCTTCGCCTCGGGTCGACCTCGCCAAGAAGCTCGAGGGCGTCGTGAAGCATCATCAGGTCCAGATCAATCCCGGGACTCATGAGGAGTTCGTCGTGGAGGGTGACGGCAGCACGGCCGCCCCCTCGCTTGCGTCGATTGTGCTTCTTCGAATGATCCACGAGGATGCGTCGGATCATCTTGGCGGCAGCGGCAAGGAACAAGGCTCGGTCCTGAGTGTCTAGCTTGCGCTGACGGCACATGCGCAGGAAGACTTCATGGATCACGGCGGTGGGCTGAAGCGTGTGATTGGCCCGCTCGTAGCCGAGAGCCTTGCTGGCCATGCCGTGCAGCTCGCCATAGATCAATGGCAACAGCTGCTCGAGCTGTTGGCTTCGTTGTCGCGCCTGTTCGGCGGCGATTGACCCTTGGGGTCCCCTGGCGTTCATGTCGGATTCCCGTTTTCAGGAGCCTCACCCATCTCCGACAGGACCCTACGCCATAGCTTGATTCGTCAGCTTTCGAGCCCGAATTCTCTGCAAGATCGCAAGAGCCGGTTTTTTTCTGCAGTTTCGATGCAGGCCTGTCGCGAGTGATGCCATGGGACGCTCGGAGGCACACTCGAATTTTGGGCCCAGCCAGCGGGTTGGGGAGAAGAGAGAGGGCAAAACGTCAGCGATCCGGAGAGCGAGGAACCCGAAGAGACGGGCTCCTCTCCCGACCTTGAACCGGTGGAGCAGGCCAGGGCAAAGACCCTAGCTGAGCTTCCAAGGTTTCCAGTCGGTTCACAGCGCTCGGGTTCAAGAAGGGGTTTTGGCGAAGGTCGGCCCCGTCGTGACCGGGTTCCGAGCTTTGCAGGTCGTGCCAACGGACCGCACCGGTGAGGTGATCGATCCACACCTTGTAGCGAGAGTCGCGTGCCATTCGCTTGAACGAACGGAGCGTGCCATCAGGGAAGCGATCGAACTCTTCGGAGACGACCGTGGATCGTGGGAAGGAGGAGGCTCCCGTGAGTTCGCCAGCGAAGGAAACCGAGTCACGGCCGTTGGAAGCCGGCACGGGGACCCGAGCCAGCTCGGCGATCGTCGCGTAAAGGTCGGCCACCGACACCAGGGCCTCGGAAACTTCCCCTTTGCGAACCCCGGCTCCGGCAACGATCAGTGGCACGTTGACACCACCTTCGCGGAGACTCCCCTTGGTCGGTTCGTCGCCGGAGTACGCGGTGAACTCGTATTCGCCGCCATTGTCGCTCAAGACGAAAACAACGGTTTCGTCCAAGTCCACCGCTTCTAGAATCTGCTGGATGCCTTTGTCGGCGCTTTCCGCCATGTCGAGATACTGCTGTCGTCGCGAAGACTCGAGAGTGTTGGGCGGGGCGTGGACTGGGCCGTGAATGGCGTGAAGAGAGACGCAAACAAACCACGGCCCCAAGGGACTCAGGGCGGCAATCGTACTGATCGCCTCTTTCACGGTGGTTTCGGTGAGATAGGGCGAAGTGATGACATCGCCCCCCGAGAGGTCGGCGCGGGTCCAGTCCCTTTCGAAGTAGTTGCCGACGTTGCCGCGGAGGCCGCTGAATAGGTCGAACCCGTGCATCAACGGTTCAAGGAAGGGGTGTTCGGCGGCACCCCCCAAGTGCCACTTTCCGATCAAGGCGCTGCGATGGGTTGCCGCCAGGGCTTCCGGGATCAATGTCTCACGGCGGCCAAGCATCTCTTCGTCGTTGCCACGGATGACTTCGCCGATGCCATGACGCCACGGCAGGTTCCCGGTGAAGAAGGTTGCTCGCGTGGGAGAGCACGAGGGCATGGCGTAGAAGTTGCGGAAGCGGACCCCTCGTGCCGCCAGGGCGTCAAGATGCACCGTGGTCGATTGGTAGTCAGGGTCTCCTTCGGCGTACACCCCGATCTGGTCGTTGCCGATGTCGTCAATCACGATCACCAGGAAGTTTGGCTGAGCCAGAAAGATCGCTGCCGCGGCAACAAGCATCGAGATCTCCGAGAGGGCGTTGAGTGGCTCTCGCAGGCCGGTGAAAAAGGCCTCAAATCGCCGATCGAGACTTTCGTTTCTTTGGAGGATTCGAGGACGAAGGCGAAAAGATTCGATCGGGCGCCGAAAGACTCATTCACTGGCCGGCGAGGCGCCGGACGACAATTGTCGCTCCCAATCCATGGGCCACAACCCGCCAGCCCAAAAACGCCATCCGTGGAACAGGAGGCCCGCCCGATTCCCTCGTGAGGGGGACCTCGGCCATTCCGGAGATGGATCCTCCGTGAATCGAAGCGCGGCGATCGCTCAATCGTCGGCCGTGTAGCCCAGGGCTTCGAGGCGAGCTTTCAGATCCGGATCGAGAGCGCCACGGTCTTCGATCTGAATCTCCATGGCCCCGAGTCGTTCGAGGTGCCCGATCAGGCGCTCGACTTGACGGGGATGCCGATCGGCCACGTTCTCCTGTTCCATCGGGTCCTTGGCGAGGTGATAGAGCTGGGAATTTTCCGGTCGTTCTTTGTGATAGATGAGTTTCCACTCTTCATCCACGACACAGAACAGAAGGTCTTTTTGGTCCTCCGGTAGCCCCTTCGGCGTGTGATCATCGAGAGTGTTCAAAGCTTCCGCGTAGGCCAAGCGGGGCTCGTCTTCCTGGCCGGTGCGCATCAAGGAAAGCAGGCTCTTCCCTTCGACGCCCGGTACGGGACCGAGATCCAGAGCGTCCAACACGGTCGGCATCAAGTCGATGTTGCGGACGATCGAGTCGATGACACGACCGCCCTCGACGTCGGGAACCTTCAACAAAAAGGGAATGCGAATCTGCTCCCGGTACAGCAAGCGATGCTTGAACCAGTTGTGGTCGTTCAAGCCTTGGCCGTGGTCTGCCAGGATTGCAACGATGGTCTGGTCGCCGAGCCCCTGCTCTTGGAGCCATTGCAAGAGGCGGCCGACCTGCTGGTCCATGAAGGAAATCTCCGGGTCGTAGATCTTGAGTTTCTGGTGCTTAGGAACTCGACCCTCGTGAAGTTCTTCGGGAGGATCGAAGTCGAACTGCTGGACGAAGGAGTCCGGTGGGATCAGCGAAGCGTCGTGGGGATCAAAGAAGTGCACCCATGCAAGAAACGGCCGGTCGTCGTCTTGTTGGAGCCATTCCAGAGCGACGTCGGTGGTGGCATCGGCGCGACGCTGCACCTCGGTTTGGGTGGCGCGGACCCAAAAGGTCTCGTGCTTCATGGTGTCAGGACGGTGATCTTCCCCGGCGAGTTCCTTCGAGAGTCCGGAGTCGAATTCTTCGAACCCTTGATCCAGCCCGAACATCTCCGAGGCAGTCGTGGCGCTGACGAATGCGCCGGTGCGATAGCCATGTTCGCGGAGCACCGAGGCCAGGGTCGTCTGATCGTCCCCCAGCTTGTGCCCGGTGGGCCCGAAGAACACCCGAAGGCCATGCCGGTACGGGTTCATCCCGGTCAGGATCGAGGCGTGAGCCATGGCGGTCAGGCCGGATGTCGAGATGGCTCGGTCGAATCGAACGGCCTGCTGGGCGAGTTGGTCGAGTTCCGGGGACACTGCGGGGTCTCGAGAGTAACCGTAACAGCCCAATCGATCCGCGCGGGTCGTGTCCAGGGTGATCATCAACACATTCCACCCGGGAGCTTCGTTAGCCGCCTCGTTCGGGATTCGTTCCGCATCCGAGGGGGAGGGGTCTCCACAAGACCCCAGCCCTCCCAAGCCCAGGAAAGAGACGACCCACGACATGGTCGTTCGTTTCGGGAAACGAATTCGCCGGCTCATGGGAAGGTTCCGTTCACGTTCCAGGGGAAGGATTTGGTCGAGGGTTCGTATCGTAGCCGGAAATCGTGTTTTGTTGGCGAGACCAGAAAGAGCTTGATGACCTCCGACGCCATGGACGGATCTCCCGCAGCGTTCCGCGGCCGCGCGTCTGTGTTGGTGGCTCTGGCGTTGTCGCTGGTCATGGTCGTCTCCCTGCCTTGGTTTGTCTCGACGCAGTACGACGGTCGTGGCGATGATGCGATCTACCTGCTGACGACGGAGTCGATGTTGGCCGGGGAGGGCTACACCTTTCTGGGTGATCCCTTCGTCGTTCGACCGCCGGGCTTTTCCGCGCTGTTGATGCCGGTGGTGGCGGGCATGCGTTCCGCGGAAGGGGGCATTCGATTCGTTCTCTTGCACGGCTACGTGCACTGCTTTGGGATCTTGGCCAGTCTGTTGCTGTTCTGGTTTGCGAAGCCGCGCCTCGGAGTCTGGATCAGCGCGGCCCTGGTGCTCGCCATTTGGTGCAATCCGGGATTTCGGTCCCTCTGCAATCGGGTGCTGTCCGACGTCCCGGGGTTGGTGTTTTTGCTGGGGGTTCTCCTGGCGGATCGCCGGATGTCGGACAAAAGCGCGCTGAGGAAGAACCTTGCCCTTGGACTGCTTCTTGCCGCCGGCGCCTACGTGCGGAGCGTGAATCTCCTTCTGCTTCCGGCGCTGGTCTTAGGGCGCTTGTGTGGAAAGCTTGGGTCGGACCGTCGCGACTGGGGGAGATTCGCCGTTCATCAAGGAGCGCTGGTCGGCACCGTAGTCTTGGCCATGTTGCCTTGGAACTTGCGCAACCGGTCGGTCGAGCCGCCCGCTCCCGCCGAAGAGTTGATGGTGCATTCCTACGGCACCGGCATGTGGCACGAGGACAAAGGGGACCCGAGTTCACGGCGGCTCGAGTGGGGTGAGGTGCTGGCGCGGGTGCCCGATCGTTTGACCGCGATCCTGTCCGTCTTGGGAACGCGCATGGGGCCGGTGGCACCGGGCAAGCTGCCGGAGCCGACGAGTTCAGCGCTCTTTCTTGGGGCCGCCTGGCTCGCGACCTGGCTGGCGCTCTTGATGGCGCGACGCGGCGCAGCGGAGTTCTTCGTGGGGGGCCTCTTGCTGCTGGTTTCGGTCTACTTTGGATTCCTCGATCGCTTGCTGCTGCCGGCCTTCGTCTTGTTGGCAGTGCACATCACCGAGGCCGGGAAGTTTCTGTTCGAGCGGATCCTGCCTCCGGGCCTGGTCGTTGGGTTGATCTGCGCTGGGCTGTTCGTCGTGACGGTGGCGGACTGGAATCTCCACCCAGATGCGGAGCGCCTTGGCAACCAAGCCGAAACGATCGACGAGGTGTGTGCCTTTCTCGACGAGCATTACCCGAACGGCGAGACTCTCGCCGCGTTCAACGGTCGACAATTCCAGCTCTTCCTTGAACGACCGGTTCACACCTTGCGATTTGCTTTCGAGCGCGACGGAATCAACCGAGTCCTGGAGATTGTGGCAGAGCGCGGGGTGAAAGCCATCATCGCGGAGCGAAAATCCAAGCTCACGAAGGCCTTGGATCGCCTGTACCCCATCGAGCTGCGCACCGGCAAGCTGCTCGTCTACGGAGTGCGCCGCAAGTAGTCGTCAACGAGAACTTGGGAGCGCAAGTCACCAGGCCCTTGCTCGAAGCTCCGGCGACCGTCAGGGCGAGTTCTGCTCCGACTCGTCGTCTTGCCAACCCGACCAACTCGTGATCGGTCCCTGCACCACTTGTTCCAACGTGCCGTCGGGCGTCAAGATCAGCGTGGTTGGAAGCGGCAGCCGCTCGCGATCGAAGAGGCGATTCATGACTTCGTCGGTGATGTACAGACTGCGCGCCGTGACGCCGCGATCCGCCAGTACCTGTTCACAGCGTGAATGGTCGGGTTCCGTGTCCGCATTGACCATGATCACTTCGAAGCGCGAGTCCTGTTCGAGCTTCTCGAGATCTGGCATTTCCGCCAGGCACGCCGCGCAATACGTGGCCCAGACATTCAACAGGACGAGCTCTTCGCCACTCCAGTCGACGGTTGACTCTTGGTTCTTGGCATCGCGCATGGTCAGCGTGCCGACGTTGCTGCCCAATGGAACGCGAAGGCCGAGGGCGCCAGGATTGCGGAACTGGAAGGTCTTCCGAGGCAGCACCTTTGCCTTCTCGCCCTCGCGCAGCAGATAGGTCTGGCCGGCTTCCAGCGCGCCGAAGGATTCTTCCGCGCGGCCCGGCCAGCGGACGCGAACCGTTGCGTGGTCGGAGGTTCCCAGTCCGAAAACCAGTTCGGGGGCGTTCTGTGACACGAAGCCAGAGCCGAAGGCGAGGACCTGGGCGTAGGAGCGGCTGTCGACATCGGCGATCACCTCGGCCCCCACGGCTTGGGGGTGGCCCTTGCTTGCTTGCAGGCGAATCTTGATTCCCTGGTGCGGTGTCTGGCCGGCCACGTCATTCCGGTACAGGTGGTGTCGTTCGCGTTGGATGTTGTGGACGAAGAAGTCCACGTCTCCATCATCATCGAAGTCGGCCACGGCGACCGCCCGGCCGTCTCCTTCGTCGTCGGCTCCGGACACGTCGGACAGGTCCAAGTATTCGTCACCGACGTTCAGCCACACCTTGTCTCGTTCGAACCCGCTGAACGAGAGGCCCTCGTCGAAAATCATGCCGAAGTGTTGTTTGGTGTAGGAATCGCTGTTCACCTCCTGGGCCGAGAACTCTTCTCGTTCTTCCACCGTCGACGCCACCACGTGGCGCCAGTACACACTTCACGTGTCTTTGAGCGATTGGCCGGAAATGAATCCGTTGGCGCACACCAGGTCTCCATCTCCATCCAAGTCGAAGTCCAGGAACTGGGTGGACCAGGCCCAAGAGGCGCCGACCCCTCCGAACTCGAGGGGCACTCGATCGAAGGTCTTGCCGTTCCAGTTGAACAGGGTGTTGCCTGCGGCCAGCTTGAACAAAGTGCGCTCGGTTGCGTCTTCACTGGCGGCGAACATGCGCTTCAAGATGCGCTTGCCGGCGGTCGAAGACATGTTTGCGACATAGAGATCCAAGTCGCCGTCGCGATCGTAGTCTCCCCACGTGCAACCCATGCCATTGCCGATGTCGGTGACTCCCAGGGCCTCGGCCTGATTGTCGAACTTGCCAGTCCCGTCGTTGACGAACAGCGCGTTCTTGCCGTAGTCGTTGGCGACGTACAGGTCCTGGTCCCCGTCACGATCGAAGTCGGAGAAAGAACCGGCATAGCTCCAGCGGCGATCGGCGACGCCCGCCTGTTCCGCCACGTTGCGGAATGTTCCATCCCCCTGATTGAGATACAGAGCATTCGGTGTGGCATTGGTGGCGTCGTGCCAAGAGTTCGGGCCGACGAATCCCTGGGAGTTGTAGCCGCAGACGTAGAGGTCCAACCAGCCGTCGTTGTTGACGTCTGCCACCGAGGCACTGAAGGCAACGTGGAATTGTCCCAGTCCCGACGCCTTGCTCGCGTTGACGAAGGTGCCCTCTCCTTCGTTGCGGTAGAACTGGCAGGGCGATCCATCGTCGCCGGCTTCTGGAATCCCTACGTGGGACACGAATAGATCGGAGTCGCCGTCGTTGTCTGCGTCGAAGAACACCGCACCGGTGCCGCCCCCCGGAAACGCGACGCCAGCCTCTTCGGCAACGTCTCGGAAAGTGCCGTCGCCGTCGTTGCGGTACAGAAAGTTGCGCTCATCCGACGGGACAAACAAATCGAAGTCCCCATCTTGGTCGGCGTCGAACGCGGATGCTCCGTTCCAGAAGAACGATTTGTTGCCTTCGGTGCCGAACCGCGGACCGCGCATGGCGATTCCCGCGGATCGAGCCACGTCGGTGAACAGCGGAGACGGTCGCCGAATCTCATCGGAGGAAGTGGCCACCACTCGGGTCAAGAGCCAGCGGCCCTTGCGTTTCTCGATGCGTGCGCGCAGCCAAGCGGTCTTGCCGAGGGGCGATCCGGCGGCCCCACGCCCCAGCACTTTCAGACGAATGGTCAACGCGCCCCAAACATCGCCCTGAGCAGAGAACTCGGCGCCTTTGAGCTTGGGAAGCACCAAGTCGATGCTGGTGAAAGGCGACAGGAATTCGCGGAGGGCGGCCAAAAACCCGATTCGATTGCGTACGGGCGGGGCCGACACGTCGTGCCGTCGCGTTTCCACCTGAAGTGGATGGGTGGTGGTCGTGACTTCCCCGGGGATGGCGAGATCGTGTCCCAAAAAGTCCTCGGCCAGGAAGCCTTCCGCGCTCGAGTAGGCTCGCTTGCGAAGTTGATCACCCCATTCGATGAGCTGGTTGGCCACTTCCTCGGACAGATCCTCCACCCATTCCAAGTCCGTGACTTTCTCTTCCGGATCGGCAATGGGCGGCAGACTTTCCGGAACGGAGAGGTCGCTGGTCGGCGCCGACGCGGCGGGGGTCGAGGGAGATGCGGGAGCCGCAGCCTCTTCGGACCCGCAAGCGGACAACACCAAGATGGAAAGGGTCAGGGGAATCCGAGAACCCATGGAGGACCTCTGCAAAGGGGGAGGAAGCGGGGACAGGGTGCTGGATCCCCACTGTTTCCATGAGGCGACTCCGGGATTCCAGCAAACCGCATCAGAAGCCATTGAGGCGTGCGTGTCCACCGTCCGATAGCCCCCGCATGGACATTCCCCGCGGATTCTTGAGTTCTCTGGAGCGCCATTGCTCCGACACGCCTGGCTACCCGGACGTTTGGAAGGACTACGGCGATGCCCTGGCGCTGGCCGGTCGGCCGGACGACGCCCTGATCGCTTTGGAGCAAGCTCTGGAGCTGCATCCAGGTCAGCTGGCGGCGCAAGTTTCCTATGCGTTCGTTTTGGCCGAACTTGGACGTGAGCAGGAAGGGTTTCAGCGATTTCGCCAGGCCCTTCGTCTCGACGTGGCGCCCTACTCGGCGACGTTCGCCTTTGGTGTTTTCGCCATGGGCTACGGCTGGGAAGACGTCGGTGTGCAGCAGCTGACACGAGCCGCGCAAGCCGCTCCGGGCCACGCCTATCGATGGATCAGTCTCGCGGCAGCTCGCGAAAGCGACCAGAAGTGCCGTGAATTGCTCGACAAGGGGCGGGCGCTCATTCGTGATCTACCGGTCGAACTCGATCATGCGCCGGTCGAGGAGATGTTCGCTTCCGTGCGACGTTGGGACTGCCCGGTTCGTCACAATGTGCCGGTGCGCCACGCCATGTATTGCACGGAAGAAGGGCGTCCGGACGAAGCAGAGCGAATTCTCCGTGTGGCCAATGGGGAACATCCGGGGCATCCGGAGTTGATGGTCGCGATGGCTCATCAATTGACGATGACCGGACGAGAGTCCGAAGGCCGCGCCTGGCTGGATGGAGCGCGTCAAGTCGATCCCGAATGTCATCGTGCCGACCTGGACTGCGGGTTGTTGGCGATGAACCACGAGCGCTACGAAGAGGCAGAGGCTTGCTTCCGCCGAGCCGTGCAACAACGACCGCTGTTCCCCGACTACCGCTACCACTTGGGCGAAGCCCTGCGGCAGCACGGGGATCTGGATGGCGCTCTGCGGGAGTTCCAGCGGGTTCTTACCTTGATTCCGGAGCACGGCCGGGCCGTACTTCAGGTCGCCGCCTGTCGTTTCGCCATGGGGCAAAGCGACCTCGCACTTTCCGTGCTGGATGGCAGCGCCTGCGCGGAATGGCCCGAGGCGATGGTGCTTGCGGCTCGTGCTCACCTGGATCGGGGAGAGCCCCAAGCTGCCAAGGGACTCCTCCGGCAAGTGCTGGAAAAGGATCCGGGCAGCGAAAGCGCCCGGCAGGTTTGGGAGCAGCTTTCGGCCGTCTCCTCTTGATCACCGGCGGCGCAGGGGGCGCCTCGGGTCCAAAAAGAGTTGACTCCCTCCCAGCCAGATTCGATCCTGCCTTTCCTTGGCGTTGACCGAGTCTCTCCACGGGCTTGGTCCGGCTCGATCATCGAAAGTCCGAAGCCACATTCGGACACGGCTATCGGCGGAACGGACGTTCCCCGGCATCTTGCGGAGAAGGAGCCATGCCCCTGCTGCCTCGAACTGCGTTTGTTGTCCTCGCCTGTTGCAGCGCGTCGTCCTTATGGGCCGTCGAGGAAGACTCTCCGCCGGAAGCCTGCCGACCCATTCCCTATGGACCGGGAACCAACGGCGCACGTTTGGAAGCTTTCGGCAACGGCGTGCTCGGTTCGCGGCTTGATCTGATCGTGACCCTTCCTCAAGTCGAAGATGCCGAGCTGGTCGTGGGCATTGGCACCGCACCCGATGACGATGTGGTCGATGGTCTGGGAGGCACCGTGTTGGTGGACCCGGCCTCGATCTTTTACTTCGCGCCGTTGGAGCGGTTCACCGGCCTGGACACTGCGATTGTCGTGTCGATTCCAATTCCTCGCTGGGCGGACTTTCATGGCGGTGCGTTCTACATCCAGGGTGTCCTCGCAGATCCGTCCGGAGTGGAGCGGAACCGATTGACCAATGGCATCGAAGTGCGTCTTTGCGCTCTGGCGCCGGACCTGGTGGTGACCGAGGTCGGATTGCCGAATCGCACGGCGTTCGTCGGCAGTGAGTTCCAGGTCAAGGATCGCGTCGTCAACGAGGGCACCTTTGAGTCCCGGGAAAGCGTGATCGGGATTTTCTTGTCGGAAGACGAGGAAGTGACGACCGACGACATCTTGATCGGCGAGCGCGTGTTGGATTCCCTGCGCGTTGGTTTCGGCGACTCCCATTTCGGTCGTTATCGCATCGACGCGAGCGTTGCCCCGGGTGAGTATTACGTTGGCGCGATCGTGGACTACCAGGACCGCAACGTCGAGCTGGATGACGGCAACAACCTTGCGGTGGCGTTGAACAAGCTGACGGTGGAAGGTGAGCCGAAGATTCTCTCGTATCGGGAGAATCCCGCGGTGTACGAGGCCGGTTCGCGGATCAAGCCCAACCCGGCGACCGTGGAAGGCAAGGTGGACTATTTCACCGTCTCTCCGCGACTGCCGAGCGGCCTGCGAATCGACCAAGATCGTGGAACGATCCTTGGTTCGGTGGCTGTGCCTCAACCCGCGACGGACTACGTGATCACCGCGTACAACCCCGCCGGTGGTTCTCAGATCACCATTTCCATTGAGGTGACCGAGAGCCCCTAGCCCGGAGGATTCACGAAGGCCAAGATTGGCCGATCGAGAGCTTTGTCACGGCCCTTCCCGACTTTGTTCGGGAAGGGCCGTGTTTCGTGAGGGAGAAGAGGCACCGGGCAAATTCGGGCCCCCGGGCCATTCTCTCGCGAGAAAGTCTTTCCCCTCGGAGGTCGGCGCCCCACGGGGGAGGGGCGTGAAATCTGTCCTCCCGGGCGATTCACTTCCTCACGGTTCCGTGCCGACGTCGTATTCTGAAGCATGCTCCAAGGGAGGAGCTATTTCGGCACTCGGGAGTGTCACCGATCGCTCCTCGGCGCGTCCTCCGGCAGGAGCGTCGCTTGGAATCCACGGAACGACTGCCAAGGGAATCGAACGACTCGCCTCATGCCCGCTCAACGGACACTACTGAGCCTGTTCTTCGTGGCGATGCTGAGTCCGACGCTGTGGGCGGCCGAAGAATTCCATCTGTTCCGATCGCGAGTGTCGGCAGACGAATCCCGCGTCCATTTGTTCGTGCGTGGCGCGCCGCCCGAGTCCCCGGTCATGGTGCGTGCGTTTCTGGGATTGCCGCCCGCCGATCCCGCTCTCGCGGCGACGGCCACCGGCTTGGACATTCGCACTCAAACCTCGGATGCCAGTGGCGCCGTCCATTTTGAACTGCAGGGCGAACAGCTCCGCTCGCTGGGGCCTGACTCCGAGCTGTTGACCGTTCAGGCATTTGCCGCAGGCTCGGACGGCTTGGTGACCTCCAACGTCGCCATCGTCAAAGAGCCGGCAGCGCTCTACCTCTTACTCGAAGCGTTGGACGGACGAGCCGAGTTACCGACTCTGGCGCGCTTCGACCCGTGGTCCGGAACCGTGTCGACGCTCATCGATGGGGTGTCGCGGCACCACAGTTCCAAGATGGAACACGGGACTCGCTTCGACGTCGCGGGCCCTTTGCGTCGCTTGTTCTTCGAGTCGGCCGCGGATGGCTCCCAACTGGACATCGTCTCGTTGGATGACGAGCAGCCGACTCGCAGCGCTCCCCTCGGAGCCGAGCGGATCGTCGACATGATGGCCACGGCCGATGAGTCGTCGCTTCTGGTGCTGACATCGCAGGCGCGTTCTCCCGATCGCTCGTTGCTTCGCTTGCGCTTGCTGAACATCGATGACGCCAGCTGGCGGGCCGTGCTTCCGGTGACCCACTCTCGTGTCAAGGCCGAGGCCTGGCTGATGGCCGGCGCTTCTGATCAAGAAGTGTTCGTTGCCGACTTGTCCGACGGCAGCGGTCGGCTGCGCCAATACTTCGTCAATGGCGATCTCAGCTACGGCTCATGGATTGCGCCGACTTCGGAGCCAGCCACCGAGAAGTTGTTCGATGTGGGGGTTTTGGACGGTCACTTGATTGCCGTCAACGAATCCGAAGATGGTTCCACCCGCATCACCGGCTTCGATCTCCGCGAAGAAGGCCTGGTCTTCGACGTCACCGTCGACGGCCGTCCTCGAGATCTAGATCTGCTGTCCGTGGACGGGCGCCAGCAGGCGCTGTTGGTGACGGATGCGAACGGAGGCACGGTCGTGTCCCTGCGCTGGACCGACGGTGAGCCTCTCATGACTTCCCGCGCGGTGCCGGGCGCTGCCGAAGTGGTCACCACGACAGATGGCGACTCGGTGTTCGTGTTGAGCCAAGGGAATCGCCGCCGCTCCGGCCAGATCTTGCAGACCGATCCGTCTTTGGGATCCACCACGATCCTGTCGGCAATCTCCCCCAAAACCCGGGCCCGCGAGCTGGGCACCATCGAAGATTTGCAGGGGCGCTGGTTGTTCTTCCTGCAGGCCGTGGGGAACGAGTCTCTTTCGGACGAGCTGGTGGTCGTTCCCTTCCAAAACGACGGAACGGTCCTGTCTGACAAAGCAAGGGTGATTCCCTTGAATCGCACGGCAACCCGGGTCCGAATCAAAGACTAGCTGGTCGGTGTCAAAGACCGCGGCTGGCCGATCGACGGACTTTGGTCGCCGTTCAGGAGTCGGACCGCAGGCGAATCGTTGGACTCGTCGAGGTTTCTTTGACATCCGTCTCTCGCCTTCACAGCGAGCCCGTCTCGGAGCCTGTCCTTCTTGCGGTAGGATGATCGCAGGGACAGCCCCTCATGATCTCCCGGCAATCCAGCGTGACGAGTTCTCGAGCACTCCTTTGGCAGACGCGGATCGGTTGGTTGATCCGAGCGCGCTGGGGCATGGCATTCTTCGTGGGATTGCTTGGCCTCATTGCGGCCGTTGGCGGTGCCGGTCCGGTGGCGACTCCGCTTTTGGCTGTGGCAATGGCATGGTCCGTCTCGAACCTGGTGTTCGTTTTCGTCGAGCATCACAGCCATCGTCAGCGCGACCTACACTTTGAAGTCTCGGTCACCGCGCAGTCGATCGTCGATGGGATTCTGATTGCGGGGCTGGTTCATGGAACCGGGGGATGGGCGAGCCCGTTCACCCCGTGGATGGCGATCCCCCCGCTCGCGGCCATCATGATGACCCGAGGGTCCCTGGCCTCAGCGGTGAGCGTGGTTGCGCTGCTTGGTTTGGTCATCGGGGGGCTGGTTGGAGGAGGAGGGAACCCGGCGGATCTCGCCGAGGCATTGCCTGGGTCATCGTGGGTCGCGTTTGCGTGCCTTGTTGCGATGGCGGCATTCGTGGCGTTCCTGAGCGTTCGATTGTTGCGGAACCCTTCTCCCGAAGGGGAGGCGGGCGAGCCGAATCTTGGGCGTCGGTCCCCTCTCCGTCCTGTTCCAGACGGTTCCGTGGCCAGGGAACGCGCCCCCGAGATCGAGGACTCACACCGTCATCTGGTGGCGGAGATGTCGACGCGCATCGCGCGCAGGATCCGCGAGCCTCTCGGGATCCTGCGTGCCCGAGCCGAGTCCCTGCAGCTTTCGACTCGAGGTCTCGGCGAGGAGGTCACCCACGACTTGGAAGTGTTGCGGGACAACTTGGAAGTCGTGCACCGCGGATTGCGCGGCATCTTGGCGTTCTTGCCGCCGTCACGAGTGCGCAGTCAGGTGTCATTGCAGAAGATCTTTGCCGCCGAAGCCTTGCGGGTCGGGCTCGAAGATGACCAGGTCATCTTGGTCGGACATCGCTCTCTTCCCGCGGTTCCTGGGAGCCACGATGAGCTCGAGCTCGCCACCGGTTTGTTGCTGCGGATGGCGGCGGAATCACGGTCGGAGGGGGCGCGGATCCGAGTTCGTGTGCGGCGACGGCGAGACCGATTCCGCGTGGATGTTCGGTTTCCCGTCGAGCCTCGAAAAAAGGAGTCGGGGAGGCGAACTGCGGAAGAACAGATTGGCCATGACCTCCGCTGGATGATTGCCGGACACATCGTCCAAAAGCACAACGGCGACCTGACCGAGCGTCGGGTGCCGGGATGCCAGGGCTTCCGAGTGGAATTGCCGCTCGAAGACGCGCTCGCCGCCGTTCCCCTGGGTGAAGCGACCGCCTGAGAACGATAGACTCCCGCTGGTGAAGCGACGCATCCAGACCCGGGCCATTTCCATCCAGCGCTTTCCCTACTCCGAGAGCAGTCAGGTGTCTCATTTCCTGACCGAAGACCATGGTCGGGTGGGCGTTTTGGCGCGCGGTGCCTATCGCGAGAAGAACAGTTACCAAGGCCCGATCGACCTGCTGGTTCGCGGTCAAATCAAAGTGACGGTGATGGATGGTCGGGGACTCGGGTTGCTCACCGCGCGGCAAGTGGAATCGGCGTATCCGGTTCTGCGCCAGTGCCTGCCACGGTTCTCGGCAGCCAGCCATCTGTTGCGCTTGATCGTCAAGACCATTCCTGTGGGGGAAGGGAGCACGGAGTCGTTCCTCCTCTTTGACCGCGCGTTGCAGACCCTCGAGACCATCCCACTCGAACGAATCCCTTTGCTGCTGCTGTCGTTCGACGTTCGGTTCCTCAAGCAAATGGGATTCGCGCCCGAACTGCGTCTTTGCGTCCGTTGCACCAGTCGTCCCGGCGGCGCCTACGTGGCTGCAGAGGGTGGGGTGATCTGCGGCAATTGCCGACAGAGTGCCGGAGAGGGATTGACTCTGACCAAGCCCGCGCGGGAACTGTTCAGGCAACTGGAGGCACGCAAACTCCAAGACGTCGAGGCGGCTCCCGGGTTTGTCATCCGGCGCTGTCGCCAGGTCCTGGACCAGCACCTGGTCTACCACTTGGATTGCTCGCTGGATGAGGATTGGAGCCTTGGAGGAGTGGGAATGGAGCGGAGGCGCCGGCGTGGCTGATTCCCGTGGATTCGCCGTTGTCGTTCTCGTGTTGTCCGCTTGCGCAGGTGGCCCGGAACCCGTAGAGCCGGTGGAGATCAGTGACATGGCTCCGGCGGAGCTGCTGAACGGCAGTCGTGCCGAGCTGCAAGCTGGCAACCATGAGCGAGCTCGGCGGATGGCCGAAGAACTCCTCGAAAGAACTCAGCTGGATCCCGAAACCACCCAGGAGGCGCTCTACCTTGCCGGGGTCGCACGTTTGGACGGGGAAGAGCGCAAGCGAGCGTTTCGTCACTTCGAGACGCTGATGGAGGACTACCCCTATTCGGTGTTCCTCCCAGAGGTCGAGAAGCACGTCTATCAAATCGGTCTGCATTACCTGAGTCAGGAGCCGTCTTGGTTCTTCAAGGACCTGTTCTCGGGACGTCCGTTCGGGGTGGAGATTCTGCGTCAGTTCAACATCGCCTTTCCCTATTCCGATCTCGCCGATGACGCGTTGGCTGGGATCGCCGAGTACCACTTCGGGCGGGAGGAGTTCGACTTCGCCGCCGACAAGTACGAGATGCTGACGCAACGGTATCCAAGGTCCGAGTGGGCGGACCTCGCCCGCTATCGGGTGGGTCTTTGTTACTTGCGGCATAGCCGCGGAATCGGCTACGACCCCACCCCTGCGGACACGGCTCGGCAGAGATTCCAGGACTACCTGACGAATCCGGGGGAGCACCGGGAGCACGCCGAACAAGGGATGGCCCAGGCCGAAGAGATTCTCGCTCAGACGGAGCTGGAAGTGGCGCGGTTCTATCTCTTGCGAGAGCAGGACAGGGGCGCCCGGATCCACTTCGCCAATGTCGTTTTGGCGTATCCGCGAACCAACGCGGCGGAGATTGCTCGTACCGAACTCGAAACTCGTGGCTGGGATGTTTCCTTGAACAGCCTGGACACCTTGGGGGGAGGGACCCGCCGATGACACGACGGGACCGGGAGTGGGCGGTTTTCGCCGGGGGCTTTCGTCGATCGGCGGCCGATTTGCTAATGATGATTCTGGGAGCCGGCATCCTTGTCTCATGCCCCCTCTTCTTGGGAGGGTGCGGATACACCGCCGGCAGTTTGGTTCCCCGGGAGTATTCGCGGGTTTTCCTCCCTCTGTTCGAGAACCAGACCTTTTTCCGAGATCTCGAGATTGCTCTCACCCAGCAGGTGGAGCGCGAGCTGGGATCTCGGCCAGGGGTCTTCATCGTGTCGCCGGAAGAGGCCGATATCGTCCTCAGGGGAACGATCGAAGGCTTCCAGCAGCGGGTGCTGTCGGAAGACGATCGCGACCGAATCCGAGAATCTTCGGCGGTGACGACGGTACGGATCGAGATTCAGGACGCCCGCAACCCGGAGAACGTTTTGCGAACCTTTCGAGTGGTTGACCGGGCGGAGTTTTTCTTGGCGCGGGGAGAGAACCTCGCGTCTGCGCAAGCCGAGTCATTTTTTGACATCGCTCGGCGCATCGTGAACGAACTCGAAACTGAATTCGCTCGACCCTCCCTGACTCAGGCAGGCAAAAAGGACACGACCCATGGCTGAACCCTCCCAAGACGGGACGGATCAGGAACGCCGACGCAAACCTCGCGGCGGGTTGCCGACCATCTTCACGTTCTTGCTGATCTTCGTTGGACTCTTGTTGCTGGTCGACGTGTTCGGCGGCGGCCTGCAGGACAAGGAGATCACGCCGGCGGAGTTCCTCACCAAACTCTACTCGGGCAGTGTGCAGAAGCTGCGCCAGCAGGGTGACGGCAGGGTTTCCGGCGAGTACTTCGACGAAGACGACGGCATCAAGATGTTCGTCTGCGACTTGCCCAAGAAGGAGCTCGAGCTCCTTGGCAAGGACTTCTACGACTTCGTCAACCGCCAGCCTTCGGTCAAGTCCGAGTCCGAACTGCTCAACGCCATCGAGTCCGAGCACATCACTCCGGATCGATCCTGGATCGTGGTCGGCGATCAAGATCTGGTGTTCCTCGATTACTACGAAGCCGGTCCGACTCGCGCCCAGCGAGTGCGGGTGGAGCCGGACAGCGGCCATGTCGACATGGCCCGCTGGAAGACGGCACTGGCGGCCAGCAACGTCGAAGTGGAACGCTACCTGATCCCTCGCTCGTTGAAGGTCGGGGAAAAGAACGGCCCCGCATTGTCGTTCGAGCGCGAGAACACCCTGCTGGTCAACCTGTTCTGGAACATCGTGCCGTGGCTGCTGATCATCGGCGTGTTCTGGTTCTTGATCTTCCGCCAGATGCGGAACCCGGGCGGAGCGGGCGGTGTCCTGTCCTTCGGACGGGCTCGTCCTGCGCTGGTTTCCAAGGATCGCACCGGGGTCACCTTCGACGACGTGGCGGGGGTCGAAGAAGCCAAGAGCGAAGTGTCCGAGATCGTCGAGTTCCTGAAGGATCCCTCGCGCTTCTCCAAGGTCGGCGCGCGGATTCCCCGAGGTGTCCTGCTGGTCGGCCAACCCGGGACGGGCAAGACGTTGCTGGCCCGTGCCATTGCGGGAGAGGCCAACGTTCCGTTCTTCTCCATCTGTGGTTCGGACTTCGTCGAGATGTTCGTCGGCGTGGGAGCCTCCCGAGTTCGAGATCTGTTCCGCCAGGCACGAGAGAAGAGCCCCTGCCTCATCTTCCTGGACGAGATCGATGCGGTCGGCCGCCGTCGAGGTTCCGGTCTGGGCGGTGGGCATGACGAGCGCGAGCAGACTCTCAACGCCATCCTCGTCGAGATGGATGGCTTCGAAACCGATGAAGGCATCATCTTGATTGCCGCGACCAATCGGCCGGACGTCCTGGATCCGGCGTTGTTGCGCCCGGGCCGTTTCGACCGACAGATCGTCATCGACTTGCCAGACGTCAAGGGACGCGAGGCAATCCTCGGAGTTCACACCAAGGACATCCGACTCGAGCCGTCCGTCAACCTGGCGACCACGGCACGCGGAACTCCCGGATTCTCCGGGGCGGAGCTGGCCAATCTGGTCAACGAGGCGGCATTGCAGGCGGCTCTCGACAGTCGCGATGCGGTGTCCGTGTCGGACCTGGAAGAGGCCCGCGATCGAGTTCGCTTCGGTCGCGAGAAGTCCGGCCGGGTCATGGACGAGAAGGAAAAGCGGATCACCGCCTATCACGAGGCCGGCCACGCTTTGGTCGGGGCAATGCACACCGGCGTCGAGCCGCTCCACAAGGTGACCATCATCCCGCGTGGCATGGCCCTCGGGGCGACCATGGTGCTACCCGAGAAGGACCACTACCACCAGAGCCGCCAGCAGATGCTCGGACTCATGTGCTTCGCCTACGGGGGGCGCTTGGCCGAGGAGATCTTCTGCGGCGACGTCACTTCCGGTGCCTACGACGACATCAAGAAGGCCACCGAGATCGCTCGCATGATGGTCACCCAATGGGGGATGAGTGACAAGCTCGGACCCATCAGCTACGCCGAAAGCGATGACTCCATCTTCCTTGGCAACGAGATCGTCAAACATCGCAACTTCAGCGAAACCACGGCTCAGCTGATCGACTCCGAAGTGAAGCGCTTCCTAGACGAGTGCTACACCACCGCGCGCACGATGATCGAAGAGAATCGTGAAAAGGTGGAGGCGATCGCAGAAGCACTGCTGAAGTACGAGACGGTCCACGGAGAAGAGATCGAGGACATCCTGGAAGGGGTGACCGCGGAAGAGGCGCACCGACGTTACGAACGGAAGCATGCCCTGCCTCCGCCGCCGAAGCCCAAGCCCGCCCCGAGAGTCGAACCGGAACCCAATCGAGCCCGGGGTTTCCAGGAACCGGAAGGGGATTTGCCTCCAGCCGGGGAGCCTGCGGTTTCGTGACACCCGGAGGCGTTGGTCGCGAGTGGACCCTCGGCAAACGGTCTCTGCGACTTCACGTCACGCGTCCTCGGATCATGGGGATCGTCAACGTCACTCCGGATTCGTTTTCGGATGGCGGCCGCTACTTGTCCAAACACGACGCCATCGCCCACGGCGAAGCGCTGGCCGAGGCCGGTGCGGATCTCCTTGATCTGGGAGGCGAGTCGACCCGGCCGGGATCGCGCTCTGTTTCCGTCACAGAAGAGCAAGATCGCGTGGTTCCCGTGATCGAGGCGCTGGCACGTCGGGTGGACCTACCGCTTTCGGTGGACACCACCAAGTCGGAAGTGGCGCAAGCCGCCTTCCTGGCGGGAGCAACCATCGTCAATGACACCAGCGCCGGGTGGGATGATCCGCGCTTGCTGCCCCTGATTGCGGAGCAGGGCTTGGGTGTGGTCCTGATGCATCGACGCGGGACGCCTCGAACGATGCAAGACGCCCCCCAGTATCAAGACTGCGTGGCAGAGGTCTGCTCAGAGCTGGGAGAGGCGCTGCGACGCGCGCTGGCTGCAGGCATTCGCGAGCCGCAGATCGTGGTCGATCCCGGCATCGGTTTCGGCAAGCGGCTGGAAGACAACTTGGCCCTGATCCGGGGACTGGCGGACTTACGGCAACTTGGGTTTCCGATCTTGCTGGGGGTCTCGAGGAAGAGCTTTCTGGGCCAGCTGACCGGAAAGACGGCGGCGGAGCGAGACCCGGCCAGTCACGCGGTCCACGTTTGGGCCGCGTCCCGGGGTGTGGAGATCCTTCGGGTCCACGATGTGGCGGGTACGCGCGATGCCTTGAGCGTCGTGGCCGCGCTGGACGAGGAGTGAAGAGGATCGTCCCTCGTCCCCCGACCGAGCCCCGCTATGGTTGCGGGAGGGGGTAGGTCTGGAGGGATCCTCGGGGCTTCCGAGGGAGTTTCGGCGGTTTCGAAGGGTCAGGCCGCAAGTGAGGGAGTGAGCGACAGTCATCGATGCCTGATTTCGTGGACCTCTTCTCCGCTTTGCTGAGTCCGGCCAACCTGTTTCAGTTGGCCGTGCTTTGGTTCGGGCTGTACTACGCGTTGCGATTTCTGCGTGGGTCTTCGGGTCTCGGCATCCTGCGCGGGCTCTTGTTCATCAGCTTGATGGTCGCGTTGGCGTTCCTCCTGTTGCGCGATTGGTTCGGCTTCAACATGCCGCACCTGGAAGTCCTGCTGAGCCCTCCTCCGACCGTCCTGATCTTGATCTTGGGCTTGCTGATCTTGTTCCAACCAGAGATTCGACGGGCGTTCATCCGCATCGGCGAGAACCCGGCCTTTGATCGGCTCACCAGCATTGCTCACTCTCGCGGCCAGGCCATTTCCGAAGCCACCGAGCGACTGAGTCGGCGTCGCATCGGAGCACTGATCGTTTTGGAGCGATCGATTGGTTTGCGTGACTTCATGGAGGGCGCTGTGCGACTCAGTGCCGAGGTCGATCCGCCGCTGCTCGAGAGCATTTTCCAACCGGGCACACCGTTGCACGACGGAGCGGTTCTCATTCGCGGAGATCGAATCGTCGCAGCAGGCTGCTTGTTGCCCCTTTCCGAGAATCCCAGCATCAGTCCCGAACACGGCACTCGCCACCGGGCGGCGGTGGGGGTCTCCGAAAAGAGCGATGCCCTCGCGATCGTCGTCTCGGAAGAAACCGGCGGCTTGTCGATCGCGTTTCGCGGGGAGCTGAAGAAGGTCGAGAACTCGCGCAAATTGGCGAGCACCATCGACTCGATTCTCGCCACCCCGTCGGAGGAGTGACCAATGGCGCTCACCGCGAAACCACCGCAAAGCTTCTTCTATCGGATGTTCCGGCGTGACATCGGCCGCAAGGGGATTGCGGCGGTGTTGGCTCTCATCGTGTTTTCTTCGATCGACCGCCAGGTGCGCGATGAGCAGATCAAGACGGTGACCGTTCAGTTTGCCGATGCCGGCACCGAGGAGCGCTTGAACCCGGGGGGCTCCAACTGGGTGTTGGTGGTGGTGCAGCGAGGGGAGAGCCGGGTCATTGCCGTGAAGGGGGGCAAGAACCCCAGCCAGTTCCGCTTGCGTTTGTCCGGCACGCGCAACGCCATTTCCGAGGCAATCCAGAGTCCGCGCAAGCTGCTCTGGCGTCCGTCGTTTGCGGGGGACGTCAGTTTGACCGGCGAAGATCTCGATCTGGACCGAGTCGCCGCGGATCTGGGGACCGGAGGGGCCGTCGAAATCGTGGACGACGTCACCTTCCATCTGGCGGAAGAGGACGAGCGAAAGCTGACTCTGGGCCCCGAGCACCTACGGATCGTCGGTGAGCCGGAATCCGGTTGGCGATTCGACGATGACCCCAAGTGGACCGCCTTTCAGCCCCGCCAGGTGACCCTGCGGGGGCCGCGATCCCACCTGGAGCGCATCGACGGCGAAACCACAGGCGAGCCGCTTTTCGCGGTCGACGTCACCGGACAATCCGATCGGGTCGAGGTTTCGGATTTGCCTCTCTTGGACGAGAATCTGAGCTTCGCCGACACGTCCCGGGTCTCCGCCCGCATCCGTTTGGTCGAGAACATGGTCCCCTTGACGGGAGACGATGCGATCTTCGAAAAGACGGTGCAGATCGTCGACCCGGACCCGGAGTTCCTGACCCAGGTACTGAAGCAGAAGTGGGAACTTGGACAACGGCCTCACTTCACCAACAAGGACGACATCAGCCGAGACTTGCAGATCGTTGCGCCCGAGGGGTTTCGCAAGAACCCGGACGGAGCGGCGATCCGCGAAGCGAACCAGTACGTGGCTCTCTTCGTGCGAGTCCAGGAGCTCAACACCGAGGAACCCATCGACGTGAAGATTCAGATTCACAAGTTTCCGGGATTCCCTCCCAACTTGGACGTTCGCTTCTTGGACGTCGAGAACAACTCGGACGTCATCGAGGTGGCATGGCGTGGGGACGATCCATGAGTGCAGAGGAATTCCGTTTCGGGACCGATGGGGTGCGAGGCAAGGCCGGGGAAGGCCCGCTGTTGCCGGCCCATGTGACCAGTCTGGGAGCGGCTCTCGCCGACTTCATGGAAGAGCGTGCGTTTCCCGGGCCCGTGGTGTTGGGAGGTGACACGCGGGGGAGTCGAGAAGAGATCGGAGAGGCGCTTTGCCGCGGCTTGACGGCGCGCGGAGTGCGCTGCTTGGACGTCGGTGTGTTGCCCACGGCGGGCATCGCCTTGGTCGGCAACCAGTTGGGCGCCGCTCTGACGGCGGTCATCTCGGCGTCTCACAATCCAGCCCAAGACAATGGCATCAAGATCTTCACCAAGGGCGAAGAGAAGCTTGGTGATCAAGACGCCCGCTGGATCGAAGCTCGCTGGGCGAGGGACGATGCCGAAGGCATTCCCACTTCGAAAGCCGTGATCGAACCGATTGGTGATGGGGCCGATCGTTACCTGACAGCGCTCAAGGCAACCGTCGGCAGCGTGGACCTGAGCGGCAGGAAACTCGCTCTCGACATGGCCCATGGGGCGGCCTACCAAGTCGGGCCGCGGCTGTTCCAGGAATTGGGGGCAGAGGTCGTGGTGCGAGGCCACCAGCCGGACGGCAACAACATCAACGACGACTGCGGCTCCCTGCATCCCGAAGGAGTGTCTGCACTCGTCCAAGAAAGCGGGGCCGATTTTGGTTTGGCCGTGGACGGGGACGCGGACCGGGTCGTGTTGGTGGACGAGCGGGGCCAGTTGGTCGACGGGGACGGAGTGCTGGCCGCCGTGGCCCTCGACCTGATGGAACGCGGAGAGCTTCCGGGCAACTGCGTGGTCGGCACCATCATGAGCAACTTCGGTCTGGAGCTGTTCCTGCGTGATCGTGGTGGCAACCTGGAACGAACCCCTGTCGGAGATCGCTTTGTCAGCGCTCGCATGCGCGAGGGCGGCTTCTGCCTCGGCGGAGAGCCGTCCGGCCACGTGATTTTCGGAGCCTCGCTGGGTTATCTGGGCGACGGCCTCTACACCGCGCTGCGGGTGGCCGAACTCTTGGTGCGACGCCGCAAGGCGTTGTCCGAGTTCGCCGAGCTGATGCAGCCGGTTCCCCAGGTCCTCAAAGCCGTGCGGGTTTCCCAGCGCCCGCCGCTCGAAGAGATTTCCGGCTTTAGGGAAAAGCTTGCCGATGCCGAAAAGGAACTCGGTGGAAGTGGTCGAGTCGTGGTCCGGTACTCCGGGACCGAGCCCGTGCTGCGGGTGATGGTCGAGGGTCTGGATGCGCGACGCGTCGAGTCCCTGGCAGCGGACCTGGCGGACCACGTCGAGTCGCAGCTGGGAGTGACCTCTCCGAGTTGACGCCCGACGGGCCGCTTCCTCTCCGTGGCATCTCGGAAACAGGAGAATCCCCCGTGGAAGGCACCCCTATTGGACTGGCCCTCGAGACTTCGGGCAACGTCGGTACCGTCGTCGTGGACGATGTGAATCCCCCGCGGGTGATTCGTTTCACCGAAGGTCTCGCCCACGGAAAGATGCTCCTTCCCTCGGTGGAAGAGCTGCTGAAGGAAGCGGGACTGACCCGTCCGGACTATCTGGCAGTGGGCGTTGGTCCCGGTTCGTACACCGGGTTGCGCATTGGCGTCACCGTGGCGCGCACCCTGGCGTGGACTTGGGAATGCCCGCTCTTGGGGATCAACTCGTTGAGCGCCCTGGCCTATCAGGCCGGCGCGCAACGCAAGCCGATCGTCTCCCTCGTCGATGCTCGGCAAGGGGAAGTGTACGCCGCCGTGTTCCGCTGGTCGGAAGGCGTGCCGCGCATGGAAGAAGGTCCCATGGTCGGTGCTCCCGAAGAAATTCGCACCGAGATTCCGCACGACGCATTCTTCGTCGGAGATGGCTGCTCACGCATGGGCATTCCGCCATCCATCGACGGCTTGGTTCCTGAAGCCACGGCCGTGCTGCGCTTGGCGCGACAGCGTTTCCTGTGCGGTGAACAAGATCGGATCCAAACCGTCCTCCCGCTATACTTGCGGAATTCTGAGGCGGAGAGGAGGTTCGAAGCGAGGACGTGACCCATCGTCATCGGGCTTGGGCGGACGTTCGACTGGATGCCTTGCGCGGCAACGTGCGGGTGATCCGAGGGAGACTTCAAGCCTCCACCCGACTGATGGCTGTCCTCAAAGCCGACGCGTATGGCGTCGGCGCCATTCCGCTGGCCCAAGAACTTCGCTCCTTGGGTGTCGACGCGTTTGGCGTGGGCGATTCCACGGAAGCCATCGAACTGCGTCAGGCGGGCGTCGCGGGCATGATTTTGGTGCTCGGCGCGATCATTCCCGGTGAGGTCGAACGAGTCATCCGCCAGGACATCTCGGTGTGCATTCATTCCGAGAGCCGCATCGATGCCATGGCCTCCGAATGTCGCCGTCAAGGACGGCGAGCCCGGGTGCATCTGAAAGTCGACACGGGCATGGGGCGACTTGGCGTCTTGCCTCAGCGAGTGTTGCCGCTGGCGCGCAAGATCAGTCAGCACCAAGAACTGGAATGGGAGGGGGTGCTCACCCACTTCGCCGGCACCCAATGCGCCCCCGATCCAGAGAATCAGGCCCAATGGGAGCTGTTCCAAGAAGTCCGTGAGCAGATTCGCCGTGAAGGGATGGGAGAGCCTTTGTTCCACGCCTCCGCGAGTCCAGCGGTGTTCTCGGCCTTGCCCGCCGATGCTGACATGGTGCGCTGCGGGTTGGCTCTCCTGGGGGTGGCCCCCGAGGGAGCCCATCCCATGGCAGAACAGCTCCAGCCCGTGGTCTCGCTGCACACTCAAGTGGTGTTTCTGAAGGACGTCCGAGCCGGGTCTTCGATCGGATACCGGCGTCTCCACAGATGCGCGGAACCCACTCGAATTGCCACGATTCCGATGGGTTACAACGACGGGCTGTCGATCCGGCTCTGTCAGGGGGGAGAGGCTCTGGTCCGGGGAGCTCGGGCCCGGGTGGTGGGCGCGGTTTCCATGGACTACGCGACTCTCGACGTGGGGGAGATCCCCGGCGTGGAGGTGGGCGATCGGGTGACCCTGGTCGGCCAGCAAGAACGTCAGGCGATCTCCTTGGAAGAGCACGCCTCGTCGGCCGATACCATTCCACACGAGGTGCTCTGCTCCATCGGCAAGCGAGTCGCTAGGGAGTACCTGAAAGCCCGGGCACTGACGGCCCGGTAATTCCGCTCCCTTGGCCTCGTGAGGAGAGGCAACGAGGAGAGTCTTGGTGCCCCGAACGCGGGTCCTTCTCAGGCGCGGTTTCTGGATTCTGCTGGTCCTGGCAGTGGGGCTGTGGGCGTGGGCGTACTTCGGCCGGCTGATGGAGTCCACGGCCGAGATGGTGCTTGCCGAAGTGTTCGGAGCGGAGGTCCACATCGAGGATCTGTCGCTGAGCAGCACCGGGGCAGAACTCTCCGGCCTGACCGTGTTCTCTCCGGTGACCCGTGAACCGTGCGTCGAATTTGGACGCGTGGACGTGGGGCTCTCCCCGCTGTACCGCAAGATCACCCGGATCGAGTTGGTGAACCCCAATGTCACGGTCACCGAGACCGAGGAGGGGACGGATCTGGCAAAGATCTTCCTGCGTCCTCCGCAATACGACTTGGTTCCCCTGATCCAGGTCAAGGGCGGCGCTCTGCGCTGGCAGGGGCAAGGGCCGGTGCAGCGCGAATTGGAAGAAACCCTGCGCGATCCCCTCGCGAATCCGGTGGCGGTCGAGAGCTTGCGCATCGTGGCTCAGAACGCCAGCCAATGGGTGCTCGAAGGCTCGTTGAAGATCTTTGACTCGTTGGTTGTGGAGGTGAGTGGCCACGGAAGCCGCAACGGCCTGGCGGAACTGTCCCTGCGCATTCCACGGGAACACGCGGTGCCCATCGAGAGCGCTCTTGTGCGCGAGTCGTTCACGTCGTCCTTCTTGAGTCAGCTCGACGAGTACTCGCCCCATGGTCCATTGGCCGGATCCCTGGTCCTGCGCAACTCTCCCGAGGGTTGGGGGATCGACATGGTCGTCGACCTCTTGGGAGTCGATCTTCGGCCGGGAGTGTTTCCTTGCACGATTCGCAACTTGAGTGGACCCGTGCGCCTGGCCGGCGGTTCCCTGTTCGTCGAAGACGTGGTGGGCACCCATGATGACACCAGGATTCGCATCAATGGAGTCGTCCAAGACTTGTTCGGCGTCTCCGAAGCGGAGTTCACCGTACGCTCAGATGTGATGGAGCTGAGCGAGGAAATGCTGGCGGCGATCTCGCAACACAAGCTGGGTCGCCAGCTTCTGAACGCGTTGCAGCCGGGGGGCAAGTTTCGCATTGCCAGCCGCGTGCGCGGAGGGCCTGACGGCCCGGAACTCTGGCACGACTTGGAGCTGGTCAGTGCCAGCGCTTGTTTCCACGGTTTCGCCACGAAGCCCGGCGTGCCTCCCCTCGGATTCCCGTTGTCGGTGGTCGACCTCACCGGCACCGTGCACATCGAACCGAATCGCGTGCACGCCACGGATTTGCGCGGCAAGGTGATTTCTGGCGGAGATGTTTCCGTGTCCGGGGAAGTCGCCTACGCCGGCGGAGAAGTCACGACGCACATCGAAATCCGAGCGAAAGACGTGGCGGTGAACGAAGCCTCCGTGACCGCGTGTCGAACCGGACTCGGCGATCAGGTGGCGGATTGGTTCGACCTGCTGAAGGTGAAGGGGTCGGGGGATTTGATCCTCACCTTCGACGGGGGAACCGAAGGCAAGGGCGCTCTCACGATTGAAGGAATTCCGAACAACGTCACGGTCAATCCCGATCCGTTTCCTTATCCATTTCGAGTGCGGGGAGGCCGGGTCATTGTGGTGCCCGGACGACTGGAACTGCGTGGGTTGACCGGCACGCCGTTGGCCGGTCCGGTTTCGGCATCGATCGAAGTCGAAGGGGACATCGCCCTGACTCGGGAAGGAGCGCCGTTCGATCTGGAATTCCGCGGCGAGAACATCCCCTTGGAGCCGTCTTTCCGGAATGCCTGTGCGGAGCTGGCGGAAGGACGATTGGAGGAGTTCTGGAGTCGTTGCAATCCACGGGGCGTGGTGGATGTCGACACTCGCTGGGCAAGGCGCAGCCAGGGGGGAGAGCCGACTTGGGCGGTGGATGTGCGTGCCAAGGAAGTCGACATGCAGCCGGCTCCCTTACCGATGCTCGTGCGAGATCTGGAAGGCACCGTGGCTTACCGGGGAGCCAGGGACGGCAGCTTCGAAGTTCGCATCGCCTCCAGTGATCCGTTGAAGGGCCAAGCGCTCGGTGGACCGATCCAGTTCGTCGGGTCGATCCGCGGAGGCGAGGATGTCCCGGAAACCGGAACCCTCACCGCCGTGGGCGATCGAATCTTGCTTTCTCATCGAGAGAAAGCGGACGGCGCGTTGGACGTGCTCGCCGAGCTTTCCCCGGCCGCCGCAGAGAATCTGCGAAAGGCCCGTCCGGAAGGCCGCATTCGATTGCGGGCGGACCTGGACCGAGTGGGCAGCGACTGGGAGTTGCGCAAGTTGCGCGTGTCTCCGGACCTGGCTCCGGGGGTCTCCTGGACCAGTCAATCCAGCGAACTGGCGCGCGATGGGATGAGTTTTGAGTTGCCCCAGTTTGCTCGCCCGGTGATTTGGAACGGTGGACGGGTCGAGGCGGACTTCCGTGCCAAGACGGCGTCTTGGAGTCGCGTGCGCGGATTCCTCGGCGACGGAGTGATTCGTTTTCAGCGCGGAGACGTGATCTGGAACGACGAAACCACCGACATCACCACCCGCGGATCCCTGCAAGGGATGCCCCTCGAAACGCTGCTTCATCCGGTACTCCCTCAGGCCTCACGGGTGTTGTTGAGACGATGGAGCGCCAGTGGCCGGTCCGAAGTGGATTTGCGCCAGTTGCAACTCAGTATTCCGATCGAATCTCCGGCGGACTATGCGATCGATGTGGTGGCCGAGTTGGGGATTGCTGACGGAGTGTTCGGCTTCCTCGGTTTGTCCGACGTCGAAGGAACCCTCAATGTGCGTCTCGATGCGGGACCCGGCACGGGGATCGATCGGCGCCGCAAAGTCGTCGGGGAGCTGCGCAACACCTCGTTTCGGTTCCGGCGGATGCTGTTCCAAAACTTGTCGGCGAACGTTCTCCTCCATGATCGTGGGCTGCACCTGCGTGATCTCGAGGCGGACTTCGCCGGGGGCCGCTTCGTGCGTGGTGCCAATCACTGGCATTTCCCGTTCCTTGCCGGCGATCCGTATGAGGGGGCGGTGTCCCTCCAAGGAGCTCAGCTCCATCGGATTCTCGGCGAAGGCAACCCGGTCACCCGGGACTGGCAAGGGGCTCTCGACGTCGAACTTCGGGTTCGCGGTTTCGAGGCAGGGCTCAACAATTTGCTGGCGGGCGGCACGGTGCACGTGCGCGATGGGCAGCTGTGGTCCATCCCCGTGTTCCAACGTCTCTACGAGTTGGGAATCTCTCGCATTGTCGGACAAAAGGGGCCCCCGAAGTTCGAAGAGGGGCGCGTCGACGTGGAGATTCAACGCGGCCAGCTGCGCCTCTGGGATCTGGATTTGGTTGGGCCCGCTCTCAGCCTGCAGGGGCAGGGGTACCTCGGACCCCAGGGATTGGATTTGCATCTGTTTCCCATGCTGCACGTAGAATTTCCTTTCGTCGACATCCCGCTGTTGGGGGATCTCGCCAATTGGCTGGTTTCCAGAGTCGAGCGGGAAGCCTTGTCCTTCCGATTCGTGGGTCCTTACCAAGACCCTCGCATTCGATGGGACCCTGTCTCGATCATGCCCCGAAGTTTGGGCGGGCATCTGGACCGGCCACGAACTTCGCCCATGGCCCCGCGCGGCCTGCCGGCGCGATTCTGACCGGGAACCACCGCCATGAAAGAGATCGGCATGCTTCACGTGATGATCCTCGCGGGAGGCTCGGGCACGCGCTTTTGGCCAAAGAGTCGGCGCCATCGTCCCAAGCAGCTGCTTGCTTTCGGAGATCGGCCACCGCTGTTGCGTGAGACCGTGGAACGGGTCTCTGGCATCGTGGACGCGGAGCGCGTGTGGGTGATCACCAGCGATCGTTATGCCGAGGAGGTGCGGCAGATGCTGCCGGAAGTGCCGGCGGCGCAGGTGGTTGCCGAGCCGGCGGCTCGTGACACGGCCCCCGCGGTTGCGCTGGGGGTTTGGTTGATTCAGCGTCAGGACCCAGAAGCGCGCATCCTGGTGCTGCCGGCCGATCACGTCGTCGAACCGGTGCGGCGCTTTCAAGAGACGGTGCAAGCCGCCAATCGCCTGTTGGACCGTTCACCCGACCACTTGCTGGTGTTCGGCATTCCTCCTCGCGACGCGGCAACCGGCTATGGCTACATCCAACGCGGGGAGCCCCTCGAAGTTGACGACGCCGGAGCGTTCACCGTCGAGTCGTTCCGCGAGAAGCCCGATCGCCAAACCGCGGAACTGTACTACAAGTCAGGGAACTACTACTGGAATGCGGGCATGTTCTTCTTCGAAGGACGGCGCATGTTGGAGTGCATCCAGCAGTTCTTGCCGGAGATCTCCAAAGGCCTGGCGACCCTCGATGACTGTCCCGATCCGGTGCCTCCCTCAGATCAACTCGCCAAGGTGTATCCCGATTTTCCGCAGACCTCCATCGACTACGGCGTCATGGAAAAGTGCGACACTCGGCTCGTCGTGGAAGCCTCCTTTCAGTGGGACGATGTCGGGTCCTGGCCGGCCCTCGCCCGGCACTATCCGCCGGACAGCGATGGCAACATCTGCTTGGGACAGGTGCAGTCCCTGGACTCCTCTCACAACATCGTGGAAAGCGGGGAGGGGCTGGTGGCGCTCATCGGAGTGCACGATTTGATCGTGGTTCGCACCGGTGACATCACGCTGGTTTGTCGCCGCGAGGACGCCGAGCGCGTGAAGGAACTGCGGGGGCGACTCGAAGCGGCCTCCGACGAAAAGCACTTGTAGGGCGCCGGGCGGGTACGAGTCGCTTCCGGGAGGCGAGCAGGCTCGCCGAACGGAACGATGCGGAGAATGGGCCGGTGCGCCGAGTCGATCACGGCGCCAGCCGCCATCGGAACTCATTCGGCGCTTGCGGCTCTGCCTTCGACATATCGCTTCAAAGCGGTCAGGTCGCGTCCCACCGACCTCTTGAACGGGCCGAGAAACAGCTTGCCGACCACGGTCAACAGGCGGCCAAGTTGGCGAATCTCACCACGAACCGTGACTTGGGTGCGCGGGCCGTCTTGCATGAGTTCGTAATCGAACAGGTACTCGCCCTGGCCAGAAGTCCCTTTGGTGCCGTCGACGCGAAGCCGGAATGCCCAAGGAGGTTCGAAGGCGGAGACCTCGAACTGTTCGGTGGCCTCTCGGCCATGGGGACGGCGGGTTTCGTTCCAGCGAGTCCCCAGTCCGAAGTCGCCCTCGGTCAGAAGCTCGATTTTCACCAGATCCGGAGCCCAGTCCTGGGCGGACTCGAGGTCGGTCATCGCCTGGAAAACTCGTTGGGGCGAGGCGGCGACCACTTCGCTGACTTCGAACGTAAGCGCCATCGAAAAACGACTCCTCCCTGAACGTCGGCAAAGACTAGCGCGCGCTGGCGAAGCTGCTTTCGGCAAAAAGCACAGGGTTGCTCGCAAGAGTGGTGGGCAAATCGAGGAGTCATCGATGACGTTGGCCAACACCCGAACATTTGTTCGGGTTCCTGCTGGTTTTCCCGCGACGTCACTGCGAGGTCGGCACGGGCTCCTCTCGGCGTTGTCTCGCGGCTGAGCTCAAGAAGGTCGCCAAGGGCGATCCCCGAGGCGTGCGTGGTCGGTGATCGCTGGTCATGGTGCTTGCTCATCGACCTGCGACTCAGAACTGACGAGCAGGGGCCAGGAGAATGCAGGATCTGCATGGGCGAAACACTAGACAGCGGTGCCTGACGACGATCCGCCGCCAAGATGAGTCAGCCAGAGCCCTCCTCGGATTCCAACAGGGCTGTCAAACGTTGCACAACCTCGGGATGCTGGTCGTAGACGTTGTGGTACTCCCCGAGGTCGGTGGCGAGGTTGAACAGCTCGGGAGTGGAGGGCCCGAGGCGACCTTCTCGCCACGGAGCCTGTTCGCAGACTCCGACAGGATCTCTCAAGAGGATCAACTTCCACGGTCCCTGTTGAATGGCGAAATGGGCGTTGAACCGGGACACGCTGACGGTGCATTCGCGGGTGAACTGGTCCCGAGTGGACTTGCGGAACAAAGGTTGGAGCGCGTGGCTGTCCCGACCCAGGTTCGGCGGTGCGGAAATGCCGGTGGCTGTGGCAATGGTGCCGAGCAAGTCGACCAGGGAAACCGTTTCACCGACCTCTCGGCCTGGCTCCGCAATGCCGGCGGGCCATCGAAGGAGGAATGGCACTCGGTGGCCGCCTTCATAGATGCATGCTTTTCGTCCGCGAAGCCGACCGTTGACGGAGTGCTTGTAGTTCTTGTGTTCGTTGAGCTTGCGCGGAACGTCCACGCGATCCCCGGTTTCTGGATCCGAGGGGGCAATTCCGCCGTTGTCACTGGTGACCGCAACGAGGGTGTTGTCGGCGAGACCGAGGCGGTCGAGGCATTCGAGGATCTGCCCGACTTGCCAGTCGAACTGATCCAAGAAGTTTCCGTAGCTGCCGAGTTCGCTGCCAGAAAAGTCTGGAGAAGGGGTGTAAGGGAAGTGAACGGCGCAGGTCGGAAGATAGAGAAAGAACGGGCGGTCGTGGTTCTCTTCAATGAAAGTCACGGCCCGTTGCGCCAGAGACTTGCCGATGGTGGTGTTGTCTCTTTCTTGACGGACACCGGTCACTTGCTTGTTGGCATCGATGAAGAGTTGATCGTCCTGACCTTGGCCGACGACCCGATCGCCTTCGACCCAGACTTGAGGTGGCTGATTGTGGCTGTTGATCACTCCGAAGTAAGAGTCGAATCCGACGTCGAGAGGACCCGGTCGCAGGGGGGCATTCCAGTCGATCGGGGTTCGGTCTTGCGCACCCAAGTGCCATTTGCCAAAGCACGCGGTGGCGTATCCATGGTCACGCAACATGCTTGCGATCGTGGCCTCGCCCGCACCGAAGACGGACGCTTCGTTGTAGACCAAATGACGCGGCACCCGATTGTCTCGCCAAGGGTAGTTCCCCGTGAGCACGCTGTAGCGCGTCGGCGAGCACACCGCGGAAGGTGCGTGCGCATCGGTGAATCGGAGGCCTTCGCGGGCGAGCCGATCGCAGCTCGGGCTCTTGACGATGCTCGAACCGTAGCAGGCGAGGTCGCCGTAGCCTAAGTCGTCGGCCAGGATGATGACAACGTTCGGAGGTGCGTCCGGGGCGGAAGATCCGGTCGAGTTCTGTCCGCAGGAAGTCAGAACGGCCACGCTCAAGAGCGCAATCGGGAGCCGGTCAAGGGGGAGGGCTCTCATTCGGTCAATCATCGACTTCCAGGTAGAGGACCCCGTCTTCGACGATCAGTTGTGCTCCGGCGTTCGCGACCGCGGAGTGAAGAGCGGTCTGGACAATCGTCTTCTCGTCGGGGCCGTGCTCGAGCCTTCGCATCAACGCCTCGCCCCTCTTGTCGCCGACGTGAAACGTCACCTTCAAACCGCGGCGCTTGCAGAGGACCTTCCTGCCATCGTCGAGGATGGTCTTCATCGCACCGAAGTAAGCGTCGGCATAGTTGACACCGACCCCGGAGCCATCGTCGGCTTGGGGAGGGAGCTTGTCCTCGGCAGCGGAGTTCTCGTCTCCGAGTCGATGGCGCATGGCAATGGTCTCCGGGGCAATCGTGATTCCAAGTGACCGAGTTTCCGATGATACGCGGTTCCCTTCCGAGTACCGAACAACCGCCGAACCTCCAGGGAAGTGACCCGGCCAGCGGATTTCTTCCGAACTTTCTAGTATCAAGACGACGTGTCCAGTCGGTGGGTCATTGGCGGGAGCGGATGTCACCCTTTGATGGGGTTCTCGCGAATGCGGAGTCGTCCATCCCTCATGTCGAAGGAGTTCCCGATGAGAAGCCTCGTTGCGATGCTCGCCTCTGCCGTTCTCGTGGGCCCCGCCGGCGCGCAGGTTGCCGGAGTGGACGTGCCATTCTCATTGGAATGCAAAGTGTTCGACGGAGGATCGGGTTCCGACTCTTGGTGGAAGCTCAACAATCCGGCTGGCGACAGCGACTGGTTCAACGTGGACTTCGACTCCACGTGCCAAAGCAATGCGGTGTTCGGCCTTTGCGTCGATGTTTGGGACACATTCGGGGCGGGTGACACCATGACCTTGGGAATCTATCCCGAGTCGGGAGTCTTTCCCAATACGCCGGACTTGAACAATCCACTCCATGAGCTGCACGCCAGAGTCGAGCCCGACGATGGGTTCTCGGATCTCATCAGCTACGCCTTGCCCTGCTTTCACCTGGGCTCCACGGATGTCCACGTCGCCATGCAACCCCGGCCCGGAGATAGCGGCACGTGGTTGGGTGCAGATACCCTTGGCCCCGCGTTCAACCGATCGTTCGTCACTTCCACAAGCTACGACACGGGGGCAAGCGATGGGGGGCTGAACTGGCAGCTCGGATTGGTAACGCGCCCCGTCGTGGCCGCGAAGAACACCTTCCTCGTCAACGGCGAGCCTTCCGTCGTTTTGAACTCGTTCGACCCCTACTGCTTGGCGTTCTGGGGGACTCAAACCGGTCAACGATCTCTCTTGTTTTTTTGTTCGGGGGGAATCCCGATGGTGAGTTTGGGAATCCCCGTCGCGTTCACGACGACGGGCAACGTGTTTGCCCCTGGTCCCAAGCCCGAAACTTGGGAGCTCTGTGCGCCGTTTCCCTGCGGCCTTGGCCCCGCGCCGATTACTTTGTGTCTGATCTATCAGGACTTTTGTGATCTCAAGCCAAACAACAAGCCAAAGCTCAAGATCAGCAATTCGGTCACCATGAATCCGGTTCAACCGCCGGCCTCTTGTCCCTCGGCGTGTTACGGAATCCAAGACGATGGCGACCACGATGGATTCTGTTGGAAGGTCACGAACCCGTCCGGTCCCTCGGACTGGTTCGTTGTGAACCTCGGGACTGCGTCCTCGAACACGGCCGCTGGAATGGGAAACACGGGCGTGACCAGTGTCGAGATCGCGATGAACATCTTTTGTGGCGCTTCCCCCTCGGTGGAATGGGTTGGCTATCATCGAATGAAGGCGGGGACCAACCCGAGTGTGGACGTCGAGCCTGACTTGGCGACTGGAGCGGCAATCCTCAATGTCCCTGTCCCCGATGGCACGACTTCGAGCGGTTGCTACCCAGGCACGGTTTTCAGTTTGCCGACAGCGGTTCCGATTTCGACCGGAGGGCTGCCCTACGTCGCAGGGATCAAGGTCTTCTCGGGAGATACGTGTATTTGGATCTGCTCTGATACCGACGGGACCGACAACAAATCCGGGTGCGGATCTCCTCTCCCCAACAACTTCAGCGCGCGAAGCAATGACAATTTCGTCACCAATGCGTTCCCGGTCACCAATCACAATTGGGCGATCAAGGTGAATTGGGTGGGAAACTAGATACGCTGGTTCGTTGATTCGATCGCCAACCGTTGCCCGGATCTCTTCGGAAGGACCTCGCTTGGGATCTGTGTCGACCTCTGGGGTACCCTTGAGTCGGTGACTCTGGGCTGGTCCCGTTGTCCCAACATTCTCGACTTGGGCAGTTCCTTCCACGGGCTCCACGCACGAGTCTCTGCGATCGATCGCATGGTTCCTCCCACTGGGTTGGAGTGGTTGGCGAGGTTGTCTTTGCACTCGAACAGAGACGAACAGGACCCGAACAAGACCCAAATCTCGTCAAGAAGGCCCCGAACCGGAATTTTTCGAGAACCTTCCTGTGCCGAGTGCTGCGAACGTGAGGCCTGCTGGTCGAGGGGGTGTCACCCTCCCAGAAGGTCGACGCTAACGCTGTCGAGCCCTGGCCCTGTTCCTAAGGAGTCTTCCATGAGAATGCTCGCCGCGATCGTTGCCGTAGCTGCTCTCGAGCTTCCGGCGATCGGACAGGTTGCTGGGGTGGACGTGCCGGTTTCCCTGGACTGCAAGGTCTTTGATGATGGATCGGGGACAGACTCGTGGTGGAAGCTGAACAATCCCGCGGGCGCGAGCGATTGGTTCAATGTGGACTTCGATTCGTCTTGTCAGAGCAATGCGGTCTTCGGAATCTGCGTCGATGTCTGGGATACGATTGGGTCGGGAGACACGATGACGTTGGGGATCTATCCAGAATCAGGGGTGTTTCCCAACACGCCGAATCTGAGCAATCCGCTTCATGAGTTTCTGGCGGGGGTGAATCCCGATGACGGGTTCACCGACTTCGTAAGCTACGCTTTGCCGTGCTTCCATCTGGGTTCGACGGACATTCACGTCGCCATGCAGCAGCGCCCGGGGGATAGCGCAACCTGGTTGGGTGCAGACACCCTTGGCCCAGCCTTCAATCGCTCTTTTGCATCCACCACGAACTATGACACCGGCGCGTTGAACTCCGGACTGAATTGGCAACTGGGTTTGGTCACACGGCCCGAGGCGGTGGGGAAGAACACGTTCTTGGTCAATGGTGTGCCCTCGGTAACTTTGAACTCCTTTGAACAATACTGCCTGACCTTCTGGGGAACGCAGACGGGGCAGCGAAGTCTTCTCTTCTTTTGCTCCGCCGGAGTCCCGTTGCTGAACTTGGGAATTCCGGTCGTCTTCACGACGACGGGCAATGCCTTTGCTCCGGGTCCGAAGCCCGACACCTGGGAGCTGTGTGCGCCGTTTCCTTGCGGTCTGGGGGCTGCTCCGATCACGCTCTGCCTGATTTACCAGGACTACTGCGACCTCAAGCCCAATAACAAGCCGAAGCTGAAGATCAGCAACACGGCGACCATGAACCCAATGCAGCCGCCGACCGCCTGTCCTTCGGCCTGCTACGGAATTCGAGATGATGGCGACCACGACGGTTTCTGCTGGAAAGTGACCAATCCTTCGGGCCCGTCGGACTGGTTTGTCGTCAACATGGGGACCGCGTCCTCGAACACCGCCGCGGGTCTGGACAACGCGTTGGTGACGAGTGTCGAGATCAGCGTGAACGATTTTTGCGGATCCCAATCCATGGAGTGGGTCGGGTTTCACCGGCTGACCTCGGGAGTTGACCCGAACGTGGACATTGAGCCGGACTTCTCCACGGGGTCTGCCTTGCTGAGTTCCGTCTTACCCGCGAACACCACTTCCGATTTGTGTTATCCCGGGACGGTCTTTCCGTTGCCGGACTCGGTACCCGTCGGCATTGGCGGGCAGCCCTATGTGGCCGCAGCCAAGGTGTTTCCGGGGGACACTTGCATCTGGATCTGCTCGGACGCCGATGGAACCGACACCAAGTCCGGCTGTGGAGTCCCTCTTCCCAACAACTTGAGCGCTCGGAGCAACAACAACTTCGCGACCAATGCGATTCCGGTGACGACGCGGAACTGGGCGATCAAAGTGAACTGGGTGGGGAACTAAGGGACGGCAAGAAGGGGACTGGTGGCACGCCCTCTCGGAAGAGAGGTCCCCCACGACAGATGCGTCGTGAGATTGTCTTGATCACTTGGAAACGCAGTTCCGAAACTCTGCGATATGCGCGGGCGTGCTCCCGCAGCATCCGCCGATGATCCTGACGCCTGCCTCGAGCAGCGCCGGAATGCCGGCTGCCATGTGCTCCGGGGTTTCGTGATACACCGCCTGGAAGTCCTCGAGCTCGGGCTGTCCCGCATTCGGCTGCGCCATGATCGGTCGCTGGGACACGCGTCGATAGCGACGGGCGATCTCGACTCCTGATTCCATGTCGATGCCGGTGCCGCAGTTGAAAGCCAAGATGTCGACGTTTCGCTCTTCCATAAATTCCGCGGCCTGTTCGGGGCTGGTTCCCATCATCGTGCGGAAGTCCTCGCCGTCGTGGGTGAGGTCGAAGGCGATGGAGCCGATGACGACCGGGGCGCCGGCTTCGCGGGCGGCGGTGATTCCGATGCCGAGTTCTTCGAGGGATGTTTGGGTCTCGATGATGATGGCGTCGGTGCCAGCGAGAGCCCGGGCTTGTTCGAGAAAAGCCTGCTCAACGGTGGCCACAGGGACGTCGCCAATGGGTTCCAGGAGGCCGCCGAAGGGACCGATGTCCCCGATCACGAAGCCCGGCGCATCGTCGAAGGCTTGTCGGGCGATCCGCACCGCGGCCTCATTGATGGCGACGACGCGCTCTCCTTCTCCATGGCGCTCGAGCATGACGCGACTGCCACCGAACGTATTGGTGATGAGGCAGTCCGAGCCGGCACTCACGTATCGGCGCTGGATCTCGAGAATCTTCTCCGGATGGTCCACGTTCCAGGCTTCCCCACAGCCTCCCGGTTCGAGTCCCGCCGCTTGAAGCTGGGTGCCCATGGCACCGTCACCGAGCAGTACCTCGGAAGAGAGTCGCTTCAGGAGCTTGTCGGTCATCGAAAGTCGCTCGGAAGAATGCGGGAGAACGCGCTTGGAAGAATGCGAAGTATCGCTGGATTCGGGAGGATCGAGAAGGGGCTGCTTCGTCTCGGGAAACGGCGGCGATGGGTATCGCGGGCCCGAGACGTGGCGCCCTCGATCGGCGGTCGCGGAGCATGTCGCGGGGCGTCGAGTCGGCGCGATTGCCTGGGCACAGGACGCCGCGGCGGGTGTTCCCGGGCTAAGTTGCTGAGGCCCCGTGTGACGGGTGTTCTTGCCGCGGCGCTGGATGACGGTATTCGCAGGCGGGGCGGAGGCAGGCTTGGCAGGTGTCTTTGGGCCACGGGACTGGTGTTGGCGTGATGCCGTACAGGACGGCCATGGCGTGGGCAGGGAGTGCTCTCGGGAACGCTTGGGTGAAAGTGGACAGGCCGGCGACGTTCCAGCGGCGGTGGCCCGGGGCGAGGGGTGGGGCGGCGAAGTGTTGTTGCTGCTTGGCTTGGCGCTGGATTTCTTCGGAGAGCCATCGAAACAGGTTCTCGACGACGGCGACTGCCCAGCGGTCGAGGAAGTAGGCGTGGTCGGGGCGGTGTTTCCACGAGGCCGCCAAGGCTTCTTCGAGTTCTTGCTCGATTCCGAAGAGAACGAGCAGAGTCGATCTCGCGTTCGCTTCGGTGAGAGGTTCCACGACTCCGGAGTCTGACAACAAGATCGGGTCGCGAACTTCGTCCTCGAGGATCAGTTCGTGAGGGGACCGCAAGACGATTGTCCGCTCTTGCCACTCGACGAATGTCCTCGCGCGGGTTCGCATCCATTCGCCGGCCTCCCTTGCCACTCGCCAGGACGAATCGGTGAAGTGATCCGCAGAAGGGTAACCCGCCAATTGAGCCAACCGTTCCCGGCGGATCTCCGTGATCAGCGATCGAGGGGGATCGAATGAGAAGGCGACGGACGAAGTGGTCAACGGGTGGTCACCGGTTCGAACTGGCAGCCTTCGACAAAGAAGTCGAAGAACTGAGGGTGGGTTTCGAGTTCGACGTGTTCGATGGTCCGAACTCGTTGCTCCAACTGCTCTCGGTGGCGGGTGGAGGTCAATGCCAGGGACGCGCCCTCGAGCGAGGCGTTGCCGACCTGTACGAAGCGATCGTCGGGAAGATCGGGGATCAGGCCAATCTGACGGGCGGCGTCCAGGTCCAGGTGTCGCGCAAAGCCCCCCGCCAAGTAGAAACGCTCGATCGCCTCGGCAGGTTTTCCGAATCGGTCCAGCAGAATCCGGAGTCCCGCGACGTTGGCTCCTTTGGCTTGGGCAAGTTCATTGATGTCTGCTTCCGTCAGCACGACGCCTTCCTCCCGGTCCAACACGAAGGGATTGCATTCGTCCTCGAGTCGGCCCTGGGCATTCATGGATTCCGTCCGCCGCAGCTCACCCAATGCATCGATCAGTCCGGAACCACAGATGCCGACCGGGCTTCCGCCGCCGATCACCTGCTTGCTAAGTTGCTTGCCGTTCCAACGAACGCGCTCGATGGCGCCCTCCAATGCCGGCATGCCACAAGTGATGGCACCGCCCTCGAAGGCGGGACCCGCCGGACACGAAGCCGCCAGCAAGCGTTCTCGGTTTCCCAGGATGAGCTCGGTATTCGTGCCGAGGTCCATCAGCACGTGCAGCTCACGGCTCGAACCGAGGTCCGTCGCGAGCAACGCTGCCGCGGCGTCCGCTCCGACGTGGCTCGAAACCAGTGGCAAGCCACACACCTCCGCCGCCGGGTGCAAAGGCAAGCCGAGTTTTCGCGCCGACACCCGCAAGCTTGTCGTCGATCGCTTGCCGTCGCGAAACTCGTGCTCGGTGAGTGATCGGTAGGGCTTTTGCCCAACCGAAGACACGTCCAACCCGAAGAACAGGTCGCGCATCGTCGTGTTGCCGGCCACGACGAAGTCGACGATCTGTTCCGGTTCTGCGGGCAACGCCTCGATCGTGTGGCGAAGGTACCCCAAGAGCGTGCGCTGCAGCAGACGTCCTGGATGATCCAGGTCGTACTGGATACGGGCCATGATGTCCGAGCCGCCGTAGCGCTGGGGGTTCTCGAAGGACTGGGTCGCGAGCAGGTCCCCGCTTTCCAAGTCATGCAAGCGCATCACCACGGTGGTGGTCCCGAGATCGACCGCCACCCCGAGCAACCGGTCCGGAGCAACACCCACCTTGTGTCCCGCGCGAAGCAGGTCGGCCCCGCGCCGCGTCATCGTTGCTTCTGCGATGGTTTCTCGAGTCGGCAGTCCGTGGGCCGACTCTTCCACCCGCATTGCTCCCCGCCGCAACGTGTGGCACACCACCGTTCCTTCTCGCTCCACTCGGGTCCGGCAGGAAAGCCGGAATCCTTCGCGCAAGTGGGCTTCTTCCGGGCTGGGAGCCGATAGTAGTTCCGCGCCTTCGTCGATCTCCACCAGGCATTCGCGGCACTTGCCCTGCTTTCGGCAGGAGGTCGGGACGCGGACTCCGAGCCCTTCGGCGGCTTCGAACAGCGACGTGTGAGGGTCGATCGACGCGGTGTGGCGATCCACGATGACCTTGGTGGTCGTCACCGAGTCAGCTCGCGGTTTCTTCGGTTCCCACCAGGCGCTTGAACAAGCGCACGGCGCTGGCGGCGTCGGCGGCGTATCCGTCGGCGCCGATCTTTTCGGCGAACTCATGACTCAAGGGAGCCCCGCCGACGCAGATCTTCACGTCCACGTTTGCGGCGCGCACCGCATCGACCACGGTCTTCATGTACACCATGGTTGTGGTCAACAGCGCGCTCATGCCGAGGATGCACGCCTTGTGCTCCTTGACTGCTTCGATGAACTCTTCGGCACTGGTGTTGGTGCCAAGGTCCACGATTTGGAAGCCTGCGCCTTCTGCCATCATGCCGACCAGGTTCTTGCCGATGTCGTGGAGGTCCCCCTTGACGGTTCCCATCACGATGATGTCGAAGGACTGGGCGTCGGCGCCGTCCTCACGCACCGTCAGCAGCGGTCGCAAGACCTCCATCCCCGCTTTCATCGCCCGCGCGGCCAGGAGCACTTCCGGCACGAAGATGCGATTGAAGCGAAAGTCCTCGCCCACCACACGCATTCCGGCGATCAACCCGTCTTCCAGTACCTCGCGCACCGGCAGGCCCTCTTCGAGGGCGTCCCGGGTCATCTGCTCGACTTCCTTGTGCTTCCCTTCGAAGAGAAGCTGATTCATCAGCGGGTAGTCGGCCATGGTCAGAATCCCGGAAGCTCGACGTCCTTGGTGAGACAGGTCTTGCGGAACATGTCCTGCATTTCTTTGTGGAAGTCCTCGCCTAGGGGTTCCTCGTCATGCTCTTCCAGAGCCTGGTCGATGATCTCGCGAGCTCGTTCCGGGTGTTGCTTGCTCCCTTGCATTTCCCATTGGTCCCAGTTGGTCCGGTCCACCATGGGGCCGGGCATGTGGAACTCCTTGGGCCAATGTTCCAAGGTGTGCTCCGAGGTCAGCAAGTGGTTCTCGGAAAGAAGTTCGTCGATCAGGGGCTGGGTCGGAAGGTCCTCTTTGATTTCGACGTCACGGACGAAGTGCAGCGCGTGGGCCGCCATCTCGTCGTCGAACACCAGCTTTTCCAGGCTGAAGCCGTTGACGTAGTCGAGCATGCCCGGTCCGGACACCGAATTGATCCCGGCCATCGCGGCCAAGAACATGCCAATTCCGGTCTCGGCCCCGGCTTGGGGGTCGTTGAACTTCGAGTCGCTGAGCCCCATGTATGCTTGAGACGGGAGGTTTAGGTGCTTGGCGATTTGGGCGTAGCCGCAATAGACCTGGAGCGCTTCCACGGCGGTCATCGGGTTGGTCATCATCTGCATGTGGAATGTTGCCGGTGCTCCGCCGAAAACCACCGGGCTTCCTTCTCTCGCACATTGCGAGATGGTCAACCCGCTCAGCACCTCCGCCGTATGGAGGACCAGAGCGCCCACGGTGGTTGCCGGTGAGATCATGCCGAGCAACAGCACCGGCACCACTTCGATGGGGATGCCCCATTCCGCGCAGTCCAGAATGTTCTGCACCGGATCTTCGCCCCAGCGAAGGGGGGTGTTGGGGCAGCAGGTGAACAGCGCCATCGGTTTCTGGCGCAGCTCTTCCTTGCCGGTGCGAAACGCTTCCATCAACCGTCCCATGCGCTCCACTCCGTAAGAAGTGAACGCGCCAGAGACGACAGGCTGACGGCTGTGGCTCAACACCAGGTAGAGCCGCCAGGCGTCGGCGATATCTTGGGGGATGTCCTTGGGGATGAAGGCGGTCGAGAGGTAGGCCAGGTGGGGCAGGCGATTGGCGACCTTCACGTACTCGACGAAGTCGGGAGTGGTGGGGTCGCGGAACTCGCCGGTGTGGCGATCCAAAATCCGAAGTGCGGAGGAGGCGGGGACGAAGTGCACCCGCTCCGCCTCGAGTCGCGCGTGCTCCTGTCCATCCCGGTCGTACAGCGGAATGGAGGATGGGGCGGTCTTCAGCGCCTGCTCGACGATCGCCCGAGGGAAGGTGACTCGCTTGGTCTGCGGGTCGCCGGGGAGTCCCAGGTCCACGACCCGTTGGAAGCTCTCCGGATCCTCGATCAGAACGCCGGTCTTACCCAGAACCGAGAACGCCTCGTCCACAACGCGCTCGATCAGGTTCGTTTCCAGAATTCGGGCCTGTGCTCTCATGAGACAAGGGTCCTGAGCAAGGGGTGGCGGATGGCTCTTCCCGACGCACGGGGGCGAGGGCGGTCGCAGCCGGAGGTCTCGGCCCCCAGGGGACGATCCGGACACGGACACTAGCGAGTCCGCTTCGCGAAGGCCTACAACGAATGGCCCAAGTCCTTGCTGGGCTCACCCTTGCGACGATTTGGACCGTTTCTGTCCCCGTCGAGCCATTGCGCCGCCCGAAGTGTCGCAAGTTCCCGCCGGGCCGAGCTTTGCGCGCGATCTTCCCCCGGCGATTCCCCAAGGATCGGCCGGGAGCGGGAAGTCCTTTCCCGGCACCCCGGGGTGGACCAAGGGAAATCCCTCAGTTTCTCTCCATCGGCATGAGGACGTTCGTCGATAGTCCTCGGCGGGGCTCCTCCCCCATCGATGAAAGCTCCATGGCCAAGAAAGACCCAGAACTCGAGCGTTGGATCCAGGCGTGCAAGGCCCTCACGAAGCGCGTGCAGGGGCTCAGCCGCATCCATGATTCCGCCAAACGCATGGCGGAGCTTCGCCGCATTGGCCGCCAGATCAGCCTGGTGAGCGACCACCACGAGCAGATGGGCCAGGAGGAACCGGCCAACCTGTTCGACGACCTGCGCTCTTCGGTGTCGGGCATCATCGGCAAGCAAATGGGTTGGGCGGACGACAGCCCGATTCCTGCCCTCGATCCCGAGTCACCCATCACCTCGGAATACGCCCTGTTCGGCAACACTCAGACCATTCCGCTCCCGGATCTGATCGGCTGGCTCAGCAGCCAGAAGAAGGACGGCAGCCTCGAGGTCTGGACTCAGGACGAATCCATCACCCTGTACTTGGAAAAGGGCAACTTGGTGCACGCGGTGAGCGACCGTTCGCCGACGGGCAATCGACTGGGGGAGATCCTCATCGAGCAGGGCGTGTTGGACGAGAATGAGCTGGACCGCCTGATCGATCAGGCCAAAGAATCCAACCTGAAGCTCGGCGACCTGCTTTCTTCGGAAAGCGTCATCACCGAAGAGGAACTTCGACGCGCCTTGGAGACTCAGGTTCAGCGTCTCTTTGATCGCCTTTTCCAGGTGGAGGACGCACGCTTCGGCTTCAAGGATTGCGTGCCGGTGGATCTGGACGGCCGCATTCAGCTCAACGTCAACTACCTGTTCCTGGAGAGCGCGAGGGCTTTGGACGAGGCTTCGGACCGCGCGGAACAACCAGTTGAACCGGTCGAGCCGGTCGTCTGAAAGACGCGAGCAGGGCGGGGCAAGGTCTCGGATGGCCGATCGAGAGATCTCCGTCTCCGGCGAGGAGTCGGACCGCAGGAGAATCGCTGGATTGGTCGAGGATTCGGGGACGAAAGCGGAGGCGAAAAAGTCCGACCCGGCGCCGAGGGACTTCTCCCCGGCCTGCTACGCCGCGTCGCCGCTCTGCTCGACGTGGGTTCGAAGTTCCAGTCGCAGAATGCGGCGACTGTCCACTTCCAGAACTCGGAATTCGGTGCCTTCGTACTCGAACTTCTCGCCCGCGTCGGGAATTCGGTCCAGGTGAGAGAACACGAAACCTCCCACCGTGTCATAGTCCTCGCTCGGCGGTAAGTGGATTTCGAGTTCTTCGTTGGCGTCTTCGATGCGGACCCGCGGATCGACCGAGAAGACATCGGCGCCGGTCTTCTGGATCGGAGTGGTTTCTTCGATGTCGTGTTCTTCGCGAAGATCCCCGACGATCTCTTCGACGATGTCTTCCGCTGTGATGATTCCTGCCGTTCCGCCGTATTCGTCGAGCACGATGGCGACGCTTTGGGTCTCGGCTTGGAACTCGCGCAACAACTGACCCACACCCTTGGTTTCCGGCACGAAGTACGGCTTGCGCAGCAGCTTTTCCAAAGGAGGTAAGGGAGTGTCGCGCTTGGAGAGGTGAGGAATCGCATCCCGAAGGTGGAAAAGACCGCAGATCTCGTCGCGGTTCTTGCGAAACACGGGAATCTTCGAGTGTCCCTCCTTGTGCGCTAGCTCCAAGGCTTCCTCGACCGTCGCCTCGATGGCAATGGAGGTGAGATCGGTGCGCGGAGTCATGACCTCGGACACGTGCAGATCCTGAAACGAGAGCACACGTTCGATCATTTCCGCTTCGCTCTCCTCGAGAGCACCTGCTCGTTCGCTTTCCTCCACCGCATCGATGATTTCGCCGGTGAGGTGTTCCTTCTCTTTGTCGTCTGCTTCACCGTTGGTTTGGCTTCGCCGACCATGCCGCAGCTTCAGGAGTGGCGCGGTGACGGGGGAGAAGACCAGGGACAGCATGGCCAGGGTTGGCAAGGCGGGACGCGCCAACGATTCGGCGTAGCGGGTCGCAATGCCAGGGGGCAACGCGTGCACGAGGGGAAACAACCAGACAATGGACAACAGCAGGGTCCAGTTGATCCGAGTGGCCGAACCGGGGGTCCCGAACAGTTCCTGAGACAACGCCTGATTGAGGGCCAGGACGAACCAGATCTCGCCCAGGAATTGCAGCAGACCGAGCGCGGCGTCGATGGACTCCTCGCGTTCGATAGCCCGCTCGAGCTTTTCCTTCGCCTCGCTTCGGGCGTTCTCCAGGATCCGGGTCCGGGAGGCCTCGCGGACCGCGTGTCGATAGATCGCTGCCACGAGAGCCAAGATGGATGCCAGAAGGCCACTGACGATCGGGCTCAGAGAGCCGGGCTCGGTGGTTTGGAACAAGGCCCAGGCGAGGGCCGGCGACGGGTCAGGGTCGTCCAAGGTTGCGACGAGGTCTCCGGAAAACCGCAGGGAGGAGAGGGCTGGAAAGCCGTGGGTCCGAAATCCTCCGCCGCGACAGGAATGAATCGTAGCCGTGGTGGCAGAGCTTCGCCATCAGCCATTTCCGCCGTCGTCGAACAGCTTCAAGGCGTCCTCCACCTCCCCTGGATCGAGAAGCGGAGCACCGGTCTTCTTGTCTTTTTCGGCCTTGGGGCGCGGGGCGCGCACTGGGTTCGAATCCCCGGTTGCCCAGAGGTCCCCTGGTGAGAAAAGCTCGTTGAGCCCGGCTTTCTCCGGTCCCCCATTGGCGCCTACGGGAGCAGCCGCCGTCGGTGCCGCGGTCATCGGTTGGGCCGCCGGGCTTGCGGGTGCAACAGGACTCCCAGGGGCCACCGGGGAAGTGGGTGCCGCTGTTTGGGGGGCCGACGCCGGTGCCTGGGGAGGCATCGGGACGACAGGAGCCACCGGTGTTGGGGGTGCTGTCGTACGGGGCGCCGCTGGGTGGCTCGTCGTCGCAGGCGTCGTCCCAGCGAGCCGACTCGGAGTGGGGGCCGCGGTGGGTGCCATGGGTTCGACCGGACCGGCTGCCATTGGCGCGCTGGTGCCCGCCGTTCCCGGCTCTGCCACGCGCAGGATGTGATCGAGAACGTCTTCGACCGTGGCCTCTTGTGGGTCCAGATCCGGAGTGAGAGCGAAGGTGCGTTGCGGGGTGGGAGGAATGTCGCGCCGGATCGGAATCTCGACGTTGAGCTCGAAACGGTGGTCATCGGTGATGTCGACCGACACGTCCCCTTGGTGAGTTCGAATCGAGTTGTTGGCGATGGCGAGAGACAACCCGTGCTGTCGGTGAAGAGGCCCGATTTCCACGTTGGGATTGAGGAGGGGCTCGGCGATCTCCAACGCGTTGGGCTTGCCGTAGAACGCGAAGGTTGCCCGAATGCGTCCCGAGGTGGGTTGGGTTTGGACCAGCAACCGGCGCGTGTCCTTGGAGTCCTGCATGCACTCTTCGCTGAACTCCAGGAATGCCTGGAATGCTTGGTGCAGGCGAATCGGGTCTGCCACGGTGGGCGGCAAGGGGTCGGCCAGGTCCAAGGTGCATTCGATGCCCAACGCCTGACGGTTCCCTTCGCGCAGGTCGAAGGCCTCGCGCAACACTCGATTCACATCGACGAATTCGTAGCGAACCCGATAGGCGGCGGTGAAGTCGATCAGCGACTGCAGTCGGTCGCGCAGCTTGATGAACTCGGCGTGGAGTCCATGACGAGCGGTGCGAGCCGCGGGTGTGTCAGGCTGTTCGCGGGTCAAAATGTCTGCATAACCGTGCAGCGACATCATGGGACCGGACAGGGCGTGCGCCATGCTGCAGCCGATCCGGCCCAGAATGCTCACGGTCTCGACTTCCACCAGCTCCTGCTGATTCTCGGTCAGGACGTCGTGGGTCCGGTCCAACTCGGCGTTGCGGTCCGCCACTTGTCGGAACAGGCGCAGGTTTTGAATCAGGTTGGCGGCGAACCCGGCAAAGATTTCGAGGAGTTCCAGTCCGTCTTCGTCCAAGCGCTGAGTGGTGAGACCGCAAGGATTGATGATGAGAATGGCGCCAGCGCATTCTCCGTCCACGATGAGCGGGGCGGCCACCAGGCAGCGCACCGAGCGCCGCGGACGGGCGGTCCGAATTCCCAGTTCCTGAGGGTTCGTGTCCTCATCGATGAAGAGCGACGTTCCCCCGGCCACGACGGCCCGAGCCATCTCGTCTTCGAAGGCGAGCATCCCGGCCGCAGGAGCCCGGGCGGCGGAGGGAAAGGCCGCATCCCGTTCTGGTTCCTTGCTCCCGGGGCGCACGCGGTAGAGGACCCCTCGGTCTCCTCGAAGGGCGCGAGTGGTCTCTTCCAAGATGAAGACCAACCCTTCGCCCGACGCGTTGTCCACGTGCAGCTGAGACGAGGTTTGCAGAATCGAGCGCAGAGTCGCGAGCCGCACTTGGAGGCCCTGATTCATGCCGCGTTCTTGGCCGAGCTGGCGGGCCAGTCCGCCGATGTGATGTCCCTTGACCCAAAGGTAGATGACCAAGAACAGGATCAGGAACAGATGCAAGCAAAGCAGGACCGTGGACGGAAAATCCGGTCCAAAGTGCTGCATGGCGGCGTCTTGCATCTCGGGCCAGAGCAAAGCCAGTCCTGCGCCGAGTGCCAGGATCACCAACGACGTGATGATCCAAAGGTCGCGCTGTTTTGTGCGAATCTGTCCGACGGAATAGGCGCGTCGGCTCATGGTTGTTTCTCGTCGCTCTCGGGGCTTGGCTCCGCCGGTTCCAGGCACACGCGATTGCGGCCGCCTTTCTTGGATCCGTACAGGGCCCGGTCCACCCGTTCGATGGCATCGTCCGCGGTGTCCCGTTCCGGCACCACCCAACTCACTCCGATGGAGATGGTCGGAGGGTTCTCCGGATACTGATGCAACTTGTCTTGCCCGTACTGCATGACCACGTTGCGCAGACGTTCCGCGAACAAGTAAGCGTTCTCCACTGGCGTGTCGGGCAGGACGATGAGGAACTCTTCCCCGCCGTAGCGGCCCACCACGTCACTCAGTCGCGCCGTCTCTTGCAGAAGGCGTGACACCTCACGCAGCACGACATCGCCGGCCAGATGTCCGTAGATGTCGTTGAACGACTTGAAGTTGTCGATGTCCAGCATGATGAGTCCCAGCGGCGTGTGAGTGCGCTGGGCTCGCACGATCTCGCGCTCCAGGAACTGGATCGTGGAGCGGCGGTTGTAGATTCCGGTGAGGTAGTCCCGCTCGGCGTCTTCCCGGTAAATCTCCAGGCGGACGATGAGCCGACGGCGCTCGATTTCCTGTCCGACCGCGCGGGCCAGGACTTCCAGGAAGCACAGGTCGCGACGCAATGGTGGGTTGCCGCTGTAGCGGCGATCGCAAACCAGGACGCCGACCGCTTCCACTCCACCGGCGTAGAGAGGAATCAGGTTGACGTCGTCGGAGTGCAGCGCATCCAGAAGACGCGGATCCGAGCACTTGTCTCGTTTCATGCGCAGGAAGCCGCGAGGATTGGTTTCTCCTCCGAGTTCGTCGCTGAGCCACTCGCTGGGGATGTGCACCGGGCGACGAGTGCGTCGCTCGCCGGCACTCAGCACCTCGCGATACAAGTCCTCCTTGTTCTGGTAAAGCAACACGAAGGCTCGTTCGAAGCTGGTGCGGGTCAGGGTGGCCTTTCGCAGCCAGAGGCCGAGTTCCCCTTCGGATTGGAGAGTCTCGACTTTGCGCATCAGGCGAACGGTGTGAGCGACCGTTTGGCGACGAGTGCGACGTTGTTCGGGGAGCGGATCCACGACCGAGAACCAGCGGGACAGGTCTCCCGGCCCGGTGTAGTTGATGCCGAAGGTGCGCGTCGCCTCTCGGAGGAAGTCGAAGATCGAGTCCACGATCCGTTCGCGCAGCCGCGCCGAGATCCCCAGAGACTGGAGTTCCCGATCGCCACCGGCCCCCTCGGGACGAATGCAGAAGGAGACTCCGGCGCGGGTGGCGAGGATTTCGGCTGCTCGCACGATGCGGATCAGCTCCGCGTCCTCGTTGTTCGCGCCGTCGTGGTGTCCCCCCATCACCTCCGCGAACGGAGCGGGGACATTCCAGGCTTCGGCGATCTTGGCTCCCCACGATTCGTGGGACTCACCGAACAGCTCCTGCTCGCGCTCCAAACCCAACTGGGGGTTGTTGCAAAACTCGACGTACTCGTCCTGATGGCGTTCCAGCATGCAGAAGCGACCCAAGTCGTGCAGCAAGCCGGCCAGGTAGGCCTCATTGGCGCGGGATGGGTCTCGTTCTCGCATGACCGCCTTGGCGGCGCTGGCGACGGCCAAGGTGTGCTCCAAGAGGCCGGACACCCGAGGCCATTCGTTGCTCCAGTTCCAACCGGTCTCTTGTGACGCGGCCGGTTCGCACAGGCTGAGCAATGCTTCGTGCCCCAGGCGCGCCGAAGCCTCCTCGAGAGTCAGAGGCGCTCGGCCGACCAGCGCGGGCGGCTCTTGGGAGTGACGCAGGACTTGCGCGGCCAACACCGGATCCAGGCGCACGAATTGTTCAATGCGCGCCGGGTCTTCCGGGTTACCGAGAAGAACCTGGTGAAGACGTGCCAAGACTTGCGGCAGCCGGGCGTTCAACAACTCGCGAAAGGCGTGCGGCGTGTCCAGGCACTCCGTGGCAAGAGGGGGTGATTGCATGCTGTGTCCTTGGCGCCAAACCGGCACCGTTTCCCCCCCAATCGGCGTTCCCCCAGGGGATCTCAAGGAAGTCTTTGCTCGCAGAATTCCGCGGCGTCTGGGAGCCTCTTCATTGGGAAGAAAGTTCGTGTTGGAGTGCCCTCGATGAGAAGCAGATTCCCCTTTTTGGGTGGGTGGCCTTCGAGAGTGGTTCCAAGAGCCGCGGTATCATCCGCACCACGAAGGATTTCCCCATTGCTCGAAGGATCTCGAATCCCGAGCGAGGAAGAGGACCGAACATGACCGAAGCCGTGGATCTGCTTCTTTTGGATGCAGAGGAGATCGTGACACCGCCACGCACGGGCCCAGTTTCCGGCTCGGCCATGGACCAGCTTCAAGTGCAGAACGGCGCCGGTCTCGCGGTCCGCGACGGCCGGGTCGTCGAGGTGGCGGCGAGCTCGGAGCTGCGTCAGCGCTACACCGCCAAGGAGACCGTTTCTGCCTCCGGATGCTTCGTCCTTCCCGGATTCGTGGACGCTCACACTCATCCGGTGTTTGTCGGCACCCGAGAGGCGGAGTTCGACCTGCGAGGGCGGGGCGTTGGTTACGAGGAGATCACTCGGCGGGGCGGGGGGATCTTTCGCTCCGTGGAAGACCTGCGGGAAGCCTCGGATGATCAGATTCGCGACAGCGTGAGGGCTCACCTGGACGACTTTGCTCGTGCGGGGACCACGACGATCGAGGCAAAGAGTGGCTACGGTCTGACTTGGAGCGACGAGCGGCGCTCGTTGGTGATCCTGCAGGAAGTGGCCGAAGAGCATCCCGTGCGGGTCGTGAAGACCTTTCTCGGTGCGCACCAGATGCCCAAGGAATACCGAAGCCGTCGCGAGGAGTACGTCGAGGTGCTGTGCAAGGAGCAGATCCCCGCGGTCAAGGATGAGGGGCTGGCACAATACTGTGATGTGTTTTGCGACTTCGGAGCCTTCGAGGTCGAGGAGTCACGGCGAGTCTTGGAAGCAGCCCAGGACCAAGGGCTCGGGCTGAGAATCCACGCGGAGGAACTGGGGGAGAGCGGCGGGGCGATGCTTGCCGCCGACCTCGGCGCCGCGACCGCCGACCATTTGGTTCATATCAGCGATGCCGCCATCGATCGCTTCGCCGAGCGGGGAGTGCAGCCCGTGCTGCTTCCCGGCACTTGCTTTTCGCTGGGAAATCAACATGCCCCGCCGGCTCGGAAGATGATCGAGCGCGGGCTTGCGGTGGTGATCGCCACCGACTTCAACCCGGGCACGTCGTACCTCCAATCGCCGATTCTGATGGTGGCGTTGGCGTGCCAGATCCTCAAGGTCACCGTGGCGGAGGCAATCACCGCGGCGACGACCAACGCCGCGGCTTCTGTCGGCCTGGCCGATGAGACCGGGGCGTTGCTGCCGGGAATGAGTGCCGACGCTGTTCTCGTGGAGGGGCAGAGCCATCTGTTGCTCGGTTATCGACTTTCCGAGGGGCCGGTGCGGGGGGTGCTCTCTCAGGGAAGATTCTTCGCAGCGAGCTAGCACCCGGATCATGGACGCGGCCCCAGAAGTCCGGGGCACGGGCCCGGTTTCCCCGGAATGGGGCTATCCTGTTCTGGATTGCTGAAGCCCGTGGGAGCATCCGATGATCCGACTGTTCGCCTTCCTCTCATTTCTGGTCCTCTCTCTACTGGCGACTGCCCAAGAGGGGGAGCTTCCTTGCGTGCCATGTGGTTCGACAGGACGGGTCCGCACGGTGAATCAGGACGTGCTGTACCAGGGTGAAGACAATGTCTTGTTCTGCGCCAATGTCGCCGGAAACCAGCGACGTTTTCGAGGGATGCGCTTTCGCCCCTGTCCGCTCTGCAAGTTTCCAGACCTCGCCGCCAAGGCGCGCGAAGAGTACGACGAGGGAATTCGCAAGCAAGTCGAGTGGTATCGCCTGCGGCAGCCGATCGATCGAGCTTTCAAGTCCCGGCTCCGCAGCGCCAACGGCGTCCCGAATTCGAAGTTCTCGCACTGCACGACCGAGCATTTTGATCTCACGTGGGGAACCTCCAAGCATGTGATGGATGGCAAGGTGGTGGATCGCCACGGGGTGATGCACCGTTACGTGGACCGACTGGAGGCTCTCTGTCAGTCGATGGAGTCGGTGTTCGGAACCCTTGTCGAGGAGCGCCTCAACCTGAACCTGGTGACCGGTCCGCCGATGGCCAAATCATTGAAGAAGGTCTACCGGGAAAGTCTTCCGGAAGTGGATCCCTTCGTGGTGATTTGGCAGGCAGGCAAGCACAAGGGGGACGATCGGCTGCATGAACTGTTAGTTCATCAGTTGGTGGACAAATTGTTGATGAGCGTTGATTTGTCGGATGATCGCCAGTGGGTCAGTGTGGGCGCAGGCCACCACTTCGCCCATTCGCTCGTGGAAAGTCCTCGAGTGCGTACTGGTGTCCTCGCCGAGCAGGCTTATCACGACAGCGCGGATTCTTTTGCCGACATCGTTCGTCAACGGTTGGAGTCCGGGGTTTCTCCCGACTTCGCGGCGTTGTCGGCCAAGGCCCCGAGTGAGTTCACTTCCGACGACAGCTTGTTTGCCTGGTCCTGGGTCGAATTCCTGATGCAGGCTGGACACGCTCCCGACAAGTGGCAGGCGTTTCTGAAGGACCCGCAGCCCGTTGCCAACGCGTTGGAAAGCCACTTCGGCGCCTCCGTTTCCGACTTCCTCGAGGCGTGGAAACAGTTCGCGTCCCGTCCCAACGAGAGCTCGGACAACTCCTGAAGTTCACACCCCGGGCCGCCGTTTTCTGTCGAGCTGGTCGCACATTCCGAAAAACTTTCGGAAAGTCGGTGCGCGGTTGAGTGGACTCCGCCGATACCAAAGGTAGCCGCGGATGGCCGGCGGATTCCTTCAGGCGCCTTGAGCGACTGTGAGTGGATCGGCGCCGAGCCCATTCGAAGGTCGTGCCAAACGGGGCGTGGTTGGGGAACCCGTGGAACGATCTGCCGATCAGGCCGGTTATCGCGGCGAGTCGTTTTGCAGCGCCGCAAGAACATGGCGGTGGGGCGGGGAACGGCCGATCCGGTCTTTACAAACGCTTCTTCGGAAAGCGTCTTCGTTGGATCGGGGAGGCCGTGACTCTTGCCCTCGTACGAGGGGAATTCGAAAGGCGGTCGTCGGACTCATTCGAGTCCTTCTTGGTTCTTGGATCCCATTCAGGCTATCAGGTGTTTCCTCTTATCCACCTTTCCATACCAGTCCGACGACTGCCTTTTTCTCCCGTTCCTCTCGACACCGCCTCCGCCCGACGCTGAATTTCGCCGCCCCCAAGTGATCGCCGCGGGTTCCTCGTCTTTTCGCGCTCGGTCCCTGGAATCCGCGTCACGGTTCTTGCGGTCCCAATCGTTGTCCCGCACCGAGCAATGCCCGTCCTCCGACGCCGCTCCGTCATGACCGATTCGCGACCGGTCGATCCGTTCGCCGCGTGCGCGATTCGGGGAGATCCGACGGCCCCCTACGGGCCCTGGAACTGCTCGGCCAAGCGGAACTTCTGGACTTTCCCGCTCGCGGTCATCGGGAACGCCGCCACGGGGTGAATTCGTGAGGGGATCTTGGCTCCGGCCAGCAGCGGGGCGAGGAACTGCCGCAGTTCCTCTTCGCGAGCATCCGCTCCCTCGATCATCAACACGGCAGCCCGGACCTCCTCACCAAAGACTTCGTGGGGAATTCCGAACACGGCGGCGTCGCGGACCTGGGGGTGCTTTCGCAATGCGTCTTCGACCTCGGCGGGAGAGACGTTCTCGCCACCGCGGATGATCATCTCCTTCAGCCGTCCGACGATGCGCAACGTGCCGTCCTCGGCCATGGTCGCCAGGTCCCCGGTGCGTAACCAGCCGTCCGGCAACAGCACCTTGGCGGTCTGCTCCGGTTCCTTGTAGTAACCCTTCATCACGCAGTGTCCGCGGACGTGGAGTTCTCCGCGTTCGCCCCGTGGCAGCTCTTCATTGGTGGCGGGATCGATGACCCGAACCTCGATGTCGTCGAGAGCGAAGCCCACAGTCGAGGCTCGGCGGTCCAAGTCATCGTCCGGCCGATTGATGCTGACTCCGGGCGAACACTCGGTGAGGCCGTAGGCCGCCGTCATATGAGGGACGTGCAGGTCGGTCACGATGCGCTCGACCAACTCGCGGGGGCACGGCGCGCCACCCATGATCCCCGTCCGCAAAGTGGTGAGGTTGCGGGGATTTCGCTCCTGAGCTTCGACCATGAGCCGGAAGTGGGTCGGGACGCCGTAGACGATGTTGCAACGCTCTCCCTCGAGAAGGTCGAGGGTTTGCTCTGGCTCGAACTGGTCGATGCCACAGAGGGTCAGTGCGTTGACGAAGGCCCCCAGACTGCTCACCACGCACCCAAAGCAGTGGAACAGGGGAACGGTCAATGCCAGCCGTTCTCCAGCCTGGTAGTCGAGCTTGGTGCCCAGGCCGTGGGCGTTGTTGACCAGGTTCCGGTGAGTCAGCATGACTCCCTTGGGAGAGCCGGTGGTACCCGACGTGTACTGCATGTTGATCACTTCGTCGGGATTCTGATCCTGTTCGAGGCGCAGAATGGTGTCGGCGTCCGTTTTGGCCGCGCCTTGCAAGAAATCTTGGTAGGACACTACGGGAGATGGGGCTTGTTCCCCCAGGAAGATCTGGTGGCGAAGCTCACTCAGGTCGTTGCGAATGGCCGCCAACGACTCCAGGTACCGCCCTTCCGGTCCCGTGGTGGAGCACACGGCGACCGAATCGGACTGGCGCAGCAAGTACTCGATCTCCGGAGTCTTGAGGGCAGTGTTGGCGGTGACCAACACCGCACCCACTCGCGCGAGAGCCAGTTGAAGGACCACCCACTCGGGAACGTTCTCGGCCCAAACGGTGACGTGGTCCCCCTTGCCGATTCCCGCGGTGACGAAGGCTCGGGCCAGGTCGAGAGACTGCTGGTCCAGATCGCGGTAGGTCCAACGCAGTCCTCGCTGGGGATAGACCAATGCCTCTTGCTCGGGAAACGCGTCCACGACTCGGCGCCAGGCAGCGGGAATCGTGCAGTTGCGGCTCGGTTCCCAGTTTGCGCCGAGGTTGTTCATCGAGCGGCCCCCAGAGCGGCGTTCAGGTCGAGGTCGGCTTTCAGGACGTCGTTCAGCCGATCCAGCAGCAAGCTGGACCAGGTTTCGAATCGATCCGGATCCTGTTGATGAAGCTCAGTCAGCTCCTGCGGTGAGACCAACCGCCCATCCATCATGTCCGTTTCCCGAATGCTCACTGGCGCCGACGTCGTCAGCAATGCCACCATTCCGAAGTGCACCGAACCGACGTCGGTTGCATCATCATTCAAGAAACCCGCCACCTTCACCTGGTAGGGGCCGCCCACGTCGAGTTCCTCTTCGACTTCGCGATGAAGACCGGCCGCCAACACATGCTGGGAGTCCTCGTCGATCGGGTTCACGTGGCCGCCGACCCCGATGGAGCGCTTGCCATGCAGGCGGGCTTCCCCTTGTTTGTTCTTGCGCTCCAGCAGAAGGATCCGGTCGTCCTGCTTCACGACGACGTAGGGGATGATCTGCTTCCAGCGGGAGTCCTGCTCCGCCTTGCGCCGTTCGACGAAGAAGCCGTGGGTTCGAATTCGCTCGACGTAGCGATTCACGGTTTCTCGTTGGTCCGACAAGCTCACGAGTCCGTGGGGAAACGATAAATCGAACAACCGGTTGCGCTCGACGACGTACACGAATTCCATGGGTCCCCTCCGTTGGTTGAGTTCAGGAACCAAGTGTACCGCCACGTGGGAAGGTCGCGAACGCTGGCACGCCGATCCGCCCTGGCCTTGCCTGCCTCGGGGCTCGCATGGGAACGACTCGAGGCGCTTGAACCGAAGGTGGATCAGGGACATCGGCTCCGGGTGACCCGGTCGATGGACATGCGGTCCCGACGACCCAAAGGAGTCGCCGAGCTGTGGCGGCGGATCGACCGGTCACGCCCCCATGAATCGCGGAGGCAGACAGCGATTTGCCCAAGACCTTGCGAGTCTTCGACGGCGCCTAGGACTTCTGGTCGACGGCTTCCGGCTCCGCCTTCGCGGAGGGAGCGGCGCCGTTGCCAGCCACCGGATCCGACGCCGGGCCGTTGCCGTCCTGCTTGCCGTTCTGGGCGGCTTCCAGCAGCTCGCGAGTGAAGTGGGTCTGAGGCACCGTGATGTCTTCGAGCGGCGTGCCCTTGAAGACATTGAACGGGTCTTCGCTGGTGCCGAGCAAGGACGGGTCGTAGCTCTTGCCGGTCTTCTCGTTGTTCTCGGCCCATTGCTTGGGGCAGGTTTCCAGCAAGCAGAACGACTTCACGTCCTTGAAGCGGTCGTACATCTTGCGCCAGATTTCCTCCAGCGGTTGCTTATGGACGTTGCCAAAGCAGCCGTGGATCCGATCGCAGGTCATGATGTCGCCGTCGTTGGTGACGTAGATCTTTTGGGTTCCCGCGGGGCAGCGGTTCTTACCGCTCCAGAACATGTTGTCTTCGCGGACGCGAGGATGGTTGCGGTATTCCCAGTACAGGTCGTTGTCCAAACCGTTGTTCTTGTAGCGCATCGGGTAGTTGTAGAGGACCGAGAAGTCGTCCTCTTCCGCCATCTTGAAAGCATCGCGGATGTTCTGGCGCTCGGATTCGATGTTCACCACCGAGAGCGTGACGCCCATCCCCAGGGAGCGGGTGTACCGAGCCAGCTCACGGTTGAAGTGCTTCAGATAGTAGTCGCCGTAGCTGAACTGGATCGTCGAGACGCCGACCTCCTTGAGCCGCTTGATCTTCTCTTCGTTGATCAGGGTCGAGTTGGTGACGATCGAGACCACGATGTTCTTGGGAATCCCGTCGATGAGTTCGTACAGGTCCTTGCGGATCATCGGCTCGCCGCCGGTGATGTTGACGTGGATCATGCCCAGGTCATAGGCCTGGCGAATCGTGTCGTGGAACAGGTCCAAGGGCATGTCCGGCGGGCGCTTGGCGGCGTACATCAGGTCTTCGGCGTAGCAGAACTCGCACTTCAGATTGCAGATCCAGGTGACCGCGAACTCGACGCTGCGCAGGGTCGGAAGACCCATTCGCAACTTGGCCTCCGAAGCCGCGACCCGCATCACCTGTGCAGGGTTGCGCGCGGCCATGCGCAGTTGGGTCAGGCCTTTGCGAATCATCGGTGTGGTTCCTTCCGAGGAGCGAGGTGCCGAAGGGGTGTCAACCCGGATTTTCCGGGGGCGGAATGATAGCACGAGGGCCGATTCCTGCTCCGGGAGAGCCCTCGGCCAGTCATCGGCCAGGAGGACCCAGAGGCGACGAGAAAAAAGCTCCTCGCCGGGGGTTTTCGAGGGAGAGGGGCCTCTGCGCCCGAGCCGCGCTCCCACAAGCTTGACACTTCCCTGGCCGGTTCCTAATCGAATCCCTGCCACTTTGGTTCGAGTTGACGAGGTGATCGCTGTCGGAGCTTCGGCTCCGGTGGAGGAAAGTCCGGGCTCCACAGGGCAGGGTGGTGGGTAACGCCCACCGGCCGTGAGGCTAGGGAAAGCGCAACAGAGAGTAGACCGCCGGCGTCTTCGGACGCCGGTAAGGGTGAAACGGTGAGGTAAGAGCTCACCAGCAGGGGAGGTGACTCTCCTGGCTCGGCAAGCCCCACCCGGAGAAAGGCCAAATAGGAGGGGAAGACGCGGCCCGCGTCGTTTGGACCCTCGGGTAGGTCGTTCGAGGTCGTCGGCAACGGCGATCCCAGAGGAATGGTCACCGCCCCCGCAAGGGGGAGACAGAATCCGGCTTATGCGTCGACTCGAGCCGAAGTGGCTCTCCCACTTCGGTTCTCCTCAATCATCGAGAAGCGGTCAACTGGCCCCAGGCTTCTTCCGCAGCCTTCTGGATGTTCGGTCGCGAGTCTTCGAGGAGCAGTGCGAATTCGTCCTCGACTTGCTTGCGCAGCATGCGTTTGCGACGGAACACGCGAATCGCCGTCAGGACCTCGGCTTCGTTGCCCTGGAGGAGCCAGCGCTCCATGCTCTCGCCCTCTTCCAGGTACCAGTCCTGTTCGGTGGTCCACCACTGCTGCCATGCCTCCGGGTTCGGAGGCAGGGAATGGCCGGACAGCGTCTTCAGTGTCGCGAGGGCGTGCTTGCGGACCAACGGGTCTTCGTCCTCGAGCAGCCATAGCACGGTTTCGAAGGACTCCAGGTCGTCGATGGATCCCAGTCCCTGGGCGCCCAGGCGCCGCAGCTCGGAATCGTCAGAGCGGACGGCGAGTCGCAAGCAGGTGGCGAGTCGCGGCAAGTCGTTGTCTTCGACTTTGTCGATCAGCTTCAGTGCTTCCGTCACCAGCACGCGGTCGGTGTCCGTGTCGCGGCCCATCACCGCGTTGACCAAAGAGAGCGCCTCTCCCACGTCCGCTTGGGCGATGCCTCGGAACACGTAGCGGTGAAGCGACCAGTGCACGTCTTTCCAGCGGGAGCGAAGCGTGCGAGAGACCGTACTCGGGGAGCTCTCCGCCAGAGTCCGGATGGTCTTCTGAAACGTGGCAGTGACCACCGGGCTTGCCAGGGACTTGCCCTCGAGGACCTTCATGGTTTCCAGCACGAACGGCAGCAGGGAGTTCTGACCCAGGGTTCCCGCCAACCTCAGGGCGGCGATGCGTCTCAGATTCGGCTGCCCCTCGCCGATGAGTGAGCGCAGGAACGGCACCAGGCTGTCACTGGAATGACTGGACATGGCCGCCGCAGTGACCCGATGGCAGGTCTCGTGCCACTGAAACGCCTCCTGGCCGCGAGTCGGTACCTCGACCTCCTTCGCGAGCTCGGCGGGCGGCATGACTTGTTCCCGGTTCCAAACGACGAACATGGCGGGAATGGCGCGCGGTCCCAGTGCCCGGAGTTGAGCCACGACCCGAGTGTCGTTGCCACGAAGGGCGTCGGGAGTGACCAGAACCCGCCACACGTCGGGCAGGTGCTTGTCGGCGAGCACGTCCCATTCGGTCGGCTCGGCTTTCTCGTTCGCCGGGGCGTCCGCCACGGCGTCGCTGGAAAAGGCAAGGATGGCCCCGAGCGCGAAGCCCCGGGCCATCCGAGTTGATGATCGATCGAGTTTCATCCCCGTCTCCTGGGGTGGGTCAGAAGACGAGGCGGTGGATTACCACCATCCCCAGCCTCCACCCCACCAATCTCCCCAGTCGTCCCACCAGTTGCCGCCGTCGTCGTGACCGTGGTCGTTGCCGGCCGTGTCATCGCCGCCAGAAGTATCGTCGGTGGTGTCATCCGTGGAGTCGTCACCATTGGACCCTTGGTCATTCCCATCGTCCGTTTGGCCACTGTCACCGGAGGTGTCATCGCTGGTTCCGCCGTCTCCGACGGTCCCACCATCGGGAAAATCATTCGTCCAGGCGTCCGTGGTGTAGTCGCCCCAGCGGGAGACCTCGCGCCAGGCCACCATGGTGTACTGCGGCTCGGCCTGGGCTTCGGGAAGCCCGGGGAGATCGATTTCGCCGTCTTTGACCCGGCGATCCAGGGTCACGCTCAGGCGGGAGTGCTCGTCACCCCAGTCGCGGTTGATGGAGACCTGGTTGCCGGCGCTCATGATGCCGAACAGGTCCACCACGGCCGAGCCGGAGGAGTTCAGGTTGTTGTCGTGGAAGTTGTTTTCCGCGTACATGTAGGACTGCATGGCTTCCAGCGTCCCGAATTCCGGGTCACCGAAGTAGATGTTGCCGCTGTCTTCGACGTTCTCGTCTTCCATGGCGATGAACACGACGCCATCGTTGTCGATGTCTTCGTAGAAGATGTTGTCCGAGATGTAGAGGTTGCCCTTGATGACGAAGGTGGCCTTCAAACCGTTGGAGTCGCCACCGGTCAGCATCATCGAGTAGGTGCTGTAGTTGTGGACCCACAGGTTGCCATCGATGAAGTAGACCTTGTCCGCCGCGTCGCTGCCCATGCTCACTTCGTAGGCATTGCTGCCGTCGGAGCTGGAGTCCGAGCGAACCGTTTCGTACGGATCTTCCAGGTAGTAGTCGTCTTTGGTGGTGCTCGCGTTTTCACTCGAGCGATCCGTCGGATTCTTCCGGAAGATATGGCTCAGATAAGAAGACGGGACTTGCCAGGCGGTGCCGCCGGCGCTGTCCGATTGGTAGCTGGCGTAGGCGTCGAACTCGTCCGCGACGTTGACGTCGTGGTTGACTTCATAGTTCATGGCGGAGATGTCCGGCACCGGCTGGTGCTTTCCTTCTTCGCCCGTGTCACCAATGATGTCGCCCGAGGCGCGCAGCTCTCCGTCGATGTCGACGTCGCCGCCGATCGAAAGGTCGCCGCCGCTGAAGACATCGCCGACAACCTGGTCCGCCTGGTTGCCCCAGCCGGAGAAGCCCATGACGTAGTTGGGGTCGTCGTCGTCATTGCCGGCAAAGACCGCGTTGTCGAACAAACCGCCGGTCCGTTGGACGACGGCTTGCAAGACTTTGGTCTCGCCCTGGCAACGGCCGAACGCGGTGACCCGGAACTCGGTCTGGTCCTCGTTCGGTGCAGTGATGGTCCAGAAGTCTCCGGACCCCAGGGTGACCGGATTGTTCTCGGTCCCCAAAGTGCCTTCACCCCCGTTCCTCAGATCGACCATCGCTCGGCTCAAACCGGCTTCCGCCAGGTTCAAGCTGAGCAGCCGATGCCGAGTCGCCGAGTGCTGGCGATTTGTTGACGACACCTCTGTCAGTAACGAACTGCTCGCGGCCCCTAATATCAAGGCCACGAACAGCGCTGCCAGGGTCGTCTTCCCGGATTCGGGATCTCGACTCAGGTACATTTTCATGTCAGCAGCTTCTCCCAGGTGAACACTAATTCCGAGGCGCCACAGACGTCTCTACCGTGCGAGTGTAGATCTGTCCGTTGGGACCCACTTCCTGCAGTGAGAGACGCACGACCAGGGTGTTGTCGACCAGCTCGATGCAGAAACCTTGCTCGTCGACCAGCCCGTTGCCGTTGTCATCCACAGCATTGAACGTCTCCCCCTGCAGGTACTCCCTGACACCGGTGGCGAGGATCCGGGAGTCCTCGTTTGCCATGCCAGAGTTCGTTACGAGAACGACGTAACCTTCGTCGATCAGGCCATTGCCATTGTTGTCCACGCCGTCGTTCGGATCCGAGGGGTCGTACTGAAACTCGATCCGAGAAGGGTTGCTCCAGGTCACGCCTTCGGCGTAATCGAGAGCGGTCAGGAAAGTCAGGGACTCGTCGCCGGCCGGGACCGCGGGGGTCAACTGAGTGATCCCCGACTGGCCCAGCTCGCGAGTGACTGCATCCAGGACGCGGCCGACTTTCGAATCGATGGCCGACTGGCGCGCCATCACTTGGTTCGATTCCACGCCCACTTTGACGAAGCTGGCGATTCCCCCCAGGGTGATGACCATCATTGCCATGCCGATGGCCATTTCGTGAAGGGTGAAGCCCGCTTCCGATTTGGACGCGGGCGCTTTGCTTGAAGGTTGGTGTTCGTCGAAGGTTTCCATCCGTCTTTACCTGTTCGTCATGACCGAGTGGACCACGAAGGATCCGTTGGCCGTGTTTGCGGTGATGAGGACCGGCAGATACTCGTAGTCGTCAGAGTGGTCCTCACCGTCGATCTCGCCGTCGCCGTTGAGGTCCGCAGGAAGTCCCAGTTCTGGCATGTCCAGGTCTTCGCGGACTTGGCCGCCGACGGTGGGGAAGGTGATGTTGCAAGTGATGGGCTCGGTTCCCATCTGTGCTTCGTGCTCTTCGCTCCAGGCGTTTTCGCCATCGTCACCGACGTGAACGGTGATGTTCGATCCCGGGGCCGTGTTGACGCCATCGGGATCGTCGTTGGGATCGTCGTTGTATCGAGCGAACACTTCTGAGGCGTTGACCGCTCGCATGTCCTCCAAGAGTTGGCGGGCGGCGCCGGTCGCCTGCTCGAGATTCATGTTCTCGCGGTGGAGGCCTTTGGAGGCCACGGTGACCTGCAAAAAGCCCATCGCCGAGATCGAGAACACGGCCATGGCGAGCAAGTTGTCCAGCAATCCGAATCCGCGCTGATCACGAAGCCGGCGGTGCCGGGTCTTCGGGGAGGGGGGCAACGGCGGGCGTCGCGTCCGGTGGGGACCGCTCATCGATGTCTTTCTCCGTCGGGGCCAAGTTCACCACCGCGCTTGGGTGGTAAGGGCGACCATCGACCGGGAGTGAGGGCCCATTGAGATGAAAATCAGGGGCGGTCGCAGGTGAAATGCGCCACTTGTTAAGGGTTATCTCATTTGTACCGATTTGCACGAGATTGTGTGGTGAGCGGCAATCGTTTCTCCGTCGCGGATGGGAACGAAGTTCTCGCCTTCCATTAGGGCGGTGTTCCCGACTTCCGGGTTCGCTCAGGAACAACCCCTACGCCCTTGTTCGAATCCGCTCCAGCGTTCTTCCGGACCTCCCCGATTGACCCAACAGCAGAGCGGGCGGTTTGTCCGGAACCAAGCCGTCGCGCGCTCAAGCATCAGGGGACTCTGCTTTCGCAGGGGAAAGGAACGTAGTGCATGAATACTCGGCGAAGGGGGCGTCGCGGAGGCTTCACGTTGCTGGAGCTGATCGTCGTGCTCAGTGTCTTGATTGCGTTGTCGGCGATCTTGGTGCCGTCCATTGGCAGTGTCATGGAGGACAGCAAGGTGTCGCAGCTTGCGGTTCTCTACGACACCTTGAAGGAAGCAAGCGCGCGCCACAACTTTGACACCGGTCGATTCGCCATCGAGTACTCCGGTTCGAACTACGTCGCCAGCAGCTACCACGACCTTGCGATGGAGCAGTCCTACGCTGGCTGGAAGGGGCCGTACATCGAAGAGCCGGTCAACTCCAAGCACAACCCGTGGAAGGGCAATCTCCACCTGTACCGGAACTTGCTCGTCAACGGCCTGACCGGCTGGGACCTGGATCGCGACGGCACCTACGAAGTCACCGCTCAAGGGGACGCTTGCGTCCTGTGGCTGCAGAACGTTCCAGAGGGCTCGGCCGAAGAGCTCGACGAGGCGTTGGACACGGGAGTCGGTGACGGCGTGGACTGGCGAACGGCGGGGAGAATCCAGTGGAGCGGAGGCACCATGTGGATGCTCGTCTTCCAGAACACGTAGGTTCACCGCGCGGCTGGACGTTGCTCGAGGTCACCGCCGTGCTGACGATCGTGGTGGCCCTGATCGCGATCGTCGTGCCTTTGGCCGTGGGTGAATCCCAGGAAGCGCGCGTGGCCAAGGCGGTGGCCCAGACCCACGCCCTGGCTCGGTCGTTGGGGTTGTATGAGCGTGACACGGGCTTTGACCCCACCGGCACAGCCGGCGCGGCGACGGCTCATGTCCTGCTTGGCCCGGGAACGGTTCCCACCTTGGGGGCGATGGGATCGGGGCCCGCTCTGAGCCTCGAAGACTTCCTGTGCAATGCGACCCACGGCGGTGCGGGCTGGTCCGGTCCGTATCTAGAAGCCGTTCCCCTCGACCCTTGGGATCGGGCCTACCTCGTCAACGCTCACGGCTTCTTCAGTGAGGAGCGCGTGTGGGTGCTTTCGGCGGGTGCCGACGGCGTTGTTCAAACCGATCCGTCGTCTCTGGTGGCTGGGGGGGACGACGTGGGCGTCGTTGCGAAGTAGCGGAGGGGGACATGAATCCAGAGGGAGGAGAACGACCGGCTCGGCGTCTGGGCGAGCGCCTGATTGGCCGCAATCTCCTGACCGAGGCTCAGCTCCAAGTGGGGCTCAAAGAGCAGCGCCGCACGGGCGAGCCCCTGGGTTCGATTTTGGTCTCCCTTGGCTTCGTGCAGGAAGAAGACCTGGCGCGGCTTTTGGTCGAGGACGTCGGCGTCGAGTTCGTCAGCCTTCGGGAGGTCCGCCCGGAACGAGATCTGATCGAGCCGTTCGAGCTGGACTTCTTGCGGAGCCGACTGTTCCTGCCGCTGCGCCGCGGTCCCCAAGGCGTGGAAGTGGTCATGGCCAACCCGTCGGACATCTATGCCGCGGATGCCATTCAGCAAGCGTTGCAGGAGCCGGTTGTCGTCAAGGGTGCGACCCAGACCGAAGTCCTGGACGCCATTGCCAAGGAAGCTCACCTTCGCCGCCGGGAAGGAGAAGACGAGGAAGACCCGAGCGACGAAGCCGCCGTGGACGCGGTCGAGTCGATGATTCTGCGCGCCATCGAACTGGGGGCCACCGACCTTCACATCGAGCCGGAAGAGAAACTCGTTCGCGTTCGCTACCGGGTCGACGGGGTGCTCGAGCCGGGCGAGAACTTCCCGGTCGCCTTGTGTCGTGCCATCGTCACTCGCATCAAGATTCTCTCCGGCATGGACATCACCGAGAACCGGGCTCCCCAAGATGGACGTCTGGCTTGGGATGGTCCGTACGGCCGAGTGGACATCCGCGTCAGCGTTCTCCCTTGCGTTCAGGGGGAGACCATCGTCTGTCGACTGCTCGACCACTCAGGCAACGTCACGCGACCCGAGCGGCTCGGCTTGCCCCGTTCCCTCGCTCAGCGGCTTCGCGAATTGGTCCGCCGGCCTCACGGGGTGTTCTACGTCACGGGTCCCACGGGAAGTGGCAAGAGCACCACGCTGTACGCTCTGCTGGCCACTCTGGATCCCATGGAACGCAAAATCTGCACGGTCGAGGATCCCGTGGAGTACCGCCTTCCGCTGATTCGCCAGTGCCAGGTGGATGCGGACTCTGGTCGCGACTTTGGCTCAGCGCTCCGAGCCCTGCTCCGTCAAGACCCGGACGTCATCCTGCTCGGGGAAACGCGAGATCTCGAGACGGCGCAGATCACCATCCGTGCCGCATTGACTGGTCATCTGGTCATGTCGACCCTGCACACCACGACGGCCCTGGGAGCGGTGGCACGGCTGCGAGATATGGGAGTGGAGCCGTTTCTCATCTCGTCCTCGCTGTCGGGAGTTCTCGGTCAACGCTTGTTGCGCAAGCTGTGCAAGGCGTGTCGCGTCGAAACGCCCGTGCCCGCCTTGCACGGGCGACTGTTCACGGACGCCGGATTGCCGATCCCCGAGCGCACGTTCGAGCCACGCGGGTGCGAGGCGTGTTCGGAGCGGGGATATCAAGGGCGCCAGGGCATTTTCGAGTTCCTGGACGTCAACGAGCGGCTGCGCGAAGCGATCGCACGCAACGCTCCGTCTCCGGAGCTTTCCGAGATCGCTCACCGCGCTGGCTACCGAACCATGTTCGAGTCGGCGCTGCAACTCATCGTTGACGGGGAGACCTCGCTGTCCGAGGTGTTGCGAGTCATTCCGGAAGCGAGTGGCGACTCCGCGGAAGTTTCGTCCGAAACCGTCGCGCCGGTGGCCCTGTCATGACGGACTGGAAATTCCGAGCCAGAGACTCTCTGGGCGTCACCGTCAAGGGCACCTTGGAAGCTCCCCATTCCCAGGCGCTTCGAGATCTCCTGGCACGACAGGGACTCGATCTGGTTCGCGCGCAACCGGCTCGAAAAGGAGTCGAAGCTCGGCACTTGAAGTTGCCGGCGAAGGCGCTTCCTCAGGTTCTCCGCGACATCGCCACCATCGACGAAAGCGGTGTCCCTTTGATCCAAGGGTTGTCGGACATCGCCGGCGAAGGAGACCGGGCCAAGGACGCCGCGGTTCTCCTGAAGTTGAAGGAGTCGGTGCAGCTCGGCAAGTCCCTGTCGGAAGCCATGCAGGAAATGCCTCGCGCGTTTTCGCGAGAAGCGGTCGCGACCACTCGGGCCGGAGAAAAGTCCGGAACCTTGGGGACCGTCCTGCACCGTCTTGCGGATCACCTAGCTTGGAAACGAGAGATTGCTTCCAAGGCCAAGCAAATCGCCATCTATCCCACGATTCTGGCGGCGGCGATTGGCGGGCTGGTGGTGTTGATGCTGACCTTTCTGATCCCGCGGATGACAGCGGTGTTCGTACAAATGAACGTCGACCTGCCGACGCCGACGCGCTGGGTGATGAAAGCCAGCGACTTGCTGATGACCCGGTGGCCAGTCCTGCTCTGCGGCGTCGTCCTGTTGGTCGTTGCCTTGGTCATGCTGCGTGCTTCTCCGCGCGGGCGCCAAACCGTAGACCGTTGGTCCCTCCGGTTCCCCCTGGTGGGACCCATCCTTACCAAGATCGGGGCGGGCCAAGTCTGCGCGTCCCTGGCCAACCTGTTTCGGGCCGGGTTGACCCTCCCCGAGTGCCTCGAGATCACGGAAGAAGTCGTGCCCAATCGAGAGCTGGCCCGAATCGTGGGCAATGCGCGAGAAGAAGTCCTGGTGGGATCCTCCCTTGCCAAATCGTTCGAAGAAGCGCAGGTGCTTCCGCCATTGGTGACTCGAATGATCCAGCTTGGGGAGAACACGGGCACTCTCGAAGAGAGCATGGAACGTGTGGTCCGAATCTACGACCGGGAGATCCCGACTCTGGTGCGACGACTGGTGGGCTTCATTGAGCCGATCACCATCTTGTGTGGAGGAGCGGCGGTGGCGTTCGTGATGATCTCCGCACTTCTTCCCATCTTCCGACTCATGAAGGCGATGCGATGAAGGGTCGCCAAGGAATCGATCACCATGGTTCCCGACAGGCGGGTTTCACCCTCCTGGAGATGGTGGTGGTGCTCGCCATCTTGACCACGTTGGCCGGCCTGATCGCACCGTACTTTGCCGTGACCATGAGAATCGAACGGACGGACAGCACGGTCCGGTTCATGGACGACCTCGAAGAGTCCCTGGTCGAATACGGTCGGGATCTTCTGACGTTTCCGGTGTCCTTGGACGAGCTGCTCCAAAACGATGCGGCGCTGACTGGTTGGCGCGGACCTTACGCGGTGCATCGTTTCAGCGCGACGGGCACCTCGCTTTCGGGGGACGTGCGTCAGGACGCCTGGTCCCAGGACTATGTGTATACCCGCACCGACGCCTCTCACTGCTCGCTTCGAAGCTTGGGTGACGATCGCACCCAAGGGACCTCCGATGACATCGTCAAAGATCTCGACCTGACGCCGAAGCTTCGCGCCGAAACTCTCCGGCGAGAGCAAGTGATCAATGACGCGATCACCTCGTACAACAGCACTCACCTTCCCGCGACCCCGCTCTCTACAGACTTCGCCACCCTGCGCGCGACGTTGATCTCCGGGGGATATCTCGGAAACGCCAGCTGGCATGCGAGCGACGCTTGGGGGGATGCGTTCGTGCTCGACCCGCCGGCTGTTTCGCCGCCTTCACGCATCACGTCGACCCATACGGAATGAGGGAGGAATCGATGACGAAGCCCTCAATGCTCGACTTGTTGCCCGGTGCCGCGGCGGAGTGTGCTGACCCCGTGGAGGCGGTTCTTCCCCATTCCCTCAACCTTGGCTCTGCCCAGGGCGGAGTGGGTTTGGTGTTCCACGACGACTCGGTGGCATTGGCCGTCACCGAGCCTCGGGAAGGGATCCTGCAACTGGTGCTCGCGGATTGTTTTGGGTTGAGCTCCTCGCCGGGAGCTGCGATCGCGCGGGCGCTGAAGAGTCGCCGATTGCGAGGGATTCGACCGTTGATTGCTCTCCATCCGGACGAGTACCACGAAGAGGTCCTGCGAGCGCCCGCCCTGAAACCGGCCGAGCTCCGCCAATGGTTGAGGGCAAGGCGCAAGAAGTCCAGCCGAACCGTCGGTCACTACACGTTGGCGCGCACCGAAAACCACGTCGAGGTGTTGGAGGTGTCGGCGCCGACTCACGAGACCCTGAATGCTCTACGGATCTGTCGCGCGGCGGGACTGAAATCTCCTCATGTGATGGAGCCGCGCCTGGCCGGGTTGGGGCGGATTCCCGTGGCATCCCGTCACGAGGACACCGTGTTGATCGCGGACCTGTTGTCTCCGAACTTCGCGGTGGTGCACATCTGGAGAGAAGGAACTCTCTCGCTGTACCGGCCGATTCGCCTTCCCGACGGCTTGACCAGTCCCTGGGAAGCGGTGTCGCGAGAGATCGTGCGGACCGTGACCTACTACAAGGAGCAAAACCGCGGTGCCGCCGTCGATCAACTGTTCTTGATTCAAACCGGTGCCGACCATGATGCGGAGGTCGGCGTTCAACGGCTGTCCGGATTGGCTCTGGTCGGGGGCCAAGTGACGGCGCTGACTCTCCCTTCGATGTGTTGTCGGGAGCCAGGGCTGGGCCTTGCGGCAAACCTGGCCTGCTTGCGGTTCACGAAGGGGATGGTGGACCTGACCCCTCGTGAAGAGAAGCAGCGAAACTTGCGGCGGTGGATGGGGGGGGCCTACCTTTCCTTGGTGGCGGCCGGGATCGGCACCGGGGTGGTCGCTCACCGGCTTGCTCCCCAAGCCAAAGATCGCCGCATGGTGGTGGCTCGGGGAATCGACCGCGCCGCCGATGCCGCCCAGCAGAAGCGAGAAACGACGCTGGGCAAGCTGTCATTGTTGCATGAACGCGATCTGGCGTTGGAGGAACTCGAATTCTGCCGTGATTTGGATCTTCCCGTTTTCACCGCAATTCGCCTGACCCTGGATCGCTTGCCAGACACTTTTCGGGTGGATTCGTGGCGACTGGAAGCCGCCGAGGCTGGCCCCGAGCTGGTGGTGCTCGGCAGCGTTGCGGTGGACTACCGGCTCACCCGGTCTCCTCTGGAAGACCTGGACTCCTTGCTCGCGTCGGTGCCCTCGGTCGTTGCTGTACAAACTGAAACCATCTCGAGCGAGATCCCCGTGCAAGACGTGGACGGGCGCTTGACCGCGCGCGAAGGTTTTCGCCTGCAAGTGACCTTGCGAGACGGGGTGGACTTACCATGAGATCCGTCCATCGACGCCAGCTGTTGCGGAGTTTCTTGTTGCTGACCCTGGGCGGGGGATTGCTCTTCGCTCTGTGGGCGCGGTCCCTTTCGCCGTTGCATCGGATCGATCGAAGAATCGACGAGTCTCGGGAGCAACTCTGCGCGGCGGTGTCCTATGTTGCGCTGCATGAGGGAGAGGTGCGCGAAGCCGAAAGCCTGGATCTCGAATCGATTCAGCAGAGGATTCCTGAAGACGTCTCCGTTCATGGCCACAAGGTCCGCCTCTTGGAGAGAGCGGCGGAAGCTCAATTGGATGTCCACGAGATCAGCGTCTCGGCTCAGTCCACGGTTCTGCGGGCGGGAGAAGGCGAACAAGAGACGATCGTGAATCCGGAACAAGTCATTCCGGAAACGGCGGGTGCCCCCGCCTTGGAGTTTGCGAACTCGTCAGCTGCGGAACTGCTTGGTCGGTCTTTGGTGGTTTCCGGAGAAGGAGAGTTCCCCTCGTTCGTTCGCTGGATGTCTTTGGTCAAGCAAGAGTTCGATCTGTTGGCCGTGACGAGGGTGCAGCTGGATCGGAACAAACGTTCGCCGGCTCAGTCGGAAGAATCCGTCGAGGGGGCGCCGATGAAGTTCGAAGTGGAGTTTGTGGCGGTTCACCGATCCATGGCTGGGGAGCAAGCGCCATGAGCGGGTCCACCAAGCAACTGCGCAGTGTGTTCCTCATTGTGATCTCGCTCGGAGTGGTCGGAGTTCAGGCTTGGAGGAGTCGTGACTCGATCCTCGACAAGCTTGGTTCCTCGTCGGAAGGGCTGGGGAGCGCGGATCCGCTTCTGGCGGGGATGCCCGGAGGCCTTGTTTCGGAACGATCCCGTGTCGAGAGTTCTCCTTGGGAGGAGTACGAGCTGGGACGGTTAGACCCCGAGTGGCTGCAGCAGAGTCGGGAGCGGGTGACCCAAGGAATTCTCGCGGGAAGAAGCTTGTTTCCCGGGGCACCCCGGAAGACGAAGGTGCCCGACCCAAGCGGCATTTCTCGAGGCGACCTTGGCTCTTCGAAGTCACTTGCGATGGAGCTCGGTGCCACGCTGACCAGCGACGAGGGGTGCATGGCGGTGATTGAGGGAAGAGTCATTCGACAGGGCGAGGTTTTCCAAGGGGCGGATGGGCGGAGCTTCCGCTTGTTGGAAGTGGGCCGTGGAGTGGTCGAGTTGGAAAGTGAGGGAAAGCGGTTGCGGTTGGCGGCGAAGAAGCCGCCGAACCGTGCCTCTTTGTCAGATGCTCGTGAGGGGGCGGAACAATGAGCGGCGCATGGATGTCGAGTCGATGGAGTGCGGCCAGCCTCGGGCTGTTGTGGGGGCTCGCCGGCTGCGTGACCGAACGCTCTCCTCAAAATGAGACGATGGTGCGTGCGAAAGGCGGAATCTCGCTGAGCGAGCTACCGCCCGCGCGGGCGGCTCAGGTCCTCGCGGCCGCGTTCCCCAAGCCAGGAGTCGTGCGTCCGCAGCCGAGTCCCGAGTCGCCTTCCCCTTGGGAGTCGGCTCTCGAGCTCTTCCCGGAACAGCAGATCACCGATTTGGAAGTTCCCACCAGTTCTCTGGGAGAAGCGCTGCGCATGCTGGCCGAAGCCGGCGCCGTCAACCTGGTGCTCACCGAGGAACTCAGTCAGCCCGTGCAGTTGTCCCTCCGTGGTGTGACACTGCGCGAAGCGGTGCGATCCCTGGTAAGGCGTTATGACCTGGATGTCACCCGGGACGGCAACGTGATCTTGATGGGATCGCTGGGCGAGGCGGATCTCAAGGGACGGTTGTTCATGACCCAGTCGGTCAGCGCTCAAACCCTGGAAGCTCCCATTCGATCCATTGCTTCCGAAGAAGGACAGATCACCATCAGTCCCAGCGGCAATGCGGTGTTCGTGCGAGACACGCCGGACCGCATTCAGCAGATCGAAGAATTTCTCGGAGCGATCGACACCCCCGAGCCTCAGGTGTGCATCGAGGTCCGGATTCTCGAAGTCGGGTTCACCGACGCGACGGAGCTGGGGTTCCTGCTTCGATTTTCGGACATCGATCTGGGCGACGCAGCGGGGGAAGTGGTTCAGAATCTGCTGACTGCGCAAACCGATTTCGTCGCCTCGGTCATTACGGATCGCGGCACAATCGAGGCCATTGGCGACGTGATCAACAACCTCGACACGATCGACCTCTTGTCGATGCCGCGGGTCACCGTCCTGAGTGGTCGTGCGGCGACCATCGAGATCATCACCAAGATTCCCTACATCCAGTCGACCAACTCGATTACTACCGATGGAGGGGCGACGGCGACGGCGACCCAGCAGATCGAGTTCGAAGAAGTGGGGATCATCTTGCAGGTCACTCCGGTGGTCCAAGCAGACGGTCACGTGCGCCTGCAAGTGAAACCCGAAGTGTCGGAGGCCGTGGACTTCTTTCAGGGAGTTCCGGTAGTGGACCGGCGCACGGTGTCCACCGAGGTCTTGGTGGCCAATGACGGCACCGTGTTTCTGGGTGGCCTGTTTCGGGACAACGTGTTTCAGCAAGTGGACAAGATCCCTCTCCTGGGGGACATCCCGTTCCTGGGAAAGCTCTTTCGCCGCACCCAGGACCGTTTCGTGAAATCCGAGCTCATTGTGCAGATCACCCCAAGGATCGTCACTGGCAACATGGACGAGGAGGCGGACCAAACGGTCCGAGATCGATTCGACCATCTGAAGAGAGAAGTGAAGGAGAAGGTCAAGTAAGCTGGGTGCGATTCCTGGGAGCCAGGAGAGGCAATTCACCGGGGGCAGAGCCTCGGTTGGAAAGAGACCCGGCGTGGATCGACAGTCCGACGAGAAGCTAGAGTTTCGCCGTGTCGTTCCCTCCTTGCTGGCGAAGGATCTGGACGGAACCCAGGACTTCTACCGGCGCCTTGGGTTTGAGGTTTCGGGAACCCATCCCGGGCACGAATCTCCCACGTGGACCGAGCTTCGACGGGGCGAGGTCGCGATTCAATTCTATTCGCAGGCTCCTCGCGGAACCCCGCAGGACCCTCTGTGCAGCGGCGCTCTCTATGTGCAGATGGAGGGCGTGTCGGCCCTGGCCAAAGAGTGGCAAGGCAAAGTTCCCTTCGCTTGGGGACCCGAGGTCATGGACTACGGCATGCACGAGTTTGGCATTCAAGATCCGAATGGGTACTTCCTTGCATTCACCGAGCCCGCCGACGAATCGTCCGGCCAAGCGGACTAGCAGGCCGCTGAAAAAGTCTCTCATCGCCTGATCGGACCTTCTCGCCTCCGTCTTTGTCCTCAAATACTCAACGAATCCACTGATTCGCCTGCGCCTCGGCGGAAACGAAAACCTCTCCATCGGCCGTCCGAGACTTGTTGCACCGGCCTGCGAGCCCGTCCCATCCCTGCTTCCCCGTAGGCACCCCATTCCCGGTCTTTCCTTGTTGATCGACTTCGGTTAGCCGACACCCAACTCCGGATGGGTGGGGTCGTTCGAACTCGCGGTTGCAGGGACCAGCGTCGATACCCGGTGCCGGTCAGATCACCGCGACCAGGAATGAGCAAAAACCGTCAAGAACGCTCCTTCGCCGTGGCCTACCATTCTGAAGATTCGAGTTCGCGGAGGACGGCACCATGAAATCGATCACCGAAGATGACTACCGCCAGCGACTCTTGCGGGTGCTGATTCACATTCAAGAACACCTGGATGAGGACCTCCCTCTAGAAGATTTGGCGAAGATCGCGTGTTTCTCTCCCTACCACTTCCATCGCGTATTCCGCGGAATGGTGGGGGAGCCGCTGCAGAAGCATGTTCGGCGGCTGCGTCTCGAGCGATCGGCACAGCGGCTCAAGCTGACGGATCATCCGGTGATTCAGATCGCCTTTGAGGCCGGCTACGAATCCCACGAGGCATTCACTCGTTCGTTCCGGACTCTGTTCGGCGAGTCCCCGCGAGAATTCCGCCAATCCCGTCAGCCCGCGACGCTTTCGAAACGTGGGGTTCACTACCAAAGCGATCCCCCCTTGAGCGACTTCGAGCCAGTCAACTACGAGGAGCCCGCGATGGAAGTCAAACGAGAGACCTTGGAACCACGACGAGTGGTCTTCATGCGCCACGTCGGTCCCTACGACCAGGTGGGTGACACCTGGAGTCGTTTGTTCGGCTGGGCGTTTCCCCGAGGCTTGGCGGGCCCGCAAACCATTCCGATCGGAGTGCTCTACGACGACCCGGATGTGACGCCCCCCGAGCGGCTTCGCTACGACGCCTGCCTCCCGGTGGATCGACTGCTCGAGCCGGAAGGGGCCATCGCCCTCCAGCAGATAGCGGGAGGAGACTACGCGGTCACCCAACACGTGGGGCCGTACCAGCAGTGTTCCCAAACGTACGCGCGGTTGTTCGGCGAATGGCTTCCGCAAAGCGGCCGCGAAGTTCGGTCCGCCCCATCTCTCGAGTTCTACCGGAATAGTCCTTTGAACACTCCGCCCGAGAAACTGATCACAGACATCTACATCCCGTTGGAGAAATGACCATGATGCCCTCCGATTGTCATCTTCCTTCCGAGTCCAAGGTCTCCTCGTCGCATGCCGGAAGGATCTCCGCGGGAGGTCCACCGCGCGAACGGATCCCTCGGTGCGCCCGCCTTTGCCAGTCGCTCGCATTTGCTCGGAGACGATTCGGGGTCGCAGCTCTGGTCGCCGGGATGGTCGTCACGGCCGTTGCCCAAGAGCCAGCCAAGAAGCAAGCGCCGGTGGCCCTGGACCTGCTGCAGGAAAACACACAGGACTATGCGCAGCCAGAGGAACCCACCCTCGTGACGGTCGAAGAAGCCCAGTATCTGATGCGGGAGGGGAAGGGAGAGCCCGGAGGGGAAGAGTTCGTCCAAGCAGTCGGGGCCATCTACGCGGTCGCGTATGGACTCCAAGGCCTTCGGGCGAGCGCCGGCCAGCCGTTTCAAGTCGCTCCCCTGGAGGCGCTTTGGTGGGGAAGCGGCGAGCGGTTCGAGTTCCTGGACGAACCTCGGGAGAGCTGGAACTGGAGAGTGTTGATCCGGGTACCGGCGTTTGTCGGTGAGGAAGACTTGCGCAAAGTTGCTCCCCCAAACTCGATGATTCGACTCAAAACTCTGCTCGAAGGGCCAAGTGTGCAGGTGCTTCATCGCGGCCCCTATTCGGAAGAGCCTGCCACGATTGCCGCGATGACCGCGTTCGCGGAGGAGCACGGGTACGTGCCGTCCGCGCCCCATCACGAGATCTACCTGACGGATCCGAACCGCACTCCGCCAGAGAAGATGCGAACGATTCTTCGGCAACCCGTGAAGGAAGCCAGCGCCGAGTGACTGCTTCGGGAGGTATGGTGCGTGGCAACAAGTCGCTGAAAATCAGCAGACGCCACGTTTCGTGCCTTCCGAGGAAGTGGGTGATGAGCGAATACTTTGAACGATCGGTCATGTTGCACCGCCAACTCGGCGGCAAGTTGGGCACCCATTCGAAGGTTCAGGTTCGCACTCAGGACGATTTGTCCTTGGTGTATACCCCCGGTGTCGCCGCGGTCTCGGAAGCGATTGCCAGAGAGCCGGCCGAGGCTTTTCCCCTTTCGTTGAAGGGCAACAGCGTCGCCATCGTATCGGATGGCTCTGCCGTTCTTGGACTGGGCAACATCGGAGCGCTGGGAGCGCTGCCGGTCATGGAAGGCAAGGCGGTGCTGTTTCAGGAGTACGCAGGCATCACGGCGTTCCCCTTGTGCCTGGATACCCAGGACACGGAAGAGATCATTCGTACGGTGCGGCTTTGCGCGCCGTCCTTCGGCGGTGTCAACCTGGAAGACATCTCCGCGCCACGCTGCTTCGAGATCGAAGCGGCGTTGCAGGACTTGGGGATCCCGGTGATGCACGATGACCAGCACGGGACGGCGGTGGTCGTCCTGGCGGCGTTGCTCAATGCCGTGAAGCTCACGGGGCGGACCATCGAACAGTGCACGGTGGTCATCAATGGCGCCGGCGCGGCGGGAACGGCCATTGCACGGCTGCTTCGTTGCGTGGGACAAGATCCCTCGGTGTGCGTGCCGGTGAAAGAGGTGTTCGTGTGCGATTCGAAAGGGATCCTTTCCAAGCAGCGCGAAGACCTGTCGGAGACGAAGCAAGATCTGCTGAAGTACACCAATCGCTCGGCTCGAAGCGGAACTTTGGAAGACGCCCTGGAGGGAGCTGATGTGTTCGTCGGCGTTTCTAAGGGCAATCTGCTCGGACCTTCCCATCTGGCACGCATGGCCAAAGATCCCATGGTCTTTGGACTTGCCAATCCGATTCCGGAGATCATGCCTGATGTGGCCCGCGAGGCGGGGGCAGCGGTGGTGGGGACCGGTCGTAGTGACTTCCCGAATCAGATCAACAACGTGTTGGCGTTTCCGGGAATCTTCCGTGGAGCGTTGGACGCGCGAAGCCCTGTGATCGACGACAAGATGAAGATCGCCGCGGCTCATGCCCTCGCGGCGATGGTCGAGACCCCCGAACCCGAGCGGGTGATTCCGTCGCCGTTGGACAAAGCGGTGGCCCATCGCGTCGCCGAGGCGGTTCAAGCGGCAGCACCGACTTCCTGAGTGGGATGTCGCGGCCAGACCACCGAGAAGGGGGGCCTGGCCGCGGAGACCGTTACTCGAGGAGGTCGGACGCAGGATCCACCGGCGTCCGCAGACTGCGCAGGAATCCGAGCAGTTGGACGCGAGTTCGATCGGAAGCGTTCTCAAACTCATCGCGGGCGCTGCCGGCCTCCCCTCCGTGCCACAGAATCGCCTCGCTCAGGGTCAGGGCCCGGCCATCGTGCAAGTACGGAGCCGTGTCGGCGATTCCCCAAAGGCGAGCGGTGACGAACAGGGGATCCAGCTCGGATCCGAAGGACTCGGCCAGCTCGGGCCCCATGTCGTGGCGCTTCAGATCGGAGAACAGAGGCACTCGAATTCCCCCCTGGTCGTTGCGATCGAAGCCTGCCGGACTGTCCGCCAAATCGACGCTCATGAAGGCGTTGGCAAAGGGTTCTTCTTCCAGTTCCGGGAAGCTGTAGGTCAGCTCGCTTCGGAACGTGTCCAGGAACGGTCGGTGGCACTCGGCGCATCCCATGGAGACGAAGGCTGCGAAACCAGCTCGCAGGTCGGCGAGATCGGAGGCGTTGCGGGGAATCTCTCGGGTGGGCTTCTCTAGGTTCGTGTTGAAGATATGCAGGGCCGAGAGTTCGCCAACGGTGATCTCGTTGATCACCCCGTCGCGATCGTCGTCGACTCCCTCGCCAACCATTTCGACCGGCTGCATCCCCATGTGAAACGGCAGGGCTTCGACGTCGAAGGCGCGGACCGAGGCGAACTCTCCCTTGCGGCCGAACGGACGCACGACGAGGTCTCCATCGATGCCGCGCACTCGAGAGGTGTCGAATTCTTGAGTCTCTTCGTCGAAGCGCACCCGTCCGAACTCCACGCCTTTGGCGCGCAGTCGAATCCAAGTGCCCGGTTGCTGCAAGGCCTGTTGCTTGAGGCTCTGGAGCTCCTCGGTCATTTCCTTGGCGGCGAGTTCGACACCGCCAGAGCCGAATAGGAACGGCGGATTGATGAACCTTCCATTGAAGAACGCGTAGCCATTGTCCGCGCGATCTGTCACGTCGATTTCGGTGGGTTGGAAGATGGCGTTGTTGTTGGAACCTCCGGCTCCCCCCACCGCGAACGTGAACGGCGCCGTGGTGTTGCTGCCGACCGAGTGACACTCCATGCACGTTTGTGCGTCGAGTCCGTTGATGCGAAGGAACGTCCCGTTGTTCTGCAACGTGGGCCGTCCTCCCGGGAGCACGGTGTCCTTGGGGTTCATCGGGCCATCGCCGTAACCGTCCAGGGCGTTGAAGGGACTGGCGAAGATCTTCAATCCTTCGGCCCGAATCTCTTGCAATGTCAGGAAGCCGTTCTCGATGTCTTCTTGCGCGACGCGGTTCGGGCCCAGGACCGGCGATTCTCCCGGCAACGATTGGGCGGCGACGGTGGATGCCGAAATGCATCCACCGATGACAATGCCTCCAAGGACGGTTTTCGTGATCATGACAGGCTCTCCTTCCCGGGTGTCAGTCTTTCGTTTGTCTCATGGGCCTCTATTGATCAGTGCGCGATTCTTCGGGAGGAGCGGTCTCGCCCAGCTTTTTCGACGGAATGCCAACCGACCACCGACTTTCTTGCGCGTTCCCCCTGTCAGCTGGAGATCGACAACCGAGAGAGGAGGATGTGCCGTGAAAGCAGCAGGCTTGGCGATGTTGTTGGGTTGTGCCAGTGCGGTCACCGCCAGTGCTCACGTGAACCTCCTCGGACCTTTGGGCGGAGAGAAATTCGACATCGGTTCGAGCGTGACGGTGGAGTGGCAAGTGCATGTCTCCCACGACACTCAGGACTGGGACCTCTTCTATTCCACGAATGGAGCGGGGGGACCGTGGAAGGAACTGGCCATGGACCTTCCGGCGGGTGACATTTCCGAAGGGGCGGTGCACACGTTCCAGTGGACGATTCCCGAGGAAGTGTCCGATGACGTTCGAGTGCGGGTGCGTCAGGACAACTCGGACGAGGACTACGAAGACGAGAGCGACTCCGCCAACTCGATTCGCCAGCTGGTCCTGCGTGCGGATCCGGAAGTGACGAGCCCCAGCAACCCGCTGACCATCAGTGGCCACGCCGCGACCTTGCCAGGGGCCCAGAGCGCCTTGTACATCCTGTCGGTGAACGGGACTCCGAGCCCGGTCCCGGTGCTCTTTCCCACCATGGACGGCAGTGGGAAGTGGGAGTTGGTGGTTCCCAGTCCGAACTTGCAAGGACTCGAGCTGGAGCTCATTGCATTCAGTCGAACTCCCGCCGGACAGGTTTCGCTGAGCAACTTGGTGACGATTCGATAGCAGGTCGCGGTCCCCACTCGGACCCGGTGCGGTGCGACCCGCATCGGTCCAATTGCAGGCGGAGTCTCACGGCTTTCCTCGCGCAGGAGCGACACAGGAGAGGGGGTCGCTCTTCCCGAGAACCGGGCCGTCGCCGGAGGGGTCTTTCGACGCCGGATGGCCACCCGGCCCGAGGAATTCGCGGACTTTCGTTTCATTCAGGCTTCGACTCCGCGAATCCGGGCTGGGCCCAAGCGGCAGACCGGGAGCGATGGTTCGGGAGGCGCGGGCGAAGTCGTGAGACGACGTCTCTCGCCGATGGGAGCGATCGACCAGGCTGAGGGCTATGATCCCGCCCATGGCTTTGGTCGATTGCACTCCCGAGGTTCCTGATTTGGTCTTGCCGGCGCGGATCGAGTCGATGCTGGACGATGCCGATGCGCGCATTCGTCAGTATCAGGGGCGGGTCCGTTATCAGCCGGCTGGTGGTTTCCTGGCCAGCGATTTCAATCGGGCCTACGCCACGTTGCGTCGCTTGAAGACCCAGATCCGAGGTCGACGCTTTTGCGAATGGGGAGCTGGCCTCGGGGTGGTGGCGGGCCTCGCCGCTCAACTGGGTTACGAGTCCTACGGCATCGAAGTCCAAGCGGACCTGGTTCGCGAAGGTCACGCGTTTCTCGACGCCCATCACCTGGACGCGACCCTGGTTCACGGGACGATCGTCGCGGAGTCATCCCAGGGCAAGCTGCACGCGGATGCCGAGACGTTCTTGAACCTGGACGCGCCGGATGGTTTCGCGGCTTTGGGTTTCGAACCGGGCGAGTTCGACGTGACCTATGTCTACGCCTGGCCCCATGAAGAAAACCTGGTGGTGCAGCTCTTCGACCTGCAAGCCAGCCCAGGGAATCTGCTGGTCACCTACCAGGACGATGAGCAGCTCAAGGTCTTCCGGCGGGAATGAGGGAGCGATCATGAGCGAGATCACTCGAATCCTCTCCCGCGTCACGGCCCGCGAACCGGGCGCGATGGATGAGCTTCTGGAGTCGGTGTATCACGATTTGAAAGTGATCAGCCGCAATTACCTGGCCGCCGAGCGGGGCAACCACACGTTGCAGCCGACCGCTTTGGTGCACGAAGCCTTCTTGAAATTGCTCGGTCAAGAGAATGTCGACTGGCAGAACCGCGCCCACTTCTTCGCGGTAAGCTCTCGATTGATTCGGCGAATCCTCGTGGATCATGCCCGCGGCAAGCTACGCAAGAAGCGTGGCTCCGGCGAAACTGCGGAAACCTTGCACGAGACGCGCATTGAGTCCATGAACTCGAACTTGGATCTCCTCGGCCTCGACGAGGCTCTCCGGGAGCTCGAAACTCAAGACCCGCTGGCGGCCAAGATTGTCGAGATGCGGTTCTTTGGCGGCCAAAACAACCTCGAAATCGCCCACGTCCTCGAACTGAACGAGCGGACCGTGCGCCGCCACTGGAACTTCGCGAAGACATTGTTGTACCGGAAACTCGAGGAGTGACCGAAAAGGGCTACTCGGTTGGCGGAAGCTCGTCTTCGATGCGCATGCGCCAAGCCTCCGCTTCGTCCTCCTCGTCCCAGGCTTCGTAGAGTTCCACCAGGCGTTCCATCACTGGGCGAAGATCCTCGGGGGTGACGTCGTCGAGTTCGCTCAGGGTCCAGAAGGCATGCAGGCAGTAGTGTTCTGCATCATCGAATCGATTGTTGTTCAGGAGGCTGGCCCCGTACACGCTCTTGGCTTGCAGCCCGAGCACCGAATCCTGTTCGCCGAGTTCTTCGCAAACGCGGATTGCTTCCTGGATATGGGGGATTGCTTCGGCGGGGCTGACTGACAATCGGATCAGATCAGCCACCTCGGTGAGAATTCTGACGCGCTCCGGGCTGTTCCGCGGTAGGTCAAGGGTGCGCTTGAAACGGCAGGTCGCAAACGCGTAGCGGGTTCGCTGCAACGCGGGGTGCACCAGCGGAAGCCCGCGCATTGTTTCCAGAGCATCGACGAATGCGACCTCTGCCCGGTCCAATTGATTCGTGGCGCTGCACTGAATCCCGAGGCTGGTCAAGCAACGACCGACCTGGACTGGATCGGTTCCGTCCAGCGCTCTTCGGATCTCGAGAGCTTCTTCGTATCTCGAGACCGCTTGCCCGCGACGTTCGGTGGACGAGAGGAGGTCACCCAGGTTCTCCAAGATGGTCGCCAGAACCGGGTGATTGTGGTCCCCGAAGACGCGCTCGGCTTCTTCCAGAGACTCGAGCCAGTACTGCTCTGCTTCTTCGAACCGATCCTGGCCGTACATCACGGCCCCGAGGTTCAGCAGGCCGGTCGCCAAATCGGGGTGACCGTCGGGAAAGTTGTCGCGCCAGAGTGCAACCGCCCGTTCGAAGTAGGGAATGGCGTGATCGTGCATGCCGCGGCTTTGCAACCGGATCGCCACATTGTTGATTGCACGGGCGATGCGTGGATGCCCCGGCTCATAGATGAACTCGCTCACCGCCAAGCATTCTCGGGCGAGGCGCTCGGACTCTTCGAGTTGGCCCAGTCTCTGCATCATCTCCGAAAGCCCGTTCAGGCTTTGGGCCACGGTGGAGTGATTGTTGCCATACGCTTCCCGGCGCATCGTGAGCGCCACTCGATACTCCCGTTCCCCGTCCTGGTACTTTCCGAGCCGGGCATAGACCCCCCCGAGACTCTGGTGGGTTTCCGACACCACTTCCGTGGACGCCTCGGCCTCTGCGTCCACGACGATCGCGAGAGCCTCTTGAAGAATGTCGAAGGCCGGCTCGGGGCCGCGTGCCTGGAGGGTTGCGAGAGCCAGGTCGTTCAGCACCTTCACTCGAAGGTTCAGGGGCAGGTCGACCGCGCCGTCCATTCTCGTCCGGATCTCTTGAAACGAGTTCATGGACTCTTCGAAGTTGCCAGTTTCGATGAGACGATGAGCACGGTGGGAAATGGCCACCAGAGTGTCCGGGTGTTCCGCTCCTAGCTCTTGCTCCAAGATCCGAATGGCTTCGATTTCGTGAACTGCCGCTCCTTCGTAGTCTCCCAAGCCGCGGTAGAAGCTGGCGAGAAGGTTCCTCACTCGCCCTTCGACAATGATCGGCTCCAGGTCCGACTCTTCGATTTTCTTGGCCGCGAAGTCAGCGGCTTCCCGAATCGTGGTCTCTTTGGAATTGGGGTTCTGGTGGGGGCTGGCTTGGCCAAGCATCTCGACCAAGAACTTGTTGATGGTCACCGCCACCGCGTGATTCTGTTCCGCTTCGGTTCGCTTTTCCGCTTCTGCCGCTTCGGCGAGACGGCGCAGCTTGATCTCGCGACTGGCGTCAAGGGCGAACTTTGCGCTGATTGCCGTTGCGGCGATCAGCACCACCACCAGCAGCGCGAACGCGCCCATCAAGGCCGGGTTCCGTTGGGCGAACCGGCGGAGGTGGTAGAAGCGACTTTGGGGTTTGGCGAGAACCGGTTCGTGATTGACGAAACGCCGCAAGTCTTCGGCCAGCTGATCGGCCGATTGGTAGCGTTCGGCCGGGGCTTTCTCGAGGGCCTTCAGCAGGATCGCTTCGAGATCGGAAGGCAGTGACGGGTCGAAGCTGCGGGGTCGCCGAGGCGACTGTTCTCGTAGCATCCGAGCTCCGGTGATCAGCCCCGCTCCCTGAATCTGGTACGGCAGCTCTCCGCAGATCAACTCGTACAGAACCACTCCCAACGAGTACACGTCACTGCGGATGTCCAGGTTTTCCGGATCGGCGTCACATTGCTCCGGGCTCATGTACGCAAGGGTGCCAATGATTTGCCCGGTTCGAGTGTGCGCGGTGGTGGTCAACAAGTCCGCATTGGTGGAGCGCGCAACTCCAAAGTCGATCACCTTGGCCTGACCGGCGGCATCGACCAGGATGTTGCCCGGTTTCAGATCCCGATGGATCACTCCTCGCTGATGACCGTGGTGCACCGCCTCGGCCACACCGAGGAACAAACGAACCTTGTCTTCCCGGCGGAGGCCCACGTCCCTCGCGTAGTCGATGATGGTCTTCGCCTTGGGAAGAAACTCCATGGCGAAGTAGGGCTGGGTGGCGCCGTGGGTGTTCTTGAAGGTGCCGGCGGCGTGGATCTGGGCGATGCCGGGGTGGCGAAGTCTCCCCAGAATCTCGGATTCGAATTCGAAGCGCCGCAGGCTGGAAGGGCTGACGGCGGAAGGCTTCAGGATCTTGAGAGCCACTTGACGCGCGGGGTGATCTTGGGACGCCTCGTACACCGCGCCCATCCCTCCGGTGGCGATCAACCGATGGACCGTGAAGCCGTCGATCTTCTGGCCGATGGCGTCCTGGACTCCGTCACTGTCCGAGTCCTCCTCCCAGATGCGGGAGTCTTCGGCGGCAGGTGTCTCCAAGAACGTACTCGCCGCGTCGAAACTGCGGAGCAGGTCCTCGACTTCGGAACGAAGCGCAGGGTTTTCGGCACACGACTGGTCGAGACGCTCCGCCCGTTGATCAGCGGGGAGCTCGGAGAGCTGTTCGAACAGCTCGCGGGCGCGGGGAGATACGTCTTGGGTCATGAGCAGATCGGGCCTGGCGGGAGGAACGGATTCGTTCCGAGTTGGTCGTCGAGGAAGGACTCGTCGGTCCGATCGAATGGTTTTCGTCTCAGCCGAGGCATCGGGCCGCGGGCGAATCGATGAATTCGTCGACGAGTCGAGGACGAAGACTGAGAGGCAAAGACCTGATCGGACGCGGAGAGACTTCTTCCACGTCCAGCTGGGTGACGCGATTTTCCGAGGCCCCGGCGGACTCGAAAAGGCACAATTTTTTGAGAATCGATGCCCCACGGCGGTGGCCTGTAGAAAGTTGTCCCTCTTCCTTCTTGCGAAAGGCGGTCTCGGGGAGATCGAGGGCTGGGGGAGAATCGGCACGGCGGCGATCGAGGAATCAGGGCGCGGGAGTTTCTGACTCGACATGACACATCTCTCTCCGATTCGGGTCTGCATTGGTACCGAGACACGGATGCGCGTGGCGGAGAAAGTGCTGGAACACAGCATTCGCGAGAACCTGGGGACAGAGGCGACGGTCGAGTTCCATCCGCAGGAAGGTGAGAGCCTCCAGGAGGTGGAAGGTTGGCGGCCGTACACCGGGTTCTCACTTCTGCGCTGGCGGATCCCCGAGACGTTCGAGTTTCGTGGCAAGGCGATTTATCTGGATGCCGATCAGCTGTGCCTGGGAGACGTCGGAGAGCTTTGGTCGGCGCTGGACGAAGCCTCGAACGAGGACTGCGTCGCCTGCACCTATTACGAGCACCGCAACCGATTTCTGGGTTTCCCATGGTTCGGCACGCGGACGCTGGCCGAGAGTTCCGTCATGGTCATCGATTGTGAGAGGGCGCGCAACCGACTGTGGACCATGGAGCGCATTCGCCAGGAGCTGGGATCCTCTCCCACCGAAGCCCGCAACGACGACATCATGCATCTGCGCTACTTGACCCCGGCGCCAGTTGCCTTGGACTCTTGGTGGAACGTGATGGATGGCCGCGGTGGACAAGCCGACCGTTTCCATGATCCGCGGGCCAAGCTTCTGCACTTCACCCGCGTCTCCACTCAACCCTGGTTCTACCCCGAGCACCCCGCTCGAGATCGATGGGAGTCTGCGCTTCGGGGCGCGCTGGACGCGGGACACGTCCAAGGTTCGTGGATCCGCGAGGCATGCGACAAGTTCGACCCGCGAATGCCACGGCCCCAGGGGATGCATCCGTACTGGAACAAGTATGCAAGCCGCGAGTCTGGTTGATTCATGACGGCATCTCTTCCACCAATCGAAGGGACCGCCGAGCGCAGCCAAGCGTTGCTCGGACTCGTCACGCGAATCATCGGTGGTCTGGTCGGGGTGGCCTTGGTGGTCTTGCTGACCCGCCACCTGACCGTCGAAGAGTTCGGCATCGCCAGCTACGCCCTCACCCTCGGCAACCTGGTTCGGGTTCTGATCGGCTTCGGAGGCAACGATTGGGCCACGGCGGAGCTTGCTCGTTCGCCATCGACCGCGCCACGCACGCTGAGTGCGCTCCTGTGTTTACGCACGGTTGCCGCGTGGGGATGTGCCAGCTTGCTCGGCGGGTTTCTCTGGTGGTCCGAGCACGGGGAGACCCGGTGGATTTTGCTCGCCATCTGTCCGTTCTTGCTGGCCTCCGCGCTGAAGAGCGGGGACCCGGTGTTTCACGTGCGCCAACGGGTAGCAGAGCCTCTGATCGTCCGAGTGCTCGGACAACTTGCACTGTTCTTCGTGCTGCTGTTCCTCGCCAGTCGCGATCAGCTCTCCATTGCAGTCGTGGTCATCCTCGCAGCGGCGACCCCGGCTTTCTCCCAAACCGTGACGTTCCTACGCTCTCTGCGCTGGCAGCGGCCGGCCGGATCTTGGTCGCTTCGAGAGGCGCGAGAGTTTCTTGGGGGGGCCTACCCCCTGGCGTTCGCAACCGTGTTTGGGCTGCTGACCTTTCATCTCGACACGGTCATGCTGCGCCATCTGCGAGGTGCCCACGACACGGGCGTCTACAACCTGGGGTTTCGTCTGTTTGCATTCTCTCTGACCCTGCCGGCGGTGGTGCTCGGCCCTTTGCTTCCGGTCCTTGCACGGGATGCGGGGCAGCGCATTCCCCTGTTCCGAAAGTGGCTGTTTCGGACCGCGGCGGCGTCGTTGCTCGGCGCGGGCCTCGCTTTCCCCTTGGCGGGCCTCGTCGTGGAGTTGCTGGACCCGGAAGACCGATATCAAGAATCGGTGCAGGTGTTGCGATTGCTGGCGTTCGCGTTCGTGGGACATGCGGTGTCGACCCTGGGCGGCATGACGTTGATTGCCGCCAAGGCCGCCTCGGCCTGGGCCTGGGTGACAGCGCTTGGGTTCTGCGCCAACGTGGTGGCGAACGCCTGGTGGATCCCTCGGCAGGGAGCTTCCGGAGCGGCGGCCGCGACGTGCGTCACCGAACTGTTTGGAGCACTGCTGGTGGTGAGCTGGGTGATGATTCGGAGACGCCAAGTCGAGAGTCGCTGAACGACCCGAGCCCGCCTATCGTGTGTTTCCACCCGGATGGTTCATGAAGGTCGTTGTGAGAATGAGCCAAAGTTCTCTGGCGAGGGCTTACGTGGTTTTCTCTGGACGCCTCGTTGACGATCCGTCGAGGATGCAAATCGTCGTCATGATGAAGCTGGGTTAGCTTGCAAGGGAGATGCTTTGGCGGAACCTCGTTCCTCGGAACTGTTGCTGACCCCACCCCTGGTCGTGATTCCGACCCAGGAGGGGGTGGCGGACTGGGAGCGCGCCGCGATCTTGCGCGGGTCGGCTCGGTCTCTTTGGGAATTGGGGAGGGACTCGGGTTCCCTGCAAGCCGCCCGGGAAGCCCTTGAGGAGCAGGGAGCGTCCGCAGATCAGGCTGCTCAGGATCTTGAGGAATACGTTCGCGACTTGCAGCAACGTGGTCTGAGCTACCCACCCAACGACGAAGCTTGTGCGTTCGAAGTGTCCCCGAGCCAATTGTCCGAACAGCGGCCGACGAAACCTTCCTCGAACGGATCCTTGGGACAGGCTGAGTTCGCCTTCGTACTTCGTGAGCTGGCGAGGCGCCAGCTGTCATTCCGGTTTCGTGCTCGAGGCCGAAGCATGCGTCCCTTGCTCCCGGACCAGTCGCTCTTGCAGATCGAGACCGTCGATTGGACCCAGGCGAAACTCGGACAGGTGGCCGCGTATCTGGTGGAGGATCATCTGGTCGCTCATCGAGTGATTGCTCGCGAGAAAGATCACTTGAAGACTCGGGGGGACTCGGCAGCGAGGATCGACCGTGTGACTCCCGAGGACTTCCTCGGCATCGTGCAACGAGTGGAGGTCAAGGGGCGCTGGACTCATGTGTCCACGGGCTGGAGACGCTGGGTCGGTTGGCTTGCGGGTCGAGTTCATGGAGTGGCGTTGGCGGTGTTGCAACCCACTCTGTTTGCCTGGTTGCGACGCTCCTTCCGGGGCCCTTCTCTCTTGCGGGGAGCCATCATCCAACCGATTCGTTGGATGCGCGCTGTGCTCCGCCGCCTGGAGCGCGGCAGCGTACGAATGGGGCAACGGCTCGATCGTTGGCGCGTCGCTTGGATGACCGCCGAAGAAATGGACGACTTGAGAACCCGGCTCTACGCCACCAAATCCGTCCAATCGTTCACTTCCTTGGAGGAGAACCTCGAGGCGGGACTGACGCCGCTGGAAGAGCTGGTCTTGACCCATCATCCCCTGGATCCTTGTCGCACCCTGGTCGTCGGGTGCGGTCCGGGACGGGAATGCTTCGCTTTGGCGGAGCGCGGATTCGAAGTGGTCGGAATGGACCGAGAAGAGGGGATGTTGGCCCGAGCCCGGCAGCTCGCGGAACAGCGAGGGGCTGCCGTCGAATTCTTGCAGGGGGAAGCTCAGGAATTCGACCTCGACCGGGAACGGTTCGACTTGGTGGTGATCTTTTCAGGCCTCTACAACATGGTCCTTCCTCGAGAGCGACGGGTTGCCATGTTGCGCAGCGCCTGGCGCCACCTGGCACCGAGGGGGCATCTCTGGGTGACCTTTTTGAGTGCTTACTTGCCCCCGGGGACCCTGGAACCGCCACCGGGTCGTCGCCTGATGGAGTCCCTCAATCCGGATCACCAACGCGGGGACCTGTTCCTCCTGAACGAACCGATCCACTTGTTCCCGCATCCGAACCTCGCGCGACGGGAGTTCGAGGACGCGGGGTTCAAAGTGATCGCCATGCATCGGGATCAGCGCGCTTACGAACGGTTCAGTGGTCAGGTGCGCGGCTACGCCGTACTCCAGCGGCCGAAGTGAACGTGGTGGCGTTCCTGAACCGGGCACTGCTGTTCGTCCTCCATGGGATCCTAAGCGTGGGGACCTTGATCCTCTGGCGGATGGGGCGCGGTGGATCTCTCGTGTTCACCCACGCCCCGGACCTGGATTCCTCAGGCCGCGATGGACAGATGGGACCGCTGGTCGAAGCCTTGCGGAACCGCGGGAGATTGCGAGAAGTCACGCTGGTTCCGTTGACTTGGAACTGGCTGTTGCGCAACTGGCGTGCGAAACGGCGGCCCTTCGTTTCTCACGCCAGCATCCTTGGCACCGCACGCTTGCTCGCTCCGTGGAACGCCACCCGACGACGTCGATGGCGCCAGAGGATTGCGAGTTTCGTGCTTTCCCAGGCGCGAGTGAACTCCGTCTTCCTCATCGATGAGTCGGGCTCCGGGCAGTCTTTGTTGAAGGCGGCTCGGTCGAAGGGCATTCCAGTCTTGGGGATCCAACACGGAGACTTCCATTCCGGGAACCATCAGTACGACTCCGCGGCAGGCGGCGGTGTCGAGCCCGCCGACGTCTTGTGCGTGTGGAGCCACTGGTTCCGTGCCCGTCTGCTCGCCCTGTCGCGCATCTACGACGAAAACAACACCGTGGTGACCGGACGGATGCGTGCCGAAACGAGACCGGCTCGCCCTCGAATACCCACCGCGCGGCTGGCGGTTCTTTTCCTGGGAGAAGCTCACTCGGAGTTCTTCGGGGAAGCCCGACCGTTCTGGGAGGCATTGATGGAGGCGGAAGGCTTGCAACCCAAGTGGAAGCCTCATCCCTCGTCGGAACGGTTGCCCATCGAAGACTCTCGGCTCGAACGGCGACCCTTGTGGGAAGCTTTGAACGAAGCGGACGTGGTGGTGGGGAGAGACTCGTCCGCGTTGCTGGAAGCGGTGCACCAAGAGCGGCCGGTCGTCCTCTTCGGGAATCATCAAGGCCTCGATCGTTCCGGCTACGGGGATCAAGGGATCGGGACGCGCTGCGAGGAATCGACCGAGATTGTCGCCACCTGTCGGAAAGCGACAGGGGCCGAGGACTCCACTCGGGCGGGTGTCCGAAAAATGGTCTGGGGTCAAGACTCCCGGGATCCGGTAGCGGAGATTCTCGCGGTGGAGGCCGTTTTGCGTCAGAACCGCCCGTAATCGGGCCGCGCCAGGGAGAAGCGGGAAAAACTTGCCTTGACAGATTTCGTGAATCGGGCGATGAGTCAGAAAGAGAGGTGTCCAGTGCGGGATTGTTCCGCTAGGAAACACCTTCTGAAGGACTTCGAAGTTCCACCAACGAAATTCAGTCAGGAGTTGCCCCCATGTCTCAGGAAGAACGCAAGGACGAGAACCTCGTCGAAGAGAAGCGTCCCTATCAGACTCCGGAAGTCGAGTCCGTGAAGCTGTCTCCGGAAGCTGCCGAATCCCTCACCTGAAACCTCGTCTCCAACTCCTAAGGGAGTCGTCACGCCGGTCGGCGTGACACCAACCATGCCAACATCGAATCCGGTGTCCCATTCTTCGGACGCCCCGGGGGTTCGTGCGCTCACGCTCGAGCTGACCAAAGGCTGCAATCTGCGCTGCGGGTACTGTTACTACGCGCAGCGCGAAGATGCCTATCAGCCGTCCAAGCGCATGACCGTCGAGGTCGCCGAGCAATCCGTGGATCTGTTGATCCGCGAAGCGCCGCCGGGGGACACGATTCACCTGCACTTCTTCGGCGGTGAGCCGCTGCTCAACTTCCCGTTGTTGCAGCACACGGTGCACTATGGAGAACAGAAGGCGCGGGAGAACGGTCGCGAGATCACCTTCGAGGTGACCACCAATGGCACCTTGTTCTCCGAGTCGGTCATCGAGTTTCTCAACGAACATCGCATCCGCGTCGGCGTCAGTTTCGACGGCCCGCCGGAGATTCAGGACGTCGCTCGGCCCCTCGGCAAGGGGAGTTCCTACGACGCAGCCGTGGACGGCATTCGGACCCTGTTGGAAAGCCGTCGCGGCACCGATCTCGAGACCCACTGCAGCGTCGTTGTCACCAAGCGCGACATCGGCCTGTCGAGGATTGGCAATCACCTCGAAGAGCTGGGTTTCGACAAGATCATCCTCACTCCGGCCACCGACCTGGACGGCGAAACCGTGGGCCTCAGCGAGGCCGACTTGCCGGAGGTTTTGGATGCCTACACCATGCTTGCTGCGGATTACGAGCGGCGCATGGAGAACGGCGAATCGGTGGCGGTGACCTGGTTCCCGATTCTGATGGGCCGGTTCCTCTCCGGGGAACGCAAGACCCAATTCTGTTCGGGAGGCCGGGACTATCTGGGGGTGGCGGCCGATGGTCAGGTCAACCTCTGCTATCGCTTCTACGAGAACGACGAGTTCAACATGGGAAGCGTGCAGGAGGGGATCCAGCGGGACGTCACCACGCGCTTGGAAGAGCACCCGGTGGATTCGCGTCCGACCTGCTCCCAGTGCTGGGCGCGCCACTTCTGCGGTGGTGGTTGCCATCACGACAATGTGATTGCCAGCGGCGGCCTGGGCGAGCCGAACCCGATTACGTGCGACATCTTCCGGCACAGCATGGGGCAAGTGTTGGAAACGTGGACCCGGCTGTCTCGCAAAGGCATCCTGGGCGGCCGCAAGAGTCCGGCGGCCGCAGAGAAGCTCGGGGGAGGGATTGCCATGAACGCCACGTCGAAGCCGTTCACGCTCGAAGATCGGCCCGAGCGGCGGGGTTCCTGCCACGTGCGAGAACTCGACAACGAAAAAGTCGTCTACGAACCGAACAGTCACGAGGTGGTGGTCTTGAACGAGACCGCGGCCTGGGTGTTCGAGCAATGTGATGGCACTCACCGAGTGGCCGATCTGCTCGAAAGCATGAAACGTCGCTACGACGCACCCGAAGACACCTTGAAGTCCGACCTCCTGCGAACCCTGCGCGACCTCGAAGCCAAGCAGCTCTTCGTCGCGCGGTCGTGAGCGACGCTCCGGTTCTGGATCTGCTGGGAGTTCCGGTCCGCCTGCAGGGCGGCGACTCGGCGACTCGGGAGAGACTCTCTCTTTGGTACGCGGCGTTTCCCCGCTTTGAGGGTCCGTGGACCGAGGCCCCTGAGGCACGGTCGAACCGCTCTCGCTCGACTCCTACTGCCGGGTTGGCGTCCGGCCGGATCGAGGATCGGAGGCCTGCTCAGGATTCGCGGACCGAGGAAACCCTGGTCTCGAACGGACCTTCGGCTTCGGGGAATGGTCGTGGCGATGAGCCCCTGGTTCTGAATGCGTTGTTGAGGCGCCAAGGCGCTTCCGAAGGCAGCGATGCAATGCCCACAAAGGAGAAGCCCGCGCAGGGGGCCGCCGAAGATGACTCCGCCGCGGCTGACAAGAGGGTCTGCTGGAACGTTGCCGTCGACGGCAGACCCGCGACCCAGGTCGTTGGTTTTCTCGAAGCGATCCGCGCGTTCAATCACGAGTTGCTGCACGCCGTCATGTTGCGCCGCCGCTCGGGCTTCTACATCCACGGAGCCGTCATCGCGTTCGGTGACAAGGGCGTGGTCCTGCCCGGATTGTCCCGATCCGGAAAGTCGACTCTCGCGTTGGCAGCGATTCAACGGGGCGGGCGTTTCTTGTCCGACGACCTTGCGGTCTTCGAGCCTGGCACCGGGCAGTGCCTGGCGTATCCCCGCGCATTGAAAATCCGCGATGAGTGCGTTCCCTACTTTCCTTCCTTCGCGGACCAGTTTTTGGGAGACGGGGAGGGACGGCTGCTGCCTTTCGACGCATTGCCCGAGGCAACGGTCATGTCTCAGGTGGCGGTGAAGATGGTGGTGTTGCCCAAGTGGTCGGCCGAAGAGTCTCCCGAGTTCGTTCCGATCTCTTCCGGAAAAGCGCTGTTGCGGGTGGCCGAATCGGCGTTGAACTTTGGTGCTCATCGGGAGCAGAGCATCGATCACTTGTCCGGCTTGCTGAAAGGGACCAGGTCCTATCGCATGACCTGGCGCGAACCTCATCACGCGGTGCAGCGAATCATGGACGCGCTGGCGGAATCATGACCCCCGAGGATCGTGCAACCCCCGAGGGCGGCTGGTCTCTGGAAGTGGCGGAGCTTCTGGTGGCTTCCGCGTTCTTTCACGGGGAGGCGAAGGCGTTCGAAGCGCTTCGCCAGGCGGCGGAACGGGTGTCCGACTGGACCGACGCCATCGAGGCGTGGGAGCGCCATGGCACGCTGTTGCTCGCCCTGCGAAATCTGAAAGCCGCGAAGATCCCGATCCCGGCGGGCGCGGCCGACCTGGCGAATGAGCGCGCGCGAGTCCTACAAGATGATCTCGCGCGAGACGCCCTGAGTTGCCAGGAGTTCTTATCCGTCGCACGGGAGCGGAGCCTGGAAACGGTGCTCCTCAAAGGAGCCGCCCTGTCGCGCACCCTGTACCGCTCGTTCCCATGGCGCAGTCAGGGGGACGTGGATGTTTTGCTTCCGAAACCGCAGCTCGGCGAGGCCATTGCGGGAGTCGGTGCCCGTGGCTGGGAGCTGCACGGCGATCGTTTTCCGGTGTGGTGGTATCGCTTGAGCCACTTCCATCTGAAGATGCATCCCCGCATCTCGTTCTTGAAAGAGATCGAGTTGCACTGGGCACTGCACAGTCCGGTGCTGGGCGCCGAAGTCTCGCTGGCGAAGTTGTGGGAGCGATCGCGTGTTTTGGAATCCGCCGACTCGGGCTTCGATGACGAGCCTGCGGAGAGCAGTCGGATCCTCGATCCCCTCGATTCGTTTTTCCATCACCTGACCCACTTGATCAGTCACTGGTACGGGAATCCCGGACCTCCCTGCCGAGAGACTTGGGTTCAGATCGCTCGCGAGCCCTTGCCAGAGGTGCGCCTGAAGTGGTGGGTGGACTTGCGCGAGGAGGCGCGATTGCTCGCGGCCGAGGGCAGCCGGGAAGAGCTGCTGGCACGAAGCCGGGAATGGGGGGCCGAGAAGGAACTGGCTTGGTTCACCGGGACCCTTCTCGATGTTCCGGATCTCGACGACTCCGTGAGAGCCTGGTGGCAACCGGTGGCGGAGACGCTCCCGCAGCCGTTGACCAGGGAAGCTCGTGAGTACCGAAGCACGCGGCCCAATCCGTCCTCCCAGGAGTCAGGTCACGCGCCGCTTCGCGGACTGGACTTTCGACTGGGTGTCTTGCGACGGATCCCCGGCTGGATCTGGCCCGTCGGCAACCGCCGCCCCTTTCTCGCGCGATTTGTTCACGCTCTGCGAACGACGGCCACCCTCGTCGTCTGGACCCTCGCCCTTCCGATCGCGTTGACCGGGAGGGCCATCCGCCGTCAGCCCAAGGAGGCTCGTCTGGCTCCGGACGAGGTCATGCGGCTCGCCGCATCTCACCGGCGCCTGGCGCGATCTTGGACGGACTAGAGAGAACCTTTGCGGGTTCGGTCGGTAGGTCTCGCATCAAAGTTCGAGGATTCACCGAGCTTTGCTGATTTCTGTCGAGCGATGACTTGTCGGGGGGTTGGGTGTCCAAAATGTGGACGCTGTGCGACGTCGGTGCTTTTGGCTTTGTGTTGGCACTCAATGCGCAGTCGGTCGCATTGTTTCTTTTTCAACACGGGGAACAGTCCGCACCGATGGGCTTCGAGGCAGTGGCATCCCATGATCGATCATTGGGACGTCATAGTGAGGGCCATAGTGCGGAATCTCGTCCCACATCATTTCTCTTTGATCATGCGCGAAAGCGATCGCGACTCCTGGGTTCAAGGGTCATGAATGCGACCTTCCGCGAAGCCGCATCGATGCTTGGGTCCGGCTTACCAAGTTTGTCGAAACAGTCGTGAGTTGTACGTTCCCGCGGGAAGGTACGCCTTTGACTCAATCCGCTGACCGTCTTCAGCAAAGACGTTTCAAGCCGGTAACGGGGGAGCCTTGCTCGTTACGTGGTGCAAAGCGAACCAGGGTGACAAAGTCCTAACGCCAATGCGCAGCTCAGATTGGCGAGCGTTTTGCAAAGAACCTTGCGTGTTCAAACGCTTTGAAGAGAAGCAATTGAACATTTGACAGAGTAGGGTGTCGACTTCTATGACGTGTCACACCACAACAACCGATTATGTTCCAAAGGTTGTTCCGAGTCTCTGGTTCCCAGTCCTGACTCCTAGTTCTTATCGCACACTGCTCAGTCTCTTGGCTGAGTGTGGGGTCCTCATTCGCCGCCACTTCGGTGTGGCGGCGTGGGCCAGTCCGTGCCTTCAGTCCGCAATTCCAGCAACAATCGAGGGTCGTGTTATGCGAATCGTGGCCAGTCTCCTCTTGCTGATCATCTTTGGCTCCTCCGTGTCCGCGCAGGCGCCAAGCTGCCTTCCGTTCTTTGACGATGGCGACCTCGATGATTGCAAGGGCGGGTGGATGTACTACTCGAAGAACATCTGCAGCTGGCCTCCCTCGAATCCTTGCGGGACTCCTGGGGAGCAGTGCATCACACTTCCCGGTCAGCCCGCCGGTTCCCACTCCCATGTCCCGGATCCGGATCCGGTGCATGAAACGCATCTGGAGCACTTGCGCGAGTACCTGTTCCCGCATCACGATCCGGATGATCCGACCGTCACCCAGTACCTCCTGTCGATCGACGACCCCAACGATCTGACGTTCGACGATGACGGGACCGCGGTCTTCACGAATGAGCTCGATCTCCCCAATGCTTCCGTGCGAGACAACATCTTTGTCGATCCATACTCGGGAGCCTTGACGTTCTCCCTGCCGTTGCCAGTCAAGATCAAGTGTCGAGACGAAGAGATTCAGCTGGAGATCAAGTTCCGTAGCGGAACTGACAAACCGAAGGGAGTTCTGGGGCCGTTCTGGGAGCCGAGCTGGACGAGTACGTTGACCGCCAACGCCGTGACTTGCATGGACTGTGTCGAGCATCAGATCGAGCCGCGGGTGCGGCTCCGGGACTACATGAACAGTCTTGCGACGATCTCGGAGTTCAATGGAGAGACCGGTCATACCATCTGGACAAATTCCCAGTACGTGCTCGGGAAGAAGGCGTTCAGCGGGTCGCACTTCGTTCCCGGGCGTGGGCTTCCGATGGGGAACAGCTGTGTCAACGTGATTCCTCCCAACGCGGCGCAAGTCGACCAGGACGGGAACCCTGTCTACGAGTACCAGACTGTGGAAGCGAACGTCCAAGGCGGGGTTCGGCAACACGCTGGGTTCGGTCCTTCGTACACTCTTGGGAACATCAACAAAGCCAAGACGGTTAACCGCTTCCTCAAGTTTGCACCGCCGCTTGGTGACTTTCGAGAGATGCGCCATTGCTGCATCGGCACCGAGATTCGTGAGCCGGACGGGACCTCCCATCTCTACACCAGCATCTTCCCCCGGGTCGCCTGGGAGACAGGTCCTTGCAGCGGTGGAGACGGAAGCACTCTTTCCATGCGCCAGCTGGCGAGGCGCTACGCGACAATCAAGCCCAACGGGGACGTGATCCGCTACGAATGGAAGCGGCTGGCATTCACGAGCACTCCTCGAACTGTTTCAAAGCTGGTGGCGATCTACGACCCATTTGGTCGGAAAGCAGCAAGCTTCTCGTACTACGAAGACGGGCGCCTGTACAAGATCACGGACCTGGACGGGCACGAGACCGTTTTCGCGTACCAGGGCAACACACTGGAGACCGTTGACTTCCCGAGTCCCGGAGAGGCGCCGAGGCAGTGGAAGTTCGCCTACGATCTTCACTGGGAAGGGCCGAGCGGTGTCGACCCCCGACGGGCGGTTCACAATCGCGGCATCTTCTACATGAATGGATTTGAGGCGTGGCCTCCTAGTGTCAGCTCTGCGCAAACTCCCGGGCATTCACTCATGCGCGCCGAACTCTACGACCTCGGAGCAGACAGCAACGGAATCTGGCCCGTTTACAAGAGGCACGTGGTCAAGAAGCTTTATGTCGGGTCGAGCGCGACCTTCTCCCCGGTTCTTGACGGAAACGTCCAGCAGTATGGCTTGTCGGGGAACGAAAAGATCATTGAGTACGCCTACGACTACGAGGAGGCGACTTGCTTCAGTGAGCTGGTTACCACAGCGACCGAGAACAAGAGCACTGCGAGTGGATTGAAGACGAAGTACTACTTCGACTGGCTTGGAAGAAAGATCCGCGAGGATCAAGTTGCCGTCGAGTTCGATGTCGAAGCGGGGCCGACGCGAACGACCGAGTACCGCTACGGTGACCACCTGAAGCCGCTCGGGTTGGCTGGGTACTACGATGACAATCTCGCGACTCACGACCCGCGTGACGAAGACACGGAGTACGTCAAAGGTGGACCTTGGCTCGTTGGGCCCTACCCCTTACCCATCACGGTCACCGGTCCGATGGGAGGCCGTCAGGGGAGTATTTATCAGTTCATGCAGGATGATGTCAGTCTCAAGACGTACTTCGGCCGCGCTCGAAACGCGGGGGCGAACTTGCTTGAGTCTCGCGATTACCCTGTCGACTACGTCGAGGGTGAGTTCAACCGCATTCTCAAGGAGCGTTTCTGGTACGAGCCCCTCTTCAATCAAGTCTACAAGCATGAGGACCGGGAGAATCAAGTCACTCGGCATTTCTTTGACTACCAGGAAGTAGCCAACGACCTGTGGTTCGATCAGATTTTTGCCCGGTGGGGTGCAGATGTGCCGGTGGACTTCCAGCTTGACGCGCCAGATCTCAATGATGACGGTGTGACCCACCAGTTCCGCGGTCGCGTGATCAAAACCGTTCATCCCGCGGTCACCGTGGGGTTGGCGGCCATGGTGGAGGATCAAGAGGCAGAAGAGTGGTACTCGTACAACGACCAGGGGCAACTGCTCTGGAGTCGTGATCCGAACGAGCGATTCACCACCTACGAGTACTACCCCACCAACGACCCAGATGGAGATGGCTCTCCGGTAGTGGTCCCGGATTGGTGGGATTCCTCGTGCGACCCGCCGGACACGGGTTTCGCGAAGGCCATGACCGTCGACGACGTGGCTCCCGTCGCGCCGCCGGTGACCGACCCGCTCGCGCTTCGCACAGAGTATGAGTACGACAATTACGGCCACGTCTGTATGGAGAAGGATCCGGAGGGGTACCGGACCTTCCGCAGTTTCAATGCCCGCCACCTGATCGAGTGGGAGAAGACCGGCCACCTTGATGTCGACTACTCGCCTCTCTCCGACGATTGGATGCTGCAAACGTACGTCTACGGCCCCGATGACCAGGTGGTGAAGCGCGAGCAGTCAAACAATGATCCTCTGACATCGCACTTGGGTGCGTCGCCCGAGAATGTCCGTACGTTGTACGCCTATGATGTTCTCGGGGATCTACGCGTCGTCAATGAAGAAGTGATCTCTCCCACCGGGGTTGATGAACACAGCTGGTTCTATCACTACGATCCAAACTCGAACCCGACGGTCATGACCACGCCGGCGGGTCGAACCACCGCCTATCTCTACAACGGGTGGGGAGAAGTTATTCAGAAGCGCAAGTGCTTCGATCCTCTGGCGAACCCCTGGAGTAGTACTCCCCCTTCGTATCACGACAAAGATGAGATCTTGGAGTTCGGTTACACGCTGAACGGAGACCAAGATCGCGTGCATGTGTACTCCGGCCCGTCCATCACCAACGGTCACACCACCCAGATCACCTTTGACGAGTATGTGCGAGCCAAGTCGATCATCTATCCCGACGGTGCTTCGATCGAGTATGTGCTCGACAATCGAGGGAACCCGGTCAAGGTGACAAAGCATGGTCGGAGAGATGGTCAAGACACCGTCAGTGATAGCTTGTTGGCGGAGGCGATCTATCGGTACGACGACAGAGCCAGGATCTATGAAGTTGAGACGAAGGCTTTTGAGTGGGTCAACGACGGAGGTTGGCAGAAGCTTGATCTCTGGAACGGGCCTGCGCTCAGTCAGGTGAAGCTAGACCCGGCGGGCAACACCGTGCTCGCCGTCGATGCGCTCGGTCGCGAAGCGGTCTCCGTGTTCGATGGAGCCGGACGGCTGAAGGAAAGCATCTCCCCACCCGTTCTGTCGGCCTCATTGGGGGCGCTCACTCCCAATCGAGTGGAGTATGTGCACGATGGCCTAGGCAATGTCGTGTTCGAGAAAGTCACCGAGTACACCGACGAGAACGGATCCGAGCAGCAGGACGTCAGCTACATCTATCGAGAGTTCGATAGCCAAGGCAGCATGACTCTCGAGATCTTCGACCCGGTCGAAATCGACCCGGCCCTGGTCGATCCCGAGAACCCCGGCAACGATGCCCTCGTCAGTCGCTTCGAATACAACAGCCTGGGCCGCAAGACCGGCCAGTGGAATCCCAACGGCGTGGGGACGCGGTTCGAGTACGACACCGCCGGGCGGCTCCTGGCCACTCAGACTGGGTTCTCGACCGGGTTCGATGAGGCGGGTCCCGGCACGATCGTCGGCGTGGACAATCCGGACGGGTACATCCGGATCGAGACGGACTACGACGCGGACGGGAATGCCCTACGTCAGCGAGACGATCTGGAGAACCAAACGGAGACTGACTACGACCAGATCGGGCGGATCCAGGAGAAACGGAACGCGGACGGGTCCTACGACGTGTTGAGATACCGTCCGAATGGCATGCTGGAGTCCGAGTCAAAGTTCGACCCCTCTGACAATGAGCTGTTCTCGGTCTCTTACTTCTATGACGATCTGCTCCGGAAGACTCAGGCGAATATCGATCGGAGCCAGTGCCTACTTTGACGGAGTGTTCGAGGAGCACTTCGAATACGACGGCCTCGGGCGCCTGACCAAGTCGATCTCGGAGTCCTATGCACCGGGGGCGACTTCGCTTCAGAGATTCACCGCGACGTCGATCAAGCGCTACGACTCTCAAGATCGTCTGCGCTCGGACACACAGGAGGTGGTGACAAGAGTGCCCGATGGTGCCGGCGGGTTCGCGACCATCGATCATCGCTCGGACACGGTGACGCACAACTACGACGTCACTGGGAATCGAACGGCACTGTTCGCCGGTCCTACGGGGACGGCGAACCATTTCATCGATCTTCGATACTACTTTGACGAGTTGAACCGCATTGATTCTGTCGTTGATCGTGTGGCCGATCTGGAGATACACCGTTTCGATTACATCGGAGCAGGTCATCGTTTGCAGCGTCTGACGAACGGCAACAGCACCTTCATGGACATCGGCCGCGCAGACTACAACGTGAATCGTCGGGTGACCGAGATTGAGCACTGCGACCCGTCGAGTGTCGACTTCCACGGCTACCGATACTCCTACGACAAAGTGGGGAATCAGTGTGCTGAGGAGAAGACGCACCTCCCCCAGGCGTCACAGTACTTCGAGTACGACGATGCCAACCGGATGACAGAGCTTTCGGTCGGGACCTCCAAAGCCACCGCCCAAGTCTTCGAGTCCTTCGGTCTGGACGGAGTGGGGAACTGGAGATCTCACTTCGCCTTGGGGCAACTCCACCAAGGCAACGCCGTCAACGAAGTGAACGAGTATGACGGGCTCTTCGATGGGGTCGCT
>JANQQL010000013.1 GCA_028289345.1 Planctomycetota bacterium | reverse complement strand
CCAACCCTCGGGAGGGAGCGGCCGAAGGCAAGCTTGGTAACTGGGGCGAAGTCGTAACAAGGTAGCCGTAGGGGAACCTGCGGCTGGATCACCTCCTTTTCGGAGCAGGCGAGTAAGACCCTATGCGGGTCGGAAAGCTGCCTCGAGGTCTACCCGCTCGCTCTCTCGAAACCCGTGTTCTTCTTGCTGGGGCCCTCCGGGGCCCTGCTGTTTGAAAATCGGATGCGTCCAGGCTCTACCATCGGGCGCATCTTCCGGGTCGAGAGGTGAAGTAAAGGATACCTGGGTTTCTCGATGAACCGTTCTTGCCGAGCGGGGATTCGGAAACTCGATGCGAGTGTCCAGGAATGAGATTTTGGTGGACTGGTGGGGACTTCAGGTTCGGCTCTTCGGAGCTGGGCCGAAGAACTGCTGGTCAAGCGATTAAGTGCATACGGCGGATGCCTAGGCACGGATCGGCGATGAAAGACGTGGCAAGCTGCGATAAGCTTCGGGGAGCTGCAAGCAAGCTTTGATCCGGAGATCTCTGAATGGGGAAACCCGGCGGGAGCGATCCCGTCACCGATAAGGAGCCAACCCGGGGAACTGAAACATCTAAGTACCCGGAGGAAGAGAAATCAACTGAGATTCCCTTAGTAGCGGCGAGCGAACGGGGAAGAGCCCAAACCCGGCTTCGGCCGGGGGTTGTGGGACCTGCGAAATCGATTGGAACGGATAGCAGAACGCGCCTGGAAAGGCGGGCCGGAGTGGGTGACAGCCCCGTACGCGAAATCCTAGTACATGAGAGGCAGTGTTCCCGAGTAGGTCGGGGCACGTGAAACCCCGATTGAATCTGGGGGGACCATCCTCCAAGGCTAAAGACGAATCCGTGACCGATAGTGAAGAGTACCGTGAGGGAAAGGTGAAAAGCACGCCTGACGGCGAGTGAAATAGAACCTGAAACCGTATGCATACAAGCGGTCGGAGCCCCCTCGAGGGGTGACGGCGTGCCTTTTGCATTATGATCCGGCGAGTTGCTCCTCGCGCGCGAGGTTAAGGCCTTCAGGGCCGGAGCCGAAGCGAAAGCAAGTCTGAATAGGGCGTTGAGTGCGTGGGGGCAGACCCGAAACCGAAGCGATCTATCCATGGCCAGGGTGAAGCTGGGGTAACACCCGGTGGAGGCCCGAACCGTTGTGGGTTGAAAACTGCTCGGATGAGCTGTGGATAGGGGTGAAAGGCCAATCAAGCTCGGAGATAGCTGGTTCTCCCCGAAATATATTTAGGTATAGCCTCAGGAATTTTCCGCTGGAGGTAGAGCACTGAATGGGCTAGGGGCCTTACCCGGTTACCGACCCCAATCAAACTCCGAATGCCAGTGTGATGGACCCTGGGAGTCAGTGGGCGAGCGATAATGTCCGTCCGCGAGAGGGAAAGAACCCAGACCGTCAGCTAAGGCCCCCAAGTGTGTGTTAAGTGAGAAAGGATGTGGATTTGCAGAGACAACTAGGAGGTTGGCTTAGAAGCAGCCATTCCTTTGAAGAGTGCGTAATAGCTCACTAGTCAAGTGGATCTGCGCCGATAATGGTCGGGACTCAAACACACTGCCGAAGCTACGGATGCGACCCATTAGGGAAGC
>JANQQL010000041.1 GCA_028289345.1 Planctomycetota bacterium | reverse complement strand
ATTCGACGAGATTCGCCCGGTGCTAGCCGCCTGTGTGGAACTGTACGACCGCTTCTACGAGGACGCGGACAAGCGGGCGAAGATGGAAGAGCGAGTCCGAGCTGACTACAAGCAGGTGCCGGCGAGCGTGAGGATCGACTTCCTTCTGGAGCTGAATCGTCGTGCCGCAAAGCACGGGGATTTCGACAAGGCTCAGGAGTTGGCCCAAGCGGCCCAACGGGTCGTGGAAGGGGCTCGATGGAGTCCCGAGCACCACATTCCGCTGACCGCGAAGGTGGCCGAGGCGTTTCACCGGGCCCAGGATGAGCGCAAGGCGAAGCTGGAAGCCGGGGTGGCTCTGGCGATGTTCGAGTCGGAACGGGACCGCATCGTCGACATCTTTCGCCCCGAAGCATTGCTCCCACTCGCCGAAGCATTCCACGCCATAGAAGATTGGGCGTCGGCCCTCGAGGTCTACAAGACGGCAGTGCATGAAAGCGTGCAGAACGTGAATTCGCGACCTCGAGCCGAGGATCTGACCGCGACTTGCCTGTCCCTGGCGCGACACGGAGTTCAACCCGACAACGAGTTGCGTCAGCGGATCTTGGCCGAGTTCGAGAACCTGGGATCGCCGTGGTAGACCTTTCTCCTTGCTTGATGGCTTCTTCATGAAGCGGGAATTCGTCCGCATCGCGGGGCAGATTCTCGGCTCTTGATGAACGCTCGCTGTTCGTCTTTCCAAGCAATGCTTCGGTGAAGTGAGCTTGTTGATCTCTACTTCATCGAAGATTCGCTGACCCTCACTTGCTCTTCACGGGCTGCAAATGTCCGCGTCCTACCATTCCTCGCGGAGTTGATCGGAGGAGACCGGCTCCTTCCCTCTCCGTGCGAGCCTACTTGTGAGGAATGAATCCAGTGAGAATCATGGGAACATCGTTTTTGCGAGCCGTCGCCGTCGGCGTTGGTCTTGCCGGCCTGACCGGCGGTGCCAGTGCGGCGGAGATCCTGGTCGGTGCGAACATTGCCGCATCCACGACTTGGACGAAGAACAACACCTACAACTTGCAGCAACAGATCTACGTTCTCCCCGGTGCGACTCTGACCATCGAAGAGGGTGTCGTGATCGCCAGCGACACGAACATCGGTGGTAGCCTCGCGGTGACCAAGGGCGCCAAGATCATGGCCTGCGGGACCAAGGACGAGCCGATCATCTGGACGTCGAAGGCGGACGTCGCGACCTGGGCGGTCGACGCCAGCCATCCCACGGGCAAGGACCCGAAGACCGGGAACCTGCGCGAAGGCTGCCAGGAATGGGGCAACCTGACCATCATGGGTTGCGCCTACATCGCCGAGAACGGGGTGGGCGGCAACGTCCCGACCTGTGACGCCAACAACATCGGCATCATGGAAGGTCTCACCGACGCCGGTTTGAATGAGTACGGCGGAGGCGACGACCAGGACGACAGCGGTGTCGTCAAGTACTGCTCCTTCCGTTACGGCGGCCGGGTCATCGCTCTGACCAACGAGCTCAACGGTCTGTCCCTCGGCGGCATCGGTCAGGAAACCGACATCCACCACATCGAGATCCTGAACAACGTCGACGACGGCATCGAAGTCTGGGGTGGCTGCGTGTGCTTGCGCTGGATCTCCATCTGGAACATCGGAGACGACAGCCTCGACATCGACCAGGGCTGGCGCGGTGTCGCTCAGTTCGGTCTGATCGTCCAGGGCTTCAGCTGCGACGCCGACCAGGGCTCGGGCGTTGGTGACAACGCCATCGAAACCGACGGTGCGGAAGACTCGGATTGGCAGCCGGTCACGACCTGCTCCATCTACAACTTCACCGTCATCGGCCAGCCGGTCGATGGTGACGGCCTGACGGCCTGGCGTGACAACGCCCGCGTGCAGTACAAGAACTGCATCTTCATGGACTGCGGCGAGCAGGTCGTCCGCTTCGACAACATCGACGGTGACGGCGGCAGCGGTTACGGCCACAACGGCACCCTGTCCTGGGCCGACACCTGGACCACCGCCTACAACGCGGTTCCGGCCCACGCCAACGACTGCGCCAATCCCGGCGACATCTACAAGGCCCAGACCTCGGGCAACCTGGCCCAGATCGTCGACTCGGTGTTCTTCCGCAACCAGGCCGCCAGCGCCTACACCGAAGCCGTCGCTCGCGACGTCTTCAACCCGGCCAACAACAACGTCCTGATCGCGAGCATCCTCGATGCCGACTCCCCGATCATGAAGCTCACCCGCGGCGCTCCCGTGGTCAAGGGTGGCAAGACGATGGTCCCGGTGACCTGCCTCGACCCGCGTCCCAAGAACGAAGCGCTGACCAGCGTTTGCTGGGCTCCGGAAACCGAGTGGCTTACCTCCGCTCGCTACCGCGGCGCGTTCATGAAGGACCTGAACTGGCTGTGCGGCTGGACCGCGACCGACGCCTACGGTCTCAGCGAAGACACCACCTGCAACTGGAGCGACCTGGGTGGTCAGACCGCCGGAACCAACGGCAACATGACCATGACCGGCCTCGGCCCGTTGACCGCTGGCAACCCGTACACCATCAACGTTTGCAACGGCCTGCCCAGCACCCTGGCGTTCTTTATCATTGGTGGTGGCGCCCTGGGTGCCCCGTTCAAGTGCGGCGTCCTGTGGCCGACCCTTGACTTCCTGACCCCGCTGCCGCTGGACGCGAATGGTGAATTCACCATCACGTTGAACTGGCCGGTCGGCATTCCTGCGGGCATCCCGCTTTACTGGCAGTGCATCCAGACGGACAACGGTGCGCCGTCCGGGAAGAAGCGTCTGATCAGCAATGGTCTGGTCGGCTTCTCCCAGTGAGTCTGGGTTGATCACCATTCCGACGAACATCTGTTGAACAAATCAGGAAAGGCGGCCGTCCCTTGGAGGGGCGGCCGCCTGTTTCTCTGAGCAGGAACTTCGAAACCAGGCGAAATGAGAGTTTGACGATGCGGACGACTTTTCGAAACGCGCTTCTGCTGGTGGTGTCGGGCGGACCCTTTCTGTGCGGAGCAGCCGCACCATCTTGGGCTGGCTCACCGGACACCGAATCTCCGGAGACCGGGGACCAGTCCTTGGAGAGTTTCCAGGATGACATGTTGGATCTGGCGTTCCAGATCTCTTCGGCCCTGCCGCTGCAGCCACACGTGAAGACTCGATGCCGCTATCAGGAGTCCGCGGTCGCGACGTGTTTGGAGCTGCATCAACCGGAACGGGCTCATCAGTACGCCAACAAGATCGTCAACTGGCGGCGGGGGAGTGCCTACGCGGACATCGCGTACTACTACGCTCGCAACGACGATTTGGAGCAAGCCGAGGTGTTTCTGAAGAAGGCTCACGAGTACGCCTCGTCCATGAAGATTGCGCTTGGGAAGGACGAGGACGGGGAGCAGCCGTGGCGCCGCGGTCGGATTCTGGTCAAGATCGCGCGGACCTACGCCTGGCTGGGCGATGGAAAGAAAGCTGCGGAGTACGCCGCGGGTGCGGAACAGGCAGATACCCAAGAGCTGGAAGTGGCCGCCGCGTTGAAACTCGATTCAGAAGCTTTCGACGCCCAAGTGGTGGCGATCGACAAGGTCTTGGAGCGCGGCGGATTCGACGAGATTCGCCCGGTGCTAGCCGCCTGTGTGGAACTGTACGACCGCTTCTACGAGGACGCGGACAAGCGGGCGAA
>JANQQL010000019.1 GCA_028289345.1 Planctomycetota bacterium | reverse complement strand
ATCCGACTTACTGGTTCAACACCATCACATCCACAATCGAAACCCTCAAGGGCCTTGAAGATGAATTCGCGGGTGACTTGGCATCGCTCGCTGAGGAAGAACGGGCAGGCGCGGGGTCTTCCATGGCTAGCACGGCAACGTTCATCGCCATCTCGATTGCGATCGCACTGGGCCTGGGCTACTGGTGTGTGCATTCAATCGTGGGCTCACTCAAACGCCTCGTCACCCGTCTTGCCGACATCTCGCAAGGCGAAGGGGACCTGACCAAGCGGGTCGAGGTGACGAGCCGTGATGAGCTCGGGCAACTTGGTGGGCTCTTCAACAGCTTCATGGACAAGCTGGAACCGGTGATTTCCAAAGCGGTCTCCGGCGCCGATCGAATCGACTCCGATGCCCGACAGATCGCTTCGGCGAGTCAAACCCTTGCCTCCGGAGCGTCGGAGCAAGCGGCAAGTCTTGAAGAGATCAGTGCCTCGCTGGAAGAGATGTCCAGCATGACCGAGAACAACGCGGATCACTCCCAACAGGCCTCCGGCCTCTCCCAGGATTCCCTGGCGTCAGCCAAGCGAGGGTCCGAGCAGATGGAGGCCATGAGCAAGGCAATGGGTGCGATCAAAACCTCCGCAGACAAGATCTCGGGCGTGATCAAGGTCATCGACGAGATGGCGTTCCAGACGAACCTACTGGCGCTGAACGCAGCAGTGGAAGCGGCTCGAGCCGGCGAGGCAGGAAAAGGCTTTGCGGTGGTGGCGGAAGAAGTCCGAAGCCTGGCCCAACGCAGCGCCGACGCAGCGCGCGAAACCTCCGAGATGATTCAAGAGTCGTCCGAGCGGGCCGACGCTGGCGTGGAACTTTCCGAGAAGGTCAACGTGTCCCTGAAGGAGATCGTGGGAGGCACCGAGAAGATCCACACCCTGTTGTCAGAAATCGCGTTGGCTTCGAAGGAGCAGGCCGACGGAATCGGCCAGATCAACCGCGGCGTCACCGAGCTCGACAACGTGACGCAGCAGAACGCGGCCAGCTCGGAAGAGTTGGCCTCCAGCTCGAGTCAGACCGCAAGCGAAGTTCAGACGCTGCGCTCCGTGCTCCGCGAGTTCAAGGTGCGACAGGATTCGCAGCGCGGACACGAACAGATCCAGTCGCCGCTCCAGCCTTCCCCGCTCTCGAGCCCGTCGCCCGTCGTCGAGCCGATGCCCGAGCGAGCGCCGGAAATGGTCACCGCGGGTGCCGCGTCTTCGAAGGAGCTGATCCCCTTCGATGATGACCTCGAGTCTTTCTGACCACGAACTCCCCGCAACCCGACAAAGATTGAATGAGGCCCCCTGCGAAATCGCCGGGGGCCTTTTCGATTGCCACCTTCTGCGCACGGCGACGCGGATGCGTCCGCCAGCCAGGGACCTCACGGCCGATGCGCCACCAACGGGGAACGTCGGCGAGGTCGAAGCTCGCAGGACTTGTCATTCCGACGTCCGCGAGCTTCCTCGGGACGTGATCAGATAGTCCAGCGCCAGCCACAGGCTCTTGCTGTGGTGCAAGAACAGCAACGGCAAGATCAGGGCACCAATCGCCAGCACCAAGAACACTCGATCGGAAACGACCGGATTCACCAAGAACGACACGACGAACACGGCGAGCAGCAAGCCCTCGGTGAAGGCCACGTTCACGTAGACCGCGCCGACGTAGTAACCAGTCTCTGGGTAGAAATCGTGGTCACAGCGGGTGCAGCGGCGGAGCATCCGAAAGGGCCCCCGAAACAACCGCTGTTGTCCACAGGCAGGGCACACCAAGCGAAAGCCGCGGGAAAGCACCACTCCCGCCGAGCGAACCTCTGTCCCGTCCCCCGCCGTCGACATCGATCAGCGTCAGTTGACGTGGGTGACTCGCGTCACGCCCAGCATCTTCTCGACGCGGTCCATTCGGCGTCCCAGCATGGGGATATCAGGGATCCGAGCCACGACTCGATCTCCACTGCGGATGACCAACGAGCCCCCACCAAAGGTCAGCAGGTACTCGAGGATGTCCGGGATCTCCTTGTTGACGGTGTGGCCCATGCGCGGAACGCTGATGTCTCGGCCGAAGGGCTGGATGTAGTGGACGAACTCGTTGGGCTCCAGACGCCAGTAGTCGAACATCGGTCGAAACAGACCCCAGAACATGAAGAGGACCAGGATTCCGCCGAGAATGAAGAACGCGTGCGTGGAAATCGCAGGGCTCAACCGACCGAGCCATTCGCCCAGCCCACTGACGATCGGCACCCCTTTGAGAGTCGCAATCCAGCCACCCATCGCCACCGCCACCACGGCAAGGAGCAAGATGATGAATTTCTTCTGATCGAAGTCCTGCACGATGATCAGCAGGTTGACCGACAGCACGCCGATCGCCCACCACGCCAGCGTCGAAGAAAGGGACGCCTGAGCATCCACCGAAGCTTCCTCGGACTGGAACATTTGCATCAGGCCGCACACGAAGAAAGTGAGCATGGTCGGCCAGAAGTAGATGATCTTCGGAAAGGAGGCCACGAAGACGCAGTCCGCGGCCTCGTCGGAAGAAGAGGGAAAGTACAACTCCCAGCGCGAGGCTTTCTTCAAAGTCGTGGGCGTCGAGGAGGTCGCCCCTTGGGCTTGGGTGATCGGGTCGTCGGCCATGGATCGGAACCTTGGGTCAGTCGTCTCAGGAATGCGGCGACCATACCTACCGTACCGGGGAGTTTCTATTCGAGGTTCAGGTCCCGAATGTAGGTCAAAAAATCCTGGTTGAGACGGTTCCAGTCCTGGTCCTGCAAGAGGGCGGACAGCCGCGGCTCGGGCGCTCCTTCCGCCAGCACGGCGTCCTGAATCTCGAAAAACAAGCGGCGCGGCGCAGCGGGCGAGTGGCGCAGGAAGTGGAGGAATCCCCACGAAAGCGCGTAGTTGGTCATCCCTCCGGCATAAAAGTCGGAGCTGTCACCAAGAACCACCGTTTCCAGCGGGGGCACCGGTTCCGTCAACAGGAGACGGACGTAATCGGGAAGGACCATTCCGCCCGCACGACCTCCCGCCTCGCCCGTTCGCTCGTAGTAACAAGCCATCCCTTCGTTCCACCACTTGGGCGCCTTGGGCTGGATCGCATCCAGGTATTGGTGAAAGGCCTCGTGGCGAGCAGAGCGCAACAACTCGATTTCTTCTGGCACCTTCCACAACAACAACTGCTTGAGTGTCGGACTGAACAAGCCGGCGGTTTGGTGAGCTCCGCCACCGAACAAGTGGCCCGCGTACCCGACATAGCCCGCGCGACCGCGAAACACGTAGACGCGAAAGCGGGACAGGATGTCGCGGGGGAGCCGACGAATGCGAGCTTGATAGTCACCGAGAGCATCTTCCAGTTCCCGAGCGACCTCGGCGCAGGTGCCCCGATCGATTTCCGAGACGACGTCGAAGTGAGCGGACTCGTACCGATAGTACTGACCGAACGACGGCCCTTGGATCGCGCGCACCAGAAGATCATCCAGGGGAGCGAGCCGCGTCGGGTCCACGCCATTGGCCAGGCTTTGCTCCAGGGCCTCCCGCGCCTCGAAAGGCATTCCTTGGAGCAACAGCAACTCGACCAGGGTTTCTGCGAGCCCCGCGTCCCGGGGGTGAATGGCCAGCAGCTCTCGCGCCTCCCTGGTCGCTTCGGACCGCATTCCCAGAGTTCTCGCCAGGCGCAAGCGGAGGAACCGTGCCGGTTCGAACCCGGGCTCCGCATCCAAGGACGCCTGACAATGCCGCCACGCCGAAGACGGCTTGTCCAGGCCAGAGAACGCCTCGGCGCGGTAATAGTTCGCCAGGTACAGAGGCAGGCCGCGGGGCCCCACGGTGTCGAGGAACACGTGGACTTCGCGAAATCGCTTCTGGCGCAGGTATTCGCTGACCTTCTGAGACACCGCCGCTTGGGCCACGGACAGCTTCACTTGAAAGCTGGTGCTTCTGGTGTCATCGCCCGGGGGAGCCGTCGGGGGAAGGAAGAACCAGCGCGGCAAATCACGCCGCGGATCGTACTCCTCCTCGAAACGCCTTCGCGCTCGCTGCACGTGGGCGTCCGCGAGTCCATCCAGCCAGGACGCCCCCGCATTGCCTTTCAACACCAGCTCCCGATAGTCCCCGGGAAGATCCCATCCGAATTGGAACGGACCGGGCCAACGGTACGGCAGACGAACGATCCGATCGCGGTCGATCCTGACTTCGAGCCCGCTGCGCCCCAGCTCCAAATGAAGAGCGATCTCCTCGGGCTTCTTGGGGGACTTCCAGGCAAAGCTCTCTCGCAAGATCTCTTCTTCGTCCTGCATTTGCACGACGCTCACCACGTCCCGAGCCACGAACACCCACCAGAACTCGCTGGCAGTGCGAAACGGGGCCAAGACGAGCACCGCTTCGGGATCGAAGTCCAGACGCAGGTCGACTTGCAGCGATTGGAACAGCGCCGGGTGAACGAGCTCTTGCCCCACCGGAACGAAGTCCTGTTCCCTGTCTTGGCGATAGCGCAGGGTCAATTGGCCGGTTTTTTCGTTCCAGTACAGCAGCTCGCCCGAAATCAGATTGCGCAGCTTGGGTTCGGACAGATCGTGACGAAACGCACACTCGCGAAACAGACTCAGGATCTCGGTGCGCTTGACCCAGACGTAGGGCTGCCGCTCATGCTCGTCGAGACTCTCGAGAATCGTCCGCTGCGCTTCGACCCAGCGACCGCGCTCGATGAGCCGACGGGCCTCCACCAAGTCGGCTCGAAACCCGGGCTCTCCCACCCCCGCTCGGACCTCGATCGCTCCTGCGAAGAAGACCGCCGCGAGCCACAACGTCGGCGCCGGAATCCAGCGACGCGCCCCCCTCCTGACGATGGGCCGGGCAATCCATTCCGCCGCCCAGCCTCGGGGCCGAGTTTGGCGCCACCGTGACGGCCGAAGGCCCGACGGCTGCCTCCAATGTTGGTTGCCCATGGGACTCTGGTCTCGCACCTCACCCTCCGCGGAATTCCCGCCGAAGCCTCCTCCTCTGGAGAGTTATCGTCTCGGGCCCTCCGGGCGTTTGAACCCAATGGGGCCACGGGCCCCTCGCGGCGTGCCCGCTGGCTCTCGGGACGGCAAGAACCCTTCATCCCCCGGGCAGCCGCCGGGGAAGGCGCTCTTCCCAAACCCCCGAGAGCATGGTGTCGATCCGCCTCGTCTCCCTCAGGAAACTCCCCATGACCCTTCGAATCCTCTCCGGCATCCAGTCGTCCGGAAAGCCCCACCTCGGCAACTACTTCGGCGCCATGCAGCAGCATGTGCAGCTGCAAGACATCGAAGACGCGGACCCCTTCTATTTCATCGCCGACTACCACGCGATGACCACCGTCCAGGACCCGGAGAAGATGCGCGAGTTCTCCCGGGATGTGGCGCTGGACTACTTGGCCTCCGGCCTCGATCCGGACAAGGCCACGTTCTTTCGCCAGTCCTCGATCCCGGAGGTGACCGAGCTTGCGTGGATGTTGTGCGCCGTCACCGGAATGGGACTTCTGGAACGCGCCCACAGCTACAAGGACAAGGTCGCCAAGGGCATCAAGCCGAGCGTGGGCCTGTTCTACTACCCCGTGCTCATGGCCGCGGACATTCTGATCTACAAGAGTCACCAAGTGCCGGTCGGACAGGACCAGGTCCAGCACATCGAAATGACTCAGGACATGGCCGAGTACTTCAACAACACTTACCACACGGAGGTGTTCGTCCGACCCGAGGCACGCATGGGCACCGCGCCCAAAGTCCTCGGCACCGACGGTGCCAAGATGAGCAAGTCCTACGGCAACACCATTGACCTGTCCATGACTGGCAAGCCGCTCAAGAAAGTGGTGATGTCGATCAAGACCGATTCCAAGGGCGTCGAAGAGCCCAAGGACCCAGAGACCTGCAACGTGTTCGCGCTGTATCGGCTCCTCGCCAGTGAATCGGAACAAGCCGAGCTGGCCGACCGATACCGAGCCGGAGGCATGGGCTACGGCGACTCCAAGAAACTGGTTCTCGAGAAGATCGAGGATTACTTCCAGCCCTATCGCGAGAAGCGAGCCGAGTTACTGGACAACCTGGACTACGTGGAATCCGTCTTGACCAAAGGCGCCACCCGGGCTCGAGAGATTGCCACTCAGACCGTGGACGAAGCCAAGAAGGCGGCAGGACTCCTCTGACACGAAGCACTGGCCGACCGACGGCCTCCCCCCGACTGTGGTTGCCTGCGGCGCCCGGAAAGAAGCCGCCTCTCCCGGTTAGAAGGGAATCAGCTCGAATGCCGACGTCAGTGTCGCGGGGCACGGCGACCCGACCGGCTGGAGGATGATGCCCTGCATTCGGCCCACGGACCCTGCCGGCAGCCCAGGCAGCGTCAGTGAGAAGTCCAACACACCGTTCGCGTCCAGAGTGATCTGGCCCACCGGCAAAATGATCTGCGGCGAGGCGATGTCGAGCAGCCCGGCGCAACCCAGCGGCGTACTTGCAACGTTCGGAGCACCGGCGATCAGGGCGATGGGCGCGCTTGGCGGGCCTTCCCAGTGGAACGAGAGAGTTCCATTTCCTGGCACGTGCACCGCGTACGGCCCGGCAAGAGTTCCGGCGCCGAGACCATTCAACTCCAGCCGAGCCAAGCCCCCATTGCCTTGACCAGTGGCAGAGTGCAGCACGAGTGCCACGTTGTCGAGTCGGTAGGAGACGTCGGTTGCTCCTGCCCCGTTCGATCTTCCGTCCAGTTCGCCGGCAAAGATGAACTGGTGCGTCGTCGAAGTGGCCACGAACGAGGCCGATCGCCCGGAGTACAGACCCCCGTCAAGGATCGAACCAAGGAAGAGCGCAGTCTCAAATGTCTGGGTGTCGAGGAAGACGCCGAAGGACGGTCCGGCTTCCCCTCCACTGTGGTTGACGCGCATGGCGAAGTCCCATGAGAGAACATAGGTCGCGCCAATGGTCAATCCGCCCACAGTTCGCGTGGCTCTCGGATCGGAAGAACCGCCCCCTCCGTCTTCTAGGGGACAGAAGTTGCCTGGATTTCCGGAGAAGCCACCAGCGCCATTGGGATCGACGCCGGAATAGTTCTCAAACGTCCACTGCCCGACCGTCAGAGGAGTGCCCGGCACGGAAATCCCGACGGGCAACGAGTCGAAGTTCCCGTCCTCGATCAGGTTCTGGGCAAGGGACGCATTCGCAAGAAGGGACAAACTGCTGACTACGACGACGATCACGGACTTCATCGCGGGATTCCTCGAGTTGGTGGATTCCGAGCGGGCTGCAGGCTCGAAAGTGCTGTTCCCCGAGAGAAACCGGGCTCGCGGACGAAACCAACACCTCGATCTCGAAAGATTCTTGGGGGCCTTCGAGAGAAGCGGAGAGCCCTCGGGTCGGCCCGGGCACCTACCGAGTGGAAGAACTCCGCAAGAACGCCCGGTACTCCTCGCGATGACGGAAATGGTCGAAGGCCGAGTCCTGAGGCAAACCTCCCACGACGTCGTAGCCCTTCGCTTCGGCTCCTTCGAGGAGCTCGATGACCTGTTGCGCGTGGTCGCTGGCAGAGACTTGGTCGCCACGCTCCTCCGCGACATGGCAGCACAAGGAGATGATCCCTGCCATCAGGTACATCCATTCGGCATCGAAACCACTGATCTCCACCGAGGTCAATGCGGCATCGGCCGAGTCCTGATCTTCGCCGAGTTCCAGATACGCGTAGGCCAACAGGTTGTACTGATTGCGAAGAAAGATCTGGTAGCGGGGATGTTGAGGCCTCACCTCGAGGGCTGCCTCCTGAAGGTCGATGGCTTCCAAGACCATCTCGAGCCCCTCGTCGACACGATCCTGAAAGATGACCACCCGGCCTAAGTTGTTCAGAGTTCCTGAGAGCTCGTGCTGGTAGTTGTCGACTTCCGGAAAGTCGTCGACGAGCTGCTCTTGAATGGCCCGAGCTTCTTCGAGAATCTCCTCGGCTTCTTCGTATTGTTCATCCTCAGACAGACTAGCTCCAAGGTTCATCAGAGCCATTCCCAGGTCCCAGCGGTACGGAGTCGCAGTGGGAAACTCCTCCACGAGCAACTTCTGTTCGTCAATCGCCTGCCACAGGTAGTCGATCCCTTCCTCGGTTTCGCCGCGCCCCCACAGCAACCTCCCGATTCTTCCACGGCCGTGGGCGACATTCCTTCGACGTTCCGCGTCGGTCGGATCGTCTTCTAGCAAGCTCTCGTAATTCTCGAGCGACTCAAGAAACGCCTGAAATGACTCGTCTTGCTGCCCCAGAACGTCAAGCGTCGACCCTGTGCTGTAGAGGATTCCGCCGAGCGCTTCTCGATACGGCTCGTTCGTCGGCCGACGCTCCAGGAGGTCTTCCAGGAGCTGGCGTCCCTCGGTCAGTTCGTCCAATCCCGACCACGTGTCGCCGGTTCCGATGTGGAGATCGCCAAGATTCTGAAGAGCGATCGCAAGCTGGTAGCGGTACTCGTCGTGATCAGAGTCTTCGATCAACCCTCGCAACACTTCCGCAGACTTGGCAAAACCCTCCAGGGCGACCGCGACGTTTCCCGCGAACTCGTCGTGGCCAGCCAAGGTATTGAACGCGTTGGCAAGCTCGAGCCGAATCGTCGGATCCCCGGGGTATTGGTCCAGCGAGTTCTGCAGAACGCGAATCCTCTGCTTCTCCGTCTCCGCCCCCGAGACCGGGTCACCCAACAGCCGGTGGATCAAACTGACCTGCTTGAGAGCCTCCACGGTCATCGTGGTGATCTGCGGGTCGTCTGCGTTTCTTTCGTAGAACTGCTGGTAGAAGGACAGCGCATCTTCAAGAAGCTCGCGCCGCAACCCTTCCATCAGCGGGATGTCCTTGAGCTGCTCCTTGCCGACCCGTTTCAAGAACTGATCCACCGCAGCGAGCGCGGTTTGCAGATTGGCATGGGCTTCGTCGCGCTTCTGCTCCGCTTCACCGCGCGCCCGCTCGGCCTCTTCCTTGGCCAACTCCGCAGCCTGTTGGGCCCACACCGCCGCCGTCTCCGCCGCCATCGCCAAGGACTGTTGATGCTCGGCATCCTCGCGAGCCGCGTCCGCCAGCTCTTTTTGATGCTCGACCCGGCGGAGATTGCGCGTGGCTTGCCAGGCGAATACCAAGGGCCCCACCACCACCAGCAGAAACGCCAGAGCCGTCGCGACTGAAGCGGTGGGATGGCGTTGGATCCAACGACGAGTGCGCAAGCTCATTCCCACTCGTCGGGCCTGGATCGGACGACGCTCCAAGACATTGCGTAGGTCTTGGGCGAGGTCCGTGGCCGACTGATAGCGACGGCTCGGGTCTCGCTCCATCGCCGTCAAGCACACTGTTTCGGCTTCCCAACCTACCTTGGGATTGAGTTTTCGGGGCGCGAGGGATTCTCCGCCAAGGATCTTGCGGCGGGTCGAGTCCCAGTCCTGATCCTGGTAGGGCAGACGCAGGGTCAGCATTTCGTACAGGGTGACCCCAAGCCCATAGATGTCAGTTCGCTGATCCGCGGAATCGCGGTCTCCCTCCAGAGTCTCTGGAGCCATGTAAGGGAGCGATCCGACCAGCGCTCCGGTCTTGGTAATTCGTGGTGCCCCCGACGAACTCGCCAGGCCGAAGTCCAGCAGGCGCACTCGCCCGTCCGGGGTCAACATCAGATTCGACGGTTTGATGTCCCGGTGGATGATCTGACGCTGATGCGCGTGCTCCAGGGCTTCGGCGATCTGCAACACCAGACGAAAGCACGTGCGAATCCAGTCGTCCGCGAACCACTCTGCTTCTGCGTGAGTCTCGTGATCAGCCAGGGAAAGAACCGACGCCAGTCGTACCCCATCCAATTCCACGGGACGATGACGAGCCAGAGCGGTCAACGCGTCCGCCAGACTCAGCCCATGGACCAACTCCATCGCGAAGTAAGGAATGCCGCTCTCTTCGCCGACCGAATACACCGGAACGATCCCCGGATGCTGAAGTTTGGCGATGGACCGCACCTCACGAACGAAGCGCTCACGGGCCTGAGGGAAGTAAAGGTGATCGGGGCGCACGACTTTCAACGCGACTTCGCGCCCCAAGGACTCTTCCGTGGCGCGGTAGACCACTCCCATGCCACCCACTCCGAGCCGACGGATCAGGCGAAACTCCCCGAGCCGGGATGGGAATCCTTCGGAGTTTGTCTCCGCCTCGTGAAGTTCCCCGTCGAGGATTCCCATCCCCGCGAGTTGCTCGATGCGGCGACGAATGTCCTCGGCCAGATCCGGGTGGGCTTCGCACGCGGATTCCAGGGCGTCCTCCCCCCGCTCTTCCATTTCGTAGAGACAGCGGGCAACGGCCTCCCGGAGGCGCTCTTGGCGATCGTCGGACTCTGACACAGAAGCTCTCCCTCCCCAGAAGAATCCGGAATCGGGTGCGAATTGAACAGGGGTTTTTCTGTGACGCGCCCTACCCGCTTCCGGATTTCCCCAGTACCGTGCGGAGGAACAGCTCTGGTGGAGAGCATGACGAAACGGTCGATCTGGATGGAAACGAACAGCGAAGCTTTGGTGCAGTCGGCCTGTCAAGGGGACCCGGTCGCGGTCGAACGGCTCTTGGCGATGCACCTCCCGCGACTCCAGGCATACATTCGTTTGCGAACCCATCCCACCTTGCGGGCCAGAGAATCAGCCTCCGACTTGGTGCAATCCACTTGCCGGGAGATCCTCGAGCACGTGGACCGCTACCAGTACCAAGGCGAGGCCAACTTCCGCTACTGGCTGTACACCACCGCCAAGCGCAAGATCGCCAATCGTGCCGAGTACTACCAGGCGGCCAAGCGTGCCGCGAAACGCGAGATTCCCCTCGACGCCCAAGGAGGCCAGGACGCCCTGTTGGCCGACTGCTACAGCCGCATCGCGACTCCGAGCCAACATGCCATGGCGTCGGAACTCCGCGGCCGTATGGAAGACGCCTTTGGAAAGCTCCGCGACGAACAGCGAGAGGTCATCTTGCTTGCCAAAGTCGTCGGTCTCTCGCGGGCCGAGATCGCCAAGCGCATCGGGCGTTCCGAGGGCGCCGTGCGCATGCTTCTGTCCCGCTCTTTGGCGAGGCTGTCGGAGATTCTCGACGAGGAGTTGTAATCGTCATCGTCACCGATTCGGTGAAGCAGAACTGTTCTTCGAGGCCGCGAGACGACTCCCATGGGCCGCTCACGGCAAACATGCCGAACGCCCGGGATGGGGCATGAGGAACGCGAAGCCTCAAACTCCCCTGGCAATGGAGCAGAGCTCTCGTCGCAACGCGGGTGCGGTGTTCTCCAAGGCCTGAATGGCGCCGAGCAATTCATCGGTTCGGCGCGCTCGGACGAGTGATTCCACGCGCTTCGTCGCCGCGGTCATTCCCAGGGCGGATAGATTGGAGCTCGCCCCTTTGAGCGAATGCGCGATCCGGGCCATCTCCTCGTGATCTTCGTTCGCGAGGCATTCACGAAGATCGCCCAGCCGCCGCTCGAAATCGGCGAAGAACAGCTCGGTCACTTCGGTGATCAACTCCCGGTCTTCGCCGAAACGATCCATCAAATCTGCTGTGTCAATGACCGGCGTGTCCATCCACGCGCCTCCCGATGAAATGCCACCGGTCCCTTCATCGAGCCCCCTCGGGGCAGGCCTTGATGGGGATTCCCCTCGGGTTCCGATCTCTCGGGAACCCGGAAGTCACACAAGCGATGTCTGCTGGGGCGAGCCATAGCCCGTTGCTTTCCGACCGGCCAGAAACAAGGGCTTGGCCCGGCCTCCTCCCGGATCGGCCTCTCCCCTCGGTTCTCCGGTCGACCCGGTCCAAGCGCCAGGTCAGGGAGCACGGAAGTTATTCGCGCGAACGAACAGACTCGAGCTGTGCACTCAACACGGCCCGGATGGACTCGTTCGAGGGGCTCTCCGAGACCGGTTTCCACGCGAAGCGATCAGAAACATCGAACAATTGACCGGTGTGGTCCAACGCGTGAGACGAACCGCGAACGAACCATCGACCGGCCTCTTCGACGTAGATGGTTTCTCGATGTTCTTCGGCTCGTCCTTGAAGAACCGGCAGGAAGCTCGTCCCGTCTCCATTGAGCGGTCCGGGGTCGCCTCCCGAAACCTCGACCAAGGTGGGTAAGAAGTCGGTGAAGTCGACGAACGTGGCGTTTCGCGAACCGGCGGCGACCTTGCCTTGCCAACTCACGATCAAGGGCACCGCCGCTCCACGATCGTTCATCTGGGTTTTTCCTCCCGCGATGATCCGGGATCCCATTCGTGACTCCAAACGAGCATCGGTGCCGTTGTCCGACGTGAACAGAATCACCGTGTTGTCGATCAGATCCAGTTCCTGAAGCCGGCGGATGAGGTGGCCAACCAATCGGTCCATGCACGCGACGTTGCTGCCGAATCTTGCGAGTTGCTGCGGGACGGCTTCCCCTTTCTTGACCGGTGTCTCCTCCACCCTCGCAGTCCGCAGTTCCCCCACATCGTCCGGAGTCGCGACATACGGGCGGTGCACCAAGCACATGGAATAGAACGCGAAGAACGGTTGGTCGCGATGACGCTGGATGAAGTCGGACAAGAACTCCGTGAACACCTCAGGACCGTACACCGCGTCTTTCTGAGAGCGGCGATGGAACTTGCCGTTCTGCCAGATTGACGGCTTCCAGTAGCGTCGAGGGATCGGCGAGTCAGGCGCGAGCTTGTGAGTCCACACGCAATGTTCGTCGAATCCCATTTCTGTGACGTGGTTCGGCGCCTGAGAGAAATGGGCGAGGTGCCACTTGCCGGCGATCGCGGTCGCATACCCTCGGCTCTTCAGGGCGCGGCCCACGCTGGGTAGGCCGACGTCCAGTGTTCGATCGTCCGGGGGACGGTCTCCCTGCAATCGGTCCCACCCCGTCCGGAACGGATACTGCCCGGTCAATAGCTGCACCCGGCTCGCCGTGCAGGAGGGGGTGGCAAAGCAATGTTCGAACACCATTCCCGTCGCCGCCAAGCGGTCGATGGCAGGGGTTTGGTAACTCGTCCCGCCGTAGGCATTCAGGGCTTCGAGACCCAGGTCGTCGACCAGAATGAGTACGACGTTGGGTGGACGGTCTTCCGACCCCGTCGCCTGATCCGAAGTCTGACCGCTCGGGGAGTCTTCGGCCGGGGAGCAAGCACCCAACAGGCACCATGCGAGACCCGCAAGCCTCCCTCGCGGACGACCAAAAAGAGCGCGGACAGGGTCGTGGTGCCCAGGGGCTAGTATTCCGACGCTCTTCTCCCGCGGGGAGAAGCGATGCGCGTTCCGTGAGTCGCTCCCGAGCTGTTCCCTGTCGGCCATCCGACGCAGCATGCCGGCTCCGAGACACAACGCCAACGGTTGCCCGAACCATTCATGACCGCTTCGGGTTCTGCGAACCACCCTTCCGAGGACCGTGCTCTTGACGACGGAACCCATGCCGAGAAAGCTCGCTTGGCTCTGGGGTCTCGCGGTGGGTCTCCTCGCACTCGGACTCTGGAGTCGCGCACCGGCCTTGGCGTCCTTTCGTGCGCCGGACGCCTACGACTACGCACAGATGGGTCGCGCCGTGCACCTTGGGCGAGGCCTGAGCACCCAGCAGATCTTCCCGCGCCATGTGCCCTTCCTGGAAGAAAGAGGACTGCTCGACGGAACGAGCTGGCCCAACCTGTCTCGCTATCCACTGCCGCCGCTTCTTCACGCAGCGGCCCAGATGGGAACGGACAACCCGTTCCGCGCCGGACAGATGGTGTCGGGGTTGTTTTTCGCGGTGGCGATGGGCTTGCTGGCGGTGACCGCCGCTCGCGGTTTCGGCGTTGTGGGAGGGTTGGCAGCAACGCTGCTTGCCTTCTCGGACCCGGACTGGCTGCACAGCGCTCACCAGGCGTTGACGGAACCTTTGGCTTGCGCTTGCTTGCTGGGCTTCCTCGGAGTCGTGGTCGGGGTAGAAGTCGGAGCGTGGGGCTGGCGACGCTCGTTGGCTCTTGGTCTGGTGAGCGGCATTGCCGTCCTCACGCGAACCCAGCTTGGCTTCTTGGTGCCGGTGGGTGCGCTCACGTGCGCCCTCTTGACCGCCAAGGGCTTGCGCCTGCGCCATGAAGGCTGCTTTTTTCTGGGCCTCTTCCTCTCGGTCTTGCCGTGGATGGTGCGCAACTTGTCGCTGGTCGGCTCTCCTTGGTTCTCTTTTTCCTCCACGCGAAACCTGGTCATGGGAACGGGGCGTGACCTGGACATGGAGTTGTCGGCGCCGGTCGGGTTGTCGGCAGTTTGGGAGCAGCACGGCTCTGCGATCGGCACAAAGATCCTCGAGCAACTAGGTGCTGGGATCACGGCGGAGTACTGGGGTTCGATGTACGCGGGATTGCCGCTTTGGGTGGCCGTGGGTGCCGCGCTCTTCACCTTGCTGGGAATCTTGCCGAGGTTCCGTGCTCCCCGTCGCCTCGCCAGTCTCATCACCAGCATTCTGGCGCTGAATTTCTTCACCGTGTCTCTGGCATTTCCACTCGATCGCTTCTTTCTCCCGACCCGCCCCTTGCTGTGCTTGATGGCCGCCGGATGTCTGGCGACGTTGATCCGCCTGATCACCGCCCACTCACCATGGGTTCGCCGCGGAGTCGCGGCCCTGGCCTTGGGCGCCCTCGCCATCCCCGCCTTCCAAGCAGTGGCCCGACACCAGGAGAGCCCACGACGGGTGGCCTCCCTCGAGGGGGTACTCGAGGTGTGTGAGCCCGGATCGGTGATCGCCTCCGATCTCTCCCACCGGATCGCTCTCGAGACGCCGCACCGAGCCCTTCGCCTGCCGGCCAATCCTGAAGAACTGCTCGAGATCGACCAGGAATACCTACGGCTCGACTACGTGCTCCTGAGCGCCAAGCTCATGACCGGTGCGAAGACCAAGAAGGAGGCTCACTTCAACGCCTTCGAAACGTACCGGAAGTTTGTCCGTTCCTCCGAGTTTCGCTCGCGCTACGAGGAAGTGCCCGACCTTCCCGGCAACACCACTTTGTTCCGCCGCCGCTGACTCGGTCCGGGAGAGGTCGACAAAGTGTCCGGTACGGAGTTGTCGTTAGTGGGCAACGGAGTGTCCGGCACCGTATCCCGCGTGGCTGAGGCAGCGGCGCATTTGGGTCACGGCGCGATGCAGGACGACGGCGATGTGGTTGGGAGTCTTCTGGTGGCGCTGGGCGAGGGCTTGGTTGTCCCAGCCTTCGAGGAATCGCTCGCGGAAGAGTTCTTGTTCGAAGGGGTTGCGCAGTTTGGCGAGGCAGCTCTGAAGGGCCTCGAGAATGGCGCCGCGTTCGGCTTCCGGAGCCCCGGGATTGGTCGCCAGGTCGTCGAGGTGCTCCGATGTGGTGGCGAAAGGAGCTCGCTGGCGTTGGCGCACGACCCGCGAGATGGCGACCCGACGCGCCAATCCAAAGAAGCTACTTTCCAGCTCTCGCTTGTCCTTGTACTCGGTGAGGTTCAGGATGACCTCACTGTAGATGTCTTCGACATCCGCATCTTCCCGAATTCCCAAGCGACGAATGAGTCCGTACAGCGCCGTTTCGTAAAGCTGGAACAGTCGCGCGCCGGCAGATGCATCGCCCCGTCGCCAGCGGTCCCACAAATCTTGATCACGCTCGGTGGCCGAAGGAGTGCTCATTCGCTCGGGGATCCGGCAGCCCACGCGACGTCGACTTTCGAGCCCGCGGATCGACCGTACTCTTGCAACCGCTCGGTCAGCTGTTGGGCCGCGTCTGCAGCCGTCTCCGCTTCGCTCAACTCTTGCATCAAGACGTCGTCCTCAGGAATGGGGAAAGGCTGATCCGCTGCCACGACGAGCAACCATGAGCCGGGACTCAGGCGAACTGGACGCGGGTAGGGCAGGAAGGCAATCGGCCAGCGGGTCCACTGTTGACCATTCCAACGGAAGGCCGACTCGGCGCTCTCGACATAGCCGTCCCGCCCATCCAGAGAGTCTAAGAACTGAGACAGGGTGAGAAACTCTCCCGTGTCGAGGTCTTCGACCGCCGGTTCCGCGGGAGGAAGGAGATCCTGGCCCTGCATGGGAAACCAGGCATCCGCTGGAGCGAAGGGGAACAGGCGCTGCACTCGACGCCGGTCGTTGAGTTCATAAAGCCGCGCGAACTTGCCATCCATACCACCCACGCGGACGAACACTCCTCGCTCCTCTTTGGCATTCGCCCATGAGTCGCCGATGGGAGCACGGTCCCACTCGATCTCGCCGAAGCTCGCGATCAACTCTCGCATCGCGTGCTTCCCCTCATCCGGGGTTACCACCGGCCAGCTTTTCCCTGTTGAAGCATGCACCCAGCGAGGGGATCCGGCCGTGTCCTCCCGATGCCAACCGGATGGCAAGGAGGTTGGATCGGCAACAAGGATTCGATCTTGCTCCGTTGCTACGGCAAGCAAGGCGTCCGCACTCGGAAACTCGTCGCTCGGAAACGCCAGCAATCGACCAGCCATCGAGATCGATCGAGGGGTCCCGGCGAAGAAAGGATCGTGACGCCGAACGAGAGGAGCCGCCAGCTGTCTGACGTCCTCGGCATCCAGAGTCGCGACCAGCATGGATGGCACTGCGTCTCCGGATCTCCAAACCAGCGACACGCCCAGAAGCAACACCGCGGCCACCGCCGCCAGCGCGGTCCACCAAGGAACGAGAGACAATCGCCGAACAGCAAACTGTCGGTCACGGACCTGGGCGAAGGAGGGCGGAGGGGTGGCGCCACTCACGGACTCCAGCGAATACTCCTCCTCGAAGCGGTCCTCGAGAAATGACTGAAGTGAGCGCTGATCCTCAACCCCCGTGCAACACGCCTCGCAGTCGGCCAAATGAGCCTCGAATTCCTGACTGGCAGCCGGTTCGAGCTGCCCATCCAGGTAGGCGTCGATGGTTTCCTCGGGGTATTGGCGAGTGCAGCTCATCGTGGATCAGGTTCTGGGGGACGCTTCCAAATGAACAGAATAATCCGCCTGTGAAATCCGCACACGCTTCAATCTCTCCCCTGCCCCTGGGCGATGGAGGCCGATCGCCAACGGACGATTTCCGGGCCCAATGGTTTCTAGTCTTCCTGACGAGGTCCCCGCGGGATCCCTCGCCGGCAGCTTCGCGACGATCTCCCGCCCTCTCCGCCGTCTCTTCCACCCCTCACGAACGATCGTCACGCCACCCCTGATTCCGGACCCGAGGTCAGGGTATCCTCCCTCGGGTCCCATGGGCCGTCCCGGGAGCAACCGCAACCATGACGCTGTGGATCCTCGCCCTACTATTCAGCACTCCGACCAATCGTCACTGGAGCCTGCCTCCCTTACCTCTGGGCGAGGAAACTCGACTCGAGTGGTTGTCCGAACCGTCTCTCGAGCCCACCGCGTTCCAACGTTGTTTTCGCTACCGCGCGTTGGCCGACGTTCAGTTGGTCGTCGAGGTCTGGACCGAAGGCGACAATGGGATCTTCTTGGAGCTTCGTCACCCCTCGGGAGAGCAACTGGCCTCGGACGAAGAGGGATTTGGCGGTCCTTCGTGCATCCTGGAGGCGGACCTCGCCGCAGGCACTTCGGTCACGGTTTGTGTGGGTCTCGTCGACAAAGAAGACCCGGCGCCGCTGATCCTGGTCGCCGACCAGTCTCCCGAAAATCCGTTGCAGCCGACCGGCGGGGGAAGGCCTCCGACCGCAGAACAAAAGCTGCAAGCGCGAGCCTTGGTCGCACAGGTCTCCGAGCTGGAACGATACGAGCGGGAACAAGATTGGCAGAACCTGTCCCGTACGCTCGTCCAGATTGCGGAAGCAGTCGCGGGACTGGATGAATCCGCTCAACTCCCGGAAGTGATTCCCGCGCTGTTATTGGCCAGCCAGATCGCCAAGGATGCCGACCGTCCCGAACTTGCGTTGACCTTCGCGAATGCCGGAATTCATCGGGCGGAACGGTCCCTTTCCCCAGAAGACCGTGTTCGTCTCAGCTTGGTCAGTGCTCGCTACCACGCCCAGCACCAATTGCTTCGCATGGAGGAGGCGTTTGCCACCGCCCAAGACTCGCTCTCCATGTACGAATGCTACCGACCAGATCTCGCCACTCCCCAAGAGGTCGCCCGGGTCAACGTCGGGGGGGGGCTGTCCGATCGAGGCCTGTTTGCGGAAGCGCGTCGACTGTTCGCCCAAGCCGATCAGACCTTCCGGCACGAGCTCCCAGAGAACTCTCCGCAACGCCGGTCTCTGTTGGGTGTTCGGGCCACGTGCCATCAACGCGAAGGCGACCTTGTCGGAGCTGGAGAGTTGCTCCGACGCGAATTTGACCTGGTCGAAACGGCCTTACCCTTGGGGCACCCGCTCCGTGTCACGATCCTCAACGCGCTGGCGAACGTGCGCTACCAAGTGGGAGATCTTCCGGAAGCACGGCGCCTCCTCGAACAGTCGTTGCGGGAATGCGAGGTTCGAATCAGCAAGGACTCGCTGCTTTTTCATGACGCACGCCGCACCTTGGCGTCGGTCTTGCTGCACCTGGGGGAGTGGGACGCGGCGGTGCAGCTCGCGGAGCAGGTTTGGGCGGCGCTGCCCGGGATGAACCGCATGGATCTCTTCCGGACCTACGGGGTTTCTGTCGCAGGCATGCACCTTCGTGTCGGCCAAGATCAACGCGCCGCGGAAGTGTTGAAAGAAGTCGAAGAATCGGGAGGGTTCGACCACTGGGAACGCGACTGGGACGCCATGGTCGTTGCCGTCACCCTCGACTGGCGAGCAGGAAACCTGCTCAGCGCTCGCGCTCGCCTGCAACGGTATCTCGAAGCAAAGGAACGAGAGATCGCTGGCGCATCCGCACGGGAACGGCGCCAATGGTTCCAGCTGAGGGTTTTCGAATCCGAGTTGGCTTTCGCTGCAGAGGATCAAGAAGCGGCTCATCAGGCTGCCGACCGGGCCTTCTTGGAGTTGATCCGGTTCTGGGAAGAGTTCCCGGGCGATAGCCACGAAGCAGATCGCGAAGTGTTCTCGTGGCGACCCGAGCTGGAGACGCTGCTACGAATCCTGCATGACGACCCAACCAAGCAACTGGCTGCCATCTCCTTCCTCGATAGCGTCGGCACCTCTTGGTTCTCATGCGATCTGACCGACGTCACAAATCTCGACCGGATCACTCGCCAACTGGAAGAAGATGAACTCGCACTGCGGTATCTACGATTGGCATTGGATCACGAACCTCACTATCTCGTGTTCGTGGTCTCGTCGCATGGAGTTCTTTGTCGTCTCGATCTTGGCGCCGCGGACAAAGTGGATGCGCTGATCGCACGCTGGCGAGAGAGCCTGGTTTCCCGGTCCAGCACCGACACCACCGAACTTCGAAAGCAATTGCACAGGCGATTGATCCAGCCGTGGGCAGAAGCTTTGCGCAATTCCAGCTTGTCGCTCGGCCGGGCGAAGAACTCCGGCCCCCATCCTCCCGCGGCGAGCGCTTCCCAAGACCAACCAACCACGCCTGGAGCGGAGGGACAGGCTCCTGGATTCCAAGACTTTCCGAGGCTGGTTGTTGTTCCTGACTATCACCTGGGCGCCATTCCGATCGAACAACTGCTGGCCATCGAGCACGAGGGTCCGTCCGATCTCGAATACCGGATCAGTCTCGGCAGTTTGGCAGCTCCCCCCACTCCACCAAGAGCGCCCCACTTTCTCGGAGTCGGCGGCGTCGACTACGCGGCAGAAAACCCAGCCACGGGCTTAGAAGACGTCCCGGCGCGGGCACGCTCGATCCCAAGAAGTAGTTTGCGGGCGCTCCCGCCTCTCCCCGCCACGGCTCGAGAAATGGCGGACGCAGCGCGTTCGTTCGCCGACGGACACCCCGGTCGCCCGGTAGCGCAACTCGGAGGCAAGGAAGCCACCAGCCGGGCCTTCGTCGATCGGGCTCGACACGCCTCGGTCATCCATCTTGCGTCCCACGCATGGTTCCTTTCCGAAGATGCGGTCACGTCGTTAGAGCCCGAGCTACTGGTCAGCGATGAGACGTTCTTGCAGTCGGCCTACGCGAGGGTCCGGGGACTCTCTCCCGGAAGACTCTGCGGAGTCGCATTCGCCGGCGCTGCCGCCCAGTCTGACAACTTGCTTGCCGCGCGACCGGGAGTGCTCTCTGCGGAACAGATCGAAACCGAGCTCGACTTGCGTGGCACCGACCTCGTGGTGCTGTCCGCGTGCGAAACCAACATTGGAGTCGTGCGCGCCGGACAAGGGGTGGTGACGCTGAACCGGGCCTTCCGCCTGTCCGGCGCGAAGACAGTGATCAGCTCCCTCTGGCCTGTGGATGACCGAGCCACCGCCGAGTTTTTCCGCGTGTTCTATGACCAGCTGTTTCGCAAGAGCGCGAGCAAGAGCCAAGCCCTCCATGCTGCCCGCGAGTCAGTTCGCCACCATCCCGACCACCCGGAATGGGAAGCCGCTCACTACTGGGCCGCCTGGGTCCTCTACGGCGACGGCTGAGTTCGCACGGTACACAGGCCAGACGACGACGGCACCCCGGGGCGAGCTCCGAGTCAGTTGAGGCGGTCGTGGCCGGACTCCGTCGTCACTTCTTTCTCGATGCGGCGCTCGATCGAGTTACTGAAGCGAAGGACATTCTCACCGACGGGAGAAAGGAACGCCTGAAAAGTCAGCTCCAGTCCCTGGAACGCCGCACCGTCAGGAACGACGAGAGCAAAGGCCGCGGTGCCGTTGGCATCAAGGCGACCGAAGAAAGAACCCGGCACCAAGGTTTCGCCGTCCAGGCCAAGAACTCCAAAGGGCGGAACCAGGTAGTAGCCCGGCTCGAGAGCGAAGCGCACCAGGTAGCGTTCAGAAGGCGGGCCGGAGATGGAGAGCAGCGCGGGGCTTCCACTCCGCAGCGGTGACATCGCAAACCCGGCCTCATTGGGAAACGCCGGGGCATCGTCGTCTCGCAAGGTGAGTTCGGCGGATCGGTACTCCCCGAGCTGCCACGAGGCTCCCTCCCCCAAAGTGAGGACAACGGACTCGTCGCCTTCGATCAGGTTGTCCTGCAAACCGGTGAGAGTGACGGTCACTCGCTGGGAACCCGCGGGAATCGTCACTGACCCGATTGCGTCCAAACTGTAATCGGCACCAAGATCGGCTCTCCCCGACAAAGTGAAAGGCACCTCGAGATCCGAGCCGATCGAAGACGTGCGAGTCACCATGAACATCGCCTCGTCGGTGCTGCCTTCTTGCGCCGTCGTGTCCGTGAGGGTCACCGAGACGATGGGCAGCGAATCCTGGTCGTCTTCGGCGAATAGAACACCGGCCTCGACCATCGAGCCAAGGGCGTAGTCGTTGCCAGGTCGCAGGCGCAAAGTCATCACTTCGCCGCTCTCGATCTCCTCGTCATCGATCGGCGTCACCACGATCGTCTCTCCCAGAGCTCCCGCCGGAATCGTCACCGTGCCCGGCAGGAAATAGTCGCGACGGTTGACCGAGGTGCCCCCGAGTTCGTAACGAACCTCCAAGGCGTTGGCGAGAGACCCCATGCGACTCACGAAGAGGGCTCCACTGTCATTGGGTTCGGCGGCGAGCGCATCGATGGTGGCGACGCTGATGACCGGCAGTCCCGAAGTGCTTTCGTCATCGGCAATCGCCACCGTGGCACACGCTCCGGTCATGTCCACCCGGTAGTCGGGGCGGGGACAGATCGTCAGGTCGAGGTCTTCTCCCCCCTCGACCAGACTGTCTTGCAACGGCGCCACAGATACGCTGATCGACGAAGCGCCCGCCGGAATCGTCGCGAACTGGCTGATCGGATCGCAGTCCACGCCGTTGGTGGCAGATCCGGAGGCCCACAGCTTGACCAGCAACTCGCTGTTCGTGGGGCCGGTTCGCTGGATCGTGAACGCACCCGCGTTGCCATTTTCGTTGGCGAGCGCATCGGAAGCATCGATCCGAACCGTCACTTCCGGCAGATCGCGCAACCGGCTCTCGAACAAGTCGAAGACGAGTTGTTGGTTGTCGTCGAATCCGGGGCCTCCGTGACCGTTGTCCTGCACCGGGAAGAAGGTCACCTCGGTGCTCGCCTGAAGGCGCAGCGCACGATCCAACAGCTCGCTCTGAGAGAAAGGCACGGCGGTGTCCACGGTTCCGTGCATGATCAAGAACGGCGGATCGTCGGGCGACACGAAGGGAATCGAGTTCGCTGTCGAGCAACGATCGGGGAGCTCTTGGATCGGGCCGCCGACAAGCTCTGACTCGGGAGAGCCCGGATCTTCGTGGTCGAAGGTCGGCAACTCGCGCATGTGGACGAAGTCCGTTGGACCGAACCAGTCACACACCGCTTGCACCCGACTGCTGAATTCGAGATTTCCCCCGACGTCGCCTTCCAGGTCGACCTCGTAGTTCCCGACGCGGATCTCGCCGACGTCGCCCATGGTTCCCAAACAGGCAGCGAGATGGCCGCCGGCCGAGCTGCCCCAAGCGCCGATGCGATCCGGGTCCAGGTCAAAGGCGCTGGCGTTGGCGCGCAACCAGCGAATCGCCCCTTTGCAATCCTGGATCTGCGCCGGCCAGGTCGCCACGTCGGTGAGTCGATAGTCGATCCCCACCACCGCAAACCCCCGCGGACACAGCAAGTTGGCTTGATTCGTCGCGGTGCGCGACCCGGTCCGCCAGGCGCCTCCATGAATCCACACCACCACCGGATAAGGAGGTGTCGCGTTCTCCGGCAGATGCACGTCCAGTCGCAGGTCCAGAGACTCATCGAAGAGCTGGTCCGGGAACGATTGAAATTGCGCCGACGCCGGCCCCGCAAGGGAAGCGAGGACGAGGAGGGACAGGAATTGCTTCATGGCGAACGATCCACGAATTGCGGGCATGCCGCTTTTTCTAGCGTCGTGAAACTCGGAAACGACTCACGTTCGGTATTCGCACCACACTTTTTGAAGCCCCCACCGAACAACCGCCGAAAAGTCCGCGCGATACCGTGCCGCACACTCTGCCGCCAGATGCCGCGATCTCGGTGCCGGACACTTTGCCGTCAAAGGCGACAAGGCGACGTGCGGCACTTCTTTGCCGCGAAACCTCGACGAAGTGTCCGGCACCGTATCTACGCGACGATGTTGACGATGCGGCCGGGGACGACGATGACTTTGCGCGGGGGTTTGCCTTCGAGGTGGGCTTGGACCTTTTCGCTGGCGAGGGCTTGGGCTTCGATGGCGGCTTTGTCGAGATCGCGAGCCACGGCGATGGTGTCGCGCACCTTGCCGTTGATTTGAACGGCGATCTCGATGGTGTTGTCAACGGTCAAGGCCTCGTCAAACTTCGGCCACTGGGCATCGGCGATGGAGGCGGCGTTGCCCAACGACTCCCACATTTCTTCGGCAATATGAGGAGCGAACGGCGCCAGCAACTTGGCGAAGTCTTCCATCACGTCCTTCGGCAGTTTGTCCTTGCCGGTGGCTTCGTTGACGAACACCATCATCTGCGCGACCGCGGTGTTGAACGCCATCTCGTCCAGGTCTTCGGTCACTTTCTTGATGGTCTTGTGTAGCACTTTGGTCAGTGCTTCGTCCTGGTGAGACGCATCGATGGCCGGGTTCGGTTGGTCGCTCGTGGATCCCTTCGGATTGATGAAGTAGAGGCGCCATGCCCGATCCAGGAACCGGCGCACGCCGTCCACCCCTTCCATCTGCCAGGGCATGCTGCCATCCAGCGGCCCCATGAACACTTCATAGAGGCGCATTGAATCGGCACCGTAATCCGCGATCACCTGGTCCGGACTGACCACGTTCAGGCGCGACTTCGACATCTTTTCGATGCGTGAGCTCAGTGCTTCCCCGGTCGCCTTGACCACGAACTGGTCCTTGCCCCGCTCCTCGACATCTTCCGGCAGGTAGTAGCGTCCGTTCGCGTCCACGAAGCTACGCGCGTGGATCATTCCCTGATTGCGCAGGCACTGGAACGGTTCTTTGGTGGTCACCACGCCGACGTCGTAGAGCACCTTGTGCCAAAATCGGGCGTACAGTAGATGCAACACCGCGTGTTCCGAGCCACCGATGTAGAGATCCACCGGCATCCAGTACTTTTCCGCTTCCGGGGACACTAGCTGCTCTTTGTTCTTCGGATCTAGGAAACGCAGGTAGTACCAACAAGAACCCGCCCACTGAGGCATGGTGTTGGTCTCGCGGCGCATCGGCTGACCGGTCTCGGGGTGCTTCGTCTCGACCCAGTCCTGCGCACGCGCCAGCGGCGGCTGACCATCTTCCGTCGGACGGTATTCGTCGACTTCCGGCAGAGTGACCGGCAGTTCGTCTTCGGGAACCAACACGATCGAACCATCCTCGCCCTGCATCAGCGGGAACGGTTCCCCCCAGTAACGCTGACGACTGAACAACCAGTCGCGCAGGCGGTACTGCACTTTGCCTTTCCCGATTCCGCGCTTTTCCAAGTGCTGGATGATGGCCTTCTTCGCCTCCGGCACCTTCATGCCGTCCAGCAATCCGCTGTTCACCAACGTGCCGGTAAGGTTGTCGCTGTACGCCGCTCTGTCGACGTCGCCACCGCTGACCACCTCGAGGATCGGCAGGTCGAACTTCTTGGCGAAGTCCCAGTCACGTTCATCGTGCCCCGGCACCGCCATAATGGCGCCCGTTCCGTAGCCCATCAGCACGTAGTCCGCGACCCAGATAGGCACCGGCTTCTCGGTCACCGGATTGATGGCGTAGCCGCCGGTAAACACCCCGGTCTTCTCGTTGGCATCGGCGAGTCGGTCTCGCTCCGAGCGATTCTTCGCAGCGGTGACGTATTCTTCCACCGCTGCTCGATCCTCGTCCGAGGTCACCTTCGAGACCAGTGGGTGCTCTGGAGCCAGCACGCAGTAGGTCGCGCCGAAAAGAGTGTCCGGCCGCGTCGTGAAGATGACGAATGTTTCATCACATCCCTGCAGCGAGAACGTCACGTCGGCACCTTCGCTGCGCCCGATCCAATTGCGCTGCAGACTCTTGATGCTCTCGGGCCAGTCCAAGTCGTCGAGATCTTCCAGCAGCCGCTGGGCGTAGGCGGTGATCCGCAGCATCCACTGACGCATGGTGCGTCGCTCGACCGGATCGCCGGTCTCGACGTACTTGCCGTCCTGCACTTCTTCGTTGGCCAGCACCGTTCCCAGGGCCGGGCACCAGTTCACGGGCACCTCCGCCTGGTAAGCCAGGTCCCGCTCGTACAGCTTCTGGAAAATCCACTGGGTCCAGCGGTAGTAGTCCTCGGAAGAGGTATTGATCTCCCGATCCCAGTCGTAGGCAAACCCCAGCCTCTTGATCTGACGGCGGAAGTTGTCCGTGTTCTGTTTGGTGATGATCGAGGGGTGAATTCCTTCGCGGATGGCCGCTCGTTCGGTCGGAAGCCCGAAGGCATCCCAACCCATCGGATGCAGCACGTTGAACCCCGCCATGCGCCGGTAGCGAGTCAGGATGTCGGTGGAGGTGTAGCCCTTTGGGTGACCGACGTGCAGCCCGGCCCCGGACGGGTAGGGAAACATGTCCAGGATGTAGAGCTTCTTGCGAGAAGGATCGACGTCCACGCAGAACGTTCGGTGTTCTTCCCAGTACTCTTGCCACTTGGGCTCGACTCGATCGGGTTGGTAAGGCATCCGCGACTCCAGGCCAGCCGCGGAAGTCTCCGCGGATGGGAAGATATTGAAGAAAAGCGAGCCAGGCGGGGGTCATGTGACTGCCGGCGGAGAAAACATTGCGGATTCCGCGCCTAGGTTGGTGCCTGGTCAACGAATCCGGGCCATTCTTACAATGCCGACCGGCACGTCCCACCGCTGTCTGCTCCCCCGAGCGTTCTTTTTCGGGACGTCACGCTCTTCCTCACTCCAGCCATTCGCCCCCGCCAGGTCTCCTCACCTTGGAGAGTACTCCTATGAGCCGTCTTTCGATTCGTCCCGTGTTGTCCTTGGCTTCCCTGCTGGGAGCGGCCCTGTTGGCATCGCCTGCCGATGCTCAGGTCTACGGCACCAAGAACATGCCGGCGCAGCTCTACGAGATGGACCTCGACACCGGCACCGCCACTCTCGTGGCCGACAACCTGTCGTTCACCTCGGTGGCCTGCGCTCGTAGCCCTCGCACGGGATTGATCTACATGCTCGGCAACGCGGGCATCAACCCGCTTGCCACCTGGGATCCAGACACGGGCATCGAAACCATCATCAACAACGGCGAGAGCCAGCAGTACCACCGGCTCGGCTTCGACGAGATGAACAACCTGTACGGGATTCCGCTGAACACCAAGCGCCTGTTCAAGATCGACCCACGCACCGGCGAGAATGTGAGCTTGGGCGACATCACCGGCGTGGGAACGGCGGGCGCCACCGGCGACCTGACCTTCCGTCCCGGAATCACCGACAGCTTCGACTACGTGATCGGCAGCCAGTACTTCAGCGTCGACATCGCCACGTTGACGGCGACCTTCATCGCCAACCTTCCCTTCGACTCGACCGGCCTCTCCTGTCAGGCCGACGGCACTCTGTACGCCTCGAGCAAGACCGAATTGTGGGAGCTGGACCCGGACACTGGTGCCGCCACTCTGGTCGGCCCCTACGGTTTCGGCAACATCAACGACATCAGCGGCGGCCTGCAGCCTCCTTCGGTTTGGATGGAAGCCACCGACGAAAGCCTCGGCGAGAACGACCCCTCCACCTTCGAAGTCGGTGCCGGTCTGCCGAGTGAGTTGCTTGGCTTCGTGCTGACCAGCTTCAACGGTGCGCCGCAGTTCTCGATCCTGCTGTTCGATACCTTTGACAGCGACGGCGAGTGGACCCTGCCGATCCTCGGCCCCACCGGTCTGGGCGGCAACAACGCCGGCTTCACCACCTTCGGCAAGGGAGCCGCCACCGGCAAGTTCGAGGCGTCCGAAGAGGTCATCATCAGCTTCGAGTGATCCTCGGCGGCGCGACTTCGCCCACACGACTCACGCATTCTCCCTAGGGACTCGGCCATCGGCCGGGTCCCTTTTTATTCGGTGCGGATGGGTGCACATCGAGGATGGGTGAACATCAAGGCGGGCGGCTCCACTTTCTCCCGACTCCCCGTCAAACCTCTCGAGCGAGACTCGCTGACATCTCGACTCTCGTATGGTCCAGGCTCCCACGGACGTGTTGGGCGGTTCTTTCGGCACGATGATGCTCGCGAGCCCCGCAAGATTCCTCTTGGCGACCGGTTCGTCGACGAGGGACCTCCCGGGCGGCTGGGATGGATCTTGGTTCGACTCCCGGCCCTTCCTCGCGAGGCGTCTTGGTAACCTCAGCATTGATCATCGAAGTGCCTGCGACCTCTTGGATCTGAGGAATCCAGGGAGATGCTCCTCGGTGGACGATGCCCGCCAAAATGAGAGAGCTGCACAAAGGGAGAGAAACCTTGTCGCAGCTGTTTCCGCCACCACATTCCGGGACACGACCGACACTCAATGACCCCCAGACCAATCCCCGCCAGGGAGCCCCTCCTACTCGCCGTGGTCGCAGGCGCCGTTCTTCTATGGTCCGGCATTGGTCCCCATGATCGGCTGACCTGGTGGCTAGAGGTTGCCCCGGTCTTCATTGGCCTGGCGATCTGCTTTGCAACCTACTCGAATTACCGGCTGTCGCCCCTCCTCTATCGGTTGCTATTCCTCCACGCCGTGATCCTCATGATTGGTGGCCACTACACCTACGCCTTGGTGCCAATCGGTGATTGGTTTCGAAACGTGTTCGATCTTTCGAGGAATCACTACGACCGAGTGGGGCATTTGGCTCAGGGATTCATTCCGGCCATTCTCGCGCGCGAGGTTCTTCTTCGCTCCTCCCCCTTGGTTCAAGGCAAGTGGCTCTTCGTGATTGCGACCTCGCTCTGCCTGGCATTCAGCGCGTTCTACGAAATGCTCGAATGGTGGGCTGCGCTGGCGGGTGGCGAATCGGCCGAGTCTTTCCTCGGCACCCAAGGCGACATCTGGGATACCCAGTGGGACATGTTCCTGGCACTGCTGGGGGCGATGGCCTCGCAACTTCTTCTCGCAAGGATGCATGACCGGTCACTGGCCAAAGTGGTTGCACCACGACCCGCTCTTGGTGACTGACACGTCGCCGCCCAGAAGCCCAGGTGACGTGCTCTAAGAATCTGGGCCACTCATCATGCGAGAGCTGACACCGGTTCTCGTCGGGAATGGTGGTCTCGCGGATCGGTCGAAGCTTCCCATTTGCCTCGACCTCTTCCGTCAGCGGGCGGGAGATCATTGCGACAACCCGGCGACGACCGAACTCAGTGAGTCTCGCGAGACGCCTCGGTCGGGGGGGGCACAGGTTCGTCGGGCAGCGGATGGACCGCGTCAGCATCCACGGCAGCTTCTCGGCGCGGGATCACGGCATCGTGTTTGGGTTGCCAGGGCTCCATGCCGAGGCTCTCGACGCCGTAACAGTACTTCGAGATTCGCTGGATCTGCAGGTCGAGACAGTTGAGCGCAGTGCACAGCCAGCGCGGCATGGCGTGGTTGAACTTGACCTCGAGTACCAGGTACTGGGGCGGGATCGCGAACTTGCCGCGATGACGCTGACTTCGAAGGTCCAAGTCGAGATGCCGGCAACGCAGGTTGCGATCCAGAGTGATGCGCAGGTCGCGGTGGTGGCGATCGAAGAAGGCGGCCCTGTTGTAGCTGATGATGACCTTGGGCTCGAGGCGCTCCCGCTGCACCAAGTAGAACACTTCGTCGTAAACCGGGTGGACCCCGCCTTCGTAAGAGCCGGACTGAATCTTCGCCATCTGCTCTTCGACTTCGTCGATGGGCGCGATCAGGCGACGCTTCTGCACGTTCAGGTTGTAGCGTTGCTTGATTTCAACGAAGGCTTTGTCCGGATGAGTGCCATAGGTGCGCACGCGGATCTTGCGCCGGTACTTCTCTCCATCGATTTTCTCCCAGTAGCACTTCAAATCCCGGGAGTCGTAGTACAGCGAAGCGATCTTGTAGAAGCCACCGGGGCCAGCGTGCTGGTCGGATTCGACGTGGGCGCCGATGATCTCTTCGAACCGGCGTGCCTGCTTGTAGTGCAGCAGGTACTTCAACTCGAAACGGTTGAAGGTGCGAACGGTTTCCTTGGACTGGAAGCCCTGGCTCACGGTGTCGGCTCCGGACTCTGAGTGACCACGTAGTCCTCCACCGGCCCTGGGGGCAGGTCGAAGCGACCCGGAAGTTCACAGTTCTCGAGTACCAGGCGAGAAGCCTCGTCCAGCTTCACATCGGTTTCGTTGTCACGGAACGTGCAATTGACCAGCTTGCCGCGGCCGCCGCCCGGATAGCGCCAGTTCTTGTCGTACCCGCCGATGCCGACTACGCATTCCTGAAGGATCGAGTCCTGGACCCGGGGATCCGAACCGTCCTTCATGGCGATGCCGATCTGACAGCCCACGATCTCGATGCCGCGCACCTGAGGATTGGCGTTCTCCCCCATGGAGATCCCCTTGTCGCCGGCACCCAGCACCTTGCCACCGCGGATGTTCACGTTGGCGGTCATCAAGTCGATGCCATCGTTGTGAGGCTGGACAATGCGCGCGTCCTGGATGAGGCCGGTGCTGATGTCGCAGTCGATCGCGTCGCCGTTCGCATCTTGCACCGTGACTCCCTGAAACAGCAGGTTGTCGCAGTGAGCAAAACGAACGGTGTCGTCGCCGAAAAGGTTGCGAGAAAACTCTCCGCCCTTGACCACGACGTTGTCCGCTTCGTGGACCGACAACATCCCGTAGTAGTCGACGAAGTCGAGGTTGTCGGTGCTGCCTCCCTCGAAGTCGCAGTCGGTCAGCTCGCTGCCCGAGGCGGGGTCCCCTTGAATCGCAAACACTCCCCACGGCCGATCCGGATCGAGGCGGCGGATGCGCAGACCCTGCAGATTCACCGGGGAACGCACCAGGATGGACACGCCGGCGGCCAAACGCAGCTCGGTGCCCGGATCGCAGTGGAAGGTATCCTGCTCGCGAAGCAGCAAGTCCTCTCGCAGCTCCTGGACTCCCGAGAAGTGAATCGCGCGTGGCGCTTCGGGATCCCGGAAACGCCAGGGGTGAATGGTCTCGGTGGCGACCCAGTCATCCGGCGCGCCCGCTTGGACATTCACCGGACCACGGGTCAGGGTCTTCGAGACCTTCAGGCCTTGGACCTCGGGAATCTTGCCCGATCCCGTCAACAGGTAGGAGCTTTCCAAGTACGCCAGTCGGGTGAACTGGCGATGCACCAGGAACGACTCCTTGCTGGTCTCGCCTTCGGATCGATAGGGAGCGCTGAAGTCACGGCCCACGGCGAGGGGTGCGTCGACGATCAGGCGCTTGCCGTCCACTCGGACGGGAAGCCGACGATCTCCCACGCTCACCTGGCCATCGAAGTCGCGGTCCTCGTACAACTCGAGCTTCTCCCCCGAGTCGGACAGCACCAGCTCGTCCAAGGACAGGGAAGCCAGGGACTTGCCGAACACCTGGAGCGTTCGAGTCTGCTTGCTCTCGCTGGTCTCGTAGCGAACCTCGGCCACCTGACCCAGCTCTCGCAAGGTCTTGGCCCGGGCTTGGACGATCACCCGCATTTGGTCCAGGTAGCGCTCAAACTCGTCGGGACGCAGTGCGTAAGACGAAAACTCGTCCTTGATGCGCGCGATTTCCTCGAGCTGCTTCTCGCGAAGCTGGGGAGCAAGGAACCGCTCCCGCATCAGCTCGTGGGTCCGGTCCAGGAAACGAGGATCCCTGGCCAGCTTGACGAACATCCGGTTGGCCATGCTCTCGACCCCGTGGCCGCGCGGCATGTTCAGGCGGATGTTCCACGGCAGCACTTCGAACTTCCCGGTCAGCGGATTGAAGAACAGTTTGTGGTTGTGGGAATGGTCGACGTGCTGGTCGCCCTGGAACGAAATCAACGCGAAGTAGAGCGCGAATTGGTCACGATCGATCAGCTGGTAGAGTTCGTCGTAGGACTCCACCGAGTCGTCGCTGATCAGATCCAGGAGCTTGGTCAGGTACGGCCGGTGTTCTTCCGGATACTTATTGTTGGCGGCCTTCTTGCGCCACAGGAACGGATTGCAGAACAAGTCGTCCGTGCTGCGCTTCGGCTCGTCGGGAACGAACAGCTCGCCGTAGAAGACGTCGCCGGGCATGCGATCGACGCGACGCATCATCGATTCGTCGATCTGCTCTTCCTGGAGGTATACCCCCTGATCCCGCATGTTCAGGAACAGGCGCACCACCCGACTGCGAGGACTTGACAGCCCCGCTTCCGCGGCCACAAGGAAGGTCAGGTGATTGTCGAGTCGACCACTGACCTCGGTGAGGTTGATCGTCCGGTATCCGTCGATCAGGCCTCGCTTGCCGGTCTTCAGCTTCCACGACTTTTCGGCGAAGAAGAAGTTCTGCATACGCTGGCCGCGATGGCGCGCGTCGACCTTGTGCAGCTTGCCGTCTTCGAACAGATGAGCGTCTTGCCATTCCTTGGCGGAAAGGGGCAGGTTTTCGTTCAGGCGCTCCAGGACGTTGCCGTGGACCCGCAAGTCGAAGCTGCGAATGGCAGGGTCCTTTCGGATCTCCTCCGACAGGTAGTTCTTGGCTTTGGGATTGGTAATCGGCTCGATGGAGTTCTGGAACATGGGCCGAAAGCTGCCGACCCGTAAGCTTCGCGTCGGGTAGCCGGCGAAGTTCCGGATCTCGGCGTTGTAGAAGCTGACCACGGCTGAGCCAATCACGAAGAACACCAAGATCACCGCAGGGATCGTCAGAATCACCAGGTCCCGGAACAAGTGATTGCGGCGGAACATCAGCCCTGCCCCCGGCCTTCGGCATTCGCGAGGGCTTTCTTCACCACAGCGAGGGCCGCCTCGGACAGTTCATGGGGCGGGCAGGAGTAGACCACCGTCACCGAGGCAAGCTTGTCGAGAGGCAAGGTGATCGCCATCTCGGCGTGGAACTCCACTCCGGAATGGTCGCGGTGCATGGTGCGCACGTCCCCCTCTTCGAACCAGCGTTCCTCACGACGTCCGCGATCGGTCCGCCACTTCAAACCTTCCACCACGAGGTTGTCGTAAACGTTCTGGAAGCGCAGCTGCAGATACAGGGGGTCAGGGTCACTGGGCGCGCCGGCGAACATCTCCAAGGGCAAGTTCAGTTCCTGATGAGTTCCTCGAGCCAGTCCGAAGTCGCGGTAGGTCTGAAAGAACTGACCGTGCTCCACCGGAATCCCCGCCAGGTCGAGCACCTTGCGCTGAGTCTCGTCGCGCGGCGCTCCCACTTTCACGGTCACCACCGGTGCCGCCCGCTTGGCCGCGCGAGTGAACTGATCGTGCACCCACAACGCCTGATCGTGGAGGTTCTGCTCGCCTAACACTTCCAGGTAGGCCGACGCCACTTGGGGGTGATCCAGCGTCAGCTTGAAGGCCTCATGGAAGCTCTTGGTCGCGCCTTTGAAATCGCCACTTCCTTCTTGATGCGCGCCGAGCTGGTACCACAACCAGTAGTCCAGAGGCGTTCGTTCCAGGGCGCGCTTCAGCGTCTTCGTCGCCCGCCCGACGCGGTTGTCCGCGGCGTACACCTCGGCGAGCAACTCGTGGGCATCGGACACGGCGTGAGTGTAGAGCTGCCCCTTCTGCACTCCGTCGTGCTCGGTCAGGAACCGCTCCAGGCGAATCTCGGCCTGATCGGCGTCTCCCGCCTCCCAATCAAGACGGGCACGCTCAACCTCGTCAAAAGTCTGACGGTACAAATAGGAACGCACTGCAACCGCGGCGCCCACCTCGAGGGACGGCGGCACCCGCTTCAAGTACGCCCAGAGCCCCGCGCAGATCCCCACCAGCAGAGCCACGTAGGTGACCGCCAGCAGCTTGCGGTGGCGCCAGCAGAACAGGCGAAACGAGTCTTTGGGCTTCACGAGTCCCGTCAGAGGTTGATGTTGCTTTGTCCGCGGATCACTTGGGCGTGCACTGAGCCGTGAACACCATGGAGGTCCGTGAGCAGCTCTGGCTCCTGGTGGCCCTTGCGCAGAGTCACCGTGTACAGAAGCTCCAGCTTGCCGGTGCCGTCGCTATCGACGGAGAGCAGATCGGCGTTCTCCAGATGCTTGTAGAACGGCTCGTTGAAGGCGTTCTCGTAGTCGACCTTGTCTTCCACCGCCACCCGCATCAGGGTCTCGACCATCGGCTTGGCGCCGATTTCAAAGCGCGCCATGAAGTAGATCATCGAGCAGATGCAGATCGTGAAGATGACCGCTTCGGCGCCAAACCCCGTCCCGCACGCCATGCCGATTCCCATCGACAGGAAATAGAAGGCGACGTCCCGACTCTCCTTCACCGCGTTTCGGAAGCGAATGATGGACAGAGCGCCGACCAAGCTGAACGCTCGGGCAATGTTGGTCCCGATGATCATCATGATCAAGGACACGACCACGGCCATGATGACCATCGTCTGCACCGTGGTCTGGGAGTACGACGGTCCCGAGTGTGTCGCCCGATAGAAGTACCCCACCACCAGGGACAAGAAGAACGACAGGAACGTCGCCGTGAACAGCTGCGTCATCCCCACGGTCTCCGCGGCGCTGCTGTTCGACAGAAGTCCTCGTAAGGTCTCAAACAAGAGGAGTGCTCCTCGTTCTCAAAGCTAACGGTCAATCACGACTGCAACGGATCGAAACGCGCGACCTTACCGCAACGCCCCTGGGAATTCCCCCGGACCGCAGCGGTTGCTGCGCGTCGACATCCTTGCAGCTTTCATCGGCAGAACGCCGGAGGAAGGAAAAGAGTTCTTTGGCCCCCGTTGAGGGGAGTTCGTCAGGTGGATCACGGAAGCAAGGCCCGTGAGGGTGGCCCCTGAGGCCGAGTGACCCCGCGGGACGGGGATCCAAACTCGCTCGGCAATGGGACGGGTGGAAGGGCGTCCTCGGTGGACCGGAGGACGACCCCGCGAGTCGGCAGCGGCCAGCACCCCGCCAGGAAGCGCCGAGTGGCCAGATTCGATGGCGCCGTCGGACCGCTGCGGTGGGCCGGCGGCCTCGCCCAGAGAGTTGACGCGCACGCGAGTCGGAGGATTCTCCAGGGCAGCGGACGCCAAGGACGATGACACAACGCCTGCGACGGCCTAGGACGCGAGTTCGGCCTCGAGGTCGTAGCCGTCCGTCGCCACGATTCGAACCTTGGCGAAGTCACCCGACTGGAGGCGCTCGGTAGGATCCGCGACCTGCACCAGGGCGTCCACTTCCGGGGCGTCGGCGGTGGTTCGGGCCAGGGCTTCCTGTTCCGCGCGGCCATCCACCAGCACGGTCAGCTCCTCGCCGACTCGAGCTTCTTGGCGGCTGCGGTGGACCTCGGCCTGAAGCTGCATCACCCGGCCCAATCGCTCCTTCGCCTCTTCGTGGCTGCAGCGATCGGGATCCTGACCCGCGGGGGTCTCGGCCTCGGGCGAGAAGGTGAACGCGCCCAGGCGGTCGAAGCGGAACTCCTCGAGAAAGCCGAGCAACTCTTCGAACTCCGCCGGCCCCTCACCCGGGTGACCCACCAACACCGTCGTCCGCAGTGCAATCCCCGGTACCTCATCGCGAAGGCGGCTCAAGATCCCCTCGACGCTTTCCCGGTTGCCACCGCGCTTCATGGACTTCAACACCTTGGACGCGATGTGCTGCACCGGGATGTCGAGGTACGGAACCACGTTTTCATGAGCCTGGATGACCTCGGTGAGCCGCCAGGGGAACGCATTGGGATAGGCGTACATGACGCGGATCCACTGGAGATCCTCGACCCCAGCCAGCGCTTCCACCAGATCCGGGAGCCGCGGGGAAGGACCCAAGTCGGTGCCGTAGCCCGTCGAGTCCTCGGCCACCAGGACGATCTCGCGAACTCCCGTCTGCACCAGATCCGTGGCTTCCTGCACCGCCACATCGATCGGCTTGCTGCGCTGACCACCGCGAATCGCCGGAATGATGCAGAACGCGCAGGCGTGATCGCAGCCGTGGGAAGGACGCAGGTAGGCGTAGGAGCGCGGCGTCTGCAGCAACCGGGGCCCCTCGCTCTGGCCCGTCTGCCGCTGGCCGCCAAGCTTGCCGCGCACCTTGCGTCCCTTCAGCACGTCCTCCACCGTCCGCGCCACGTTCGAGTAATCGCTCAAACCGAGGAACGCGTCGACATTTGGAAAACGGCTCGACACGTCGCCGAAGAACTTCTCGGGCAGACAGCCGACCACGAGCACCCCGCGCAGGTCGCCGGCCTTCTTGCGATCGAGCAGGCTCTGGATCGCGTTCTCCGATTCCTCCCGCGCCGGCCCGATGAACGAGCACGTGTTCAAGATCGCGACGTCGGCTTCCTCAACTGCACCGGATAGCAAGTACCCCTCGCTGCCGAGTCGACCGAGGATGGTCTCCGAATCGATCAGGTTGCGGGCGCAGCCGAGGTGGACGAGGGCGACGCGGATGTCGGCGGTGGCGGACAAGGGGTGGGGCTCCGGAGGTTGGTGTGGTTCGCGGCGTCGAAGCCGGAGGGCGAACGAGCCATCTTACGCGGAGCCGGGGAAGCTCTCTGGGGCCTCCCCGCGCGATCTTGACAGCGGGACTTGGTGAGTCCGATCCCCCCCCGGTGGCCAGGATCCCACCGTTCGTCGGGCCGACATCGAGAGCCGGCCAGGATTCCCTAGAATCGGCGTTGGCGCTGACTCGGTGGGAGAATCAGGATTGGACTCATGAAATACAAGAAGAACGTGGACGAGTCCGAGATCGGAAACGCCTCCACCGAAGAATCTCCCAAGGAACGATCCGAAATCTCAACCCAATTCCTGCAAGCGGCGAAGGAAGTGGACCGCTCGCTTTTGCGCTGGTGCCTCGAACGGTCTCCCTTGCAACGTCTGGAAGAGTGCACGCGAGCGACCCGGGCGCTCTCAGGATTCCGTCGTGTCCCATCCTCGCGAAGCTGACCTCGCGCAGCTCATTCGAGAGCTCATCGCCGCCAAGGTGGAGTTTCTCGTCGTCGGCGGCGCGGCGGCAGTCCTTCATGGCGCACCGACCACGACACGCGACCTCGACATCGTTCACCGACAAACCTCTGAGAACATCTCCCGGCTCACGGCACTCCTGGAAAAACTCGAGACCTACGTCCGCGAGCCGGGGGACCGAAGAATCAAGCCGAGCTCGCAACTGCTCGCCGGATCTGGTCAGTTGAACCTTCTGACCTCCCTCGGGCCTTTGGACACTCTCTGTCGGATCCACGATGGCCGCGGATACGACGAACTCCTCCCTCACACCCAGGAGCTGAGCGACGGGAACGTGACGATTCGGGTTCTCGATCTGGAGACCTTGATTGAGATCAAGTCCAAGACCGGCCGCGCCCGGGACCACCTGGTGGTTCCGATTCTATTGGCGCTGCGCGACGAGAGAGGCTCCCAGGAAACCAGCTGAGATGACCATGGAGGCGGTCCATTTTTCGGCCGCCGTTCCCCTTGCCGATCGCGCGGCCCTCACTACGGCACCAACGTTCCCGCCAGCGGCCGACTGATGGCCTCTGAGGTCATGATTTGAAACACGAACTCGGTTCCGGTCCACACGGGGTCGACGGGCAAATCGAGGGTGAGATTGGAGGGAGAGGCGACCGCGGCAACCACCGTCGCCGACGCGCCGAGACACCAAAGGTCTCCGCGCGCCACCTCGGGAGTTCTGGGAGCCACTGCAAAGAACAACAACCCCGTCGAGCCGGGAATGGTCCAATCCAACGTGTACGAGTTGCCAAGTTGTGGCATTCCGGAGCCGGTCAGGTCCTGGTCCATGGTGAGGTGTTGTTGAGTCTGCATTGCGATCCCACTCTCCCCCCGACAACACCAAACACCGCCGGTTCGCTGATCCCAGCTCGAACTGAACCCGGAATCAAAAGTACTGTTGCTGGAGATCAACTGGTCGCAGACGATGCCGTCTCCCCCATCACCACCCGGGCAATCCTGAGGACAGCCATCCCCGTCCCAACGGATGACAGTGCCATTCCCCCCGTCGATCAGGGAGTCGATCACCACCGCTGTCCCCGTGGTCACCAACCCATGGCCCGCATCGAACCCTTGGGAATGCGGATACGCGTCGTAGTTGTCGGTATCCCCCCCACGGATTTCACTGCGTTCGATCCAAACGAGTGGAACGGACACATCGATCGCATCGACACCGGGCCGGACAAACGACATGTTGTCGGACCAAGGGGAACCCTGCACCACAGAATCGTAGATGTGAAGAGCCTCGAACCCGCCGCCAGTGATGCTGGCAGCCCCCTCCTCAAAGTTGCCGCCGATCTGGGCACCGATGATGACATTCGAAAAGACCACGGTTCCCTTTCCCGGACCATCGAGCACAAACAGTTCACCGGTGGATCCCGCGCCTCCCGGACGAAAGTACGGCATGGTGCTGCCGCCGACGATGGTCAACGGCCTGGTGATCACAAACGGGCCAGACCAAACATCAAACTCCACCACAATGGTGTCCCCCGCTTGGGCCGCATCGATGGCATCTTGAACTCCCTCAAAGTCTCCAGGCACTTCGATGACCTCAGCGGAAAGGTGGGTGGCCAAGACAAGAAACGGAAGCAAGGAGGCGAGAACACTGCGTCGCATGGACGTTCCTTCGTTGTTGGGAGCGAGCCGACGGTGACTCGCCGGAGTGAGCAATGGACCGATTTCCCTCAACCCTCACTGGTCGATCCCCTGGCGCGGGAAAGCTTGTGGGTCGAGGACCGTCGAGAGTGGCACAACAGTGGTTTGTTTGGCGTGCTGTGGAGCGTTTCAGAAAATGGAAAACTTCGCTCCACACCACAGGATGAGAGCGGAAAGCAACCAGGGTCTCCCAGCACAGCGAAGATGGTGGATGCTCTTCCCTCGGAGTCCCGACGTCCCGCACACCGAGCGCGACGGATCTTGAAGTCCGGAGTGCGCGCCTTCGAGCGCAACGATCCGCGCCACGGTTCGTCGCCTTCGCTCCGATTGCCTCTCCGATCCGGCCCGTGGTGGGGGGACCCTTGGATGTCGGCCGGTTTCTCTGGCTGTGCCCCAAGCACGGCAAGAAGTACATCGACGAAAGCGGTCCCGGTCGCGAGTCGGCATCGGGTTGACTCCGTCCCGTTCGCTCTGCTTCTAACGCGCTCCGCCCAACCAAGCCGTGAGCTGGTCATACAGAGCATTGAGAGTCATCTCTTCGTTGGCCGGAAAGCTGGGTGGGCAGGTGAAGTCTTCCGGCGGCTGTCCTTGCGCGGGAGGCTGCGGATAGTGACAGCTACCCTGGCTGTCGAAGTCGAGTCCTCTTCCGGGCGCACCGGGACTGCAGTCGTGAAGGATGAGGGGAAAGTTTGGATGGGAGCAAATCGGACCGGAGGGTCCGTGGAGCAGATTCCATCCTGCCCCGCCTCGCTCTTCTTCGTTCTGGGAAAGGTCGAAGAACTCGACTTCTCGGTTCTTGACGCCGCAGAGGTCGACGAAGCGCTCGTCTTGGAGGATCAGCTTGTACTGGCCGTCGGTGATCGCCCGTCGGGAGTTGATCCCGTCGGGTCGGCAGCGCTCAACCAGCGCGTAGTCTCTCCCGGATACGTAATTGCCATGGGGATCCAAGAAGCTCACGCTGTCGATGATGTCCATCGTCGAGCTCTCCCACGCGGCCTTTTCTGCATCCAGGCACGCCGAGCTCATTCCGGCCAGGCGGCCAACCGTGGCCCATAGGTCGACGATACTGATCAATTCATGGTTGTCGTCGATGGGACCCGGGCAAGTGGCCGGATCGGGCACGTTGTGTAGATCGGCGGGAATCGAACAGGCATCCGGCAATGGCGAACAACTCATGCCACTGAGTGCGCTGCCGTCAGCGATGATCAGAGGCACGCGAACACCCAGGTTGTAAGGCGTGTTCTTCCCATGGAGGTCGTAGTAGGGCAGATTGGGTTCCAGGTTCTTGGCAGACGTCCCGTTGTCACCAATCACCACGATCACGGTTTCATCCAAGATCCCCAGTTCATCCAAGAGACACACAAGCACTCCGATGAGAGTGTCCACCGACTCCAGCATCCAGTGAAACACCTGCGCGTGGCGGCGGTGCTGATTCTCTGCACCGAAGTAATCCTTCCCTTGGATTGGGTCGTTCATGCCCTCTGGATGAAGATCTGGGTCCGGATTCCCGGTCGGCGGGGTGTACGTGTAGAGGCAACTTGGTGGCGCCTGCCATGGCGCGTGAGGGGCGTTGAAGGACACATAGGCGAAGAACCGATCTTCGGTGGGGTCCAAGCGGTCAATCCACTCCATGGCATCCTTGGCGGTATGCAGCCCACTCCAGTCCTCCGACTTGTATGGCGGCGTTTCGGGGTCGACGCACCGAGGATAGGGATGGGAACAGGGGGGAAGATCACAGAAGCAGTTCGTGTCTCCCAAAGGACAGAGGTTGCACAAGCCGATCAACTGGGGGCTTCCTTGACACTGTTGTTGGCTAGGGCCGAAGCTGTAGGAACAAGTCTTGGTGAACCGGTAGTGATGATTGCCGAAGTCATCCAGGAACCCTTCTCCTACGTTTCCCAGAGTTCCTAGAAACGTGTCAAAGCCGGAGTCGAGAGGACTTCGCCACGCATCAGGGTCTCGAGGATTGGCGAGATGCCATTTCCCGAACGCTCCGGTCCGATAGGCCCCTTGACTCCAGTTGTTCAACAGTTCCGGGATCGTGAACTCAGAAGGACTGAGAGAGTTGGCGCCCGAAGGAAGGCTTCCGGGATTTGCCAGAAACCCGGTTCGATGGCAGTGGCGCCCACTGAGCAACGCCGCGCGCGCCGGTCCACACAACGGGTTCGACCAAACGTTGGTGAAGACCGTGCCTCGGTTCGCCAGACACTCCAAGTTCGGAGTCGGAGGCGGCGCCGGATCCAGCGTTGCCGTCGAGTTGGGAAACAATGGCGTCGGCCACCAGGACAAACGCTCCAACCCGACATCATCCAGCACGATCATCACCACATTCTTGGAGCCGGCGTGGGTGTAGTCCGCCGGATTGCAGGTCTGAGCCCGCGCCCCTTGGACAAGGCCAAGTGTCAGGAACAGAAATCCGAACAGAGAGCATCTCTCAAGGGCGCGCATGGAAGCCTCACACTGATCCGGGGAACGGAGAAGCGACCTCGACGGCCGCTTGGACCGTGGGTCACCCTGGACCGTCGGCTCGCCTTTGCTCAGTCGAAGGATTTGGGCTTTTTCCTGGGCGGCCGAATTGCGTCAGCAGCGCGTTCTCTTACCGCTCTTCGTGGGCATTCCACAATGGGTCCGGATTGCGTCGGAATGGCACGACGCAAACCCACTCGCCCCTACCGAATGAACCGCGCCGCCCAACTCCGCACCTCGTGCCCGTTCAACACGTGCACCGTCCGGATCTTCTCCAGAGTCCGGGACGAGAACGCGCTGAGGGGCAGGTGCACCACGTGCTTGCCCATGCGTTCCGCCGTTGCTCGAACCTCGGCCGACGGAGGCTTCTCCGAGACGTGAGCGACATACTGCTCGCGCGAATAGTAAAGCGCGGCCAGCAACAACCGCTCGGATGGCCGACGCGCCTTCTCGAAGCGCAGGTCTTCCCAGATGTCCTCGATCAGGATCGGTGGAAACAAGAACAAACACCCGCCGTAGCGGGCGCGACTCACCCCGGGTCCCACGACTCCTTCGAGATGGTCGGTCGCATAGAAGGCCAGGGTCGACTCGTTCTGGTGTTCCGCCATCCACGTGGTGCGCCACGGATACTTCGAGCCCGCATCGTCTTCTTCGAAGATGACCACCACCGCGCCCACCCGGCCCGGCACTCGTGGCTCCTCTTTCACGTGGATCTTGCCCGAAGGCAAATCGCGCAGCGTTTCGCGGAGGTCCAGGCCGTCCTTCATCGAAGCCATGAACTCTTCGGTGCGCACTCGGTCGAGGCCCGCCATGGAGAGGCTGCGACTGGTGACGTAAGAGCGGAAGTTTTCGATGATGACGTCTTCGGGAGGCCAAGAGCATTGGGTGGCCGGGTTCCAGGCGGTTTGCCAGCGGCGCTTGTCGATCTCTGGCGGACGCTCTTCCAAGCGGATCCGCTTGATCTCGCGCTGCTCTCCGGGAGCGCGTGGGATCATTTGCACGCCTTGGTTGTCTTGAAGGACCAGGGTCTCGTCGGGAGATTCGTCTTCGTCGGCGTAAGGCTCGAAGCCGACTTCTTGTTCGCCGGGCTCCCCCGTCGATTCGCCTTCGGGACCACCCGCGGCCGCGGTCTCTTGCTCTTCGTCACCTTCGTCCAAATTGGGACGGTAGCGACGGGCAACCTCGAGCACGTCCAAGGCGAAGTCGTTCCCCACCACGCCCTTTGCGGCCACAATCAACGAATACAGGTCCGGAGTCAGCCGCTTGGAGCTCACCGTGAGCTTGCGGGTGTAGTCGAGCATGATCCGCAGCGCCGACGGGGAAGCTTTCTCTCGGGTGGCATCGTCGCGGCTCGCGTACAAGTCGCGAGCCTCCATCAGCAAGTCCTTCGCGGACTCGATCGGGTCGTAGCGCGTCAACGAGATCCCGGAACGATGGCGGTCGTAGGCTTCGGCGACATAGGGCATCTCGCCCAGCATCATGGCCAGCGAATCGGGATGGACGCGGGTCAGGTGTACCCAGTCCTCCTGCACCGGATCCCCCGCATGCAGTTGGTCCGTCCCCTTCACCAGATGACGTTGAATGCCCTGCCAGTGGGCCATGCCGCACAGGAACAACACGTCTCCTCGGTTGCCGATCCGGGACGCGAGCGCCCGCAACCGCGCCGCCATGTGACGTTCTCGGATGCGGTCCTCGTCGGTGTGGGGATGGGCGGTTCGGATCTGCTGGAGCACCGCGTCGTAGTACTGCTCCACCCCCAGGGTCAGCAGCGCTTGAGGATCCGGCAAGTGCAGGGACTTGCCGACGAACTGCTGCACTTCCGCATCGATGAAGTGGATCGGCGTGCGGTCTCGTTCCGCAATGCGCAAGGACTCGACGATCCCGTCGCAGGGGTCCAGGGTCACGTACCACAGCAGCAGGTCTTCCTGGGCCTCCCCCTCCTCCAGACGAATCGTCTCGAGCGCCGTTTCGTGATACACCACCGCATGCACCGCTGGCATCAGCCGAATGCCGGTCAAGACCGTGGACTTCAAACTCGGCGGGAGCTCCACCGCCAACGCGGCATAGCGGCGACTGAGCATCCGCTCACGTACGGCCAGTGCGAACGGCAGTCGACCGTGGATGAGCGGAATGACTTCAACGTTGTTCCAGCGCAGGCTCAAGGCTCGTCGCGCTTTGGATCCCGCTGCAACAACTCCGAAAGGTCTTTGAGGTTGCCGGGGAAGAACAGTCCGGCGGCACGCTCTTCGAAACGATCGGCGCCCGGCCCGAGGATCTGCTCCATCGCGATGCGGAATGCTTCCTTCACGTCGGTTTCGCGCGCGTGATTCAGCTTCAACGCGTAGCGCATGATGTTGATGCCGTCGCGAGTGGAGTAGTTCAGGTTGTAGCGATGGGCTTCTTGCAGGAAGTTGGTGGTCATGTCCAGCAAGTCCGCCGGGGCGAAGTCGACGTTGTAGCGAAGGATCTCTCGCTCTTCGTCCTGGTCGGGGAACTCCAAGGCGATGAGCGGCTGGATGCGCGAGACCATGTACTCCGGCACCTCGTACGTGGAGGCGTCGTCATTCATGGTGACACAGCAGCGAAACCGCTCGTCGGCCGGAATCCGCACTCCCGCGATCACCGATTCGACGTAGCGGCGGTGATCCAACAACGGGGCCAGAGACGCCCACGACTTCTCCGGCATGCGGTTGGCCTCGTCGAGGATCGCCACCCCGCCCTCGAGCATGGCAGTCACCAAGGGAGACGCGTGGTAGGAGATGTGCCCCTTTTCCGACAGGACCGGAGTCACCAGCAAGTCTTCGGGCCGCGTGTCCATCGTGCACTGGACAATGTAAACGGGACGGCCCAGCTCCTTGCCGGCCGCCTGGGCCAGGGTGGTCTTCCCCATCCCGGGCTTGCCCACCAGACGGGGACTCAGCGGCAGGTCGTCTTCGGTGACGGTGGTCCAGCAGGCCAGGATCTGTTGCAGCAGCTCTTGCTGGCCAATCCAGGAGACGTCTTGCTGGACGGGTTCCGACAAGCGAAGGGTCAAATCCCCGATCTTGTGTTCGTTCATAAAGAAGATTGTAGCTCGGATTGATCCCCATGGCTCTTGCGAGAATGAGACAAAGTCATGTCTGGCGAGGACTTGTGGCGATTCGGCAGGCGCTCCCCGCGAGGCTCCCGCGGCTGACGCAGGAAACGCCCGGTGAAACCATTGCCATCGGCGACGTTCCCCGCGGAAAAACAAGTGTCGTGGCGAGCAGCCCGCGTTCGCTCCGGTGCATCTCACCCGGCAAAATGAGGGGACGATCCTCGCTCACCCGCTCGCTCCGGCCTCGGGTTCGACCTTGCTCCCCACGCCGCGAAGACTCCTCGGGATTCGTCCCGAGAACACCATCACAGGGGTTCCTTGCATGACGCTCACGGCTCAGGACATCGCGGAACTCGTCGAGGGAACCCTGATGGATGACGGTGGCGGCCAAGTGAGCGGTGTGTCCGGGATCGAAGGCGCCACGAGCGCCGACTTGGTGGGCCTGGAAGATCCCAAGATGATTGAACGGGCCCAGGCCTGCGAGGCCGCCCTGTTCCTGGTTTCGCCGAAGCTGGCGGAGTCCCTGGAGCGTCCCCGGGTTGTGGTCGCTCACCCGATGGTTTCCCTGAATCGAGTGATCGACGCGTTGAATCTCGACCCACCGGCGGAACTCGATCCAGGGGTTCACCCGACAGCCTCGGTGCATCCCGAGGCACAGCTGGGGGACGGCGTCCGAGTCGGTCCGCAGGTGAGTGTCGGCGCCCGTGTGAAGATCGGTACCGGAACCTGCCTCCACCCCGGTGCCGTCATTCAAAGCGACGCGGTTCTCGGGGCCCGCTGCACGGTTCACCCCAACGCGGTGATCGGACCGCGGGTGGTGCTTGGCAACGACGTCGTGATCGGCGCCACCGCGGTCATCGGCTTTCCCGGCTTCGGCTTCGGCGCCGGCGCCGCAGGAGCCGTCCGTTTGCGACACACAGGGACCGTGCGCATTGGTGATCGTGCCGAGATCGGTGCCGGCGTGACCATCGACCGTTCCAAGTTCGGCGCTACGGTCATCGGCAATGACGTGATGCTCGACAACCAAGTGCACATCGGTCACAACTGCGTTCTTGGCGATCGCACCATGGTGGCCGCACAAGCGGGATTTGCCGGCAGTACCGAACTGGGCGAAGACTGCCTGATCGGCGGACAGGCGGGCTTCTCCGGACATCAGAAACTTGCGAACAAAGTTCTCATCGCAGCCAAAGCAGGCGTGAAAGGAAACCTGACCGCGGGAAACTATTTCGGTTTCGTCGCCAAGGAGTCCATTCAGGCTATGCGAGAACTATCATCTGTTTCCAAGCTTCCGACTGCTTTGCGCCAACTGAAAGCTTTGACCGCCGAAGTGGCCGAGTTGCGCAAGAAGCTGGATGGCGAGGAAACGCCCCCTCCTCAGGCTTGACAGGATCCCCGGCTCCACCGGGAGTTCGCCGGCGGACGGATCAGCGAAGACGGTCGTACGGGATGAACCGTGCGGTTCGAACGCGGGTAGCAAAGCTGTCGCGTTTCGTCTTCACGAGCCGTCCGCAGGCCGCACGCACCCAGGAAGCAACATGACCCTTCTCTCTCGCTCGTCGTGCCTCGCTGCCGCGGGGTGTTTGGCATTCGTTCTGTCGGCCGCGACACCGTGCGCCTCCGCACTCTCCTTCGACAAAGGGGATGAGCAGTACAACTTCGTCGCCGGTCTGTTCGAAGGGGGCTGGCACGAAATGGTGGTGGAGGAAGCCAGTCGCTTCTTGGACGAGTTCGAGTCCCACAAGCGGGCGCCGCTGGTGCGCTACCGCCTGGGCCAATCGTTGTTCGAGCTCGGCCGGCATGGCGATGCCCTCAAGACCCTTGGCCCCTTGGAGTCGACCCGTTCGTTCGAGTTCGCGACCGAAGTCAAGTTCCGCATTGGCCAGTGCCTGATCGAAACCGGCAAGTTCGCAGAAGCGGCCGAGAGAATGGACGCCCTGGGTTCGGTCGGCACAGACCATTACCTGTACATCCCGGCGCTGTACCACGCCGGCGAGGCCCACTTTCGCAATGAGCAGTTCGCCTCCGCCGCCCGCGCCTACGGCAAAGTCCTGAAGGCGACTGAATCAGACGATCGCTACCGGCGAGACTCGTTGTACGGCCTGGGCTGGTCCTTCTACCGCGCGGGTCGCCATGACTCCGCGGCCCAGTCCTTCGAGTTGTTCCTGCGCGAGTTTCCCAACGACAGCGCGGTCGGAGAGATGCGTTTCTTGCGCGGCGAATCGTTCCTTCAGCTCGATCAACCCCGGGAGGCCCTGGACGAGTTTCTCAGCGTCCCCCCGGGCGACTACTTCCATGACGCGTTGTCCGGCGCCGGGTTCGCCTGTGCGGAGCTGGAAGACCACGAACAAGCGGCGAGCCTATTCCTGCGCTTGGAGCAGGAAGCCCCCGCCGGAGAGCTACGCTCCGAAGGCCGCTTGCATGCCGGCATTCACTCTTACAAGGCCGGCCGCATGGAACAGTCGGCGGCGGTGTTGGATCGCTTGCTCGCCGACCAGCAACGCGAATGGGCCGCGGAAGCCAACTACTGGCGCGGCATGGCGGAAGCCAAGTTGCGCGGCTCCGAACAGGCCATCGGGTACTTCGACCAGGGACTCGCGGTGGCCGACGGGGAACTGCGCGAGCGGCTGACCCTGGCGCGCTCCAACGCTCTGTTCGACTCGGGGCGTTTCGAAGAAGCCGAAAAGGGCTACTCCGGCGTCCAGTCCGACGACGCGCTGTACTCCTCGGCCGTGGCCATGCTGAACGCAAACAAACCCGGCCAGGCCATCCAGCGCGCCGAGGCGATTCTCGAGAACTTCTCGCGGGGCAAGTTCGCCATTCCCGCCGAGCTGATCATCGGCGAAGGACTGTTCGCCCAGGAAAAGTACGAATCGGCGCTGGATCGCTTCCTGAGAGTCCTGGACAACACCTCGCGGGCGAGTTCGGGCGACCGCCCACGAGCCATGTCTCGAGCCGCCTGGTGCTTGTTCTCCTTGGAGCGTTATGAAGAGGCAGCGGGGCAGTTCGCTCGCGTGTTGAACGAGTACCCGTCCGGGGATCGCGCCAAAGAAGCTTCCTTCCTGGAAGGACGCTGCCACCTTCGCGCCGGCAACTTCCCCAAAGCCGAACAAGTCCTGCGTCGCCACCTCGAGGCCTTCTCAGGCACCGACTTCGACGACGACGCTCGCTACGACCTCGCCCAGTCTTTGCTGTCCCAAGGGAAGAACGACCAAGCGGACAAAGAACTCCGCTTGGTCACCCAAAGTGGAAAGAACTCGGCGTTGGGACTGCGCGCTCAGTTCGAGCGAGCGGAGTTGCTGGCGGAAGCCGGACGCTTCGATCGCGCCGGAGAGCTGCTGCGTGAGATCATCGCCGCCGAACCCGAGCCCGGCGTCTTCCTGCCCGCTCTCTATTCTTATGGGTGGGCGTGCTACGAACTCGACCGCTGGCGTGACGCTCGCCAGGCGCTGGAGCGATTGCTCTCCGAGTCACCGGACGGGGAACTGGCCGCGCCTTCCTTGGAACTCCTGGCGACGGTGGCTCGCGCTTCCGGAAACGGAGACCAGGCCGAGAACGCCTATCGGCGCCTGCAGAAAGTGGCGCCGCGTTACGATCGCAATCCCGAAGTCGCTTTGGTCGCCGCCCTGGCTCTGCGAGAAACGGGCAAGCTGGAAAGCGCCGCCCGAGTGCTTGAAGAAACCAGTCGAGACTGGCCGGGCTTTTCCGGTCGCGACCGACTGCTGTACGAACTTTCCCACATCTACCGGGACCTGGACCGTCCCGAGGACTCCCAGCGCTGCCTGGTCATGCTGGAGAACGAGTTCCAAGGCAGCAAGCTGGCGCCTGACGCGGCCTTCGAACGAGGCGAGTCCCTGTTCGCCGCCGGAGACTTCCGCGCCGCCTTGGAAGCCTACCAAGGGGCTCGCAACCGAGGCTCGCGAGTTCGGGACCTGGCAACCTACAAGAGTGGCTGGTGCCAGTTCCGAGTCGAGGATTATCCTGCCGCCGCACGCACCTTCCTCGAGGTGAACCAGAACTTCCCGGAAAGCGTCGTCGCCGGCGAGTCCCTCTTTCTGGCTGGCGAATGCCTTTACCAACAGGAGCAATACGACCAGGTCCGTCGCGTTCTTGCCGACTTCCTGGATCGCTATCCGGATCACGAATCCAAGCCCAAGGCCCTGTTCCGCTACGGCATCGCCCAGGGAGAGCTCGGCTCCTTCGAAGAGTGTCTGAGTTCCCTGCAGAAGCTGGAAAAAGCCGCCCCCGATTTCGAACAACGTCTGGAAGCCGAGCTGTGGATCGGCCGTTCGTTGCTGGCCGCGGATCGCTTGCAAGAGGCCGAACGTCGCTTCCAGAAGGTGGCGGACCGGGATCGCACGGTGCTCGCGGCAAGAGCAATCTTGGGTCTCGGCCACTGCGCGATGGCTCGCAAGGACTACAAGACCGCCCTCGGCGAGTTCTTGAAAGTCGCGCTGCTGTACGAAGGAACGGAGGAAGTTCCCGAAGCCCTGTGGTTCGCCGGAAACTGTCTGGAAGAAAGCGGCGATCTCGAGCGAGCGGCGGACCGGTACCGCGAACTCATCGAGAATCACCCGGACCATCCGCGCAGTCAAATCGCCCGCGAACGTGTCTCCCAGATCCGGTCCATGTAGTCGTCGGAGTCTACGATGATCCCGTCTTCCCTCCTTTCCCTGGCGCAAACCCAGCCGCAGAACTCCGTGGTCGGCACGGTGTACCAGTCCATCCTGGACGGTGGCTGGATGATGTTTCCCATCGGCCTGTGCTCGATCGTGGCCCTGGCGTTCTTCGTGGAACGCTCCATGGCCCTGGGCAAACGACGGCTGGTGCCCAAGACCTTCGCCAAGGACCTCGAACAGGCGATGGACCAGAGCCACGAATCGGCGCTGCAGGTCTGTGAGAAGACCAAGGTGCCGGCCGGTCGGATCCTCGGCGCCGGCTTGCGCCGCTGGGGCGACGCGCGTCCGGAGATCGAAAAGGCGGTGGAAGACGCCGGCCGTCGAGAAGTCGCCAAGCTGTCCGGCAACTTGAAACCGCTAGTGGTGATCGCGGCGGTTGCTCCCCTGCTCGGGCTGCTGGGAACGGTGCTCGGCATGATCAAGGCGTTCGGAGTCATCGCTGTGGAGAAGGGAATCGGCAAGCCCGAATTGCTCGCCGACGGCATCTCCCAGGCGCTGGTGACGACGGCCGCTGGCCTGATCGTCGCCATCCCCGCGCAGATCGCCTACTTCTACCTGAAGGCCAAGATCGATCGCTTCATTCGCATCGTGGAAGGCCTGTATCAAGATCTTCTGGGCGCGTCCCTGGACAAGATGCGAAAGGCTGCCTGAGACATCCGATGCGCATTGACTCCTCCGAAGAAGACGAAGGCCTCGCCCTCAACCTGACGTCGATGATCGATGTCGTGTTCTTGTTGATCATCTTCTTCATGGTTTCCACCACCTTCCTCAACCTGGAGAAGGAGATGGACCTGAACCTGCCGGAAGCAGTTTCCGGCCGGCCAGAAGAGATGGAGCAGGACGAGGTCATCATCAACGTGATGGAAGACGGCCGCATGAAGGTTGGCGAGTCGTACTACGATCTGGACGGGTTGGTGGAGCGATTGAAGCAAGTCGCCTTGGCCGACCCGGAAACTCCGGTCACGATTCGCGGCGACCGAGACACCGTGTTTCAGAATGCCGTGCGTGCCATGGATGCGTGCGGCCAGGCCAACCTTCACCAGATCTCCGTGGGAATCCTGGGTGACCGGGGCGGGAGCTGAAACCCTTCCGGGTCTTTGAGATCCGGAGCAACCAACGCGCCATGCAAAACCTGTTTCGCAACATGGTAATGGTGCTGTGCTTGATCGCCCTCGGGGCGTTCGGGGCCTGGTTGTATCTGCGTCCGCAGATTCCGCGCGGCGAGATGTTCACCGACGGCGAGTCTCAAGTGTCCTCGCGGCAGATTCGCGAAGAAGTCAGATTGGTGCTGTGGAACCAGCCCGAGACCCTTTCCGAAGCATTCCGCACCGGCGACGCCGAAACCGACCCGTTCATCGACCAAGAGCACGGACGCACTTACTTCGCTCTCGGCGAGGCGGGAGTCGACCAAGAACTGTGGGTCGCCGAAGAGGCGGTGGACGGCGAACTCCGCATCCATCCCTTGCGCGAGCTGAACTCGTCCTACGACGAATCCAGTCCCGCCTTCCACAACGGCTACCTGTACTTCACCTCCAACCGGCCCGGGGGAGCGGGCGGCTACGACTTGTACCGCTCGCGGTGGCAACGCGACGAGTTTCAGCCCCCCGAGAACCTCGGCTCGATGGTCAACACCGAAGCCGACGAAGTCGACCCCACCTTCCGAGCAGACACGGGCGAGCTGTGCTTTGCCAGCAACCGTGATCCGGTGGTGGGGGTCGCTGACTACGATCTCTATCGCTCCAACAGCGACGGGGTCCGCTTCGCGTCAGCGGTGGCGTTGGATGGTCCGGCAACCCCCTACGACGAACGCTCGCCGACCTTCGACGCGGACGGCGACGTGCTGGTGTTCTCTTCGAATCGCGCCCAGGGGCTGGGCGGACACGACCTGTATCGAGCGATTCGCCAGAACGAGCAGTGGATCCAGGTGCAGAACCTGGACACCCTCAACACCATCGATGATGAGACCGGGCCCTCCCTGGCTGACGACGGCTTCACCATCTACTTCTCTTCGGATCGTCTGACCGGAACGCCGGACTTGTTCGTGGCGAGAACCGAAGAGCTGTACGCCCTGCCGGGCGGCGGCCTTTCCCTCCTTGACCTCACCATTCTGTTCCTGCTCGCACTCGTGGCATTGCTCGCCTACCTGGCGAGAAAGTGGAGCGCGCTGGACGTCATCTACAAGTGCATCCTGATCTCACTGATCGTGCACTTGTTGCTGCTGTGGTTGACCCGGCGCATTGACATCGAGAACGAACCGTCGACTCTCGGCCCGGACGAGAAGACTTACCAGATCAAGCTGCTGAACGACGTGCTTGACGCGGTTGCTCAGATGGAAGACCGGGAACGCGGGGACCAGGTCGAGATGCCCGCTCCCCAGCAAACCTCGACGAGCGTGCAACGCAGCCAGAGTCGCGCCAGCGACTCACCGGCGACAGCCGCGGCGTTCCAGCCAATGGAGCGCTCTTCGACGGCGACGGATTCCGAGGCGCCTTCGCGGTCCGCGACAGGAGACCAGAACCCCCAGTTCGCTGCCGAAAGCACGGTCAACCCGATTCCTGTGCTGAAAGAGGCGTACGAGCGGATCAGCGGGGAAGCCCCCTCCATGCCAGTGCAGACCGCGAGCGTCGACGCACCGAACGCGGCCGTCGAAGCCGGCGCCACCCGCGAACAGACCTCCGCCACATCGAATGCTCCGACGATGACTCCTCAGGGAATCGGAACCCTGACTCGCGCCGAGATCGCTTCGCCGAAAACGGCTCGACGGACGGACGGTTCCCAGGCACAGCCTTCCGCGGTGGCCAAAGTCGTCACGGTCATGGACGCACCGGCGGATCGCGTCGTGGTCCAACGACCAGAAGCGAGTTCATTGGACTTGGCCGACACCGAGGTGACCTCCATGGTCGCTCGCGCGTCCACGGAGGACGCGCCGGTGCGTGGCGTGGTCCGCGCGAATCGAGATGCAAGTCCCGCGGCGGTCCCTTCGGAAACTCCGCTGGTGCGCGCCGACCGGGCCGCAAACGAAGTGGCGGAGAGCGGCCCCTCGCGGCAAAGCGATTCCCAATCGCGTTTGCCCTCGGAGTCACTCAGCTTGGCGGAGGCGGCCAAGATCCGCGTTCCGGATGACCAGTTGCCGGTTCGTGAGACCGAAAGTGCACCCGCTTTGGCTTTGGCCGCACCGGAAATCCCGACGGCGTCGACTTCCACCACGCCGACGACGACTGGCGAACTCTCTCGGTACGAATCCAGTGCCGCAGCCTCTCCCTTGGCGGAACTTAGCCCTCGACCGACCATGGACTCTTCCATGGCCCCGGCCACTCGCGACGCGCCGATTCCTTCCATGAATCCGCGGGGCTCCCGGGAACAACTGGCCAAACGAGATCTGGCTTCGGTCGAGATGACGGGTCCTTCGGATCGCGTGAACGACGCCGCTCCTGCGGCGACCGCGCAGATGGCTCAGGCGTCTCGTTCCTTGGTCGACCCCACTTCGGCCTGGACCCCCGCACCACAACCGCGCGCCCTGGAATCCTCTCCCGAACGCCTTTCCCAGAGCCCGGCTCAATCGTCGGATGCGTCCGGGTTCGTGGCACCCCGCGAAACACTCGCTCGTTCCGGAGCAAGCACGACCGTCGCCCCGCAACGTCGTTCCGCTTTGACTCCACCGCGCATGGCTCCCCGGCCTTCGCTCCGCGAGCTGGCCGTGCCCATGCGGGATCGATCGCAGCAAGCCGGGAAGAGCAGGACTCCTGCGCCGGTGTTGGCCTCGCCCGCTTTGCTCGCCGATTCCCCGAGCTCGATTCCAATTCCCGTGCGACGTTCGACGCGCGGCCCACGACGCGCCAACGTGGACGTCTCGGATCCCTCGCCCTCTCCGGTGGCGGACTCACAGCCCTTGACCGCCATGATCGCGAGTTCGCCGAAGAAGCGAGAGGCCTCTCCGAAGCGGCTGTCCAACTTGTACGACCGTCGAACCGGCCCCTCGAAGAACATCGCTTTGCGCGAAGGCGGCGGCAGTGCAGAGACGGAAAAGGCAGTACTCGCCGGGCTGCGCTACTTGGCCAGCATTCAACGCCAGAATGGTTCCTTTGGGGACCTCGGGGAAGGTTCGGACCAGCGCAAGTACCGCGACGTGCGCATCGGCAAGACCGGACTTGCCGCACTTGCGTTCCTCGGCGCCGGCCACACTCATCAGTCGAAGACCGAGTTCTCCGACAACGTGCGCCGCTCTTTGGAGTGGATCATTCGCGAGCAGGACCGAACCAGCGGTCACTTCGGAGAATCCGACGGTTACAGCCACGGCATCGCGACCTACGCCCTCGCCGAGTGCTACGCCATGAGTCGGGATCGCGCCCTGCTCATGCCGTTGGTGCGCGCCGTTCGACAAATCTTGCGGGTCCAGGTGGCGGATGAAGATGACTCCCGACTGCGTGGAGGCTGGCGCTACTACTACTCGACAGGACCCGGCTACGACCACTACCCGCGGGCCTCGCTCAGTTCCTGGCAAGTGATGGCGTTGAAGTCGGCGGAAGCCGGCGGAGTGCCGATTCCTGAAGATGCCATGAAGGCCGCGCGCAGCTACTTCCGCAATGGCTTCGATCGCCGCTACGGATACTTCCGCTACAACCACGATCCAGAATGGCTGAACTCGGCCTATCGGACCCTTCCCGCAAGCACCCCCGCGTCGATGTTCGTGCTGAATCTCTTGGACGTCAACGACGACCCGATCCTGGACTCGGGAGCTTCGTTCATCATGACGCGACTGCCGTCGGGGTATCGCTATCGGGGCGACGCCGCGTTCGCTCAGGAAGGCGCCGGGAACATCTACTACTGGTACTACGGCACCCTGGCGATGTTCTTCCGAGGCGGCATGGAGTGGCGGCAGTGGAACGACGCCATGAAGTCCACTCTGCTGCCGGCCCAGCAGCCGGACGGTTCGTGGAGACCCTTGGGTGCTTACGCGGAGCGCTTTGCCGGGGACGACCGAAAAGAGCGGACCTACACGACGGCCCTGGCCGTGCTGTCTCTCGAGGTCTACTACCGGTACTTCACCCCGTTGCTGCAGCGACAACATTCTCGCCGGTAACGCTTTCCACCGAGTTACCCGCCGCGACTTCAGCACTAGTAGGCCGTTGAAGCAGACCTCGGATGGCCGATCGAGCGATCTAGGTTTCCGCCGAGGAGTCGGACCGCATGCGAATCAGCGGATTCGCCGAGGATTCAAAGACGAAGATCGAAGCGAAAAAATTCGATCGGCGCCGAATCGATTCTCGAATCCAAAAGGAGTTTCGCAACGAAAGGCTCTCGGGGTGAAAAATTCCTCGAACGCCTTTTCGATGTTGGAGTAGACGTACCAAGTCGGTTCACCCACCGTTGCTGACAGCGCATGGGTTCGGGTTTTGATTGGGGAACTCGAGCACCGGATGTCACCCTTGCGTCGAGCATTGCCCAACTCGCCAATGACGCCATACAATTCTGGTCCGTGTCCGTTGTTTTGGCATGGAGACTGATGGCTCTCGGAAAGATCGGCTCCGTCGCACTTCTGCCTCTGGTCTCCTTTGCCGTCATGGCAGGAGGCGGCTTCGCTCTGTGGAGCCATCTCGAGTCGACTCGCTCGGATCTTCTGGAATCCGACTGCCACGTCGCTGCCGATCAAGTCAGTCATCGCCTCACCGCTTGGATCGATGACCGAGTCTCCATCCTCGGGTGCCTGGTCGACGCTTGCGGTGATTCCGCCGACAACATCATGCTCTCGTTTCCCCGAGATGCGCAGGCGTTCGTGAAACGCTGGCCCGGCTTTCAGGCGCTGAACTGGGTGGATGCGGACCGTGTGATTCGCATCACGGTTCCCGCCCGGGGCAACGAGGCAGCCCTCGGCCAACGCCTGGACAAACACGACCGACCCGATGTTCGCCAGACCATCGAACGAGCCGCCAGCTCTCGAACCGCGGCTCGCACTCTCTCGGACATTTCCTTCTATCAGGGTGGTCAGGGATTCGTGGCCTACTGGCCCGTGTTCGCCGCCAACGGACGGCTGATTGGATTCGTGAACGGGGTGTTTCCCGTGGCCCCCCTCGCGGAACAATCCTTGGAAGGCCAAGGCCTCCCCGAGCGCTTCCAGTTCGAGATTCGGGAAGCCGACGGAACGCTGGTCTACGCCAGCCATCCCCATGCTTCGGACCCATGGCCTCTTCAAGTCGAGTCTCGGTTGATGGCGATCGACCGGCCGTGGACCGTACGCTTGGGGCCGACCCCCCAGGCGTTTGCCGAGCACCACCAACAGGCGAACAAAACCCTGCTCGCCGGAATCCTCGCCGTCGCCTTGCTGAGTTCGCTTCTCTTGGGATGCATCGTTCGTCGCCACCGCCGGGTTCGGGCCGACGAAGCCCGGGTGCGCTCACTTTTGGCGGCCACCGCCGAGGGCATGTTTGGGGTCGACTTACGCGGGGACTGCACGTTCATCAATCCCTCGGGCCTCGAGTTGTTGGGCTACGAACGACCGGAGGAAGTTCTCGGCAAGAACATGCACTCCCTCATTCATCACTCCCATGAAGACGGTACTCCGTATCCCGTGCAGGATTGTTCGGTGTTCCAGGCATTTCTCCGCGGGGAAGGGACCCACGCCGAAGAGTGTCTTTGGAGAAAGAACGGCACGTCGTTTCCCGCGGAGTACCGATCCCAGCCAGTCCACGACGGAGGAGAACTGGTCGGAGGAGTGGTCACCTTCCACGACACCACTCAACGCAAGCAGGCTCAGAGAAAGAACGAGGAACTCCAGGCGCAGTTCCAACAGGCCCAAAAAATGGAGAGCCTCGGACTCCTGGCTGGTGGCATCGCCCACGACTTCAACAACCTCCTGGTCGGAATCCGAGGGAACGCCGAAATGGCTCGGGACGAAGCGGGGAACGACCCCGGCTTGGCTCACTACTTGGACTCGGTCATCGTTTCCGCGAACCGAGCTTCGGATCTCACCCGTCAACTCCTCGCCTATTCGGGGCGCAGCACTCTCGCTCCCGAGCCCACGGACATGGAAGCCCTGATCCAAGAGATGCGCGACCTCCTGCAAGTGACGCTTGGCGAGAATGTCACGCTGCGCTGCGATTTCGAGCCGGACCTTCCTCACGTCGAAGTCGATGCAACCCAAATCCGCCAAGTGATCATGAACCTGATCACCAATGCGTCCGACGCCATCGGAGATCAGCGCGGAAAGATCCAGATCGTGGTGCGTTCTTTCGAGGGGCAGCCCCGAGGACTGGCCGGGGCCATGGCCGCCGAAAACCTTCCCGAAGGTCACTACGTTCAGATTCAGGTGCAGGACGACGGCTGCGGGATGAGTGAGAAGACTCTCGCCAAGATCTTCGATCCGTTCTTCACGACGAAAGAACATGGGCGCGGCCTGGGTCTGTCCGCTTGCCTCGGCATTGTCAGTAGTCACCATGGCAGCCTGGGAATCGAATCACGGACAGGATCGGGGACCACCTTCCGAGTCCTGCTTCCCGCTTCCTCGCGCCGATCCCTCCCTGCGCAAGCCGAAGAGTCGCCCGCGGTGACTCCTGGCCGTGGCACGCTGCTGGTCGTCGACGACGAGCCGCTGGTGCAGGACGTCGCGCGGCGCATGCTGACCCGCCTTGGTTTCGCTGTCGTGACGGCGCTCAGTGGTCGCGAAGCCGTTCGAATGTTCCGTCAGCTTTCCCACGAACTCGACGGAGTGCTCATGGATGTCTCGATGCCGGAAATGGACGGCATCGAAGCCGCGGCCCAGATGGAGCGAATCAACCCTTCCATCCCCATCACTCTGATGAGCGCTTTCGATCGGGAAGAATCCTTGGCCAACGTCGGTGAGCTGGAAATCGCCGGTTTCCTCAGTAAGCCCTTCAGCACTCGAGAACTGTTGGTGGCTCTCGCGAAGGTGCCAGCGCGGGATGCGGGGTGACCTGCGGAGTGTTTCGTTGGTGAAACTCTCGTGTTAACAGAACTCCCGCTCCGCAATCCGCGCCGCGTTCGCCATCAAAGTGAATGTCAGGTTCTTGGCGGGGAGGGACGGGAATGTCGTACCGTCGACGAACCAGAGATTGGAGAAGTCGCAGCTCTTGCCATTTGCGTCGGTCGTTTGGGGGGCGCGGGACTCGGTCATGGGAATCGTTCCCGCGTAGTGCACGCTGGCACCCATGGGGCGTCGGTGTTCCATGGCGCGCGGCGCAATGCATCCAAGCTTGCGCAGAAGGCGGCGCACGGTCTTGGTCTGTCGAGTCAGTGTCGCGGGTTCTTCGCGATCGGGCTGGTAGTGAACGACGAGTCGCGAGCCGTCCCGGCCCTGTTCGAGGAACACGCGATTGTCCTCTCGCCGTTCGTCGGCGAGGTTCCAGTTGACCAAGCCGAGCGCCCCGTGAAGGTTGCGAAACACTCGCAGGGCCGTGCGCATGGACGTCGGCACGCTCTGCACGATCGGGTGAATCATCGCCGTCTTTAGGGTGGTGATGAGTCCGTGGGAAGGTTGACGGCTGTCTTCGGTCAAAGCAATCGCGAGGGTGTGATACTGGTAGCTGCGCGGCTCGAAGCGACTTCCGAGAAGACCGTAGTTCACGAAAGGCAGGATCACCTGGCGGTTGTCCATCAGGCCCGACAACTCGACTCGCTCCCCCCGACTCCGCTCCAGGGAATCCAAGTAGATCTTGGAGGAGCCCAGAGTGCCCGCGGCGAGTACCAAAGAGCCCACGCGGATCTCCTCCTCACTCCCATCTTCGAGTCGTGACACCACCACTCGGTCGATATGCCCTTCCGCGGTGTCGAAGAAGTGCTTCACATAGATTCCGCGTCGGTACTCGAAACGATCGTTCTTCAAGCAATCCTTGAGCGTGAGATGCGGCGTGTACAGCGCTCCGGTCGGGCACCCCCAAAGACAGCGACCGAGTTTGGTGCACGCCTCCCGACCGTCCTTGGGCGAGGTGAGAACCGCCAGCCGCGCCCGTCCCATCCGACAGTGGAGCTTCCTTTGAATGGCCGCGCGATGCTTCTCGTAACGCCGCAGCAGACGCTCGGAATGCTCGTCCAGCTCCAGAGGCTCGGTCTGACCGCCGGCAAAAGGAAACAGCCCTTCGAGATCATCCGAGGGACTGGTGATCCCGATGCGCTGGGCGATTTTTTGGTAGTACGGGGCGAGCTCATCATCGCCGAACGGGAACGCTTCGAGCTCGGCGGCGGTGAACGGATAGCAACCGCCGGTCCAGGCCTGGGCCAGGCCTCCGGTCGCAAACGACGCCAAGGGTGCAAACCCGACGGCGCGCGATCGGTGAGCCGAGGTGCCTTCGAAAACGTAGCGCTTGCCCGGAGGAAAACCGTAGTACTCGCTGTTGTCGACCGGAAGGAGCAGGGACTCGAATGCACGACCCACGAAGTATTCCACGGGGTCCTCGAGCTGACGCCTCAATCCCCACCAATCTTGTTCCGGATGGACCGCGGGGGTCGGTTCATGGCCCACGTCCAGCAGCATGACCTGCCGACCATGCTCGAGAAGAGTCTGCGCAAAATGCAGACCGCTGGGCCCGGAGCCGACCACCACGACGGGATCCCGATCAGCCACCGATTCGCTCCGCCTGACGTCGTAGGCGCCAATGACTCGGGGCGAGGCAAACCGTGGCGATCATCAAGGTGACCAGTTCTCGCGCCGCGTTCGCGACCAAGGAGCATCCTGCCGAAACCGGTCCCCGGCCGTCCGGCGCGTCCATGGCTTCTCCCGGATCCGGCAAACACTCGAGGATTCCCAAGGCGCCCACGAGTCGAACCCGCAGCGTCGAATGGGGAAGCCAGCGAGCGGAGTAGACATCGGCCATGGCGAGGGAGAAGCCTCCGGCCCGCGCCTTCTGAAGAAGAAACCGATCGACCTCGCTGGCGGCGCTCGCTTCCGGTCGCTGACGGCAGAACTCGCGGTACTTGGACTGGAACGCGTCCTTCGCCTCAGTCCCGGTCAGATAGCGGACGAACGCCGAGCTTTCTTGGTCGAGAAACTCGTCGCTCTCTTCAAACTCCCGCGCACCACTCGATGCCCACGAGGGCTCCGCGTTCCCCAACTCCAGGCTGCTTTGCAATGGTCGCAGCCGCGAGCGACGGGATTCATGGAACTCGGAAGGTTCGGCGACTCCGTCGTTGGCGAACGTGGCAAGCTGCCCTGCGGTCAATGGCAGCACCGGAAGCAAGACCGGTTCCACCGCACCGAGCAACGCGCGAATCGGACCGAGAGGCAAGTGCAACGCACGCGGTCCTTGACCAAATCGTGCAAACCGCAGTCGAGCCAAGAAGTCTTCGATGCGCAGGGATTCGGGGCCCCCCAACTCCAAGGTCTTCCCGCGCCACTCGTCAGCAATCAACAACTCGCTCAACGCATCACACAAGTCGAGGACATCGATCGGCTGCACGTGGACGTCCCCCGATCCGAACACCGGCATGATTGGCAGCCCTGCGAGCTTCGAAAGGCCTTCCAACACCGGAGCTCCCGAACCGACGATGATGGTCGGCCGGATGGTCGTTGCCGTCGGATCGACTTCGCGAACGATCCGCTCTGCTTCAGCCTTCGAATGGGCGTAGTGGTAATGGGATTGATCGGGAAAGCGAACGGCGATGCTGCTGACAAACACGAACCGCTCGACCCGGGCCTTCTGACTCGCCTCCACAAGAACACGAGTCCCCTCGACGTTGGCCCGCTGATACTCCTCGGCCGACGCCTTGCCCGTGGCTGCCGCCAAGTGCAGGACGTGAGAGCAACTCTGCAAAGCCGATGCGTAACCGCCCGGCTGTCCCAGATTTCCCACGACCCACTCCACGGTGACTCGGCGTGAGTCCTCGGATTCGGAATGCTGGAACTGTTCATGCAATTCCGGGTCGGCTCGGCGCACCAAGCACACGACCCGGTCGAATCGCTCCGGATCCAGCCGTGCGAGCAAGCGGCGGCCGACAAATCCAGTGACGCCAGTGAGAAAGAGTGAACGAGCCATGATCCGCTCATTCTGCCGAGGTCCTGAGGTCGATCGCGAGAAAAACGGCGTGGCTTCGGGTTAGCATTCGGCCGCCTCGTTCTTGGAGCCTCTTCGCGGTGGATTCCCCCACGCCCTCTCGTTTCCTGAACAAGTCGTCGCTGATCTGGGCGGCGCTGCTGAACCTTCCGTTCCTCCTTTGTCATCCCGCGGGATCTTGGGTGCAGGACTCCCTTGGGCGATCCTTGTTGGTGAATCTGGTTCTGTTCTTCGCGCCGGGCGTTCCTCTCGTGGGTGCCTGGAAGAAAGCGCGCTGGAATCTCCTGTGCGGAATGGGCGTGATCCTCGCTTCGCTTGCCGTCTTCCTGGGGATCCTTGGCTTCTTCGTTCTCACCGGGGGGACGATCACCCCGAGCAAGGCCTGGAACGCCACCTGGGTTCTGACCAACATCGCTTTTTTGGGATGCCTGCTGCGCGACACTCCCCGGACCTGGAAGCCACCTGCCCAACGCAGCTTCTGGACCGCCGGCGTTTCCACCTTCTTCCTCAGCTACGCTCTGTTTTGGTTCGGGGCGACGAAAGTGGTCCCTGCCCAGCAAGACCACGACATGGAGGTCCAGGGCACCGGGTACAGCTTGCTCATGCGCCTGGAGCCATTGCTGCTGACAGACCGCGACACCTACTACTATTTCGCCCACCCTCCCCTGCTCCACTTCTACGTGGCGGGCTTCTTCTTGTACTACGACAAGGTGGAGCACCTGCAAAAGTACGACGAGCTGTCGCTGCGGGCCCTCGCCGCCCAACAGCGAGAAGCCTTCGAGCCGCCAGAGAAAATCCTGGTCAAGCAAGGCAAGCGAGTCCGCTGGCATGAGGTCACGGGAGTTGCCGGGGCCAAGTACGTGGTATCCCCGCCTCTTCCCAACGGCCACGACAAGGTCAAGGTGTCCGAGGCGGAGGTCAATCTCAGCAAACACCACTATCACTCGAAACCTTTCAAGCTGCTGACGCGTGCGCCGACGCTGTTCTTCGCCGCATTGACCGCGGCCCTCCTGGCGGTGTGGGCCAGCCGCTTGTCCGGCAAGGAGTGGGTCGGCGCCCTGGCCGGACTTGCCTACGCCAGCAGCCCGGAAGTGTTCGTCCGCTCGAGCTATGGCGGCTATTTCGGCATCTCGAACTTCAGCGTGCTGCTGGTCCTCTGGACCACCGCTCACTGGATGCGCCATCGGGCCAGGGCCACGTCGCTGGCTTGCTTCCTGGCTGGAGGGATCGCCGCGCTTGCCAACCACAAACTGGTTCCGCTCCCCGCCTCCCTGTTCTTCTTTGAAGGATTGCGTGCCGCCGTCGGGCCTCACCGTCTCCGGTTTGTGCGCAACGCCTTCCTGCATCCGGGGATCTGGGGATTCGTGGCCGGAACCGCCGCCTTCTGGGTGTACGGCGCGTCGATCGACTTTGCGGCCTTCTGGAAGGATCACATCGAGATGCACGTGATGGACCGAGTCACCCATCACAACCCCCTCGGGTATGGCGGGTATCCGTCGGTTCCGGCACTGTGGATGGAGCTCGCCGCGCACACCGGATGGGTCCTGCTCCCCCTTTCGGTCGGTACTCTTTGTTTGGGAATCTTGCGCGAATTCAAAAGCGCTCGAGGACTACGGATCCTTGGCCACTGGAGCGTCTGGATGGCCTTGATCGGTACCATCTTCAGCGTCATCGATTGGAAGATGACCAAGCACCTGATGCCGCTCATGATTCCCTTGTTCTTGATTCCCGTCGTCTGGTCGGAGCGATCGCGGAGCCGATTGGCGCTCGTCTCCTGTGTGTTCGCGGGATTGCTGCTGTGGCACGGTTGGATGGTGATGCGGTTCGCCAAAGACTTCTCTGTGATGAAAGCCACCCCGCTTTGGTGAGACGAACATGGCGAAGCTGAAGTACTTTCGAAAGAAGCTGTCCTGGGCTTGGCAGAATCGCCTCGGCGACTGGCGAATCCGTCGCGAGATTCTCGGCAAGCGCCAGGTGATCGCCGACCTCACCCGTTACGAGAAACGCATCCGTTCCCAGAATGGCGAGGACGGCATCCTCGAGGCCATCTTCGCCAAGATCGGCAGCACCGACCGCTACCTGGTGGAGATCGGGGCAGCCGACGGAATTCGTTGCAACGGCGCTCACTGGATGCGCAACGGTTGGACCGGACTCATGCTGGACGGCCGCGAGCCCCGCGACCTTCCGGAACGGCGTCGGCGCCGGGGAAGCCCGGTCGTCCCCCACCAGGAGTTCATCACTGCCGAGAATGTCCAAGACATCTTTCGCAAGTACCAGGTCCCGGACACCTTCGACCTGCTGTCGATCGACATTGATGGCAACGACTACTGGGTCTGGAAGGAGATCACCGACTATCAGCCGCGGGTCGTGGTGATGGAGTACAACGCCACCATCCCGCCTGATGAGAGCCGAACGATCACCTACGACCCAGCATTCGTGTGGGACAAGACCACCTACGTCGGCGCCGGCTTGCTGGCTCTCGTCAAGCTCGGCAAGGAAAAGGGGTACACTCTGGTCGGATGCAATCGCTCAGGCGTGAACGCGTTCTTCGTTCAGGACGCGCTGGCCCAGCAACACTTCGCGCCTGACACTCTCGAACGCCTGTATCGTCCGCCCCATCGGCAACTCCCCGACAAGCCAGATGCCGAGTGGGTCTGGGTCTGACCTCGGGCCCTACGCTGTCGGCATGACCTCGCATTGAACAAGACCGGGGTCGGATCAACGGGCCCGACGACATCAAAGTCGTCCGAGTTCACCGTCATCCGTCTTTTTCAGCACTCGCAAGATCAGACCCGTGCTCATGACCATCTCGAACGCCGGCCCCATCGCCGGGGAAGGACTGGGAACCGTCACTCGAGCGCCGTTCAGGAGGATCGCGACGCGCTTTGCTTCGACCGTCCCGCCCTCCGGTATGCTGCGCTCCACAACAAACGACGCAGGCGCAGTACGCCTTTGATGTCTTCCCAACCGGTGGAAATGATCTTCACGCGGCTGTCTTCGTCGTCGACCCAGCGCACCGGAACGTCTTTGATGCGCCAACCTTGCTTTTCGGCAAGAACGAGGAGCTCGGTATCGAAAAACCAGGACTGGTCTTGGATCTGAGGCACGATCTCTTCGACGACCCGACGAGAAACCGCCTTGAACCCGCATTGGGCATCAGAGAATCGTGTGAACAATACGGCCTTGATCAACAAGTTGTAGATGCGCGAGATCGTCTCTCGCTTGATGCCGCGAGTGACGTCGGACTCTTTCATGAGACGCGAGCCCACGGCAATGTCGTAACCGCCTTCGTGAATCGCGCGGCACAGTTTGACGCTCGCCGCCAGCTCGGTGGAAATATCGACGTCGGTATACACCAAGATGTCTGCGTCACTGTGGGTCCAGGCTTCCCGAAGAGCTCGGCCACGACCGGCCAGGGTCAACCCCAGGTGCTTGACATCTTCGTAGCGCTGCTCCAGCTCGCGGGCGACATCGCCGGTGCCATCGGTGGATCCGTTGTCCGCAATCAGGACCCGCGCGGGGTAGGGAAACTCGCTTTGCAGGAACTGGCGAATGGTCCCGACACTCTTCTCGAGGACATGCACCTCGTTGAGGACGGGAATCACCACTTCCACTTGCGGATCGGATCCAGGCATCGGGATGCTGTCATAGCGCGACCTCCGCGGCGGGTCACCCGTTTCCCCGGGGCCGTGGGTCGGACCGCTGGCAAACCGGCACAGGTTTCTGCACTCGCACGCGATGGGACATAATCCCGGGCCGCGCGCGAATGACACCGCGTCCCGAGCTGACTGGAACCGAGCGCCCGATGAGTGAAGCCCAATCCCAGACCCCGCCTGCCGAGTCGTGGCGCACTTGGGGAATGCTCTTGGGACTGGCGGCCCTGGTGACGATCACCAACGCCTTCAAACCCCTGCATATCGACGACGGCTACTACTACTTTCGCGCGGCCCACATCGCGGAGCATCCCCTGGACCCGCTCGGGAACGAAATTCTCTACCACCAGTGGCCTCAGTCCGCTTTCGACTACTACGTTCCTCCGGTGGTGCCCTACTGGTTCGCTTCCGCCGTTGCCCTCTTCGGGGAGCGCCCGTTCCTGTGGAAGCTGTGGTTCCTACCGTTCAGCCTGGCCCTCGTGGTCGGAGTGTTCCACCTGCTGAAACGCTTCGCGCGACCGGTCGCACTGCCGATGACCGCGGTGATCGCCCTCTGCCCGGCGTACCTGCCGAGCTGGAATCTGATGCTCGACATGCCGCTGTTGGCGCTCTCGACGGCGTCCCTGGCGCTGTTCCTCGTGGCTTGCGAGCGGGACTCGACACGCTGGGCGCTGTGGGCCGGTGTGGTGGCGGGCCTGGCCGCCCAAACCAAGTACAACGGCCTGCTGTCGGTACCGGTGATCGTGACCTACGCTTTGCTGCAACGAAAGTGGCGCCTCGGCTTGCTGGCGAGCATCGCGGCCGGAGGCGTCTTCTTGGCGTGGGAGTGCTTCACTCTGGCCAAGTACGGACGCTCCCACTTCCACTGGTCGCTTCTGCATCCGGACAACGTGTCCGGCACCTGGCCGCGGATGCGCATGGTTCGCGCGCTCTGCTTGACCCTGGGTGCCACCCTGGCTCCGATCGCGTTGTTCGAGGTTCTGACCTGGAAGGGGGGACGTTGGCTCGCCGCCGCGGGAGTTGCCCTGGTGGTGTTCGGCTTCTCCTGGCTGACCGATCACCTGGACGAGTCCCCGGTTTACGCCGCATTCGCCGTCGCCTTGGGACTCACGACGACCACGGCACTCGTTCGCCTGTGGCGAACGCCGTCCGCCGCGGCCCCGACCTCGGCGGGATGGCGGCGAACTGGAACCTTCCTCGCGCTATGGCTCGGCTTGGAGATCGCCTCGTATCTCGTGCTTCAACCATTCGGCGCCGTGCGGCGCGTGCTGGGAGTCGCACTGGTGGTGATGGTGATCGCGGCCAGTGGTGCGGCCGCCGCATGGCAACCCGCCTGGCGACCATGGCTGCGAGGTCTCGTGGCTTTCTCGGCGCTGATTGGAGGAGGCTTCGCCACTCTGGATGCGCGGGAAGCCTGGGTTTCACGGGACAGCGCCCGACGGGCCGACCAAACGATCCGCGAGTCCCAATCCGAACCGACCATCTGGTACCTAGGACACTGGGGCTTCACCTACTACGCCCAACAGCTCGGCATGAAGCCCATCATCCCGGATCACTCACAGCTGAAACGGGGAGACTGGTTGATCTTCCCCGATCGTGTTCACAAGCCCATGGTTCAGCTTCTTGCCAAGACGGTGCCCATCCGCAACATCACCACGAACGTGCACGACGATGGAGTGCCACTCGAAACTCTGCCATACTTCTATTCCGGCGCTTCTCCGATCAAGCATCGAGTCAACCCGCGGATGCAGGTCACGATCTTTCGAGTCACCGAGGACTTCGTTCCGGAGACCTCGTGGAAGGCCAAGAAGATGTCGGAGTGGCTTCAGATCCGGCGCGACATGGACGTGACGCTCTACGCGATCCCCGCCCTGAAACGGTTCCTCGAGGATCCGGACCCCAAGATCCGCCGGCGCATTGCCCGCGCCGTTGGCGAGATGGGCGCCCGGGGCGAAGATCTGCGCGATTCGCTGCGACCGCTCCTGGAAGACTCCAGCCCGGAAGTTCGCTCCGCCGCGGCGTCTTCGCTCGACAGAATTGGAAAGGCTCTGGGCGCGGCGGACTTTCCCCAGACTGACTGACGATCCCCCCCGCCTTCTTGCGCCAACTCGCGCGGAGTTCCGTCGTGGGCCTCGCTTGGCCCGCGGGGCGAAGAAGCGTCGAGGAAGCCTCCGGCTCCCAGCCAGGAGCCGGGGGCTTCCGCCAATGGAACGGGCCTACTCAGGAATGACGACATCAAAGGTGCTCGTTTCTCCGGCTTTGATCTCGACTTCGAATTCGAGCGGTTCCAAAGCTTTGTTCCAGAAAGTCAGGGTGTAGGCACCCGCGGGAACGTTCGTGATCTCGTAGGTCGACTGATAGACACGGTCTCCCGCCTCGGTCTTGCCCTTCTCGAGCTGAACGTGGGTGAACCATGGTTCGTCTAGAACGATGATCCAGCAAGACATCTCCGGGTGAAGGCGACAGACGATGGACACCACTCCGGCTTCGTCGAAGGTGAACTCGCTTGATTCTCCTGTGTCCATCTCGGAGTCGATGGAACAGCAGTCCGCGCTCGTATAGACGTTGTGTTTGACGCTGTCTTTGTTCACGAACGACACCCGGGAGCCACGCAGGACCGGAATGGCGTGCGGCTCGAAACGCAGCTTCTCTTGGGCGACCACCGAAGGAGTCGATGCCGGAGAATGGCTCTTCGCTTCTTTCGAAGTCAGGTACAGCACGACGTCCTTCTGACTGGTATCCCCGCGGGTTTTGAGCCGCTGGAGGCAACGAAAGGACCCGCTCAGGCTCCCCCGGGTCTCGACATCAGTCTTCGTGCTGGATGCCGGGGCCGCCGCCGCAAGAATGCTGACCGCGGCCGTCCAAGTCATGATCGCGTTCATTCTGAGTCCTCGGTCTGAGGTTCGTGGCTGGGCAAGTTCTCGATGTTCTGGATGCTGTCCAGGGACATGCCTCGATACTCCCCCGTCAGGGATTCCAGGAAGGCGACCAATCGCTCCACCTGGGCATCCGAAAGATCGACGTCTAGCTGGACGGCTCCCATCACTCGGACAACGTCCTGGAGGGACTGCTGGGTGCCGTCGTGCAGGTACGGCGCGGTCAATGCGATGTTTCTCAGCGACGGTACTTTGAAGCGGTAGCGGTCCTCGTCCTCGCCGGTCACGTTGAATCGGCCGAGGTTGACGCCGGCGGCGTGTTCCTTGAAGTAGCTGCGTCTCCGGCCAAGGACTTGGAGCGATCCTCCGCCGACGGCCGTGCCGTTGTGGCATTCGATGCAGCCGACGTCTTTGAACAGCTGATATCCTTCCTTCGCTTCCCGACTCACGGCGCGGTCATCCCCCTTGAGGTAACGATCGAAGGGGGAGTTTGGAGTGATCAGTGTCCTCTCGAATTCACCGATCGCGGTGAGCAAGTGCTCAGGGTCGATGCCATTCGAAAAGTCTTCCTTCGGGAACGCTTTCACGAGCTGCGAAACCAGATCCGCATCCTTGGCCAGCTTCGCGGTGATTTCGTCCCAGTTCGAAGCCATCTCGCCGGGGGCGTTCGGAGGACCATCCGCCTGCTCTTCCAGGTTCGCTGCTCGTCCATCCCAGAATTGGAGGACGTTGAACGCCGCGTTGAAGACCGTGGGCGTGTTGATCGGACCGATCTGGCCGTTGACTCCGGTGGCCGTGACGGCACGGTCGATCCCTCCGTAGCGAAGGTCGTGACAGCTGGCGCACGAAAGAGTGTTGTCCGAGGACAGTCGCGGGTCGTGAAACAGTCGCTCTCCGAGAGTGACCAGGTCCTCGTGATAGTCTTCTTCCAAGAAATCCTCGAAGAAGGTCTCGACGTCGGGAACGGGCTCGATCAACTCCGACTCCAAGTCAATCGGGTCGTACGAGAACGACTCCTCTTCCCCAGACTCAAGCGGGAGATCCGGCGAGCGGGCCGGCGCGGGTGAGTCCAAAGCCGGCGCTTCGGATGGCGTCGATCGCTCCGGAATCGCGGGCCGGGGGGAGGGTTCGACGGGACTAGGCTTTGGCGCCGGGACGCCCATCAACAGGAGACCGGCGCCCACGCTGGCGGCGCCGACCACGAACGACATCACGTGAGACTTGGACATTGGCTGGTATCCCTTGATTGCGACCGTTCTGACTCTGGGTGTGTTGCTGGATCCTGGGGAAAAGACGCCGAGACCCCGGATTCCGATGGCGTGTCGGGCCCCAGTCCTGTGACCTCGAAGAACGACAGCAACTCTTGCAAAGACGCCGCCATTCCTTCCATGGTGCTCGAATCGGAGCTGACCTGGTGGACTAGCTGCCGGTTGTGCTCCGAAATCTGGCCGATGCCGGACACTGCCGTGAGAATCTGGTCAACACCGGAAGACTGCTCGCCGCAGCCGCTGGCGATTTCGGTCATCCGTTCGTCGACCGATCCCACGACCCGGGTGATCTCCTGCAAGTTCTCGGCGGCCCGTTGAACCTCACCGGAACTCTGGGTGGCTTGATCGAGATTCTTACTCACCAGCGAATTGATCTGGTGAGCCGCTTCGGCGCAGCGGTCGGCAAGTGCTCGAACTTCTTCCGCAACCACACCAAAGGAAACCCCGTGTTGCCCAGCGCGTGCGGCCTCCACCGCGGCATTCAGGGAAAGGAGTCGGATCTGCGACGCGATCGAATCGATGATCTCGAGCGTCTCTTCCAGCTGCTTCGAGCTGTGGGTGATGCCGGCAATCGACTCCACGACCCGGTGAGCGCCGTCTTCCCCGCGTTCCGCTTGATCTCTCGCGTCGACGACCAGCTTGCTGGCTCCCGACGCATTTTGAGCGTTCCGCTTCACCGTATGAGCGAAATCGTTGACCGTCGTCGTGACAGTACGAAGGTTATGGTCTTGTTCATCGGTCTTGACCGCGAGTGACCGGTTCCCCGCGGCGATGGAGTGAGAGACATCGGCAAGCTTGTCTGCCATTCCCCGGATCTTGCTCACAACCTGGGAGATCCGGTCCCCCATCTCGCTGACGTAGCGATTGAGTTCTCCCACTTCATCTGATCGATTGCTTGTCGATCGATAGGTAAATCGACCTTCGGAAGCATCACGCACGTGCTTCACCGTCCGTTGGATCGGCGCGATCACCTGCCCGAGAATGAGCAATGTCGCCACGAACACGACAAGGACGATCACGAGCGAAGACATCTGCTGGATGACGCCTAGGCGCTCCATCTTCGCGGTGGTGAGCTCTTCCGAGCGGCGAGAGAGTTGTCGCTGCCGCTCCAGGAGACCGACCTGGGTCCCTTCGTTGAGATCCATCAGGTCCGCCAAGATGCTGTGTTTCTCGCACAACGTGGAGAACGCCTGGTCGATCCTCAGCATCTGTTCGACCGCCTCGTCGATCAACTTGGCGGCGTGGGCGTCTTCGACGGGGTCCAGCTCCAGATCGTCCGAGCCGTCTCGAAACGCCAAGAGCCTTTCCTGGATCCCCTCCCGCGACAAGCGCATGGCCAACACCGCTTGGTCAACTTCATCCGGGTCGGAGAGGGCCATCAACCGAAATGCCGCATCGCGTAGTGAGGCAGTCTTACGGCGGATTTCTTCGGTTTCGTAGAGATGGTCTTCGTAGTCATCGCTCGATGACTCGAGAGCTCCCTGAAGCAACTGCAACGTCGCAATCCACGGACCCAGGCTGTCAACCCCTGTACGAAAGATTTGTTGAAGCTCCTCGTTGGTTGCGATGGCCTGCTGCACACTGTTTCGGTAGGTGGCCCAGCGTCTCGAAACCTCTCCGATTCCATTCGAGGAGAGCTGCGGTGCAGACTCGTCGGAGCGCCTTGGCGAAACGCTCAATCCAACCGACTGACTGTTGCTCAGAGTGTCGAGATTGGATTCGAACTCTTCGATTCGGGCATCCAGGATTTCGGTTTGATCAGAACCCGCCAGCGTGCGGTGGACCCGGTTGCTGATGTCCAAGAGAAGCGATTCTTGGGTGAACGCGATTTGGGTCGTGGTGGTTTCGCGACGCACCGACTCGAACACGGATCGTCCGTAGAGCATGCTCCACAGAGTCAAGCCAGACACGACCGCCATCAAGGCGATCACCTTGTCGCGAATGGACCTCATGTGAAGAAAGCGAAGCAAGTTTCGACCCAGCAGGTTCATCACCAAAGGACCTTAGAAGAGAGAAGGACGAAAGGCCTTGGGATCCTTCTCGGCGCGGCGAAATTTCAACCTAAGGCCGGGGAGATTTCCGCATGGGGGAACGTCCTAACCCCAACGAAGAGATTTAGGGATTCGCCAGTGACCACACCCAGTGGTCTCGGGTAACGATTTCCCATTCGCTGCAAAGGGTTCGGTGCTAACAAGAAATCGCCCGCTTCCCCATCGATCCCGGAGACTTGAAAATGTTCACCTTGACGTCGGTGTTCCTCAGCTCAGCGCTTTCCGCCGCGGAACCACAAACCCCAGCATCGGCGCAAGAACCAATGGATCCGGCTCCTGTCGTCACCAGCTGGTTTTCGGGGGCCGCCACCCGACCTTTCTACAATCCGCGTCGACTGTTCCGCATCGCAGAAGAGGTTCCACGGGCGGAGCGCCCATCCCGGCCGCTCCAGCTTCGGCACCACTTCCGTGGGCATCGCTATGGACGGACGTTCCACTGGTGGGTACGGAGCTCTTCGACTTCACCCATCCGGTGAGCAGATCGTGACCGTTGCATTCAGCCGCGACGACATGGCCTGAGAGTCTCCATCCCGTGATTCAGACGCTCAGAACGAAATCCCGACTCCGATGGTGCCGACGATCTCCGAGCCATCGCCGTTGTTGATGCGCTCTGTGTTGTCACCCAGGAACAGCGCCTCCACGCTCCCCGTGAGTGTCCAGGCTCCGAATCTTTCTGGGACCATGGTGAGGGGGATCGAGGCACTGGCACCGGTCTGGATGAAGCCCAGGCTGTCATCACTTCGTCCGGCTGGCTGGTAGTAGTCACTCACACTGAATCCGAAGGTGACCGGGAGCGCAACAAACACCGGCAGGTCGCCCGACTCGTTCAGAGTGAAACCTGGTTCGATCCCCAGTTCCAAGTAGATCCCTTTGTCGGACCCACCGTCCGTTTGGTTGTCGATCTCGAAAGCCAGAATGGCATGAGGCTGAAGGCCAGTGAAACTGTCGTCATCCTCTCCCCACCACTCTGCGTCGTTGTAGACGACCGAAAAGGACACCTCTTGCTTGGTATTGAATGAGTTGTTCGGACTCGAAGCAATCAGGTACGTCGCGCTGGCGGCCACGTTTTCGCTTCTGACTCCGAGTCCGAAATAGAAGTCCGACTCATACCAAGCATCGGGACCCGTTGTTGCCGCTCCCTCGAGCCCAGTGGGACCGTTGTGGAGACTATTCCAGAGGCCGACGTTGAGTTCCCAAATCCCGAGCGAATTCTCGCCGAGAGGGATTCCGGTGTCGATCCAGGGCTGCACGATGAGACCTTGGTCCTCTTGCAAGAACCCTCGGAAGAAGTGGTGGGTTCTGCCATCCACTCCGATGTTCACTCGAAGTGGCGTAGGATCGTCCTCCCCCGCGCGAGACACGGCCGCGGCACCAGCAAGAAACATGAGAGTCAGGGTCAAGCATCCTGGTTTTCGCATCATGACAGTTCCGGAGTCTTTCCATCCTTCGAGTCACCAGATTTGGCTTGCGAAAAATTTCGTCCGGACCTTGTCACACGATGGAACAAAAAATGGCGGAGACTTCCGGGTAATCATGTAGTCCGGGTTTCACTGAGTTCGAAATCCGGGTTGGTGGAATTGACTAGGTATTGCTCGCCATTCAGGGCTTCTTTCGCGTCAGGTTTCCCTCTTGGGCTCGACATTCCATCTGAGCGGAATCGTGGTACGAGAAGACGCTGCCCAGCCAGAATCGGCCGGTTCGATACGAAGTCGGACAACACCTCGGAGCTGCCCAGATCAACAAAGGGGAATCGGCGTTTCGAACTCGGGGAGAGCCTCAACAACTCGCCCGAAGAGCGTAGACCATCATTCCGGGGGCCGCGCGAGGAGAAACCACACACGAGCGCGAGAGCGGTGCTGCGCAGAAGTCAGGCATTCCAGAAACGCAGTGTCGAATCCTGTCGCGTCCGCACCGAACCGTTCCTGGAAACGCGGCATCATCAGACCGAGGCGAGTCTTCCAAGCGTCCCACACCTTCGGCTTCGCCGCCCCTTCGAAGCAGAATTCGTCGTCGTCCAGATCCTTCTCCACCGAGCAAGACCAACCTCGCTGCTGAAGCACTCCACGAACGTGGTTCAAGGACTGAAAGCGGTACACTCCTTGGTCGAGTGAAACCGCGTAGTAGCGCTCAACCAGATCGCGCCAGCGCTCCTCCATCGGCGCGTGCCCGAACAAATCGTCAACCTCGGTCAACGCCAGCCAGCCACCGGGTGTCAACGAACTCTCGATTGCACTCAGGAACTGGGAAAACTCCACGAAGTAGGCCGCGGTGAAACTCGCCCAAACTCCGTCGAACTTCTGCCCATGGCCGGAGAGCTGACCGATCGGTTCACGGAAGAACCGACAATGAGGGAGCTTCCGCTGTCGGGCATGGTCAATCGCCTCCTGGTTCGCGTCAATGCCCCACACCTCGGCCCCGCGCTCGGCCAGGTCTCGACTCTGGTCCCCAATCCCGCACCCCAGATCGACGACCCGCTTTCCGGTGAGGTCTCCCAAGAACGAGTATGTGTCAGACCAGCGGCGCCACGGGTATTGCTGGGAGTAGATCTGTGCAAGTGACATGGGAAAGCCTCGAAGCGATTCCACGGCAAGGTGAAAAGAAACGCGGCCGAGCTGGCGGTTGCCGGCTCGGCCGCGTGCAGTCATTCAGAACTGGTGGAAGGAATCAGAGAGGGTTCGAGACGAACTGCATCTTCTGGGTTCCCTGGCCATCCATGGTGATCTGCATGCCGCCCTGGTTCATCTGGCCCTGGATCTTGACCGGGCCACCCAGGTCGCCGGCCATCAGGCGGCAGGTGTCGATTTCGACCTTGATGATGCCCTTCAGCTCGGCGTCGAAGGTCATCTGCTCCTGAACGGTGCCGCCCATGTGCAGGACGACGTCGAATACGCCGACCTTCCAACCCTTGACCTCTTCCGTCGCGGTGAGCTTCAGGGTGAAGTTCTTGGTCTTGATCTCTTCTCCCGTGCCGAACAGCTGATTGGCAATGGACTCGGGAACCTGGATCTCGGAACCCACGGCAATCGGCGCCTTGGTGAAGGCCGAGGAAAGCGGCTGGGTTCCCATGGACTGCTCGGCGTCCTGGCGCACGCGCTCCGTTTCTTCGGCGGAGACTTTGCCACCATCCGCGGTGGTGACCTGGATTTCAGAACCGTCAAAGGTGCAGTGATAGGTCTTACCGTCGAACGGAACGGGCATGTCCATCTCGCCCATCATTCCCTTCACCTTGCTCTTGCACTCGGAGTAGGAGATGGACAACTTGGTGACACCCTTTTCCGCATCCGACTCGAGGATCTTCTCGGTACGAGTCGTGGTCTCGGCCTTTTGGTTGCTCCCGCCTTGCTGCTCTTGACCACCCACCTTCATCTTCATGTCGAAGGACTGGTTGTCCCGGGTCGTCATCTTGCGCGTGCTGCCCACCTCGGGGGCGTTGGTCTTGAACGTGACCTGCGCATCGGCAGCGGAGCTAGAGAGGGCCCATGCGAGGGCAACCGCGGTGGTGATCAATGCTTTCATCAGTCCTTCTCCTGTGCGGCAGCTCTCGCGGGGAACCCCTCGATCTGCCAATGTGATGGGGAGCCCGCTCTCGTGGAAAACTGACCGGGGGCTCGGGGCCTGGACCGCGGTCTCCGCCAGTTCCGGCAGAGCATCCGCGCTCTCGCAACTGCGCATTTCCCGGGGAGAGCGGCTGCAAATTCTTGGTTCGCGGGGACACTAACCGAGGGCTCGGGGGAACACCCCATGAGAAACCGGGAAGCGCGCCCCCGCTACAATGCCGCCACGTTGAACCCCTCGCCCGACCGCTTTCTCCAGCAGCCTTGCCGCACCGTCCTCTCCCTGAGTGTGCCGGTGTTCTTTGCGCTGATCGCGGAACCTCTGACCGGGCTGGTCGACACCTTCTTCGTCTCCCGACTCGGTTCTCCGGCCCAGGCAGGATTGGGAATCGGCACCATCCTGCTGTCCAGTGTGTTCTGGGTGTTCAACTTCCTCGCCATCGGGACCCAGACCGAAATCGCCCGAGCCTTGGGAGCCGGAGCGCGGGAGGAAGCGGCGGAAGTCCATGGCGTCGCGTTGGGGCTCGGCGCATTCCTCGGCGTGCTGTTGGCGGGGCTGATCTGGCCGGCTTTGCCCACCCTGTGCGAATGGATGGGCGCCCGTGGGGAAGCCCACGACTCCGCCGTGACCTACGTCAGGATTCGCTTGATTGGCGCTCCCGCCAGTCTGCTGATGCAGGTGGCGTTTGGAGCACTCCGTGGCTTGCAGCACATGCGGGTCTTGGTGGTCGTGTCTGTTTTGGTCCACGGCCTGAACATCCTGCTGGACTCCCTATTGATTCTCGGACGGGGGCCGCTCCCAAGGCTTGGGATCGAAGGAGCCGCGTGGGCGAGTACGGGGGCCTTGTGGCTGGGAGCCTTCGTTGCGGTCTCGGTCTCGTCGCGGCGACTGGGATGGCCGCGACAGTTCTCATTGCACCGGGCGCTCGGCTTGTTCGTCGTCGGCAGAGACCTGATTCTGCGCACTGGGATGCTCATGCTGTTCCTGACCCTTGCCACGGAGCGTGCGACGACACTCGGTGACGATGCCGCGGCGGCCCATCAAGCGATCCGCCAAGTGTGGCTTTTCACCGCTCTGGTCCTGGATGCGGTCGCGACCACCGCGCAAAGCTTGGTCGGCTACTTCCTCGGGGCGGGTCGTCCGGGAACGGCGCGGGTCGTGGCGCGAACCACCTGTGCAATGGGAGTGCTTGCGGGCGCGGCCCTCACGGGGCTCATGCTGGCGGCGACAGTGCCCGTGCGGAACGCCCTGGTACCGGCCAGTGCCACCGGCTGGTTCCTGGCGCCTTGGATCGCGTGTGCGCTGGCGCAACCCATCAACGCGATTTCTTTCGTCACCGACGGCATCCACTGGGCGACCCGAGACTATCGCTACCTCCGGAATGCCATGCTCGCCGCGACGGGGCTCGGGATCCTCGGGCTGTTCTTGGTCGACGAGAGTTCCGCGGGCGGGCTCACCCTGCTCTGGATCGTGACCGGGGTTTGGATCAGTGTGCGCGCCTTGCTCGGCATGCTTCGCGTTTGGCCGGGCATCGGGGCCAGCCCCTGGGTCCGTCCGCCCGATGACTCGGGCACACCCGGCATGGACAATCCCCGCTCGCACACCTCGGAGTAAGTCCTGCGAGGGACACCTCGAGGCCCCTCCGACAATTCGACGTCGCCCACGCGAATCCGCCGGCGGAACGCTCCGGGAGCTGTGCTATCGTCGGCCGCTCGAAGGCCACGGGGAAGAGTCCTCGGGCCACGATTCGCCGGGATCTCCCGGTCCTGTCGGTCCTTCCTTCCCCGCCGGGAGCCGATCCGCTCGAGCCATGCAATACGGTTTTCTGATCGACCACCGGTCCTGTATCGGCTGCCACGCCTGCACCGTCGCCTGCAAGGCCGAAAACGACGTCCCCGTCGGCAGTTTTCGCACCTGGGTCAAGTACGTCGAAAAGGGCCGCTTCCCCGACGTGCGTCGCCACTTCGGCGTGCTGCGCTGCAACCACTGCACGTCCGCCCCCTGTGTGACCATCTGCCCGGTCACCGCGCTGGACAAGCGACAGGACGGCATCGTCGACATCGATCGCGACGTGTGCATCGGCTGCCGCGCCTGCATGCAAGCCTGTCCCTACGATGCGATCTACTTGAACGAAGACATGGGTGCGGTGGAAAAGTGCCACTTCTGCGCCCATCGAGTCGAACAAAATCTCGAACCGGCCTGCGTCATTGTTTGCCCGGAAAAGGCCATCGTCTACGGGGACCTGCAGGATCCCAAGAGCCGCATCTCCCACATGGTCGAGGAGCGAAACACCGAAGTCCGTCGCCCCGAACAGGGCACCGGACCGAACGTGCACTACGTCGGCCACGAATCCTCGCTCCTGCACCCGGGCGCCACCGAGCAACCGGAAACGTATCTTTGGAGCAATCGTCCTCCGGAGAAACCGGAGCCCTGGCCCGCCGGGCTTCCGGTCATGGGTGACACCAAGACCGTGCTCGACACGGGACACAAGGTGGAATGGGGTTGGCCGGTCGCGCTGTACCTGGTGACCAAGGGAATCGCCGCAGGCGCCGCCATGCTGGCGCCCTTCGTCGCTCAATTCGGACTGACCGGGTTCGCGGCGAACTGGCTGCCAGAGATCCTGGCGCTGGTGTTCGTCACCATCACCACCATCTTCTTGGTCGAAGACCTGACCCGGCCGAAGCTGTTCTTGACCCTGCTGACCCGCGGCAATCGCAAGAGCTGGTTGGTGAAGGGGGCGTACATTCTGATCGCGTTTTCCACCACCGTGACGATGACCTTGGCCAGCCAGTGGATGGGCTGGGAAGGCTTGGTCGGCGCGTTGCGCTGGGTCAACGCCATCCTCGGCCTCGGCGTTGCGGGATACACGGCGTTCTTGTTCGGCCAGTGCCAGGGACGAAACCTCTGGCAGAGCCGAGCCTTGCTCCCCCATCTCTTGTTGCAAGCGCTCCTTTGCGGGTCCGCCTGCCTGCTGCCGTTCGCTCCGGACAGTCTTGGGTTGCGCGTCACGTTTCTGGCCGCCGCGCTTGGCCACTTGTTGTTCGCCCTCGCCGAGCGATTGAAGAGCCATCCCACAGACAACGGGCGCCAAGCCGCGGCTTATCTTGCCACCGTGCGCTGGGGTGGGATGCAGCCGTACCGCGAAGGGTTGTTGATCGGCGGAGTCCTCGCCGCGTTGCTTGCTCTGTGGGCACCTGCTTTGGCACTTGTGGCGGTTCTGTTCGGCCTGTGTCTCTATGAATGGGCCTTCGTGCGTGCCGGACAACTCCCTCCCCTGTCATGAACCAAGACCAAGACTTCTATTCCGTCACGCCCCTCGAGTCTTTCCCACCCATCGACCAGTGGAACGACTGGTCGGAGTACGACGCCAAGGCCTGGCCAAAGAAGGTCAAGCGCAACTACACCCTGGTGCCGACCACCTGCTTCAACTGCGAGGCCGCTTGCGGGCTGATCGCCTACGTGGACAAAGAGGACTTCTCGATCCGCAAGCTGGAGGGCAACCCCCACCACCCCGGATCGCGGGGCAAGAACTGCGCGAAAGGACCGGCCACCCTGAACCAGGTCGAGGATCCGGAGCGCATCCTGCATCCCTTGAAGCGAGTGGGGCCTCGGGGATCCGGGAAGTTCGAGCGCACGACCTGGGACGAAGTCCTGAACACGTTCGCGGCCAAGATTCGCACGGCTCTCCAGGAAGGCCGGCACAAGGAGGTCATGTACCACGTCGGACGACCGGGTCACGACGGCTACATGGATCGCATTCTGAAGTCTTGGGGAGTGGACGGACACAACTCCCATACGAATGTCTGCTCGGCGTCCGCGCGGCTGGGCTACGCCCTGTGGTCCGGGGCAGATCGACCGTCCCCCGACCACGAGAACTCCAAGTTCATGATGGTCGCCTCGGCGCACCTAGAAACCGGGCACTACTTCAATCCCCACGCCCAGCGCATCATGCACGCCAAGTCCCAAGGGGCGAAGCTGTGCGTGATCGACGTCCGGCTGTCCAACACGGCATCGATGGCGGACTACTGGCTGGCGCCGTGGCCCGGCACCGAGGCCATGCTGTTCCTGGCCATGGCCCATGTCATTCTGGAAGAGAAGCTCTACGACGAAGAGTTTCTGCGTGAGTGGGTCAACTGGCGGGACTTCCTGAAGGTCAAGGCTCCGCAGGCGGAACCGAGCTTCGAGAGTTTTCTGGACGAACTGCGGAAGCACTATCGCGAACACACTCCCCAAGCCGCGGAAGCAGAATGCGGGGTTCCCGCGGACAAGATCGTGGCGGTGGCTCGCGAGATCGGCAAGGCCGGCCGCGCCTTCGCCACCCACGTTTGGCGCAACGCGGCCTCGGGCAACGAAGGCGGCTGGCAAGTGGCGCGCTGCCTAGAGTTCTTGGTGGTGCTGGTCGGCGGCGTCGGAGCCAAGGGCGGCACCAACCTGAACAGCCAAGACAAGTTCGTACCCGCTCCGTTCCTCACTCCTCCGCCTCAGAAGTTGTGGAACGAGCTGCTCTATCCCCTCGAGTACCCCCTGTCCCATCACGAGCTGTCGTTCCTCCTGCCCCACCTGATGCTCGACGGGCGCGGCAAACTTGCCGCCTACTTCACTCGGGTCTACAACCCGGTGTGGACCAACCCGGACGGAATGATCTGGGAGAAGATGCTGCGCGACGAAAGCATGGTCGAGCTCCACGCCGCGCTGACTCCGGTGTGGAGCGAAACGGCGCAGTACGCGGACTACGTGCTCCCGATGGGCCTGGCTCCGGAGCGCCACGACCTGATGAGTCAGGAGACCCACGCCGCTCAGTGGATCAGTTTCCGACAGCCAGTGCAACGCGTCGCCCAAGAGCGCCTCGGCAGGAACATCGAGAACACCTACCAGTCCAACATCGGCGAAGTGTGGGAAGAAGACGAATTCTGGATGGAGCTGTCCTGGCGGATCGATCCCGACGGCTCCCTCGGCATTCGCCAGTACTACGAATCTCCCTATCGACCGGGAGAACGCGTCACGGTCGACGAGTACTACCAGTGGATCTTCGAGAACAGCGTCCCCGGACTTCCGGAAGAGGCGAAGAAGCACGGCCTGAGTCCGCTTGAATACATGCGCAAGTTCGGCGCCTACCTGGTGAAAGAAGAAACCTGGGAAGCCCACCGCAAAGAGCATGCGCAATCCGAATTCGAGGGTGCCGCCTTCGACGAAGAGCAACAAGAACTCGTGCAAGACCAGAAGGTCGTCGCGGTGCAGGCGGAAGGCGCCTTGCGAACCGGATTCAAAACCCCTTCCAAACGCCTCGAAATCTACAGCCCGACCATGGACGCGTGGAACTGGCCGGAGTACTCCCTTCCCGAGTACATCGAGAGTCACATCCACCGCAAGCACATGGACGTGGACCAGGGCGAGTACTGCCTGGTGCCAACCTTCCGTCTGCCGACGCTGATTCACACCCGATCGGGCAATGCCAAGTGGCTGTATGAGCTTTCGAACACCAACCCGGTCTGGGTCCATCCCGAAGACGCCGAACGAATCGGCGTCAAGACAGAAGACCTGTTGCGCGTCAGCACTCGCATCGGCCACTTCGTCAACAAGGTCTGGGTCACCGAAGGCATGCGCCCCGGCGTGGTCGCCTGCTCTCACCACCTGGGCCGCTGGCGACTGTTCGACGACGTCGGCACCGACCGTTGGGCCAGCGCCAAGGTCACTCGCGAAGAGTTCGAGCCCGGCAAGTACCGCTTCCGCAAAGTGGAAAGCATCCAGCCCTTCGCCAGCGACGACCCGGATAGCAAGCGCATTTGGTGGACCGACGGCGGCGTCCACCAGAATCTGACCTTCCCCGTTCAGCCGGACCCCGTCTCTGGCATGCACTGCTGGCACCAGGCGGTCCGAGTGCAAAAAGCCGACGCCAGCGATCAGTACGGAGATGTCGTCGTCGACACCAACAAGTCCATGGACGTGTTCCGCGAATGGCTGAAGAAGACTCGCCCCGCCCCCGGCCCGGACGGATTGCGTCGGCCGCTGTGGTTTGCGCGGGCGGTGCGGCCCGACGACGGGGCTTACCGGGTGGAGCCAGGCTCTTCTTGAGTCGAGTCGACTCGCGAGGTCTCCCCGCGACGACGTCCCTCGCGAACCTCTGACTCACCAGGCGCTCGCCCGAATGATTCACGAAGGCCGACTGCAAATGGTCCCATTCGTTCCTGGCTTCGTCCTTCCCACGCTTTCCATCCTCAACGAGTCGTCAGAGACACCGCTCGCCCGATTTGGGCGAGCCGCACGGTGATCACCGCGGTACGTCCTCCCCGGAAACAACCTTGACCCGTTCTCGCTACGGCCTTCACGAAGATTCGGGCTAGCAGTCCTGAACGGTTCGAACCCATCCATCCTGGGGCGAAAATGACCAGCCGGGATCGACCCCCGCGCCGTTTCGAAGAAAATCTCGAGTTGTGTGTCTCGTTTTCGTGACCCCACGACAAGGACGGTCGAGATGCGAGAACGACAACTAGAGCATTGGTTCGAGCAATTCCGAGAGCACGGGGATACCGGCGCTCTGGGCAAGGTGTTCGATGCGACCGCGGGGGAACTCTTGCGGGTGGCTCGGCACCTTTGCGCGAACGCAAGCGACGCGGAAGACCTCCTGCAAACCACGTTTCTGACGGCCATCGAGAATGCCGACCGATTCGATGGGGATCGGCGGCTCCAGCCCTGGTTGCTCGGAATCCTGACGCGGCACACTCTTGCGTTGCGGCGCAAACGAGGTCAACCGGAGCGCCTGTCCCAAGAACAAGTGGCACGCGATCCCGCAGACATCGTGATGGATCGAGAGCTGGCCCATGAGGTGGAGAAGGCTCTCGCGGACTTGCCGGACGTCTACCGCGAAGTCCTCGTCCCCCGGTTGCAAGACGGGTCTCGAGGCAGTGAGGTGGCGGAGCAAGTGGGTCGCGACGCCGCCACGGTTCGCACCCAGATTCGCCGGGGCCTGCTTCGCTTGCGCCAGCTTCTTCCCAGAGGCCTGACCACCAGCACGGTTCTGTTCTTCGCTTCTCGAAAGAGTCTCGCCGCGATTCGACGGGAGGTGCTGACCCATGGATCAGCCTCGTCGGCAACGGCCTCGACCGTCGTGAGTGTGGGAGCAGGAATCGTGATCAAGAAGCTCGTCGTGACAGCGTTGGTGTTGGGTCTGGGAGCCTGGACCACGGTTTGGCTCACCACCGATTCAGGCGAGGATCTCGCTTGGTTGGATCCCCAACGAAACTCGGTGGCGGAGCGAGCCGCTCCGGAAGTCTCGATCCCGACCCGCGTGGCCGTGGCCCCTGCGGAAGCGGAACCTGAGGAATCGGCGCAGCGAATCAAGCTCGCCACCACGAACGAACTGCCTTTCGATCCCCACCACTCGCCAGCTTCTCGAACCGGCGTTCGCGCCAGGCTCTTGTACTCGGATCGTACGCCGGTTGCCGACTGCCCGATGGTTCTGGTCGAAGCCAGTGGCTTCATGACAGCGATGAATCTCTCAGACATCTTCGACGACAGCGCCACCGATTCGCAGAGCCATGGTCGAATCGCAGTGGGACACGCACGCACGGATGCCGAGGGATTCTTCGAACTGCGCGGCGCCACTCCGGGTGGGGGACACTCGTTGTTCATCGACCCAGGGGGACCTCGAGGAACCTTGGTGCTCTTGGGGGAGTTCCTCGCCGATTCTCAGCTGGAAGAACTCGGAGACCTCGTGCTCCCTCCCTTCGTGACCTTGAGTGGCCGAATCGTCGACGAAGAAGGCGCGCCGATTTCGGGGGCTCGAGTTCGCGCGGTGAACCTTCCGATCCCACTTGGCGCCCTCGGCGTTCACTACTTTCGCAGCGACACCCCAGTGTTTCGATGGAACCAGGAAACCAACGCGGTGGCCGAGCTCCCGATTCCCGACGTCTACCGCGAATGGTGGGACCGCCTTCCCCTACCGACCGATGTCACGGATGACGCGGGCCGGTTCGAACTGCGTTCCGTTTCTCGTGGACTCGCCACGGTTGTTGTGAATCACCCCGGCTATGTTCCGACGATTCAGGGGCCGACCCCGACCGGCTCTCGTCCCTCTCGCGAACTCAGGGACTTCATCATGGTTCGCGGCACGACACGAACGGTGACCGTCGTGGACGATGCCGGCCAGCCAATGGAAGACGTCGAAGTCGTGGTCGGACCGGTTCTTCCCATGCACCCGGTCGGCGCGGGGCTGCGAGCTGCTCGAACCGATGCGGAAGGGAACGCGACCCTCTCCGCCCTCCCGGAAGGCGTCACACTGTTTGCCGCGGCGCGAGAAGGAACCACGGAGTTCTGGAGCACCGTCAAGAACATCCGCCCCGACGGAGTGACCCTGTCCCTGGCTTCTCCGAGTTCCGCGCAAGTGCGGGTGCTTGACCCGGACCAACGTCCGGTCCTAGACGCCGACCTTCGAATCACTTCCGCGCAAAAGACGGAATGGCTGCGACCTCGACCGGTCGACGCCCCCATCGAGAACCTGGAGGAGGGCTTGTATCGGCTTGACTCGCTGCTGCCCGGCGACTACCTGGTTTGGGTTCAAGCTCCCGGCTTCACCACCGCCTCCTCACCGATGTCCATTCCCTCGAAAACCGTGACCGAGATTGCCCTGCAACCAGGAGAACCACGGATCGTTCGGGTCCTCGACCCGAACCAAGAGCCCTTCCCTGGTGTCGTCCTGTATTCGCTCGACGCCTTTGGAACGCCCACCCAAGCGACTCGGACCAATTCCGAGGGTCACGCTGAAATCCACCCACCCAGCGACCATCCCATGAACTCGCTCCTCGCTCGCTCTCCCGGCTTCGCGGATCGTCTCGTGAAAATTCCTCGCATCGACAAGGAACCGATCCAGATCGTCATGGGCGCCGGCGGTGCCGTCGCTGGCAAGATCACAGAAGCAGGGAATCCCGCTTCCAGTCCCTATCTGGTGCGTATGAAAACGCCCCCGTTGATGATGATGCACGATGTGTCCGACGAACTCGGGGCATTTCGGATCGAGGCTTTGTCACCGGGGACCCACCGATACGACGTGGTGTCGGCCATCCCTCACGACAATCCGATCGCCAAATACCTCATGGATCAGGAAAAGCGAGTTCTGGCCCAAGGAGTTGTTGTCGTTCGCGAAGGGGAAACGACCGAGCTCCACTTGGAACTCATTCCTGAAAGCTCTCCCATGAGCTGCAGTATCGAGGGGAAGTTCTTCTTCCCACGGTCGATGGAACTCGAGCATCGCGTGTACCTGGACGGCAAAAGCAGTCACGAACAAACGCTGAAGGAGGACGGGAGTTTTTCCATTCGGGGAATCACCCCGGGTGAAGTGCGCCTCGGCCTACTCGAAACTCGCGTCGAGGGAACAACCACCTATCTGAGCGAGGTGCACTGGGAACTGCTGACACTTTCGCCGGGGGAATCTCGCCAGCACGAAGTTCACTTTGATGTTCCGTTGACAGTCCAGCTCTTGGTCACAGACTCGAGGGGAAAGCCCATTCCAGGCACTTCGATTCAAGTGCATGGAGTCGAGGAGCACAATCAACGCCTTTCCCGCTTTGTAGAAACCGATCCAGAAGGTCGCGCCGCCGTGGAACTGATGAAGAGCGGCATGGTGCGCGTCGTCGCAGAACACCAAACCGAAGGCTGGACTGCCTCAATCTGGGATCCCACTTCGAACGATGTGTTGACGCTGGAGCTGGATCCCGGCGTTCCTTGCGCCGGGATCTTTGCCGCCCCGGTTCCGGCCGGCCTCGCCCCCCAAACACGCACCTATCTGCGATTCGCTCGAACCGACGAATCCCGCCCGAGCCGGCTCCTGTTCGTGAACCAGCCTCGAGGCGATTTCCAGATCGCTGGACTCGCCCCGGGCCCTTATCAGGTGAACTACGGATGGGCCGGCAGAGAGGAAAGCCAGCCGCTGTTCTTCGAGCTGAGCGACGACGGGAATCGCCAACTCGACCTGCGCTTCGAGTTGCAAGCGCCGTGAACCGTCGCACCCACTGAGACAATTCGACTCACCCAGAGACTTCGTGTCCGCCACCAGAGCGTCCCTTTGGAACTCTGGTTGCAGATGGTGCACGTTCCTCAGACCTTCTTACCGTCCCCTTCCGGTTGTTTGAGTCTCTCCGACTCGTCCGGACTCGCTGCGCCGATGAACGGTGGGCAAGGGACGAACTCGGTTTGTCACTTTGCGACAATGGCACAGCACTTGTAGATCGGGGAATGTCTCTTTCCCATCGAGGAGTCCGTCGCCATGTCGTCGCTGATCCTGTTACTCGTTCATGCATGGATCGCTGGGTCGAGTCAGGAGCCCCTGGTTGCTGAACCCGATCCACGCGGCGTTTTGACTGGGACGCTGGTGTCTGCGGAAGGAGAGCCCCTTCCAGGAACTGTCATCTGGGGAGACCCGGGATCTGGCACCGTCCAGGTCGAGTCCGAGGAGTCTGGTGCTTTCCGATTCGACGAGGCTCCCCCGCGCTGCCAGGAAGGGGTATTGCTGACCGTCCGAAGCCCGGGCTACCAGCCGCTCTTCTTCGATCATTTGAAAGGAACCCCCCTCGGTCACCGATCGGTCGGCGAGCTGACCTTGCAGCGCGGCAAAACGTTGCAAGGACGCGTCGTGGACGAACAGGGGCGACCCATCCATGGGGCCACCATCGAGCTGTACGACTCATTCGATCAATTGCAGGACAGCAGGTCATGGTTCGAGCATCCCCCCCTGCACGTCGCAGTCTCGGATGACGATGGGACCTATCGAATCGAAGGGGTCGGCGAGTTCCGGCATCTGCGAAGAACCGTTGCGCCCCCGTCGTTCTGCCCGTTGGTGGAAGTGTCCGCCTGGCCAGGAGAGTTCACTTCCACGACGCTGGCGAGGGGACGCTCCCTGAGGATCCTCGCGCGAGACGAGCAGAACCGCCCGCTCTCGGGGGTTCACCTGACTTATCGGCAGAACTCCGCCCATTCCCTGGAGCGTGTTTCAGGAGTCACGGACTCTCATGGTGTGGCCTGGTTGCAAGGAGTGTCGTCGAACGCCGGCGTCTTGGACGGAACCATGAGACCCTTGGATGGCTGGAACCCGGAAAGTCTCATTGTCGAGCCGTGGAATGACGAACGGTCGAAAGCCGAAGCCCGAGGTGAATGGCATGTGTTGCCTCGGGTGCCGGTCGTCGCCGAGCAATCGATGATTGATCTGATTGCGCGACCTCCCAAAGGAGGGGTGGTCTGCCAAGTCCAGGACGCCAAGACCAGGGAACCCATTCCCTTCGTGACCATCCTGGGGATCCCAGATGTGGACGACAGTGTTCGAGAATCTCCTTTCTTCTTGCGCTGGTGGAGTGAGCATCGGTGCTCGCTGCGAGCCTCGTCCCCTGGCTATGTCCCGACAAAGATCGAGCCCCCGGGAGAAGACCGGTTTCGAAGAGAAAGGCGGGTGATTCGCCTACAGAGAACTCCGGAAACTCAAGAAGCCCCAACGCCATTGGCAAGCCATGGAACGATCGAAGGTGTCGTTCGCTCGAAAGAGGGGCGACCGGTGGCCGGTGCTCTCGTACGCTTTCGTGACGAAGCGACGACCACGGACGCAAAGGGACGATTCGACTTGCCAGGCCCCCCCGGAAGAGATGGCTGTCTGTGGATTGACGGCGGCATTCATGGATTCATGTCGATCCGATGCGCCGCTCCGGCATCCAAGGAACTCGAACTCTGTGTTCCTTCGTGGGGAACGTTGAAGGGCCGCCGGTCTCAAGGAGGACCCGCCTACGAATTCCATCGATCAGCATCGAACGAAAGCTCCTACCCTTCTGTCCGTCTTCGCGGATCCGTACGGATCAATGGAGAACCAGCGGCGCGGAGGACCGTACGAATCTATCGACAAGTTCGGTCGGGGGAGTTTTGGACGTCCTGGCGCTCATGCGTGACTGATGCAAGGGGCCAGTACGAATTGCTGCTTGGCCCGAACGCTCGCCTCGACAGCTACTTCCCGAGTCGAGATCTTCGAGAGTCCTACCTGGTCGTCGACGCCCTGCCTGCCTCCGAAGGACCGCACGGTGACCAAGTTCACGGGGTCGCGCGAGTCGCTCAAGACCTGCCGATTCGCGGTGAACTTGTTCGTGATCTGATACTGGAAACCGCAAAGGTTCGAATCCGCCTGAACGACGCCCAGTGCAATCCAACAGTCTTCACGCCGTTGATGTTCGAGCGAGGGGACTTCGACACCCCCATTAGGCCACGGCCGAGACATCTTTGGGGAGCCAATGACGAATTCACCCCGCAATCGGACTACACGTTCGAACTCGCCACAGGCCAGTACCTCCTCGTGGTCTGGAGCGATGGTCAGGGGCACCTGATTCGGGAGCTGGAAGTGGTCGGCCGAACGGCGATCGATCTCGACTTCACCTTGGCCGAACCCAGAACGGTGGAGATCCTGGCCCCCGAAGGGGCCGAGTATGGAGGGTTGATGGACCCCTGGGGGAATCACTTGCCCTCGACCATGGTGCGAGGCCGTCCCTCCCTCGGCAACGAAGAGTCAGTGGAAGGCGCCACCGTGTTCCGCATTCGGCCTCTCCAAGAAAGCCCCTATTTGGCTGCGATCTGGATGAACGAGGAAGAAGCGTGGAGGCCCGATTGCGAACGACGCCAGCTTTTCGAAGTGACAGCAGATTCGCCGCAAGTGATTCGACTCGATCTTCGCTGACAGGCCGACAAGACAGCCTCCGCATCTTTTTGGCCTCAGCCTCGGCACTCGCATCCTCAACGAATCACCGAATGACCTGCGATCAAAACCCTCAGCGGTGACAACCTCTCGATCGGTCATCCGAGCCCTTCCTCGACGCCCTGCTCGAAGATTCAAGGAAACCAACCACCATCCTTCGACCAAAGTCGCCGCTTCTTGCTTTGCCCTAGTCCTTCAGACCATTGCTGGTCAGGAACTCCTCGGCCCATTCGTAGTGCTGCAGCAGCCCGTCGATCTCCTGGCAAAGGATTGCCAGTGCGGCGAAGGCGGCCTCGATGGACGCGAGTCCTCCCTCCGGATCGACGGCTCCTCTTCTCGGGTAAGACGTGCGCAACTCGGGGAGTCGTCGACGAACGGGATCTCCGGTCACCGTTCGAAGCAGAGTCGGCAACCGTCGCCAAGAGCAGTCGACGAGCAACAGCGGGCGACCAGCATCCTCGCGAGAGAGCAGCTGTCCCTTGGGATGCAACATGAGCATTCCCGTGGCGTCGAAGGCCCGTCCCGGTCGATAGTTGACGAACTCCACGTCCGGATGCCCGCGCAACGGCGTGAGTGAGCACTTGGCTCGCGACTCCCGGGGATCTCTCAGGATTGTCAGGAGGCGTGGGGTCATCGATCGCACAAATCAGCGGCAACCTCCCACGTGGGAGTGCGCTGCCTCGATTGCCGGTTGGCTTCTTTGCAACCCCGCGGGCGTTTCCATGGCCTGGGCAGAACATCTTTCAAGCGGTCCACGTTGGCAGGCATGGAAACATGAGCCTCCATCAATCACAAAGAGGGTCATCGCAATCGCACGGGCGAGCGCTCCTTCAATCGCTTCGAGCATCCTGGATCGGAATGGGCTGGCCGCGCTCATTCACCGCCACGTAGATGACTTCCGCCGTGGTCACTTCGACGGTTTCGGCACAATCCGCGAAGCGCTCGGCTTCGACGCGGATCTCGGTCGTGACCGAAGTCGTCCCAACCTTCACGACCTTGCCGAAGTAAGACACGATGTCCCCGACGAAAACAGGGGCAATGAACTTCACCTCTTTCATGGCGACGGTGACGTAGCGGTGACAGGCGTGCTGTCGAGCGACTCCGGCGCCCGCGAGGTCGATCTGACTGAGGATGACCCCTCCGAAGATGGTGCCTGCGCCGTTGGTGTCCCGGGGCAGCAACATGGTTCGGAGGGCAAGGGTCTCTTTGGGTTCCATGGGTTCTCCTTGCCGAACGATGGTAGGTGTTCACCCCGGGAAGTTCGTGACTCTTTCGTCGAACCGTCTGCCGCGCGGATCCGTCCCCGCAACCGGTGGTCAGCGGGTTGCCGGATTCGAGGCGATCGGGCGCTGGAGGTGGCCTTGCTGGCGGTTGAAAAAGGCTTCGAATGACCGACCCTCAGATGACGTTTCCGCCAAGGAGTCGGAGCCCAGGCGAATCGGTGGATCCGTCGAGAGTTCAAGGAGGAACACGGACGCCAAAAGCCCCGATCCGGCGGCGAGGGACTCCCTCGAGGGCCCGCCCGGAAGCCGTTCGCGGTAGGCCGCCATGAATCTGACAGGCTAAGATGCCGGGCTTTTCCGTCGCCTCTGGGGAGGGTCGTCCGCGTTGCCGGCTCCCAAGAAAGCCAAAGCCCGCACATCTTCGAGCCGCACCGGTTCCTGGGAAACCTTGGGAACGCGGGATCTGCTGCAGGTTCGCATTCGCGATCTGGGGCTGAGCATCGAAGGCACCTGGCTGGAAGACCCGATCCAAGGCTTGCTTCACGAGCTCGACCAGCGAGGCATTCGCTTCCGACCTCACTTCTGGCTTTCCGACGAGTGGTTCGTTCCCGGCGACGTCACCGGAGTGGCCATTCCGTTCTACCTGGCCCACCCTCGGCTCATGCGTCTGGAACGACACCAGATGCTGGAAGTCGAAGGCGGGACCCTCTCCGAATGCCGTCGCCTGCTGCGCCACGAGACCGGCCACGTGTTGCAGAACGCGTATCAGTTCCACCGACGTCAACAATGGCGCAAGTTGTTCGGATCCTCATCCAAGCCATACCCCGACTACTATCGGCCGAATCCCACCAGTAAGCGCTTCGTGCAACACCTGGATTCCTGGTACGCCCAGGCTCATCCCGACGAGGACTTCGCCGAGACCTTTGCCGTCTGGTTGGCGCCACGATCGAACTGGCGCAAGCGCTACGCCGGCTGGCCTGCGCTCAAGAAGCTGTTGTACGTGGACGAATTGATGGAGGAGCTGGGGTCTCAGCCTCCTCGCAATCGCAACCGTCAACGGCCGTACTCCACCTCGCGCCTGTCCATGCCCCTCGGCGAGTACTACGAGCAGAAGCGCTCTCACTATCTGCCAGACGATCCGGACTCCTACGACCGCGACTTGCGCCGACTATTCCCGGACGAGGGCAAGAAAGGCGAGCCCGCCGCGACGTTCCTGCGTCGTCATCGTCGCGAGGTGCGCGAGCTGGTGAGTCGCTGGACCGGCGAGTACCAGTTCACCCTCGACCAGGTGCTGAAGGACATGATTCAGCGATCCCGAGACCTGGATCTGCGAACGAGTGGCAACGCCCGACAGGTGAAGATCGACTTCGCCATTCTGCTGACTCTTCATACCACCAATCACCTCTACCGACGGGATTGGCATCCGCTATGAGAAAGCCTCGATGAAGAAACTACGGGTTTTGGTTCTCATGCAAGGCGACCGGGCTCCTCCGCCCGATGCCGAGAAACTCTCCCCGAAGGAATTCGAGCAGTACCGCGCGGACCACAACGTCCTCACCGCGCTCACCGCCGCCGGCCATGACGTCGCTCCTCTGGCCCTGGAAGACGAGCTGGCCCCTCTTCGCGAGGCGTTAGAGGAACACCGACCCCAGATCGTGTTCAACCTAGTGGACCAGTTCCGCGGACTCGCCACCTACGACACCAACGTGGTGGGATACCTGGAGCTGATGCGCGCCGCCTACACCGGCTGCAACCCGCGCGGATTGATCCTGGCCCGGGACAAGGCGCTTTCGAAGAAGATCCTCCACTACCACCGGGTGCGCGCCCCTCGCTTCGCGACGTTTCGCCGAAAGACCCAACGCCGGCCTCGCACCCGGCTCGAGTACCCGCTCATCGTCAAGCCGCTCAATGAAGAGGGGTCTTCGGGCATCGCTCAGGCCTCCATCGTGCAGGACAAGGCCGGCCTCGACAAGCGCGTCAAGTTCGTCCACGAAAGCTTCGAAACGGCAGCGATCGTCGAAGAATACGTCGAAGGACGCGAGCTCTATGTCGGAGTCTGGGGAAACAACCGGCTCCAGATGTTGCCGGTCTGGGAGATCTACCTGGACGACCTTCCCGACGACGCCGCCCGCATCGCGACCTACTCGGTGAAGTGGGATCTCGCCTATCAGGCGAAGTACAAAGTCCGCATGGGGCCGGCACGAGACATTTCCGACGAACTGCGCGCTCAGTTGGAAGACACGGCGCGCCGCGTGTATCGAGTGCTGGGTTTGAATGGGTATGCGCGCATGGACTTTCGACTGCGGGAAGATGGGCGGTTCTTCTTGCTAGAAGCGAACCCCAATCCGGACATTGCCGAAGCCGAGGAGTTCGCGAGTGCGGCCAAGCAATCGGGACTGTCCTACGACGAGATCTTGCAGCGGATCATGTCCATGGGAATGCGCTGGCACGAAGAGCACTACGTTTGAGCATTGGGTATCGTATGTCCAAGTGGGACAAGCACTCACTTCCCGTTGGGATCGGGACTTCCAAGAACGCCTTCCATCACTAGTGAGGAGCAACGCGGACTGATGTCGGATGGAAAGAGCCCCAAGGTCGTCCTCTCGAGTACATTCAACGATCTCGAGAGGCATCGCGAGGTCGTCAGCAAGATCCTCCGCCAGTGCGGCATGCAGGTCGTGCGAATGGAGGATGATGGCACGCGTTCAGACCGCGACGTGATCGACTCCTCGATCGCCAAGGTGGACGAGGCCGATGCCTATTTCTGCGTCCTTGGCAAGCGCTACGGGTCGATCCGCCCGTGCCCGGAGCGCAACCCGGAGGGGCTCTCCACAACGGCTCTCGAGTTCCAACGCGCGCAGGAGCGCGGGATTCCGATCACCGGTCTGATCTTCGGGCGCCGCTACCCAGTGGGTGATGACGAAAACGAGTGGGATCCGGAAAAGCGCGGGAAACTGGAGGCCCTGCGCACGGCCGTGAATCAGCACGTGGTCGCGGTCACGGTCGAAAGCGAACAGGAGTTTCGCGAAGCAGCGCCCATTGCCGCTCACGATCTCTACCGTGTCATGCGAGACCGTATCCGGGGAGATGGAACCCCGAGCTCGGATCCAGGAACGCTGACCAAGGACGAGCTGCCTCCGCCAACTCCCGCGCTCTACATGGTCAGACCGTTCGCCCAGGGGACGGAGTTTGTCGGACGTGTTCGCGAGTTGGACCGAATCACCGAGTGGGCCCGGACGGACATGCCGATGATGGTGGTCGAAGCCATCGGAGGGATGGGCAAGAGCATGCTCACCCACCGCTGGGTCACCTCTCACGCCCCCGAGACTCTTCCCGACGTCGCCGGCCGCCTGTGGTACTCCTTCTACGAGGAGGGAGCGAGCATGCGCGACTTCTGCCAGTATGCCCTTGCGTACATGCAAGGCTGCCCGGTGGAGACGTTGCGCAAGATCAACGCCCGGGATCTGGCCGACAAACTCGTCGCACAGCTCTCGTCGCGTTCGTGGTTTCTCGTCATGGATGGCCTTGAGCGCGTCCTGCTCGCTTACGGTCGCTTCGACAGCGCGCACATGCCCGACGAGGAGGCCGACCGGCAAGGCCGGCGAGGGGAGGACCAGAACCTCTGCATCCGGCCCGAGGACGATGATTTGCTCCGCGCGCTCGCGAGTGCCCGGCCGTCAAAGCTCCTGATCTCGACACGCAACTTCCCAACAGCACTGTTGGGTCCGAGCAAACAGCCGTTGGCGGGTGTCGTTCGTGAAACCCTGGAAGGACTCACGACCGAAGACGCCGAGCGGATGATGCGTGAGGCCGGAATCCTGGGCGACGGTGACGAGATCCGTCGCTACCTCGGCGAACACTTCGGTTGTCACCCGCTGGTGATCGCCGTCGTGGCGGGTCTCGTTCGCGAGCACGCGCCGGCTCCCTGTGACTTTGACCACTGGCTCATCGACCCCCTAGGCGCACGCGAGGTGGACCTCGCCAGCCTGGATGGACTGGTCGGCAAGCGTAAGCATGTGCTGAAGGTGGCGTACGAGGGACTCGAGCCAGATGCGCGACAGCTTCTGGGGCGGATCGCGTTCTTCTCTCACAGTGTCGAGTTCGAGGTCCTGGAAACCCTGAACCCACGTCGGTCGGCTCCGCCTGAGGAGGCCCCGGAGGCGGGCGCTACAGAGAGCTACGGACGTCCGTTCAAGCAGCGACGTTTGGAGCAAGAACTCCGGACGACGGACGAATCGGGCCGAAAGATGAAACTCCAGACCGAGATCGAGGCGCTGAAGTTGGAAGCCGAGGAGGCCCATCGACGTGCATCGCAGGCGCGACAGACCTTCCTGAGCGACTTGGCTGCCTGGAAAGCATCGCCAGAACTTCACGCGGCGAAGGTGTGGCTGCGCAAGGCCCTGCTTACCCTCCAGCGCTGCGGACTGCTGGTCCGTGATCCCACCGCGATTGCCTATGACCTCCATCCGCTGGTACGGGCCTTTCTTAGGGACGTGATGAGCGATGCAGGTCGTGCCGAAGTTGGTCAGGTAGTCGCCGACTACGCCCGCGCCAAGGCTCCAGAGACTCTCTCAGACAACGCCTCGGCCGCACAGGTCGACGCTTACCTGGAACTCGCTCGAGTGCTGGTGCTGGGGGGGCACATGGAGTCGGTGGCAGAGCTCTTAGCCAAGAACCTAATGTCGGTGTTTCAGAGAACCGGACGCGTATCTGCGAGTTACCAGCTCATTCGCCCGCTCTTTGGGGAGGCGATTCAAAATCTGCATCCCGGCGTATCCGCAGAGCACCGTCGGATCCTGTCCAATCAGCTCGGAGTGGCGGCCGATAGACTTGGGCTAATGCACGAGTCTAAAGCCGCGCACACAGTTGATCTGATGGAAAACTTGCGCTCCCGACTGCTATCGCAGGTGCACACTAGTTTGACCAACCTATCGATCTCGATGAGGTATCTTGGGAAGACTGCCTACGCGGTACGGCTTCTCAATCTGGCCCGAGCTGTTGCTCAGGCAGTCGACACACCCTACGTTCTGAGCGATCACGACTATAAGCTTACGGTCACCATGGCGAATCTGGGGAATCTCGCCTGGAGGAGGTACGCCCCTCGAGCGCGTCTTGACGAGCCGTCTTCCTTCGAGGGAACCACGTACATGATCCCGTGGGTTGTCGATGCGCGATTTCAAGTCGATCGATGGTCTGGAACACTGAAGCTTGAAGAGTTGGACAAGCACCTTCGCACCGCTCAGGTCCAAGGCGATGTCGACTCCCAACGCTATTGCCTGACGACGAAGGCGCTGTGGCTCCAGCAATCCGAAGAGCATCATCAGGCACTCGAAGCGTTCCAGCAGGCGATCAAACTAGGCCGCGAGTGCTCCTTACCGACGGCCCGCGATGAGGCCAAGTACGCAATCTCCTTGGTCAGAACTGGTCGCTTGAACGAAGCTCGGACCATCGCCGCGAACCTGAGCATGGCGCGCGAACCACCGTACCTTCCACTGGCAGAGCTCTGGCTTGCACTGGGCGAGACTGAGAAAGCCCGGGACGCCGCTCTGACCGCCTACCCGAAGGCGTGGGCGGACGGTCCGCCGTTGGCTTTCCACTGGGAACTGCGGGACTGCCGCGCCGTCCTGAAGGCGGTCAATGAACCAGAGCCGAAGCTTCCAACCACACGCCCCGAGGACCTGCCGCCGTTTCCGTTCGAAGAGGACATCCATCGGCTCATCGCCGAGCACAAGGCGGAGCAGTCCGGCGACGACTGACATCTGCCTCCGTGCACGCATCCGCCTTACGAGTTCCAGATCGTCAACGTTTGGCCAGGCTCTCCGCGATGACAGCCTGTCCGCATCTGTTACCGAGCCCTCTCGTGTCCCGCCAGGACAGCGCTCCTGTTGTTGGGAGCTACCCACCCAGAGGAGAATCTCTCGTAAACGACATCGCTGGTGCTGTCGACGGAGGAGGTGCCGCGGGTGCTTCGAATCATCCCCAAGGTTGTTTCGGCGAAGGCAAAAGCAAGGATCGCCCGCACCGGCATACCTGCCGATGGGGCGACCCTTTGGTCTTGCGCCACGCGTCAGTAGCTCAGTCCCACTCGTAAGTTCTCTGGATCGAGTCGGGGAAGTTCGATGCCGCGAACTCTCCGTCGATGCTGCCTCGGATGCGTACGCCGAACTTCGCCGAGAGCGCGTTCCAGAAGTACACCTCGTCCCCGTACAGCGTCGAGTCGAGGAACAACAAACCGCCGCCCGCTCCCCAGTCAATGGGAGTCGTGGACAGGGGGGTCGAGAGTTCGCATTGGTTGAAGGCTGGGAAGAAGGAGGCTCCTGTCGCCCCCTGATCGAAGAGTACCTCCGTCGCAGAGTTCCACTGGTGGTGAAAGTAGACTCCCGCGGCGGCAGTGAGCAACTCGAACTCCTTCTCGGTGGTTCCGGTCACGTCCACGAAGTAACCGCTCCAGGTCCCGCCTCGCTGAGATGCTTGCGGGTCGTGACCCACAGTGATTTCGTTGTCGATGAAGGAACCGTGATAGACGAGATGCGACAAGGCGTTGAAGCTACCGATGCCCATTCCGTACTTGGCTTCTTCGAAGCTGCAGTGAACCATCATGCAGGCTTCTGCGTTGGTCGGGGTTTCCATGCCGAACGCGACGCCGTGTCGGCCGCCGACGAAGCGGCAGTCGTGAAACATGACCTGTTTGGTTGCAAAACCCACGCTGGTGTTGTTCTCGAGACGGACGCAGGATTCCACCGGCTCCGGGACGGTCGGGTCCGGGAGCTGCTCGAACGTGATGCCTTGAATGGTGGCATGCCCGATGCCCTCCGAGAGGAAGACTGCGGCTCCCGGGTTGCTGACGATGCGAGTCTGATCTGCTCCCGGGCCTGCGATCCAGCCACCCACCAAATTGAACGAGAACGGCGAGTCCGAGTGCTGCCAGTAGAGCGGCTCCTCGATGTGATAGTCACCGGCCGGAATGAACACCATTCCCGTCGAAAGCTGCGCGGTCACGAACGCGGCTCGCAGCGCACAGGTATCGGTTGGACACAGCTCCTGGAACGAACCCACATCCACCATCCCGGGCAAGGGACTGTTCACGACAGGGCGGGTCAAGGCCGGTGGAATGGAGACCGTTGGCACCGCGGGAAGCGAGGGGTCATCGAGAGAGTCGTCCGGATCGAGGAACTGGCCCGACGGTCCCTGGGGGGAGGAGAAGACCGTTCCGGCCACCGTCAAGGTTGCGCCGAAGACGGGCAGGGGATCGATGTCATTCCGAATGCGGTTGCCCACGGCGATGATCTCCGCCCCTGGCGCGAAGCCCGTCACCAGGTGATCGCATCCCGCGGGACCGTTGTTGTGGATGAGCCACAGTGTCCCGGCGGCGTTGTAATCGACGAACCGAGTGCCCGTCGCACAAGGCGCCGCAGGGGTTGCCTGGAACCATGAGCCTGAGTTGTTCAACAACAACACATCCACGTCTTCGCTCGAAGGAGGCACGTAGAGCAGACCGGACGGGGGAAGGCCATTGGTGCGGCACTTGGTTCCCTCGCTGCGCACGTTGGCGAAGATGTGCGGACCGATTGAGGAAGCACGGTCGATCCGGAAGTCGGCCAGGCTCTTGGCGTTCTGCACGTTGACGGTGAACATCTGGAGACGCCCGTACTGCACCCATGTGTGGTAGTACTCCGGAATTCCTGGGTCCAGGGGATTCCGACACCCGATGTTGCCTGCCACCACGACGACGTCGGCCAGTGGGTGGCTCACCATCAGCGGAGACGAAACCCGACTCAAAGCCTGGAGATCGGCGCCTTGGAGGCGAAACGACCCCGGCCCCGTGATCTGGATCGTCATGTCGGTCACCCGGCATTCCATGAACTCAAACTCAATGGGTGCCTTGTTCTTGAAGCGAATGACACTCGAGTTGAGCACAGTGGGCATGTCATCATCGCGGTGAAAGCTGAGTCCCGTCACGTTCACACAGTCCGCCTTGTTGACAAGAAACAAGGGCTGACTGGGGTTTCGCGGATAGAGGCGGGTCTGCCACCGATCTCCGCCGTGAAGGTACAGAGAATCTTCCCGATCGATCAGGACGGGGTTGTCGAGGTGGTAGTCCCCCGGGGGAAAGAACAGGTACTGCTCTTGCAGATTGGTGATCTGCCCCGTGACAGCATCGAACTGAACCGTGGCGAAGGAGTCGTAACTGGCGGGTGGCTGGTTCGCCGCGGTGAGGGGAACAAAAGCGAATGCCGTCACGGCGACGGCAGACAGAAGGGGCTTGACAGGATGTCGAATCATGGGCATTAGCTTTCTTCAGGTTCTCGAACACGATCCAAGGAGGATCGGCAGACTCGACCCACCCTCGATGGGGTGCACCAATCGAAGGGGATGGGCATTGGCGAAGTGAAACTCGCCCGGTGAAAGTCGGTTCCCCCTCCATCCTGTGCATGAAAAGTGCAGGATTTTTGGAAAGGTTCGAATCCGGATGACGGAGAGAATCCAGCACCCCGAAGACTTGCTCGAGCACCGCATCGAACTGGAACGCCTGGCACTCGTTCTCGCGGGTGATCGCGAAGCGGCCGCGGACATCGTCCAGGAGACGTGGCTTGCCGCTCTCGAGCATCCTCCCACGGACCGGAGCGGTTTGCGCTGGTGGTTAAGGACCGTGGCTCGAAACGCCGCCCGCAAGGCTTACCGCCGGCGGGTTCCCCTGGCACCCCCGGAACAGTGCGAACAGCTGACCACGCCTCGCCACGATCCCGGTCGTCAGGAGCTCCTCCACCTGATCCGTCACGAGGCGAGTCATCTCGACGAACCGTACCGGACCGTCATCCGGATGCGCTTCTTCGACAACGAGTTGCCAGCACAGATCTCTCAGCGGCTTGGTCGCAGCACCAACACGGTTCACAGTCAGATCCAGCGGGGCCTTGCGCGGATCCGAAAACGACTGGACCGGCGCACCGAGAGGGCATGCGACAACTGGGTCGCTGCGATCCTCGCCTGGAAGGCCGACACCCGCGGTCCACTCGCGGGGGCCAAGCACGCGACCGGCATGAAGGACCGTGAAGTTCATCCTCCAAAACAAAGAACCGGCCGTGTGGTCGCCATTGCTGCAGCCGTTCTCGTCGCGAGCGCCCTACTGTGGTCGGGTACTCGCCAACCGGTCACGATGCCTCTGGCGCCTGTTGCCGAAGTCGCAACGCCTCCCGTCGATGACCCAGCACCGTCGATCCGGGTCGATCGAGTCATGGAGTCACGCGAGTCCGACGACTCGCCGTTGTCCGAATCGCCCGAAGTCCCGCCTGCAGTATCGCCGGCCGGTCCCCTCGGCTCGTTGAATCTGCGAGTCGTCGACCAGAGCGACCAGCCGGTCGAAGGGGCCAGCGTGCTGCTCCAGTTTCCAGAACCCCTTGGGATTCGCGATCGCTACGAAACCGTGGCGCACACCGATGCGGACGGACGCGCGACAGTCCCCCTCGCCGCCGAGAACCAGGTTCTTGCCCCCGGCATCGACGATGGCAAGAGCTACTTCGGGATCGGCGTCGACAAGTCGGGGTTCGTCCATACGGGCATCCTCTATGCCCCGTTCGAAGAGGGCGACCAGGACGTTGCCATCCGCATTTCCTCGGATGCCGTCACGGTGATCGGCAGAGTGGTGGACAGTGATGGGGAACCCATCCCGGATGCCGTGGTTTGCCTCGGAGAACCCGGGACACTTGACGTGCCCGACCATGACCCGTTCCGCTTTCGCTACGTACTCCGAGTCTTCACCGACGAGGAAGGATACTTCGAGCACGATGGCCTCTCTCCGAACCAGCACCGGCTCAGTGCTCGTCAAGCGGGGTACTTGATCACTCGAGACACCATCCAGCCCCGTGGCCGAAGGGAGATCGACTTCGGAGACATCGTTCTTCATGAGGGAGCTTCGATTCGTGGCACCGTGGAAAACCCGGACGGCACGCCTGCAGTGGGAGCGGACGTCGTAATCCGCACCGGCCGGATCGGAATGAACCGCAGAATCGAGTCCTCGTGCACCGACCAACGCGGGGTCTTCGAGGTGCGTGGAATCGCCGAGGGGCTGGCGTGGGTATCGGTTCGCTCGGCCGAAGACCCCACCCTTGGTGTGGTCGAGCAACTGCGCTTTGGCCCTCGAGAAGAGAAAGGCTGGTCCGTGGAGTTGGCCAAAGCCCTCCGTCTGAGGCTGCGATGCCGTGACGAGCTCGGGAACCCTCTTGCCTCGCTTCACCTTCGGTTGCGCTCGTTGCAGGGAACCGAGTCGTTCATTGCCCGCGGTAGCTCGGACGACACCGGGTTGGCGGTCTTCGAGAACTGTCCCTCGAGCGAATTCTTCGTCACGGTCCTCACTTCTAGCAGCGCGGGCCTCCCGCTTCTCGAACAGAAAGGACTCTGGTGCCGAGACGAGGAGTATGAACTCGTGATTCCTTCCACACCTTCGGCGACCCTGAAGGGATCGGTGCAAACCGGGTCCACCGACCTCCTCGATGGAGCGAAGATGTGGCTGTGCGGTGCGGGCAAACTCATCTGGTCACCGGTCGCCATGGCAGAGAACGGGGAGTTTCAAGCGGAAGGCCTTCGTGCAGGCAACTACTACCTGACCGTCGTGACTCACTCCGGCGCCTACACCGATTACGAGGTGGATCTCTTGCCGGGAGAAACGAAGGACATGAGCGTCCCGTTGCCGATTCCCATCGACGTCAACCTGCACTGGCAGTGGCCCTCGGACCCCGGCCGCTACTCGTTTCACCTGGTCAGTGAGCCACGCGAACCACGTCCCGATGGGGAGAGCTACGCTCTGCCGCCATTCTCCCTGCGGGCCGTGGCCCCACCACCAACTCGCCTCTCACTCATGCCAGGCCCCTACGTCATGCAACTCCTCGACGAGGAATCGGTCATCGGCCAGCGGTCCTTCGAAGTCGCAGCGTCAGAAGCCAACCGCTTCGTGTTCGGACCAAACTGAGCGGGAAAGCAGCGCCTTGCGTCCGACGCTCCTCGGAGGGGCGTTGACAGGTTTGGGGTCGTCTTACTCTCCCTTCCGCCCCCCCGGTCCACGATGCCCACTCCCTTTGCTGATGACCGAACAGTTCGCGCTTCCCACTCGGAAACTCGAGTGTCCCCCATCCTTCCGGGCTGACTTGGGAGTCCCGAGCGGACCACTCCCGAGCGAAACCGCAAACCGCGCGGCGAGCGCTTGTGGTTTTCGCCGCCTCCAGGAACTTGGAAAAAACAGGAAATCGTCAGAACTTCTCGGGATCGACCAACGCGAATCGGTGATGACCCTTGGTTGAGGGTCCACGGCCACGACGGACTCCCCCAGCTCGCGACCTGGGTAGTGAGGAAAGGACCGATCCCCGTGCTTCCCGTACGAACGTTGCTCTGCAGTCTCTTCGTTTTGTTGGTCGGCTTGCCATCGGCACCAAGTCTTGCCGCGGCAATTGTGGAACGCGGGGATGATCCGCCCCCGGCGCCCCCACCACCTCCACCGCCTCCTCCCGAGGAGCAAGACGAGACCAACGAGAATGAGACCGAACCCGAGAAGGAAGACGAGGAAGCCGGAGATCCGGTCACCCTGTTCACGGGCAACTTCCACTTGGAAGAGACCGACTTGGTTTTGCCGGGGCGAGGGCTCGACCTCGAGTTTCACCGGACCTACCACAACGGAACGGCGGTTCACAGCTATCTCGGTCCGAAATGGGATCTCAGCTTGTTTCAGCGAGTCGTGATCCAATACAAGCCTTTCGTCCAGCTCTACTACGGGCCCCAGGATACGGTGGGTCGTTCCCCATTCACCTTGCCACGCGGCAGCGTCGGTGGAGTGACCGGTGGGGTGTCGGGGGGAGGTCTCGGCGGAGGTCACGGAACCGGAGGAGAAGGGGGGAGTCACGAGGGGGGCTTCCCAGGAGTCGTCGGTGTTGGTGGCTTGGGTGGATCCGTCTCGTTCCCCACCGAGGTCGTGGAGGGGGTGTACTACTACGACGGAAAGAACGGCATCGATCAATTGACGCCTGGCGATTCTCAGAACCAATGGGAAAGACCGGCAGGGCACTTCGATCGTTTCCTGGCATTTGGAGACGACCCCGACAGCGGTGGTTATCACCCTCAGTCCTTCTACATGCGCTCTCCGAACGGGACGATTCACGGCTTCGAGCAACTCGACAAGAACTCGCCGCTGGTAGGAGGGACGACCACCACTTACTGGTTGACCTACATCACGGATCGCTCAGGGAACACGATCCAGTTGCAGTACGAGGCCGTCGGCCCGGCAGGAGAAAAGCACTACCGCCCCGAAAAGGCGATCGACGACCTCGGTCGTGAGATCACCTTCGATTACACCGATGAGCTCTTGACTTCGATCACGGACTTCACTGGCCGCGTGGTGACTTACGCCTACGAAGACGGGCTTCTTCATGAGGTGACGTCGCCCGCCTTGGCGTCGCAGGCGGGCGCTGGGCGGACTCGTCGCTACGAGTATGGGATTGCGGGTTCGAGCACTGCACGCTGCATCGAGAAGATCTTCAACCCAATGGACCTCGAGGAAGATCCCCTCAATCCTGTCCCATTCCTCGTCAATACATTTGACGATGCCGGCCAAAGAGTGATCGCACAAACGATCGGTGGAACGAACTCGAGCGGAATCGAAGCGGGAGGTCGATATCTCTTCCTTGCCGAAATCCCCCCTTCACCAATCGACCGAGGTTGGATGGAAGAAGGTGGTCGCGTTGTCGTCGTTTCGCCAGGAGGAAACGTCACTGCGACGGTCTTTGACCCCCAAGGATTCAACGTGCTCTCGTACAAGTTCACCGGGCGCTTCAATCCAAATCATCCGGTCTTCGCCGACCCAGACACCGTCGACGTCGATGGCCTGGTCCGTCTCGACCTTCTGTCAGAGGCAACGGCGACCGATGCACAGCTGAACTTCCTGAATCCCGACACCCATTATCTACCGGCATTCGAGCCTCCACTTCGCTCGAGCGATCCCCCTTGCTACGTCACGAAACGGACCTTCGATGGAAACGGGATGCTGATCGAGGAGAAAACGGCGAGGCAGGTGATTCAGTACCAATACGATGATCTCAGTCCCGATCGATTTCAGCGGGGCAACCTTCTCCGAGTCGAAAAGGCGCCGAATCCCGATGACGGGAGTCGAATCGTCACTGGGTTTGCTTACGAACCGTTGTTCAATCAGCAGCGCGCCTACATCAACCCCCGCGGAATGGACCCGCTCTACGTACCCAGCAACGGCGGCCCATGGTCATTGGGTCGATACATGACGACGTCCACCTTCGACTACCAGGAAGGGGATCTCAGCACCACGTGGCTGCCGACCGTCAATCTATGGCAGATCGACCTCCTTCAGAACTCGAGTTACGGGGCGTTGCCCGGTCTCGATGCAGCATTGCCGCGAATCCTCGATGTCGACAATCTGGGTGATGTCAATGGAGACGGGAAAGTCGATCAGTCGCAGGGAAACCCCATCGTCCAAACGGATCTGACGGCACATGTGATGGCGCCTGACTCCATCGGCGACCCCCACCCGACTTTCGTTCCCCAGTCCGTCGAGAGCCGCATGGTCTTTGACGACTTCGGACAAGTGGTTTCTGCCACGGATTCGCGTGGGTTCACCACCGAGCATTGGCACTATCCGGCCTCGGACCCTCTGGGACTCCAGGGAGCGCCGCCGTCTCCTGGAGGTGGCGGCTTCGTCGGACAGACGATCCTTCCCGACGGCGCGACCGAGTCAACGGCGTACGATGCGGTGGGACGTGTGGTTGCTCAAACCGACGCCGTGGGTGCGGTGACGGTGACGGAATGGAACGAGCTCGACGAAATCACACGCACCATCAACCCAATGGGCCACGCCACGTCGTACGTTCATGATGCAAATGGAAACGTCGTTGAAGAAGTCTTCGATCACGTGCAGCCGGGGTGTGATCCGATCACCGGACTCCCGACCGGCCAAGACGAAGCTCTCGGGGATCTGGTCCGGTACTCGACTTACGACATCCTCAATCAGCTCGTCGAAGTGGATGCTCCTCACGACGGGTCCTCGCGGGCCGTGACCCGGTATCGCTACGATCGAGATGGCAACCAAGTCGTCGAGTTCTTGCCCGAGTCGTTCCTGAAGCCCAACGACGTCATCTCCCAAGTGTTTGACGAGCGAGGCCTGTTGCTCAGCATGACACGGGGAGGTCTGGTGGATGGGTTCTCCGGGTCCTCCGCGCATTCTGCGCTACTGTCCGATCCGGCGATCACGGCAATCGCGCCTGCCACATCTGGTCCAGAGCAGAAAGTGACAGAGCGTTATCAATACGACGAACACGAAAACCTAGAAAAGCGGATCGATGCCGCCGGCCACGCATGGAGCTCGACCTACGACAACTTTGACCGTTTGATCAAAGCCACATCACCTCTCGGCGACGAAGAGATTCAAGAAGTGGGCCTCATGGACGAGATCCTCGAGATTCGTTCCTATGAAGGGGACGAGACCTCGGGAACTCTCCTGGCCCATTCCGTGTCTCGATTCGATGAGCACAATCGGACCTACGAGTCGAATGACCTTCTCCGTGCCGACGACGCCGTTCTCCCGGTGACCGATGGGCCGCTCAGCCCTGCGGATGGCTGGGTCACGGTGCGACGGATCTTCGACGAAGGTCACCATGTGACCATGCGGGTTGATGACAGTCGCCGATTTGAGGGGCGAGCCTACGACTCGCGGGGAAACGCGATCGCGGAGTGGGATGGTTCCTGTGCCTGGCTGCCGGGCAGTGATTGGACCGTGCCGGGAAGTCAAAGGACGGAGTATGTCCGCGATCAGGCAGGCAGAGTGATCGAGGTGAAGGTCACGGAGTTTCACGAAGACGGTTCCAGCGTGACATTGACCGACTGGATCTTTCGAGATTCGCTGGGAAGGGTCACCGCGCGCACGAATGAGCTTGGTCACACAACGAGAATTCTCTACGACTCCCGATCGAACGCAGTCTTTGAGAGTGATTCGAACTCCGGCGACCTTTCTGCATCCTATCTATCCACACTGGTGGGCTATGGCGAACACTTGGGAGTCTCCAGCGTCCCCACGAACTTAGTCATCAACAACCATGGGAACGTGGTTCACCGACGTTTCGACGGAGCTTCTCGAGAGGTCGAGGTTCTGAGGTTTCTCAAGCAGGGAGGGGTGGGCGACGGTAGCCCGGATAGTCTTGCAGCAGGGGACGGCCTGGTCACCACTACCATTGACTACGATCGTGACGGCCGAGTCATCGGACGAGAAGATGACAACGGTCAAAGAACCGAATACGAGTACGACGCGCTCGGTCGGAGGCAGGTGACGATCTTCGCCGATGGAGAGACTCTCAATATCGTCAGTTACGATCCCCGAGGTTTCGTGGCGGATCTCGTGGATCTTCGAGGCACGGGAATCAGTAACACCCACGATGCGGCAGGGCGGCTGATCTCTCGCTCGATTCAGCCCGGCCCAGGAGTGAGTGGATCCAGCGCTGAAACTTATGTCTACGACGGGCTCGGAAGACTGATCAGTGCGACCGATGATGACTCCGGATTCACTCGCGTCTATGACTCGATGAATCACCTGTTGGAAGAGTGGCACAATGGTGTTCCCGTGCTCTCATCTGTGGATGGCGTGGGAAATCGGACCCACGTGGGCTATCCCAGCGGAAGATTCATCGAGCGTCGCTTTGATCCGCTCAATCGCCTTCACGAAGTCATTGATTCAAACTCCGGCGAAGTGATTGCAGAGTACGAGTATCGGGGCTCGTCGCGAATGAAACAGCGAACGGTTTTCCCGGAGGGAGAGGCGATTGCCCAGCAGAGGTTCTTTGATGAAATCGGTCGAGTGGTGGAGAGTCGTAGCACCCGGAGCTCCGATTCCAGCGCCTTGGACTCCTGGCTCTACGAGTGGGACCGCAACGGCAACAAGACTCGTCGAGAAAACAGTATCACTGGGGTCGTCCATACGTACTTGTATGACTCCCTCGACCAGATGGTGAGGTCGACCCGGACCGGCTCCAGTGCCGATCGGGTTCGCGAGTACCGATTTGACGGTGTTGGAAATCGAGAGGTTGTCATCCAAGACACCGCCGCTCAGGCCTACGAGGCGAACGAGATGCACGAGTACACGTCCATCCTTCCGCAAGCCATGGACTACGACGATGCAGGAAATCTCACCTCCATGAGTGCGCAGATGACCTACGATTTCAAGAACCAGATGACCCTGCACGATGTGGGGGGACGCAGTGGAAAATCAAACTACCAATACGACGCCCTGGGCCGGCGGATCGTCAAGGAAACAGCGGTCGCGACCAGTCACGCCTACTATCTGGGGTGGGACGTGCTCGAGGAGCAAGGAAGCGAAGGGGATGCCGTCGCCACCTATGTCTACGGGTCTGGCCTTGATGATCTATTGACGCTTCAGACGGATGCGGACGGGGACGGCCAGTGGAATCGCTTTGTCTATCACCGAGACGATCTCGGAAACGTCACCAAGCTCAGCGACGAGAGCGGGGTAGTTGTAGAGGCCTACGACTACGACGACTACGGAATGCCTCTGAACGCGCAGACCTTTCAGCCCGTGCTCGCGGCCTCTTCCTCGCTGAACGACCGGTTCTTCTCCGGACGGCCCTACGACAGGGAAAGCGGGCTCTATTACTTCCGACAGCGCTACCTGTCGCCGACGCTCGGACGGTTCACGACCCGGGATCCCATCGGCCAGTGGGGGGACTCGAAGAACCGTGGCAATCCATACACTTACGCAGGGAACAACCCTTGGAGTCTGGTCGATCCCATGGGGACCGAGACGGAGGAAGAGGAGAGCCCCGAAGAACGCCGTGAGAGACTCGAGAAAGAGCAAAAAGAGCGGTTGGAAGAACTCAAGAGACTCCGAAAAGAAGGGAAGATTGGAAAGAAGGAGTATCGCCAACTCCGCGACCAGGCGCAGCAGACCCTCGACGATCTGCGAAGCGCAGGAAGTGATGTCATGTCGGATCCAGCCAAGGCGAACGACTTCCTTGACAACATCGAAGCACGTGTGTCAGACCTCGGCTTGCTCACCGAAATGGCCCAGGAGATCCAGAAGCTGCGAAAAGGGGATCTCCCCGTCCCTGCGGGGAGTACGCTGACGCGCAGAGAGCTGGTCAGTTTGCAGATGGAAAAGTTCGAGATATTCGTCAACTTGGGGATTGCCGGGGGATTGAACGCGCTGGGTGCCCCCTTTCCTGTGACCGCGCTCGCGATCATCGGAATGGGTTACAACAGCTACCTCGCCAAGGCGTTTGAGTTGAAGATCCTCGATGGCGCGCGGCGCGGAGTCAGTGCCATGTGGTCGTTGTCCTACGACGAGATTCGCTGGGCGGACCCGTTGTACACCGGAGGAAATGGCTTCGGTCCTGACGCCCCAACCTCAGACACCGATTCCAATGACCCCCTTCTGTAGCCATCCCCGATGAGCGAAGTGGTCGAACCGAGTGCAAGCAGTCCCTGGAGCCGGGAACGCCGGCTCCAGGGATGACGCGGCCCCGTGAGGCTGCCTTCTCTCCCGCTCGTCTCCCTGCAACCAGGATCGCAGCTCCCGTCACGTTTTCGGATTCATCTTTCGGATGAGGGTGCCCGGGCGAATCGCTGTCGGCAGATCGACGGAACGAAAGAGAAGGGGGGAGGGACTCAATACACGATCATTCGGTAGGCATTCCGAAAGTGGTCAAACGCCTGGGAGTAGTTCCCGTTGTTGTACGCGGTGTCCCCGAGGCTCACTTCCTGTGCAGCGAGCGGATGCGAATCGAGCCCCGCACCGACGTGCATCTGATGGGTCTCCAGAACGACCTGCCGGACGAGTTCCAGCTGTCCTCCGACCGCGGCCGGCATCTCGAAGCTCGCAATTCGGTGGTGGCGGGGGTCATCATCGTCGAGCGACAGGTTTCGCTCGATCTCCATGCGCAGGTTCTGGTCACCAAGTTCCATCACCGCCTGCATCACTTCGCTCACCTGACCCCGGAGCTCTGTCACCTGCCCCTCGAGTTCGGTCACCTGTGCTTGGAGATCGACAATCTTGACATCCACTTCGTCCAGTTTGAGATCCTGCGTATCCAGGCGTTCCCAAAGCAAAGTGTGTCGATCGGTGATGTGGTTTCGAACCGAGATCAACCGGGTTTCGATGTACTCGACGACAAAGAGAGCCCGCTCCTGGATGAGGTCACGAAGTCTGGTTTCCGCGCCACTGATTGACGTCAGCGCGATCCCCCTCTCCTCCGTTGCAAAGGAAAACTTGGTCCCCAGGTAATCCAGCATGATGGCGTGGTGGTCCGAGACGAGAAGGAGCCCCTCCTGTTCGTGCTCGTGTCCTCCGGCTGCCATCGTCATCGCGACCGCCCATTCTGCGAGTGCCTGATTCCACCAGTTCATCGTTCTCTCCTCGAGTCAACGGGCCGTCGATCCACTTCGACAGCGGGGGATGACCGCCACGGGCCCAGGAAGGACGTGCGGCTGTAAGTGGAATCCGGAACGGCGCACGACAATCGCGCGGAATCTGGGTTTTCTTCGCGGTCACGGATTCGCATCCAAGACATGGCAGTCGTTGTCGTGGTGATCTCGAACGAGGCGTCCGGATCGGCAGCAAGCCGGTGAGATTTCGGCGGAAGACCTCTCTTTCTTCCCGGAGCCCGTGCTGCCTGATTCATGCCGGGTCGGTCCATCATGCGGCTCTCGCGAATCGAGCCAGTCATTGCCGACTGTTGTTCGAACTTGCGGTAACCGAAGCCAACCACTTCGTTCTACGGAGCCAGAGAACTCCTTCCGGCTGCTTCCGACGCGGAGGCGAAGTCCGTGACCACGAGGTCCCGGGAACCGTAAGTTCGGTCGTTTCCGTGGGTCGGTGACGGACACGTGGGCCCGCCAGTCAGAAGAGAGGACGCGCTCAGACCGCGCCACGGGGCTCCGGGGGAAACTGGCTTTCCTTGCGCCATTGACCCTGCGGAACGGAAGACCGGCTATGTTTCGAGCGAAAGAGGCACGGCACGGGGATCGCCTCGGACGGGCAATCTCCCAGTGCTACTTGCTGCCGAAACCGCCGTTTCGGCACCAGATCCGATGGAATCGAATCGATCGAACGGAGGTTCTTCCATGAACGATGCTCGACGCCTCGCCATTCCCGCGGCCTTGGTCTTCGCGATGTCCTTGTTGGCCTGGGGACTGCTCTCCCCCGTCCCAAAGAGCCCGCAGCGAATCGCATCTCCGTCGACGCTTTCCGTGATCGCGCCCGCCCCCATGGAAACGGTGTCGCCGGCCATGATCGCCGCGGCGCGCGACAACATTCAACACAAGCAACGCAAGTTGCGCGACCACGGTCCCAAACCGTTCAACAAGCCACAGGCGGCCATCGACTTCTATCTGGATCAGCGGCTCTCGGCCTTCGAACCTCGCATCCCGTGGAAGCGACTGCAGGCAGAACAAGAGGCACTGCGTTCCCGCGAGCAGTCCATGTCCGAATCGGGGGTAGGCCCTGGTGGCATCATCGGTTGGAACTGGATCGGTCCCGGCAATATTGGTGGACGAACCCGAGCCCTGATCATTGACCCGAACAATCCCAGTGTGATGTACGCGGCGGGAGTCGCCGGAGGCATCTGGAAGTCCACGGATGCCGGGGCCAGTTGGATCCCGGCGGATGACTTTCTCTTGAATCTCGCGGTTTGCTCCCTCGCCATCGATCCCACGGATTCGAACGTTCTGTATGCCGGAACCGGGGAGGGCTTCTACGGCTCGAGCTCGTTCGTCCAGGGCCTGGGGATCTTCAAGTCGGTGGACGCGGGGGTCACTTGGACCCAGCTCCCAGGAACGGTCTCGGGAGTCCCCTCCGGCGCGTTCGACTACGTGAACAAGATCGTGGTCAGCCCGAACAATTCCAACCGCGTCTACGCCGCCACGCGCACCGGCGTGTGGAAAAGCACCGATGCCGGGTCGACCTGGACCGTCAAGCTCAGCAATCCCCAGTACGTGAACACGCCCCCCACCGCCAGCGCCTCTCTGGTGGGTTGCACCGACCTGGTGATCCGATCCGACACCGCTCCGGACATGCTGTTCGCAACCTTCGGCAGCTTTCAGAACGGTGGCCTCTATCGCACCTTCAATGGCGGGACGTCCTGGGACGTGTACGGAGTCCCGGCCAACATGGGACGGACGACCATAGCCCTGGCCCCCAGCAACAATGACATCATGTACCTACTGATGGCGGACAACGGCGCCGGCAATCCCACGGGCCAGCTCGTCAATGTGTTTCGCTCCGACGACGGCGGCGACACGTTCACCAGCCAGGTGGACTTTTCCAGCCTGACCGGGCCGTGGCTTCTCAGCAACCTGACCCTGGCGACCAGCTGCATCAGCGGCGACACCTACTCTCAAGGGTGGTACGACAACATCATCGCCGTCGATCCGGTAGACCCCGATGTCGTCTGGGTCGGTGGCATCGACCTGTTTCGCTCCGACGACGCCGGCCAGAACTTCGAGATCACCGGGTACTGGTTCTTTTCCAACCTCGTCCTGCCGAACTCACCGAACTTCCTGCACGCCGACCAGCACATCCTGGTGTTTCACCCCGAGTACGACGGCACCACCAATCAGACCCTGTATGTCGGGAACGATGGCGGACTGTTCCGGACCGACAATGCTCGGGCTGCCACGAGCCTGGAAGACTGCCCTCTGCCCGCCGACGAACCGTTGCCGGCAATCCAGTGGGACATTCTCAACAACGGTTACGGGGTGACCCAGTTCTATCACGGCGATTCCTCACCCCAGGTGGACTTGTTCATGGGCGGCGCCCAGGACAATGGCAGCAACCTCGTGACTTCCCTCGCCACCCCAAATCAATGGTCTCGGGTCTACGGAGGGGATGGTGGCTACATCGCCATCGACCCCACCAACCCAGACGTGCTCTACGCAGAGATCCAGTTCTTCCCGACCTTCCAGAAGTCCATCGATGGCGGCCAGACGTTCTTCGAGGTGATCAATGGCATCACGGACGACGACGGGCTGTTCATCACTCCGTTCGCCATGGACCAAGACGACCCCCAGACGCTCTGGACCGGCGGCTCCCGGCCCTGGCGCACTCGAAACGGCGCGGCCTCGTGGGAGCTCGTGGGCCCCAATTTCGTCGGAGCGGATCAAATCTCCGCCATTGCCATCGCGCCATCAAGACCACAAACCGTGGTCCTTGGCTTCAGCAACGGCTCCATCGCGCGCAGCGACAACGCACGGGGCCCCTCGCCCACTTGGACCGTTTCCAACACCGGACTTCCCGACGGCTGGATCAGCAGCGTCGCCATCGACCCCATCGACCCGGACACGGTGTACTGCACGTTTTCCACCTACGGCATTCCCCACGTGTTTCGATCCACCGACGGTGGGAACACCTGGCTGTCCATCGACGGCATCGCCTTCACCGGCATCCCCGGCATCCCCGAGATCCCGGCCCACTGGATCGCGGTACGTCCTTGCAACCGCAATCAGCTCTACGTTGGCACCGAGCTCGGCGTGTTCGCCAGCGACGACCGCGGCGTCACTTGGCATCCCGCGAACCACGGACTGGCCCACACCGTTGTCGAATGCCTGGACTTCCAGGACGACGACACCCTGGTGGCATTCACCCACGGGCGAGGGGCGTTCGTCACGGAACTGGAGCCCTGCGAAGCTCCCGTCTCGAAGGACCGGGAACGCTCCTGGCGCTGATCCACGCAGCAACCTCTTGGTGCGTCGCCGGTGCCGAAACAACTGGGCACTTGTTGGTGACGATGGTGTCAGACTTACGGCAGCATCAATCGTCGCAGAGAAGTTCTCGCAGAGACTCTTGAGAAGCGGTTGCGAAACCAGCCCAAAAGTGCGGTCCATCCTGTCGACCAATCTTTGGACGAGTAAGAGCCAATAACGTCCAAGATCGATACCCCGTCCAAAACTTGATGACCGCTCAAGGGAGAACACTCGCAAACACGTCCCAACACTTTTGGGTGTTGTTCGCAGCGTGAAAGTACGCGCGAGTCACACCCTGGAATCACCCTCATTGGAATTGCGTTTTTCCTAAGATCGCTTCCGTTGGTTGTCTTGTTTCAATGAGGAGAGTGTGTCATGAAACGCTTCATCGTTGTGTTGTTGCTTCTCGCAGGCCTTGCCGGCGCAGCAATTGCCGATCACGTCGCCTGGCATCTGTTCTATCCCGAGGGATCTCAAGAGTCCGTTCAAGGTGTGATCAACAAACTGCGACACGAGTGCCTTGACGAGAGCTGCAATTCCCATGAAGTGCAGGAAGCCGTGGAAAGCCTTCGCGCTCTCGGAGCGTTCGGTACGGTGGTCGTCAATGGCACCCGCTACACGGTTTAGCCCATGACCGGGAGAGCGGCGTGGGGGGCGTGCTTTGACCGGTGGGCCGTCCCAGCATTGATGGTCTTCGTCGCGTTCAATCAGCTCCGCATGACCCACCATGCCGCTCTGTCTCCGTGGAAAGGTGGCGGCTTCGGAATGTTTGGGAGCATCGACAGCCCGACCGCCCGGGCCATTCGCTGCCAGGCGTTCGACGATGCCGGCGAAGCGATTCCCTTGGAACTATCCTTCGACGGCCCCTTGAATGCTCGGCTGATGCACCGACTTCGGTGCTACCCGACGCCTCGGCACCTCCTCGAAGTCGCCGCGACCGTCGTCGCCACGGATCTCCTCAATACCAGAGTGAGAGCTCAACGAGTTTCCGAGAGGCTACGCCTGGAAAACCCCAACGCGGACTTTGACTTCGCCATCGCGGTGGCGGACAAAGACATCTATCGACTCAAATCCGCAAGAGATCCCGACTCCTCCGCCGACCACACCCGCCGGGCAGCCCGAGCAAAGACGCAAATGTTCCGGCTCCGATGGGACGATTCCGCCGCTCGAGTCTACTGCGAACCGCTGGGAGGCCCCGTCGAGTTCGCGTCCGGAGCCGCGCCGTGAGACAAGTCGTCCACGACCTCCTTACCCAGCCGCGACACGTCTTGGCTCTACGGCTGACTCTGTTGCTATTGATTCTCCACGGGTCCGATTCCTGGCAACTCGATGTCCCCCTTCAGTTGCTGTGCGGAATTGCTCTTGTGAGCCTACCACTCACGACAAGCGTGGTCGTTTGGCTCGCGATCGCGGGCGCATCGATTCTCGTCAATGCCTTCCAGTGGTACTTCATTGACAATCACAAGTACCTCATCGTGTACTGGTGCATTGTTTGCGCTTTGGCAACGGCGGCCAAAGACACGGATGAAGTCATGAGCACGAATGCCAGATTGTTGATTGGCATCAGCTTCTTATTCGCGACAGGTTGGAAACTGCTTGCCGGTGAGTATTGGGACGGCTCGTTCCTGCACTACACCTTCCTCACCGATCCAAGAGTCGACATCGCTGCGAGCTGGCTTGGAAACTTGGGAGAAGACCAGCTTGCCGAGAATCGCCGTGTGGTGGGGGCACTGGCGTCGCAACCGGCATCAGGGATCGGCGCCTCCTTGACCACGACGGATCGGCTTCGAATTTCAACCCTGGTCATGTCGTACTGGACTTTGTTCATCGAAGCCCTCGTCGCGGTCGCCTACCTCGTTCGGCGCCCCTCATGGTTTCATGCAGCAAGAGACTATTTCTTGATGGCGTTCATCTGCACCACTTACTTTCTCCTTCCGGTGGTTGGCTACGCGAACGCCCTGGCGCTCCTCGGCTTCACTCAATGCGAAGTGGATCGGAAGAGAACACGATTGCTCTACCTGGTCGTCTTCGTCATCGTTCAACTCACTCAAATCCCGTGGAAGAACTATTTGTCCGTCTTTCTGCCGGCCTAGGGCAGAGAGGGCAAGCACAAACGCTCAAGGAGATGTCATGGCGAAAACCTCGGTGGTGCTCGCACTTTTGGCCTGCTTGCTCTCGGTGATGGCCTTCTTGGGCGCCGGAGATCGACATGAGCCGGTAGCCCATGCTTCCGTGGGCCGACTTTCTTCTCGAGTGGACTTGTTGGACCAGCGCCTCCAGATCCTGCAAGAACTCATCGCAAGCCAAAGCGAACGAGCGCTCTCCCCGACTGTCGTTTCCCGCCAAGGGGAGGACTCGAGCACTTCCCAAGAGACGCTCACGAGCGTTCAGGAAGAGATGAAGGCTGCCCTCCAACGCCTGGAGCAGCTGGAGGAAAAGCAACAAGGACTCAACACGAGAGGCGAGCACTGGGGTCGAATGGTCTCGTTCTCTGGTTTCAACAATGAGTCGGAAGATGCCATCACGGGATACCGCACCAGGGCGCTCGATTCGGGCAATTCCGTCGAAGACCGGCTGGCCGCACTCAAATCGCTGCGCTTCTCCAGGATCGAAGAGCCCGATGCGCGGACTCCCGACGTGGTCGCCTCCATGATCGACCTGGTTCAGACGTCGGCGGACGCTGGGGTGCGTGCCGACATCTACCGTCAGCTCGACGGGGTCACCGATCCCAATCTCTTGCAGCCGCTCCTCGACTCGTTGGCGAACGACGAACATCCCGAAGTTCGTGAGGAAGCGGCGGAGACCTTGGCGAAGTATCTCCCCGACGATCAAGTAGATGCAGCCCTTCGTCATGCGGAAGCCCACGATGAAGACGAAGGAGTTCGCGAGCAAGCCGCGGAATCGTTGAGTCAGGCAGAGGCGCGCTGACTTCTCCGTTGTTGCACCCTGGAAGAGCAGGGCTCCGCCGACACATCCTTCGGCCGGCTACCGAAGCGACTCCTCCTCGAGAAATTCGAAGACTCGGTCCGCGGAATCCCGCGCGTGAGGCCACCATCCGGCCGCCGGGTCGGAGCAACTTTTCAAACGTCTTCGAACCTCGAGTGCATCCGCTCGAGCCTTCGAACGGTCTCCCTGCTCCCAGTGCACCTCCGCTCTCATGCCGAGCAGCCCGACGAACATGTCTTCGGAACTGGGAAAGCGACCCAACTTTGTCATCGCCTCGTTCAAGACCGCGAGGGCTTCATCGAAACGCCCGACTCGAGAGCGCACGCCTCCCAAGTTTGCGATCATCCCAGCAACAATGGGGTGGCGGAGCCCCAAGGCCTCGCGCGCGATCGGAGTGTACTCCTCGAAAAGATCCAAGGACTCCTCGGTTTCTTCCAGCTCCAACAGGACGAGTCCCGTGTTGAGCGCAAGACCAAGCGTCGTCACATGAGCTTGGCCGAAGTGTTCCCTGGCCTTGTGGAATCCCTCTTCGTACAGCTCCCACGCAACTTCGAGGTTTCCGCGGGAGCGCTCGAAGTTGGCCTGGAGGCCGATGGCATTCACCAGGGCCGCCTGATCCGAGGAAGAGAATGTTCGCGTGATGGACACGACCCTTTGAATGAGAGGACCGGCAGCAGCCGGGTCGTCCAAGCGAATCTTGAGTTGCGCCAAGGAAGCAAGTGTGGGCGCCAACTTGGGATGTTCTTTTCCGAACCGGGCTTCCTGGATCGACAGCGCCCGGGTCAACAATTCTTCGGGCTCGGTGAGCTTTCCCTGGCGAACAAGCGCATTGGCCAGCCCTGCCATGACTCCCGCGAATGCGGCAGAGCCGTTCTCTCCCTCTGCGGGCTCGACATCGAGCGCGCTGCGGTACCAAGTCTCCGCATCCGCGAACCGTCCCAACAGCACCACCACAAAGCCGAGGTCTGATCGGATCAAACGCTCGACCCTCGAACTCGGTGGATCAAGTGCCCGTGCGAGCTCCAAGCTCTCCAGGAGGAGGGCCTCGGCCCGTTTCAGCTCCCCTTGAAACAGAGCTTGCTTGGACTCGAGGGTCCATTGCGCGATCCGTTCCAAAGCAGTGGATTCTCGACCGCTCAAGAGGCTCTCCGCCAGTTCCAGCTGAGTCGCCGAGAGCTGATAGTCTCCAAGGTTGAATAACTGCCGGGCAAACTCTCTTCGAGCCTGAGCGACGACAGCCACCGGAGCGTCCGCAATCTCCAAACACTGAGAAACCGCTCGCTCCGACAAGTCCCGGGCGATCTTGGTTCGGCCAAGCCAGCCTTGCACCCGAGCCATCGTGATGGTTAGCCGTACGTTGGCCAGCGGATCATTGGCAAAATTCGTATCGATACGCGCGGACGCCGCATCCAAGACCTCACCAACGGTCATTGAGCCCGGCGACCGATCGCTTGGTCGTGCAGCGAGAAAGATCTCGAGCAAGATCTCGACCATTTCGTCGGCCGCGGCCGCCTCGCTTCGTGCTCGTCCTTCCGAAGCAACGGCCGCCGCTTCCGAAGCCACCGCAATCTCCCGCAACTCTTCCGCCAGACGACGGGACTCCCGTTCGCTTTCGGCGAGGGCGAGCGCAGCGGTCCTCGCTTCCTCCGCTTCCCGCTGAGCGTCGAGAGCGCGCTGCCTTGCCGTGGACTCTGCACTCCACCCGGCCAACGCTTCCTGCCTCTGTTGCTCGACCCGACTGTTCTGGACAGTGATCACCGCGGCAAACGAAATCAAGAAGCCGACAAACAACAGCAAGGTCCCGGCGAGCAACCGATTCCGCTGGGCCCACTTGCTCAACAGATACGTCGTCCTTGGACGGCGAGCGAGGACCGCGAACCCTCGTCGCCAACGCTCTACGTCTTCGGCGAACGCGGAAACCGACGAGTAGCGACTGGCCGGACTCCTTTCGAGGGCTTTCGCGATGATCAAACTCAAGTCCCGGAAGCCGCCAGGCAGCCGCGAAGCTCTCTCGTTCGTCATGACTGCCGAAAGAAGAGGTGCTCGGCTCTCCGAGGTTGCCCGTGCCAGCGCAGCCAGCCCTTGGATGTCTTGGAACGGTCGCCGGTCGGCAAGCAACTCGAACAACAGGACCGCCAACGAGTATTGATCACTACGCGCGTCGAGAGGCGACGATTCCTCCAGCTGTTCGGGGGAGGCATAAGCCAGAGTTCCGACGAATCCGAGCTCCGTCGAGCGCGTCAACCGCGTGTCACAGTCTTCCAAGAGCGCCAAGCCGAAATCCACAATTCGCGGGCGGCCGCTCCGATCGACCAGAACATTGGACGGCTTCAGATCTCGGTGCAGCACTCCGTGGCTGTGAGCGTGGTGCAAGCCGTCCGCCAGCTGCAGAAACAGCTCGATCCGAGTTTGGGTCGAAGGGTGCTCTTCTCGGATCCACTGGTCCAATGATCGACCGTCCACCCACTCCATCACCAGAATGGAGTGCTCGCCAATGGTTTCGAAACCATGTACGGTGACTACGTACGGGTGATCCAGGGTCGCGGCGATCTCCACTTCGCGAGCAAGGCGACGATGGCTCGACTCGCCGGCCTGGTGCCCCCCCGACACAAACTTCAATGCAACCTCGCGCTGGGTCCCCGGCTGAATCGCACGGTAGACCACCCCTTGGCTCCCTCGTCCCACCTCCTTGACGATCTGGTACTCGCCAAGGAACCTGTTCTCCCGGGGCCCCTCCAGCTGACTCCGAAGGTGGCCAACCCAGTCATCCAGGGCCAAATGGAGCCCGAAGAGTTGCTCGTCTTCGTAAGACAGATCCAAGGGCTCAGCCATGGGCTTCGTAGGTTTCCTCCCGGTGAATCTGGTCTACGATCAAGCGACGCAACCGGTCCCGAATGCCCTGCTTCACCTTGTGAATCGCTTGGGAAGTCATGTCGTATCGTGTCGCCAATTCGGCCACCGACGCACCCGAGAGGAGCTGTTCGAAGACTTCGACGCTGCGAGGATCGAACTTTTTACGAACGGTACTCAAGGCGAGCTCGTAGTGGTGGCGCATCCACTCTTGCTCCCAAAGAGCGTCTGCTTCGGAGGTGCCCGCTGCCGTCGACATTGGTTCACCACCCACTTCGGCAACAGACTCCAGGAGGGCATCAGACAGAGGAAACGGTCTGCGAGCGCTGGCCGCCTGGTACGCATTGACCGTATTCGCAGCCACTCTCCCGAGATAGTTCCGAAACCGGCCCCGAGAAGGGTCGTACTCGAAGCCACGCAGGGCCCGAGACAGGCTGATCAATGCAATCTGAACGACGTCCTCGCAATCCGTGGGCTGCAGACCGCGAGCTTCGGCATAGCGCAAGAACAGGTTCCGGTACCGCGAGCAGAAATCTCGCCAAGCCTCTTCGTCCTGTCCATCTCGAAGGCGTACTAAGAGACTTGGGTGGGTGCTTTCGGACATAGGACCAATCGTATGCCATCGCCCCGATGTCACGAAAGGGTTGAAACAGTCAAACAGTCCTCGGACCGATTGATTCTCGGAGTTCGAGATTCTTGCCAACTCCGTGAGCTGGTGAAGGCCAGATCGGGCCCGCAATGCAACAGCGATGCTTCAGTTCGGAAATCGATCAACCGGTCGGTTTCAGCGACCTCGGACTCGGCGTCCCAGCACTCTTTCATGAACGATGGCTTCGGGCCAAAGCACCGGCTCCGTCGAGCGACTGCACACCAACCCTCGCAACCGGCTGTCGCCCGAGACACGTCCTCGCTGGCAAGGGCGAATGACCCGGCTCACGAACGATCTTGAGGCACCCAGGACACCACCGCTTTGGGAATGACGCCGCCATTTTCGAGCACATGCTTCAGTGCGTCTCGACGACTCCGGCACCGCCCCAGGATCTCAAGGGTGCCCGCCAGGCTCTCGTGGTGGTCCGGAAGCAGAGACACGTAGCGCGACAACAAGTTTGCCACTTCCCCATAGAGTTCGATTGCCGTGGTCAGGTCGCTCTTGTTCGCGGCGACTTCCGCCTGACTCTGAAAGAGTCGCGCCAGCTGATCCATCGCCTCGAGATAGTTCTGGTCCCGGTCCAGGGTTTCTCGAAATCGCTGGATGGCGATCGAGTCCAGTCCGGTGATCGCGGACCTCAAACTGCGCAAGTCAGCTCCGGACTCGCCCTGACCCCGCCGACGGACCAGCTCTTCGCGAAGCAACTCGGCCTTGCGCATCGCCAGCCAGCCGAGGTTGAAGCAGGTCGTTGCCTGCTGGAAGCGAAGTTCCAGCGCACGCGTCAGGTGGGCCTCCGCCTCGTCCCAGCGTTCCGGCCCGCGGTGCAACAGTGCTGTCCCGTATTTGTCGTGGAAGAAACCGCTTTCCGGTTCCAGCCGACACAGTTCTTGCATCATGGCAAGGGCCACCTCCGGCCGCTTGGCGTGCTGCGCTGCATGGATCTCCGAGATTCGTCGAATGACGGGAGCCTTCGAGTACGTGTCGTCCAGGCTCGAGAAGTCCGGCCGTTCCGAAGATTTCTCGCCACCTCCGACCACGTACCCCAGCTCCGTCAACTCGCTGAGTCGCGCCGGCAAGGCCCCCGATCGGCTCTCGAAGCGAGGCGGTCGGTCGAAGTACCCATCCAATCGCTCCACCCACGCCGCCTTCGTGGCTTCTTTCACCACTCCTCCGCGGCGCGAAGGCGAATGCCCCGTGCGTTCATAGAGAGTTAGCTCGCGAGAGCGCTCGAACCGAAAGCTCTCGTTGACCCAGGCTTCGAACGGCGCCCAACCAAAGTTCAAGTACGCGTAATAGCTCTCGAGAGCCAGAGCACGCTCTTGCTGCCATGGCCGGTCGTTCCGCAAGTACGGCCACAGATCGGCACCGTCCAGAGGCTCGTTGATGGAATGCCCCACCCCCAGCGATGACAGCAACGTCGGCATGGCGTCCACCAAGGACACCGGAGGCTGCCAGCGACGGCTCTCGAGCTCCGGATGGCGCAGGAGCAAAGGCACTCGCATCACCGGGTCCGACACGAAGAATCCGTGGGTGTTCTCCCCCGCTTCGTGCAAACTCTCTCCGTGGTCGGAGCAAACAAGTACAACGGTTCTCTTCCAAGCCGGTCGCGCCCGAGCCCAGTCCAGAAAGCGACCCAGCTGCTGGTCCAAATAGCGGATCTCTGCTTCGTACATTCGCCGCCGCTGCACGACCAGCGGTTCGACCTCGTCCTCGAACGGCATCCCCGGGGGAGCGTAGGGATAGTGGGGGTCGAACAGGTGCAACCAAAAGAAGAACGGCTCTTGAAGTTCGGCGAGCTGCCCCTGTGCTCGACCGATGGTGTCTGCAGCAATCCGCTCCAGATAGTGCACTCCGGTTTCATTGGGACCTCGGCGCGGAGCGGAGAACTCCTCGAACCCCTGATCGATGCCGAACGCCTGGTCCAGCACCGCCGCCGACACGGCAGCTCCTGTTGCGTAACCTTGCGCCTGGAGGACTTCGGCAAGGGTGTCTGCTTGTTCCGACAAAGAGAAGGTCGAGTTGTCTCGAACTCCGTGGGAAGACGGATAGAGCCCAGTCATCAACGACGCGTGCGCCGGCATGGTCAAAGGCGCAACCGTGAAGGCGTCCTCGAACACGACGCACTCTTCTGCCAGGCGATCCAAGTGAGGGGTCGGTGAAGGATCTCTGCCATGGAACCCCATGAAGTCCCGTCGCGTGGTGTCCAAAGTCACCATCAGCAGATTGTTGGTTTTGCCGCCCGATCCCGGGGAATGCAGACTCTGGCCGCTGTCGGAACACCCGCCGATCGACAACACTGACAGAACGAAGGTCCCCCACAAGAGCGGCCGACACAGACAGCGACGACCGTCAGCTCCCCGTTCCCCGTCCGGCTCCTCATCGCCCCCCCGATTCCGAAGGGGCACTCGAGCTCGTTCGTTCGACGTCTCCCCCGAGCGTCCACGCAGAACGTGGGCTTGTGGTTCAAGGATCATGTTCGCGACGGACCTATTTCAGACGGACCCGTGCGAGAAAACACGGGGATCGGTTCCTACCACGAAGCCAAAGAGCCACACGAGTTCCGAAAGGGTTGATGTTCCGACAGTAAGGCATGGAACGAATTCGAACGCAGCCGCTTGGGCCTTCGAGGTGACAAGTCAACCAGGCAACTTCCTCTAGCGAAACTGGATCACAAGAGTGACACGTTCTCATCACGAGATTCGTGAACCCAAAGCGTGTTGAATTTTCATCCATGGGATGAGCGGAGTGATTCCCCCTTCAAGCGGCACCAATCCGGTCCATGCGGCTCAATCAACATCGAGAATGTCGTTTTCTCGACACAACCTGACGCAATGGACCAACCATCGGTTCTCCAACATCTCTACGCTTCTTTTCCTTTCATTCGTGAATCAAACGCTTCTGTGGGAAAGAAAAGCAAAGATGAGAAACCAAACGTTGAATGCCGGAATTCGCGCACTGCTTTGGCCGGGAGGGATCGTCCTCGTCATGGCCTGCCTGTCGCAAGTCGCGTTGTCGGATTCGGATCTCGACGCCAAACGAGACGTCCGCCAGTTTCTCGACCACTACATTTCGACCCTGGAATCAGGGGAGGAAGAGGGCATTCGCGCGTTGTTCGCAGAGGACGATCGTTTCGCCTGGTTCACCGACGGTGCCCAGTCCTATGGATCGGCCGAAGATGTCCTCGCCGGGATGGCTCGCTTCTCCGGCATCCAGTTCCACACGGCCCTGTCAGACATCCGCGTGGATCTGCTCAACCAATCTTGGGCGTCCGCAAGTAGCTCGTTCCTGACCAAGCTCACCATCCCGGGCCAAGAAGACGTTCAGTACGGTGGCGTCATCACTTGGCTGCTGGAAAAGGACAGCAGCTCCGGGACTTGGAAGGTTCTACTCGGTCACACATCGACTCCGGAGGGACCTCCCGGCGCGGGAAACTGAGTTCCGGGGCCGGTCCGTCCATGTTCCCTCTCCAGGCATTCGGTCATTCGCCCAGAGTTCGAACCACCTTGTTCGAACAGTGAATGCCGCCGGACTCAGCGAAGACGAAGCCCTGGGTATGGAAAATGAATCCGGGAGGAACCTCGGTAGCCAAAGCGAAGTCGATGACGACCGGGTTGCTGGGACTGGTGGGCCCGAGGGAAGCCCGACCAAACCAGGCGACTCCGGGAAGGACTCCCAAACCGGGACCAAGCGAGCCCAGCTCCAGCCAACCACCGGCCCCCCCAAGAAACAAAAGGACACTCCCTGCCTCTTCGACCGCGAGTTCGAGGTGCAGCGTATCCCCCGGATTCAGGTCACCATCGATGGAAAGCTGAGGGACCCGATGGTCGAACAAGGGTGTGTTCCCAAAGGCACTCTGCCCGCTCTGCCCGAGCACCCCAGGCCCTCCCCCACCTTGACCGCCGACGAGTGCCATTTGCGAGACCCACAACGTGCTCTGTTGGCTTTCGACGGCGTGGCCGCCGTGGCCCCCGGAACAACTCACGTCCGCCGAGTCTCCGCCGTGGCCTCCCTCCAGCTGACCGGTTCCGTCACCGACCAGGTGAATCTCCGAGCGCAAGGACACCAGGGCGGCTCCTCCTGATCCCGGACAAATTCCGTTCGTTCCGTGACCGCCGAACAAAGACCCCAAGGCCAAAGCGACTCGTGAGTCTGCCACGCGAAGAGCCGCTCCGCCATCTCGAGCGATGAACAGACCACCCGAACCACCCTGGAACGAATAGTCCGACACCCTCACCGTCGAAGACTCGATGAGCACCGCGTCTCCTCCCAAACCGGCACTCAGCGAAACGTTGGCCCCGGTGACCGAAACATTTGCGCAGTTGTCGACCCACAAGGTGTGCTCGCCGGCTTGCAAGGAGAGGCTTTCGAGCAAGACCTCGCCGACGTTGTTCCTGACTTGAATGGGATAGCCGACGGTGGTGGCTCCCGAGATTCCCGCCGTCGAACCCGCGGGGATATTGCGGATGGTTGCACCAAAGCCCAGAAGAAACATGCCTTCGGAGGCGCGAACCAGAACGCCCTTTTCGACCAATAGCGGGCCGTAGCTGCCGGGCCGAACCAAGATCGTGTCACCGGGCAGTGCCGCGTCTACGGCCGGCTGGATCTCCGAGAAGTCGGCCCCCGAGCCGCCGACCGTCCACACACCGGCCAAGAGATCGCTAGTCCACGAGAGCATCAAGACCAGCATCACGGTCCACTTCACAGATCCCATTCCATTCCCTCCTGCTCCATCATCGGTGGGTGCTCTGGCAACAGATCCCATTCGACGCCTCCTCGAACACGCCAGCGCTTGGGGCAGGATGTTCGGCTTGCTTCGGCCTTCGAGCGCCGGATGAACTTCTGAGTCATCACTCGAGCCCCTCGGAAGGATGAGGGCTCGTTGGCCCCTCGGCTTCTTTGGCCGCGAAATCCTTCTCCACGGCCGGTCCGCAGTTGGCCTCATCCCATCGCATCCCCGATGCCCTTCCGGGACACAGCATCAGTTGGCCAAGTCGACCAACAGCAGCTCCGAGGCCCCGCCGTACTGGAAACGACCCAGGGATGAGTTCCAGCCAATCGCCTGCAATGTCAATGGGAGTTCGCAACCAACCAAGTCCAGCACGCCGAACACCGAAACGAGGGAACCGTCTGGATTGGTTGCCCCGAGTGGTAGCAGGGCGAATGCCGACGCAGAGAACGCAACCACCTTCTCGCCCGAAGGAGAGATCACCTGGTCGGGAGCCAAGCTCACGGCCAGCCAGATCGGCTGCCCCGGATCTCCGTTCACTTGAATCGAGACCTGCTCTCCCACCTGCCGTGGCGAGTCCGTCGCGAGAGAGGGAATCGATCCCGTGAGGTCCAAGCGCCGCGACGTACCGTCCAACTGCAGCGAATCGCCCGCCATGGTCCCACTGCCGCCGAGCACCGTCGTCTCCCGCAAACACACTGTCGAACCATCACTTCCCAGGATTCCCGTGCCGCCCCCAAGCTCCTCTCCCTCTCCGCCGACGATGGTGACCCGAGAAGTCACCAGAAGAGAGTTTTGCAAGAAGATCGCTTCCGCTCCTGGATGATCGTCGTACAACGTCCCGGCGTCACCGCTGCCGCCAACAATGCTGCCTTCCGACACGAAGATCTCGCTGTCCGTGGCGTGAATGCCCGCGGTCGGAGGAGCGTCATACTCGCCATAGGGCAGAGAGCCAGAAATCGTGGATCTCATGATGTTCAATCGCGAATCCACCGAGTGAATGGCTCCATAGGGCCCGGGTCCCGAGTAGATATCCGCATGAATGTTCGAGTCTTCGACCCACACCACTCCCTGGTTGTTGGTCAGCTGAATGTTTGCCGGCCAGCGAAAGTTCACCGAGCGAAGACACACCGACTCATTGGCAGGCAGACCCTCGATGCGAAGCTCGCCTTCCAGGTAAGTCTCGTTTCCTTCGCCAATGATGGTGAGAGATTGTCCGACGGTGTCCCAAACCAAGTAGTTGCCGTTCTTGACCAACAACGTGGAGCCACTGGGAACCGAGCGAATCGCCTCGGACAGGTCGGAGAAATCCCCTCCCCCGCCCCGAGAGTCCACGACATACACCTCGCTGCCAACACTTGGCGACGCGACCGCCGCGGAGATCAACAGGCACCCGTAGAAGGTCCGTCCAAACATGAGAGAGCTCCCGTTCAAGGATGGGGGGAGGTGGAGCAATCGGTCGCAATCCAAGCACGACAGAACGAGTCCACGGTTCAGTAGGAGCAGGCGACAACTCGCGCGGCGGGGGACCAGAAAATCCCGAGGGAGGGGTGTCCCTCGCCCCCTTTGCCGGTGCCTGGGATTGTCACCGAGTGCCTGACACGGGACCTGGGAGCCGCCGGAGCCGACCCAGCATGCTCTCCGCTTGGACGAAGAGGGGATCCCACTCCGACAAGTCGTGACGACCACGAGTCTCCATCACCTGCTGACAGAGCTTCCTGGCCTCCTCTCGATCGTCGAGAAGGATGCGGATCTCTGCCAGCTCCAGCTTCGCCCAGAGACAGTCGGGATGTTCTTCTCCCAGATTCGTGGCGAACAGGCGAAGCGCAGCCTTGCACAACTGTTCGGCCTTGGAGAGTTCCCCCTTCTGACGACAGAGCGTGCTGTCGGCCAGCATCAGCGACGCTCGGTGAGGATGGGCCGCGCCGAGCATCGGCTCGAGAATCGAGCGAGAACGCCGAAGAGATTCCTCGGCTTCGTGCAAATCCCCAAGGTCCATCTGAACCCGAGCAAGATCTAGCAGCAGTGCTCCGGCCTCGGGTCCCATCGCGAGCCCGTGATCTTCGTGAATGCCGAGAGCATCCATGGACAGGTCGCGAGCAAGCTCGAGCTCATCCATCCGCGCGTAGACGCCGGCGAGGTTGTGGAGCGCCCCCGCAACCACCGGGTGATTCGCCCCGAGTTGCTCGGTCATCAATTCGACGGCCTGATCCAGACACTCCTCCGCGCCGAGCAAGTCCCCCGACAATCCGCGGAGGAGTCCGAGTCCATGGAGCGCCGTCGCGGTCCGCGGATGACCCACGCCGAAAACCGCTTGGGAAGTGTCGAGCGCGCTTTCCATGAGCGGCAAGGCCTTCCGGTAGTGCGCCTGGCGTCCATAGAGTTCCGCAAGTCGATATTGAACGGCCGCAAGCAGCGAACTGGGATTGGACGCAGAAACATTCGCCAGGACTTGCTCCAGGTGAGCCTCTGCGGACTCACTGTTTCCACGACTCATCTCGAGCACTGCGAGATCGAGCGCGACCTCGAGCACTTGGGGGTGCCCTGGCTCGAGGCGAGATCGACGAACCTCTGCCGCTTCTCGAAACCTTTGTTCCGCGTCGCGAAGCCGCCCTTGCAAGTAGTCGAGTCTGCCAAGTTCTCTCTGCACTTCCGCCCGAGAGAGCGGGTCAATCGACCCCTCCGACCGAATCTGCAGAGATGGCTCGAGCAAGGACCTGGCTTTGGTGAACAGTCCCATGTGGCAATAAACACGTCCCATCGCGGTCATGAGAGATGCTCGCACCTGGGGCGCCGCACTCAGATCCTCTTCCACAAGAACCGCGGCACGATCCAAATAGTCACGAAGCGTGCTGTTCACTTCCAGAGAGGGAAGCGTGTAAGGATCGGATCGATCGAACGTCGAGACCAGGAAGTCGACGACCTGCCGGGACACCGCGTTCGCCCGCTGCGCGGCATCGCGAGCCAACTGAGCGCGGTCTCGCTCGTTGCTGATGCGGGCGTTCTGCACCATGAGAATCCCCGCGAAACTCAAACCGAGAAGCAGCAAGAGGATCCCCAAAGAGACGCCCCACTTGTGCCTGGTGGCAAAGCGAATCGTCGAGTACCCGAGGGTCGCTCGGCGAGCAAGAACCGGGACCGCCTGAAGGTGGCGGTCGATGTCTTCGGCAATTTGCTCCGCCGACGAGTAGCGCGCCGGGGGGTCCTCTTGAGTGCACCGGCGCACGATGGCCACAAGATCGCGATTGAACAATCCGCGGAAACTTCGGGGCGTGGCTTTCTTCGAAAGCGAACGGCTCGGGGTGGCCGATGCCGCTTTCGACTCCTCGCCGAAACTCTCGGGGTCCAGCAACTCTTCGAGGACCCGCCCGAGTGAGTAGACGTCGGTGGCCGTGGTCAGGCTCTTTCCTTGCCGTTGCTCCGGGCTCGCATACTCCGGGGTGAACATCGAGCATCCCCCGTGGTCCGTGGCAGCTCCCAAGAACTCGGCAATCCCGAAATCCACCAACTTCACCTGCCCGTCACGATTGACCAGGATATTCCCAGGCTTCAAATCACAGTGGATGGTCCGACTCTGATTGGCCACGTGCACTGCTCGACACACTTCTTGAAAGAGCAGAAGACGTGCGCGCAAACTCAACTGGTTCCGTTCGCAATGAGTCGTCAAAGGAAGGCCCTGAACGTACTCCATGACGAAATAGGGACAGCCGGTTTCCGTCGACCCTCCTTCGAACAACTTCGCGATATGGGAGTGATCCAAGTCCGCAAGAATTCGCCGCTCTGCCCAGAACCTAGCAGTGACGAACGGCAGGGTCCGGCCGCGATCGAGCACCTTGATCGCCACCTCTCGCTCGAAGACCCCGTCGGCTCGCGAAGCCCGATAGACCGAGCCCATCCCCCCGCGCCCGATGGTCTCGATCACCTGATAGGCACCGATGCGAGCTCCGACCTCGAGAGTTTCCGGTTCCTGTCGGACGCAGGCCTGATCGAGGAAATCGACCTGAGAGGTATCCGCTTTCAAGAACGACTCCACGTCGTTGCGGAAGTTGTCGTCGGAATCGCAAGCGCGATCGAGAAACGCTTCCCTCTCCTCCTCGGGGACCTCGGAGGCTTGCTCGAGAACTCGCTTGATGGCCTGCCAACGTTCCCTGTCCAAGACTCAGCGCTCCGTCTAGCGGGAGAGTTCGCGTGCCAACCAAACTCGAGCCATGCGCCACTCCCGCTTGACCGTCGACGGGGAGACGCCCAATGCTTCGGCGACTTCCTCGTGTTCCAAGCCGCCATAGAACCGCAACCGAACGACCTGGGCCGCGCGAGAGTCCACGGCTTCCAGGTTGGACAGAGCTGCTTCGAGCGCAAGGGTGGTATTGGGGCCCACGGAAGGAGTGAAAGACGGGAGATTCCGATCTTCGTCCAAGGAAACCTGGGAGCGGCCGTTTCCCCTCTTCTGGGTGGCACGGGTTCGCGCATGCTCGACCAGGATCCTCCTCATCGATTCCGAGACGAACCAGAAGAAATGGGCGCGCCGTTCCAAGGACACCCGGGCTCCTGTGGCGATGCGCAAGAACGCCTCGTTCACCAAAGCCGTCGGGTGAAGGGTGGCGGACCCCCGCTCGGACCGAAGACGGTCCTTCGCCATGTCCCGCAACTCAGGGTGAACGAACGACATCAAGGAGGAAAGCGCTTCGCTCTCTCCTTGATCCCATCGAACCAGAAAGCGAGTGATTTGACCTGGCGTCAGTGTGCGACTTCTCGGAGTGCTCATCTTGATCTGGGGACTCCGGTTCTGCGGTTCTCCCGGCGAGACCGAGCACTCTAGGTAGCCGAGGATTGACCAGTCACCCCTGATGTCCGCGCAATCTGACCACCGGAGAATTCTGACCCCTCGGTCGTGAGAATCTCGCCTGTCGAATGGGGTTGTCGCTTCGCCCCATTTCGCGCGGGTCACGCACCATTAACGGCGCTGGTTGACGCTTTCAGCGGTTGGGCGTGGTCGGTGACGTCGACTTCCCCCAGCCATGGCTCGTGAAGGCCAAAAGACCTTTTCCCCGCCTACGGGCCGGTCATCTCCGCCGCCAATCTTCCGCCGTTGCGAGGAAGCGAGCTCATGACTCGCCCGCTCGTCAAGTCGATCACGGCATGAACAATCACCGAAGCCCAGATCGAACCGGTTCCCGCGTAGAGCAACGCGACGACGAGCCCCAAAAGAGCGGTGCGCACAATCCCCGAAAGCCCCTGGTAGGTATGGGCGATGCCAAAAACAGCCGCCGAGGCCAACGCCGCGGTCCACACTGAAACGGGCAATGCGGCCATCAGATAGGCCATGACGAAGCCTCGAAATAGTACTTCTTCACAAACTCCTGCCGTGACCGCCATCCAATCGTAGGCACGACGCTGATCCGGGGTCGTGGGGAGAAGAAACGACAGTCCGGCAATTTGCTCATGAACCTTGGCTTGGTTCTCCGGGCTGGATTGGATCGCTTTCCATTGAAGCGTGACCGCGACGCAAATGGCCGCTGCAACCCCGCTCCCCACCGCCATCTCCCATCCCCATTGAGGGACCAGGCCCAGTTCACGAGCTGGCCGCCCAAGGAAAGCCCACGTGCCAACCAACACACCCACCGCGAGCCACTCTTCCACCAGGACCTTGCGATAGAGCTTCGCCTTGAGATCCGTTTCTCCCGAGTCGATGCGAGCTGCGTATCGCCGCATCACAAAAAAATCGAACACGGGAAACACGGCCACCAGCAGGACGATGAACAAGTGGTCGATCCAGTGGAGAGTCATGGAGAAGTCTCCCGGTTGCGAAGGGGTGCGAGAGCCATGGTCAGAGAAACGAAGGCATCATCGGGAGCCGGCCGGCTCCGTTTCTGCGACTGGGCCAGCATCTTGTCGATCCCGCGCAAATGCCGATTCAGCTCGGCCAGCTCCTTCTTCGAGAGGCGGCAGTGAAATCGGATCCCCAGCACGTTTCGATGGGGTCCTTCGCTCTTAGCATTCGGATCCTGCAAGGCGGCTTGCATGTCTCGTTCGGCCATGCGCAAAGCCGCCGTCATCGTTTTCATGGCCGCATCGCTGGTGTTCTTGGAGCCGGCGTCTCCTTGCTCCAAAAGGAACACGTCGGCCACCGGCAGATAGAGCGCTTCGGGCCGTCGACTCTTGGGTCGCTCGCCTTGCTTCTGCAAGAGCCCCGCATCCTCGAGCACGCGAACGTGGTAGTGAATCGCGGAAGCCGGCCGGCCCATCCGCTCCGCCATGTCCGCCACGGAGAGAGGCTCGCGGTCGACGAACAGCCCCATCAGCTCCATGCGGAGAGGGGACGCGAACGCCCGACGCTGGTCCTCTCGGCGGATTGTCAGCGATTTGCGTTGGGGGGAAGGAGGACTCATTGTTCAAAAAACTATCTACTTTTGATTTAAATACAAGCCACTATCTGAATATTTATCCAAGAGTCTGGACTTGATATCGGCAGACGGCGCCTCTTCGAGTTCCCGCCCAACCCACCAGGGCCGGGCCAAGGCGCTCCTGCGAGAACCGACGGCGATCTCCCCGCAAGAGCGCTTTGGAGATCTCCGGAGGATGAGACGGTCGAAATGACAATGCCGGAGGGGACTCCGCCCGTTCGCAGTTGGCCGCGTCCGGGCAAGCAGAGCATCAGGCGACGAGGACGGTCCTCACTGCTCGTTCAGAGACCAGTCGTAGTCGAGCTTGCGAACCTCGAAAGCGCCACTTCTCAAGAACGTCGAATCTTCGTCGGGGAGAGAAGCCGCTGCGAAAGCCAGGACGGCCCGCATCGGCGCCTCGCGGTCACCAAAACCGTCCGCTGGCAGATGAGACTTCACGAAGTCCTCGCCGAACCACAAGAAGATCGGAGAAAGGAACACGACGCCTGCCTCTCGATCGATTCGAAACTTGGAGGGGTCGTCCAAGAATCGGCGGGTTTGATCGACGAGCTGAGCTTCCCACCGGCCGGAGTCGAAGGGTTCGTTCCGCAGCGGAGGACACCCCACCGACGCGCAGTTGATTGCCATGTGGATGCGCGGTTCGACGAAGTCTTGGCGCAAGATTCCATGTTCAATGTGTCCGAGGGTCATCGACTCCCCCATCACCTGAACGGGCAGCTTGTCCCACACCCATGGGATCTGCCGAATGCTGTTGGCCGGAGCTCCCTGCAAAGTGCCGTAGAGTGAGCGCGAGATGGGAAAGTTTTCGACGATGACTTGGAGTGTCCACGCGTTGTAGGCATTGCACCAAAACGCGAGCTGTTGCTCTTGATCCCATTCCTCATAGGAAGCGGGGTCCAAGTAGGCGATGCTCCGCGTGTAGTTGTCGAGCTCCGAGCGGTCTTTCGCCAGCTGTTCGTAATCGACGAAGCCGCGATCGTCTACGAAACGAGAGAGAACAGCCGCGAAGCTGTCGGAGCAAGTGTCCGGGAACAACTCCGGCGGTCTTTCGCCAGTGGAGGGAGCGGCTCCGACGACCGTGACCGCCCGCCATCCCACGACGACTGCCACCGCGAGCAACAGCCCCAGCAGCATCGCGCCTCGAGCCGCGCGCCCTCGGAAACCACCGGAACGACTCCGCTCTGGTCCCGTCTCATCTCCTTCGATCGACATCGAATCACCTGCTCTCCGACGCTTCCAAGATTCCAGGACCTTGCGAGTAAACAATGGGAAGAGGCCGATCAGCACGAAGGACCCGAGCAAACCGGGAGACAAGATCCCAGCCGGCGAAGAGAGCTGACTCAGCTGAGTCCCCGCATTGACGTACACCGCGGTCCCCCCCAGCATTCCCAGCTGGCTGACCCAGTAGAAGGTTGACGTGCGAATGGGAGTCAACCCGAACACCAGATTGATCACGAAGAAAGGAAACAGCGGAATCAGGCGCAGACTGAACAAGTAAAAGGCGCCCTCTCGGCGAATGCCCTCGTTGATCGCGGTGAGATTGCTTCCGAAACGGCTCTGGATGGTGTCTCGAAGCAGGGAACGCGAAACGAGAAAGGCGAGGGTGGCTCCGATCGTGCTGCTGAACGACACCACCAGGGTCCCCAGCACCAACCCGAAGATCACGCCCGCCGCGATGGTCATGATGGCGGCACCGGGGAGAGACAGGGCCGCCATCACCACATAGGCTCCCCCGAACAGGGCAATGGTGGCGCTGCGATGGTCGCGGGCGTAATCCTGCAGGGCGCCCTTCTGGTCTTGCAGGGACTCGAAGCTCAGGAATTCTCCCAGCCCAAGAGCGAAGAACGCGGCCAACGCCGCGACCAACACCAAGACGACCAGGAGTTTCTTCCACACGGAACGGGGCCTTCCATCCATCCTCGAGGCTGGAAGGATCTACGACAAATTCGCCCCGTGGGACACCGCTTTTTCTCGTTCGGCGGCCCCGTGGGTGGTGGCGCAGCGCTTGCTCTCGAGGACCTCGGAGTCCTTCGCAGGTCGCTTCCGCGTCATCGACGACACGGTGCACTCGTGACCGAGAAACCGCTCAGCGATCTGCCAGGGGCACCCAGTGCAGGCCTCGCGAAGTACGCCTCAAGATCCAACCTGCCACGGGGGGGCGTTCCTCGCTGCGTCCTTCCAACCAATCGAGGATCTGCAGCGCGGACTGGCCGGCGCGCTGGGCGGTCCTGCCGAGACAGGCCACCGCCAGGGTGGTTTCTTCTCGTCCAGGAACCACCACCAGCGCTCCTTCTTTGACATCGACGCGATCGGCGCCGCCTGCCACGGGAAACGGGAACCGGAACGCGGAATCATCGGTCGGACCGGCAGCAATGGCCACTCGCTCCCCCCAACGAATGAAGAACTCCTCGAGCCCCTCGCTCAACAAGCGGTCCTTCCAGGCATCCAACACCGCCCATTCCTCCGCGGCTCCCAGGGAACGAGCGTCGGCGAACCGCAACCTCATAAACTCCGCGTCCCACCACTCGGGAAGTCGCCGCTCGTTTGAAGCTAGCCGCAGCTGGAGTTCACTCCCTCGCCACCGCGTGGTTCGGGATCGCAATCGGATCCGCGGCTCCTCCCAAGACTGCAAGGCTTCTAGAAACGGCGCCCAATGGCGTCGGTCTTCTTCCGGTTCGGTGGTCTCCCACATCCGCGTGTAAATGCCTCGATCTTGCACCCTCTCGAGGAAACGCGAGGCGGTTTCGTTCCACGCCGCGGCGCGAACGCCCCAGGTCTTGGCGCGCATCGTTTGCACCAACGTCGGGTCCACTTGCTCCGTCACACACCAGGGAGCAGAGACCTTGGCGACCGTTGGATCCGCGATCGGGGAATCGGCAATCCAAACCCCGTGCGCTTCACTCGCAATCCCGAATCGACGGGCTGACCAGAGCGGCACGTCTTCGACCGCATGCAGTCCTTCGCCTTCCACGACCAGCAGGAATCCCCCTGCTTCCAAGACCCAGGAGCGAATCGGATGAGACGCTTCCCCGTACAAGATCACAACGAAGCGCTTCGAAAGGTCATTCAAGCGCCGGCTTGGCGAGTGCAACGTCGCGGAGAAGCGTGGACGGCCGTGAACGCAAGCGATCTGCACGACCTCTGCTCGGCCAGGATCTTCCAGCGAACCCGGGGAAGAACCCAACTCGAGCGGCAACCGTGATCCTTGGACTGCACCGAGCCCCGTGACATTCGATTCATGCCCGTGAGCTCCCACCTCGACGGCCGGTGGGGTGTCCGTCGGAACACCGCCGCAGGCCACCGCCCCGATCAGCGGCATTCCTCGGACGATCCTTGTCAAGCAAGTCAGGCCTCCGGCCCTCCCAGCGACGCTCTCCTTCCACAGCACGCGTCCACCACGGACAAGGCTTGAGCCAAGGAGACGCGCACTTCGCAGGGAGGCGAGTGCCGGCTGTGTCGGGGGAGTCCTCGAATGATTCATCGCGAGCGAACGAGTGAGTCTGAGTTCCGTCCGTCCTCCGCGAAGCAGATAGCACCAATCCCCTTCAGTTCGCGGCGCGGACCGGAATCGAGACCGAGAAATCCTGGCGGCGGTACACGCAACTCCCCTCCGCCCCCTGGCAAACGAAGTACAGGGCGTAGGCGGGAAGCGCCACCGACGACGACGACAACGCCTCCGGCACCAGCACTTCCAAGTCGAGAACTCGGGACTCCGCCGAAGTCGCTTGATCCGCGGGCACCACCGCCGTCATCAAACCTTCGGTGGATTGCCAACCCTCCGGCATCTGCACCACGGCTTGCAGCGGTCCCGCGTCGTTGGTCCAGTGCACGTCGTCTGCCGAGTTGGGCCGGAATGACAACGAAATCCGTGCGGACTGCCCAGCCACCACCGGCGAAGGCGTGACCACGGCTTCCACGGCGATCCAGCGATCGTCGCGATCCACCTTGCCTTCCGGATCCGGCAGCTCCGAATCCGAGGCGGAGGAAAACTGTTGGGCCGGCAACGCCAACTCGGCGCCGCGAGGCTCCACGGGAAGCGTCACCGGATCCTCGCCGCGTGCCTGGATCTCTTGGCGAGCCACTTCGATCCAGTCGTAGAAAGGATAGGGCTTCTCCATGCGCGGGCCGTACTGCTGAATGCGCCGGCGCCAGATGTAGTTGTTCGGGTCCAAGTCGATGGCACGGGTCCAGGCCGCGACCGCGCTTTGGAAGTCCCCCGGTTGTCGGGAATCCGAGTCGTAGCGCGCTCGGTACGCGCATCCCAAGCGGAACGAGGTGACTCCGGAAGAGTCTTCCTCCCTCGACCAGCTTTCGATGGCTTCGCTCCATTCGCCTTCATGAAACGCGGCGATCACCGGATCCGTGTCTAACAGCTCTCGATCGTCGGGAATCTCGTACTCGGTTTCGAGGAACTCGTCGCGGATCCAATCGAAGTCGGGACGGACCGCCCGCACCACTCCGCCTTCATCGATGGCCCACAACAGCGGCACGGCCGAGACGCCGATCTCGTTCACTCGATCCACGAGAATCGGAAAGTCCATCTCCTTCCACTGCAAGAACAAGGAGCAACGCTCTGGATGCTGCTCTTGAATGAGTCCGACCAACTCCACGTCGTAGTCGAGTTGCAACTCCTGCACGCGTTCGTACCACCCGGGCACGGTTCGTCGGCAGCCTGCTCACCAGGACGCGAACTGAATCAACAGGACCTTGGTCCCTTCGAACTCTTCGAGAGTGGTCAATCGGTCTTCCCCAAGGAGGGGAAACTCGAGAAGCGGAAACGGCTGGCCGACGGACGGCGGCTCGGCAACGGAAGCCATCCACGGAAGCATCAGCGCCAGCAAGACAGACGAGGTCATCTCAATCTCCGGACCCATGGAAGGGGGCGGCCCCATCATCGCACAGGACGCGGGATCACCAGTCATCCGAGGGCACGCAACCTTCGAGATCGCGAATCTGTCGCCCTCCCCAGCACCCTCTCTTTTCGAGCGGCGTCCGCTCGGGATGCCTCCTTCGGGTCCTCTGGTTTGGTAGGCTGTGCGGATCTCTAACTACGCTCCCGACTCCGTCCTTTCCGGAGCAACCCGAGGCCCGCCTCTCCTTGAAACCATCCGAGAAGATCTCCGAAGCGACCGATCTCGAGGCCATCGACAAGCGGCGCGAGAAGGACCGCAGCAAGTCCAAGGTGAAGGACATGTTCGTGGTCATGTCCCGTTCCGACTGGCGGTCCTACAAGAAGCTCATGCGGTTCGTCAAACCGTACCGCGTCAAGATCGCCCTCTCGATCGTGCTCGCCGCCGCCGCCGGCGTTCTGCTTGCCAGCCAGCTCTGGATCATGAAGCAGGGGCTGGCCAGCATGATGGGAACGACCCAGTCGGAAACCCACGCCTGCCCCGAGTGTGCCACCGATCTGGTGGTGAGCAAAGCCGACGAGTCTGCCGAGAGCGAGTGGCTTTCGCGGTACCTCGACCGAGGAGAAGAGGCCCCCGCAGAAGCCGGGGAGGAGACCCCGGCGGAACCATCCTCCGACAAGTCCTTTGTCATCCGCACGGAAGCTCACGACCACCCGGCTCACGGCGCACTCACGGCTGAGCAGGAGTCCCGCAAGATCAGCGGCCTGTACGTGATTGCCGCCGTCCTGGTGCTGGCGGTCGTTTTGGAAGGCTTTTGCAAGTACTTCCAAGCAGTCCTCATGGCGACGGCCAGTCGGCGAGTGGTGATGGATCTCCGCCTCCATGTGTTCCAACACATCATGGGCATGTCGATCCGCTTCCATCAATCGAACCATTCCGCAAAGTTGATCTCGAGAATCACCCACGACATGACGTTGTTCGGGCGCTTCTTGACCCAGGTGACGGTCCGCATCCTCCGCGAGTTCTTCTCCTTCGTGGCCCTGGTGGCGTTCATCATCATGGAGCACGGCCACTTCATCTTCGTCGTGGGTGGCATCATCGCCGTGGGCATGATCCCGATTCAGGTCGCGGGCCGCCGCATTCGCAAGGGCAACAAAGCCAGCCAGGCGGGCATGGCAGAGATCTACACCTTCCTGACCGAGGCCCTGAACGGACAACGAGTGGTCAAGGCATTCGGAGGAGAAGAGCGGGAGTACGAACGCTTCAAGGCGGCCAACGATCTCCACCTGAAGCACATCCTGAAGATCCGCCGGCTGCGCGCCGGAGCCGAAGCCATTGTCCCCGTGATTGCGGCCTTGGGGGTCGGGGCCGTCATCGTCGTCGGTGGTCAGAAAGTCCTGTCCGGACAAATCAGTGCCCCGTCTTTCATGATCATCATTGCGGCGCTGGGACGGGCCATGGCTTCCATGCGGGTCATCAGCAAGCAGCTCAATGACGTGCACATCGGCCTCTCCGCCGTGGATCGGATTTCGACTCTTCTTGCCGTGGAACCGGACATCGCCGACCAGGAAGGTGCCGTCGAGTTGCCGCCGTTCCGGAAGGCGATTCGCTACGAAGGCGTGTCCTTCCGCCATCGTTCCGACGAACTCACCCTGGAGCGCATTCGCCTCACCATCAAGAAAGGCGAACGAGTCGCGCTGGTTGGGCCGAGTGGTGCAGGCAAGAGCACCATCGCCGACCTCTTACCCCGGTTCTTCGACCCGAAGCGGGGGCGCATCACCATCGATGGTCATGACCTGCGTGAAGTCACCTTGGAATCCCTGCGCAGCCAAATCGGCATCGTGACCCAAGAGACCCTGCTGTTCCGAGACTCGGTCGCAGACAACATCGCCTATGGCCGTCCCGACGCGAGCCGCGAGGACATCATCGAGGCGGCCAAAGCCGCCAACGCCCACCACTTCGTCGAAAAGCTCCCCGAAGGCTACGACACCCTCCTCGGAGAAAAGGGCCACTCGCTCTCCGGTGGCGAGCGTCAACGCATCGCCATCGCCCGCGCCCTGCTCCGCAATCCTCCAATCCTCATCCTCGACGAGGCCACCTCCGCCCTCGACTCCGAGTCCGAAGCCCAAGTGCAAAACGCCCTGCGCACCCTCATGAAGAACCGCACCGTCATCATGATTGCTCATCGCCTCTCCACCGTGCACGACTGCGACCGCATCGTTGTTCTCGAAGACGGACGCATTGTCGAGAAGGGCACCCACGGCGATCTGATGGAAGGCGATGGCGGGGTGTACCGACGGCTGTATGAGTTGCAGTCGAACGCGATGAATGCGACTCAGGGGGGGTAGCGATCCAGACCGAGGGAGCGCTGTTCCTCGATCGGCCCGAATGACGAGGGCGTCGGCGCTCCTGCCGATGGCCGCCGAAAGCGGCCAGACACGGACCGGCACCGGACTCAGTCTTTGCGCCCGTAAACGTTGGTCGGTCGTCTCCCGGAAGCCTCTTCTTTGACAATCCTCACGCTTCCGTCCATTTCAAGCTGTAGCTGCGAATCAGATTCGACGTGATGAGCTTTCCCGTCCAAGAACAGAGCCGAGACGCCAGCATCGCGATCTGTGATGTGGAAACGGTTTTCTGCCGTCGTGAGCCACAGATCTGCGTATGACGGGGTACAAGGCCGGACCGGACCCGTATTGTGACCCCAGAACGCGACGGTGACTTCGTGTCCGCCAGGTTGCACACGAACCACTCCGCCAGAGGGAAACTCGAAACACTCCGGCTCCGAGATGGACCACTGATTTCGTTGAGTGTAGGCATCGCCATCGTCGACGCCCCTAGCAAAGCCATGCGGAAGCCACGGCAAGATGAGGCTCACAATCGCACCACAACACATGGCTTGCCAAACACGCGGAATCGTGGCACGCTCGCGCGCTGCGACAAGTAAGAAAACAAGGGACACCGCGAGAAGAGACCAGACCAACAGCAAGTACTGGCCATGGTCCTGATGGAAGCCTGACATCGAACTGAGAGCGCTTCCCCTTGCTGGGTACCCAGCGGTGAGCGTAACCGCGAAAGGGAGGACCAACGCCCTCTCGGTTGGCCACTCGCGAAAAAACAGACGTGTCACGATCCAACCTACCGTGAAAAGCGGCACTTGGACAAAGAGAATCGCTGCCATCCCCATCGCACAGCTGAAGACAAAGTACGGACCCAAATCTCCGCATTTCCGTAGTTCTATGAGAACGGGGACCGCGTATGCCGCGACGGAAGTCAATACGGCGGCGGCCCGCCAGTGACTGATAGGCACAAAGGCCGTCTTGCTGGGCGTTCTCATCTTTCTGTCAGCTCACCGAACCAATTCAAAGATCCGTGATGTGGTACAAAGTCCCATCCCTCGCTCCCACGTACAGCGTGCCGTCATTCGCAAACACGACGGAAGACAGTGGGGACGGTGCTCCACCCGACGGGTCGAACTGAAAAACGATCGCGCCGGAGTCATCGATGGCGAAGAGCTCTCCGCTGTCAGACCCAACGTACAGGACGCCCTCACCGTCGACGATCGGGGCACTCTGGATCGGACCGCCGGTGTCGATGGAATCGTTCATCGATCCGGATGTGACGGAGTAGAGGAAGCCATCCATCGCGCCGAACCACACGCTGCCGTCGCTCCGTACCACGGGTGCGCTGCGTCCGCCGGTGTCGAGTCCGGTTCCCGGGTCGAAGGTCCAGTCCACCGCGCCGCCCGGTGTGACCGCGACGAGCACATCTTCGTCGGTGGTCAGGTAGATGCGACGGTCCGGACCAAGAACGGGAGAACATCGAGTGGCGGGACCCGGCAGCGCAACGCGGAACTCGACGGTGCCGCTCTGATCCACGGCGACGAGTTCGCTCTCTGCCGTTCCCACAAAGAACCGGCCGTCCAGGTCGACGCCCGGTGCCGCCTCTCCATTCGTCCCCACCGCCACCGACCAAAGGGTCGATCCGTCCCGGTCTGTTTGAACGAGGGAACCGTCCACGGCAAAGACGAGGGTGTCATCGCGCGTCACGTTGATTCCGGACACCGCCGAACCGAAGGAACGAAACCACGCGGCAGAACCATCGGCGTTGAATGCCGAGAGCACGCCGTTCGTGGCACCGGCAATGAACAAGCGTTCGGGGTGAGCCGCGGCGAGACCAGGACCGGCGCCCGCGGGCATGGATCGAACGACGCTGCCGTCGGCGTCGACTTGCACCAGTTCCCCTTCGGTGGTGTGCACCAGCACACTGCCATCGGCGGCGACCACAGGACTCAGTTCGACCGTTCCTCCGACGTCCACGGACCAGTTCACCGAAGCCATGCGCGGACCGAGGTAGGCCTGACTTCCGCGATGGTCGGGGCTGCCTCGAAACACAGACCACGGGAGTTCATCTTCCAGTGTCGTGATTCGACCGTCGTCTGTCACCACGGCAACGCGCCGGCTTCCCAGCAATGCCGGTGCTTGGCTCAGCGCCGCCCCGCCAAACACAGAGGAAGGAATCGTCTCGCGCAACGTGCCGTTTGACTCCACCACGTGCAGCGCGCCATCGATGGTGGTCACGTAAATGCGTCCGGCGGCATCTCGAACAGGTGTCGCCTGAACCGACGCTCCTAGGTCGAGAGAGAACACCTTGGCCCCGCCCACCGCAGAGCGTCCATGCACCACTCCGGAAGAAGTTGCGAAGACCAGCTCGCCAGCCTTTCCAAGAAGCGGCCCGCCGGCCCCGCCGGAGTTTCCTGCCACTCCCGGATCGAACACCCAGCGGCCTTCGCCGTCCCTGGACACGGCGACCAGCACGTCGTTGTCGGTCACGACGACTACCAAATCCTCCGTGACCAAAGGGGCACTGCGTCGAACGGCCCCCGGCAGCACCATTTTGAAGCGAAACTCACCATCCTCCGCGTAGGACCGCAAGCTTCCTCCCACCGTGGCCACGTAGACGTTGCCGTCCGCATCCACGCACGGCGGAACCTCCATTGCCTTGGTGGTGACTTGCTGAGTGATCGCGCCATCCCCATCGACCCAGCTCAACCGACCATCCAGCCCTCCGACGACAAACGTCCCGTCGGAAAGCACGGTGGCCGAGGTCAGTGGAGCACTCCCCAGGGAAACCGAGAATCGCTGGGCTCCCTCGAGACCCAGTCCCAGCAGCCGCCCATCGCTCGTGGAAACCACGAAAGTTCGATCTGGTGCGATAGAGAACGAAGAGGTGAGTGGATCGAGGGACAAGGTTTTGAGTCGTCGACCCGCCACGGAATAACGACGAAGCTTGCGCCCCTCGTCCAAGTACACGAGGGAGCCGTCCCGCAAACTCAACAGCGTCGACACCGGCGCCCCGCCCGCCTCACGAACCCAGGCGACGGTGCCTTCGGTCGTCCCGAGAGAACCGAAGATTCCCGTGCGAGCGGCGTTGTGCCCACGCTGACTGGCAGCGGTGCGAGAGCTCAGCTTCAACAACTCCCCGCGATTGGTGGCGAGATAGGCAGTCCCGTCCAGAGCCATGGCAGCGGACGAATCAAGGGTCGTCGTCACGTCATCCCGAAGCCGTCGGTAACGCCGTTCCCCTTCGCGTGTCAACGAGTGCACGCTGCCATCCGCGGTGCGAAACAGCAGGTGATCGTCTCGATCCAGAATCGGGGACGAGCGAATCGCCGCAGGAAAGTACCGAGTCCAGCGCTCTTGACCGTTGGCATCGACGGCAATCAGCCGACCGTCCTCTGTTCCGAAGTACACCGACCCATCTCGCCCGATCGCCGGAGAACTCGCACCCCCGCCCGGCGAGCCGGGATCGAAGGCCCAAACCGTCTGAGCACTGGTGTCGTCGAAGCGGTCTTTGAAGACCTTCACCAACACGTCCGCATCGGTCACCACGAACACCGAGATCCCGTCGGACGCCGGCGTGCTCCGAGTCACGGGCCCCGGAAGCGAGATCTGCACGCCAAGGGTCGGCACCTTGGTCGCCGGGTCGATTTTGATCTCGTACAAGTTCCCATCGGTCGAGGCAACGAAGAGCTGGTTCTCTTGCGCCAGCACTGGTACCGATTCCCCGATCGCACCCACGGACAAGGTGTGAAGCACCTCTCCTTCATAATCCACGAAAGAAAGGGTGCCCGTGTTGTTCGCGAACAAGACCCGTTGACGCGCATAGTGCAAACCGGTGCCAACGTCTCCGCCGACCGAGCGTCGCCACAACACGCTGCCATCTTCGGAGACCTTGACGAGGAACCCATCGTCGGTCCCGACATATGACCGGCCAAAACGATCAACGACCGGCGTCGAGGCACCCGGACCGACGGTGGCCTTCCAACGAACCGTCCCGTCGACCCGAACCGACCAGAGCTCTTGGGACGACGGCTTGACGCGCAAACCGTCTACCCAAAGCCCGACAGCAGCCGGAGTGGCTGCGCCGAGGTCCAGCGCCCACTCCTCGGAGCCGAAGGCGGTGCTGGCCGCATTCGCGCGGCCCTGATTGGCCGGTCCGCCGCGAAACCCACCCCAGACGGGGTCCGCCGAAATCACCACTGCCCCGCTGCTCCCGCGACTGCCACCTCCCCCGCAGCCGACGAAGGCGGGCAAGCCGAACAACCACGAAAACAACAGGACAACTCGGGGAGCGATTCGATTGCGCATTCCGGCATCTTAGCCGGGGACTGGCAATCCACGGGCGCCCCCCGGTCCCGAGCAAGCAAGGCAATCGTCGGTCCCCAAGTCGCGAAGCGCTAGGGGCGAATGCTCGCTTCCTCGAGAGCCGTGAGTTGGGTGCGGAGGTGCGGCCACCGCTGATCGAGACCTCCGTTGGCACCCCTTCGAAGATGAGTTAGCGCACGCAATCGTGACTCTGCAACTTTGACATCCACCCAGGACTCCCTGCGATCTATCCGGAGCCAATGGAATCAAGTAACGAGAGCCCCGAAACACAACATGGCAGTGCCCTCGGCATCTGATTCGACACCGAGGGCACTGTGGATCACTCTGCTTGCTGGTGATCTGCCCGAAGAGATCAATCCACGTCAATGATCACCCGGTACGCAACCACGTCGCCGAGCCCGTCACCAATCCCGGTGACATGCACCTCGGCCTCGTCGTCGTCGGTGAGCTTCTCGAGCAACTCGAACAACTCGTCGACGGTGGTGGCGTCGCGCTTCACGACGACACCGTCGGCAAGGTGGATCACGACTTTTTCATCCAGGGGATCACCACCGAACGGATCGCCGATCTTGTCGATGGCTACGGTGAGAGACTGTTCGACCGGATCCCACGCTTCCACTTCGCCGTCGAGGCGACCGGGGCGGACGCGAATGGAGTCGGCGTTCACTTCGGGCTCGGTCGGCGTTCCGCCGTAGTCACCGGTCACGCGCAAGTGCTGGCCCGGGAGAATCTGTTCCAGCTCCAACTCGGGGTGGCCCTGGAACTTCAGATAGATCGTCTCGGTGCCGTCGAGGAGCACGGCAACCGGGGTGTCTTCGGACTCGACCAATCCGGCCCGGACCGCAACGTCCCGTGGGTGAAGGGTGATGTCGAAGTCGGCGGGAATGCTCTGGCCATCGGCCACGGTTCCATGGAAGCGCAGCCCCTCGTCATCCACGACGATCCACTGGGCAGGAAACGGCATGCCGCTGGCGAGAGGGCCCAGGTCAATCCTCACCCGCTGTCCAATGGCCAAGTCGTCACCGGTTCCCATCCGTGGAGTCTCGCCTTTCAGAAGAATCCGTGCGAGATCGAAAGAGACGGTGATTTCGTTGGGGGCTCCCAAGCGACGCAACGCTCTCTTCAGGGGAGAACGCCCGCGCTCGATGTGGCGGATCTGCAAAGTGAGCTGCTGGTTGGCGGAGTTCAGATCGGTGACCAGTCCACTCACTTCTGCCTCGGGGCGGCGATCTTCGCGAAGCAGAATGTAAGAAGCCTTGAGGATTCCACCGCGCATCAGCTTGCCGTCCGCGGCAAACCGATCTCCGGGGCTCGCGGTGTTGAAGAACTGTCGGGCCGTCACGGGTTTGCCTTCGTCCAGCAGCAAGGTGCGGTCGAACACTTCCAGAGTCAGATGACCGATGTCCGTGTCGGAATCGGGATCGTGGATCGCGACCACGAGTTGACCGCGACGCTCTTTCACCTCGCGAATGCGACCGTGCAGCCCGTCCAACGGAAGCTCGGGATCATCCCGGACCGTCAGCACGACTTCCGGATCGAACAGGTATCCACCCGAGCCGTCTTCGCTCAAGGATTCGTCCAAATCGACGTCCAAGTGCAAGCGAGTGCGCTCGGCGGCCTCGAGTTCCAAGGCTTCGTCAAGCACGGCGGTGGCGTCCGCCGTCAACACCTGCACCGGCACCACCTCGCCCGCCAAATCTCTTGCCTCGACCGAGTCTGGGTCGAATACCAGGCGCACTCCGTCGTACACGTCCGCCTCGGTGGTGGCCACCCGGAGCAGCGCACTCTTGGAAACCAGATCCAACAAGTCGACCATCCGGGAACTAGCCAGGACGTTGTCTGTCTCGCTGTTGTCCGGACGAACCAGATGGGCAGCGAGCACCTCGATCTCGAACGAAGACAACTCGTCCACCGGTGCATCGCCAATCAGAAGGTCGATGCTTGCCGCGTCGGCGGTGGTGACGGCTGTCGTCGAATCGCCACCGCCGCTACTTCCCCCTCCTCCGCACGCCGTCACCGCCGCGAGAGCAAGTGTGCCCGGCACGAAAGCGGCCAATGCTCGAAACGAACAATTCATGAAGATCCCCCGATGTGTTTCCTAGGCCCGGTTTGCCAGCGGAAACCGCCCCTCCCCGGAAGGACGCAGCGGGGAGGAGCGAGAACGGGGGGTCAACCCGTCGGAGGCGGCGGGGTTTCGCTGATTTCCTAAGGCTCGAAGGCCACGTCCACGGTGTTGGACCCGACGAGCTTGCCGCAGGAGCCGACCTCGAAGGACTGGAAGGTCAGGACCGCCGGGAAGTCGACGTTGTTCACGTTCACCGGCAGGGTCAGGCGGTGATCGGACGCGTAGGGAAAGATGAGAAGAGTGAGGAAGACCGGGTCCACCACAGTGAACAACACTCGGTTGCCAGGAGTGCCGCAGAAAGTCGTGAAGGTGACGGTGGTTCCTGGCGTGACCAGCAGCGGCTCGACCATGAGCTCGATCTCGGCCACTCCGTACACGTAGGCGGATCCGGAATCGCCGGCACCATTGCTCCAGGCGCCACCGACAGCTCGATCGCCGCTGACCGCGACGGCGTAACCGAACCGGTCCTCTCCCACACCATCACTGGCGGCCACTTGTAGGTCTTCGTTCCACAATCCATTGCACTCGCGGTACACCAAAGCCGAGCCTTTGTTGGCCTGGGGCAAGTCGTCCAAGTGGGCGCCCAGAATGGAGACCCCGCCATCGATCGCGACGGCGCGGCCCCACTGATCCCCCTGGTTCCCAGAACTCGGGATCAGCTTGCCTTCCTCGGCCCAGACGCCAGCGTTCTGCCGAAACACGTAGCCGGCCCCGGCGCCGCTTCCCATGTCGTCGTCGCCATGGGCACCGGCCAAGATGGCATCTCCAGAAATCGAAACACTGACGCCAACGTAGTCGAAGCTGGCGCCATCGCTGGAAAGGAGCTTCTGTTCATTGGTCCACTGCGGATTCAAGAACTCGTACACGTAGGCGGCGCCGGCATCGGTGCCGTTGTCGTTGTTGTCCAAGTAAGCACCCACCACCGCGTGGCTGCCATCCACGTCCACCGAGAAACCGAAGTAGTCCGTGGATCCGCCATCGCTGGCGTTGAGTTCCGCTTCTTCGCTCCAGTTGAAGATGTTCCTGCGAAAGACATAGGCCGCACCGGCGTCGGAAGCGGCCGTGTCCGCAAACGGAGCGCCCACGATCAAAGCGCTCCCAGAGAGATTCACCGCATAGCCGAATTCGTCGTTGGGATCAGCGTTGCTGGCCGTCAACTTCTGCTCGAAGGCCCAGGAAGAACCGTTGTAACGATAGACGTAGACACCCCCGGCGCGAGCTTGGCCGGCAACTTCCAGGCGTCGAGCGCCGACTGCAAGCACGTCGCCTTCGACTGCGACGGAGAACCCGAAGTGGTCTCCCGCGACGCCGTCGAATGCGGTGAGTTTCTCTTCTTCCTGCCAAGACGAGCCATCGAATCGGTAGACATAGACGGCCCCGGACTCGCTGCCGAGATCGTCTTCCCCGTAGGCACCGGCCACCATGACATCGCCGTCGATCGCCGCTGAAAAACCGAACCAGTCGCCACTCGCGGCATCACTGGCCACGCACTTTTCCAACTCGAGGCACTGACCGAACGCTGTCGGAACTGCAACCACCACGGACCAGGCCGCGACCACTGCGCCGCCCGTTCGCTTCTTCGTGAACATGCCAACTCTCCTCTGCACCAGTCCTGTGGGATGTTTCCGCTGTGGGACAGGAAGGCCGGAAAAGAGCAGGAGAGGGGAAAAGAAAACGGAGAGATCCGAGACGGCGCCCGCGACGCGATCGGGATGGAGGGCGAGAAACCAGCGAGCACCGTGACTCGTCACCTCCTTGTTTCGCGGCGGATCTTGGTCTGCCTGGTAACGGCTCCCTGCCAGCCTGCCGCCAATCGCTATTCGGCGGATAGTCGCGCGCGATAGGGCTCGGCCATCTCGCGGTCGCCCGTCGCATCGCACAAAGCGATCACCGCTTCGAAGGCGGCCGTGACCCTTGGGTCGTTGTCGGGAAGCGCTGCTTCCAAGTCTTCGCTTCCTTCCAGAAGTTGCTCTTCCGCGAGGTCGAACTCGGCCAGGCCGGTCAGGCACTCGCCGTACTGAACGCGTAGCGCCGCCGTCCGAGGGTCTCGCTCGGGCAATGCGAAGGCCGCCGCGGCGACCGCTTCGTCGAGGAGTTCGGCGGCCTCCTCCAGACGCCCCTCCATTTGCCACAGCCTCGCGAGATTTGCGGCCAGGGACAACGCTTCGGGGTGTTCGAGGCCTTCGCTTTGGTTTCGGTGTCGATCAAGCTGCTGAGCCCATGACTCCTGCAGTGTCGACTGCCATTGATCGAGGAGGAGCAAAGAGTTCCGCGTGAGGGGAGCTTCTGCGCCAAACACCACTCGTTGCCGCACCAGGTCTTCGAGGAGCATCGCTCCCGCCGTTTCGCGCCGGCCGAGTTGGTCCAGCACCGTCGCCAGCGTCGAGCGCGCCATCAAAGTGTGTTGGTCCTCCCGCCCCAGAGCCACTTCGAACCCGGACGCGACCTCCTCCAGAATGCTCCGCGCCGACTCGAACTCTCCCAAGCGCGCCAGGGTCTGCGCGAGCTGGTCGCGAGCGATGAGTGTGCGTGGGTGCTCCTTGCCGTAGTGCTTCGCGAAACCCGCGACCACGTTCTCGAGCAACTGCCGCGAATCCTGGTGACGCCCTTGGTCACTCTGCAGAGTCGCCAGATTGTGTCGCGCCGCCAGGGTATCGACGTCTTCGTCTCCTAGTGCTTCCGCCATGACGGGGATCAACTCGGTCCACAACGCTTCGGCTTCCCCAAGCTTTCCTTCGGACCGCAGGGCTTGCGCCAGGTCGCTCTTGGTTCCCAGCGTCTGCCGCGCGTCGTCGCCCAAGGCGTCGCCGTGAATCTCGACCAGTTGCTCGAAGAGAGTCCGCGCCTCCGCTTGCGAGTCCTCTTGATAGAACTCGCGCGCGGTATCGGTCAGGCGCTCTGCAATCACTTCGTTCCGCGTGCGCTCTTCATCCAAAGCGTGGCTGACGAAAACCAGTGCCGTCCCGGTCGCAACCACCAACCCTGCGGGAACCAAGACTTTGCGGTGTCGCAGCGAGAACTTCTGCAAGCGGTACCAGGTCGTCGCGGGTCGCGCGGCAATCGGCTCCTGCCGCAAGAAACGCCGGACGTCCGCGGCGAACTCTCGGGTGGACTGGTAACGGCGATCTCGATCCTTCTCCAGCGCCTTGGCGACGATCGTGCTCAGGTCGCCTCGGAAGCGTCGATCCACCGTCGCCAAGGAGCGAGGTTCCTTGGTGCGGATGACCTCTACCGCTCGATCCAACGCCAATCCGTCTACCTCGCACGGCATCTTCCCGCACAGCAATTCGTAGAGAATGACCCCCAGCGAGTACACATCCGAACGCACGTCCAGATCGCGAATCGAGCCAGTGGCTTGCTCCGGGCTCATGTACGGCATCGTGCCCACGAGCTGACCCGCCGCGGTCTGCAACGTGGCGCGCCCCCCCTGCTGCTCCGTCGCTCGTGCCACCCCAAAGTCGAGCACCTTCGTTCGTCCACTCCGGTCCACCAAGATGTTGGCTGGCTTCAGATCCCGGTGAATCACCGCCTTCTGATGGGCGTGATCCACCGCATCGCAAACTTGCACGAACAACTGCAAGCGCTGTTCCGTAGACAACCCGCGTTCGCTGGCATCGCGAGTCAGAGTGGTGCCGTCGATCAGCTCCATGGCAAAGAACGGCTGGGGACCCCATTCGGTTTCGGCGATGCCCGCGTCGTAAATCCGAGCAACCCCGGGATGCTCGAGTCGGGCCAGCACTTCGATCTCGAACTCGAAGCGACGACGCAGGGCGTCGGTCAAGAAACCGGGTTGGATCACCTTCAGAGCAACGGTGCGACGCGGATCGTCCTGCTCGGCCCGATACACCACCGCCATGCCCCCCGCGCCCAGCACTTCTTGGACTTGGAAGGAGCCAATGCGGCGGCCCGCCGGAAAGGGTGACTGCGGACTTCCCGGCACTTTCGGAAGACAATCGCTGTCCTCGGCATCCTTTTGCAGCATGGCGTCGATCCGAGCGCGCATCGACGGATCCGGGCATTCACGACGCAAGAACACTTCGCGGTCTTCGACCCCCATCTCGCACGCTTCCAGGAACAACTCGGAGATCCGTTGATGACCTTCCTCGCCGGTCATGGATCCTCCTCCAACTCGACCAGAAGCCAGGCTCGCGCGGCCCGCCAGTCGTTCTTCACCGTGCGACCGGTCACCCCCAGGATCTGAGCCGTCTCTTCCACGGTCATGCCGCCGAAGAAACGCAGTTCGACCACTTGGCTCTGACGCTCGTGCAGCTTCGCCAGCCGGGTGAGCGCTTCGTTCAGGCCTTCGGCGTCGAAGGAGTGTTCCCGAGCGTTGATGGACTCGCTGAGGGTAACGCGTTGATGCTGACCACCGCCCCTCTTCTGCGCCTGACGCGCCATCGCATGATCGACCAGCACGCGGCGCATGGTTCGAGCCGCGAAGGCAAAGAAGTGGGTCTTGCCCTGCCAATCCATACGGTCGCATTGAATGAGCTTGAGATAGGCCTCGTGGATCAGGGCGGTTGGCTGCAGGGTGTGCTCGAGGCGTTCGTTCTTCAGGTAGCGCCCGGCCGCCGCGTGCAACTCGGTGTAGACCAGGGGCAGCAACCGGTTGGCCGCGGTTGGGTCCCCCGCCAGGTGCTGTTCCAACATCTGTGTGGCTTGCTCAGACATTCGAACTCGGCGGTGGCGGCGTGTGATCGCGCGCCATCTCTTTGGTGGACTTCCGACGCTTACCCCCGCTCTCACCGGTCGGGAAGGAAACGGGTGGGGACTCGCCGCTGCCTTCTTCAATCATCCAGAACTCCGGGTCTGCCCACGAATGTCGAAATCCCGTCCCGCCACGGACCGTTCGCTTTCAAGTGCGAAGCAGCCGTCGCGAGGAGACTCTCGACGGAGAGCAGACTAAGCAGCCTTGAAAAAACGGTCAACCGACCCAGGAGCCTCGGAAACTTCGAGTTTCTCTTTCCCCCGATGATCGGTTCTCTGGCCTTCCCGTTCGCGTGATGCCATCAACCCAATCACCCACGAAGAATCCGGCGGACTCCGCACATCAGCCTCGGTCGCCGGTTTCGACGTGGTCCCCCGTTGTCCCCGTCATGCTCCACTCGCAAGCACCTCGCCCGCATGCTTTGAAGACCCACAGGGAACCGCCCATGACGTTTTCTGACTTCGCTGTTTCGAAGCTCCCCGTCTTCCGCGGATCGGCAGATCCGTTTGCCTTCAGAGCCGTCGTAAGTCCTCGCCAGGAGCTGCGTTGGATCATTCCCGCGCCGGCGTTCCCGAATCATGGAGACGAGTCGCTGCGAATTCATGAAAGGAGGTCCACGTCTCGTCGCTCAGAATTCGTCGAGTTAGTGTAGGGCATCACACGAAGGGACGCGCCGACCTCCGTCGTACCGCGCCACGCTCGGGCAGCCCAAGAGTCGCCGAGCTTCACGGGCGATTTCGCCGCAGCCCTCTCCCTCATTCACTCGGTTCCTCACCCATCGATCCAACCACGCGCCATCAAGAAGAGGCCCCCCGATGAAAGCCAGAGTTCTCGGAGTTTGTTTCACCATCACCGCCGCGATCAGTGCCTCCGCCGACCAACCGGAATCGAGCATCCCATGCGACGAATCGGCGGAACCCCAAATCATCGCCTACGGCCAATCGACGGAAGGCTGCTCGATCGGAGAGACCGTGGACCTGGACCGGTTCGAGTTCCTGGGCACGGCCGGCGACCAGATCCACCTCGCTGTGGATTCCACCGGCGGGGTCATGGATCCCTTGGTGGAAATGTTCGATCCCGACGGGCTGCCGTTCTTCACCGACAGCTGTAACAACGGCTGCACCCTGATGGCTGACCTGACCTTGCCGAAGACCGGCGTCTACTCGTTGAACATCTCGGACCTGTTTGGCGACAACACCGGGGATTACGTCCTGCAGATCGAACGAGTTCCGCCGCGGGTGCCGCCTCCGGGTGTGGCGTACAACACCCCGGTCAACGACAGCATCGGCAACAACACGGACTACGATTTCTTCCAGTTCCAAGGCGTGGCCGGGACCATGATCCGGATCGCCATCGACGCCTTGAACACGATCCTCGATCCAGCGACCCAGGTGATCCAACCCAGCGGTGCCGTTCTCGACGGAAGTGAGACCTTCTGCTTCAACGGGTGCACCCTGATCATCGATCTGACCTTGGAGGAAACGGGGCCCCACATCCTTCGCATCTCCGACCAAGATCAGGACAACTTCGGTCCTTACCTGCTGACCATCAACTGCTTGATCGGGACCTGCACGGACATTCCCCTCGGGTTGACTGCCGACGTCAATGCCATCTCTGTCTCGGCCGGCGGCACTCAGAACCTGGCATTGGACGCGGGAATCGCCAATGCAGGAGACCGCTACGCGCTGGTGGGATCGATGTCAGGGTTCACTCCCGGAGTGGATCTCGGCAACGGCCTGCTGCTGCCGCTCAACCCGGACAACTATTTCGTCCTCACCTTGCTCACCGCGACGAGCGGTGGACTGCCCCCTCAGAACAACTTCTTTGGCACGCTCGATGCCAGCGGCAAGGCAAATGCGGACCTGACCTTGCCTTCGGACTCCAATCCCGCCTTCGCCGGACTCATCCTGCACCACGCGTTTCTGGTGTTGCCGAATAACACCCGCGGAGGAACGTTCTCGTTCGCCAGCAATCCGGTGAGCTTGTCCCTCGACACGTAACCTCAATTCGCACCATTCAATCCGTTTTCGGCAAACGACGCCGAGCTCCCCGGGCCGGAGCTCGGCGTCGTTCGTTGGAAGAGTCCTGGCGGTTCTTGACAATCTTCGCGACCCGTTTCTCTGGCCGTGGCTCTTTCGCAAACTCGCCATCGGTTTCTTGCAACCTCCTGGTCGGGCATGGTGGTGCTGGGGTCGAGTCCGATCGCACGCCCTCCATGCGGACAAGATCGGCCATGGCTTGCTCGATGAAGATTCTCCGGGAGCACTGACCCGAGTCCGAAAGCCGGTCACGCCTTTCTTTGAACTCGAACTCCCTCTCGGCCGCGATAAGTCACCAGGATTGCGCCGACGGCTGCGCACTGCTCGAAGATGTTCTCGACGGCGGATTCTTCCCCAGGCCACGGGTAGGCAAAGACAATGTCGAACTCGTCTGGATCGAGGCACAACTCTTCGTATCCGCAGCGCCCGCTTTCCACCAACCAACTGAATTCTTCCTGAGCTTCCACGAACACGGCGCCGTCTTCGGGAATGAAGCTTCCGTGAGCGAAGTCCACGATGACACCGTGATCCTTGGCGAGGGAGCGAGCTCGATCCACAAGCTCCTTCTCGATCTCGATCCCGTGGGCCCGAAAGTTCAGTTGCGCGGCCAGGCAGGCGACGACTCCGAGACCACTGCCCCATTCGCAGAACATCCGCCCCGGAGCCAGTCCTTCGTCGGCGATGGCTTGAAGAACGCCGAGGACTTGGCGGGCGTCGCTCGGGACGAATGCCGGAGCGCTCGCGGCGGATCCTTCGAGGTAAGCCTCGATGCGCCTCTCCCCGTCGTCGAGGAGAGTCCGAGTCGCGGCGGGGATCTCCGCCGCGCGGGAACCACAATTCACGTCGAGGAGGCTCATCGCGGAATGATATCGGCCGCGGTCAATCGTCACACCTTGACGAGATGGGACAAACCTCTCAAATGGGTTCGCGGAGCCCTCAAACCCACCTCAAGTTTCGCGTCTTTCTGGGACCGATTCGTGGGTCGATTTCGTGAGGATTCCCAGGGGGAGTGACGACACAACTGGGATTCTTCATGACGCGCTCCTCGACCTTGCTACCCTCTCCACCGGTTCGAGCAATGCACCCACGGACGCTCACACGAACCTCGCTCCGTCCCAAGCCCCTTCGATTCCTGGGGACATTGACGGCATTCCTTCTTTCGGCCCACGCTTCCCCAGACCTGCTCGCCGCGCCCGGCGACGCGCCCGTTCCGCCAGAGTCGTGCGAAGCGTTGGTTCCAGGAACCCCGCTCCCCTACCCCAATCCCATCGCCCCCGAGCGATTGACCTTTCCCCCAGACACCACGGAAGTCGACCTGGTGATCCTCGGCCATAGCGAGAACCGCGGCTTCGATCCGTACCTGCAGGACCTGCTCGATGCGGACCCGCCGCTTCCCGGAATCCAGTTCCGCGTCACCAATCGCTTTCGGGGAGGAACTCTCGCTTGGCAATGGGCCACCCCGGGCCAGAGAGGCCACTCGATCATCCAACAAGTGCTCCAGGATTTTGGAAGCGCACCGCTGGTTGTGTTGGGACTCTTCACCAACAACACTCGCTTCCCCATTCAGACGATCTCCGAGGAAAACGCCAACTACAACCGCTTCCTCGACAACTTGGACACCATCACCGACCTGGTTCACGATTCGGGCAACGGCGCCCAGATGATCTACCTCAGCGCCCACCGCTACAAGGTCACCAACGAAGTCCCCTCCTGGAACGAAAACCTGGCCATGGAAGCCGTGATGAACAACGCCGCGGCGGCCGGCAAGAGCTATGTGAAACCAGGACCCGATCAGCATGATCTCCATCGCTGTTGTTTTCCCGCTTGCTTCGCCACGGATCGGATCCACACCAACGCTGCGGGCGACCAACTGATGGCCGAAGCCTGGTATCGGTTCCTGGTCCGTGAGATGACCGGGAGCGCAGCGGTTCCCTATGGTTCCGGAACTCGCGGATTCGGAGGAACCCTGCCCGCCATTCAGCCGCGCGGGAAAGCACCTCGCCTTGGCAATCTCGAGTTCGCGCTTCGAACCGTGGGAGCCGTGCCGTTCGCCAATGTCGGCTACTTCTTCGGCTTCGAACCGACCAGCAGCGCACCACCTCTCATGGTCATTCCGCAATCGTTGAAGACCGGAGTTGCCGGACTGGACGGCATTCATGACCTGTCGCTGCCGGTCCCTGAGCGACCGCAACTCGAGGGCATGGTGATCTACGTGCAGTCGATCATGCGGGATCCGGCGGCGCCCGGTGGGTTTGCCGCATCGCAGGGGCTGGAGTTGCGACTGGGTTGGTGAGCATGCCCAGAAGTCGTCCAAATCCGCCGCCTGCTGCACGCTGACCACCTCCGTTCGAAGGACTCGCAGGCGTTGACATGTCCGAGACGGGCGGCCACGATCCCTGCGTGGATACGACACCCAGCCTCCGAGTGTTCTTGAGCCATGCGGGCGAAGACGCCGCCGCGGCCAAGGCATTGGCCGAGTCAATGCGGAATGTCGGAGCATCGGTCTGGATTGCGAGTGACGATCTCAAGATCGGACAGAGCTGGCAAGAGGGACTGGAAGAAGCACTCGAGTGGTCCACTGCCTTCGCGGTCTATGTTGGAGAGCATGGCGTCGAGCGGTGGGTCCTGAATGAAGTTCGAGTCGCCGTCGACCGCAATGCCCGTGATGGGATGTATCGGATCATTCCCATCCTCGGGCGAGGCTCCGACCCTTCCATGCTCCCGGTATTCCTCGGTCAGTTTCACGCCATGGATCTCCGGGATCGGGAGCCAACTTCGGAGTATCTGAAGAGTCAACTGGCTGGAATCCAGCAAGCGCCACAGCTTGGCGTGCAGTTGCTGCAGGCCGGAGACAACCCATTTCGCGGGCTTGGCGGGTTCGAAGCGCAGCACGCTCATCTCTTCTTTGGCCGAGAATCGGAGACTCAACGACTCCTTGATCAGTTTGCTCAGAACCGCTTGCTCGTTGTGGTCGGTGCCTCGGGAAGCGGCAAGTCCTCCTTGGTCCGGGCCGGACTCATTCCGGCGCTCCACCGGGGGCGATTCCTGCCGGCCGATCGTCTCCCGGCCAACTCGTGGGCAGTCGCGATCACACGACCGGGCGACCACCCGTTTCGCGAACTCGCCGACGCGCTCCCCGATCTAGATCCCGGGCTGACCACCCGGGAGCGGATCGAACTTCGTGAAACCTGCAAGAACCAGATCGCGTCGGGCCCCTACGGACTCCGTGATTGTGTCGCCGCCATGAGTCGACCTGGCATGCGCACCCTGTTGGTCGTCGATCAGTTCGAAGAGTTGTTCACCTTGGTCGGCGACTCTTCGGTGCGACGTCGGTTTGTCGATCAGCTGCTGCGCGCCATCGATGGGAAGACGGCGAACCCCGTTCACGTCATTCTGGTCATCCGCGCAGACTTCTACGCCAAGCTGTGGGAGATCCCCAAGCTTCCGACACTCGTCGGACAGAGTATCTTCAACGTCGACTCCATGGGACGCGAGCAGCTCCGGGAAGTCATCGAATGCCCGTTGCGGTTGTCCGGCGTCACCCTAGAAGCGGGGCTGGCAGACGCGATCCTGCACGATGTCGGAACCGAGCCGGGGAGCCTGCCGCTTCTCGAACACGCGCTGGAGCAACTGTGGCTCAGCGGCCAAGGAAGCGAACGCACCCACCTTCAATACGATGCCATCGGCAGGGTCGAAGGTGCTCTTCACCGACACGCGGAACGGGTGTACTCACAACTGCTCGAGAGGGGGAAACACCAAGAAGAGCTGTTGCGCAGAATCCTCGTACGGCTCGTTCGGATTGGCGATGAAACGACCGACACGCGTCGGAGGGTCGTGCGCACACAGCTCCTTGAGTTGGGGCCGGCCAATCAGGTCATGAGGATCCTCGAACTGCTCGCTTCGGAGCGGTTGGTCACTATCTTCGGCGACCTCCAAACACCAGGGACCCGGCGTGAGCCACGGACGACGGTCGAGCTTGCGCATGAGGCTCTCCTGAGTGCGTGGTCTCGACTCCGGCAATGGTTGCACGAGGATCGCACGTCGCTGCGCACCCAGCAGCGACTCCTCATCGCGACCCGCGAGTGGACCGAATCTGGTCGAAATCCAGACATGCTGCCGCGCCAAGGACTCGTTGAACTCGGTCGCAAGTGGCTCGAGCGCCATGGAGACGAGTCGACAGAATCGATGCGAGCAATGCTCCACGAATGCCAACGACAGGAGCGCGCACGCAGCGAACTGGAACGCGACGCGGAAATTGGCCGAACGGAAATCTTGCGTCGTCGAGACAGCATCGACGCAGGAGTCTTGTTCGCCAGCCTCAGGTCGTGGTTTGCGGAATCCGAATCGACCGTCGATGAGTCCCAGATTGCTGAGTGGCAAGAGCGGCGAGACCACATGGTGGCCCGCTTGCCCGGCTACCGAGTTTGGAAAGAACGAGCTCGCCGGGATGATCAAGATCTCTACGACTCTCTATCCCAGCTCGTGGAAACACTCGAAGTCCTGGAGCCGTTTGGCGATGTCCCGGCGCGCTTTCGCGAAATCGCAGAAGACTGGTCTGGGGTTTGCAAACTGGAGAGTGCTGCGCTCGAATTCGCAGACCCTCGGTCGAAGGATCCGAGAAACGATCATCGCCGTTGGGCCGAAGCACGTATCGCGACGATGGCTCGACTCCCCCGTCACCGCGAGCTGCGAACCCTGGTTCACAACCTCTTGGAGCCAGGAGACGAAGCTCGGGTAGAGCAGCTCGTCACAAAGCTCGAAGCGCTGGAGAATGGCACTCTCGGGGAGGGACGCGCGGCGAAGATCATTCATTCTGTCGAGTGGCCAGAATGGGAGGCGCAGCGTAGGAAAGTTCTCGCCAGCCCGGAATCTCGTGAACGCTGGGATCAGTGTCTCCGATCTCTCTCGGATCGGGAGGGACAAGCACTCGCAGACGCAATTCCCGTCGACTTGCCACTGATCCCGTTAGGACGCGACGCTTCTTCGGGACTCTGGGAGTTTGTCCACGTCCTTAGTGGAGAGGTCCCGCGGTGGGAGGGCGAACAGGAATCCGGAAGTGTGCTGGTCGAGGACGAGATGGGAATCGTGCTCGTTCTCGTCCCGGGGAACGAGTTCGAAATGGGCCACAACGAGAAACACCGCGTCGTGGTTCCCCCCTTTCTTCTCGGCAAGTACCCCATGACTCGCAATCAGTGGCAAAGGCTGTTCGGGGGCCTTCCCCCGCGACAAACAAGGACGAGTCATCCGGTCGACCACATTTCCTGGAACGAGTGCCAGGACTTGGCCCAGCATGGATTGCGTCTCCCGTCCGAGGCGGAGTGGGAGTACGCCGCGCGAGCCGGGACCGAGACCGATTGGTGGTTTGGAGACTCCGACCGGGAGCTTCCCGAGTATGCGTGGATCAGACGCAACTCGGAACAGCGGGTTCGCCGAGTCGGCGCAAAGCCCGCGAATGCTTTCGGACTTCATGACGTTTACGGAAACGTGAGCGAACTCTGCGAAGACGAATACCACTCCTACGAAGATCCCGGGCGCCCCGACGACGGGTCGGCCTGGGTGGAAGAGAGGAAGGATCGCCGGAGACTGACGCGAGGCGGCCATCACTCATCGTATGGGCACGATTGCAACTCGATCCATCGAGACGTGGGGTGGTCTCGAACCGGGCTACGCGTCGCTTGCTCGCTGTCCGAGGAAGCCCGAGAGGCCATATTCAACATGCAGTCCTCGGATTGGCATCGGCGGCGCGCCGCCGCGAGTGCTTTTCGGCGACTGAAGAGTTGCCTCAATCAATCGACGCCGGTTTCTCAAGAGCGAATCGAAGACTTTCTTGCCACGGTGATGCACGAATCTCTGGAGGAAGTGAGAAGGTACCTCGGTCCGCTGATTTCGAAGTCGAAAGAGTTCCGAGAACTTGCTCAGAGCTTCCTCGCCGCGGAGATTCCATTCCACAGCAAAGCCGTCATCGTCAACGAACTGCGGGAAGTTGGCGCCGTCGACCCACTCGTTGAACTTGCTCTCCGACACACGCTCCCCGGCCTTCCCAAGCTCGGTGACTCGGGGAATCTCTCTGATTACTGGGTGCTGTCCGCCGCGAGACTTTCGACGAAGGAAGGGTTCTGGCAGTCGCTGGAGCAGATCCCATGGAGGGAGCTGGGGCGCCATGAGCTGGCCGAATCAGTCTGGAACCGTTGGGGATGGCCGTTCGAGGATCCGGAACTGTCCGAGCCCGCGAAGCGTTTGGCGACCCGCTTTGCAACGCAGCTCGCGATCTCGGTTTGCCGGCTCCAGGCAGATTCTCTGGACGTTTTCCGCAAAACTTTCGAAAAACAGATCCACCCGCGAATCTTGTATCTGAGCTGCGGTGTGTATCACGAACAAAGATGGAATCGGATCCATTCGTGGCCAGGTGAACTGGGCAGGCGCATGCACTGGGGACTGCGAGACGTCCCTCGAAACATCTGGCTTCAGCCGAACCAGGACCGAGTCAAGGAACAAGCGACACTCGCAGTCTTCGAAGGCTGCACCGTTGCCGCTTCATTCGCCTTGGCTTTCCTGTGGTCCGCCACTGCCTTGGTGACCCATCCGTTCGGCTACGGGCTCGGCCTTCCTTGGCCGCTCCCCTTGTATGGCACCTTCTCGCTTCCGGGGTTCCTTTACCTCGTCTTACTCATCGGTAGCGTGGAACGAGATTGGCCAAAGCCCCTCTTCTTTGCATACCTCAGCCTCCTGTGGTTCTTGGCGCCCACCTTCTTCCTGAAAGTGCTCGTCATCGCCGTTGCAGTTCGTGGGATTCCTCTGGTTTGGTCCCAACTCGAGTTCAACATGCCTCTTTCCCTGGCGACCCGGGGAACCCGCCGCCTGGTGAGCGAACTGACTCGAAAGCCCAACATCCGCCGGGCGACGGACGACGATGACGACCCATGGGGAGCTTACTGGGCCGGCTGGTAGTCGCGCCCGCTTCGCGTCATTCTCACTCAGGCGCGGGCCGCTCCTCCCGGAGCGTAGACTCCTGAGTGAAGCGCACAATCTTCACAGCCCTCACCATGAAGTCGTTTCACAGAAATGGCATCATTCGTCTTTGAGATGCCGTTCTGGAAAGAACACGAGCTCCGAAACTTTCCCTGCCATCGATGCCGTGAAGGAGTGGGACCCGGACGGTCCCACCATGAGGAGCGGATGAGCCGCTCCTCCTTCCTGGAGGCATCTCATGAACTGGTTGATCAGACTCGCACCACAACGCCCACCCATCATTCACCGTCATGCAGCGCTCTTACTTTTTTTGGGTGCGTTCACGCCCGCGATTCAGGCACAGCAGTCCTGGCAGGCGTTGCCCCCATTGACTTACTCCCCCAATCCCGCGTTCCCGCAGATTACGGTCACGGGAACGCCCGAGACCGTCTACGACTACGACGATGATGGCGCCATCCTCATCAACAACGGGGACGTCAACGTGTTTCCGGATCTTCCCGCGCGTGCCTTTCAGGACGCGAGCGGCCGGGTCAGCTTGACCATTCCCATGGCCGGCAAGGGGCCGGACAACTCACCGAATGGCGGAAACATCCGGATGAGCGGACCGGATCTCGACTCACTCACTTTGGATCCGGGACAGCACGGCCGCTACTACATGCTCCGTTCCGACGCCGACCCCCAGCGATGCAACTTCAATGACGCGGAATGGGTCGCTTCGACCTGGTTTGAGAACGGCCTCCTTCATGCCGTCGTGCATATGGAGTTTGAAGCGAACACCCACACGCAGAGCGACTATCCGGACACCCCCAACTGTGACTTTTGTGAGATCGAAGACGATTGCTGCAACGGAATTCTCGACGTCCCGGGGACGAACTTTCTGTTTTGTCAAATCACGAACCTCACCCAGGCGATTTCTTTTGATGGAGGATCCACTCTGCTCCAGCACGACGATGTGCCGGCTCTCGGCCAGAACCACCCGGCACTGATTGCCAACGGCCCCTACGAGTTCGACTCCGATCCTTCGGATCTCGTTCCCCCCGCAGGACTGCCGGTCAATCCGGAAGCCCGGGTTCCGTATCAGGGATACACGGTACCGTCCAACATCTTCCGCCATCCTCTCGACCCTGACGGCTACTACATGCTTGTCAAGCAGCACGTGCCGACCAAGTTCTTCAACGACACCGGCCTTGGCTGGGCCGTCCCACTTCAAATTGGTGGTAGTTTCGCGCCGGCGTTTCATTCGACCCTACTTCGGACCGAAGACCTGTCCGACGCAAGCTCCTGGCGCGCCTACAGCGGAGGCCTCCAGAACGGCCTGCCGATCTGCAACAACGTGCTTCCGGACCCCTACCGAGATGGAGAGCCCGCCGACCCAGAAACCGCGGTCGGTGTGCCTCTGGACGAAGACTACTTCACCGGAGAAGAGAACGCGGAACTCGCCGTCATCTCCGCAAGCGTGACCTGGAACACTTACCTCAACCGCTTTCTTGCGATTGACTGGGGGCCGGTCGCCCAAGCCGACGGCTCGTATGTTCAGGTCCCGCTCTTCAGCCTTTCGGAGGACCTGGTCAACTGGACGCCCATCTCGCAGATCCAGGGACTGACCAAACCGTTCACCGAGCCAAACGGTGATCCGTCGTTCAACAGCAATCCCCTGTACCTGTCGCTGATCGACCGAGACCACGGGCCGAACTTTGAAGTCTCGGATCAAACCGCAGAGCTTTACTACGCCTGGAATCCAGGAGGTTCGGCACGAGAAGACCTGAACCGGGTGACGGTCACCATCACCAAGCCCATCGATTGGGAATAAGACACCTCTGGTCTCCGCGCTGCTGCGGAGCAGCGCCCTCGAAGCGAGAGGACTTGCTCCTCTCGCTTCGGGTTTTGTTCGTATCGACAATCTTGTTCCGGATCGCACCACCCCACCCACAGCGCCAGCGCTGTTTCGAGTTTCACTTTTTCGGTGGAATTGCCCCAAATCCGCGAATGCTCCGTGTTTCCCGCCCAAACAACCCGGCTATTCTCCCTGCCGAATCGGGGGTTAATGCGGAGTCAAACCATGAACATCACGCGTTCTTTGAAACATCACTCGCTGGCAAGCGTTCTCGCCTTCTTGGCGGCCAACGCCATCGCTGACGCTCAGACGTCCGTGTTCCAGGGAGGAGAAACACCTCGTGCCATTCCTTGGAACGACAGCGCTCAGCCGGGCGAGGTGTCTCAAGTCGTGAGTGGCGATCTCTCGGGAGATGGGCAGATCGACCTGGCGGTTCTGGATGGAAACGTGCCCAAAGTCCTGGTGTTTCCTGCACTCCTGCAATCCCTGGTGAACGTCACCTGCCCCGGAGACATCGTCACGGACATTGCCGTTCTCGAGGATCGCACCAATTCTGGTCCGGACAGCCTCCTCTTCGTAGGGCCGCAGGGTCTGCGGGAAGCCACTTTCGACGCGTCCGGCAGCGGCACTTGTTCGGGGAACGGAAGCACCTGGTTCGCCCATCAAGACATCGACAACGGGGACCCTCTTTGGGACGGGGCCCGCACTCTTCGCATCGGCGACCTGGATGGCAATGCCATCGACGGCGTGGCTGGCCTGACCGCCGATCGTTTGAAGGTTCTCCTCATTCAAGATGTGGCGAACGGAGGAAACACGACCACCTCCATTCCTCTGACGACGCCCGCCTACGACATGATTCTCTTGAACTGCACGAACGCCTCTCCTGGCTTGGAGGTCGCCGTGGCCGATGTCAATGGGATTTCGTGCTTCACGAGCGGAGGAACCCTGCTCACCCAACTGCCCGTGACGTCGTCCAACATCCTCCTGTATCGCTTTTCCCAAGCTGGTCACGCGCTTGACCGGATGCTCACCATCACGACGACCATCGCCGGCAATCAGCTCTTGTCAGTCTTGGACGGAACGACCAGCGAGGCCCCGCTCATTCTTGGGCCTGCGAATGTGATCCCCGCCTATGCTGGCACGGTAGGAGACTACGACCACGACGGCAACGAGGACTTCATCCTCCATCAGCGAGGAGTGGCGCTCTCCCTCGCACTCGAGAACCTCTCTGATGGCAGCCCCCCGGGAACCTCCCCGACCTTCGCTTATGCCAACTGTGGCGAGCTGATCATTCTGGACAACGTCCTCCCCGCCAGTCAGCAGTCGGTTCCCTTGCTCTCTGACCTGGATGGTGACGGAGACCCTGAGTTCATCACCTACGACGCGACCACCGAGGAGTTCAAGATCCGCTTCAACCCGTCGGTGGATGCCGCCGACTCCCGGCCCTCGTTTCACGTGACCGATGCCGGCGACCTGGACATCGTTGCCGAGCAACTCGGGCAGCTTGTCTTGAACATTGTTCTTCCCACAGGCGGCGCGCCCGCGGCGGCCACCGACCTTGAGCTCCGTGTTTTTCGCGTTGAGAGCGGCGGCGCCAGCACATCGTCGGAGCTCGTCGCCCACGAGTTCTTTGACTTGGCGAGTGTCGTCACAACCTCCCAGATCACGTCCGTGCTGACGACCTCCGATGCCTTCGCCGCCGACGACCACTTGGTTCTCTTGATCAACTTTGCTCGACTCGAAAGTAGCAATGTGACGAAATCGTGGCCCGTTCGCAATGGAACGGTCGACATGACCGCTCCCGCCTTGGGATCGGATGACGAGATTGCGGAGATTGAGATTTACCACTACCTCTCCGACGAGGACGATGATGGTCCCGAAGAGTTCCCACCACGGTTGGATACGGGAATCTGCGATGTGGCCATTCCGCCGTTGCCCGAGGATGACCCGCCGCAGATGGGATCTGGGCCGTAACCATTTCCAAACCACTCACGAACGACCTCTCCTTACTTCGTGCGGCAAAGCAAGGCCACACGGAGGCGCTCGACACGTTGATCGATCGCCTCCGTGTGGTGCGTGTCACCGTCAGCCATGAGAATCGGCGGCGCGGGAATCCCCTGTCGGACGACGAACTCGAAGACCTCATCCAAGACACTCTGACCGCGATCTGGGGGAAACTGGATCAGTTCGAAGGGTACGGCAGATTGGAAGCATGGTTCTGCCGGTTCGCGGTGATGGAGTTTCGAGGTCGATGGAAGAAGATTCGCCGACGGTCGGCGTATCACGATTCGGCCCCTCACGACCCAGCGTCGATCGCAGCCGAAGACCGGGCGAAGCCCTCCTGGACGCGGGAAGAACTCTATCAAGGCCTGGAAAGTCTTGGCCCCCCCGATTCGCGCATCATTGCCTGGAAGACCCTCGAGGGTCTAACCTTCGACGACATCGCTGCGCGACTGTCCTGGTCGAGCAACACCGTGAAGACCCGCTACTACCGAGGCCTTCGGAAGCTGCGGGCTCGCCTCATCGGTCGCTCTCAAGACCTGGTTTCGGAGGGCGAGCAATGAGCCATCACGATGCCTGCCCTTTCGATGAAAGACGAGAGCAATGGCTCGACGAACACGGGCTTCATGCACCGCTGCCTGACACAGACTGGGCCCGATGCCCACATTGCCAGACGGAGATCGAGCAGATGAAACAGATGGAAGCGGCTCTCCTCGATCTGAATGAAGCTTCGGAAATGGAGAAAATCATCAAAGAGGCCGCGTCGACTCCTCCAGGAATGGCGGAGGAGCGATTTCGGAGAAGCCTGGTTCCTTCGCTTCCGAGGGAACGAAAATCGTCGCGGCATGGGAAATGGCTTGCTGCGGCGGCGGCGATTCTCTTGGCGCTAGCATGGTGGGTTCCCCGTCAGCAGACGCCCTCGGTCGCACCTCAGCACCTCGGGCCAACATCCACTCTCCAAATGGACGCCCCCATCGGCACGGTGACTGAGTTTCGTGAGTTTCGCTGGTCGAGTCCGCTTCCTCCGACTTCGTACTACCTGGTCACCGTGTACTCGAATTCGGGGGATGAGCTTCGACGGCTCCTTCGCTCTCCGCGACTCCAGGAGCCACGTTGGGAGCCACCCGCCGCCGAGGTGGCGAAGTGGCCGGACCAGATCCGCTGGACCGTAGAAATCGTCAAGGCAACCGGAGCCCACACCGTGATCGAAAGCGGGACTGCCACGGCTCAACGCTCCTCCCCATGATTTCGCACGCTCTTTGTCTCCGACTGCTCCTGGGAATCGTCGGCGCCTCGGAATCATCCGTTCCCGGCCAAGCCGAGCTTCTCCGTCAGGAGCTGTCTGCCCGTGTTTCCCAAGGAGACCGTGAGGCTCTTGAAGAAGCGCTCGAGGTTCGGCGGGCGTTGGTGCGCTGGATTCTGCGTCATTCTCGACTGCTTTCCGCGATCGGTACCGTGCAAGTCTCGGCCTCTCCGTGGAGCGAGCGGGCGCCTCTTCTTTCTAGGCACCTTGCAGACCATCTCGGCATCGTGACTCTGAACCAGGTTTGGGAACGTCCGCTGATGCCGGACGTTCTGAGTCGGGTGCTTGCCGCTTCGGACGCTGCGGGAGCCTCTCCTCTTGCTCGTTTGAAAGACACGGCGCACGCCGTCGCCGCGACGGTTCTGGCCCACGCGGAGAGCATCCTCGACGAAAGCGAGCTGTCTCCCGAAGAAGAAGAACGACTGTGGAGTCTGATGGACCGTGTGGAGGCCACGATCGACGCCTTGGAGGAACTGTCGCCACGTGGCAGCCAGCCAACACCCACTCCCCATTCCGAGCAGCTTCCCTCGGCCCAGCTAAGAGCGGAGCTCGACCGAATTCATGACCTGGTGTTTTTGTTGGTGAAGGGTGCCGAGGGGACCGATTGGCGCGCCGAAGCGGATCCGTGGCAGCCCCTGCTGGAAGCCGTCGAACCCCGGGACGATTCTGTCCTCGAAGAAACGTCCTCTGGATGGTGGTTCTCAGTGGCCGAGACCATTCGCAAGGCGCGTACTTCCCAAGACATGACTCCCCTGGCCGAGTGGGGAAGTCTCCTTGACCAAGACCTGCAGCAGGCTTGTCGCACGCTGACTGATCTCACCATGCTGTTGGTGCGCGTGTCCAATTTGCCAATTTCGGACCAGGAACGCCTGTCCATGATTCGCGAAGCCGGGGGAGCGGCCCAGTACGCCAATCGCCCGCAGTACCAAGAGCAGCTCCAGTTCTTCGAAGCGCGAGAGCTGCGTCGCCAGGGACGCTTCCGCGAAGCCCTCGATCAAGTTCGTCAATCGGTGGCGGGACTCTCTCCAGAGTCCCCCCTGCGCTGGAACTTCGCCGAACTCGAGGCGCGCCTATTGGGAGAACGAACCCCTCGACGGGAGTCCTGGAGGCGATTGCAAGAGCTCCTCGAGGAACTACCCGTCGAAGACCAGTTCGCCGAGCTGCGTTGGTCCGTGGAATGTGCTCTGCATCGCATCCACATGCACTTGGGACTTCCGGAACTCGCAGCGGAGTGGATCCTCGCCGATGCCGAGGTTCGTCGACAATTGGATCCCACGCCGGCACTGGCCACACGCATTCACCGCAGCCGTCTCGCAGAGATTCGCCTGGCCGGCATCACCGGGCGCTACCAAGACGTGGTTTCCCTGGCGGACGAATTCTTGGCCGCTCCGATCTTCGAAACCCCGTCGCCACAGAACCGAGCACATTTCCGGCACTTGCGCGCCAAAGCTCATCGGCACCTCTTTCGGGAAACCGAGGATTCGACCCACTTGGAGCAAGCCTTTCGCGATCTCGAGTCGGCCCTCGAAGACGGCCCGCCTTACCCCGTCGACTTGGAAGCTCGACTGTTCCTTGCTCACCTTCATGCAAGCCAAGGTCGCTGGGACAGCGCCCAGGCGCTGGTTCAAGAGATCGATCGACGCCGGCAAGCAAGAAAGAATGCAGAGCTTCCGTTGAGACTCGAGGCCGGCATCTGCGCCTTGCGCTCCGCGGTCGCACGCCACCTTGCGCCGCAAGCGGACGAACTGAGATCTCTCCAACTCGAGTTGGAAGACCTCGTCTCCCGCAGCTCTCCTCTTTGGGACGACCTTCCGCTCCGTCGAGGCGGCATTGCATTGTTGCTCTCCGAACTTCCGCGCACGGTGCAAGATGAGTGGGTCCGGCTGTGTCTCAACCTCGATCCCGAAGGCGGCGCTGAGCGAGCGCTCCGTGCGGTGTTCGAGCAGCAGTCGCGAGGAACTCTCGCCAGGTTCTTGGACGCCCCCATTCCCACGATCCAGGAACTGCGGAACCGCTGGGTCACGCAGGATCAGGGAGTGTTGATCTTGGTTCCAGGAGCACCCCAGGTCCATGGCTTCCTGCTGAGCCAACACAAGATCGAATGGGTGGAACTGGGAGATGCCGAACGAGTTGCCGAGTTGCAGCAACAGTACTGCCAGCTGTTGCAGCTCGGTCTTCCGTCGTCGGAAGAGGCATCCCCCCGGGTGTCCCAAGAGAGACGAATGGCCACCGCGCTGAGCAGGACCCTTCTCCCCGAGCCGATTGCAAAGCGCCTTCGTTCCTGGACCCATCTGACGGTCATTGGACACGAGTCCCTGGGCCCCCCGTCCTTCGCCTGGCTCCCCCTGGGCGATTCGCAGTTCCTCATCGACCGAATGTCGATCACCTACTTGCCCTCCGCGCCGATTGCCGCAGCACTCGAACGACGGCGACCCCAAGGCCCGCGCAGCTATCGACAAGACCTGCTCCTTTGTGGTGCCGCCATCCCCACGGAGTCGGTCCAAAGCCAGTGGCCTTCCGTGGGTCCTTTGACGATCGCCCCCAAGAAACTGGAACAAATCATGAGTTCCTACGGCGATCGAACGCAACGACTGGTGGGTTCCGAGTTGCAGTGGGAGCAACTCGCCGCATTTCCCCTTTCGGAAACCCGATGCCTGCAGTTTCTGACCCACGGCGTGGTCGACTACCGGCGAGAGCATCCCGGAGGGATTCCGCTGAGCGAAGGGTCCACGCAAAGGAACGTGCTCTGGAGTGAGGACGTGCTGGAACTTTCTTCGCCTCCCCTTGTCCTTTTGACCACGTGCCGATCCGGTGCCTCGGTTCCACGACTGGGAGATCCGGGAACCACCAGCATGGCCGGCACTTGGATGGAACGCGGCGCAGAGACTGTCCTTGTGTCCCACACCGATCTCACCTTGCAGGTGGCATTGGATCTGTCGACAGAGTTTCACCGCGTACTGCGGAGGGGAACATCCCCGGCAGCCGCCCTTCAACAGTCGATCGCTGTCGTGAGCAACGAGAATCGGGAGACTGCTCCCTTTCGATGTGGGATCCTGGAACTCAGCGGTCTCGGGCACTTTCCCTTGTTCACCGCGACACCTGACTCGGGAGCTTCTCCCGGGTCGCCGACGAAAACTCTCGGTTGGTGGGTCGCCGCTGCTGCGTTGACGCTGGGCGGAGCAATGTTCGTTGGGTGGCGTCGCAAGCTGCGAAGCACCGTTCCGTAGAAAGCAGCACGGGGCGGCGTCCTCGGGGATGCTCGGCGACCCGAGAGCTCGGAGCCCGGGTCACACCGACGCGCCAGCGTGCTTGAGTCACCCGTCTCGGCTTCACGGCAACTCGAACGCCCCCATGTCGACCGTCGTCGAGACAATGCGCGCGTTGCCATCCAAGTCAAACGGGGTTTTCTCGCGGAAGTCCGCGTCACCGTCCAGGCCGGCGCGATCGCGGAGGATGCGCGAGTTGGCACCGGCGTCCAGGCAAGGGGAAAGAGCCCCAAGGTGATAGTCACCCACCCCCGGGTTGACGAACTGGGGGTCGAGGCCGATGTTTCCGACCCCGCCCAACGACCCGGTGAGGCCCTCGACATCCGACGTGTTGACGTCCAGGGGAGTGGTCACGTCATGGCGAACCTGCGCCAGCTCGTCCGCGACACCGCCGACGCGATTCCCCCAAAGGATGCAGTTGTCGAGGGCCGTTCCCCCGCCGGTTCCAACCAGGTCGACTCCTGCGGCGCCCACTGCCGCCGTGTTGTCCACGATCGTGCAGTTTCCGGCGCGCAGCTTGCCCGAGTCGCAGTAGATCGCGCCACCTCGATCCAGGGCAATGCCATTGGAGAACAGGCAGTTCGAGAGCGTCATGATCGCAGTGTCGTTGTAGATCGCAGCGCCGTCGTCATCGGCTCGGCAAGCGCCGAACTCGCAGTTAACGAAATGGGCTTCGTCCTCGTTGTAGACCGCCCCGCCATCCACCTTGGCGATTCCAAAGAACGTGCAGTCCACAACCAACAGATCATCCGACTCGTTGTAGATCGCTCCTCCCGAGCCCAGGTTCAGGGAGTCGTGGCTGGCCGTTCCACCGACAAATTGAGTGTCGCGGATATCCGCGAGACTGTCTTCGTCGACGAACAGATCACCCCCCTGCACCTTTGTCACGTTGATCGCGAACGCGGAGTCCTCAATGATTGCCGTCGACGCTTCGAGGTAGAGACCTCCCGCCGCCTCGCCGCCGGTGCCCTCGCGGAAGATCGTGTCTACGAAGGTCGCTTTACTGTCTCGCATGTAGACGGCGCCTCCTCGCCCGACATCATCCGCCGGGCCACTCTTCGCTTCGTTGCCTTCGAAGTCCACCCCGGTCACGACGATCGTCGGGCAGTTGACGATCAACATTCCCGCGCCAACCGTTCCGTCGGTCACCGACCCATCGGCGAACCCGCTTTCGACCGCCAGGAGGTCGACGGTGGTCGTCCCAAGGAGACCAGACGCCGTCACCACGTGGTACACGTTGTTCGTCGTGTCCCCGTCGTTCTGGATTTCTCCGCGAAGGGTCGTCCGATACAAGCCGAGGTCCCGGGCGTTGGGATTCACCGCACCGCAGCCGGCGTAGGACCCTTCGATGGTCACTCCGTCCGGAAGCAAGAACGTCGCTTCCCGCGGATCCGAAAGTCCTGTGGTATCCGGGACGTAGATTCCATCCGCGACGTACACAACATCTCCGGAGCTTGCCGCGGCGAGCCCGTCCTCGAGCGTCAAATAGGCCGAGCACCACGTCGTTCCGTCTTGAACAAGGCCGGCGGAATTCTGATCGACGAAGATGGACTGGGTGAGCCCCTGGCCGGAGGCGGCTGTGCTCGCGAGTACAAGTGCCAACAACGATCCGAGTGAAAGTCGGGTCTGCCACATGTTCGATCTCCCGGAGAGTGGGTGGAAGCACTTGAGATGCGCCGCGCGCTCTGTCACACGCGGCACAACCTCTCGTTTCCTCCCCGACACCGGGTCGAAAAAAGATGCGCAGGATTGGTGATTTTCGATGAGCGGGCGGCTTCGTCCCTGCCCGCTCCACCCAACGACGGACAACCGCCCCTTCGAGTCTCTCTGATCCGCCGGCGACTGACCCTTTCGGCCAAACAAGCACGCAAGACGAGCGGCCACCCGCGGGTGCGCCGGCGCTGTCACCGCGACTCGTCTCGCAAGTCTGCCACGAAGCCAGTCCTCTTACGCTCGCAACAAAGGAACACTCGGCTCACTCTTGGGGAACTCGCTTGATTCGACGCTCGGCAGCGGGTCATCCATCGCTGGGAAAGACGAGCCGCCCGAAGAAATCTCGACCGCAGACCTTCCCAGCGACGAGTTCGTGATCCTAGAATTCTCGTGAGAGCATCCGAGGACTCGACGAAGTCGAAGCGCCATCAACTCCGAAAGGGTGTTGGAATGAGACAACAGTCGCCACGCAGTGATCATCCATCGATCCGCGGTCGTGCGCTTGCTTCCATCGTACTGGTGGCCACAGTGGTCATTCCTTCGCCGTCCGTCTGGGCCGATGACTGGTATGTCGATGTCAACAACGCCGGATGCCCGTCCGGGACCGGCAGTCAAGCCAGCCCCTTTTGTCAGGTCATGGACGCCGTGAACTCTGCCTCGGCCGGCGACACCATCCACCTCGCACCGGGAACCTATTTCGAGAATGTGGCGATCGGCTTCGACCTTCACTTGGTGGGAACCGGCGGAGCGGCAGTCACGATCATCGACGCTTCATTCAATGGTTCGGCAGTCACCATTGACGCGGGGATCACCGTGAACTTGGAAGGATTGACCATCACCCACGGCGATGCCGAGCGGGGTGGTGGCATTTTCATGGCGTCTGAAGCAATGGTCACACTGACCAACTCCACGGTGCAAGGCAACACTGCGCTGGCCCCCAACGGCTCAGGAAGGGGCGGCGGAATCTACACGAGCGCGTATGGCAGTTTGACGCTGATCGATTCCACGGTGGCCAGCAATCGTGCGCGCGAGCAAATCAATGTCGATCCGCTGGAGGCAGGACTCGGTGGAGGAATCTACGCGGTGAACACCGCGATCACCGTGATGAACTCAACCCTCTCTTTCAACCGAGCCGAAGGCGCGGAGCTCCTCTACTACTACGACCGGGGAATTGGCGGTGGCATCTATGCCCAAGGCGGTTGCTTGATGACGGTCGACAGTCTGTTCACCGGCAACACCGCGGATCCCGGCTCCGGAGCCTACACCACCTTTGGAGGGATTGGTGGAGCCATCTTCGCGGAGAACATCGCTGGGGAACTTGACGGCACGGTGTTCTCGAGCAACCTTGCTCTCGGCGGATCGGGAGGTGGAATTCACGTGGAAGGAATCCACTCCGTGTCCATCCATGATTGTCAATTCACCGGCAATCGCTCTCAAAATGGTGGCGCGATCTATCAGCAGGACGGCGCAATGACGCTGACCAATACCACCCTGAACAGCAATCGGGTTTCGAACGGCGAGTACACTCCCAACCCCCGAGGAGGAGGAGTCTACTGCGCGGGAACGATGGACATGATCGGCTGTCAGGTCACGGACAACTTTTTCTCGTCGAATGCTGGGACGTGGGGAGGGGGCATCTACAACGCCGTCAATGGGACCCTGACCGCAACCCACACGATCATTGCTGGGAACGAAGCGAGCTACGACGGCGGCGGAGTCGTGAACCTTGGCACCCTCAGCCTCATCAACAGCTTGGTCATCGACAATGAGGCCGGCAGTGATTCGGGCGGAATCGAGAACCGATTTGGCGGCAGGGTGACGCTGACCAACACGACCGTCTCGGGAAACTCGGCTTTTCTTGGAGGAGGGATCAAAGTCGACAATCTTCAGGGCGGTGGATTCGTGCGGCTTGATCACAGCATCGTGGCGCAGAACACCGCCACCTTCGATGGTCCCGACGTGGACGGAACAATTCAGTCCTTGGGGCACATTCTCATCGGGGACACGACCGACACGGTGGTCACGGGAGACCTGACCGGGAGCCACCTCGACGTCGATCCGCTGTTCCACGACCCCGCGAACGGAGACTACTCCCTTCAGTCGGGCTCGCCGTGTGTCGACGGCGGGGCGCTCGGCAGAGTTTCCGGCACAGACTTCGAAGGCAACCCCCGCTTTCTGGATGGCGACCTGGATGGTTCGGCGATTGTCGACTTGGGTGCCCTCGAATACAGCAACGTTCAGCTCACAATCACGGGCGATGCCACGCCGGGCGGGACTCTCACATTTGAAAGCACCGGGACCACCGGCCTCAGCCTCTTCTTGTTCGTCGGGGTGTCGGAACTCGAGAGCATCTCTCGCCGGTACGGCAACTTGTTCATCGACCTCACCCAACCATGGGGTCTGTTGCCGTTCGGGGCCGCTCCCTCCTCCCAAGATCTAGCCGTGGGCCTCGACTTTCCGATTCCCTCGAGCATCGTATTCCAACTGCTCGCCACCAATGGGAGTGGGGCCGGGAACTTCTCCAACGCTTTGACACGCGAGTTTGAGTGATCTCAGTCGCCGGCGATTGTCCACGACAAGGAAGCGCAACTTCACTCTCGATCACTGAAATCGAACAGTCACTCGATTGGACGCCTGGGGGCGGTTCGTGAAACTCCCGTAGTCGAACGCTTGGAAGGTGGCCGTCGAACCGATCAGCGAGGGGTCCGAGGGCATGAGATAGCTCTGCGCCCACCCGACTTGCTCCTGGCCGCTGGTTCGGTCAATCCTGCAGAAGCACGGAACGCCGTCAAACTCGACCAAGGACACAAACCCCAATCCGAGACCACCCCATGTCGCCATTTGAAACAAGTCGCCGCTCGCAAGCTCCCGTGGCTGAACAGTCATCGACATTTCCGGACCACGGACGAAGATGTCCGCGCGGCCGTTCGTGTCGTCAGCGATCAGGTTCTCCGCATCGGACTCAAGGGCAATCGTTTGAGCATCATCCGTCATGCTGGCTGATTGACTCTCCTGCAAACCGCGCTGTCCGAAAGTGCTTACACTGAGGACCTCTGTGAGTCCGAGCAGACGATCTCGCAAGAAGACGTCTTCTCGAAATCCATTGACATCTCCAAGAACGAGGTTCTCTGCCCGGCTCAAGAAAAGCACAAAGCGACCGTCGCAGGAAACATCTTCAATCGCGTGGGTGGAGGTGTCGGCGAAGAGACCGTAGTTGGAAACCGTAACCACGTCATAAGCGCCCGTCGTCAAGTCTTTGCAGAAGATGTCGCTGTTCCGATTGTTGTCGCCGGGGACGAAGAGGTCTGAGTAGCTGTCGAAGGCAACGATGTTTCCATCGCCAGAAATCCACGGATTCGAACTCGAATTCAGGACCTCGTACCCCGCAGAGTCGACACTCACTCGAGTGGTCGCCCCGGTGCTCCGGTCGCGGAGAAAAATGTCCGACTTCCCATTCGTATCATTGGCCACCAGGTTGCTGGCGTAACTGAAATAGACAATTCGTTGGCCGTCGTCGGAAACGGAAGGGTGATAGGAACTTCCGTCGCCTTCCACACCGCTCGTGGACTTGCTGAAGCGCCGAGTAATTCCCAGCTCCCGGTCTCTCCAAAAAATGTCGGGCGAACCGTTGTTGTCTTGACCAACAAGGTTTGTCGCCAGGCTTCCGAACACGACCCATCGCCCACACGGGGTCATGTCAGGCCGAGTACTGTGACCGTTTCCAGCAACCCCACCATTCGTAGCACTCACCAGCTCATAGGTGTCTTCATCACGGTCATAGATGTAGACATCGAGATTGCTGTTGTTATCGGAGGAGTCGATCGGCTGGTACGTCTCAAAGCACACGTAGCGCCCGGCATGGGAGAGCTGGGGATTGCGAGAGTCGGTGTTTCCCTGGCTGATCCTCTCGAGCTGCCCCGTGACCAGGTCGCGCACATACACGTGATCAATGTTGGCGCTGCTTGTCAGCATCTGGCTGCTCACGAAAGCGACAAAACGTCCATCGCCGGAGATCGCCGCATCGGTGCTGTCACGGTCGTGCTGGGCACCCAGCTCGTTGCCGCTCACCCGAAGAGTGACCTGTCCAAAGCAGGAAAGAGACAAGTGCTGGGATCCCAGAAGGGAGACGAAGCAGATCCAAAGTGCCGATTTCTTGCGATTCATCGGGCTTCCTCAGCGTCCAAGGTAGTCGTAACTCGAAGGGTTGTTTCGAGTGAAACGAAGAGTGGGAAATCGATCATTGAGAAGGGGGTCGAACAAGAGCACTGCGCCGGCATCAAAGGATGAATCCACGTTGACATCGCTTGCTCCCACCAAAAGTTCCAGATGCCCATCTCCATTGTGGTCCGTGAAGTGAAGGCCAGTGGCATCATCCACCTCCCCGAGGCGGTCGAACTCACTGCGATGAATGGGCCGCTGTCGAAACCAAAGGCTCTGATGGACGACACCCGGGCTGAGGTGACTACCGCCGTACCACACGTAGGCGGATCCACAATCTCGCGTGAGCCCAATGTCTGCACTTTCGGCAGCGGTCACAACGTCCAAGACGCCGTCGCCGGAAAGGTCGGCGAACAAGATCGAAGATCGATAGGCCAGCAGGTCTTGATTGCTGGCGCCATCGACCAAGAGTGTGGTGGATGGAGACGGGGAGCCTGACATCCCAGGACCGCCGGCCCACAAGTGAATAGCCCCTTGGTTGGCGTGGGGAATGACGTCGGCAAAGCTGGAACCAGCGACGATGTCGAGAACCTCGTCGCCGGTCACATCCGCAAACAGCAGACCTTTTTCGACTCCCATCTCGGTGAGTCGGTCCCCCGCGAAAGAACCAGGAACGGACAACGTTGCCGTCGGCACGGCACTGCCAGGAGTCGCCAACGTGGCACCTCCGGCCCAAACAAAAACAGCCCCGTAGTCCAGGCCCGCCGCATCAGAATCAACCGCACTGATGATCAAGTCGACTTGGCCGTCTCCGGTCACATCCTGAGCGCTTAGCTCTCCGAGCCGATCATCCTTGTGGGGCGTGACCGCCAGGGAGACGTCGGGGGGTTTGCTTCCTGTCAGTCCGGCCCCACCATGCCACAGGAACATGGCCCCCGCATCTTCCTCACCCGCGACATCGATCCGGGTCGATCCGGCAACCAGGTCGATCACCCCATCACCGGTGAAGTCTGCAAACGTCGCCTCCGGGGACCTCGGGCTGAAGACACCGCCACCGAAGTAATCGGAAACCGAGACGCTCGGCCGAGTCAAAGTCGCAATGGGAGACACCGTGCCGGTGATTCCAACTCCTCCGGCGAATACGTAACCCGCGCCGGCATCCTGCACTCCCCCAAGATCCGCAAACGGTGTCGCGGCATAGAGATCCGGGATGCCATCACCCGTCAGATCGGCGATGTGCACACCGGGCTCGGCGCTTCCGAGCCGGTCCTCCGCGAGTGCACCGGGAATGATCAACGTGGCGATGGGAACCTGGGCTCCCGCGAGCGGCAATCCGCCGCCAAACACATACCCGGCTCCCGCGTTGACGACCCCTCCGACGTCGACCCCTTCGGACACGACGATCAAATCGCGAAAGCCGTCTCCGGTGATGTCAGCGAGGTCGAGAAACGCGCTCCCCAAGGAGTCCCCCGCAGCGGCGCCAGGAACCGTGAACCAAGCCTGGGGGGCTGGCGTGCCCGAAAGCCCTGGGCCCCCCTTCCAAAGATGAACCGCTCCCACGGCACTCACGGCATCCACTGTCGCTTCTGCGGAAAGGACGAGAACATCACGAATTCCGTCGAGGTCCAGGTCCTCAACGTAGACTCCCGGAATGGCCCCACCGCCCGACATTCGGTCGTTTGCGAACCGAGTGGGTAAGGCCAGTCGAGCTTTGATCGCGGGCTCCCCGACTAAGCTCGCTCCTCCTTCCCAAAGAAACACCGCACCAGCATCCATGACACCGCCAATGTCAGCCCGTTCACACTTGATGAGGATGTCTCGGATTCCATTTCCCGTCACGTCATGAAACAACACGGGCGTCTCGTCGGAGTGAAGGTCGACTTCCCCGAGATGATCGTCAGCGTTGGGGCTGGGGCGAGTCAATGTGGCCGTGGGAGCAACGAAACCACCGAGGTTCGGCCCCCCCTTCCAAACGTATGCCGCCCCGCAGTTCTCGACACCATTCACATCAGCGAGAGTGGCCACCGCTACGACGTCAAGGATCCCATCTCCCGTCACATCCTCGAGGAACAGCCCCTGGCTTCCTTGACCCGAAAAGTGCTCTCTGAGCGTGTTGGTCAGTCGATCCTCGGGCGCGGCTCCAGGCACCCGCAATGTGGCACTTGGCTTGTTCTTGTTCGCTTTCCTTCCTCCGCGGAAGACAAGAACCGTGCCGGCTTCATCCACTCCGTGAACCGTCGCGAACTGCGCGCCTACCACGAGGTCCACTTGGCCATCGCCGGTGACGTCGCCCGAAAGAACGTTCTTTCGATAGGAACCGTCAAGAACATCCACTCGCACGATCAGCTGCGAACGCACGGAGCGATCGTTGGTATCCCGAGCCTCGAAGATCAGACGTTGAGGACCGCCCCACAGAGGCACCCACCTCAACCTGCGTGCTACCGTTCCCGTGGCATTGCGCGCCGGGGTGAAGACCGAACCTCGCGGAGGATTGAGGAGAACAAGGTCGAGGTGTTTCCCCGGCGCATGGGAAGCGGTGACCGTGAACGAGATCTCCTGCCCTCCCCTCGCAGACAGCTCGACTCCCGCGCTCGACTCGAGAATCGGGGGCAAGACGGCCATCTGATTCCCGGGCAGCGAATCGAGAGACACTTGACCGAATGAACTCACTGCAACGGCAAGCCCAACAATCCCGCAAAACCCCAAAGTTCTTCGTGTCCTCATTGGTGTGCTCGCTCAAGGGAGAAGACATCGGTGGGCGCCAATCTCCTTGGTTGGGAGAGGGGCGCACAGCCGCGACACTGCCTCTCGTTGCCCATGGCCCCTCCGGACGAACGAAATCCGGGAAGTCGAACTTTTCTGGCGAAACGGTGGGGGAATCCGCACGAGCGAACGCAATTCGGGCGATGCCCGCCCCCACTCCCGGGAATCGTCCGGGCTAGATCGGGAGAACCCAGATCGGCCGCAACGGAGTGCTGGACTCCGGTACCACCCGGGCTGATCCGCTCTCGAGTTCGATGAGGAGTTCTTCGGTGGCGCCCAACGTGAATGTGTCTTCGCCGAAGCGAATCGTCCTGTGGGAGCCATGCTGGGTGGTCAGAGACAAGCGTTGCGCCGCATCTTCGATGTGAAGCTCAACGAAGCTCGTCGTGCAGGCCGGGCCCGGGGCCCAGTCGAAGACTCTCGCATTGATGTGCACCAGATGGTCACCCGGCACGATGCGGACCGTTCCTTCGATGAGCTCGACCCTCGCGGCATCCGAGATCGTGGCTTGATGTTCCCTCCAGAGCCAGGGAGGTCTTTCTTCGAAACCGAAGCAAGCAGGCAAACTGGAAATGCCCAGGCTCAACAAGGAGGTTGCAAGGAGCCCCCGACCAGGCAGATGCCGGAGAGAGTCTCGGCACGCGGGGACGAAAGAGAACGCAACACAAAGCCCGAGGACAGCGAAAAGCGCGGCTCGAAAGTGCCCATCGAATCGATAGTCATCGGCCCCACAGGAAATCCGCATGAAGAAGAGCGCGGGGCCGAAGCCAGCCCAAGCGATGAGCACGGGAAGGAGAAGGCTGTAGCGCGGCCGAAAACCACGGACCACAAGACGCATGACACCGTGAATCAATGCGCAAGCCGCCAGGTTCGCGACGGCGACAATGCCGACGAAGAGGATCAAGAGGACACCAACGAACGCAGCGTGCGCCCATGCCTCGGACCACGAAAAACGCCATTGTGTCGTGATGGGGAACGCAGCCAGATAAGGAACGCAGTACGTGCTCGTGACCCCCAGCAATCCGGCATAGGTCCAGCCGGACCTTGTCCAACCGGCGAAGCCCCTGGGTGCCGGCCGCGGCCCGACGCCCGGGGAATCCGCGGTCGGCGAGGAGAGATCGTGGGTTCCGGAACCTTCCAACGAATCACTCTCCTTCAGGAATCGCCGCCAGCTCCGGATCCGCCTGGATGAGACTCCGCAGCCGAGGTCCTGCCCGCTGCAACGCGAGGTCGAGCCAGGCACGCGCTTGATTCGGATCGGCCTGGGTCATGGCGATTCGCGCGAGCTGGAGACATGCCTCGGCGCTGCCCGGGAACAGGCGGGTGAGAACTTCGTATCGCGAGCGTGCTTCTTCAAAGTCACCCACTTGCAAATGCGCAAGGGCCAAGCGCAACTGGGCGATCTCGAGGTCCGGACGCAGGGCGGCGGCTTCCTGCAGGAACGGAAGGGACTCCTGGGGTTTGGCCTGGGACAACAGAATGCTTCCTAGGTTGAACCGCGATTCGAAGTGGTGGGGATCTGCCGCGGCGGCCTGTTGCAAGTGTTCCAGCGCTTCCTCCGTCTCACCCACTTTGTGCAGCAAGTGACCCAGGTTGTTGTGAGCGAAGGCGTGTTGGCTTTCTAGAGAAAGCGTCTTTTCGAATGACTGGCGTGCCTTCTCTGCCTGACCCAGGGCCATGTACACGACCCCGAGGTTGTAATGAGCTTCGATCGAACGGGGATCGAGAGCCAGAGCCTGCTCGAGGACCTGCCGTGCCTCCTCTTGACGACCCTGGCGCTGGAGAATGTCCCCGAGGCCGATGTAGGGAGGCGGTAGGCGATCCTCGAGCGCAAGAGCTTGGCGGTACATCGATTCCGCCAGCGGCAGTTCATTGCGTGCTGTGCGAAGCCCCGCGATCTGCAGAATCGCGTCGACGTTGTTGGGATTTGCCTGAAGGGCCCGCCCATACCAGCGCAAGGCTTCCTCTGCCTGGCCGCGCTGCATGGCGACGGTGCCAAGATTGGTGAGTGCTTCGGCATTGTCCGGGTCCAACGCCAGCGCTTGCTCGAAGGCGGCGACGGCGTCACTCCAGTCCTGATTGCTCAAGTGGATGCGACCGAGATTGTTGTGCTGCTCCGGGGAGGAGGGGATCTCCTCGACCTCGGTCTCCGTGACCGAATCGTCGCCCACGTAGCCGAGGCTACGCAACTGTTCGAGAGCGGCCTCGTCGTCGAACGATTGTTCGGACAGAGGTGGGGACGGGGAATCGAGAACGAGGGGCTCGTAAGAATCGACCCAGCGCACCGGGCGGCGCTGTCGCTCCGCGGCCTCCCACAGATCCAGCAAAACCTTGCCTGACATGTCCCGGGCGCTCGGCACGTCGAGAAGATGGAGCAACGTCGGAGTGATGTCGAGAACCGAAGCTCCCTCGATCGTGTGGCCCTTGCGAATGCTTGGCCCCGCAGCAAGAAGGATGCCCTCGGGTTCGTGGTCGAGGTGGGCGCCGCGAATGTCGACGGTGTCCCGGCTGAGAGGACGCGCGTCGCCGATCCGGAAACCGTGGTCGGAGATCACCAAGACCGTGTCTCGCTCGGTCACGGTTTCGAGCAGTCCCCCGATCAGGCCGTCCACATACTCGTAGTAGCAATCCACGACGTCCTTGTAGCGTTCGAAGTCGGAAGTCGAAACCCACTCCTGCTGGGGAGGTGCGTACTTCATAAACAAATGAGAGAGGCTGTCAGTGGACTCGAGATACACCATGAACAGGTCATGGTTCCGCTTCTCGAGCAGCCTCCTTGTGATGGCGATGTACCCCTCGGTGGTGACCAAAGCTTGCTGGAACAGATGAACCGGATTCTGGGCGTCCTCTTGATCCGCCCCTCGGTGAGCTTGAAGCGCATACTCATCTGCGGACAAGTGAAAGAAGCGGCGGGCGAAGGAGTGATCGATCTGCTGAAGCGGGGGCATCAGGCCGCGAGCCGCGTCCCACTCGTCAGCCGGAAAGGTCTTCTGGTCGTCGGGAATGCCGATGCCCGCTCTCCCAAATCCGTGGTAGCCCAGTGCGTCGGAGATCATGACGCCTGCGATCGACTCCGCCGGCGCCGTCGCCCACCAGCCCACCACCGCCGACGAACGGTTCTGAGTTCCGAGAATGTTCCAGATTGCGGCGACTTGGCGGTTGCTACTGCGAACCGGAGCTCGACTTCCATCCTGCTGATCGACGAGGAACCAAGTGATCCCGTGTTCCGCCGGCCCCTTGCCGGTCGCGATACTGGTCCAGATCACCGGGGACAGGGGAATGTCTTGCAGGGTCATCAGAGGCCCACAGGTGCCGCGCTCCTTGATCGCCAGCAAATGGGGAAGCCGGCCTTGCTCCATGAGCGGATCCAGGATGTCCCAGTCCGCACCATCCAGGCCAATGACCACCACTCGTCCGTGGTCATCCGTGCGATCGAGTTGGAACACGTAGGCCGTCACGCCCAGAACAAGCGCGATGCCCAGCAGAATTGCTGCTCTCATTGCACTCTCAATGGAGAATGCCTGATCACAGTTGGAGTCGTTGCAATGGTCACTCGATGCTCACCACCACAGGGTTCGAGAAGTTGCCCGCGCCGGGAACGAGCGCCAGCGATTGGAAGGTGAGTGTAACCGGAGGAATCAGAGGATCGATATCGACGGAAATCTGGGGAAGCGGCGTCATTCCGAGGTTCGCGACGACGAACGACCCGAGACCCGGGTCCACCAAAAGGCACCCATACTTACCCGCGGGAGCGGAACCGAGATCGGTTCCAATCCAGACCAGGAGCAGCATTCCCGGAGTCCCGGGAAAATCGAACAGCAGCTCGCCTCCGGGAGTCAAGGTTCCACCAATCTGCAGACCCGCGTGGGAGAATTCATGGGCTCCAAGATCGATGACCACCTGTCCGTCGAGGTTCCCATCATTGATCCGAGGATTCCCCCCGAGATCGCGGTCGCAAGGAAGTCGTGCAAGGTTCCCGGCATCGATCGCCGGAGAATTGACCTGAAGCGTGTAGTCACCACTGGCCGTATCCGTGAACAGCGGATCGACTCCCGTCTGCAATCCCGTCAAGTCGCCCGTCACCGTGCAACCCCCGTAGATTAGGTTGGAACCCTCGACCTGCATCACTCCCGAGCAGTTGATTCCGCACGGCCCCCGATTCAACCCGATGATGCTGTGATCGAGAACCGTGGTCGCGCCGAGACGGTTGGTGAGTGCTCCGAAACTGTCGTATTGGGGGTATTCGCAGTCCGACATGTTGCCGGCGATCGTGCAATTGCTGAGGGTGACGGTACCGTAGTTGTCGATGCCGGGAACTCTCGGCGACAGATTGTCCACGACTGCACAGTGGGTCATCGTGAGATCGCCTCGGTTCTCGATCGCTCCGTTCCCGTACCCGTAGTTGTTGGACACGAGGCAGCGGTCCATCACTAGGACACTCTCGTTGTAGACCCCGGCCGCCCTCCCATAGACCTCCGCCGTGTTTCCGGAAACCGTGCAGTTGGTCAACAATGCGATCGCGTCCTCGCGAATCCTGATTCCGGATCCACTGCCCCCATAGGACCCGGTGGCACCGCTGATCGAACAATCGACCATGGTCAGATTGCCGCGCCGGAGGTCCACTCCGAACGCGTTGTTCCGGATGGTCGAGTTGGTGATCGTGACATCGGAGTCGAAGCCCGAACGAAAACCGGTCCCGAAGTTGTCGGTGATCTGACTGTCGATGATGGTCGCAACCCCATCCCAGAAGATCCCTGCAGGATAGACGTAGTAGAGACTCCCCTGGGAGTGGTGGCTGACCGTGCAGTTCGTCATCGTCAGCGTGGACTGAAACCCTTGAAGCCCGGTGCCCCAGACACCGAGTTGGTCCGATGTGACCGTGGAGTTCGAGATCGTGAGAGAGCGCGCCAAGCCCATGTCAACCGCGACTCCGGTGTTGGCATTGAGGAACGTCAGACCATCGACTGTCAGGTCGATGAAGCTGGTCGCATGAAGAACGGACCCAGGCATGCTCGACTGAACGATGGTGACGCTTTGTCCATTCGTCCCCCGCAACGTCAGGTCCATTCCCACTGACAGCGCTTCGGAGTACAGACCTGGCGCAATATGGATCGTGTCTCCTGGGTTGGCCATCGCAATGGCAGCCGAGATCGTGCACAGAGGGTCCAGAGAGCCGCCCGTGCCGGCCAAGCAATCGGGATCACTCTGATCGACATAGACATCCCCGGCACCCAGGGCTTCCGACAAGGCAAGGATCCACCCTGCGGCAATGGAACTGCGCCACAAGTGACGGGCCCATGGAGATGTCGCCTGGTTCCTCGGTTCCATGAGGGTCTCCTCAAGAGTCCACGTCGACGGTGGCGAAAAGGGACCGACGGCTCGCAAGCTGCTGAAAAAAGCCTCGGATCGCCAATCGAGAGATCTTCGTTTCCGTCGAGTCGTCGGACCGTAGGCGAATCACTGGATTCCCCAAGGTTGCGAGGGCGAAGACGGAAGCGAGAAGGTCTGATCTGGCGCCGAGAACTTCTTCAACGACCTGCGAGACACTAGTCAATCGGATGGCGTGAGGTGACGCCAGGGGCGGCGGCTCCCGCCACCTCCAAGGTCCCCGAAACAAGATCGCGGAGCCCCCCCGCAGCTCCCTCGTCACCAGGGGGACTCTTGGTCGAACGAAATCGAGTAACTTTCTGGGACCCGCGGATGGAAGTGGTTTCCGCGGAATCGCAAAACCGGATGCTCGGACCCCCGGTTCGCTCCCCGGAAAGGGAATTGAATCGTGGTTCTCGATCGAACTCTCTCGATCAAGGAGACACACCGAGTGTGGCTGCAATGCACGTTGGCAGTTCTGGCGACCAGCTTCGCCCTCCAGGACCCGTCCCGCCATTCCTCGGTCGATCGTCAGTACGAGGAGCCCATCAAAGCGATTGCCACGTGGCTAGACGCGCATGCAATCGAAACCGAACACGGGGTGACTTGGCCGGTGGTTCCGGACGATGGCGAAGAGTCCGCCACGAGTCTCTACAGCGGCTCTCCGGGGGTGGTCTTGTTCTTTCTCGAACACCATGCAGCGACTCACAGAGAACGCTCGTTCCAGCTTGCCATGCGGGGAACCGACCACTTGATCGCGACGGTGCTCGAGTCCGAGCAATCTGAATCCGACTACGGTCTCTACACAGGCATCGCGGGCCTTGGTTTGGTTTGCGAAGCGGTGGCTCGAGCCAGCGGTGAGGAGCGCTTCGAAGCTGCCAGCCAACATTGCCAGCGGCGGGTGCTCGAAGCTGCCCGCCCCGTCGGCGATGGCGTCGAGTGGGGGCCAGTGACCGACGTGATCAGCGGCAGCGCGGGAATCGGCCTGTACTTGCTTTCCCTCGCCGAGCACCGAAACGATCCCGAGCTGATCGAAGTGGCCCGGAAGGCGGCGGACCGATTGATCGAACTTGCCCACGAGGAAGCCGGCGGCCTGCGCTGGGCAATGACACCGACGTTCGAACGCAAGATGCCGAACTTCTCTCACGGTACGGCAGGGGTCAGCTACTTCCTCGCGACCCTTCATCAGAAAACTAACGAGCCCAAGTACCTCGACGCGGCGCTTCGCGGTGCCCAGGCGTTGCTCGAGCTCGCCGACAAGGAAGATGGCGAGTGCCGCATCTTTCACAGCGATCCCGGCCGTGAACAGCTCTTCTACTATGGATGGTGTCACGGCCCACCCGGAACTGCTCGAACGTTCTTTCAGCTCGCCAAAGCCACCGGAGACCCAGAGTGGTTGGAATGGACCCAGCGATCCGCTCATTCCCTCCAGGCGGCTGGACTTCCCGAAGCACGACCAGAAGGTTTTTGGAACAACGTCGGGCAGTGCTGCGGCAACGCCGGGGTCGCCGAACTATTTCTCGGAATGCACTGGCACGGAATCGGGAACCAACCCCTCGAGTTCGCCCAGCGAATGACCAAGGACCTGCTGATCCGGGGTTTTCGAAAAGACGACCAGCTGTTCTTCATCCAAGCCGAGCACCGGGTCAAGCCCGAGCTCCTTCAAGCCCAAACTGGATACATGCAAGGCGCCGCGGGGATTGGGCTACTTCTGCTTCGTCTCGACGCCACCGCTACCAAGAGGCCCTTGCAAATTCATCTTCCTGACAACCCGTTTCGGCAGAAATTGTGAGCTGCGAGAAGAGATCGCTCTTGCCGCCTCGAACTCCTACGGTTCAGCACACGGCCTGACTTGTCGCAGACTCCGGGACATTGGTGTCCGCGACGCGGCGGAAGTCGTCAGCCTTTGGATCAAGCGGGATGGCGAAGCCACATGCTGAGGAAAGCTTCCTGAATCCAGCGCGAGAGTTCACCGTCCAGTCGCGCTCCAACCAAGACGATCGCTGTCGGACACCTCAAAAAGTCACCTGGAGAACCACCGAGACCCTGACCTGCTTCGGGGCCGTCCGCGGCGCTGGTCAGGATCCCCAAGGTGTGGGAGCGTGAGTCGCACGGATGAGTTCACGTCCCCGACAACGGCAGAAAGCTGGTACTAGGGGCTTGTCGTCCCGTCCCTGCGGTCCACGGACAGGGGCGTTCCCCAACACCCCAGAGCACCCGGATGCCCCCTCAGTCCACGTGCACCGCGTCAATGTTGATCCCAGCCTTGATCAGATCCGACTCGAAGTCCTGAAAGAAGATCCCGGCCGGATTGCTTCCCAAGACGGAGGGGATGAACTTCAGCAGGTCTCCCGCTTCTCCGGTCTGATTGGTTGGCACCTGGTAGTTGCCTTCGGTAGAGATCAACATGGTTCCGTCGGCGGGGTTGAAGTGATAGGCGTCGATGTCTTCGCTAGCACCGGAGAGTTTGATCTGGGGCACGCTTGCGTCGAGCAGCATGGTGAAGTGCCCCTTGGTGTTCTTGCCGAGGTTGTTGACGTGGAAGGCGACGACGTCTTCGTCGGATCCGGTGAGGGGGTTCACGACTTGGAAGCCCGGGGGATCGGCGAGGGTCAATCCCTCGCCCTCCTCGCGGCCGGCTTGCATGGTCCAGCGACCGAGGAAAGACATGTGAAGATCGCCGTTGGCGTCGATGCTGAGGGCATCGATGTCGTGTCGCCAGTCCGCCAGCCCCACGTCCGAACCGTCGAAGTAGAAGTGGAATGTGCCAGTGGTGTTCTCGCCGGTGGTGGTCGGGACGAAGCGCACCAGGTCTTCGTCCTTCACCTGTTCGCCGCTCGGTCCGCCCAAGAGGCCATCCACGGTAGCCGCCGTGCGGAACGACATCACGAAGCTGCCGTCGTCCAGCAAACACAGAGCGTCCACGTCGACGTTGTCGGTCATGACGTCACTCAGGTCCACGACGGTCGTGACTTCGTCGGAAATGCAGTCGTAGGCGACGATGTCCCCATCGTCCACCATCAAGCCGTTGATCTGGGTGTTCTTGTCGACCGAGAACAGAATGCGACGAGCTTCCCCAGCTTCGTAGTCCCAGATGCCCCGGCCGTAGGTCCCGAAGCGCATGATGGTGGTATGAGGAACCGCTTCCACCGACCAGTACGTTGTGATCGGAGTGTGGCTTTCCATGATGTTGGTCCATGAAGAGAACCCAGAGTCCAGTCGATAGGCGCCCACTTCCGTCGCTGCGTACACGGCGCTGCCGTCCTGGTTGTAGGCCACGTCGTAGATCATGGTGTCGGGAAGTCCGGCATCGATCGCGGTCCAGGTGACCCCGCCGTCAATCGTGCGCCGAACCCCGGCGCTGCTGTATCCGGAGCCTCCCACGTAGGCCTCGAGAGGATTGGTCGGGTGGACATCGAGGGCGTTGCCGTAGAAGTAGTGTTCCGGCGGCGCGGAAGAGCCGGAAACTGTCCAGGTGACCGCCCCATCGGTGGAGTAGTACAAAGTGCCCGCATCATTCACCGCGTAGGCACGATTCGAGTCGCTCGGCGCAAACGCCAAACGCGTCAGATAGGTCCCACTGCCCGAGCCGAAATTCCGAGCCGAGTGCTCCGAGTAGGTCCAGCTATTGCCACTTCGTTCGGCATGCCAGAGTTTGTTGCCGCAGAAGAAGTAGTCGTTCTTGTCCAGGGGATCCGCGACCACCGGAGGGAGCCAAAGATTGTCCGCGTTGACCGGAAAGTCTTTTGAGAGGTATGTCTGATTGTTCTCCCCTTCCATGATGAGCACGAACCCGGGGTAGGTCGAGAACACCACGTCATGAGAACCGTCGCTGGAAGTGAGATGACCGTAGTCTCCGCTGATGATCTGATCGAAATCGGTGGATGGGCCGAACCCGAAGCACTCCTCCAGGACCCCGCGCTGGTAGCCCTGATCCTGGGCACCGGCTTGGATGTGGTCTGGATTGACCGTGGAGCTCAAGGTGGAGTAGTACTGGGAAACTCCCAACCCGGACAGGGACAGGTTCAAGACGTTGTTGCCCTGGTTCAAGCTTCGATACAGTCCCCCATCGGTGGAGAAGTACATGATCGTCTTGGTGGGATCATCGGGATTCCAGTAGGCGTGAAACCCCATCATGTCGGCATGGAGCTTGGAGGTGGGATTGCCGTAGTACTCGCCCCAGGTGTTGATCTGGTTGAAGGTCGCACCCTGGTCATTGGAACGCCAGGCCTCCACACCGCCGTAGATCACCACGTCGGGATTCTTCGGCGAAGCCATCATCACCGACCAAAAATCGCTCAGGGTGTTGGCAAACGAGAAGCCGGTCCCACCATTGGTCGAACGGTGGAGCTGCCATCCGCCCACGTTGAGAGCCGCGTACAGGTGCGGTCCCCCCGAATCCGATCCCGCCAGAACACCGGCACTGGCGGTCGTCGCGATGTCGGCGATCTTGCTGAAGCTGAACCCCTTGTCCACGGATTGGTAGCAAGAACCGCGGTGCAACACGTAGATGGAGTCCGATGCTGTGGCATCGCTCGGCAGCCACATCCAGCCACTCCAGTTGCTGTCGAAGTAGGAACGCAACTGGAAAGTCTGTCCCCGGTCGACGGAACCCAACACCGAAGATCGGTAGCCGACGCCGCTGACCCAGTTCGTCCCGTAGACGAGCATCTCGTCCACGGCACCTCCGTAGATCATTCCCACGGCGCGGACCGACGTGACGTTCTCGAGACCGGGCGGCGTGAACCAGGTGTCGCCCAGGTCATTGGTGACGTAGACATCGTTGGTGGAGGAAGCCGCCAGCACGATGTCGGGGTCGCCCGGATTGGCACCCGAGGTGACCAGAAGCTCGTGAACTCCACCGTAGAGGTTGTCGCCCAGAGGCTCCCAGTCAGTGCCATCTGCATTGGCGCGCCACAGCCCGCCCAGATGGGAACCCGCGTAGAGCTTGCGGCCCAGGCCGCCACCCTGATCTGGACCAAGCATCGCGCACATCATGCGACCGGCCTGATTGCGGCTCCCCACTTCACTCCAGCGCCGAGTCGGAGCGGCGCGCGGCAAGAATTCCCGACGCGCCATCTCGCCCTTCGCATTCGCCTTCTCCACCGAACGCCAGTCCACCCCCGGAGCAGCCCGGTGCATCTCTTCGATCCAGGCTTCCCGTTGCTCGCGATTGCTCTCTTCCGCGTCGTCTTCCAGGAAATGCTCGGTCGGACCAGGATGAGCCTGGCGTAGATGCGGCATGACTTCCTCTTCGGGAGTCGAAGAGCAGGCCGTCAGCAGCAACAGCGAACCGATTCCGATGACAAAGCGAGTCATGGGAGACCTCGAGGATTAGGGGGAGAGGGACGAACCACCATGCGGGGTTAGCTCAGACGGAAAGCAAACGTGGGGGGGTTCCCCATGGCCTTCCTTTCGTACCACGATTTTTGCGTCCGATGTCTGCCAGAAAAGGCCCCCCCATTTCACGAGCGGGCTTTTTCGCCGCCCCCCAGGGGACCTCCAATTGTTTGCAAAAGGCCCATTCCACGAGTACAGAGCGGGAATCACTCCGCTCCCCAAGGAGTCCGAATAGAATCCTAAGCCATTTCATGGCAGTGCCTTATGACAGATTCCAGCAACCTGGTCCCAGGGGTTTGGCGACCTTCGAGGAAACCAGTGAAAGTGAGGATGCGGAGCAATCCCCCCTCCCCCGCGGTTGGTCCGACCTCGGCAGTTCGCCGGGAATCGCCAGGACCCTCGGCCCCACGATTTTCTGTGGGTCAACCCGCCGGGAGACGCGAAGGAATCGTGCCCGAGGAGACGGGCCGCGGCGAGGTGCCCCCCCTCGCTCCGAAACTCGGGAGGTCCTTGTTCTCTCGCCTCGGGACCCGGCGATTCGCGACAACCGGTGAACACGAAGCACCGCTGACGATGGGTTCAGGACCGTCGATCCCGAAGCGTGCCTGCAAGCACGACTGAACCAGCGAACGAAGCCCACGAACTGAACAACCAAAACCACGAACCAAGAGGTGCGACTCGCGATGACCTCCTCCCAAGAGTGGCTGCAAACCCTGCGCGCAACGATCCCCGAAATCGGCGGGGACGAGCTGTGGCAAGCAATCGCGACGGATCACCCGCCGCGCGTCATCGACGTGCGTGAGCGTTCGGAATGGACCGAAGGGCACATCCCGACCGCCACCCACCTCTCCCGTGGGTTTCTGGAACTGAAGATCGAGAGCCTCGAACCGGACCGTGATCGGCCCTTGGTGCTCTACTGTGCAGGTGGAGTGCGGTCGCTGTTCGCCGCCGAGGCACTGAGCAAACTCGGCTACACCTCGGTCCAGTCCCTGCAAGGCGGTTTCCGTGGATGGCAAGAGCAAAGCCGATCCATCGAAGTCCCCAAGGTCCTTTCCGAAGCGGACCGGAAACGCTACGCGCGCCACCTGTCCATTCCGGAGGTCGGCGAACAAGGCCAGCAGAAGCTGCTCGAGTCCCGCGTTCTGCTGGTCGGTGCCGGCGGATTGGGTTGCCCCGCGGCCTACTACTTGGCAGCGGCTGGCGTGGGAGCCTTGGGAATCATCGATCCCGACGTCGTGGACGCTTCCAACCTTCAGCGCCAGATCCTCCATACCGAGGATCGGCAAGGACAACCGAAGGTGGATTCGGCCGAGCGAACCCTGCGCGCACTGAATTCCGGGGTGGCGATTCACAAGTACCCGGAACGTCTCACCAGCAACAACGTCGACGAGGTGATCGCAGGATACGACTTGGTGCTGGATGGATCGGACAACTTCCCGACGCGCTACTTGGTCAACGATGCCTGTGTGAAGCACGACTTGCCGAACGTGCACGGAAGCGTCTATCGATTCGATGGGCAAGTGACCGTGTTCTGGCCGGGCAAAGGGCCCTGCTATCGCTGCCTTTATCCGGAACCGCCACCGCCGAATCTGGCCCCCTCCTGCGCGGAAGCAGGAGTGCTTGGCATCCTCCCCGGAGTCGTCGGCATGCTGGAAGCGGTGGAAGCGCTGAAGATCCTGCTCGGACGCGGGGACTTGCTGGTCGGGCGGCTGCTGGTCTACGACGCACTCGACACCAAGTTTCGTGAGCTTCGCATTCAGGCCAATCCCGATTGCGAGTATTGCGCGCCGGAAGCCCGCTTTCCGGGCTACGTAGACTACGAGCACTTTTGTTCGTCAGCCTCGGCAAGCTCCCGACACTGAATCCGACACTGAGTCCGGCGTGTCGAACGCGACTCTCCCCGGAAGGCTCCCACCGAGGCACTGCCGGGGAACGGCGCCCCCGGGCACTCCTGGTCTCGCCTTCATGACCTGGTACGGGAAAGCCTTTCCGTCCCACGAGCTGGTCCCACACTCGACCTGGAGGGCGGCAGGAACCAGCCTAGAAGGGACCTGCCATCCCCTGCCTCCGCCGGACTTCCGGCTCCTGGCGAGTTCCGTGAAGTCCGAGATAGACTCACGGGAAAACGCCCTTTGCCCATGGACCCGAGGACGCCCGCTGTGCCTGACCGCTCATCCCTGACCGTTTCCCGCCCGGGAGTTCTGTGGCGAACGCTCGCCCCGAGAGGCGCGCTGCTGCTGACGTTGACCGCGTGCGGCGGCGAAGAACCCGGCAACCCTACCCCGGCACCGCAAGCGGAACCAGCTGCCAACGCATCGGCCAACCGCTCGGCCACTCCGACCACCCCCGCCGAACCCGAGTCCCCGCCACTCGAACGCCGTGAGTTCACCCCCGGCACTCCCGCGAACTTGCAGGTCGACAACGCCTTTCACAACTTCGAAAACGTCTACAAGGGAGAGAAGGTCTCTCATTCCTACGTCCTCGCCAACCTGGGCGGCGAACCGGTCGAGATCACCAACATCCGCTCCACTTGTGGCTGCGCGGTCGGCTCGGTCGACAACCGGTTGTTGAAGCCGGGAGATGCGGTTTGCGTTGACGTCGAATTCGACTCCACCAACTTCTCGGGCTTCGTGGAGAAGACGGTGCATGTACTCAGCACCGACCCAAATCATTCGACGGTGCACCTGAACTTTCAGGCGCGGGTCATTCCGATGTACTTCCCGAACCCCTCGACGATCGAGTTTGGCGATGTGTATCCCGACGAAACCACCACCCGGGAAATCGTCATTCAGTTCGCCGAGGACCCGCCGCCAAAGGCTGTGGGATTCCGTGCGGAAGAGCCGTTCTTGAAAGCCACCTGGGAATCGACAGAGGCCAACGGCCGTCCCGCGCTCAAGGTCGTCCTTTCCATCGACCACCCCAACCACCTCGGGATTCTTGCCACGTTGGTTGGCTTGACGTTTGACCACCCGCGGACGCCGGACTTGATTCTTCCGGTCAACGGCAACGTGCTCGCCGGAATCGTCATCGAGCCGCGCACCCGCCTCGACTTCGGCAAGATCCCGCGAGTCGAGCCGGTGAGCCAGGTCATCGACATTCAAGTCCGAGACAGCTCATCGGAGTTCCAAATCGAGAGCGTCAAAGTGGACCAAACAGCGGTCGCCAACAAGACCGCGGATCAGATCAGCCAAATCACGACCGAAGTGGAAACGGTAAAAGCCAACGCGCACTACAAGATCCACGTGCACGTGAAGCCCGGAACCGACGACTCCTACTTCCTGGCCAAGATCAAGATCAAGACCAATCATCCAGACCTCGAACAGCACACGGTGCGCGTGCAAGGGTTCTTGGTCGAAGAGCAATCGGCCGGCGGCTAACAATCAGAGACCGGCCCCGGCTTCCTCGTTCACGGCTTGGGTGGCGCGGTCCAGCGCTTCTTTGATCTCCAGGTCCGCAGGAACCCGTTCGTGGAGATGCTCGAGCAATCGCCGAGCGTCCGCGAAACGTCCCAGCTCGAGATAGCTCATGGCCAGGCCCTTGCCGGGCACCAGCTCGGAGGTCTCGCTCCACACCTCTTCGAGCAACTCGACCGCACTCTCCACGTCTCCGGTTTCGGAATAGACCCCGGCCAGCTCCACGCGAATCTCATGAGACTCCGGATCCCGAGCCATGGCCTCTTCCAAACAGGCCACCGCCAAGCCCGGCTCCAACACTTCCCGGTAGGTTCGCCCCAAGAGCTGGTGCAAAGAAGCCAGGTGCGGATGCTGTTCCACGGCGATTTCGAGGAACGGAAGCACCATCCCGTATTCCTTCTTGAGCAACAAGATCTCGGCCACTTCCGCGACGTGCTTTGCCAGTGGTTCGGACCCGGATTCCGCGCGCATCCCTTCCAGATATTCGTCCAGCTCCGCCTGGGGAATCACCACGTGGTCCCACATGTCTGGCACATAGAAGCGCTCGACTTGCACTCGAGCGTGGGCCGCCATGCCGCGCCAGTAATGGTCGAGAGCGCCCTCGGCATCCATGACGAGTGTTTCGCGCAAAGCATCCAAGGTCTCTCCGGAAGGATGCAGATACACCGTCGAACGGGGACGTGCCTCATACTCCATCACCGGCCTCGCCAAGGTGCTCGCCACTCCGGCCCCATCGCGCACGAGCTCACCCACTTTGCCTCGAAGGATGACCGGAACTCCCTCGGCCACCGCTTCCACATCCGTTTCCGTCGGGGCCGACACTTCGAGTCCTAGCAACGGTCCGGCATAGCCCTGCATCAACACCCACAGCCGCGCCTCGGGACAGGCCTCAGCCCAGGTTGCAAGAAGCGAGCGAACTCCAGCACCAGTCAAGCCTCGTGGATCGCACCAGACCCAGAGCCCCCGCGACGGCAAGCAATGGTCTGCCAACCGCGCCAACGAGTCCGCAGTTCCCCACAACGAGTAACCCGCGGGTCGAAACCCGGATGAGAGAAAGACAAGTGCTCCTGACGTGGACGAACTGCCGTCGAACACCAGCTCCATGGGGCTTCGCGTCGGCTTCCCACGCTCGTCCACCGCAGGAAGCGGATTGAACCAGTCGATGGCAACACTGGGAACCGCCAACTCGTGCTGCATGGTGGGAAAGCCCACCACCTGCAGTCCTTTTCCTTGGGAGAGCTGCGACGGGAGGAACACTTCGGCCGACTCCAGCGGTTCCCACTCCTGGCCTCGTTCCCAGCGCTCTCCATGCCAATGGACCAGCTCTTGCTGATCAACGCCGCTCCGCGCTCGCAAGACACTCAGAACCCCGGCCTTGTCGAGAAAACGATCGGACACTTGGGTGACGTAGCGGTTGTTCATGAGCTCTTCCGCCACCGGAAACAATGGCAGGGGATCCCCGCCGCGCAAGGTCTCGAAGCAGCGCTGTTCCGCGACCCCCGTGCCGAGCCACAGTCCTGCCGCCCCGAACGCGGTTGCCAAGGAAAGGGACCGACCAAGAGACGGCATCCCCAATCCAAAGGCCACCGAAGGAACCCCCAGAAGCAACCACGCCCGCACCCAAGGGGAAGCGCCCTCTTCGACGAATGGATCGAGATAGCTCGGGGCCGCACCGTTCGGCGAACCCAAGAACTGCAGGCCATTGCCCAAGGCGTACCACGCGGCTGGCAAACAAACGCAGCAAACCAGGATGCCCAACCAACCGCGCAACGAGTCTCTCAGAGACGAACCCAGCAACACCCCGACCCAAAGTCCCGCCAGGGAAGTCGCGGCAATGACTCCGATGTTGGGAGCAGTGGCCGTGCCGTACTGCAAATAGAACGGACGCACGATCACGACCATCCAGCCCAACGCGCCGGCCCATGGAAGAGCGAACGCGACCTGCCATCGTCGACGAGAGTCGTCCAAGGTCGAAGGAGCAGGCCACTCCGCCATCAGCCAGGCCAGGGTCAAGGTCCCCAGGGACAGTGTCCAGCCTGGCCCGGGAATCGCCCAGAACCCGGTGATCAACTCCGCGGCCAACGCGCCGATCATGGCGAGCGCCAGAGACAAGCTGCCGCGCATGACCAACATCGGCGCGAGCAACGCCAGCGCCGCGGTGATGCCCGTGTCGGCGATCGGGTGACCCGACACGCGAACCCATCCGGCCAAGCTCGCCGGCAAGACTGCGGTGACCGTGAGCATCGTGCCGCCGAGCAAAAGCGCGCCGCGCCGCGGGAGGAGTCGAGCAAGAGTCTCGGCCAGAGCCATGGCCACCACGGCTCCCGCGAACAGCCCCGCCATCCACGGTGCGTGCCCGAGCCCGAACCCGCGCGAGCCGGACACCTCTCCCAAGTACCACAGCAAGCGCAGCACCGTCCAGAACACGGCTCCGCGAATCAAACTACGCAATGGCATCCACCTCCTTGACCACATCGGGCTTGAGCACGAACCCTACATTTTCCCGCAGGGCCATCCAGCTCCCGTCCGCCTCTTCGCAAAGCAAGAAAAACGGGCGGCTCCGAAGAGCCGCCCGCGTGATTTGCTTCGAGGCACTGCAGAGACCGCTCAGTCGATCATGTCGTCACACAGCTCGATGCCGAGAGCTTCGGTCGTCGCGAAACCATCGACTCCGCCGTCGTCCCGAATCAGGAGCTGAGCCCAGAAGATGGTCCCGAAGAAGTCCGGGGCGTCGACAATCGCGAACGGCAGATTGACCACACCGCTGGAATCCGAAGAAACCAGCACCAACGGAATGACCAAGGGGAAGCCGACGTTCAGATTCGTGGCGCTCTTCCAAGTCACGGTGCTCTGGGTCAGGCTCAACAGGAAGAAGCCGGTCTTGTTGGGCTCGAAACCCGTGGCTTCGATTTCCGTCCATTCGTTGCCAGTGATCGACGGGCCGTAGAGCAGGTCGATGTTTGGATTCCCGTTGGTCCCGGGGGTCGGCGTGCCGCCTTTCTGCCCGTAGCAGTCGGGGCTGAGCGCCGGGCCGATGGTGATCGGCAAGAAGTTGGACAACCGGCGCGGGCTGGCGTTGTGCTTCCACACCAACACGTTGCCGGTCTGGGCTTCCGCGGGAACCGTGCAGCGAATCAAGGTGGTGCTGTCCGGCGAGACCGTGTCGGTTCCCGGAGGATCCACGTCCACACTCGTTTCCGCCGTGAACTTGACTCGAACGTTCAAGCTGCCGAATGAAGAGCCTTCGATGATGAGCGTCCCACCGATGTTGGTGGAGCCACCCAGACTGACCAGGTTCGGCTTGACCGACGGGATGGTGCCGTAGATGTCCTCGAGACCCGCCTGGTCATCCGCTTCGATGGATCGCTCGTCGACACCGTTGAAGCAAATGCCCGCGCACATGGTCGGGCGCCCGGTGCAGGAGAAGCCACAAGTGGCATTGCTGTGGCCCATGCCCAGCACGTGGCCGAACTCGTGGGCCGCCACCCCGCGAATGTCCGTCTGTCCACCCGACGGGTTGCCCGGGCCATCGGACCAGATCCACGCAGCCTCACAAAACCGAATGCGCCAGCCGTTGCTGCTCGGCAGCTCGGCAAACGCCAAGGTACTCCCACCGCATCCGCTGCCCGCGTAGCCACCCTGAACCACGTTTTCGTTGCCGGTCGACGTGGTCGAGAGACCTTGGTAGTCGAAGTCGAAGTTCCGGGCGGCGTTGCCGTTCTGGGAGTTCCAAGCGTTGGCGCCACGCCAGACGGCCAAGGGCGCTCCCACGGCGCCGGGGAACATGGCTTCTTCTACGGTGTTGTTGTTCGCCGACGGATCGGAGAAGTCATTGCGAATGCGGAAGTCCCGCTGATAGCCATTGCCACTTCGGATGATGGGAAGACTCTCGCCATTCAACACGTAAGCGAGAACGATTCCCGGGAACATCAGGAAGGTCCCCCCCAACAAGGCAACGAATGCCAGAAGGAGCTTGGATTTGGTTTTCATCATGAGCTCCTTAGCGGTTTTCCTGAGCCTGCTTCAGGCGGAACTTCTGCACCGAAGACTTGATGCGTGCGCAAGCCTGGCTCAGATCGACATTGTTTTCGAAGGCAAAGCCGTAGCCCTTGCCAACGACCATCTGGCGGTCCACGGAACGGGACTGCACGTGATCCAGGGAGAAGCACTCGGCATAGGTGTCGAGGATGAACGGATCCTTGCCAAATGCCTGCTGGGAGTAATCGCGCTTGGCCAAGAACAGCAGCAGGCGCTTGCCGACCTGGATGTCTTCGGGGGACGGGGTGATCGTCGTGGTCGGACTTCCGGGAAGCACTCCGCCGCGGAAGTAGATTTCGACTTCGACGTTTCGATCCCCGGCAACCAAGCACTCGTCCGCATGGAAGCGGACCTTGGTGGCGAGGAACTTCTCCCCCTCGATGTCATTGGCCCACACCTCTTCGAAGTCGAGGATGGTGCCGTAAACGACTTCGTCTCCGGCAAGCTCGATCTGACGGTCGAGGTCGCGCGGAACCACACACGCCAACGCGGCGGGTGCGAGCAGAAGCAACGCGAGAAACGCCGTTCCGCGTCGGCCAGGTCGCGCATCGAGACGACCCTTGATCAATTGCAGCATGATTCCTCCTCACCAGACAGATTCGAGGGGCAGATGGATTGGTCCAAGACAGGTACGAAAGCCCTTGGGAAACTCCTGACAGTCGCCTCGAGCGGAGGCCGCACCGCCAAAAGTTCCCAGATTCCCTCTTAATGTTTGGATCTGTCCCCTTTTTCAACCCCTTGACCCGGAAGTGGGGCAAGAAATTCGACATTCGGCGAAAAAAGGTAGCGGAAACCAATTTGCTGAAACCTGGGCCCCAGGGAAGCAGTCTTACGCGACTCGCTCGAGAATCTGGTTGACGCCGCCGTCTTCGGAGCCCATCCGAACAAAGGCTTGCCGAGGGGAGAAAGAGGTCGACCAGCCGAATCTCGCTCCCCGCTCCGCATCCCGCCGAGGAGCGCCGCCGGGGTTCGGGAAGGCGAAGGACCGTCGCCGACGAGAAGAATCATCGGGAGTTTCCTCGCTCGAACGGCCTCGCTCGAACGGTTCTTAGAAGCCGTGGTGAACGCGCCGCCCCGAGCAGGCTGTCAAGAAAGTCTCGCGCCGCGCGAAGGGACCTTTTCGCCTCGGTCGTCGCCCTCGAGTCCTCGACGAATCCACCGATTCGCCTGGGGCTCGACTCCTCGGCGGAAACGAAAGTTTCTCGATCGGCCCTCCGAGGAATCTTTCTACGGCCTGCTAGCGGTCTCCCGTGAACGGCACGAAGCGGACCGCCATGACCTGCTTGTCGATGACCGATCCGTCGCCCTGCTTCTCAATCACTCGCAGCTTCTGGGTTTTCTGCCGTGGTCCCACAGGAATGACCATGCGGCCTCCGGATTCCAACTGATCGATCAGTGGTTGAGGAACGTGATCGGGGGCAGCGGTCACCACGATCGCATCGAACGGGGCCGCTTCCGGCCAGCCCTGGTACCCGTCGCCGATCCGGGTGCTTACGTTGTCACAACCTTGCGCTGCTAACGTCGCCTTGGCACGCTCCCCGAGAGGGGCGACGATCTCGATCGAAAACACCTTCGCCGCGAGCTGAGACAACACTGCGGCTTGGTAGCCCGAACCCGTGCCAATTTCGAGCACTCGATCGCCGGGAGACAACTCCAGCAACTCGGTCATGATTGCCACCATGTACGGCTGGGAGATGGTCTGTTCGTGACCAATGGACAACGGTCGATCCTCGTACGCACGGCGGCGTTGCGACTCCGGAACGAACTCATGTCGCGGCACGTGCTTCATGGCCGCGATCACCGCAGGGTCGCGGACCGGTCGCCGTCCGTCTTTTGGACTCTGGAGCTGATCTTCGACCATGCGAATTCGCTCGGTCCGGAGGAAATCGCCCTGGCGCGATTCGTTCGCCTCGGCGGAGGGAGAGCCATCCACCGCGGTCGGCGAGCAGCCCGGCCCAAGGAATCCGGCCAGCCCCCAGCCCATCCCGGCGAGAAGCTCTCGAAGCGTCATTTCCACAGAATAGCCGCCGCGGTCTCGTCCGTCGCGCGGCCCAGGTAGTGGCCTCGGCGCGGCCATCGACAGGGGCTAACGTTTCCCCAGGCTCATTCTTCGGCGCCGGGGCTGCCGGCTTGGCAGAGATTTCAACACATCCTGACATTCGAATCTTCGAAGTTTCTTCGACTTTGGACAGTGCGCGAATCTGCCCGATTGCGTCATGGCCCAGCTGCAAAGTGACGGATTTCCGGACGCGAACTTCACCCGAAAATCTGCCGTTGGCGGGTGTTCTGGGAAATCGACACCGAGATCGTGCGCGTTGGATCGCGACGACTCGAATCCGCACAAACGACCTGGACCGCGCACGTCGCCGGCGAAAAAGAAACCCTTCCCCAGAAAAAGGGGAACCACGTCCAGGTGGACGTCGTCCAACGCGGTAACTGGCCCGTATTTCGATGACTGCAGGGATCCCGGTGGAGCGAGATGCTTGGGTCTTCCCTCGGCAAGGAACCCTCTTCCACGCCTACGCCATCGTCAAGAGCACGTCAAGCTCGACGCAAGGTCGTCGCGTAGGTTGGCCGAGAGCAAGGCCTCTTGGTCGTCCGAAGTGCGGGCCAGATTCTTCCTCTCTCGCACCTTGCCACTGAATGGGAGGTTCCGCGGGTTGGTTGGGTGTCGTTGATCCGCACGGTCTCGGACCGCCACCACGTGAAGACGGACCGACATTTGGTCCCCAAAGTTCTGCTCGTTCCCATGCCTGTCTCTCGTGGGACCCAGAGCTGCGGAGAACTCGGCCTTCCCTTCGACTCTCCAAACGCCGCCTTCTCTCGCCGGCCATGGCGGTGGAGCCTTCAACTGTCCGTTCTCCGTCAAGTCGACTCGGTCGCAAACCACTCCGCTCGAGACCCTCACGCAACCCGTCGCTCACCCGTTGTCCCGGCCTGATCCGGATGGTTGGTGTTGCAGCATCATCATCTGCACTCGCTTGAGCTCCTTGAGCACGCTCAAGTCCTTCTGGGTGGTGAACAGGAACATCTTTGCCCAGCCGATGCCCTGACAAGCAAACGCGAACAAGGTTGCGTACAGCACGAGCTCTCGGACGTCGCTTTCTTCCGCCTGAAAGAAGCTCCAGCCGGCCCACACGGCGACCGCCATCATGAACGTGACGGCGAACCACATCATCCAGCGCAGTGTGCGATCTCGGCCTTCCAGCTTTCGTAGGGAAGCCAGCAGTGCTTCGCGCCCCGGGGACGGATCGTAGGGCTCTTCGCCAACGAAGGCTTCTTTGAGCATTTCCTTGAATTCGTTCATGATTCCATCCTTTCCAGGATCTGCTTCACCCGCTGCCGAGCGTGATACAACCTTGACTTCACGGTGCCTTCGGGGACGCCGAGGATCTCGGCCAGGTCCGCGATCCCGAACTCTTCCAGGTAGTGCATGGACAACAGTGCTTGCTGCTCACCAGGGAGTTGCCGCAAGGCTTGCTTCAGTGCTTGCACCGCCTGATCTCGCGGCGAGGTCTGCTCCGGCGCTGGGTGGGTGTCCAAGGTCGGTGAAGCGACCGCCGTTTCTTGGGTCTCCCGGCGATAACGGTTTACCGCCGCCCGCGTGACGATGGTGTACAACCAGCGCCGCAACGCTCCCGGGTCCCGCAAGCCCTTGATCTGGCGAGCCACGGCCATCCAAGCATCCTGCATGACGTCCCACGCGCCGTCTTCACTTCCCACCAATCGTCGCGCGTGGCGCCACAGTTTCTCTTGCCAGCGATCCACCAGGAGCTGCCACGCCTCGCGACTCCCCTCCTTCACCCGCAGCACCAAGAGCTCGTCCAGAAGACGATCTTTGGCGTCGCCAGAGTGGGGAGAGGACTTCTTCATCCGAGAAGCTTCCAGTGTTCAGACCCAACAACCAGGACGCACACCCGTCGGTCGGCGCGGAGCGAAACGTCGAAACCGGCGGATGCCACCAGAATCTTCGCCCCATCCCACACGGACGGGTCGACCACCCGCACGGGTCGCCGGCTTTCCTCCCCCTCGGTCGCGGCGCGACGCGATCGGTTCAAAGCATCCTCGCAAAAAAGTGGTGAACCGATCCCTGCGGATTGCGACTCAGGAGCTGCGAATGGGCCCTTTCCCTGAGGAGACTCCCCATGGCTTCCCCGCTCTTGATCTTCGCCGGAACCGCCTTGCTCGGCACGAGTTCCGGGACATCGACTCCGATGTCCATCGATGGACGCTTGACTCTGGATCCATCCGGGAAGTCGGGCAGCCTGCAATTGGCTCTCGAATGGAAGCCGGGATGGGAGTTTGTGAGGAATCCGTTGCTCCCCTCGGGCGTCCCGAAGGCAATCGTGCAGCTCGACACGCTTCCCGAAATCCACGTGCTCGGTGAGGAAGCGGAGACTCTGGATGAACTACTGCGGACCTCGTTCTTGAACAAGCCCCACGAGCTCCTCGTCTCGGAAACTCCGGTGGAAGTGCCGTTGCGCGATCTTGCGCCAGCGGAGCGAGGCGGATTCGAGTTCCACGTGGTCAGCTACGCGCGTCCGGTCCCGTCTTCCACCTCGAAGCCACGACTGTTTCGCCAGCGCTACCACGTGAGTTGGCACGACGCGGCTCGAGCCATTCAAATCGACTCACTCTCGAACTCCTGGAACGCAGGGCGGCTCGCAATTGGCGACGAAGCCTCGACGTTCGAGCTCCCGTCAGCAAGCGGAGATCCCGTGACGCTCGAGGACCTGCTCGGCCAAGGTCCCGTCGTGTTGACCACCTATCGCTCGTGCTTGTGACCGGGCTCCCTCTATCAGCTCGGTGAGCTGAAAGCCCTGTTTCCTGAGTTCCTGAAGCGCCAAGCTCGAGTGATCGCCATCGCCCAAGAGGATCGATCATTGGATGAGTTTCAGCGAATGATCGAGCAACTCGGCGGTGCGCCCCCCTTTCCCCTGATGACCGACCTGTCCCGCGAGCAAACCACCGACTACGAGCGCATCACGACTTACCTGTTGGACGAAGACGGAGAGGTGGTGCAGATCTTCCCAACGCATCGAGACGTGTTTCCACCCTGGGAAGTCGTGTTGGAGGAGATGGATCGGCGAGAACTGGAGCGAAAGCGGTGACGGACGCGGACTCTCCCGTCGTGCCCTGAACGGTGGCTCCCTCCACAGGAAAAGAGCCCCTGGCAGAACCAGGGGCTCTCGAATCAGCAAACTACTGGTCTCCGTTGGGCGGTGGCGGGGGATTCGGGTCCTCCCCGGGAGTCTCTTCTTCTGCCTCGCCCTCCCCCTCCGGGGGATCTTCTTCTTCCGTCTCTTCTTCCTCCTTCACACCCTCCTCTTTCTCGCACTCGGCTTCGTTCTTGCACTCACCAATCTTCTTGCCGACTGCGTTGTACTTGATGCAGTCTTCACCCGAAGGACACACGATGATGTTGCCGTTTGCGAATTTTCGGATCACTGTGCCATCGCTAAAGCGGATACGAAGCTCTCCGGTGGCATTGTTCTTTTCGACATGGTGAAAGCCACCATTCCCATCAGGGACGAGCCCGACCCATCCTTCATCATCGATGTGATAGGAACTGCCGTCGGCAGTTTCGACGATAACGTACTTGTCTCCGGTGCCGTCTTCGTACTCTCGGGTCGTGATGCTCTGGATTCCTGGGGGCAAGTCACCTGCTTGGGTGCCCGCGGCAGACCCTTGATGCTGCTCGAAGATGCTTTGCAGTTCGGGGCCGATCTTGTCGTTGAAGGTTGTGGTGATGTTGACCGCGAACGAGCCCAGTTGGTCGTACTCCACCGGGCTCCGAGACAACTCCAGACCGAACAAAGCGCCACTCGCCAAGAACGTGCCGTAGGCAGCCCAAAACCCAGGCCCGCCTGCGACCAATACAAGGATCACGCCCGTGTAGGCGATCCCGGTCAAGACACCCGTAGCAGTCGTCCCTACCGCATTCCTCGTCTTGTTCGAATAGTCGTCGAAGTCAAAGCCACTGCCGAGATCGCTCGGGATCGGATGGTCCTGCAATCCGAAGGGATCGATCATCGTCCAGGGGCTGTTCGAAGCGTAAACGTAGAGGTTTCGCCCGCCCTCGAGCCCGGACGGGTCACGAGACAGAAAACGGCCCAGGGTCGGGCTGTAGTAGCGGGCGCGGACGAAATAGAGACCCGTTTCGACGTCGAATGGCCGCCCGGCAAAGCGCGCTGAACTTCCGACGCTGGACTGACTCAGAGGATTGCCGTTTCCATCGAGGATGGTTGGCGCCCCAAAAGCAGCATACCGGTAGCTTTCCACCACCACGCCATTCGCATCAAGCACATGGGTGGCGCTTCCCAGGTCATCATTCAACAGGAAGTACTCCACGCCGTCGACCCGAAGAAGGAGAACTTCGTCGAGGCGGGTTCCCTGGATCAACTCAGTGATCTTGTAGGTCCCAGGTCCCGTGACCTCTCGAGATTCCACCTGCTGGTTCTGGAACCACAGTTCATACTCCGTCTTGGCCGGAGTGACCTTCTTGATCCTCCGACCGAGAGCGTCATAGAAGAACTGGGCCAGCACCGTGGTCCCTTGGACGACACGACGCAATCGGTTCTCGTAGTCGTATTCGTAGGTGCGCCCTCCATAGGAGACGAGGTTGCCATTGCCATCGTAGGTGAGCGGGCTCACTCCGATCGAGGTGTATTGATTCCGCGAGTTGGTGGAGTACATCAACCCGACGCCGTCTTCGAAGATGTGTTGACGGTTGCGAGCGAGGTCGTAAACGAAGTCCTTCGACCGAGCGTAGGAGGTCGTCATGGGATTCGGAAGATTGGCTGCCGGCACGTCCTCCTGCACCCGGGTCAACTGACCGACGCTGTCGCGGAAGTATTGATCGCCGAGACCCGATTCGATCCGCAGAACATCGGTTTTGCGACCAAAGGCATCCCGATTCCAAATCAGACCAGGGAGCGGTCCGCTCCCTCCGGCCAGGAAAGTGCTCTGGCGGGAAGTGGGCCGGTTGGCGTTGTCGTACGCAAGACTGGATTGCCATGAGGCCGACGAGAGGCTCTGGCGCTCCAAAACCCGATCTCCCCCGGCATACTCAAAGGTGAATCGCGGGACACCGTTCACCCGAATCTCTTGAATCGCCTTCCTTGCGGGAGCCGGAATTTCCTCAAGCGACAAGTTCGAGGGGTAGGCCATGGACAGCCGGTTGCCGACTCCGTCGAAGGTGGCTTCGGTGGTGAAAGTGCGAGCATCCACCGTCAGTGTTTCTTTCACCAATCGCTTCAGAGAGTCATACTCCCGGTCGATTCGCGAGTAGCCATTGTCTGCCATGAGAAGCAGGCCGGAATCGTCGTACTCGTAGGTCACGTTCGTGACCAGGGAGTCGACTCCCGAGGCCGGAGTGATGATCTTCCCGATGACTCGCTGATTGTCATCGTAGAGGTGCTCGACGGTCGTCCCGTTTGCGTCGGTCACAAATTGGAGGGTTCCGTCAGAGGCATGGGTCGCGGTCGTGATGTCCACAGGCCCCGCCAGTTCATCGCCGTGCTGAATCTGTTCCCGGCGATCGAGAGCGTCGTAGGAAACCTTGACCTTGTTCCCCGCGCCATCGGTGAACTCGATGAGCTTGCCATTCTCGTCGTAGACGTGATGCGCCTCCATCTGGCTCTGAAGCGCACCCGCTCCCGTTCCTCCAGCTCGGAGGTCCATGGTTTCGGTGAGCAACCGGCCCGCTCCATCGAAAACCCGGTGGGTTTGGTTCCCCAGCTCGTCGGTATAGGTGACGAGGTGACCCAGGCTGTCGTACTCGTATCCCACTTGATGAAGGAGCGGATCGGTCCGTGAAGTACGGCGACCCAGCTCATCGTATTCAAACGTTTGAGTCAAGGTCTTGAGAGCCAGAGGTTCCGTTTCGTATCGAACGGCCGTCTTCAAGTTGTTCATTGCATCGTAGTGAAACTCCTTCGCCACGGTCGGAGTGGCAATGAGGATCTCCCGATCCGCTCCATCGTAAATCGTGAAGCGAGCGACGCCTTGATCATTGACCGTATCCGTCAGCCGTCCAGCGGCGTCGTACTGGTTAGTTCGAACAACAATCCCATCGCCATCACCGTCGGTATAGAGGGGAATCGAGACCGGAGGACTTTGCGATCGATCGAGGCGAAAGAACGTCTCTTCGGTGCACGTCAGCAGGAGCCGTGAGTTGTAAAACTTCTCACGGAAACCCGTGAGGTTCCCATCCTCGTCATAGGTCGTCCTGGTTTTCTCTTTGCCATGCTGGTCGTACGTGAAGACGGTCTTGTCTCCGGCTGGCCGGATTTCTTCTTTTGGTCGCCCCAATCCGTCTCGAATGGTGAGCGTCTCGCCGCCATCCGCAGCGATCGTCTTCACCTCCAGTCCATCGATGTCGTACTGAATCGTACTGGTGACCGCGAGTGGGCTAGTTATGAATCCAAGAGCGCTCACGTCAATGTGATCGTGTGCGGGAAGACTGGAGAACTGAGCGGTCACTCCGCCTTGGGTCATGGAGTAGATTCCACCGAGCTCTCCATACACCCAGGACCAAATGGCCGCGGAGTTGTTTCCAGAAGATGCTTTGGGCGTGGACTGGAGGACAAGGTTTTCATTCTTGTCGTAGTAGAAACGACGCTCGAGAAACGCCCCCTCGCTCGACTCTTGGCGAGACTTCGTGGTGCGGTCCCACGCATCAAACTCACGATTCTCTTCCACCCACGGATTGTCTGGATCGAGACTCCCGTCTGATCTCACGTTCTGCTTCAAGACCTTCGTTTGCATCCCGTTCTGGTTGTACTCGTAGCGGATTTCATGAAGGAACGGTGACGGCTTGATTTCCTTCGTCCGGCGGTCGGCCAAGTCATACTCGTACACCGTGACATTCCCGAGGGCGTCGGTGTACTCCACGACGTTGCCGCGACCGTCAAAGCGCCGCAAATCTCCGGCATTCACGTGTGGCCGACCGGTCCGCGGGTCGTTTGCCAACGGGTTCTCGAAGTAATCGGTCACCACGCGAGCCAACCGGCCCGTGGGGGTCGACAGGTTCGACACGAGATCCGCTTCCAACGAATTTCTTCCACCGGCGTCTGTCGCGGGCCAGTAGAAGTAACGGCGGCGGTAACCGTTTTCGTCGATGGCTTCCAGACGCCGGCCGAAATCGTTGTAGTGGAACATTCGTTCCGCGCCGCCGGGAAGGACCTCCCTGACCACATTGCCGAAATCCGGACCGATGATTCCATCCCCGTTGTGGTCGACGTCGGCAATACTGCCGTCTCCGTCGTAATCCACTCCGAAGGACTGCTCCATTTCTTCATAGTCGAAATAGCGGGTCGTCAGGAAATCCTGCACCAGGGGGTCGTCGAGGTCGAGGAATTGACCAGGAGTACAATCGGCGGATGGATTTCCATTGGGAAATGCTTCTGCGGAGACGCTGTACTTGACGCGGTTGTATCGTGGATCAAACTCCTTCCACTCGACGGTGTCAGTGGTCGCCGGGTCGTTGGATTCTTCCCGGCGAATCCGAACATTGCCCCAGGCAAGGTCGCTCTGTGGCCGACCCGACTCGTAGTATCGATGACTTCCGCGACCGTCGGGACTGACGATGATTGAGCAGTTCCCGCTAGAAAGGTACTGAGTCGTGAGGGTGATGCCAGTCGGAATGCCAGGATCGATCCCGCGGTCCAGAACCTGACGCATTTCTTTCAATGTTCCCCGAGACAATCCCAGCGCTGTTCCGTCGTTCATCACATGAAAGAAGTGGTTGCCATTCGGGTCGAACACCTCTCCCGTGCGAGTGGAGGATCCGGGCTCGTCCGAATAGAAGAACTGCCAAGCTCCGGCACCTCGCTGATGTGCTTCCAGCCCTCCGGACACGTTGTAGGTATTCGTGAAACGGAGGCCCTCGGGATAGGAACAGTCTTCCATGTTGTGACTGTTCCCAACATAGGTGTAGGAAACCGTATTCGACTGACTTCCCACCTTGGGGGAGTCGACGGCGACCAAGTCGTCGTTCATGTCGTAACGATAAGTCCACCGGCGCCCCATGGGGTCCTGGACGCTCCTCAGCCGCCCTTTCGAGTAGTACTGGAGAGTGATCGTGCGACCAAAGGTATCGGTAATCTGGCTGAGCCGGCCCGCGCCGTTGTAGTTGAACAGAAGGACGTTTCCCACCCGGTCGCGAATGAAGCTCAAGCGAGCAATTCCCGCCGCGTTGGGAGCAAGAAAACCCTTGACGGAACCGTGAGAGTATCGAAGCTCAAAGGAGCTATCCGGAAGCTGCTCCAGGGTCATGACTTCGTTTGAGTTCACCGGAAACGAAGAGTCGAAGTCGATGACCTGAGCAGATCCATTCACGTATTGGGTCTCGGCACCAACAATGAGGAACTGGTTGTATGCGTGGGTCCACCCTTGCCCCATCGGACCGTTGTAATTCAAACGACTGCGGTACGTGCGGGTGAACTCCACGTCGACTCCGATTCCGCTCAACCGGAGATCATGCCTCTGGTGAAAGAACTCCTCCGAAAACAGATGCACTTCATTCGAGTCACGCAACGGGACATGCCCCGCTCGATACTGACCCAAGGATGGGTCTTCGAGAACAGGGATGGCGTTCGCGCTGACGTTGGTTTTCCCCCCGTCTTCAATCGGGACTGGTGTGATTTGAAACTGGGACTGGAGCGGGGACCACGCGAAGAACAGCAGGAAAAGGGCCAAACACACAAGCTTTGGCACGAAAGTGATCATGGGAGAGAACTCCGCTGCAGGAAGAGAACGAGCGCTGACTCTGGGTCGTCGCCGTTCTCTTCACGTACGGGCGGGTTCTCGCAGTCGGGAGTTTCTAGAAAAGCGCGGGATCAGGGCTACAGGAAGGAGTCGGCTCCTCGGCAACCCCACGAATCAGCCCCTCTACCAGAAAGAAGCAATCGTGGGTCGGGCGATCACGGGCCCTCAAGAACGGACAGGTCGTTGCCGGGATGGGAGAGACTTGCCGCGAGCCGGGCCGGGCAAGTCCGACGACCCACCAGAAGCGCTGCCAAACAATGAAGGGCCAGTTTGCGCCCTCCCGCTCAACGCTCCCCTTCCAGCCAGGGCCCTCCCGCCTCGACCAGCTCCTTGATCAGCTCGCTGGTCCGCCCTTCCAGCGCTTGCAGCTGCGCGTTCAGGGTTTCGATTTCGGCGTTCGCGATTTCGAGGCTGCGTTTCGTCGTCGCAGTCGGACCATAAGTCGAACGGTCGATGCCACGGCTGACGGCGAACAGTCGATCCCCCACGATCGGCGGATACTTTTCTCCGGTCTCCTGCTTCCGCGGAGGTCCGTTGAGCTCAGCTTGGAACACCAGCAGGTCCTTGCGCAACTGGTGGACGCGGGGGTCAAAAGAGGTGACGTCGGTGCGCGAGTTCTGGATGGCTTTGCCGAGTCGCTCGAGCTTGGTTGCGAGTTTGCCCGCGCGGATCAGCATGGCCGAGTGGATCCGGACGGCGGCCTCGTACTCACGCCAGAACGCCGCCACTTGATCGGGCGAGGCTCCTTCGAGGGCTCCCTTGCGCAGCGGGATGACTTCGAACGTCTGCGGTGCCGACAACTCGGTCACCACACCGTTCATTTGTTGAGAGAGCGAAACGGTGTACTTGCCCGGCGCCGCCATCTGTCCACGCGGAGGCCCGCCCCACATGGGCGGAGGCGGCTCGACGAGAGACACCGCATCAGGCGTCGGATAACGCAAATCCCAACTGACCCGGTGGAATCCTTCGGCCACCGGTCCCGGGATGCGCCGCACCACCCGCCCCCCCGCATCGCGAACCGTCAACCAAACCTCGGGCCCGGATTCGAGTCGCTCCGCCTCGAGTGCGTCCCAACCCGGGAACTGCGCCGGCTTGCCCTCCTCGGACGCGTTCTTTTCGGCGTCGACCCGTCGTTCCTGAGCAGACTTCAACCCTTCGCGCAGGTAGTAGGTGAACACCGCGCCGAACGGCGGATTCGAGGCGACGTAGTGGGACGCTCCCTGGTCGCCCTTGCCGCCTTCGAACCCGAGGTGCGGTCGCGGGAAGTACCACCAGGCGTCTCGGGTCGGAAACAGCGTCGCTTGCTCGGCCAGCTGATCGTCCGAGATGCCGCGGAACGGACGAATGTCGTCGAACACGTAGAAGCCGCGGCCGAAGGTCGCCCCCACCAGGTCGTCATCGCGGCGATGAATGGTCAAGTCGCGGAAGGACATGTTCGGCACGCCACCGGTGATCTTGGTCCAGCGCTCTCCCCGGTTCACCGAAAAGTGGACGCCGAACTCGGTGGCCACGAACAACAATTCCGACCGCACGTGGTCTTGCACCAGTCGCCACACCAGGGTGCGCTCCGGAAGGTTGGAGCGAATGGAGCGCCAGCTCATTCCCCGGTCGTCACTGCGCAGTAGGTACGGCTCGAAGTCTCCGAACTTGTGATTGTCCAGCGCCACGTAGACGGTGTTCGCATCGAACAGGTCCGCCCGCACGTCATTCACGAAGGCGGTTTCTGGAACACCGGGCAGCGAGCCGACTTCGATGCGACGCCAGTTGGCCCCCCCGTCTTCGCTCACCTGCAGGAGACCATCGTCCGTCCCGACGTACAGCAACCCCGCCTGGAGCGGGGATTCCGCCAGAGACGTGATGGTGTTGTAAGTAGACATGGCCGACACATCCCAAGGGTTGTCCCAGCTCTGGGGTCCCCCCATGATCGGCAGCTCGAGTCGCTCCTGGTCGCGAGTCAGATCCCCCGAGATCGCGCTCCATTCATCGCCGCGATTGTCACTGCGCCACACTCGATAGGAAGCGAAGTAGAGCCGCGTCGGGGAATGGGGACTGACGAGGATCGGCGCGTCCCAATTGAAACGCTCGAACGGTTCTCCCGGCTCGGGCTGCGGCTGGATGTCGACGATCTCTCCAGTGGTGAGATCCACTCTCGCCAGGTACCCCTCTTGGCGTTCGGCGTAAAGGATGTTCGGGTTGCCGGGCTCGGTGGCGGGCTGATGACCGTCCCAATCGAGCACCACTTTCCAATCCGAGTTCTGAATACCGTGGGCATTGTCCGTGCGCGACGGCCCGCCTTCGGTGCTGTTGTCCTGAGTTCCGCCATAGATGTTGTAGAAGGGCTCGGCGTCATCCAGGGCGAGCTTGTAGAACTGGGTCACGGGCAGGTTGTCGAAAAACCGCCAGTTCTGCGCGAGATCGAAGCTCTCGTACAAGCCACCGTCCGAACCGACCAGCAAGTAGTCGGGATCATCGGGACGAAACGCCATGGCGTGATTGTCCGAGTGCTTGTGAGTTTCCTTCATCCGGGTGAAGGTCTTGCCCCCGTCTTCGGAAACCTGCACGCGAACGTCCGCCAGATACAGGCGATCGAATTGATGGGGAGAGGCGTACAGCTCCTGGTAGTAGTGAGGACCGGTTCCTCCGGACACGGTGTCCGAGCGTTTCTCCCAGGTCGAACCGCGGTCCGTCGATCGGTAGAGCGCTCCGGTCCTTCGGTCGAGTTCGATCGCGGCGTACAAGACATCCGGATGCTGAGGAGAAATCGCGAGACCAATCTTGCCCAGGTTGGATTCGGGAAGGCCTTCCGTCAGCGGCTCCCAACTCATCCCGCCGTCCGTACTGCGATGCAATCCGGAACCGGGTCCCCCGCCGAGGTAGGCCGCCACGTTGCGATGACGCTGCCAGGTCGCCGCGTACACCCGATTCGGATCGCGCGGGTCCATCACCAAGTCGGTGGCACCGGTCCACTCTTCATCACCCAGGACCCGTGCCCAGTCGTTTCCTCCATCCTTCGACAAATAGACGCCACGCTGACCGCCCTTGTTCCACAGGGGTCCCTGCACCGCGACCAGCACGACATCGGAGTTGTTCGGGTTCACCAAGATCTTGGAAATGTGCTGCGAATCGCCCAGCCCCATGTTCTTCCAGGTCGTGCCGCCATCGTCACTGCGATAGATCCCGTCGCCGTAACCGATGTGCCGTCCCCCGACGTTCTCGCCGGTCCCGACCCAGACCGTGTGGGGATTGCTCGGATCGATCGTCACGCAGCCGATCGAGTACGAACCTTGATCGTCGAAGATCGGCGTCCAAGTAACCCCGGCGTTCTCGGTCTTCCACACCCCACCGGATCCGACCGCCACGTACCACAGGTTGTCATCCTCGGGATGGATGGCGATGTCGGCGATGCGCCCCGACATGAACGCCGGACCGATACTGCGGAACTCCAGCCCCGCGAAACGCTCATCCGACCACGGCGAGTCTTCCTCGTTCCGCGCTTGGGTCCATGGGCTGACGAGCGCAACGGCCAAGACGGTGCAAAGTGCCAGAGCTGTTTTCATCGTAAGCGGTTCTTTCTGGGCTTCGCCTCCGGGGAGACGTTTGGTTCGAAGTCGACAATCTTCGATAGGAAACGGCAGAAGCTCGGAGCACAGAATCACCGTGTTCCTTCGCGGTCCGCCGAGTCGCGAGATTGTAGCGGCGAACGACCCGCTCCTGCCGAATGCGGATTCCCACGAAGGCCGACCGCACGCGACCAATGTTGGAGTTTCTTCGTCGCGACGGGTCAAGCAATCCGCACGGAACTCGAAGACGGAGCAGCCCTGCAGGAGATGAAGAACCGATCGCCAAGAGGGCGGTTCCTGCGCCACGAACGAACAGCGCGAAAGCTGCCGGAGATGAGCTGGCCAATGTCGGACCGACCGAGGCTTCTCAACAGAGATTCGCCATGAGTCTCATCCAACGTGGCCTGAGGTCCGTCTACCCTTCTTCCTTCCCTCGCCGCGCCATGGGGGCATCGATGTCGCGCAAGTACTTGCGCAAGTCCCGTTGCATCTCCTTGACCTTTTCGGGTGCTGACTCCGCAAGGTCACTCGCTTCTCCGACGTCCTGACTTAGATCGAACAGGCGCGCTTCTTCGCTTTCGTAATGCACGATCATCTTGAGATCCCCGGTCCGCATCGCGGACTGAGGAGTCGTGTTCTTCATGCCGACGTAGTGAGGCATGTGCCAATAGAGAGAGTCCCGCGGACGAACGACCTGCCCCGCACCGCCGTTCTCGAGCACTGGCCGTAGGCTTCCGCCCTCGATGTCGGCCGGCACCTCCGCTCCTTGGGCAAGGTCACACAGAGTCGGAAGTAAGTCCCAGCCGATGACCGGCACGTCACTGACCGTCCCCGACTCGATGCCCGGCCCTCGCACCAGGAATGGCACCCGAATGCCTCCCTCCAACACCATGCCTTTCTCCCCGGAGAGGGGATGGTTGCTGGTGATGTCGTTCATGAAGTCCCGCAGGGTGGTGTAAGCGCCGTTGTCCGAGGTGTAGAAGACATAAGTGTTGTCGGCGATGCCCAGCTCGTCGATCTTGTCCAACAGCAGCCCGAATCCGGTATCCAGATCCTGGGTCATCCCTGCGTACACCGGATCGTGATGATGCTCTCCGCGAGTTCGCCCCCGGTAGAACTCCGACGACTCTCGGCGCGCCGTAACCTTCGCGTGC
>JANQQL010000039.1 GCA_028289345.1 Planctomycetota bacterium | reverse complement strand
CCACGCACCAAGAGCAGGTTGCACCCAAGACAAACCACGGAAACGAGGGCGGGACGCACACCTTTCCAAGCGAGCTGTCCCACCAGTCACGAACTGCGGAGATACTTACGGAAAGAAAATGCCAGCAACCGGGCATATGGAGTGTAGGTTTCCAATACGCCAATCCCAACAAAGGCGCACGGGGGGTGTGCGTTTGCAGGCGAACTGTCAGGGAAGACGCGCGCCGGCCGCGCGCGTTTCCAAGGCAGCTCCCTTACCGGGATTGAACCGCCGCACACCGCAATGCGCCGACAATGAACACTGGAAAGCAATGTATGTCAATCACAGAACTGCCCACTCGGATTAGCTCACCTCCTTAACGACTTCCTCCAATTCGGCCCCAGACAATCCACGCTCCACGGCCTCCTCAATCTTCTGCAAGCACTCCGCCTCCAGCATGTGGATTTTCTTGGCCTCGTTCTGCGCAACCCTCTCCGCCTGCACAGACGTGTCGGCGGGGCTCTCCAGGACGTTCTGGAGCAGGCGTTGGAATTCCCACCACCTCTCCCTCTCCGTCAGTGGCGTCTCCACGCGGGGAGGCTTCTTTTGCGCCGAGGGCTGTCGCGCGGGTGACCCGAACGACTTCCAGAGGTCCCTGAGGAAGGGGATCATGTTGGTTGGGGACATGTACTCATCGTAGTCCCCCACCATCTTGGCGTCCTCGGTCGCCAGCACGTTCTCGGTGCTCGCGAGCAGCCGGAGGTGATCGTCCCCCAACTGCGACCGGAAGAACACGTAGGCCTCCCGATAAGGTTGGACTGGCCTTTTTGCCCGCAGCAAACGAACTTGGGCTTCCGTGGAGTGGTTCCCCACCAGGGTGAACACACGGGCCCTGTCTCGACCTTCTTCGGGGCCACGTTCTTCGTCCGGGGAGTACTCGACGAGTTCCAGGGCGGGCTCTGGGTCCCCGGCACGCCAACACTCAAAGGCGACTTCGGCTGCAGCCATCTCAGCCTCTGTTCCCTCGTTGTCGATGACGAGGAAGGCGGGTTGCAGATTGGCGGCTTTAAAGTTGGCCATGAACGTCTGCACATGGCCCTCCAGAAAGGCTCTGGCCTGCAGCTGGATGGGGGGCCGTCTGTTGTACAAGCGGGGATCCGCCCGCGAGGTATACACCGCTGCGCCCTCCAACAGATTCAGGAAGTACCCCTGAACATCCCGCGCACGGGACGCGAGGCTCTTCCCGTACACCATGCGAACGTGCTCTCGCAGACCGCCGTACGCCAGCCTCGTGTAGTCCCGCATCTCGTCCGGCGC
>JANQQL010000032.1 GCA_028289345.1 Planctomycetota bacterium | reverse complement strand
CGCCCTTTTTTCGTTTTTGACCGGTGGGGCTTCGCTCAAACCTCCGGGGCACCTCCGCGAGTGATTGTTCGTTCGGATTGATTCAGTGCCCCTCCGGCATGTCCTCTCCGCTCCATGGCAACCCCTTCGGCTCCTGCGATCCCGGGTGGGCTCGTTCGAGGACGCACGGGCGGCGACTGCGACTGACGTTGGCTTGCGTACGCAAGCGATGTTTCGGGTGGGTTCTTGTTGGTGGAAGGTTGCTTGGAACCTTTGTCGGATTGACCCGCGATGTGGGGGCGTGGGGTGGTGTGGGAATCGATCGCCGGGCAACGCTTGAGGGACGACCGTGAGGATTTCGGAGCTTGTGCTCAGGCGCCGACTTCTTCGATGGGTTCGGCGGCGGGTTCTACGGCGGACTGGGCGGTGCTTTCGAGTTCGGCGAAGACGTATTGCTCTCGGCCGGTGAGCATGGCGTTCCAGAGTTTGGGGTTCTCGCAGGAGACCATTTCGGTTTGTTTGGCGACCTGGAAGCTCCAGGTGAGAAAGCCGAGGTGGCATAGGGTGCCAAGGTTGAAAACACCGGAAAGGAACTCGGCCCAGGAGTGGGCGATGGCCCAGGATAGGGCGATGCCAAGCAGGGCCGTGGCAATCATGACTCGGGTCCAAAGGAGGGGCTCTTCTCGGACTCGAATGCCGGCGTACAGACTGACCGCTGCCCAGAAGGGATAGATGTAGCACTCCAGGGGACGGTGTCCGGAGGTGTGCAGGAGGTTGGGGACGTTCAGCGCGAACAGGAAGCCAAAGCCTGCCGCCAGGAAGAAGTACACGATTCGGACCCGCAAGATGTCTCGATAGACCTCGCGCAACTCGAGCTTCCAATGAAGATCCATGTCTTCGTTGAGACGCATGCACCGCTCCCTGAAGTCAACCCACGCCCGCGCAACAGGCGCAGACCTGCGAGTTGCTTCGAAACTCCCGGGGGCTGGCAAACAGGAAAAACGTTCCGGTCGAGTCTGGCGGGGCTTTCGGGGCAACTTCTCCTGAGGAAGCGGATGGTGGTCCTGGGTAACTCGGACGCGTTGGCGGAAGCCCCATCGCGGATCAACCCCGGGGCAGGGGGGCCAGGCAATTTGCCCGCCGCGACGGTACCATCAGCGCCGTTGTTTGCCGGTCGACGCCATGTCGTTGGCTGCATCGAATGTCGCGATTCGTGCGCGACCAAGTCGCCCAGTGGAGTGATGCTTGTGGCGCGACTGAGGGTCAAGGTGGGCACGCTCAAGGCTCTCTTCGCCTTGTCAGGAAACGTGTGTGCCTATCCTGAGTGCGATCGGCTCTTGGCGGCCAAGGGCCAGGTGGGTTGCTCGGACATCTGCCACATTCGAGCCGCCAACCGGGGTGGTCCTCGATACGACTCCCGCCAAACGGATGAGCAGCGACGTGAGTTCGACAATCTCATCCTGTTCTGTCCGACCCATCACCGCATGGTCGATCAGGACGACGATGTCACCGTCGAGATGCTCACCGATTGGAAGAGAGAGCACGAAGAACGCTATCGGAACTGGGTTCACGATCGCCTGGATTACGAGCGTTTGCGGAGGCAGCTTTCGCGAAAACGCCCGTCTCCGCAGAGCGGGAAGGGGCCCGTTCCTGATTCCCCGTGTTTGGAACGGATCGCCCAGAACCGGTTTGAGTTCGGATCGGAGTGGGGGCCTTTCGTTGGTCGAGAGCAGGAGCTGGCTCGGCTCGGAGCTTTTCTCCACGATTCTCGACGGTTCGCATGGTGGTTCCTCGCTGGCGGCTCCGGTCAGGGCAAGAGTCGCCTCGCGCTCGAGTTGCTCTCCAATCATGCGCCAGACTGGGAGGGGGCTTTTCTCCGCGAGATTGGGGATCTCTCCTGGTGGGAAGGCTGGCATCCGAATGAGCAGACCCTCTTCGTTGTCGACGACGTTCTTCCTTACCCCGAGACATTGGGGGCCTGGATCGAGCGATTCTCTCAACGAATGCCTGAATGGGAGCATTGTGTCCGAGTGCTCTTGATCGAGCGAGCCGAGGATCACTCCTGGAAGCAGCGTTTCTTGACGCCAACCGGCTCGGGGTCGAAGCGGACAAAGCACATTGAAAGCGCCCGTTTCGATGAGGCGCTCACCCTGTCTCGCCACACCGACGAAGAACTGATCGAGATCGCCAGCTGCTTCGTGGGGAACCATGGCGCGCCGAGCGTTTCGCGGGAAGCGCTCGCGGAAGCGATCCCCGAGTTGGGCGACCGGAGGAATGCCCAGATGGCCGCATTCCTCGGGGACCTCATTTCCGTGGACCTGAGCACGGCTCGGGCCGGAAAGCTCGGCTTGATTCAAGGCATGCTCGATCGCGAACGGAACAAGCGATGGCGTGTTCGGGGCGTGAACGAGCGTGACGAAGCGTTGCTCGCGCTATCAACTCTGACGGCGGGAATGACATCGGAGCAGTTTGCGGGGCTGGAAGAAGGAGAACTGTTTCCCGACAAGGTGACGGAGTCGTTGTCGCGACAGTCCTTCTTGAGCGGTGGCGCGAACGATGAGCTTCGGCCACTGAGGCCAGAGATACTGGGCAACCTGTTCTTGCTCGACACGCTCTATGACGACCAGGGAATTTTTCATCGTCGACGACGCGATCGTTTGTTGTCACTCGCTTGGAGCTTGCAGCCGGACCGGGTCTCGACCACGATCTCCCGTGCGGTGGCCGATTTTCCCGGCCATCCTGCCGTTCGTGACCTGTTGGGATTTCCTCGTCGAGACGAAGCGGACGTTTCTGTGATCCCCTGGTCCTGGGCGGCGATGAATGTCGTGACCAACTGTGGTCTGGCCGGAAACCTCGATGCTGCGCGCGAGGCGTACTGTCGATTGAGCGACCTGCGTGCAGCCAATCCACACGAGGCGGTGGCGGCGGCCTGGGAGTGGGCGACCTCGAACCTTGCTAGCGTCGAAAGCGGTGCTGACCAAATCGATCACGCCCGTCGGCTGTTCGGGAGTCTCGTCGAGCAGCTCGGGAGAACCGGGGATTCCCGCCGGACTCGCCACGTGGTCGTGTGGACCGCGACGAACTTGATTTTCGACCTCGGACGCAGCGGGCTGCTGGCCGAGGCAAAGGAACTGTCTCAGCTGCAGGCTTCGATTGCCGCGAGCGACCCGAGTCATCGTGAGCTGGTGCACAACTTCGCGCGGGGTGCAGTCGAGCTGTTTCACTTCTTGAGCTTGTATGGCTTGTGGGACCCATCGATGCCGGGTGTCTTCCAGCAACTCGCGCGACGATGGCCACGCGATCCCGTGATCTCGCGCACACTCGAAACCGTTCGATCGGTGCCGTCGCCGGTTGCGCTGATTGGAGATGCGGTGGTCTGGTGTGGTCACTCCGCTTTCGGTGACTACAACGAACTCGCACCTCTAAGAACCTCCCCGCTTCAGCGGGCGCGAGCGGTGGACTGTGTTGACTGCGATGAGTGGCAACCAGCGTTCTCGGTTCCGCCGGGAATCGAAGGGGTTTCCGGGGTTTCCAAGTGGGGTCGCTACTCGGCCAAGTGCTCGACGTGTGGGATGATCCGGTGCCCCGATCACTGCGACTGGATGACGGACCCCCGGGAGCCGCCTCGGAGTTCTGCGGGCGAGGGGCCCACACTGTTTCCCCATTGCCCGGTGTGTTCGATACAAATGAGCCGTTTTCCGACTGCGGAGGAGCAGCTTCCTCACTACATGGGAGGAGAAGGCGATGAGCGCCGATCCCTGGAAAGTTGAGCAACTCGATCATTGCGAGTCGACCATGGGCGTCTGCCGTGCTCGGATTGAGAGAGGCCAGGCGGAAGAAGGTCTCACGGTCGTGACCGATACCCAGTTCGATTCCTTGTGGCCGTCCCCTCCGTCGGTGAATCTGTACTTTACGACGGTCATTGATCATGAACTGATCAAGAATGAATGGCCAAGTTTGGGAATCGTCACCTCGCTTGCCATCGCACAAACACTGCTTGCCGAGTATCGCTTGAGGCCCGTGATGGACGATCCAGACCGCTTCTTTCAATCTCCCTACAACGGCTTCCTCTATCTTGAGGACTCGATTCTGGCCGGTGTTGCGACGGAGATCGCCGAGGAATCAGAGGATCGCTTTCGATGCATCGTTGGGTGCGGTGTGAATGTCAACGCGGGGCCAGATCAATACAAGACGAAGGTCGCTCTCGATGCGACTCGTCTTTTTGGTGGTCCTATGACGTCGATGTTTATGGTCAGCGGTCGTCGCTACGAAACCCGTCTGGTCCTTGACCAGATTCTCCATCGTTTGAAGATCAACCTGGCGATCTACCGCGAAAATGGCCCCGCCGGCTTAGCCCCAGAGCTCGAGGGCTTTCGGAGTGATGACGCGCCGCACTGGGAGACTCGTTTGCTCCGCTGGGCGCGAGGATGGGGGCTTCCCGATCCACTCGCCGAGTAATCGCGAGACGCCCACCACTCAAAGAGACGCCCTTGCGTACGCAAGCCAATGTCAGTCACAGTTGCCGTTCGTGCGTCCTCGAACTAGCCCACCCGGGATCGCAGGAGCCGAAGGGGCTGCCATGGAGCGGAGAGGACGTGCCGGAGGGGCACTGAATCAATCCGAACGAACAATCACTCGCGGAGGTGCCCCGGAGGTTTGAGCGAAGCCCCACCGGTCAAAAACGAAAAAAGGGCG
>JANQQL010000016.1 GCA_028289345.1 Planctomycetota bacterium | reverse complement strand
AGGAGCGACTCCGCTACGCCGAACTGGACCAACGCTCCACCGCGCTGGCCATTCACTTGCAACGTCTGGGGGTTTCCCGCGATCGCCTGGTGGGGATCTTCTGTGAGCGTTCCCCCGACTTTCTGGTGGCGATCTTCGCCACCTTGAAGGCGGGCGGCGCCTACGTTCCCCTCGATCCGGACAATCCGGCCGAGCGATTGCAGTTCCTCCTCGAGGACACTCAGGCGCCAGTGTTGTTGACCCAGAAGAGTTTGGTGGGACAACTCCCCGAGGCCATCGATGCCACGGTGCTGGTGCTCGATGGAGACGGAACGGGCCACCGCGCCCATGCAAAAGACGGCGCCCAAGAAAACGACATGGGCGACACGAAAAGTGGCTCTCTCCAAGGCAACGCACCGGAGGGAGAAACGAGCCACGTGCCTCGCGGTGCAGCGCTGTTTGTTGCTCCCGACGGCGAGAAGTTGCGTTGTGACGGCGAACCCACCGACCTGGCCTACGTCATCTACACCTCCGGTTCCACCGGCGTACCCAAAGGCGTGGCGGTCCCCCACCGCGCCATTCTGCGCTTGGTCGTCAACACCGACTACGTCGACCTCGGTCCCGACGATCGCATCGCCCAGGCATCCTCTTGCTCGTTCGACGCCGCGACTTTCGAGATCTTTGGCGCGTTGCTGCAGGGCGGCACGTTGGTGGGCGTTCCCAAAGACGTGGCCCTTGCCCCGACCACACTCGGCAAGTTCCTGGCCGACGAGAAGATCTCGACTCTGTTCCTCACCACCGCGCTCTTCAATCAGATGGCCCGCGAGGCTCCGGGATGCTTTGCCACTCTGGACAGTGTGTTGTTCGGTGGTCAGCTGGTCGACCCGCGCTGGGTGAAGGCGGTCCTGAACGATGGACCTCCGAAGAGACTCCTGCACGTCTACGGTCCCACCGAATGCACCACCTTTGCCACCTGGCACCACGTGAAGGAGGTCCACGACTCCGACTCCACGGTGCCGATCGGCAAGCCCCTCGCCAACACCACGGCCTATGTCCTGAGTGAAAGCGGCGCACCGGTGCCGGTGGGCGTCGCCGGGGAACTGTTGCTCGGCGGAGTGGGAGTCGCCCGTGGCTACCTCCATCGCAAGGAACTCAGCGACGAACGCTTCGTCGACAATCCGTTCTTGAACGATCCGCGCCTGGACAACCAGCCCGATAGAGACCGATCCCCCAAGCTCTATCGCACCGGCGACTGGGTGCGACGTCGTGCCGATGGCGCCATCGAGTTCCTCGGCCGCCGCGACCAACAGGTCAAGGTCCGCGGCTTCCGCATCGAACTCGGCGAGATCGAAACCGCGCTGCAAAAGGTGGACGCGGTCCACGACGTCGTCGTGGTCGCCCGTCCCGAGGAATCCGGCAATCTGCGCTTGATCGCTTACGTGGTGCCGGCAACAGGGAAGACATTCCAGCACGGGGAAGTCACCTTCGCCGACTTGCGTGAGCACCTCGGCACAACCTTGCCGGACTACATGGTGCCCAGTGCCTTCGTCGAGATGCCCACCTTGCCACTGAACCAGAACGGCAAGGTGGACACGAAGGCCCTCCCTGAACCGCAAGGAGAGCGGCAACTCTCCCACGAGTCCCTCGCCCCACGCAGCGAGCTGGAAGAAACCATCGCTGCCCTATGGCGAGAAGTCCTCCAACTCGAAGAGGTCGGTGTCCGCGACAGCTTCTTTGACCTCGGTGGTCACTCGCTGTTGTTGGTCAAGGTCCACTCGCGTCTGCAAGAG
>JANQQL010000001.1 GCA_028289345.1 Planctomycetota bacterium | reverse complement strand
AATGCGCTGCGTGGACCCGCTCCGTCCCTTTTCGTGAGAGTGCGGGGGGACTGCGCTCAAGTCTCCGGGCCCACTTCGCGTGGTTGCGGACGATCGGTTCTGGGAATGGGCCCTCCGACATGTCCTCTCCGCAACATTGCATCCCCTCCGGCTTGCTCGAACCCTGGTCGAGGAGAGCACGAACTCCGGGTCGTGGTGTGAGTCGACGCGCGGTTGCGTGAGTCAGCTTCCATTGGCTTGTTTCCGCGAGGCCGTTTTTGGTTTGCTTGCGTTTAGTTGAGGCTCGTTGGCGGGGGCGGGACGATCGCGGTGGCTTAGTGGGGCGTTCTTGGTTCGATTCGTAGGAGCTCTAGGTTTCTTTGGTCCTCGGTGACGGACAGTCCTAATTGCTCTTGGAGGGCTTGGATGAGTTCGGGAGGGCCGTCGGTGTTCTTGGTCTTGAGTGCGATGTCGTAGCGGCCTTGGAGGTTGGTTTCGTCGACAAAGGGTTGGCCGATGCGTTTCTCCAGGTAGCGGATCAGGCTGGTCAAGGGGACGCCGACTCCTTGGAAGCCGTTGCTGCCGGTGGAGGTGTGGTTGGAGCCGTCTTTGGCCACGGTTTCGGTCAAGCGGGGAGCCGGGGCGGTGACGATCATCACCTGGACGTCTTCGGTGATGGGGCTCGCCTGGAACTGGAAGGTTTCCTCGAGGGCCGAAGCGAGCAGCTCTTTGAGGCGTCGATCGTTCTGGTGGGGCAACTGGATTCGGACATCGAGCCGCTCGGCCGGGAGGTCGGTGGTGATCTGCATCCGGGAAGCCGGAACGCCGTAGGCAATGGGCAGGAGTGTTTGGAGGCTCTGGCCCTCGACTGTCATGTGATCGGCACCGGTGGAGTAGGAGGCTCGATTGCCGGTCGAGGGACGGATGGAGATCTCGAACAACGGGGGGACCGCGGAGTTCGGTGTGACCTGTTCGGTGTTCTTCTTGCGGAAGTCCGCGAGGAACAAGCCGGAGTCTTTGCCTTGGAGCAAGTTGTGCAGCACCGTTGGGGTGACGCTCGTGGGATAGGTGATCGCGGCGATGGTTCCGTCTTGGTCCACGAGGAACGTGGTTGGCCAGCCCTCGATGCCGTAGTCGCGCACCATGGACTGGTCCGTGTCCAGGCCGATCCAGGAATGCATCGGCCGCTTGGTCAGAAACTCACGAATGGTGGCTTCGTCTTCGTAGGTGACCGAGAGGAATACGATGTTCTCGTCGGCAAACTCTTCGGCGAGCTCGTTCATGTGAGAGATCGCGGCGACACAAGGCGCACACCAGGTTCCCCAAAACTCGAGAACGACCACTTTGCCGGTGAGTACCTGCCAGGTGCACTCCGCACCGTCGGGAGACTGCAGGACCTTCTCGGGGGTCAGAGGCGGTGCGGGCTGTCCCGGGGAGAGTTCGGAGCCGAACCCTGAGGCCGCGCTTGCCACCCATGTCGCGGCCAACCGCCAGGATCGAGTGATCATCGGGTCCTCCTCTCGCGTCGCTTGGTGGCCTCAAACTTCTTTGCAAGAAAAGAAAACGCCCGGCGACCTCGCGGTCGCCGGGCGCTTCTCAGTCTCGCGGGAGCGGGCTGCCTTATTGCAGGGTGATGGTGCGCGCCGGGAGGAATTGGGCGGGCGGAGCAGTGATGACGGTGAACTCCATGGTGATGCCGGAGAAGCCGACGTAGTCGAGCATGATGAACGGCAGGTCCCAGACGCCGTTGGCGTCGAAGGGGCCGGTGATCACGCGGGTGAAGGTGGGGGTCCCACCGACGTTGGTGATGAACAGGAGGCCAAAGGTGCCGCCGCCGACTTGTCCGCCGTGGGTACGGACGGTGAAGGCGCTGTTGGGATACACGTCCTGGGGATATAGCTCCATTTCGGGGGAGCCGGGCATGGCGCTCAGCACGTCCAGGGTGAAGGTCTCTTTGTCGAGTAGCAGGTTGTCGTCACGGACCAGGGCTTCGAAGGTGTAGGAACCGGGGACCGCGGGGGTTCCGGTCAACACGCCGGCATCGGACAGGGTGAGTCCCGGCGGGACCTGAGATCCGCTCAGGGTGAACTCGAGGGAGTTGGAGTTGGTCAGGGACGAAGCGGTGTCGTAGCTAGCCAGGTCCACGTAGGCGCCGAGTCCGCCGCCGATTCCCACGGTGGGGGTGAGGGAGGTGTTGCCGGAGCCGTAGTGAAAGCGGATGCGGCCGTCGTCGAACAGAGTGGCGGAGAAAGCCACCGGGTTGCCAGTGTTGAAGTGCTCGCCCACCCAGCGAACGGTGACCTGTCCGGCGGTGGAGGTGTCGACGTAGATGTCGCCACCGGAGTCCGTCCGGATGTCGTCCCACAAGGGCGCGATGCGCGGCGTGAACTGAAGCTCGGGGGCAAAGTTGCCGGCGTCGGTGTCACCGCCGGCGTAGAAGTCGATGAAGCCGTTGGAGCTGACGTAGGCCGTGTCGTAAGCGTCGTCGTAGAACGGGAAGGAGAACGGCAGGGGAAGAGTCCAAACGTCTTCGTCGGATTGCCAACCCTGGGCGACTCCGACGGCCGAGTATTGATTGGAACCGAGGTCGGTCTCTGAGTAGCTCGGGCTCGCGATGCGCTCGATCCACTGATGGGGAGTGGTGCCCCCTAGGCCGTCCAGACGCATGGAGTAGGGAGTTCCGACCGCGGCCGGCGGCAGGGTGCCCTGGGAAATGCGCGGCGCGTTGATGTTCTGGTAGTCGAAGGTGACGGTGTTGCCGACATTGGTGATGTTGGTGATCACGTTGTCGGTGACCGCGACGTTGCCTTCTTGGTAGGCATCGGTGTTGGGCGTGGTGCTCGGACTGATTTCATCCACGCCACCTTGGTGATAGATGTCCCCCGAGTTGCCGCGGCCGATGTCGTTTTCCAGCTCGAAGAAGCCGTCCGCCTGGAGGATGGCGTTGCGCATGTGCTCGCCGTTGCCGGGCCAGCCAGCCTGTCCCGGGAAGCCTTCGTTGTTGTTGTTGCCGCTCTTGGGTTCGTCGATGTGCCAGATGGCCAGGCCCTCTTGAGGAACGACGGCGTCGAACCCGAGGTTCTTCTTGGCCTCGAGAACCAGAGACTCACCCGGCGCGTAGCCGCCCTGAATGCGGAACACCTGGTCGTTGTTGACGACGTTCTGCAGGACGTGGGAACCGGTGGTGATCAGCTCTGGCTCCATCCAGCCCAGGTGCATCTTGCACCACGGGGACATGTGCGTCGGGTTCTGCTGACTGCCATCGAAGCCCCACGACCCGGCGGCCATCAAGCACCAGTTGCCGATGCCGGAACTGGATCCGTCGGTGTCGTAGAGGTCCGGGAGGCCGAAGAAGTGTCCGGTCTCGTGGGCAATGACGCCAATGCGACCGATGTTGCTGCCCGAGGTTCCCCACAGACCCGGAGAGATGTGGTACGCGCTGACCGACACTCCCTCGGCGGAAGTCCAGGTCGGGATGCTCCAGCGGTGCGACCACATGCGATCGGAATTGGGGGTGCCGTACTGGTCGGTGCCACCCCACTCGGCCCCGTACCCCGAGTGCAGGAAGGTGATGGCGTCGATGACCCCGTCGGAATCCTGATCGAACTGGCTGAAGTTCACGGCCGGATCAACCAGGTTCAACGCGTCGGTGATCAGGTCCCAGGTCAGGGAGGTCAGGCCCGAGTTGCCATTGGCGTAATACGCCTCGGTATTGGGCACCGTCACCCAAGCGGCCACCGTGGAATCGATGGTGAGCAGGCCGTAGGAGTTTTCCAGGTAGTTGTCACGCACGCTTCCGGTTGGGGCGAGGACCGGATCCCCACCGACGGCGTTCATGATCGTGTCGATGTCCGCCACCGAAGGCAGGGTTCGATTCTGTCCACCCGGGCCGTGATCCGAAAAGATGATGTTGACCACGAGGTTCTTCACGGTGCCGACGGTCGCCAAGGCGCGCTTCTGAGGCGTGTGAATCGGCTCTTTGTCCAGGCCGGGACTGGACGCGCGCAGCTGGGGATGCAACGTGGAGTCCGGGTTCCAAGCCTGCAGCTTCGAGGCAACTTTTGCGGTGGCTGCGGCGGTCTGAATGCCGACGCTGTCCGGGTTCACGACGCCCGCCGCGTAGCTGGAAGGAACGAGTTCGCCGCGCGCGTTCGTTTGGGCGTACACGTAGCGGCGGGAGTCTTGGGGATCCACGAGAACCGGGAATCCATCCGCGTCTTCGTACCAGTTGTTTCCGGGAGTTCCGCGCATCTGCAGTGTGACCGAGGTCCCGTTCGGTTGAATGTGCAAGAAGGGGACCGGGTTCGCCGGAACCACGCATGTTCTGCTGGAAACGCCAGCCGTGGCCAACGGGGCAACGCCCATCAGGATTGCCAGGGAAACCGCTCGCTTCATCATGTACCTTCTCCAGGAAACCAGGATCTCGTCGCGTGCCACGACAGGAAACGGCGGCGTTCCTGAATCGCCCGGAACCGGCAAACTCGCAGGGTTGGGAGGGCCACTCACACTGACTTGGAACGCACCAGACTCGGGGGGTAGGACGCACTGCGGGGTGCGAGAGTGTCATCGTTTTCCGAGTTTCCGCGGGCTTTTGTTGAGGTTCGGAATCCGCTCGACAGTGCCCCCCGGGGGAAGGGCCTGTCAGAGTCTCCTGTCGAGTGGAATCGTCCTCGCGCTGACCGGGTGCTCGTCGGAATTGCCGGCGCCTCACGTGGTTCTCGTGATCGTCGACACGTTGCGGGCCGACGCGTTGGGTTGCTACGGGAACCCACAGAATCCGACGCCCCACCTGGATTCCCTCGCGGCCCAGGCGGTTCGATTCGACCAGGCCGCTTCGGTGTCGGGATGGACGCTGCCGTCGGTGGCGTCGCTATTGACCGGGGCTTGGCCGACGGTGCACCGAGCCCTTGGCAAGAACACGCGCCTGACGCCGATCACGACGGACGTTCCCACGGCCGCGGAGTTGTTGTCCCAGCGCGGGTACCGGACTTTGGGGGTGGCCAACGCCGCGTTCTTGAGTCCGCTCCTCGGGTTGGACCGAGGTTTTGACGAGTTCGACCACCGCCATGCCTACAACTGGGAGATTCGTCGCGCCGCCGAGTCCATGGACACCGCACTGGAACGCTGGAAAGAGGACCTGGAGTCGCCAACGTTCTTGATGATCCATCTGTTCGATCCTCATCTCGACTATGACCCGCCTGCCGAGTTCGCCAACCTCTATGTCGAGGGGCGCACGGATCCTCCTCCTCCCTTGACCATGAAACAATGCCGTGCCCTGGGAGCTCATCCGAATCCCCAGCGAGCACGAGCCAATGTGGAATACATGGAAGGGCTGTTCCTGGCGGAAGTCACCTACGTCGACCAACAGATCGAACGACTCGTCGACGAGCTGAAGCAAATGGGGGTGTACGAGCAGAGCCACGTGATCGTGACCGCCGACCACGGCGAGGAGTTCTGGGATCATGGCGGATTCGAACACGGCCACACGCTGTACGAAGAGCTGGTGCGGGTGCCGTGGATCTGGAAGTTTCCCGAGTCCTTCGCCTGGCGCGGAAAGGTGATCAAAGAGCCGGTGCAAACTCTGGACTTCCTGCCGACTTTGTTCGCAGCCCAAGATTGGTACGGTCCCCAGTTCGGCGGCTCTTCGGTTCTGCCTTGCCTGATCGACGAGCCGGGTCAGCGACGCCTGATCCACGGCGAGGCGACTCTCTACGGCGCGGACAAGTTCTCCGTGCGACGGGGACGCTACAAGTTCATCCAAGACCGATCGCCCCAAGCTCGGGTTCGTGAAGAACTGTACGACTTGAACGTCGATCCCGGCGAGCGAAACAACCTGGTGAAGTCGCTGCCGGAAGTGGCGGAGTCTTTGCGCCATGAACTCGAAAAGCACCGGGAAGCGGTCGAGCGAGAGGGGCGATCCATGGCCCAACCTCCCGTTCGCAACATGAGTCCGCGAGAAGTGGAGAAGTACGTCGAAAGCTTGGAAGCCCTGGGTTACGTCCGCGACGAGTGACTCGTCGGAGAGGGGGCCCCGGGGGAGGTCTTGGGGAGCGTGGCAGCGCGGGAGGAGATCACTCGCGGACGAATGGCGGAAGAGGACGGGGATACCGCCACATGGGTTCGTGGTTCTCGGTGTCGATCGTCTCGCCACGCCGACGATGGGGAACGAGGGAACCCGTGGTGAGGTCGATCACTTCGCGCAAGCACACGGAGCCGAGCAGCGGTTCGCTTCCCAGAGGCTGGTAATACAGGCAGTCGTCGAAGAAATAGTGGGTGACCTGGGATCGGCGCGTGCGGGATCGATCACGGATTGGTGCTCCTCCGTGCAGGAGGTTGGACATCCAAAGAATCGCCTGGCCTCGGTCCAAGCGAACTTCTTCCTTCTCCAGTTGGTGCTCCTCGATCAGAGCGTCGAGAAACACCGAGTAGCGCTCGTAGCCCTCGAGTCCGGGAGCCTCGCCCAGCTCGGTCATGGTGTAGTCCGGCAGTCGATGACTGCCAGGGCAGTAGACCAGGGGACCATTGTTTTCGTCGATGTCTTCGAGAGCAATCCACACTCCCGCCATGAACCGTTTGGGCGACGAATAGAAGTGGATCATGTCACTGTGCACCGCTTGCTCGGTGCCCACTTCGAAATTCAGGGTTTGGAAGGGAATGGGACGTCGTCCGTAGAAGAGTTCGAGGGTGGACAAAACCTTGGGAGCCACCGCTAACTGGCGAACCGCGTCACAGGTGTACCACGCTTCTTGAATACGCCGAGTGTCCGGGGGGAATGTGCCGTCGAGGGATCGGGTGATCTCGTCGGCGAGAGCCTCGAAGTTCTCAATCTGCGGGTCGAACACCAGGTACCCGTGCCGTGCGAGCTGGCGGGCCTGGTCCTTCACCTCCTGGGGAAGCTCTGCCCCTTCCACAATCGACTCGAAGAACGGGGACTCGACGGTGGGAACGCTCATGAGTCCTGGGTCCTTGCGGAATGCTTGGACCCATTCCGGCCGAGAACCTCCGTTTCCTGCCGTTTGCTCGGAGTTCGAATTCATGACGATTCCTTGGCATGCCCTAGGGGAGCGACACTTGTCGTCGAGACGAAGGGGGTCATCGTCGCAGGTATTCCTGCGCGACTTCGGAGGGAGATCGCGAGTCGGCATCGACGGCGCGGTTGAGCTCCCGCATGGTGGAAGCGTCGATTCGACCCTCCCAAGTCTTGAGCATTCGGACCAGGTCCGGGTGCTTGCGGACGAAAGGCTCACTCGCGAGCAGGATTGCATCATAGGGGGGGATCGCCCCGCGATTGTCCTTCAGAACTCGCAAGTCGTAGGCGGCGATTCTGCCGTCGGTGGAGTAGGCGGCGATGACATCGACTTCCTTCTGATCAATGGCCTGGTACATGAGCGAAGGGTCCATGCTGAGTTCCTGAGCGAACGACAAGTCGTAGACTCTGCGAAGGGAACTCCACTCGGGTCGACGAAAGAACTCATAGTCGCCTCCGATGGTCCAATCGGCGCTGACCCGGGACAGGTCGAGAATGGACAGGACTTCCTGGCGTGCTGCGACTTTCTCCTTCATCGCCAGCGCATAGGTGTTTTCGAAGCCCAACGAGCAAAGCACGGTGATCTGATGGTCGGATGCCAGGGATTCGGCGACTCGTTGAAGAACTTGATCCCGGTCTTCCGGGACTTCCGAACGCTTCAGAATGGTGGCCCACACGGTGCCCGAATACTCCACGTAGAGGTCGAGCTCTCCGGCTTTCAAGGCATCGAACGCCACGGTGGAGCCGAGCGAGGAGATCACCGAAACGGGTGACGTGGTGTTCTCTTCCACCACCCGCTTGAAGACCTCGGCAAGAACGTATTGCTCGGTGAAGGTCTTGCATCCCACTCGGATCGTGTGCTTGTTGCCGGCCCCGATCGAGCGTTGGATCCCGGCGCTCCCGAGGAACAGGATGAGCAACACGCCTGCCGCGGCCACCACTTGGGCGCGGCGTCGATGCACCAGACCTTGTTCCACACGGCGAACGGTGGTGTCCAACACCAGAGCCAAGGTCGCGGCGGCCATGCAGCCGACAAGCACGGAGGGGTAGTGGCGTGTTTGCAGTCCGGAAAAAATGTAGTTGCCAAGGCTCGGGGCGCCGATCGGGGTCGACAACGTGGCCATGCCGACCAGCCAGACGACGGCAGTGCGAACCCCGGCGACGATGACGGGCATCGCGAGCGGAAGCTCGACGATTCGTAGGCGCTGCCCCGGAGTCATGCCAATGCCGCGGGCCGCTTCGATCACTGCGGGGTCGAGACCGGTGATTCCCGTCACGGTATTGCGCAGCACCGGCAGCACGCTGTACAGAGTCAGCCCAATCCAGGCCGGCAGAAACCCGATGCTCGGAAGTTGGCAGGCGGCAAGGAGCGGAACCATCACTGCCAGGAGAGCCAAGCCGGGAATGGTCTGAACGATGCCAGCCACCGCGAGGATGGCACGTTCCCAGCCGGGGCGCCGCGAAGCAAAGATCCCCAGGGGCAACGAAACTGCGATGCCGGTGAACAACGACAACAGGACCAGCAGGATGTGGGCGCTCAGCAAGTGGGGGAGAAGCGCGAGGTCTTCTCGCATCACGAGGCGTCCTGAGCGAGCAACGATTCCAGCTGTCGAACCTGGTCGAGCGGGACGCGAAGCATTTGCTGGATGGCTGGGCTGGCGGGCGAATGGATCAGCTCACGGGGTGTTCCCCATTGAACGAGCTTTCCTTCCTGGAGAATGGCGATGCGATCGGCAAGGAGCATGGCTTCCACCATGTCGTGGGTGACGAAGATTGCCGTCAAGCCGACCTCTCGACGAATGCGGACGAAGGACTGTTGTAGCCGGGCACGAGTCAGCGGGTCCAGAGCCCCGAACGGTTCGTCCAGAAGCATGAGGCCGGGGCGAGTGATCAATGCGCGAGCAAAACCGACTCGCTGTCTCTGACCGCCCGAAAGTTCGGCCGGGAGCCGCTCGAGCATGTCTTCGGGTGCAAGCTCCACCAGGCGGAGGACGTCTTCCGTTGCTTGCCGCGTCTCCTCGTCTTTCCAGTGGGCCAGTTGGGGTCCCAGGGCAATATTCTCCGCCACCGTCAAATGGGGGAACAAGCCCACTTCTTGGAAGACGTAGCCGATCTGACGACGCAGCTCGTGGGGCTCGAACTGACGAGTGTCCGTCCCGTTCCAACGGACTTCTCCCGAGGTGGGGGAGTGCAGTCCGTTGACCATCTTCAAGAGCGTGGTCTTGCCACTTCCGGAGCCGCCTAGGAGAACCACCAGTTCCCCTGCGCGAATCTCGAGGGAGACGTCATTGACGACTCGGCGGGATCCGTAGTCCTTGGTTAGGTGGAGCAGCTCGAGCATCCCGTCAGGATACGGGACCCCGGCACGCTACTGAAAGGTCACGTGGACTTCATTGGAATCCGTGACCTCTTGGCTGACTCCGCCCTGCGCCAAGATCAGGAAGCGGACGTCGGTTTCGAAGAATTCGTCGGGGACGATTCCCGCGAAGTTCCAGATACCGCGACTGTCGAAGCGGCCACGCAGCACTTCCATGAAGAATGGCATTCCGCCGACTTGGGTCGAATACAGGAGAACCGGCGCCCCGGGAATCCCGTGCCACGCGACGAAACGCAGCTCATCCCCGCCCTCGACGACCGGGGTGTCGGTTTCCAGAGTGAGCTCCGGTCCTCGGACGAACAGTTGAAACTGGTCGACGTCCAAGCCTCGCTGCAGATTGGATGCGTTGCTGGCGAATGCGACCATGCGGCCATCCCCGGAAATGCCCGCAAAGGTGCTCGCTCCCTGGGCCGCGCTGCCACTCTCTTCGACGCTCAGGATGCGGGTTCGTTCGCGATCCAGGTCGCGGGAGTAGATTTGAATGCCATGGCTTTCCGGCAGCAGATCGGAGCTACGAAACACCACGATCTGACCGTTGCTTGAGATCGACGGAGCGCGGGAGTCGGCGGATCCTTGTCGCCCTTGAATCCCGACGCTGACCCGCGAGGTCATTCCGAGGTTGCGGTCGTGGACGAAAATGTCACTGGCGAAATTGGTGTCACCGGTCACCAAATTGGTGGCGTCGCTCTCAAATGCGATGCGCGTGCCATCCCCGGAGACTGAGGGATGGCGGTTGGAACCGTTGGCGCCGCGACCACGGACGCCGACGGTGATCTTGTGAGTTTCCCCGGTCTCCATGTCGCGCAGAAAAATGTCCTGGCGGCGGTTTCGATCTGCTTCGACCAGGTTGCGGGCGTCGCTGGCAAAAGCGACGAAGCGTCCGTCGCCGGAAACGGAGGGGGTCACGCTATCCCCCAGCGCCTGATGTCCCGTGGAATCCACGCTGACTCTCGCGGTTATTCCCGTGTCCAGGTCATGGCGGAAAACGTCCAACCGGGTGTTGGTGTCGCCGTCGACCAAGTTGTCGGCGTCGCTGGTGAACACGACGAATCGTCCATCGGCCGAGATTCTCGGGTCGAAGCTGCTGGAGTTTGCTTCGAGGCCATCGCTGGACACGCTGACGCGCGTGGTGGTGAGGGTTTCGCGATCGCGGACGAATACATCCATGGAGTGGTTGAAGTCGCCGCGGACAAGGTTGCCGGCGCTGCTTGCGAAAGCAACGAATCGGCCGTCTTCGGAGATGGACGCGCTCTTGCTCGGGGCGTCCCCGGCATTTCCCTTCGAGTTGAGATTGACCCGCTCCATCACTCCTTCGCGCCGGTCGTGCACGAAGATGTCGTCCACACCGTTGCGATCGCCCTTCACCAGGTTCGAAGCACCGCTGACGAATGCCACGAACCGGCCGTTCGAAGACAGGGAAACGCTCGATGCGAAGAAGTCGAAAGCGCTGGAACCGTCCCCCAAACCGCCATTCTCATCGACGCTGACCACGCGCGTGATTTGTCCGGAGGCGGGCAACGCGAGGCAAGCGCTCACCCCAAGGGCGACGAGACAGCGAGTCATGGTGCCGTTTCGAATCATGGTGCCGTTTCGAACTACGGTGCAATCACGAAGCATCGTGCGGTCTCCCGGATGGTCAGGACGATGTCATTTCCCGGTGTTGGTGGAGAGTCGCGAAGCTACGTTCTGCCGGAGGATCGACCAAGCTTAATGAAGGACGCCGAGCGTTTGCCGACCGTCGCGACAACACGTTGCTGTTCTGCAATCGTTCGCGCACGGGCGCACAACGCCGAGCATTCAGATCTTCCAGTGAGACTCGTCCCACTGCTTGTCGGCAAGCATTCGGGCGATCCGCAGACAACCTTCCACCGGCTCTCGGACCAACATCGAGGACTCGGGAGGAATTCCCGCGGCGTCCAAAGATTGCAACACTTGGTTGCGGAGCGGCTGACTGGAGAGGAGCACGCCCCCCGCCATCGCCAAGCGGTAACGACGCGCTTTCAGCTCGGCCTTGCGCGCCACACATCCCACCAGGTTGCCGAGTTCGAGTCCTGCCTGCTCGATGAGTCCCATGGCCACGTCGTCGCCGCGCTCGACCCCGACGTGCACGACCGGCACCAACGCCGCGATCTCCTGGCGCTGGCGGAGTGGGTTGCCGTAGTGGGTGGCCAGCTCTCGGGGGTCCTGCAAGGAAGCGTGTTGAGTGAACAATTCCGCGAGCTCCGTTCCGGGTCCGCGACCATCCAACGCGCGCATCACTTCTTGCAGAGCCTTGAGTCCGACGTCGAAGCCGCTGCCCTCGTCTCCCAAGAGCGGTCCGAAACCTCCCGCTCGGAAACAGCCGTTCGAGGAATGACTGAGCGCGCAGGAACCAGTGCCCGAAACGAGTGCGACACCCTCGCCTTTCGGCGACGCACAAATCAGCGGGGCGACCGCGTCTGGGACGACCGCAAAAAGCGGAGTCCAGTTCCTCGTGGCGATCCATTCCCGCCATCGTTCCTTGCTGCGAGCTTGGGCGGATCCCGAGAGAGCAAAGCACGCGGCGCGAATCTCGCTGTCCGGGCTCACTTCGGCACGCACTTGTTGCACCGCAGCTTCCACCGCGCCGGTGGATTCTTCAAAGCCGACGCTTGCCACATGACTTGCACCGGTGCGGGCGACCAGAGGTGCCGAAACGGTCTCACCGTCGGCTCCGGTTTCGGGAGTCAGCCACGCGACGGTCTTGCTGCCACCACCGTCGACTCCCAAGAGATAGGTGGGGTGGGTCATGAGGCCGCCTTCTCTCGATGGGCTCGCACCGCAGCCGCCACGTCTTGAGCGTGGTAATCGAGCAACTGATGTGCTTCGTCTGTCGACAAACCCGTTTGAGAAACGACCAGTCCGATCGCGCGCTCTCGCAACTTGTCATTGCTCGGTCGCAGGCCGGTCATCAGGTTCCCTTGGGTCTTGCCCAACATCACCATGGTGCCCGTACTCAGAGTGTTCAGAACCAGCTTGGTCGCGGTCCCGGCTTTCAGACGCGTGGAACCGGTCAGCACTTCGGGGCCCACGATCGGGCGAATGTCGACGTCGACCACCGCGCCCAATGGCGAGATTTCATTGCAGGAGATCCCGATGGTGAACGCTCCCACGGACTTTCCATACTTCGCGGCCGCCAAGGTGTAAGGAGTGTGCCCGCTGGCCGAGATCGCCACCAGACAATCGGTGGCCCCGAGACACACCTGTTGGAGGTCTCGAGAAGCGGCGGCGACGTCGTCTTCGGCGCCTTCCTGGGCGTGACGCAGGGCTTGGTCACCTCCGGCGAGGATGCCAAACACAACCCTCGAGGAAACACCGAACGTGGGACCACATTCTGCCGCGTCCAGCACCCCCAAGCGCCCCGATGTCCCGGCCCCGATCGACACCCAGCGACCATTTCCGGCCAGCCGCTCGGTCAGTCCCCGGATGGCGCGGCTCATGGCGTGCGTTTGAGTGGCGACCGCCGAGGCGACCCCGGCGTCCTCGCGATTCATGATTCGAACCAGCTCATCGACTTCGGTGGTGCCGAAGTGTTCGGAGGCAGGGTTGCGCGACTCGGTTGTCAGATTCTTGGCCACGCTCGAATTGTATCGCGTGACCGAGTCGGTGCTAGCAAGCCATCTCTCGCTCGTTCCGGTTTGCTTCGAGCATGAGGCGGACGAGATGGGCAAGGGAATCGGAGCGCATCTTGACCTTGATATGGGCCCGGTGCTGTTCCACCGTCTTGCGACTGATGCCGAGTTCCGCGGCGATTTCGCGGTTGGATTTGCCCAGCACCACCAGTTCCGCCACCTCTGTCTCCCGCGGAGTGAGGGACCGCACTCGTTGGCGGAGTTCCTGGCGCTGTTGATGCCTGCCGTGGCGGGCCAGGTCCTGGCGAACCGCGGTGTGAATCCGATCCTTCATGGCGTGGCGCCGCAGCGGTTTCTCGACGATGTCCAGGGCGCCCGCTTTCATTGCCCGCAATACCGCTGGCACGTCGGCGTGGGCACTCATCATCAGGACCGGAGACTGAATGCCTCGCTGGCGGAGAGTTTCCAGAGCTTCGAGTCCGGTGGCTCCTGGAAGGATGATGTCCAGCACCACGCAGCAGGGATGGTCGGGTCGAAAGCGCTGGAGAAACTCACTTGCCTCGGCGAAAGATTGGCAACGGTAGCCGAGTTCATCCACGATTCTCTCGATGAAGCGGCGGATGGAGAGGTCGTCTTCGACAACGTACACCGTGGGAATCATGGGCAGGGTCCTGTGAATTCTTGAATCGGCAAGGAGCGTCTTGTACGACGTATCGAACGGTCGGCCGGCAGTTCCTCACTGCGGAATCTTCGGAATCTGAGGGGTTGCCCCGTGTCGGCCCGTGGGCGATGAGGGCAACCCCTCGGTTCCTGCTCTCGGGTGAGCCACGGCGTTCTCTCAATGACCGCAACGCCAGCCTGGGAGTCCTTTCCTTCCATGTTTTTCCTGGCCGGAACCTTGCCCTTCGTGGACCTGGCGGTGGTGGTGGCCTATCTGGCCGCGGCGGTGGGTTTCGGGTTGTGGATGGGGCGGCGACCCCGGGATCTGGAAGACTTCCTGGTGGGGGGACGGGACGTGCCGTGGATGGTCGTGTTGCTCTCCATCGTCGCGACGGAAACCAGCACCGCCACGTTTCTCAGCGTCCCCGGCATCGGCTACGCCAGCAACCTGACTTTCTTGCAGCTTGCCTTGGGATACATCGTCGGGCGGTTGGCTGTCACGATGTGGATTCTCCCCGCCTACTTTCGGGGGCGGTTGGTGACCGCGTACGAGTTGTTGGGAGAGCGATTCGGCCAGGCGACGCGCCGTGCTACCTCGGTGTTGTTTCTGGTCACCCGAACCGTGGCCGACGGATTGCGGCTGTTCCTTACCGCGCTGGTTCTGCAGAAGATCACGGGGTGGTCGCTCGAGTCGGCCATTGTCGCGCTCACCATCTTGACGGTGGTGTACACGATGGCGGGAGGCATGCGTGCGGTCCTGTGGATGGATTGCGTGCAGCTCTGTGTCTACGTCCTTGGGGCCGTTCTCGCCGCGTGGATCTTGTGGAACAAGATTCCCGGGACCGATTCCGAGATCTTGCAGCGAGCGTGGGAGAGCGGGCATCTGCAGCTCTTCGATTTCGACTGGGCTTGGGACAACGCAAGCTTCCTCGGCGCCGGACTCGTCGGGGGCGCGTTTCTGACTCTCGCGACTCACGGTGCCGATCAGTTGATCGTTCAACGCTTGCTGAGTGCCAAGAGTCGCCAACAAGCCGGGTTGGCCCTCAGCGTCAGTGGCTTTGTGGTGGCTGCTCAATTTGCCTTGTTCCTCGGCATCGGTGTGCTGCTGTGGTTGTTCTACACGGCTCATCCGCCGGCGGAGCCGTTCGCGAGCAATGATCAGGTGTTCTCTTCGTTCATCGTCGATCACCTGCGCGATCCTCCCGGGGTGCTGGGGATCATTCTCGGAGCGGTGTTTTCGGCGGCGATGTCGACCCTGTCGAGTTCCCTGAACTCGTCCGCCGCCACTGCCGTCCATGACCTGTACTTGCCGCTTCGAGGGGCTTCCCCCGACCACGGATCCTCGCTGAAGGTCACTCGCTGGTTCACTCTGGGCTTTGGGGTTTTGCAGGGGGTGGTCGCCTTGGCCGCCAAGGAGCTGGACTCCAGCGTCGTGCTCCAGGTTTTGGCCATTGCCGGGCTTGCCTCAGGCATCGTTCTCGGCTTGTTCTTCTTGGCTCTGGCTCGACCCAGGACTCGACCCTCGAGCGCCTTGATTGCATTGACCGCCGGCATCGTCGGCATGGCCGCGATCAAGTTCGCCACGCCGCTTGCCTGGCCGTGGTACGCCGTGGTGGGCTCCTTGGGGACTTTCGTTGTGGGGGCACTGGTGGACGGGGTCGGTCGAACCTCCGCGGCGGTTTCGGAGAGCCGCTGATGGCGAAGGGGGATCGATCGAAGCGAGGACTCGGCTCCTCCGCCCCGAGGGGGGAGCCGCGGCCGAAGTCCGTTCTCGTTCTTTGGCTTGCCTTGTTTCTGCTGGGGAGTTGTTCCGTCACGCCTTTTCCTCTCCCCGAGAGGGATTGGCCTTCGATCATTCGCGATCTCGTCGAGCAGGCGATCGAAACAGGTGAGACGCCGGGCTGTGTGGTGGCCGTGGGAACCGGCGAGGAGCTGAAGTTCTTGCAGGCTCTCGGTCACCGACAGATCGAGCCAAGCGCGCTTCCGATGACGACCGACACTCGGTTCGACTTGGCGTCACTCACCAAGCCCGTCGTGACCGCGGCGTGCCTCGCCGCCTTGGTGGAAGAAGGACGCCTGTCTTGGAGGGATCCCGTCGTCCGCTATCTGCCTGAGTTCGGCCAAGCGGGAAAAGAGACCCTGACGTTGGGCGACCTTCTCCTTCACGTCGGAGGTCTGATCGCAGACAACTCCTTGGAGGATTACCAACACGGCGTCGACGAAGCGTGGCGGCGCATGGATGCCCTGGAGTTGCAAGCGGAGCCCCGCACGGCATTCGTTTACAGCGACGTAGGCTACTTGGCCCTCGGCCGTGTGATCGAACGAGTCTCCGGGAGGAACCTGGCGGAGTATGCGAGGGAACGCCTGTTCGTACCCCTGGGGATGGAGGCCACTCGATTCATTCCCGAGCGCGCATCGGGAACTCCGATCGCCACCACCGAGAAGCGGGACGGAGCGTGGTTGTGTGGGGAGGTTCATGATCCCCGGGCACACTTCCTCGGCGGAGTCGCCGGCCACGCGGGACTGTTTTCCTGCGCGGAAGATCTCAGTCGTTTCGCGCGCATGCTCTTGAACGAAGGGGAGCTCGACGGGGTACGAGTGCTTTCTTCGGCGGCCGTTCGGGAAATGACTCGCCCGCGTCCTGTTCCCGGGGGATGGAGAAGCTACGGCTGGGATGTTCAGTCGCGTTTCTCGCGCAATCGAGGGGAGTTGTTTTCGTCTCGAGCGTATGGGCACAGTGGCTTCACCGGGACGTCCTTGTGGATTGATCCGGAGCAGGATTTGTTCGTTTTGGTGTTGGCGACGCGATTGCACCCGGATGGGCAAGGCTCCATTCTTGAACTGGCCCGTCGGGTGGGATCGGTGGCCGCCGCCAACTTGGGCAAGGCCGCCGCGCATTCCCGGGACCCCGGGATAGGAATCGGTGCGCTGAGTGTGGGCCGGTGTTGCGTGCCCCATGGACTCCGAAGAGTCGGGGCGCCGAACTTTTCCCCACCAGCCGTGCGAACGGGGATCGACGTGCTCGAATCTCGAGCCTTTGCCCCGTTGGCCAACCAGCGCGTGGGATTGATCACCAATCACACGGGAGTCAGCGCCGATGGTCGCCGGACCATCGATGTCTTGCACTCCGCGCGCCAGGTCGATCTTTGCCGGTTGTTCAGTCCGGAGCATGGCATTCGTGGGGTCGGGGAAGGGGAGATTGATCACACCGTGGATTCGATCTCCGGTCTGCCGGTGGTGAGTTTGTATGGCGAATCCCGCCGGCCGAACGCGGAGCAGCTCACGGATCTGGACACGTTGGTGTTCGACATCCAGGACGCAGGAGTTCGTTTTTACACGTACATCTCCACGATGGGGCTGGCGATGGAAGCCGCGGCGAAATGCGGGTTGCGTTTCGTCGTGTTGGATCGCCCCAATCCCCTGGGTGGGTTGGCCATCTCTGGTCCCATGCGTGATGACACCCATCAGTCCTTCACTGCTTTCCACGATCTGCCGGTCCGTCATGGGATGACAGTGGGAGAACTGGCCCAGATGTTTCGTCACGAACGTGGTCTTGACTTGGATCTCGAGATCGTTGCCATGGAGCACTGGGACCGGGATCGCGGTTTCGACACCACGGGCCTGCCGTGGATCAATCCCTCGCCGAACCTTCGCAACTTGCGTCAGGCATTGCTCTACCCCGGAGTGGCGCTGCTGGAGTTCACCAATGTCTCGGTGGGCCGTGGCACCGACGCTCCTTTCGAATGGATCGGAGCACCGTGGTTGGATCACCGGACGCTCGCCCGCCGATTGCAGCGATCGGGCCTGCGCGGAATTTCCTTCGTTCCCGCCGAGTTCGAGCCGTCGGAAAGCAAGTACGCGGGAGAACGGTGTCGGGCGGTTCAACTACTGGTCTTGAATGCTGAAGAACTCTGCCCGTTGGCATTGGGATTCACTCTGGCAACGACCCTGCGTGACCTCCATCCCAAGGAGTGGGAACGCGAGCCTTTCGCTCGTCTGCTGGCCAACGACCCCATTTTCGACGCGTTTTCGAGTGGGGCGGGGCCCGAGCGGCTATTGGCACTTTCGGAGGCGGAGCTGGCCGGCTACCTTTCTCGTCGCGCGCCTCATTTGCTCTATGGAGTGGAATGAAAGCCGGAACGAAAATCTCTGGGAAGATCCCTTTCGGAAGATGGCTTGGGGGGATTCTTGCGGCTTGCTTGAGCATCGCCGCGGCCACGTTTTCCGATCCGCGCGAGGCGATGACCCTGGCGCTTCGCGAGCTGGAAGAGTCTCCGGAAGATCCCGACCGGTTGCTGGCGGCGGCACGGGCTTGTTACGCGGCCGGAGACCGGGACCAGGGACTGTGGCTGGGACAACTTGCCCAGCGCTCCTTGGAGAATCGCTCGCTCGAACCCATCGAACGCGAGTTGCTGAGTTGGGACCCGGTTCACGCTGAGCAGCCCGAATTGCGTCAGGAAGAGCGCCGTTTGGCGAACAAAATGCACTCGTCCGCTCGCCATTGGGAGAGGCGCGGGTTCTTTCTGAATGCCGCGGATCTGGCCACCGCTGGGGCGAGATCTGGCTCGGCGAAACGGTGGGATGAGCTGCTCGTTCGCTTGCAGTCGAAGCCGGAGAGCCGTTCCCAGATGTTGCGCTTTGGCTTCCTCCTTCCTTCTCGCTCCCGCATTCTCGAGAACCGCGAGGCTCCCGACCAAGCCCAACGCAATCCCGCTTGGGAGTCAGCCGTCGAGCGGAAGACCGCCAACTACACGGTGGTGACGAATCTCGGTGACGAAGTGTTGGAATCCGTGGCCGAAGCGATGGAGCAGATGAACCGGTTCTATCGCGAAGTGTTTCAGGTTGCCGGCAAGATGGACCGTTGCACGATCCGAGTCTATTCCGATCGCAGGGAGTATCTGAGGCACGAGGGAAACAACCGATCTCATTTGTCTGGGTTCTACGTTTCGAACTCCAACTACGTGGCAACCTACGATCCGCGCAGTGACGATCCGCCGCGTCCCTGGCGAGATCTCTGGAGCACCCTGTTCCACGAAGCGGCGCATCAATTCACCGACGAGATCTCTGAGGGACTGCTTCCCAGTTGGTTGAACGAAGGCACGGCCACCTATTTCGAGGGAGCCATCTTGCTTCCCGACATGACGGTGGAGCCCAATGCGATTCCGGAGTGGCGCCTGGGCGCGCTTCGAGCGGCGTTGGACCGCGGGACTCCGACCTTGAAGAGCGTGGTCTCTTACTACCGCCCCGGCTCGTATCCACCGATGTACTACTGTGTCGGCTGGGGGCTCACCTATTTCCTTCATCACTACGAGAATGAACGCTACGAGCGGATTTACCTGCCGTTCTATCGAGACTACTTGGAGTCGTACCGAGTCGAGATGGCCCACGACCCGTTCGAGCGCTTTCAGGAGTACTTCATCCGCAAGCCGGCGATGTCGGGAATCGCTACGTTCGAGGATTTCGAGCGCCGCTTTCGTCAGTGGATCCAGAAGCTGGCCGATGACTACTACGGCGAACAGGATCGCGCGGGAGCTTGGGTGGAGCGTGCTCGTCGCCAGCGTGCAGCAGGGTTTCCCGCACTGTCATTGGAAAGCTACCGGCTGGCGCTGCACAAGCAGCCAGACGCGGGCTTGATTCGCTTCGAGCTGGGGCAAACCTTGGAAGAGTTGGGAGAGAAAGACGCTGCCATCTTGTGCTACCGACAAGTTCGTCGTTGGGCTTGGTTCGACGAGCTCCGCAAGGAGCCTCTGGCTCCTGGACGGGCGGTGGATCTGGCGGACGAGTGTTTGGACCGAATTCGAAGTTTGGATCGCGGTTTGGCTGAGGATCTCCGACGGCGGGAGCAGACCCTGGTGCCCTTCGCGATGCGTCGGGCCCGGGCGTATCTCGATGCGGGATTTCCACGCATGGCCACCACGGTGGCGGACGAAGTCGACCGAACTTTGGGGGGACACCCGACGCTCCACCGTTTCATCAACGAGTTGCAACGGATCTCCGGGGTGGATACGCGAAGGTGGCGGCGAGTGCTTTCCGAGCGGGACGAACATCGCTGGTACGGGGAGACTTCGCACTATCGGATCGAAGACGGAGAAATCTCCGGCAAGGTTGGAAAGAGCCATGGCGGAACGACGGTGGACTACCGAATCGTGTTCGTCGATCGACCTCTTGGTTCGCGCTATCGCTTCGAAGCCGAGGTGATGACACAAGAAGACCCGGAAACCGGTCACCGCACGCGAATGTTGGGGCTGGCATTCGCTGGACGGGACGCCATCACTTATTGGACTCTGACACTTCTCGAGCACGGCGCTGTCGTCCTCGCGGATTACCAGGGGGGATGGCGAGATCGGGACCGATTCAAGATGCCGCCGGCCCGTGCGGAGGAATGGGTTCCCCTCGCCATCGACGTCGATGGGACCCAGCTGCGCGTGTTCGTCCGCGGCCAGGAAATCTGGAACAAGAGCCTCGAAGGAGTCGATCTCGGTGGACACGTCGGTTTGGTGACCGGCTCCGGGTCAGCGCAGTTTCGTCACCTGCGGGTGTTGACTGAGTCGCGTCCGCTTCCCGGACGTTGATCGGGCTTCGAAGGAGGGGGGCGGATCGAAGATGTCATCGACCGTGAAACTTGGCCTAGACGTGCTGGGAGATTGCCGACCCGATTGGCTCCGGGGACGCCTTGGGCTTTTGGTCAATCAAGCGTCCCACGACGCTTCGTTCCGGCCCACCTGGGAATCTCTGCAAGAGTGGTCAGGCGGTGGGGTTGGTGCATTGTTCAGCCCTCAGCACGGTCTTCACGGAGACAAGCAGGACAACATGGTGGAGTCGGCTCACGGTCGTCACGGCTCTCTCGAGATCCCGGTTCACAGTCTGTACAGCGAGACTCGGGAGCCCACCGACGAGATGATGGCCGGACTCGAAACATTCGTGATCGATTTGCAAGACGTTGGCTGTCGGGTTTACACCTTCGCCTGGACCATGCTCGCGTGTCTGCGGACTTGTGCCAGACGCTCGATTCGCGTGGTGGTGTTGGATCGGCCAAATCCGGTCGGGGGGGAGAAAGCCGAAGGGGCTCGTCTGGATCCCGCTTACAAAACCTTCGTTGGCGAAGCTCCGATTCCCTTGCGTCACGGACTCACTCTCGGAGAGTTGGCGAGGTACTTGAATCGGACTTTGCAGGTTGGCGCCGACCTTGAAGTCATTCCGATGACGGGGTGGCGACGAGCGATGATGCACGAGGACTGCGCTCTTCCCTGGACGCCGCCGTCTCCGAATCTGCCGAGACGAGAAGGGGTGATGCTTTACCCCGGGCAAGTCATCCTTGAAGGGACCAACTTGTCGGAAGGGCGAGGAACGACCACTCCCTTCGAAGTTTGCGGAGCGCCTTTCGTCGAACCTGACCAATGGTGGAAGGTTGCCCGCGATCGGGGAACGCTGGCAGGGGTGCGCGCGCGGCCAACGGAGTTCGAACCGATGTTTGGCAAATGGGCGGGGCAGCGGTGCGGCGGGTTGTTCTTGCATGTCACCGACGCTCGGGTTTTCGAACCCGTCCGATTGACCTATGCCTTGCTCGCCGCCGCCTGGTCGCTTTGGCCAGAGCAAGTGTGCTTCACGGACCCTCCCTACGAGTACGAGCAGCGGCTCGTGCCTTTTGATTGCATCACCGGCAGCGACCGAGCTCGGAAAGCACTGTTGGGCGCGAATCCGATGAGCGGCGACGAGCGGAACACCTTGACGGATCCCGGGAAGGACTGGTGGCGCGACGTCGGGCAGGACCTTCTGTACCCGCCCGTGGCGTGACATTGAACGAATCCGCTTGAGCCCGGGCTGCGAACTCTTCTGGTTCCCCGCGGCACGAACGCGTTTTCGGTCGAATCCTTCGACGCATTGGGGCGAACAGGGGTTTGCCGGTAGACTGGACGGCAAACGAATTTCACGGAGAGGGAGGTAGTCATGACGGAAACCGCCGAATCCCAGCTGGCCCTGGCCCTGGGGCGCATCCCCCAAGGCATGTACATCATCACCTCCCGGGAGGGAGGGGCACCGATCGGCTTCGTGGGTTCGCTCTTCATGCAAGTGGGATTCGAGCCTCCGATGGTGTGCATTGCCGTCGCCAAGGGGCGTGATCATCTCGTGGCGATGCGCGAGCACGGGTACTTTGGAGTTTCCATCCTCGACCAACAGAGTTCCGGAGCGATGGGGCCGTTCTTCAAAAACTACGATCCCGGGGAAAGTGCGTTCGACCACGTCTCCTTCCAGGATGCGCCGGAAGGCTGTCCGGTGATGGGCGATGCCTTGGCCTGGTTGGAGTGCAAGATCACTGGCGAGCACGCGACGGGGGATCACATTGTTGTTTTTGGCAAAGTGATCAGCGCTCAGCAGAATCGCAGCGGGGAGCCTTCCGTGCACTTGCGCAAGAACGGTCTGGGCTACTAGCGGGCCGCGGATCAGTCCGAATCGCTCAGCCGAGACTGTTTGTCCGCGACGAGCTGCAGCCACTCTGGAGCGGCCCCGAGTTCGCGAGCGATCCGCTCTGCGAGCAACTGGCATCCGCGTTGGGTTAAGTGCACCGAATCCAGGAAGTGGGTGGCGTCTCCAGGTGTTTCCTCTTCTCCCTCCACCAGAAGAACGGGTTGCGCACTCGCGACTTTTCGAATGGCGCGGTTGTAGGCGAGGAACGAATCGAGCAGTTGATCCTCGGTGAGAAAGGGAAGGTAGAGGCGGCTGGTTCGGCAGGCCTCGCGCTTTTCCTCGGGCGACAAGTGCGACCGAACTCGGTGGCGAAACGTGGCCACGACGACCACGGGTGTGACTCGCTTTGCTTCCGCGAGCAAGGCCCCGAGGCTTTGTTCGAATCCCGGGACGAAATCCTCCACTGGGCAATTCAGGACTGGGCAATTCAGGATCGACGAGGGAGACGACGTGCGCGGCAGGTTCTTGCGGATCAGCGACCACGCCAACGAGTGAGTGTCGAGCCAGGAGGGGGCGGACTCTTGCCAAACCCCCTGTTCCTGGGCAATGCGCCGACTCTCCCGAGCCAGATCGTTGGTGGCGTGGTAGATCACCAGAACATCCGGCTTCCACGGTGCCACGCGAGCTTTCAAGTTGCGAAGGGAGGTCTCGGAGGAGTAGCCGGGAACTCCCGCATTGACGTAGTCCATCGGAAGACCGGGCCATTGCTCGGCCAGTCGTTGAACAACCAGAGCGGGCCAGGTCCGTGCTTCCTGCTCGATTCCCGAGCAGAACGTGGTCGAACCTCCGAGGAACGCAACGCGGATTCTCGAAGGAGTGCGCACCGGCTCGAGTTCCGGGGAACGAAATCCTTGGGAGTTGATCGGAATGCGGCCCGCGCGGCTTCCCGGTACCAAGCCGCGGAGCCCTGGACTGACTTCGGTGAACTCGTAGAGAGTGGATGAGCTTTTTCCGAACTTCAACGACTGTCGGAGCCGAACTCCTGTTTCAAGAAGGGTTGCCGTGAGCAGCAATCCAAGGAACAACGCGAGGAATCGCCGACGTCTGAGTCTCTGGTTGTGTTTCCCGACTCCACGTTTCACGAGCTGGTAGTCTCTTCCTTCCCCATTGGGTTCGTGAGGCCTTGTGGCGAATGGCCCGGCCGCTCGGCTAGAAAAGAACCTCGATTCATTTCTGGAAAGAAAACCAAACCCATGTCTTCGAAGCGTTTCCTTGTCTGGGGGCTCGCTGGAGTCCTTTTTTCGGTGGGCGAATTGCCCGCCCAATCCCAAGAAACCCGATCCGAGGAACTTTGGCAAGTCGAGTTGAGCATCCCCGGCATGGCGGTCGACACGCCGAGTCCGGCGTCCCGAATGCGAGCGTTCGGAGATTGGGTGCGCGCCCGAGGATACGACGTGGACCGGTGTGGCATGGTGCCCACGCGACACGGGGTGACGATTCGGGGGACGGTGCGTGACCTATTGCCGATCATGAGCTCCGGCTTGGAGTGGCGGCGCACGGGTTCGCAGCCGGCCCTGGAGACCCAAAGCCAGTACTTCGATCCCGGCGAGATCGAAGCTCTCGTCCTCCAGACCGCGGCGGACCATCCGGACCTCGTTCACGCGTTTCCCGTGGGGACCACGTTCGAGAATCGGACCATCTGGGGATTGGAAATCTCCGATCGTCCTGGCCAGCCCGAGGATGAGCCGGCCATCCTATTCAACGGGCAACATCACGCCCGGGAAGTAGCCACCTCCCACATCGTCATGGACGTTGTGCAGTCCCTCACCGACGACTACGGCAGCGACTCTGACGTCACCGAGTGGGTGAACTCCTACAAGATCATCTGTGTGCCGATGGTCAACCCCGATGGTGTCGCGCACGTGTTTCAAGCGGATTCCTTCTGGCGAAAGAACCGCCAGTCGTATCCGCCGAGCTGTGTGGGCGTCGACCTCAATCGAAACTACCCCTATCGATGGGGGCCGGACCGTTGCGGCTTCACCTCCTCGTGCAGCAGTTTCGCGCAGACCTATCCTGGGCCGGCCGAGGCATCGGAGCTCGAAACCTTGGCGATGATGCAGCTGGCGGATCGATACCAGTTCGTGATGGCGACCTCTTACCACTCATTCGGCCAGTTCATCGACTATCCCTACGCGTGTAGCAACGGAGCTCCCGGTGATCTGATGCCGGAGCACGCGGTGATCGACGAGATGATGAACGGCATGGCGGATGCCATCGATGCCGTGGACGCGACGCCGCGCTACGCCGTGTTTTCTCCGGCGTCGGCCGGGGCGCTCAGCGGTGACGACACCAGTTGGTACTACGCGGACCAGGGAACCTACTCCTTCATCGTCGAAGCGGGGACCAGCTTCGAGCCCGCCTTCAGCGATGTCGCCGGGATCGTAGCGCGCAACCGAGGGGGATGGCGCTACCTGTTCGACCGGCTGGGGCAATCACGGATTGATGTCAAGGTTCGCGACGGGTGCAGCGGCGAGCCGCTCGAGGCGGAGGTGACCTTGACGAACTTCGTGTTCGATAGCGGGGAATCGCCGCGTTTCACTACCGCCGACTTCGGGCGGTGGACGTTCCTCGTTGTCGCCAACACGTCCCACCAGGTGCGAGTGGAAAAGCCCGGCTACCGAGTCGAACAGCGTTCGGTGTCCGTCGTGAAGAGTCCCGTCGAGTGCGAGGTCGTCCTTTGGCCCACGCGCGGTTGTGATCGAGACGAGCGCCGCAAGACGTGGCGATGAAGAAGTCCGATCGGCGATCTCCCTGGATCACTTCGCGCTCATCGACTCCCTCGGGCGTTGAACGCGAAGGACCGTCACTTGGTGTCCGTGGTCCAGGGCGGGGAGAACGAACGGGTCGAGGACCGTGAGACCGGACGCCCGGGCGGCCACGGGAAAGTCTTTGGCGTGGTTCCTTCCCGGATCGGCGATCCACGCTTCTCCGCCAGGACGAAGTGCCTTGCCCAGGAAGCGGGCGACTCCGGGGATGTTGCGGGCTTCGTAGAGCACATCGGCGGCAAGGATTTTTTCGAACGGAAGATCCGGAGCGTACTCTCGCCAATCGGCGGCCACGTACTCCGCATCGGGGATGTCGAGCGCCGCGACGCTTCGTCGGGTGATCTCCAAGGCACGGGGTTCCCAGTCCAGGAAGGTCACGGCAGCTCCACGGCGAGCAGCGGCCAAGCCGACGGCACCGACCCCACAACCCAAGTCGAGAACTCGCTGACCGTTCCAGGCTTCTGGAACCCGGAGAAGCTCGCGGGTCAGGGATTCCGCCGACGGCCAAAGAGTTGAAAAGTAGGGCATGCGCTCGTCGGACTCGACGAACTCTTCATCAGTGAAACTTTCGAGAACATCGTTCGGGTTCTCCGGCACGAACAACCCGAGGCCATGGGGAGGCCGTCCTGGCACCAAGGTGTGCCAAACCAATCGGATTCCCGCCACTTCCACGGAGCGCGCCACCGCCGGGCAACTTCTAGAGAACGTTTCCGTTCACACCGTCCAGGGTGGGGGAGCGTCCGTGTCGATGCCGAATTCCTTCCACGCTTCCGCCACGCGCTTCGCCGGAACGTCGCCCTTTTGGGCGAGTTGCCAGAGAGCGGCGCACACGATGTGCTCGGCGCTCACCTCGAAGAAGTCGCGCAGGGACTTGCGATCCTCGCTGCGTCCGAAGCCATCGGTGCCGAGTGCCAAGTACGGTTGTTTGACCCACGGTCGGATGGCGTAGGAAAGTGAGCGCATGTAGTCGCTCGCTGCCACGATCGGTTGATCGTCATCTCCAAATGCCTGAGTGACGTACGGGGTTTTGGCTTTCTTCGTCGGGTTCAGCAGGTTCCAGCGCTCCACGTCCTGGGCTTCCCGACGTAGTTCCCCGTAGCTCGTGACGCTCCACACGTCGGAACTCACGCCGTATTTCTCGGCGAGGATTTCTCCGGCGCGGACCGATTCGTTCAGGATCGAGCCGCTGCCGAGCAGGTGCACGCGGCCCTTTTTTCCCTGACTTTCGAACTGGGTGAGTCGGTACATCCCTTGGAGGATGCCCTCGTTGGCTTGCTCCGGCATGGCCGGCATCGGATAGCTCTCGTTGCCGAGAGTGATGTAGTAGAAGACGTCTTCGTTCTCGACGTACATGCGACGCATGCCGTCCTGAAGGATCACCGCGAGCTCGTAGGCGAAGGCCGGGTCGTAGCTGATCACGTTGGGGACGGTGGAAGCCAAGATGTGACTGTGGCCGTCCTGGTGCTGCAGTCCCTCGCCTGCCAAAGTCGTTCGTCCCGAGGTCGCGCCAAGCAAGAAGCCACGAGTGCGCAGGTCCCCGGCTGCCCAGGCCAGGTCGCCGATCCGCTGGAAGCCGAACATCGAATAGAAGATGAAGAACGGGATCATCGGCACGCCTTGATTGACGTAAGACGTGCCCGCCGCAATGAACGAACACATGGAACCGGCTTCGGTGATGCCTTCTTCCAGAATCTGTCCGTTCTTGGCCTCCCGGTAGTACAGCAGTAGGTGGGAGTCGACCGGTTCGTAGAGCTGTCCCTGGCTGGCATAGATGCCGTAGGTGCGGAACAACGCTTCCAAACCGAAGGTGCGCGCTTCGTCGGGCACGATCGGTACGATGTGCTTGCCGAGTTCTTTTTCCTTCAGCAACTTGGCCAGCATCTGCACGAACGCCATCGTGGTCGACACCGAGCGTTCGCCGCTGCCGGCCAAGAAGTCCTTCAGCAGGTCCAGGGACGGCACGTCGAGGGTTTGGGAAACCACCGTGCGCCGCGGAACGCGTCCGCCCAATGCCTGACGTCGCGCCCTCAGGTACTGGACTTCTTCGCTGTTGTCGTCGGGCCGATAGAACGGTGCGTCCGCCAAGTCTTTGTCCGGGATCGGAATGTCGAACCGGTCGCGGAACTCGCGGAGCTCTTCTTCGTTGAGCTTCTTCTGCTGATGGCTGACGTTTCGACCTTCGCCGGCTTCGCCGAGTCCATAGCCCTTGACCGTTTTGGCCAAGATGACCGAGGGGCCTCCTTCGTGGCTGGTGGCGGCTTTGTAGGCCGCATAGACCTTGGACGGGTCGTGTCCGCCGCGTCGCAGTTTGTGAAGTTGGTCGTCGGACAGGTGTTTGACCAGCTCCAGCAGCTTCGGCTCCACACCGAAGAAATCCTGACGGATGTATTCGCCGGGCTCGACGATGTACTTCTGGTACTGGCCATCGATGACCTCGCCCATGCGGCGGACGAGGAGGCCTTCGTCGTCATTGGCCAGAAGCGGATCCCATTCAGAACCCCACAGCACCTTGATCACGTTCCAGCCGGCACCGCGAAACGCTGCTTCGAGTTCCTGGACCACCTTGCCGTTGCCGCGAACCGGACCATCCAATCGTTGCAGGTTGCAGTTCACCACGAAGATCAGGTTGTCCAGCTTTTCCCGCGAGGCCAGGGTGATGGCACCCAGACTCTCGGGTTCGTCCATCTCGCCGTCGCCCATGTACGCCCAGATCTTGGCATCCCGGGAATCGAGGATTCCTCGATCCTTCAAGTACTTGTGGAAGCGCGCCTGATAGATCGCCTGGATCGCTGTCAGTCCCATGGAGACCGTAGGGAACTCCCAGAACTCCGGCATCAGCCAGGGGTGGGGGTAGGAGGACAAGCCTCCTCCGGGCGCCAGCTCGCGACGGAAGTTGCCGAGGTCCTTTTCGGTCAATCTTCCTTCGACGTAGGCCCGGGCATAGATCCCGGGCGAGGCATGCCCCTGGAAGTAAATGCAATCCCCCACAGTGTTGTCGGTCCGTGCGCGATAGAAGTGATTGAAGCCCACTTCCAAGAGCGTCGCTGCGGAAGCATAGGTCGAGATGTGACCGCCGATGCCCTCGCTCTTGCGATTGGCGCGAACCACCATGGCCATCGCATTCCAGCGAATGATGCTTTTGATGCGTCGCTCAATGGCTCGGTCGCCGGGATACTCCGGCTGCTCCTGCACCGGGATGCTGTTGATGTAGGGAGTGTTCATGGGGTAAGGCACGTCCAAGCCGACCTTGCCCGCATAGTCGAGGAGTCGTGTGATCAGGAACTCCGCGCGCCCACGCCCCTGGCGCTTCATCACTTCTTCGATGGATTCCTGCCACTCTCTGGTTTCGGTGGGATCTGCGTCTTTGTTCATCACTGACCTAGGAATGGAATTGACTTTTGGATTCTTGACCGTGCTCATGACCGCCTGTTCCTGTTTCCCCTCATTCCGAGCCCGAAGTCCCCTCGAGGGACCGAGGAAGCCCCTCGACGAAGGCCCGGATCTCGTCCCGAACACGTCGATAGTGCCGCAATGCCTCCGCCGCCGTCTTGGCTGATCGAGCCAACGTCGGAGGGTCGTCAAAGCCGACGTGAACCACCCGCGTGGCCGCGGGGAACGTCGGACAAGTTTCGTTGGCATGACCGCAGACGGTGACCACCACGTCCATTCCAGGATCGGGAAGGTCGTTCACCGTCTTCGATTGATGGTGAGAAATGTCGACCCCGGCTTCTTGCATGACTTGCACTGCCATCGGATTCAAACCGTGGGTCTCGATGCCGGCGGAGAAAACCTCGAATTCCGTGGGGTGAAGGGCTCGTGTCCAGCCTTCGGCCATCTGGCTGCGGCAGGAGTTCCCGGTGCAGAGGAACAAGATGCGAACGGGGGCCTTTGCAGACATGGGTGGTCGATTCTCCTCGGGTGATTGTTCGAAGGACCGTCAGGGACCGATCGCGGGCCGGGTGACGGGGGTCGGATCGGTTTCGGCGGCTACCCGTGGGCTCTGCACCTTCCCAACCTCGGGAGCCATGTTCCAACATCTTTATTAGTAATCACTTGCGGCGAAGTAAAGCGACAGGGAACTTGGCCTCGGATCGCTGCCCGTGGGTTGGTCGGGAAAACCAGGATCTGGCGTCCGAGGAGTTCTTTCTCGTCTTGCTAAGCTGGGCTGGGATTCTCGCCGGAGACCGCCAGGAGATTGGTGTCCCGGCCAGGAGCGATCTCCTTCTCAGCTTCGCTCCCGACGCTCTTCGATTCCCCGGATCCTCTGGATTCCCGGGAGGAGGAAACACACCCATGACGGACGCGGTGATCGTTAGCGCAGTGCGGACGCCGATCGGGCGCTTCCAAGGTGCCTTGTCGTCGTTGCGGGCCCCGGAGCTGGGGGCAGTCGCGGTCAAGGAGTCGGTTCGCCGCGCTGGGATCGAACCCGATGCCGTAGAAGAAGTGATCCTTGGTCAGGTTCTCCAGGCCGGAGTGGGGCAAAACCCCGCGCGCCAGGCCGCGCTAGGTGCTGGCATTCCCGAAACGGTGGGGGCGCTCACCATCAACAAGGTTTGCGGCTCCGGTTTGAAAGCGGTCATGTTGGCCGCCCAAGCGATTCGGGCCGGGGACGCGGAAGTCATCGTTGCCGGGGGCATGGAAAGCATGAGCCAGGCCCCATACCTGCTGCCCCAGGCACGCGAAGGCGTGCGTCTCGGCCATGGCAAGCTGCTCGATGCCATGGTGAACGATGGCTTGTGGGACATCTACAACGACTTCCACATGGGAATGACCGCAGAGCTCGTGGCCGACAAGTACGAGATCGCGCGCGAGGCCCAAGACGAATACGCGGCCGGCAGCCATCGAAAAGCGGTGGCGGCGGTCGAAGCCGGCAAGTTTCAGAAAGAGGTGGTGCCGGTGGAAGTGCCTCAGCGCAAAGGCGATCCGCTGGTGGTCAGCAGCGACGAAGGCCCGCGCGCCGATTGCACGGCGGAATCCCTGGCTCGCTTGCGCCCCGCCTTCAAGCGCGACGGAGGCAGTGTCACGGCAGGCAATGCCTCGTCGATCAATGACGCTGCCTGCGCGTTGGTGGTGATGTCGGAGAAACGAGCCCAAGAGCTCGGCTGCCCGGTGTTGGCTCGCATTCGAGGCTACGCGACGGGGGGCATGGCGCCGGAGTGGGTCATGATGGCGCCGGTGGATGCGGTGAAGAACCTTCATCAGAAGGTCGGCAGCAAGATGGGCGACTACGACCTCTGCGAAGTCAACGAGGCGTTTTCGGTGCAGTCCTTGGCGGTCATGCGCGAATGTGAGATGAACCCGGAAACCGTCAACGTGCACGGCGGAGCAGTGGCTTTGGGGCATCCCATTGGGGCCTCGGGCGCTCGTGTTTTGACGACGCTGCTCTACGCCATGGAAGATCAGGACAAACGCCAGGGCCTCGCAACCCTGTGCCTTGGGGGCGGCAATGCCGTGGCCCTCGCGGTCGAACGCTGAGAGCACCTCTCGTCGCCTTCAGCCACGATCGAGCCAATTCATCGGTCCCGGCGTGACCACGCCGGACACAACGAAAGGACCCGGCAAGGGATGTCAATCGACAAGGTCAGCGTGATCGGCTCGGGAACCATGGGCAACGGCATCGCCCAGGTGTTCGCCACCAGTGGAATCCCGGTCACGATGGTGGACGTTTCCGAGGAGTGCCTCGAACGTGGGGTCGGGGCGATTCGTTCCAGCCTGCAGCGGATGGAGAAGAAAGGCAAGATCACCGCGGAAGAGGTTTCGGCGGCCGTCGACCGGGTGAAGCCGACCACGCGAATTCTCGATGCCGCGGATACCGGCTTGGTGGTGGAAGCGGCCCCGGAAGATTTCGAACTCAAGGCCGGCTTGTTCCGCAGCCTGAGCGAAGGCACTTCCAAAGACACGATCCTTGCCAGCAACACGTCTTCGATCTCGATCACCCGTCTCGGGGCTCAGACGGATCGACCGGATCGGGTCATCGGCATGCACTTCATGAACCCGGTGCCGGTGATGAAGTTGGTGGAGGTGATTCGCGGTCAGCGCACCAGCGATGCGACGTTGAACGCCGTGATGGAACTGTCCAAGGCCCTCGGCAAGATCCCCGTGGAAGCCAACGACTTCCCAGGATTCATCTCGAATCGAATCCTCATGCCGATGATCAACGAAGCGGTGTATTGCTTGATGGAAGGGGTGGCCACCAAGGAAGCCATTGACGAGGTCATGAAGCTCGGCATGGCGCACCCGATGGGGCCTCTGACTCTGGCCGACTTGATCGGACTGGACACATGCCTGTCGATCATGGAGGTCCTGCATTTGGATCTCGGAGACACCAAGTATCGGCCGTGCCCGCTGTTGCGGCGCATGGTGGACGCGGGGTTGCTTGGCCGAAAGACCGGGGAAGGCTTCTATCAGTACCAAGGTTGATTCCGGATCTTCCAGAGACCCTTTGATCGGGGTTGAGGACGCAGCGGAGATTGACCCGCGGCACCGTGGTCGAAGCCAGGCCGTTGTCGCAAACAACTACCTCAGAACGTTGTCACAGGAGGACCAACGTGGATTTCGAGCTTCCCGAGGAACTCGTCAAGTTTCAGTCCGAGGTCCAGCAGTACGTCCAGGAGTCTCTGGTTCCCCACGCGGCTGCTTTGGACCGCGAAGAAAAGTTCCCGGAGGCGCAAATCCAGCGAGCGGCCGAAATCGGGCTGCTCGGGATCTTGGTGCCCGAGGAATTCGGGGGATCGGCGAGAGGCAACCTGGCCGGGTCCATGCTGGTCGAGGAAACCTCGCGAGCGTGTCCGTCCACGTCGGTGACCTTGTCGGTTCACAACTCCCTGGTGTGTACGCCCTTGTCCCGCCACGGCACGGAAGTGACCAAGAAGAAGTACCTTCCGGATCTTGCCAGTGGAAAGCTGCTCGGTGCCTATGCCTTGAGCGAGGCGTTTTCGGGTTCCGACGCGGCGGCGCTGCGATGTCGGGCCGAGAAGAAAGGGGATCACTACGTCCTCAACGGGGCGAAGCTGTGGATCACCTCGGGGACCCACGCGGGTTTGTTCATCGTGTTCGCAAGAACCTCGGACTTGAAGCCGGGGGAGAAGAACTCGCGAGGGATCAGCGCGTTCCTGGTGGAAAGCAAGTTCCCCGGATTCTCGATCGGCAAGAAGGAAGACAAACTCGGGATTCGGGCTTCGTCCACGGTCGAGATCCTGCTGGACCAATGTGAAGTTCCCGAAGAGAACCTGCTCGGGACTTTGGACCGGGGTTTTCGAATCGCCATGGAGACCCTCGACGGGGGGCGGATCGGGATCGCCAGTCAGGCTTTGGGGATTGCCCAAGGCTGCCTGGATGCTTCGCGCGAATACCTGGCGGGTCGACCGGAGCTCGCGGCGCGCCAGTCGATGCAGTGGAAGCTGGCCGAGATCGCGATGCAAGTGGACGCTTCGCGGCTGATGATCCGCCGGGCGGCTTTGTTGCGCGACCAGGGCAAGCCGTGCACCAAGGAGGCGGCAATGGCCAAGCTCATGGCATCCACCATGTGCAACTTCGCGGCGAACGAAGCCGTGGATGTCCATGGGATGGACGGGTACCTGCAGCGCTATGCGGTCGAGCGCCTGCTTCGGGACGCTCGCATCACCGAAATCTACGAAGGAACGACCGAGGTCCAGCACTTGGTGATCGCGCGTTCGGTGATGGCGGGGTCGTGAGTCGATGACGATTCGCCTGTGCATCGCCGGAGCAACTGGGTGGACCGGAAGTCGCCTGGTCGAAGCCGTTCTGGATTCCTCGGAGTTTCAGCTGGTGGGGGCGGTGGCCCGCGAGGCCGCGGGTCGAGACCCGGGAGAACGACTGGGTCGCGACCCGGTGGGATGGTCCATCGCCGGTTCCGTAGCCGAAGCCTTGGCGGTCGAGACCGATGTCCTGATCGATTACACCCACCCCAGTGTCGTCAAGGACCATGTGAACGTTGCGCTCGACCACAAAGTGGGAGCGGTCATCGGCACGTCCGGCCTTTCTTCGTCAGACTATGACGAGATCGAGGCGCGCGCCAAACAGCAAGGCGTGGGAGTGGTTGCCGCAGGGAACTTTTCGGTGACGGCTGCGTTGGTGAAGCACTTTGCCTGCATCGCCGCTCGTCACGTTCCCCATTGGGAAGTCCTCGACTACGCCCACGCTGGTAAGCCGGACGCGCCGAGTGGCACCGCAAGAGAGCTTGCCGAAACCTTGGCCACCGTCGCCGAGCAACAGTTCGAGGTTTCTCCCGATCAAACCGTCGGAGACCGGCAAGCTCGCGGAGCCACCATTGGTGGCAGCCAAGTGCACTCCATCCGGCTGCCCGGACACGTGTTGTCTTTCGAGGCCCTGTTTGGCTTGCCGGACGAGCGGCTCACCATCCGCCACGATGCCGGTTCCAGCGCCGCTCCCTACGTGGGGGGCACTTTGCTTGCCGCCAAGCGGTGCGCCGAGATGGTGGGACTGTTGCGGGGCATGGATCGCCTGTTGTTCGGGGACTCGACTCCTTCGTAACCGCGTTCGAAGGCGGCCAAGAAATCCACGAGTTCAGAACCCAGGGGCCGCGCGCTCAGGGACCTTCGTGAGCCGCCTGGTCGACGTAGTGCGGCACCCATCCTTCGTCATCCTGGAAGATACGGACGCAGCGCACGGTCTTTTCGTAGGTCGGTTCGAAGCGGTGCACCCGCCCGGCCGGAACGACGACCATGTCTCCCTTCTCGAACAAAAACCGGTACCAGATTCCATCGTCGGCAAGCAGATCGAAGATTCCGCTGCCATGAAGAAACAAGCGGATCTCGTCTTCGCTGTGAGTGTGGGGAGGATCGAACTTGCGAAGGGCCTCATTCGGGGTGCCTTCGGTGATCTCCACGATGTCGTGGGATTGGTAGCCATGCTCGTTCTTGAACGCTTCAATCTCCTGGTCCAGCCGCGCGGGATCGTCCACGGACAGGCCCTCCAGGACGGTGAGCAATCCTTGTGGATACTTGGCACCGACTTCTTGGAAGACGCGCATGGTCAGCTCCCTTCTCCGGCTCCCGCGTTCCCCGAGTTGCGTTCCAGGCGCTCTCGGTGGTCGAACTCACACAGCCAATCGTACACCTCGGCATGGCGCTTGGCCTCCATCGCATCTCGTCCCCAAATGTAGGCTCCGTGGTCTCGGACGAAGACGGCATGGGCATGGGGTGGCAAGTTCTCCAGCGCCCGTTGCAAGGCAGACAGAAGCATGGCTTCACGCGGCGTGTTGTCGATCAAAGGAACGAAGTGACGTTCCGGATAACTCACACCGCGAATGCCCTTCAGCATCTCCAGTCGCTGCCACCCCAGGGTGGTTTGCTCGGATCCTGCGGCTCGCGTGGCCAGCGCCAAGGGAATGCTGTGGGAATGAATCACCGCGCCAACCTCTCCGAGGCCGAAGATTGCTTGGAACAAGGGAGCACACTCCGAGAGGCAGAGCTCGCCTTTTGTCGGTGCCGCGATCACTCGAAATGCTTCGTCGAGGAGAAACAGATCGGCCTCGGTCACCCGCTCCTTGGCGACTCCGCTGGGTGCCATCAGGAAGCCCCCCGGCACGGCAAGGGACAGACCGCCCCCGGTTCCGGTACACCATCCCAGGTCGTAGAACTGTCGCAACAGTTCGCAGAGCAAGGCCCGCTCTTTGGGATGATGGCCCGAGTTGGTTTCCGTCTGAGTCACAGTCGAGGTCTCGCGACGCCGGTCGGGCGAGTTTCGTCAGGCCGGATGAGCCTTGCCGATCAACTTTTCGACCTCGGCATGAAGACGGCCGAGGATTTCGTCATAGGGATACGTGCCCAGGGTTTCCGTACCGCGTTTCAAATTCACGTGGGTCGGCCCGCACCAGAGTCCGAGATCCGCATCGTCGGTTTCGCCGGGGCCGTTCACGCGGCATCCCATGACGGCGATGGTTAGTTGATGCTGCGCGGCCCATTCCGTGGTCTTCTTGACCTCCTGGGCGAGTTCGATGAATTTCTCGTTCTCGACTCGGGAGCAAGACGGGCAAGCGATGATGTTGAGGCCGTCGTAGAAGTTGGGAGGGACCGATCGAAAGCGACCCTCCTCGATGTCTTTCAGGATCTGCCGCCCCACGGTGATTTCTTGCCCTTTGTCATCGAAGGGCAGCGTCAGGGACACGCGAATCGTGTCTCCGATGCCGCGGGAGATGAGTTGCTCGAAGGCGATCCGAGTCTTGATGATGCCATCCGGGGGCAGGCCGGCTTCGGTCACCCCGAGGTGAAGGGGGACGTCGGGGCGCTGCTCGGCGAACCGCTGGTTGGCATCAATGACGAGTCGCGGGTCGGAGTCCTTGATGGAGACGACATAGTCTTGAAAGCCCAGGTCATCGACCAGCGCGCAATGTTGAGTCGCGGAGGCCACCAGCGCTCCGACCTCGTCGTCTCCGAAGGAGCCGCGCAGCTCCGGATCCACCGAGCCAGCGTTCACGCCGATGCGGAGTGCCAGTCCATGGTTGCGAGCGATCTCGACCAGGTACTTGACCTTGTCCGCGATGCTCTTGTCTTTCTCGTGGTGGTGGAGATGACCAGGGTTGTAACGCAGCTTGTCGACCAGCGGCGCGACCTGCTCGGCCAGCCGGTAGTTTTCTTGCAGGTCGACGGACAGGAGGGCCTTGGTCGCCTTGCGGATCGTGGCAAGGGCTTCGACGTCGGCGCGGCTGTCGACCGCGATTCGGACCAGATCAGCCCCGACTTCTTCCAGGATCTTCACCTGGCGAGTCGTCGCGGCCACGTCCTGGGTTCGGGTGGCCGCCATGCTCTGGACGACGATGGGCGCCTGCCCCCCCAGGGCAAGATCGCGGATCCGGATGGTTCGAGTGGTTCGTGAGGGAAGCATGTTTTCCACGGAAGGGGACAAAGAGAATCCGCTCAGTCTAATCCAGCCGGTCAAGGGGCAGCGCGCGGCCGGGAAAAAAACTCGATCCACGACTTGTCCCCGGGGGAGGGGGAAACGACCGATTGCCAGAGCCATTCCGCGTGTTATTCCGTCACTCCTCCCGTCCCCCCCCCTCGAGCAAGACCCCTTCCCCGGAAGGTAGGAGAGCGATGGACTTCTTGCATCCCGAACGGCTGTCCCTGGCCCTGACGGCCACGACCCTGACTGCGGCGATCGCTGAGCTGGTCGAGGTCGTCGCGCGTTCGATGAATCTCGATCGCCAGAGGCAAGCCGAGTTGCTTCGATCCACGCTCGAGAGAGAAGCCCAAGTCCCTACTTGCTTGGGCGAAGGGATTGCGGTGCCTCACGGCGCTCTCCCGAACGGCGAAGAAGTCGTCGGTGCCCTGGGAATTCATCACGCCGGACTGGATGCCACGACCCCGGACGGCAAGGCGGTGCATTTCGTCTTGCTGCTCGCCACTCCTCCCAGCCAGCGTCAGCGTCATGTGGAAGTGCTGGCCACGGTCGCTCGAACCTTGGGGATGGATCCCGACTTGCGCGAAAAGTTGCTCGCCACGAAGACCGCAGCGGCCGCCATGGAGCTGTTGAACGAGGCGTCGGGAGGCTCGCATTCGGCGTCCGCCGTTGGTTGATCACGATCGTGGGGTCCTGCGGCGACCTAGGAAAGAACCGCCGCCTAGAGTTCCGTGACCGTTCTTCCCAGCTCTGTGAGGATCCCCTGAGCTTCCTCGCGGACGGGCATCGGCTCACCGATTCTTCGGCCTGGTCAGTGCTTTGCAGGCGGTTGTGTGAGCAATTGTTGGACTTCCGTTCGCAGTAGGTCCGCCATCCACCGATGGCCCGTTGCGTTGAAATGCCCTTCTCGATAGTAGCCAGGGTTGCCCGCGACGAACTCCTTTTCCAGAAGCGGTAGTGGGTCCACCACCACTTCATGATCGGCCCTCAAGACCGTCACGAGGGTGTTGTGAAGGAGTGTGCGGTCAAACTTCTTGCCGCGATACTTGCGGCCTCGGGTGGAGGCGAATCGATCGAAGATTTCGGGAGAAGCCTGCACCGCGGCGGGAATGACCAGCACGATGAGTCGTGCGCCGAGAGCCTCGCAATCCGCCGCGATTCCGCGCAACGCTTGGATGGAAGCGTACACGGCTTCGTGAACTCCCGGTGGGGGGGTGGTGAGCAACGCTTTGGTCAAGAAGTTGTTGACTGGAACGAAGCGCTTCAGAACGCCGCGTTCCGCCAAGGATTCCTCGAGGGTCGGGCGGAGGTATTGCAGACACGCCGAGCTTCCGAACCAAAAGTTGACTTTTCCAAGGCGCTCCAAGGAAACCCGCAGCAACTGGTCGGATCCAGGGATCGGTGGGGGAGGCTCTCGCTCTTCTTTTTCGCCAGAGTCTTCCTTTCTGGCCGTCTCCTCGGTCGAGTTGGGTGGGGAGTTTGATTGCTCGACAGCTTCGGCGCGACGGCGGAGGAAGTGTTCGTGGCGCAAGTCCTCGTCGAAGTCATTGCCTTCATAGAGTGCCGCGATGACCAGGTCGGGTTGGGTGCGCTCGGCATACTCCGCCAGTCGAAGACGGCAGTCTTTCTGACCGAGTCCCGGGACTCCCGCTCCGTACACCCGAACCGACCTCGACATGGACGCCGTGAGAGATTCTTCCAGAAGTGCGGAGTAGGTTTCGTGATCCTCCACGCCGGTGCCGAACGTCAACGAGTCGCCCAGAACCAGGATCGACAGCTCCTCCGCGCGGGGCGACTCGGCGGCTCGATCATCATCGCGAAGTCCCCAGGCATTGATGGAGACCCTTCGCCCGGGGAACTCGGGGTGGATGGTTCGTCCGACGAATCCCGGCTGCAAGGTGAATCGGTAGCTCTTGGCCTCGGCGATCATTTCGCCCATGCGTGCGTCGTCGGGAACCACGTCGTAGAACGAACCGGGAAACCTCCACTGGCAGAAAAGCTCAATTCCGAGGAGACCGGTGAGCACTCCCACCAGCACCAAGCCCGGTCGCAAGACTCCCCAGCGGGTCCACTGGCCCTCGCTTGCGACGCCGAGCACAAGTAAAGAATGGAAGAGAAAACCGACGCTCAGGCCCAACACGCTCAATGCGTACAAACGGCTGAACACGGTCCAGCATTCGGTGACCCCGGTCCAAAACAGGCCGGCTGCCGCGAGGAGAGAGAGACTGCGACGCCATTCTCGAGGATCCCCCGGGGACCACGCGCCGCGGCGCCGTGAAGCCATCCATAGGAGCACGACGACGACCGAGGCGCCGATTCGGAGGGCGCCCACCGATTGACCGCGGAATGCCGGAATCCAATGCATCAAGGCGCTGATCACGAGGGTCGTCTCGTGAAATCGCGTCAAGGAAGCGGAGGGGGGGCGGACAGTGTGACCCATGAGAGCATTGTAGGTAGCACTCTTCATGGGCGATGACCAGGAACTCCGGCGATCTCCTCGGCAGCGACGGCGATCGCCCCCGCGAGCCTCCGGAAGCTCGCGGGGGTGGGCGATCGTCCTGGTCGCGTCCATTGCCGCCGTCGTGTTTTGGAAGCAAAGCCAGGGGCTGCCCTTCACTCCCCTGGACGGCGACGTCGTGTTCCAGTCCCTCCCCCGGTCTCCGTGGGTCGAGATGATCGAAGGTGCCACGGACTCGCCATTTTCCCACTGTGGCATCGTGGCTGAAAGAGACGGCCAATGGGTGGTGTACGAAGCACTCGGCCGCGTGCGTGCCGTCCCACTGCAGGACTTCTTGAAGCGCGGTCGCGGTGGTGCTTTCGCCGCCTATCGGTGGAGTCCGGCGGAACAACCCTTGGTCCCGCAGATCTTGAGTGCGGTGCGAGAGTTCCTGGGGCGCCCCTACGATTCGCGCTATCGCATGGATGACGAACTCATCTATTGTTCCGAGCTGATCGAAAAATCGTACCGTCGGGTGACGGGGCATGCGCTCGGCAAGACCGGGCGATTGGAAGAACTGCGTTGGCAACCCTATCAGGATCTCATTCGACGACTCGAAGGTGGCCCGGTGCCTTTGGAGCGACTGATCATCACTCCCCGAGACCTGGCGCGCGCAGCCCCGCTGCAGCTCATGGCGCAACGCGGTTACGACCTCGATCCATAGCCCGGGTGTCCGGTCAGTGACTGCCTCGACCTTGCGTGGCACAAAGTCAATCGCGGGAACCGCGGTGATCGTCCTCGCAAGTCTGGGAGGAGCTTGGTGGGCCGGTTCGGCTGCATGGTCGTGGTTCTTTCAGCCGGGGCCGCTTCCGGCGGCATTGGGAGGATGGTACTGGGGAGGGTTGGTGGCCTGCGTGTTGTCGGCCTTCGCCTGGCTCGTCCTGGGATTCCGCGCTCTGCTTCGCGGAGGCCGGGTGAGCTTTGGGGCACTGCGCTGGACGCTTTACGTGTTCGCTGCATGGTGGTTGCTCCATGCGCTTGAAGTTTTGATCGGGCACTCGCGGGTGATCGAAGCCACGCGAGCGGTCGCTGCGGGACTGGTTGCTTCGGGACTGCTTCTTGTTTCGTTTCGACCAGACTCTTTCTGTCGGGTCGGGTCCTCCCCGCGGATGCTTCGAATCGCCGATCTCATTCTTGGAAACGTGGCGCTCTTGTTGATTCTGGGCGAGTGCGGAGTTCGAGGAGCCTCGCACTTGTTTCCGAGTCCGCTGCTGGATCGTCACGGCGCCAGTCTTTCGGAGCGGCTGGCGGCCCATCGAACGGAACCCTTCTCGTTGCACTACGGCCGACCGCGCAACTCGCTGGGCTACGTGGACGAAGAATTTGTCGCGCCACCGGGGTCTCGAGTCATCGTCAGCATCGGAGACTCGTTCAGCCAAGGGGCAGTTCCCTGGGAGTACCACTTCACCACCGTGTGCGAAGAACGGATGTCCCACGTGGAGGTGTTCAACATCGGCGTGTCGGGCATCGGCCTCGAGGAATACCGCTCCCTGATGGAAACGGAGGCCTTGCCGCTTTCACCGGATGTACTGGTGGTCAATCTTTTCGTCGGCAATGACCTGGTCCCCGGCACGCGCCACGGGAAGCCCCGGGGCGAGTCGCCGCCCAGGGAGTACGGGCGCTTCGATCTCGACCGTTTTCACTTGCCGGTGGTGGTGCGACGTGTTGGCGTGCTGTGGCGGGAGTCCTCTCGATCCGCCGGGCTCGGCACCCCGCAAGGGGCGGATGCCCGCCGCCTGAGCGAGCGCAGCAAGGCCGAGTTGGAGCGAGAGTTTCCGTGGCTTGCGGATCCCATGTTGGAAGCGGAGACGTTCTCCGAGACCGCGTTCTTGGACATCGAGCAGCGTCGCGCTCGCGGAATCTGTGCTTCCCAGGACGATCGTTTCGAGCGAGCGTTCGCCGTGCTTACCGAAATGAGAAGGTTGGCTGGCGATACCCCGTTGCTCGTGGTGCTGATCCCCGACGAATTTCAGGTCGAAGACGCGCTGTGGGAGGTGCTTCGCCAGCGATTTCCTGCAAAGAAACTGGAACGGGATCGCGCCCAAACCGTGCTCATCGAATGGCTCACGGAGCAGGGTATTTCCTTCGTCGATCTCTTGCCGGAATTCCGCCAAGTCGAACCGCTGGCGGATGGTCGCCGGCACCTTTACCACCGGCAAGACACCCACTTCAACGCAAGAGGCAACCGCCTTGCGGGCCAGGTCATGGCCACGGCGCTGCAGCGTCTGATCGCACTCGACTCGAGCGATTCATGAACTCCGCCGGCGATCAGAAAACACTTCTGATCGTTCGCGCGAGGGGCGGCGAGGGCGGACGGATCGGTAGTTTGTTCCCACTTTCCGCACGCTTTCCCCACTTGGACCGCGACATTCGACGCGAACGATTCGCGAAACGTTCCGCGGATGGGGCGTTTCGTTCCGATCGGGCCGCGAAAGCACGTGGGTGCGCTATCAGTCCTAGGTAGATTGTGGCGGGGTCCACGACTTTCAGCCGATACAGATGGACGAACCCCGTTGTATCCCCCAGGACGGCATTCCACGAGGACGGCCATGAGCTCCGAGAACCACAACCACGCCACCGAAGCCGAAGCGCGCGAGGTCGCCGAGGCGGCCCGCGAAGAGAGCTGGGACAAGCCGAGCTTCGCTCGAGAAATGTTCCTCGGTTCGCTGCGGATGGACCTGATCGATCCGTATCCGACTCAGGAAGCGGAGGACAGCCAGCGTTGTGACGAGTTCGTCCAGAAGCTCAAGAAGTTCTTGGCCGAGAACGTCGACGCGGACCAGATCGATCGCGAGGGGGAAATCCCGACGGAAGTCATCGACGGTCTCAAGAAGCTCGGCTGCTTTGGCCTGAAGATTCCCCCGGAGTATGGGGGCTGCGGTTTCTCGCAGATGTCCTACAACCGCATCATCGAAGTGGTCGCGGCTCATTGTGGGGCGACGGCCACTCTGCTGTCCGCGCATCAGTCGATCGGCGTGCCCCAGCCGCTGAAGATGTTCGGCACCGAGGAACAGAAGAAAAAGTACCTGCCGAAGCTGGCTGCGGGGGCGATCTCGGCGTTCGCATTGACCGAGCCGGAAGTGGGCTCTGACCCGGCGAACATGTCCACGAAGGCGGAGCTCGATGGAGACGAGTGGGTCCTGAACGGCACCAAGCTGTGGTGCACCAATGGAACCATTGCTGACATCATCGTCGTCATGGCGGCCAGTCCGCCGAAGATGGTCAACGGCAAAGAGCGCAAACAGATCTCGGCCTTCATCGTGGAAACCAACACACCGGGTCTGGAGATCGTCCATCGCTGCCGCTTCATGGGTCTCAAGGCGATCTACAACGGCGTTCTGAAGTTCAACAACGTGCGTATTCCCAAGGAGAATCTCCTTTGGAAAGAAGGGGCCGGATTGAAGCTGGCCCTGATCACCTTGAACACCGGTCGGCTGACCCTGCCGTCTTGCGCAGTGGCCGGAGTGAAATCGGCTCTGGGCATCGTGCGGCGTTGGTCCCGCGACCGGTTCCAGTGGGGCAACACCATTGGCAAGCACGACGAGGTCGCCGGCCTGGTCAGCGGAATGTCTGCTCACCTGTTCGCCATGCAATCCGTCGCAGACCTGGGTTGTCTGATGGTGGACCAGGGCAGCACCGACGTTCGACTCGAGGCAGCACTCGCCAAGCTCTACAACACCGAGATTGGCTGGAAGCTGGTCAACGACTGCTTCCAGGTGCGTGGTGGCCGCGGCTACGAAACGGTGGAGTCGCTCAAGGCCCGGGGTGAAGAGCCCGAGCCCGTGGAGCGCATGTTGCGAGACTTCCGCATCAACACGGTGGTGGAAGGCTCCACCCAGATCATGCATCTGTTCATCGCCCGCGAAGCGCTCGACCGCCACGTGACCGCGGCCGGAGCACTTCTCGATCCTCGTTCTCCCTTTGGCGCCAAGGTGAAGTCGTTCTTCGGAGCGGCGGCGTTCTACGCCACCTGGTATCCGAAGTTGTGGTTTGGCTGGGGACGCTGGCCGCGTTTCGGCCAGTACGGTCGTCTTGCGAAACACGTGCGCTTCTTGGATCGCAGCTGCCGACGTTTGGCTCGTTCGATCTTCCACTCGATGATGATCCACCAGGCCGGTTTGGAGCGACGCCAGCGACTGCTGGCACGGCTGGTTGATATCGGTGCTGAACTGTATGCGATGGCGGCGACTTGCTCGCGCGCCCGTCACCTCGACAAGGCCGGCCCCGGCGGCACCAAAGCCATCGACATGGCCGATCTGTTCTGCGCGGAATCGCGTCGCAAGGTCAATCAGCTCTTCAAGGAACTGCGTTCCAACGAAGACGTCCAGTCCTACCGCGTGGCCCAGCAGATCGTCAGCGGCGAACACCTCTGGCTGGAGGAAGGAATCCTTCGCCGCGACGAGGACATGACCGCCGACGATGGTGCAAAGACTCCCAAGTCACGCGGCAAGCAGGCAGAGTTAGTGAACTAGCTGGCATGACTTACACGGGCTCGCTCCGAAGCGAGGATCGCGACCCAACGATGAAACGAATGCAGGGTGACTCGCGCAGTTTGCGCGAGTCACCCTGTTCTGTTTCTTGACAAGGGAAAGATCACCGAAAGGACCTTTGCGTACGCTGATCCCTCGAATTCGAACTCCCGGTTCGCGCGTCCTCGTCCAGCGCCAACCGGGGAGCGCCAAGCCGGTGTGTGCTTCTCCCCGCGGAGGAGACTGAACGCAGGGGCATCAGAACCGAGACCGGGAGCCGATTCGCTGGTTTGCCCCGGAGTGACAAACGGAGCGATCCCCGATCTGTCAATTCTCTGCGCGGAGTGGTCTCCTCCGCGGGGAGAAGCACACACCGGCGCCGCCTTGCGCCCCATCGGTCACGGCGCGAAACCGTGGATTGCGTTCGACATGGAGAACCCACCGGCATCCGAATCGCGGAAGATCATCTGGAAGTAGATCTCGAACAGATCCATGTCGGAAGGCCAGGTCGCGTAGAACGAAGTGACCCCATCTTCATCGGGTCGCGGCAAGGAGAGCAGTGCTGCAGGATTCGGCACCAGCGTGCTGCCACGGAAAGGCAAGTTGGCGACGTCGAAGCCGATGACCAGGGCGTTGAACGCGTCCGGACGTCCCGCCTGCAGGTGAATGCCGATGGTCTCGCCGCCGGACAGGTTGCCGAACCCGTACAGTTCCGGGATGCCCGCAGCGCCCGCGATTCCGTACCCCAAGTCATGCCACGAATCGTCGTCGGACATGGCACGCACGTCGAGGTCCGGGGCAGCCGGCGACACTTCGGTGATCGTCGGCGAGGCTGGCGAATTCAAGATCTGAAACTGCACCGGTCCGGGAGTGTTGGTGGTGCTCGCTGAGCCCACGTCGAAGTTCGGCAATCCGACATAAGGACTCGTTCCTGGAAGGTTTCCGGAATCGTCCACCGAGACCAGCATCGGAGCCATCGACGAGCTGACGAATGACTGAGTACTCCCAGCCACCAGGTAGCCGTCCTCGGAGTGCGCAACCACGCGAGCGCCGGACTCATTGTCGCTGCCCCCGTAGGTTCGTTGCCAGTCAATGTCACCATTGGAAAGAAGCTTGATCAGCGCCGTTTCCCGGCGGATGTCTCCTACGGGAAGGACGTCGCCGACGATCACGCAGCCACCGTCGCTCGTGGCTCGCACATCGTGGCTTTGCTCTTCGCCCCAATCGTAGGAGTCGCTCCAGAGCGTCGACCCAATGCGATTCAGCTTGAGGCACCACATGTCTTCGTTGTTGATCCCGATCTCCTCCCGGGTGGCTGCCACGAAAAAGTGTCCATCGTCATTCTCGACGAGTCGAGCACCGCTTCGGGCCTCGTCCCAGCCAGCTCCGATCGACCGCGACCATTCGGCAAACCCGTCGTCGTCGATCTTCATCACCAGGAGGTCGGAGTCGCTGACGGTGCGATCCGTGGAGCCGGCCACCACGAAACCACCGGTGCGACTCGCAATGATGCAGTACGCGAGATCGTCCACCAGCCGATCGAAGGTTCCCAGCGCTCGGCGCCAGATCACGTTGCCGTTTCGATCGAAGCGAACCACCAGTACATCCGTGTCGCCCCGGGCAGAGTGATACTCCCCGGCACAAACAATGTCGCCATTGGTGAGGGTCGTGGCCGAATGGAAGCTCCCGTCCATGGAGAGGCTTCGTTCCCAGACAGGCGATCCCCCGACTTCCGAATCGATCTTTGCAATCCAAGGGTGGTCCCCGGTGAATCCGCAGGCGATCAGCTGACCATCGGCGTCGATCGCCAGGTCATGAATTCGATCCGCGTACGGGGTCGCCGGGTCGAAATACATGGAACTCCAGCGCGGGTTCCCGGCTGCGTCACAGCGCATCACAAAGTCATTTGTGTAGCCGGCGCTGACCGAAACGATGTCTCCGTAGGGAAGGCACTCGACGTCTTTCAGCTGTACATAGCCGCTGTCGAATCCGTACGAACGAAAATAAGACTGTCCGTGAGAGGTGCCACCAAGGCACCCCAGAGCAGCAACAGCAAGGGAGAGTTTCAGGGACTTCATGGCAGTACTCCTGGGAGTCAGAAAGAAGAGATTCACGTCTGCTCCAAAGACCACCGTCAAACCAGTCCGAGCCGTGCGGCAAGATCGAAGCAGCCAAAGGAGCACGCCGTGTCGACCATCCGACGAAGAGCGGTGGTCGAGAAACAGAAGACCCCCGGAGACCCCCCGCCCACGGCGAAAGAAGCCGGTCCGCAGAAGCAATCGTCGCGGTCGGCACCAGGGGCCGCGGCGCAGGAGGCGAGCACCGTGCAAAGAGAGCGAAAGAGCGAGGGCCCGCAACACGAAAAGACAGTGCCGGGTTGCGTCGTTGTCCCGGGCTCAGCGGCCTTCGTTTGCCGCGCGTGCGCTTCAAATCGGAGAGCGGAACTCGATGGGACTTCTGAAGGAGCCGCGGAGTCCACATCCAAGCCGAACCCGCAATCCGCAAGATCGTGCCCCGACGACTTTCCAGGCAAGACACCGCATCCCCAACACCCAAGAACGCTCCTCGTGTCCGCCAGCCCAACGATGTGGAGGTCGTCCCGTCCGCGCGTCCTCGAAAAGCGCCAACGGCTGACCGCCAGCAGTGCGGCGTCCCACCCCCCGAAGGGGACGGAACGCAGGGGCATCAGAAACGCGACCGTCCGCGCCAAAGCGCATTGCCCCGGAGTGACAAACGAAGCGATCCCCGATCAGTCATGAGTCCACGCGGAGTGGTCCCCTTCGGGGGGTGGGACACCGCACGGCGCCCGCCAGCCAACCAAGCGACCCGTTTTGGAAAGAACAACAGGGCGGCCCACGCCATCTCGCGCAGGCCGCCCCGGGAACGTTGTGAAATCACTCCGAATCTGGTGTCACGGGGCCAACCCGCGGATCGCGTTGGACAAGGCAAACCCTCCGGCATCCGAATCCCTCAGGATCAATTGAAAGTAGATCTCGTAGAGGTCGATGTCCGAAGGCCAGTTGGCAGAGAAGGAGGTGACTCCATCTTCGTCGGGTCGTGCCAGGGAAAGAAGAGCGGCCGGATTCGGCACCAGCGTGCTTCCACGGAACGGCAGGTTGGCCACGTCGAAACCGACGACCAGAGCGTTCACCGCATCCGGACGGCATTGTTGCAGGTGGAGGCCGATCGTTCGGCCCGGCACCAGGTGGCCGAAGCCGTACAGTTCGGGGATGCCCATGGCGCCAGCAATCCCGTGGCCCAAGTTCTGCCAGGTGTCGTTGTAGGACATGGCACGAACGTCGAGATCGGGGGTGACTTCGGTCGGCTGCGAGTCGGTGGCAGAGGTCGGGGTGTTCAGGATCTGAAAGTCCAGGGGCCCGGGGATGCTGTTCACGTTTGCGGAGCCGATGTCGAAGTTTTGGGAACGCTCGTAAGGACTGGTTCCCGGCAGGCTTCGGGTCTCATCGACCGACAGAAGCATCGGAGCCATGAGAGAACTGACAAACGACTGGGTGCTTCCCGCCAACAGGTAACCACCGTCAGCCTTTGGAATCACTCGTGCGAGGGTTTCCGAGTCGCTTCCTCCGTAGTTCATCGCCCAATCCACGATTCCGTTGGGGAACAGCTTGACCAGTACCGCGTCCAGACGGGCCTGTCCGGGAGCTGCCGCGTGCCCTGCGAGGATGCAGCCGTCCGAGGTCGCCTGAACGTCGTAGCTCTGTTCCTCACCCCAGTCGTAGGAGTTGCTCCACAGCAGTGAGCCAATGCGATTCAACTTGAGGCACCACAGATCATCGTTGTCCGCGCCGATCTCGGATCGGGTGGCAGCGACGAAGAAGTGCCCCTCGCTGTTCTCGGAAATCCTCGCCCCGTTCCGGCCCTCGTTCCAGTCGCTGCCGATGGACTTCGACCATTCCGGAAACCCGTCATCATCGAGCTTCATGATCAGCAGATCGTTGTTGTTGAGCGAAGTCCCCGTGTACCCAGACACCACGAAGCCACCGTTGCGACTGGGAATGATGCAGCGGCCGCCATCGTCCACCGAGCGGTCGAAGGAGCCGAGTGCACGCCGCCAAAGAACGTTGCCGTTCCCGTCAAAGCGGGCAACCAGAATGTCACTGTCCCCTCGAGGAGAGGTGTAGAACCCCGCGCACACCGCGCCCCCATCGGGAAGGGACGCCACCGAATAGAAGGTCCCGCTGACGTTGAGGCTTCTTTCCCAAAGCGGCGTCCCTCCGACCTCCGAGTCCACTTTCGCGATCCACGGTTGACCGGCCGTGTATCCGCAGCCGATCAATTGACCATCGCTAGAAACAGCCAAGTCGTTGAAAGAGTGGTCGGGGGAGTGGTCGCTCCAAACAGGACCACCCTGGGAATCGGAACGCATGAGGTAGGCATTGCTCGAGCGAGTGCTCACGGAGACGACGTCCCCATCGGCCAGGATCTCCACGTCATTCAAGTAGACCGATCCCGGGCCGAAGCCGTAGGAACGCAGATAGGACTGCCCATCGGCGGTGCCACCAAGGCACCCCAAAGCCGTCAAAGCAAGGGAGAGTTTCAGGGACTGCATGGCACCACTCCTCGGAGTCAGAGAGAAAAAGAACGCCTGCTCCAAGGATCACCGCCATTTCGCATTCAACCGTGCGGCAGGATCGTGAAGTTCCCGGCCAAAATTTCCCCGTGCCGGCCGCGACCAAAGCAGAGCCTTCCGCGGGGAAATGAGCAGGTGAAAGCGGGAACCGAGCCCCCAACCAAAGCGGCTCAGAGCGAAGACTCCCTGCCCGACAAGTGCGCCCAGGAGGAAGCCGCAGCAGCCACACCGAAGATCTCTGACCTGAGCCTCCGCAACCCCATCCCCAGGCCCGAACCATCCCTCGCCCAATTCACCCGAACGAGTACGAGTTCCAAAGTCAAACCCGAGTCACCCCGCGCCCGCGCATCGAACCTGGGCCACGCCATCGAGAGGATCTTGCGTACAAGTCCCGATCAAAGTCGAGGGCTCCGGTCCGAGCGTCCTCGAAAAGCGCCAAAGAAGAGCCCAAGCCGGCGGGTCCCCCTCCCCCCGGAGGAGACTGAACGCAGGGGCATCAAAAACGCGACCGCCCAAGCCAACGTGAAGTTGCCCCGAAGTGACAAGCGGAGCGATCCCCAATCAGTCACTCTCCCCCGCGGAGCGGTCTCCTCCGGGGGGAGGGGGTCCTGCCGGCGCCCGCCTCACCACCCAAGCGACCGCGGTCTTCTTCGGGGGGAGGGGGTCCCGCCGGCGCCCGCCTCAAAATCCAAGCACCCGTTCCACGTCCGCCGCCACCCCCGCGTTCTGTCGCCCCAGCTCACGCAGTCCGCGCAACGCCTGTTCCATGGTGATCAGGGTTCGTTGCAGGACTTTCGGGCTTTCCGCCGTTTCGGTGACCGCCTGCAAGTGTTGCAGGCCTTCGTCGACCTCCCGAATGGCAAGGCGGTGCAGGGCCGATTGGAACAGCGAAGTCACGTCATCCCGGTCGTCGGAACGGGGCAGCGAAGCGACGTCGCTCAAGAACTCTCGCCAAGTGGCTGCAAGACGATCTGGCTCGACCGGTTTCGGCTGGAGCCCCTGGCGCATGGCTTCGTGAAGCGCCTGCAAATGCCCCGCGGTTCGTTCGGTCAAGGCCACCCATTCGGCGGTTCGCTCAGTCTGGGCTTGCAGTCCCGCTGTGGGGCTCCAGTCCGTCACCGTTCCGTGGATCTGCCGGACGCGTTCTCGGAGAGTCGCACTGCGCATCGTCGCACTGCCCCCGAGGCGGACGGTTTCCAAGATGCTCTCGGTGAGCCAGGCCTCCAGGTCGATCGTCATCTCGTCGCGCAACCTTTGCAGTCGCGGGAGGGTGTCGGGCAGACGTCCCAAGCTGGAAGCGAGCAATGCGCGAGCTTGGAACGAGGCGGCGGCCGACTGGGCCGTGTCCTTGGACTGGTAGGCACGTAGTTCGCCCATCACCGTGCTCCACAGGCGCGGGTGACCGCTTGCCAGAGCCTTCAGGTCATCGCTCCAGCGTTCCAGGCCGAGCTCGCTAGTGAGAGCCTCTGATTCGTCTTGTCGCTCTTTGACCGTCGCGGCATCGACGCCGGAGCGCTGCCCGGCGAAGTAGGACACCACCACAATGGCGGCCGGACCGAGAACCCAGCCGCCGGCACGCACCATGCGTTTCAGGAAGCTGGCGGTCTCCCGCTTGCGACGACGGTGGCGGATTCCGGCGGCAATGGTGGCGACGGTGGCCGCCGTTTCGGGAGGTGCCCAGGTCTTGAGCGCCGTGCACAGGTCGAAGCACACGGTGTCCAGCCGCTCGGCATCCTGACGACTGCAACGCTGATGGAGGTCATCCAAGCCTCGCGCTAAACCCACGGCGGGATGAGGAGAGTCGCCGGATGTTTCCATGACCGCGAGCATGCGCGAGGATTTCTCCAGCACCTGCATCACTTGCTGGAGGAACTCGAGCTGGTCCAGGACCTTGGGAAGCGCTGTGCCATTGTGATACACCTGAATCGCACAATCACACAAGTGGCAGAGGTGTTGACCCGACTGTCCTTCGAGGACTGGAGCGAAATGCTCCGGGGACATCGCGGCAAGGACCCCCGCCAATTGTTCGAGTTGCGCCTCGACGCGATCGGGCTCGGGCGCGGTTCCGAGTCGACTCTCTAGGGTGTTCCAATAGTGGCGCAATGCATCGTCGAGTTCGCTGTGACGGACCGACTTCGCTTCCGCGTCACTCAGTTCCAGCAGGTGTGGGGCAAGTTCCACGAGTCGCAGGAGATCCTGCGCTCGAATGTCAGTGCCGTGCACCTTGGGGACCAAGCTGTGAAACTCGGTCTCGAGCTGAGTGCGGCTCTCCAGGCGCGCTTTGCATCGCTTGCGCAAGGAATCCAGGTCCTCGTAAGCGTGAGCGGAGAGCTCCTGGGCTCGTTCGAGTTGTTGCAGCGCTTCGGGGTAATGATGTTCCTCGAGGAGACGCTTGCCTTGTCGATACGCCTGGGCCGCGTCTTCGGCCTTCTTGTTCAGTCGTCGATGAATCGCCCGAAAGCGCTGTCGCAGATTGACATCGAACAAGTCGGTTCCGTCGACCAGGCCGCGCACCGCGGTGAGGATCTCCGCGGCTTGGTGATGCCGACGGTCTCCCTCGAGGCTCTCCGCGGTCTCCAGGGTGGCGATGACTCGCTGACGAGAGCCCGTGGCCACGGCCACCAGCTGCTCGCGAACCTGGGTCACCGTTTCCAGCTCGGGATCGCCGTTCGGAAACTTTTGGAGCAGCCGATCGCAGCAGTCCACGGCCCGTTTCAGCGAACCATGCACCAGGGAGGGTACCGGGTCGGCTTCGAAGGCGCCGAGGGACTCTCCTCGGTAGTCCTGAACGAAATCCCAAAGCTCGGCCGCTTCGCGAAGATCGGTCGCGTGCTCCGCGCCTTGCTGACTCGGGAACCGCTGCTGCAGCTCCTCCGCGCAGCGATGGGCGCGGCGAAAGTCGAGGTTGCGGACCGCTTCTTCGATGTCTTTCTCGAGACTGCGATAGGACTGTTCGCTCTCGGCGACCATGGCGGCCAGGCCGGGCATGTTGAGAATGGTGGCGGGGTCTTGGTGGAGGAGTTCCCGGCTGGCGGGACACTCGCTCAACCCTCGCACCTCTTCCAGGGCTCGCCGTGCTCCGGCAAAGTCTCCGCCGCGTTGCAGATCTTCGATGCGTTGCGGTGCGGAGCGGTAGACATCGACGATGCGCTCGATGACCTGTTCGCGGGAAGTCAGCAGCGATGAACTTCGGCTGAACTGCAGAGGAAGAGTCGTCAGTTTCTCGAACGCGTGTCGCAGTCCTCCGTCGCGAAGGTTGGCCACGACGTCGTTGAGAATGTCCTGTTGTTCTCGGTGAAAGGTTGCCACGGACTCGGCCATCTTGGATTCGTCGGCGGCTTGGTATCCCGCCTTGGCTTCCTCGTAGTCGCCGCGGGCGAAGGCGTCGTCGTTGGCGGAGCGGTCGTCGACCTCCGACAGACGGCGAATGGCTTTCTTGATCGTGGGAACCTTGCCCGATCGCAGATCGCGGATCACTTTCTGCAGCGGTGGGCGGATCCAAGGAAAAGACGCGAAGTCTTCGGTATCGTCCACGCTGCCGGTGAGCAAGTACTGAAGCAAGCTGCCGACCGCCACGACGTCGGACTTGGGGCCATCCTCAGACGCAAGCTCTTCATTCTCGGGAGCGACCGAGAATTCCCGCAGGGCGCATGCGACTCCGAATCCGGTGAGATGAAGCGCACCGTCTTCCGAGACGAGCACGTTCTGTGGCTTCAGGTCTTGGTGATGGATCTTCTTGTCGTGGGCGACCTGAAACACGTCGGCGATCTGTTGCACCAGCTCCAGACTTTCGCCGGGGGTTCGGATCCCATGGTCGCGGACGGTGTCTCGCAGACTATTGCCGGCGATGAACTCCATGCGCAGGACCAAACAGTCGTGATGCTCCTCGGTCCGAATGTCGATCAGGCTCACGATCTGAGGGTGATCGAAGGTCCCGCGACTCCACGCCTCCTTCAGGGAGGTGTCCGATGCCAGTCCGCGTGGCACGATTCGCCAGGCTTCGAGACGGCCGAAATAGCGAACCAGCCAAACCGAACCGGAGCGACTTTCGCCGAGCTGCTTGAGGAACTCGGTGTGTTCTCCGGGAGGAAACGGGGGGGCCGTTGACGCCGTCTGGGTGTCAACCGGGGTGACGCCAAAATCCTGGGCCACGCTCATCGGGTTCTCCCCAAGGGAACGACGGACAGGATCTGGTAGGAGGATTCGTCGTCGTTTTGGGAGGCGAAGGTTTCTCCCCGGTCCAGCATCAGGCCGGCTTGACGCAAGCTGGCGGGCAAGGGCAGGCGCCGCAGGGCATCCTGAAGACCGTCCTCCATCTGCTCTCTGCGCGGCAAACGAAGCGGGTCCGGAGTGAACTGGGGAACCTCGAGCAGGTGCCTGCCCAACTCCGCGGCCATCTCCGCGTCACGAATCAAGAACGGATCCGCCGCGGCTTGGTGAGTTTCGTTGTCGAGAGAAGCGCGCAACCGAACCAACAGGGAGAGAGCTTCTTCTTCGTCAGGATGAGGAGAGTCCGTGCGCGGGAACGCAACCGATGCTCCGGCGCTCGAGCGTTCCCACAGACGCTTCACGAACTGATAGACGGGCAACGGTGAGCGCTTGGTTTCCTCGTCGGCGAGGAGTCGGCTCAGGCACCAGAACAGTCGATCCGTTCGCCACGGCTCCCGCTCGAGCATCAAGCGGTCTCCGGTTTCCAGCACCACCAACTCGAACCCGGCGGGAATCTCTTCCGGAAGCTCAACTTCCCACGCGCTCGAATCGCGGAACAAGACCTTGGCCACCAGTTGGGTCACGACATTCCCGTGGCGATCCAAGAGTTCGAGGCTGCGAACACCGGCGGAGACCCGTCGCAGTTCCGGAGGAAGGGCGTTCATGGCGGTGAGCAAGGACGGCTCGCTCTCGAACCAAGGGTCATTGGCGGCGAAGCGCCAGCCAATGGGCCGTGATCGGGGACGGGAGTCCTGGCTTGCCTGGGTCTGGGACAGGACCTCCTCGATGTCTCGAATGCGGTCGCTGGGGGCAAAGCGAAGACCCAGGGGCATTCCGGGGAGGGCATCCACGACCGACTCCCAGGCTTGGCGAGCTTGGGGTGGGGATCCTTGGACCAGGGTGCCCAAAGTGTGAACCTCTCCGAGGATCTGAATCCAGCGGGTGAGATCCTCTCGCGTCGGTGTCGTCGGAAGCTTTTCGACGCGGCGATGCACTTCGCGAAGTGCGCGTTTCACTGCGGTGTCCGGCAGCGCCTCGTTCCGAGAATGAAGGGTGCGGTGCAGGGTCTCGAGCACTTCGATCAAGGAAGGCAGCTCCGCGCTCGGGGACTCCGGCCAGACAAGGGCCAGGTGGCCGACCGATCGGCGCCACTGTCTCACCAGTTCGGGGCCAGCTTCGGCGGAGCCGGTCAACGCCACCAGCTCGCCGAATAGTGTTCGGAGCTCCCCAGAACTCAAGTCTCCGGGTTTCCGTCCTTCCAGGGTCAAGAACACATGGGAAGTGGTGAGCCAGGCTGGCGGGACCACTTGAAGGTGCTTGGCGAGCTCCATTCCCCGAGTCACGAGAGCGTGTTCGTCGGGAAGGTCGTCGTTGCGAGGCACCGATTGGTGCAAGTCTTGAAGGACTTTGCGAAGTGACTGTTGGTAGAGATCGAAGATCGCTGCGCCCTGTTCGTTTTCCAGGGAGCCGATGTCGATCTGCTGGCGCTGTTCGATGAACTTGAGAAACTCGACGCGGGCGTGAGCCGCGGAGACTCCACTTTCCGTGGTGTTCCAAGTGGTCGCGATGCGTTCGGTTCGATCTTGAAGCACCCGCAGCAAGTCCACCGCATCGGCATCGCGGGACCCAGAGGCGAGTCCCGCCATCCAAACCATGACAATCAGGTGTCCGGGAAGCGGCATCAATCGGGAGGTCCGGCGGGTTCTTGGTCAGGAGCCGTCGGGGGATCGTCGCGGTCCGGCACCGTCGGCTCGACAACTCTCACTGACGGCGACGACGTGGGGACGAAAGAGGGGTCGGACTTCCCGTCTCCCTTGCGGTCCACGCCGTCCTTTTCCTTCTTCTTTCGACCCTTCGGTCTCGGGCCGGGACGCTCCGGACTCTCAGAAACCGACGCTTGCTGACCCGGGAACAGGATGTGGTCGGTCACCCAGCGGTGAGTGACCGTGGAGCCGGCTCGACTCTTCTCCTTCAGAGATTCTGGCACGACTCCTCGCAGTCCCAGGACTGCCTGGTCGTTTTGCTCGGAGAGGGGCTGGTCCACGGAAGCGACCTGTGCGTAGGTTCGAAACCGGGTGTCCGCTTCGAGGCGGGAGAGGAGGCGCTGCCACGCGTGGAGCAGGCGGCGCGGAAAGTCTTCCGGTTCGCCGAGGTCTGCCTCGGCAGAGCACAGCTCTTGATAATCCTCGAAGATCAGGGGGCGAACGTTCCAATACGGCTCTTGGTCCGGAAGCATGGGATCGGTCGCCGAGATGTCGTACACGCGCATGACCAGTTGCGAGGCCAAAGCGGGCGAAACGCCACGTCGAGGAGGGCGAAAGTCAACTTCGACCAGGGTCGGAGCTCCATACAGGGGATTGGAACCGAGCATGTCGACGCCCACGAGGAGCGATCGGTGTTTCTCGATGCGGCGGTACTCTTCGGGCTCGACTCGGGTGGCTTGAGCGAAGAACAGGTCGAGGGCGTCGCGGGCCGTATTCTCGAACACCTGGCGCACATCGAGAGTGCCGGGCTGGGAAGAGAAGCGCAGGTCTGCCGCCTGCAGAGGGATGTCCGAAGCAAAGGTGTACAACACGCGGAAGTCGTGACGGGATGGGAAGTTCAGGTCTTCGGCGGCGGGATAGCGAATGGCATCCCCCTGAAACCGGACCGAGTCCCTGGAAACTCCGGAGAAGCCGGCTCCCTCAAGGGTGAACGAGTAGTCCTCCCGAAACGACACGTTCTCGACCAGGAAGTGGTTTGCATGTCGAGGAATCGAGAAGCGCTCGGTCTCGTCCCCGCAACGGACTTCCAAGGTCAAGGCCGATTCGGGGCTGTGGTTCTGCCAGCTCACCAACGCATCACGACCAATCTGGCGTACTTCCGGGACCGAAGGGGCGCGAACGGGGCTCGCACAGCTGGCAAGCGACAGCAATCCGGCCAGGGCGGTAGCGAATCCTCCGAAGTTCATGGAGATGTCTCCTGAAGGGTGTTGGCTAAGGAGGAGCCGACGAGAACTTCGCGTTCGCGGATGGGTTCTTCCCGACGCATCTTGGGGGCGCTGCAAAAACTCGTGGCGATGCCATCCCGCAAAGCGTTCTGGAGAGCCACTCGCATCCGTTCCAGCAGCGGCTGCCCGGAAGCGGGCAGCGGTTGACGGTTTCGGTCTTCGAAACAGAGTTCGCAGCTTTCGATGACGGTCAGGTTGCCGTCGTTGTCCCGACTCTTGAGGACGCGGAACATGCGGACAACGAAATCACACGCAGGCTGATGGGTGTCCGGGTCCTTGAGCGGTTGAGCATCGAACGTGATGAGCAGAAGGCGAGGTCCGCGGACGTCCGTCACGATGCTGTACAGGTCCCGGCCGCTGCGCACTTCGTTGTAACCCACCACGGCATCGAGGAACTGCTTGGCCAAGGTGTCGACCATCTCGTAGAAGGGAGTGACAGTCATCGGTCCCTCGACGAGTTGCCGAAGTTCCGCTTCGTCCACTCCCGCATCCAAGAGACCACTGGATTTCAGGCGCGCGCGCAAGGCTTGCGACGAATCCAGGTCGGGTGCGACGAAGTAGGCCAGGTCGTTGCGTCCACGCAGGACGAACGGTCCCCCGGGCCGGCCTTTTTCGAAGCCAAGATCACTCGGCAGGCCGAGATCTTCTTTGGAAAGCCGCTGCTGAGCGGCGAGGGGATTGCACCACAGGCAAAGCCCGATGGCCCAAGCCATGGGGAGGGTGGCTCGCTTCGGGTAATGGCCAGCTCGCATGTGCCGGTTCCTCGGTGGTTTTGCCGGGGGCGAAGGTTCCCCTGACAGACTCCTTTTCCATCGACGCGACGAAGGAGGTCACTTGAGGCCCCGGCCAGGGGCGCGGGCCCAGGGAAGGTCCCGGGTGAGGCAAAGGGATTCCCGTGGGGGGATCCTGCGACGGATTCAGGGCCCCCCGGGAGCGGCTCGCAGAAGCTGCCGAACCTGATTCTCCGTGACTTCGAAGCGAAGCCTGGCGGAGGTCAGGGAGCTCCGGGCCCCGGTCAGGTCGCCGATCTTTCCGGCATCCTCGACCGCCGCGCCCAGGTCTGCGAGCTGCCAGTCGCCGAGAGTTTGCGCTCCCCCCTTGAGGCGGTGGCCCCACTGCTCGATTTGGTTCAAATCCGCCGCGTCGATGGCTTGCTCGAGGAGTCGAAACTGGCGCAGGGTGTCGTCCAGGAACTGCTCGAGGGCCTGGCGGCCGACCGGATCGTCCAACAGCCCGAGCTCGGCCAAGTTGGCCGCGATCCCTTGTCCGTCCGACAATCGCAGTTTCTGGGAATCAAGCAAGCGAAGTGGCCCAGCTCTGGTGGCTTTCCTGCATCACGTGTTCGTCGCCTTGGAGGTGGAGATACGCGGCGACGTACGAAGCGGCGCTCCAAGCTTGGAAGGGCTTGCCCATGGGCTTGCCCGTTTCGGCGTGCGCCCACTCGGAGAACTCCCATTCTTGGTCCACCCCGTCTTGGCAAAGCTTCGCCAGCTGGCGGAGTGAATTGTCGGCAGCCCCCGACCGGCCGAGGCACGCCTGGTAGCGCACCCAGAGTCCTCCGACGAACGGCCAGATCCCTCCGTTGTGGTAATGCCCGGGCAGGTTCAACATGTTCACCAGGAAGTAGTCTTTCCACTCCGGCTGTCCGGGTTGGATCGCCGGATAAAGCACGCGCACCGGGTACGGCTTGTCGATGCAGATCTGATCCAGGAAGCGGCTGATTCTGGTGGCGCGTTGCTCGTCGATCACTCCGTACAGGAATGCCAGGACATTGGCGAACACGTCGCAGCGCCAGCTGAATCCGAAGGGGGTGATCTGCGCGAGAAGGTAGCGCGTGCGACCCAAGGAGAACTGAGTGCTCGCGTAGTAGGTGTTGGGATCGGTCAGGTTCTCGGGAGTCGGCCAGAACTGGTCATTGATGATTCGGCGAATTCGTTTGGCTCGGAACAGGTAGCGATTGTTGTCGTGCCCGAGAGTCGTGCAAAGGTCGGCAAAGCACTGATTGGCGCGGAACCACAGGATCTCGTCCAGCAGGACGTGATAGGCTCGCGGGAACAAGTCCATCCAGTCGGAGGCCTCGGGCACCTCCAGCAGGCCGCAGTTGTTGGAATCCAGGGCGCGCAGCCAGCGCATGGTGTTTTCCAGCTTGGGGAACATCTCGCGGACGAAGGTCTCGTCCCCGGTGATCTGGTGGTAGCGCCACACCGCGATGATCATCCACATCGCGCCGTCGACTCCGGCGATGTTGCCGACTCCCCCGTACTCCGGGTTGCCGGTTTCGATGTCCACGTAGTTTGGCAGGTGGCCGCCTTCGGTTTGCGCCGCGAAGATGGTTTCGATGGAGGCCTTCGCGCAGTCCGTCAGCTCCGGGTCGCGCAGGGGAAGCGACCAAAGCACGGTGAGGGCTGAGTCGCGGGCCCAGACGCTGCGGTAGTTACTGGCGGCGTCCGTGTCGTGCCGCAAGCTGCACGCGCTGAACCCACGATCGGTGATGTTCAGACGCAAGACTTCGATGGCCTTGTGGAAGGCTTCGTCCTGGAGATTCATGGACTCTCTTGGCTCCGTTCCGGAAGAACACTGAAGGGAGCATCGGCGTTCCTCTGTCCTCCGCCTCAATGAAGTGCGGCGGGCAGCGCCGAGAGAGCAGAATGTTCCGTATGGGAGCCCGGCTCAGGTGGTGGCCAGCTCGCTGGGGGGACTCACCAGGGGCGCCACGACCTCGTGATCCGCGGCCGTTGCCCACTCCACTCGTTGCAGGAACTGGCGGGCGATCTGACTCCACCCGAATTCGGTCTCGGCGCGCTTCCGACCGTGCACCCGGAGCTGTCGGCGCAGAGGATCGTGTTGCAAGACCATGGCCATGGCGTGTCCGAAGGACTCGGGGTCGAACGGATCGGCACACATGGACTCCAGGCCCCACAGGACCTGTCGGGCCAACCCTCCGCGGCTGGTGACCACGGTCGGGGTGCCGCATGCCATGGCCTCGATCGCGGTCATGCCGAACGGCTCGTAGCGGCTGCTCAGCGCGAACAGGTCCGCAGCCCGATAGTGATCTGCCAGGTCTTCGTCCTCGATGTAACGCCGGAACTCCACCCGCTCGGCAATGCCCAGTTCCGCGGCCAAGGATTGCCAGCGCTGCAGCTTTTCTTCCTCCGCGCTCGAGCCTTGGGGAGAGCCCAGAGCCAAGACCAATCGAGATTGGTCAACGCGATCGAAGACGGCGGGCATGGCGCGGATCAGCAGGTCGTAGCCTTTGTTCTCGGCAATGCGACCCAACGCAAGGACCGTGGGACCCTGGAATCCGAGGCGCTTTCGCAGCTCCTGGCGGCGATCCGTCGAAACCGGCGTAAAGCGCGTCTCCTCGACTCCCGGAGGCAGAACCACAATGCGATCGTTGGGGGCTCGGTAGGGCGGCTCAACGAGAAGCTCTCGTTGGGACTCCGTCGTGGCCACGAGTAAGTCGACGTTCGAGTAGAGTTTGCGTTCTTCCTCGATGCGCTGCTGGAAGTTGTAGCGTTTCTCCAGTTCCTCGGCATCTCCGTCCATGGTGTCTCGCTTCCAAGCGCCGAGCGAGTGCGGAGTGTGCACGTGGGGTGTTCCCAGTGACTCGGCGAGGAGGGCTGCGGCGACTCCTGCATCCCAATAGTGGCTGCTGATGAGGGTCGGGTGAACTCGGTGGCGCAAGAGCCATTGACGAGCATTGTGCGCCCATTCCGGAAGGAAAGGGAATAAGTGCTCCTTGCGGAGGAACTCATTGCCGCCCGCAGGAATCCTCACAATGCGAACTTGCTCGTCGAGATTCTCGACTTCCGGCTGGTCTTCGAATTGCCGGGTGAGAATGTCGACGCGGAAGCCGAGATTCGCAAAGCACTTGCTCATCTCGAGGACGTAGACCACCTGGCCGCCGGTGTCCGGCTTGCCAAGGACTGGATTCGCTGCAACGTATCCGTGGGTCGAAACCATGACGAGATGAGGTTGCGTGGCCACCGAGTGATCCTCCTCCAGGGCGTGTCGAGACACTCCTGGGGGAATCGGCAATTGGATCGGCGAACGTGAGGATTTTTCCGATACCCTGGCCCTTCTCTCCTCATGCAACACTGGAAACGCAACTTCGCCCTCGTCTGGTTCGCCAACTTCATCTCCGCGGTGGGGATGATGGGAATCTTGCCGCTGTTCCCGTTGTATTTGCGCGAACTCGGAATCACCGATCCCACTCGTCAGCGCATTTGGGCGGGTCTCTTGGTCGCGGCGGCACCGCTCACGGCTTCCTTGCTCAGTCCGTTTTGGGGGGCGCTTGGCGACCGCATCGGCCGCAAGTGGATGATGGTGCGAGCCAATGCGGGGATCACCGTCTTCGTTGGATTGATGGGGTTGGCGGCTGGGCCGTGGATGCTTCTCGTTTTGCGGCTGTGCCAGGGATTGTTTTCTGGCTTCATCGCCCCGGGCATGACCCTGGTGTCTGTTCTCACTCCACCCGAGAAACAGGGGCGGGTGGCGGGATTGCTCCACACGGCGGTTCTTGCAGGAGGCGTGACCGGGCCGTTGTTAGGGGGCTGGGTCATGGATCATTTCGATGGGCGCTGGGTGTTCTTCTTGTGTTCCGGTTGGAGTGCCCTGGCGCTGGTCGTGACGGCTCTCTTCGTGGTGGAACCGCCGCGGTCACCGGCTCCGAAGGGAGAAGCGCGCATCCCCTGGCCGGCTTTGGGCAGGAGTGTGGTTCGTGAGGTCGCCGGGCTTCTTTCCCCGGGACCGTTGCGCCAAGTTTTGCTCACCGTGTTTGTGATCCGTTTCGGCGTGGGGCTGGTGGATCCGGTGCTCGCGCTACACGTAGAGACTCTTCACTCTGGCGAAGGATTGGGAGCGGCGACCGGAGCGGTTTTCGGGGCGACCTGGATTGCCACGTTGTTCTTGACCCCGTTCTTTGGCAAGTGGGGCGATCAAATGGGGCACGGTCGCTTGTTGACCGTGTGTGCGTCGGGCTCGGCGGTTCTCTACGTGGTGCAGTCCTTGGTTCCCACGGTTCCGGCATTGGTTGTGGTGCGTTTTCTCACGGGGGCATTCTTCGCAGGAATCTTTCCGGCGGCGTACGCCATTGCGGCTCGCGCGAGTTCGACCGATCGTCGTGGCGGGTCCTTTGGATTGACCTTCTCTTCGCAAGGGCTGGCCAATGCGCTCGGACCGATTGCGGGGGGATTGTTGGCGTCCCAGATCGGATTGCGGCCGTTGTTCTGGCTGGCGGCGGGATTGATGGTGGTGGGCGTGTGGCAGGTGCTCCGAAAGAAGAGTCACGACGATCAATCGCCGGATTCGAAGTATCCCAACGCACGCAATCGCTCTTCGAGTTCTTCGGAGAATTCGGGCGCGGTGTCGTCTTCGGAAGCTTTGTCCGGGTCGTAGGGCGGAATCGACTGGCTCCAACGCGTGATGGTGTGTTCCAGCCCACTGGCTTGGGTCGCGGCGGTCTCGGCCAGGTCATGCAGCTCGCCTGGATCGTCTTGGATCCGAAACAGCTGCCGAGAACCATCCGAGCCGAGGATCAGTTTGAGTTCGTCGGTTTCGACCGCTCGAAACGTTCGCACCCAGGGTTGCCAATCCAGGTCGGGATAGATTTCGGAGACCCGTTGCAAGGAAAGGGGGGTGATGGCCACCAGCTCGGCGAATGCCGGAGTGGACGGGTCCCGGAACAAGTTCTTGGAGATTCCCAAAGCTGGGTCGTCGATCCCGGCGAGGGAGAGCACGGTGCACGGGACGTCCATGGTCGACACCACCTCGGGAACGCGCTGCGGCGAAAGTCCAGGAGCGCGTATCAGCAGTGGCACTCGCAGGAGGGTGTTGTGGACACTGTGCTTGTGCCCGATCAAGTGGTGCTCTCCCAGGTTCTCTCCGTGATCTGAAGTCAACACCACGATGGTGTTCTCGAGGAGCTCGAGCTTGCGCATCTCATCGAATAGCTGTCCGGTGACCTTGTCCAGATCCCGGATGGCGGCATCGTAGACGTCGTTCAGGATGTCGAGTTCTTCGGCGGAGTACTCACGCTTGCCATAGAGGAACGCGAGCAACTCCAAGTGGGCCTGGTCGAGTTCCAACGAAGCCTGAATGCGTTCCGGGGTCATCAGGGCCTGGCGCGACTCCAGGGAAGGAATGCGCGGAATGTGTGCTTCCATGTAATTCAAGAAGGCAAAGAACGGACGATCTTGATTCGCCTGCCATTCCAGGAAGGCCCGTGCTTGGACCGGACCGCTTTCCTTCAGCAGGGTGACCGCAGAGAGGTCCCGATCTTCTCGGTCCGGAGACAGATTGGTGCTCCGGTCCCCGGGGATGAACTTTGAGCGGGTGTGTTCCGTCGCTGCGTCTTGCCAGATCGGGTCCCAAGGATGCTCCACAGTTTCGAAGCCTTGCACCAAATTGGTGGTCACCGAGAGAAACGGATTGGCAGAAAACGAATAGGTAGCGTAGCCGGCTTCTTGGAATCGCTCCGCAAGGGTCGAGAAGTGATGATCGAGCCACTTGCGCTTGGCGGACACTCCATGGGACTTCACGGGTAAACCCGTGAACAAGGTGCTGTGAGAGGGGAGCGTCCACATTCCGCCAGAGACGGCTCGTTCGAAGACCACGCTCGATTTCGCGAGTTCCTGAAGGCGCGGAGTGGTCGGGCGATCGTAGCCGTAGGGCTGCAGGCGGTCGGCTCGTACGGTATCCCAAACGATGAACAAAACGTTGGGGCGGGGCGCGGGGGAACCGAATGCTGCATCTTCCGGGCCCGGCGACGGTTCCTCGCCGCAGCTTGCGACGACTCCCAGCAGCGAGAAGAAGAGGGCGCGTCGAATCATCCGGGGGAGGCTTCCAGTTCCGTCAGTTTTCGGACCAGCTCGCGGACTTCCCGATTCCACTCGATCGATGGGTCCAATCCCCGCTCCGCCGGCGGGCACTTGCGCAGCACGACGAGCAAGCTTCTGCCCCGTTCGTGGGGAATCAGATAAGAGGCCGGAAGATACTCGAAGTACGCGGAGTGTTGACGCCAGTACTCCATCCAATTGGTCGCCATACTTCGGTTCTTCGCCGCTTTGCGCTCACGGGCGGCAGGCCGACCGCTGGGTTCGTGCAGAAGCATGGAAAACAGGTACGTGGGGTGTTGCGGCAGGAAGTAATCCCACTCGACCACTTTGTCATGACCCGGAGAGTGGAGTTCCCCGTCCCAAGGCAGACTCGCGACCTCCCGGTTCACCAAGCCGATCTTGTCGTAGATGTGCAGCCCGGAGTAATAGCCGACGGCGCCGATTGCTCCGAAGACCATGGAGTCTTCCGAATCACTCACCTGAGCCAGGGCTTGGCCCAGAATTGCCAGGTCGTGGGAGTTGGACTTCATGAACTTCCACTGCTGGTACTCACTGCGGTAGGCCGTGGTGTTGTGGCGAAAGTGAAATCGAGCTCGAATCGACTCCGGCACCAGGTGAACATCGAAGCCCGGGAGAAGTCCCAGGAGCAAGAAAACGGCGGCCATGACGCGGGGAGCCAGAGAGGTCCGTCGCGAAGCGAGGGCCTGGCCAAGAAGCACGGCTTGCAAAGCGAAGGCCGGGACCAGGAAGCGGCCCATGGACATGAAGTCGCCGCCCACCAGGATGGCGTAGATGTGGACTCCCAGGATCACCAGGATGGTGGCCGGAGTTCCTTGAGACTTGCCGCGCCAGGCGGCCCATCCTGTCCACACCAGTTGCAGCGGAGTCAGGAAGGTCAACAGAAAGACCACTACGTAGTCCAAACCACGAACCAGGGTTTGGGGGTTCATGCCACTCTTGGCGTAGGCCGTGTTCGGGAGGGGCAATCCGTAGTAGTCCCAGCGCCACCACCAATAGATCAAGTATCCGCCGACCAGGGGGAGGGAATACTTGCCGAAGTGCATCAGACGATCGCGAACGCCGAGTCGGACGAGCAGTCCAAGGACGAGGGCCCAGGCAATTCCTTCCAAGCGAATCAGCGCCATCGGCAGCGCGGCAACCAGAGCCTTCCCGGGAGCCGGGTGGGCGGTTGTGTGGAGCGCCCGGTGGGTGAGGAAGAACAGCAGGGCAAAGGGCATCGTCTCCAAACCACTCGATGCCCAGAGAGCGAATGGGGGAAAGGCCGCCAGAGTGGCGGTCGCGAGGAACGCCGCTTCCGTGTTTCCGCCGGTTCGCTCTTCGCAAGTCCGAAAGACCAGAGTCAACAACCATGCGCCGCACAGCACCGACAAACACGGTACGACGAAGACCAAGTCGCCCCCGCAGCGTTCCACGAGGGCGCTGATCGCGACCCACAGGAAGTTGCTGTAGCCCTCCACGGGGATCTCGGCGGCGGGGTTGTAGACCAGCCCTTCGCCAGCGGCCCAGTGGCGGGCATAGCGGAATGAGATGAATGCGTCGTCGCAAACGAACCAGAAGCGAGTGACGAGCCAGCCATACACCGCCAGGCAAACGGCGAGCAGCAGGCCCCGTCGAGAACGCGGTGAAAGGGTGGTCAGCAAAGCAGGCCCCGGAGATCGGCTCGTGACGCCGGTCCCGCCCCTCCGCAGGCGATCCCCAGCGAAGCCGGATGATACTATGCACGATCATCGCAACCAGGGAACGGAAGGGGATCGTGACGATCGGCGAGGTTCTGACGACTCGGAGGAGGCGCCTGATCGCGCAATCCATGGCAGTGACCGCGGTCGCTCTCTCTGCTTGTGCGCGCGACGAGGAGCCCGCGATTCGCCACGTTGTGCTGATCAGTCTGGACACGACACGGGCGGACCATCTCGGCTGCTACGGCAACCAGACCGTGCAAACCCCGGCCTTGGATGCGCTGGCGGCGGAGGGGACGTTGTTTCGCCATGCCTATGCGGCGGCGCCCACCACGTTGGCGTCCCACACCTCGCTGATGACGGGACAGTACCCGCGGGTTCATGGGGTGCCACGGAACGGGTTTCAGATCCACCCGGACAACGAGACCCTCGCCGAGGCGCTCTCCTCCGCAGGTTTTCGTTGTGCCGCGTTCCTCGGCTCCTATGCCTTGGAGAGCATCTTCGGATTCGACCAGGGCTTCGATCACTTCGACGAAGACTTCGATCTCGAGTTCGACCACCGTCGCTTCGACCAGAGTCAGCGTCGCGCCTCCCAAGTGACGGATGCGGCTTTGGAGTACCTGGAGGATTGGGACGGCCGCGACCGGCTGTTCCTGTTCGTCCACTACTTCGACGCGCACACGCCCTACGATCCTCCCGCGCCCTACAACACCATGTACGGGGCGAGCGTGGAGTCGTCGGATCAGCTCGACATCAGCGAAGCCGTCGAAGCGCATCAAGAGGCCGCTGTCGGGCAGCGCCCCGGATTCGGTTTCGTCTTGAAGCACGGCCTGAGCCCGGTCTTGCTGAAGGCCGCCCAGGGGGAGCCCCTGGGCAAGGACCGCGACTTGGCGGCGCTCTATGCCGGGGAAGTGTCCTACCAAGACGAGCACATCGGTCGCTTGCTCGATTCACTTCGAGAACGGCAGATCCTCCAGGAGGCCTTGGTCATCGTCACTGCCGACCACGGGGAGACGTTTTGGGAGCACGGAGACTTCTGGAATCACGGGCTGTGGGTTTACGACACGACCGTTCGTGTGCCTCTCTTGGTCCGCATTCCGGGAGTTTCGTCCGCGCGTCAGATCGATCAGCCGGTGGCGACGGTCGATGTGGTCCCGACCGTGCGCGAGCTGCTCGGGCTGAGTTCTCGGCCGATGGACGGCCGCAGTCTTGTGCCGCTCCTGCAAGGACAAGAGGAGCCGCCGTGGCCGGTGTTCAGTGAAGCGACCCAGCCGCGTTCGGCCCGCATTGAGTCGGGACAGGACTGGCACAACGCGTTGAAGCCCAAGTGCGTGCGTCGAGGCCCTTGGAAGTACATCCTCGCCCCGTATCTAAGAATGGAGGAGCTGTACCACCTCGACAGGGATCCGGGGGAGACCCAGAACCTGCTCGAGAACCCCGACGAAGAAGCGCGTCGGGTGCGCGAGGAATTGCGCGAGCATTTGCGAGCGTGGGAGGAGGCGCGAACCCCACTGCCTTCGGTGTTCAACCCGACCCAGTCCAATGAAGTGGTCGAGCAACTAAAGGCCCTCGGTTATCTCGCGGGGGACGACGACGACTCTTGAGGAGTCGCTTGCCAGGCGACCGTTCAGGAGTCGCGCAGATAGCCCAGGGCGCGGAGTTGTTCGAAGACCTCCATGTCCGGGATGGCCGGTCCTTCGGAGATTTTTCCGGGCGACAGATCCCCCCGCAGATCCTGCAACTGCCGAGTGAGTTCGCGGGCCTGTTGGTTCATGGCGTCTCCGGAAAGGCGTTCGCGCTCCATTCCCGAAGAGTCCAGAGTCCAGACCTCGGCCTGGCGGGACATCAGGTTCACCTGCAGTCGGTGCGTCTCGGTGACCAGGCTGACTCGCGGCGGTCCATAGAGAACGTTTTCGGAAAGGCTCACCCGCGCGGGGGATTCCCCGCGCACCAGGTCACGTAAGTCCGTCCCGCGCGCACCCGGGGGAAGGTCGACACCGGCCAAGCGGAGAATGGTGGCGAAGACGTCGACGTGTTGCACCAGAGTGTCCACCCGACCTCCCGAAACTCCCGGAGCGTGAAGGACCAACGGGACCCGCGTCAACTCGCTGTACAGGGTGTGTCCGTGTTCCACGCTGCCATGATCGAAGAACTCTTCGCCATGGTCGGCGGTCACGAAGATTGCGGTGTCGCGGTCGCTGCGTCCCTTCAGGTGATCGAACAACCTGACCAGGGCTCGATCGACGGCGAGGATCTCCTCGTCGTAGACCGCCTCGAGGTAGTCGAGCTCAGCGGGTTCCAGAATTCGTTGACCCGATCGCAGCGCCAAGATGACCTCATCTTCGGCGAAAGGCATTTCCACGAGGGGCACTTCGGGATCTGCGAAGGTGCCACGCACCTCCTCTGGCGGGGCATACAGAAGATGCGGCTCCATCACGTGCAGCAACAGAAACGCCGGATTCGATTGGTCGGCGAGCCACTCGATGGCACGGCTCACCGATTCCTTTGCAGTCCGGTGTCGTTCTTTGGTGGCGCCCACGTAGTCGTAGTCGTGGAAGCCTCGGTGGACCCCGAATTCAGGAGCGAGGAAGGTGTTGTTGATGATGGCGCCACAGCGATATCCGACCGGAGTCAACAATTCCGGAAGGCTGGGAGTCTGGGCACCGAGGCATCCGAATCGATCCACCTGCCGTGGATCTCGACCCACCCCGTGTTCATGGGGCAGACGTCCCGTCAGCAAGCTGGTGACCGAGGGTAAGGTCCAGCCCGAGTGAGAGTAGGCGCGGGAGAACCAGACTCCTTGCTCGGCGAGTGCATCCATGCCGGGCGTGGTCGCCCGTTCGTGACCATACAGCCCCACGTGGTCGGCGCGCAAAGTGTCGATCACGACCACCACGATGTCCGGGGGACTCGTGGATTCTCGGCAGGAAGCCGTGACCAGCAACGCGAGGACAATCATCCGCATCCCGAAGGGAGAGCGGAGCTTGGCGATTCGGTCGTCCACGAAAGAACGAGCTCTTTGCGAAGCGATCATGGGACCTGCAACTCCTTGATCTGACCGCGCAGGAGCTGTTCGGAACGAGACATGGTGGGATTGTCCGGGGGAACGAACGTCAAGACGAGATAGTTCTCCAGGGGACGGGGAAGGTCGACTTGGAATGTTTGCAAGCGATGGACGTCTCCCTCGATGACGGTGATGCGCCCGTCCATCCCGCGCAGATCGTACTGTTCTCCGGGTCGCATCGACACCCAGGGGAACACCGCGTCTCGGTGCTCCATCAGAGAACTCGTGGCGTGAATCTCGACCGTTCGCTCCCCCTTTTTTCGGAGTTGGATGAGGGGGTCGGCTTTCTGGGATTCGGGCATCAATGTCAGGACCCGCGCGCGGGCGGCGGGGAGGTTGAGGACGATGCGCAGCTGGTCCTGTAGAAACTGGGCATGAACCCAGTTGGACGGAAAGTTCACAAAGAGGAGCTCTTTGCCTTGCGCGACCGAATCACGGAACGGCGCGCAACGACGACTGATCACCTCAGCCACACGCGGCAAGTGCGGACTGCTGTAGAAGCGGTTCTTTTGGTCGAGTTGCCAAGCTTGGTGGGCGGCCCAGCCGAACACCATCACCACAAAGAACCGAAACAGCCAGCGTCGTGGGCGAGTGTTTTCCAAGAACAACCCAATGGCCCCTGCGAGGGCAAGACTCGGCAGGAGCAAGTACCGTTCGCTCACGTAGGCCACCGAGGTGGGCAGCCAGGTGGTGAAGCCCAGGACGGCGAAGAACCACATCCTTCGCCGTTTCCAGGTGATCGCGATGACCGCGCAGGCAACCGCCATGCCGAGAGCAAACTTGCCCCAGGAAGTGAACTGGCCCACGGTCTCGGGTTGAACGAAGGGCGGCGTGTAGCGGGCAAACAGCAGGTTTTCCGAGTAGGCCCGGAGTTGAGTGAACACGTGAGTCAGGTACTGAGCGGGGTCCCCCGGGGAGACGAAGTAGGGAAACACCAGGGCGCCATCCCCACGGCCGGCGAGAGCCATTTGGCGAAGGAGCAGAGAAAGCAAGGCCACCATTGCATAGGCCGCGTACAGCCTTTTCTCTTTCTTCAAAAGGGAGAACCACGAACTCGGACTGCGTTGGGTCCAGCGGTCATGCAAGAGCAGTAACACCGGGAGCACGACGGTGAGTTCTTTGGAAAAAAGAGCGAGAAGGAATGCGGCCGGCCCGAATCCGCGAAGCCAACGATGGGTATGGCTTCCTCCCACATGCAAAGTGAGTCCGGTCAGGAAGAACAAGGCGGCCAAGCTGTCGGTTCGCCCCGAGGCGTACCAAAGCGTTTCCCCATGGCAATAGAACGAGGCGAAGAGGGTACTCGCGGCCAGCGCCGCCAACCGCGAGCGGAGCGCGCGAAACAAAAGTGCCGAGGCCAGCAAGCAGGTGATTCCGTGCAACACGACGTTGGTCCGGTGCACGCCCCGAGCGCCTGCCCCGTGAAAGATCCGATCGACACGAAAACTTTCGAAAACCGTGGGGCGAAAGAAGCGGACATTGGCGGCGACATCCATCCACCAAAGGTGACGCCAGCTGTTTTCGACGACCCACTGGTCCAGGATCGAGCGACCTGGGCTGGACTCTTCCTGCTGCAACAGCGCCAGGTAACGAAAGTCGTCCGGTTCGAACTGGGGACGCTCCTCGGCGAAGCGTCCAGTGAAGACGATCACGACCAGAATGACCCCCTGTCCGAGCAACCAGCCCAGCCAGGGAAATCGTTGGTGGGGAGGGGACGTGTCTCGCGCGTTCATAGTGGTGCGTAAGCCGAGCGTCTTTGTTTCCGGAAGTGCCGTTGGATGGTCGCGTTTTCGGGGGCCGCGGAAGCTCTCGCGTGCTGTTTATAAGGCCTTGTGAATCATTCACTTGCGAGAGAATTAGGAGGGCCCGGAACGAGTTTCTGCCCGGAGCCGGCGCCCGGGTAGGATGGGAGCATGGCGAACCGACACCGGATGGATGCGGGAGAGCTCTTCGATCGGTTGCGGAAAGGCGATCGGGGTGCTCTGGCGCGACTCCTGACAATTGCGGAGTCCGAACCATCCCGGTTCCTATCCGTGGCCGACCGGGTCAGGGATGCCCAGCAAGAGGCCTGGCGAATCGGCATCACCGGGTCACCGGGGGTCGGAAAAAGCACTCTCGTGGATGGCTTGTCCCGACAGCTCCGCTCTGAAGGGAGCACCGTGGCGGTCCTGGCCACGGACCCCAGCAGCGAGCGCAGCGGGGGAGCACTGCTTGGCGATCGGGTCCGTCTGTCGGCCCCGGAACCCGACCCTGGCCTGTTTTTCCGGTCGGTCGGGAACCGCGGCATCGCGGGCGGACTTTCCGGTGCAGTTCACGACCAGCTCGATCTGCTCGACGCGTTCGGATTCGAATGGCTTTTGGTCGAGGCTGTCGGTGCCGGGCAAAGCGAGGTGGAAGTCTCGCACGCCGCGGACCTGACGGTCGTCGTGGTCGCTCCGGAAAGCGGGGATCACGTCCAGGCCATGAAAGCTGGTCTGATGGAGGTGGGGGACATCTTCGTTATAAGTAAGTGCGATATTCCTGGCGCAGACCGTGCCGAAGACACCATCCGATATGCCCTCGAACTCCGGTCGGAAGGACATGGAAATCCTCCCCCGGTTCTCCAGGTGTCTGCGCTGCAAGGAGTCGGACTCGCGGAACTGTCCCAGGAGTTGGCTTCGCGAGCCTCGCAAGGGAAGCAATCGGATCAGTGGGCGCGTCGCAAGCGGAACCGCTTTGAGCACCGCGTGCAAGGAATCGCTCTGCGGATCCTGGAGGAGCGATTGACGGTGGAGTTGCGCAAGGAGTTTCACGCCGATTGCGATTGGAGCGGAGTTTCTCCGCATGCCATGGCGAACGGTTTGCTGACGCGGATGCTGCCGGCCGCTCCCGAGGGAGGGAACCCATGAACCTACACTCGTCCGCGGCAGTCGATCCGGGCAAAGACTTGGCGGCACGAACCGAGGTCCCGGTTCGCTTGGTCACATCCGCCGCGTTGTTCGACGGTCATGATGCCTCGATCAACATCATTCGCCGCTTGTTGATGAAGAATGGGGCGGAGGTGATTCACCTCGGCCACAACCGTTCGGCGGCAGAGATCGTCAATGCCGCGATCCAAGAGGATGTGCAAGGCATCGCGATCTCGTCTTACCAAGGCGGTCACAACGAGTTCTTCCGCTACATCATCGATCTACTGCGAGAGCGAGGAGCCGGACACATCAAGGTGTTCGGGGGCGGCGGAGGAGTCATCGTCCCGCGGGAGATCCGCCAGCTCGAAGACTACGGCGTCGAGCGCATCTATTCGCCGGAAGACGGTCGCAAGATCGGCATCGCCGGGATCGCTGCGGACATGACCGGGCGCTGTCGGTTCGACCCTTCGGACCACGAGCTGGATGACGCCGCTCTGTCGGCGGCACACACCGCGCGTGCGATCACCGGTGTGGAACGGGCCGTGGCTCGTGGTCAGGAAGTCGTCAAACGGCAAGGCAAGGTTCCCGTCCTTGGGGTCACGGGAACCGGCGGTGCCGGCAAGTCGAGCCTTCTGGACGAGCTGATTCGTTGGATGGGTTTGGCTGCTCCGCAAATGAAGATCGGGCTGTTGTTGGTGGACCCCACCAAGCGGTCCACGGGCGGCGCCCTCCTCGCGGACCGCATCCGCCTGAACGCGGCGAATCGGGAACAAGTGTTCGTGCGCAGCTTGGCGACGCGAGCCGCCGGCCGGGAAGTGACCTCGGCTCTGGAGGGCGCGCTTGCGGAGTTGGAGGCGCGTGGGTTCGACTTGATCATCGTCGAGACCAGCGGGATCGGCCAGGGAGACGCGGCAATCACCGAATTCGCCGATCAGACCCTGTACGTGATGACTCCCGAGTTCGGCGCCCCGAGCCAGCTCGAAAAGATCGACATGCTCGACTTGGCCGACTTCGTGGCCATCAACAAGTTCGAGCGCCGCGGAGCCGAAGATGCATTGCGGGACGTCCGCCGGCAGTTGCGACGCAACCGCGATCTTCCTCATGTCAGCGAAGAGAGCCTGCCGGTCTATGGCACCGTTGCCAGTCACTTCAACGACGCCGGAGTTCGACGTTTGTTCGATGCCATGGCCCTGTCGTTGAAAGACGGCTTCGGCTTGTTTGCGGAAGTTCAAGATCTTCCCGAGCCCCCAGAACGCTTGACGCGCATTCTTCCCACCGACCGAACCGGTTACCTGGGAGAGATTGCCCGGTGCGTGGAGTCTTACCACGACGCGACTCAGAAGGACGCCGCCGAGCTGTCGACCCTTCAGGCATTGGCACGAAGTCAGGCGCATTTGAACGACACCGGCGCCGACACGGCACCGCTCGAGCAAACCATCGATGAGGTCCGACAGCGCATTCCTCCCGAAGCCAAACAGGCTCTCGAGACGATTCGCCAGGAGTTCGAGCAGTACCAGGGCGAGGAATACGTCTACTCGGTGCGCGATCGCAAGCACCATGTGACGCTGTTTCAGGAGTCTTTGTCGGGCTCCAAAATTCCAAAGATCGCCTTGCCTCAGCTCACCGATGACGGCGATCTGTATCGCTTCCTTCGAGGGGAGAACCTGCCGGGGCACTTCCCGTACACCGCCGGCGTGTATCCCTTCCGGCGTGCGGACGAGGATCCGCGCCGTCAGTTCGCCGGCGAAGGTGGCCCGGCGCGAACCAACCGGCGTTTCCATTACTTGTCCCGTCACGACACGGCCAAGCGCTTGTCGGTGGCGTTCGACTCCGTGACGCTCTACGGCGAAGACCCGGACGAGCGGCCGGACATCTACGGAAAGATCGGGGAGGGCGGCGTCTCCATTTGCACCTTGGATGACATGAAGGTGCTGATGGAAGGCTTCGACTTGTGTGACCGGAACACCTCGGTGTCGATGACCATCAACGGGCCCGCGCCAATCGTCTTGGCGTTCTTCCTCAACACGGCCATCGATCAGCAGGTGGAACGGCGCGAGCGCGAACTCGGGCGAGCTCTCACTGAGGCGGAGCGGGAACGCACCAAGGAGCAGACTCTGCACGTCGTTCGGGGCACGGTGCAGGCGGATATCCTGAAAGAAGATCAGGCCCAGAACACTTGCCTGTTCGCGGTGGACTTTGCCCTGAAGCTCATGGGGGACATCCAGGAGTACTTCACCAACCACCATGTGCGAAACTTCTATTCGGTGTCCGTGTCCGGCTACCACATCGCGGAAGCCGGGGCGAATCCGATTTCCCAGCTCGCATTCACCCTGGCCAACGGCTTCACCTACGTCGAGTACTATCTGTCTCGCGGGTTGCAGATCGACGACTTCGCGCGCAATCTCTCGTTCTTCTTTTCAAACGGTCTGGATCCCGAGTACTCGGTGTTGGGACGAGTGGCCCGGCGGGTTTGGGCAGTGGCGATGCGCGAACTCTACGGAGCCAACGATCGAAGTCAGCGCTTCAAGTACCACATTCAGACTTCCGGCCGCTCGTTGCATGCGATGGAAATCGACTTCAACGACATCCGGACGACGCTGCAAGCGTTGATGGCGGTGAACGACAACTGCAATTCGCTGCACACCAACGCTTACGACGAAGCCATCACCACGCCGACCGAACAGTCGGTGCGTCGGGCCATGGCCATTCAGATGATCATCAGCAAGGAGCTGGGGGTTGCTCGCAACGAGAATCCGCTGCAGGGCTCGTTCCTGTCCAACTACCTGACAGATCTGGTGGAAGCCGCGGTTCTCGAAGAATTTCAGCGATTGAACGATCGCGGCGGGGTTCTGGGAGCCATGGAAACCCACTACCAACGCGGTCGCATTCAAGAAGAGTCGTTGCTCTACGAAACCAAGAAGGATTCTGGCGAGTTGCCGGTGGTCGGAGTGAACTGCTTCGAGCGCCACGAAGACGCCGAAAGCGGCCCCGAACAACCCGACGTGGAGTTGGCTCGAGCAACCACCGAAGAAAAGGATGAGCAAATCGCTCGCTTGCGAAGCTTCCAGGCGAGTCACGCCAAGGAGGCGCCGGCTGCCCTGAAACGCCTGCAAGAAACGGCGATCGCGGGCGGCAATGTGTTCGCGGAGATCATGGAGTGTGTTCGCGTGGCCTCTCTCGGCCAGGTCACTCATGCTCTCTATGAAGTCGGCGGTCAGTACCGGCGGAGTCTTTGATGAAGGCGACGACACCGCTCCGAGTCCTGCTTGCCAAACCCGGGTTGGATGGCCACGACCGCGGGGTCTTGGTCGTCGCTTCCGCGTTGCGGGATGCCGGGTTCGAAGTGATCTACACTGGCTTGCGGCAGACACCGGCGATGATTGCGTCTGCGGCGGAGGAAGAAGATGTGGATGTGGTCGGACTGTCCGTCTTGTCCGGCGCACATCGCACATTGGTACCGAGGGTCCTGCAGGAGTTGAAGGATCGGAGCCTCGGGCATGTCCGAGTGATCGTGGGGGGCATCATTCCTCACGATGACCGTCGCGAGCTTGAAGAAGGGGGAGTGGCGGGTGTGTTCGGCCCAGGGGCGAACACGAAAGAAATCGTGTCGTTCTTCTCCGGATTGCCCGGAAAGAGCGAGGCGGAGGAGGACGGACAGTGAATGCGCGAAACGTAGACCCGGGCTTTGATGGCCCCCAGCCAGAGCACAAGGAGATCCTCAACTTCGCGGAGGCGGCTCGGTTCCTGGGCATCTCGACGAAAACCCTGCAGAAGGTGTTGCGAGATGGCGAGATTCCAGGGCGCAAAGTCGGCCGCGAGTGGAAGTTCTCTCGTGACGCTCTCACGCGCTGGATTGGCGATGGGCGCAGCGCTGACTTCTTGGATGCTTCGGATCGAAGCACCCCGAGCATCGAGGCGGCATTGGAGCGCCGCCGACGCGCTGCCAGCAACCGGGACGAACCACTGAGCAAAGAGGAGGGATGAGGCGTTGGAGCATGATGGTTCCGGAATCGGACTCTCGGAAGAAGACACCATCCTGCGGAACACCGTTCGTAAGTTCTGCGAAGAGGAGGTTCTTCCGGGAGAGCTGACCCGCGATGAAAACCGCGACTTCCCGGCCCCACTGATTCAGGAGCTTGCCGAGCAGGGCATTCTTGGTCTCCTGGTTCCCGAGGAGCATGGGGGCGTCGGCATGACGGCGCTGCAGATGGTTCTCGCCATCGAAGAAATCGCACGCACCTCGGGCTCGTTGGCCATGACGGTGGCGACCCACGTCGGGCTCGCAACGATGGGGCTCGTGGACCGCGGCAGTGAGGAGTTTCGCGCTGCTCATGTGCCGGACCTGGCGTCGGGGGAGAAGCTCGGTGGCTGTGCGCTGTCCCCATCGGGCACCCTTTCGGCGCGAGCGGAGGGCGACGGGTTTGTTCTCGACGGAGAGGCTTCCTGGGTTGCCAATGCCGGTCACGCGGGTGTGCTGTTGGTTCCCGCCCAAATCGACGGAGAGTCCCCCGCGGCCTGGTTCGGTGTGCCCGCCGACACGGCGGGAGTTTCCGTGGGCAGCCCGGAAGACAAACTCGGACTCCATTCGTTCGACGTCAGGGCAGTGACCTTCCAATCTTGTGCCGTGGAATCGAACCAGCGCCTGGACTCGTCTCAGGAGCCGGTGACCGAAAACCGAGCCAAGGTGGTCTTCTCCGCCGTTTCCTTAGGACTGGCTCAGGACGCTCTGGAGCGAGCGGCGCGTTTTGCCTCCGAACGGCAAACCTTCGGGGTTCCCATCGCCAAGCACGAGGCGATCGCAACAAAACTCGGGGACATGGCGATTCGGTTGCAGTCGGCACGCCATCTGGTGTACCACGCCGCCAAGTGCGCGGACGCGGGGCAGCCTTTCTCGGTTGAGGCTGCCATGGCCAAGACGAGTGCCTCCGAGGCCGGGGTGTCCGTCGGGTTCGACGCAGTGCAGGTTCTCGGCGGGTACGGGTACACCCGGGAATACCACGTCGAACGGGCCTATCGCGACGCCAAGCTGCTTCCCCTTGCGCTCGGTGCCAACGAGCAACAACGGGTCTCCATCGCCGAGCAACTTTTGATGAGCTACGGAGTGCAAGCGTGAACTCTCCTTCTTCAACGGTCGTGGTGACCCATGCATTGCGCACTCCCATTGGCAAGTACTTGGGAGGCCTGTCCTCGTTGACCGCTGCCGAGATGGGGGTCCATGCAGTGCGAGCAGTCTTGGACGCCGCGAGTGTCGACCCCCAGGACGTTCAGGAGTTGATCTTCGGCAATGGGCGTCAAGCGGGAGGCGGACCAAACGTTGCACGCCAAGTGCTCTGTCACTCGGGCATTTCCGAAGCGGCCACGGCCTACACGGTAAACATGGCCTGCGGCTCCGGACTCAAATCGATTCAGCTTGCCGCCGAGAGCATTCGTCGTGGTGACGCGACGGTGGCGATCGCGGGCGGGACCGAAAGCATGAGTCGTCTGCCGTTCTTTCTGGACGGGTTTCGAACGGGCTATCGACTGGGCCACGCGAAGGTGGTCGATGCGATGTACAAAGATGGGTTCGATTGCCCGATGGCAGGGAAACCCATGGGGGCCACGGCGGAAACTTTGGCCCAGCGCTACGAGATCTCACGGCAGGAACAAGACGAATACGCGGTCGAGACCCAACGTCGGTGTCAGGAGGCTCGAGCAGCGGGGAAGTTCCAAGACGAGATCGCTCCGCTCACCATTTCGGGGCGCAAGGGCGACGTAACCGTGGAGGCGGACGAGCATCCGCGAGACGGGGTCACGGTCGAGAAAATGGCGAAGCTTCCGCCGGTGTTCGCCAAAGACGGCAGCGTGCATGCCGGCAACTCCTCGGGCATCACCGATGGTGCCGCGGCGCTGTTGCTGATGAGCGAAGCCGAGGCCGGGAAGCGCGGCCTGACGCCGCTGGCGACTCTCGGCACTTTCGTGGCAGCGGGAGTCGACCCGTCGATCATGGGCATTGGTCCCGTGCCCGCGATGCAGGAACTCTGTCGCCGGACCGGTCGCACGCTCGAGGACTACGACCTGGTGGAACTGAACGAGGCGTTCGCGGCCCAAGTCTTGGCGTGCGACCGCGAGTTGCACTTTGCGCGAGATCGCCTGAACGTGAACGGCGGATCCATCGCGCTGGGCCATCCCATCGGATGCACTGGCGCGCGAATTGTGGTCACGTTGCTCCACGAGATGCAGCGCCGGGAGGCCGCCCGGGGTGTCGCCACCCTGTGCGTCAGTGGCGGCATGGGGTTGGCGATGGAGTTCCAGCGGGGCGCGTGAGCCCCCGAGAGTTGCGCTGCTGCCCCCCGAGGGGTTGAATGCTCTGTTCGGTCGCCTCGGGAATTCGAGTGGCCCGCAAGGCGCCGAGCAGTGAACTCGTGGCGTCGAATGATGTCTGGGAAGGAGCGGAGTCGAGTGGCGATTCAGAAGGTCGGCGTGGTGGGGTGTGGACTGATGGGCTCCGGAATCGCCCAGGTGTCGGCCGCGGCTGGCTCCCAAGTGGTGGTTTGTGAGCTCGCCACGGAGGTCCTGGAAAAGGGCTTTGCAAGAATCGAAGGGTCGTTGCGCAAACTCGTCAGCAAGGAAAAGCTGACTGCCACGCAATGTGAGGAAACTCTCGCGCGTTTCTCCAAAACCCAGAAGTTGGAAGACTTGGCGGATTGCGATCTGGTGATTGAAGCCATCACCGAGAACCTGGAAGCCAAGAAGTCCTTGTTCGCCAGCCTCGGTGGCATTTGCAAGCCGGAGGCGATCTTCGCCTCCAACACTTCTTCGTTTCCGATCGAGGAGATGGCCACGGCCTCAGGACGCCCCGAGCGCTTTGTCGGACTGCATTTTTTCAATCCGGTGCCGCTCATGAAACTCGTGGAGGTGATTCGCCACGAAGGCGTGAGCTCCGAGGTCATTGAGGAGGCTCGGGCCTTCGGCAAGGCCGTTGGAAAGGTCGCCATCCTCGCTCCAGACACGCCAGGCTTCGTCGTCAATCGACTCCTTGTGCCACTGCTCTTGGAAGCCGTGCGCATGGTGGAGCGAGGTGACGCCACCGTCGAAGACGTGGATACCGGCATGACTCTGGGTTGCGGGCACCCGATGGGGCCGATCACCCTGCTTGACTACGTGGGGTTGGACACGACCTTGTTCATTGTCGAAGGCTGGCACGCGCGCTACCCCGACAACCCGTTGTTCGAGCCCCCCGCCGTGCTGCGCTCGATGGTCAAGGATGGCAAGCTCGGACGCAAGTCGGGTCAGGGTTTCTATCGCTGGGATGGTGACAAGCGAGCCTGAGCATGATCAGCGCTTGGATCTCACTTCTGTTGGCCGTCATGTGTGGTTCCGACCCCGCCTCTGGCATCGAAGCGACCTTGACTGTGGTCGAGGCTCCGCTTGTCGAAGGACGCCCCGCACCGATCGAGTATCGACTTCATAATGCAGGGGAAGAAAAGCAAGAACTTCCGTCGGCGGTCCTATTTGGACAGGGACTGGTCGTGCGACGAGGGGAAGACACTTGGACTGCCTCCCCTTCCATCCCAGGGGTCGAAGGAGGCTTCTGGTTGCCGCCGGGGGCGGAGGTTCGGGGGCGTTGGGATCTGGCCATGCTGTGTCCGGCCGCGGTGGCGGCGGCAGGACAGGTCGTGCTCGAATTGCCAGACTTCCTGGGAAAGCCCTTGGTGGTCGATGTTTGGCGAGACCACTCGCGGCTGCAAGGAATCCTGAAGACAGAGTTCGGCGAGCTACGAATTGAGTTCTTTCCCGAACGGGCGCCGCAAACGGTTCGAAACTTCGTGAGCCTTGCCTCCGATGGCTTCTATGACGGTCTCACGTTCCATCGAGTGGTTCCCGGCTTCATGGCTCAGGGAGGTTGCCCCAACGGCGATGGCACGGGGAACTCGGGCCGGCGCATTCCTTTCGAAGCGAGTGGCGTGCCTCATGAACGGGGCACACTGTCGATGGCTCGAGAGGCGGACCTGAATTCAGCGAGCTGCCAGTTCTTCCTTTGCTTCGACCGGCAGAAGGTGCTCGATGGCAACTACGCGTCGTTCGGCAGAGTGGTGGCTGGCGAGGAAGTGCTCGATGCCTTGGCAGAAGTCCCTCGCGAATGGGCCCAAGGCGGAGTCGACGATGTGCCGTCTCGACCGACCGAGCGAGTGGTGATCGAAAGCCTGAGCATTGTTCCACGGGCTTCGGCTGAGTAACCCCCGGAAGGAGGAACCTTCGTGGCAGCGTCTTTTGAGAATCTGATCGTCGAACGCAGTGGTGATACGTTGCTGGTCACCCTGAACCGGCCCAAGGTGTTGAATGCCTTGAATGCGGCGTTGTTGGATGACCTGGACCAGGTCATTGCCGAAGCCGGGCAGGATGCCGAGGTGGGAGCGGTGATTCTCACCGGAGCCGGCGACAAGGCGTTCGTGGCGGGGGCAGACATCCAGGAGCTCGCGACCCTCGATGCGGTTCAGGCCAAAGCGACCGCGCGCAAGGGGCAACTGCTGTTGTCCCGCATCGAGCGCTTGGGAAAGCCGGTGATCGCCGCAGTCAACGGGTTTGCCCTGGGCGGTGGGCTGGAACTGGCTCTCGCTTGCACGTTCCGGACGGCGTCGAGCAATGCCATGGTCGGTTTGCCGGAGGTCAAGCTTGGCTTGATTCCCGGCTACGGCGGGACCCAGCGACTTCCCCGTTTGGTCGGGACCGGTCGTGCGATGGAGCTCATCTTGAGCGGGGAACCGATTTCGGCCGAGGAAGCCCACCGACTCGGCCTCGTCAATCACGTCTTCGATCCGGCGGAACTTCTGCCCAAGACCCAAGAAATCGTGGACAAGATCTTGGCCCGCGGTCCTCTTGCGGTTCGGTTTGCCATGGAGTCGACCTACACTGGTTACGACTTGTCCTTGGACGAGGGGCTGACCCTGGAAGCCAGTCTGTTCGGAGTCCTCGCCAGCACTCACGACACCAAGGAAGGCCTGACGGCGTTCTTGGAAAAGCGTCCGGCGAGTTTTCAGGGCAAGTGAACAGGGACTCGCGCGAAGGTCCCCGGTCCGTCACGGATCGTCAACAAAGGAAAGAATCATGACTAGCCAACCCGCCGACAAGTCCAGTCTGGTGATCGTGGGTGGTGCCCGGACCGCGATGGCGGAGTACTCGGGAACTCCCGGATTCGGCAAGCTGAAGAATCACACGTCCATGCAGCTGGGTGCGGTCGCGCTGCAAGGCGCCATGGAACGAGCCGGAGTGGCTGCGGAAAAGATCGATCACGTGGTGGTCGGGAATGCGATGCAGACGTCCGAGTTCTCGATTTACGGTGCTCGTCACGTGGCACTTCACGCCGGAGTTCCCATTGACTGTCCGGCGCTCACCGTCAATCGGCTGTGCGGGTCGGGGATCCAGTCGATCATCAGCGGGGCTCAGCTCTTGCAGTTGGGGGAAGCCTCGGTGGTGGCCACGGGCGGCATGGAAAGCATGTCCCAGGCTCCCTTTGTTTTGCGCGGTGCGAGGGAGGGCTATCGGTTGGGGAGTCAGCCTCAACTCGAAGATTTGCTGTTCTCGTCCCTGAAGGACCCGTACTGCGGGTTCTTTATGGCCCAGACCGCCGAGAACTTGGCGAAGAAGTATGAGATCTCTCGAGAGGCTCAAGACGAATTCGCGCTGCGTTCTCATCAACTCGGGGCGGCGGCGGTGCAGTCCGGCGCCTTTGCCGATGAGATCGTTCCCATCAAGATCGAAAAGCGCGGCAAGACGACGGTGGTGGATACCGACGACCACATCAAGCCGGAGACTTCGGCCGAGGCTCTGTCGTCGCTACGACCGGCGTTTGGCAAGGACGGCACGGTGACCGCAGGCAACGCGAGTGGGATCGTGGATGGTGCCGCGATGCTATTGGTCACCACCCAACAGCGTGCCGAGAAAGAGGGCTGGAAGCCCTTGGCGCGGCTGGTGGAGTGGTCTTATGCCGGTGTGCCCCCCGAGATCATGGGGATCGGCCCTGTCCCCGCGATCCAAGACGTGGTCAAAAAGGCCGGCGTTGCCTTGGATCAGATTGACTTGTTCGAGATCAACGAAGCCTTCTCGGCTCAGTACTTGGCGGTGGAGAAGGAACTTGGCTTGAACCGGGACAAGGCCAACGTGCAAGGAGGCGCCATTGCTGTGGGGCACCCCTTGGGCGCCACCGGGACCCGCCTGGTGTTAACGCTGATGCATCAGTTGCGCCGCAAAGGAGGGCGTTACGGCATTGCCTCCGCGTGCATCGGAGGAGGTCAAGGCATCGCTCTGATGATCGAAGCCTGCGCCGACTGAGCCACCGAGGTCTTGGGGCGATGAACTCTCCGCCCCGAGACTTGGGAACCCGGCGGCGGCGACTCCTCGGTTGTTCGATCGCTTCCTGTTCTTCTTTGCTGTGGGGACTGTGTCGCGTTCGCGGCTTCGCGGAACCACGACTGGGTTGCTCTCCCAAGATCATTTTCGACAACGATTTCATTCCAAGATCACGAAAACCCCGGGTGCCATGGCGTGCTGGGGCCAAGCGTTTTCAGAATCGAGAAACCAACCGTGTCCAACGAATACAGCATTGCGGTGATTCCCGGAGATGGCATCGGGGAAGAGGTCGTGGCCGAGGGATTGAAGGTCCTGGAGGCTCTGACCGAAGTCTTCGGATTTCGTCTGCGTACGACCAAGTATCCCTGGGGCGCGGATCATTACCTTGCGACGAAGGAGCTGCACCCGGATTCGGCCTACGACGAATACCGTCAAATGGACGCGGTGTTACTCGGTGCCATCGGCGATCCGCGCATCGAAACCGGGTTGATCGAGCGAGCAGTGATTGCCGGCTTGCGCTTCAAACTCGACCTGTACGTCAACTTGCGCCCGATCAAGCTCTATGCCGAGCACCTTTGTCCGCTGAAAGATCGGACGCCCGAGCAAGTCGACATGCTGGTCATGCGCGAGAACACCGAAGATGCCTACACCGGGATCGGCGGGACCTTCAAGCAGGACACCGGCGACGAAGTGGCCATGGCGACGATGTTGTACACGCGCAAGGGCGTGGAGCGGATCATTCGCTACTCCTTCGAACAAGCGGTGGTCACCGGTCGCAAGAAGGTCACGTTGGTCGACAAGGCCAACGCCATCCGTGCTCAGGATATCTGGACTCGCGTGTTCGAGAAGGTCGCGTCCGAGTATCCCAACATTGAAACCGATCACATGTACATCGACGCGGCATGCATGTGGTTGATCAAGAACCCGGACTGGTTCGATGTGGCAGTCATGCCGAACATCTTCGGGGACATCTTCACCGACCTCGGAGCAATGGTGCAGGGTGGTTTGGGCATTGCCGCGTCCGGCAATCTGCATCCCGGCAAGGTTTCGATGTTCGAGCCGATTCACGGGTCGGCTCCGAAGTACCGCGGCAAGGGAGTCGCGAACCCGTTGGCCACCATCAACGCCGCCCAAATGATGCTGACCTACTTGGGAGAGGAAGACGCGGCCCGCTGTCTCGAGAAGTCCATTGCGCGATTGCTGGAGTCCCGTCGAATCCGATCCCTCGGAGCTGGCGAGCACTCGACGGCCGAGGTCGGAGACCTGGTCGTGGCCGAAGTCCGCGAGGTCGCGTCACAAAAGACCTGAGGATTGTCGGATTCCGGGTGCACGAAGGATGGTTCGAAATCCGCTCTAATCCTGGGGTGGGCCCGGCGCAAAGCCGGAGTTGAGCCTGACAGGCGCGACGGCATGTGTGCGGAAGAGGATCCTCTGTCCGAGGTTCCCCGTCCACGTTGTTTCCTCCGTTCGGACGCCCGGCTAAAAAAGACGGTCGGGAACCAGCAGCTCGTACCAGTCTCAAGCGTCCTTCCAGATTCGCAACCACCGCGCCCCTCTCAACGGCGTGCGGCGGAGATATCGTGCATGGCGCCCTTTGCGTTCTTTGCTCCCGTGGCGGCATCCCTGAACGCTCGACAGCCCCTGGTTTCGTCGCGCCTGGCGGGCCTTCTCTTTCTCGGGTTGCTGCTTGGATGCGGCGGGGGCGGAGGCTCCTCGTCCGGGTCCTTCGACAGCGTGGGCACACTGACCGGAATCACCTTCCCGGATCCCGAGGGTGTCAATGCCACGGCGGTCCAAGTCCCCCCCCTGGCAGCCCCCTTGGTTCAGCAGGTGGAGTTCACCTTTTCGGGAAACCCGCGCCCGTCCCAGGTCAATGCCGAGCGGCTTTCAATTCGAGACCCCTCCGGCTTTCCCGTTGCCGGGCGATTCGAGGTGGAAGCCAATGTCGTTCGTTTCACTCCGACCCTTCCCCGACAGACCCCAACCGCCGCGTCTCCCCATGGGGATGCAGGTCTCCGTCCCGGCACGAGCTACAACATTCGAGTGGGTCCCTCGACTTGGCCGTCGTTCATCAAAGCTGTCGATCCGGCGTTCTTGAAAGCGTTCGCGGACCCGGCGGATCCCCAAGGAGTTCTGGTCACGTTCCTCACGACGACGAAGACCGTGGACTACTTTCGGGGGTTGCCAGCCAAGGCCCCACGCCTCACCCATTCGGATCCCCCCGACGGTGCCGTTGGAATTGGCCCGCACCTTTACGAAGATCCCGAAGGCCTGTTCCCCGCGTCTCACGCGTTCGTTTTGCACTTCGATGCCCCGATGAATCCCGACGCCAGCAACTTGGCCGGGTTCCAACTCGTCGACCTGGACGCGAAGAGTGCCGAGTTTCCCTTGGGGTTGCCGCTGGGGGTGTCCGCCGTCCTGCGGAGTAACGAACTCGACGGGTGCACCGTGGAGGTCCGTCCCAGCGGGATTCTTCCGTTCGGCCACTGGCTGGCACTGGAGTATCCGGAGCAACTGCTCGCTTTGGCGACTCCTGTCAGCCGCAACGATGACCGCCTCGAAGACCCCGAGGACCGGGTGGATTCCCAAGCAGTGACCACTCGAGTGGCATCGACGTTCACCGTGGCAAGCGCGCCTTCGGACACCATTCGTGACGTGCTGCGCGAAGACTTCCAGAGCCGTGACCGTGATGACACCGTGGATGCGGCGCCGGGCTTTCTACCGGCCGATTGGAATCGGCGGGGCTCCGGTCGATTGGAGCCAGGGTTTGCGTTCCAAGGAAACGGGGAACTCGGTGCGTTTCGACCGTTGGCTCCGGCCGACGGCAGCGTTCGCACGATCACCCTCGACACCAGCCGCCAGAGCTTTCCATTGCTTGATGGATCCACTCCCGAGGCGGCCCCAGGAACGGAGGTTCTGGGAGGCGTGTTTGCCTTCACCTGCATCGAGATTCCCAAGGGAGTGACGCTGCGCGTGCGTGGTAGCAATCCCCTGATCCTCAGCGCGACCGAGTCCGTGATCATCGCGGGAGATGTCGATCTTTCGGGCCAGGCGGGAACCGACGAAGACGCCTTCGATTCGGCGGTCACGATCCTGCCCGGGGGCGCCGGAGTCGCCGGCGGGGGACGCGGGGGCGAGGGGCAACCCTTGGCGTTTCGCGGCAACGTTGTCAGCCAGTCGGGGTTGGTTTCTCCGTCCCGGGGAGGGCGAGGCTGGGGACCTTCGAACGCGCAGAGAAGCGGGGGACATGGCGGGCAGTGCGGCACCTTCGACACCAATGTCCGAGTTCGCAAGCGCTTCAAGGGAATCAGCGCTCCGTGCGACGAAGGGTTCTTCGTGGAAGAAGACATCGACGGCAAGGACTGGTGCATCTCGCGCATCGTCGATGACAAGTTTTGGGGAACCGACGTCGAAATCGACTGCAACGAGTTGTCGAACGATCACCACTCGTTGGCGTTTCCCATCGACGAACGACGTTCGTACCGGCCCCCCGGTGGTGGGGGAGGGTCCCACTTGAGGGTGGGCCAGGCTCCCAAGCAAGACGGGCTGGGGAATGTCCTGGCAGACGGCCAAGGAAACTACCTGTTGCGGCGCCCCGCCGATTTCGGAGACGGCTGGGATGTGCTGCTGCGCGGTCAACCGGGAGACTGGCCTTTCAGCGACGGAGTCGCGTCAAACAACTTCATTGGTGTCCGCGGCGAGCAAGCAGTCGCCTTCGGAGGACAAGGGGGTGGCGCCGGAGGCTCGGCGTTGGACGGTTACTTCTGCGGTCATTGGTGCAAGAGCGACGCGAACCCCGACAATGACGGGGTGTGCCGAAGCGATCCCATCTTCGGGTCCAACCCGACGGTGGGGAGTAGCTCCGTCGATGCACGCGGTGGGGCTGGAGGAGCCGGCGGCGGGGCGTTCGTGGTGGAGTCTTTGGGACCAATCGTGGTTGCCGAAGGCGCGTCCCTGAACTGTCGAGGAGGCAACGGGGGCGGCGGCGAACAGTTGGGGTGTGGCAATTACTCCGGAGCCGGAGGAGGCGGATCGGGAGGGTGTGTGATCTTGCGCTCTGCCACCGATCTCGAGATTCAAGACAAGGTTTCCATCGACGTCCGCGGCGGCAACGGCCGGAACGCTTCGAACTGGCAAGGAGCCTTGTTGAGTTGCACTCAGCTTAACACCAGAAATCGTGGATCCGGAGGCGGCGGCGGTCGAGGACTGATCCAGCTCCAAGTGCCTCGCGGACAAACCGCCGACGTGGATGCCGGAGCGGAGCTGACGTCCGGGAGTTGGGTGGATCAGAACAACGACAGAAACCCCGTGGAGTTCACCCCGGTGAGCGTGGCCGTGTCGTCTTGGTACGACATGGGTCGAGTGGTGGAGCGCCCACCTCGCGGAACTCATCCCTCGTTCCGATTCACCGGGACCGACGACCAGGGGTTCGTGAGAACCGACGGCTTCGGCAATGTGGTGAACGCGGGTCGCTCGGACATTCGCGTCGACTTTCTTGGACAATCGGACCCGACGAACCCCGGCCAGTTCCTTCCTGGACTGGAACCTCGCTCCCATTTCATTCCGGCCAACGCGACAGTGAGAGTTGAGTTTCAGGGAGGCGAACCCGTGGTCCCGGGATCGAAAGAGGTGGATCCCGAAACCCAAACCGACTGGAGCGTTCGGGCCAGTGTGGCGGATGGACACCAGTTCCTTCGCTATCGAATCACCTTCGACATTGCGGCGGATCAGGGAGAGCAGGGCGTCGTGGGGCCGGACTCGCCGCGCCCGGTGGTTCAAGAGATCAAGATTCGCGCGGAGTTCTGAATGCGGCACTTCCTGACCAACTTGCGCCGGACGGCTTTCTGGGCCAGCGTTCTGCTGCTGCCGTCGGGGATGACCGGGTGTGGAGGGGGAGGAAGCGGCGGCGGAGGAAAGAGCAGCGGGGATCTGCTGGCGGTGACTTTTCCAGATCCTTCGGGGGTCAATGCCTCGGCGCAGGATCAAGCTCCGGTCGCCGCTCCGTTGAACCAGCAGATCGTGCTCGAGTTCACGGCTGCTCCCCGGCCCAGTGAAGTGGGGCCCGAGACTGTGCCGGTGAGTGACTCCTTGGGGCAGACGGTGTCGGGGACCTATCGGGTGGACGGTCGACGGGTCATCTTTGTCCCTCGGTTTCCGGATCGCGAGCCGTCCGCCGCCTCCGGACAAGCCGTGAACAACGGCGGTGCCGGTTTGAGCCCCGGTCAGACTTACACGTTGCGCCTCGGTCCCTTGACGTGGAACTTCGTCCGCGAGGTCGACGCCGAGGTTCGAAAGAGTTACCCGGATCCTCAAGACCCGAACGGCATCCAGGTGAGTTTCGGAACGACCGTGGTGCCGGAAGACTATTTTCGAGGAATCCCCGCCCACCGACCGCGGCTCGTGCGAGCCGATCCGCCGGATGGGAGTTCTCAGGTGACTCCGCAGCTCTATTCGAATCCGCGCGGCGCCTATCCTCCGCGACGCTGCTTCACCTTGGAATTCGACGGCCCCCTGCATCCGGGGAAACAGAACCTGGACGCGTTTCGGTTGGTCGATCTGGATGCAACGAGCTCAGCATTCCCCGCGGGGATGCCGTTGGGCATTGACGTCGAGCTGCGCGTCAACGAGTCCGACCGCGCAATCGTGGATGTCATGCCGAGTGGGATCCTGCCATTCGGTCATCTCTTGTCCCTGGAGTACCCGCGCGAACTGCGTGGCCTCGCGGAACGGGAGACGTCACCGACATCGACGCGGGTGGCGTCGACGTTTTCCGTTGCCGAGGCGAACTCCCGAACGATTGTCGATGAGATCGTCGAAAACTTCGATGACCAAAGTCGCATGAACGTCGACTCTGGCGAGATCCGTCCCGGGGAAGTGCCGGCGGATTGGGACGAGAGGGATTCGAATGTCCTGACCGCAAACTTCGCGTTTGAAGGCGCCGGGGAATTGGGACGGTTTGCGCCGCCTCCTCCGGCGGATCTTGCATCGCCTCGGCTCGTTGTTTTGGACACCAGCGTTCAAGAGTTTCCCCTGTTGGATGGTTCGACGCCCGAAGCCCCGCCGTTCACGAGGGTGGTAGGCGGAGTGTTCGCGTTCACGGACATCGACATTCCCGAAGGGGTCATCCTGGAGCCGCGCGGTCCGAACCCGTTGGTGCTCACCGCCACGGGATCGGTGCGCATCGCCGGAGAGTTCGAACTTCGCGGACAGGATGGTCGTGACGAAAACTCCTTCGACTCGGCTGTCACCTCGCTTCCGGGGGGCGCCGGTGGACCCGGAGGAGGCCGTGGTGGCGAAGGTCAGCCCATTCGCTTCGTGGGTTTGCAAGTAAGCAAACGGTCCCTGGTTTCCCCACCCGCAGGAGGCACAGGATGGGGGCCCGGCAATCGCGCTCGCATCGGTGGGGGTGGTGGCCAGTCGGGCAGTTTCGATTCGCCGGACGAAAACGGCGACTACATGACCAATGCCGAGAGCCTTTGCAACGAAGGGGGCCGACACAACCCCGGCTCCAAGCCACCAGGAGGAGGAGGAGGTTCGTTCCTGAGACTCGGCAAGCGGCCGCTGGCAGCGGGTCGTGGCAACGTCTTGGCCGATGGCCAAGGGGGGTTCATCGTTCGCACCCCAGAAAACTATGGAGAGGGCCACAACGAATTGGCCGGTGGCGAACCAGGAACTGCCGTGTTCTCGGACGAGGATCCCTCCAACGACTTCTTCGGATTCCGTGGAGAAGTGCAAGGAGTTCACGGAGGCCAAGGGGGCGGTGGCGGCGGCAGTGGGTTGGATAGCTACTACTGCGGCAACTGGTGCAAAAAGGAGGACTCGCCGGCGCCCGCGCGCTTGTGTCGCGCAGAGTTTGGACTGGGCGGTGGATTGGCGGACAGCGTGGGTGACTCTCGCGGCGGTTCCGCCGGTGGGGGTGGAGGAGCGTTTTCCATCAAAGCACTGGGTCCCATTTCGATCGAGTCGACCGCTCGCTTCCGCTGCGCCGGAGGAAAAGGCGGAAGTGGCGAAGCCATCGGCTGTGGCAACTTCTCTGGCTGCGGCGGCGGTGGCTCGGGCGGTGCCGCCTTGTTTCAATCGGGAACCGAGATCGTCATGAAAGCCGGTGCGCGCATTGACGTGGCGGGTGCACGCGGCGGCAATGCAGTCAAGCGACTGGACGCCTGCAACGGTCCGAAGAAGCCGGAACATCGTGGCTCGGCGGGAGCCGGATCCCGCGGCATCGTGCAACTTCAAGTACCGCGGGGACAGAGAGCCGAAGTGGAGGATCGTTCCGGCATCACGGGAGGTGCTTGGGTCGACTCGGCCAACACCCGGAACCCTTCCGAGTTCACACCGGTCAGCGTCGCGCTTTCTCGCTGGTACGACATGGGACGGACGATCGACCGGGCACCGCGTGGCAGCAATCCGGTGTTTCGTTTTCGCGGTCTGGATCCGGCCACCGGGCAGGTACTGACGGATGAGGCAGGCAACGTCCTGGATCCCCAGCTCAGTGACGTCCGCGTGGACTTCCTGGGATTGCCCGACCCGGCCAATCCGGGGGGATTCCTCCCGGGATTGGAGCCGCGGGCCCACTCGATTCCCTCCAACGCGACGGTCACCGTGGAGTTCCAGGGAGCCCAGGGGCTGAGCCCTGGATCCAAGGAAATCGACCCGGAGAGCGTGACCGACTGGGCCCCTTCCCCGGGGGTGGCCAACGGCATGCAGTTCCTGCGCTATCGGATCCTTTTCGACCTCACCGCCGGCGGGGGCGAACTCTCGCCCACCACCCCCCGGCCGACCGTCCAAAGCATCACGATTCGGGCCGAGTTTTGAGCAAGATCCCGACGCCACGACCTGAAGCCCTTGCCTGGTGGGGCCGCCTTGGCGGCACCCGCCTCGGCTTGACGTGTGCTCTGCTTTCTCTTCTCCAGTGTGGCGGTGGCGGGAGCAGTTCTTCCTCCACCAAGACCGGACAGTTGCTGGCCATCCAGTTTCCCGATCCCGGCGGCGTCAACCCTCAGTCGCGGAATGTTCCACCCGTCGCGGCTCCCCTGAATCAGCAAGTGGTGTTCGAGTTCAGTGAGTCCCCGAACCCCAGTCAGGTGGGTTTCGAAACAATCCCCATTCGCGACACCCGAGGCGTGCTAGCTTCCGGGCAATTCCGTGTCGAAGGAGCTCGGGTCATCTTCACTCCCGACTTCCCGCGCCGTCCTCTTCAGATGGTTGCCGACAAGGTTGTCGATTCGGGGGGAGCCGGATTGGTTCCGCTCGAGCGTTACTCGGTACGCATCGGTCCGGACACCTGGCCGCAATTCATCGAGTCCATCGACAAACAGGTCTTGGCGAAACATAGCGCTGCGGGAAACGAGGCCTCGGTGGAGTTGGTGTTTTCGACGACGGGAGTCGAGTCCCAGTTCTTCGCCGGGATCGAAGGACGCCGACCGCGATTGTTGGAGTCGAACCCGAGTGACGGCGCTGTCGGGGTGACTCCCCAGCTCTACGGGGATCCCGAGGCGCTGTTCGAACCGCGACGAGGTTTCACCCTGCGCTTCGATGGGCCCGTTCTGCCGACCATCGAAAACTTGGCGGCGTTTCGATTGGTCGACCTCGAAGACCGAACCCTGTCGGCCGCGGGGTTGGAGTTGGGGATCGAAGTGGATCTGCTCCGAAACGACGAGCAGAGCGCGATCGTGGAAATTCGACCGAGTGGGATCCTGCCCTTCGATCACCTGTTGTCTCTTGAGTATCCCCTCGAGTTGAAGGGACTGGGGGAAGGTGGTGTACCGGCCAGCGACACTCGAGTTGCCGCCACGTTCACCGTGGCTCCTGCGCCGGCCTCGGTTCGAGATGTGGTCATGGAGCACTTCGACGACGCCCGCCACCAAAACCGAGACCCGGCGGAGCTTGGCACCGGACAAATCCCTGCCGCGTGGGATGTTCTCGATTCGAATCTGTTGACCGCCAATCTGGCGTTCGAAGGACGCGGAGAGTTGGGAGCATTTCGCCCGCCCAATGGAACCAGTCGTGATCCGCGCTTGGTCATCCTCGACACCAGCGTTCAGACGTTCCCTTTGTTGGATGGGTCGACTCCGGATGCGCCACCGGGCGTCCAGGTGGTCGGCGGCGTGTTCGCATTCACTGACATCGACATTCCCGAGCATGTGACGCTGCAGCCACGCGGTCCCAATCCGATGATCCTCACCGCGACCGGAACGGTGCGAATCGCCGGGTCGATCTTGATGAACGGCGTTCCCGGTCGGGACGAGAATGCCTTCGACTCGGCGGTGACGGCGCTGCCGGGCGGGGCCGCGGCCCCCGGCGGAGGACGGGGAGGCGAGGGACACCCGGCGGTGTTTGTCGGCGCGGTGAATCGTCGCAATCTCGTCACTCCGGTGCGCGCTGGAGATGGCTGGGGGCCGGGGAATCTGCAGCGAATCGGCGGGGGCGGCGGGACGAGTGGCAGTCTGGACAATCCCGATGAGAACGGGGCGTACCAAACGGATCGCGAAAGCACCTGCAACGAGTCCGGCAACAACCACAACCCGGGTTACCGACCCGGAGGTGGCGGGGGCGGTTCGTTGTTCCGACTCGGACTGATTCCCAGGGCGCAAGGCATCGGCAACGTGTTGCCCGATGGAGCTGGCAACTACATCGTGCGCACTCCCCAGAGTCACGGGGATGACTACAACGTTCTTCCCGGAGGTGCCCCGGGGCGAGCCGTGTTCGCGGACGAGAGCGACGGCAACGATTTCTTCGGCTTGCGAGGTGAAGTCCAGAGAGTCGTCGGGGGCCAGGGGGGCGGTGGCGGCGGCACCGGAATGGACAGCTACTACTGCGGCGCCTGGTGTCGCAAGGACTCGGATCCCACCAACAACGGAATCTGCAAGGCCGAGTTCGGCCAAGGCGGAGCCACGGCTGACAGCGTGGGCGACTCTCGCGGCGGATCCGGCGGTGGCGGGGGCGGCGCCTTCTGGATCAAGGCGCTGGGAGACATCGTGCTGACCTCGACCGCGTTCATTCAGTGCAATGGCGGGGCCGGGGGTGGCGGAGAACAACTTGGCTGCGGATCCTTCGCCGGATGCGGTGGTGGCGGTGCCGGAGGGGCGGCATTGTTTCAGTCTGGACGAAGCATCCTCGTTCAAGATGGAGCGGTCGTCGAAGTTCTCGGAGGACGCGGTGGCCCGGCGACACGCGATCCTGGGGGATGCAACCGATCCATCAATCATCCCAGTGCCGGGGGCAATGGCGGCGCCGGCATCATTCAGTTCCAAGTTCCGGTCGGGCAGTTGGCCAACGTCGAGAACTCCTCGTTGATCACGCGAGCTTCTTGGGTCGACAAGCCCAACACTCGCAATCCAGCCGAGTTCACTCCCGTCAGCGTGGCGCTTTCCAACTGGTACGACTTTGGTCGAGTGATCGACCGGCCACCCAAGGGGACCAACCCGGTTTATTCGTTCCGCGGCTTGGATCCGGAAACCGGGCGCGTGTTGACCGATGCCTTCGGCAACGTGCAGGATCCGGGGAAGGCCGACATCCGCGTCGACTTCCTGGGTGTGGCTGATCCGGCCAATCCTGGCCAATTCCTGCCGGGCTTGCAGCCCCGGGCCAATGCCATTCCCCCGAACGCCTCCGTCACCGTCGAATTCGAGGGGGCCGATGCCGTTCGCCCGGGGTCCAAGGAGATCGACCCGGAATCTCTGACCGGCTGGGGACCGTCCCCCTCGGTCGCCAACGGCAAGCAATTCCTGCGCTACCGGATTACCTTTGACGTGACGGCCCGGGAGGGAGATGAGTTGCATCCGGACACTCCCCGGCCGACGGTTCAGTCCCTGTCGATTCGAGCGGAGTTCTGATGCGATGAGGAGTTCGCCCATGACCTCTGCACTGCTCGTTGACGCCTCGCGGCGTTGGTCGACCTGGCTGGTCTGCTTGCTCTCTTGTCTTGCCGCCTGCAGCGGCGGGGGCAGTGGCTCATCGGCTGGTCGTGCCGGACAGCTGGTGGCGATCGAGTTTCCGGATCCGGAGGACGTGAATCCCGAAGGGTTGTCGACTCCCCCGTCCGCCGCGCCCCTGAACCAGCAGATCTGCTTCGAGTTCAGTGAGCCGCCCCAAGCGGGACAAGTCGGCAACGAGACCATTCAGATTCGTGACTCCCGAGGCGAGACGCCGTCCGGAAGTTTTCGAGTGGAGGGCACTCGAGTCATCTTCACTCCGAACTTCCCGATTCGTCCCGTCGAAGTGCAAGGCGGACTCGTCACCGACTCGGGGGGCGCTGGGTTGTTGCCTGGCGAGGTGTACTCCATTCGCTTGGGCCCCCAAACCTGGCCGAGTTTTCTCACGGGGGTCCAGTCGCAACTCCAGAGCCTTTACAAGGACCCCAACGACAGCGACGGCGTGATTCTGGTCGTGACGACGACCGAGGACGAGGCGTTGTTCTTTCGAGGGATTCGTTCCGAACGACCGCGATTGTTGAGCTCCGATCCGTCGGACGGCGCCTTGGGAGTGACGCCGCAACTCCATGGGGATCCCGCCGGACTGTTTCCTCCCCGTCGTTCGTTCCGCCTGACCTTCGATCGGCCGATTCATCCGTCCCTCGCAAACCTCGACCGTTTCCGGCTCATTGATTTGGACGACCGATCGCAGGCGGCGGACGGACTGTCTCTCGGCGTGGATGTTTGCTTGATTCGAAACGAAGTGGATCATTCGACAGTCGAAGTCATGCCGAGCGGGATCCTTCCCTTTGGGCACTTGCTTTCACTCGAATATCCCTCGAACTTGCAGGGACTCGGCGAAGAAGAAAACACGGACAGCGAGTCGCGCATTGCGGCGACTTTCACCATCGCCACGGCTCCGTCTCGTACGGTGGTGGATCGACTTCGCGAGACGTTCGACACGAACGAACGGGAAAGCCGAGACATCGACGAGCTCGGGGAAGAAGCGATCCCTGCTTCTTGGGACATCCGCGATTCGAACGTGTTGACTGCCAATTTTGCTTTCGACGGGCGAGGGGAGCTCGGACGCCTGGTGCCCTCTCCCGGGACCGAACGGGACCCCCGGCTGATCGTGCTCGACACGAGTTCCCAAACCTTGCCATTGCTTGACGGTTCGACTCCGGATGCGCTTCCGGGGACCATCGTCGGCGGTCGGTTTTCCTTCACTGACATCGACATTCCCGAGTACGTCACCGTGGAAGTCCGTGGACCGAATCCGTTGATTCTCACCGCCACGGGCTCGGTGCGCATTGCGGGGACCATTCTGATGAACGCCGGCTCCGGGCCGGACGCGAACACCATCGACTCCGCGGTGTTCTCCCTGCCGGGGGGAAAGGGAGGCCCTGGTGGTGGACGTGGGGGCGTGGGGCACCCCATTGTGTACCGCGGTCAGCCGTTTCGACGCAACATGGTCACTCCGCTGCGCGGGGGACAAGGCTGGGGACCGGCGAATCAATTGCAGATCGGCGGTCGCGGCGGCGTCAGCGGGAGCATCGACAACCCAGATGAAGACGGTTTCTACACCACGGACCGGGAAAGCACGTGCACCGAGTTTTCCGAACACAACCCGGGCTTTCGCCCTGGCGGTGGCGGTGGCGGCTCGTTCTTGGAAACCGGCGGGAAAGCTCAGAAGGACGGAATCGGCAACGTTCTCCCGGACGGTCGAGGCGGGTTCATCCTGAGGACCCCCGAGACCCACGGTCCGGACTACAACGTTCTTGCTGCGGGGGACCCCGGGCAAACGGTCTTTCAAGACGATCTGAGCGAGAACGATTTCATTGGCCTGCGAGGGGAGATTCGCGACGTCATTGGTGGCCAAGGAGGTGGCGGCGGCGGCAGCGGGTTTGATACTTACTACTGCGGCAACTGGTGCAAGCGCGACGACGATCCCACCAACGACCGCGTGTGCAAGGCGGAGTTCGGATTCGGAATCAACAATCCCGACAGTGCCGCTGATGGTCGCGGCGGCGGTGGTGGCGGTGGTGGCGGCGCGTTCTCGATTCGGGCTCTGGGAGAAATCCTGATCGATGGGTCCGGACAGATCTTGTGCAACGGAGGCCTCGGCGGTGGTGGAGAACTGGCCGGATGCGGGTCCCTCGCGGGAAGTGGTGGCGGAGGAGCCGGCGGTGCCATCTTGTTGCAATCGGGCACCAGCATCTTGGTGAAAGACGGGGCCGTCTTGGAGACCAAGGCCGGTCGCGGCAAGGCCGCGGCCCGGAACCCGTTCGGTTGTGGGCTCGGCATCGAGCACCCGAGTTCGGGGGGATCCGGCAGCGTGGGTCTCATTCAATTGCAGGTACCCCGGGGGATGGTGGCGGACGTGGAAACGGCTTCCTCGGTCACTCCGCGCAAATCTTGGGTGGACAAGAACAACATCCGCAACCCATCCGAGTTCACCCCGATCAGCGCGGCCTTGTCGAATTGGTACGACATGGGCCGCGCCATCGATCGACCTCCCCGTCTCACCAACCCGATCTACTCCTTCCAAGGGGTGGACCCAGCCACGGGACAAGTGTTGACCGATGAATTCGGCAACGTCCGCAACCCGAGCAAGGCCAACATCCGCGTCGACTTCTTGGGAGTTTCCGACCCTGCCTTGCCCGGCCAGTTCTTGCCCGGGCAAGAACCAAGAGCCAACTTCATCCCGCCCAACGCGACGGTGACGGTGGAGTTCCAAGGGGCCGAGGCATTGACACCTGGCTCGAAGGAGATCGACCCTGAATCCAAGACCGAGTGGTCTCCGTTGGTCTCCATGGCCAACGGGAAACAGTTCGTGCGCTACCGGATTCGATTCGACCTGACCGCTCGTGAGGAGGACGAACTCGAACCAGAGATCGCCCTTCCGACGGTGCAGGAGATTTCCATCCGGGCGGAGTTTTGAACGGTGAAGCGAATTCCCGTCTGTTGGCTTCCCGAGGAACCGAGATGATCCGCTGGATCGCAGGGCTTGGGTGTTGTTTGGCTCTTGTCAGCTGCGGTGGCGGCGGCGGTTCTTCGTCGGCGCGAAGTGGTCAACTTCTGTCCGTGACCTTCCCGGATCCGGCGGACGTGAACTCCGAATCAGAGAAGGTTCCCCCGCAATCGTCGCCGTTGAACCAACGAGTCGTGTTCGAATTCAGCGAAGCTCCGTCACCCGCGCAAGTCAGCGCAGAGACCATTCGGATCCGGGACTCCCAGGGAGTGGCGCCCGAGGGGGAATGGAGAGTTGCTGGTCGCCGGGTCACCTTCATTCCTCGTTACCCGTTGCGTCCGATTCAGCGGGAATTCGGTGTCGTGGTGGATTCTGGCGGCGCCGGTCTCCGACCCGAAGAAAGCTACTCGATCCAGCTGGGGCCGGGCACCTGGCCTGACTTCTTAGTGGCCGTTGAGTCGGAGCTGCGTGGACTGCACAAAGACCCCGCGGACTCGGAAGGGGTCGCCATGGTTTGGCGAACCACCGCCGACGAGAGCGCCTTCTTCCGTGGTGTGGAGCCGACTCGTCCGAGACTCGTGCAAGCCGACCCGGTGGACGGATCCGTGGGAGTCTCTCCCCAGTTGCATGGGGATCCAAACGGACTGTTTCCTCCCCGTCGAGCGTTCTGGCTGCGCTTCGATCGCGCTCTCCATCCCTCGTCGGACAATCTCGGTCGGTTCCGTCTGATCGATGTGGATGAGCGGTCCGAGCAGGGAGACGGCATGGCGCTCGGCATCGATGTTCACCTTCGCGAGAACACCGATTCCGGCGCATTGATCGAAGTCGCACCATCGGGGATCTTGCCGTTCGGGCATCTGTTGGCTCTCGAGTATCCGACGGACTTGCGAGGACTTGGCGAAGAACCGGATGCCGGCGACGCAACTCGCATCGCCACCACGTTCACCATTGCGTCGGCTTCTCGATCCCCGGTCGTGGATCAGCTGTCCGAGAACTTTGACAACACCGATCACCAAAGCCGCGACTCCAAAGGCTTGGGTCCCGGAGAGATCCCGGCCTCTTGGGATTCGGGTGACTCCAACGTGCTCGTCGCCAATTTCGCATTCGAGGGTCGCGGCGAACTCGGTCGGCTCGCGCCACCCGCGGCGTCGGCGAGCGACCCGCGAGTGCTCGTACTTGATACCAGCGTGCAGCCCACACCGCTGCTTGATGGATCCACCCCGGATGCTCCTCAGGGCAAGGTGGTGGGTGGCAGGTTTTCGTTCACCGACATCGACATCCCGGAGCACGTGACTGTCGAAGTGCGTGGTCCGAATCCATTGATCTTGACGGCGACGGGCTCCGTGCGGATCGCCGGCACGATTCTCATGAACGGTAGCGACGGGCAAAGTGCCAACACCTTCGACTCGGCGGTGTTTGCGTTGCCGGGAGGACCCGCGGGTCCGGGCGGAGGCCGCGGGGGCGAGGGACACCCCATCGTGTACTTCGGGCCTCCCGCCACGACCAATTTGGTTTCGCCGATCCGAGGGGGCCACGGTTGGGGACCCTCCAACCGTGCACCGATTGGTGGCCGCGGAGGGATGACCGGGAACTTCGACTCGCCCGATGAAGACGGCCTCTACACCACCGATCGCGAAAGCAACTGTCACGAAGGGATCGGGCACAATCCGGGTTTTCGTCCTGGGGGTGGGGGAGGCGGTTCGCTGTTGGAGCTCGGCTCGAAGCCGCAAACCGATGGCATCGGCAATGTGCTTGCCGATGGCCGGGGGGGCTTCATCGTTCGCACGCCGCAAACCCATGGAGACGACTACAACGTGCTCCCCGGCGGCGAACCGGGCAAAGCCGTGTTCGCCGACGACAATCCCACCAACGACTTCATCGGCCTTCGTGGGGAGATCCAAGAAGTGATCGGCGGACAAGGGGGTGGTGCGGGTGGGTCAGGTCTGGACGCCTACTACTGTGGTGCTTGGTGCAAGAGGGACCGGATTCGCTCGAACGACAAGGTGTGCAAGGCGGAGCTGGGCCAGGGAAGGAATAGTGCCGATAGCGTGGGGGACGGCCGCGGCGGCGCCGGAGGTGGCGGTGGCGGAGCGATCTCCATCCGGGCTTTGGGTGAGATTCTGCTCGAGTCGACGGCACAGATCTTCAGCAATGGGGGGCGGGGCGGTGGCGGAGAATTCAATGGCTGCGGCAACCTGGCCGGTTGCGGTGGCGGGGGTTCCGGCGGAGCCGTGTTGCTGCACTCAGGTTCCGCAATTCGAGTCGAAGAAGGGGCGGTGATTGAAACCAAGGCCGGGCGGGGCCGAGGGGCCGCCCGAGATCCGGGTGGTTGCAACCTTGGCTTGGAGCATCCGAGTTCAGGAGGAACCGCGAGCCTTGGCTTGATTCAGATGCAGGTGCCGCAAGGACAAGTCGCAGAAGTGGAGGATTTGTCCACGATCACGCGGAAGTCTTGGGTGGACAAGACCAACACTCGAAATCCTGCGGAATTCACGCCCGTCAGTGCCGCGTTGTCGAAGTGGTACGACATGGGGCGAGCCATCGCTCAGCCTCCTTCCGACACCAACCCCGTGTATTCCTTTCACGGCCTGGACCAGGCCACCGGCGTGGTCCTGACCGACACCTTGGGGTACGTACAGAATCCAGAGCAAAGCAGCATTCGCGTCGACTTCCTCGGGGTCTCCGATCCCTCGAATCCCGGTCAGTTCCTTTCCGGGATGGAACCGAGGGCGAACTACGTTCCTCCCAACGCAACCGTCAGCGTGGCATTCCAGGGAGCGTCCGCCATCGTGTCCGGGTCCAAGGAAATCGATCCGGAGACGATATCCGAGTGGTCTCACGATCCCTCCATCGCCAACGGCAAGCAGTTCATCCGCTATCGAGTGACCTTCGACCTGACTGCCGGCGAAGGCTCTCTTCTCACCCCCGACACTCCTCGCCCCACGGTTCAAGAACTCACCATCCACGCGGAGTTCTGAACGCGGGATCCCGCCCTTCTTGTCAAACGCGTGGCAGACGTCAGCGTCCCTGCGGTGTCGGACCTCGTGGCATGTCGGCGCCGCGCTCTTCGTCGCTGGCCAAGTTCGAGGAAGTGTGAGTTTCCGCAAACCCGCGGCGGAAATGGTGCTGGAGCTTGTTGCCCAGCCAGTGAAGGGGGTAGTGGGTAAGTACGAACGAGTAGTGCGCGGTCGGAGCAATGTAGAGAGCGGGTTTGCCAAGACGCTCGTAGATGCGGAGGCCATACGGCAAGGGAACGCAGGAGTCGAAGCGGGCAAGGAACAACAGCAGCGTGCGAGGGTCCACGTAACGAGCGAAGTGTTGGGGATCCGTCTGGAGCGATTGCCGAAACGAGTCCTGGATTTGTTCCGGAGACTTCCCGGTGAGTGCTTGACGCTCTTCGAGGTACTGCAGGATTCGTTGCTCACTCGTCTCCAGCAGCATCGAGGGGAGATCCTCGCCGATCATTGCCATTGAGTTGCAGTGCAGCCGCGGAGATCCGTCGGGTCGGCGATCGACCGCCACAAGAACGACGTTCACGATGCCCCCGAAACTGACACCGAAGGACCCGAGTCGGGTGGCATCCACGTCGGGTTGTTCACACAACCAGTCAATGCACGCGCGGCTGTCGATGATGATCTGTCGAAACGTTCGTTCCAGATCGGCCCCGGCTTTGTCCGGGGCCAACATGTCGGTGGGCCACTTCAGAATCAGGACGTGCCATCCACAGTCGGTGAAGAATCGCGCCATGAACTCGGGAACCCGCGACGCGAGGAACTCCGAAACGATGACCGCGGGACGGGGGCGGTCGAGTTCCTTGGGACGGTAGTGTTCGAAGCGAACGACATGGTCGTTCCCCGCTAGGTCGGGGAGGGTGGCGCGGTACAAAATCCGCAGACAATCCCCCAGGTCCTCGACCAGTGGCTCCCCGGCTTGGGTTTCGGTCCGAACGCCCTGCAGCGGACCCGGGGGGCGGTAGTGCTGCTCGAGTTCCGGAGGCAAATCGGACGGTGGCCGCGTCCCGGGGTTGGGGCGGTGGTAGGCGCAGCCAAGCCATGGCCCGGCCAAGGCAAGCAAGAGCCAATGACGCCCCAAGGAGGCCTCCCCTTTGTGAAGAGAGTCGTTCTCGCTGGCGGCCTCGGCGTCCGGCGGACACCAGGCCTGTCTGCTCATCGTCGCGAGGAGCCGGGGGAGTGCAGCGGGATTTGCTTCGGTCGCGCCCCGGGCCGCTCCTTGGTTCCCTGCTTTGTTCACTGACGCTCGGAAGCCTTCCCGAGACAGCCCGGGCCCTTGGGGGGGCGGGGACCCAGCCGCCTCCCATCTGGCCGGAGCGGTCGCGGCCCCGAGTTTGAGCGTCTCCGTGCGGGTGCCGGCTCAGTTCGGGACGGGGGAGTCCATGCGTGGTGCCTGGCCGCGGAGCACCGAGTTGTCCGCGTACAGCTGGGTTTGGTCGACCACCGGCGTTTTGAGGAGTCCCTCGGCATCGATCTGACCCGAGGCGCCATAGGCGTCGATGGCGTTCTGCCACGCCACTTTTTCCACGACCGACGAGTCAATGCCGCTTTCGAGCATGAGTCGCGCGGTCTTCGGCACAGCGAGCGGATCGCTGATCCCCCAGTCGCCCGCACTGTCGAGAATGATCCGATCGGGACCATACTTCTTGACGATCTCGACCATCCGCTCACTGCTCATCTTGGTGTGGGGATAGATGCTGAACGCGGCCCAAGCGCCGCGATCCAACACGTCTTGGATGGTTTCTTCGTTGTTGTGGTCGATGACGAGCTTTTCCATCGCCAGCCCGCATTCCTCGGCGACATCTAGTGAGCGAATGATGCCGCGCTTTTTGTCTCGATGGGGCGAGTGCACCATGACCACCATGTCATACTCGACCGCCATGCGCAGCTGTTCTTGGTAAGCGCGTTCTTCGGCGTCGGTGATTTCGTCGTAGCCGATCTCTCCCAGGGCGACGACGCCTTCCTTCAACAGGAATCGCGGCAAGATGTCGAGCACTTCGCGGGCCAGGGATTCGTTGTTCGCCTCTTTCGAGTTCAGACCGATGGCGCAGTAGTGGGTCACTCCGAACTGCGAGGCACGGAACCGCTCCCATCCGAGCAAACTAGAAAAGTAGTCGATGAACGTGCCGACGCTGGTCCGCGGTTGACCCAACCAGAAGGCGGGCTCGATGATTGCTCGAACGCCGGCCTTGGCCAGGTTTTCGTAGTCGTCGGTGGTGCGGCTGGTCATGTGGATGTGGGCGTCGAAGAAACGCATGGGCTCACTCCGGAGATTCAGGGTCGAGCAGACGGAACCGGGACGCGTCCGTATTTCCCGCCAAGGCGTCATCCATGGCGGCAGCCACCTGGGGGTCCGATTCCGTCGCGCGGAGAGACTTCAGTTCTTCTATCGCGCCGGCTCGAGCCAGCGCATAGGCCGCGGCGGATCGTCCGCGGCCGTGAGGGTTGTCGGGAGCGATTTCTTGCCGCAGGGCGTCGTGGGACCGGGAGGCTTCGTGGCCCCCCAGACACAGCCAGAGTTCATGGCGAACTTGCCGCCCGGCGCTGCGACGTTCCTCGGCCAGGTCCAGGGCCATGCGCGCCAAGTCGGCATTCATGCGCTGATCGAACCGATGAAAACGCCACAGGGGGGCTTCGACGAATAGGCACTTGACCACCGCTTGGTTCCACCCGACGTCGTCAAAGAACTCGGCCGGGTAGGGAGTGTCACAGGCACTGGCTTGAAACACCGACAACATGTTGCTGCGACACCCCTCACCGGCTTGCCAACGATAGTCTTCCCCGCGTGGCAGCAGGGCAAGACTGCGCAGCAGCGCGCAGCACTCGCCTTCGTCGGCGAACCGGAATGCTTCCAGGATTGCCGAGACCCCTCCTTGGTCATGCAAATCGGACCGGGAAGTGATCAGTCCCACGCGCGCGGCGTCCCGCAATGTCCAACGCTCGAGGTTCAGTCCGGGGACGGTCCGCGTGGCTTGGTCTTGCTCGACGGCGCTCGCTTGCAGTGCGTCCGTGGGTGCGTGACGGGATGCCAACGACAGCAGCGCGCAGAAGCGATTGGTCGAGACGCCCCGAGCAATTTCTTCGGCGGTCGTGGTCCACCAGACCCGTGCGGGCTCAGAGAGCCGGCGCTCGAGAACGGTTCGGAGGAACGCGGGAGCTGCCATGAAAAGTGAGTCCTGTGGCTGGGGCCGATGACCCCACGATCTCGGGGGTGTCCAAGGGAGGCGGAACCTTCCCCGAATGATTCAGGAAGACCGATTGCGAATGGCCCCCCGTCGCTGCTGACTTCAGGGGTCATGCGGGAGAGGTCGACCGCAGCCTAAGGATCCCTCGACTCGGGTTCCACTGGAAGCCCGGCTCGGAGCTGCTGGTCTCGAAGCATCCACCAGGCCAGGAGGAAGTCCATCCCGGAATGGGAACGGGTTCCCTCTTCCTCGGTGGCTCGGCGCACTCGGCCCGGATGAGATTTCCAGGCGAACGAGGAAGAGGGGAGGAGGTTCCATGGCATCGCGTGGCGCGCCTCGTCTCGGTCGATCCACTGGCGGCGCACCCCTTCGAGGTCGGTCCGGTCGACCGAGTAGAGCCGTCGGTTTCGAGGGAACACCTGCAGCGTGTAGTGCGCCTCGGCCAAGCGTTGAGGCAGCTCGTCCGGGGGGATGACTCCGGTTCTCCAGGCCAGGGCGATCAAGAACGGGTTGCGGTCTTCGCAATGACGATTCCAGATCGAACGGATCACCGAGACGACGGCGCGATGCAGGTCCTCGGGCGGATCCGTTTCCAGAATCGTCCACGCGGCCACTTGAGTCAGCAGGTCATTGCCGTGGTGGGTCTTCTTGAACGGCGCATAGACCCCGTCTCGAATCAACTCGACGTAGTCCTGTCGTTCGAGGTCCGGATAGAAGCGTGCCTCGCAACAGTGCCGGTCATGCACCCGCGCCAGAGCGACGGCGATCATGGCGTTCGGGCCCACGGCGAAGTCGAAGAACGGGACCAGGTCGATCGGAGTGTGAATGCAGGTCCACAGCAACCAAGCAAAGGGACCTCGAGCGCTGGCCACCAAATCCCCGAAGCGGGTGGGGGTGCCGTCGGCTTCGGTCAGGCGGTAGCCCGCGTCAACGATGCGATGGCTGACGGACCGCAGGTCGGCGAGCAAGTCGGCGCGAAGTTCCCGGTCCTCAACCTGAGTGAGGCCCAGGTGCATGCCCAGAGTCCAGCCAGTCACCTGGAACTTGGCATTGTCTGTCTTCCACATGAAATTCGAGTAATCCACCCCGGCATGGGATCCCACGCCGAGCACCCAATGCCTGGGGTGGCTGGTGTCTTCGAGCCACGCGGGATCTTGGGGAACCATGGTGCGGGCCAGCAATCCTGGAACTCCACTGATCCTGGCGAGGTGGTCGATGCCGCGTAGCGCACGATCCCGTTGCTCGGCGGCATCCGGGTTGGCTGTGCAGCGATACCGCATGGCTTCCGCCGCGGCCCACAAGGAAGTCCAGCCAAGAGTGTCCGAGTGCCAGGCGGCGGGGTCCGGTTGGTAGGGGAACGGGACCCGGTATGCGAGGATTCCCTGGGGCGTCTGGTAGTGAGCCTCGAGGTCTTTCTGGAACCAGGCGACTTTTTCTTCGAGCGGAATCCAGTCGCCGCGCTCTTCGGCCACTTGACGACCGTGTTGCTCGAGGACTGCGGGAATCGGGGCCAACCGACACCCGGAGAGCAGCACACCGAACATCAGGATCGGAGCTCTGCGCCCGACGCCCATCCTTTGAGGGAGGGTTCGGCGGGCGAGTGCTTTCTTTGGCCGCGAGACAAAACGAAGGCCCCCGCTGAATCCAGCGAGGGCCCTTCGCGATGGAAATACCTGCATGATCGAGGGCGCTGGCCTTAGCCTTCGCGCTGAAGTTCCTTCAGCTTGCGCTCGAAACCGTTCTGCTGCACGAATTCGCGGAAACCCGGCATCTTGTCGAAGCGCCGCTTGAGCTCAGAGTAGGCTTTCTCGTACAGCCGGGCGTTCCCGTCAAACTCCGCGTGCTGCATGATGAACATGCAGTAGAACTGACAGGCGTTTTCGGCTTTGGGGAAGAGACCCTTTTCGCAGGTCGCACTCCACTTCTTGCCGAACTCGTTCATCCTTTCCGGCGCCGCTTGCACTTGCTGCAAAGCATCCATGACCTCGAGATCGAGCATGCGCGCTTGGATGCGCTTTCCTTGGTCGGGAGTGACGTTGCCCAGTTTGCCATGAATGGATTTGGCCTCTTCCCAGGACAGGTGCCCGAGTTTCATCCGAAGCAGGAAGAAGTCGACCGCCGCCGACGCATCGCCGCCTTCCACGGCTTTCTTCAGCTCGACGAAGCGGTTGACCTCGTAGGCGGTGTCCTCGAGCCCGGACACGGTCCGGTTGGCGCTCATGTGGGCCGCCAGGAGCTTGCCTTCCTCACTGAGGAAGGCAAGGAACGGAAAGCCGCTACCGCCCATCTCTTGCAGAAGCCGTGGGTACTTCTCCCCCGGCACCTGACTGGTGATGTGGGTGAAGAGCACGTAGTCCTTGGCGAAATCGGCGAAACGTGGGTCGGAGAGCGTACCGCCCTCCAGTGCTTTGCAAGGCGGTCAGGGGGCGTAGGAGCGGGTGAAGTAAGCGAAGATCGGCTTCCCCTGCTCCTTGCTCGCGGCTTTCGCGTCGTCGTAATCGGTGATCCAAGCGGCCTTCTTCAGCCACGGTTCCTGGAGTTTGGCCTGCAGGCGGGCTTCCATCGGGGAAGCCTGGGGAATCGCGGCGGGGCTGGTCCAGCCGAGCAAGCCGGCGAGTCCAAGGATGGAAAGAGTCACGCGTGTCTCCTGACTATTCGCGGATCCCACCTTCGGTGAGATCGCGAGGATCGAGCAATCGATCCAGTTCTTGGGGCTTCAAGTCGGTCATCTCGGCGGCAACGTCCTTCACCGCCCGGCCTTCGGCGTAAGCCTTCTTCGCCACGGCGGCACCCTTTTCGTAGCCGATGACCCGGTTCAAGGCGGTCACCAAAATCGGGTTCTTCCCGACCAATTCGGAAACTCGTTCCTCATTGACCGTGAATCCCTGGATGGCCTTATCGGCCAACACTCGGGCGCCGTTGGAGAGAAGCTGCAGGCTCTGCAGAAGATTGTAGGCAATCACTGGCAACATGACGTTGAGCTGGAAGTTTCCTGCCTGGCCTCCCATGGCGATGGTCGCGTCGTTTCCGATCACCTGAGCGGCCAGCATGCACACCGCTTCGGGAATCACCGGGTTGACCTTGCCCGGCATGATGCTGCTTCCCGGCTGGAGGGCCGGTAGTGCGATCTCCGCCAGCCCCGCCTGCGGTCCGCTGTTCATCCAGCGCAGGTCGTTGGAGATCTTTGTCATGCTGACCGCGATCGCCCGAAGCTGGCCACTGAGCTCCACCGCACTGTCTTGGCAGGCGAGTGAGGCGAACTGATTCGGACTCTTGCAGAAGGGTTGATCCAGGTCCTGGCCCAGCCGGGTGGCGAATCGGTCCGCGAAATCGGCGTGGGCATTGATTCCGCTCCCGACCGCAGTTCCGCCTTGGGCGAGTTCGGCGAGCCGCTTCAGACTGTCGCGGACCCGTTCCCTGCCCAGTCGAATCTGGTGAGCGAAGGCTTGCAGTTCCTGGCTCATCCGAACCGGCATGGCATCCATGAGATGGGTGCGCCCGGTCTTGACCACGTGATCGACTTGGCCGGCCTTCTTTTCCAGAGTGTCGTGCAGGTGCTGAAGCGCCGGGAGGAGATCTTCGGCCGCCACCAGGTAAGCACTGACATGCAACGCCGTGGGAATCACGTCGTTACTGCTCTGGCTCATGTTGACGTCGTCGTTGGGATGCACCGCGCGCCCGAGTTTTTCGGAAGCCAAAGAGGCGATCACCTCGTTGGCATTCATGTTGGTGCTGGTGCCGGACCCGGTTTGGAACACATCGATCGGGAACTCATGGTCGTGTCTCCCCGACTCGACTTCGCTGGCCGCGGCCTGGATGGCTTCGGCCACGTCCTTGTCCAGAAGACCAAGGTCGTTGTTGACTGCCGCGGCGGTCCGCTTGATGGCGCCGAGTGCGCGCAAGAATGGCCGGGGCATGGTCAAGCCGCTGATCGGAAAGTTCTCCACGGCCCGCTGGGTTTGGGCGGCGTAGCGGGCGTTGGCGGGGACCCGAACTTCGCCCATGCTGTCTCGTTCGACTCGGTGTTCTTGCTGACTCATCGGCGTGAGGCTCCTGATTGCTCCTGAGGACGGAGCGATGGTACCGCGAAACCCGCACGAAACGCGGGCCCTGTCATGGAGACAAGCCGCAAGCCCCTTGCCAGGGGCCACCGAGAAATCAGGTGGAAGGCTCTCTTCAAGGTCCGGCCGGGGCTATCGTGGCCAGTTTGGGGTTTGCGCGAGGTGAGTCGTGGCATGAACCAGTTCCCTTCTCTCCCTTCTCATTCTGATCTCCACTCGCGGTCGCGCCGCGGGCCGTCGCGGTGGCGCTCGTCCCTGCTCGGAGCGTGCCTGGTTGCGGCCGGCTGTGCGGAAGAGTCCTCACCGCCCGCGACTTCTCCCTCGGCAGCCCCAGCGGCTTCCCCAGAGATCCCGTCCCGGGAGCGCGGCCCCGCGGCGTTCGTCGACGTGACCGGGTCGAGTGGGGTGGACTTCGTCCACCAGTTCGGTGCCGAACCCCAATTTTTCTATCCCGAGACGATGGCCGGGGGCGGCGGCTTCTTTGATGCCGACCAAGATGGCGACCAGGATCTGTTCTTGGTCAATGGAAGCGACTTTCCGCCCGATTCGAAAGGAGCCACCCATCGGTTGTTCTTGAACCAGGGCAACGGTCGGTTCCGCGACGCGACCAAGGAGTCCGGGTTGGGCATCGCTCACCCGGGAATGGCCTGCGTGGCGGCGGATATCGACAATGATGGGGACCAGGACCTCTTGGTGACTGGCGTTCATCGGACGCTCCTGTTTCAGAACCGCGGAGACGGCACTTTCGTCGAGAACGGGGAGCCGGCCGGCGTCGACACCGGTCGCTGGGCATCTGCCGCCTCGTTCTTCGACTACGATCGCGACGGGGTGCTGGATCTCATCATCGGCCACTACGTCAAGTGGAGTCTGGAACACGAAAAGAATCTGAGCTCGAAGCGGTTCTGCGAACAGGACGGTCAGCGCGACTACTGTCCGGTGTGGGCCTACAAACCCGATGGCTTGAGCCTGTTGCGTGGCCGCGGCGATGGCACCTTCGAAGAAATGACCGAGGCGGCCGGCATGGGGGGCGAAGGCAGCAAGGTCTTGGGAATCGCAGTCCTGGATTTCGATCGCGATGGCTGGCTGGATGTCTACGTGGCCAACGACAAGGAACCCTCCCAGCTGTTTCGCAACCGGCAAGACGGGACTTTTCAGGACCTGGGTTACGAAGCCGGACTCGCCTTGGATCGATACGGCAATTCCTACGCGGGCATGGGTGTGGACGTCACCTACCGTGGCAACGGCGAGCGACTCGGCATCTCGGTCGGGAACTTCACCGGAGAGCCGGTCACGTTGCACGAACAAGAGTCCGCGGAGTCCCTGGAATTCGCGGAGCGTTCCCGCGAATGCGGCCTCGGAACCCCGACCCTCCGCCAAGTCACCTTTGGATTGTTGTTCTTTGACTACGACCTGGATGATCGAGAAGACCTGTTCGTTGCCAACGGCCATGTGGAAAAGGAACCCGGTCAGCAAGGAGTGACTTACGCCCAGCCTTGCCAGTTGTTCCGTGCCGTGGGTGACAAGTTCGAAGAGGTGGAAACGGACGGCCCGGCCATTCCGCAACAGGTGGTGGGAAGGGGGGCTGCTTTTGCTGACATCGATGGCGATGGCGACCTGGATCTTTGGATCGGAGAGAACCAAGGACCCACTCGCATTCTCGAGAACCGCCATGCGGTGGGTGGATTCGTGCGAGTGACTCTGCAGGGCAAGAAGAGCAACCGCGACGGGATCGGCTCCCTGGTCACTTTCCGAATCGGGGATCAAGTGCGGCGCGATCGCCTGGTGACGGGCACCAGCTACCTTTCGATGAATGAGCTGGCCTTGACCCAGGGACTCGGAGACCGCTCCCAGATCGACGAGATCGAGATCCAATGGCCCTCGGGAACCAGAGACGTCTACGAAGACGTCGCAGCGGGCACCCGCTTGCATGCCGTGGAAGGGGAAACGGGTTCCGGCACCTGGACCCCCGAGGCCGCCGAAAGTTTGCAGCCGTTCGCCAACCTCGATCTCGCCGCTCTCCGCCCTCGATTGAAAGAGGACCCGGAAAACGCCCCGCTGCACAAGCTGGTGGGGACGCGAGCCTTGGACGAAGGGAATCTGGAACTCGCCGTCACCCATCTCACGGAGGCCACGCGGTTGGCTCCTCAAGATTCCACGGCGGCCGTGCATCTTGCCCGGGCTCTGCTCGCTCATGGGGATGTCGAGCTGGCACGCTCGGCGGTGGAAGGATGGTTCGATCGCTTTGACTTCGAAGTGATCACCATGAACATGCTGTTGTTCCTTGGCAAACTGGGACAAGACGAGTTGGCCCAAATTGCTCTTTCTGAGTGCATCGCCCGTCAACCCGACTCGGCGTACTTGCATTTCCAGGAAGGAAACCTGCACCGGGCGCGAGGCCGCATGAAGAAGGCGCTCGCCAGCTTCGAGGCCACGGTTGCTGCGGACCCCGAGTATCACGCTGCCTACCTGGCGATGTCCGACTGCTACACCCGTCTGGGAGAGCTGGACAAGGCTGAAACCTACGCGCGAGAAGCTCTGGCCCACAAACCGGACTCGGTGCCGGCTTCGCGCCAGTTGGCCAATGCGCTGATGGCCCAGAAGCGACCTCGTGACGTGCTGGCGATGTACACCAAGCTGATCTCCGAACATGGAGAGGATTTCGACCTGCGCTTGGACTTCGCCAAGTTGCTACTGGAGATCGGGAAGAATCGAGACGCCGAATTCCACTTGCGCAAGGTGACGGAGCTTCATCCGCAGCGACGCAAAGGATGGGTCGAATACCTGAAGTACCTTTTCGAAGATGGGAAGAAGACCAAAGCGGTCCCTGCCGCGATCGACGCAATCAACGAATGCGGCGTCAGTCCCGGAGTGGTGATTCAAGCCGCGCAGATCCACGGAGTCCTCGGGGAGAACCCGTCCCTCGCCCTCCGCTTGCTGGATCAAGCGGTGGCGGCACGTCCGGAGCATGCCGGAGCCTGGCGGGAGCGCGCGCGGATCAGCATGTCCACCGACAACAAGGAAAAGGCGATCGAGTCGTACCTTCGACTGCAGGAGCTGACCCCCAACGACGAAGAAGCGGCTCGGGCCCTGGACATCTTGCGCAAGGATTCCTGACCGGCTCAGGGCCGGAGCAGCAGCTTTCCCGTGGTGAGGCGCTCTTCGAGGCGGCGATGGGCTTCGGCGGCATCTTCCAGGGCGAACTCCTCACCGATGCGCACCCGGAGTTCCCCGCCCGCGTGGAGTTCGAACAGCGTGGTCGCTCGGTGCAGCAGCTCGTCTCGGGTTTGCACGAAGTCCTGGAGAGTGGGTCGGGTGAGGAACAGGGAACCCTTCTGATTCAAAACCTGCGGGTCGAAGGCTTCGACGGGGCCGCTGGATTGGCCGAACAGAGCCAAGAGTCCGCGAGGCCGCAGCAGGTCCAGACTGAGATCGAAGGTACTCCTCCCGACCGAATCGAACACCACGTCGAAAAGCTCGGTGCCAAACGCTCGATCGGCTTCTTCGCGCGTCGGTTGCCGACTCACCAAAACTTGATGAGCCCCGGCTTCGGTGGCCAGTAAGGCTTTCTCCTCGGTGGACACCACCCCGCAAACGTGAGCTCCCCGCAGCCGCGCAAGCTGGCTCAAGAGTAAGCCGACCCCGCCCGCGGCCGCGTACACGAGACAGCGCTGCCCTGGATTCAAGGACGCGACGGACTCGACCAAATAGTGCGCGGTCATTCCCTGAGTCATCAGCGCGGCGGCCACGGAGGAGGGAACCGCTTCGGGAACCGGAACGAGATGGGCCGCCGCGACCACGGCTTGCTCGGCGTAGCCCCCTCGCGTCATCGCGTAGGCCACGCGGTCCCCGGGTCGCACTTCGGTCACGCCTTCGCCGCAAGCGACGACGCGACCGGCCGCTTCGATGCCAAGAGTGGCGGGCAGGGGCAGGGGATACCAGCCGTTGCGGTGATAGACGTCGATGAAGTTCACCCCCGCCGCTTCGATCGCCACCCGAGCCTCGCCGGCTCCAGGTTCGGGTTCGGGGATTTGATCCAACCGGAGGGCCTCCCGTCCCCCCGGTTGGTGAACTCGAATGGCGCGCATCGTCACTGTTTCACTTGTTCAGGAACGAACGGAGCACGTAGTTGAGGATTCCTCCGTTGCGGAAGAACTCCACTTCGTTTGGCGTGTCGATGCGGACCTTGGCCGAGAACTCGGTGGTTTGTCCGTCGTCGTTGGTGGCTTTGACCGTCACTTCCTTGGCGGTTCCGTCGCCGAGGCCGATGATGTCGAAGTTTTCGTTTCCTTGGATTCCCAAAGACGAGGCGCTGTCTCCCGGCTGGAACTCGAGAGGCAGGATCCCCATGCCCACCAGATTGGAGCGGTGAATCCGTTCGTAGCTTTCGGCGATCGCGACTCGGATCCCGAGCAGGCGCGGTCCCTTGGCCGCCCAGTCACGGGAGGAACCGGTTCCGTACTCTTTGCCGGCAATCACGATCAGGGGAACGCCTTCTTCCTTGTAACGCATGGCCGCATCGAACACGGTGGACTGCTGCCCGCTCGGGAAGTGGGTGGTGAAGCCGCCTTCGGTTCCCGGGGCGAGCTGATTGCGCAGCCGGACGTTGGCGAACGTGCCGCGCATCATGATCTCGTGGTTGCCGCGCCTTGAGCCATAGGAGTTGAAGTCCTTGGGTTCGACGCCGCGTTCCTGCAGGTACTTGCCAGCGGGAGTGTCGGGAGCGAACGCGCCGGCGGGGGAAATGTGATCCGTGGTCACGCTGTCTCCCACCAGGATCAGGGCTCGTGCTCCGTGGATGTCGGACACCGGATCGGGTTGCGGCTGCATGCCTTCGAAGAACGGCGCCTGACGAATGTAGGTCGAGTCTCCGTCCCATTGGTACCGCTGTCCTTCGGGAACGGTCAGGGCGGCCCAACGTTCGTCGCCCTGAAAGACTTCGTCGTAAGTCTTGTTGAACATCTCGGCTTCAATCACCGCCATCGCGTCGCGGACCTCCTGCTGACTGGGCCACACGTCTTTCAGGTAGACCGCATCGCCACTGGCGGTGGTGCCAAGAGGTTCCTCGGCGAGGTCTCGGTCCATGTGTCCGGCCAGGGCATAGGCCACCACCAACGGCGGGGAGGCGAGGTAGTTCATCTTGACGAGCGCGTGCACTCGGCCTTCGAAGTTGCGGTTCCCGGAGAGCACCGAGGTCACGGTCAGATCATTGTCACGGATTGCCGTGGCAATGGGCTCGGGAAGCGGTCCTGAGTTGCCAATGCAGGTCGTACAGCCGTAGCCGACCAAGTGGAAGCCGACCGCTTCCAGATCTTCTAGCAGACCGGCTTGGCGCAAATACTCCGTCACGACCTTGGAGCCGGGAGCCAGGCTGGTCTTGACCCAGGGACGCGCGGTCAGCCCCTTTTGGCGAGCTTTGCGGGCCACCAAGCCGGCGGCCATCATCACCGCCGGGTTTGAGGTGTTGGTGCAGCTCGTGATGGCGGCGATCACGACGCTGCCGTCGCTCAACTCGGCGGTTTTGCCCTGCACTTCGACCTTGGCGGGGGCGGTCGCCACGGCAGTGCCACCACCGGAAGCCGTCAAACCTTTCAAACTCTCACGAAAGGACGACTTCGACTCGGACAAAGGAATGCGGTCCTGAGGACGTTTGGGGCCGGCCAAGCTGGGCACGACCTGTTCGAGAGCGAGCTGCAGGGTGTCGGTGTATTCGGCAGCCGGCGAGTCGGCTTCGCGGAAGAAGCCTTGGGCTCGGGCGTAAGCTTCGACCAGTTCCACTTGCTGGGGTTCGCGGCCAGACAAGTGCAGGTAGCGCAAGGTTTCGGCGTCGATCGGGAACAGTCCGCAGGTGGCACCGTACTCGGGAGCCATGTTGGCGATGGTGGCGCGATCGGCCAGGGAGAGCTGGTCCAAGCCGCTGCCGAAGAATTCAACGAATTTGCCCACCACTCCTTTCTGACGCAGCATTTGGGTGACCGTGAGCACCAGGTCGGTAGCGGTTGCTCCCTCCGGAAGACGCCCGGTGAGTTCGAAACCAATGACTTCGGGAATCAGCATCGACACCGGCTGCCCCAGCATGGCCGCTTCGGCTTCGATGCCGCCGACACCCCAACCCAAGACGCCGAGTCCATTGATCATGGTGGTGTGGGAGTCGGTTCCTACCAGAGTGTCCGGGTAGGCCTGCATTCCGCCGCCCGAGTCCTTGACGAACACGACCGGTGCCAGGTGTTCCAAGTTGATCTGATGAACGATGCCCGTGCCGGGGGGCACCACTCGGAAGTTCTCGAAGGCGTTCTGTCCCCACCGCAGGAACCGATAGCGTTCCCGATTGCGGTTGGCTTCGAGCTCCGCGTTGACCGCAAACGAAGTGGGTTTGCCGAACTCGTCCACCTGCACCGAGTGGTCGATGACGAGTTCCACCGGAGACAGGGGGTTGATGCGTCCAGGATCGCCTCCCATGGCGACCATGGCTTCGCGCATTGCGGCCAGGTCGACCACGGCGGGAACGCCGGTGAAGTCTTGCATCAGGACTCGCGCTGGGGAGTACGAGATTTCAGTGCGCTGGACCGCCTTGGCGTTCCACCCGGCCAGTGCCTCGATGTCTTTGGCGGTGACGGCGACCCCGTCCTCGAGGCGCAACAGGTTCTCCAACAAGATCTTGATAGAGAACGGCAGGCGGTCAATGGCGAAGCGGTCGGCGAGCGCGCCCAGTCGGTAGATTTCGTACGAACTTCCGCCGACCTCGAGGGTGTCCTTGGCCTGGAAACTATTCATCAATGGGCTCTCCTGAGTTCTGGTCTTTGCGACCCATGCTACCCGAGGCGTCGGCCTCCTCGAACGCTGTGACGAACGGCGGTCGTTGATGGTTGGTGAGCGGGACGGTGATGGGAGTGCGCGTGGAAAAGCTCCTCGCCGATCGGCGAGGCGCCACCACTCAGCGACCGGCGACGCGGACCAGTGCTTGGAGTTCCACCAAAGGCGGAGCGACCATGGCGTGAGTTCCCGAGACGGTCAGTTCTCTCGTTCCCCGGGTCATGGCGAAGTGGATGGCCTGGCGTTCGGCACACCGACTGGGAAATTCCGCGGGACTCTCGGGGGTGGCGGGGAAGTCCTGTCCCAAAATGCCGTCTGCCAAGAAGACGAGGGGGAAGGACAGTCCGGCACACTGGGCCAGGGGCAGGAGTCGGACGCGATCCGAAGCGAGGATCTGCTCATGGCTGGCGTCGGGACCGGGCAGTTCCCAGGGAATCCCCTGTTCTGTGAAGCGTGGCCCCAGACGCTCCAGAAAGTGTCGGTGTCGAGTGATCACGGCGATTTCGCTGGGATGGACCGATCCCAAGAGCCGAGAGATTCGGGTGGTGAGGGTCGAGATTTCCTGTTGCCAGTCCCGACATTGCAAGAACGTGGGGCGGGCCCCTCGCAAAGGCCCCGGAAAGGGAAGTCGCGCCTGCTCGTCCGGAGCGGCAGGCCAAAGCAGTCCCGGTTCCTGGAGAAGGTGTTTGGGTTCTGAGTGGCGGGGACGAATCAGGGCACGTTCGGCCAGCTCGAGGATGTGGGGATTGTGCGCCGAGGTTTCGGGGAGCATGGTCACCCGGCCGGCGAACGAGAGCCCGGCATTGCTCCACCGCAAGCCCGGCAGCGCCGCTCTGCTTTGGCGGTCCGCCAGGAATGTCTGGCTGCCTCCGGGGGCCAGGTCATGACAAAGCGCGAGTTCCGCGGGCTGGTGCCGATGGGCGTCGTCCACCAGGACGTGATCGAAGGGGAGTCGAGGGGTTCGAGGGAGCCTCCGTGCCACGAACCGAGCCAGTTCCGTCGGGGGAACTCCGCCATGGGCGCGACGACGCGCTTCGAATTCTTCGTAGACGGACCAAAGGACTTCTCGCGCGCCACGATCCAGGCGTCCGGCCTGTCCCTCTCGGCTGGTTTGTCGATAACGCTCGAGATGGACCACGTCGTGGAATTGCAGGACGTTCTCGAATTCGCTTTGGAAGAAGGCGAGCGGTCGTTGAAGCAACGGGTGGGAACTTCGTCCCCGAAAGTCGTCCAGAGTTTCTTTCAACAATCCCTGCCAGGAGTCCAAGGACATCACGGACACATGCTTGGCGTGCTGCTCCAGGAAGCGTCGGCACCAGGAAGACACGGTCGTGACGCGCAACGATTCCACAACGTCGGGGGCCAGTTCGGACAGAATCCGAATCCACGCCTCGCACTGGGCGTGGGTGTGCCCCACCAGCAGCACCCGCGGCGTGCCGCGCAACAAACCTTGTCTCGCCAGGGTGATGGCGCGTCGCAAAGCAACGGCGGACTTCCCCGACCCGGGGGGGCCCTTGATCAAACGGCAGCCGTCGGCGGGCAGCCCAATGGCGGCTTCTTGCTCCGCTCCCAGGCGCGAGACCCGGGCCATCAACCGGTGATGAACCTTAGACGAGCGCTGTTTCACGGCAACAGCTCTCGCGCCATTCGACGAACCGAGTCTGGCAATCCTTCCCTCGCCAACAATGCTTCGACGATGGCTCTGGCGCGCAGAGCATCTCCCTGCTTTCCGTAGATTTCGTAGAGGCGGAAGTAGGCATTCGTTGGACAGCCCGGAAGCGTGACCGCGTGTTCCAGTCGTTCGCGGGCGAGTTCCAGGTTCTCCAAGTAGTAAGCCGCCAATCCGATGTTGAACTGGGCCGTGGCTGATTCGGGACGAATTTCCGCCGCGCGGCGGGAAGCTTCCAGGGCTCCTTCGAAGTCCCTCATCTGTCCGAGGCAGCTGCCAAGGACCTGGTGGACCAGGAACGTCTGGGGAATCGATGCTTCCAAGTCCCGCAACAGGCGCAACGCTTCGTCAAAATTCTTCTGCTGCATGAGGGACTGAGCGAGCTGCAGTTGATCGACTTTGGCGACATGTTCGTAAGGATCGGCGCTGCTGCCATGGTCGATGCTGGGACCGGGAGTTTCCGAAGACACGTACCCCAGTCCACCAAGGACTGCCATCTCTTCTGCAGAGACCACTCGTGTCTGGGTCTCGAGGGACGGACCCGCTTGCAGATCCGCCAGGCGTTTTTGCAAGCGCTCCACGACGTCCGGATGTCGCTCGGCCACGTTGGTGGTTTCCGCAGAGTCCTCGGACAAATGGAACAGCCGAGTTCGCGAACCTTCCACCAGCTTCCACTCCAAGGTGCGAATTCCAGTCAGCGGCGCCCAGTCGTAACTCAGCCACGGGAGGAGGGTCTCCATGTACGCCACGTCTGCCCAGGTCGCGTCGGCCGAGTCCAAGCACGCCACCAGTGACTTTCCATCCGATGGCAACCGGGCCGCGCCAAGCGCGAGTTCGAGCAAAGTGGGAGCAACATCTTCCAGGGTGACCAGGCGGTCACGGATGCGTCCCGGTTCGCGGCGGGGGTCGCGCAGGATCAGCGGGACTCGTTGGGTGGCGTCGTGCAGCAAGTGACCGTGAGTGACTTCTCCGTGTTCCCCACGCCCTTCGCCATGATCTGCAGTAAGGACGATCAACGTGCGCTGCCACAGTCCGAGGTCTTTCAAACCTTGGAACAACCGGCCGAGCTCTCGGTCGACCGAGGCGATTTCTGCGTAGTAAAGATTGCGAGGGTCGTCAGAGTAGCGTTCCGCCAGATCGTCCGGCGGCGTGAACGGCTGATGTGGATCGTAGAAGTGCACGAACCCGAACCATGGTTGCGAGCCCGACAACTGAGCGAGTGCGGCGTCCGTGATCTCCTGCGCCGGTCGCTCTTGATGAGGGTTGTCGCCGCGAGTGTCCAGGGCTCCTTGGTCGTAGACGTCGAAACCTTGGCCCAACCCGAAACTGCGGTCGAGGACCACCGCCGCGACCACGGCGAAGGTTCGATAGCCGGTCTCGCGCAATGCTTCGGTGATCGTTTGGGCTTCTGGGGAGAGTTCATAGACCGCGTTGTCGCGAACGCCATGACGAGGGGGACGGAGCCCGGTCAAGAGGGTGGCGTGGGCCGGCAACGTCACTGGCACCGAAGTGAATGCGTGGTCGAAGACGATGGACTCGGCGGCCAAGGAGTCGATCACCGGACTCGCTCCGAGGTCCGAACCGTAGCATCCAAGGGCGTCCGCACGGGTCGTGTCGAGGGAGACCAGGAGTACATTGGGCCACTCGTCCGCCGCCAGCGAAGAAGACAACACTTCTGGTTCGGAGACGGAAGAAGAGTCTTGCTCCGCGCAGCCCGCCAGGGTCGAAAGTCCTGCCGTGAGTAGCCAACGTGGCCAGGGAGTGGGGGAACGGGACGCGGTTCGATTCACTCGATTGCCCCGTGGACTCGGACATCGGAGGGGGGACTCGGGTCCCCGGGAAGAGAATCGCGAAACGGATTTCGAGGCGATTGCAGAAATGGTGGGCAGGGGCGGAATCGAACCGCCGACACCGGCATTTTCAGTGCCGTGCTCTACCCCTGAGCTACCCGCCCACACCATCGGGTCGAACCCGCTGCAGGATTATTCCACGAATCGAGACATTCGCGACGACGAATCTCTCCGCCTTGGGAAGCCGGTTCCGCTTCGAGCGGAGGTCCCCGCGGCCGCCTCGTCGGCCCGTCTCGAACGCGGCGCGGGATTGTAGTGTTCCGACGACCGATCGCGAACGGTCGAAATCCCATGGGCACCGCCGTTGGCTCATGGACCTGGTTGGGGACTCGGACTGCGGCGGAACACTTCGATGGCGGCAGCGCGATCCGCCACGAGTTGCTCGCGGAGCTGCTCGACCCCGGGAAAGCGACGCTCTGGTCGTAGCCGTGCGACGAAGATCAGCTCGAGAGGCTCGCCGTACAGATCCGCGTCGAGATCCAGGAGGTGAACTTCCACGGTCCGTTGTCCTCGGGCTTCGAAGGTTGGCCGATGGCCGATGTTGCAGATTCCCTCGAGGCGTTGCCCCTTCCACAAGGCGATCACGGCATAGACGCCATTGGCGGGCACGCACTCATGAGACACGTCGAGATTGGCGGTCGGAAAACCCAGGGCCCTGCCCCGCTGCTGCCCAGGCACCACCGTGCCGAGGAGGGAGGGCGCTCGGCCGAGAAGCGCGGCCGCTTGTTCCAGATTGCCTTGGGCCAGGGCTTCGCGGATGTTGGTGCTGGAAACCACGGCGCCATCGATGGCTATCTCACCAACGACCGCGACGGCAAAGCCTCGATCCTTCCCCAACCGGTCAAGGAACGCGGCGTCCCCTTGGCGATTGCGTCCCAGCGCCGTGTCGTGACCGAGTACCAAGCCGTGGATCCCCAGACATCCGATCAGCACTTGATCGACGAACTCGGTCGCCGACCAGCGCCGCAAGTCGTCGTTGAACTCGAGGGCAATGGTGGCATCCAAGCCGCAACGTTCCAGCTCGCGGCGACGATGATCCAAACTCATCAGCAGCGGAGGAGCCTCGCCGCGTACGACCCGGTCGGGGTGAATGGAGAACGTGATCACCACTGCGGGGCGGGATTCCGTGCGCGCCCAATTCATGGTGCGGTCAAGAATCGCGCGGTGCCCGAGATGCACTCCATCAAACACACCGAGCGTCGCAACGCAGCCATGGAGAGAGTCCAAGGGGACTCCCGGGGTGATTTCCGTGAACCACTGCATGACGGTCTCAGCCGATGGGTTCGTAGGCGCGTTGCAGGCGGTCGAGGGCGTCCCGATGGCGAATTCGGTCCGCCTGGGACATGCGGTGCACGAGTAGCACGTTGTCGAGGTGGTCGAGTTCGTGTTGGAAGATGCGCGCTTCGAATCCATCCAACTCGGCGGTGTGGGAAGTGCCTTCGGGGTCGTCGAACTCGACCTGGATCCAGGCGGCCCGTTCGACGTCGATGAACAGTCCCGGAAAACTGAGGCAACCCTCGGGTCCAATCACCCGTCCGCGACGCTTTCGAATCCGAGGATTCAGGAAGGCGCGCTGGGCCTCTTTCTGCTCGCGATCTCCGGTCGAATTCATCACGAAGATCCGGGCGCTCCAGCCGACCTGGGGGGCGGCGAGCCCCACGCCCTGCTCCTCGTACATCAGGTCATACATGGCGTTGATCTTCTGGCGCACTTCGTCGTCGGGGTCCTTGACCGCCAGGGTACGGGCCATCAGCCTAGGATCGGGGTAGCGAACGATGTTCATGGGCTCTCCGGAGGGGACGAGGCCGGCGTCGAGTTGTCTCGGGCCGGACCGCGACTGTCGGAATATTATATTGGCAAAGGGTTTCCGCTGCGTCCTCGGGAGCCTAGGGAAGGCAGCCGACCCGGCCTCGGGAGCCGCATCGCGTCGAGGGGGCGGATCCATGCAGGATCCGCGGGTCGAGAAGCCCGGAGAAGGCGCCGAATCGTTGGGGCAGCCATGGATCTCGCTCAGCACCTACAAAAAGCCCGAGATGCCTTGCTGAAGCGGAACTTCGACTACGCGGGAAGCCTGCTTCTGCAGATCGTCACCCTGAAGCCTGACCACGGGGAGGCTTTCGCCTTGCTTTGCGAGACCTTCCAGCGTCGAGCGGAGCGCAAACCGACGCCACGCTGGCTGGCCCGACTGGGGGCCGCTCCCTATCAGCTTTCGGCGTCTCTCGCGAAGCTGGGGCGCAATCCCGCGGGCAGGGTGCGCGCGTTGACGCGATGCCTGCGGCTGGAGCCGACCAGCGAGCCGGTGGCCATGGCTCTGGGGGAGGCGCTGGCCGAGTCCGGCCACATGAATTCCGCCGTTGCTACGTTCCGCTCCTGCGCGACCGCCAATCCTCGTTCGAGCGCTGCTTGGAAGGCGGCCGCCACTTGCCACGCCCGTCTCAAGGAAGTCGATCAAGCGCTGGAAAGTCTCGAGAAGGCGCTCCAGATCAACCCCAAAGACGCCGAGGCGGAGCGAATGCGCAAGAACCTGACCGCGGATGTCACCCTGCAGGCCGGCGCCTATGAGAATGCCCAGTCCTCCCGGGATCTGATTCGCGATCGCAACCAGGCCCAGCAGCTGGAGCTGGATCAGCGGATCCATCGGACCGGGGATGAGATCGTGTCGGAGCTGGAGGAGCTCAAGCAGCAGCTCGACTCGGATCCGAAGGACCGCCGGGCCCGGCGACGGATCGCGAAGATCCTCGCCCGACAGGGGGAATTCGAAGAGGCGATCGCGGTCTTGGAGGCGAGCCGGAGCTTCGAAGACCAAGTTGCGGATCTCGATGACCGCGTGGGGGACTTGCGGATCGAGGCCCAGAAGGCCGAAGTCGCCCAGCTGGCGGAGCTACAGGAGAGGAGCCCCCATCCCGACCGAGCGCGAGATCTGGAGCAGCTCGAGAAGGACCTGGGTGGGCTGGAGATCTCCGAGTATCGGCGGCGGCTGAAGGATCGGCCCACGGAGCTGGGGCTGTGGCACGCCCTGGGGAAAGCCTTGCAAGACGCCGGAGAGCTGGACGAAGCCATCGAGGCTTTCCAACGGTCGGTGAAGGATCCCAAGGTCCGTCTGGACTCCCTGGTTCGGCTGGGCGGGTGCTTCCACCGCAAGGGCCTGTTCGACCTGGCCGAGAAGCAGCTGACCGCGGCTCTGGAAGAAACTTCGGCGACAGGAGAGCGCGGCAAGGCAATTCTGTACAATCTGGGGCTCGTCTGTGAGAAGGCCGGGCGCGAAGAAGAGGCGTTTCGGTACTACAGCAGGGTCTACGAGGTAGACATCCGCTATCGGGACGTCGCGCAGCGCATCGAGACCTTGCGTCCACGATGATCACTGCCAAGCGGTGACCCCGGCGATGCTTGCCGCATAGCCGGCTGGGCCCTGAATCTCTCAGACGGGACCCGAGGCCAAGGGAGCTTGGCGCTGGGGACTGCGGACCAAACATAATCACGGATGGGCTTTGACTCGAGGATCGGTCAAAGCCTCTCTTTGAAAAACCGGAAGAAGCGAACCGACGATGCCGAACAGTGTTCAAGCCAAGAAGCGAATGCGCCAAGACGACCGTCGGCGGGCCAAGAACCGCGCCGCCGCGTCGCACATGAAGACCGAGATGAAGCGCGTCCTGGCCGCGGTGGAAGAGGGCAATCTCGACGCCGCAGAAAAGGCGATGCCCGAAGCTTTCAAGCGCATCGACAAGGCCGCCAAGACCCGCGTCATTCACCCGAACTCCGCTTCACACAAGAAGTCTCGTTTGGCTCGCGCCATTCAACGCGCACGCAATTCCTGAACAGCAGGCGGACCGTCGTTTCGTTTCAGGCGCGAGGGGCGTTTCGTGCGTGGGCGATGTGTCTGCCGCTCGCCGCGGTGTGACGAGAGGATGAGCGTTCGCTCGCCTGTGTCGCCCGCTCCGATGGTTGGGACTCCCGAGTTCAGTCACACCTGGGTCGTTGCATCAAGTCGACGGATCGGAGTTCTCGGGGGAGGTCCGTGTGGAGTCCGTTTCGACTTCATTTGAGTCACCGGAGCTGTCCAGCTTTCCACGCCGCATGTGGCTGATTTGGGGGGCGATGTTCACGTCACCCTGGTTCCTGCTCGCCGTGGCAGCGGCCATTGGTCAACAGGCTGACTCAGAGCTGAGGGAGAGCATCCCCGCCACTCCTCACATCCTTGGAGGGGCGTCCCTCTTCATCCTGGGATTCGCGTTTCTGGTGCCCAGCCTGTTTCGTGGGCGGATCCCCACCGTCCCCCAGGGAGACGACTCCGAGACCCGTGCTCACCAAGTCATGGGCATGGCCCTCATGCGGTTCCAGCGAGCCTCCATCCTCGGCTGGGCGATGGCGGAGGGAGGGGCCCTGCTGGCCTCCGTCGCAGTTTTCATCCATGGCATGCTTCCGCTGCTGTTGGTGAGCTTCCCGGTGTTTGCCGTCAACATGATCGTCATGGCGCCGACCTCCACCCGGATCTGGCGCGAACTCAAGGATGCTCTGCAGGACCAGGGCGTTGCGATTCAGGATGCGGAGAGGCTTCTGCCGCGTTCCTGAAACTTTGAAGGTCGAGATCCTTGGGCGGCGCACTTCTTGGTAGGCCAGTCAGGCCCGAGGTGGGGAGCGACGTTTTCATTTGGTAACCGGCATTTGCGGAGTCGACGCTCATGGAGTTTCTCGCTGATCTGTGGCTCGCCATTCTGGTGGCGGCGGTGTTTGTTTTCGTGGCAAGTTCCGTCATTCACGTGGCGCTTCCGATTCACAAGAGCGACTTTCAGAAAACCCCTGGGGAGGAATCCCTTCTCGAGGCCATGCGTGCCCAGAACCTCCGACCGGGGGAGTACATGTTTCCATTCCCGGCCTCGATGAAGGACATGGGCTCCCCCGAGATGCTCGAGAAGTACAACCGCGGTCCGGTGGGCTACTTGACGGTGTTCCCGAACGGGACCCCGGCCATTGGCAAGAGCCTGATTCAGTGGTTCCTGTACACCTTGGTGGTCGGTCTGTTCGTGGCTTACATCGCGTCGTTTTCGGTGGAACCGGAAGCTGGTTCCCTGGAAGTGTTCCGCGTGACTGGCTCCATTGCCACTTTGGGTTACGCAGGCAATCACGTGGTGAATTCGATTTGGAAGGGGGTGGCCTGGAGCACCAGCGTGAAGTTCATCTTCGATGGACTGGTTTACGCGCTGTCCACGGCGGCTGCGTTCGTTTGGTTGTGGCCGTCGTCGTGACGAAGGGGATCTCCCCGCTGGACAACTTCAGGGACCTGCGAAGGGACAAGCCCGTGGGGCGTATCGCCAAAGCGGTGATGACCTTGCCGTGGTCTGGAGGCGAGATGGCGGGCGTTCCACTTGCGAAGGTTCTTCCTCGCCGAGGCTGACGCTACCCGAGGGCGTGTCGTGATCACGTCTTCGCACATGATCTCGGGTGGTGGCCGGGTCGGGGTTCCATGACCGAGCCATGAAAAACGGGCCCCTCCCCGAAGGAAGAGGCCCGTGATTGTTGCTCTGGAAGTGGGAGCGGGGGAGAGGTTACATCCCCATGCCGCCCATTCCTCCCATACCACCCATGCCGCCCATTCCACCCATGCCGGGGGCGCCACCGCCGTGGGCTCCTGCCGGGGGCTCTTCTTCGATCTCGGAGATCAAAGCATCGGTGGTCAGCAGCAGCGTCGCCACGGAAGAGGCGTTCTGCAGCGCGGTACGAACCACCTTGGTGGGATCGATCACGCCGAACTTCACCATGTTGCCGTACTCACCCTGGGCCGCGTCGAATCCGAAGTCGCGCTCCTTGGATTCCTTGATCTTTTGCACGACGATGGAAGCGTCCACTCCGGCATTGCCTGCCACGTGGCGGCAGGGGAGCTCGACGGCACGGCGCACGATGTCGACCCCGACCTCTTCGTCGTTCTCGGTCTTCACCTTGTCCAGGTCCGCGGCAGCGCGCAGCAGGGCAACGCCACCACCGGGCAGGATGCCTTGCTCAACCGCGGCGCGGGTCGCGTGGAGGGCGTCCTCGACTCGAGCCTTCTTTTCTTTCATCTCGACCTCGGTCGCCGCGCCGACGTTGATCTCGGCCACGCCACCGGCCAGCTTGGCCAGGCGCTCCTGCAGCTTTTCGCGGTCGTAGTCGGAAGTGGTGTTGTCGATCTCGGCCTTGATCTGAGCGATGCGACCCTTGATCCGGTCTTTCTTGCCGGCGCCTTCGATCACCAGGGTGTTGTCCTTGGTGATGATGACCTTCTTGCCCTGGCCCAGCTCCTTGAGAGCCACGTTCTCCAGGCTGATGCCCAGATCTTCGAAGATCGCGGTGCCGCCGGTCAGGATGGCGATGTCTTCCAGCATGGCCTTGCGGCGATCCCCGAAGCCCGGGGCCTTGACGGCGCAGCACTGGAAGATGCCACGCAGCTTGTTGACCACCAAGGTGGCGAGCGCTTCGCCTTCGATGTCCTCGGCAATGATGAGGAGCGGGCGACCGGCCTGAGCCACGGCTTCCAGCACCGGGACCAGGTCCTTGATGTTGGTCAGCTTCTTCTCGTGAATCAGGATGTACGGGTTCTCGAGCACGCACTCCATCTTTTCCGGATCGGTGACAAAGTGCGGGGAGATGTATCCCTTGTCAAACTGCATGCCTTCGACCCACTCGATGGTGGTGTTGAGGCTTCGGCCTTCTTCAACGGTGATCACGCCGTCCTTGCCGACTCGCTCCATGGCCTCGGCGATCTTCTCACCGATCTCCCCATCACCGTTGGAGGCAATGGTTCCGACCCGGCGGATGTCCTCGGCGCCTTTCACCGGGGTGCTCATCTTTTCCAGGTTGGCGGAGATGTGGGCCACGGCCTTTTCGATGCCGCCCTTGATCGAGCGCGGGCTGGTGCCGGCGGCCAGGTTGCGCAGGCCTTCTTCGAACACGGCTTCGGCGAGCACGGTGGCGGTGGTGGTTCCGTCACCGGCGACGTCGGAAGTCTTGGAGGCGACCTCCTTGACCATCTGCGCGCCCATGTTTTCGTACGGATCTTCCAGCTCGATTTCCTTGGCGACCGTGACACCGTCCTTGGTGACGGTCGGGCTGCCGAAGGACTTCTGAATGATGACGTTGCGGCCGCGAGGACCGAGAGTCGTGCGCACAGCACGCGCCAGCTTGGCGACGCCCGAGCGGATCAGCTCGCGAGCTTCGCTGTCATAAGCGATCTTTTTTGCGCCCATGTTTGATTTCCTTGTCGTTCGAACTCGTGCTGCGCCCATCCGCCTTTGTGTTGGTCAGGGGTCGCATGTCCGAGGGGTGGTCGATGTTGCCAAGCCCGCGTCGGCCTGGTGTGTTCGGACTTCCTGGCGTGTCACTCCACGACGGCGAGAATGTCGCTTTCAGGAATCAGCAGGTATTCGTCGCCATCGACCTTCACTTCAGTTCCGGCGTACGAAGAGAAGAGAACCCGGTCCTTGGTCTTGACCGTGAAGTCCGCGCGGCTTCCGTCATCCAGCAGTCGACCGTCTCCCAAGGAAACAACGACGCCTTCCTTCGGCTTTTCCTTCGCGGAGTCCGGAAGCACGATGCCTCCCGCGGTGCGCTCTTCGGCCTCCAGGCGCTTGATCAGGATGTTCTCTCCAAGAGGCTTGACCTTGGTCTTGAGAGCAGTCTTTGCCATCGATTTCTTCTCCTCTGAGGAAGTCGGTTGCCAGGCGCAGGGCTCGTCACGTGGAGCTCTGCATTAGCGGGTTTCGTTTCAGGGCAAGTGGTCTTGGGAGCGCAAGAGCTGCTGGACGGTCTGGCGCAGGGCTTCCAGTCGCACCGGTTTCGGCAGGAAGTCGACCGGACACTCGAACAGCTGACGGGCCAACGCTTCCGCCGATCGGTCGGAGGAAATCAGGACCGTCGGAGGGACGCCGAGTGCGCCAGCTTCGGCCAGCACCCTCTGCAATACCTCCGGGCCAGTCATCCCCGGCATGTGCACGTCCATCACGGAGAGATCGACGTGCTGGGTCCGGATCACTTCGAAGGCCTCCTTGCCGTTGGAGGCAATGCAGACCGAAAAGCCCTCCCGGCGAAAGAACTCCACCAGGGCTTCGCGGCAGGCGTGGTCGTCATCGACCACCAGCATTTTTTGGCGCAGCGGGTTCACGGGATGGGGTTTCTCTGCTCCCGACCCAACTCGTGGGGCGTCCTCCAGTGGACCGCCCGAATTCAGATTCCCTTTGCAAGACCGGTGCCAAGGGGGTGGACTGCGCTGCGCCGCAGACGCCACCGGCAAACCGGATTCTCTCTCCGGACAAAGTGTCCGCTGGCGTCCAGCCGCGGCGGAAGGGGCACGCCAAAATGACCGATCCCGAGCAGCCATCCGGGAACGATTCTCGAACAGCGTCGGGAGGGCGGGCTCCGGGAGGGTGTCGACTCCAGCTTCTGGTCAGCGGCGAAATGTGCGCAATGCGCTCCAATTCCGTGGTCGAGGCGTTGCGCGGTGGCGTAGACCTTCTGCAACTCCGGGCCAAGGCGGCGACCACCCGGGAGCGAATCCGTTGGAGCGTGGCGCTCCAGGAACTCGCCGCTCCTTTTGACGTCCCCGTTCTGGTCAACGACGACGTGGAAGCGGCGGCGCGCAGCGGAGCCCGGGGAGTCCATGTCGGTCAACGAGATGCGTCGGTGAATGAAGCTCGCGCTCGATTGGGCGAGGGAGCATGGATCGGGGTGTCCACTCACAATCTCGAAGAGGCGGTGGCCGCTTGGAAGGCGGGGGCGACGCACCTCGGCATGGGCTGCTGTTTTCCGTCGCCCACCAAGCCCGAGGCTTCTCCCCTGAACCACACTGAATTCCGCCAGACTCTCGTCCAGGTTCCGCTTCCGGTGTTCGCCATCGGTGGGATCGATGCGGGAAACCTGGCACAGCTCCGCGTCCTCGGTGTCCGGCACGTGGCGGTTTCTTCGGCGGTGCTCGACCACGAGAACCCCACGAGCGCCGCTGCCGATCTGTTGCGTCAGCTGCTCTGATTCTGGAATGGTTGGGTCCGTGGTGTCGTGTGAGCTTTTTCCCCTTTCGTCATATTTGGGGCAGCAGGCGAACCAAGACTCACGAACAGGGAGCAGACCCATGGCGGAGGCGGCGATCGCGATTCGATCGGGCGAGGAGTTGGAACAACATCGTGGACTCATCGCGGGTTACCTTCGCCGCCATGTTCGTGACCACCACGTCACCGAAGACTTGGTGCAAGAAACTCTTCTGCGGGGCTATCGCTCCTGGCGTTACTTGCGTCGCCATGACGCGGTGGAAAGCTGGCTGCTTCGCATTGCGTACCACGTGGCCATGGACTGGCACCGGAAGGGAGCACGATCCCCTTCGACCCGTTCTCATACCGAGGGGGTGGAACTTCACGAGCAAGTGGGGGAGGAGGCCGACGATCCGCAGGAAGACTCGCAAACCAAGCAGGTGTGGCGATCGTCCATGCTCCGTGCCCTCACTCATCTTGCCGAACGCGACCGAATCCTCGTGATTGCGCACTACTACGTGGGCTTCAGTTGCCGCCAGCTGGCCCAGCGGACGGGGCTTTCCGTGGCCAACGTGAAGGTGCGTCTCTATCGCGCGCGAAGAGCCATGCGGCGCCACCTGCCATCGGAGGACGAATTCCGGGAGTGGGCAACCGCGCGAGACCGTCGCTCGGACCGCGCCTACCCGGGCCCTCCGCGGCCGGTCGGGCGCCGTCGAATGCCCGGTTTCTCGGGCCACCACTCCTGAGGCTCCCCGGCAAGAACTCACCTTCCTCAATCACGCCGGCTCGCAGGATGGGGAAGGTCTTTCGGTGCCCCCTCGGTCTTTTCGCCTTCGTCCTCGAATCCTCAATTCTCCGACTCGCCTGCGTTCCGGCTCCTCGATCGAGGAGAAAATCTCTCGATGGGTCATCGGAGGCCTTTTTCGCCGGCCCGGCTAGACCCATTCGCCCGCTTCGTTATGGTCCGATGGCTCGAGTTTCATCCACTGGGAGAGCCAGACCGTGACGCAAGAAGCGACTCGCCGACAGTTCCTTCGTACTTCTGCATTGGCCGCCGCAGGCGCGGCCGGAGTGTTGCCTTCGGCTCGCGGTCAGGAATCACCGCCGGCGGAGTCCACCGCTCCGAAAGAGTCCGTGGCACCGACGGTTCCCACGGATCCGATTCGCGTCGCGATCATCGGCACCGGAGGCATGGGCGCGGGACACTTGAGGGCTTTGCTGAGCCATCATCAAGAAGGGCGAGAGAACGTCCAGGTGGTGGCCCTGAGCGATGTTTGCAAGACCCGCCTGGACGATGCCCTGGTGGTTGCCTCTCAGCAGGAAGGGGTCGACGTTCGCAGCTACCGAAACTACCGGGAGCTGCTTGCCAACGAACCAGAGGTTCAGGCGGTGTGGGTGGCTTCCCCGGAGCATTGGCATGCCCAACATGCGATCGATGCGATTCGTGCCGGGAAAGACGTTTACTGCGAGAAGCCGATGACGTTGCGGCTCGACAACGCCATGAACCTATGGCGCGCGGCCCGAGATTCGGATCGCATCGTGGTTGTCGGCACCCAGTACACGACCCAGCCAAAATTTCACGAGGCGAAGAAACTCATCCAAGAGGGAGTGATCGGTCACCCCGTGAGCAGCCGAACCAGCTATTGCCGGAATTCTCAAAATGGCGAGTGGTTGTATGGCATCGATGAGCGGGTGCGGCCCGGGGAGGTTCTCGACTGGAACGGCTGGCTGGGAGAGCTTGGGCCGGCACCGTTCGACACCCACATCTATCATCGCTGGCGTCGTTATCGGAAGTACTCGACCGGAATCGTCGGGGACTTGTTGGTCCATCAGATGACCCCTTTGGTGATGGCTCTCGACGTGGGGTGGCCGGTTCGAGTGACGGCCACCGGCGGACACTATGTCGACAAAGCCATGGAGAACCACGACCAGGTCAATCTGACCATTCAATTCGAGAAAGAGCACACCATGGTGGTGTCGGGCTCGACCTGCAATGAGCAAGGTTTCGAGACGATGATTCGGGGACACCGTGGGAGCATCTATCTGAATGGAAGTCGCTGCCTGATGCGACCCGAGCGAGTGTATGCCGAAGAGCTGGAAGAACACGATTTCCAGTATGCCTACGAAGACCCGCAGCACCGCTTGCAGTTGGATTTCCTGGCGGGTGTCCGCAATCGTGAACAGCCCGTGTCCGATGTCGAGTTGGGAACCAAGATCATGGTCATCGTCGACTTGGCCACCCGTTCCATGTGGGAGGGAGGCGCCTTTGGCTACTCGCCGGCCAGCATGACCACATTCCGGATCTGAGTTGCAGGACCAAGGCGTGGTTCGACTCGCTGCGGAGGCCATGGGGACCCGTTTCGAGTTCGTCTTGATTGCCGAGGATTCCGTGCGCACCCGTGCCATCGGGGAAGAAGCCCTGGACGAAGTGCGCCGCTTGGAGGCCGAGCTGTCCCGTTTTCGGCGAGACAGTTGGACCGCGCTCATCGAACGCAACGCACGAACGGGGCCGCTGGTCGTGCCCGCGGATCTGTTCGAGTTCTTCGTGTTGTGTGATCGAGTGTTCGGCGAAAGCGGCGGGGGATTCGATTGCGCGTTTCGTCCCGGACGAGAATCCCTGGCCGACTCCGCCGAAGGCGCAGTGACCGGTGACGGTTCGTGGGCGGATGTCGAATTGGACGCGACCCATCGAACCGTGCAGTTGCGACGGGACCTGTGCCTGGACTTTGGTGCGATTGGCAAGGGTTGGGCGTTGGACCGTGCCGGAGAAGTTCTCCGAGAGGCAGGGATCGAGTCCGCGTTTCTCCATGGGGGTACCAGCTCGGTTCTCGCCATCGGCCGGACACCTTCCCAAGGTGCCTGGGAGGTGGGCATTCCGGTTCCCGGACTCGAGGGGCGATTGGCTCGTGCATCGCTTCGCGATTGTGGTTTCTCTGTGTCCGCGGTGGACGGCAAGATGCGCGGCGAGAACTCCGGGGCCCATGCCGGACACATTGTGGATCCAAACACAGGTCAACCTTCCCGAGGGGCGCGGATGGTTGCGGTGACGGCTTCGACCGCCGCCGAAGCGGATGCCTGGTCGACGGCGTTGGTGGTTCGCCCTGATCTTCGTGTGCACTGGCCACGATTGGTGGTTCGCCAAGAGGGGCAGAGCGAGTTGATGGGAGAGAGGGTCGAGCAGATCTTTTCCTTCGCAGCCAAGACCCCGGAATCGAGCAAGGAATCTTCATGAGCACTCAACATCGACGACGCTTTCTGCAACAAGTGGCAGGCGGCATGGCAGCCCTGGTGATTTCCCCGGAAGCACTGCCGTCTCCGTTGCGTCCCCGCAGTGCTCCCCTTCGGGTCGGGGTGATTGGAATCGGCAAGCAAGGTCGCAGCTTGATCACCGAGCTCGTCAAGTTCGAAGCGGTCCAGGTGGTCGCTCTCGCCGATGTCCGCGAAACCCGACTCCGGGCGGGACGACGCCGAGCTCCGGATGCCGAGTCATTCGCCAGTCACGCAGATCTCTTGGATGCGGGCAACGTGGACGCGGTGTTCGTGGCGACGCCGACCCATCTTCACCGAGCGGTGGTGCTCGACTGCTTGCAAGCGGGGAAGCACGTCTATTGCGAAGCACCGATGGCTTCCAGCCAGGAAGACCTGCAAGCGATTCACGCGGCGGCAGATCGCTCCAGCGTGCGCTTTCAAGTGGGGCACTTGGCTCGTTCCAATCCGGTGTACCAGCTGGCTCGGTCGTTCCTCCGCTCGGGTGCCATCCGTGACTTGGTCCACCTGCGAGCTCAGTCTCACCAGAAGACCTCGTGGCGAGTGGCGACCTCGGACCCGGCCGACGAAAAAGCCGCCAACTGGAAACTCGATCCCGAGGTGACCACCGGATTGCCGGGCGAGATCGGCTCCCACCAGTTCGATGCGGTCCACTGGTTCACTTCGCGGGGGCCGCAGTCGATTGCGGGAAGTGGGGCGATCCTTGCCCATCCCGATGGCCGAACCGTGCCCGACACGGTGTCCCTGACCCTGCAGTTTCCCAAGGGGGTGGCGATGCAGTACGAGGCCACTCTCGGCAATTCGTTCGAGGGGGACTACGAGCTGTACAGCGGAACCATGGGCACCCTGAAGTTGGCGCAGCGCTTTGGTTGGATGTTCAAGGAGGCGGATGCCCCGACCCAAGGCTGGGAGGTTTATGCCTCTCGGGAGAGGTTTCACAACGAAGAGGGGATCACGTTGGTCGCCGATGCCACCAAGCTGGCGGCTCAAGGAAAACTCAAAGAAGGAATCGGCTTGCCCCAACCACCCCTCTACTACGCGGTCGAGTGTTTCTTGAAGAGCGTGCTCGAGGATCAGCCCGTCGTCTGCACCTCCCGCCACGGTTTGCAAGCGGCGATGGTCGGCTTGCTCGGCCATCAAGCGGTGGTCCGCGGCGAATCCCAAGTGATTGATCCAGCTTTCTTCGAGGACTGAGCGCTCCCATGAATGGCTTTCGATTGCGCGAACTTCCTTGGGCGGTTCGAGTTGGCCTCACTCTCACGGTGGTGACTCTCGCCGGGGGCTACTTCGCTTCCTTGGCCTACCTGAATGCTCACTACGCGAAGAAAGACGAGCAGCCCGGACTGTCCATGGACGACCTGGTCGCGAGCTTTCATGGCATTCAACAGCCGTCTCCCTTGAAGGAGGCCGTGTTCGGTGAGCATGGACGCACCCACGCGCCTCTCGATGCCGAGCGAGCTTTGCTGGAGGACTGGCTGCAAGGGCAGCGGATTCCGGAGCAGTACGACGAGATTGCCGATGGCCAGGAACTGGCTCCCGCGGACATTCTGGACATGCGTTGCGTGACCTGTCACCAGCGCAACCCCGATTCGGAGAAGCTTGCGGCGGGCGACGTGTCAGAGACGCCACTCGACAACTGGCCGGACGTGAAGAAGGTCGCTTTCTCTCGGGAGTTCTTGCCAGTTCCTTCGGAGATCCTGCTGGTTTCGACCCACACTCACGCCCCTTCGCTGGCGCTGATCGCGTTGTTGACCAGCGCGCTGTTCTGGTTCAGTCGGGCCCCCAGGAGTTGGCGTGGAGGGCTGTTTGCCATCTGCACCCTCGGACTCGTGATGGACCTCAGTTGCATGTGGCTGGCGCGGATCCATCCTGCATTCGTGCCGGGAATCGTGATGGGGGGAGCGCTGTTCGGATTGGGGCTCGGGGCGCAGTGGTTGGGCACCGTGCTCGAGCTGTGGTTGCCCCGTCCTCGGCAACCCTGAACCAGAGTTGCTTGCGCCGAACCGATCCTTGGTCGCGGCCCGAGCGTGCTTTCTTGCGGCCCAGGCGCCGACTTTGCCGACGACGCCTGCGGGTCGACAAGGACTCGAGAGCCGCGGTTTTCCCCGAAGCTTTTCGGGCAGGGGGGCTACTCTTTGCCGCGGGGAGCCTGCCAGGAGTTGGCCATGACCAAGGCCCGTCGCAAAGTCACGACCAGCCGTCTGCAAGAGATGAAGGAGCAGGACGAGAAAATCGCCTGCTTGACGGCCTATGACTATTTGATGGCTTCGGTGCTCGATGAGGCCGGGGTCGATGTGATCTTGGTGGGCGACTCGGCGGGGACGGTGTTCGCCGGGTACGACACCACGATCCCCATGACCATGACTCAGATGCTCTACCACGCGGCGGTGGTTTCGCGCGCCACCGAGCGAGCGTTGGTGGTTGGTGACTTGCCGTTCATGTCCTACCAAGCGAGTGTCGAAGAAGCACTTCGCAATGCGGGCGCGTTCATCAAGGAAGCATTGACGGAGGCCGTCAAGCTGGAAGGGGGCGAGCCGATTTGTTCCACGGTTCGCCGAATCGTCGATGCGGGAATTCCCGTCATAGGCCACTTGGGCCTGACTCCTCAATCGATTCACAAGTTCGGGACCTACCGCACCCGGGGAACGTCCGACGACGAGGCCAATCGCATTCTGAAAGACGCCGCGGCGTTGCAGGATGCCGGGATCTTCTCGCTGGTCTTGGAGAAGATTCCTCAGGATCTGGCCAAAGAGGTCACCGAGTCACTGCACATCCCGACCATTGGGATCGGTGCGGGACCCCATTGCGACGGTCAGATTCTGGTGAGTCACGACATGCTCGGTCTCTACAACAAGTTCCGTCCGCGGTTTGTGCGTCGTTACGCGGAGTTGGGCTCGGCGATGGGCGAGGCGTTCGAGGCGTATTGCCTCGACGTCAAAGGGGGACGATTCCCGGGGCCCGACGAAAGCTACTGAGCGAGGGGTTCCCAGGTTTTTGGGAGCACCGTCCGGGCGCGGATCGAGGGGCGACAACGGGGAAGCTGAAACCGGCGACTGGGGTTGATCCGGAGATTCCTAGTCGGTACTTTGCGATGCAAAGTCAGGCCTCTCGACCCCACGAGCCCCCCGATGAGCGCACCCTCCGATCCCGCTCCCCGCAACGGTGACCCGCCCGCCCAGGTTCCCTCGTCCGTGGCGATCATCATGGATGGCAACGGGCGCTGGGCTCGCAAGCGTTCCCTGGCGCGAGTGGCCGGCCATCGGGTCGGAACCCAGACCGTGGATCGGGTCACCGAAGCCTGCGCTCGCTGGGGTGTTTCGCACCTCACCCTGTACGCGTTCTCTACGGAGAACTGGCAGCGGCCGAAAACCGAAGTTTCGTTGCTGTGGCAGCTGTTGATTCGCGACCTGCAACGACGGGGTCCGAAGTGTGTGAAGAATGGGATTCGCCTGACCACGGTGGGGCGTCGCGATCGGATGCCTGCGCGAGCAGTTCGAGAAATCGAGCGGGTCGAGCGAGAAACCGCGGAGTGCGACCGGATGACCCTGTGCTTGGCTCTCGACTACGGGGGAACCTGGGACTTCGTCGAAATGGCGGAGCGAATTCGTCGGCTCGAGCGCGAAGGGGTTCTGGGAGAGGAGCCCTTGGATGCCGAGTCCCTCGCACGACACCTGCCATCCGGCAACGTTCCCCCCGTGGACTTGCTGATTCGAACTGGCGGCGAATCTCGAGTGTCCAACTTTCTGCCATGGCAACTGAGCTACGCCGAACTGTTGTTCGTTCCGAAGCTCTGGCCGGAATTTGACGAACAGGATCTTGCCGAGGCGTTTCACAGCTACGCCAGAAAGCATCGGCGCTTTGGAACGATCGACGAAGAGCCCGATCCGTCGGCCGCGGCTCCGGTCGAAGTGGTCCAACCGACGGTGGAAGGGGGACAGGGATGAACCCGCGATTGGTCTCCGGGGACCTGCTCGAGATTCACCGCAATGTTGCGCGAGTTGGTTCCTTTCAAGGCTACCGTGCTGCGCCAGTTGCTTTCAGTGGAGCGGTGGGCATCCTGGCCGGGGGAGCGCAGTGGATGTTGTCTCCGGGCCCACTCGCCTTCGTGCTCCTTTGGTCTTCCGCCGCGTGCGTCGGTTTCGGTTTCAATCTTCTTTGCATTGCCCGTCAATTCGGCGCCTCTCCTCGTCGCTGGGAACGGAGCCTGGCCTATGCCGCGTTGTCTGATCTGTCGCCGGCGGTGCTCTCCGGAATGTTCTTGACGCTGGTTTTCACCGCCACCGATCGGGTCGAGCTGTTGCCAGGTCTGTGGATGATTCTCTTCGGGACGGGGGTCATGGCCTCGCGCCGCCACCTTCCCGCCATCGGTACGATGATGGGCGCTGCCTACTTGCTTTGTGGGATCGCGACTCTCTATTTCCTGGAAGGCGCCAGCGCACTTCGCGCGGAAGTCATGGCCGGGGTGTTCGGAGTGGGACAGCTGATTCTGGCTTCGGTCTTGTCGAGGTCGGCGTCATGAGTTCCGATCAGAAAGGGCGCTTTGCTCTCCAGGGGTTGGATCGAGTCATGCATGAGCGTGCGCGACTCGGGATCTTGAGTTGTCTCGCGGCGGTCCAATCCGAGTTGACTTTCGGAGACCTCAAAGACCTTTGCAGTTTGACCGATGGCAACTTGAGTCGGCATCTGCACGCGTTGGAGGAAGAGGGCATCATCCGGACTCGCAAGGAAGCGGGTCGAGGACGGGCCCTCACCTGGATTGGTTTCACGACTCCTGGTCGCGAGCGATTCCTTGACTATGTCGATTTGCTCGAGTCAGTGCTGCACGACTCCCAGCGGGCCTTGCGGCGTGGAGCATCGAGCACGATTCGAGCCTCCGAAGGAGTCTTGCCGGACATTGCCGGCGCGTCGTAAGCCAGCTCCCTGGTTCCAGTCTTCCCTTGCATGGGGTTTTCCCTTAGCTGGCGACCGGTGAAACCCTGTATCTGATTCTCGGGGCGCGTTACGATCCCAACGAGGGTTGTCGCGGCGATGGCAAGCCCGAGCCCGTCCCGGCCATCGAATCGGAGAGCGAATGGTCCGCAAGGTGACGTGTGGCGTTTGCGGTGGGGAAGCCAAATCTCTCGGCCCCTTTGGAGAGCTGCTCTGGTTCGAATGCTTCCAGTGCGCCGAGAAGTTTTGCCAGTACCAAGGCTCAAGTAAGCCGCACTCCGCCCCCAGCGCGCCGACTGCCGCCGAGGAAGTCGAAGAAGACCAAGAAAGCTAGCCGGCCGCGGACGATTTCTTTCGGCGCCTTCGTTCGGAGTCGCCCTCCCTGGGGCCAAGCCTGACCTCGGTTCCGGTTCTCGCGCGGTGTGCTACTGCCTCAGAATCCGGTCCAAGCGACTCCGTATGTCTCGAACGGTGAAGCGAAGTTTTCTTCCCTCGGACTCATAAACGTTCATGCAGAAGGGGTTCCCCACCACTCGTAGGTTCGAGTCCAAGGTCCAGATCGTCGGGGTTCCGTAGGTCTGGGTGTCTTCGTACCACTTGAACCGGCCTTGCCAGTCCGGCGCAGCACCCAAGTGCTCGGAGGGGAGTCCTCGATGGGGGTTGGCGAGGAGTCGGAACCGAGGATCGAAGTACAGGCGAGAGAACGGCAGCGCGTCGCGATCCACGAGGGCCAAGGACCGAGTCACGAACTGATTCCTGTTTCGTGTGTAGCGGGCGCTGTCCTCGGAGTCGTTCAAGAAACTTCCCGACTCGTAGGCAAACTCCTCTTCGTGGTAGACAGGAGGGCAAAGGACCGGCACGAAGCGGACTCCACGCGGCTTGTAGTCCAGGACCAAGTGGCGCAGGACCGGGAGCTCGTTGAAAGAGTCTTCGCACCAGAGGCCACCGCGCTGGCGAGTGTCTCCGCCCTCGGCGCCAGCCATGACGATCAAGACCACTGCTTGGTCTCCCGGCGACACCAAATCGTGGAGGGAGTGAGGCTCACCGCTGGCATCTTGGACCGTGACGGAAGGAGGAATCGAGTCACCGGGAAGGAAGCAAGTGGGGGTGTCGGAGGCCGCCACTGAGTTCCCCAAAGTGTGCTCGATGGATTCGAGCTGCCAGTCGATCACCAGGCCCCGACCAATCCCGCGGGCAACGGTTTTTCCGTAGAGGGACTCCACCAAATACATCGCGGGGTCGTAGGACCGAGCGCCGCCAGCTCCGGTGATGACGGGGCCGTCGGCCACGAAGCTCTGGTTCTCGAGAACGTGGAGGTGGGGGTAGCGGGCGCGGAAGGCCGGAATGTCCCCGGGGTATGTGGTGCAGGCTCGACCGTCCAGGAGGCCAGCCTCGGCGAGCAAGAAGGCGCCATCGCAAACGGAGAAGTTGTAGCGGGTTTGCTTCCCTTGGTCCGCAATCCACTCGATCAGACGACGGTCCCGCAAGTCCTCGTCCATGTTGGTGGCGGCGCTGGGAACGACCAGTACATCGAGGGCGGGGGCGGTGTCCAAGTCATAGTCCGGAAGCAGTCGAAGGCCCTCGAAAGAAGTCACTGGTGACAGAGAACGACCAATGGTGCAAACCTGCATCCCTGGCTGAGTGTGAAACACGGTGTGTTGAAACACGTCGAAGGGAGCAGCGAGCTCAGAGTTGTACACCCCATCCAACAGGAGGAAGCCCACCATGAGTGGCGGCTCGGTTGCTCCCGGGCGACTCCCGTCATCGCTTCTCGATGGGGTGGCGAATTCACCGGGGGAATCCGACAGCTTCGGGGAGCGGGCGGTGCATCCGAACAGAGCCGCCACGACCAGGACCAGAAGCGCACATGGTTTCATCCAACCACCCCTTGGGATAGTTTCATCGACCGCGTTTTTTTGAAGCCGCAGAGTTGCATCCCGTCCCGCGAAGCGTTCGCTGCCAAGGCGAAGCACTGTCGGACACCGTGAGGTCTCAACCATGATCCTCGAACAGTTCTATCTGGGGTGCCTTTCCCAGGCGTCCTACCTCATTGGAGACGCCGGGACCAAAAGGGCCGCGGTCGTCGACCCTCGTCGCGACGCCGAATTCTACGTCGAAGAGGCCAAAGCACGCGGACTCGAGCTGTGTCACGTGTTCTTGACCCACGTGCACGCGGACTACGTTCCCGGACACTTGGAATTGCGCGAGCTGACCGGTGCGACCATTCATCTCGGCGCGGCTGCCCAAGTGGACTTCCCCCACGAAAGCCACTCTCATGGTGACGAGATTCGTTTGGGAGACGTCGTGATTCAAGTGCTGGAGACGCCCGGGCATACCCCGGACTCGACCTGTTTGTTGGTCTCCGATCCCACGTCTCCAGAGCCGGCCGGATTGTTGACAGGAGACACCTTGTTCATTGGAGATGTGGGGCGGCCGGACTTGATGGCCGGTGCCGGCCACTCGCCGCAGGAACTGGCCGGCTGGATGTACGACTCCTTGCACGAGAAGATTCTCCCGCTGCCCGATGAGACGATCGTGTATCCGGGGCACGGCGCCGGCTCTGCCTGCGGGAAGAGCCTTTCCACCGAAACCGTTTCCACTCTGGGTGAGCAGCGTCGCAGCAACTACGCGTTGCAGCCAATGTCCCGGGAACAATTCGTCCAGTCAGTGACGGCAGAGCAGGGGATGCCCCCGGCTTACTTCTCCTTCGCCGCTTCCCTGAATCGAAAGAACCGCGAAACCCTCTCCGAAGTGTTGGATCGCGCCAACCGGTCGTTGTCGTTGTCAGACGCATTGCAACAGCAGGCACAGGGTGCGGCACTCTTGGATACACGCACCGCCGACGAGTTTGCCAAGGGTCATCTTCCCGGTGCCTTGAACGTGGGGCTCGAGGGACGCTACGCGTCCTGGGTGGGAAGCGTGGTTTCGCCCGAGCAGCGACTCGTGGTCATTGCGCCCGCCGGGCGCGAACGCGAAGCGACCTTGCGCCTCGGGCGGATCGGGTTCGACCGAGTGATCGGTTTCCTAGAAGGGGGGGCCGATGCCTGGAAAGGATCGGATTCGGTCGTCGCGACGGAACGCGTGGACGCCGAAACGCTCCAGCAGGAGCTCCGCCAGCCGAGCCCCCCGCTCGTCTTGGATGTGCGGAATCCCGGCGAGCGGTTGTCGGGGTTTCTCGACGAAAGCAAATCCGTGCCGCTTGGTGTTCTGATGTCTCGCCTCGACGAAGTTCCGCGAGACCGACGGATCGTGATTCACTGCGCCACGGGCTATCGGTCCATGGTCGCGGCGAGCCTTTTGGAGCGAGTGGGGTACGACGACGTCGCGGACTTGGTCGGGGGAATGGAAGCCTGGATGGCTCAGCGAGGGGCTCCGACGGCGTGACCGAAGTTCTTTCCGCTTTTCCTCGGAAAAGTGGCGGCCGTGGTCCCCGAAGTCCGCTTTCCCCATACCTCAATCCGAACGTCCCCTGAGTGAAGAGCGCCCGGCTCGAATCTCAGTTGGGGCGTTCTCCTTTTTCCAGGGGGCTGATTGCGAGCTTCTCTCGGTGGGCGAAATCTCGGAAGTGTCGTAAGTGACTGTAGTGAAATGACTTCTGCGTTTTCTTGGCGCTCCGTGAATTGCCTGGCTCTTCGATGTGTAATCGATGTGATATCATTTCGTAATCGATTCACTCAGGAGACCGACCATGGACTTCCGCGAAACCCGCCGGACCTGTTTCCCCGGGGTACCTGCCCTACTTTTGCTGTCCCTCTCTACCGTCGGCTTGATTGTCGGAATCATCACCGGGGGAGCCATGGGCTGGGCCCAGTGGCCCGCGTTCGTCGCCATGGCCCTGGGCTTGGTGGTGACCTTCGTGGCCTGGTTCGGACTATTCCACGTCGAACCCAACGAAGCCCGGGTTCTGCAGTTGTTCGGCAAGTACGTGGGGACCGTGCGCGACCAAGGCTTGTTTTGGGCCAACCCGTTCTACGCGCCGTTTGCCTCGACCCGGGTTTCATTGCGGGTGAGGAACTTCGATAGCGACAAGCTCAAGGTCAACGACAAGGACGGCAACCCGATCGAAATTGGCGCCGTGGTGGTGTGGAAGGTCGTCGACACGGCGGAAGCCGTGTTCGAAGTCGATGACTACATTCACTTCGTTCGCGTGCAGAGTGAGGCGGCCCTTCGCAATCTGGGGACCCACTACTCCTACGATGCTCACGAAGAAGGCGAGACCTCGCTGCGCAGTCACACCGGCGAGGTGGCGGAACTGTTGCGCAAGGAAATCGATGAGCGCTTGGCCAAAGCGGGAGTCGAGGTGATTGAGGCCCGGATCAGCCACCTCGCCTATGCCACAGAAATCGCCGGAGCCATGTTGCAACGACAGCAGGCCAGCGCGGTGATCGCGGCTCGTCAAAAAATCGTCGAAGGCGCGGTCGGCATGGTGGAAATGGCTCTCGACCGCTTGTCTGCGCAACAGATCGTGGAACTCGACGAAGAGCGCAAGGCGGCCATGGTCAGCAACCTGCTGGTGGTTCTGTGTGGCGACAAGGCAACCCAGCCTGTCGTCAACACCGGCACTCTCTATCAGTGACAAAGCCGTGGCGAATCGCCGCAAGTCTTTCCTGATGCGAGTCGATCCCCGGGTCCACGCCGCTCTCGAGCGCTGGGCCCGGGATGAGCTACGCAGTGTCAATGCTCAGGTGGAGTACTTGCTTCGAGAAGCGCTTCACCGTGCGGGTCGCCTCGAGGGTCCGGAAGATCAGAAGGTCGAGGAGGATCCCAAGCGGCCGTCACCCCAGTGAGCGTTTTGGATGGTCCCGGTTCGCTGGCCTTGTGAGGCGAGGGTGGAGAAAGTCTCTGAGTTTCGATCCGGCACTTGCGCCCGGCCGCTTCTCAGTCCGCACCATCCTGCGAGCGGTGGCGGACCCCCTCCGGCAGCATGCTTTCGGGACTGGCTGGAGAGGGCGGCGTGGGTTGTTGACCCGCGCGTTCCATCTGTTTCCGTAACGCGTGGAGCGCAGCAGGTCGAAACTCCGAATTCACTCCCTCGCGTCGGAAGTGGTCCACGAGCTGATCGCCAAGGTACACCGCTTCGCCGAACCGGCCCTGGGATGCCAGGATCTGGCCGAGTTCCTGGTAGGCCTCGATGAACATCGGCTCGAGAGCAATGGTTTTGCGAAACTCCGAGTCGGCCCACTCCGTCTTGCCGATGGCTCGGTAGCACTTGCCCAGCATCGAGTGGAGAGCAGGGGATCTCGGGGAACCAAGGAGTGCTTTCTCCAGGTAGGGAATCGCCTGGCTTTTCTTGTTCTGGTACAGATACATGCGCCCCCACAGTTCCGCAGGACCGTACCCCTCCGGATCCGCTTGGGTGACTTGCATGAGTAGTTCTTCCGCTCGTTGCCACATGGCGGCGGCGTCGTCGGCCGCGTTCTGTGCCTGAGCTCGCCGCGCGGCCTCGAGCAGGGCCCGGATTTCGTCGCATTGAGGCCGGGTCAAGATCAAGTCTTTGGCGTCCGGCAAATCGAACCGGATTTCTCCGAGGGTCCCCGCCGCGTAGCCGAGTGCTTCCAGGTTCGCGACGGTCTCTTCGTCGACGAACTCCGAGGACTCCCATCCCAGGGGAGGGTTGCGGCGTTTGATCTCTTGCAGCTGCGCATGCATGGCTTTGCGCAGGTCATCTTTTCCGATCAGGTTGCGGATCTCATCCGGATCGGAACGAAGGTCGTAGATCTCACTGTTCTTGGTGTGGATGTACTTGTGGTCGTTGGCGATGATCGCTTCGATGGGAGACCAGCGATAGACGTAGAAGGGGTAGAAGGACTCCAGATAGATGGGGTGATCGTCCACGGCGATCGTTCCGTCCCGAAGAACCAGGGGATCCAAAGGACTGTCACTCAGGCGTGCCCGGGGAAGTCCCAGTAGTTCGAGGACCGTGGCTCCGATCGCGGTGTTGGAAACCACCTGAGAGTAGCGTGTCGGTTCCCAGTGGAAGTCACTGGGAGCCCGCAGGATCAATGGGACCAAGGCGGGGCCGTCGTAGACGAAGGCCCCGTGAGTTTCCTCGCCATGCTCGCCGTTCGACTCGCCGTGATCGGCGGTCAGGATCTGCAGCAACTCTTCTTCGTTTCGACATTCCGCAAAGGCCTCCAGAAGTCGAGCGTACTGGTCGTCGCAGTAGGCAATTTCGGCGTCGTACTCGTCTTCAAACTTGGTGGCGTACGGTTCCGGTGCTTCCCACGGACGATGGGGGTCATACAGATGGAGCCAGAGGAACACCGGCTGATCGGTGGGAACGCTGCGCAACCATTCGATGGCTCGGTCGACCGCTAACTCCGCTCGAATCTCGGTCAGCGGCAAGCCCGATTTGGTGACTTTCGTCGGGTGCGGATAGGCGTCGAAACCCTGCCCCAGTCCGAAACGTCGATCGACGACGTAGGACGTCACGAATGCTCCCGTGGCATATCCTTCGTCGCGGAGCACTTCGGCCAGAGTCGTGGCCTCGGGCCGAAGTTCGAACATGCCATTGTTTCGGACTTCGTGCGCGCACGGATAGGTTCCCGTCAGAATGGATATGTGGGACGGCAGAGTGATCGGGACGGCGCAGTAGGCGCGTTCGAAAACCAGTCCTTCCGCGGCGACTCGGTCGAAAGTCTCCGTGTCACCACCTTCGTAGCCGTAGCAGCCCAGTCGATCGGCACGGGTGGTGTCGAGGGTTAGAAGCAACACGTCCGGGGTTGGCGGGGAGCCGGTGGACGTCGAGGGATCCCCGCAGCCGCTGACCACGACAAGTGACCAGAGGGCGGCGACCGAGCGAGAAATGAACCACCGGCGTCGCAAGTGCGCGGGCTCCTTGGGCAAATGGGGGAGGCGGCCTTCCGAACCCCGCCACGCGCGGACCCGCGACCCTTTCCCGTGAAGAACGGCATGCTACGGCCATCCACTCTTAAGATCAGGAGGAATCACTCGGCGCCGCTGACGGATGACTCATCGGTGCCGGATGGCCGCCTCTGATCCCGGGAACCGATCATGAATGAACCAGCAGACGCAGCACTCCGACTTCGGCGCCGATCGTTCCTGGCTTACTTCTCTGCGGCGGGGCTCGGGTCGACCCTTTTCCCCGGCGCGCTGTGGGCGATGCTGCAGCAGCGATCTTCGGTGACGCTGGACATGATTCGGGAGGCAGAGCAACTTGCCGGGTTGGGTTTTGACGACAACCAGCGGCAGATGGTCCGCGAGGGCGTGGAAGAAAGCCTCACCAACTACCGGGCACTTCGCCAAATCCCGCTTTCCAATGCAGTGTCGCCCGCGGTTCACTTCGAGCCGGTTCCCGCGGGGAGAGCTCGCCCGGTCCGTCAGCATCCCGATCAGGTGAAGCTGTCCAAGTCAGCCTCGGGGTCCTTGCCCGACGACGTGGAGGACCTTTGCTTCTGGTCGGTACGGGATCTGGCGGAACTGTTGCGAACGGAACAGGTGACTTCGGTGGAACTGACCGAGATGTACCTGAATCGGCTGAAGTGGTTCGACGACCAGTTGCATTGCGTGATCACGTTGACCGAAGAACTGGCAATGCGGCAAGCGGAGCAGGCCGACGAAGAAATTGCGGCCGGCAAATATCGTGGTCCGCTGCACGGCATCCCGTGGGGGGCCAAGGACCTGTTCCACACCCGCGGCATCCCGACCACTTATGGGGCGAAGCCGTTCGAGTCTCAGGTGATGGATGACGATGCCACGGTCGTGACTCGACTCCGAGACGCGGGCGCGGTTCTTCTTGGCAAACTCAGTCTCGGCGCCTTGGCCATGGGCGATGTCTGGTTTCAAGGAGAAGAGAATCGCACCCGCAATCCCTGGAACCTGAAACAAGGATCCAGCGGCTCGTCTGCGGGATCGGCTTGTGCCACGGCGGCGGGGCTTGCGGCGTTCACGTTGGGCACCGAAACCCTCGGCTCCATCGTGTCTCCCTCCCGACGTTGCGGAGTGACGGGGCTGCGACCCACCTATGGTCGAGTCAGTCGGGCCGGAGCCATGGCGCTCTCCTGGTCGATGGACAAGGTTGGCCCCCTGGCACGGACGGTCGAAGATTGTGCCTTGGTCTTCGCCGCGATTCACGGCGCCGACCCCCGGGATGTGACCAGCCGCGACGCGCCTTTCGACTGGAATCCGGATCAGCCCCTGGAATCGATCCGGGTCGGCTACTTGGCGGATGTGCTGGAGGGAGACGAGGTTCCGAAAGAAGACCGGGCGACCGTGGCCAAGTTGCGCGAACTCGGCATCGACTTGAAGCCGGTTTCTCTTCCGGACCTACCGTCCGGGTCCATGATGTCCATTCTCAGTGCCGAAGCAGCGACCGCCTTCGACGAAATCACCCGCAACGGTCAAGTGGATCAGCTCGTGCGTCAAGATGCGGGAGCTTGGCCGAACTTGTTCCGCCAGGGCCAACTGATTCCCGCCGTCGAGTACTTGCGAGCCAACCGAGTGCGCACGTTATTGATGGAACGAATGGCTGAGGTGATGGAGGAGGTCGACGTCATCCTGGCTCCGTCTCACCGCGGCGCCTCCCTGATGGTGACCAATCTGACTGGTCACCCGTGCGTCGTGCTTCCGAACGGATTTCAAGAAGACGGCACGCCGACTGCGATCACTTTTCTCGGGCGCTTGTACGGCGAGGCAGACGTGTTGCGTGTGGCCAAGGCCTACCAAGACGCGACCACGTTTCACCGCCAACATCCGTCCCTGGGGTAACCGGCCTCAGGTTTCGGATCTTGAGCGAGCAAGCGTGGCCGCGTGGGCGATTTGTCGAGTCCCTACAGCCAGGCCACCACGTAGGCAATCCAGGAGTCGTCGTTTTCGGCACGCTTGATCTTGCGGAAGATCCCGTTGCCTTCACCGTCTTCGTCGAATCCTTCCCAGTAGATGTCGATGCGACGGAAGCCCGCTTCGCGAAGCAGGTCCTGCAGCTCGGGCATGGTCCAGACGCGCCAGTCATAGCGGAACGCGTTGCGCATTCTCGAACCGTCAGGGAAGGAAAAGTGGATCGCGCGATGGGTGTGATTGGTCAGGGCGTCGATCGGACCTTGGTCCCAGACATAGGTGAAATCGTCGTAGTCCGTGTCCTCTTCGATTTCTTCCAGTGACTCGGGCCCGCCATGAATGTCCAGGACGAACATCCCTCCCTTGCGGAGGCTACTGCGAGCGGTCTTCATGTAGCGCAGCAGATCTTGGCGGTCCTGGAAAGTGCAGTACGAAAAGTTGAAGGCGACGGCGCAATCCACCTTGGGACGGTTCACGTCGAGGACGTTCTTGCAGAGCAGATCCACCCGGTCGCCAGGTTCGCCCATGGGTTTCATGTGGCGATCAATTCCCCAGTCCAGGGTGGGGCGGTCCAGGTCGATGCCGACCGCGAACCGTTCCGGATTGCTCTTGACCCATTCGGCGCACAGGAATCCCGTTCCGCAGAAGTCTTCGCGCAGTCCGAGAGGCAAGCGCCCATTCTCTTTCTTGAAGACGCGTGTCAGAAACTTGACGTCAGATTCCGGGTTCTGAACCGATTCTTCGTACAACTCGTGTTTGTCCGCCGTGCGCGCCGTGTACTTGTAGATCTTCTTTCGCTTCGCGGAGCGCTTCTTCGAGGCCTTGCTCGCTTTCTTGCGCCCGGCCTTGGCCACTGGCTTCTTGCCCCGGCCAGCCGTCTTGGATTTCGCCTTCTGTTGTCGAGCAGCAGCCATGGGACAGGCTCCCCTTCCTGTTCGTAGAGCCGGGGACACACGATCGGCCGGTGCAACCAGCCGCCGTGGATTCCCCTGCGGTCGTGACGATTGTTCGCGACGCGTTCGGTGGGTCGTTTCCGAAGCATCGAGGGGGAGGATAGTGCCCTTCCGGGCTGAATCAAACTTCGTCCCCGAGGGACTTCTCCGCATCGTCGATCGTTTGTCGAAAGGGTGTGGATCGATTCCAGAGAAGGAACAAGACCAGTCCGATGAGCAGGATGACGGAGGCCCGAATCAATGCGATGGGCTCGGCCTGGAACAGGGAGCTGACGATCACGATCAAGCAGGTCGTCAAGAACACGGCTGCCAGCCAAGGATGGCCGGGCGCAAGGTATTTGCCTTCCCGACGCGGATGGCGCCGTCGAAACACCAGCAGTGCCACCCCGCAAAGTCCGAAGAACAGCCAGTCACACACCACTGCCACCTGCAGCAGATCCACGTGTTCACCGAGGGAGAGGTGCAAGCAAGTGAACCCGACCAAGATGAGGATGGCCACCGCGGGAGTCGAGTAGCGTTGATGCACTCGAGCGGCTCCCCGAAAGAACAGGCCGTCCCTCGCCATCGCGTAGAAGATGCGAGGAATGACCAAGAACAGCGCCTGGTTGATGCCGAAGGTCGAGACCAAAACCAGGCCGGCGACGAGCAAATCGCCGCGCGGAAAAACGACTCCGGCGGCTTCCGCCACCGGCGTGGACGATTTCCCCAGGTTTTCCACTCCAAGCACGAGGCCCAGGGAAAGATTCAGGAGGACGTAGAGCACGATGACGGTGCTGGTGCCGGCCAGGATCGCAAGCGGGATCGTGCGGGTCGGGCGTCGAATCTCGGTGGCACTGGCCGCCACGTTCTGGAAACCCCCGTAGCAAAAGACTACCGCCAGCAACGCGGGGCCGAGTTGGGGAGAGCCGGGAGACGAAGGCTCCGAGGGGGTAGCGACATTGCCCGTCGCCCAGGCGAAGAACCCGAGGGCGATCACGAACATCAAGCCAAGGACCTTGGCGCCCATCACCAGGTTCTGGGTGAGCGCCCCGAGCTTGATGCCTCGAATATTCAGCGCACTGACAATCCCAAGAAGCGCGATCGCAAGCAGGAACTCCAAGGGGCGAGAGAACTCCAGGCCCGGGCGAAGAGCCTGGAGGACCACTTCCAGGTGATCGACGAAGATCCGCGAGACGTAGGCGATGGCGCTGGAGGAGATGGCGGCCAGAAGGATCCACCCAAACATGAACGCGACGAACCGGCCGAGGCCCTCGCGGAGAAACACGTATTGGCCACCAGTCTTCGGAAACAGCGCGCCGAGCTCTGCGAAAACGAATGCTCCGGCGATGGCAAACACACCCCCGAAAATCCACAGACCCAGCATCACTTCCAGGCTGCCGGCACCGGCCGCCACATCGCGCGGGGTGCGGAACACTCCGGCACCGACGATGCAGCCCATGACCAGCATGGTGGCATCCCAAGGACCGAGGACGGAGCGACGGAGCTGGGGCGCTTCCTGAGGTGGCCCGACCGAAGGGTTCTCGCCGGGAGCCACGGTGGGGGAAGTCAGTCCCCTTTCTCCAGGCGATACGAGTCTTCTTCGAAGTGTTCCGTCGAGAACTCGAAAATTTCCGCATCCTCGATGCCGGTGAACTGGTGGGCGGTGCCCTGGGGAAGTTCCAAGACATCCCCTTGTTTCATCTCGAACTCTTCTTCGCTGCCGTCAGGATGTCGCAGGCGCATGTGCACCCGTCCACTCTGGATGTAGAAGGTCTCGTACTTCTTCTTGTGGAAATGCAGAGAGCACTTCTTTCCGGCGCGAACCGCCAGGATCTTGCCGCAGTAGCGCTGGTCGTTGTGGATCCAAACCTCGTGTCCCCAACCTTTCGGCTGGAAGTGGACGGGTTCTCGCACCGCGGCGCGTTTGGTTTCAGGATCTGGCATTGCGGGAGAGTCCTTTGGCCCGGATGATCCAGAGAGTGTTCGGTGCCCGAGAAAGGCGATGGTTTCGCGCTCGAGCAGCGCCGATCCTGGGAATCGGTCGTGGAAACGACTCGCTCCCCTCGGAACCCTTCATCATATCAAGGTGGCGATGAACCCCGGACCCGACCCCACTCTCCGCGATGCCCTGGGTGCCTTGCTCCCGGGGGAGCCGGTCGAAACCACGGTGCTCGCGCGCCTGGTGGATCATCTCGAGAGGGTTCTGGAGCGCAATCGGGTGATGAACCTCACCTCGATTACCGATCCGCGCGAGGCGCTCATCAAGCACGTGGTGGACTCGCTGATGCCGGCCTCGCATTTCGCTTCCGCCGAGTCATTCCTCGATCTTGGAAGCGGTGCAGGATTCCCGGGAATTCCGTTGGCCTTGCTCGCACCCGATCGACCGGTGTTGTTGACCGAGTCGCGCCAGAAGAAGGCTCGCTTCTTGGCCGAGGTCGTGGCGGAACTGAATCTTCCCCGAGTCCGAGTTCGGGCCGAGCGAGCGGAGGAGGTGATTCGGGAACGAGGGGTTGATCTGATCGTTGCTCGGGCCGCCGGTCGCACCGACAAGGTGCTCGCTCACCTTGCACCGCACCGCCGCCGATTCCAACGACTGGTGTTCTACAAAGGACCCGCCGGGGAACAAGAGCTTGGGGAGCTTGCGCCGCTCACCAAAGAGCTCGGATTTGTGGGAGAGGTGATCGGCGGGTACCAACTTCCAGAGAACCACGGCCGCCGTTGTCTGGTGGAGTACCGTCCGGTTTGACCGGTTTCAGCGTCGAATCCACTGGACGTATTCCCACTCCAGAGCCTTGCTCTTGGAATCGACTCCGGTGAGGGGAGTGCCGTACACCTGCTCGACGATCTCGGCGAAATCCCCTTTTCCCGATGCGACCGCTTGTGCACAAGCCTGGACCAGTTCGCGGAAACGCTTGGGGGAATCCTTCTTGCCCTTGGACTTGATCCGCAACCAGTGAACGAAACCGGCTTTGTAGGCACGGAAGAACTCTCGGTAGTCACTCAGGTAGGTGTCCGGGATCTTCTTGTCCTGGACTTCCCCGAAGAAAGGGAGTCCGACGGGGAACTGATCGCTTGTTTCCTTGGTCGACAAAGCGAAGTAGGACTTCGGCTCGGGAAGGCGTTGGCCGCGCGCGAGTTTGTATCCCTCGAGCTGTCCGGTTTTCAAAGTGCCTTTGAAGTGGTCCTTGCCCTTGTCTTGCCGCCAGCGACTATCCGCGTTGATTCGCGGAAGCGTGCCGCCCGAAGGGTTCCCACCAGGAACGAACTTGCTGATTGCGGCCGTGGCACTCGAAGCGCCGCTGCCTCCGGCGCGAGCATTGTTCTGACCGAGGACCTCGACCACCATGTCGATGCCGATTCCTGCTTCGAGGGCGGGGTCGAGGAAGTCTTTGAAGTAGAACCAGCTCAACAGATCCATGCAGTGCTGCAGAACGTGTTGTTGCACTCCCGTCTTCTCGCGAGAGTTCATGCTCATGCCCGTGCGAAAGTCTTCTTTCCAGTTGGGGGTCGCGTACTCTAAGGCCAGGGCGTACAGGTCGCGATTCAAACGGCAGTAGGTCCACACCGGGAGAGTGTCGACCCAGAATATCTGGCGGGACGCGGGACTGAGTGTTCCGAGGTACGAAGCAAATCCCAGGAAGTCGGTTCGGGTTGGCGCAAGGACCAGAGGGATGCCCTTCCCTGGATCATTCTGAAGTCCCAGGTAGGCACCGGTGCGGAACTGTTTGTTGAAGCTTTGCAGTGCTGCTCGAGTCTCTTCGTCGGGAGAGAGGGTCTCCGCGAGATTGCCGCCACCATTGCTGACTGCCAGTGCCAAAGAGCCGCTGTTCCATTTCGCGATCCATTTGCGGGTGTCCGACGCGGCGTTCTTTTCGAAGTCTTTGTCCGGGCCGGACCACTCCATCCACTCCATTTGCAAGTCGAGGATCGCCAATGACAGCTCTTGGAACAGGTCTGCCCTTTTGCGTTCCTTGAGATCCTTGGCCGGGAAATGGAGGTCGAACGCGCCCAAGGGAAACCGAGCAAAGCCATGTTCCAAAACGACCTCGAGCGGAGGATTGGGCCCGGCGAAGTCGGACAGTCCGAATTGCTCGAGGAAGTTCTCTGAGAACTCGGCGAACGGCAATGTGTCCGGGTCCATGCCGCGCGCCATCGGGGACCAGCCGAGGGCGAGGAGGATGGTGGAGAGGAGGAGACTTCCGCGCATGTCGCTTTCTCTTTTCCTGAGCGAGACGGTGTACGATCGTTAGACGTCGCTGGTCACGACTCATTCACATCTTTCTGAGAAGATGTGTCTCTTCTTTCATTTCGACGAACCGTCGTTGCAACTGTTGGGCCGTTCCTGGTTCTCGAAATGCAGGGGGCCGGGCAGGGGCAAATCAGCGCTGGATGGGTGCGTTCGTGACACAGTGGGGGTGTTTGGAAACACCTGGCCAAGCTCGCTGATCGATGTCGCTCAGCTGCTTTGCTCGATTTCCTGACGGTGGGAATGTTGGTCGAACCGCTCCAGCAGTTCGGCAAGGTGCAGGACTTCCACCTCGGGGCACCATTCCCGGCATCCCGTCCCGAGTTGAAGTTGGCAGCCGGGGTTGGCGGTGACCAAGACGTCCGCGCCGCTCTCCCGGACTGCGGACATCTTTCCCTCCAACAACTTCACGGACTGGCCCGGCGAACTGATCGACGCCAATCCGGCGGCACCACAGCAATCATCCTGTCCGCGCAGCGGGGTGAGCTCGACTCCGGGAAGGGCATTCAAGATCGCCAGGGGAGGCTCGACGATTCGTTGCGCGTGAACCAGGTGACACGGGGCGTCGTAGGTGACCTTGATCGGCAGCGGTTTGGTCGGTGGATGCCAGGGGAGATCGATGAGGAACTCGGTGAAATCTCGCACCTTGGCGGCAAATTCCGTGGCTCGCAGGTGCCAGGGATCCGATTCTTCGAACAACCGCGGATAGTCTTTCATTGCCGATCCACAGCCAGCAGCGCTCACCACAATGGCGTCCATGGCATCGGGAAAGCTGCGGATGGTCGTGCGAGCCAACTCGCGGGCAGCGTCGAGATCGCCGAAGTGCATGGGCAGTGCCCCGCAACACGGCCTTTGTTCCGGGCACACCACTTCGCAACCCTGACGCTGCAACACGGTCACCGCCGCACGATTGGCGTCCGGCAACAATTCTTGAGCGACGCACCCCACCAAGAACCCCACTCGAGCGCGTGGATTCCCCGTCGCAGGATGCACTTCCGAGAGGTCTCGCCGGCGATCCATGGAGGGGACCGGCGGCATCAGCGCGTTCCTGAGCACGGTGTCCTCGCCGAACAGGTGCAAGATGCCGGACTTTTCCAGGAGCGTCGGCAGTCCCGAGCGCTGGTAAACGGCCAGTGCCGTCGCCACCAATTTCAGGCGCCGCGGGAATGGCAGGACGTTTCGAAAGAACATCCGTTTCAGCCAGCGAGGGAAGGGCGCTCGAGCATCGCTTTCTTCGACCAGATCACGGGTGATTTCCATCATCTCGCCGAACTCGACGCCGGAGGGGCAGACGGTTTCGCAAGCACGACACACCAGGCATTGATCAATTTCGCGAATGCTGTCTCGAGTCTCCTCGAGTCGAGATTCGGAAAAGCTACGCATCAGATAGATCCGACCGCGAGGAGAGGCCGACTCCTTGCGATGCAATCGGTAGGTCGGACAGACTGGCAAACACAATCCACAATGCACGCAATCCAAAGTCCGGTCGTAGCGCAGCAGCTGATCTTTGGTGGTCATGACGCGCCCCAGATTCCTGAAGGGAGAACTCCTTGAGGATCGAGGGCCGTCTTCAGGCCCTCCATGAGCGCGGTGGTGGCAGAGTCAACACCGAGTCGAAAGCTTCGCCGGCGCAGGTCTGCGGGGCCTGATTGCAGTACCAATCGAGCCTCGACCCGGGCCAGGGCGTTCTCTAGCTCATCCAAGGAAGACTCCCACGCGACTCCCGCGGGATCCCCATCGGACTCGGCGACGTACTTGCACCAGGTGACGCGCTGCAACAAATCGGTCATTCGTGAGGCGATGGGGGTCCCCGGCGCCTCGAAGCGGGACAGGGTCTGCCAACTTGGGGCGCGTTGGTTGGCGCGATAGTGGACGGAGAACTGCACGGTGCGCGAGTCCTGTCCGCGTTCCAGAACAGCACGAAAGCTCTCGACGATCGACTGTCCCGTGTCGGTGTCGTGAACTTCGAACTCGACGCCACCGAGGAGCTTGGAGCATTGGTCGAGCTGCTGTTGCACCGCCGACTCACCTCCCCGGAAGCGAATCATCAGCGAGCTTCTCGTTTCCCCCGGGTGCTGTCGAAAAAGGAGAGCCGCCGGTGACTGTGGCAAGTCGAGGAGCGGAGGAAGCAGTGGTTCGAGGTCCACGTCATGGGCCAATTGCACCAGGAGGAAGCGATCGGCGGCGGGCAGTGGGCGGACTCGAAAAGTCGCCTCGACCAGGACGGCCAAGGACCCCATGGAGCCATGGTAGAGCTTCATCAAGTCGTAGCCCGAAACGTTCTTCACCACGCGCCCGCCGGCGGTGGTCAAGGTGCCATCCCCGTGAGCCACGCGCACGCCCAGCAAGTGCCGACGCAGATTGCCATCGGATCCCTCACGCAGGCTGCGTGCCGCGGATCCGATCAGTCCGCCGACGGTTGCCTGATTCGGGCAGGGTGGCTCGATGGGCAGGTGCTGGCCGGATTCTCGAAGAAACTCCTGGAGTGCGTGGAAGCGACATCCCGCTCCGACGCGCACCACGAAGTCTTCCCGGGAATGCTCGTGGATGGCGCTCAGCCGATCCAGATCCAAGAGTGCGTCAACCCGCGCCGGAGGCGTACCGGCACACCATCCCGTCCCACCACCGACGGGGGCCAGGCATCGCCCTTGGTCCGCCGCAATTCGCAGAGTGGTGGCAACTTGTTCTCCGGTCTCGGGAAGAACACGGAGGGGGACGTCCGTCAAAGCCAAGTCTTTCCCAAGGTTTGAGCATGGGTGCGGCTCGTCGGTCCATGCCAGCCCCTGAGAGGTCAAGGTCGTCTTGTAGTCTTCGATCCCGGCAACGGGAGTCATGGAGTTGTGACTCCCGGGATCTCGATGCCCTGACGAAACTCTTGGCAGACTTTGGTCCCCGGCAAGACTTTGTCGGGATTGCACAGTCCTTGGGGATTGAACACGCGTCGCACGTCTGCGAATACCTCGAGATCACGCGCCGAGAACAGCATTGGCATGAAATCGCGTTTCTCTCTTCCGATGCCGTGTTCTCCGGACAGGGCGCCGCCGACGTCCAAACACGCCTGCATGATTTCCTTGCCCGCCTCGGCTACCCGTCGCGCCTCGTGCGCGTCGCGCCCGTCGAAGGAGATGTTGGGATGCAGGTTGCCATCGCCCGCGTGAAACACGTTCGAAAGTAGCACGTCGTGCTTGCGAGCAATCTGCATCATCGTGTTCAGAATCTCAGGGAGCTTGGAGCGAGGCACCACGGCGTCTTGCACGTACAGGTCGGGCTTGAGTCGACCCAAGGCGCCGAATGCGGCCTTGCGTCCTTTCCACAGCTGCAGGCGCTGGGCGGCGTCGTCCGCCTCGCGGATTTCGAACGCTCCTAGCTCACTCGAGATTTCGCGCACGAGTTCGCTGTCGGCGTCCACTTGGGTCGGGAGTCCGTCCAGTTCTACGAGGAGCACGCCCCCGGCATCTTCGGGCAGACCGCAGGCAAACACGGACTGTTCGATGACTTGAATGGTGGTCTGGTCGATCATTTCAAGAGCTGCGGGCTCCATCCCGCGAGCCACCATCTTCCCGACGGCTCGACAGGCATTCACCAGCTCCCGGAACGCCACGAACAGAAGTCGGGTGCAGGCGGGAATCTTCTGCAGAGCCACCAGAGCTTCGGTCACCACGCCAAAGGTGCCCTCGGATCCCACGAATAGCCCGAGGAGGTCCAGACCCGGCAGTCCCGAGTGGGGACCCCCAAAGTGAGTGACCGTGCCTTCGGGCAACACGATGGTCGCGCCAAGAATGTGCTGGGTGGTCATCCCGTACTTCATGCAGTGGGGGCCGCCACTGTTCTCGGCGATGTTGCCACCGATCGTGCAGGCGCTCTGGCTCGAAGGGTCCGGGGCGTAGAAGAGCCCGTGTTCGCGCACGGCTTCCGACAATTCCTGATTGATCAACCCGACCTGTACTTGGGCGAATCGCTCGTCGACGTTCACCTCCAGCAGTCGATTCATGCGTGCCAGCTCGAGAATGATTCCGGACTCGCAGGGAAGTGCGCCGCCGCTGAGACCGGTGCCGGCTCCCCGGGGAACGAAAGGCACCCCTCGCTCATGGCACCAGCGAACGACGCGGGCCACCTGGTCCGTGCTGTGAGGAAGAACCACCGCTCGAGGAATGGCCCGGTGTTGAGTCAGTCCATCCGCGTCATAGGTCAGCAGATCGGCGGGGGACGTGAGTACCTGATCCGCAGAGAGGATTCGGACCAGCTCCTGGAGGGGAGCCGCCGACGATTTCTTCACGGCTTTTCCTCCGGGTCCAGGACCCTTCCTGGTCGCGAAAGCCGGACGGTGACGCGGCCCTCTCCGAGGGAGGCCGGGTCCATCTTTTCTTCACCGGTGATGCTGCCGGTCCGGCAGGAAGAAGAAAAGTGGCGAGGGTGACGAGACTCGAACTCGCGACCTTTGGCGTGACAGGCCAACGCTCTAACCATCTGAGCTACACCCCCGCGGTCGTCAGACCCCTTGGGGTCCGGCGGAAGACGGCCGGGAAAGATAAGGTTCCCCCCGGCCGATGCAAAGCAATACTTGGTGCGGAAACGAGGAGTTTCCAGGCGCCGCGCGTCAGACGGTGCCCCCGCGGGCCGAAACGAGCCCCAGGGGCCGGACCTTTCGAGGACTGCATGATCTTCATCACCCGACAAGCCGAGTTCTCCGCCGCTCACACTCTGGCCAAGCCCGAGTGGAGCGAGGAAGAGAATCGCAGGGTCTACGGGGACTGCGCCCACCCGAGCGGCCACGGCCACAACTACACCCTCGAGGTGACGGTGGCAGGGCCAGTGAATCCCGAGACCGGCATGCTTTTCGACCTCAAAGAGCTCAAGAAGATCATGCAAGAGCGGGTCATCGACCAAGTGGATCACAAGAATCTCAACTGTGACCCAGCGTTCCTCGAGGGAATCGTCCCCACGGCGGAGAACGTCGCCGTCGGGATTTACGGACAGCTCCACGAGGCATTGCCGCCGGGGATCCTGCATCGAGTCCGGCTGTACGAATCGCCGCGCAACTATGTGGACTACTACGGGCCGAACGGAGGCAAATGATGGGCAAGGTCGCACTGGTGACGGGGGGGGGAAGAGGCATCGGCCGTGCGTTTGCACATTCGCTGGCGGCGGAGGGGTACGACGTGGCTGTCATGGCTCGCACGGAATCTCAGCTCGCCCAGGTGGCCCGCGAGATCGAGGCCGCGGGACCCCGTTCCCTGATCATCGCCGGCGACGTCGGGGAGGAATCGCAAGCGGAGTCGGCCGTCAAGCAAACCGTCAAAGAACTCGGCAGCCTGGATCTCTTGGTCAACAACGCGGGGGTGTTTCGCACTGCCCGACTGGCCGAAACATCGACCCAGATGTGGCAGGAGGTGGTCGCCACCAACCTGACTGCGGCCTTCCTCATGACAAGGGCGGCGGCGGCGGTCATGGTCGAGGCCGGCTCCGGCGGCACCATCGTGAACGTGTCTTCCGTTGCGGGGAAGAAAGGATTCCCGGGAAGTGGGGCCTACTGCGCTTCGAAGTTCGGCTTGGTCGGGTTTTCGGAAGCCATCCGGGAGGAGCTTCGGGCCGACGACATCCGGGTCGTCACGGTTTGCCCGGGCCAGGTGGACACCGTCGCTTGGGACACCTGTGGTCTGGATTTGGAGCAGCTGGGGATCGACCGGAGCACCATGATGCAGCCCCCACAGGTTGCCGACGCCGTGGTTTCCGCCATCGAACGAGGCGGCACCGCGGTCCCGGAAGAGTTGGTCCTGCGGCCCCCATGCGGAGACGGCTAGTCGACCGCGGAACATTTCTTCGCCGGCGACCCCGCGGGCTCAGAACTCCGGCAGGGAGTGCGTTCGTCCGGCGTTCACTTGTTTCAAGTGGTTCATGAGCGGGGCGAAGTACTCCAGAATCGCCTGGGCACTGATGGGGCCTCCCACGGATTCCTTCATGACCTTGCGCCAGTCTCGAGTGGCTCCGAGCTTCAACACGCCGTGCAAGAAGTCGCCAATCTCGCGGTTGCCGAAATAGTTGGTGTTGCGCGGATCCTGCTGAAGGAAAGCCTTGGCAATGTGGGCGTGGAACTGGTGCAAGATGATGAATGACAGCGCGTAGTCGTAGTACTGGGCCGCGTCGTTGTTGATGTGAGTTTTGGAGGCCGCGTCGCAAAACTCCTCTCCCCTCGGACGAGGTGGGGCAATGCCCTGGAACTTCGCCACGTACTCCCACCATCGCTGGTTGTACTGCTCGATGGGAAGGTCGGTGGCGTACAGGTCGTGTTCGAAGTGGGTCATGGTTCCCGCGGAGAAAGGGAGGAACACGATGAAGTCCAAGGCTTCCTTGAGTAGCGCCTGAATCTCGTCGCTTTCGGCTTCCTCGGGAATCAGCCCGAGACCCTGCACGAAAGATTTCTGCATCGAGGCCATACCGAGCAAGCTGCCGATCGCTTCGTGGAACGCGCGGTTCGCCCCCTCGCGAAGTAGCGGGGGAACGTCCGGATCGGTGTAGGCCATGTAGTAATAAATGTGGCCGAGTTCGTGATGGGTGGTTTCGTACCAGCGGGAGTTGGGCTCCACGCTCATCAAGCAGCGCACGTCATCCTGGAGATCCATGTGCCAGGCACTCGCGTGGTTGTTCTTCTTGAAGTCCGCGCCTGCGGGCAGGGGATAGAGACTCGACTTGTCCCAGAAGCTCGCGGGCAAAGGATCGAACCCGAGGCTGATGTAGAAACGCTCGGCCTGACGAATGAGCCATTCCGGCTGCTTTGCTGCAAGAGCGGAGTCCAGATCGAAGCCTTCCACGGTGACCATGGAGGCCCAGCTCTGCCCCCAGCGGTTCGGCAGCCAATGCGCCGGTATCAGATCCGGCACCTCTTCCGCGCCGAACTTCTCGGCTAGCTCATAACGAGCCATGGTGTGAAGCTCTCGGTACAGCGGACGGAGCTCACGCAGCAGTCGCCCCATCAAGCCCATCATCTCGGCGACAGTCATGTCATATTCCGAGACCTGATATTGGAAGTAGTTGTCATAGTCGAGAGCCTGAACCGTCGCGTTGCGCAGTTCGACCAACTCGGCGAGTCCGGGTTTCAGGTGGGTGCCGACTTCTTTGGAGGCTTCCCAGGCCTGCAAACGCTCGGCCTCGTTGTTGGATTCGGTCAAGACACGATCGATGTCATTGGCGGTGACCGGCTTTCCGTCGATCTCGAACGGGAAACCGAACAGTGTTTCGGTCTGTTGGGCCTCGGCCTTGATGCGCGTTCGAACCAGGTCTGGGACGGTCTGGGGGTTGTCGGCGGCCTGGTAAAGAATGGCGCGTAGTTGAGCTTCCTGCAGCGGATGCAGGTGCCGTGCCTCTTCGAGGTGGGTGCGCGCTTTCTCGATCACGCGAACGGATCCGGTGAAGTCTGCCAAGGCTCCTTGGGCGACCTCCACTCGCTGGGCGTTGCTCTTGTCTCCCTCGACGATCCGGGTGTTGAGTCGCCACTCCGCTTCCGCCGCTTCCGCCGACAGTTTGAGGTACTGCCTGGTGTAGACGTCGAGGAAGGCCTGGGCCTTTCCGATCTTCTCCGGGTCCGGGGAGCGCAAGACGCAACCAGACAGCAACACGATGCCCGCACTCGCAATCCAAAAACGGTTCATCGGGGTTCCCTTTCCTCTGTGCGGGCGAGCTTGATTTCTGTCCCTCGACCGGCGGTCGCCAGCAGAATCAGTTTTGAAGCTTCTGGTCGACGATCTCGAGGATCTTGGCCTCATGCGCGTCGGCCTGCTCTTGGATCTTGGCGCCACGGTCCAAGAAGTCCTTGCGCACGGAGTCGTCTTCCAGATCCGCGGAGTTGATGCGCACGTTCATGTAGGCACCGCGAACCGCGAGCCGGGCGCACAGCGCTCCGACACCCGCGTCAGAAACCGAGGCCGGATTGCCGTGCTGGGCCATCGCTTCAATGGTTTCCATGGATGCCAGCGACACCTCCATGACCTCAAACGGCACTTCGATCGCTCGCCGGGTGGCCTCTTGAACTGCCCGGTTTCGAGCGGCGGCTTCTTCCTCGCTACCTTGGGGGAGTCGGAACGCATTCATGATTCCATCGAAGGCGTCGGTGTCCTCGTCGATCAGCGCGAGGAGCCGGTCGTGGTGGGCCTTGCCTTTCTCGGCCCAGTCGGAGAACTCCTCCCATCGTTCGTCCCAACCACGCTTGTGCGACGACAGGTTGGCCACCATGGTGGCCAGGGCGGCGCCGAGGGCACCCACTGCGGCAGAAACCGAGCCACCGCCGGGGGCGGGAGACTCCGACGCGGTTTCCTCGGTGAAGCCTTTCACTGTGCGATCCACCAGGCGCTTGCCGGCCTTGTCCTGCAAGACGTACTCGATGATCTTCTCATTGGGATCGAAGGGGCCCAGATCATCCAAGCCCATGGACTTGATGGCGATCTTGAGGATCTCCGCGTCGGAGATCCCGGTCGATCGGCGCTGTTTGCGTAGGAAATAGCGGCCGGCATCGAGCATGGCCTGCAGCGGAATCAGTCCGACGATTTCCGAACCGGTGACGCGCACCCCGCGAGCCTCGGCGCGTTTCCAGACCTCGTCGAACGCGGTGTGGACCGCAGTGACTGATATGTTGGTGAGGTTCATCGAGATTTGCGCGACTCCGTACTCTTCAATGAACCAACCAATGGCCTTGACGCACTTCAGGCTGCCCGGAAGGTAGACGGCATTGCCGTCGGTATCCTTGACGACCGGCCCGGTGAGTGGATTGCCCTCACGTTTGATTCGTCCTTTCTCTCGGACGTCGAAGGCAATGGCGTTGGCGCGGCGGGTGGAGGTCGTGTTCAGGTTGACGTTGTAGGCGATCAAGAAATCGCGTGCGCCCACGGCTGTTGCGCCGGTGCTTGGTTGAAACGTCTCCGGACCGAAATCGGGCCTGCCTTCCGCGGTGGACATTTTGTCGGCAAGTCCTTCGTACTCTCCCGCCCGCACGTACGCCAGGTTGCGGCGCTTGTCTTGCAAAGCGGCGTTTTCGTAGCAGTACACGGAGATGCCAACTTCTTCACCAAGACGACGGGCCAAGGTGCGTGCGTACTCGACGGTCTCTTCCATGGTGACTTCCGAGACGGGAACCAGAGGGCACACGTCGGTGGCGCCGAAGCGCGGGTGCTCGCCGTGGTGCTTCGACATGTCGATCAGTTCCGCCGCTTTGCGGACTCCTCGCACGGCCGCCTCGACGACGGCGTCGGGTTCCCCAACGAAGGTGACCACCGTGCGGTTGGTGGCGGCGCCGGGATCGACGTCGAGCAGACGGACCCCGTCCACCGTTTCGATTGCGTCGGTGATCTGGCGAATGATCGAGAGATCGTTCCCTTCACTGAAATTGGGAACGCATTCGACGAGTCGTGCCATGGAGGATTCCTTGCTTGCGAAAGGGAGGGTCGGACGGGGGTCAGCTCAAGCCGGTGATCATGCCGTCGCGAACGTCGAGTGACTCGGCGAGGGGAGCCTTCGGGAGTCCGGGCATGCGCAGGATCTCGCCGGTGAGAACCACCAGGAAGCCCGCGCCGGCGTTGATCTGAACGCGGCGCACGGTGACCTCGAAGTCGCGCGGACGGCCGCGCAAACGGGGATCGTCCGACAGTGAGCTTTGGGTCTTCGCGATACAAATTGGAAGAGATTCGTATCCCAGTCGTTGAATGTCGTCGAGGTCGGATTTTGCGGACTTGGTGAAGACCACCTCTTTGGCGCCGTACATGGTCGTGGCGACCTTGCGAATCTTTTCCGGAACGTCGTCGCTCCAGTCATACAGCGTTTGCAACGGCGTGAACTCCTTCTGAGTTTGTTCAACGATGGTGCGGGCCAGGTCCAAGGCACCATCGCCGCCCCGAGCAAAGTGGTCGGAAACGGCAAACGCGACTCCGTGTTTTGCGCACCAATCGCGAACCACCTGGATCTCCTCGTCCGTGTCTCCGGCGAAACGGTTCAAGGCCACGATGGGGAGCTTGTGGAAGTGGCGAATGTTCTCGACGTGTTTTTCGAGATTGGGCAGGCCCGCCGCGGTTCCTTCGGCGTTGGGGTCTTGGACTCGGGGCAACGGCACTCCCCCGTGCATCTTGAGTGCGCGCAAAGTGGCGACCAACACGACAGCGGCCGCATCGAAGCCCGCGCCCGCACACTTGATGTCGAAGAACTTTTCGGCGCCGAGGTCGAAGCCGAATCCGGCTTCGGTGATGGCCCAGTCGGCGAGATGAAGAGCGGTGCGCGTTGCCACCACGCTGTTGCAGCCGTGAGCGATGTTGGCGAAGGGGCCTCCGTGCACCAGGGCGGGAGTTCCTTCCAAGGTCTGCACCAGGTTCGGCTGCAGAGCGTCTCGGAGCAGCGCCAGCATGGCACCGCTGCCCTTGAGCTTCGCCGCCGTGACCGGTCGCCCATCCATGGTGAACGCCACCAAGGTCCGGTCGAGGCGCTGGCGGAGGTCTTCCAGGTCCTTCGACAGGCAGAGCATTGCCATCACTTCGGAGGCGGCGGTGATGTCGAAACCGGTCTCTCGCGGCACTCCTTGCTTGGGGCCACCAAGGCCGATCACCACATCCCGCAACGCTCGGTCGTTCATGTCAATCACCCGACGCCAAAGAATGCGGCGCGGATCAATGCCCAAGTGGTTCCCGGAATAAATGTGGTTGTCGAGCAAGGCAGCCAGCAAGTTGTGGGCGGCAGTGATGGCGTGGAAGTCGCCGGTGAAGTGCAGGTTGATGCGCTCGGCAGGAGTGATCTGACTCCCGCCACCTCCGGTGGCACCTCCTTTCATGCCCAAGCAGGGGCCCAGGGAGGGCTCTCGCAGCGCCAGGCACACGGATTCGCCGAGCTTGGAAAACGCCTGGCCGAGGCCAATGGTGGTCGTGGTCTTGCCTTCTCCGGCCGGGGTGGGGGTGATTGCAGAAACCAGGATCAAGCGTGCCGAGTTGGGACGCGGCCGCGGCTTGTCCAAGACCGAGAGGTCGACCTTGGCGAGATGGGGCCCGAAGCAGAACAGGTCTTCGTCTTCGAGGCCGAGTTGTTGGCCAATTTCCCGGATGGGACGCGGCGAAGGGACGCTCATGGGAGGAGTCCAAGGCAAGGGAAGTGGAACGGAAAGGCGCCATTCTGCGCCTCCCAAGCAGCGGGTCCAGTGCGGAATGCCGCCGCGGCAAATTCACTGCAAAGACGCGGGAGTCCGAATCGCGTCGCGTTCCGGATCGCGCAGCAAAACCGGATTCGCGAAGTGGGCCGATGGTTGCTGCGAGTCAGACTCTGGCTCGATCCGGAGAGTGAGTCGGCAAGGGCCTCGAAGGCGGGCGCGGGCCGCCAGGGGTGGGTCCTGGCAAGACAGGGGTTCGGAATGAAACTTGACCTCGCCATCGATCAAAATCTGAAAGCAAGATCGTCCGATCGCGCCTTCCTCGACTCCCACCCAGGCTTCGAACCAGTGATACGCGGCAGGAAGTTCGTAGTGGAATTCGGCGACTCCGCGGGCCCCGATGGAACGAAGAAACCACCTCTCGCCGAGAATCAACTCCGTGCCTTCCGAGTCTCGGTCCAGAAAGTGTTCTTCGGTGGAGTCAGATTCTGGGTCGAGTTCGGTGAGCCAAAGGCCTTCGGGGTCTTCTTCCTGGAGGAAGCGGTAGCGGAAGGACTGCACTGTGCCTCCGGATTCAAGCCGAAAGCCCAGGGTTGCTTGGGGGCGGTCTTCGAGGAGCTCGGGAGCAATCCAGAACAAGTCGTTGCTCCAGCATCCCTCAGGGCCGCGAGCTCCCAAGTGCCAAGGGCCGAGGTCTTCCTCATCGAGGAACACGCGCAGTACTTTTCCCGCGTCCTCCGGACAGGTGCGCCGAACCACGACCAACTGAGCCTGCTCGAGGGGCGTGATGCGTAGCAGAAAGGACTCTTCGCCGCGGACCGTGCGGCCCAATTCTGCATGCAGCGCTGTGCCTTGCGTCGGTGCGATGCCGACGGTGAGTTCCCCATTGGGCTCCAAACCATAGGCCGCGGCGGCCTCCTGTTGGGAATCGCCGACATCCAACGGTTCCAGACTCGGCCACGGCGAATGAACCAGCGGGAGCCAGGGATCTCGACTCGTTGCGGGTGCCGGGTTCGCGAACCATTGCCGAGTGACGTTGGCAAGCTGATCGGTCCAATCCTCGAGGAATCCCGGGCGCTGCCATTGTTCCAATAGTTCGGGGACATGGGGTTCGAGGCATGGAGCCAACACCAGGCAGAGCCCCCGACCCGTGCGTGGAGCGACGAGCATTGCACCGCTCGTGGCAGACTTTGAGGTATCGCCAAAGAATGCGGGGATCTGTGTCTGCCAGCACACCAAGAGGTCGGGAGACGTCGTGGCCTCCTTGGGGAGTGGGGAGGGCAAGCCGCCCAGTTCGACTCCTTGCAGCCCCGGCGCCAAGTCACTCGCCAAAGAGAACCCGATCTTGCTGAGCGCAAAGAGTTGTTCGGGAACGGCCGTCAGCGCTCCCTTCGGCGGTGAACAAAGCACGACGAACACCACCGTGCCGTTGGTCATGGAAACAAGAGCCTGTTGCAGAGTCTCTTGGTCTTGCTCTGGATCGAATCGCCGGCCCAGGTGGACACGGAGCTGTTGCAAACGAGGCCCGGATTGCTGAAGTTCCAACGCCGGACCCGGCGCCGAAGGCGAGGACTCGGGATCCATGGGTTGTAGCTGCACTTCCACGAACGACCGGGGGCGCAAGATCGTGGCGAAGGAGTGTTGGTTGTTGGTTGACCTGCCGTCCCGGTGGGGGCCGAACCGTCTTCTCCAGACAGGAGAGGACGATGGTGCCAGTTCCTCCAGGTCGACCACCAACCGTTCTGTTTCCTCGCCAAGATGACAAAGGCCCAGAACCTGTTCTTTCTCATCATTGGTGGCCGCGCGCAGCCAGATTCGTGGCAAGCCGGGTCGGCGAAACAGGTCCATTGGCGCTCCGTGACGAGCCATGTTCCACCACGCGGCGACCAGCTCGTGGTCTGACGAAACCGGCTCCATGTTCCAATCCGCCCGAGCGGCTTGGCGGCGCAGCCACGGAGAGCTGGACAGTGATTCCACCAGGGACAGGAGCTGGTCGCGGTCCAGAGAGTCGGGGGACTCGGGTTCCTGCCAGCACGGCCACGGTTGATTTGACTGGGCGAGGAGTTCGAGTTGTTTGGCGACGTCCCCGCAGAATGCCAACCGCAGCGTGCCTCGTCCGGAGCTGACCGACTCGCCCGGAGCAAGCACGACCGGGCTCGTGGACAACGCCGCGTTCAGCTTCAGTCCATCGATGGCGGGAAAGCTGACCCAGTCAAACTTTGCTTGAACGCCGTCGTCGCTGCACCATGCGACAACACCGAGGCCTTGGAGATCGGCGGCGGCGGTGACGTCGGAACTAGACCGAGACTCCCCGGCACGGAGCGGTTCGATCCGCGATCGTCCTTGGGCCCGGCAGCCATGAATCAGCACTTGGATGGGCGATGGCCCGCACGGTTGCCAGAGCAGCCCTCGTTCCGGAGTTGGGAGGAGGGGGTGAGTGGCCAGAAGCGTGAGGTGCTCCGCACCTTCGTTGCGGACTTCTTGTACCTGAAAGGAAACGCAATCTCCGTCGACGTCCACCCCGATGACCACGGCGAGGGCGGGGGACTCCGTCTTGCCCAACAGCCGCCATCGGGAGCCATCTTGCTGGACCTGCACCGGCAAACGCGTCACTTCGGGCGCCTGGTGCTCGGATTGCTGCAGGGTCACACCCAGGGCCATGCCCTGAAGTCGCCGCTCCCCGTCGGCGACGATTTGGAAGGTCTCGGTTGATGGCTCTCCGCGAATCTCCAAGGGAGGACTCCTCAGCACAATTGAGTGGGCACGGCGAGCGTCCCCCCTTACCATTTTCCTTCTTCCCCGGAGAGCGATGTTCCGGAGATCGCCAATGATTCTCGCTCGTTGTCTGACAATCGTCGTTCTTTCGCACGGGGCGATGGTCTGGGCTTGCCCGTTCCCCTGGTTGGCCGAGGAAACTCCCGATCTGAGCCAGCGGTTGCAGGCGGCGGAAGAGGCGCGCCTCGCCGGGGATCTGGACCGCGCCTTGGAGCTGCTTCGGGACGCTCGCGAGTGGGCGCTCGACCAGGAACTCCCGCTGGGCGAGGTGTCTCTTCAACTCGGCAAGCTGTTGTATTGGGGAGCCTGGGGCCCCGACCAAGTGTACTTCTACCAGGAAGGGCTGGACCACCTGTACCGATCGGTGCAGGAGGAACCGCAACATCGGGAAGCCGCTCTGACGCTGGTCGACGCCCTCTTGGAAGAGCGGGATTTGTTGTTCTCCGAGCGCCAGCTGCAGAGCGCCGAGTCCACCTTGCAACGAGCCCGGGACACTCTCCTCGTTTGGCAGGAGGACAAGACTTTGCCGGTGCGCAAGCGCCAGGCAAGGATCCTCATGCGCAGCGCGGGAGAAGAAGCGAAGGCTTACGAGCTGAGTTGGACCTTGTTGTGCGAGGACCCGGCCGACCCAGGTCGCCACGACGACTTCGTCGCCGCTGTCACTCGGGCAAAGCTCCACGAACGGGGTCTTCAAGCCTACCAAACACTGGAAACCGAGCCGGGCTTCCGGGATTGGTACTCCGCACGCATTCAAGTGGATCGAGCGAATCGCACCTACAACTGGCAACGAGATGACAGCCAGGCCCTGGCCGACTATGTCGCCGCCGAACAGCTCATGCTCCGAGCCGCTTCCTCCCATCCCGACTTCGAGCAAACCGGAAGGGCGGCAGCCAGCGATGCTCGAACCTGGGCTGGTTGGACCTTGGTTCGTCTCGGGCGCCTGCTCGAGGCGAGAGAGGCCTTCGCTTTGGCGGGCCAGCACGCCTCGGAAAACGCGGGAGCGCTGGACGGCTTGGTGCATGTGGCACAACTCTTGCATCAAGGGAAAGACTGGGATCATGCCAGAGAGGTCTTTGGCCAGGCTTGCGAGATTGCGCCCGAGCGAGCCGATCTGTGGTGCCAACTGGCAGAGAGCTGCCGCGCCGCGGGGAAGACGGGAAATGCTCTGGAGGCGTACGAGCGAGCTCTGCAGTTGGCCCCTCGAGACCCATGGGTGCTCTACGGGACCGCTCGCTTGTTGCGAACCGAAATGCCGCCACAGGACCAACGAGCCGGGGAACTGTTGATGGCCGCAAGAGACCGGTCCCGGGAAATCTGGGAAGGGGCCATGGACGAGTTCGAGATCACGGATGCCTTGGCCTTGTATGGGGACACCTTGGTCGAGTTGTGGCGTTTGTACGATGACCGAGGAGACATGCTCCGCGCGAGTGCCGCGATCAACGAGCTTCGAGAGGTCGACCCGGTCCGGCCGGAATTGCCCCCAGTGCCGTTGAATCCGATGCGTGCCGAGGGGGAGAGCTGACGGGCCATGAGGGAAGCAGGTATCACGGAACGTTCAGGGAGAAAGGTTGCTTGCGACCGGTCGCCGAATGGGGACACCGGAAACAAGCAAGACGGGAGGGGAGCGGTGTTGGCGATGCGAAGGATCCTGGTCGGACTCACGATGACCGGCAGTCTCGTGCTCCCCGCTTGCCATTGGGTCGGGCAACCGGAGGGACGGCCCGAAGAAATCTTCGTTCCGCTGCGAGTGGAGAACGGGCGGCTTTCCCTGGAAGTCGCGTTGCCCCGGCGGCTACGCACCTTCTTTCTGTTCGATTCGGGGAGTGGCGATTTGACTCTCATCGATCGGTCTCTGTCTCGCGAACTGCGACTGCATCACGAAGTCGTTGACGACGCCCAGCGGCCCTACCTGAACATTGAGACCGAGCTCGGGTTTCTCGAGGCTGGTTCCGTCGGCAAGGAAGACGTCATGGTCTACGTCGATGATTTCGATCATCGGGAGCACTTGGCCGACCTCCCGGTGAGTGGAGTGTTCGGGGCTGGTTTTTTTCGAGGAGAGTGCTTGTTCTTCGACTTGGCCAACGGCGTCTACTCCAGCAACCACCCGCGGGGATTGCTCCCCGGACAGGTGCCCCTTGCGCTGCGTTGGGGACCCCAGGCGACCTTGTCCTTGACGGTGCGCGTCAATGGACAGGAGGTCAAAGCCCTGGTCGATACCGGTTCAGCCCACACCTACGTGGCTCCGGGATTTGCGGTGCGCGCCGGCCTCCGTATCCAGGATCCTTCGGATGCGCAGTCGGGACCCCAGGGACGTCGCTCGGTCTTCCTCCCCGAGCTGGGCTTGGAAGAGCTGACTCAGTCGGACCTTTGGGTCTATGCCGCGGATCGGGACCGCGACGTCCCCCACGCGGATCTTCGCCTGGGGATGGACGTGCTCCAAAACTACGGCCTCATCTTCGACCTTTCGCCGGAGCCTTACCTGGTTCTCGACCCTTCGCGGGGCATCGGGGCCTCGGCAAGCAACGATCCCGAGTTCGAGATCGTTCCCGAGTGAGGACGGCGCCACGAGTTCGAGGGCTGCCCCACGGCTTCGTTGTTGGCAATTGGCTTGCCGGGGACACCGGTCAATCCTCATGATTGCGTTGCGATCGGCAGAGGGGCTTGTCGGGAAAGGTCCGATCGCTGCCCTCCGAGATCACGCGGTGGCTCGTTTCGCGATCCCTTTCCTGACGCAGCGAGAACGGCAAGCGCGGGAGCAGGCGTCTTCCTGGATTGCGGAAGAGAACAAGCACGGCTCATTCGCGGTCTTCTCCGTCACCGGCTCCAAGGAGCTGATCGAGTTTTCGGTCGACCCGAAAGCGGACAGTGGGTGGTTGGCCGAGGCTTGGCGCGGTCTGAAAGAGAGTGTGGCCTTCCGTTCCATTCAGTTTCGAACCGACGATTCGTGGTTGCTGTCTTTTGCCCTGGCCGATCGACTCCCGGAGGAGGCCTCGGAGTCGACCCAGCTGGTCGCGTGGGACCAAGCAATCGCGGACGCCCGCCATTCCGGCACTGCACCGGCTTGGTTCGAGGGTTCGACTGTTCCGGGGCCAGAGGCGGCGGTGGCAGCGAGTCGGTCGTCTCTCCGCCAAGGAAAGGTGCCGGTCTTCGAGCTCCTGTCGACCCGGGAATTCGAGGCGTGGGCTGCCCACGGGTTTCGGGTCATGGTGAAAACCCTCGATTTGCCAATCGCCCCGGATTGAGTTTTTTCTGCCGCCGGTTCGAAGTCGCCTTCATGGGCCGTCGATTTCAAGCCAGCAAAGATCTGAAGGTGTCCTTGGCGTTGTTTCTCGCGTTGGGCGCCGTGGCCTCGGGCGGAGCGATCCAGCTTTCCGCCGAATCCCAAAAACTCGATGCGCGACGCGACATGACACGCGTGCGTCGCGGATTTCTCGAGTATCGCAGCGATGTTGGCCACTGGCCGCCTCTGTACGCGGGCCTGACTCGACACTTTTTGACGGTGCAGGACCTCTCTTGTTTGGTGGTCAACGAGGTCGGCATTCGCCAATGGAAGGGGCCGTATCTTCCCGTACAGGATTGGGCCCGCGCCGCCGACGGGGAAGCGTCGGGTGTCCTGCCAGTGGGAATGGACTCCTGGGGAGAGCCGTACCAGCTGGTGTACTTCGAACGCGGTGGGCCCATGGGACGGGGAGGAGGCATCGTCGTTCACAGTTTCGGGCCGAACCGGCAGCGGGACACTTCGCTCCGCGGTCTGAGTCACGGCTGGGCTCGCGGCGACGACCTGGTCCTCGTCATTACTCGCCACTTGGATCTGCCGGTGCTTTCTGACGTTGACTAGCAGTCCGTTGAAAAAGCCTCGGATGGGCGATCGAAAGAGTTGTCGTTCTCGCCGAGGAGCTGCACCGCAAACGAATGGCTCGCTTCGCCAAGGATTCGGGGACGAAGGTCCGATCGGGCGCCGACCGACTCGTCCACGGCATCGGAGCCGGGATCATTCGCCACAGCCTGCTGCGAATGGCCCCGCGGTCAAGCCGAGTCGCCGCCCTCCAGGGTGATGAGAACCGGAGCGTGGTCGGAAGGTTGTTTGCCCTTTCGCTCCCAGGTGTCGATCTCGGCCGATTTGCAGCGGGGGATCAGGGGCTCGTTGATCAAGAAGTGATCGATGCGCAGGCCTTTGTTCTTCCAAAACATGCCGCCACGAAAGTCCCACCAGGTGTAGTGGTCGCCCTCCTCCTGGTGGAGCCGAAACGCGTCAACCAGGCCCAATCCCTGGAGCTTGGCAAGAGCGGCGTGTTCATCCGGATGGAACAGCACCCGGCCGCGCCATTCGTCTGGGGCGTACACGTCCCGATCGTCAGGCGCGATGTTGAAGTCACCGCAAATGAGGAACGGGGTTTCCAGCAGGCCGTCTTCATCGATCCATTGAGTGAGTTGCTCCAGCCAGCGAAGTTTGTAGTCAAACTTCTCGGAGCCCACTTGGGAGCCATTGGGGACGTAGACGTTGACGACCCGAACGCCATCCACGGTGACCGCGAGAACCCGCGATTGGGGGTCCTCGAACCCAGGGATTCCCCGTTGCACCGACTGCACGGGATTCCGCGTCAGGATCGCCACGCCGTTGTAGGTCTTCTGGCCAAAGATGGTGGACTGGTAGCCAGCCTCTCGAAATGCCTCTTCGGGAAACCCTTCGTCGACGACTTTGATCTCCTGCAGACAGACCACGTCCGGCTCGTGGCGTTTCAAGAAGGCCAAGGCACGGTCGAGCCGCACACGAATCGAGTTCACGTTCCAGGTGGCGATTTTCATCCCCTCGGTTTACCTCCGGCCCGGGTGGCGCTGGCGAACGAATTTGTCCCGGCTTCCGTTTCTTTTGGGGCTCGGGGTCTCGTGCGAGAGAGGGAGGAGTGTGTTCTCTGGGAAACCCGTGGGCAACCGGTTGCGTCACCGACGGAGGCAAGCGAAGAAGGGATTTCGCGCGGTCCCCGCGGCCGGGAAGCGGGACTGGGGGGGCGGACGGCGCATTGCTGAAGTTTTCTCGGACGTATGGTCGATCGTTTCCCCAGGGAGGCGGAGAAATGAGCCTGACGGAATCCAGCCCCGGCGCCCGGGGTCCGAGTGCGAAAGCCATTCGTGTGGTGTTGATCCTCAGCACCGTCGCCATCGTGGGATTGGCGGGCGTGGTCGCTCCTCCGTTGATGGACCGCTTGGCCCTAGGGCGCGATGCCACTCGAGTCAGCGATCTCGAGTTGCTCCGTGCCGCGATCGAGGCCTACCGGACGGATCACGGGATGTTTCCTCCTGGGAATCCGGACCAGGGGCGAGCCGGATGGGATACCTCCTTGGACGGGGAATTCCTCCAGGCGCTGGTGGACGGGGGCTACCTGGATCGCACGATCGTCGATCCAAGCAACGACGAAGACCATCACTACCGTTACTACCGCTACGAGTCTGGTTACGAGGGCTTCGACCGGGACTTCTACGTCCTGGGGGCTCGCACTTTGGAAACCGATCGAACCCGGGAACGATCTCCCGGATTTCGCGGCGACCTGCGCGATTGGAGCCAAGAATTCGACTACGTCACCGGCGGCTACTGATCGGCCGTCGCGGTTGACGGAGTTTTGCCGCGCTTGGCGCCAAATACAGGCTGGAGATCTGCTCGGATCGATGCGGGGCCGGCGATTCTGGGAACTGACAAGATCAACACTCCCCGCAGGTCCACTCGCCGATCGAGACCGTTGCGCCGATGCTCTCCCTGCGTTCGTGGGTCGAGGGAACCGCATGCCAGTCCGCGCGTCTGGGCAGAGGATCGCGGCTAGCCGCTGAGAATCACCACGATCGTGTTGTAGGTCATGTGGGCGAGGATGGGCGTCAGGAGTCGCCCGGTTCTCTCGTAGATCCAAGCGGTGACCAAACCGAGGCTGAAGACCGGCAAGAATCCCAATGGGGGGTGAACAACGGCGAAGACCGCCGCGCTGGCGATGGCCGCGGTGAGCTTTGGGAAGGTGCGACGCAAACCCCCGTAGACCAGACCTCGGAACAGGAACTCTTCGAACAGGGGGGCGGCACCGATGGCCATGATGGCGAACCAGAGGCGCCCCGGACCGGGGTTTCGTGCGGTGAACTCCAGAAGCTCTTCTCGCCACGGCTGCAACGCCGGGACCATGGTCAAGAGGAGGAGATAGGACACCGCCACGAGAGCGGCCATCAGCCCGCCTCCGAAGCCTGCGGTGATGGTCGCTCCCAGCGATCGCAGAGAGGGAGGCCAGGAAAGTCCGAGACTGCCTCGAAGATCCGCAACCCCGCGCCGCCAGAAGGTGACCAGGCTTGCAAGAGTGACCACGGAACCGGCAACGACGAACGAGAGCGTCATTCGGCCGCCCAATGACTGAGCGACCCCGCGACGCATGTGGAGAGCTTCCAGGAGCACCATCGACATGGCCTGGATGACGAAGAATGCCAGGACTGCGATCAGTCCGTCCGAGAGGGCGATTCGTGGAGTCGGAGAGGAGCTGGGGTCCATCAGATACGGGCAATGATCATTGACCTTTTGCCAGATCGCGTAGGCCAACAAAGAGCACAAGACCAGGAGAACGAACTTCTGCCACATCTGAGGGGCGTAGATGCCATAGCAGTACATACTGGCAAGCATCATGTACAAGTAGATCGACCCGACCTTGAGCCGTCGCTGCACGTTCTGATCCAGAGGGTTGGTGCCGAGGATCCCCATGCCGACGGCGATGAACGCGTAGATCACGATGCCGATCAAAGCCATCGCGATGCTTCCCGCGTCGTTCCAGGAAATCTCGACTTGTTCAGACCACAGCACGATGGCGAGGGTCACGAGAACATAGAACGACCCGACGACGGCCCACAAGGTCGCTTTCTCGCGAAACATCGAGGACAGGCGTTGGGGAAAGGTGTACAGCAGCCACAGACTCTTGGCTTCCACGGAGAGCGCGGAGGAACCACCGAAGATCAGGCAGTAGGCGCCGACCGAAAAGGCGAACGTTGCGCCGTGCCGCCAATCAGTGGCGGAAGCTTGAATGGTGGATCGGTTGAAGAAAAACTGAAAGCCGATGACCAAGAACGGGACGATCAAGGTCTGCACGAAGAAACTGCGGTCCCGCAACAACAGCTGAATCTCTTTCCCGAGGATGCCCCGCCCAAGGGGGGAGAGTGAGCGCGGGACCTGGCCCGGAGATTCGTCCCGCCGGGAGCCTTGGTAGGCTCCACCGGCCCGCAGAAGGCCGCCGCCCACCAGTGCCTCGCTGCCCCGCGCCGAGGTCACCAGGAGCAGGGTTGCTCCCACGGCGACCAGGCTGCAGGGAATCCAGGGAGCCATGGCCGTGGACGTCCACCAGAGAGGCAGGGCCGGGGGCAGCCAAGCCAGGGCACCCGCCGCCGAAGCCGTGTGGCGGAACCAGTGCGGAAGATCTTGAGCCAGCGCCAGGTAGAAGACCACATACAAAGTCACGAGTCCCAGCACGGTGCACGCTGCTTGAATGTTCTTGAGCGTGCTCAACGCGAAGCTCTTGCGAAGCCAGATCTCCCCGGGAACCCGAACCACGGCGAGGCAGGTGTTCATCATCAAGGTGGCGGCGATCGCCGCGGGAATGGACCAACCGCCCATTCCGCTGCTCCAGTAGATCGTGAAAAACAGTGGCCCGCACACGAACCATGAGAACGGGTGCAGGAGCGTGTGTTCGAGGAGCTGGGCTAAGAACAGACTGCGGGCCCGAACGGGAAAGGTGAAGAGCCACTCCAAGGACCACTCGACCCGGCCCAGGTCTTGGTTGGCGTTGCCCGCGGTGGCAAAGAACAAGCCCAGGAAGAGTGTGAGCAGAACGATGGCCAGGCCGCCGAGCATCTCGGGCTCCGCTCCCGGGGTCACCCAGCGATCGGCCTTGGGAAACAACAGGGAGTGGGCCGCCAGGGAGTCCAGATCCGCGACTTCGGGCAAGGAAAGAGCCGTGGCCGACGATCCTTCGGCGGACTGCTCGGTCGCATCGACGAGCTTGTGGACCAGCCGGGTCGAAACGTGAATCCCCTGCCACAGGAAGAAAACCAGGAACAGAAGCAAGAGCAACGGATGCACCCGGCGTGGGGTACCCGTCGCCGAGGAACCGTTGCGCTTCGGACCGATGCGCCCCAGTTGCAAGTGGCAACGATGCAGCATGCGCGTCGCCGCCAGGCGGGTCAGCAGGATCACCAGTCGAGGAGTCGACGGCAGCGGATGGTTCAAGGAACCGGGCTTCCGTGCCCTGCGGGGGACTCCTCGGGAGACGGTCCGGCGACGTCGAAGAACACGTCTTCGAGCGAGCCCTCCCCATGCAGCTTGCCGCGCAAGTGTTCCAACGTCCCAAGGGCAGCCAGTTTGCCTCGATGCAAAATGGCGATGCGGTCGCACAGCTTTTCCGCCTGGTCGAGAAGATGGGTGCTGAAGAACACCGCGCAACCGGCGCCGGCTCGCTCTCGCATGAGTTCGTGGAGTTCCCGCGTGGCGAACGGATCGAGGCCGTTGGTCGGCTCGTCCAAGATCAAGAAGCGCGGGTCGTGCAAAAGGGCGCAGAGAACCGCGAGCTTCTTTTTCATGCCTTTGGAGTAGTTGACCGCGAACTCGCCGAGGGCGTCCTTCAGGTCCAGCCGGGCCAGAAGGGGCTCGAGGCGTTCTTGGACCTGGGTTGGCCGAAGGCCATGCATTTGTCCGACGAAGCGAAGGATCTCCGATCCCCGGAGGTAGTCGTAGAAGATCGGTTCGTCCGGAACGTAGCCGACCAGGCGTTTGGTCTCGGCTCGTTCCCGGAAGCAATCCAGGCCGCCAATCGTCGCGGCCCCACGGGTGGGTTGGAGGATGCCCATCAGCATGCGGATGGCGGTGGTCTTGCCCGCGCCGTTGGGCCCCAGCAAGGTAAACACTTCCCCCTCTTCCACGGAGATGGTCAGGCCGTCGAGGGCGACGAAGTCTCCGTAGGTTTTGGACAGATCTTGGGTCTCACACAGCGACATCGAGATCTTCCTCCGAACCGCTCGCCGAGCCGGCCGAGCACTCCGCCCGTGCTGCCATCTTGTCAGCCGCTGGCGAGCGCTGCGTCAATCCATTGCCGCCACGTCGCCAGAGGGATCGAACGTCAGAGTCTTTCCTTCGGTGTAGCTTCGTGGACCGATGGAGCAATTCCGGGAAAGCGTGGCACTTTGCAGCGATCCATTGGGAAAGAGTTTCACCGGTTTCAGCAGGCTGGCCTTGCAGGGGATCTCGTGGATCACATGGTCGCGGCTCAGGAAAAGAGTTCGCAGAGTGCCCGCCGGATGAAACGAGACCACGATCTTGTCACCGCCCTTGACCGGAATTCCGTCCAGGACGGTGTCATCGGCGAGCCACGCGGATTCGAGTTTTCCCGACTCGTCCCACCAGAGCGTCGAGCCTTCGGGCAGGACCAAGTCGCGGTCGGTTCGGTGACTCTCGGTCACTTGGCAGGAGCGCAGGTCGCCGTTCTCGAAGAAGTGCATCCAGCCCTCGCACGAAAGGCCACGCCACATCCCGGGCTCGGCGAGCTTGCCCTTGGCAATGTTGCCGTTCTCGTGGAACGAGAGAGTGGCGCTGCGGAAGCGAGGGCCGTCCGGAAAAGGCGTCGTCGTCAGGCAGCTTGACACGACGGTGACCATCACGACGGCGGGCAACACCGCCGTGGCGAGACCGGCCGTCCAGAGCCGCCAGGTGCGACGGGGAGGGGATCCTGAATCGTGGGTCATGGTCGTTTTGAGTCCTCGAGGTTGGACCGGGCCCCAGCATGTCTATTTCGAGAAAAATGCGAAACGGCCCTTGCCAGCGGACCTTCCGGGAAATACTTTGAGAACGGATCTCATTTAGGATTTCGAGGCTGACTTCCGTGACCGCACCCGCCCAGCAATCAAGCGACCCGAACGCGAACCTTCGAACTCTCGATGATCTCCATCCGGGCGAAAAGGCCCGCCTCGAGCGTTTGGAAGGCGCCCGTTCATTTCGTCGTCGGCTCATGGAGTTGGGACTCCTGCCGGGTGCGGGCATTCGGCTGATGAGGAGAGCGGACATCGGCGGGGTGCTGGAAATCGAAGTCTACGGCTGTCGACTGTCTCTGCGCCGTGCAGAAGCCCTTCAGATCCACGTCGCCTCGGTCTGAGGCAGCGTCCCACGCTTGTGGGAGCGAACGCGCTGCGGGAACGGCACAGCAGCCGGTTCCCATGTCTCGTAGCTATCGAGTTGTGGTGGCCGGAAATCCCAACGCCGGAAAGTCCACGCTTTTCAACCGCTTGACGGGGCAGCGAGCACGGGTCGGAAACTACCCGGGCATCACCGTCGAGTTGCACGAGGGAAGGCTTCCGATTGGCGACACCATGGTCGTCGACTTGGTCGACATCCCCGGTGCTTACAGCCTTGCGGCACGCAGCGGCGAAGAGCAGATTGCCATGCAAGCGGTCGCCGGCCTGGTCCCCTTGTCGCGTCCCGATGCGGTGCTTCTGGTGGTCGATGCGACTCAGTTGCGGCGCAACCTGTATCTGGCGCTGCAAGTCTTGGAGCTGGGAGTTCCCGTGGTCGTGGCGCTGACCATGATCGACCGACTGCATGAATCCGGCCAATCTGTGGATGCCGAGGCCCTGTCCCGGGAGCTGGGAGTTCCTGTGGTGGAGGTGCATGCTCCTCGCGGGAAGGGGCTGCAGAAGCTTCGTGAAGTGCTTGCCCTCCGTTTGACCACCAAGGACAGCGACGCTGCCTGGAACTTTCCGGGCAGCGCGTCACTGCAAGAAGACGTGAATGCCGTGGCCGACCAGATTCCCCAGGATTGGGGAGAGGGCGCGTCGCGCCGGCAAGCACTGGCCCGCTGGGCATTGTTGTCGATCGAAGAGAGCGAGGACTTCGCCACGAGTCCTCACGCGCTACGGACCACCGTGGAGGCGCGTCGGGTCGACGCGGCCCGCCAAGGGCGTGACTTGGAACAGGAGATCATCCAGACACGGTATTCGTGGATCGATGAACGCTCAGCCAGTTTCTTGCAGGAGGTCGCTCGGCGCAAAACCTCGATGACCGATCGGTTGGATCGCGTGCTCTTGCATCCGGGGTGGGGTTTCCTGCTGTTCTTGGGATTGATGGCGCTGGTGTTTCAGTCGTTGTTCGCTTGGGCGGACCCGATGATCGGCGGGATCGAGACCGGGGTGGGGGTGGTTGCCGGGTTGGCCGAGAGCGCGTTGCCCGCGGGAATCCTGCGTGACTTCTTGGTGGAAGGAGTGATCGGCGGCGTCGGTGGCGTGCTGGTGTTTTTTCCGCAGATCCTTCTCCTGTTCTTTTTCCTCGGCTTGATGGAAGACACGGGATACATGGCTCGCATCGTGTACCTAATGGATCGCCTGATGAAGTGGGTGGGACTTCAGGGGCGGGCCTTCGTGCCCATGTTGTCGGGCTTTGCATGCGCCGTCCCGGCGATCCTCGCGACCCGGACCTTGGAACGGCGTCGCGACCGAATGTTGACCATGATGGTCATTCCTTTGATGACTTGTTCGGCACGGCTGCCGGTCTACGGACTGTTGATTGCCGCTCTCTATCCGCCGGGCCAGGGAAAGCCATTCACCCAGGGAATGATGATGGTGGGGATGTACCTGTTCTCCACCGTCGTGGCCTTGGGAGTCACCGCGGTCCTTGGGAAAACGGTGTTTCGGGGACCACGGGCGCCTTTGCTGATGGAGATGCCGCCGTACCGTTTCCCGCACCTGACCTCCGTGTTGCGGATGATGTGGGAGAAAACCTGGCTGTTCGCGCGGGAAGCCGGCACAGTCATCTTGGTCTGCACGATCGTCATGTGGGTGCTCTTGTCGTTCCCCGGAAGCGACCCTGAATCCACCGCCCGATATGCGGCCGAAAGGGATCGCATCGAGTCCACCGTGTCCTCGGAGCAGGAGCGCGCTGATCAGCTATCGCTGCTGGATCAGCAAGAGTCCGGGGAGCTGTTGCGGAACAGCTACGGCGGCCGTCTCGGGCGTTTCCTCGAGCCAGTGTTCGAGCCCCTCGGGTTCGATTGGAAGATTGGGGTCGGCTTAATTGGTGCCTTTGCGGCTCGCGAAGTGTTCGTCAGCACCATGGCCGTGGTCTATGGCCTGGCCGAGGATTCCGATGAGGAGTCTTCCGCACTCCGCGACCGGGTACGCAGCCAAACTCGAGCCGATGGGAGTGCGTTGTACACCCCTTTAGTTTGCTTCAGTCTGATGGTGTTCTTCGCGCTTTCCTGCCAATGCATGAGCACCCTTGCCGTGCTCAAGCGGGAAACGGGAACCTATCGCTGGCCCGCGTTTCTCTTCGTGTACATGACCGTCTTGGCATGGGGGGCCAGCTTCGCCGTGTTTCAGGGAGGCCGGTGGATCGGGTTGTCCTGACACACTCACCTTCTCGGGTTCCGCGTTGCTCGCCAATCACGGACCGTGCTCTCGAAACTCGGGCGTTCACCGGTCCTCACGGAACGGACCTGGTTCGCGAGGAGTCTCTTCCGGGATCTCCGGATAGACTGCGTCTCGCCCCGGCTCGTCTTCCATTCACGGTCTGATGAGATTCAATCCATGATCCCGACCCCTGCTTCCATTCCGGGTTCGACCGGTTTCCTCGGGTATTTCCGGGAACTGTTCGAGTACGACCGCTGGGCCAATGACCGCGTCCTGGACGCCATGGAAGGCTTGTCCGAGGTTCCCGACACGGCGGTTCGACGAATGGCGCACCTCGTCATCTGTCAGGACTTGTGGGTCCGCCGGGTTCGCGAGGAGGAGCCCCTCACCGACGTGTTTCCTCGCTGGAATCTGGAGGAGACCCGTCGCCAGTGTTCGGTGATTTCGTCGCGGATGCAGGCCTTCCTGGACTTGTTGACGGAAGACCGCATCCATGGGGTGTTCGACTATGTCACGACCGAGGGAGAGAAGGGGCAGTCTCTCGTTTCCCAAATCCTGACCCAGCTGAGCCAACACGGTTGTTACCACCGCGGTCAGTCGATCCTGGAAATCAAACCGTTCTTGGCCAAACCGCTGGACACTGACTACGTGTTCTTCGCGAGAGCCCGGTTTCCGAAACAGTGAGACCCGGAGAGAGTCACTGTTCCGCGTCTTGGGCCAGGGCTTCGACGACGACGCGGCGTCCTTCCTGCCAGGGAAAAGGTTGGGCGGTGAACAGCGAGAACTGCCTCGCGGCTTGATGCAGAAACATCTCCATGCCCTCGATCGCGGTGGCCCCGGCTCGTTTGGCTTCTTGGAGGAGCGTGGTCACACGAGGGCGGTACACCATGTCCAGCACCGTGTGATGGGAGCGCAGGCATCCGCGTGGGATCGGACAGCTTTCCGCCATGGGGTGCATTCCCACCGGTGTGGCATTCACGATCAAATCGTGATGGGCGACCAACGCCTCGGTCACGTCGGCGTGATCGCTCTGGAATTCGTCAGCCAGCTCTGAAGCGCGGCGTCGATTTCTGGAAGCGACGGTGACTCGAGCTTGGACTCCACGCAAAGCGACCACCGCGGCCCGGGCGGCGCCTCCGGCGCCCAAGACCAGGGCTCGGGTGGAAGAGAGGTCTTGTCGAGCAATTGCAGCGTTCAGGGCATTGAGAAATCCCCCGGTGTCCGTGTTTGCTCCGACCCAAGAGTTTCCTTCGCGAACCAGGGTGTTGCAGGCCCCGGTCCGCTCGCCGCCGTCTTGGGGATCGATCCACTTGCTGACGACCCCGGCAGCGTCTTCCTTGAACGGAATCGTGATCGACAGGCCTTGGATGGAGAGCTGGTCCGCCAATCTCAACGACTCGTGAAATGAATCGGTCCAGAGGGAGACATACACTGCGTCCAGTCCCGCGGCACGAAACGCGGTGTTGTGCAAGACTGGGCTCAACGTGTGCCCCAGCGGGTTGCCGGTGACCGCGAACACCTTGGTGGCCGAAGACTGAGCAGCCACCCGGCCCAGCTCGATGAGTTCGTTCACGTCGACCTGACCCGGAGCGGTCCCCTCGGTTCCCGGAGTGGCGGCGTAAACCAGCGCCGAGCCGAGTCGCGGAGCCAGGGTGCGAGTCCACCGCCCACGGTCTCCCATGGCCATGAACGCCACCGGCAGCGTCGAATTCTTGCCGACTGCCAGCAGAGTTTCGAAGTCCCGTCCGGTGTTGGCATGGACGGCGAGCTTGATCAACGCGGCCGACGGAACCCGGCTCATGGCATCGCGCAAAGGGAGCAGATCCGGCGGAGTTGCTTCGAAATCGTGAAGGGAAACGATCTTTCGCGTAGAGCCAAAGCTCTCGTTGCGAAGCTCGGAGCGAAACTCGACATCCACGTAGTCGGCGTGGGGAGCGAGGGCATGAAGCCAGGCCGCCCGTTCTTTCTCCGTTCCTTGGAATTGGCCGCCTTCGAAAGACGCGCGAACCGTCGCGATCCATGGTTGCGACCAGGCCTGAACTCCGGCGAGGAGCGAGTCCAAATCTTCGGTCCAGCCGTCGGCACGGAGTTCCAGCAAGTCCACGCCTGGGTGAATTCTGCGGTTCAGTTCCCGCAGGTGCTCGGTGTTGGTCGGTGCCAAGGACTGGACCAAGGAAGTCGTCAAGCCGGTGGCTCCAAGGAAGCGAGGAGTTGGCGGGCAGCTTCTTGGTCGAGGGAGCCCTTGCGGCAAGCCACGTCGACCAGCGAAACCGCGAGCGCCGAATACAAGGGCCAGCTTGCGGGCGCCTGCTCGAGCATCGCTTGGCGATGGCCCTCGATCACTTCCACCTCGCCGCGCTCGATGGGGCCGGTGAGCGCGCGGGGGCTGCCGTGGGCGCGCAAGTTCTCGAGGGTCCCTGCCATGAGGGTAAGAAGCGCTTCGCGGGCGAGTTCTGGGGAGGCGCCCGCCGCGCGTTCCAGAGTCTCGGCCAGGTCGTACACCGCGACCAGTCCGTTGGAGGCGGCGGAAGCGGCCGCGTGGTACAGAGGCTTAGTCGCGGTGGTGACAGGCAGAGCCACTCCTTGAAGCGCTTGCACAAGTTCGCTCGCGCGTTGGGCCGCCGCGCTCATCCCCTCGATCCCGAAGAACACCCCTTGCAATGACGAGGGGGGCTGTTGGCGGTCGGCGAAGGCACGCATCGGGTGCAGGCTTCCAAGGGAGGCTCCCCGTTCCCTCAAGGGATGGAGGGCTTCGCTGGTCAGGGAACCGCTGAGATGGAGCAGGACCGCGTCCGTCAGCATCCCTGGTTGTTGCGCAAGACTCGTTGCAAGTGGGGCAATGTCGCGGTCCGGCACGCCCCAAAGAGTGGTGACCCCGGCTTCCAAGGCGGCGGCAGGTTCTGTGGAAGGGTGTCCGGCTCCGATCACGTCAACCGCGGAGCCAGCGCTTTCGAGCGAGGTGCAAACCACCTTGCCGATCTGGAATCCCCGTTGCTGGAGCAAGCGTGCCAGGGCCGTCGCGGCTCTACCTGCTCCCAAAAGGTGGAGCTTCGCATTCACTGGGTCTTGTCACTCAGCGTCAACGCCTGGCCGTCCACGTTGTCGGGGACCGGGACCCCCAGCAGCTTTGCAATGGTCGGGGCTACGTCCACGGTGTGAGCGCGTCCCGACACTGTGCCCGGTTGCACCGACGGTCCACAAAAGATCAACGGGACTTTGCGATCGTAGTCGTGGGGGCTGCCATGGGTGGTGCCGGTGGGACCAAACATCAAGAAGTAGGGAGCGGCGACCAGGAACACGTCCCCGCAACGATCTGGGTGGTAGGAGTGGTATTGCAGTCTCGAGTACAGATCCAGTTGTTCCGGGGACTCCCAGTCGAATCGAGTGAACGCAGCATGCACGAGTTCATTCTCCGCCATCGACTCCGCGAGTTCCCGGGCCACGACCGGGACTTCGAGTCCCGCCGCTTCGAGGGCCTCGCCGTGAAGGCGGATCCCGGTCGAAGTGGGAGTGAACCATTGATCGGCACTGACGTCGTAACGGTCCTTCAGCCATTCGCTCAATTCGGCAAAGAGGCCCGGCAAAGCGAGCCGTCCTCCTGGAAGCTCGTGGTCCTGTTGACGTTCTGGAAGGGGGCACACGCCATGGTCCGCGGTCAAGACCACGAGGCACTCGTTGCCGACGAGTTCTTCCAGTTCGACGAAGAACTCGGACAACATCGAATCGAGGGCGATCACTTGCTCCATCATCTCCCAGGAGTGGGGGCCGTGGACGTGGCCGATCCGATCCGTGGAAGACAGGGCGAGAGCGAGCAAGTCCGGTGCGTCGTCCAAGCCCAGCTCTTCCTCTTCCACCGCAAGCAGTGCCAGGTCGAGAACGATCTGGTCTCCCCACGGGCTGAGTTCGAGGAGGCCCCATTGTTCGGGGCGCCCTGGTCCGAGCCCGTGGGGGAACATGGAGCTCGGCGGGTACCCGCTCAGGTCTTCTCCGCGCTGATCATCCGCAGAGCATCCGGCTGCTTCAAATTCCTCGGGGCTCAACGTGGTCGTCCACACTTCGGGATACCAGGAGCGGTCCATGGAGGAATGAAACTCTTTCAGCCACTCGGGGAGTTCGGAAAGGTAGTAGTCGGAAGTGAGGAATGCGCCGGCCTTGTCATCGAACCAAAAGGCGGCGTCGGGGTGCTGTCCGGTCAGAAAGATCGAACCACGCGGTTTGCCCGAGAATCCGTAGACCTTGCTTTCCGGATTGGCCCGTTTCATCCAGTCTCCCAAGCCATCGCAGAGGAGATTGCGAGCAGAGGATCCGCCGCCTTCCCCTTCGACCGGTCCGGCGCTGGGATCCGCGGCAGAACGGACTTGCTGATTGCTCGTTGCGTCGAAGTAGCCGTTCTGCACGATGCCATGGCGACGCGGGTGCCTCCCCGTCCCGAGGGAGGCGTGGCCTGCTCCCGTGACGGTCCACGCGTGGTGGTGTTCCGCGTCGACGAATCGACGACCACGATCGAGAAGTTCCGCAAAGAAGCCGCGGAAATGGGGCTCGAACCTTTCGAGGTAGTCCGGGCAGAGTTGGTCGACCACCACCATGACCGTCAAGGGGGGGGCAGCATCCAACCCGGTCGCGGTGGAGCTGCCGGTGCCCAACAGCAACGCCACGAGCAAAGGGGGACTCAGACGCAGGCGATTCATGGGAATTCCTCGAAGTTGCACGAGGAAGTCATTGTCGGGAATCGTGCCGGCCCTTGCACGAATTGATCATTCGCGCCACGGATGTTCGGGGAGGGAGCCTCGCGGGCTCTCAGGCCTCCTGCTCTCGTTCTCGCTCGTGGCCCCCGGTGGATCGAGATCGCGTGCGGGGAGTCGGTTCTTCGTCGTAGTCCGCGCCCAGCATTGTGGGCCGGTAACCCGGGTGCTTGGACCGCTCCACCTCTCGGTGGTAGGAATCGAGGATCTTGGCTTCAATCGCCTGGCGCGAGCGCGCATTGATCGGGTGGGCGATGTCGGTGTGAAGCTTGGCACGGCCCCGTTCGTCCCGGCCGGCTCGGTTCGGGTTGAGCTGCCGACCACATTCATTGCAGTAGCGCGATCGCAAGTGATTCTTCGCCCCACAAGAGCAGCGATCCGCGAGTTTGCGCGACGGCATGGCAACGAACGGCCCCTTGGGGCCGTTGATGATCTTGAGATCCCGGACCACATATTCGTTGTCGAACGTGATGGTGCAGAACGCCAAGAGTTTCTTCTCGCCGGGATCTTCGACGAGCTTGACGCGGACTTCGGTGATCTGCACAGCGCTCCTCCCGAGCCTCAGCCCGGACGACCGACAATCGAGCGAAACAAGAGTCTTTCACTCTCGCTGCGCGAGATCATTCCTCGTCCGGGTAGGACCGCCGGCACCCGAGTGGCTGCAAACTCGACACGGAGAACATTTCCAAACCCGCGTCGTCGCTCGGCAACTTCTCGGAAACCGTCAACGCCAAGTCGGAGGCATGGGAAGCGGAATGCACCGGACAGAACAGAACAGAACCTGAACCGGTGAGAAACCAGGGGGATGCAGTGCAGTCGTGGAGGAAGTCACGCAACTCTCGGAGATCCGAACGGACCTCGAATGCCGCCGCTTCCAGACGATTGAAAACCAACTCCCCCTCCCAGTGCCCCCTGCCAAACCTTTCGAGGAACGGCATAACCTCTCGTCGGGGGCCCGTCAAGCGAACGTGATCGTAAACCTCGGCTGTAGAAAGAGAAAAGCTCGGTCGTGCTAACAAGAAGAAGCGTTTTGGCGTGTCGTGGATGGGCTTGATGACGTCGCCTCGACCACGACAAAGTGCAGTTCCGCCATCCAAGAAGAATGCGACGTCCGACCCCAAGTTTCGGGCCTTGGAGAGCAATTGATTGGCGGAAAGGGGGGCGTTGGTCAGAGCTTGAAGAGCACTCAAGACAAACGCCGCGTTACTGGATCCACCGCCAAGTCCACTTCCTGGGGGTATCTTCTTATCAATCGAGACATGAACTGGGGGAAGTGAGGGGACAGAGTTTCGAAACTGTTGAACCGAAAGTAATGCAAGATTCTGCTCAATTCTTCCGGGGATTTGCCGACCAGTGAGTTGCAGTTGGTCCGACGACTGTTCGGGAGTCAACGTGACCGTCATCTCGTCCGCCAGATCGATCTCTTGGAAGACCGATTCCAATTCGTGAAATCCGTCTTCTCGCCGGCACAGGATCTCCAGGAAAACATTCAGTTTCGCCGCAGAAAATCCGCGGACTTGAAGGTCGGTGACATGCTCGAATCCGCGTTCGGTCATCGACTTTCTCAACCAAGGCGACTCTGCGCGGAGCCCAGCAAGACGTTGTCGATGAGGCGGGTTTTCCCGAGGAACGCGGCGGCGGCAGCGACCGCACCGTCTTCGAGAAGGGCATCTGCCGCGAGGAATTCGTCGTTCCGCACCTCGAAGTAGTCCAGCCGAAAGCCGGATCCTTCGAGTTGTTTCCTTCCGAGGTCCTGGAGTTGCTCGGCTCGACGTTCGCCGCGATCGAAGGCCTTTCGCACTTCCTGCAACGCGGCCGCTAGCTTGGGGGCCTCGCGGCGCTGTTCCGGAGTCAGCATCTGGTTGCGGCTCGAGTAGGCGAGTCCGTCGACCTCGCGGACCGTGGGAAGGATCCGCAGCCGATGATCGAGGTTCAGATCTTGGACCATGCGCAGCAGGATTCGCGCCTGTTGGTAGTCCTTCTGTCCGAAGAACGACTCGTGGGGCTGCACGAGGTTCAAGAGTTTCGTGACGACCGTCGCCACGCCCCGAAAGTGTCCCGGGCGCGAGGCGCCGCAAAGTCCGTCCCCCAATGCCCCCGGGTCGACGTAGGTTTGAAATCCCGCGGGGTACATCTCTTCGGGAGTGGTCGTGAACAGGGCGTCCGCTCCGACATCGCGGAGCTTCTCGACATCGCCGTCGAAGTCTCGCGGGTAGCGGTCCAGGTCCTCTTCGGGCCCGAACTGGATCGGATTGACGAAGATCGAGACGACCGTGGCCGAACACTGGCGAACGCTGGCTTCGACCAGGCTCACGTGTCCTCGGTGCAGCGCTCCCATCGTCGGGACCAAGCCCACCGTGCGACCCGCTTGATGCCATTCACGAGACAAGCTTCGAATTTCTTGGTGGGAGGAGACGATCTTCATTTTCGATGGTTCCGCTTCCACTGTTTGTAAAGGTCGCCCACCGTTTTGCCGAGCACCGGGTGCTTCCAAGCTGCCGCCACCTCGGCGAGGGGCTGCAACACGAATTCCCGTTGGTGGGCGCGGGGATGGGGAACCTGAAGTCGATCGCGGTCGACGACTTGATTTCCGAACAGGATCAGATCCAAGTCGATGGTTCGCGGATGATCCTTGCCGGTTCTTTGACGGCCTTCAGCCCGTTCGATGGCAAGCAGTGCGTCGAGAAGCTCGATCGCTGAAAGAGAAGTTTCCAAGGTGACCACGCCATTCAGGAAGCGTCCCTGTGGTGGACCACCGACGGGCTCGGTGTCATGCAGCTCCGATCGCTGCAAGAGGCGTGTGTCGGGAAGGTTGCGGATGGCGTTCAGAGCCCGCCGAATGTGCTCCCGGCGCGATCCCAGATTGGAGCCAAAGGCGACGGCCGCTCGTTCTGACCGTTTCACCGAACCTCCTCTTCTACGATTGTGGATCGATTGCGGGCCGCGTCCCATTTGCTCAGGATCGGACAGAGCGCGACGTACAGCAGGAATGCGACGAACAGCGCCCAGATCTCCAGAATGGCCAGCAGGAAAAGCACGAACACGATCTGGGCCACATAGGTGTAGGGCCGGCGACCACGCATGTACCGATTCACCAAGTGAATGTAGCGCATTCGCGAGATCATCAATAATCCGAGGACTGGCGAGGCCAGGAGTAGGCAAGAGAGGAATGGCACGCGCAGCGGATCGGCAAAGCGCCGAAAGGCGCTCTCTCCGACAACCACGGCCCCGACTCCCGTGGGCTCAGAGCCGCTCAGCAGCAGGTAGAAGAGCATGGATGCACAGAGGAAGCCTGCCGCGGCGGGCGTGGGAAGGCCGGCAAAGTAGTCGTGGGCCTCGCTCTCCTCCTCCGTTTCGATCGTGAACTTCGCCAATCGCATGGCGGCGCAGCAAACGTAGAGGACGGTCAATAGTAGGACGAGCTTGGGGGCGAAGGGTTGCGGGGTCAGTTCGCGGCTCGACTCGACCAGGAACTTCAGCAGTAGCGCTGGGGCGGCGCCAAAGGTCAACATATCCGTCAGGGAATCCAGGCAGGCGCCGAAGTCGCTGGTCTGTTGGGTCATCCGAGCGATGCGACCGTCCAGCGCGTCGAACACCATGGCCAAGAAGATCAGCCAGCATCCGGTGGCCATCAAGTCCTGAAACTGTTGCACGGCCTCGGGCCCCTCGCCCTGGCCGAGAGCCGCCACCGCGTCGGCGCCCTTGGAGATGGCCAGGAAGCCACAGAACGCATTGCCCAGGGTACACAGGGTGGGGATGACGGAGACCGGCTTCACGACAGGGTGCTCTCCGGAGAAAAGCGAGCGATCGCAGTGGCGGTGCCACGAACCTTGTCACCGGCCTTCACCAGGGACTCCGGTTTGCCGCGAAGCGGAAGGTAGAGCTCCGTTCTCGACCCGAATTTGATCATGCCCATGCGCTGGCCACGCTCGAACCGAGTGCCATCGGAAAACGGAAACACGATGCGCCGGGCAATCAATCCGGAGATCTGTCGAACCAACACCGGGTACTTTGCTTCGAGGAGAATATCCTGGGCTTCGTTGCGCTCGGTCGCGTCGGGGTGGCGAGCATCCAAGAATTCGCCGGGTCGGTAGTGCTGCGCTTTCAGAGTTGCGTTCAGGGGACAGCGGTTGACGTGGACGTTGAACACCGACAGGAAAATGCCGATGCGCAGGCATGGCTCTTCGATCAGGGGTGGGTTATCGATCTCGAGCACATCTGTGACGGTCCCGTCGGCCGGTGATACAAGGACCTCCGGATCGGCGGGCGGGGATCGTTCCGGATCGCGGAAGAACGAGTACACGAAGACCAGGAGTCCGAGGGGGATGACTGCGAGAGGCCAGATCCACCAGAGCGCCGCCGCGGTCAACAGGCCCAAGACGAGGGTTGCCACCGTCAGTTCGCGAACCCCGTGGGGGGTGAGAGGAATCTTCAATGGTTCGTCCGCCATCGGCGTGGAGGGGGCTGGGGGAGGATCCCGGGCACCCGGGGCACAACCCGCTCGTTATGGTAACCGGCCGGGTCGGGCGAACCTGAACCGTTCGGGGGCGATCGTAGTACACCTGCGCGGACGCCCCGCATCGATGCGGGCTGGACTCGGACGCGCACGATCCCGGCAAGGACGACCGCATGAGTCGTGAGAACGACGCTGCCCTGGTCCGGGAATGTCAGGCGGGGAACCCGGACGCTCTCTGGAAGCTCTACGACCGGCACGGCCCGGGTTTGCTTCGCTACCTCGAACGAATGGTGGCGGATGCTTCCTTGGCCGAAGATTTCTGTCAGGAGGCCTTCCTGCGGATCTGGCGGAAGCTGGACATGTTCGACCCGGATCGAGGTTCCTTCTCGGCTTGGCTGTATCGAGCGGCGTCCAACCTGGTGCTGAACCGGATGGCACTGCGGTCCTCCTCGGAGACCACGTTCGAGACCGCCAATGAGCTGCGAGACGAAGAGCCCGGCCAGCCTCTCGACACGGCCGCTTCTCATGAGCGGGATCAGGTCCTCCACCGGGCACTGGCCCGGTTGAACCCGCGAGATCGGGCGATCCTGACATTGCGGCATTTGGAGGAGAAGTCGGTGGCCGAGGTCGCGGTCATCCTGGAGATTCCCGAAGGCACGGTGAAATCGCGGGTCCACTACGCCTTGCGAAGACTGAAATCTTTGCTCGAAGAGAGGCTTGCGGACGGATGAGCCCCCCTTGCTTGTGCCTGGAATTGGCATTCTCCGGCGGATTCCCCCCGGGGACCCCGAGATTTCCTTCGATCCTTCCGGGAGGTGCGCCTGGTAGGAAGCGTGGGAGGGACGGCGACCGCGCACCGTTCTTCCGGGATGGGCGAACCCGATGACAAACGACTACGCGAATTCACTTCCGGCTTCGAACGGCGGCAACTGCCAGGACTTCGAGGCAATGCTGTCGGACCTTCTTGCTGGCGATGGCGACCCCGGTCAGCGCGCTCGCTTCGACGACCATCGGCGCGGGTGTGCCCCGTGCTCCGAAACCTGGGCTGTGTTCCAGGGGATCATTCACGACATGCAAGGCCTGCCCCTTCAGGCGCGTGATCCCGTGGTTCGTGCGAGACTCCGCGAGGCCCTCGCCCAAGAGCAGCAAGAGCTGGTGACGGCCATGACGCCGGTGCTGGAGCAATGGCGGTCCGGAGCCTTGCACGCGAGTGCGGACTCGGTCCGTTCCCGACTGGAGAGTGCCGTTCGTTCTCCGCGGAAGGTGGCCCGTCCCGCTTCTCGTCGACGGTCGTTCTGGTCGCGTCGAGCGGCTTGGGTGGAATCGGCCGCGTTGGCCATGGTCGCGGGCCTGGTGTTGGTGGTCTTGTTCCGAGGCAACGAAGCCGCCTTGGCGTGGGGACAGCGGATGGCTCCGGAGAGTTTGGGTTCGGTGCTTGCGGCCATTGCCGAGACTCCGTACCGAGCATTCTTTCTGCCGAGTCTCTTTGCCCTGTTCGGCAGCCTCATGGCGCTGCTGTCATTCCCTCTTTTGATTCAAGGAACCATGGCAGCATCGACCCTTCCTTCCCGAGCCGCGCCTCGCTTGGCGTTCGCCGGAGCGTGGGGAGCTCGTGAGCGGGGCGAGTCATGAATGCTCGCGATCTGAAGAATCACGTGGAACGCACGGTTCACGATGTCCGAGAAGAACTCGAGAAGAACGACCTATTCGGTCGGTTGACACCGATCTGGCTCATCCTGGGAGGCTTGGTCTTGCTGGCCTGGATTGCATCCGGCGTCCCCGTGGCGCTCCTTGGTTTCGTGTCCGTGGTGGCGGTCGGTGCCATCGTGTTGGGGCCTCCTGCTTGGGTGTTGACCGACGCACGCAAACGCGGCGTGAAGCATCCGTTGGGGTGGGGCGTGTTCTCTTTGTTGACGACTCCCGTCGGGGCACTGATCTACTACTTGGTTCGCCCCAATCATGTGGTCCAGAAGAGCTGTGGGAGTTGCGGGGAGCAAGTCTCGACGAGCTTTGCGGCCTGCCCGTTCTGTGGGGTGGAACAAGCGGCTGCGGGGAAGAGTTGCCCGGCATGTCGCGCCGATGTCGAGGTCGCCTGGAGGTTTTGTCCTTACTGCCGTCACTCGATGGAAGCCACCGGTTAGCCCGGACGAAGCAGGAAGTGGAGGAGCTACTCGGCGGCGTATCCGAGTTCCCGCAGCAACTCCTCGGTCTCGGAGCTCACGGCCTTGGACAAGTCTTCTTCCGCCGCCAGGCGACGATGGTTGGACTCCAAGCGCTGAAGAAATCGGCGTAGTTCTCCGCGGAGTTGCTCCGCGGTTTCCGAATCACTCGGGATCGCCGCCAGGTTTCGTTGCTCGTGTGGATCGCTGGGCAACTGGAACAGCTGCCATTCTGGCGGTCGATGGGCAAGTTGATTCCAGCGGGCTTCGGATTGAACCGGGGTGTGAATGAGCTTCCAAGGCCCTCGATAGAGTGCATAGCTTTCGGCGAGATGGACCGAGTTCACTTCACACCAAAGGGTCGACGAGAATTGGTCGTTGCGCACTCGATTCAGCAAGCTTTCGCCGCTCATCACCGGCGGAGTCGGTAGCCCGGCGGCAGAGAGAAGCGTCGGTGCCAGGTCGATTTGATCCACCCCCGGGGAGATGCGTCGCGGCTGAGTTCCCGGGACCCGCAGGATCAGTGGCACGTGCTGCATTTCTTCATACAGCGTGCGTCCGTGCACCAACCCTCCGTGTTCTGCGAACTCTTCCCCGTGATCCGAGGTGACGCAGACGACCGTGTTGTCCAAGAAGCCCTCCCGGTCCAGGAACTCGAAGAAGGCTTCCAGCTGCAGGTCTGCGTCATAGATCGTCGCGTCGTACAGATCTTCCAGTTGGCGAACCAACTTTGCATCCGGGGCCACGCCACGTTGCGCGCAGTCCAGATCAATTCGTTCGACGTTGCGTTCCGCTTGCAGCAGTGCGTGGGCTCCCGATCCAGCGAAGCGCTCGGCGCTTTTGGGGGAGGGGTGGTAACTGTGAATCAAGTAACTGTGGAGGAAGAGAAACGCCGGGGAGTTTCGGTGTTGCAGCAACCAATCTTTGGCAGCGTCGAGGCTCGAGCGTGCGAAGGCTCGGTCATTCAGCGCGCGTTCGCCCCGGACCGGGAACACCTCTCGAAAGCGGTCGGTTTCCAGCAACAGTGGGTCGAGGATCGAGTACCGGTCGAATCCTTGGTCGAACCCGTACTCATAGGAAAGGAATCCCCCGGCGGTGAAACCGGCCGTGGAATACCCGGCAGCAGCGAACTGCTCCGCCAACAGCGGATGAACGCCGGCGACCAAGTGTCGGTCCCGTTCCGTGACGCCGTGCTCTTGGGGATACAGTCCGGTCATCATGGTGGCGTGGGAGGGCAGGGTGTACGGTGCGGCGGCTCGAGCGGACTCGAACACCCAGCTTTGTTCGGCGAAACGGTCGAGTCCCGGGCTCACGGCATGTCCATCTTCTCGCTGGTATCCGTAGCAACCGAGATGATCTGCCCGGAGCGTGTCGAGGCTGATCAAGATGACGTGGGGAGCCGACGGCCGAGTGTCCGAAACTTGCATCAGACGCGGTTCAGCGAAGGCCACCACGTCGTTGCAGGGAGAATCGGCGCGAACCTCGAGTGCGACTTGGACCTCGCGGCCGTTCCCCGTGCCGCGCAGCGTGAGGGGATTCCACAAGCGATCGTCGAGGTTCGCTTGGGGATGCAGGGTCCGCGTCACTCGCTGGCTCGGGGTCCCGGCAATCTCCAAGGAAAACTCGAGGGGAGTCTCTCCGAACGAGGGGGAGTTCTCCGGCAGGACCGCACAGTCGACATCAATGCGAAAGTCACCTTCCGGCAACACCACGGGGACTTCCCATCGAGTTCCCGGGACGGCAAGAAGGCATCGACGTTGATCACCGTGCACTTTGCCGCGGGTGATGAAATCGCCGGGCTTGGCTTCGGTTCCCCCTGGGAGGAGCTCTTGCACCAAGGAGCGTTGCAGAGGAATCCGGAACACCTCGAGTTGATCGAACTGGACGGTTCCCGAGGGAGACGAGTCGTGGACGTCGTTCCACCATCCCGGGTTGCCGGCCATCAGCACCAGCGCCACAGCATGGGTGTGGACCGTGGTCTCGAAATCGATTCGCGCATCGGAGCCGGAGGGGGCGAGGTGGTGGGCGACGGGGAGTGCCGCCTCGATGGCTTCGCGGTGATCGACTCCGGACCCATCGAGTGTTGCATGGCGACGGAGTTCGACGACCGCGAGCCGACCCACCATGGCGGCCTCCGGTGGTTCCTGGTCCAACGCCGTGAACACCTCCGCCGACACCACGTAAGGAGTTTCAGGAGTGACCGAGAGGACGTGGACGGCAGCGCCCGCCGGTTCGGGAAACGTGAGCCGTGCCGAGGTTGACTCGGTGGGAGGGGAGATCGTCGGAGCCGGGGCCGCGGAGGATTGCTGCGACTCACCCTCGGTTCCCAATCCGGCAGCCAGGTGGGGGAGGAGCGCATGGGAGCGGCCTTCGAAGCTCTCGCGAAACACCGGTTCCAAGCCCTGTTCGAGGGGGCCGATGTCGCCGCCGGCGAGCCAAGGGCTTGTCCACTCGCCGCCAGCATCGAGCAGTCGGACGACACCCGGGGAAGACTTCGCGGCCGCCAAGTCTTCCGGCTTCGTGCAAAGAACGACGGCTCCAGTCGCCGTTGCGGCGAAAGCCACCAGCAGAATGTTGCGCCACCCCATCGGCATCCCCATGCCTCACCGCCGTGCGCGTCACCCAGCGCTTGGCTGGGACGATCCGCGCCAGACTCGGAATAGCCTCACCCCGAAGGTGATGCCGTCGGCAGGACCGTTGACTTCTGGGCACGCTGCGGACTTGCGACTCGCCGAGGATCCATGTGCGCGGAAGGCGATCTGTTTCGCCCCCGCGAGAGGAGCGAGCCGCCTGGGCGGATTAGGCTTCTGGGCTTGCCGCTCGCGGAGGAAGCCCCGCCGGACGCTTCGGAGAGAGGAACAGCTGTCCGGGAAGGGTGATCATGGCCCCGAGCAGCAGGAACGACGCAATCGATCCGATCACCACGGTCCAAGTTAGGATCGACGAGGTGAGGCTGGCTCCCGAGCTGTGCGGGTCGGTTCCCATCAGGCTGATCGCCCACGAGTGTTCGCCACCCTCGCTCAGGGTGTAGGCCGGTCCACCTTCGGTCCCGAACATCGACGAGCCGTCGGCCTCCTGCACGTCCACGTGATAGGTGGTGGCCACCAGGTTGGAGAACTCGATCGCCGGCTCGGAGTCCTCGCCGGCCGGAACCGTCAAAGTCTTCGCTGGCCCCACGGTCTCGTCGGCTGGCGTCACGACCACGGTGGAAGCCTTCGCCAGGGTGCGCGGGTGGCCGGTCAACTGGACCCGCAGGCTTGCGGATCGAACCACTTGCATCCAGTGGTCCGTCGTTTCTCCAGAGTGAAGCACGACGTTTTCTGGAGCGTTCGATGCGCCTTCCACGGACACCTGGTACGTTCCGGACGGGAGTCCCGCCATCCGGAAAGTTCCCTTGGCTCCGGAAAGAAGGGCGCCCGAGAACTCGCCGCTGCGGAACGTCACGGTTGCGTTGGCAACTGGTCGCTCGGAGCCGTCCACCACGGTTCCAGTGAGGGTGGCATCGCCGCGAGACATGACGATTTGCGCGGAAGCGCCGTCACGATCCAGATCGATGTCCATGCCACGGGAAACCGTGTAGATGCAATCCGGGTCCACGGCTTCCACTCGGTAGCGACCGTGATTCAAGTGTTCCAAGATGGCATGGCCGAACTTGTCCGTCTTCAAACGGGCCACCACGCTGCCATCGGCATTGCGCACCAGAACTTCTGCCGGAGTCCCGCGCAGATCTGGTCCGGTGACCTCCACCGCGACGGTCCCAGGTCGCGCGTTCGGTGCCGTCGGAGCCGACACGATTTCTCGGGGGATCACGGGCTGAGCGACGCCCGATTCATCCAGGTCGCCATGGGGGTCGACGTCGTGTTGAGCGTGGCCGCGAGAATTTGCGTTGCTCGCGGATTTTTCCTCTCCCGAGGAAGCGGCCACGGTGCTCGACGGAGAGCCTGTCCCTTCGTCGGCGGGTCGCAGTGAGCTGACCCACAGCAGAAGAGCAAAGGCGATCAACATGAGGACGCTGGGTAGCAACTTGGACATCGTCGACTCAGTCCTTCAATTCGTGTGCCCTGAAGATTCAGCGCACCGCCTGATCCGAAGCGCCTGGTTGTAGCGATTTCGTCTCCCGGTTTCGATGGCATCCCCGGGTTCTCTCGCCCGAGGTGCACCGAATTCATCGGCATTCAAAGGCCCACCATTGGAGGCCCGTCAGCCCGTTCGTGACCCGTTCCTGAGGTCCTTGCAACGCCGGAGGAGGCCCCGTAGGATCCGCTTTTTGGTTCCCGGATGCCGGAATCATTGAGTGGGCCGGAATCATTGAGTGGGGTAGAGGGAGGCTTCGACCCATGGGACGGTTTTTCGGTTTGCTGATCTGGGCCCTGACCGCGATCAGCGTGATAGTTCTTCTCCGAGGCGTGGGTGCCGCTCCCGAAGCGATCTCCCAGGCGGGAAGAGACATCGATTCCCAGTTCTACCTCACGCTTGCGATCACTGGGGTCGTGTTTGTCATCGCCCAGGGACTCCTCGGTTGGTTCATCTGGCAGTACCGGGAGGGGCGCGAGGGCACCGTGACCTACATTCACGGTAACAACAAGATCGAGGTCGGCGGCGGGGTGGTGATCGGCGTGGTGTTCGTCGCGCTGGCACTGCTGGGTCAAAAGGCCTGGGCGGCTCTCCACTTGGCCGGCGAGACCGAAGACGCGCTGCACGTCGAGGTGACCGGCCAGCAGTTTGCCTGGAACATCCGTTATCCCGGCAAAGACGGGGTGCTTGGCGAAACAGCACCCCAGTTCGTCGAAACCGTCAACCCCATCGGCATTTCGCCGCGCGACCCTGCCGGCAAAGACGATGTGATGTCGATCAACAAGCTCGTGGTGCCGGTCAACCGACCGGTGCAGCTCAACCTGAAGTCTCTTGACGTGTTGCACGATTTCTTCATGCCGGCCCTGCGCATCAAACAGGACACGGTGCCGGGACTCAGCATCCCGTTGCGCTTCAAGGCGGAAAAGACCGGGACCTACGATGTCGCTTGTGCGGAACTGTGTGGCCAAGGCCACTACAGCATGAAAGCGACTCTCGAAGTGATGGAGCCCGCGCAGTTCGAGGCGTGGCTCGCCGAGTCCGCCCCGTCCGAAGAGTGATCCCTGCGGTGACCCCAACTCTCAAGGAGCCCTGAGTTCATGTCCGAGGCCACTGCCCATCACGATGCCCACGCGGCCCCGACCGGGTTCGTTCGTCGGTATCTCTTCAGCATGGACCACAAAGTGATCGGGATTCAGTACTGGATCCTGGCTCTGGTGGCCGTGTTCATCGGAATGGCTTTGTCCTTCCTGATGCGCCTGCAGATCGCGTATCCGGATACGCCGTTTGCTTTTCTCGAAGCCTTGTTTCCCAAGGGCGCAGAAGGCGGACAGCTCACTCCTGAGTTCTACTTGTCCATGGTCACCATGCACGGAACCATCATGGTGTTCTTCGTGCTGACCACGGCACCCCAGGGAGGTTTCGGAAACTGGGGACTGCCGATCCAGATCGGCGCCCGGGACATGGCCTTCCCGTTCCTCAACATGATGTCGTTCTGGGTCACCTTCTTGGCCTTCGTCGCCATCATCATCGCCCTGTTCTTCGCCGGTGGCGCGCCGCTCGGTGGCTGGACCGGATACCCACCGTTGAGTGCCTTGGGACCGGAAGCAGGACCCGGTCAGGGTTGGGGAATGACCTGGTGGATCATCTCCATTGCCCTGTTCTGCGTGGCGTCACTCATCGGGTCCCTGAATTTCATCGTCACGACCTTGGTGTTGCGCTGCAAGGGCATGACCCTGATGCGCATGCCGTTGACCTGCTGGGGCTGGTTCACGACGGCCATCCTTTCGCTGCTGTCCTTCCCAGTGCTGCTCGGAGCAGGGGTGTTGCTGCTCCTGGACCGCCATGCAGGCACCAGCTTCTTCCTTCCTTCGAATTTGGTCGTGGGCGGGAAACCGGTGGATCACAGCGGGGGCTCGCCGATCCTGTTCCAACACCTGTTCTGGTTCTTCGGCCATCCCGAGGTTTACATCGCGATCTTGCCGGGGATGGGAGCGGTGTCTCAGATCATCGCGACCTGCGCTCGCAAGCCGATCTTCGGGTACCGAGCCATGGTGTATGCGATCTTTGCGATCGGCGGCCTTGGCTTCTTCGTCTGGGGCCACCACATGTTCATCAGCGGGATGAACCCCTACACGGCGGTGGCCTTCAGTGTTCTCACGCTGACCATCGGCGTGCCGTCCGCGGTCAAGACGATCAACTGGCTGGGCACGATCTGGGGCGGCAAGATCCGCTTCAACACGCCCATGCTCTTCTCTCTCGGCTTTGTGTCGGTGTTTGTGAGTGGTGGACTGGGGGGGATTTTCCTCGGGCAATCCTCGGTCGACTTGTTCCTGCATGACACGTACTTCGTCGTGGGGCACTTCCACCTAACCATGGGAGTGTCGGCGATCTTTGGCATCTTTGCCGGGACTTACTACTGGTTCCCCAAGATGTTCGGGCGAATGATGCACGAAGGGATGGGGAAGGCTCACTTCTTCATCAGCTTGATCGGCGTGTATCTGATTTTCATTCCGATGCACACCATCGGGATGGGAGGGGCTCCGCGCCGGTACTACGACTCGACGTCGTTCAAGTACCTGGAAGACATCATCAGCATGAACTCCATGATCACCTGGGCCGCGTTCATCACCATCGGCGCCCAGGCCATCTTCGTAGTCAACCTGATCTGGACCATGCTTGCCGGCAAGAAGGCCTCGGACAATCCGTGGGAAGCCACCACCCTCGAGTGGATCTGCGCGACGCCTCCCGTACACCTGAACTTTGACGAGGATCCCGTCGTGCATCACGGGCCCTACGAATACAGCGTGCCGGGAGCCGAAAAGGACTACATCATGCAGACGGATCCCCCGTCCGCCGTTCCGGCGGGGACCCCCGCTCAGCACTAGCCCGTGAATCCTCGGTCTGGGCTCGGTTCCGGACCGTGACGAACAATACGGCTCGATGCTTCGGGCCCATCCCTCAGGAGTTTCGAACATGTCCACGGCTTCGACCTACGTCGATACCACTCAGCCCGCGCCCGCGCGCGTCGGGGGTGGTACCGGTGACGGCGGTGGCCAAGGGGGAGGGGATGGCGGCCGAGATGCCGGGGGATCCGGCGGTCCGCTCCCCGTGGGTGGCATCGCGGTGGTGGGGACCTGGGTCGCCTTGGCTCCCATCGCCATGACCTTTCTGGCGTTCGTGAGTGCCTACGTCGTTTCCCAGGATCTCAGTACCCAGTGGGGCAGCATTGAAGTCCCCGGTTTGATCTGGGCCAACACGGCGGTCTTGGTTGTCAGCAGTGTCATCTTGGAATTGGCCCGTGCGGTTCAGCGGCAGGGGTCTTCTGCGCGAAACTGGTACCTGATCACGCTGGCTCTGGGCGCGTTGTTCATGGTCGGCCAGTTCGTGGTTTGGGGACAGCTTCAGGCCCAGGGCGTTCGGATGAACACATCTGGGCATAGTGCCTTTGTTTACTTGCTCTCGGGAGCCCACGCACTGCACGTGTTGGGGGGGCTGGGAGCGCTCCTGGCATCGGCTTTCTGGCCCGCCGCCGGTTGGCGTGGTCTGCTGCCGGCCGTGGTCGGCAAGGTGACGGCCATCTACTGGCACTTCCTCGGGGTTCTCTGGCTGGGCCTCATCCTGCTCATCGTTCTTCGGAGATAGAGCGTGTCGGAAACGGAAACCAACGTCGAGACGACGACGTCCCTGTGGGGCGGAGGAGTCACTCCGTACAAGGGAATCTCGCACATCAAGCTCGGGATGTGGCTGTTCATCATTTCCGACGCCCTGACCTTCTCGGCGCTGTTGTTCGGATATGCCTATCTGCGGAACGCAAGTCCGAACTGGCCCGATCCGTTCAAGTTCTTTCCGTCGATCCTCGTTTCGACGCTGATGACGTTCTGCCTGCTGACCAGCAGTTTGACCATGGTTCTGGCCGTTCATCATTCTCAGCACGGCGATCGTGCCAAGGCCTTCAAGTGGATCCTTGCCACGATGCTCGGGGGGATGGCTTTTCTCGTCCTTCACGCCAACGAATGGCGCGAGTTGATTCACCACGGGATGACGACCTTTTCGAATCCGTGGGGCGACTCCATGTTCGGCGCCACGTTCTTCACGATCACCGGTCTTCACATGACCCACGTGTTGTCCGGCGTGATCTATCTGGGCGTGGTCGCCTGGCGACTCGAGCGGCGCAAGACGTTCGACGATGAAGTCGAAGTCGCGGGCCTGTACTGGCACTTTGTCGACCTCGTCTGGATGTTTGTTTTCCCACTGCTGTACTTGATGTCCGTCGACATGGGAGGGAACTGACCATGACTGCGACTGCGGAACACGGCGAATCCCACGGCGGCATGCGGTTGATGTACATCGTGTGGGTTTGGCTCATCGTCCTGACCGTTGCGGAAGTGCTCCTGGCCTACTTCCAGGTACCGCTCACCGTGATGTTGCTGCTATTGATCGGAATGAGCCTGATCAAGTCCGTGCTGATCATGGCCTACTTCATGCACCTTCGCTTTGATCGAGCCAGTTTGACCTGGACACTCATCCCAGCGATGGTGATTTGCATCCTGCTGATGTGCATCTTCTTCCCCGACAGCGTTCGTTTGGGAAGCATCGGATTGTTCGACTAGCTCGGCTCGATTCGACAGGAAGCCGTGAACCTGCCACCCCAAAGCTCCCATCGAGTTCGGAAGACACTCGGGGCGGTGTTGTTGGCCTTCTCGCTGTTGGCCCATGGGGCGGCCGCTCAGTGCACGATGTGTGCCAAGAACGCGGAGTTCGCTGGCGGGGACTCGGGAAGTAGTTGGAGCAGCCTGTTCACCGGCGCTCTAGTCTTGTTGGTTCCCGTGATCGGTGTGTTGACCGGTGCCTTCTGTTTGATCTGGAGGTTCCGCAACGCGGATGGGTTGACCCGAGACGCGGCCGAGCCGGGTTGGCGTTGAGTCCGACTCTTCCCAGGCATGAGGCTCAGCCTGGGAGTGCTTCAATCGGCGCGATCGCTCGAGCGATTGCAGGCGAGAGCCACCCAGTCTCCCGAGGTGAGCTGGCGCTGGAGCGAGAAGCCCTCCGCCCTCACAGCCGTCAGCACTTCGGCCTGCTGGGCCTTGAGGATGCCTCCCAAAATGAGGTGTCCATCTGCGGCCCCGACCCGCGCCATGGTGGGCAGCAGTTTCAAGATGATTGAGGTGATCAGGTTCCCCACGACGACCCCGAACGGACCTCGGAATGCGTCGCTGGATCCGTGGACCACCGAGATCTGGCGCGCCACTTGGTTCGCTTCTGCGGCTTCTCGAGTCGCCTGAATCGCCGCTGAGTCGAGGTCACAAGCACACACGTGGTGGGCGCTCAGGCGAGCGGCCCCAACCGAGAGAATGCCGCTTCCGCAGCCAACGTCGAGCACCTCCTGTCCGGCCACCGGAACCTCTTCCAAGAGCCGCAGGCAAAGCTGGGTGCTGGGATGGGCACCCGTTCCGAACGCACCTCCGGGTTCCAGGCGGATGGGAAGCAGATGGGGATCGATGGGATCCTCGTCCCAAGGGGTCAGGACCAACAAGCGATGCCCAGGTTGGAATCGCGGAGAAGGGGGGGCGGCATGGGGGTCTGGCGGGGTTACCGAACTGATGCTGGGTTCCGGAATCGGTTGAATCCTCCCCAAGTGCCACAGGGCCTGGCGACAGCGCTCGGCCAGGCGAGTTCCGTGGGCATCGGAAGGAAAGAACACCCGGACCAGGAATCGTGACTCTTCCTCGGATTCAAGGCTCGGGTCGAAGCTGCGGCCCAACGGGTGTCGCTCGATCACCGGGGCTGCGCCGGTGACCTCCGCGAGAACCTCGCTGACGGCTTCCGTGAGTTCCCCGTCCAAGTCGCGAACGCTGACCTCCGTCCACTCGGTGCTCATGGGTTGGTTCCTCGCGATCCCCGAAGAATGGCGGTCCAGATGCCCCCGGAGCGGGCCTTTTCTCCGATCGATCGGGCCGGACGGTCTCGGGGCGGATTCTAGGTAAAGTGCCGCCCCCGGGATTTTCCCGCAGAACACCCCCCGCAAGAACCGAAGTATCAGTCGGATGCGTTTTGCAAAACAACCGACGAACCAAAGAAGGATGGACATGGACGCGATCCCCGAAGCAGTCAAGACCTATATCCTGGAGGAGATCCTGGATGAGCCTGAGGAAATCGAAGCGTCGACGCCGCTGATCAGCGGCGGGATCCTCGACTCCATCGGATCCCTGAAACTCGTGGGGTTTCTGGAAGAGAGCTATGGCATCTCGGTGGAAGCCCACGAGGTCAACGTCGACAACCTCGACAGCCTGGATGCGATCCACGAATTCGTGAAGTCCAAGCAAGGCTGAGCGACCGCGTCGCTGCCAGGCGCGGACTTCCTGGCGGCTGGCCTTCCGCGTTTCCAAGCCGTTCAAGAGAGTTCTCCCATGGCGAGTCTTCAATCCCGATACCTGGAACAACTCGAGAAGAACCCGACGGGCAAAGCGGTCGGTTTCATCGACGCGAACTGCCACACCGAATGGCGGACGCGAGAGGAGTTTCACCGCAACGCGATGGCTCATGCCGCGCGGTTGCGCCAAGAGGGCATTCAGAAGGGCGATGTCGTTCTGATCGTGCTGCCGAGCAACGAGCTGTCGGCGACAGCCCTGACGGGGGCTCTGCACTTGGGAGTGATCCCGTTGTTGATCGCTCCGCCGATCTTGCAAGGCGCCCAATCGAGCCTTGGCGAGATCCTGTTGAAGACCATTGAACGCACCAATGCCCGCGCAGTGATTTGCGCAAGCAGTTTGGAAAACATGCGCGATCGCCTGCTCGCCACGGGCGACGGCACCCGGTACTTGTTCGAGTCCGAGATTCCCGGGGCTGAGCCCGAAGACATTGCCCCGGTTGTTCCGGACGAAAACGACATTGCCGCCTATCAGCTCACCTCCGGGACCACCGGATTTCCGAGAGTCTGCATGTGGAAGCAGGGTCCGGTCCTTGCCGCTTTGGACGGCATGGTCGCGGCGATGAAGCTGGAGCCTCAGGACATTTGTTTCAACTGGACTCCGCTGTACCACGACATGGGCCTGGTGAACAACTTCCTGACTTGCATCACGACAGGCGTGCCCATGGTGTTCCAAAGCCCCCACGACTTCGTCAAGAAGCCGGCTTTGTGGCTCAAGGGACTGCAGGCGACAGGTGCCAACACCACATGGTCGCCGAACTTCGGTTTCGCCCTTTCGGCCAAGATGGTGAAGGACGAAGACTTGGAGGGAGTGCGCCTCGACCACGTCAAGGCCTTCTGGAACGCGGCGGAGCGGATCCACTACGACACCATGCTGGCGTTCCACCAGCGCTTCGAGAAGTTTGGGGTGAAGAAGAGCGCCTTGAAGACCAACTTCGGCTGCGCGGAAAACGTCGGCGGAGCGACTTTCAGCGATCCCGACGGAGAGTACCTGGTCGAACGGGTGCTCCTGTCTCGGCTGCAAGACGACCGAATCGCCGAGATCGCTCCGGACTCTACCCCGGACAACGAGACCATGACTCTCGTCAGCGCTGGCCGTCCCCACCCGGGCATGACGGTCAAGATCCTCGGAGACGACAACGAAGAGCTTCCGGAGGGGCACGTGGGTGCCCTCGCTCTGAACACTCCGTCGCGCATGATTGGATACCTGGACGACCCCGAGTCGACCTCTCAAGCGTTGGTGGGGGACTTGCTGAAGACCGGGGACCTGGCCTATCTACGCGGCGAGGAAGTGTATTGGGCCGGACGCATCAAGGAGCGGATCACCATCCGTGGTAAGAAGGTCGATCCCAGTGACTTCGAGCCCATCTTGTTCCAAATCGACGGGCTACGACCGGGGTGCTTCGTTGCGTTCGGTGTGGATGATTCCGAGCGGGGGACTCAGCGAATCGTCATCGTGTCCGAGGTTCAGGACGGCAACACCAAAGAGCCCAAGAAGCTTCAGCGGGAAGTGAGAGCCAAGGTCAACTTGGGTCTCGGCATCGAAGTTTCCGAGACGGTGCTGGTCAAGAAGGGCACGCTCACCAAGACTTCTAGTGGCAAGCGTCGCCACCGGCACTTCCGTGACTTGTATCTCGCAGGGAAGTTAGACGAGCACTTGGCGACCGCCGAGCCGGTGAAGGAGTAGCTCCTCCACGAGAGTTGGCCGGGAAGCGTCCCGGCACCGGGCTGAGAAAAGAACCAGGCCCTCGACGTCCGAAGGACATCGAGGGCCGGATCGAAGCCGGTCAGCCCGCAATCCTGCTTCGCTTTGGTGTCAGCCTGTCGTTGCCCCTTTGGTTTGAGCGCCCCAGTCCACGGGACGAGGGCAACAAATGGCGATGCCGAGCTGGGCCTGACATCCCAAAACGGGCTCGACCCAGGGGATCCACTCGTCGTCTTCGAGTACGAGAAGGTCGTAGTGCCATTCCGGACGGCACTCACCGGTGGAATACCCGATCTCCAGATAGCAGCCCTGTGGTCCCGCAAGATCGAACTGGTCGCTTCCGATGGCTTGATTCAGCTTTCTCACCTCGCCCTTCAGCACGGCTTTCGCATAAGGGCCCGGCCATGCCTCGGGAGAGGGCAGCTCGATCTCGACGACTTCCCAAGCAGCCAGAAAATCCCGGATCTTGATCGATGGATCACCAATGATGGACTGGATTTCACTTCGAACCTGTTGCTGTTTCTCAGCATCGAGGGAGTAGTAGGGGCCCTGTTCGGGGAGCCGGTACTCGACAGTGATCCATCCTTCGATCGTCACTGACATTTCGTATTCTCCTCTGTCCTATCGACGAGTCATGGAATCTTGCTCTTGGCACAGCGAATGCCGACCATCCCAGCTGTGTCCTGGATCGGCGCCGCAAACGAGCGATCGGTGAGGTTCCCCGCCGACCGGTGAGAGGCTTCCCAAGAGGGGCCCTTGAAGACTGCTTTTCCGACATCGGGTCCCTGCAGTGCGACCGAGTAGGGGACCGTTTCCGTCCATTCCCTCACTCCCCCCACGAGGCCGAAAACCTGATGAGGACCACCGGTGGTTTCCTCTGCCGAATAGACGCTGACGACCGTCGACAAGTAGGTCTCTTTCGTCGGTCTGACGTTGCGGGATCCGGCGAGGACGCATCTTTCGAGGAGTGAGGCGTCGTCTCCCCATGGGTACGTTCGGCCGTCGTGCAGCCCGGCGGCTCGTTCCCACTCGGCGGCAGTGGGGAGGCGCTTCCCGGCCCAAAGCGCATACTGAGACGCGGCATATTGGGTGACACCGGTGACGGGAAGGTCTGGAGAGTTGCGCGGCCAGTCGTCTTCCCAAAGGAAGGGCTTTTCGGGGAAGCCGGTGTCTTCGAGAAAGCGTTGGTACTGCCCGATCGTGACTTCGTACGGATCGATCCAAAACTCCGGAACCTGCTCCCCCGAAGGAAGCGAACCTGCGGGAATCTCTCTCATGGTGGAGACCACTGCGCTGGTCCTTCGAATCGGGATCTCCAGCCGATACACCCGTCTTTCGTCCCTCAGGGATCGAGTCAGTTCGGCAAATCCAAAGCCATTGATCCGTGCGATGATCCGGTAGATGCCTTGATCGATTGCCGCGTTTTCGAGCGGGGTGGCTCCCACCGCTTCCAATGGCCCGGTCTGCCCGTTGAGCGGATCGATCGAGCGGGCCAGAATCTGTGCGGTGGGTGATGGACCCGAGATCGAAACGGTCAGCTTCGGAGCCCGTTCGTACTCGGCTTGTCGAAGTTGGTGCGCGCTCCATGCCCATGTGACGAGTGCCATGGTGACGAGCGCTGCAAAGGCAGCGACCGCTTTGCGGTGTTCGCGAGTCTTGCGCTTGGCCCACTGAACCAGCGTGGTCGGAGGCACGCGGATTGCCCGGTGATCCAGAAAACGCCCCAAATCTTCGGCCATTTCTGAAGCACTGGCGTAGCGGTTGTCCGGGCGCTTCTCCAATGCATGCAGGCAGATGCTTTCCAGGTCGCGGGGCACCTCGGAATTGACCCTTCGAACCGAAGGGTGGTGGTGAAGGACCTTTTGCTGGGTGGCCTCGGGACGCTCCGCCTGGAAGGGACGTTGTAAAGTCAGCAACTCGAACAGAACGACTCCGAGCGAAAACACATCGGTGCGAGGATCCAAGTCTCGCCCCTCGACCTGCTCGGGGCTCATGTAGTTGGGCGTGCCGAGTTGCAAGCCGGTCATGGTCAAGGTGGAGTCGTTGCTCGAGCGCGCAATCCCAAAGTCGGCGATGCGTGGTGCCCCCGTTTCTTCGAGCAAGATGTTGTGGGGCTTGATGTCACGGTGGATCAGTCCCGCTTCATGGGCGGAGTGCAGAGCCCGCGCGACGGCGGCGACCAGTTCCGCGGTCGCCACGTAGGTCCCCAGGGGCTGGTTCTCGTGAAGAGAGATGCCGCGCGCGCTTCGCTGCCGGCACTCCTCGATGCGGCGGTCGAGGCTGCCGCAAGTGACGAAGTCCATGGTGTAGTAGAAAAGCGTGTCGACCCCATGGTCCTCGGAGCCGAAGCCGTGCACGCTGACGATTCCGGGGTGATTCAAACCGGCCGCTGCACGAGCCTCCCTTTGAAACCGGGCAATGGCGACCTCATCGGCGTGGAAGGCTGGAGTCAGGACCTTGACCGCAATGGTTCGATCCAGCTCGGGATCGTGGGCCTGGTAGACCGCTCCCATCGCCCCCGAACCAACCAGACGTCCGAGGCGTTTGCCGCCGATGGTCTTGCCTGCGAGATTTCGGGGGCTGGACGGTTCCGGCCCGCTCAGCTCAAGGACCTGACGAATCTCCAGGTACTCGCGGCACGCGGCCTCGACCGGTGCGCGCAGAGGTTTGGGTTGGTCTTGGCAGAACTCTTGAACGTCGTTCTCGGAGGGGTTGCCGCAGTGCTCGATGAACTCTTCGAGCACTGCGGCAACCTGTCCGTCCAAGGCTGTTTCCCGTCGAGATTTGTCAGTCATGGCGACCTCCGCAACCTTGCAAGCGCCGCCAGCCTTGCTGAATGGCACTTTTTTTTTGAAAATTCTGGCGAGGCGGGCGAAGGAGTCGCATTTGGGGGGCATCCAGCCCGCTCCTTCGCGTTGGGCAGAGGCAGTGTTTGGTCGTCACAGTCCGGCTGTGGCGTCCACAAAATCCGTGGTCCGAGTCTCAGGAGGCGTTGTCGCATGCTTTGGCCGACGAAGTGGCGGCCGACTCGGGGCACGGTGACAGCACACTCACAGGTTGAAAGAAGGCCTGGATGGTCGATCGACAGATTCTCGTTCCCGCCGAGGAATCGGACCGCAGGCGAATCGGCGCATTCGTCGAGGATTCGAGGACGAAGACGGAGCGAAAAGGTCCGATCGGGCGCCGAGAGACTTCTTCCACGGCATGCTAGGGGCATTCCTTTGGACCTCTCCCACAGCGGAACTTTGACCCTGCTCGATCTGTGGAAGGACGGGCAGCGAGAAGCTTTCGACAAACTTCTGGGGCGGAAGATCCCGTTTCTCCGGGGACACGCCCGCAAGAGAATGGAGGGGATCCTCCGTGGCAAGGAAGAGACCCATGACATCGTTCAGGCGGCGGCCATTCGCCTGATGCAGTACTGTCCGCCGGTCCCCATCAAAGACCGTCGGAGGTTTCATGCACTGTTGCGACGCGTGGTCGAGAACACCATTCTTGATCGCGTGGTCTTTTTCGAGCGTCATGTTCGCGATCGTCGCAAGGAAACTTCTTTCGACCCCGAGCACCCAAATCCCAAAGGCCTCCCTCACGGGGTGGATCAGGTGATTCGAAAAGAGCGCATCGCTCAAGTTCGGATGGCGCTGGATTTCCTTCCTCCTCTTCAGCGCCAAGCGGTGGTGCTGTCGGTCTGGTACCAAGTGTCCAACGCGGAAATCGCCTCGGAGCTCGAATTGAATCCAGATCGAGCGCGCCGCCTGGTCGTGCGTGGTTTGCAGCGCTTGGTCAAGACCGTTCGCCTGATTGAGGAAGGGCGCATCGACGAACTCATGCCGCGGAACCGATTCTTGCCGAAGAAGCGTGAAGAAGACGAGTTGTCGTGAATCTCTTCAGAAAAGAGGAAGCTTGTCGTTCGGAGCCTGCGACGACTCGCCGGATGCGTCCCCTGGCCGGTCAGTAACGATCCACCAACCGGAGGAGCTCCTCCAGGTCCTGGCGAAGCCAATCGGGAAGCTCTTCGCGCACCAGTCGTCGCGCGCGCTCTTCTTCTGACAGCTCGATCAGCTCATAGAAGAGCTGCTTCAGTCGTTCGTAATCTTTGCGTTCCAAGGTCGCCCCGTGGAGTGGATGGATCTCAAGGAGGGGGGCCGGAGGTCGGTCCCCGAGACTTCACGCGAACGGCGACCAAAACCTGACAAAAAAAGGCACGCGAGTCCTGGGACTCGCGTGCCTTCGAGCTGGTTGATTCCAGGAAACCTCGGTTTCAACGCTCTCCCGAAGGAGACGGACGCACTTTCGTCTCACTCAGAGACCTCTCGTGGACTTCGCGAAGTTCTTGAAGGGCTCGGTGGATCTCCTCCTTGGACATGCCGCGCCGATGCATCTCGAGGAGGTGCGCTTCCATTGCTTCGTGGTCCCGCATGGTCTTCTCGAGAGCTTCCCGCTTTTGGGACAGGGCGGCATGGATCTCCTCGTCGGAGAGACCGCGGACCCGCATCTCCCGGGCGGCGGAATCCAGTCGAGCTTGGGAGTGCTCCTGGTGCCGGTCCTTCAGGATCTCGTGGATCTCTTGGTCGGAGAGCCCCTTCTCTCGTAGTTCATGCGCCATCTTCTTGACCCGATGGGCGTGCTCGCGCTCGATTTCGCGCGCTCTGTGTTTCTTTTCGAGGAGTTCGTGAATCTCTTGATCGGTGTGCCCACGGGACCTTAGCTCGTGGATGAACTCCTGTTGTCGGTGTTCGTGCTCCTCGATCTTGCGTCGCTTCATTCTTTCTTTGATCTGAAGGTCAGAAAGACCTTGTTGTTTCAACTCCTCGACCCATTCCTGTTGTTCGCGGTCGGCCGTCAAGTGATGAATGATCTTCTGGGACATCTCCCTTTCGCCCCAGGCGAGTTTCTCGAGCTGCTTCTCTGCATCCTCTCGAGACAGGCGGCCGGACTGCAGTGCTTGTTCGATCTTGCGTCGGACCATGTCGTGCTCGCGAGTGTACTTTTCGGCATGCACCACGGCCTTTTGCAGGATCTCGAACACTTCGGGGCCTGCGCCAAGATCCTTCAACACGAGGACCAGCCCCGCATTGTCGAGGCCGCGTTCCTGGAGTTCGGCAAGGGCTTTGCCCTGGGCGGGATCCAGAACCTCGACAATGCCCACGACATTGATCTTGTCGAGAGCCGGTCCCGACAAAGGATCGGGGACTTGCTTCTGCGCAGTGGAATGGGTGAAAGCGACCGCCGTTCCCGACAGAGCCACCACCGTCGCCACGGCGAGCGGCGCCATCCAGCCATCCGTCCGTGAGTTCGGCGCCTTGGGGACGCCGAGCAAGCGAGTGATGCGATTCATCAATGAACCTCCGGTTGATGCCAAGGCCGGCTGCCACTCACCGCTGCGCAGGAGATCCAGCGAGGACAGAGCCCGGGCGTAAGTCAAAGCGTCGCCATTCACACCAACGGCGACGTCGTCACAGCAGTACTCGCGCTCGATCCGAATCCGGTTCGAGAGCCACCAAACGGCGGGGTGATAGAACAACAGAGCCTCGAACACCGTTTGCACGAGATTCACCAGGTAGTCCCCGCGCCGCACGTGCGCCAGCTCGTGCGCCAGGACGAGCCGAAGTTGTTCGGAGCTGAGTCCGGTCAGCGCCGTGGCGGGAACCAGAATCACTGGGCGCAGCCAGCCGATCACCATGGGCACGGTGGCGAGGGTGGATTCGACCAAGGAAACGGTGCGCCGCACGCCAAGCTGGCAGCGGAGTTGCTCCAGCGTTTGTTGCCATTCCCGTGGGAGAGGAGAGATTCCCCGTCGGCGCAGGTGTTGCGCGCGGAGCCACTGGACCAGCCCTCGCCCGCTGAGGAATGCCACTCCCGCGGCCCACAAGCCGGTGAGCCAGGGCAGGCCATCCTCAATCCAACTGGCGGGAATCTGGGTGCTTTCGAGAAATGGGGGAGTCACTCGGAGTGCGGCGGACTCTTCCCCCAGCAGGACGCTTGCCGTCACGATCGGGGCCGCGAGCATGAGCAGCATTCCCGTACAGCAGACGAGGTAACGCAGTTCGGCGGGGCGCCGTCGAGCCGCGACCAAACCCAGCCACACCGCAACCGCCAGCGCGGTCCCTTGCCAGAGGAAGTGCGCCAGGGTTTCGCCGATCCACGAGGTCAATTCCGAGAAACTCATGGGGACCCCTCCTCCAAGCGATCCAAGAGCTCGCGAATTCGCTGACGGTCTTCCGGGGTGGTCTTCTTGGCCGAGAGTGCCTGGAGGACCAGGTTGCCCGGGGAGCCGCGGAACGCCCGGTCGGCCAAGTCGCGCAACAGCTGGCGCTGGGTTTGGGTTTGGGAGCGAGCCGGTCGGTACACCTGGGGGCGGACGCTTTCATCCCGAAGCAGCAGGCCCTTTTCAGTCATGATCTGCATGAACTTCAACACGGTGGTGTAGCCCTGCTCGCGAACCTGATTGAGTTCCGCGTGAACCTGTCGCACGGTGCTCGGACCAAGTCGCCACAGAGCGCCGAGGATCTCCAGCTCGGCACTGGTCGGGGTTTTGGTCTCTTTCGCCATGAAGATTCTCCGTGGGCGTTTCCTGGAACGCCACCAGTTATACGAACTCTTTCGTCAATGTGACGAACGTTTTCGTAGTAAATGACGAAGTTTTTCGTGTTCTGCCGGGCCGACCCGGAGGAGTCCCGGGGGGGCCGTGGCGGCCCCCAAGGGCGGCGGGATTCCGCCGATTCGCAGACGGGACCCTCGGGCCGAGTCGCTGCCTCGAGTTCGGCGCGAGTTCCCATGTCGCCGTTTTGCTCTTGGTCCGGTGTTGGGGGGCGGATTCGAGCGAGGCGTTGGAGTCCTTCGTGAAGATCCATCGTTCCGGGAATGCCAGCGACGGTGGGCACTCGAGTCATGGGTCCTGGGATTCGGGTTGTTGCGTTCTTTCGCGGGCTCCTTTCCAGCAACCAACGGTTCATTGACGAAAGGAGTTGTCCCATGTGGTTTCATGATCTCGCATCCGGCCGAACAGGGCGTCTGTGGCGGACCTTGCTGCTTTGCCTGGGTGCCGGATCGGTCGCCTCGGCTCAAGAAGGTCGGCTGTTCCTCGAAAGCTTGTCGATCCCGACTCTGCTCTCCACGAATCTGAGCGGAGTTGACCGCATGCCTTTGTTGTCCGACACGGGATCCATCAGTCATGCCATCGATCCGGTGCTTTGCCATGTGTATTTCATTCGAGAAGGCAAGCTGCAACGGATGAACTTCAATGGCACCGGCTTGCAGACCGTCGTGGACTTTGCTGCCGAGCCTCTGGACGTCTTTCCCAATCATCTCAGTCTCGACCTGGTTCAGCGCAAGGCGTACGTGGCGAGCCCTTCCACGGCCAATCGAATTGTCGCTTGCAACCTAGACGGAAGCGATCTGAGTGTCATCGTGAATGAATCGGCGGCGTTTCCTCCGGTCACTCCTTCCAGTCTTGATGTCGACACGGTCGCGGGAAAGATCTGTTGGTACGACGGCATGGCCTTGGGTTTCCGCAGTTGCAACCAGGACGGGACCAACATCGAGTCAGTGCGGTTTGCTGGACTCTTTACCACGGCAGTGGATCTGGACCCTGCCGAAGGGATGATCTACTGGCTCCAGGGATCTTCCTTGCTTCGTGGTTCGATCGACGGCGCAGGTGCAACCGAAACGGTGATGACCTACTCTGGAACGGTGAATCAGGGAAGCCTGGCTGTCGATCGAAGTCTCAATCGGATCTACTTCGCGAGCGGCACCGAACTTGTGCACGTCCCCCTCGACGATCCCAGCGCCGCCCCCACGATCTCTTCCACCGGAATCGCCGGACTCATCACGGACATCGTGATCCTGCCAACTCAGGAAGTGGTGCTTCGATCCGAGCCGGAGGTGGTGGCTCCGTCAGAGGCCTTCTCGGTTCGAATCTGCGGAGCAGAGCCGGGGCGACGGTTCCTGCTAGCTCTTCCGGGAGTGGGGGGAAGCTTCACTCCTCTCATGCTTGCTCCCGGAGACGCAGAAGGCCGTGGGGAACTCGTTGGCGTGGCGCCGCCAGTGTCACCGATGCTGAGCGTGGATCTCGTCGCCTTGGCCTTCAGTCCAACCCATCGCCTGGTGTTCACCAACGAAGTGACGGTCACGTTCCCCTAGCAGCCATGGAGAAAGGCTCTCGGCGCCGATCGGGGGCCCATCTTCGGGGACGAACTCTCCGTGAGTTTTCTGAGTCGCGTGCCGTGAGCTTGCTCGGGCGAAACGAGAGGCCTTGACCGGCTCCCGCATCGCCAGCCCGCTGGTGGAAGAATCTCCGGCGAGGGACCGACCTTCGATGGATGGGTGACAAGCCGCCGCCGACAAGAGGTCCGGTGATTCGCCGGGTCGCCTTTTCGGCGGCGGACTTGTCGATCCCGTTCGGCGAGGCTGCAGAGTGGTCGCCAACTCTTCACCTCTTCTTCTGCAAGGAAAGGGCCGGGCACTCGTCGTAGAGCCCCATCTCCGGCAGAAGCGACGACGCCTCATGGCTCCCGGCGTTCGGCGATACAATCCGGGAGAATGAGCCGAACGCCTGACGAATCTGCGGAGTCCGCCCCAAAAAACACGGTGGACCCCGCTCGTGCCGATCTGCTTCTTCGCCGCCTACAGAAAAACGCCAAACATCTGGCGAAGTGGCGACGGAATCACGGCATTCATTGCTACCGACTCTACGATCGAGAGTTGCCCGAGTTCTCTCAAGCGATCGATGTCTACGGATCCCTCGTTCACGTCCAGCACTTCGAATCGCAACCCGAAGACGGCATTCCTCGGGAGGAGATCTTGGAGGTTCTCGGACGGCTCCTTGGTGTCGGCCGTAGGCAGGTGTCATTCAAGCATCGTCGTCGTCAGTCCGGCGCGGCTCAGTACGAGCGAATGGCTGCTGACGGAACCCTCCACCAAGTGGAGGAAGGAGGACATCGGTTCCTGATCAATTTGACGGATTATCTCGACACCGGATTGTTTCTGGATCATCGCCTGACGCGAGCCATGATTCGGGAGCGCGCTCGTGGCCAAAGTTTTCTCAATCTCTTCTGTTACACGGGAAGCGTCACGGTGTACGCGGCGGCGGGAGAAGCACGAAGCACGACGTCTGTGGACATGTCGCGCACGTACTTGGATTGGGCGCGCCAGAACCTTGCCCGAAACGGTTTCCGCGGGAAACACCATCGCCTGATCCAGGCCGATTGTCTGTCGTGGTTGGAACAAGAATCCAATCGCTATGACCTCATTTTCTTGGATCCGCCCTCTTTTTCGAACTCCAAGCGAATGGGGCGGACCTTCGACGTCGGTCGCGATCATGTCGAATTGATCCGACTCGCGGCCCGTCGCTTGGCAGAGGACGGCGTTCTGTACTTTTCCAACAACCTTCGCAACTTTCGCATGGATCGGGAGGCGCTCCCCGACTTGCGGTTGAAGGACATCACCCGATCGACGATTCCCAAGGACTTCGAACGCGGTAAGCTGCCGCACCAATGTTGGAGGATTCGGGATACGGGCCGGCCGGGGTGATCGGTGATTCGTGGGAAGACGCGCGTTGGAAAGGACGGATCGGTGTCATGGACCAATCGAGCATCCGCTGCCTCGGATTCGACAAGGGGCGTCTTGGTGAGAAACGATCGTTTCGAAGAGCGTGTTGGGGCCTTGTTGTGTGGGCGGGGGGAATGATGGCCGCCTCGGCCGGTGAAGTTCCCCACGGTGTCGCCGAATCACGGGTTCGGCAAGTGTTGCAATCGGTGCCCTTGATCGACGGTCACAATGACACGCCTTGGGCCTATCGAGACCGGGTCCGCAATCACCTGGACCAGATTGACTTCGCGGGAGACACCGCAGACATCCCCTGGCCCATGCACACGGACATTCCTCGTCTTCGTATGGGGGGAGTGGGTGGCCAGTTCTGGTCGGTGTACACGCCGGTCAGCACCGCCGGACCCGGGGCTGCGCGTGTCGTCTTCGAGCAGATTGATGTGGTCCATCGTCTGGTCGAGCGCTACCCCGAGCACTTGCAGCTCGCTCTGACTGCCCAGGACATCGTCGAGATCCACCAACGCGGCAAGGTCGCTTCTCTGATCGGCATGGAAGGCGGCCACTGCATCGAGAATTCTCTGGGTGTGCTGCGCCAGCTCTATCGGGCGGGGGCGCGCTACATGACCATCACTCACTCGAAGAATACGGACTGGGCAGATGCTTCCACGGACGACCCTCATTGTCAGGGGCTGAGCGCCTTCGGCAAGGAGGTCATCCGAGAAATGAATCGCATGGGCATGCTGGTCGATATCTCCCATGTCAGTGCCAAAACGATGCATGACACCCTGGATGTCGCCGAGGCTCCGGTGATCTTTTCTCATTCCTCGGCCCGGGCCGTTTGTGACCATGTGCGCAATGTTCCCGACGACGTCCTGGAGCGGATCAAGAAGGCGCCCCGGGGAGTGGTGATGGTGACGTTCGTGCCACCGTTCGTTTCGGAAAAGGTGCGTTCGTACTCGGTGGAGCGCTCGGCCGAGCGCGATCGATTGACCGAGCTGCATGGAAAAGGTTCCCCGGAGCTGGAGGAGGGAATGGCAGCCTGGCAGGCCCAGCATCCGGCGCCGCGTGCGACCCTTTCGGAGGTGGCGGATCACATCGATCACATCCGAGACGTCGCGGGCATCGATTGCGTCGGGATTGGTGGAGATTTCGATGGCATCCGGGAGGGACCGGAGGGGCTGGAGGATGTCTCCAAATACCCGGATCTGCTGATTGAGTTGGTGCAGCGCGGCTATTCCGACGAAGATCTACGAAAGCTCTGTGGCGACAACGTGCTTCGAGTCATGCGCGAGGCCGAAGCGGTGGCATTGCGCCTGCAAGCAGAGCGCCCTGCGTCCGGAGCGTTGTTCGATGAGCTCGACGGAGAGCGGGCGGAGGCGGCCGGTGGCTGAGCCAGCGGTCATCCTTGCCCCAGGGGCACTCTCTTCGATTCATGGCAAGGTCGTGCATGGGCTGGTAAGGAGTGGTTCTCGCTTTCAAGTGGTCGCCGTTGTGGACCCGGAACAAGCGGGACAAGACGCGGGAACTGTGGTCGATGGAAAACGGCGGGGGATCCCCGTGTTGGCCTCCCTGGAGGAGGCGTTGCAAGTGTCTCCGCGGCCCACGACCTGTGTTCAAGGGGTGTCCTCCCACGGCGGTCGCCTGACGGACTCGATCCGCGCCCAGCTGTTGCATGCCGTGGACCTGGGCTTGTCCGTGGTGTGTGGCTTACACGATTTCGTGTGTGACGATCCCGAGATTGCTCGACGGGCCAGGGAGCGCGGCGTCTCGTTGACCGATGTCCGCAAGCCTCGCCCGCGTTCCGAGCTGCGTTTCTGGAGCGGTGACATTCGCCACGCACGCGCGCCACGGATTGCAGTACTCGGCATGGATTGCGCCATTGGCAAGCGAACGGCCTGTCGCATGTTGCTCGAGGTTTGCCAGGCCGCGGGAATCCGTTGCGAAATGATCTACACCGGTCAAACCGGTTGGATGCAGGGAGCTGATCACGGTTTCATCCTGGACTCCACGGTGAACGATTACGTGAGCGGGGAATTGGAGCGAGCGGTTCTCGAGTGTGATCGGGCGAAAGAGCCCGACCTGATCCTTCTGGAAGGGCAGTCCGCGTTGCGAAATCCTTCGGGCCCGTGCGGGGCTGAGTTGCTGGTGTCCGCCCAGGCCAAGGGAGTGATCTTGATTCATGCTCCGGGGCGGGAGAGCTTTGAAGGGCACGACGGGCACTGGCCGATCCCGCCACTGGAAGAAGAGATCCGTCTGATCGAGCTTTACGGGGCCAACGTGATCGCCGTGGCCTTGAACGAGGGGGAGATCACCGGACCGCGGTTTGACGCCAACGCCTGTGCCGAACGAATTGGAGTCCCGGTGGTGCGCCCGCTGGAAGGGGAGCTGGAAATGTTGGTTCCCCAGATCCGTGCATTCCTCCGGGTTTCCCAAAGCACGTTTGCCGACGGCAACCGCTCTGACAACGAGTCTTGAGGCGCCGATGAAGATTGCGAAGGTCGGGTCTTGGGTCGAGTCCTTTGCGCTGTCGCGCCCTTACACCATCGCCTTTCGCTCGATTTCGGCGGTCGACAACGTGGTTGTCGAGATTCATGGGAGCAACGGGCTGGTCGGCCGAGGGGTTGCTTCGCCGGAGCGTTTCGTCACCGGCGAGACCATCGAAGCCTGCCAATCGTCGCTTCAGGAAGATGCTCTCGAATGGCTCGTGGGGCAGGACGTCTTGCACCTTCCCGCGTTGATCCGGACCTGGGCGGAACGAAATCGGGAGACTCCCGCGGCTCAGGCAGCGGTGGACATGGCCCTTCACGATCTTTGGGCGCAGTTCCTCGGCAAGCCGCTGGTCGAGTTGCTGGGGCGTGCTCACCATCAACTCCCGACGTCCATCACCATCGGGATCAAGGGTGTGGAGGAGACCCTGGCCGAAGCGGAGGAATACGTCGGGAGAGGCTTTCGCATCCTGAAGGTAAAGATCGGCCGCGACCGAGCCCTGGATGAGGAACGCTTGCGCCGCTTGCGTCAGCGATTCCAGGACCTGGTCACGATCCGGGTGGATGCAAATCAGGGCTATCGAGTGGACGAACTCGAGGAGTTCTTCCGCGTTTGTGACGAGTGTTCGATCGAATTCGTGGAACAGCCGGTCACTCCCGAGACGTTTGACGGTTGTCGGGAGTTGCCCGAGTCGCGTCGCAAGGTCATTGCCGCCGATGAATCCATGCAACGCGAGCGAGATGCCTTGCGAATCGCAGTCCCCCCGAGCCCTAGTGGCATCCTCAACATCAAGCTCATGAAGTGCGGAGGAGTTGCGCCGGCTCTGCGGATTGCCTGCATTGCGGAGGCGGCGGAGCTGTCCTTGATGTGGGGGTGCATGGACGAGAGCATCGTCGGCATTGCCGCAGCGTTGCATGCCGCATTCGCGTCTCCTGCAACCAAGTATCTCGATCTGGATGGGAGCTTGGACCTCGCCCGGGATTGGGTCCGCGGCGGATTCGAGTTGCGGGATGGGTGCCTGCGAACCCTGGATCGACCGGGACTGGGTGTGTCTGAAATCGCGTGATTCCTCCCTCGACGAGAGGGGGCTTGTCTCCGGACTCCGAAGGGCCCCCGGTCTCGAAAGCCCAGGAGAGGCCCATTGGGGGCGGTCATCGAGAAAAGCGTGTGTGCGGAAATGGATCTGTTGACTTTAGTTTTGAATAAGTTGACTTGAATAAATCGAAAGCTGATGTTTAATAATCGGTATGTGAGTTTTTGATTTATTCAATTCGGTGGAGAGCGGTGTGACGGACCATGTGCTTTCTGAACTGCCGCGGGAGGACCTGGATCTGATTCAGGAGTTGGTGCTCCAATCGGGTTCCTTGAAAGCCCTCGCCCAGTCCTACGGGGTCAGCTACCCGACCATCCGGAGCCGGTTGGATCGGGTCATCGATCGGCTTCGGGCCTTGTTGGAAGGCAAGCACTCGGATCCGTTGAACGATCTTCTGGCTGACTTGGTGGGGCGCGGAGAGTTGTCCGTTTCCGGCGCGAGACTGATCCAGTCCAAAGCCACCGAAATCCGCGAACAAGGAGTGCCAAATCATGATGCCGGATCCCTGGTGGAGTGAATCAGCGAGTGCGTGGTTCGGCGGGGTTGGCGGGGCCGCCGTGGGAGTGATTGGCGGGGTGATCGGTGCTTCCGCCGGGGTCCTGGTCCCCAAGGGCAAGGGCAAGCCGTTCGTGGTGGGGACCATGGCGACCATGGCCGTCTTGGGGCTGGTCGCGCTTCAAGCAGCAGTGGTGGCGGTGATTCTGAAACAACCGTACTCGGTCTACTACCCGCTGATCCTCGCTGGGTCCGTCATGGTGGTGGTGTTTGGATCGCTCCTCCCGGTGACCCTGATGAACTACCGGTTGGCGGAGGCTCGGCAACGGGACGGAGGCGGGGCGAGTTCCCCCGAGGTCCCAACGGCTCGGAACCACCATCAGATGACCGCCATGGTCGAGATGTGGGGGCCCGAAGGCACTTATCGGATGCGAGTGAAGCCTTGGGCACGGGGAGCTCTCCTCACCGGGGGAGCCATCACCCTCGCTGGTCTGGCGACGCTGGCGCTGGGCAAAGCGTTCCAGGTTTGGTTTCCCGTGGTTCTCCTGGGTGGCGAAGCCCTCCTCTTGGGGATCACCATGTCGGGAATGATCGCGGCGTTTGCCCGTTCCGCGGGTTCCTTGAAACAGGCCCTGGATCAGCAGCGGTTGGATGCGGAAGCCCTGCGCCGTTCCAGTTGACTCACCGATTCGCCCCCATTGAGCCTGCAGGCAGTGAGCCAAGTCGACGCTGGGCGTGGCACGTCGCTCAGGCGATCTTGAGCTCTCCCAGTGCGGCAATCAGACGCCGGTAGTCATCCATCGTGTTGTAGAGCTGTGCGGAAAGGCGAAGCAAGCGCTTTGGCGGCACCGGCCATTTGCGAATCGGAACTTCGATCTGAAACTCCCGAGCCAGGATTTCCGCTTGAGGATCGGGGTCGAGTCCTTCGGGATTGCCGTCTGGAAACGGAATCGCGGCCAGACTTCCGAGCATGGAGAGGGGGCACGGCTCCTTCACCTGCAGGAATTCACAAACGAGCGTTCGCGCCGCGCCAACGAGTTCGTGATTTCGTTTCCGCAGTTCATCCCAGCCGCCTTCGTAGCAAGCACCCAACCATTCGATGGCTCGGGGAATCGCGAGCCAGGCCGTCGGGTCCGAGGTTCCGGTCCAATCGAATTCGAGTCGAAACAGGGAGCGATCCGTGCGCGGCGAATTGGCTCCGTGACTGATCGACAGCGGCCGAAAGTCCTGTTGCTGGTCGCGGCGCACGTGAAGAACGGCGGACCCCTTGGGGGTGCAAAGCCACTTGTGACAGTTGCCGGTGTAGAACTCGGCGCCGAGCTGGTCCAACCGGAGGTTGAGCATGCCGGGCCCGTGGGCACCGTCGATCAGCACTTTGACGCCTTTTTGTTGCAGAGCGGGGACCAGGGTCTCCACGGGCAACACCAATCCCGTGGGACTCGTGACATGATCGAGGAGGGCAAACTTGGTGCGCGACGAGACCCGGGACAGGATCTCTTCATGGACACGCTCTGGACTCTCGACGGGGAAGGGCACGGACGCCACGACGACCGCTGCGCCAAACTTCGCCGCGACCCGGTCCAGGACGTTCTTGCAGGCGTTGTAAGCGTGGTCGGTGGTGAGGAGCTCGTCACCGGGCTCAAACGTCTGGTTGTGCAGTACTGTATTGACCGCCTCGGTCGCGTTGACCACGAGCGCAAGGTCGTCGCCGGAAGCTCCCAGGAACTCACCGAGCTCGCGGCGGACCTGGTCCAGCGCCGGTTCCAACTCCCGTACCATGAAGCGGATCGGGTTGCCTTCCAGCCGGCGGCGCCACTCTTCCTGAGCTTCCAAAATGGGGCGCGGGCAGCTGCCGAATGAGCCGTGGTTGAGGAAGATCAGTCCCTGGTCGTGAAGGAACTGGTCCGCCCCCGGGGCGGGTGTTTCGAGTGCGCGCAAGGCTTGCCTTTCACCGTCCGAAGAGCGGGGAACGAGTCACCGATCGTTGCAAAGCGGATCTCCAGGACGTTCGGTCGCGGGACCCGCGCGTCGAATGCTACCCACTGGCGCGTGCAGTCGCCGATCGCAGACCGAAAACGTATGGTTCGAGTTTCATGGCTCGCGGTCGTAACGCGGCTCCGTTGTCTCCAATGCCGCTCCTTGCTGGAAAAACCATCGAAAGGAATCCCCATGGGTCTGGCCACCACCTGTTTGGTCTTGCTGGCCGCGGCTGCCGGCGAAGAGAGCTGGCCCTCATTGTTGGGCCCTTCCCGGGACGGTCGTGTTCGCGCGAATGCGTTCAGCGATTCTGTGCCGGGACTCGAGTTGGCGTGGGTTGTGGACATTGGATCGGCGTATTCCGGAGTGGTGGCCGGCAACGGTTTCGCGGTCACCATGCTGACTCGAGACGACCGCGATGAACTGGTCGCCTTCGACAGCGAAACCGGTGCGGTGAAGTGGCGCCTCCCCGTGGGACCCGCGTATCCCGAGCAAGACGGCGCTTGGGGAGGACCTCGCGGAACTCCGGTGATCGGATCGGGCATGGTGTATGCCCTCGGGCCCTACGGACATTTCCTCGCCGCGGACCTGCAAACCGGTGAGCTGCGCTGGTCCAAGCACCTCGTCGAAGACTTTGAGGCGTCCATGCCCGACTATGGCTTCACCACGACGCCATTGGTCGCCGGAGAGACGGTCATCGTTCAAGTGGGTGGTCCCGAGGGCAACTCGCTGGTCGCCTGGAATGGGGAAACCGGGGACCTCGCCTGGAACCAGGGGCAGGAGCCGGTCGAGTATCAGTCACCCACGCTGTTGTCCTTGAAGGGGCGATCCACCGTACTTTCGTTCGCCGGGAAGCGCATGACCGGCCACGATGCCGCTAGCGGGGAGCTGATCTTCGAGCAAGAACTCGGCGAGCGAGATCGAGCGGGAAGCGCAGTGCCGGTGCCGATGGGAGAAAGACGCTTCTTTGCGTCGATCAGTGGTGCCATCACTGCTTTCGAGATCAACGAGGTCGACGGGGCGTTGCACGCGGAAACTCTGTTCCAGTCGCGGGACCTCGGCAACTCCTACGGGCTTCCCGTTCACCACGACGGCCACCTTTACGGGTTTCGTCGCGGCATCCTGACTTGCATCGATGCAGACACCGGCGAACGTCGTTGGAAGTCGAGGCCCCCGGGAGGTTCCGGGCTGATCCTGGTGGACGACCGCTTGGTCATCTTCGGCGCCGAAGGAAACGTCGTCGTCGCCGCCGCAAGTCCCGAGGGTTACCAGGAACAAGCCCGACTCCAGGGACTGGCGGGAAGCAGCTTGACCTGGCCGAGTTTTGCCGATGGCAAGGTGTTCATCCGCAACGCCGAGCAGCTCGCGGCGGTGAAGATCCTCCGCTCGGGGGAAGCGCCGGAGGCGGGATTGGCTCAGTCCGAGCCGATGACTTCTCCGGGGAACCACGAGTTCGGAGCGTTTCTCCGACGGGTGGCGGGGGAAGCGGACAAGAACGCCGCGGTCGAGGAGTTCCTGGCGAGTCAAGAATCGTTCCCGCTGGTGGAGGGGAACTGGGTGCACTTCGTCTATCAGGGAGAGGTCGAGGACATCGCGCTCACGGGAACCATGATCGACCAGAGTCAGGGGGATCCGATGCATCGCTTGGCGGGCACCAATCTCTACTACAGGAGCTACCAGCTCGACCAGGAATCTCGATGGGAGTATCGGTTCGTCGTGAATTACGACCAGCGCATCGTGGACCCGCGCAACGACCGCCACGCTCCCGCGGACTGGGGGAATCCGTTCAGCGTTGTGAGCATGCCTGGCTACCAACGACCGCAGCATCTCGGGGAGCCCTCCGGCGTGCGTGGCAAGATCGATTCCTACTCCTTTGTCAGCGAGACTCTTGGGAATTCTCGTGATGTTCGTGTCTATCTTCCTCCCGGGTACGAAGACGGGGACCGCGCCTATCCCTTGCTCCTGGTGTTCGACGGACTGAACTGGCTGGAGAAAGGGCTGCTGGCCAATACCCTGGACAACTTGATTGGGGATTCGGTCGAACCGCTGGTGGTGGCTTGCATCGGTCGCATTGGTGAATACTGGCTGGAAGCCGGAGGAAGCGAAACCGAAGCGTACATCGACATGATCGCCGACGAGTTCCTGCAAGACCTCCACGGACGCTATCGATTGATTCCGGAGGCCGAGTCACGGGCGCTCATGGGGGTCAAAGGGTTCGCGGTTCCTGCCGGTTTGGCCGCGCTGAAGTATCCCGATCGTTTTCGTGGCGCGGCGCTGCAGAGCATCTCCATTCGGGATGGAGGGCACGTCCCGTTTCTGAGGCTCCTCGACCAAGAGCCGGAGTCGAGTCTGTTGTTCTACCTGGACTGGAACCGGTACGAGGCGAGGAATGTCGACCGGGGTTACGACTATGGCGAGGATGCTCGCCACGTGGCGACCGCTTTGGAGAATGCGGGATTGAACTTCGTCGGAGGCGAAGCAGCCGACAGTCACGGTTGGGGAAGCTGGAGAGCTCGTTCTTCCAAGATCCTGGAGACCTTTTTTCCGACGCCGAGCAGCAAGTCGGAGTAGAGGGTCAGACGCCGCTGCCGATGTCCACGATCTGAATCATGTTCGTGGCCCCGGCCACATCGACCGTCCCGGCGATGAACACCACCCGTTGCCCTTCCTTGACGAGACCTTGCTCGGCCAGGGTCTTCTCGGTTTGGCGACGCAGTCGTTCGACGTCGCGAGCCCGCTTGTTCAGCACCGGGATCACTCCCCATTGCAGGCACAAGCGTCTCACCGTTTGCGTGATGGGGGTGCAGGCAAAAATGGGAATTGGCAGCCGCTCCCGCGCCACGATCTTCGCGGTACGACCGCTTTCGGTGAAGATGACGATGGCCTTGGCTCGGGTTCGGAGTGCCGCGTGGGCGGCGGCGCCCACCGCGGCCTCTTCGATGGAAGCGGTGCCGCGCTCGTCTTCCAGGTCAGTGATCCTGCGCCGCACCGGGTGACCGGCATCCTTGTAGACGTCCTTTTCGGCTTGCCGAGCAATGCGGGCCATGGTGCGTACGGCCAGAATCGGGTGCTTCCCCGCCGCGGTTTCTGCCGACAGCATCACCGCGGACGTCCCGTCGTAGATGGCGTTCGCCACGTCCGAGGCCTCCGCCCGGGTCGGATGGGGGTTCTCGACCATGGTCTCCAACATCTGCGTCGCGGTGATCACCGGTTTCGCCGCGGCGACGCATTTTTCGATGATCCGCTTTTGAATCGGGGGGACCGCTTCGGCGCCGAGCTCTACGCCCATGTCCCCGCGGGCAATCATGATCCCGTCCGCTTCCTCGATGATGCCGTCAATCTTCTTGACGGCTTCCGGGCGCTCAATCTTCGCAATGACTTCCGCGCGGGAATCCGCTCGGCGGATTCTTCGCTTTACCGGCAGGAGATCGTCGCGATTGCGAACAAAGGAAAGGGCGACGAAATCGACGTCATGCTCCAAGGCAAAGTCCAGATCTTGACGGTCCTTGCGAGTGAAGCTGGCACTGAGGATGTTGGTCCCGGGCAGATTGATCCCTTTGTGTTCACGAAGGATTCCCCCGACCACGACCCGAGTGGTGATTTCCTTGCCCACCACCTTGTTCACCCGGAGTTCGATCGCGCCATCGTCCAGGAGTACACGCTCTCCTGGCTTGACCTCTTGGCACAACCGAGCGTAGGTGCAGCCGATTCGACCAGGACCGCCCTCGATGTTCTGGGAGACGATGACCAAAGAGTCGCCGCGTTGCAGGAACAGGGGCTCCTTGTCCTTCAGCTTGCCGACGCGGATCTTGGGGCCCTGCAAGTCCGCGAGGACCGCGGCCGGGCGCTTCTCCAAGTTGGCGGCGCGCCGCACTCTCTTGATGGTCTTCTCGTGTTCTTCTTGAGTGCCATGAGAAAAGTTGATGCGAAACACGTTCACCCCGGCACGCAATAGGGCGCGGACCTGGGTGAGCTTCTTGGTTGCCGGACCGAGGGTCGCGACGATCTTGGTGCGCTGCGGCAAGCGACGCGCGGAGTGGACGGCCAAAGACACTCTCCCCTTACGGAATCGTCCCCAGTGCTGATGTCCTATGATCGGCTGGTTTCGAAGGCGGATTCAACGGGAAACAAGAGACCCTCGATGAAGGGATGGAAAAGAAACGCTCTCGGGAGTTCGGCTGGCCCCGGCTACCGGGGGGCGAGGGGCCCGCGAAAACCCCTAGCGACCCTTCCGGATTCCCGCTCGCGGGCCCCGCGCGCGGAGGGGCTGGTGGGACTGGCCGTGGCGGCGGCCCTGGTCAGCTGTGCTCGCGATTCCGAACCCGTCGCCTCCGCCGAGAGCCCGCCGCGTCACGTCTTGTTGGTGGTGGTCGACACGTTGCGCGCCGACCATCTCGGCTGCTACGGCTATTCCCGCAACACTTCCCCGCGCATTGATGGGCTGGCGACTCAGGGTGTTCGCTTCGAGCGATGCGTCAGTCAGGCCCCGTGGACGACGCCGTCGATTGGGGCTCTGGTGACGTCTCGGTATCCCCGCGCCCTCGGCATCGAAACCGAGGAGTCGCGACTCGGGGAGGAGTGGTTCTTGCTCTCGGAAGCCTTGCAGCGGCATGGCTTCGCCACCGGAGCGGTGGTGAGCCACTCGTTCTGCTCTTCTGAGTGGAATTTTCACCAGGGCTTCGACGAGTTCGACGAAAGCAACGTGCTTGGCCACGACGCCGTCACTTCCGAGTCGGTGTCGAACCTGGCCATCGAATTCGTGGATCGCCACCGAGACGACCGGTTCTTCCTGTGGCTCCACTACTTCGATCCCCATTTCAGCTACATCGAGCACCCGCAGTTCCCGTTCCATGGCAAGGGGGACTATGACGGGCCGGTCCAGTCGGGCATGAAGTTTCGCCGGCTCCGTGAAATGGCAGCAGACCTCGACTCGGAAGATCTCGCCGAGGTTCGTCGCCTCTACGACTCAGAGATTGCCTACACGGACTATCACTTGGGCAGGGTGTTCGATCGTTTGAAGGACCATGGCTTGTGGGAGGACACCATGATCGTGTTCGTGGGCGATCACGGAGAGGAGTTCTTGGAACATGGCGATCTTGGTCATGCGCGGACGTTGTACGAAGAACTGCTGCACGTGCCCCTGATCGTTCGCATTCCCGGCCGCATGGCGGGAGTGATGTCTTTCCCCGTCGCCGTGCTCGACGTGTATCCGACGGTTTTGAATGCACTGCAGTTGCCGCTGCCTTCCATGGAGGCGCTCCAGGGGCGAGACTTGTTCGGAGAAACGGACTTCCGGCAGCGGCCGGTGATCTCGGAAACCCAGCGACGCCGCAATCTGCGCTCGGTGGTTCAAGGGGACTTCAAACTGGTCCGGCAGGTTGGCTCCGGCCAAGTGACCTTGTTCCAACTTCCCCAAGATCCGGACGAGCAAGAGGATGTGAGCGATGAATTCCCGGCCATCCGGGATCACCTGCTCGAACTCTTGGAAGAGTTCGAGAGCATTGAATACCGTCCGGCCTCCATGATTCAGATTCCAGAGGAAGATCGAGAGCGGCTAGAAGCGCTCGGCTACCTCGAAGACGGATGAGCGTCGGCCCCGGGCGGACACCTGTTCTTCACTCGGGAAGGTTCAGTCGGTACACCGCGTACAGGCAGGGAGAGGCCAGTCGCTCGTCGAGCTTGCCGGTCGCCCATTCGGTCACCACCTGGGGTTCGACCTGAAACACCACCCGATCCACGGGCAAGGTCGCGCGGATCACCTTGTCCATGATCTTCAGCGCTTTCAGGTCTGGGTCAGCAAGTGGGTCGGAGTCCATCCACGACAGGAGGACCCAGCCGAGTCGAGCGTCGCGCACCTCGGCGGAAATCTCTTCGGCCAGGTGGACGAGTTCTCGTTTCTTGAAGGACTGTGCCTTGGAGGCCTGTCCCAATGCCTGGCGCAGGATCGACTCCTTTCTCATCGACTCGAGATGGGGAGGGAGTCGAGCCAGCTGGCCGTCTCCGTACACCGGCTTCTCGTGGATCGTCTCAAAGTAGGAGAACGCGGGGTTGCCAAGCCGGCCTGCGGGATACTCGAAGACGCTGCAGTCACGATCGTCGTCGGCGATCTGTTGAATGACTTCGGGGACCGGGGGGAGCGGGCGGAGTTTGGGAAAGGGGACCTGGAGGAAGTCAAAGGTCATTCCGCCCAGAACCAGAGCCGACAAGATTCCGCTTCCGAGGCGGTGACCGAAGGCTGAGCGACGGAACCACCAGGCCAAGCCGAAACTCGCCGCGACACAGAGGGCCGGCCATCCAATGAGCCCGAACCGGTGGGGATTGCGAAGTTCTCCGAGCAGAGGAAGGTCGGGGATCCATTGGTAGGGCAAGGGAAAGCCGGCGAGCTCGAGCCGGTCTTGGGGCGAGGGAATGTCCCAGGAGAGCCTTGCTCCCAAGGCGAACACCAAGAATGCCCCCGCGGTCAGCGTCCAAAACCAAAAACTCCTGCGTCGCCAAGCGACGAACATCCCGGTCAACACCAACAACATCGTGGTGTATCCCAAGAAGCTGGCGTCGATGAGGCGCACGCCCGCGGCTCCCTCTTGAAGGGGGTTGCGAAGGAGGAAGCGGCTCAAGGGGATGGTCTTGTTGTACGTGTGGCTGTCGGTCTTGGTTGCGTAGTAGCCGTGGGCGTCGATCTCCTGCCAGGTTTCCCACGCAAGTGGGGCGATGCAGAGAGCGGCGACGGACGCCACCCATGCCCATTGCCGAACGCGTGGGATCCAGGGTTCCCGTTTCACCGAGCAGCGCAGGCTGACGACCACGACCCACCAAGTCGAGAACAGGATGGCGAACAGCAGCAGGTTGTAGCTGGTGTAGGCCAGGGCGCCCGCCAGCACGCCCCCTGCGATTCCCCATCCACGAGAAGGACTGCGTGCCCCTCTCCACAAGGTCCAGACGAAGAACACCAGAAGGTGGGTCTGGATCAGGTTCAAGAACAGGATCATGCTGACCCGGTGGTGCCCGAAGGCGTAGAGCGCGCCGATCCACAAGGCCGTTCGCTTGTCCTTGACGACGTCAAACACCAGCAACGCCATGGCTAACCCCGAAAAGACGAAGGTCAGCAGGATGCCCAGGTTGAAGGAGGGAACCAGGCCTGCCACTGCAGCCAGGGGGGCCATCAGCAACCCGGGGAACAAGGAATGGGTGTGAATGGTGAGGCTTGCACCAAGAGGATGAAACAGGTGTGTCGTGAACAGGGGATTCTGGCCCCACTCGAACAAAGCCGTCGGACCCCACCAGGAGTTCCACAAAAACATGGGCGCGTCGCGTCGGGCCCCGAATAGATGACTGTCGAGTTGTGCGATCGCCGGATACGTGAAGACCACGGCCAGCAACGAGTAAAGCAGCACCCCGCCAGTCAGCCAGCGCCAACCCAGTGAGTCATCGGTCCGATTCGGCGGGGGAGGGGAAGACGGCTCCATGAAAGATCCGGTTCAGGGATCCTCGCGTTGAATCCTGCGAGGAGGCTGCAAGTAGCGGTAGCCGTTGTTCGGGTTGTCTCGGTCGTAGGCGAATGCGTCTCGGTTTCGCAGGAAGTGCTTGAGCGTGTCCACCGGGATGGCAAAGTTGAGGCCTTCGGCCATCTGCACGATCCATGCGTTGACCCCGATGACTTCTCCCCGGCTGTTGAACAGGGGGCCGCCCGAGTTGCCCGGATTGAGGGCCGCGGTGGTTTGAATGTAGACCAGGCCGCGCTCCGCTCGATTCTTCAACGAGATGATTCCCTCCGAAACGGTGCGATCCAAGCCGTGGGGAGCTCCGACGGCGAACACACTTTGTCCCGAATTCACGTCGTCGATGTTCCCCAGGTACAGCTTGGTCAGTGAGTGTCCTTCGAGATCCTCCTCATCGATCTGCAACAGGGCCAGGTCCGCGTAGGGATTGACCGCGAGGATGCTGACCTTCTCGAACACGGTCTTTTCGATTTCGGACTCCGTCGTGCGGTACACCGTCACCGCGATGTCCTGCTCTCCTTGGATCACATGGGCATTGGTGATCAAGTGACCTTGCTCGGTGATCAGGAAACCGGATCCCAGAGCTGCCGGAGAGCGAATCAACACCACGCCGTCGCCGAACTGGTCGACCGCTTCTTTCACTGAGCGATCCGCCAGCTCCTTCTCGAAATAGAGATCTCGGCGAACCTCCAAAGACGGGTCCGGTCGTTCCTCGGGAACCTCGGCCTCGGTCCGTGCGGATCGTTCCCGAATCTCGCGGAGGGGAACACCAACCACCGTGAAGCCCAAATCCACGAACACCTGCTCGTCGGTTTCTTTCAGAATGGTTCCGATGATGGAGGTGCCGTTGGCGAGGATGAGCTCTTCCACGGATTCCTCCGAGGGACTGCCGAGAACCATCGCCAAGGTGGCCACGGAAGAGAGGATCATTCCGAACATCTCCGGTTTGCCGAGAGGTCCGCACGGGTGCGGATTCGTGCCGAGTTGAGGGGGGGGAGCCTACCAGAAGGAAGCGCTCCAGGAATGCCGATGCGGGAAAGTAGACTGTTCGTCTTCGGTTTCTCTCGACCATTTCACAGGACACTCATGAACTTCGCTCACCCACTGATGTTGTTGGTCAACGGTCTGCTGGCGGCCGGAGGTCCCGAGGGGGCCGGCTCTTCGGATCTTGCGGCTCATGTCGATTACGGGTTCGGACCGCTCATTCAGTCGAAGTTCAACCGCAGCGTGACCCATCTTCGCGACGCAGATCTGAATGGCGATGGGCGTGGCGACTTGGCCCTCATCAACAATCTGAAATCGCGAATCGAGTTGCTCTACTGGCAGGACCCCGAGGATCGAATCGCACGTTTCGAAGAGGAAGAACCGGGCCCCAATGCCCTGCCGGAAGAAACCTACTTTCGCCGCGAGTCCTACCCGCTCGAAGAAAAGGTTTCGTCGTTTCAACCGGAAGACATCGACGGGGACGGGAGGGTCGACTTGGTGTTCGCCGGCGACTCTCGAAAGTTGTCGGTGGCATTCCAGAAAGAAGGGGGCGAGTTCGCCGAGGCCGAGCGCTTTGACCTGGAGGACCTCGGGGACGAGATCCCGAGCCTGCAGTGCGCGGACCTGGATCGGGACGGCCGCCAAGACATCGTGGTCTTCGCCGGTCCGGAGCTCCATGTGTTTCTCCACGACGAAAGCGGATCGTTGAAGCCTGGTCCTCGGCTTCCCAGTCCGACGCCGAATCCCTCAGCATTTCGGTTGTTGGATGCCGACGGCGACACGATCGTCGACCTGTTGGTGGTGAAGACCGACTCGGAGCGGCCGTTTCGACTGCGGCGCGGCTTGGGGGACGGCACTTTCGGTCCGGAGCAGAGTTTCGAGTTCACGGAGATCCGTTCTTTCTGGGCGGGAGATGTGGAAAAGGATGGGCGGGTCGATGTGGTCGCGGTGCGCCGCCGTAGTGGCCGACTCGCATTGTTTCGCTTCGAACCCTCGGGCGAAGTCCAGACAGATCTGCTTCCGGTGTGGGCTTTGCCGCGCTCCGAGTCGTCCGACGATCGGGGCGCGCTGGTGGCGGACTTGGACGGGGACGGAGAAGACGACCTTCTGTTGACCGACCCGAGAGAAGCGCGAGTGGTGGTGTTTCGCGGGCAGCCCGGGTCGTCCTTCGGGAAGCCCCACACATTCCCCTCGTTCCTGGGAGTCAGAAATCCACGACTCGGCGACTTGGATGGGGACGGACGCGCCGAGCTGATCGTGGGCGCGCCGGACGAAGGAGCGGTGGGAGTCTCCTCATTGGACGGGAGCGGCTTTCCCGGATTTCCTCGAGCGCTTCGAGTTCCGGGAGAAGAGCTTCTCGCGGTGGACTATTGCTCGTCGGCGGACTCGAACTCCGGGATTTGGGTCGTGGTCGGCCAAGGCAAGGGCAGCAAGCGATCCCACCAGCTCGTGCACCTGAATCCCGACGGAGAGCCATTTCACCGTGAAGATCTCGGCCGCAACCGCGCCGATCCCCACCATTTGCGCATGCGCGACTTCAACGGAGACGGATCGACGGATGCCTTGTTGTTCTTTCCCAAGGAAATGCCACGCATCTTGGTCTCCTCCATGGGCGAGGAGGGACTGTCATTCCAAGACCTGACTCGGGATGCGGAGGGGGAGCCCCAAGAAGTGCCCGGGCTCGGGATCTTGGAAGAAGTCGAGCCGGCGGCCATGGCATTCGTGGACGTCGACGGGGACGGGCTGGAAGAACTCCTGGTTCCGGGTTCCAACTTCGCACGGGGCTTCCGCATTGGTGAGAACGGCATTCCGGAAGTGAGGGGCCAGTATTCGGTGGATCAGCCTGGGGCGAAGGTGGATGCCGCGTCGGCGGTCGACTGGGATGGAGATGGCCACGCGGAGATCTTCCTGGTGGATCGTTCTCGACGGGTGGTCGTCATTGTGGATGGAGCCAGCGGAGACACCCGGCGACATTCCTTGGTCGGCATCAACCCCCATCAAATTCTCGTCCGCAATGCCACGACCCGGCCGGAGATCGTGTTGCTGGGAGAAGGAAGATTCGCGGTGATGCGCCCGGCCTCGGCGGCATTGGACCTCGTGGCCGTGAGCGAATTCGAGTTCCCCTTCAAGAGCGGATACTTGGATGATGTGGCTGCTGGTGACGTGAACTCCGATGGAAAGACGGATTTGGTCGTGACCGAGACTCAGCGCCATCGACTCGAAATCTGCACTCTGGCCGAGGGAGTTCTCGAACACGTGATGAAGTTTCCCGTGTTCGAGGAACGTTTGTTCGAGCGGAGCGGCCGCGGCAACAGCAAACAGCCGCGGACGGTTCTGGTTGCCGATGCCACGGGAGATGGCCGGGATGACATCGCTGTTCTGGTCCACGACCGATTGATCGTCTACCCACAGGAGTAGTTCCTTGATGAGTTCCTCGATTCTCGCCTTGGCCGTTTCCGTCATGGTCCAGGACAACTCGGTTCCATTGGCGGAAGCTCTTCCGGAAGACCTGGTGTTCTACGGCGAAGTCCGCAACGCGACTCGACTGCGTGAGATGTACGAACAGAGTTCGTGGGGCTCCTTCTTGGCCACTCCGACCGGTCAGGAAGTGATGGGTTTGTACCGGCAGGGACTCTTGGACGCGGCCAGCGAGTTGGGACCCGAGGACGACTTCGACTGGGCCGAGTTCACGGAATTCGTCGACAAATGGGCCGAGTTGCTGGACATGGTGGCCGGGCCGGCCGTCGTGGGGCTGCAGATGGCCGAAGGGAAGTCCGACGGGACACTCGCGGTCCTGGCCGATGCGGGAGAGCGCATCGAGGAATTCCACGAGTTCGTCCGCAAGTGGAGCGCCCCGGAAGAGGATTCCGAGGTCGTGGAGAAACACGACGTTGAGGCCGGCGTCGAAGTCACGATCCTCGAGTCACAAGACGAGCCGGCACTCCAAGAGTTTCGCTTTGGCGCTTCCGACTCCGTGTTCCTCTCCACCGTGCGAATGGGTGACGAGTCCCCCGAGCTGTTCCTCGACCTGGCAGAGTCTCTTCAGGAAAGCCGCGATGACGCGTTCGCCTTTCGTCAAGACGTCGAAGAGCAGTATCAAGAGGACGACGAGATCCGCTTGTTTGTCGATGTTCCGCGAGTGTTTCGGGAGATCGCCAAAGAGATCAAGGAGAACGAGGGGACCGACCTCGGAGGAATCCTCGCCAAGGAGGAGCTTGGCCCGTTGTACGTGCGTGGTTGGTGGGAGGAAGGATTGACGCGGTGTCTGGCCCAAGGACTCTGGTCAAACAAAGGCATGATTGCCCGATTTGGCCGTGCCATCTTGGCCGAGAACCCGGACACCTTGTCACGCTTGATCCCAGAAGATCCACAAACTCATCTGTCTCTCTGCGTTGGCTTGACGGAACTGTTCGATGCGTTGAAGGACCTGGCCGCCGACCAGGGAGAGTCTGAAAGTTTCGTCGAGGAGATTGGCGGGGCCCGCATTCGGGAAGACATCTTCGGCTCCTTGGATGGTCAGCTCACGATGTATGCGGGTTCCGTGCCGGAGGCCGAGGCATTCCCCCTGTTGACCGGCTCCGAGTCTTCGAACGTGGCGTTCTTGGTCGGAGTCAAAGATGCCGCAAAAGTCCGGGAGCTGTTGGAGCAGCTGTTGCGGACCACGGGGTTTCACGCCGCACGCAGGCGAGAGGAGTTTCAGGGGTTCGAAGTTTCTTCCCTGTTGGTCTTCGGGCTGAACCTGAGTTTCGCCGTCTTGGAGGATGCCCTGGTGATCTCCCTGAGTCCCACCATGCTGCGGGACATGATGCGGCGCGCCGGGGACTCCACCTTGCCGAGTTTGGGCAAGTCCAAGAAGTATCGGGCTGCCTGCGCCGCAGTGAAGCCGGGTTACTCCTCCATTGCCTACACGACCATGCGGACCTCCGTCGAGCCGGTCATCACTATGTTTGCGGAGGTTTCGGGGGTGGCGGATGAGGTCGTCGAACGCTACCTCGAGTCGATCGACAAGCACTTCACCCATCCCTGGATTTGGGCCCTTGGGGCCGAAGAAGACGGCTACTGGTTCGAGTTTGCAGAGACTCCCTGAGCGATGGGACTGGAAGATCGAGGCCGGTCCGCGGGTCGACCGCGTCCGGTCGGACCATGACCGGCAAGGCAGTTCTTGCTTCCTCGTGTCTTCGGGCCGACAGGCCGGTCCGGTGAGACGATCTGAGAGGGGCGGATCCGCCCAAAACTGTTGCGCGAAACGGCTCTTGGAACACTAGACTTCCGGCCCATGAGCATCCATCCCACGGCGGTGATCGATCCTTCGGCGGAGGTCGGCGAGGACTGCGAGATTGGCCCTTACGTGGTCATCGAGGCCGGAGTCCGCATCGGGGCCCGCAACCGCATCGATCCCCATTGTCACCTCAAGGGGCCGATGACCATGGGGGACGACTGCCTGGTCGGGACCGGGGCGATCCTCGGTCAGGACCCGCAGATCAAGAAGAACCCCCGGGGTCCGTTCGGCGCCGCCCGGATCGGTTCGCGCAACGTGTTTCGCGAGTACGCTCAGGTCCACCGCTCCATGTACCCGGAAGAAACCACCGTGGTGGGGGACGACGGGTTCTTCATGGTGGGCAGTCACATCGCCCACGACTGCATCGTCGGCAACGGCTGCGTGGTCGCCAACTACGCGTTGCTCGGCGGGCACATCGAGATGCGCGATGGTGCCATCCTGGCAGGGGGAGCCTCGGTGCATCAGTTCACCCGGATCGGGGAACTCTGCATCATCGGCGGGCTGTCCGCCGTGAGTCAGGACGTCCCTCCTTATGCCATGGTGACGGGGTCTCGTCCGGCGATCGTGAACGGCATCAATGTGGTTGGTTTGCGGCGCGCGGGATTCAGCCAAGAGGTCCGCAACAAACTACGCGGGGCGTTCCGGACCTTGTTTCGCCCCGGCGATCAACACGTGCAGGAGCGCATCGCTGCTGTCGAAGTGACCTGCCCGGAAGTTCAGAACCTGCTCAATTTCGTGCGCGAGACCAAGCGCGGCGTGGTCAGCCTGCGCACCAGCAAGGCTCCTCACTCGGGAGAAGACTAACCATGGACGACACCACGATTCTCTCGGTTCGGGCTCTGGAAATCCTGGACTCTCGCGGCAACCCGACGGTGAAGGCGACGGTGGAATTCGTCAACGGCGCTCAAGGCAGTGCCGCGGTACCGTCGGGCGCCTCGACCGGTACCCACGAAGCGACCGAGTTGCGCGATGGCGACGCGAAGCGCTATCTGGGCAAAGGAGTGCAGAACGCGGTTGCCAACGTCGAAGACCGAATCGCCTCGGCGATCGTGGGTTTGGATGGGCTGGACCAGGCAGCCGTGGATCGGGCGATGATCGAGGAAGACGGCACTGCTCAAAAGTCGGAGCTGGGTGCCAACGCGATCTTGGCCGTTTCTTGCGCGACCGCCAAAGCGTCGGCCGAGAGCACCGGCCTCCCGCTCTATCGCTACTTCGGAGGGGCATCCTCTCACTTGCTGCCCATGCCGATGATGAATGTTCTGAATGGCGGCGCCCATGCGGACAACAGCGTCGATCTGCAGGAGTTCATGGTGTTCCCCACCGGATTCGATTCGTTCGGGGAGGCCCTGCGTGCAGGAACAGAGATCTTCCATCACTTGAAGAAAGTGCTCGGCGATCGAAACCTTTCCACGGCTGTTGGGGACGAGGGTGGTTTCGCACCCAACCTCAAAACCAACGAAGAGGCCTTGCAGCTTCTGATGGAAGCGGTGGAAAAGGCGGGTTACGAACCGGGCAAGCAGATTCAGTTCGCGCTGGATGCGGCGGCCAATGAGTTGTTGAAAGACGGCAAGTATGACCTTCCGGGCGAAGGCAAGTCCGGCCTTTCGGCAGGGGACTTGACCAACCTCTACGAAAACTGGATTGAGAAGTATCCGATCGTCTCCATCGAAGACGGACTCGGCGAGGACGACTGGGACGGTTGGGCGGAGATGACACGTCGTGTGGGCGGCAAGGTTCAGGTGGTGGGCGACGACTTGTTCGTCACCAATCCTGAGCGGCTGCAGCGCGGTATCGAAGGCGGCCAAGGCAACGCCATTCTGGTCAAGATCAATCAAATCGGCACCCTGACCGAGACCGCCGAAGCGGTGGCTCTCGCACAACGCCACCAGTACGGGACGGTCATGTCCCATCGCTCGGGGGAGACCGAGGACACGACCATCGCTGACTTGGCCGTGGCCCTGGGATGCGGTCAGATCAAGACCGGCTCCGCATCTCGGACAGACCGCGTCTGCAAGTACAATCGACTGCTCGAGATCGAAGACGACCTGGGGCCGGCGGCGGCGTACGGGATCCCCCTTCGAGCATAGGCGGCGCCCCGAGGCCACGGCTTCGGGCGAACCATGGGTGCAGGGATGGGCCGAACCTCACAGCTCTTTCGCGACTACGGTCTCGCGATTGGCTTGGTCGTGGCTTCGACCCTGCTTTACTTCAAGACCCTGGTCCCTCAGATCGAGGAAAACCGGGCTCTGGAACAGACCTTCCTTCGTCAGCGCCAAGAGATTCAGAAAACCCAGCGAGAAGTAGAACGCCTGCGGGTGTTGGAGCATGCCGGTGAGGATCCGTTGGTGATTGAGCGGCTTTCTCGGCAGCTCTACGGAGACCTGGGCTTCCCGAGCTACGAAGTGCTCGTGGGACCACTTCGTGAGAGTGGTGCTCCGTGATGAAGAGGGGCAGTTGGGCCGCGGCTTTGGTCGCGGCATGGGTCCCCCTGACGTCGGCGCAGTTTCGGACGCCGGAATGGAAGAGCTTCCACAACAGCACCTTCGTCGGAGCTGAGCCGGAAGAAGCCCGTGCCGCCTTGTTCACGGCGAACGAGCACTTGGTGGCCGGTCGCCACGCCGAGGCCAGTCGCCTGTTGGTCGACATTCTTCGCAGCGAAGAGAACGGACTGGTCCGCTTTGGGGAGCGTTTGGTGTTGCCGGCCAAACGTGCCGCACTGCTCATGCTTCGGCGACTCGAGCCTCAGGTCCTTGGCAACCTTCAGCGGCAAGAGGAAGCGGCGGCGGAGGCGGCGATCGAACAGTGGTTGCAATTCGGCGCGCGCGGGGCACTCGAAGAGGTGGCTCTGAGGTACCCCCTCGGGGACCCGGGAGAGCGTGCGCTCTACTTGCTGGGATTGCGCGAGGTCTTGGGCGGTCGGCAGGAGGCCGGCGCCGCGTACTTCGAGGAGATCCTTCGGCAGCCTTCCACGGGATCGGACAAATATCGGCAGCTGGCCGCGGCTCGTTTGTGGCAGGGCATGGGAGTGAGTGGTGCGGCACTGCCAGACTTGAAACTGAGCGATTGGCCGACCGGGGACGTGACGTTCCAGGGAAGCTCGACGCCGCTGACCGGTCTGGACTTTTCGGGCTCTGTGGTCGGTTGGTCCGACGATTGGCCGACACTGGGAGGTGACTCTTCACGAGCTCGCGTGCCAGGGCATCGGGTCGATCCGCCGACTCCCGTGCGTTGCCTCGAGCTGACCCCACAGCGCGGGGTCATTCCGGAGCTTGCGGATCATCGGCACCGGTTCGCCGTGCATTCCGGCTCCGCCGAGCGCATGTTTCCGCCTTCCTTGCCGAGGTTGCACGGCAATCGCTGGCTGAGTCTCGAAGCCGATGGGCTTCATGTGCGTCGGGCCGAGACCGGACAAGACCTGTTTCCTCCGCTCGCCTACGACTTTGACTTTCATCTCGACCCGGAAGTGTTGGAAGTGGACCTCGATCGATCGAGCCTCATGGTGCAAGGCTCGATGGCCTTCGTGACGTTGATGCTGCGCAACACTGACGTGTTTCCCCAAGAGTCTTTGGGGGCATTGTTTGGGGTCGATCTCGATCGTCAAGCGGTGGTGCAGTTCGGGGTGCGTGGCGACGAAGGCGAGTTCCAAGGTTGGTCGTTCCTCGGTCCCGGGGTGGTGACCGGCAACGATTTGCTGGTCCTCGGGTCTCGACTTTCCAGCAACGACACCGAGTGTGAGCTGTTTCGCTTCGACACCCGCAGCGGCGAAATGACTGGGCGAGTGTTCTTGGCGAGGGGTGGGCCCGTGGCCCGCTACGCGGATCGGTTTTCCCAGGATGTGACCGGGCGCCAGGTGTTTCCGTCGCCCCTGAGCGCCCGTCAGGGAGTGGTTTACGCGTGCACCAACCTCGGGGTCGTGGTGGCCATTCGCATGGCGGATCTCCAGGTCCAATGGGTGTTTCGCTACAACCGCTTGCTGCCCACGGATTCCCGACGCTACACCCGGGAGGTGTTCTACTTGACCGGCGGATGGCCGGCCCGCGCCCCGGTGGTCTTCCCGGAGAGACTGCTCGTCGCTCCCGCGGATTCGCGTTACTTGTATGAGCTTGCGCGTTGGCCCAATGACGCCGGCGATCTGATCCTGAACGACCCGGTCGAAAAAGAAACTCGGCTGGCGTGGATCGGTCACCGAGACTCGGAACTCTATTTCCTGGTGAAGCGAGGGCCTCAGCAAGCCGTGCAGGCCACCGACCTTTCCGGGGGTGTCTTGTGGGAAACTCCTCCACTGCCGGTGGGTGACCCCGTGGCGGGCATCCCCGCTCAGTCCGATCGGTTCCTCTACGTTCCCACGGATCAGCGCATCTACCGGCTCGATCTCGACCGCGAAGGATTCGTCGACTTGGTCGTCCCGCCGCCAGAGGCGGTCGGAATTCCCTATCCGAAAGCGGGCGCGCTCGGCGATTTGATGGTCACGTCCGGATTTCTCGTCTCGCAATCTTCCCGCTATCTCGTTCTTTATGAGGCCGGCGAGTGACAGCCCGCCGTTCGAAAGATTCGGACTGGACGGGATTTCAGTTTCTGGCGGGTAGAGTCAGACGTACATAGAAGAAGAGTTCGTATGAGAGAGCGCATTTCGCGCCCTCCGTCGTGCCTCTTTCCCAACTTAGGGAGCCCTAACCAATGGACACCTCCGGGGATCCGGCTCTTCTGCAGAAGCTCGGTGAGACCTACGGACGCATCCGTTCCGAGCTTGGCAAGGTCATCGTCGGTCAGGACGAAGTCATCGATCAGCTACTGATCGCGCTGTTTTCCCGTGGTCATTGCATCGTGACTGGAGTTCCGGGTCTTGCCAAGACCCTGCTCATTTCGTCGCTTGCGAAGACGCTGTCACTGAACTTCAACCGTATTCAGTTCACTCCGGACATGATGCCTTCGGACATCACCGGAACCGAAGTGATCCAAGAGAACAAGACCACGGGCGAGCGAGAGTTGACCTTCATCCATGGTCCTGTGTTCGCCAACGTCATTCTCGCGGACGAGATCAACCGCACGCCTCCCAAAACTCAGGCGGCGTTGCTGGAGTCCATGCAGGAATACCAGGTGACCGTGGGCGGCCAGCGCTACGAATTGCCGCGGCCGTTCTTCGTCTTTGCGACCCAGAACCCCATCGAGCAGGAGGGGACCTACCCGCTGCCCGAGGCGCAGCTGGACCGCTTCATGTTCAATATCCGCATTCAGTACCCGACCGCGGAAGAGGAGCTGGAAGTGGTGCGCCGCACCACCGCCAAGGTCGAAGTGGATCTGCAGCCGGTGGTCGACCGAGAAGAGATCTCCGAGATGCACTCTCTGATTCGTCGGGTGCCGATCTCGGATCACCTGATCCGCTACGCGATGCAACTGGCCCGGGTGACCCGAATCTCGGAGGACGGGGTTCCCGGCTTCGTCAAAGAGTCGGTGGCATGGGGAGCTGGCCCGCGGGCCTCTCAGTTCTTGGTCCTCGGCGCCAAGGCTCGCGCCGCCCTGCATGGTCGTGCCGGCGCCACGGAAGAAGACGTGAAGGCCGTGGCCAAGCCAGTGCTGCGTCATCGAATCCTGATGAACTTTGCCGCCGAAGCCGAAGGGCTGACCTCGGACGATCTGATCGATCGCATCCTCGACACCGTGGACCCGACCCGGAGCGACGCGCTCGCCGATGAAAGACTACCGCCAGTACTTGGATCCTAAGGTCGTCGACAATCTCGGCCGGCTCGAAGTCAAGGCGCGTTTCATCGTGGAGGGGTTCCTCCAAGGCGCGCACGAGAGCCCCTACCGAGGAGCGTCGGTCGAGTTTGCCGAGCACCGGGAGTATTCCCCGGGGGATGACTTGCGTCACTTGGACTGGAAGGTCTATGGGCGCTCGGATCGCTTTTACATCAAGCAGTTCGAAGAAGAGACGAATCTGCGCTGCATCGTCGCGGTGGATGTCTCGGGCTCGATGCGCTTTCCCGAAGTGTTGTCCAAGGACGCCAAGATTCGCGAAACCCCCGGCATCACCCGGTTTCGCTACGCATCCCTGATGGCCTCGGCCATCTCGTTCCTCTTGCTTCGGCAGCGCGATGCAGCCGGGCTGGCGTTGTTCGACACGGAAGTGCGTCAGTTCGTCGAACCCCAAAACAACCCGGCGCACCTGAAGAACATCATTCAAGGACTCGAACAGGGCTGCGGCGACCAGGAACGCAAAACATCGCTTCTGCCGATCCTGGGCGAGCTGGCCGAGCGCGTTCGGCGTCGCAGCATGATCGTGATCATTTCTGACTTCTTTGCCCCGGTGAAAGAAACTCTCGCCGGTCTGGCCCGCTTGCGGAGCCGACACCATGACGTGCTGCTGTTTCAACTGTTGAGTCCCGAAGAGATTCAGTTCGAGTTCAAGCGCAACACGATGTATCGATTCATGGGACTCGAAGACAGCGGCCAACTGACCGTCGATCCGCGAGCCATCAAGAAGGACTACCTGGAGGCGATGCAAGAGTTTCTGCGTGAGCTTCGTCGGGGCTGTCTGAAAGAACGAGTCGACTATCATTTGGTCGACACGGACACCAGTCTGGAAGTGCCCTTGACGACCGTGTTGTCCCGACGGGCTCGGAGGGCCGCGCGTCGATGAGTCTTGCCGCGTTCCTGAATCCTCTGTTCTTGTGGGGGGCCGGGCTGCTGGCCGTCCCGTTGATCATTCACCTGATCAATCGGCGGCGCTATCGCACGGTCACCTGGGCAGCCATGGACTTCGTGCTGCGTGCCTACAAAAAGAAGAACCGGCGCATGCGGTTGGAGAACCTGCTGCTTCTGCTGTTGCGTTGCGCGATCCCGGTGCTGCTCGCTCTCGCCATGGCGCGGCCGTTTTTCGGCTCCGAGCACTTGTTGAATTTCATCGCCGACCAACGGCGCGACATCGTTCTGGTGGTGGACGAGTCGTACAGCATGAATCGCCGGACCGGTCCTGGCACCCTGTTCCAGGCCGCCGTGGGACAAGCGCGACGCCTTTTGGATCTTTTGGATCCGGAACGAGGCGACACCTGCACCGTTCTTTCGATGGGCAATGATTCCCAAGTCTTGATGCGCGCGTCTCGCTTGCGACAGGAGTGGGACATTGCGCTGAATCGGCTGGAGGAGCCGCGATCGGAAGAGGCCAACTTCCCACGCTTGGTGGCGGCGTTGGAAGACGATGTCTTGCCCGAACTCCCTGGCGGAGCAGCGGAGATCTTCGTGATCTCCGACTTCCAGCGGCGCACCTTCGAAACGCCTTTGCTTCGCCCAGAAGAGTCGACCGACGACGAGCGATTCGCCACCTTGGAAAGCCGCTTGCGAGCCATGCACGAGGCGGGCACGACGCTGCACCTGGTGAACGTGTCCGATGGCCTGCCGGAGCCGGACAACCTCACGGTGACTGATTTGCGGGCGGCGGAGCCGCTGGTGATCACTCACCAGAATGTGCGCTTCACCGCCACGGTTCGCAATCACGGCTCTCGCCAGATCACTTCGGGGACGGGACGCTTCCGCTTCGGGGAGCAGGTGAGGCCGGTCACCTTCTCTCTCGATAAGGAAGGGCAGGCCTCGGTGGAGGTCTATCACTCCTTTTCCCACGCCGGCGATCATCGAGTCGAGTTCGAACTCGACGAAGACGACCTGACCGATGACAACCAGCGCCGTTTGCGGGTCGCGGTGCGGGAGAGCATTCCGGTGCTGGTGGTGGATGGAGAGCCGGTGGGCTCGGATCCGTTGGAAGGCGAAGTCGGTCAGTTGCTGCCGGTCTTGGACCACTCCTTCGGGTTGTTCGATGGCGACGACTTCCGCAGCTACTTCCGGCCGTCCTGGGTGTCCTACCACGAATTCAATCGCGGGCTGCGCTTGGACGATTACGCGGCGGTGATCTTGGCCAACGTGCCGGAGATCGACCAGGACCGCATGACTCGTGAACTCGACCACTACGTGCGTCGTGGCGGCGGGGTCTGGTTCTTCCTGGGCGACCGTGTGGTGCCGGACTCCTACAACCAGAGGTTCTATTCCGCCGACGGTTCGGGCCTGCTGCCGATGCCCTTGGCACCGGAGGCTCGGGGCGAGGTCCCGTCACTGGAGGGGCGTCGCGCCGACCAGTACTACCGCCTGGAAATCGTCGACGAGCTGCACCCCATGGTGCGAACCTTCGTCGATGATCGGCGACGCAAGTACATCTCGACCCCGGTGTTCCGTTATCTGCCGTTCCAACGGGACACCGAGCAAGCTCTGCCCGGAAGTACCCGAGTGCCCTTGCGGTTCCAGTCCGACGGAGACCCGGCCCTGGTGGACCATGTGGTGGGACGGGGGCATGCCGTTTGGCTCGTGTTCCCCGCTGATGAAGACTGGTCCTTGTTCCCGCGAGTCTTTGGCGCGTATTTCCCCTTGGTCTGGGATGTGGTGAACCACCTGGTCGTGCAAGACCCCGGCAGCCATCACCTGTCTGTCGGGGATGCGATTCGCCGTTCGGTGCCGTTCGCTCCCAACAACTACACCATCACCAAGCCGGGCGGAGAAGTGCGAACGATCACCCACGTTCCCGGAGAACCCGTGCTGGGGCATTTCCCCTTGGCTCCGTTCGACGAGACCTCCGAGCCTGGCTTCTATCAGTTGGACGTTCCCCTCGAGCGGGGACTGCCTCTGCAGGAAGTGTTCGCAGTCAACGTGGCCTCGGCCGAGGGAGACCTGCAAGGCTTGGACCGCGAGCAGTGGGGTGAGCTCCTCGATCCCCAGTTGTTCGAGTACTCGGCGGAGATCTCGCCGGATTTCGATGAAGAAGAGCCGGAACGCCAAGGGGAAATCTGGAAGTCTCTGATGACTGCCTTGCTGGTTTGTTTGATCGTGGAAACTTTGCTTGCCTGGCGTTTCGGAGCCTACTCATGATCGCGGCCCCGGATGGTGACCTGAGCGTCAGCAGCGAATTCCAGTTCCTCGCCGCGCCCCCCTTGTGGATCACGGTGCTGATCCTGCTGCCGGTGCTGTTTTTATTTGTTGGTTTCGTGTACCGACGGGAGGCGTCGAGCGCGTCCTCCAACGCCAAGATGCTCCTCGCAGGGCTTCGCCTGATTGCTTTGGTCACCGTGTTGCTGATCCTGTTCCAACCGGTCAACCGAAGTCAGGTGTTCTCGGTCAGCCGTTCGATCGTCGCATTTTTGGTCGACGAATCCGCGAGCATGGACCGGCGCGAGGAATATCCCGAGGAATACCGGGAAAAGCTGGAAGAGGTTGCCGGACTTTCGGACGGCGAGTCGGTGGGGGATTTGACCCGCTCGGAATTGTTGAAGCGGGTGTTCAACAATCCCCAAACCGGCCTGTTGGATCGCTTGACCAGCAAGGTCGACGTTCAGTTCTACGGTTTTTCCAAGTCGGCTCGTCCTCTGGTCGAGGTGGGCGAAGCCCAGGCGAACGGAGAAGCGACTGCGGTCGGCGACGGCTTGCTCACGGTGCTGAATGAACTGCGTCATCGCAACCTTTCCGGAGTGGTCGTGCTGAGCGACGGCCAAAGCAACTGGGGTCGGGATGCCCTCGAGGTGGCGCGGCATGCGGCTTCGGAAGGAATCGCTCTGCACACGGTGGGCGTGGGAAATCCCTCCTTGCCCCGCAACGTGGCAATCCTCGAGGTGGTGGCACCCGACGTGGCGCTGGTCAACGACGAGGTGGCGGTGGAAGTCACCGTGGTCTCTGAAGGATACGAGGACCAGCCGGCCGAGTTGGTGGTCGTGGAGCGGGAGTCCGGTGAAGAGCTGGTAAACAGTTCGTTCACCCTGTCCGGGCGAGGAAGCCAGCAAACCGAGACGATCTACTTCAAACCCGACCGGGAAGGCGAGTACGTTCTCGAAATTTCGATCCCGGTCAAACCGGAAGAGCAGTTCTCTGACGACAATCGTCGCGTGCACCACCTGCGGGTGGAGCCGGAAGTGATCCGAGTGCTCTACGTCGAAGGACGTCCACGTTGGGAGTATCGCTACCTCAAGAATCTCTTGCTCCGCGCAGAGAATTTCCGAGTGCAGTGCTTGTTGGTGGGTGCCTCCGGAGACTTCATTCAGGAGTCCTCCGATGACGTGCCCGCGTTGACTCGTTTTCCCCCGACCCGCCAGGCACTGTTCGACTACGACGTGTTGATCCTGGGGGACGTGGCTCCGGACCAGATTGACGTGTACGGTTCGCGTTCGACCACGGAAGATCTACTGCGAGATATTCACGATTTCGTGACCGTCGGCGGTGGCTTCATCATGGTGGCGGGGCAGCTGCACTCTCCGCGAGACTACCGGGACACGGCAATTGCCGACATCCTGCCGGTGGAGATCGGCAACGCCGAGGAAGCCGAAGCCGAGAAGCAGGATCGCGGGGCGTTTCGGCCTCACTTGCCCGACCCGTTCCGACCCCATGACATCGTTCGCCTGGAGAAAGACCTCGAGCGAAATCAGAAGCTGTTGGAGGGGGACTCGGAAGGTTTGGCTGCGATGCGTTGGTATGCCGCGGTGCGTCGCGCCAAGCCCGGCGCAGAGATCATTCTCCAGCATCCGATGAACTCGAATCGCTACGGACCGCACGTGTTGTCGGCGGCGACACGCATTCCCGAGGGCCGGACGCTGTACGTTGGCTTCGACGAAACGTGGCTGTGGCGAAAGCCTTACGGAGATCGCTACACCGAACGGTTTTGGCGGGCGGCGGTGCGACACGTGGCGATCGGCAAGCTGCGGCGGATGGACAAGCGTTTCGATTTGCGGACCGACAAAGAGCGCTACAACTTGGGAGAGCCGATCCAGCTATCCGTTCGAGTGTTGGATCAGGACTTCCGGCCGTCGCGCAACGAAACCGAGCTGGTGCGAGTCCAACGCACCGATGGAAGCGTCGAGGACCTGTTGGCCTATCGACAGGAAGAAGGACTGTTCGAGCGCACGGTGCGCGCCGACGTGCCGGGGACCTATCGCTTTTGGGTGGAGGACCCGGCTCAGCCGGACAAGCGGTTGTCCCAGCGCATTGTCGAGGTGTCCGTCCCGCGCCTCGAGATCTTGAATCCCTCGCTCAACCAGCCCTACCTCAGCAGTTTGGCGGAGACCACGGATGGAACCAGTCGCGGCCTGCACGATCTGGAGGGGTTGGTGGATTCTCTGCACGGAGATTCCCGGCGGATTCCGGTCCGAACCGAGGAGCAGGAGTTGTGGGATCGCTGGGACATTCTCGCGGGGGTGATGCTGGTGCTGGGGGCTGAGTGGGCGCTTCGCAAGCGCTTCAACCTGCTTTAGGGCGGGCCAGATCCGCCACCCTGAGTGTCGGGGACCGCGGAACCTGGCTATCAGGCGATGAGTTTGATCGTAAGCTATTGAAATACAGGATATTAGATGTCGCGAGGGAGGGCCTCGATCGAGACTCCGGCAGTTTCCCCGGTTTCCGAGTCTTCGCCCGCCGCCTCGCGATTGAGAATTCCGGCGAACTTTGAACCCGGGGCCACCGCTCACGGCCGATAGGAAGAGAAGGGAGCGGTCCTCCGAAGCGAAGGGTTCGTCGGCCCCCCGGGAGGTCTTCGTGACGAGATCCAGGCCAATTCTTGGCGTTGCCATGATCGGGGCAATGTCGGTCTGTGCTCTTGGCCAATCCGGCGGCGGCTTCGAAGGCTGGGACGAGATGGTCGATTCCCGTTTTCGATTCGACCCCGACCGGCATGTCATTCTCACCTATCAAGTCCCGGCCAAGGCCGAAGTCCGGCTACTGTTCTCCCGCGTCGACGAGCTGCTGAAGGAAGACAACACCGCTTCGGCCCTGCGCTTCCTGCAACAAATCATCGACTCGTTCGGTCACTCGGTGATCCAGGTCGCGACCGACCGATACGTGGGGGCGGCGGAGTTCGCTCGCTATCGGTTGTTGAATCTGACCAGCGACGCTCGCCTTAGCTACGACGAAACCGCGGAGCTGCGCGGTCGGGAGCGATTGCGACGGGCGCAGGCGGATCGCGACATGGACTCCCTACGGGAGGTGGCGCGACGCTATGCCAATGCGGCGGTTGGCCAGGAGGCGCTGTTGTGGATGGCGCGCATGGAGCTGGAGGCCGGCAATCGCCAGATTGCGTCGATGATGGCCCGTCGCTGCTTGGATTTCCTGCCGGTGTCCCACGCTCAGGAGACCCCCGCCTCGGAGCGCCGTCACTTGGCGTTGGCGTTGATCACCCTCGCCGAAGGAGAGTTGCCGGCGAGCCAGGAGCCGGAGGCGAACGCTTCGATTCCCGTGGCGGGAGAGTCCACCAAGCTCGATCGGTTGGCTTCGATCGCCGGTGCCGAGCCAGAACGCCTGGCCGAGGATTGGTGGCCCACCTACGGAGGGCAGGCGGCTCGACGGCGCTCGATGCAGGCCCCGGCGATGCCACTCGACTTCGAAGAGCACGTTCGCTTGCTGGTGCCCTCCCACGAGCTCCAGAACGATGACAACCCGCTCCCATATTGGTGGGACGTGCTGCCGCCGGTGCAGCCGGCCCGCGCGGGAGAGTTGCTGGTTCTCAACAACACCGCCACGGTCAAGGCGTACAACCTCTACGCCGACCGGGTCGAGTGGGAGTTCCGTGGGCCCATGGCCTATGACCTGGCAGACTCGTTTCCCCTCAGCGAGTACACCGACGCCTATTTGCGCGGCAATCGCGGGGTCAATCCGATCAGCCGAGGGTTGATTGCCGGGGTCTCGGTGAACCGTGGGGTGGTGGTAGCCAACTTGCAAGTGCCCGAAGCGGCGCGAAGCGTGTACAGCATCGGCCAGAAGATCACCATCAACCGTCCCTATGCCTGGCGCGGACTGTTCGCCCTGTCCTTGGAAGATGGCGAGCTGTTGTGGTCCCAGCGGGGGCGCGCTCGATACGACGAGCTGCGCGGGGTCATGACTTGGCACGAGGAATCGGCACCGGGTGACGAGGAGGGCGTGGTGGCTCGTCTTGACGTTCCCGGTCCCCCGGCGATTCTCGATGACACCGTGTTCGCCTTGGGGCACTTCATCGAAGGAGCGGTCAATTCCTACCTCGTGGCAATTGACCTCCACAGCGGGGCGATCCGCGACACCGTCCCCTTGGTCATCGGTCAGCAAGAGCTGTCCATGTTCAACATGCCCTTCCAAGAGTTCACGACGGGCATTCCGGTGGTTGGCGAGGGGACGGTGTACTGTCCGACCAATCTGGGCCTGCTGGCCGCGGTCGATGCCACGTTCGGGGACTTGCGCTGGTTGTCCGCGTACGATTCGATTCCCATCCAGCCGCCGCCCAACTACTACAACAACAACCCGCGCAACGTTTACTGGTACAACAATCCACCGATGGTGGCGGATGGCGTCGTGATCGTCTCTCCCCATGACTCCGAGTACGTGCACGCCCTGGACGCTGCGACCGGCAAGCTTCGCTGGCAGTACAACGCCGCGGCACCGGTGCCCAAGGACTCGGGGCCCAACAATTTCCTGCTCGGCGTGCAACGTAGTCACGTGGTCCTGGTTTCCGGTGGGTTCGTGCGCGCGTTGGACGTGCAAACCGGGAAGCACGTTTGGAACCAGCCGTTCGGCCTCAATGATTTCGATCCTGTGGGAAGAGGCTGCGTCACCGACGACCGGGTCTACATCCCGACTCGACCCATGGTGGTCGTGCTCGACGAACACGGACGTGACAAGGACATCATCAACTGGCCGGATTTGGTCAATGTGGAAGACAGTCGTCGTCGCTACCACCGGGTCGATGCCGAATCCGGCAACATCGCTGGCAACTTCTTCGTGTTCCCGGACATGTTGGTGTCGGTCAATCGTGACTGGGCAGGAGTCGCGTTCGATGCGGGGCGCGTGCTGAGCGATCTGCTTGCTGCCGCGCCCGGGGAGTCGGTCGCGTTCACGGACTTGACGCGGATCGCGTCTCTCTATCGACGACAAGGAGAGCTGGTCAACGCCGCAGCAACCTTCGAAAAGGCACTGGAACTGTCCCAGACGATGCCCGTGTCGGCCACCGAGCTCGGCCGGGTCCGTTTCAATCTGTGTCGAACGTTGTTGGAATCCAGCGAGTGGTATGCGGACCGAACGGACGTCGAGTCGGCCCGGCGTGCGTTGCTCAAGGCCGAGCCCTACGCCGATGAGTTGCCGTCGCGCCTCGAGGTCACGCGCCTGTATCTCGAGTCCTTGGGGGCGAACGGTCTCGATGACCGTGCGGTCTCTTGGCTGAACAAGCTTCGGGACGGACACGGCCATGAGCGAGCCCGTTTCGACCGGGTGTCCTCGAGAGAGATTGCCATCGGGCTGTATGCCAGCATCGAGCTGGCCCGCCGCGCGGGTTCCCAAGGCAACACCAAGTCCGCTTTGGAAGAGTGGCAACGGGTGCACCTGGAGTACGCCGGCGAGTACCTGGACGACTCGACCGCCGGGGAAATGGCGCGCCAGCAGATCGGCAAACTGCTGGCCAGCGCCGGCGGAGACTTACGTCTTCAGTACGACGAGGATGCCCGGCGTGAGTTGGAAACGGCTTACGAGCAAGAGAATCTCGAGCGACTCGGGCTGCTACTTCGCAAGTATCCGGGGGCGTCGGCAGCGCCGACCTACACCGCGCACTACTGTCAGTTGTTGCGCAAAGAGGGCCGTTGGCCCGAGGCCCTCGCCGCGGGTGCGGAGCTGTTGCGCCGGGACCCCGAGCCTTCCACCAGCCAACGGGTGTTGGAAGAGATGGTCGTCTCCGCCGCCAATCTGGGGAACCACGAGCTGGTGTCCCAGCTGCTGACCAAGCTCTCCACCGATCCCGAAGAGGGTTTGCGCCGAGAGATCGAACAGGTACGTCCGGCTCACGTTCCCCTCGCGCCGCCGGATCAGCCGCCGACTTTGGAAACCGCATTCAGCCTCCCTCCGGGGGCCGCGGTCGTCCGGATCGAGCGGGAAGAGAATGGGGTGGCCGAGCCAGCCCTGTTCGCCGTGGACTCTACCCAGCGGACGCTCATGCGACTTTCCCTCGAGAGTCCGGATCAACCGGTGTGGGAAACTCCCATGCCCGAATCCAATCGCTTCCTTCGCCAGTTCTACGAAGCCGCGGGGTCATTGATCTTGTGGCAACAAGAAGAATTGTACGCCTTCGATGGCAACGATGGGTTGCCACGCTGGAGGCGTCGCTTCGAAGAAGAAGTCCTGTCCATCGCGACGCGCGCCGGGGTGCTGTTGATCGTGGCTCAGCGCAATGAGTCACCGGGTTCCCACGAGGAGGGAACCCTGGAGCTCATCGCCGTCGAACCCCGCTCGGGCAACGACCTGTGGCGCCAGCCCATGGTCGGACCGCAGTTCCTGAGTCCTGTGCGAGGCCAAGGGGGATTGGCGGCGGTCGTGAGTCGACGCCATTCTCAGTCCCTTCCCGAGGTCGAGGTCTTCGACGTGACCACGGGGATGCGCCGCTTTGGGCCGCACCCGATGATGTCCATTCCCCGCAACCTGCCTCCGGTGAACGAGGAGCTCGATTTGGTTGTCGTCGGGCAGCGCGACGAAGTCACCAGTCGACGTACGACCAAGATCGCCACTCAGCTCGCCGCGTATCGATTCGGGGCCAGCGAGCCCACCTGGTTCCTGGATCTTGAGAGGGACTTCGAAGCCCAGCTCGAGGATGTGTTTCCATGGGGAGACGACGCGCTCTGCGTGAAAGTTCGGAACCCCCAGGGAACTCAGCGGTCTTTTTTGTTGGTGGACTTCGCCACTGGCAAACTGAAGCGTGAAGTCGAAGTCCCGTGGTCCATTTCGAACTTCCGCCAAATCCGCGATCCGCAAACCGGGGAGCGACTGCTGGTCGGATGGGGGCGGGTCACCCAGGAGTTGCCCATGGTGGCCTACGACGAACAGCTCGAGTCTTACTGGGGCATGAAGAAACACCAGCTTTCCGACACCCCACTGACCATTCAGAGCTGGCGCTTCGCCAAGCGCGGACAACATCTGGTGCTGTTCAAGGGCGACACTGGCAACTCTGCTTCCAAGGATCTCCTCTGCTTCGACCTCGAGTCGGGCGAACTGCTTCACCAGGAGCCGATCGCCGTGAGAGGCCGCGACCGATCTCAGGTTTCTCTGATCGGCGACCGGATTGTCTGGTCGGTGGGAGAGAGTGTTCACGTGTTTCGATGGAACTGATGGAATGAATCGACGCCGACTGCTGATCGTGTTGTTGCTGGCTGTGACTGGGACGACTGCCCACGCCCAGGATTGGGGCGCTTCCGGCGGGACCGAAATCAACGACTCTGTGCTGAGAGCAGTCGATGGCGGCTTGGAGTACCTGAAGGATCAGCAGCTCGCCAGTGGGGGGTGGGCCGGCGACGTGGGTTACAAGCTCAACCAAGACTACAAGGTGTTGCAGAGCAACGTCGGCCACGTCGGGGTGACGGCGCTGGCGGGGATGGCCTTCCTGGCCGGGGGGCATCTCCCCGATCGCGGTCGCTACGGCGAAACCTTGGACCGAGCGATCACGTTCTTGTTGAGTCGAGTGAACGACCTGGGTTTCATCACCGGTCACCAGACGCGGATGTACAGTCACGCCTTCGCGACTTTGTTCTTGGCGGAAGTGTACGGCATGACTCACCGCCCCGACGTGAAGACCAAGCTGCAGAATGCGGTGGATCTGATTGTTGCTTCCCAAAACAAACAAGGATCGTGGCGTTACGAGCCGTTCGCGTTGGAATCGGATATGTCGATCACGGTGTGCCAGCTCATGGCACTGCGAGCCGCTCGGAACATCGGCATCAAGGTACCGGCGTCCACGATCGACCGGGCCGTGGACTATGTGCTTGGCAGCTTGGTGCGGGAAGGGGACACGGTCGACATCATGAACGGCTACGCGTCGTCCTACTACCACTCGGAGCCCGGCGCCTTCAAGTATCAGAACACCCTGGACTCACGGAGTTCCTTTGCCCTGACGGCCGCGGGAGTCACCTCGCTCTATCATGCCGCCCGTTACGACCAGGCCACGTTGCGTCGGAGTTTGCGCTTCTTAGAGGACACCCAGCGTCTGGTTTCGATGCACTGGTACGGCCACTATTTCTACTATTACGGCCACTACTACGCGGTGCAGGCGATGTTCATCACTGGCAAAGACCACGTGACCGGGAAGGACTACTGGCGACGCTACTGGGACATTGTCTCTCAGGAGCTGATCGCCAAGCAGCGGCCGGACGGGTCCTGGGAGAATCTGACCGGTCCCGGACCGAGTTTCGCGACGGCGGTGGCATGCATCGTGCTGCAAACCCCCAATCGCTACTTGCCCATCCTCCAGCGCTGACCCCGACGGGAGCGAATCCTTGGACTCGAGACTCACCCTCAAACTTCGCGACCTACGCAGCCGGCTGCGGCGCCTTTACTTGGCGGCCGGGTTGCTGCGCGTGGCGGCGGAGGTGTTGGGTTACCTGGCGGTGGCGTATCTCCTCGATCGCTGGGTGCTGTTTCCCCAGACGGTGCGAGGCGTTCTTCTGGTCTTGGCCTTGGGCGTGCTGGCGTGGCGTCTCAAGAGCCTGGTGCTGTATCCGCTGCGACGTCGCATCGGCGTGGAGGACATGGCACTGGCGGTAGAGCGGGAGCACCGCGACCTGGCCGGCGACCTGGCCTCTGCCGTCGAGCTGGCCAAGGTCGCGGACCAGCCACCTCCGGACGTCTCCAAAGACTTGCTGCGAGTCTGGCTGCACAAGGCCGACTCGCTGGGCGATCGGCTGCAGTTCGATCGGATCTTCCGTTATCGGCGCTTGAAACAACTGCTCGCGGTGAGCGGAGGGCTGGCTCTTCTGGTCCTGGTTTCGGCAGTGATGCAACCGCAAGAAGCCGGGGTGTTCCTTCGCCGGCTGATGGGCTCTTCCGTGGAATGGCCTCGGCGCACTCATTTGACCCTCGAGATCCCGGGCGATTCTCAGCAGTACCGAGTGGTCCGCAACGACGACGGCATTCCCACTCGAGTCATCGTGGCACGAAGTGGCAGTTTGCCGGTGCTGGTGCGTGTGGACGGCACGGTTCCCGACGAAGTCTTCTTGGTGGTCGATGACGGACGTCGCTTGGGCCGTTCGGAAGAAGTGCGCATGCTTCCTCGAGAAGGAGAGGACGGAGTTTTCGGCTACCGCTTCCGTAACGTGCAACGGCCCTTGACCATGCATCCGCAGGGGGGGGACGATCCGGGTACTCGCTGGACCGTGACCGTGGAGGTCCAGTCTCCGCCTTCGGTGGAGCGGTTGGTCGCGACCATGACCCCTCCGGCCTACACCGAGCTCCCGCAAGTCACCGAGGAGCGCCAAGAGTTCCGAGTGGCCGCGGGCACGGCCATCGATCTCGAGGTCCACTCCTCCGGGCCGGTGGCGGAAGGCACCTTCACCCGCAACAACGATCCTTCGACGGAAGAGGCTTTGCAGGTCGATCCGGAGAATCCGCGGCGGCTGTTGCACTCGTTTGTGGTCAAGGAGAGCGGCACGTTCAACCTGCGACTGCTGGGCGAGAACGGGTTTCGCAACCTGACTCCGCTCGACTACGTGGTGACTGCAGTTGTCGACCGGCGTCCCACGTTGGAAGTCCTGCGTCCGAGGACCTCCAGTCAGGAGGTGACGGATCGCGCCGTGATTCCTTTGGCGATGCAGGTGGGTGACGACTACGGGCTCAGTGAAGTCGCGATCGAGTACTCCCGGTTCGGCGGCGAAGACAATGGGGAGCAGACGCTGCTCGCGGATCGTTCCTCGGGGGAGCCCCAGGTGTTGTCTGTCAATCTGGACCTCTTGACCTTTCAGTTGCCCAAGGAAGGCAAGTTGGACTCGCTCCGTCAAGGCGAGACCCTGATCTACCACGGCGTCGCGCGGGACAATCACCACGACGAAGCCGGGGAATTCCAGCCGAACGAAACCAAGACCCAACCACGCAGTCTGGAGCTGGTCGCGGAAGGTGAGAAAACGCGAAAGCTGGCGGATCGGCAGCTCCGACTGAAGCACGCCGTGGCGGCATTGCGCAAGAACCAGTCCGACAAGCACGCCGAACTCCAAGAGATTCACGGAGCGGGTGCCGAGGGCATGATTTCCTCCAAAGAACTGGCCGCCACCGAAGTGGACCAAAGCCGCATCGGAAGCCGTTCCCGTCAGCTGTCTCGGGACTTCAGTGAGATCGTCGACGAGTACATCTGGAACCGTCTCGACACGAGTCCGACCGCTGAGCGAGTGTTGTTGTTTCGCCTCGCCCAACTCGAACAGACCCAGTCGGCGGTGCGCTTCGAAGAGCAGCCCCTGCGCGCCCTGGCCGCGGCCTCCGAGGCCGGGGAGTTCGGCCAGCTGGACATTCTCGGCAATCTGATGTCCATGCTGGGGTTGGCTTTGGATGCCAGCGAAGTGCACGCCCGGGCAGCCCTACAGTCTTTGGAAAAAGCCCGGATCACCAGCGACGAAGCCTCGCGACCGCAACACCTCGCCGAGGCGCTCGACCATCAAGTGAAGTTCCTGGAGACCTACGACAAGCTCCTGGAAAAGATGGAAGAGTGGGAGGACTTTCAGGAAATCCTGGAGCTGTGGAGGAACCTGGTCGACGACCAGCAAGACCTCAACCGCGCCTACCGGAATCAGGGAGATGAGAAGTGAGTTTCCGTGAACGTTTTCCGGGAGGGGGAAGTGTTGTCCGAGTGCTGGCCATGGCGCTCGTGCTGGCCCCGTGCCTGAGCGGCTCCGAGCTCGAAGACCAGGAGCGCATCGAGCGCCGTCAGTCTCAGATCTTCGATCGCATCACTAGCTTGCGCGCCATGATGGATCGGCTCACCGACAAGCTCGAGAACCAAGGCCGGGAATACAAGGCGCATTTGTTGCGCGATGCCGTCGAGCAGTTGCTCGAGCGCGACCTGGAGGGGCGCAAGCATGAGTTGCTGCGCATGATCCGGGACGGCGATCTGCGTGTCGTGGAGAAGCAAGATGCGTTCTTGCGAGACTTGCGCGAGATCTACGACCTGCTGATGGACCAGGCCGACTTGGACAAGATGGAGCGAGAGCTCGAAGAGATTCGCGAAGCGCTGGGGACTCTCAAAGACCTGCAGAACGACGAACGCGAGTTGCGCGAAGAGACCGCGGCGATTTCCGGGTCCGAGGTGCAGCGCCTGGAAGAGATGGTGAACTCGCTCGAAGGCACCCGTCAGCGCCAAGAGTCTCTCACTGCGGAAACCCGGCAGGCGGCCGAAAATCAAGGGGATCGCGGTTTCGAGCAGCTTGGAGAATTGTTGAACCAGTTGGAGGCGGTGGCCTCGCGTCAAGAGCAGGTCAGTGAGGCGCTCGACGATGAGATCCGCTCACGAGTGGGAGGTGCTCCCCAAGCTCTTGAGCAAGCCGAACGGGCCATGGAGGATTCTTCCTCGGAACGGAAGCAGGCCGCGGCTGACCTGCTTAGCGACGAGCTGAATGAATGGAGTGAATCGCGCTCCGACGAAGTGCGGGAGGCCTTGAGTCGCCTCGAACGGGCCTTGCGCGAGGCCGCCGAAGCAGAAGCTGCGGAGTCGGCATCCCGGGGCTCGGAGTCCGAGAGCAGTGAGTCCGAAAGCTCGTCTTCGGAAAGCTCCGAATCAAGCGTTCAAAGTTCCGAGAGGTCCTCGTCCGCCGCGCAGCAGCGAGCCAAAGAGCAGCTGCAAGAGGCGCGGGAGGCGGTCGAAAAGGCGCTGCAAAAGCCGGCTCCGAGCGGACTCGAGAACCTTCGTGATCAGGAAGCGCAGATTCAGGACGAAGCCAAGGCGCTTCAGGAATCACTGAACGCCCTCGCGGAGAAGATGGAGGGCGACCAAGCCGAGGCCTTGAGGAAGGCGGCGGAGGAACTTTCCGCGTCGGAAGATCCCTTGTCTGCGGCGCAAGAGAGCCTGAACGAGCAAAACCTGGCCCAATCGGCGGAGCAAGCCGGTGAGGCCGCGGAACATCTCGAAGAGGCGCGACGCCAGGCTCAGCAAGCCCAGGCGCAGATCGACGCCGAGCGCCGAGATGCGGCGTCGCGCCAAGACTTCTTGCGCGGGCGGACCGAAGAAGCCCGGGCCATGGCCCAGGAGATGAGCTCTTCGTCCCAGGAACAGAGCGCTTCCGCTGCGAAAGAAATGTCGGAGTCGTTGCAGCAAGCGTCCCAGCAGATGGCCAAGGCGTCGGAGCAGCTGCAACAAGGCAAACCGTCCGAAGCTTCTCAATCTCAGCAAGCGGCGGAGCAAGGCCTGGAAGATGCGCTGGCCAAAGCACGGGAGTCTTTGGATCAGGCCCGCCAACAGAACCAGAACGCCCAGCAAGATCGCCAGCGCCTGGCGGAGTTGGCGGATCGGCAAGAGCAGATTCGCGAACGGGCTCGAGAACTGGCCCGGCGTTTGAAAGATCTCTCCAAAGAGAGTGGCGTGGAGGCCATGTCCCGTGCCGAGCGATCCATGGCTCGGGCCACGGAGAGCTTGCAAGAGAACGACGGCCGCCAAGCCGAGCAGGAGGAGCGGGATGCCGAGAAGCACCTCGAAGAGGCCGAGAAGCAGCTCGAAGAAGAGGAGCAACGGTACGAGAGCTTGCGCCAGGAAGAGTTGCTCTACCGCGTGAAAGAGACCCTGCGTGTCTTGCAGCAGCGTGCGCAGCAGCTGTTGGACGGGGTGGCGGAAGTGGATCGAGAGCGCGACGATCCGATTCGGATTCCCCGCCGACTGCGTCCGCGGGTGGTGAAGCTGCGAGAAGAGACGGCCGCCATCACGGCCGACAATGAAGAGGCCCGCAGCAAGCTCGCCGAAGACGCGTCCCCGACGTTCCCATGGGTTTTGGAGAAGAACGGCGAAGACCTGACGCGGGTGGAGGAAAGCCTGACCGGTCGCTCGCCTGACACCGGCTCGTTCACGCAGTTGCTTCTCAAGGACGTGCTCGGGCGCTACGCCCATTTGCTGGCCGCACTCGACGAAGAATTGAAACGACGCCAGCAGCCCGAGGAGGAGCCGCAGGAGAACCAACAAGAAGGCGGAGGCCAACAGCAGCAGCGATTGGTCCCTGCGGTGGCGGAGTTGCTGCTCATCAAACAGCTCGAAGAGTCCTTGCTGCATGACATTCGTGTCATTCGTGCTCGCGAAAAAGAGGGTGGCAACCAAGGGAGTGCGGTGCGCGGCAGGATTCTCGAGCGACTGGGTCACTCTCACACGGAGATGACCGAGCTTTTCGATCAGATCTTGATGCAAGCGGGGGTCGACTTGAACGCCCTCGACGCCCAAGGAGAAGGACAAGGAGGCCCCCAATGATTCTCGATTCGAAGTCTTCCAAGCGAGGGGACCGTGCTTCGTTCTTCCGAAGGAACCTTGCCATGCAAACGACGACCAACGTACCGACTTCCCGTTCATCCCGAGGATGGGCGCTTTCCCTGGCTGTGATCGGGGCGGTCATGGCGGCCGCGCCGACGGCCGATGCTCAAGCGACCGATCCCGAAGCCGCCAAGTTGCAGGCGGTGATGCAGCGGATTCGCCGCAACATGCGGGAAGTGAACGAACTCCTGTTGAATGGGACCGCCGGGGAGCGCACCAGCGAACTGGCCCAGGAAACCGCAGAAAAGATTGAAGAGCTGCTCTTCGAGGCCCAGTCGAAGTCGGAGTCGGTGGTTGGTGGGATCGAAGAGCTGATTCAAATGGCCAAGGCACCCCAGAGCTGCCAAAGCGGGTCCCCGCAAGAGCAGAGCCAGGAGCCCCAGCCGCAGAATCAGCCGAAGCGCGAGAAGTCCGAAGAGCCTCAGGACCTGGCCAAGCAGGACAATCCAGAACAACAACCGAAGCCTCACGAGTCCGAACAGCCGAAGAGCCCGCGTCCCGACAATTCCCCCGCCTCTCAAGATCCCGCCAAGCAACCTCCGCCGCGCGGAGAAACCGGTGAGTTTGAACAGACGGACCTTTCCGGTCGGTGGGGAGTTCTGCCTCCGAAGGATGCCGAAGATCTGCAGCGCCACGACATCGACGATTTCCCCGCCCGCTATCGGCACTGGATGGAGCTCTATTACCGACGGGTGAACCAGACGCGGGACTCTGGCAACTAGCGAGAGTTCGCCGAGGTCTTCATGAATCATCCAGGCTCGCGGGTGGATACTGACTTCGGGGCCTTGTCGGATCACGAGGGAGAGAGAATGGAGCGGAGAGGCTTGCAGCGATCCGGGACCCGGTTCCTGGCGTTGGCGATCGCTCTCTCGTCATGGACGTTCTCTCGAGTTCTCGTGGCCGCTCCACACTCCGGTTCCGTCCGGGCTTCGGAAGGAGAAGAGGACGAGCCTCGCGACGCCTCCTCCTCCGAATGGGACGGGCTTGCGGATGGAGTCACGGACGAGGCGTTGCGCGCCAGCCGGATTGCGGACGCGTGCTTGAAGTTCCTGGCGGAAAGCTCACGCCTGCAAGGAGACGGCTCGTTCCAGCGCAACACCAGTGGCAAGGACGCCACAGTGGCCAAGACGGCTTTGGGCGCGTTGGCGTTCATGGCCAATGGCCATACGCTGGATCAGGGAGCCTATGTCCAAGAGGTCCGCAGCTGCATTCGCTGGATTCTGACCCGCACCAAGCCGACCAACTGCGACTGCGGGATGCTCGAGGGGCCGCACCAGTGGGCCTCGATCTTCGATGCCAACGACACCACGTCGCGCATGCATGGCCACGGCTATGCGACATGGGCATTGGCACTTGCTTATGGCATGACCTTCGGCGAGCGCAATGAGCACGACCGTCAGGAACTCCGTGCCAAGCTTCAAGCCGCGGTGCATTGCATCGAACTGGCTCAAACCGAAAGCGGTGGTTGGGGGTACGAGTACCAACGTGGCATGTTCCACGAGGGCTCGGTGACGATCACCCAGTTGCAGGCTCTGCGCGCGGCTCACGAAGCAGGAATCCGAGTGGACGAATCGGTGATCCAGGGAGCCATTCGCTACATCCGCAACTCCCAGGTGAAGAACGGTCCCGCGGCCGGAGGCTTTCGCTACAAGCTCGGCAGTCCCGATACCAGCTTTGCGCTGACTGCGGCTGCCGTGTCCGCGTTGAATCAGACCGGCGTCTACGACGGCGAGTTCATCGAACGCGGCATCGAATACATGCGCCGCACCGATCCCCTTGCCAACTACAAGGAAGATGACCCGTTCCCCTGGTATGGACGCCTCTACGCCACCCAGTCTTACTGGCAGTACCAGAGCCTCCGCCACTTCCGTCGCTACTATCCACGCCTGGTCGATGCCCTGGAGCGCCAACGGAATCCCGAGAACGGATCGTTCTCCGGATCGGAGCACGGCGACATCTACTGCACGTCGATGGCCGCGTTGACGCTGGCCGTGCCCTTCGGATATCTCCCCTCGTTCCAGCGCTAGATTCTGCGTCCAACGGCTGTCGAGGAATGTGGATGGGGAACCGAGCATCTCAACTCGGTGCTCCGGCGCAACCAGGCCGACCGCTGGTTCGCCACCTCAACGGTGGTTCAAGTCGCTTGCTCGAAAGTCTCTCCGCGGCCCACCAGGCCTCGCGTGGGCAGCAGCACCGACTTTCCTTCTGCGGCGGTGATCTTGCCGAGGGGAAACACTTGGTGCTTGCCGTGCTCTTCGATGGCTTGCTGGGTTGCCGCCGCGCGGTCGGGAGCCACGGCCAGCACCATGCCGACCCCCAGGTTGAACACTCGGTGCATTTCTTCGTCGCTGACCGAACCCCATTCCTGGAGCAGGCGGAAGATGGGGGGCAGGTCGGGAGGCGTTTCGATGACGAACTGAATGTTGTCTGAGGCCACTCGCAGCAGGTTCAAGAATCCGCCGCCGGTGATGTGCAGCAGGGCTTTGGGGAACAGAGACTCTTCGTGAAGAACTCTCGCCATTGACACGTACAAGGCCGTGGGACGAAGGAGTTCCTCACCGATGGTTCGGTCCCCCAGCTCGGGCAGTTTGTCGGTGGGCTTCATGCCTTGGCGGTCGAACACGACATTGCGGACCAGGGTGAAGCCGTTGGAGTGGACTCCATTCGAAGCCACGCCCAAGAGAACGTCCCCGTCGACCAGTCCTTTTCCCTCGCTAATGGCTTCCGGGCGAACCAAACCAAATGCGGCACCGGCCAAGTCGATGCCTTCCCCATCCCGGAGCCCGCGGATCATCTCCGGGAGTTGGGCGAGCTCGCCGCCGGGAATCGAAATGCCGGCTTCTTTGGCGCCTTCGTACAAACTCCGACCCAGTTGCTCTCCGACCTCGACCGGTGGGTCCTGGATCGCCAGGTAGTCGACCATGGCCACGGGATCGGCGCCGACGCAGATCAGGTCATTGACGTTCATGGCGATGCAGTCGATGCCGACGCCGGAATAGTCCCCGGCCATCTCCGCTACCAAAATCTTGCTCCCGACCCCGTCGGTGGCGAGCGCCAGGGCCTGCTCCATCCCGAGATCCAAGACGCTGGCGTAGTATCCGTTGGGGATCAACGAGCGATGGCGTCCCCCCGGGGACTCGGTCTTGCCGATCCAACCCAGCATGGCACCGAGAAACGAGTCGGCCTTTGCCAGATCCACTCCCGACTGGGAGTAGGTGGCGCTCTTCGGCTGGTTCATGGGGCGGCATCCTTCCGGAAATTCGCCCCTCGTGCCGGGAGCGACCGCCGAGAATTGTCTCGGATCTTTCAACACGGGGCAAACGTTTCGACGCTGATTCCTGTTTTCTAGGAGGCCGCGGAACGAGTGTTGGAACGTCGGTCGCGGGATCGGGGCGAACCGGTGCCTTGGTCGAACTTGACGAGCCTGCTTCGGGGGAGAGACCCGATCCGACAGCCGTTTCCGCCGCCGGCGGTCGTGGCCTGGGTGCGGCAAGAGACGCGGGGTCTTGGCCGACGTGTTTCGTGAATCATTCTGCGAGAGGTTTTTGGTGCCGCCCGGGGCCTTTTGTCCACGGGACCACCGGGTTGGTCAAGGAGAGTCCTCATGAGCTTCCCAAGACTTTTGGTTGTCGCAGTGTTTGCCGCGATTTGGGGGGGGAGCGGCGACGGGTCATCCGCCCAGGACGCAGACCTCCAGAAGCAAATGCAGCTCATGAGCAAGTTTTCGAACCAAGTTTTCGAGGCCTTCGAAGGCAACGGGTCGCCGGGCAACTATGCCGCGGTCTTCGACGTGCTGAGCCGCGAGAACGCGATCCCCGAGGGGGTCGAAGAGGTGGCTGCCACTTGGCTGTCTTTCGTGGGTGCGCACCGCATGGCCCAGCAGGTGTGGGATCGGCAAGGAGGAGAGTGGCGCGAACTGACCGATCCGCCCTCGAAGGCCGCTTTGCAAGACGCGGTGGAGGCCATCACTCAAGAGGCCGCCGACCGCCGCGTGGTGATGATCAACGAAGCGCACCACGTTCCCCTGCACCGCGAGTTCACTCGGCAACTGCTCGAGCCGCTGTACGACTTGGGTTTTCGCTATCTCGCCCTGGAGACACTCTCCAACGAAGAGTCCTATGAGTTCGACGGTCATCCCTTCGAGAGCCGTGGGTACCCGACTCTGTCTGGAGGCTACTACACCCAGGAGCCGGCGTTCGGAGAGATGGTGCGGGTGGCGTTGAACCTCGGTTATGGGTTGATCCCTTACGAGGTACGCCCCACAGACACCGAAGGCGCTCCGGGGATCGAACGCCGGGAAATGGCCCAAGCGAAGCACCTGGTCCGATTTCTCGACGAGAACCCCGAGGAGAAGATCCTCGTGCATCTCGGTTACTCCCATCTTTCGGAAGTCCCGATTGGAGGCAACGCGTGGATGGCCGCGCGGCTCAAGGAAACGACCGGACTGGATCCCCTGACCGTCGATCAGACCCGCCTTTACCCGCGCAGTGACCCCGAGTTTGAGCCGGACATCTATGCCGAAATCTTGCAACGATTCGAAGTGAAGGTTCCCTCGGTGCTCTTGCAGGAGAACGGCGAGTGGTGGTCGGGAGGGACTCCCGAGGGAGTTCACGACATTTCTGTCGTCCACCCGCGCTTCCACTTCGAGCATGACCGGCCGACCTGGTTGCGCGCGAGTCCTTTTCGCCGTCCCGTGTCCGTGTCTGGTCTGCCCACGGTTCCGAAGGGGGAATGGCTGCTGGTGCAAGCCTTTGCCGCGAACGAGTCGATCGAACAGGCGATCCCTGTGGATCAATTCCTGTTACGACCCGAGAACTCTCAGCCGACGCTGTACCTACCCGACGGCGACCACCGGCTGCGCGCCTGCGATGCCAAGGGAAAGGTGGTCTGGGAGCAAGTCGCGCCATCCCCGTCGGCGAGCGGGGAGAAGTGAAGCGGACGAATCCACCGGTTCGCCTGCGTCCGTCTCCTCGACGGAAACGAAAACCTCTCGATCGGCCATCCGAGGCCTTTTCGCCGGCCTGCTATCGTTCCTCGGCAACGAGAGGTTCGACCGGTAGATTCACGGGCTCGATCTTGTCCGCGGAAACGTGAATTCGAGCGGAACGACGCTCGCCGTCGTCCAAGTGATAGACCAGATCCGACTTCCCGGCCGGGGCCCACAGCTCCAAACTGGTACCGGCAGCGGGGGTTCGCGCAATGATGTGAATCGTCGCTTGGCGATCTTCATCACCCCAGAACAGTTCCACCCCTTCGGCGCGGTCCACGGTGGCGCCGAAGGAAATCCGCAAGCGGCCGGCAGGAACCTCCAGTTCCCACAGGTTTCTTCCTGGAACCAGTTCCAACGGTTCGTCGAACCGGATGTGGTGCAACGAATCGAGTTCCCCGTGCACCGTCAATTCGTGGGGACCGAGGGAGCTGACCTCGAGGTCGAAGCGCCCTTCGGAGTCCAGATCGCAAGCGCGGTCCTTGGCGGAAGATGCTCCCCTTGGAGAGAGAGTTGCTCGAAAGCGTTCTCCTTCCAGGCCGGGAGATTGGAACTGCCCTTCAAGAGAAGCCACCTGCAGCTGAGTCAGGTCCAGGTCGAAGTGGGTGACCTGCCCTTCGTGAACCAGGCAGTTCCAGGGCAGCTCGGGGGAACTCCCATTGCTGCTGCTCGACGAAGACGACGTGGTGTGGGGAAGGATCTCTGCATCGCGCCACTCCACGAGCCACTGGCCCGGCGTCAACTGATCGAAGAAGAACTCTCCTTGAGCGTCCGTGCGCTGAGTCACGCCATGGCCGTCCCCGCGGGAGATCCCCACGATGAGATCTGCCCGCGGATTCCCTGACGGAACCAGGACTTTGCCGCGAATGGCCCCGCCGGGGGCGAGAGCGAGTTCCAGCCCTTCCATGCCGACATTTGGATCGATGTCGAGCGGACCCAGTTCGGCGGGAGCGTGGTCGGGAAAATCTGCTCGCAAGAAGTAGGGACCGGCTTCCCGAACGGTGAGAGCAAAGCGGCCGTCCTCGTCGCTGGTCGTTCGGGCTTCGCTTCCTCGCTGAGAACGACAGGCGAACCCGTTGATATTCAGCGATTCCCCGGATCGGCGACCGCGATACAGCGCCACATCGGCTCCTTCCTCGGGGCGACCTTCCACGGTGACCGTCCCTCGAACTCGAGGAAGCGCTCGAAGTTCGACCTTGAGAGAGGCCGGAGTTTGATCCGGCTCGTATGGTCCGCTTTTCGCCAGCGCAAAACCGTCGGCCTCGACGGTCACGTCGAAAGGAACGGGCGGAACGAGGAGTTCGGCCGGCGCGTTCTCCGGTTCGGCCCGGAGGTTCTCCAACTCGGAGAGTTTCCCGGAAGAATCGCGGAGCGAAACACGAAAGGTTTCGACCGCGCGGTTCTGCTCGTCGCGCACGTCGAGAGCCATGACTTTCCGCGGACCCAGCTTCAGGACGAGGTCGTGCTTTCCAGGGAGGACGTCGTGGGCGATGGCGGGGCGAAAGCGCTTGTCGGGATCGGATGCGCGGAACGAGTGGGGGATGCGCAGCGCGAGGAACGCGCGATAACGTCCTTGCTCATCGGTTCGTGTGGTTCCCGATCCGGATCGTCCCCCGGTTTGGTAGCGATAGTGAAGGTCGGCGCGGGGGACCGGATTCCCCTCCGGATCGACCACCACCAGCTCGATGCTGTCCTCGGGTTCCAACGGGGTGACGACAAGAGTGATCCCCTGAAGGTTTTCTCCGGGTCGCAGTTCCAGTTCGTCGCTGGTGGCCCAGGACCAGCCCTCACCGCCGGCCCAAAGGCGCACGGGACCGGCATGCAGGTGGGTGATCCGAAACGTGCCGTCGGCGGCGCTCGTCACGCTGGTCAAAGGGTCGTCGGCACCGGTGAAACGTGAGCCCCGCACGGATCGCAGGGCCTCTTCGACTTGGACGGTGATGGCGCCCAGGGCTGCTCCCCCGGAATCCACCACCGTACCCGTGATGCTGACCGCGGCTTCCAGAAGCACGTCGCCCAGGTCATGATCGGTGCCAGGGGTAAGGAACAACTCCCAGCGCCGCGCGCCGTAGTTTGCGTGGACGGTGCTCAACCGGAATGAGCTTGGCTCGTCGTCCGGGTCCGAGACATGTTCGAATCGAAACCTGCCGGACTCATCGCTTTCGAGGGACTGGTCGGATCCTGCGACGAGAACCCGAACTTGGGCCACGACTCTTCCCATCCCATCCACGAAACGTCCCCGGATGCGAGTCACGATGGATGCTGTGGACTCTGGCTCCGCGGAGGGGGTGGTGTCGGAGTTCGGTGGATCGCCGACGTCGGGATTGGCGGTGGCTTCGCTGCGAACCGACTCGAGGATCGGCGAGGGAGGAGGCGCAGACCTGGAGCGCTCGACCGGTCGGGACTCCTCGTTTGTCACCGCCTCGGATTGTGAGGTTGTGGGGACTCCCAGCCAGGCTCGTGAGCCCAGGAAAATCGCCGTGGCGAGTACGACGAACGCGGCGACGCAAATGAGCCCTTTCATGGGGGGCCTCCCGAGTGGCGGTTCGGAGAAAAAAGTTGGACAACCATTGAGCAGCCGTCTGGTGAAGAAGACCTTCGGCGCCCGGTCGGGTGATTGCGCCAACGTTCTCGTCGCCGCAGATTCGGTGACTTCACCTTGCCTGCGGTCCGACTTCTCGGCGAACGCGAAGACTCCCGTTCGGCCATCCGAGATCTTTTCACCAGCTTGCTAGGTTATTCCGTTCGCCAGCACTCGGTTCGGGAATCCCATGAGGTTTGGGGCGGAGAGAGTGGAAGCAGGGGCGTGTTGGGCGTCCTCTTCCGCGAAACCGCCCCCTGATCCTCAAACGGTGATAGAAAAAACGGTGCGGAGGCGTGGCCGCCTCCGCACCGTTCGAGTGGGGTTTCCAACGAACTCGGATTAGTTCACGTGAAGCCTCAGGCCGTTGCTCAACGCCCAGCCATCCGGACCGTCGTCGTCCTTGACGGTCCATTGGAAGTAGATGTCCACGCCCGGATAGTTGACCAGGTCGGCAGCTCCCGGCAGGTCGAATGACCCGGCGCCCGGAACTCCCTGGGGTCCTCCCAAAGCAAAGTTGAACAGGTAGTACGGCTGAGTCAGGTCGATCAAGAAGGTTCCGCCGAACAGGTTCCATTGAACCTCGCCGAATCCCATCCAGAGGATTCCCCGGCTGCCGCCGCGAGCCCCGGCCAGACGCATCTCGTAGTTTCCGAGGATGCAGGAATTGCCAACGCCGTACAGAACGGGAATCACGTTGCCGAGGCCCGGCGTTCCTTCGCCGAACACTTCGAATTCCACGTCGCAAGGAGTCACGGCGATCGGACTGGCATCCGTCCCATCGGTGTCGTCGTTGCTGGTGTCGCTGTTGGCCGAGCGGACCAGGACTCCGACCCAATAGTCGCCACCCGCCAGGTCGAGGGGCAACACGGGCATTTCCTCGGAGACGACGGTGATCGCCTCGCGCGGGCCGAAATCCAGATCAATGATCTGAGTCTGAATCAGGGTGTCGAACTCACTGATGTTGTTGTTCGAAGATACGTACACGTCCACCACGTAAGTCGCATTCGGGGGATCCACGTCGGAAGCGTTGGCGAGCAAGTACTCGAATCCCTCGAGAGGTTTTCCTGCGTGAGTCGGGGCGCCGCCGGTGTCCGCCTTGCACCCCATCGGAACCAAATCCATGACCACGGCCGAGTAGACCGGGGTTTCCATACTGTTGACGTAGAAGTCGAACTTCTGGGTGTTCCAGGTGGTGAAGAGAAGTTGTGGGGTTCCACCACCTTGATATTCGGCCAGAACTCCGTGAACGAAGCGCTCGCTGGAAATGATGCTGTACGCCCCCCCGCCTTCCATTCCCGTGCCGTTGCAGGGCCAGGACACGCTCGCGGAGACTGTCGAAGAACCGATGGTGTCATTGGTCCCGAAGGAGTAGTACATCGCGTCCGGGGCACCGGTGTAGCAAGTGTCGGTGGGATAAGCCGCCAGGTTGTAGAAGTTCGTGGTGAGATCCGCGGAGTTCGGCACGCCGTAGCCCAGATAGCCAGTGAGGAACCCAATGGGGCGATTCAAGCGAATCCAGGCCATGTTGTCGGAGGAGGCGCTGCTGCTGATCCAGGCGGTCATTGCTCCGAAGTTCGAGGCGGCGGCAGACCCGAAGGCGTCGTCTGCCTCACCATCCCAGGCCGGGTAGACGGTGACGCCACTCGACCAGGTGCCGCCGGCCCCCTCATGGACCGTGGTTGCTGCCGTGATCACATGATACGGATCGATCAGCGTCCCGGAGGCGACGTGACTCCCGGTGCTGTTGCTGTAGGTGATGCGGACGTGGGTGCTCCACGGGAAGCCCGTTGTGGTGATCGGAGTGGGAGTCGTGGTCCACGAGCGTCCGTGGATTTCGTCGCTGCTCAGCGGCGCCGATGTGCCCGGGATCCAGCGCTGCGCGGGCGATTCGGTCGGAAAGTCGGCCAGGGTTTCTTGTTGGGCGAGAACGTCGTACATGACCAGGCGATTGGGTCCGTCCCAGGTCTGAGCAACGGAGTCTCGGGCGATCTGGGGCCGGGAGTGCATCGCAGCCACCCGGCTCTCCCAATCATCGGGGACTTCCCCCTCGCGCGCGGCACGGAACGTGTTTTCGTAGCTGGTGGGGTGGACGACCTGGGCGGCAGCATGCGCGGCCAGGCAAGAAATCAGAACCATTGGGACAACGAAGAGTTTCATGACGAATCCTGAGAGGTAGAAGAGCCAAGCAAGAGAATGTTCGGGGACTGAATTTCGAACCGGCCAGAGAGATTCGCCCCAACGCGAATCACTCGTTTTTTTGTCCTTCCCGGGGGAGGTGGTGCCCTTCGCGCCCCCATTCGTTGCGCGAACGCATCTCCAGGCGCGGGGAAGACCCGGGGCAATCCGGGGTCAAGCAAGAGGAGCGATACGTTGCTGGTGGTGGTGGCCTTGGGGGGGAATGCGCTGTTGCGTCGAGGGGAAGAACTCAACGCACGGAATCAGCGCGCGAACATTCGAGTCGCGGCGGGTGCTCTGGCGGAGCTGGCCAAGGACCACCGCCTGGTGATCTCCCATGGCAATGGTCCTCAAGTCGGGTTGCTGGCGATGCAGAGCGCAGCGGATCCGTACGTCGAGACTTACCCTTTGGACGTGCTGGGTGCCGAAAGCGGCGGAATGATCGGTTACTTGATCGAGCAAGAGCTCGGCAACTTGCTTCCCGAGGAGCAGCGAGTCGCCACGCTACTGACACAGATCGAGGTCGACGCCAACGACCCGGCATTTCAAAAGCCCACCAAGCCCATCGGCCCAGGCTTCGAGAAAGAAGAGGCCGGTCGCCTGGTGCGCGAGCGCGGCTGGACCATGGTGAAGGAAGGCGAGTGCTACCGGCGGGTCGTTCCTTCGCCTCGACCCCAGCGCATTTTCGAGATCGGAGTGATTCGGATCTTGGTCGACCAAGAGGTTCTGGTCATCTGCAGCGGCGGCGGCGGGATTCCGACGGCGTTCCAAAATGACGGCAGCCTGGTCGGAGTGGAGGCCGTCATCGACAAGGATCGCGCCAGCGCGCTCCTCGCCAAGGAGCTGAACGCCGATGCGTTCCTGATGTTGACCGACGTCGACGCGGTCTGGGAACACTGGGGTCAACCGGACGCTCGGGCAATTCGTCGCATTTCTCCGGAAGCCATCGCTGCGAGGGAGTTTCCTGCGGGCTCGATGGCGCCAAAGGTGGAGGGAGCTTGCTCGTTCGTCAACGACACCGGAGGCTTTGCCGCCATTGGAGCTTTGCAAGACGCAGCGGCGATCCTTCGCCAAGAAGCCGGAACCTGCATTGCGAAAGATGCCGCGGAGGTCGTGTACTACGGCTGAGCCCGGGTCGACGGAGTCGGTCAGCCGTCCGCCAGGTCGGTGAACTGATGACTCAAGTGATCGTGCCCGTCAAAAACTCGACACCGATCCTGGTCCATCCAGCGACGCAGTTCCGCACGCAGCCGGGCGGCCTGTTCGGGGAACTGTTCGGCAACGTCCTGGCGATTGAGGGGATCGCGTTCCACATCGAACAGTCGATAGCGGGCGCCGCTGCGGGTGGGCTCGTAGGTCAGCTTCCATTTGCCATCGCGAACCATGCGGTGCTTGGCTTTGACGACTTGACGGTCGTAGGGGGGAGCGAGCAGAAGGGAATCGTCGAAGGGGTCGGCATCTAGCATGTCGTTGATATGAGGGTAGAGCAGCGCGTCGGGCTCCGCCTCAAAGGTGCTAGGAGCTTTCAGCCACACGCCCGTCTCCGCGAAGAAGGGACGATGGGGGAACGGCTCCTCTTGACGGAGGGCCGGGACCAGATCCACCCCTTGGCAGGTGGAGGGCACTTCGAACCCCAATCGGGACAGCAATGTCGGCATGAAGTCGAGGCTTTGCACCGGCTCTTCGATCGGTCCAACCCCCAACTCTCCCGTGGGATCGAACAGAATCCAGGGAATGTGATTGGCGTGGTCTCCGCCACGAAACCACTTGCCGTGATCGAGGTGATTGGGTCCCTCGAATAAGTCTTCGCCATGGTCCGCGGTGACGACGACGAGAGTGGAGTCCAGGAACTCCCACTCCTCGAGTTCTTCGAGGATCACTCCGATGGCATCGTCGACAGCGGCAATCGCGCCGTCGTACAACGCAACGATCTGTTCCTTGTCCTCCCGGGTGACTTCCAAGTCTCCCTCTCGGAATTGTCGCGGATCCCGAATCCCGTAGGCGTAGCGGTGAATCCCGTCATACGCCGGGTCGGTGAACTTCCGATAGAACGGATCGGGAGAAGCGTAGGGCGCGTGGGATGTGGAGAAGAACACGGTGAGGAAGAACGGACCACCGTCGGAAAGCTCACGCATTCGGCGCAGCGCGCGATGTGCCAAACTCTTTGCATCGGAGTTGATGGTCAAGTAGGAGATGACCGGGAGCGCACGCTTCCCCAGTCGGTGATTGATGAAGGGGAACACCAGCGGGTAGTGGAGCAGCATTTGACGCTCGACCAAAACGTCGAGGTGGGATGCCGGTGGAGTGTCCACCAGGTCGAACCCGTAGTCGATCAAGTCGAACATCTCGCCGGCAAAATCGCTCACGACCCCAGATCGGTAACCGTGCTTTCCCAGTTCCTCGGCCAGGGTCGGCAAGGGAATGCGCCGCCGGCTGCTCTCGGGGAACATGTGACGAATTCCGTGGGTGTGGGATTGGGTCGACGTGAGAAACGTGGTCCACGAGGGGAGAGTCCGGGCGAGGGGCACGTAGGCTTGCCGGAACACTCGCGAGCGGGCCGCCAGCCGATCGATGTTTGGGGTGGTCAATCGGTGGTAGCCTTCGAAAGACATGTGGTCCGGTCGCAGGGAATCAGCCGACAGCACCAGGATGTTTGGACGGTCCGGTCTTTCCGGCCGGGGAGGGGACCAAACCCAGCGAAGACTGATGCCAAGGGCCGTCGTCGCCAACAGCAAGACGAAGACGAGCTGACGACGGGTCCATGGAGTGCGTCGAGGGACCAATTCTCGGAAGTGCCGGGAGGTGAGAAGCGCTGCGAACCCAAGGATCCCGGCGATCGCATTCAGTCCGAAAAGGCCGACCTCGTCGGTGAGGAATACTTGCAGGCGACGCGCCGCTCCACCTTGGGCAAAAAGGAACTGGTCATAGAAGGTCGGCTGACGAATCAACAACCGTGCGGTGAAGTAGAAGAACGTCCATCCGAGCACTCCCAGGGCCAACAGCGAGAACCCGACTCGGTGCTGCAACTGCGGATACAGGAACCGAACTACGAGGCCGGAGAATGAGCCCAGCAGCAACCCCGTCCACAGGTGGACCAATCCAATCCTTGCCAACGTCAGATAGATCTTGTGGGCGTATCGTTCCATGACTCGTTGAGTGTCCGGGTCAGGATTCGATTGGACGTGGGAAAGGCTGTAGGTGCCGACGGCGAACAAAATCAGGAACAACAACATGCCCGGCACGGCCCCGGTGGTAATGGCGCGGCGCAAGGTCAACGGGAGTCTCCGGGAGCTGGGTAGGGGTTGGAGGAATCCAGCGGGACGACGGCTTCTCGCAGCCTTGGGAGAGTACGGGCGACGTAGCGCAACGAGGTCGAAGGAACACTCCAGGCGGCAGGTTCGGGAGTTGCCAAGACGTCTCGCCCCCCGAAACTCGGCTCGGGAGCGAGCTGAGCGAGGGACAGGATGGTGGGGGCGACATCCCACAGACTGACGGTTTCGTCCCGAACTTGGTCGGGAGCCAGCCTCGACGAGTCGCGAAAGGCAATCTCCGCTCCGGCCGCGTCAGCCTCCGGGACGAGGACGACCAGCGACGGCTCCAACAGTCCCCGCGCCTGCAGGCGTTGGAGGAGGTTGCTGATGGCGGTCCCCGGTTCGCGCTCGGGAAGCTGCCACCACACGAAACAAGGGTTCTCGCCATAGCGATCCAACCAGTTGACCACCGCATCTTCGGAATCGCCGAGGTTCCCGTTCCAGCGCTCTGGAAAGCCGCGGAGCAAGGTGCCGTCTCGGCTTCTTTCGGTGGCCGCGAAGCAATGGTAACCACGCTGGGTGAGTGCTTCGGCGAGGAGCGGTCGAGTGCGCGAAAGGTTTGTGTGTTCTCGCGGACCGGGGCCCGCGGTCGGAACCGCGCAACTTGTCATCAGACTCAACAGCGCGGCGTTGCGATCTCGAGACGGCACATGGACTTCTGAGAAACGCACGGAGTCCGTCTCCATGCGACCGAAGCTCGGCGGTTCACTCGCGGTCGGGGAACCGGACACGCTCAGTAGCAGAATGGTCGGGGGACGAGGGCTCTCGGAGAGTGGGCGACGACGGAAGACCGGGTTCGCAAGAAGCAGGGTCGGTCCCGAGAACTCGTCACTGGACCGGGCTCGAAACTGGATCCGAACCCGTTCTCCGGCGAATCGCGTCAAGTCCACTCGATGATCGACGAAATGAGTGCGATGCAGTTCGCGGACGTGGCTGCGCAAGACGGTTTCTTCGAACTCGCCTTCCCGGCTCACTCCGACGACGAACTCACTGCGCCCGGGTTGATTGCGGTGGCACGCCGCCGACACGCCCAGCAACAACTCGCCGGGTTCCGGAGGCAGCTGAAGTTCGTAGGTCAAGGTCGACGCATTCGGCATGGCGAGACACAGTCGCTCGTCCGGTCCGCGACGGACCATTCGCTTCAGCTCTCGCGTGGTCTCGACGACGTTCACGCCGCGGGGGTGGCCGCCGGCAAGCAAGCCATCGAGTTCGGTGCCTGGCTGGATGCTGCATTGGTCCAGCACGATCGTTTGGGCCGAGGTGACCACCGTGGCGACGAGCGTGGTTGCGTCCCGAAGGAACGCTCCGGGGATTCCGAGTTGCACGTCCAGCCACTGGCCGAGTGGCGGGTTTGCCCAAACCACAGGGGCGGCGGCCTTCGGCCTGGTGGAAGGGGAAGTGCGCACTCGGAATCGAGGATCGGGCTCCCCGGTCCCCGGTGCCAGGTGGATGGTGAGCTCGCCCGAGTCTTTGTCCGAGCCGATCAGCTTCAATCGAGCACTCCAGACCAATGCCGGGAATGGGGAGGCCGGGAACTCACTCTCGCACTGGAGGGTGGTGCGCTCCTGGGGGTCGGTCAGGGAGAAGGCGACCGCGCCGTTTGTTTCGGCCAGATCCTGGCGGGTCCATCCGTGTGCGACTCCCGGCGACGCGTGCAACTGGGACGCGGTGCGCGCGGCGGTGTCGAAGTCATAGGACCTGCTCTTGGCTTTTCGAACGGCGATCTCTTGTCCGAACCAGTCGCTTCGAAGGACCCCGTCGCGCTCCAACGTTTGGAGAAACGAATAGGGTTCTTCCAGAGGTCTCCGTTCGGGACTGCGATCGAACCAATAAGAGCACGGGAAATAGGCCGCGGTGAGCAGCCCAACCCCCAAGAACACCCGTGGTGGTCGCATGAGGGTCAGCTCGCTTCCGAAGGATTCAGGGATCCGCGGCGGTAGCCCTCGAGGTCGAGGGTGACAAAGCGAAATCCCAGTTGCCGGAGGGAGCGAGAGATTTGTTCCCGTTGCTCGAGTGCCCGACCCAGTTGTGGCGGCGGGAGCTCCAGGCGTGCCAGTTCCCCGTGGCAGCGAACTCGAAAACCTCGGAATCCGAGAGCCTGCAAGGACGACTCGGCCTGGCCAATGCGCTGCAGCAACTCCGCATCGATCGGATCCCCGGAGGGGACGCGGGAAGACAGGCAAGCCAGCGCTGGCTTGTTCCAGTTGGGCAGGCCGAGGACTCGAGCGTAGTCCCGGACCTCTGATTTGTGAAAGCCGGCTTCGACCAGAGGATGGCGCACCCCGGCTTCGTCGGTGGCGACGCGACCGGGACGGTGATCGGTCAGATCGTCGGCATTCAACCCATCGACCACCCACGGAATCTTGCGTGCTCGAGCAATTGGCAACACTTCTCGAAACAGCTCTTTCTTGCAGAAGTAGCAGCGGTTGTCCGGATTGGCGGCGTAAGCGGGGTTCTCCAGCTCGTTGGTTTCGACTTCCAACAACGTGGTGCCGATCTCCTTGGCCAGGGACCGGGCCTGTTCGAGTTCTCCAGGAGGCAGAGAAGGGGAGATGCCAATCACTGCGAGGGCGTTCTCGCCGAGCCGTTCCGCGCAGACCTTCAGCACCAGGGTGGAGTCGATCCCCGCAGAGAACGCCACGGCGACCCGCTTCAGCGAGTCAATCGTTTCATGAAGCGCCGCGATTTTCTGCGCAGAGACTGGCGAAGAGTCGAGGGGAGCGGGAGTGGGGGAGTGCATGGACCCATTGTACCGCTCAAGCCGAGGCCTGGTTCTCGGAGGGGGTGTCGACTCGATGGTTGCGATCCCACCACAAGAAAGTGACCAGGGCCAATGCCGTGCTCAGCGCGGCGACGGAAAACATGGCGGGATAGCCCGCGCGCGAGACCACCAGGCCGAGGGTCGGGCTGCCCAAGAGCGCTCCAATGTCGAACAAGGCGGTGAACAACGCCATCCCTGCGCCTTGCTCGCCGTCCCTGGCACGAATGCGAACCAAACTCAGCAAGATGGGAAAAATGAAGCCATGGCCGAGTCCACACAGGAGACCCGCCAGCAGGATCGCCGAGGCCTGGGGCCAAAAACCCAGAACTCCGAGGCCCGCGACCGTGGCGCAAAACGCCGGCACCAACATCTTGCGCCGTCCCCAGCGATCAGGAATCCACCCGCCCCCGAAACGAAGAGCGATGGCGCCAGTCGCATACGCGGAGAAGAAGCCACCCGCGGAACCGGTCCCAATCTCGATCACATAGGTCTTGAGAAACACGAAGCAAGCCGCCATCGAAAAAGCATAGACCGTTCCCAAGAACCAAATCGGTAGCAGGTCGGTTTGGCGAGCAGACACCCGAAAAGGCCGAGGAGCGACCACCTTCTGCCCGGGCGAAGAGTGGCTGTCGCGGAGTGGCAGGCAAACCAACCAGCCCAAGGTGGCAAATCCGGCGGCGCTCCATAGCAAGTCGAAGTAGTCGCCGTGTCGCAAAACGAAGTCCCCCAAGGTGCTACCGATGGACAACGAGACCATTCCGGAGATTCCGAACAACGCCATCCCTTGGGTCAAGCGTTGCGCCGGAATCACGTCGGCGGCGACGGTGAACATGACGGAGAAGAGCGCCGCGTGAGAGAACCCGTGAACGACGCGGGCCAACAGAATCCACTCTGCTCCGTGCGCGGCGAGCAGATAGGTGAGGCAGGCAAACACATGGATTGCGCCACCGGCAAGGAGCACGACTCGTCTTCCACGAACATCGATGGTCCGTGCGATCCAGGGGCGCACCAAGATGGCGACTCCGGACAGCAGTGCCATCCACCATCCAATGGTGTGTTCTTCCAATCCGCGACTGCGCAGAAATCCTGGCAGATGGACGAACGTGTGGAACGAGGTCCCATGGAGCAGATTGGCGGCGGCGGTCAGGCAGAACGGCAGCGTCCAGAGTCGAGCTTCCATCAACTCAGGCCGAGATGGTCCTTGAGTGCGCGAACCCAGGACTCGTGACCGCCCTCCCGGGACACTCGGTGACTGACGAACAAGCGGACAAAGAGTTCTTCGTTCTGACCGGCATGCAGGACCCAGGTGTAGGCCTCGGGATAGCCGCGCAAGGACAACTCCAGGCGCAACGCGCCCGTCACCTCACGGATTGCCTGAGCCATCCCCCAGCGTTGATCGCCCGGCACCTGGTGCAGCCACCCGGAGCAAGAAGGACGAAAGAACAAAACCACTTCCAGTGCGCGCGGCGAGCTCGGATCCAACAGGGCGGTCACCCCGCCGCGAAACTCGCCAACGGTTGTTTCCGCGGTGGCCGCGACCTCCAATCGGGCCGGCCGACTGCCGCCGTTGTGTTGTCGCCAGTGCCTTTCGCGTTCGAGCCAGGGAGGCTCCGAGCTTTGCAGGCGCACCTGCTGGAATCCATGACGGCCGACCCGCTTGTGCTTGCGGATCGTCACCCATCCGCGCAGACCGTCTGCGGTCGGGGGATAGTGGTCGGAAGCTTCTTCGAGCAGGTACTGTTCCACCTTGGAGATCCGCTCCATGACCGTGATGGCATCCATCGGCGGCACCGTGTCCATGTCTTCGTCGTGGTCGGTGGAGGTGTACTGGCGCAGCTCGATCCCCTGATCGTTCGCTGTTTCGAGAACCGTCAGAGTCTTGCCGCCCAGCAAGTCGCCCTGGTCGAGGATTGCCCCGGATTGAGCATTGCACAGGGAGCAGTCCGCCGAGGACCGAAGGCGGGATGAGGAAGCGAGTGACGCGAGAGTTTCAAAAGGAACTGTGCGCAAATCGTCGGAGTGAGCTTGCTCACGCAGTACGTCTTCCGGAAGTTGCATGGCACCCTGGGCTCGGTCCACGGTCAAGGAGCACTGGCCGTGATGGTTCCTTCTGCCGGACTGCTGGGGCTGGCGTACTCGCGGGTCGGCATGCGTCCGGCCTGGAACGCGACGCGCCCGGCGATCGCCGCGTGCTTCATGGCGGCCGCCATCGCCACCGGGTCGTCCGCGAGGGCGATTCCCGTATTCATCAGCACCCCGTCCACCCCCAGTTCGAAGGCCACGGTCACGTCGGAAGCGGTGCCCACCCCCGCATCGACGATGACTGGCACCGACAAGGTGTTCTTGATCAGGCGAATGTTGCGCGGATTGTTGATGCCCTGGCCAGAGCCGATGGGGGATCCCAAGGGCATGACCACCGCAGCACCGACGTCCTGCAGCTTGAGTGCCATGACCGGGTCGTCGGAGGTGTAGGTGAGAACGGTGAAGCCTTCCTTGACCAGAACTTCGGTGGCTTCCAAGGTGGCGACCGGGTCCGGTAGTAGCGTGAGTCGGTCTCCCAAGACTTCCAGCTTGATCAAGTCCGAGAGTCCGGCCTCACGGCCAAGGCGCGCCACGCGAAGTGCGTCTTCGGCGGTGTAGCACCCCGCGGTGTTCGGCAGGAGCGTGTATCGATCCAAGTCCAAGTGCTTCAAGAGGCTCTCTTCGTTCGGGTCGAGGGAAACACGGCGAACTGCCACGGTCACGCAATCGGTTCCGGACGCCTCCAGGGCGCTCTTCATTTGCTCCATCGTGGAGTACTTCCCGGTTCCCAAGAACAGACGGGATTGGAACCGATACTTGCCGATGGTCAGAGGTGCTTCCGTGGCAGCGGTCATGGGTGTTCCTTGGTGAGAGGGAAGCGGGTCATCCGCCTCCGACGAAGGTGACGATCTCCAGCGTGTCGCCTTCGGCGAGAGGTTTTCCGAAGTCGGCTCGCGGCAGCAGCGTTCGGTTCTTTTCGATGGCGATGCGCTCGTGAGGAAGGGAGAGCAAATCCAGCAAATCCGTGACCGTGGTTTGCGCAGGGATCTGCTTGGTTTCGCCATTGACGCGAACGTTGATGCGGTCTTGCGGATTCATTCGCGCCGGCGTCCTATGGTTCTTCCCGACCGAGTTCACGGCTGCGGGAATCGAGGGTGAGCTGACAACCGCTGCAAGTCCGGGTCCTTCCGCATGAATTCGACTTCGAGTCGGCGACCGGCCGGGGTGCAGGTTTGAGTCGCGAGGTGTTGTTCGAGAAACTCGATTGCCTGTTCTTCGTTGCCCAAGTAGGCGTGGGCGCAGCCAAGATCATAGTAGTAGGGCGCACTCGGCTCAACGCAGGTGAGCGCCCGCTCGGCGAGCGTGGAAAGGCCTCGCGCCGCGTGGTTCAGGGCGACCGCAGCCCAGCGGTCCTCGTCCCATCTCGCGTGGATGCTCGCGCGGTGGAGCGAGCGAGTCGAGGCGGTGCGGTCCAACAACAGGGTCGCTTCTAGGCCAGCGCGTTGGAGCAGCGCGCGCGTGTTCCAGTCGGAGAACGCACGCTCTTCCTGCCACAATGTTCGTTCGGGCGGCACCGGGGGAAGTTCGCCCCGATCGCGCATTTTCACGAAGTGCTCTCGCCATCCCAGGCGAAGTTCGCTGCACAACTTCTCCGCGGTTTCGATTGCCTGCATTGCATTTGCGCCATCGCGCCGATGCAGGTGGATCCGACCCGCCAACAGCTTTCCATGAAGCAAGGTTTGTGGATTGGGCCAGGCGCCGAGCTTCTCCAGAATTGGCAGCCGTTCCGCAAGTAGAGCCGCGGCCGCGTCTGGATCCCCCGCATCCTGGAGAGTCAGTTCCGCGAGTCGCAAGAACACGTCGCTGACCGCTCGGTCCTCTTGGAACTCATCGCGATTCAACAGACCCAAACCGGTCCAGGCGGTGGAAGCTTCGATCTCCGCAACGAGATTTGCCAAGGACTCGCGGGCCGGGTCGGCGTGACCCAGGCGACGTTGAATCTGGATGGCGAAGTAGGGACCGAAGGTTCCGTAGAAGGCTCGATCGAAGGGGTTCGAGTTCGCGTCTTTGGGGATCTCCTCGAGAGCTCTTTGGAACGCCGCCTTTCCTGACTCTCCCGCCCACTCGCGAAGGAATCCTCGCACCAGATCGACTTTGGCCTGGGCAATCCGAAGTGTGTCTTCGCGCTCGGCGGGTTGCCGTGGCCAGACCAGTTCGTCCCCGAGCAAGGCTTCGATTCGTGCGATTGGTTCGCCGGCAAAGAACGCAGACCAGAAGCGCCCCAGTCGAGTGTTCACCCAAACTTCGAGACTGCCGGTGTCGAGTCTCCCCTGGACCGAGATTTCGACCTCCTCCAACCAGCGGTCGGCTTGGTCCAGGTTCTTGCCGAGGCGAATCCATTTGGCGGCCGCCTCGAGCAAGAAAGTCGTTCCGGGCGGATAAGCGAGGTGCAGGTTGTTGTAGAAGTCCGCCAAAGCGGCGTCGCGACGTTTGCGGATCTGTTGAGCGATGAGCTTTCGAAAACCCAAAATCGCGTAGTGACGAACGTCGTTGTGCAAGCTGGATTGCGCTGCAAAGAGCTGGCGAGCGCCCTCGAGGTTTCCCCGCAAGCCGACCAGCTCCATCGCGGCCGCCCGAGTGGGAGGCAGCCAGTGCAAGGCTCGTTCCTCGGGAATCAACGATTGCAGGGCTTGTGGTCCCGCGGATCCCTCCGCTTTGGCAATCCACTCCAGGAGGGCCACGTCCCAAAGCGGCCCGGCGCCGAGTTGCGCGACGAAGGCGGGAACCCAAGACGCGGGTGTGGGCACCGGCCACTCTCGAGCCAACACCAGCAGCAGACCGGGATCTCGGGGGAGGGCGGGCAGTGTTTCCTCACCACGGAGGACCGAACGCGCCAAGGAATAAGAGAGTCGCAAATCCCCGGCGGATTCCTCCTCGGCGGAAGCGAGGTGCCTGGCCATCTCGTCCAGGGGCGGGGACTCGACCAGCACCCGTTCCAGGGTTTCCGAAAGCCGAAGCTCTGCCGAGGCAGGCCCGATCTGTCTCGGGGTCCCTGTCTGGAGTGCCGATGCGAGCAGGACGAGGAGGCTGAGTGCCATGGGGAGATTCTGGCTCCGAGGCCACGCAGGATTCATGAATAATCCGTGGTCCGAGAAACTCAGGAGGTCCTGTGCCCAAACACGTCATCCCGGAAACCACTTGGCCGGATCGCGAGACCGCCCAGTCGAGCCTGCTTTTCCAGCCGATCGCCATCGGTCCCATCCAGTCTCGGACCCGCACTTGGGTGCCCGCGATGGTGCCCTGGCGATCCACCGAGAACGGGGAGGCAACCCCGGCCGTTCTCGATTGGTACGAGCGATTCGCTCGGGGAAAGCCGGGCGTGCTGGTGGTGGAGGCCACGGGAATTCGCGACATCCCGAGCGGTCCGCTGCTGCGCATTGGAAACGATGGCTGCATTCCCGGGCTCCGCGAGCTGGTTCGCAGAGTTCGCGAGGCATCGGATGGCCAAACCCGGTTGCTCATTCAGGTCATCGACTTCTTGCGTATTCGGCGGCGGCCGGATCGGCGCAAGTTCCTCGAGCGTTTCCTCGAAATCACCGATCGTCACCGACGAGGAGTGTCTCAGCAGCCCGGCATGGAAGAGCGAGACCTGTCCGAGGAATCAGCCGTTCGGGAGGCCCTGCTGCAGCTCTCCGAGGAGTCCTTGCGGTCGGTTTTGACGGAGCGGGAGTGGGAGTCGCTGGAGTTCGGCTTCCGGGAACGGGTCACGGATACCGAGCAGCCACACATCGCCAACCTCCCCCAGGTGTTGCCGGGACTGTTCGCCACTGCGTCTCGACGTGCCCGGGAAGCCGGGTTCGACGGCGTCGAATTGCACTACGCCCATGCCTACACGATGGCGTCATTCCTTTCCCGCCGGAACAACCGAACCGATGGCTATGGCGGATCCCCGGAAGCAAGGGTCCGATTGCCACTGGAGGTGTTTCGTGAGGTCCGCCGGACGGTAGGCAGCGACTATCCCGTCGGTTGCCGGTTCCTAGGAGATGAGGTGATTTCTGCGGGAAGTACTGTCGAAGATGCCGAGTATTACGGGGTGGAGTTCGCCGCGGCCGGGATGGATTTCCTGTCGGTGTCCAAGGGCGGCAAGTTCGAAGATGCCCGCCAGCCGGCGGTGGGAGAAGCGGCTTACCCGTACACCGGTGTCAGCGGCCACGAGTGCATGCCCACGGTGCGGATCGAGGGCGACCCACCGTTCGGCCGCAACCTGCCTTTGTCCCGGTCGATTCGGCAACGGGTGCGAGAGGCAGGCTTTCGTACTCCGGTGGTGGGGGCCGGCGGCATTCAGTCGTTCGAATTGGCCGAAGGCGCGCTCCAGCGGGGAGACTGTGACCTGGTCGGCGCGGCCCGCCAGTCCCTCGCCGACCCGGACTGGTTCCTCAAGATGGAACTCGGCCGCGGCGCAGAGGTTCGGCGCTGTGTGTTCACCAACTACTGCGAGGCCTTGGACCAGAAGCACAAGGAGGTCACGTGCCAGCTGTGGGACCGAGAATTCCGGCCCGGAGACGCGGCGGTCGCCGTCTCGCAGGACGGACGTCGGCGCTTGGTCGCGCCCCCCTGGACTCCCTGAGGCCGTCGTTGTCTCCGGGGGGTGGTTCCTGTACCATGTCCCCGTTCTGCACCTGGTGTCGGTGAGATGAGAGTGGGCCCACAGCCCACTTTTTTTTGTCACCGGACCGGGGAGGCACGGCGGAAGTCCCTGGCAAGGGGTCTTGAGGGCGTGGGCTCTCCCGTGATTCACACCACGGCGAGGGTGGTGGCCTTGGGGCCCGTTCCGAGCATTTCGGTCGAAGTCTCCGTGTGGTCGATGCATTCGTGCATTGCCGCGGAGTTCGGAAGCCGAGGCGTTCGAACGCGATGGAGTTCGAAAGGACGGCGCCGGGGGCGGGGAGGGTCGCGTGGAAGGAGTCCGCGAGACCGAGGAACTGAGAATAGCGAGGCGAGGATCGATGGATCGCGAAGAGATTCTGCGAATCGTAGATGCTCTCCATCGTGACAAAGAGATCGACAAAGAACTCTTGTTTCAGTCCATTGAATATGCGCTCGCCACTGCCGCCCGGAAGAAGTACGACGCCGGCGAAGAACTGACCGTGCACGTCGACCGCGAAACGGGCGAGGTGGAAGCTTATCTCGGCGATGACATCGCGGATTTCGTCGACCTGGGCCGAATCGGTGCTCAAACGGCCAAGCAGGTCATGATCCAGCGAATCCGCGAAGCGGAACAGGATGTGGTCCTCAATCAGTACACGGCACGGGTCGGCGAACTCGTCAATGGTGTCGTGCAGCGGGTCGAGGGTGGCAACATCATTGTCAACCTGGGCAAGGGCGAAGGCATCTTGCCTCGCTCCGAAACTGTCCGCGGCGAGCAGTACTCCGTGGGGGACCGGATCAAGGCCCTCATCACCGAGGTCAAGAAGATCGGACTGCGAGTGCGAATCATCCTGTCGCGCTCTCACCCAGACTTGGTGCGGCGTTTGTTCGAGGTGGAAGTCCCGGAAATCGGCGACGGCATCATCGAAATCAAGCGAGTGGCGCGAGAGCCCGGGTATCGCACCAAGATTGCGGTTTCCTCGTATGACATGCGGGTGGACTGCATTGGTGCCTGCGTGGGAATTCGAGGCACTCGAATCAAATCCATCACCGAAGAACTCAACGGGGAAAAGGTCGACATCATTCCATGGAACGATTCCGTGGAAGTGCTGATCATGAATGCGCTGCGGCCGGCCGAAATCTCCAACATCGAACTTGATGAGAACGATCACAACGCGGCGGTGCACGTCGCGGAGGATCAGCTCTCTTTGGCCATCGGGCGTCGCGGACAGAACGTCCGTCTGGCGTCGAAGCTCACCGGCTGGGAAATCAATCTGAAGCCGATGGGTGGGGAAGGCGAAGCGGGCGAAGAAGGACCAACGGCGGCAACGACGCCAGCTCCTTCGGCGGAAGATTCGGCAGCCCCCGAGGCCTCCGAAAGCAGCGAAACGACAGAAACGTCAGAAACAAACATGCCCGGCGAAGAGGATCTCACCAAGAAAGAGGTCTCTTCCGAGGCGCAAGCGAATACGGAAACCCTGGCTCCGACGGAAACCGGTCCGGAGGGAAGCGGGGGTGAGGCCAATGGAGAGGCCTCGCCGTGATTCGCGGGGTCGTAGGTTCTGGGAGTGCTGGATTTGCGGTTGCACGAGCTCGCCAAAGACATGGAGGCCGACTCCAAAGAGCTCTTGGCTCTTGCCAAGAAGCTCGGCCTCCCGATTAAGAGTCACTCCTCCAACCTCGCTCCTGGCGAAGTTGCACTCCTGAGAGTCGGTTACCGCTATCGGGACCTGGACGAAGACGAATTATTCGATCGTCTGGAGTCGGATGCCGAAGAGCGGCAGGCGGAGAAGAAGGCCGAGGAGGAGGCCAAGAAAGAGGAACAAGTCCGCCGCCGTGCCGAGCGCGAAGCCCGTTCGGCGGAAGAGCCGGAGGAGGTTCCCGAAGAGGCGTCCGTGGAAGCCGTGGCCGCGACCACCGCAAGCACCGATGGTGCGGCGGTGGAGACTGCTCCCGAACCGGAGGTCGTTGCGGAACCCGAAGTGGCCGAGGTGGCCGCTTCCACGGAACCTGCCGCCTTGAGCAGCGAACCTTCCTCCGAAGAGGTGGCGGAGGAACAGCCGCCCACCGTTGCCACCGAGCCGGCGGAAGAGCAGACCGTGGCTGCCTCCACCGAAGCCGCCGAAACAACGGAAACCACCGAAGAGAAGCCCGCCGCCGAGCAAAAGCCTGGTCAAGAGGATGGTCGCCGGGGCGCCAAGATCCTCGGCCGGATCGAACTCGACAATGCCGAGGTCGCGAAGTCCCAGGCGACCCATGAACAGCTCGAGCGATCGATTTCGCCATCGACCGGGGGGCCGGGTCGCCGGGGCGGCAAGGAAGACGACAAGACCACGGCCCAGACCCGACGTCGCAAGTCGGCCAAACAAGTCAAGTGGGCGCCGGATCCCGAGGACTTTGCCCCGGTCAGTGCCAACGAGGTGGCGAAGCCGCGGTTCTGGGAGCGAGGACCTGCCCGTCGACAGGGTCGTCGCGCGCCGCGACGAGGGCCCAAGGTTCCGAAGAAGAAGCCCGTGGCACCCGACCGCAAGGTCACGGTGGTTGCGCCGCTGACGGTGAAGGACTTCTCCCAGGCGACAGGAATTCGTGCGGCCGAGATTCTTGGCAAGTTGCTGATGTCTCAGGGCACACCTTCCACGATCAACTCGATGTTGGACGAGGAGCTGGTGCTCACCCTCGCGCTTGAATTCGGTCGCGAGATTGAAGTCAGGAGCGCGCGAGACGTGGAAGCCGAGTTCCTCGCCAAAGAAGAGGGCCCCGAAGAAACCAGCGAAGAAGAGAGGGACCCGGATTTGCGTCCACCGGTGGTCACCTTCATGGGCCACGTCGACCACGGCAAAACCTCGCTCTTGGACTTCATTCGCAAGAGCAAGGTCGTGGATGGGGAAGCTGGCGGCATCACCCAGCACGTCAGCGCCTACCAAGTGCAGACGCCGGCGGGGGGCAAGGTCACTTTCCTAGACACGCCGGGACACCGGGCATTCACCGAGATGCGGGCCCGCGGCGCGGACTGCACCGACATCGTGGTGCTGATCGTGGCTGCCGACGACGGCGTCATGCCGCAAACCGAAGAAGCACTGCACCACGCCCGGGCCGCCGGCGAAGACCGCCCCCTGGTGGTGGCGTTGAACAAGATTGACCGACCGGAATCGGACGCTCTGCGGGTCAAGCAACAGTTGATGGCGGCGGACGTGTTGCCGGAGGAGTTCGGCGGCAAGATCGCAGTGATCGAAACTTCTGCCATGACCGGACAAGGCGTCGACGAGCTCTTGGAACGTCTCGCGCTGGAGGCCGAGATCCACGACCTTCGAGCGGACAACTCGAAGAAGGCCAAGGCCTACGTCTTGGAGGCGTCCAAGCAAGAGGGCAAGGGTGTGGTGGCCACCGTCCTGGTGCGCGACGGCACTCTGAAAGTGCGCGACCCGTTCTTGTGTGGCAAGACTTGGGGCCGCGTTCGCCTGCTGGAAGACGACCAAGGCCGGCGAATCAAGGAAGCCGGGCCCTCGACCCCGGTCCGGGTGTACGGTTTCAAGGGAGAGATTCCCGAAGCCGGAGACCTTCTGCAAGCCGTCGAAGACGAGCGCGGCGCCGAGAAGGTTGCCAATGAGCGGAACCGTAAGGACAAGGAAACCGAGGATGCGCCGCGCGAAGCGGTGACTCTCGAGAACCTGTTCGAGTCCTTGGAAGCGGGCAAGGTTCACGAAATCAACGTGGTCGTCAAAGCAGACGTGCAGGGCTCGGTGGAAGTGCTGAAACGCGAGCTCACGTCCTTGCGTCATGAAGAAGTGGCGGTCAAGGTCTTGCGGGCGGCAGTTGGCGGCATCACCGAAGAAGACATCATGCTGGCGAGCACCACCCAAGCCATCTGCATCGGTTTCGGCGTGGCACCGGATGGCAAGGCGCGCCGCGCGGCGGAACGTCTTGGCGTCGAGATTCGAACCTACCGTGTCATCTACGAGATCTTCGACGACTTGAAGAAGGCGATGGCGGGGTCGCTCAGTCCGGAGCAATCGGAGCGTATCGTGGGGCACGTGGAGATCCGCGAGGTCTTCAAGGTGTCGCGAGTCGGGTCGATTGCTGGTTGCTACGTCCTCGACGGCATGATTCGCCGCTCCGATCAGGTGCGGGTGGTTCGCGAGGGCAAGGTGCTTTACACCTCGGGCCTGGACTCCTTGCGGCGCTTCAAAGAAGACGCCAAAGAAGTCAAAGAGGGCTTCGAATGCGGAATCAAGGTCACTGGCTTCGACGACATCAAAGTCGGCGACCAGCTGGAGGCCTTCGAAATCGTGTTCGAGCAGCGCGAGCTGACCTTGCCCTGACCGCCTCGATTGAGTCGTCTCGGGAACCGCGGCAATCTCGAGGAAACCGTGGAAGTCCAGTGACAATGCGAGGGACCGATCTTCGGTGTCGTCGAGATTGTCGCGGCACCGAATGACGACCGAGCATCTAGCTGAGTTTTCCCCCGACCCCGGTCTTCGCGGACCCACGCCCCCATGATGCAAGTCGCCATCCTTCAGTTCACCGTGCGTCTGCGCGGTTGTCGATCTCTCAAGGGGAAACGCCGGGTGATCAACTCCATCAAGGGGCGATTGCGCGCTAGATACAACGTGTCGGTGGCCGAAGTGGATGACCTGGATGTTTGGCAGACGGGCACCCTCGGCCTGACGACCTGCGGCAACGACTCGAAGAAGCTCGTGGCCGACTTGCAGAAGATTCTCGACCAACTTCGCATGCATCCCGAGGCGGAGCTGATCGATCACCAGATCGAGGTGCTTTGACATGGGCAGTCGAATGATCCAGCGACTCAGCCAGCGCATCAAAGAGCGAGCGGCCCACGTCATCTTGTTCGAACTGAAAGACCCGCGGATGGGCTTCGTGACCGTGACCACGGTGAAGCTGGCCGAGGACCTGGCCACCTGCAAGGTCTTCTACTCGGTCATGGGAACTCCCGGCGAAATCTCACGCACCCGCCACGCCGTGGAATCCGCGCGGGGCTACATCCAGCGGCGCGTCGGGGAAGGTCTGCGCACTCGGGTGACGCCCCAGCTGGAAATGTGCTTCGATGAATCGGTCGAGGGGGCGGCGCGGATGGGAAGTTTGCTGCGCCAGATCTCCGAGGAACGGGCCAAGTCCGAGACCGGGGACGATCCCGTCGTGGGCGAAGACCCCGCCTGATTGTCTGCCCTCCGAGCCATTTTCCAGATTCCTTAGGGAGTTCCACGGGTTCTCGCGCATGCCCCCCCAGTCCTAGGGGACTCGCTGAGCGGGCCCTTCTTTGGCGCGTCCGGGACCGGGCCAGCAAGCCCGCGCCGACACCCGTGCAGGAGCAGATCTGGAATGGTCCGTCATTGGAAACTTTTCGTGGTGCTGGGTTGTCTGGGCATGGACTCCGCCCACGCGCAGGGAGAGCTGCGCAGCTTGACCGGCGGGCCGGGGGACAAGGCAGGGGCCGCCATGGCGTATCTCGGCGATGCCACAGGAGACGGTCAGGCTGACCTCGTGTTTGGTCGGTCCGGCAGCGGCTGGGTGGACGTCTACTCGCCGGCGACCGGCCAGGTCCAAGCACGCTTCGGATGGGATCCCGCCCAGGGGGCTGGCCAATCGGTAGGTGGAGCGGACGTCGATGCCAACGGACGAGCCGACGTGATCGTGGGGCTTCCCGAGGCTTCCCAGGGATTCGTCCGGTTCGGGCGAGTGGTCGTGCACCGAATCACGGACGGAGCGATCCTCCACGACTTGTGGGGGGCGAACCCCGACGATCGCTTCGGTCATGCGGTCGCGGGAGTGGGAGACCTCAATGCCGATGGCCACGAGGACTTCGTGGTCGGCGCGCCGGGCGGCCCGCGACTGGGCATCGCCAGTGGCTACGCGAAAGTGTACTCCGGGAGGGACTCGTCCCAGCTTTACCACTTTGCGGCTCCGGCCTTCGTGGAGCGATTCGGCCACAGCGTGGCTGCTGCCGGAGACATGGACTTGGACGGGGTCCCGGACATTGCCGTTGGTTCCCACAGTCAACTTCTCGGTCAAATACGCGTCTTTTCCGGGGCGACCGGTTTTCCGATCTTTCATCGATGGAGTGAGGCGCCGGGCGATGGGTTCGGATTCGCCATGGCCGGGGTGGGGGACACCAACGGTGACGGATTCGATGACCTCGCCGTTGGCGCGCCCGAGTGGCCGGAGAACGGAGATCCGGTCGGCGCCGTCTCTGTCTTTTCCGGACGAGACTTCGGCTCGCTCTGGACCGAGGTCGGGACGGCGGTGAATGGGCAACTCGGATTCTCGGTCGCCGGAGTCGGGGACGTGAATGCCAACGGCTATCCCGACCTCGCGGTGGGATCCCCAGGCGAGCGCGGCGGCACGGTGCGCATCTTCGAAGGATTCTCCCACGGTGACGCTTTGTACACGGCCAACGGCACGATTGATGACGATTTTGGATACGCCGTGTGCGCTGCAGGGGACGCCAACTCCGACGGATACATGGATGTGGCGGTCGGCGCTCCGGAAACGGGAATCATCACGGACGAGGGGGCGATCCACATCCTGGAATGCAATCGATACGTCCTCGATGCGACGCCTGAAGTCGCTTCGTTCCAAGACACCGTGACGTTGACCTTTCGTGGACACCCGAACTTCTTCTACGCGTATTTCTTGGAAAGCGTCAACGGGGTGCCCTTCTCCCAGTTGGTGTTCACGGATCGTTTTGCTCTCTCCGGGATGCGTGTTCACAGCCTGGACGTCGGCTTCGATCTGTTGGGCGTGACTTTTGTGAGTTCGTTCTTCACGCGGAACTTGGATGGCAAGCTGGTGAAGAGCAATTCGGAGCGAATCTCACTCTTGTTGCCGAACTAGTGGGGCGACGGTCTCGCGACCAGTGGGCGAAAGCCTTCGTTGTCGGTTTGCCCCCCGAGGCCGATGCGATGATGGTGCGCGTGTTCCTTCCATGAGTCAGGCGGGCCGAGTTTCTCGGAAAGGGCCATCCGAGAAATCGGCCGGTCTGCTTTTCGACTTTGCGATCGCGTGGTGAGGCGATTCTCTCCCCCAAGCACCATGCGAAGCCTGGTGAGATCCCGATGGCCGAGGGGGACGGCGGGCTTGCGAGAATCCGGGAAGCGTCGCAGAATCCGCCAAAGGAACCTGTGGAGCGTTGATTCATTGCCCGACCGATCCTCCCATGTGACCGAGTTGCTCAGCTCCCTTCGCGATGGACGGGAGGAGGCAACCGCACGCTTGTGGGAAGTGGTCTACGATGAGCTGCACGAACTGGCGCGCGGCAAGATGGCGCGGGAGTCGGACCACCATACGTTGCAGCCGACCGCCCTGGTCCACGAAGCGTTTCTGCGCTTGGTTCGGAGCGACCAGCGAAACTGGCAGAACCGAGCTCATTTCTTCGGAGCAGCGGCCGAAGCGATGCGTCGCATCCTGATCGACCGGGCTCGAAAGTACCGGACCGCCAAGCGCCAGGGAGCGAATCAGGCTCTCTCTTTGGAAGAGATCGATGTCGTCGCCGCGGAGCATTCCCTCGAACTGTTGTCTCTCAGCGACTCCCTGGATGTGCTGGAAAAGAGCGACCCGCGCAAGACGACGATCGTCAAACTTCGCTTCTTCGCGGGCCTGACCATCGACGAGACGGCGAAGGTCCTCGGATGTTCGCCAGCCACCGTTACCAACGAGTGGCGATTTGCCAGGGCCTGGTTGCAGCGCGACATGGGACGGTTTGTCCGAGCGGAGGAACCGTGACTCGATGAATCCCGCAGACCGACAACGGCGACTGGAAGACCTGTTCCGAGAGGCCAGCGAGCTGACTTCGGAGGCTCGCCAGGAGTACCTGGGTCGCGCGTGCTCGGGTGATTCCGAGTTGCGGCGAGAGGTCGAGGAGCTGTTGGCCGAGGATCGTCGTCAGGGGCTGCTGGACTTGCCGGTTCCCCAGCGATTGCCTTCGTCTTCGCGCGAGCCGGGGAGCTCTCCGGAGTTTCCCGCTCAAATCGGCGAGTACCGGATCCTCGGCATGCTGGGCGAGGGGGGAATGGGGGTCGTCTATCGCGCCCGTCAGGAAAAGCCGCCGCGAACCGTCGCCCTCAAACTGATTCGCGGAGAGCGTCCGCGCGCGGAACTCCGTCGTCGGTTTCAGCGGGAAACCGAGGTCCTGGCTCGGTTGGAACACCCGGGGATCGCCCGCATCTACGCCACGGGAGAGACGTCCGAGGCGGAGGGGTCTCGTCGGTTCTTTGCCATGGAGTGCATCGAGGGAACGACGCTCTCGGATCACGTCCGAGAACGTTGCTTGAGTCGAGTCGATCGGCTCTCGATGCTCTGCGAAGTTTGTGACGCGCTTCAACACGCTCACGAACGGGGAGTCGTTCATCGCGACTTGAAGCCCGGGAACGTCCTGGTGGATGCGGGCGGCCGTCCCAAGGTCCTGGACTTCGGAGTCGCTCGATTGACCGGGCACGCGGTCGAGTCGGGGTCGCTTCAAACGCGCACGGGGGAGTTGCTCGGAACCTTGTCCTACATGAGTCCCGAGCAGGTGGACCCCGGATCCCAGTCCGTGGATCACCGAACCGACGTGTACGCGTTGGGGGTCATGGCCTATGAATTGGTGTCGGGAACGCTTCCGTTTTCCGTGGAAAAACTTTCCATTCCCCAGGCATCTCGTGTGATTGCCGAGCGGGATCCCCTGCCGCTGCGGGCGTTGGATCCCTCTCTGTCTCCGGATCTAGAGACCATCGTTCACAAGGCCATTGCCAAGAGTCCGTCTCGTCGGTACCAGAGCGCCGGCCAGCTTCGAGAGGATCTGGTTCGCTATTTGGATCATCGGCCCATTCGGGCTCGTCCTCCGAGTACGGCGTACCAGTTGCGGAAGCTTGCCCAGCGTCACCGGGGGCTGGTGATTGGCCTTGCCGTGGCCGCTCTGGTACTGGTGACCGGCGTCGTCACCACCTCGGTCGCTTTGGTCCGGGCACTCGACGCCGAAGCGGATGCCCGTCGGAAGACCGAAGAGCTTTCCCAGCAGTTCGAGAAAGTCGCCACGGCCAAGAACGTGATGGACTGGATCATCGGCTCATCCGGGGTTCGAGACTCCGGTCCCCAGGCAACACTCCTCGACTCGGTGGAGCGAGTGGTTGCCACCGAGGCATTCCATCAACTCCGCGACAAACAACCCGAAGTCCGGGCGGTGGCGGAATACGCGGTGGGCTGCGTGTACAGCTCCCAAGGGGAGTACGCCAAGGCCCAGAGCTTCCTGGATTCCGCGAGAGAGTTGCAGCGGACCGCCGGATTGCCCGAGGATCACCCGGACGTTCTCAACACCAAGGGCGCCCTTGCACTCCTCCTGCGCCGCCGCGGAAAACTGGACGAGGCACTTTCCCTTCACCAGGAGGTCCACGAGTCTTACCTGCAGACGGAAGGACCCGACGGCTGGGAGACGCTTCAATCGTGGAGCAACCTGCTGACGGCCAAGCTCCTTCTGGATGAGGACCTCGGGTCCCTTCAACGGGAGATGGAAGATTGTGTGAGACGCTGCCGAGAGTCTCTCGGGGAGTTGCACGACTCGACATTGACGGCGACCAACAACCTCGGCTTGCTCTTGCATGACTTGGGGGAGTTGGAGCGGGCCGCCGAGGTGTTCGAGACTCTGCTGGTCGCTCAGCAGCAAGTGCTTCCCGCCCAAGATCCCTTTGTCCTGACCACCCGATCCAATCTGGGAATGGTGTACTTCAATCTTCGACGCTTGGAACTTGCGGAGCCTCTGATTGAACAGGCGCTCCAGGGGCGCCTGGCCGTCCTCGGAGAGAGTCATGTGGAGACAGCGAACTCGAGGATGATGCTCGGGGAGTTGCGAAGCCGGCAAGGTGCTTTTGCCGAGGCGCGAGAGCTGCTGGAGTCCGCGCACCGTGTCTTGGAGGAACGGCTGGGCCCGCAGGATCCACGCACCTTGGCCGGCGTCAACAACCTCGCCTACACCCTGCGTTACACGGGAGACTTGGTCGGCGCCGAGCGACGCTATCGAGAGGCCATCGCGACTCTGGAACGAGTTCGTGGAGAGGATCACGAAGAGACCATCTTGGCGATGCACAACCTTGCCGGATTGATGCTGCAGACGAAGCGCTTCGCGGAAGCGGAAGAACTCTACGGAGAAGTGCTTCTGAGAGCCGAGTCCCTGGACCCCGAACATTGGGTGCAAGCCGCATTCCTCCTCGGCTACGGTCGAACGCTGACGGCTCTCGAGCTCTTCGACGAGGCCGAAGCCGTGCTCCTCGATGCACGCGATCGGTTTGCGGAAGCGTTCGGAGAGAATCACTCTCACGTGGAAACGACCGAGGCCGAGTTGCACCAGCTCGAGCAGCGACGCGAGTCTCGGAGTTCCGTGGGGGGGTGATCCGTCCGATCAGTCCGAAGCCGTCGGGCTTTGGTGCAAGCGAATGCGTGCGTCGACCACCAAGCAGTCTTCCGGACGTCCTCCAAGACGCATGGGATTGAGGTCCATCTCTGCGATCTGGGGGAAATCCGTGATGAGCGCCGAGAGACGCAAGAGCGAGTCCGTGAGAGCGTCAAAAGCGACCGGTTCCTCCCCTCGGACTCCACGCAGGATGTCATAGCCACGGATCGACTTGACCATTTCTGTTGCTTGGGAATCGGTGAGTGGGTGTACGTGGAGGGTCACGTCACGCAGCACTTCGACGTATTTCCCTCCCATGCCGAAGAGCATGAGCGGGCCGACGACTGGATCCGTGGTCATACCCAGGATGACTTCCCTTTCCCCGAAGACCATTTGTTGGACGAGGAAGCGTGGCTCCACCTGCCACGCAGCTGCCAATTGGGAAAGAGACTCGAGGGCCTCTCGAAGAGATTCGGTGTCGGGAACGTCGAGGATGACACCGCCAACGTCACTCTTGTGCACCAATGCCGCCGACACCAACTTGACCGCCACCGGGTATGTCAGGCCACGAGAGTTTTCCAGGGTTTCGCTCGGAGTGGGTCCGGTGGCCCAAGGGGTGACTGGAATTCCATAAGCATCGATCAACCGGAATGCCTGTTCCGCCTCGAGATACTGGCCGGGTTCCCCCTGCTCGAGGATCTGCCGAACCGCCTGACGATGGGCGGCGAATTCCGGAATGTTCCCGCGTTTGGTGGAGCGCCTCTCGCTCCACTTCACCAGTTCCGAGGCCACGTAGGCGGCGGTCTCTGGGTAGCGGTAGAGCGGAGGGCTTCCGGGAAATCGGCGAGGGATTTCTTCATAGTGGTGCCCTTCCGCCATCAACACCATGAGGACGGGCTTGTTGCTGAGTCGCGTGACGTTCGTCACAGCTTCCACCACGTCGGTCGGATTGACCATGACGGGCGGCACAAATGCGACCAGAACGAGATCAACCTCCTCGGCAAGCACCAAGCATTCCAGACAAGTGCCGAAGGCCTCGGCCGAAGCGCCGGCGATCATGTCGACCGGGTTGGCGACACTCGCCTCGGCGGGCAGCATCCGCTGCAGCTCGGTTCTGGTCTCGGGAAGCAGTTCTGCCACCGTCAATCCATGTTCGATCAGTGCGTCGGTGGCCAGAATCCCGGGACCCCCGGCATTGGTGAGGATCGCGGTCCGTTTCCCTTGGGCGACGGGGCACTGGCTGAAGGCTTGAATGAGATCCATGAGGTCGCTGGTCGAGCGAGCTCGAATGACTCCGGTCTGACGCAGGAGAGCATCCGCTGCCTGGTCCCTTCCACCCAGTGCTCCCGTGTGTGAGCTGGCTGCATGGGACCCGGCCAGTGTGCGCCCCGACTTGACCACCAGGACGGGTTTGCTGCGCGTCGTCGCGCGAGCCAGGCCGAGGAATCGGCGAGCATCTCGAAAACTCTCCAGGTACATGGCAATGATGGAAGTTCCCGGATCCCCCTTCCAGTACTCGAGTAGGTCGTTGGCCGTGACGTCGGTGGCGTTGCCAATGGAGATGAACTGAGAGATGCCGAGGCCTCGTTTCCGCATTTCGGTCCAAGCCGCAACCCCCAGGGCACCGCTCTGGGAAAGAAACCCGACCGCGCCGGGGAGGGGGGCTCCCGGAGCAAAGGTTGCGTTCATCGCAACCTCGGGATTTGAGTTGTTGATCCCGAGACAGTTCGGCCCGATCATCCGCATGTGATACTCGTGGCAGACGTCGGCGAGTTCTTTTTCGAGAGACTCTCCGGCAGCACCCACTTCGCGAAAGCCGGCGCTGATCACGACCAGGCCGCGCACTCCTTTCTCCCCGCATTGTCGGGCGACAGTCGAGACGGTCCGAGCGGGCACCACAAGGACCGCCAGATCAACGTGGTCCGGGATGTCGAGGACCGTGGGATAGGCTTTCATCGATCCGAGGAACTCAGCGGAAGGATGCACGGGGAAGAGTTTGCCCTGAAATCCACCTTGCTGCAGGTTGGCCAGGATCTCGCTCCCAATTCGGCCCGGCTTGTGAGAGGCCCCGACGATGGCGATGGAGGAGGGGCGCAGGAGAGGGTCAAGGTTGGCGAGGTTGTCGGGAGAGACGGAGCCAACAAGCGGACCAATTTTCTTGGCGTGGTCTTCGAGGTCAGCGGTCATCTCATCGATCCTCGTGCAGGCGTCCTTTCACTGACCGCTCATGACTTTCGTGTCCCCGGGGCTTGCGAGGTGCCCTTGGAGCGATGATCGTTTGACCAGCAACTGGCATTCCGTGCTGATCTGAGACAGGAGTCGAGCGAGCCAATCATGAAACGGTCGCTGCGGGGGCGGACAGGTTCGGGGACGCCCTTCAAAAGAGGGTTGACCTCGAGTGCTTACGAACCCGCCACGAGGGTCGGACAGGCTGGTCCGGAACACGAGCTGGTTTCCCGGTAGGGATGTTTCCTCACTCGTGGGCAGTCATTCCCTGGGGGAGGGCTCGGGCTCACGCCGGCTTCAGCTGCGGTCCTTCCGGGGTGTCCACGATGACGAAGCCGGCGGCACGGATCTCGTCGCGAATGCGGTCGGACGCCTCGAAATCTTTGTTGGCTCGCGCTTGCTCGCGTTCGTCCAGAAGTTTCTGCAAAGCAGGATCCATTTCTTGAATCTCTGCTTCTTGTTCCAGCAGTCCGAACACATCCCACAGGGAGAGCAGCTGGTCGAGAAATGCCTGGGCCTCGCCACTTTGTGGGTTGCGACGGTTTGCCTCACTGACGAGTTCGTCGATCACGGCGAGGCCAACCGAGACGTTCATGTCGTCATCCATCGATTCCTGGAATCGCTGGCGAGCGCTGGCGAGAAACTCTTGGGTTTCTGCCGAAACCGCGTCGCCATGGGCGGCCTTTCGGAGTCGGTCTCGAAGGTCCCGGTAGCGCTCCGCTTTGCGCTGAGTCTCGTCCAGCACGGAAAAGGTGAAGTTCAGCGGCTCCCGATAGTGCACTTTCAACAACGCCAAACGCACGGCGTCCCCTCCGTATCCCTTGTCCGCCAGGTCCTGCAAGGTGAAAAAGGTGCCGGCTCGCTTGGACATCTTCGCCCCGTCGACCAACAAGTGACGGACGTGCAACCAATGGCGCACGAATGGTTGACCATTGGCGCATTCGGATTGGGCGATCTCGCATTCGTGATGGGGGAAAATGTTGTCTTCCCCGCCGGTGTGGATGTCGAGGGTGTCGCCCAAGTACTTGCGGGACATGGCAGAGCATTCAATGTGCCAGCCGGGAAAGCCCCGTCCCCAGGGGGAGTCCCACTGCATCTGGTGAGCGTCGTCGGTCTTCCACAAGGCAAAGTCGCGGGGGTCACGCTTTTCGGGATTCACTTCAATGCGCGCGCCCGCAAGCAAGTCGTCGCTCTTGTTTCCTGATAGGTTGCCATAGGAGGCGAAGCGGGAAACTTCGAAGTAGACGTTGCCTTGATCGGTGGTGTAGGCATAGCCACGCTCCAAGAGTGCGGAGATCATGTCTTGCATTTCCTGGATATGATCGGTGGCGCGTGGGTACTCGTGGGCCGGCCTCAGCGACAACAGCTGGCAAGCGGCGAAGAACTCTTCGATGTAGGACTCCGCGATCTGCCAAGCGGTTTTCTTCTCTCGCCGTGAGGCGGCCTCCATCTTGTCTTCGCCCGACTCTTCTTCGTCATTGGTCAAATGTCCAACGTCGGTCAGGTTCATGATTTGGTGGACTTCGAAACCACGCCACTCGAGATAGCGACGCAGCAAGTCGGCGACCAAAAAGGAGCGGAAGTTCCCGATGTGCGGCGAGGAGTACACCGTGGGTCCGCAGTTGTACATTCGGACCTTCCCGGGGGTCTGGGGAACCAGCTCCTCCAGTTTTTTCGATTGGGTGTTGTAAAGGTGAAGTGTCATTTCGGGCAAGCAACGGGAAGAGGAAGATCGGACGAGGAAACAAGGTAGTCTGGTGGCGGCTCGGGAGCAAGTCAAGCGCAGAGGGGAACCGACGGTGAGAGTGGCGGACGAGCATGGCGAACTCGAATGACTCGATCTCTTCGTTGCCGGCCACCCTCCGCGGTTATCGGATCGGGGAGCTGTTGGGCAAGGGGGCGATGGGGGCGGTGTACCGTGCCCGCGTCGAAACCCGCCGCCGGGGCCTGGCCGCCGGGACCGAAGTGGCATTGAAGGTCCTGGATCAGCGATTCTCGCTGGATGCCGGGGTGATTCGCCGATTCAAACGAGAGGCCGGGGTGGGGCTCGGCGCGGCCCATCCCGGGATCGCGCGGGTCTACGAAGTGGGGCGTGTACGCCGCAGCGACGGGCAACAGGTCCATTTCATCGTTCAAGAATTGCTGCACGGTCGATCGTTGCGTGACGTCCTGGACGAAGGTGGCGTGCTTCCGGAGACGATGGTGCGATCGGTCGGTCGACAGATTGCCGAGGCGTTGGCGTTCGTGCATGCCAAGGGAATCGTGCACCGCGATCTGAAACCGGCCAACCTGTTTGTCGACGAATCGGGTCGCGTCAAGTTGGTGGATTTCGGCTTGGCCCGCGTCAAGCACTTGGGGAACGAAGAGGTTCCTCGTGCTCCCCGCGCGAGGACTGCCATCCCGACCGGCGCGACCTCGGCGGGTCGGTTCCTGGGCACCGTGGCTTACGCCGCGCCAGAACAGCTTCAGGGAACTCCGGCAACGGAGAACAGTGACCTGTTCGCGTTGGGGCTGGTGATGTTCGAGATGGCAGCCGGAGTCCATCCCTTGGCAGCGGAATTGGAGGAAGGCTTCGACGTCTATCAGGCCGCGTTGGTGACTCGCGACTTGCCGAGTCTGACCGTGGTTCGGCCAGGAGCCAGCTACTTTCTCGAACAGCTGGTGATGTTGTTGCTCCAACGACGACCGGAAGACCGTTTCTTTCGGGCGGATTCTTTGGCTCGCGTTCTCGAAGAGGGCGAGACGTCGGACTGGTGGCTGGCCGCGACCTCGGCAGAAAGCACCATGATTTCGCGCTCGCGTCGTCAACTCGTGGTGCGCCGCATGACGCGCATGGTTGGGCGAGCAAAGGAGATGGGGGAGCTGCGCGAAGCAGCCCACCGACTGCTCGGTTCGGGGCAGGGGAGCTCCTGGTGGATCGAAGGCGAAGCGGGAGTGGGGAAGACCCGGCTCCTCGATCAGTACGCGAGTTGGCTCGAGGACACCGGCAAGAGCGCGTACTTTTTGGTCGCCCAGTGCGCGCCGGTGGCGGTTCCGTTGCCTCTCTACCCGATGAAGGTGATGTTGACCCATGCGTTGGGAATTCGAGGGCTCAGTCCCAAAGCCGCCCGCGCCCGTGCGATGGAACGACTGGATCACTATTTGGGAGGGTCACTCCGGCGTCGCGAAGGACTCGCCGATCACCTGTTGGGGGATCAGGAGGACAACGGATCGCCTCCGCGGGACTTGGCGGAGCTATTGCGCGAGTTGCTGGTCGGGATATCTCAGGAGGAGCCGACGTTTGTGGTGGTGGAAGGGGTCCATCACGCCGATCCTGCGACCCGCCAGTTCCTGGAATCCTTGCGCGACATTTCTGGTCAGGAGCGAGTGATGCTCTTGCTGACCCAGCGCACGGACGAACCCGTCGACTCGGAAGTGAACCGGTCCTTGAAGCGATTGCGCTCCCGCTGCGAAGTGCTCGGCCTCGGGAATCTTTCCGTACCTGACATCGAGGCGATGTTGTTCGACTTGGCTCTGCCGATTCCCGTGGACCGAGGCATGGCGGACCGCCTCCGGAGCACCACCGATGGGAACCCCTATCTGGTCCTCGAGTTGATCGAACTCGTTCGCCGCACCCAGGACTGGGACCGACTGCAGTCGTCGCGATTCAAGGGAGCCCTTCCTCAGACGATGGAAGAGTTGTTCGCGCGACGCTGGGAACGGCTGTCGCGGCGGGCAAGACTTGCGGTCGAAGCGGCTTCGGTGTTGGGGGGAACGTTTCGCATTGCAGTTCTTCGGGAGGTGTTGGATCTGCCCGACGTTCCATTCGCAACTTTGTTTGCGAGCTTGCAGCGAGAGAACATCTTCGTCACCTTGCGAGGAATCCAAGCCAGGTTTCGCCACGGCGCATTCCGTCAGTTCGTTCTGTCGAGCACTTCGCTCCAGCGGCGTCGGACCATTCACTCTCGGGTTGCCCGCTACTACGACCGGGAGGCCACGGGGCTTGACGCTCCTCCACGCAGCTCATTGAAAGCCGCCTTGCACGCGGATCTGGGACGTGATCGCCAGGTGCTGCTTGACCATCTGGGCCCGGCCGTCGAGGTGCTGAATGTCGAAGGCGAGCCGGATCGGATCCTGCGTTTGACTCGGTCCGCGGTGGAATTGGCCCGTCTGGATCCGCCGCTCCATCGCGAGCAGTGCGAGGCGCTGTTGTTGCAAGGCGAGTTCGCGCACTTTCGTGGTGCCTCCGACCTGGAGTGGGATTCGTTTTCCGAAGCGGTCCGCTTGGCCACGCTCTTGGACGATTCGGAGTTTCGCAGCCGTGCGTACCATGGTTTGGGACGCTTCAGTGCGCGCACCGGTCACTTCTTGGCCGCAGAGAGCTACCTGCGTGCCGCGTTGGTGGCCGCGTCGAACGTCGGCCTGGAGGGGGCCCGCGGACTGATCCTCTTGGACCTGGCCGAGTCGCTGTTGTGGCGCGGTGACGAAGAGGGGTGCGCAGAGACCCTCGAGCAGGCCGAGGCGGCGTTCGAATCCGGGGCCTCGCCCGCCATGCGCGCTCGCTATTGCAAAGAGCGAGGCAATCTTCTGCTGGAGCTAGAACGTTTCGACGAAGCTCGCTCCCTCCTGCGGGAAGGTCGGGCCCTGGCACGAAACCTGGGTCGCCGCCCGTTGCAACGGGGATTGTTGTTGAGCTCCGCTCGGTTGTTTCGAGAGCTGGGTGACGATCGCAAGGCCTTGCGAGCGGCGGACCTCGCGTTGGGATCGGCCGAAGCCGATGGCGACTACCGACATCTCGGGATTGGATGGTACATCCGCGGCGACACCGAGGCGCGTCGCGGCAACCCCGAAGCGGCCGCCCGGGACCTGGCGCGAACCCTGCGCGTGGCGCGCCGTATCGAAGACCAGTACCTGGAAGTTCACACCCTGGGGGCCCTGGCACTTCTTTACCGATGGCCGCGGATGCGCCGTTTCTCGGTCAAGAAGGCGGTGCGCTACGCCCGCCGGGCCATCGCCAAGGCTCGAGACTTGGCTGCCGCTCGCTTGGAGGCCCGCGGGCAGGCGGCCCTCGCCTGGTGTTACCGGGACCTCGGTCGACTGCGCTGGGCACTCGCCATCACTCGCAAAGCCGTCAAAGATGTTTCCACCTTGGGGGTGCGTCGCCGCCGTGCGGCAGAGATCTACTTCGTGCACTCGGTGATGCTGCGCGAGTCCGGGCACCAAGAACAAGCGTCGGAGTTCCTCGAGAAAGCGCGGACGCTTTTGCTGGCCCGCTTGGAGGGAGTCTCTTCGGAAAAAGTGCGGAAACGAATCCTTGCCCGTGACCCTCTTTGTCGGGAAGTCTTCGGGGGACCGCGGATTCCTTGAATTCGAAGGGACCGGGATCCGAAGCTGAGAGTGATGCTTCTCCTGCCGAGCGGGCAGAATAGTGGGGCGGGAATTGGAGGGGCGACGAGGGCGGTCCAGCGGTGATGGGGGCAACCCTCGGTTCGCGTTCTCGGACTTGGGCGGTCAGACAGCCTTTGGGAAGACGTGAGACTGCGGTGATAGCGATGGGATTCCGGATTCGGCGCGCGGCTTGGGCCTTGGCCAGTGTCTTTGCGTTCCTCGTCGCCGTTCAGGTTCACCACGACCTTCCGGCGCTTTTGGCCTCGGACACCCTGCCCTCTCTCGGAGGATTCGACGGGACCCCTTGCAAGAACGTGCGTTCGAAACTGGTGTTCGACCCGGATCAGCTCATGATCGTGGGCGACTGGTCCGCGGATCTGCCAGCGAATGAGTCCTCCCCGGAAAGCATTCGTTTTCTGCTCCCCGACTCGTTCACCATCGATTCGGTCATGGTGGGAAAGCGGTCCTATGAAGAGCAGACCGCCGGGCTGACTGCGGTGTTTCGCTCGGGCCGCGACTTGCGACACTACGCCGCGGAGCTGTCCGAGGAATCCGGCATCGGCCGTCTTCGAATCCAGTATCGGGGGCCCGCGGTGGGGGTCAGCGCGACCCAGCCCGGTCGTCCCCTGCCCCTGGTGTTTCTCGAAGACTCGCAGTGTGTTCCCGTCGTGGATCCAAGCATCAAGAGCTTCGAACAGGAGGTTTGGGTTCCGCGAGATGAGGAAAGTTCGTGGACAGTGTTTCCGCTGCCCGAGGAAGTCGATCAACCCGATCCCGCTTGGCGGCTGTTTCGTGGCAAAGGACCGTTCCGAGGTTGGGCCGCTGGGCCGCTTCGCAGTGAGACCCTGGAGCTGGACTCGTGTCGCCTGGAAGTTGCCAGCACGTCGAGTCTGCCGGAGCACTTGCTGACAGAAGCCGTCGGCATTGTGGCGGAAGCTCTTCCGGGTTGGTTGCCTCCGCAGTTGCATTTGCTTCTCGCCCCGAACCTGGATGCTTCGTTGCCGGTGAGCCCGCGGCCCGGGTTTTGGTTCGCTCCGGCTCCCGACCAGATTTACGAGATGGTGCGCTGCCTCACTATGGCGGCGCTGCAAGACCGCGAGCAACCGTTGCCTCCGGAGCTGAGCTGTTTGCCCGAAATCGTGGCTCTGCTCTCGGTGCCCGAGGCGGACAGTGAGCTACGACGAATGGCTCAAGCAGACTTGCGCAGGAGTGCTTCCGATGCGCGGGTTCTGAACGGTTGGATCGCTGTCAAGCAGGTTCACGGATCTGCCACATTGCGGGCCGCGATCCGTGACGCTGCCAGCAGCGAAGGCGGTGTGCGTCCGGTCTTTGCCGACACGGGAACCAAACGGCTTTATCGTTGGATCAGTGGGAAGACGCCTGACCTGGTGCTTGGGCCGGTCCGGGCCAGGCCTCAGGAAGATCGCTACGAGTTGCGAGCCCAGGTTCGACTGGACCCACCGCCGGGCAACGGGTTTCCAATCGCCGATGTGGATTTGTGGATCGTGTACGAGGCCAGGACCCGCAAGGAGACTTTGAAGTTCTCTCAGGGGGTTGCCGTGTTCGAACAGAAAGACCTGTTCGAAGAACCGTTGCGCTTGATCGTCGATCCGGAAGAGCAGTTCCCCGACTCGGATCGGAGCAACAACGTCGAGACCTTTCTGTTCAGTCCCGAGCCCGAGACCTTTGCCGTGACCGAAGATTCGTCCTTGTTGGCTCTTTGGGATGAGCGTTGGGACGGCATGCTCCAGCTGTTTGACCTTTCTCCCGAAGCGACGGATCGCCAAGCGCCTCCCATTCGAGATTCCTTCGATATCGACGGGGAAATTGTCTCCTTGCGCTGGATCTCGGCCCGCCGTCATTTGCTCGTCGGAGTGATCGATGACGAGGGCAAGCGCGTCGATCAATTGCTGGATGTGGAAGATGGACGGCTGCGTTCCTTTCCCCAAGGCGCCATGGCCGCGCCTGGTGGACATCATCTGCTGTTTCGCCGTGGTCGTCCCGATTCCCCCAACCATCGGCTCTACAACATTCGTGGTCGTCGGGAGTCGCCGTGCCAGATGGAACGCAGCGGACCGCTCCGCTGGGTGGCAGGTGCGGACTACCTGATCGGTGGCCACAACGGCACGACCGAAATCCGCAGCTTGGATGGTCAAACCAGAGGGCAGCTGCCCCTTGCTGCGGTCGACTTGCGCGATGCCGCGTTTCACGCCTCCCTTGGCTTCACGTTCGTGACGGAGAGTGCACAAGGCAGTCGATTGCGACTGTCCGATGGAAGTGGTGTGAAAGATTTGTTTCAGGCGGAGGGCCGCATCCAGGGGTACTTCCTGTCCCCGGACTCGGCACACTTTTACGTGTTCGTCGAGACCTCCGAGCGGGATCACCGGGTGGTCAGTTTTCGGATCAACGGGGAGCCCTTCGAGCTGTACCGCGGCAAGGCCCGGCCGCTGGCTTCCTTGCATTCCTTCAAGGGAGCGGTGCTTTCCCAGCAATCCGGAAACTTGGGGGATGGAGTCACGGGACAGCTTCTGTTCCACTCCTATGAGAGCCGCGAACGGGAGGAGGGCCAGGCTCGCATGCTTTCCGAGGAAGCCTACCTGTCTCCGGAGCCGGTTCTTGCGTCGGCGGGTCGCTACCTCTACTACGTGCGGGCTGAGGGGGGTGCCCGTGGCGTCCCCTCGCGCTATCGTCGCAGGGCGCTCTATCGCTACGACTTTCTCACTGCCCTGGAAGAGCCCATCTTCCCCTAGGCCTGCGCCGGGGCACGGACCCCGTTCGGATCGCCATGGACCTTCCCTTTCTCGACCAACTGCGTGAAGTGACCGCTCGAGTCCGGCGCGGAGAGATTCCGGACTTGGCAGAGCTGGCGACTCTCAAGGCGGAGAATCGCCGACGTGCCGAGCAGGCGGAAGCGGAAGACCGTGACGTTTGTGACAGCCTTCCCACTTGGATCAACACCACCAACTCGACGGTTTGCAACCTGAAGTGCGGGTTTTGTCCGCAAGCGTATGGCAAGGGCGTGGACTGGAAGATGCCCGACGATGTCTACCGCAAAGTCGTCGAAGAGCTCTACCCGGCGGCCGAGACTGTGCAGCTCTCCGCTTACGGCGAGCCCATGATGACCCCTCGCGTGTTCGAGAAGCTCGAGGAGATGGAGCACTTCGGCGTGAAGCTGGAGCTGGTGACCAACGCGACTTTGTTTCGGGGTGAGAAACTCGTCGAGCGTCTGGCCCAGCGGATGGGCCTGCTCACGGTGTCCATCGACGGGGCAACCGCCGAAACCTACAACCGTTTGCGAGTGGGCGGAGATTTCGACGAGGTCATCGGAAACTTGCGCCACTACCAGCGTTGCCTGCAAGCGGTTCCCGAGGGAGAGAGGGCGCCGATTCACTTCAACTACATCCTCATGAACAGCACCGTTGATGAGCTCTCTGATTTCCTGCGCTTGGCCAAGGACCTGGGCGGGGATCACGTGACCGTGAGTCACATGGTTCTCCTGGAACCGGCGTTTCGCCACGAAATGCTGGATGAGAGCGAGGACTCCAAGCGCCGAACCAATGACGCTTTGGCCCAGGCCCGAGACGTTGCGGAAGAGTTGGAGCTTTCGGTGAACCTTCCGCCAGCGTTCCACAGCGAAGATGCCGATCAGGCCGCATCGACCGCTGCCGCCGCCGATCCCGTGCGCTGCTGGTTCTTGTGGCAGCGAATGTACGTGGGAACCTACGGCGACGTCATCCCTTGCTGTTTGTCCGGGATTCACGCCAATGGGAATGTGAAGGAGTCAGACTTCTTCACCCAGTGGAACAGCGACTTGTACCAAGAGATGCGGCGCCGGGTGCACGGCGAAGATCCTTACGGCCCTTGCAAGACCTGCTACTTGGTCAACCGATCCTCGGACACCGGGCAGTTCGACAAAACGGCGGACGACGCTCCGTCGACTTGAACTCTCCGATCGGACCTTTTCGCTCCCGCCTTCGAATTCTCGCCGAATGGACCGAGATGACGGTTGTCCGACTCCGCGGCGGAAACGAAAAATAACTTGATTGGCGGTCCGAGGCCAAATCCCACGGCCGCTAGTACTTGCTCTTGGTGATTGGCAGGTCGATCGGCAACGTTCTTCCTCTCACGAGGACGTTGGCCAACTCGGAAAACAGGAAGCTACCACCCGCTGGATTGGCGACAAACGCCTGGAAGAAGAGCTCGTACTCCTTCAGATTGATGTCCGGCAAGCCGGTCGTCAGCAAGAAGGATCCATCGCTCCCGGTCACGAAGCCGGGGATGATTGCCCAGGGCAAGTTGAAAGCGACGCGATAGGGGCCCGCAGCTCCGGAGGAGCCGGTGCCAATCATCACGAACATGGCGCGATTGGCATATCCGATGCCGGACAACTCCATCTGTTCTTGAGCGTCGTACGCTTCTTTGTCGGTTTGCAGCCGCGGAGTGCGTCCACGAACGATTTCAACGCTTCCAGAGGCGTCGCCCGTGGCGTTTTCGTCGCTGGAGTAAGTCCAGACGTACTCGGAAAAGCCATCGCCATCCAAGTCTGGCAGATCGGCCACCGACTCTCCGCAGCGCTCCAAGTCCTCGTTGCCCCGGACTCGGTAGAGCAGGCCTCCGGTCGCGCCGGACACCAGTTCCACGACTCCCCCGGCGAGGGCAACGCCATTGGAGTCCAAAGGAGATCCAATGAGGACGTCCTCGATGTCATCTCCATCCTGATCGGAGACCTGGGCGAGAGACAAACCCAGGAACATGTTCGCTTGGCTCCCGGCGTAATGGCGTACTTCCAGCCCGGTGAGAACATCGAAGACCGAGAAACCTCCGGCGCTTTGAACGGTCGGCCCGTTCTCTCGGCCCAAGACTGAGACCAGGAGGTGGGCGTCGCCGGTACCATCGGGATCCGCGATCTGGTCGACCTGGAAGCCGAAGCGGGCGAACGATTCGGAGCCAGTGAGCTCGCGAATCAGCGGATACGGATCAACGATGTCGGGGTCCCCGGAGAACACTTGGACACGGCCGGTGGCGATTCCAAAGCCGTTCCAGTCCGGACTGGCGATGATGAACTCGGGACGGGAATCCCCCGTGATGTCGTCCATGATCGCGACGTCGTTGCCGAGGTGTTCGGCCGCAACGGTCCCTTCGAAGCGGTGGATTTCGGTCACCGCCGAAGCCGTGACGGTGAGCAAAACCGCGGAGCCCTTTTGCAACAGGTCTCCGGGAACACCAACCAAGAGATCGGTCACGCCATCTTGATCGAGATCGCCGGCACACGACATCTCGAAGCCGAGTAGGTTCGAGGCACCGGACCGAGTGTAGTCCACCATGACCGTGAGAGTGGCTCCGGAGATGATGGATACTTTGCCTTGGTGGGTGTCGACATCGTCGAACTCGGGGGAGCCCACGGCGAAGTCGGGAACCGAATCGTTATTGACGTCCCCCAGCGGAACCAGGCTGCTGCCAAACTTCTCACCCGCCGTGGCACCTTCGATTCGTCCCCATTCGATTTGCGGGTCCGCGCCGGAAAGGATGTAGACGATTCCGGCGTCGTTCATTCCCGGAGGATCCGCTTCGGGCGCACCGACGGCCAATTCTTCGAACCCATCCGAGTTGAGGTCGCCCACCGCAATCACCGCGGCGCCAAACTTGTCGAGGTTGCCTTCGCCAAAGACGCGTGCTTTGTGGACCGCCTGTCCCCGGGACGCCGAAGCTCCCAGTGCGACCAGGAATAGACAAAGCGTGGCGGGACGATGCACGGGCGGTGACTTCCAAGAAGGGATGGTGGAGGAGTGGGAAACCCAACGAAGCCCGACCCCTGATTTATAACGGATCCCAAAGTGTTGGCAAATCCGCACCCTTCCTCAGGAGGTGGGTAATTCGTTGAACAATGCGTGGGAAATTGGGCGACTACCGCTCTAGGTAGCGGGAAATCAACGAGTTAGCCAGCCCCAGAGGAGCGGTCGGAGTTCTTCGAGCAAAAATGCCCAACCAGCTTGTAGGCGAGCTGGGCCGCCAGAAACTCGGAGTGGTGGTTGATTCCGTCCGGTTTGAGCTCGGTGATATCGGCAGCGACGACTTTGTGCTGTTTGCGCACTTCGGCAAGGAGTTTGAGAAGGGGGCGCCAGCCGAGACCTCCGGGCATGGGGGTTCCCGTGGAAGGCATGACCGACGGGTCCAGTCCGTCCAGGTCGATCGTGACGTAGACCGGGCTGCGTAGGGATTCCACCGCCGCCGGAATCCAATCATCGTCACCCAACTCATGGCCTGGAACCACGTGGAAGCGGCGGTTCCGGGCGAACTCCATTTCTTCTCGGGTGGTGGCACGAATCCCGATGGAGGTGATGGGGAGATCGGGCAGATCCTCGGCGATTCGGCGCATGACACAGGCGTGGTTGTAAGGCTCGTTCAGGTACTGCTCTCGCAAGTCCGCGTGGGCATCGACTTGCAGCACGGATCCGAGGGGCACGCTCCCACACACCGCCCGAACCAGCCCGACCGTGACGGTGTGCTCGCCTCCCAGCCCAAGCAAGAATTTGCCGTCCCGAACCGGTGGCTCCGCCGCTGCCTGAATCGCGGCGACCACTTCCGCGGGGCTTTTTCCCGCGACCGAGACCTCGGGCATGACGTGGATGCCGAGGTCGATGGGCGAGGACGCCAACTCCAAGTCGAACTCTTCCAGTTGGCTGGTTGCTGCAAGGAGGGCCGAGGGTCCCGCGTCGGCTCCCTTCGCCCAGGTCGAGGTCCCATCGTATGGACAGGGCAAGACCGCTACCCTTGCTTCCGAGTAGGGAGAGTCCGAAGGCTCTTGCCCCAAGAATCCGAGATGTCGAGATGGCCCGCTCATTCGAATCCAACATAGCAGACTGGTCCGACTGGCGATTCCACATGCGCCGAAGGTTGACCTCGGTGGGCCAGGTGCTGGACGAACTCGAGCCGCGCTTTCGGGTCGCGCCCGAAGTCCGTCAAGGGATGCTCGAGGCGGAAGCCGAGTTTCCGGTGGCGACGACACCCTACTACTTGTCGTTGGCTGACCCGGACGATCCACGCGATCCGATCTTGCCTCAGGTCCTTCCGGATCCTGGGGAAGTCGCTCACCAAGGGGAGTTCGATCCGTTTCTCGAAGAGGATCTCAAAGTCGCCCCAGGGCTCGTCCATCGTTATCCGGACCGAGTGCTCTTCTTGTTGACGAACTTTTGCTCGACTCTCTGCCGCCACTGCATGCGCAAGCGAGAATGGCGTGAGGGGTTCGGTCGTCTGTCGGATGCGCAGGTCGACCTGGCAGTGACGGCAATCGCCGAGCGTCCCCAAGTTCGCGACGTTCTGCTCTCGGGGGGCGACCCACTGCACCTTCCCCCACGATTCTTGGGCCGAGTCCTGGCCAAGCTTCGCGAGCGGACGGATTTGGACTGCATTCGATTCGGCAGCCGGGTTCCCGTGACCTTGCCCCAGCGGATTGACTCGGAACTCCTCGAGGAGCTCGAGCCATGGGGACCGCTCTACTTGAACACTCATTTCAATCACGCTCGGGAGCTGACTTCGGAAGCGGTGGAGGCCGTGCGCCGATTGAGCCGTGCGGGAGTGATCGTGAGCAATCAAGCCGTGCTGCTGCGCGAGGTGAATGATCGAGTCCAAGATCTCCTCGATCTATCGCGGGGGCTGCTCCGTGCGGGGGTCCGTGCGTACTATCTGCACCACTGCGACCCGGTGCGCGGGACGCGTCACTTTCGGGTGGGGTTGGCCCGGGGCCGTCAGCTGGTGGCGGAACTCACGGGAAAGGTCTCCGGTCTGGCGATCCCGGCATTCATCGTCGACCTACCGGGGGGCCACGGCAAGGTCCGCGGGGATGGACCGGCGCTGCAGAAAGTGGAGGGGGAGATCCACTGGTACCAGAGTCCGCTTTCCGGGGAACTGGTGGCGGTGGACGGTTCGGAAGGAAGCTTTGCTGGGGCCGGTTCCTGGAGCGTTGTGCTCCCGGAAACCCCCGGCTATGCTCCCCGACCTCGATCACCCAATGCCCGATCGTCTAATTGGTAGGACAGCGGACTCTGAATCCGTAAGTCTAGGTTCAAGTCCTAGTCGGGCAGCCATCGAACGCACACGGCGAGTCAGCGCGAGGCTGGCTTGCCGTTTTTTCGTGCCCATCCCTCCCCGTCCATCTTTTCCCGATTCGCCAAAAGTTATACTTGCATCGGGCGTAAGGGTTTTCCCTGGATCTGACGGGTGACCGAGATTCAGGCATCGTTCGCGCATTGGAAGGAATGCGCCTGTCATGGTTCCCGCAGTCTTCTCCGGTGAACGCTTCGCGGCGGTGACTGCCGCGATCACGATGACTTGTTTGCTCGCTGCTTGTGGCGGGGGCGGAGGAACCCCCGCCGCGTCGCCGCCTGGCAACGAGCCGCCGCCCTTGACGGATTCGGTGACGCTGGCGGTTCCTCAAGACGTGGTCGTCGCCGCGCTTTCCCCGACACAAGTCGAGGTGAGTTGGCGAGACGACACGTCCGCCGATGCGACCGCCCCGGTGGCCACTGGATTTCGGTTGGAGCGAGCCGAGTCGGTGTCGGGCACGCCCGGTCCCTATCGAGTGGTTGCTGCCACGGCCCGGTCGGAAAGCCGCTTTGTCGACGAGAACCTCGTCGATGGCCGCGCGTATTGGTACCGCGTTCGACTGGTCGCGTCGGAACTGCAATCGGGTCCGTCGCGAGAAGTCCTGGTGGAAACGCCCCTGCATCCGGCTGCCGAGGTCCAGGTGGTGTCTCGCCATTCGGGAGAAATGGAGATTCGCTGGCAGGACCTCAGCCAGAGCGAGACCGGCTATCGGTTGGAACGGGCCCCGGACATTGGTGGATTTCCCGGTGAGTTCGAACTTGTCGAGGAGTTGCCGGCAGGAACCACTCGGGTGCTCCGCAACGAACCTGCGGCAGGGACCTCTTACCAGTTCCGAGTCCTGACGGTGGCGGCAGGGCGCGTGTCGGTTCCGTCGACGGCGGGCATGGGAGTCGCTGGGTGGTGCCGCCAAGTGGAAGCCGGTTTCGGATTTGTCGTGGCGTTGGCGGAAGACGGAACGATCTGGAGCACGGGACGCAACGATCGAAGTCAGCGTGGCAACGGAGGAGCACCCACTGGCAAAGGGCTGGGCCGGGTCGCCGGGATTCATCGAGGCACGTCGATCGCTGCCGGCTCTTCCCATGCATTGGCGATCACCGAAGATGGCACCGTTTGGAGTTGGGGGGCCGGCTCCCGTGGCCAGCTCGGCAGCGGCGACAGTGTCGATCGAGAGATTCCCGAGCGCATCCTCGGATTGCGTGACGTACGACAAGTGGCCGCCTGCGCGAGTGAAGACGGCGGCAACCATAGCCTGGTTCTACTGGCCGATGGTTCGGTGCTGGCTTTCGGAGCAAACGATTACGGGCAGTTGGGAGATGGGAGTCGCGAAGATCGTTTGTTCCCCGTTGCGGTGACCGGGCTTTCCGAAGTGGCGTTCGTGGCGGCCGGACCGACCCACAGCCTCGCGGTGAAACGCGATGGTTCGGTGTGGGCCTGGGGAGCCAATGCAGCCGGGCAACTCGGAGATGGCACCCGTGAAGATCGCCTGGTGGCGGTTCCCGTTGCTCTGAGCGCGGTGGTCTTGGAAGCGGCGGCCGGCGGCCAGGGAACTCGCGGCTTTTCCTTCTTCCTCACCAATGATCGATCGCTTTGGGGCGTCGGCGACAACACCGATGGGCAACTCGGCGATGGGTCCAAAGTTTCCCGGGACATTGCGGCATTGGTGTCCGGTCCTGGCTCGGTGGAATCCGTTTCCGCCGGGGCCCATCATGGGCTCGCCGTCGATCGTGACGGAGCTTTGCTTGGCTGGGGATCGAATCGGGAAGGGCAACTTGGAATCGGCGAGATCAGCGAGTGGTTGAGACCCGAGAAAATCATGGACGGGGAATCCCGGCGCTGGCGAGCGGCGGCGGGCGTGGAGCAGAGCTACCTCTACGAGCCGGAAGGAGGACTTTGGAGTTGCGGTGACAACGGCAGCGGGCAGCTCGGTGACGGAACGTTGCAGCGTCAGTCCATTCCGGTTGCCGCGTTGGGACTCGACCGAGCGGGTTCCTTGGCGACCGGGGCCGATCACTCCGCCGTGGTCACCCGGGAAGGGCGACTGGTCACGTTTGGGCGAAACTTCTTTGGTCAACTCGGGGACGGCACGATCGAGGATCGCGAACGACCCGGCCCGGTACCCGGACTGCCGCCGATTGTGGAAGTCGCGTCCGGGCTGTTTCACTTGCTCGCGAGGGACGTCCATGGACGGGTGTGGGGGATGGGGAGCAACTCGTCCGGTCAGCTCGGCGATGGAACCGATGTCGACCGATGGAGCCCCAGTCTCGTGGTGGGCATCAGTGAAGCGCGAGGAGTCGCCGCCGGTCGAGACCATAGCGTGGTGTTGCGGGAGGATGGCACTGTGTGGACGTGGGGTGCCAATTCCTACGGACAGCGGGGGGATTCGAATCCTGACAAACGCAGCACTCCGCGTCCGGTTCCGGGGCTCGCGAATGTGGTTGCGGTGAAAGCGGGCAACGAACACACTCTCGCTCTCGACCAGGAAGGCAACGTGTGGGCGTTTGGCAACAACGGCCGCGGGCAAGTGGGGGACGGCAGCAACGAGTCTCGATTCGAACCGGTTCGGATCGCTTCCTTGGAAAACGTCGAGCGGATTGATGCCGGGGGATTCCACAGCATGGCGCTGCGCGACGGTCAAGTGTTTGCGTGGGGGGCTAACTCGTTCGGGCAACTCGGCCTCGGTCATGACGATGACGTGTGGCAGCCCACGGCGCTTTCGGATTCCTTGGACGCGGTCGATCTCTCTGCCGGGGGGAGTCACAGCCTGGTTCTCGTCCGCGGTGGGACAGTTTCCAGCTTCGGTTGGAATGCGTTTGGCCAGTTGGGCGACGGGACCAATACGGATCAACAGCAACCTGCCGCAGTGTTTGAGCTGAGCGGCGCCATTGCGGTCGAGGCGGGACGTGCTCATAGCCTGATCCTCACCGAGGATGGCGCGTTGTGGAGCTTTGGTTTCAATACCTATGGACAGCTCGGAGTGGGCAACCGGGATGCCCGCAAGCTTCCGACCTTGGCGCTTCCGCCGTAGCGGTTCGAGGCTCCCCGTCTGGGGGCCTATTCGGAATCCTTCAACCCGTTGCGGATCAAACGCAAGAACGGGCTGTCTTTGGGTGCCAGTTGGCGAGCGAGTTCCAGGTCGCGGCGACCTTCTTCATGGCGTCCGAGTCGACGCAGAAGGATGCCGCGATAGGTGAGAGCCTCCAGGGAGTGTGGTTCCAACTCGAGGGCCTTGCCGAAGTTTTCCAGGGCCAGGGGGTACTGCTCCGGATTGTCATAGGCGATGCCGCGATTCACGTAGGCCTTGGTCATCGTCGGGTCGTAATGAATCGCGGAGTTGTAGTCTTGCAACATCTGCGGAAACATGCCCATCTGGCGGTGGGTGTTTCCACGGTTGAAGTAGGCTCCGGCGTAGTCGGGTTTTACCGTGATGGCTGCGTCATAGTCGTCTTTGGCCCCGCGCAGATCGCCCTCCCGTTCCCGTTGAGCCCCGCGGTTCTTGAAGGCGAAGTAGTTGCGGTCGTCGATAGACAGCACGTGGTCCCACAGCGTCCGCTCATCGCGCCAAACACGCGTCTGCAGGATCGACAGCGTCCCCAGAAGCAGCAGGAGCACCACGGCGCCGCCTTGGAGCGTCGACTTTTTCGAACGAGACACTCGTTGGTAGCCACGATGGACCAAGACGGCGGCGGCGACGGCCCAGGGGATTGCGGGAAGGTAGGTGTTCCGATCTGCTGCGAAGTGACTCGAAAAGCGGACCAGGCCGAGGGTCGGACCCAGGAGCAGCGCCGAGCACCACCAAGTGGCGAACAGACCGGGATTGCGCATGCGTCGGATCCAGAGCACCACGCTGACCAAGGCGGCTGCAACGAAAGCCACGACGTCGTGGGCTTGAATCGAGGACTCGTAGGTGATGTAGAACGTCAAGTTGGTGGGCCAGATCATCTTCCACCAGTGAAACCACAAGTGAGTGCCACTTTCGGTCATGCGCACCAGCCAGGGAGTCGCTTCCCGGAGCGAGTCGGACGTCTCTTGCCCACGAATGGCAAGCCATCCCGCGGCGGCTGCCAAGGCGAAGTAGGGGACGATCGTGAAGAACCGCGTCCGGGGGGACCTTGGAGACGCAGGAGGAAATGCGGATTCCACGGTCCACAGCACGAGCGGCAGGGCGATGGCGATGGACTTGCTGAGGAGAGAGGCGGCGAAGCAGATCAAGGACAGCAGCGTCCAAGGTCCCGGACGCGGAGCGGACCAGGATCGGAGTGCCGTCAGGAAGCTCGCCAGGGCGAAGAATCCGGCCAGAAGATCCCGGCGCTCGGTGACCCACGCCACCGATTCCACTCGTTGGGGGTGCAACCCGTAGAGGAGGGCACCGAACAGTGCGGCTCTCCGGACACCGGCAATGCTTGGCGCGCGAGTCAAGAACAGCAGCGCAAGAACGTAGACGAGGACGGCGTTGAAGCCATGCAACAACGTGTTGGTCAAGTGGTACCCCGCGGGTTCCAGACCGCCGATGGCATGGTCCCAGGCCAGAGTCAACCAAGTGAGAGGCATGTAGTGGCCGCCGCCGAGGTCGGTGAACATCCACCGAAGGTGATCCCCCGTCAATCCGCGGAAGGATGGGTTCTGCAGGATGTTCCCTTGATCGTCGTACACGAATCCGCAAGCAAGGGTCGGGGCGAAAAAAGCGACCGCAGCGACCCATACGATCACGGCGGCGGCAGAAGCATTGAACAGGCGCGGCGGGGGAGAAGAGTTCACTCCCCGGCCTTTCGCTGATAGATCGCCCAGCGGCCAAAGCGCTTCGTTTCCACGTAGTGAGTGGTCAGGTATTGCTTGAGCAACGGCGTGTAGTCTGGAAACCGGCGCGCCGCGATGCCGTCCCAAGGGTGGTTGTCGATGACGCAGACCTTGACTTTGGCGGCATCCAAATCGGCAATGACTTCCTTTTGGATGGACTCGGACGCCGTATGACCGGGAAATAGCAGATCATGACGAGTGGCGTTGCGGCGGTCGGCCAAGAAGTAATAGAGAGGTGCATAGGGGCCCACGAAGATTGGGTCTTCGCGGCGGGTCATCTTCTTGATCGTGCGAATGACCTTCTGGGTAGAAGTGGCTTTCGACGGCCGAACAATGGCGCTGACCCTTGGTAGGTCGAGAGGAACCCCCGCGGCCACGCTCGCCCGAGCGGGTTTCCACTCGGACCGATATCCGTGCCACAGTTCCGCGACGGCAAACAACACCAGCGGAAGAGCAAGGCCTCGCTGCAACCATCGGCGCCAGCCGCCGGGGCTGCCGGTCCAAAGGGATCCGCTGACGGCAGCCAGGATCAGCGATGGCGGGAGCAGGACCTGTTTGAGATGGGAGATGTCGGAGCGGCTCAGGACCAGGACGTGCATCAATGCCGCGATCACCGTCCACTGTCCCCAAACCAGGACCCGATCTCGAGGTGCCTTGTTGCGCAGACTGAATGCCGTGGCAATCGCGCCGAGAGCCACCATCACTCCCGGCCAATAGAACAGGGCAATGGGGAGAGGACGCTTGGACAGGCGTTCCAGTTTGGGAAACGGCAGGTGCATCCCGGAATTGACCCGGGCTCCTCCGAAGAGAATCTGTTCGAGCATCTCGTCTAGGCACCCGTGCCAGGCGAAGAACGCCACCACCGGGATCCAAAGCACGGCGGCACCAAAGATGAGGAGCCCCAAGTGACGGAGTGATTCTCTCCACGAACGGTTTCCGCGCAGCAACAACGTCCCGCTGGCCAACAAGAAACAGAACGCCGCGGCTTCCTGGCGAAACAGACCGAGGGCTCCGAGCCCGAGGCCACACCAGATCGTCTTGCTCCGGGAACCCCGCCGCGTCAGCGTCGAACAAATCAGCAGGCCGAGAACGAGGCAGAATGGGACGAAGGTCTTGTGCCAAGGAGGGGGAAAGGCGATCGGCACAAAGCCTGCGAACAACGCCATCCACCACGGCGCGAGACGTCGAGCCAGCAAGAAGCTGAAGCCCGCCAGCAACCCGAGCAAGACCCACGAAAAGTACCGGGTGACCAGATAATCCTCACCGAACCACCGGAACAGCCCGGCGAAGACGGCATAGAGTCCCGGCGGATAATTGCGTTCGAAATCTCGATAGAGCAGCTCCCCTTCCAGGACCCGCTCGACGCCGTACAGGAGGTAGCCTTCGTCTCCGTCCCGGACGTCCCACGAAACCAACCCATAGTGGGCGATCCAGGCGAACAAAGCGACGGCCAGGCAAAGTGCCGCGTCAGTTCGGGAGATCCTGCCGGAGGTTTCTGTTGTGTTCACGGAGGCATGTTGAGGAATTGATCACCCCGCGCAAGGATTTCCCTCGCGTGCCCGCTGCCTCCGGTCAGTAGGCGTCTTCCGAGTCGTCGCCGTTTTCCATGCGCTCCAGCGCCGCGAGGACCACCGTCGCGGGCAGGGCGTAGGTGGCGGTCCGATCGTGACGGGCAATGTTGAGCCCGACCGCACGTCCGTCGAGATTCAGCGCCGGGCCTCCACACTCCGAAGGGGAGAGGACGCCGTCATGCTGAAAGGCCAGGGGGAATCCGGTGCTGACGTCACTGACGTCGCCATTCAGCCAATCCCGCGGAACCCGCGAACCCAGCTCCGCTTGGAAGGAAAGCTGGCGACCGTTGCGCTGCACTTCCAAGTCCAAAGTGGTCCCGGCCCGGTGCACCCCGATCTTGCGCGCCGCGTCCTGGAAGTTCGACACGGGGGATCCGTCGATCCGAACCAACAAGTCCCGCTCTCTCAGGCCGGCTTTCTCGGCAGCAGTGTCGTCGAGGACTTCGACGATGCGGGCACTGGTCCGGGAGTTTTCGAAGCGGACTCCTAGGAAACCGGGTTGTAGCGGAATCTCACGCGGCAGAGTGCCAACGATGCCGAATGCTGCAGGCTCGCTGTCCCAATCGGGAGTGACGATGAGCTGTCCCAGTCGGAACGGCTGCTCGACCCAGGTGACCGCGACCAAGTTGACTTTCTCGGGATCGAACCGCAGCAGCGCCAGGTCCGTGGCTGGGTCCTCTGCCACCCGTTCGAGCGAGAACCAGTCACCTCCCGGGGCACGTCCGCGCAGATTTCGATCGAGCTCGCTGGCCTTGGTCAGGATCAAGCCGGATTCGTCGATCACGGTTCCGAGCGACCGTTTCTGGGTGCCCGCCGAGATCATTACGGTGCAGGGCCCGCAAGAATCGACCACCGACTGGAACTCCGCAACAACTCTTGGAGAAGACTTGCTGGGCAAGGTCTGCCCCAACGATTGGCCGGAAAGGGACAGACTCCATCCCACCGCGACAATGATCCAAGCGGGGCTCAGGCATTGCATGGGTCGAGCTTGCATCAGACGTCTCCCTCGGGACGCTCCACCAGGCGTGTTCGCAAGGTGAGCGCCTCGTCCCGCCGAGAGACTTGTAGCGACACCCAGTCACCCGGCTCATGACGCGCGATCAGGCTCACGAGATCGTCCATGTCTCGCACCCGTTCCCCGTTGAATTCGCGAATGACGTCGCCGACCCGGAGCCCCGCCCGTTGCACGGGGAGTCCGTCCATGACGCTCAGCACTTCACAACCGCCGCGTACCCCTCGACCATTGATGCCGAGCATGGGCCAGGGAGTGGCCTGGCGCAGTCGATCCCAGTTGTCTTGGTAGGCAGACACGGGGACATGAAAGTTGTCGGTGAGACGGGGTCGAAGACGGCTGTGAATGGCGATCACTTCGCCGGACAGGTTGAAGAGCGGACCTCCTGAGTCGCCGCGCAAAATCGGGCAATCGGTTCGGACGAAAGGACCTTCCGTCGTCAAAACGCGGCCAAGCCGGACCACCGCTCCACGGTCCGCGTCGTAGCCACCAGGGTGCCCCGTGGTGACGCACCAGTCTCCTTTGGTGAGGCTCCCTTTCTTGGCGAGGGGAGCGGCGGGCCAGGGGCCGGGATCAAGGATTTCGATCATGCCCGCGTCGCTGACGGAGTTGACACCGAGCGTTCTTCCCATGACGGTGCGTCCGTCTTCGAAACGAATCTGCGCGCGATTCCCGGCCTTGCCAATCACGTGGGCGGCGGTGAGGACCAATCCGCTTGGATCGACCACGACCCCGCTTCCGTTGTTGGGCCCGACGCTGATGGAAACGGTGCAGCGCAGAGAGGCTTCCACCACGTCTTCGACGCGCCGTTCAAACTGATGGAGCCCTTGGGCAGTGGGTTGCTCACTCTGACCAAGGGCAAGGTTCGAAGCGACGCCGACCAGCAACGTCGCGAGAACGCGCTCGCGAGTCCCAAGGGAACGCTTACTCCAGCCGATTCGTGCCATGCAAGGCCTCCGTCCAGGGCAATTGCCACTCTATACGAGTGATCGCCGCCTGTGATGGGGGCTCAAATCTCCGCGGTGGGGATGTGCTGCAGCCGCCCTGGAGTTGTCCCCAACTCCTCACAAACTTTCCTATAGACGGAAGAAAGCAGTGGTTCACGGATCGGGCCCACCAGCCAAACTTCAGCAAGGATGCTTTCTCCGAGTTCTTCGAAGTGGGTCTTCGATCCGTGTAGGGTCACGCGGGAACACGCGGGGGTCCCCTGGCAAATCATTTTCTGGCACTCGCCACTCACAAAACACAGTCGACGAAGGGCCCAATGTTCTCGGCGGGTTACCACCAACGAATGGCTGGGTGGGAGATCGCGTTCGCTGCGAAACGCAGAGAGATCCGACGAAGTCTGACGCCAGTCGCTGATCCATCCTCTTCGGTGGCAACGATCGCATTGCCAGCTCATCTCGACCCCGGAGCGAGTTCGCGTGATCCAAAGGTCCCCGTTGCACCGATCGATGTCGCAAACCAGGGGAGTTCGAGTCGGAGTTGCCAGCGGGGCAACACTTCCCGAGCGAACCAGATCGTGAAGCCTTCCTTCCGGCGGGCAGACCGTCCTCACGAAACTCTGTCGAGTCATCTTGTTCCCCTCCCGAATTCTCACACCAATCCCCGAAGGGCCATTGCGCGAGAACTCTGTGGCGGGCGTTGCCACCCACCTCCCCCAAGACGATCGTCTACACTGCCGTCGCCATGACGACGGCTCGGTTGTAGCTAATCCGCTTGCTCGTGTAACCGTCTTGGCGCGCAGGTCGTTGAAAAAGGTCTCGAATGCCGATCGAGAGACTCTTGTTTCCAGGAGTCGAACTGTCGGCGAGTCGGCGGACTCGAGGACGAAGACGAGGCGAGAAGGTCAACGATCGGGCGCCGAACGACGTTGTCCACCCGGCGAGGGTTTTCCCTGGATCGTGGGTGGCAGGATGCGGCAGCCGGGTCGATTAGCGGTCGTCTGCTTCGCTTTCTTCTTCGGAAGCCGACATGCCTAGCTCGCGAATCTCGTGGGGACTTGCGGTTTCCGGAGGCGACGAGGTCTCGGGCACGATGCTGTTGAGTGCATCGATCAGTTGCCTCAGTCGCCCGTTGTTCTTCCGATTGAAGTGCAACGTCACGCGTGGCAACTCGGCCATTTCGCCGTTCTCTCCCGGCAAGGCTTCGGAGACGCCGATTTTCCCTTCGTTCAGAATGTCGCCGAATTTTTCATTGAGAGTCGTGAGCTGCTCTGGGGACGGAGCTCGACGCACACGCAGCACCAAGACATCCCGGACGTAGCGACTGCTGTGGTAGTTGCTGTAGAAGTTTCGAATCTCTGTGAGGGCTTCGTCGACGTTGTCGGTGATCTTGTAGAGCGACAGATCTTCTTCGCTGATCAAGCCGTTGCCGAGCAGGTGCTTTCGCACATAAGCGTCCCAATCTTTCCAGTAGTCCCCCCCAGGAGCATCCAAGTAGACGATGGGAAGGATCTCACTCTTGCCGGTTTGAATCAGGGTCAAGGCTTCGAAGCCTTCATCGTGAGTGCCGAAGCCTCCGGGGAACAACGCAATCGCGTGAGCCTCTTTCACGAACATCACTTTGCGAGTGAAGAAGTAGCGAAAGTTCACCAGTTTTCGATCGCCCGCAATGGTCTTGTTTGCTTCCTGCTCGAAGGGAAGGCGAATGTTGACCCCGAACGAGCGTTGCCGACCGGCGCCTCCCTGGGCGGCCTCCATGATTCCCGGGCCGGCTCCGGTGATGACCATCCAACCAGATTTCACGATGGCCTCGGAGAATTGATGGGCCATTTTCCACGGGGTCTCATCGGGCGCCGTGCGGGCGCTGCCAAACACCGCCACCTTGCGGATTTTTTCGAACGGGCTGAAGACAAACAGAGCGTGGCGAAGCTCTTTCAACGCGCTGTTGAGCAGCTTGACGTCGCCTTCGTCCACCTTGTCGCGAACCAGCCGCACCGCGGTGGCAAGGATCTGACGGACGAATCCTTCGCCGTCCAACGGCCCGTACACCTCGATCGCTTTCTCGGTCAGGCTCTGGATCAGGTCGTCCAGTTCTGGATTGCCGAGACGGTAACGAAACAAGGGGGATCCGGACTCGGAAGGGGGCATGAAGGTCTCTCGATTGGAAAGGGCACAGCCAACAGGTCGCCGCAGTCCGCGGTACCATGGAAGCCGAGGGATCCTAGCAGACGATGGAAGAAGTCCCGCGGTGATGGAGTGGGGGCTTCTGATCGTGGGGCCCTCGAGTTCTTATCGGCGATGCGGTCCCCCGGACCGCAGAAATGCCTCCGAGGTGCGGGGTCGCTTTCCTGGGCAAAGGCCACCCGCACCGGGGGGATGAGGTTCGACGGAAGATGCGAGCATTCTCGAAGACCCAAACAGCCGCAGCCACCGCCAGGCGGTGGCCCCTTGCCTTGCTCTGTGCGTGGCTGCTGAGTGGTGCCGTGCTGGCCGGGAACGAGCCTGGGCGGCCGATCGATGCCCTGCCCGTCGGACTACCCACGGTGCTTCCCGTCCCGGATGGCAATCCGCTGGATCCCGAGGTGGTCGAGTTGGGACGTCAGATGTTCTTCGATCCACAACTGTCGGTGGATCGGTCGGTGTCTTGTGCGTCGTGCCATCAGCCCGATCACGGCTTTTCCAGTCCGGAGCCGCTGCCTGCGGGAGCCGCCGGTCGTCGCGCGACGCGCCACGCGCCGACGCTGTTCAATCGAGGCTTTGGCACGTCTCAGATGTGGGATGGACGCTTCGCCACGTTGGAACAGCAGGTCCTGCAGCCGATCTTCAACGAAAACGAAATGGGGTTGCCGTTGGAGCAAGCCATCGCCCGTCTCAACGACGGCCCTGCCAAAGATCGATTCGAACAAGCTTTCTCCGAGAACGCGACCGAATCCAACCTGTCACGAGCTCTGGCCAGCTACGTCCGCACCCTGGTCCTGGGGGGCAGCCCGGTGGATTTGTTTCGCGCGGGGGATCGCTCGCAGCTGAACGAGTCGGAGCGAATCGGATTCTGGTTGTACGAGAGCAAAGGTCGTTGTTGGCGTTGTCACGGCGGTCCCAACTTCAGCGACGAAGGGTTCCACAACACCGGCATTGGACTGCGCGATGGGGTTCCCGAAGAGGGCCGCTTTGCAGTCACCGGCCGGGACGAGGATCGAGGGGCGTTCAAGACTCCCACGCTGCGCGGGGTTGCCCACACCGCGCCCTACATGCACGACGGCAGCCTGGCGACGCTCCGTGACGTGGTGGAGTTCTACAACCGAGGCGGCGAAGGGAACTCTCATTTGGACCAGGAGATGACTCCATTGGGGCTTTCCGAAGAGGACGTCGGACACCTGGTGGCGTTTCTCGAAGCCTTGAGTCGCTCCGATCAGCGGGAGCGGTGACCGGCTTGAAGTCTGACCGACATCCCGCCCAGCTGCCGCCGGAAGAACTCGAGAAACAGATCCACTGGGAGACGGCGCGCGGCACTGGACCTGGTGGGCAGCATCGCAACAAAACGGACACTGCGGTGCGCATCACCCACGTGCCCACCGGCATCCGCGCCCAAGCGGGAGAACGTCGCTCGCTACGAATGAACCGTTCCCGGGCCTTGGATCGGCTGCGAAGAAAGCTTGCCCTCGAGCACCGCATGCCGTTACCGCGCCACGGGGAGCCACCGCTGTATCTGCCTTCGGAGCTGTGGCGATCCCGGTTGAAACAGAACCGAGTGGTCGTCAGTCCCCGGCACGACGACTTTCCCGCATTGCTCGCCGAGGCCCTGGATGTGCTGGAAGACTGCGGTCAGCACATCGCACGTGCGGCTCATCTCCTCGAAACGACGACCGCGCAACTCGTTCGCTTCCTCGCCCTTGAGCCGGCCGCCCTCGCTGCGGTGAACGAACGGCGCCGAGCCCGTGGTCAACGCCCGTTTCAGACGTGATCCGAAAAGTTCTTGGGGTTGCCCCGCAGACGTCGGATTCCCGTTCTGCCAAGATGATCGAGACGAGGAGCGTGCCAAGGAGGAAGTCATGAAGCGATGGTGGAGCGTGGGGACCCTGGGCTTGATGAGCTGTCAGGCCTCGATGGATTCCTCTTCCAGTGTGGACCTGTTCGAAGAAGAGCGACTGCGACAACACGTGCAAATCCTCGCCTCCGATGAGTTTGAAGGACGAGCTCCTTCCTCGGTGGGCGAGCAGAAGACCATCGACTACATGGTGGAGGAGTTCCGCGCGCTGGGTCTTGAGCCGGGAAACGGGGATTCGTTCGTTCAGCCCGTTCCGTTGGTCTCGATCACCGCGCAAGCCTCGGAGTTGACGGTTGCCGGGGGAGAGACGGAGCTCTCCCTGGAGTCCGGTTCGCAAATGATGGTGTGGACCAAGCGGGTGGTCGAAGAGGTGTTTCTCGATCGTACCGAGATGGTGTTCGTGGGATACGGAATCGTCGCGCCGGAATACGGCTGGAACGATTACGAAGGGGTGGACGTCCAAGGCAAGACCGTGGTGATGTTGGTGAACGACCCTGGGTATGCCACCCAGGATGCGGGGTTGTTTCGCGGCAATGCCATGACCTACTACGGGCGCTGGACCTACAAGTTCGAGGAAGCCGCGCGTCAGGGGGCAGCCGGTGCTTTCTTGGTCCACGAAACCGGAGCGGCCGGTTACCCCTGGGAAGTTGTGAGCGGAAGCTGGTCGGGACCGCAGTTCGACTTGGTGAGTGAAGATCGCAATCTGTCACGAGCCGCCGTGGAAGGTTGGTTGACCGAAGAGGCGGCGCGGCAGCTGTTCGATCTTGCAGAGATGGACTTTTCGGCGCTGGTCGATGAGGCCGCGGAAGTTGGGTTTCGCGCCCGCTCCCTGGACGTTCAAGCTTCCGTGCAGATTCGCAACCAGCTGCGCGAGTCGGTGTCGCACAACATCTTGGCGAAGATTCCTGGGACGCGATTTCCCGAAGAAACAATCGTTTACATGGCTCATTGGGACCATCTCGGCCGAGACACGAGCCGAGAAGGGGATCAGATCTACAACGGGGCGGTCGACAACGCCACCGGGACCGGGGCCCTGGTCGAGATCGCCCGGGCGTTCCAGAGCCAGTCGCTTCCGCCGTGGCGGTCGGTGCTGTTCTTGGCCGTCACGGCCGAGGAATCAGGATTGCTCGGCTCCCGTCACTACACCGAGTTTCCCACGGTACCGATGGAGCGGACCGTGGCGGCGCTCAACATGGATGCGTTGAACGTCCATGGACCGAGTCGCGACGTGCAGGTCATCGGCTTCGGGAGCTCGGCGCTCGAAGACTACCTTTCCCGTGCTGCTGCGCGGCAGGGGCGTGTGCTTACTGGCGACCGAGAGCCGGAGAAGGGCTATTTCTTCCGCTCGGACCATTTTCACTTCGCCAAGCGGGGAGTTCCCGTGCTGTACGCCGAGAGCGGTCCGGACCATCGAGAACACGGGGAAGAGTACGGCCGAGCTTGCGCAGAGGAATACCGGGCCGAGCGCTATCACAAGCCGTCGGACGAATACGACGCCAGCTGGGATCTGCGTGGCTGCTTGGAAGATCTCGCGCTCTTGTTCGACGTCGGCTACGAGTTGAGTCGCGGTCAGAAGTTTCCCGAGTGGTATCGCAACAGCGAGTTCTACCGAGCGGGAGCAGTTCTCGCCGAAGCGAGGAGCGAAGCGCCGACTACCGAGTGAGGAAAAACACGGTCGCTGCGATCGCCCCCAAACCCAGCACGAGCGCGGTGATTTTGATCCAGCTCCAGGGTCGCTCGCCCTGGACCTCGCCGGTCGCAGCGTTCACCGTGACCTGGTAGGCCTTGTCCTTGAAGCGGTAGCTCAGCAGCCACAGCGGTAGCAGCAAGTGCTTGTAAGTGAGTGCCGGCCAGTCGGTGTGAATGCGATCGATGCGTTGGGTGTCGCCGCCGATTCGCTGGCGCACTTCGTGGGTGATGGCCTCCTCGATTCGCAGTTTGGCGACCTCGAAGCCCTGGTCGAGCGGGATGTCGTAGGTGCGCGCTAGGTGACCGGCCAAAAGTTCTTGCTGAAAGGGCAGGCACTTCTCGAGAGGCCACGGTTCCAAGGCGCGCACGAGTTTGTCCGGCAGTCCCTTGCCGGCCACGGCCAACACGTCGTCGAAGAAGCGTCGGAAGTCGCCCGAAGCGGGGTACCAGCGGGTGCGCCGCACGCGTTTGCGGTTCTTGCCGCTGCCCACGGTCACGTAGTAGTACTCTCCTCGTTGACCGCTGTACTGATTGGCGGTCATCGCATCGAACGTCCAGTACGGCTGGTAGACGCCCTGAAATCCTCCTTGCACGCCTCGCTTCTTCAGCTGGTTGGGCAGGAACCAGCGGGATTTGACCCACGCCCGCAGGTTCTCGGCAGCACGGGACTCCTCGACCAGAAACGGGAGCACCCCATCAACCGGAAGGCGTTCGCCCGCGTCATGAACCCCCTCGCGCTGAATGGGAGAGCCACAAAAGGCGCACTCGGTACTGGTGAGAGTTCCCGTGAACTGCACCGTGCCTCCGCAAGAGTCACACTGGACTTCGTGGCAGTCCTCCACGGGCGGCGCCGCGTCTCGGCGCTGATCTTGAAGTCTCTGCAGAACGGAACGGAAGTCGCGTTCTTCGATCTGCTCGCCGTCCGTAACCTCCAGGTCTTTCTCGAATCCGCAGAAAGGACAGCGCAACTTCTGCGCGTCGATCGAGAAGTGCAGATCGGCGCCGCACCCCTCGCAGGGAAACGTGCAGCCTTTCGATTCGTCGGCGGCGACGGCCGCGCCTTCCGTGGAACCGGCGTCAGGAACGGGAGGTGGCATTTCAGTCATCGAGCGACTTGCTCCCCTTGCGTTGGCGTCTTGACGGTGCCGTCGTCGGGTGGTGGCCTCCCCAAAGGCCAGGGTGGGTTCGGGCGGACGGTCCTTGTTCGGATTTCTCGAACCCCGCGCCGCTTCAATCACCGCGAATTTTGCTCGGCCAGACGACGTCCGATTGGTCGGCGGTTGACGCGAAACCGACGCGGGATGACGTCGTTCGGACCCGATCCTCGGTCGGACTCCCGATTTCGGCGGGTGACCGACGGAGGAACTCGGATCACCATTCCCCTTACGGCGCGGGTGGGGGAGGCGGAGGCGGAGCGGCAAACTGGCTCGACCAAGGAGCCACCTGGCCGGCAGGAGTCCATTGGGCCATCCCTTGGCTCCAGATCAAGGTGTCGGCGGTGACCTGCCCGGATTGAATCATCTGTTGCACCGCGGCGACGGCGAGCGGACCTTGGGTCTGTCCGTTCTGATGCACGTGCCAAGCGGCGGTGGGCGGCGGCGGGGGAGCGACAGCACCCGGGGCGCTGGCGGACCCCATGGTGTTCATCATCTGGTTCGCCATGGCGAAGCCCATGCCGAGCCCCATCCCGTCCGAGGCACCTCCCCCCGCCGGGTTCTCGGCCGCTGCGGTCATCGCATTGGCCATTTGGTACTGCTGGTAGCGTCCCATGTCGCCCAACACGCCCATGCTGGTGCGAGTGTCGAGGGCCTTCTCCACCTGTTCCGGCAGCGAGATGTTGACGATGAACAGCTGGGGAACGTCCAGTCCGTACTCGTCGTCGACTCGAGTGACGACTTCTCCCCGCAGGTCTTCGGACATCTCCTGGTACTTCTGGGCCAAGTCCAGGGCGGCCACTTCCGAACGACCCAGGATGTCTGCGAACGCGTTGTTGATCACCGAGCGCAGAAGAGTCTCCAGTTCGTCGGTTTCAAACACCCCGTCCGTGCCGACCAACTCCTGGAGGAGCTGCTTGGGGTCTCGCGCCTTCAAGGCGTAGGTGCCAAAGGCTCGCAAGCGGATCGGGCCAAAGTCGGGATCCCTGAGCATGATGGGATTCGGAGTGCCCCACTTCAGGTCGGTGACTTGCCGCGTGTTGACGAAGTAAACCTCGGACTTGAACGGGCTGTCGAAACCGTGTTTCCAGCCCATGATGGTGCTCAAGATGGGCAGGTTGTTGGTGCTCAGCTCGTAGTGACCGGGATCGAAGACGTCGGCAAGCTTGCCTTCGCTGACCAAAATGGCGACCTGACCGGGACGCACGATCAGCCGGGCGCCGTTCTTGATCTGGTTGTGGTAGCGGGGGAACCGCCAAACGAGGGTGTGACGGGTGTCGTCGATCCACTCGATGATGTCGACGAGTTCGCCGCGAAGCTTTGCGAATAAGCCCATTGCCTTCTCCGTGCTCGGCCCCAGGATGAATCCGTTCTCCCCATCGCCCGGACTACCGCGATGGCCGAAACGCATTCAACCCGGGCGGCCCCGGAAAGCAAAAAGTTCTGACCCCGCCCAGTGTTCGCGGGGGAGGAGGATTTGGGTCGTCGGTCCCTGTCAAGTGGGTCAGGAGGCGGTTTGGACGATCTTGGTGACCACCGAAGGGTCGGCCAAGGTGGTCACGTCTCCCAGGTCTTCGGTTTCCCCCGCGGCGATCTTTCGCAGGATGCGGCGCATGATCTTGCCGGAGCGAGTCTTCGGGAGCCCCGGAGTCATGTGGATGCGGTCCGGGCTGGCGATTGGGCCGATCTCCTGTCGCACGTGGGCGACCAATTCGCCCTGGAGCTGGTCGCTCGCGTCCACTCCATCATTCAGGATCGTGAAGGCATAGATGCCGGTACCCTTGATGTCGTGGGGGTAGCCAACCACCGCGGCTTCGGCAACGGCCGGATGGGACACCAGAGCGCTTTCGACTTCGGCGGTTCCCAAACGGTGCCCGGAGACGTTGATCACATCGTCCACCCGTCCGGTGATCCAGTAGTAACCGTCTCCGTCACGGCGACAGCCGTCGCCGGTAAAGTAACGGCCGGGGAAACGCGAGAAATAGGTGTCGACGAACCGTTGATGATCGCCGTAGACGGTGCGCATCATCCCGGGCCAGGGATACTGGATGCACAGGTTTCCTGACACGTCGTTGCCAGACAGTTCTTGCCCTTCGTCGTCGACCAGGATCGGACGAACTCCTGGCAGGGGAAGAGTCGCCGAGCCGGGCTTGGCGCTGGTCGCTCCGGGCAGGGGACTGATCAAGATGCCGCCGGTCTCGGTTTGCCACCAGGTATCGACGATCGGGCAGCGTCCATCGCCGACCACGCGGTGATACCACTTCCAGATCTCGGGATTGATCGGCTCGCCCACGGTTCCCAGCAGCCGCAGAGAACTGCGCTTGCGAGCGCGCACCGGTTCCTCGCCATGCTGAGCAATGGCTCGAATGGCGGTGGGGGCGGTGTAGAACAGCGTCACCTCATGTTTGTCCACCACGTCCCAGAAGCGTCCAACGTCGGGATAAGTCGGCACTCCTTCGAACATCACCGTGGTGGCACGGTTGGCGAGGGGTCCGTACACAATGTACGAATGGCCGGTGATCCAGCCGATGTCGGCGGTGCACCAATAAACGTCCCCCGGTCGATGATCGAACACGAGCTCGTGGGTCAGAGACGCATAGGTCAGGTAGCCCCCGGTCGTGTGCAGCACGCCCTTCGGTTTTCCGGTCGAGCCGGAGGTGTACAGAATGAAGAGCGGGTCCTCGGCATCCATGGCCTGTGGTTCGCACTCGTCTGAAATCTGGCCGGATTTCAGCTCTTCGTCGATCCACACGTCTCGAGGAGCCGAACGCACCCAGTTCCCCGTGTGCCGTTTGAGGAGCACGGTCTGGACACAGTCGCAATCGGCAACTGCGTCATCCGCGATCTGTTTCAACGCAATGGTCTTGCCGCCGCGCACGCCTTCGTCGGCAGTGATCAGAAGCTTGCATTCGGAGTCCAGAATGCGCTCTTTGAGAGAGCTGGCCGAGAACCCGGCAAAGACGATGTTGTGAATGGCCCCGATGCGAGTGCAGGCCAGCATGGCGAAGGCTAGGTCCGGGATCATGGGCAGATAAATGCACACCCTGTCGCCCTTCCCCACCCCGTGTTTCTTGAGCAAGTTGGCGTATCGGCAGACCTCTCGCCGCAGCTCGCGGTAGGTGAACTGGCGACTCGTATTCGGGTCGTCTCCTTCCCACAGAATCGCGACCTGATTGCCGAAGCCTGCTTCGATGTGGCGATCGATGCAGTTGTAGGACACGTTGAGCTGTCCGCCGGTGAACCAGCGAATCTCGGCTTTGTGGAAGTCGTAGTCGACCACTTGAGACCACTTCTTGGTCCAGGTGAGACGTTCAGCCTGGCGTGCCCAGAAGCCTTCCGGGTCCGTGACGGACTCTCCGTACATCTCGCGGTATCGCTCCATGTCCGGGACGTGGGCGAGTTTGGAGAACTCCCGCGACGGAGCGAACGTTTCAGGAGTGGGAGAGGCTTCGGGATTCACGACGGGCTCCTTCCATAGGGGAACTGGCGCAGGCTCCTAGCCCGGAGGATTGGTGGATGATCCTTCGAATGGCCCGAGTCCTTTCCGGCCTGGTCATCGACGGTGTTTCATCCCGCCACGCACTCATGCTTCCTGCGGGCTTTCCCAATCATCCGGCTTCGTGGAGCAAGATACGTCGAGGGTGGGAAGGGTCGCAACGACGAAGACGGAGAGACCCAAAACAATCGGCTCAAGACGATGCCGAGGAATGAGTCGGCGGTGGGGATGGGTGCGATCCTTCGCGAAGGGAGGCGGCCCGCGCCGAGAGCCACAACAGAGGAATCGTTCCGAACGCGGCGATGGCCTTCACCAAGTCGGCGATGACGTAGACCACATGGAGCCTGATGAAGTGCTGCACTTCGGGAGGCTTCGGCCCGTCTTCTGGACGTGGCACGAAGTCGATCGCTCGCCCTTGCTCGACCACCTGAGGAATCATCCAGGCGTGGGCCACGGCAATCACCGCGACCACGCTCAACAGAGCCAGGATCCAGCGGTCTCGGGTTCCTGGCCGGGTTCGAGCGGCTGCCTAGGCAGCGCCCATGGCCAAGATCGCCAGCCCCAGCTGCAGCGGTCCCTGGAACGAAAACAGGGCTCGATTGGATTCCGAAGCCACGTAGCGGATCGCCATCTCGCGCGCTTCCGTGCTTTCGAAAGGTGCGAAAATCTCGTTCAGTCGTGGATTCTGTTGCGGGTCGGCGATCTCGAAGTTCTTGCCAGCCAAGAACCAAGAGAACACCGTTCCCCCGAGGAGGAAGGCGAGGGCCACGCTGGCCAACCAGCGCTTCCCGTCCGCTTCCGTCAGCGCCGCGGCCATGATGGTTCCTCGTGTCGTCGTGACTTGCTCCGCGGGGCCGATTCAGACGTCGAACTTGACTCCCTGAGCCAGCGGCAGATCGGTGCTGTAGTTGATCGTGTTGGTCTGGCGGCGCATGTACGCCTTCCACGAGTCCGAGCCCGCTTCCCGGCCTCCGCCCGTGTCTTTCTCTCCGCCGAACGCACCACCGATCTCGGCACCGCTGGTCCCGATGTTGACGTTGGCGATGCCGCAGTCGCTTCCTTCATGAGACAGGAAACGCTCCGCGGTGCGCATGCTCTCGGTGAAGATCGCCGAGGAGAGCCCCTGGGGCACGTTGTTGTGGATGGCCATTGCCTCGTCCAAGTCTTGGTATTCGACCAGGTAGAGGATCGGCGCGAAAGTCTCGTCCTGCATCATTGGTAGGTCGGCCTTGGCGCGGACCAACGTCGGTTCCACGAAGTTGCCCTTGGCCAAATCACCGTCGGTGATCCGCTTTCCGCCGCAGAGAATCTCTCCGCCCTGTTCCTGGATCTTGGCAACGGCGTTTTCGTAGGCAGTGACCGCGCTCGGATCGGCGAGTGGGCCCATCAAGGTGGAAGACTCCAGCGGATCTCCAATCTGAATCGTTGGATAGGCGCGGACCAGGCGGTCGGTCAGCTCTCCGGCGATTTCTTTGGCCATCAGGACCCGGCGGGTGGAAGTGCAGCGTTGTCCCGCGGTGCCGACCGCTCCGAACAGGATTGCCGGGACGGCCAAGTCCAAGTCGGCGTCCTTGGTCACGATCAACGCGTTGTTGCCGCCGAGCTCGAGCAAGGAGCGCCCCAGACGTTCGCCGACGGTGCGACCGACGATGCGGCCCATAGCGCAGCTCCCGGTCGCGCTGATCAGCGGCAAGCGGCGGTCCTCCAGCATGGGAGTTCCGACCGAGGGAATGTCACCCATGCACAGATTCATGACGCCGGGATAGCCATTGGCGTCGAACACCTCGTCGACCAGCTTCTGGATGGCCACGGCGACCAAGGGGGTTTTGTCCGAGGGCTTCCAAATCATGGTGTCGCCGCAGACGCCGGCGATGGTTGAGTTCCACGCCCAAACCGCGGCGGGGAAGTTGAATGCGGTGATGATTCCGATGGTGCCCAGAGGGTGCCATTGCTCGTACATGCGGTGGCGGGGCCGTTCGGACTGCATGGTGGCGCCATAAAGCTGGCGAGAGAGACCGACCGAGAAGTCGCAGATGTCAATGGCCTCTTGGACCTCGCCCAGGCCTTCGGTCAGGATCTTGCCCATTTCCAGGGTGACCAATTGCCCAAGCAGGTCCTTCTTCTCTCGCATCTTCTCGCCCAGTTGGCGAATGACTTCACCACGGACGGGGCCGGGAACCATACGCCAGCTGCGGAACGACTCCTGACTGATCCGCATGACTTCCTGGTAGTCCTCGTTGGTCGCCATTTGCACCCGACCAATGACGCTGCCGTCGGTCGGATTGGTGGATTCGAGGATGCCGCCCTTGCCGCTTCCCTTGAAAGATCCGGCACTGACGCCGGGAGCGGGGTCTTCCAGGCCGAGCTGATGAAGAAGGTCGTGCATCGTTGATCTCGTTTCCATTGCTTGAAGAAGGGGCGACTTGGTGGCGAACCCAGGTCATCGGTCCGCACGGCAATCAGTGGATGGGGAACTCAGCCTTGGAGTGCGGCATAACCACGTTCCGGATCTTCCCCGGTGGTCGTCGGGAATCCGCAGGCTTGCCATCCCGGTTCCACCATCTGACCCATGGGATCCCGGGCACCAACGAACCCGCCGTACATGTTCATGAGCTTTTGGTACCCCGAGGCGGCGAGGATTTCGCAGGCTCGCTGAGACCGGCCGCCCATGGCGCAACCCATGACGATTGGGGTGTCGGCGGGAAAGTGCTTGGCAACCTGAGTCGCGAACTCATCGTTCGGACTCATCTCTCCCGTGGGCGAGCGAAACACCACCGGGATGTTGTAGGCACCCGGAGCATGACCTTGCTCGTATTCTTCGACCGTGCGTACATCGAGATAGATCCAGCCATCGTCTCCCTCCAAGAGCTCCCTCGCTCCTGGGGGATTGGTGGTTTCGAAACTCATCCTGGGGTCCTCTTTCTTGACGGCGCGATCGCCGTCGTGACGTGACCGGGGGCTCGGTGTCAGGAAGACTGCCGCGGGGCAGAGTCCACGAGTGGTCGGCCCTCTTCTTCAGTGACCCTGAGTCGTCCCTGGCTTCGTGTCCAACACGCCCGAGGCAGTGGCTCTTGGGTTCCCGACGTCGGTCCATTCGGCGCAGCCACTATACCGGCGCTTCGGGAACAACCAGCAGGCCGCTCTGGCGGAAACGGGAATCGCAGGAACTCGCGGTCGGGTGAGGGTTGGCCGAACGACGAAGGTCCATGAGAGCTTGGCAAACCGAAGGCGTGGAATGGTGGAATGGCCCCGGATTCCCGCCGCGCCGATCGCCGGCCTCGGCAGAATGAGAGGCCCCCGAACGCCCCGAGGGTGGAGGCAACCATCCTCCATTGGTGGAACCCGGAGACTGATCCAGTGAGGACTCCCTTGCCGCACTTTGCCAGCCCTGATCGCGGCCGACGCCTGCTGTGCGTGGATTTCGACGGCACCATCACCGAGCGGGACGTGCTGGCCTCGTTGATCACCGAGCACGCCCGCGAGGGTTGGCGCGAGTTCGAAAACGCGTGGCGGCGAGGCGAGATCAGCTCGGTCGAATGCATGCATGGCGAGCTGGGCCTCCTCGACATGAGTTCGGAAGAGATGGACCGATACTTCGCGTCCATGCCGGTGGACCCAGACTTCGCCAAATTCGCTGCGGAAGCCGCCGCCGCGGGATTCCACCTGGAAATCCTCAGCGATGGGTTGGACCGGTACATCCATCCCATCCTGGGCCGTGAGTCGTTGTCGCATTTGGCAGTGATCTGCAACACGACCCAAGGGGAAGGCAGCCGACTTCGGATCCAACCTCCTTACCCGGTCCATTGCATCGACCAGGCCGGCAATTCCAAGGGGCATCACATCCGCCTCCGACGCAAGGAGTTCGACCACGTCACTCTGATTGGAGACGGCCTGTCCGACCGGGGTGCGGCCATGGCGGCGGATGCCGTCTTCGCCAAGGGAGAGCTTCGCCTGTACTGCGAACAGCAACAGATTCCTCACCAAGGATTCCATTGCTTTGCCCAACTTCGTCCGGGGATCGCCGCCGTTTCCAATCTTTGATGCGGCTCTGGGTGGGGGCAACACGTGGAAACTCGGCTGGCGATCGCAGCCGAGCTTCGCGGAAGCTACAATGCACGTGGTGGCTGTGAGGGAGGGTTAGAACCCATGTTCCGCTTCGTGCACTTGGCGGACGTGCACCTCGATACGAGGTATGCGGGCCGCGATGCGGAGAGCCGTCAGGCGTTGGTGGAGTCTTGCTGGTCGGCGTTCGAGGGCGCCTTGGACTGGTGTTTGGCCGAACAAGCCCACGCCTTGGTGATCGCGGGGGATTTGTTCGATGGTCAGCGGCTCTCGGTGGCGACCGAGGGGCGACTGGTCCGCTTGCTGGAGCAATTCACCGCATCCGGAACCCCGGTCATCATCGCCAGCGGGAACCACGATCCCGGGGAATCCGAGCTGCTGAGTCGGATCCCGTGGCCGGATCGCGTTCACGTGGCGCGCAACGAGGCGCCGCTGACCGTCGACGTGTTGGACGAGGCGGGGGAAGTGCGAGGGAAGATCACGGCTGTCGGTCACCGAAATGCGGCCATTGGTGACAACCTCGCCACTCAATTTCCCCTCCGAGATCGTCAAGTCCCTCATGTCGCGGTGCTCCACGCTTGGGTCGAGGGCACGCGAGCGCGCAGCAATCATGATCGCTACGCCCCCTGCGGGCGGCAGGATCTCGAGTCCCGTGAATTCGACTATTGGGCGCTCGGTCACGTGCATCAGCGCCAATCGGTTCTCGATTCGGGTCGTGCCTGGTATCCGGGCAACCTGCAAGGTCGGAGTGTGCGGGAGATCGGAGCCAAGGGAGCTCTCATGGTGGAGGTCCCGGGGCCCGGCATGGCTCCTTTGGTCCGGTTCCAGCCTCTCGCGCGTGCTCGCTTCGAAGTGATCGACCTCGCGGATTTTGATTGGACGCGCGGGGCCGCCGGTGTCGCCGATGCGGTGGGGCGCGAACTCGAAAAACGGGTCATTCAGGATCCCGGCGTGCAAGACACGCGCTGGTACTTGCGAGTCCGCTTCACCGGTCGATCCGAGTTGGCGGAACGACTGCCTCGACTGTTCGACCAGCGCCAAGACTTCCTCGAGGAACTCTCCGCGGAGGTAAGGCGCCAACAGGGCTTGGAGCAGATCGATTGGGACGTTTCCGAGCTGCGTCGTCCCATCGAACCTTGGGCCCACCGTGATCAACCCCACGTCTTGGGAGAGTCGTTGCGCTTGCTCGAAGAGATTCGGCAGGGAGGGGAGCTTCCGGAGGAGCTGGCAACGGCAGAGTGGTTGCAGAATTCCGCATTGAGCCGCGAGCAAGTGCTGGACCTGCTGACCAACGTGGAAGAGGAGCTGGTCGAGCGTCTGGTGCGTGAAGAAAGGGAGGCCATGCGATGAAAATCCGACGCATCGCCGTCGCGGCCTTCGGCAAGCACCAGGATCTGACTTTGGATGGGTTGGACCAGGCTCCGATGGTCGTGTTCCTGGGCGCCAACGAAGCCGGCAAGTCGACTCTGTTTCGTCTGCTTCGAACTCTCTTCTATGGATTCCTTCCCGCCAATCGAGACCAGAACCCCGACGTTCCCTGGGATGGTCGTTCGGCCGAAATCGCCGCCACTCTGATCGATGGGTTGGGCCCCGTGGAGGTGGAGCGTCGGCTCCGTTCTCGTCCGACCGGTCGCTGGCGTCGCGGGGATCATTTGGAAGACTTGGTGAACCGTCCGTTGCCGATTGTCGGCGAGCTGACCCCGCGCTTGTTCGACGCCTTGTATGCGCTGCGGCTGGAAGACCTTTGTCCATTGGATCGTCAGGTGCTCGGCAATCTGCACGACCGAGTGTTCGCCTCGTCGGGTCGGGGAGCACTTCAGCCGGTCGGAGAGGTGGTTGCCGGAATCGAGAAAGAGCGCAAAGAGCTGGCCCGTCCCGACCAGCGGGGGAAGCCTCGAGCCAAGCTTTTGCACGAGGAGATTCGCGTTGCGAAGGAGCGGCGGGAACGGGTTCGCCAGGAAGAAACTCGCAAGCGCGAGCTGTTGCAAGAACGACAGCAACTCGAGGTTCGGCGGTCCCAGTGGGAATCCCAAGCGAAGCGCTGGGAATTGGTGTTGCGATGGGCGCCGACTCACCGGGTCGTTCGGGAAAGAGAACTCCTGATCGAGGAAAGGAAGCGCTGGATCGTCTCTCCGATTCCCCCCGATCTTCCGGACCATCCGGCGGCAGCCCTGAAAGACTTGCGGCAACAGTCTCGGATGTCGCTGCACAGTTGCCAGGAGCGCGAAGCTCGCTTGGCGGAATGGCGATTGTGTCAACGGGCCCTGGAGCCAGAAGAGTGGGAGCGTGGGCGAACACTGACACGATTCCGGGAGACGCTGGGGCGGGCCGCGCTGCACCACGAATCGGGCCATTCACAGCGTCGACTCGAAGACTGCGTGGAAGAACTCGGATCCTCGTTTGCCGCGCTGACCGGTGCTGAATGGACGCCCGAGGTCCAGGATTTCGTGGCGCGATTCGATTCACGAGTGGCGGGGGATTTGGCCCGTCGGTTCCAGGAATCCCGACAAGAGAGAGAGGCTTCCCCATCGCTGCCATCGACCAAGGGGGTGGCCGTTTGCACCGCACTCTTGGCCGGATTCGGTGCGCTCGCTTTGTTGGCTTCGGGAGTGGTTGGATCGCTGCTCATTGCCGGCGCGTCGCTGGTTCTTGGGGGAGGAAGCGTGGTCGCTTGGCGGGTTCTCCGCCAACGACAGAACGCAAACGCCGAGGAACACGCTCGGCTTGACGAAATGCGGAAACGGGAACAGGAACTCACTGCCCGTTGGTCCGAAATGTTGGGAGCACTCGCCGAATACTTTCCCCATCCTGCACTCTCGGCAGCCCAGTCTCTCGAGCGTTGGCACCGGCTCGACGAGCAAAGGAGGGCGGCCGAGAAAATGCTCTCCGAGCATCTTCGCGAAGAGCAGGCGTTGTTGCAGCGCTGGGCCGATTTCGATGGCGTGCCCGCAAAGTCTTTGGGCGAGGCTCGGGATCGAGCCGAACGCAGATGGGCGGACCTGCAAGGACGTCAGGCCACGGCGAAGTCGGTTCGGGAGAAGATTCCCGCCGAAGAGACCCTGCTGGCCGAGGACCGAGATCAAGCGCGCCGATGGCAAGAGCGAATCGGGCGTCTGCTTGAGACGATCCAGGCGACGACCGGACTGACTGGCGAGGACGAGCGCGAGGCGTGTCAGCGCATCCAGTCGGCTCGAGAGCATTCGCTGAGGATCGATCAGATCGACCAATCTCTGGCCGAGTTACGAGACGCCCAAGGAGCTCTGCCTGCCGATCTTGAGGGATTGCTGGCGGACCCGGATTTCGATTCTTCGGCGAAGGCAACCGCTCACGCCGGGGCGGAGCGAAGGCGCTTGGAAGAGCACCTCGAGGCAGCCCACCGTCGCTTGGGGGAAATCGCCGCGGAGTTGGACCGTCCGGGCGAAACCCTGGAGGCTCTCGACAGCTTCCTATCCGAGAAGACGCAAGAGCTGAGCGAGGTCTTAGGGCGCCACGATCAGCTGCTGGCCCTGGAGAGTCTGATGCGCGCGGCGGATCGCCGTTTTCGCGAGGCCAACCAATCTGCCGTCCTGGACACCGCCTCCCAGTCTCTGAGCCGGCTGACGGGGGATCGGTACGACACGATCTCGGTAGACGAACAGGGTGCCCTGTACGTTTCCGGGAAGGCCGTGTCCAATCGTTCGCAGCCTGCGGACCGAGACCTGAGTCGCGGGACGCGGGAACAAGTCCAACTCGCTTTGCGTCTGGCGTTCTTACGCCGTTTGGATGAAGAGCGCGGAGAAAGCTTGCCGGTCATCTTGGACGAAGCGCTGGTCAACTTCGATCCTGCGCGCTTGGACCGCACCTTGGAGTTGTTGCAAGCGTGCGCCGAGGACACTCAATTCTTTCTGTTCACGTGCCAACCGTGGGTGGCGGAGCAAGCCAGGGCTCGCGTCGGCGCAAAGGTCGTGGCCTTGCGGCGTGATGAAGATTTGCGCTTGCCGAAAGCGGCGGGCGAGTCTGCATAAGGTGGACGCCGTAAGTCAAATCGCGAGCGTTGGACATGCGGTGGATAGGTCGGGCGTGGACGGTTCATTGTCAGGGTTCGATCGCCCATCGAAGCGGAATCGATGCTGCGCGTTGGCATGCCGCCAGGAAACGTCGATTGCGCTCATGAGTCCCGTCGGGGCTCTCGGTATACTCCGGGGTTTACGGCTCCGTGCAGACAGACCATCCATGGAACTGTGACTTGGAGTGCTTGCAGCTGGAATCCCGCCGAGCCGGGATTTTGGAACCTACGATTTGCGGCAACGGCATTTCTGCACCGGAATCATCGACAGCGAGATTTCGAAACCGGGATCTCGACAACAGGATCTCGACAACAGGGGAACGCGGGAGCGAGGAGGGGTAGTCATGGATCGGTTGGATTCCGTCTTGGGTCTCAGAGCCCGCGTCAAGTCCCGTGGAAGAGCCCATGGGAGGGTTTACAAGCTGGGTTCCTTGCTGCGGCGAAGCGCCGGGGTTCTGGGTTTGGGCGTGCTCCTGACGACCAGCGGTTGCGTCAGCGCCTTCGAGTTCACGACTTACACGCGGGTGCAGGTAAAGAACCCGCTCGGTGTGGGGCGCGATCAAGAGACGGTCGAGATTCCGCTGGACTTGATCCGGGCACAGTTCCCGGGTTTCTATGAGAGCGATTTCTCGGTCCATGTGATGAGCACCAACCTCTACCCCCATGGGGATCCGCTGCTCGCTCTGGAACCGATTCCCGAGGTGCCGACGCAGCTCATCGATCGCAACCTCGACGGGGCGATGGACACGTTGTTGCTGTCTCTTGACTTCGCTCCGCGCGAGAAAAAGTACCTTGCCGTGGCCTCGCCGCGGTTTTGGCCGCGAGCCGAGCGCCCAGCGAGCCAAGTCAACACCGGTTTGTGGCAGCGGGAAGTCGTCCGCGGAAGTCTCGCCGATCCCACTTGGGAAGGATCGTTCACCCCGGCGCCCTCGGTGGTTCTTCCGCCGAGTCATCAGCCAGGTGACGGACTGTACTTCCTCGACGGCATGTTCCTGGAAAGCGAGTCGTTGGCTTACCGCGTTTCATTCGATGGCCGTCTGGCCGCCGATGTGATCGGCAAGCGCGTTCCGGGTCTGCACCTGGAGGAGTTGGCCCGCAGCGAGGAAGCGACGGAGGCGCTGTCTCATTCGTGGGGCGGCAGCTTGCTCGGCGAGCCGACCTCGTTCGGGGCGGGGAGTCTGGCGATGGTGGAAGGGGATCAGGTGCTTCCGCTGCCCGGGTTCAACTCGCTGCAGTTCCGGCAAGTGTCCAATGGCCCGGTGGCCGCGGAAAGCGAAGTGTTGATCAGCGGTTGTCGCGTGGGTGACCAGGCCTACGACCTCAAGTGGCGAATCACGGCCTATCGAGGTCAGCGCTATCTACGCCATGACCTTTCCGTGAATCGACTGGGTCACCAGCTGGGGTTTGCCGTCCGCGACGGAGGAGCCGAGCGGCGGGTGTTTCCTTCTTCTCGCTTTGGCTGGATGCGCGCCCTGTCGTTCGGGCCCCAGAACGTGTTGACGGACCTGGGTGGGGCGCTTGGCATGGCGGTGATGTTCCCCGGGCGCCAGAGTTCGGGCTACGCCAAGGGGCCCAGCGATGTGATGGGCATTCAGTTCGATTCGCTGCTGGCAGATTTCCAGTGGGTGGTGGTCGGTGCGTGGGACCAGGAGCCCGTCGGCCCGAAGTCCATGGATGAGTTCCAGCTGTACATCGAGGAGCTTGCCCAGCGCTTCAACAACCCGATCAAGGTGCGAGCCATGGATCGCCCCGAGGCCTGAGCACGGATTTTTCGCGCGGTTCCTGCGGCTGACGCTTCCCGGGCTGGCATGTGCTGGTGAGACCCGTGGCTGGCTGCCATACTGGGCCTCATGATTGGCTTGGAATCCGTGATGATCACTGGTGCTAGCCGCGGCATCGGTCGCTCGGTGGCAATTGCGTTGGCTCAGCGTCATCGCAAACCATTGAAGCTCTGTCTCGTTGCGCGGGACCTCGAGGCATTGAACGGAGTGGCCGAAGAAGCTCGCCAAGCGTCCCCGCACTCCGACACGCTGGAGGTCCGCGTCGCCCGAATGGACGCGGCGGATCCTGCTTCGGTGGCCGAGGCGGTGCATCAGAGCGAGGCGGCGCTCGGATCCCTGGAGGGTTTGGTCCTGGCCGCCGGAATCGCCGAGAGTGCTCCCCTGCATCGAACTGATGATGCGATGTTCGAGCGGCTCATGGCGGTCAACTTGGGCGGGGTGTTTCGGGCGATGCGGGAGGCCTTGCCGGGAATGCGCCGTCGTGGCAAGGGGCGAGTGGTGATCCTCGGATCCATTGCGTCCCAATCCGGTGCGCCCTACATCTCGGCCTACTGTGCCAGCAAGCACGCGGTGCTGGGTTTGGCGCGTGCCGCGGCATTGGAAGTGGCGGGTCAGGGAATCACAGTGAACGTCGTTTGTCCCGGTTACGTCGACACACCGATGACCGAGAACACTCTTCGAAACATTCGCGAAAAGACCGGTCTTTCCAAAGAGCAAGCACTCGAGAAAATCCTCGAAGACGTTCCTCAAGGTCGGCTCTTTTCGCCGGAAGAAGTGGCTGCCAGCGTTCTTTTCTTGCTATCGGACGAGGCTGCCGGGGTGACCGGATCGACGCTGAACGTGGATGGCGGGCAGTTGGCTCAATGAGTGGATCGAAACGAGTCCGTTCGAGTGAAGAGATCCCCGTGACAGGGACTCGCCGAGGAGGTTCGTTTGGATGAGAGCCGTTTGCAGGAGAAGCGATGAGTCATGACATCGTACAGCCCGCCGAGTGGCCCCCGCCCAAGGGATACGCCAACGGGGTTCTTTGCGAAGCGGGTAGCCGTTTGCTGGTCGTTTCCGGGCAGGTCGCGTGGGATGAATCGGGGCGCCTGGTTTCTCGCAAGCTGGACGAGCAGTTTGCTCAGGCACTGAGGAACGTCGTCCGGGTGGTGGAGGAGGCCGGCGGCCGCGCCCAGGACGTGGTTCGGTTGACGTTTTTCGTGCTGGACCGACGAGAGTACGAACAGGCGACCCGTGCCATTGGCCAAGCGTACCGAGAGTTGTTCGGCAAGCACTATCCGGCCTGCACCCTGGTTGAAGTCCGCGGGCTCTTGGCACGGGGTGCTTTGGTCGAAATTGAGGCCACCGCGGCCATTCCCGAGAATCGCTCATGAGCCATCCCCTCTCTCCCGAACACTTCGACTACTCTGAAGAAGCCGGGGTTGCCACGATCCGACTCAACCGCCCGGATCGTTTGAACGCGTTGACATTCGAGTCGTATCGGGAACTGACCGACACGTTCGCGGTGCTGCAGAATCGGGAATCGGTTCGATCCGTGTTCTTGACCGGCACCGGTCGAGCGTTCTGTTCGGGAGGAGATGTCGAGGACATCATCGGTCCTCTGCTGGCGATGAACGCCACGGAGCTGCTTGGCTTCACGCGCATGACCTGCGAGTTAATCTCCAACATGCGTTTGTTACGCAAGCCGATCGTGGCTGGGTTGAACGGAACGACGTGTGGGGCCGGAGCGGTCATGGCCCTGGCTTCGGATCTTCGTGTCGCGTCTCAGGCGGCCAAGATCGCATTCCTTTTCACCAAGGTCGGATTGTCGGGAGCCGATATGGGCGCCGCGTTTTTGCTGCCCCGAATCGTTGGCCAGGGCAATGCGAGCGCACTCTTGATGCGTGGTCACTTCGTGTCTCCGGAAGAGGCCTTGCGCATCGGCCTTTACCAAGAGGTTGTCGAACCCGAGGCCTTGGAAGGGCGCGGCCGGGAGCTCGCCCAGGAGCTTGCCGACGGCCCGACCTTGGGGATGCTCATGACCAAGGAAATGATCAATCGGGAAGCATCCATGGGGTTGGAGCAAGCGATGGAGGCGGAGGCCCAGGCCCAGGCCCTGTGCATGCAACACAACGATTTCCGAGAGGCGTACCAGGCCTTCGTGGAGAAGCGCGCCCCGCGGTTCCGCACGGGGCAAGAATCATGACCGAGTGGGTGTCTCCGCTTCCCCATCCGTTCCTCGAGGACCGGCACCGCGTGCTGGCGGAACGTCTGCGGGGAGAGTGGGGGCCCGGACTCCAAAATGCCCAAGCAAAGTTTGATGCCGGGGAGTTCGACGAGGACTCGGCGGCTCGAGCCTTCGTCGCAGTCTTGAGCCGTGAAGGACTCCTCGAACAAGTCTTGAAAGGGGGAGTGAGAGACCTCTGTGTGGCTCGTGAGTTTGCCGCAGGCGTCTCGGGCTTCGCTGACAACCAGCTCGCCCTGCAGGGCCTGGGGAGCTACCCCATCGCCTTGGCCGGCACCGAGTCCTTGAAAGATCGGTTCTTGAGTCCGGCGGAACGGGGCGAGCAGCTTCCTGCGTTCGCGCTGACCGAACCCGAGGCCGGCTCCGATGCCGGTGCCGTCGAGACCACGGCGGCAAAGGACGGAGATCACTACGTTTTGGAAGGAACCAAGACGCTGATCTCGAACGCCGGCTTGGCGAGTTATTACTGCGTGTTCGCGCGTCTCGCAGGCTCGAAGGACACCGTGGCGTTGGTTGTCGAGGGACAAGCAAAGGGCCTCGCGGTCGAGCGGCTTTCGGTCTTGGCACCCCATCCCATCGGCACCGTGAAGTTTCAGGGATGCCGTGTTCCGTCAAGTCAGCGTTTGGGCGACGAGGGGGAAGGGATCTCCTTGGCGTTTCGCACCCTCGAGAAGTTTCGACCATCCGTCGGTGCCGCGGCTTTGGGATTGGCGCAACGGGGCTTGACGGAATCCCGGGAACACGTTCGTCGCCGCCAACAATTCGGGCGGCCTCTGGCGAAATTTCAGATGTTGAGGCAAAAGCTCGCCGACATGCTGGTCGCCGCCGAACTCGCTCAGCTGGCCGTCTATCGGGCGGCGTGGCTCTTGGACGGAAACCAGGCGAATCGATCCGAGCGGGCCCAAGCGTCTTCGTTGGCCAAGCTGACCGCGACCGAGTTTGCCCAGCAAGTGGTCGATGAAACGGTGCAGCTTTTCGGCGGCCGCGGAGTCTTGCAGGGAGAAATTGCCGAGCGGCTCTATCGAGAGGTTCGAGCCCTCCGAATCTACGAGGGCACGAGTGAGGTCCAGCGTCTGATTCTTGCGAAGGAGCTGTTGGACTCGGATTCGAACGCGGAGTAACGATGGCCAAGTTTCGACACCATTTGTTCATTTGCGAAAACCTCCGTCCGGATGGACATCCACGCGGGTGTTGTGCCGACAAGGGGGCCACCGAGGTTCGTGCGCAACTCAAGGCCGGTCTGCGGGCTCGCGGCTGGCAAGGGGTCGTTCGGGCCAATGGTGCCGCGTGCTTGGATCAGTGCGCCAAGGGCGTCGCCGTGGTGGTGTATCCGCAAGCTCTCTGGTACGGCGGCGTCACCGTTGACGATGTCCCCGAGCTGTTGGACTCTCTGGAGTCCGGACAGCCGGTGGAGCGATTGCAAATTCCCGACGAGCAGCTGACCGGCCGGGATCCCAAGACCTCTGCGGGGGGATGACGGTTCGCTTTGCTCCGGCTCGTTCGGTCGCGGATCGTTTCCCGACCGTTCCACGGCCCCCTCCTCGACGGATTGGCCGACTCGTCTGCGGTGAAGAGGGCGTCCGCCGTTGCCGGAAGGAACTTTGACTCATTCTCGCGAGGGCCTTCATGAATAATGCGGACCCAGTGGGCTGGGGGGGAGTCTCCCGGTGTCTCGAATTCCCCGAAGGGGAGCAGGCATCCAACCCGAGCGCCGCTGCGAAGTAGGAAGTCCACGGAGAACGGTGATGACCACGACCAAGACGGAACAGGAGCTGCTCGCGCGGCGTGCCGATTTTCCCATTCTGGAAAACACGACCTATTTGATCAGTCATTCGCTTGGGGCCATGCCGCAAGGGGTTTCCGACTCCCTTCAAGAGTACGCTCAGCAGTGGGCCAATCGGGGAATCCGTGCCTGGGCCGAGGGCTGGTGGGAGATGCCGGAGTCCACGGGAAATGTGCTGGCCGACATCCTGGATGCGGACCATGGCTCCATCGTCATGCACCAAAATGTTTCGGTGTGTCAATCGCTGATCGCTAGTTGCTTCTCCTTCGACGGGCCGCGCAACAAGATCGTCTACACCGCTCTGAACTTTCCTTCGGTGATGTATGTGTGGGAGGCCCGTCGCAAAGACGGGGCGCGCATCGTCGAGGTACCGTCTCCGGATGGAATGACCATCCCCACCGAAGACGTGGTGGCGGCCATCGATGAAGAGACGCTGCTGGTTCCCATTTCTCACGTGTTGTTCAAGAGTGCGGCGTTGCAGGACGTCCAGCCGATCATCGAAAAAGCCCACTCGGTCGGAGCGAAGGTGATTCTGGACTGTTACCAATCCACCGGGACCGTGCCATTCTCGGTGCGCGACTTGAACGTCGACTTCGTGACTGGCGGAAGCGTGAAATGGCTGTGTGGCGGCCCCGGGGCCGGCTACCTCTACGTTCGTCCCGACCTGCAGAAAACTCTCGAACCTTCCGTGACCGGTTGGATGGCCCACCGCGAGCCGTTCGCGTTCGAGCCGGGCGCGATCGATTACGCCGACAACATTTTCCGTTTTCTGCATGGAAGCCCTGCGATCCCCGCGATGTTCGCGGCTCTGCCTGGCTACCGCACGGTTCGCGAGCTGGGAGTCGAAAACATTCGAGCCAAGTCGATGCGACAGACCGAGCTGGTTCGCGACCAGGCACTCAGCCGAGGCTTTCGCGTGACGTCTCCCGAGGACCCTCATCGGCGTGGCGGAACCATCACCGTGGACGTCACCGAAGGAGCGGCCGTGGTGAAGTGTCTGGCGGAGCGAGAGATTCTGGTCGACTACCGGCCCGGCGCCGGGATTCGGATTTCGCCGCACTTCTACACCACCGATGACGAGCTGCTCCACTGCCTAGACAGCATTCGAGAAATCCTCGACACCAAGGCTTATGAGTCTCACGTGGCTCAGGGTGCTGCCTACTGAGTCAAGCAGCGTGCGTTTCAGCCTTCGAGCATCTCACTGATTCGCACCAAATGATGATCGTCGTGTTCGGCGACGAACCAAGCCAGGTCGACCAGCCGCATCGGCTGATCCAGCCGTGGGTGCCGCGATTCCCAGGCGTACTCCGTGATCGTCATTGGCCCCAGCATCTCGACGAGGAGCCGCCGGGTGTTCCGGAACTCGGCGAGCACGTCCCTCAGAGATCTTTGGTTGTGATTCGCTTCGTGGGTTCTCTGGTTGCTCAGATCCGCAGGCCGAAGGACCGGTTTCTTGTCTTGAAAGTCTTCGACGCGGCCCCGCCAAAGAGGCTCCAGATCGGAGAGATGGCCCACGTTTTCTTGAATGGACCACTGGCCTTGCGGGCGGCGAGTTGCGGATGCCGGCGGGATGTCCGCGAGACGGTCTTCGAGCCTTGCCGGCGTTCCCCGCAAGCGTTCCAGAATGTCTTTGCCACATTCCACAGGCGGGCGGTACTCGAAGGTTCGTTCGAACCACGGAATTCTGGAAGCCATCGGTGGTCTCCATCAAAAAGCCCCCACTGCGACTGACTCCTCTGGCGGGGGAAAAAGGCCGGAGTCAGAAGGGATCCTGGCTTCTTCTTCGCGGGATGCGTGCGCGTGCCTTACGATTTTTCCAGCGATGTCCCAGGACAGTGGATTGTCCCGGGACAATCAGGGCCGCGGCGACTCACTTGAGGGGCCCGCGGACGAGTGAGTGGAGAGGATCGATGAGCGACTATCCCGAGCGGTTCAACCTCGCACGCTGGTTGCTGGAAGACAACGCGACCCGTCGCGGGCCGCAGCGCGCGGTCCGCTCCGAAAGTCGCGATCTCACCTACACTCAGTTGAGCGGAGAAGTCGAGCGAGTCCAGTCGGTGCTGCAAGAGCTGGGGGTGTCACCCGAAGATCGCGTGCTCTTGGTTCTTCCGGATGTCCCCGAGTTCGTGACCACTTGGTTGGCAGTGCTGCGGGGCGGCGCCGTGTTCGCGATGGTGAACCCCCTCCTTCCCGCCGACGACTACGAGTATTACCTGGAGTACTCCCGAGCCCCGGTGGCTGTCGTCCACGAAACCGCGTGGGAGAACCTCTCTCAGGTGTTGTCGCGCGCCCGCCATCTTCGCCATGTGTTGACCGTGGGATTCACCCCGCCGCCAGAAGTGAACGGGATCAGCTGCAGTGCCTACGAAGCGCTGGTACCCGCGGCGGACTCGGTGGCTCCGTTCGACAGCCATCGGGACGACTTGGCGGGATGGTTGTTCACCTCCGGAACGTCCGGAAAGCCCAAGGCCGCCCTCCATTTCCACCAGGACTTTGCCTGGAACATCGACCGCTACGCCAAGCAGGTTCTGGCGATGAGCGAGTCCGACATCACGATGGCCGTCTCGAAGCTCTTCTTCGGGTATGCCACCGGAACGAATTTGATGTTTCCTTTCGCCGTTGGGGCTCAGACGGCGTTGTTCTCCGAGCGTTCCACCGCTGAGAACGTGGTTGCCCAGGCGCGTCGGTACCGACCCACGATGCTCTCCGCGGTGCCGACGACCTTGAACGGCATACTTCAGCTTTCCGAGGCTTCGGTGAAGGAAGCGTTCTCGTCACTACGGATGGTGATTTCTGCAGGAGAGGCATTGCCCCCCGAGCTACTGGTGGCTTTTCAGGAACGATTCGGAGTTGAGATCCTGGATGGCATCGGTTCGGCGGAAATGTTCCACATCTACATCAGCAACTATCCGGGCGATGTGAAACCGGGTTCCTTGGGACGCCTGGTGCCTGGTTACGAAAGCCGCATCGTGGGCTCCGATGGTCACGAAGTTGCCGTCGGGGAACCGGGGGAGTTGTGGATCAAGGGTGGCTCGACCGCAGCGGGTTACTGGTTGGCTCGTGAAAAGTCGCGGCGCACGTTTCGCGGCGACTGGACCATCACGGGTGACTTGTTTCGATGCGACCCAGACGGGTACTACTGGTACGAGGGGCGAGCCGACGACATGCTCAAGGTGGGCGGGATTTGGGTGGCCCCGAAGGAAGTCGAAGAGAGTCTCTTGACCCACGAAGCGGTCCGCGAATGCTGTGTTGTGGGCCACCGGGGGAGTGACGGGTTGGTGATTCCCTTGGCGTTCGTGGCAATCGGGGAGGCCGTGAAATCGGGGCCAGCACTGACTGAGGAGCTTCAGGACTACGTGAAGACGCATCTCGCGCGGTACAAGTATCCGCGTCGGATCGAGTATCTTGACCAGCTCCCACGCAATGACCGAGGCAAGATTGCCCGGGCCCGCTTGCGACAGATGGCTGAGGAGCTTTGAGTGACGGAATTGTCGCGCTTCGCCGAGATGACTTGGCCCGAGGTGGAGGAACTCTCGCGTCAGGGATTCGTCGCCATTCTGCCCGTGGGCTCCACGGAAGCTCATGGGCCGCATTTGCCGCTATGCACGGACGTGCTCATCGCCGATGGCATGGCCTCTCGAGCGGTGGACCTTCTCGCGAAGAAAGGGCTCCGGGCGGTGGTCTTGCCACCGGTGACTTACACCGTCACCGATTGTGCCGCCGAGTTTCCCGGGACGGTGACAACCAGCGCAGAGTCGTTGCGAGTGCTGCTTCGTGATCTTGGCGCGTCCTTGGCAACCCAGGGGGCGCGATGTCTGGTTCTCGCCAATGGGCACCTGGAGCCGGATCACCGCCAGGTGCTCAAGCAAGCCACCGATGGTTCGGCAAAGCGGAACCTCCCCGTGGTGTTTCCCGACTACGTGCGTCGGCGTTTCGCCTCTCGCTTGGGAGAGGAGTTCTTGAGCGGAGCCTGCCACGCGGGCGAGTACGAAACGTCCATGGTGCTCGCGGTGCGGCCGGACTTGGTCCGAGAAGAGCTGAGGGCCGCACTGCCCGAGAACCCCATCTCTCTCGGCCAGGCGTTGAGCGAAGGCAAGAACACCTTTCTCGCGGCTGGTGGGCCGCAAGCCTACTTTGGAGCTCCCGCCCAGGCTTCTGCGGAAGCCGGGGAGCGCTACCTGCAAGAACTCGCCACGATCTTGGTGGAAGAGGTGGATGCAGCGATCGGATGAAAGTGGTGGCCGATGTCGTTTGAAACCCAGATCAAGGTTCGCTTCAACGATGTGGACCGTGCGGGCATTGCTTACTACCCGACGCTGGTCGGATACTTGCACATTGCCTTTGAAGAGTTCTTCGGTGGGTACGTCCAAGTTCCGTATGACGAGGTCATCGAGAGGCAGGATCTGGGGTTTCCTGCCGTGGACGTGCAGGTGTCGTTTCGTGCACCGTTTCGCTTCGGGGATGTGGTCACCGCCCAAGTCTGGGTGGCCAAAGTGGGGCGCACGTCGACCCATTTCCACTATGTCTTGTTGGGAGAAAGCGGCGCAGTGCACATGGAAGCCAAGGTCGTCGTTGCCTGTGTCAAGCTCAGCAGCCTGACAACGGTGCCGATCCCGTCCCCTTACCGGGAAGCTTTCGAACGAGCTCAGCAGGACTATGAGTCCCGGGACTCAGGCCCGTGATCGAAAATCCAAAGGGAACCGCGGAGACCTGGAGCTGGCTGAGCGGGCGCGCCTTGTCCAAGGTCACGATCGATCTTCCCGCTCGTCGAATCCAGCTTGGCTTTGACCGAGGTCAGGTGGAGTTCCAGGGGGTGCATTCAACGACTCTTCTTGGACTTTGGGACGGCCGACCCGGCACGGTTGAGTGGATGCGAGTGGTCCATGAAGAGAAGGATCGTTGCTGCCTCGAACTTCGCGTGCAGTTCGGAGTTCCCCGCGTGTATCGCATTGTTTGCGAACGAGTCCGCGGCTCCGAGTGAACCGGCGATCGTTCTCAGCCGGACTCTTTGCGCGCTCCGCAGGCGCACTGGTAGTAAACGATGGTCTTCCAGTAACCCGGCCGAATGACTTTGTTGCGGTAGATGGGGTTTCCGTCCTTGTCGGTCCCGACTTTGACCTTGCGAATGACCGGGTCGACCCACACCTTGCGCGTTTTCTGTATCCATTGATGGGTGTGTTGTTGGACGGGTCGGGGGCTTGTTTCCTGAGACCAAGGCCGACTCGAAGGCACCGAGGCTTCGGCCATTCTTCCGGCCAACATGCCCAGGAGCAGAATGCCGATCACGAGAATCCCGTTTCGGCGTCTCCGAAGGGAGAGCCGAGGAGGCAGCAGGTCAGGGGAGGGCACGGCAGGATTCACGGACGGCTGCTCACGGAGGAATACTGCGACGGACCTCAAAGGGCGCCCTCAGGGTATCGGACCGACGAACCCGTTGCCCAAAATTCCGTTCTGCCAGCTGTCGTTCCGGGGAGAAACGGCTCCGCCCATGGAGTTCAAGAGGAACGAACACTCCTCCCCGATGAATGATCGGGGAGGAGTGCGGTCGGGGAGGGTTTGGGGGCGAAATGCCCGTGTGTCAGCGGCGGTACCCACAGCGACACGCACGTTCGTAGGTCGTGGACCAGTAGCCGTCTCTCAACAGGCGCCTGCCGTAGATCCGACGGCCGCACGAGTCGTAACCCACGACTTCTGTGCGATACACCGGGTCGACCCACACCTGGCGCGGATAGTCAACGAACCGATGAACATGCCGAGACCGTGAGTAAGAGTAGGGCGAATACGAAGAACCCCGGAATGATCCATAGCGGGAAGACCAATTCACGGAGAGACCACAACGAGAGTTGTATCCGATAGAGATTCCTGGAGCGGCCTGCGCTTCCTTCGCGCCCAAGGTCATCCCGGCACTGCCCAACAGGAAAAGCATGATCCAGCTTCGCATTGATCGCTCCTTTCGCCGTGGCTTGCAGTTCCCCTCAGCCATTGATGAAGACGAATGCAACACGAGTGCCAACCAAGCTTCCCGGGGGAGTGGGGCAAAGACGCCCACCCTCGGTAACCCAAAGAACTCGCGGGTTACCCGCAGCCCGCTCTCCACCGCCTGCTAGCGCACCGATCGCCGCACGATGGCCCGGCTCTTGGTTTCGAAGGAAAGTACCCCATAGGCTTGGTTGCCGATCTGCACGGGATCCGATTCGTCCAACAAGTCCGGAACGCCGACACGCACTTGCAACTGTTGGGAAGAGAGGTTTCGCAAACGCAGGGTGCGTCGAAACTGAAGGTCGGGAACGCCGAGGGCAAGTTCCAGCTTGCCGCCCGGAATTGGCACCGTGGTCTGGAATGGATCGTGGGGCCGCATGCGTGGCGTCAGGGCAATGGTGCCATCCCCCAAGAGTTCGAGTCCGGCCCAGCCGTGAAGAAGCGTTTCGTACAACATCAGAGGCGAGGTGTCGAAGGGGTCCTCGCGGGACAGCATCCGTTGTTGCAGTTGCAGGAGACGTCCTCGACCGCGCTCGAAGAAGCCGTGAAACAACAGCGCTCGAACCAGCAGCGCTTCTTCCAGAATCGAATCGCAAGAGGGAAGATCCGCCTCTCCCCAATCTTGGATGCATGGCCAAAACTGTTCGTCGGAAACGCCGGGGAGCACCAATGCCGCCAAGAATGGAAGCCAGTTCCGATCGGCACCTGACTCATCGAACAACGCAGCCACGCGCTTTGCAAGTTCGTCCACGCGATTCTGCAAAGCGTCTCGCTCCTTGGGAAACCATCGCAGATACTCGGCATGGGCGGCGAGCAGAACCACGGAATGGTGTTGTTCTTCGGGCGGAGAGACGGAGTCGGCCGCGTCGAGAAGGGTTCGCCAGAGCCTTTGTCGAATCTCCGACCGATCTGGCTGTTCGCGCCATTGCTCTGCGCGCATTCCCCGAAGAACGAGGTAGGCGGCGGCCAGGGCTCCGTCGGCGTCCATGGCTTGCTTCTTGGCGGACGCCATGACCTGCTGCTCCAAACGCGCGATCCTGCCGCGCTCGAACTCGTTGAGGTGGATGGCCGCCACGGCCGATTGCCAATAGTCTTCCACCGCGGACGGGCTCGTTTGTTGTCGGGCCAGATGAACGTGGGCAAGACGCGCCAAGTGAGAGCGAAGCTGAGTGCCGAATGCTTTGACCTCGCTGGATGGGTTCTCCATGGTCAACAAGGAGTTTCCGTACAGGGCGGACTCTCGTTTGAATCCCGTGCGCTTCTTCTTGGCTTCCCGCCCCCAGGAAATCAGGTCGTCGGCAGGGAGGGCTTCGTCGCCTTCGAAGGCGAACACCGCGAAGGTCTCTCGCGATCCGGCCATCATGGACTTGCGATCTCCTCCCGAGCTGGCGGTGGTGACCTTCAGTTTCAAGCCCCTCGGTTGCTCCTGGGATCCCCACACTTCCGCGCCGGTGGCCCAGAGTCCAATGCGCTCGTTGTGGAGCACCACGAATCCCTCTTCCTGATGGAGTTGCAGCGCCCCTCCGACGTGAGGGAACAGACGCAGAATGAACTCCTGTTCAAAGTCCTCCGTGACTTTCTTGTTGGCGATCGACCCCTGGACCCAGCGTGCTTGGGAGAACCAAGTTTGCTTGTTGCTTGCCGGGGCCGAGGCGCTGACCGAAAGGACGAAGTCGGTGCGCAGGGGATCTTTGCGTTCGATTCCTGCGGAGGGATAGCTTCGCACCAGGCGTCCGGTCGCGAATCCCTCCAAGCCGGACTCCTTCCCTTTTTCGACCAACGTCAGATCCAGGGATCCCAAGCAGCGATATCCAGGAGAGGACTCGGAAGGGCGGAACAGGATTCTCGACAGAACTCGCGTGTCGCTGGACACATTGGCCATGGCCCCTTGGTTGGCGATGGCAAAGTCCCCCAAGGGAGCTCGCACCGCCTCCAGCAGTCTCGAGCCCGGCCAAGGGGAAAGTAGGTAGGCCGCCCCCTTCAGCCAGCGGTCGCCGTCTCCTTGCGGACAGTGGAACTCCAAAGTGTTCGAGCCTTCGCGGATGAGGGTCGACGGCAATAGGTAGACCCCGGCGCAGGAGAGCTCTGCCTGGCCTTGGTGGGGGTCGGTGACCGCCACCAGCGGGGTGCCATTGCAGCGAGCGGTGGCGGACACTCCCGGCTGTCCGGCTCGGACCACCCAGGGTCCTTCTTCCCAGGTCGCTTCCATGGTGAACGACGTGCGAAGGTGCTGCCACGGACCGGCGGGCGGTTCTTCGATTTGCCGAATGGGAGTCCAGTTGGTGGACTCGCTCAACGCTCCGTCTTCCGTGGCGTCAAACTCGGTCAAGGGGAGGAACACCTCGGTGGTCGCCAAGACCATCAGCATCGAAAGAACCACGGTCATACTCGCTCCTGTGATTTCGGCAGGCCGGCAACGGAGGAAAGCCTCCGTCGGTCGATCGAAGGACTCGGCCCGCGAGATCTTACTCGCCCGGGTGGTTCCTGATTTCCCTGGTCCACGTATTGTGAGATCGGCACGAATGGATCACCCATTGGGAAGGGAACTAACTCGAGATGAAAACGGTTCTGTCGATCGGAATGGTGGCGATCGCCGCACCGCAGATCACCGCGGGCCAGTTCGAGGTTCGCGTGCTCGATGCGTCTCGGGGTCTCGTCGAGGTCGTCAGCCAGTTTTCTCACCGCGGCCCCGAGCCACTCGTGCTCCGGGATCCGGCGGTGAACTTCTACGACGGGGAAGGTGCCGGTCTGGCTGGGTTTCCGGATCCAGGGGTCGAAGTCTTGGAGGAGTCGTGGGCGAGCGGGGCCGGTGAGCTCTTGAGCCCGACTCGTTTGTCGGAGGGGCGAGTCGCCATCTCTGGAAGCGACCTCGAACTTCACCGACGCTTACGCATCCGCAATCGCTCCCAAGGAGTGGATCGCCACCACCCGTTCGCTTCGACAATGGCCTCTCGATCGGCAGTGCTGTCCGGAGTGGATTTGTTCTGGGTTCCTGAGGAGCCGCGGACGGCGGAAGACCCTCTCGAACTCTCCTTCGACGTGCCCCCGAACTGGCGAGTGGTCACCCCCTGGGAGGATGGCGGTGGACCGCAGACTTGGAAGGAACTCACCCGAAACTTCTTCGTCTTGGGAAGCGAGCTTGCGGTCGAGTCACTGCCGTGTGGGGGGAACCATTGGTCCTGGGTCGTGCCTTCCGATCCTGGGAAAGAGGTGCGTGATCGTTGGTGGCCGCCGTTCGAGAGGGTGGGAACTCGCCTCTGCGAGTTGTTTGGTCCACTTCCCCAAAGCGAGCACTTCTTGATCGTGATGCAGCCTGTCGAGGGCACCCATCATCGTGCGACCTTGTTCGACCGTGGCGCCAACGGAAACCACTCGCTGGTCGCGTACTTGGACGATCGACCCGCCCCGCTGTACGCCGAGCACCCCTTGTCAGTTCTGATTCATGAGACGTTTCACTGGTGGAACCCGCGGGCGATGAATTTTCGTCCGGGCGCGGCGATGCCTTGGTGGACCGAGGGAATCACCACTTACTACGAATACCGACTGCTTCTGGAAACATCCGTCATCGACTTTGATTTCTTCGCCCAGGCCATGCTGGATTGTTGGAACCGGGGTCGTGACACCAGTCCCCAACGGCGCCAGGTGACATTGGAGCAAGCCAGTTCTCGATTCGCTGAAGACGCATTCTCTCGACGAGTGACCTACTACCGAGGAGCGGCGTTGGGGCTGGCGCTCGACGTGCACCTGCGGAGTCGATCGGCGACGGCGCTGAACCTGGACGATGTGGTGCGCACCTTGTTGCGGGAGGGGAGAGATGGCGAGCAGCGGGCTGCCAGTGTGCCCCGGGTGATCGACCAACTGGGAGGAAAGCGAGCGCTGGGACTGCTCAATCGTTGGATGACCTCGCGGGAACCTCCGGATCTTGGGCCGGAGCTGGCTCGTCTCGGGTTCGAAGTGATTCCCCGAGAGCGTGCCCTGATCGGGATCAACCTTGACGATTCTGCGGAGCCAACGGTGTCCATCACCAATCCCGAGACCGAGGCTCGTCGTCTGCTGAAGAATGGCGATGTCATCCTGGCGATTGGAGGACAAGCGACGCCGGATCACTCGTCGTTCGTCGCCGCGGTCGCTGCGCTCGAGCCGGGCACGAAGGCCCCGGTTCGAATTCGCCGAGGTCCGGAAGAACTCGAGCTTTCCTTGCCTCTCGGATCGCGGCCGGCACCGTTGGCGGTCCCTGTCGGGGGGCTCGACGCCACCCAGGAACTCCTTCGCCGCAGCTTTCTCGAGGCGCCGTGAGGTCGGCGCAGCGTCCTCCAAAGAGCCGCTCCGGTCACTCCGGACGGTCGCGCAGCACCGACTTGTAGGTAAGGCCTCGCTTGAATGCGAACTGACGCCAGGTATTGGCCTTCATGTCTCCGAACAGCTTGGCGGCCAGTTCGTCATCGGGAGGACCGCGGAGCTCCAAGAACGCGTCGCGAATGACCTCCCGCACCGCGTCTTCCCCGTAGCGTTTGCTGAGCTGCGCAAGAGTCAGGCTTTCTTCCCCGTCCAAAACTCGTCGGGAGAGAGACTTTTGCAGGCCACCACCATCCGGCAAGGCCCGCTGGACCTGGGCCGCGGTGATGGGGTCAGTGTCGTCTTCGAGTTCGCTGAACAGTCGCTCGATGGTATTGCGTAGCTGCCGAACGTTGCGAGGCCACGGGTGACGCGCCAGAGCTTCCAGGGCGCCTGCTTCGAAGCGGGAAAAGCCCGGGACTTGGAAGCGCTTGCGCAGATCGGCCAGAAAGCAGACCGCCAGTAGCGGAATGTCTTCCCGGCGATCGTGCAAAGGAGGCAGGCTCAACTCCACCACGTGCAGTCGTTCCAACAGGTCGCCGCGGAAGTTGCCATCTTTGACGGCTTGTTCCAGATCTTGATTGGTTGCCGCCAGGACCACGACGTCCACCTGACGATCCTTGGAGGCGCCAAGCGGGCGATAGCAGCGGTCTTCCAGAAAACGCAGCAGACCGGATTGCACGTCGCCGCCCAGGTTGCCGATCTCGTCCAGAAACAGAATGCCGCCATCCGCTTCGGCAATCAGGCCGCGTCGCGCCCCTTGAGCGCCAGTGAAGGCGCCTTTCTCGTGACCGAAGAGTTCCGCGGGAATCAGCTCCCGGCTGAGTGCCGCGATGTCGGTCTTGACGAAGGGGCCGTCGGCGCGAGGTGAACAGGCGTGCAGTCCTCGCGCCAGCAGCTCCTTGCCCGTGCCGGTCTCTCCGAGAATCAGCACGTCGCTTTGACGCCGGGCGGCTCGCTCCAACTTCTTCAGCACCTCGTGGACCCGAAAGCTCTGCCCGACGATGCCCTGGAAGCAGGTCTGGGAACGCGCGCGAAGGGCGGGGGCCATTTCTTCGACGTCTTTGTCGGCGAGCTCTTCAATCGTCTCTTCGAGAGCTCGAGTCCGGTGAAAGAACCCCTCTTGCTCGAGCGAGGCGATCTTGTTCCCCATGGTTTGCCGGCTTTGCCAAATTCCGCGAAGCCGTTCCCGCAAGCGCGACCACACCTGGGCCGGATCATCGCCCTCCGTTTTGGAGAACAAGTTCTCCGCGCTCAGTCCTTGGGCGGCAAGCTCCAGGCCTTCTTCGACTCCGAGCGATCCGGTGAACGCCGTCACCAATAACAACTCAGCCTCGGGCCAGTGGCTGCGGGCGGAGCGCAAAATGAGCAACCCGTCCTTGGGGCCGCCTCCCACGTGTTCGAAGTTGAGGTCGCTGATCACGACATCGAACGAGTCGTTGTTGGCCAGTGCTTCGAACCCCTCCAAGGAAGAAGCGGTGGCGGGTTCCAAAATGTCCTCGAGAGGTGCGGCGACTTCTTGCTGGAAGCCTCGCAAGGCACCACCGCTGTCATCGCAGTAGAGAACGCGAAGGCGCGAGCTCATGAAGCAACCGTTCCTGGATCTTGGGGATCCAAAGGCCTCCGTTCGTCCCCGTTGGATCGATCGGGAATCGTGATCTGGAAAGCCACCTCGGGAATCTTCGAATCGTGAACGGAGGCGTCGACGCTTCCGCCCGCGTAAGTCGCCAGAAAATAGCGAATCAGAAACAGACCCAACCCGGTTCCTCCGCCACGACCGGGCTCGAAGCTGTGAGCGAGGATCTGTTGCAAGTGTGCCGGGAAGCAATCCGCGCAGACCGCGCGTTCGTCGCGACGCCGGCGAACCCGCCGCAGGGGACCGGGCGAGCGCGAGCAATTCGGACAGGTTCCGGTCTCTTCGTCGATTTGCACGTCGTTGATCACTCGCCAGAGCAACGCGGTCTCGGTCCGGCGAAGTTCCACTCTCAATGCTCGCTCGCCGGTGGCGCTTCGCAGGGCATTCTTGAACAGTTCGTAGGCAAAGAACTCCATCACGCCCCGGTGACCGCGGTGGAGAACCGCGGCCCCTTCCGGCTCCACATCGATCTCCAAGGGCAAGTCACGGAATCGTCGGATCTGGCGGTCGACGACGGGATCGCTTCCCAGAGGAGGGAGGTCGGCGGTCTCGACCTCGGCAAGGTGCTCGCGAACTTGATGGAGGAGGGGTGGAAGATGGAGATCCGTCACCGGCAGTTCCAGCGGACGACCTTCGGCAATGGCCTTGTGTTGTTGTGCGAAAGCTTCCAGGAACTTCAAAAACCCAAGTCGCCCCTTGTTGGAGTGCTTCAGGAACTGCAAACGGTCCAGAACTCCGCGGTTCGGTTCGGATGGGTTCTTGCCCAGCTTGTCGAGGATCTCTCCCAGGTAGATGTCGTAAGCGAGGATGTCGTTGCCCAGTCCATGAGTGAGTCCTGCGGTCACTGCGACCCAGTGGTTCTTTTCCTCCTCGCGAAGCTCGATCTCCCGGCGACTTTGTTCCTTTTGCACTCGCGATACGGTTTCCGACAAGTGCTGTCGGAGCGAGAAGGCCAGCAGCGCGAACAAACAGGTGGCAACGGCAATGACGGCGCGGCGTTGCGCACCGCTTTGCTGCAAGCCTTCGAGTCTTTGCCGGGTGCGGTCCACTTCCACGACGGAGAATTGCAGGAGGCTGATCTCCCGCTCGATTTCGTGGAGGATATTGCTCTGGGTTTCGTTGATGTCGCGGCATTCGATGTCGCGCTTCCACGGATCGGAAGACCCGCTCTCGACCCACTGGGAGCTCGCTTCGTAGTAGGACTCGCGGCAGGCCTGCACCGTGTTTTGCAGGGTTTCACTCAGAGCCAGGAAATCGGCGACGGTTTGCCGTGAGGAGAGGTTCTCCAGGAACTCGCGCAAGGCGTCCTGGGTTTCCCGCAGAGGGTCAAACAGCTTTTGGAGTCCCGGAGCCGGGCGAGGAATCTCGAAGTCTTCGAAGTGCGACTCGAGAGAGCCGATGGGGCGGGTCTGTTCTTTGCGAAGCTCCTGGATGCTTTCTTCCAGAACCTGGGTTTGGCGTTGTTCCGCCTCTTGTAGCCGATGGCGGTCGTGATGAGCCACCAAGAAGTGCAAGCCCGCGAATCCGACCAGGAGTTGCAGTCCGAGGACCGTTCGTGATCGGGTCGGACCGGTTTCTCGACGCAGGAAAACCAGTGCCGCCACGTAGGCCAAGGGCAAGGCGGATTCCAAGGGACTGAAGCCACCGCCGGTCACCGCGATCATGAGGCCGAGGATGGGGAGATCCAGCCACGGTTCCAACGCCCAGCGCCGCCACCGGGCCATCACCAACCGTACCAGCAGCAACGCCGTCCCAAGGACCAGTTCGTGGAGTTGCAGGCGCGAGGGAGCCGTCAGATTCACCGATCCGCCGATTCCCTCGACCGGGCTCGGCATGGGAGCCGGAGGATTCCAGCGCAAGTAGAGTTCCACCGCGCCGACGACGACCACCACCACCGCGACCAACAATGCGCTCATCCACTTGCGAAAACGGTCTTCCGATTCGCGAGAGAGGCGCGGTTCGCGCCGATCAGCACTTGGTTCGCGGGGGTTCACTCCGCTGCGAGGGCTTTGCAAAGCTTCGGGATGGAAACATCGTAGCGGTACGACAAGCCGCGATGGTCGTCATCGAACTCTTCGTGCTCGACGGGAATGCCGTGTTCCCGACAGCGCTGAACGAAGATTCTCGCACCCCACTGCAAGTGGTATTCATCGCGAGTTCCGCAGTCGACGAACAACAGGCGAAGCCGGCGAAGATTGTCGGCGTTGCGTGCCACCATCTCGACCGGGTCCCAAGCTTTCCAGCGTTGCCAGACTTCCTCTTTGCGCTCGCCGGTCTCGAGATCGAAGGGGAGGTCAATGCCCAAGGGACGAGTCTCGGGATTGGGGGAGTACGCCGCCGCCATGGCCAGGACGTTCATGCTGAGGATGTCGTTGCCCGACAGCTTCTTCTTGGCGAGGAAGCGATCGACGAACTCTTGTACCCCGCCGGCATCGCGGATCGCGTTCAGCAAGCGTGGAAAATCTGGCACATAGCTGTAGTCGAAGTAGCTGTCGCCACTGTGGGAAGCCGCTACTCCGAAGATCTCGGGAAACTCCATGCTCAAGTGCAGAGCCGCGTAGCCTCCGCTGGACTTGCCCAACACCCCGCGTCCCTGGGGACCAGCCACCGTGCGAAACTCGGCATCGACCCGAGGAATGAGCTCCTCCAACAAGTGGTCCCGGTATCGGCCGGTGGCACTTGAGTTCAAGTACTGACTGCCGCCGAGCAATGTGAAGCAGTCCGGCATCACCAGGATGGCCGGGGGACAGCCCTCGGCAATCAACCGGTCCATGCGCTGATCCAGGGATTCCGACCAGGCCGTCCGCTGCACCATGCTTTCGCCGAAGCCGGTGAAGCCCGCCAGGACCCAAAGTGACGGGTAGTGTTGTTGTTCTTGTTCGTAGTTCGGCGGCAGGTAGATCGTCAGGCGTCGTTGGGTGGGATCGCCCAGAGGGTTCCCTTGCAACACCTGGCTCTCGACGTTCAGGGTCACGACCCGGCCCGATCCAGACATGTGCAGTTCCTCGCTCAGGGCCGAGCCGCTGCCCGGCCGAGGGCGAACACTCTAGCCCGGATGATTCACGAAGGCCTACTGCGAATGACCCAAGTCGTTTCTGGCTTCGTCATTACGATGATTCCCATCCTCAACGTTTCCACAGAGAGGCTTGCGGTGAAAACCGCCGTAACTCCTCGCCGGAAACAACTTTGACTCATCCTCGCGACGAACTTCATGGATCATCGCGGCAAGCAGGCCGGTGAAAAAGCCCGTCGGCTGGCGGGGGCCTGCTAGTCAGGCTTGGAAGTTCGACGGATGACGCAACCACGGGCGCGATCGACTCGGATCGGGGGCGACTGGTCGCGAAGCGCGGCTTGGATGGCGTCACGGAGCAAGTGTCGAGTCTTGGGAGCCGGCTTGCGTCGATCACCAGGGAACTCAATGCCATTGTCAACGCGACCTTGATAGACAATGCGTCCTTCGCGGTTGATCACGAAGCAGTGGGGGGTGACGAGACCGCCGTAGGCATTGGCGGTGTGTTGGGCCGGGTCCAGCAACACCAAATGGTCGTGGCCGCGTTGTTGCAAGTAGCGCTGAATGGCCGCCGGATCGGCAATCTCCTTGTCATTCGAGTCGATGATCGCGAAGCGTACCTGGTCATTTCGCTCGTACTCTTCGCGAATCCCTTGCAGGACCGAATCCCATCCCTTGACCACCCAGGGGCACCGGTGGGACCAGAAGACCACGGCAACCACCCTCGGTTGCTCCGGGGAGCCGCGAAGTTGCTGCAAGGTGACCGTGTTCCCGTCGATGGCGCGGAGCGAGAAATCGGGGGCCGGGGCACCGATCGGCAACGGGGCGGGCCCACCGTCGAGGCTCGCGACCGCGATCAAAAAGGTTAGGCAAAATGCACTCAAAGTCATTTCAAGCTACCCCATCCGCCTGAGTCCGGAGGTTGTCCACCGGGAACCGAGCTGCAAACTCCCCTCCCCAGTGCGTGACAAGCTCCGATGGCGGTCTCGGGATCTCCCCTCATGGGATCGCGGCACCATCGCTTGTGGGCGCTCGTTCCGTCGGTACAATCTGTAGGACCCACGGCGACCCTGAACTCGATCGGAGGGAGTCCCAATGCTCCAGGCCGCGATATCGGTGAGGGGAGGGGAGTGGATCCCAGCGGTGCTTCAATCACCCCCTTCGTTGCAGGCAGGGCTGGAGCTCCTCGACCAGGACGTTCCGGTGTTGCCCGAAGTCAAGATTGATGCCGTGTGCCGGGATGCCAAATCCCGACCGGTGTTGGTCCTGATTCGGGGCGAGGCGACGGCCGAGGAGTTTCTTGGTCGCCTGCTGGTTTCCTTGGCCGCCTTCCAGTCTCAACGTGGCTTGCTCGAGCGCCTCTATTCGCCCGGCATCGACTTCGAACAGCCGCCGAAAGTCTTCGCCTGCGCCGACCGATTCGAAGATCGCCTCTCTCAGGCGCTGGACATGCTGGACTCGGTCGACGTCCAGCGGATCGGAGGGGGGCCGACATGCGTCACCACGGGAATCGGCGCGAGTTCCCGAAACGGAGACGTGATTGGTTCTCCGCCGACACCCCGCAGCGATGGGGCGGTCTTGGGAGCGCGTGCCTTCGGTGCGTCTCCCGGGCTCCTCGACGAAGCCAAGAAACGCATCCTGCGGGTGAGTGACGATGTCGAAGAGCAAATCGACGGCGACATGGTGCGCTTCCTCTTGCGCGATCGGGTGCTGGCGGTGCTGACGACCGCGGGAGAAGGAGAGTTTGCGCTCTACGTGGGCGATCAGCCCGACCGGCGTCGCTCCATTCGCAGTGAGAGCGACTTGGCCGATGCCCTGGACGACATCTTCCGTCGCTATCTTTTCCTGTTGCGCGCGGTCCCTGATTGAGCTGCGAGGACCCCCGAGGAACAATAGGGGTGGATTCGCCCCAGGGGATGGGGGCTGCTGGAAATGGGGAGGCGGATGGAACGTCGGCGGGTCACCCTTGCAATCTTCGGACTTGCGTTCCTGACGGTGATCCTGGTCCGTGTCTATCACGGCGCGGTTCGTCGCCAGTACTCGTTTCGTGAAGCAGAGGCTGGTCCCCTGGATCTCAATGATGCGAGCATGATCCAGCTGGTCCAGCTGCCAGGCGTCGAAGAAGCCCTGGCCTTTCGTATCGTTCGCGAGCGGGAGAAACACGGACCGTTCGAAAACGAAGACGACGTGCGACTGCGTGTGAACGGAATCGGAGAGAAGAAACTGGAGGCAATGTTGCAGCATTCGTTCGTGGGGCCTGACTCGTGAGTGGGTTGCCAGAGGATCTCCCGGGGATGCTGCGCCGGTTCCTGGACGAGGACATCGGCGGTGGGGATGTCACGGCCGACTCGCTGGTGGCAGAAAAGGCCCAAGGTCTTGCCGCGTTCGTCGCCAAAGCTCCGGGGACGGTGGCCGGGATGGAGGTCGGCCGAGCGCTCTTCCAATGCTTGGACCCCGACTCTCGGTGGCAAGCCGAGGTCACCGACGGACAACGTGTCGAGCCTGGCGACCGTCTCGCCACCTTGGTGGCGGATGCTCGCTCGATCCTGCGTGGCGAACGCACCGCGCTCAATCTTCTTCAAAGGATGAGCGGCATTGCCACCATGACCCAGCGCTTCGTCGATGCCGTCCAGGGGACACCTGCCGTGGTTCTGGAGACCCGCAAAACGGCTCCCGGACTGCGCTGGTTCGACAAGTATTCGGTCCGAGCGGGGGGCGGTCACAACCACCGGGAGGGGCTCTACGACCAGGTGTTGATCAAGGAGAACCACCTGGCCTTGATGGGGCGGGGGCGCCCTCTGGAGCGGGCGATCGCTCAGTCCCGGGCAGTGGTCGGGCCCGGCATGCTGGTGGAAATCGAAGTCTTCGACACCCCGGAGGCCCTGCGGGCCGCGGCTGCCGGAGCCGACTTGGTGCTGCTCGACAACTTCTCGCCGGAGCAGGTTCGCGATACTGTACGGCACTCTTCGAGCTATCCCCAGGTGAAGTGGGAGGCTTCCGGGGGAATCGACCTTTCCAACGTGTGGGAGTACGCGGAGACCGGGGTCCACCGGATTTCCGTGGGGGCGCTGACCCACTCCGCCCCGGCCTTGGACATCTCGATGCTGGTCGAGCCGGGGCCCCTCGAACCTGGGTCACAGGAGTTCTCTTCGCTGTCGTGACCAGACCTGACGATTCGAAATCCGAGAGCCAAGGACCCGACGAGGTGGTCGACTCCTTGGCCGTGCTCATGCCGGAACCCGGGGAGAAGCCGGTCCGGGAGCTGCGTCAGAATGTGCGGTCGCTCTTGGAGAACCATCAGTTCGCCGATCAGGACGTCGAGGCCATCCTGCTCGGCCTCGACGAGGCGGTGATGAACGCGATCGAGCATGCCGCCGCGGAGAAGGACCCGTCCGTCGAGTTGAAGTTGCAGCTGTTCGCGGATCGCCTGCTGATGGAAATCTCGGACCGCGGCAAGTTCTGTTTCCCCAACGGCGCCAATCACACGTTGCCTGGGGACGACGCCGAGTCCGGTCGCGGCATGTTCTTGATTCACCACACCATGGACGAAGTGGATTTCCTCGAGCGTGAAGGGGGAGGAACCCTTGTCCGACTCGTCAAGCGCCGCTAGCCCCGATCAACCCGGCCGCGGTCTACCCTTCCGACTCCTTCCCGCGCTGGTGGCCGCCGCCTACGCCGCGGGCATCTGGCAGCTGTCATCGCGAACCTTTCAGTCCCAGGGCAGCAGCGTGTTCTGGTCCCTCGTCTCCAATTTGTTTCATTATCCGCTGTTTGGCGGCTTGGCAGTTGTGCTGGCGGAGTGTCAACGACGTCCCCGACCGTCCAGCCGGCGGGCGATGGTCACCGTGGTCATCCTTGTCTTGGCCTACGGAATCATCGATGAGCTGCATCAGGCCTCGACGCCGGGACGTCACCCGGACCCTGCCGACGTCGCGACGGACGTGCTTGGCGCGATCGGGTTTCTATCCTTGTGGTGGGGCGTCCGGCAACGCGTGGAGTGGAAGATCACCCTGCGCCGATTCGTGGGAGTCAGCCTGGTCGCCACCGTGGCCGTTTGCCTCCAGGTGCTTAGGGGGTAGTCTGCGCGGCTTCGCAACCTCCGGGGAACCCGCATGACTCGACCCACTCGCCGCTCCATCAACGAAGACCTGCATCATCATTTTCGCACGCCTTTGGCATCGCGTTACGCCGGGGAGGAGATGCGCCGCCTGTTCTCGGAGCGATCTCGCATTCTGCTCTGGCGGCGCTTGTGGATCGCTCTCGCAGAAGCCCAGCGGGAACTGGGGCTGGACATCCCAGCTCGCCCGTTGGCGGCCTTGAAGAAGCAAATCGAACACATCGACTTTGCGACTGCAGCCAAGCACGAGAAAAAACTCCGCCATGACGTGATGGCCCATTTGCATACCTTTGCCGAACTGCACCCCGCCGCTCGGCCGTTTCTGCATCTGGGCGCGACTTCGTGCTTCATCACGGACAACGCCGACCTGATCTTGTTGCGTCAGGCCATGGAGTTGGTCGTGGGGCAGTTGGTTCGGGTGATGGGAAACCTGGCGGACTTTGCCAAAGAGCACAAGGATACGGCGACCCTCGGGTACACCCATTATCAGCCGGCCCAACCAACCACTGTGGGGAAGCGGGCCTGTTTGTGGCTCCAGGATTTGTTGTTCGACTTGGAGGAATTGCGACGGCTGATCGACTGGTTGCCAATGCGCGGAGTGAAGGGAACCACCGGGACCCAGGCGTCGTTCCTGGCTTTGTTCGACGGCAAGCAGAAGAGCGTGCGCGACTTGGACCGACGCATCGCCGCCAAGTTCGGGTTTGCAAAGACCTTCCCGGTCACGGGGCAAACCTATCCACGCAAGGTCGACAGTCAGATCTTGTCCGCATTGTCAGGGCTTGGCCAATCGTCGGCAAAGGCCGGCAATGACCTGCGGCTCCTCGCTCACGAGCGAGAAATCGAAGAGCCCTACGAAAAGTCTCAGATCGGCTCCTCCGCCATGGCGTACAAGCGCAACCCGATGCGCAGCGAACGCATGTGCAGCCTGGCGCGTTTCTTGGTGAACCTGGTGCAGAACTCGGCGGACACGGCCTCTCAGCAGTGGTTGGAGCGGACGTTGGACGACTCGGCGAATCGACGCATGGTTCTGGGGGAGGGCTTCCTGGCGGCGGATGCGATCTTGCGCGTCTACTACAGCGTGACCCGCGGACTGGTGGTCAACGAGGCAATGATCCAGGCCAATCTGGATCGAGAGCTGCCGTTCCTCCTCACCGAAGAAGTGCTCATGCAGGCGACCGTCGCGGGTGGGGACCGCCAGCTTCTTCATGAGCGCATTCGGGTTCATTCCCGAGCTGCCGTCGAGCGCATCAAGAGTGGGGCGGCCGACAACGACCTGTTCGACCGATTTGCGAAGGACGCTGCGTTCGCGTCGATCAAGAAGCAGCTGCCGCGCATCGCCAAGAGCAGGGCCTTGGTCGGCCGCGCTCCCCAGCAAGTGACCGAGTTCCTGCGCCAGCATGTCGAGCCGGCGCTCAAGAAGGCCGGGGCGCCTTCGAGTCAGCCGCAGGAGCTGGACGTCTAGCTGTGAAGACGAGGCACGTCCGTCACCGGACATGCTTGAGCTTGGCGATCGGGGTCATGGATTGGATGGCCTGATGTTCTCCCCGGTGGTGGTCGAAGTCTATCGAGGGCCGTGGTGCGCTCGCCGAAGGACGGAATGGCTCGCGAATTGGCGGATTCGTCGAGAGTTCGACGACGAAGGCTTGGAGGCAACGGCCGGATTGTCGCCGAAGAACTGATCCACGGGCTTCGTTGGGATTCATGAAGCCAACGACGAATGCTCATGGATGCCACTGGTGTGACGAACCATACGGGCAAGAAAAAACCGCCGGTGGCCCGCGAAGCCACCGGCGGCTCGAAAAAAGGGGATTTCTCTCCGCCGGCTACTGTGGTTCAACCACCGCAACCAGGCGGTAGGACATCGAACCGGCACCTCTGACCGACAGAAGGTACTCCCCGTCTTGGGAGGCGGTGAAATCGAGGAGGGGGTCGCTGCGCAGGAGATTCGGTGCGGTGAACAGCTTGGTTTCTTCGCGGACGTCGTAGAGTTCGAGACTGAGAATCGGCGCGAGTCCCGTGAGTTCGCGGACCGCGAACAGCGTTGCCTGCAATCGGTCGCCGGCAGCGAGGTTCAACACATACTCGTCCGGATCCGTTCCCGACAGTCTCGTCGAGACGTGGTACACCTCCTGTCCACTCAGCTGCATGGCGTTGCTGCCGAAGCCGACGTCCGACGGCTCGATGGGAGCGGAGATCGTCGGGAACGACAGAAGCACCGGATGATCCAGGGACTGACCGCTGGTGCTGGTCAGATCGGTCGCCACCCGCAGCTCGAGGCGTTCGCCACCGGGAAGATCCCCGGAGGGGTCGAAGTCGACGATGCGCGGGTTGTCCTTGCGCACCTTGGCCTTGCCCCGCACCTTGCCCTGAGAGCCTTCGAGGCGCACCGTTCCAGAGAGCGTGTCCGGGTTCACCGGGGCCGAGAAGATCAGTTCGAGGGACGCGTCCGTGGGCATCAGGTCCACGCCCGTTTCCAAGCCGAGCGGAGGCCAGGTGCCGACCAACACGAACGGTTCCGGCGAAGATTGGTTGCGAGCGCCCATCGGGCCGGAGGCGGGACCGCCCAAATGACCCATGTCGTTGCGGGAGCCGTCTCGATCGGCGAAGTCCGGTCCCGGGCGCCCGGCGTTTCTGGCCGGTGAGTTGCCGCGGAGGGCGTAGAACGTCTCGGCGCTGGCCTCGTCGTCGCTTTCCATGAACCGTGGGTCGGCGTTCTGATTGCCCTGTCCTTCGGATCGATCGCGGTCTGGAATCAACGAGTAGCTGGCATTGACGAACGGCTCGCTGGCGAGATTTTGAATGCGGCTGTTGGAAAACACCGAGTTGAGCAGGTACGCCGGGGAGTCCTGGTCGCGATCGAGCTCGTGAAAGACTCCCGCTCGCCCGGAGGACTGGGTGGCACGGTAGACCGTGCTGTTGAACATCTGAGGAGCGACCTCGCCTTCGATGCGCAAACCATCACCGAAGCATCGGTAGAGCAGCTCGTTTTGAAGAATGACTTTGCCCGGGATCCACGAGCGCATCGCCAACGCGGCATCGCTGTTCGCTTCTCCGAAGACGTTGCGAAGTCCCGTGTACGAGGAGTTGGCCATGAGCTCGACTCGGAGGTTTCGGTGACCCTCCAAGAACGTGTTCTCGGTCAGCAAAGCGAAAATCCTGGTCGGATCTTCCTCGATCCGACGCAGATTCGAGCCGTAGGCCGACTCGAACAGGTTGTTGGCGAAGGTCAGGAACGTGTCGCCGTCGAGTCGTTCGCCGTCCCAGGAGCTGCTGTCTCCGAGGAACCGGCCGAATTCGGCGTCCATGCCGTGCCCGGAACGTCCGCAGAAAGTGTTGTCTCGGCAGGAGAAGGTCGTTCGGCCGCCGTGGGTGACGGGCAGATCGAAGAAACAGACGGTGGAGAACTCCGAGTTCGCTTCCACGGTGTTTCGAAGGACTTCAATCTCGAATGTCCCTTCATCGAACTCGTCGATGGACGAGCGAGCGTACTGACCAACGATCCGGAAGGTGGTGGACTCGAAGCCCGAGAGGATGTTGTCAATGACCGACATTCGAGTGCGGGTTGCTCGGCCGGTGGTGGCCTCGAGGACCAGGGCGGATTCGCGAACGAATTCGACTTCGTTGCCGCGGATGTCGACCCGGCAGTCGTTGTTCGCTACTGTCTGACCCGGGTACGCTTGGATGCCTCGCATGGATCCGACGATCTCGTTGTCGAGGATCGACACGCGCGAGGGCCCGTCGGGTTGAGCGTAGCCATCGACTCCCACGCCGATCGAGCCGCCGGAGACACGATTGTTCTGGATCAAGCAGTCGAGTCCGAGGTCGGGGCCCGAGTCATTGATGAATCGCAGCTCGATTCCTGGGTATCCGTAGATGTCGATGTTGTCTGCGAATTCGTTGTTCTCGATGCGAACGGTGGTCTTGGCTTCGGCGGCAAGGTACGTGGAGAGATTCAGGCCGCCGAAGGAGCGTCCCATGGTTTGGTTGTTCAGGATTTGGCACCGAATCAAGGAAGCACTTCCGCCAATCATCTCTTCTCTGACATCGTGAGCGATGTTGCCGATCCACGTGAGTTCCCCGCGGAAGTCGAGGCGAGGGCCGCCGAGCCACAAAGCGCGGACGATCAGGCCAAGGGGCGCGGGGAATTCGCAGTTTGTGACTTGCAGAAGCGGGGACTCCACGGAGATGCCGGTGTGTGCCGTCTCAAGCACGAGACCGTCCATGCACACTCGGGTCTCTTTTCCGATGGTGAAGGCGATGTCGCCGGCATCGACACTGACGATTGTGGGGAACCGTTTCGGGTCGCGCTTGGATCTCGAAAAACTGCGCGGGAATCCTCCGAACAGCTGCATCGGATCGGCGATCCGGATGTCCCCTTCGTAAGTGCCTTCGGCGATGAGAATCGACCCGCCGCCGTTCAAGCCGGCTTCGGTGATCGCGGTCCGCAAGCTCGTGAACGGCGCATCCTTGGTGCCTTCGCCGGGTTCGTCGCCGGCCGCATCCACGTAGTAGGTGTTGGCGGGCACCTGAACGACCAATGAAACTTCGTTGTCATCCGAGTTCTGCGACGAGTCTTTGGCCCGAGCGCGGACGTAAAGAAGCGAGCCCGGATCGGTCTTGACGGACTCGACCTCGGACAAGTTCACCACGACTCGTCCTTTGTTACCCCGCGAACTCTTGACCGGCTGGGAGCTGGCGGTCGACTCGGCCAACTGGTCGAACGGTTGATTGGAAAGAAACAGTTCCACTTTCAACTCGTCGCCCGAATCGCGGTCGTCGGTCGGCACGTCCTGCCAACGGGCCTCCAGCTCGAGTCCCTCGTCCCCAGGAACGAGGAGCACACCAGACAAGCCGGCGAACGACGGGGGATTGGATTCTGCGGGAGCCGCTGGCCCGAGACTGTTGCCGCCCCCGCCACCTCCACCGCCCCCGCCGCCGCAGGAGATCAAGAAACCGGTCAGGACCGCCCCGGTCAGAAGTCGAAAACCACACACTTTGAAACCCATGAGAACACCCCTTTCGATCAGAACTGCGGCCAGGGATGCGCTGTTGGCCAGCCCTCGCCGTCAGGGGCGACACGCAGTGCAGGGGGGAGAACCCTTGGCAGAAAATCCGGTTTTCTCGGGGAGGGGAGTGCGGCTATTCAAGAAGCGTCGAAGTGTCGGGAGACGTTCCCGATCCGAGTCGAGCAGTTTTTTCCGATACTGGGGCCGATGAGTTCACCCCTCACCGCAAGCACCGTGCGGGCCATTGAGCGCCTGAAGTCCGGGGACTCCGGCGCTCTGGAGGAGCTGTTCCTGCCGGTGTACGAGGAGCTCCGAGGGCTCGCGGGACGCTATCTGCGACCGAGCAAAGAGCGCACGCTGCAGCCCACGGCCCTGGTTCACGAGGCCTACCTTCGCCTGATGGGGAAGGACTCCGACCTTCGCTCCCGAACTCATTTCAAAGCCCTTGCCGCGCGAGCCATGCACCAGGTCCTGGTGGACGACTCGCGACGCCGCGGCGCGGACAAGCGGGGCGGTGACCGAGGTCGGATCACTCTGATGACCTCCGACTTGGAGATGGACGGTCCCGGGCTCGATTTCTTCGCTCTCCAGGACGCCTTGCAAAAGCTGGAAGACCTGGACGAACGCCAGTCCCAGGTGGTGCGCCTGCGCTTTTTCGCGGGATTGACCATGCCCGAGATCGCCACCACGCTGGAGGTTTCCCTGTCCACCGTGGAAGCCGAGTGGCGCCACGCCAAGGCGTGGTTGGGCCGCGAGCTGGCCCCGTGAATCGGGAGCTGCACCGAAAAGGCAAGGAGCTGTTCCAGCAGGCCAGCGAGCTGCCGGAGTCAGAGCGCCGGGCGTTTGTCGAGAAGGCCTGTCAGGGCCAACCGGAGTTGCTGGCAGAGGTGCTCAGCTTGCTCGAGGTCTCCACCGGCGATGACTCGGCCTTCGAAGCGTTGCAGTACCAGGTTGCCATGGCTCCGACCCGGATGCCCGAGCAGATCGGCGAGTACCAGGTTCGCCGGGAATTGGGGCGGGGGGGCATGGGGGTGGTCTACGAAGCCACCCAGGAACACCCCCATCGAACGGTGGCTCTGAAGCTCCTTCCCCCGGGGGCCATGACCACCGACTCGTTGCGCCGGTTCGAAGGCGAGATTCACGCCCTGGCCCAGCTCAACCATCGCGGCATCGCTCAGATCTACGATGCCGGTCGTGCCGCCGAGATGGGGGACACGCCGTATTTCGTGATGGAGTACATCGATGGCACGCCGATTCGTGACTACGCCGCCCGTCACCAGCTGGGCGTGACCGAACGGGTCCGGTTGGTCATGCAGATCTGCGAAGCGGTCGAGCATGCCCATTCCCGGGGAGTGGTCCATCGGGATCTTAAGCCGGCGAACCTCTTGGTGGACGGGGACGGCTCTCCCCGAGTCTTGGACTTCGGGATCGCCAAGCTCACGGAAGCGAGCAATCAGGAAACCGCGGAGCGTACCCGCAGCGGTCAGCTGCTTGGCACGCTGCCCTATATGAGTCCCGAGCAAGTCGAGGGAAGGCCGACCAGCATCGATGCGCGCTCCGACGTCTATTCGTTGGGGGTCGTTCTCTATGAGCTCCTGACCGATCACTTGCCTTACGAATTGAACAACTGTTCTTTGACGGAGGCCGTCCGGCGAATTCGCGACGAGGTGCCCCGGCGGCTCCGAAGCTTCGATTCTTCCCTGAATGAAGACTTGTCAACGATCGTGCTGCATGCGTTGGAAAAGCAGCCCGAACGCCGCTACTCCTCGGCCGAGTTGTTCCGGGAAGACCTTTGGCGATACTTGCGGCGAGAGCCAATCCTGGCACGGCCACCCAGCGTGGTGTACCAGCTGCGGGCGTTCACTCGCCGCAACCCAACCCTGGTCGCCACCACCGGAGTACTGTTGTTTGCCCTGTCCGTCGGGACCGTGGTCAGCACCTGGTTGTTTCTGAAGGCTCGGGATCATGCCGCGGATGCCGAGCGCCGTCTGCAGATTGCCCAGGAAGGCGCTGAACTCTTGGTCAATGGACTGTGCGAAGAGCTCCCGCGAGTCGTGGGCAATGCGCGCTTGCAGGGGGAGCTGATCGACGCTGCGACTCGTCACTACCGATCTTTGAATGAAGAGCAGCCTGCAGACCCAATCCAAGCCGTGCGCATGGCCCGCAGCTACCTGCTGTTCGGGCGTACGTACCAGGAACTCGGTGCTCTCGACCAAGCAGAGTTTTGTTTCGAAGAAGCCGTCGAACTCAGCGAGAACTCGGGACTTGCGGACGATCGCACCTTGATCCTGTTGGCGGACATTCACTTGGCGCGTCGCGAGCTGGCGTTCCTGCAAAGCGATCTGGAGCTGGCTCGCTGGTCTCAAGAAGAAGCGGAACGCGTCATCGCAGAGCTCCCGGAAGCGGAGCGCGCGGGGTTCCTGCAATCGGAACAGCAGGCCGAGATGCACCGGGGACTGGCCGAGTTGGCTCGACGGGAGGGACGGCTCGAGGACATGCGCAAGGAGTATGCTCGCAGTCAGGAGATCCTCGAACGACTGGTGGAGAAGGAGCCGTACAACGTCAATTTCCGTCGGCTTCTGGGACATCTCTACGGGCAAATGGCGTATGCGGCGAACTCCCGTCACTCGGGGGAAGAAGCGCTGGAGTTTGCCAGCAAGCAAGCGGAGGCCTACGAGTGGCTGCTCGAGGAATCTCCCATGAATCCCGACTACTTGCTCGGGGTGAGTTCCGGTTACGAAAAGACCGGAGACGTGCACTATCATCGAGGCGATCTGGATCTCGCCGAGTCGTTCTATCTGAAGAAGCTGGCTGCTGACGAAACCCTGTATCGCTCCGACGCCAACCATCCCGTCTACCAGGAGGCGATGGAGCTTGCTTACGATCGGCTGGGCGACATTGCCCGGCAACGCGGCGACTTGGATCTGGCCGAGGACTACTACCGCTCCAAACTGGAGTTGGACTTGCGCTTGATCGAAGCCCACCCCGGGGTCGGGTTGTACGAACTGGCAAAGTCATGGACATGTTCGGACCTGGGCCGGGTGTTCGAACTTCGCGCGCAGTACCAAGCGGCGGAAGATTGGTATCAGGAAGGCGCGGAACTCACGCGGGGCCTTCTCGAAGCCCAGCCACAACACACGGAATACCTGGAGCTACTTTCCGCCCAGCTAGAGCGGTTGGGAGAGGTGGCCCGGATTCTCAAGCGCGCCGACGAGTCCTGCGAAATTCTCGAGGAGAAGCTCGCCATCAACGAGCGGCTGCTGGAGATGGACCCGAACAACGCCAGGCGTATTCAGCATCTGCTCATCGCACGGGGTCTGCTGGCCATGTCCCACGAGCAGCTGGGCGACTTGGAGATCGCCGAAGAGCTTCACCTGATGGCTTTGGACGCGGCCCGCCAGCTTCACGAGCAGGAACCGGAACGCTGGGTCTATCAGGACCATGTCGCGAGTGGCTTGGAACTGTTGGGTTTGATGATGGCGGATCAGGGCCGCGAGGAAGAAGCGGCGGAGTTCTGCGTGGAGGCCCTCGACCTGCGCGAAGAGATGGCGGAGGCGAGCCAGGCCAGCGCTCAAGACCTGTACTTGTATGCCTCGTTGCTGCTACTCGCCGAGCCGGAGAGGTTGCGTGATCCGGAGACGGCGTTGGACTATGCGCGACGAGCGGTCCAGCTCACCGGCGACACTCAGCCGAGGATTCTCGCCACGTTGGCCAATGCGTACTACCAGTCAGGCAGTATCTCTCAAGCGGTTCGCACCCAACGACGCGCTCTTGCTCTGATGCCGGTGGAAGACTCGGTGCTCCGAGAGAGTATGGAACAACGCCTGCGACTTTATGAAGGTGAGAATACCGAATGATTCCCGCGTGGAGGGGGAGCGGTAGGGTTCGTTTCATTGCTCGCGAGTGGTGGTGGACCTTGCTGGCGGTGGCCAGTGCCTGCGGAGGCGACATCGATCGAAGCGCAGCCTCGGGGGGGCAGGCCGAAACCACTCCTCCCAACATCCTTTTCGTGGTCCTGGATACGACCCGTGCGGACCGACTGTCTGCCTACGGGGCCGCGCAACCCACGACACCGTTCATGGATGGGCTCGCCGCCGAGTCGGTGCTTTATCGTCATGCGCACTCGGTGGCTCCGTGGACCCTGCCGTCCCATCTGTCCATGTTCACGGGACTGTACCCGGGAGAGCATGGCGCGACTTGGGCTGCGTACAGCGAGCCGGCGGACCGCAAGATTCGTGAAATGATGCGGACTCCTCTCGGCTTTTCCGAGCCCCAGCGGCTGCTTCCCCGACGCTTGCAGGCAGCCGGCTACGCGACCCTCGCCGTTTCCGGAAACTCTTGGATTCACGCCGAGTCGGTGTTCGCCGAGGGGTTCGATTGGTTCTGTGACGCATGGCGCGAGCCCGACGACTTCGCCCGCTGGTACGACACCATTCCCGACGAATGCAAGACTCGGCCGGAGGTGGATGCGGGAAAAGCCGGGCGGGGTTTGGTCGAGTTCAAACAACGCCTTTTCGAGGGGACGGTGGAGGAGCCTTTCTTCGCCTTCTTCAACTTCATTGACCCGCACTTTCCCTATCGGCCGCCCGCCGAGTTTCAGTTTCGCTTTGGCGGCGACCCGGCGGTCGCTCGCGAGTTCTTGCAGGGGGGAATCCCCAAGCTCGAATTGAAGCTGTTGGCCAAGGCCTTCGACATCGACTTCCAGACCTTTGTCCCGTTCTACGATGCTGAACTGTGCTACACGGATCACGTGCTAGGAGAGCTGTTGGCTTGGTTGCGACAACTAGGTTTGGATGAGCGCACCATGATCGTGCTGACCGCCGACCACGGGGAGCACCTCGGCGAAGACGGCCGCTTTTCCCATCAGCTGTCCGTCGAAGAAGAACTGTTGTGGGTTCCATTGCTGATTCGCTGGGCGGATCGACGAGGTGCCGGGACCGAAGTGACAAATGGGCTGGTGTCGAACCTCGACGTGTATCAGACGATCCTCAGTGCGGCCGGCGTCGATCCGGCGCCGGGCTTTCCTCATCGGTCCCTGGACCTCGGGCGCATGGACCAATTCGATCGGGAAGCCCTACTCGCGGAAAACTACTTCTCTCGAGCCTATCTCCGTCAGCTGGAAGCCGTGTCCTCGCGCTTCGATGGCAGAGTTCACTCCTTCGTGCGCCGGGCGGTCTACACGGTCGACTCCAAACACTCGTTCGCGGACCTGACGTTGGTCGGCTCTGAGCCTCTGGCGGGCGCGAAGCCCGGGACGGAGCCGACGATGTCGGCGGACCAGGCCCGACGCTGGCTCACGAGATACGTCGATTCTCTGCCGGAACAGAGTCGCCAGATTGTGGGAGACGGCGAGGTCGACGCCGAACAACTCGAAGCGCTCCAGGCGTTGGGATATGTCGGCGGCGACGAGGACTGATCGAACGAACACCGCCTGACCCCGCGATCGAGGCCAGGCGGCGGAATGACTCGTTCGATACCGGTGGGGCTTAGTTCACTTCGGCACTCTTGCACTTCACCTGGCACGAGTTGGCAGAGGCTTTTCCACAGCTCGAGCTGCTTGCTTCTTCGCAGCGAATTTTGCATTCGACTTTGCAGTCGACGGGAACCGAGGACTCGGCCTTCACGTCGCAGGCGCTGCTGGTGCTGCAGCTGGCGCTCGCATTGGTGTCGCAGGAGACTTTGCACTCCACGGGCTGACAGGACTGCGGGGCGCAGGCCGACGAACGAACGCTGCGGACTTCGCCGTCTCCGTCCAGAATCAGCACCTTGACCCGGCAGTCCGAATCGTCGTCTTCATCGCATCCCGAGCGGAGAACTCGAACGTCTCCGTCGCGAATGACCTTGACCTCGAATTTGTGGTCGTCTTCGTCGTCGGAGTGGAGGCGGCGGATCACTCGATGGATGCCATGGTGCCCGTCTTCCTCGTCGTCGCCATGAATCCGAACATCGATGTCCATGTCGTGGAGGAGGTGCTCCAGGTCCAAGTCCAGGTCGAGATCGAGGTCGTCCAGCACCTTCAGCCCCTCGAGCCCGTCGATGTGCAAGCCCTTGAGGCCTTTCAGGTGCTTCAGGCCTTTCAGGCCCTTCTTCTTGTGATTCAGCACTTCGTGAACGTCGTCCAGGTCGTCCAACTCGATGACCTGGGTGTCGCCGTTGGTGCTGATGATGACTTTGCCCTGCACCGAAACCTTGCCGCCGTTGTCGCTTTTCCAAACCAGCGGTTCATCTTCTCCATCACCCAGCACGACTTTGAACAGCCGCGGAGCGTCATGGTCGTCATCCTCGTCATGGTCGCGGTGGCGGGCCAGGGACGGAATGAATCGAACCTTGTTCTGGGTGGCGCTGGTGCGATCGTCGCTTCCCACGCCCTTCAGCGCTCGCTTGACCTCTTCCAAGGCTTTGCGATGGCCGTCGATGGAGCGACGAAGTTTCTCGTTGGTCTCGCGCAGGCGTTCGTTGTCGCGCTTCAGATCTTTCAGGGCGCGCTCCAGCGCTTCGATGCGCTCCGCCGCGGCACCGGACTCGTTGCGAGAATCGCGGCGTTGACGCTGAGCGCGTTGCTCGGCTTCGCGACGGGTCTGCTCGGCACGCTCACGCATCTCTTCGTGAATTCGTTCCGCGTCGGCGCCTCCGGAAGTGCCACCGCCTTGACCCTGGCTGCGCAGGAAGTCTTGACGGTCACCAAGGATCACGCGGGTCTTGTGAGTTGCCCCACTGCGCTGGAAGGTGACCGAGGTCTCGGTCCCGGGAGCCATGGAGCTGACGGTTTGAATCAAGTCGTCAACGCCGTCGATGTCTTCTTTGCCGATGCGAGTGATCAGATCGGCGGACTGGATTCCGGCTTCGCCAGCGGGCGAGCGATCCACGACCTGAGAGACTTCGACGCCGCCGTTGGCGTCCGCAATCGAAACGCCGAGCCACCCCTGGCCATCGGTGTTGCGGTTGCGCTGACGCAACTCCCGACGCTCCTCGGGTTGCTCTTCGATGACCTCCACTTGGGAGGAGTCGTCGTCGCGACCACCGAGCTTGGCGGAAGTCCGGTGTCGATCCCCGTCTCGCAGGAACGAGATGCGGACCTTCTGACCGACGGACTTGTCCGACAACGCGTTCACCAAGTCATCCACATTGTCGATGGTCTGGCCATCGAGGGAGACAATGACGTCGCCGGATTCCAGGCCCGCGCGTTCGGCGGCACTGCGACCCACGACTTCCGTGATCTCCACGCCGAACCCGGACGAACTCGAGTCCTCGAGATGCACTCCGAGGAATGGACGTCCGTCATCCGCGATCAATGCGGCCGGAACTGCGGATCCAGACCCGCATGCTTCCGACCGGACGCCGCAGGCATCCTGCGCCACGGCCTGACCGGCCACGGCCACGGCTGCCGCGAGCGCGGCACCCATCATTCGTCCACCGTTTCTGGAACGAACACTCATGGAACGAAACCTCCCGTTCGACAGCGGAGCGGGGTCGAGACTGCTCCCTGCCGGTTTTGAAAACTGACCGTTATGAAATTCGCAAGCACGGGCCCGTCCGAAACGGCGCGGATCGTCGCGTCGGTCTCGCGCACCGTGAGCCTCACCCACGAGGCACGGTCCGGGGACCTGATGGGGCCAGGATCCTGGGCGTCGCGGGGTCGGCAGAGGCTTCTACCGGGGGCGTCGGATTCCTGTTAGAAAACTGTCAGAAAAAAGGCTTCCAAGATTTCGGAGGCGCGATTCCTTCAGGGGAGGGCCCGCTCGGTGCAGATGCTCGCGTTGGCGGTGGATGGCCTGGAAGCCTCGCCTCAGGCGTTGTCCGAGTTGGGAAGTTTTTGCCAGCGGGGGGGGATTTCGCGACTGGTCCCAGGCCGCAGCTTGCAGCCTCCGTCGGAAGGGGCCCTGCGGGAGGCTCTGCCCGCGATTCGCTATCCGGCGGTGCGCAATGTGTTCGCGCCGGTGGGAGATCCGGAGTCGGCCCACTCTCCTCTGACGGCGGCCGATGGCGGTGTCCGTCAACGGGCCGCACAGCTGGTGGCCGCCTCTTCGCAATCGGCCAAGGGCCTGGAGGCGGAGTGGGTGATCATCGAATGGGGACCACTTCCGAAGATGCCCGATTTTCGGGGATCGGAAGATTCCGAGTCCGTTGATCCTGAGTCGGATCCGGTCGCGTTCCTGCGCACCGCCGAGAAGCTCCAGGACCGAGTCTTGGACCAGATCTGCCGGACCCTGCACGACGTGACTCGGATCACTCCCGGGATCCGGCTCGCGGTGTTGCCGCCACGGGCGGCTCCCGATTTGCCGACTCCTTCCATGCTGGAGCACCTGCTGGAAGACTTGGGGCCGCGTCGGGTGGCTTACTGGCACGACCCGGGTCGCGCCCGAGCCTTGCAAGCTGCTGGGCTCTGGAAGGAGGAGACCTGGCTGGACCAGTTTGGATCCGTTTGCGTGGGGGTTGACCTGACCGACTGCATCGACCGGATGGCCGGGCTGCCCGCAGGTTGCGGAGAGGTGGATTTTCGAGTTCTCCGAGAAGGACTCGGTTCCGAGGCGATTCCGGTGGTGCGTGCCGATCCGATGACGGACTGGGCTCCCTTGGACACCGCGGTCCAGTTCCTGCGCGGGTTGGGTTATTGACCCGGGAAAAGAACTTGGGGGTCGAAACCAGGGACCCGGTGCCGCTCACCGTGGCCGGGTCCGATCCCACCGGAGGTGCCGGGATCGAGTTGGATCTCAAAGTCTTCGCCATGCACCGCATGCACGGTGCCTCGATCATCACCTGCTTGACCGATCAATCGACGCGAGGAATGAAGGGGTTCTCGGTGGTGGAAGCCAACCGAGGGATGGGGCGGTTCCACGACCTGACTTCGGATCTCCGGATCGGTGGTGTGAAGGTCGGTCTTCTGCCGCCCGCATGGATTGGTCCCCTTTGCGAAGAACCCGCCTTCCTCGAGATCCCTTGGCGGATTCTCGATCCGGTGCGAGGTCCTTCGGTGGGTTCGCAAGTTCACGACTCGGCCAGCTTCGCGCAATTGACCCGTCGGGTTTCCTGCTTCGACCTGGTGACCCCGAATTGCCCGGAATTGGCGGCGATGGTTGGGGTGTCCGAGAAGGAGGTGAACGAGCACCCGGATCAGTCCATGGACCGCCTGCGAGAACTCGGGGCAAAGAACGTGCTGTTGAAAGGTGGCCATTCGCCCACCGCAGAGGAAGTGGTGGACCGTTGGCGTGGAGAGTGGGGATCAGGAGAGGTGCGATCCGTTCGCCTTCGCTCCGGTCGGTTTCACGGAACGGGATGCGCGTTGAGTGCCTCGATCTTGGTTCGTTTGATCCGGGGGGACACTCCTGAGTCGGCGCTCCGTGGGGGACTGCGCTACGTTCAAGAGTGCATTCGTGAGTCGGAACAGCTTGGCATGGGAGCTCGCCACTTGGGCCTGGTTCCCGCCTGGTGACCGAATCGGGGGCGAGCGGGGGAGTGCGAAGAATTCCCCCGTTTTTTTGGGTTTGCTCCCCGTTGAGCCTTCCAGTTTCCCGGCTACACTGAACCACTCGGACGCGGGTGTAGCTCAGTGGTAGAGCACAACGTTGCCAACGTTGTTGTCGTGAGTTCAATCCTCATCACCCGCTCCATTCTCTCTTCTCGCCGGGTCGTGTCGTGATCCCGGCCCCATCTCGCGCATCCGGTCCCCCGCGAAGAGATTCCCGCTCATAGAATGTGGCCCCGATTCTCGCCCGCCGGCCCTGGCTGATTTCGGGGCTGTGCAATTTGTGCACAGATTGGGCCGCGGCTCAGGAAGAGTCGAAAGGAATTGACCCAGGTCTGCGTGGGGCTGACCGCTTTCCCGCCGTCCGGTACGCTCCGTGCAAGGCTTGCTTGGTGCCGAACCACGGCGACCTCGGGATTCCTCACGAAAAGGAGCACTGATCATGCGGGCACTCACGACGAAACTCCTGCCTTGGGGAGTGACGTGTTTCCTCGGGTTCACGGTGCCGGCTCTTGCCGACGAAGCAGAGAAGGCCGAGGAATCCTCCGCCGAAGAAACCACGCCGGAGGCGCCGAAGCCCAAGGTCGTGGACTTTTCCGTCAGTGACCTCGGCGACGAGGACCCGGCCCCGACCAGTCCCTTCGGCCCGAGTCGCGACAACTTCCGGACGACGCTCGGAAAGCTGCGGCAGATCGCCGAGGATCCGGAAATCGTCGGACTTCGTTTGCGGGTCGAGGGTGGCCTCGACAACGCTCGCTCCCTGGACCTCATGCGGGAGCTGGATCGGATCCGTCAGGCGGGCAAGAAGATCGTCTGCTACGCGGAATCTTTGACGCGCTCCGATCTGGTCTACAGCAGCGTGGCCGAGCTGCTGGCGACGCCTCCTTCGGCCATGATCATGCTCGAGGGCATCTCCGCCGAGGTGATGTACTTGAAGGACATGCTCGACAAAGTCGGTGTCAAGCTCCAGGTGATGCACATCGGCGACTTCAAGACGGCTTTCGAGGACATGAGCCGCAATCACATGAGCGAAGCCCAGCGGGAAACGCTGCAGGCCCTGATGGATGAGTTCTACAACCAAGCGATTCACTTGATTGCCAAGAACCGGGGAATGCCCGAAGCCACCGTGCAGACGCTTTTCGACAAGGTCCTTGTGACGCCTGAGGAAGCGGAGCAGGTTGGCTTGTTGACCGTGGCCTATGAAGACCAGTTCGATGCCATGGTCGAAACCGCGTTTGGCGGGCCGATCGAGTTGGTGGAAGACTACGGAGAAGAAGACGGGCAAGACCTCGAAGAGCTCATGAACAATCCGTTCGCGTTCATGCAGATCATGCAGGACATGCTCAAGCCGAAGAAGAAAAAGCTCCCCGAAGGACCCAAGATCGCCATCGTGTACTGCAGTGGCGGGATCGTTTCCGGCAAGAGCACTCAGGGTTTGACGGGCCAGTCCATGGGCAGTGAGACCATCGTGGAGGCCCTGGAAGAAACTCTCGAGAACGATGACATCAAGGCCGTGGTCTTGCGGGTCAACAGTCCGGGTGGGAGCGCCCTCGCAAGCGACATGATCTGGCGAGCCGTGGAGCGGGTGAAAGAGAAGAAGCCAGTGATTGCTTCGATGGGCTCGGTGGCGGCTTCTGGTGGTTACTGGATCTCCATGGGCTGCAACAAGATCATTGCGCAGCCCAGCACGATCACCGGTTCCATCGGTGTGGTCTCGGCGCTTCCCGATGTGACCGAAACCTTGGAGAAGCTCGGGATCAACGTCGAGCTGGTGGGATCCGGGCCGCGGACCGAAGACTTGGCCATCATGCGCAATGGCGTGACGCCGTTCTTGCGAGAGAAGCTCACGGCGTCGATGCAGAACACCTACGACACCTTCCTCGAGAAGGTCGCCGAGGGCCGAGGCATGACCGTCGAGGAGGTAAGACCCCTCGCGGCAGGAAGGGTTTGGACCGGGCGCGATGCCAAGGAATTTGGTCTCGTGGATTCTCTCGGTGGCCTGGAAGACGCCATCGTCGTGGCCTGCCATTACGGCGGTCGCTTGAACGTCGACGAGACGCCGGTCCTGGAGTATCCGGAGGCGCCGGACTTCTTCGAGCAGCTCGAGGAGTCCATGGGCCAATTCCTCCAGGTGCGTTCTCCGATGCGGGAGGCCCTGGAGCTGCTCGGTTTCGACGACGTCTGGCCCATGATCGAGTCCCTCAAGGAGTCTTCCCGAGGACTGCACCACGACATGGTTCAGTGCATCCTGCCCTTCAGCGTTCGCATCCGCTGAAAAGGACCGCTTCTTCGATTCTGTCTCGATCGGCGGGGTTCGCGATGGCTCGCGGGCCCCGCCGCTCTAGTTGCTCGGATTCCGATCTAATTCTTGCTGGATGTGGCAAAACCGTAGCGTTTTGGATCTAATTCCGGCTCACGCCTTTGAAGCACGACTTTTCCACTGGTTCTCGCGGAATGGCGGCCGTCGGGAACCCGAGTGAGGGGAGCCGTCCGCACCAAGCCCCGGGAGCCCTCCTGTCGGGCGAGGTCAGCGCGGACCGGAAAGCGGATCCAAATGAAGATCTTGATGATCTACCCGAACATCGACGCCCCGCTGGGATCCAACCACGGGGTCGCAGCCCTGGCTGGCGTGTTGCACGCCAATGGGCACGAATTCGATCTGATGCACGTGTGCGAAAAGAAAGAGCCGGTTCCCTCGAGCGAGGAAATCGTCGAGTACATCCGGGACACGAAGCCGGGTCTGGTGGGCTTCTCGGTGCTCAGTCAGCAGTACGAGTGGGCGGCCGAGAAGAGCAAGGCGATTCGAGAGGTATTCCCGGATCTGCCTCAGACCATCGGCGGGGTGCATTGCACAATGGTTCCCGACGAGGTGCACAAGTCGAAGCTGTTCGAGTACGTGTGCGTGGGGGAGGGCGACTACGCGTTGCTGAACCTCATGAATGCGTTGGAGAACGGCGAGCCGACCAAAGACCTGGCCAATTTCCGCATGTGGGACGGGGAAGAGCCGATCACGAACGCCGTGGCGCCGTTCCCGGACCTGGAAACGCTGCCCCCGTTGGACTACGGCGTGTTCGACATGGACACCATCCTGGATCACACCAAGGGATGGATGGGGATTCTGACCTCCCGCGGTTGTCCCTACAAATGCACCTACTGCTTCAACATCGAGATCGTCGACCAGTACGTGGACGACGGTGCCGCGAAGGGGCCGAAGGACTTCCTGCGGTTCTTCCCGATCGAAACGATGATGAAGGACCTCAAGGATCTTCGTGCCAAGCATCCGAAGATCCGCACGTTCATCTTCGACGATGACCTGTTCACGCTGAACAAGGGGTACGTGCAGCGATTCTGCAAGGCTTATCGGGAACATGAAGTCGGCTTGCCGTTCGTCGTCAACGGGCACGTCAACTGCTTCGATGAGAACTCCGCCAAGGCGCTCAAAGAGGCGAACTGCATGATCGTCAAGTTCGGACTCGAGTCCGGCAGTGACTGGGTGCGGCGCAACGTGCTCAAGCGGTTCATGAGCAATGACCAAATCGAGCAATCGTTCGCGGCGGCTCACAAGTACGACCTGCACACCTCGGCGTTCGTCATGTTCGGCCTTCCGCACGAGACCCACGAGCAGATCATGGAGACCCTGGAGCTCTGCGCCCGGGTCAAGATGGGACGCTTCCGCTGGGCGATTTTCTTCCCGTTCCCGGGAACGGCGGCCTACGACATCGCCAAGCCCCTCATCGACGAATCGAAGATGGCTGGGCTCGGCAACTACTTCGATGGGTCCTGCCTGAAATTCGGCCCCGAACACGACCTGTTCTTGGACAAGCTCGGCAAGCTTTGCAACTGGTGGGTCAATGCGCTCAGCGACTGGCCCAGTGCCGGGATCTACAAGGACCTGGTCAAAGAAGTCGAAGCCATGGACTGGGACACGTGGCGAGCACGGCGCGACGAACTGGTGGCGTACGACCGTCAACTCTCCGACGAGCTGATGGAGAAGGACATCACCCACTACACCATCCGTTATTCGAACGTGATGGGGGTGCGGTCGGACTTCATCAAGTGGGAGCGCGAACAGATGGCCGGCCGACCGGACATCGAGGCCGTGACCTACACCCTCGACGAGAGCTGACCCCGGCGGGAACCGTTCGTCCTTGCCTCAGTCGTGGTCGATCTTCGGCTCGTCCAGGTAGTCGAGCTGGTCGACCGGCATCACGATTGAGGTGAGGATGTTCGAGCAGTGGGCCGCCACGCGCTTGTTGTAGCGATAGGCAAGCACGGTGAGCGCCGCTTGCACCTGGCTAGCCTTGCCCTGCACGATCGGCACGATGTGGGCGTCGCACTTGTCGGTGATGCGGTCCGCCTCGCTCAGGGCCTGGTGCGCCCCTTGGTCGTCCTGCTCCTCGAACGCTCGTCGAGTCGAGTTCATCAGAGTGGAGATCCGGTCCTTCAGAGCGATCAGGTCGTCCTGGACGCTCTTCTCCTTCCAGGAGTCAGACTGTACCGCCAGGTCGAAGATGTTCTTGGCGTAGTCGCCAATCCGCTCGGCGTCTTTGACCAGGCTCATGAGCACCAGGCACGGGGCCAAGTCAGCGGTTCCGTGAACCGTGCCGTGAACGACGATCGCCCGTCGAATCTTCACCTCGACGGCGTTGATGCGGCGGTCGGTTTCGAACAGGCTCTGACGGATCACTTCCGGGTCCGTCCCGCCGTAAAGAGCGTTCGAGGCGGCCTCGAACATGTTGCGCCCGTCCACCAGCATTTGGCCGAATTCCCGAGTCATGGCCGCAAGTCCCGAGGATTCCGGATCGAGTCGTTTCCACCAATCGAACATCTGAGCGCTCCTAGGGCTTGATCAACTCAGGATCAGGACGATCAACGCCGGCAGCAAGAGGAAGACTCCTACCATATAGGCCAAGACGAAGATCTTGCGGCGAGTCGCGATCTCGGCGAGTTTTTCGGCCAGGATCATGGGAATGCGACGAGCCGCGGGAATCGGATAGAGGAGGACGATTCCCAAGGTGTTGAAGAGGAGGTGAACCACAGCCACGGTCAGTCCGGCCGGGCCCCGGACGATGGAGGCAAGCAGGGCGGTGGTGGTGGTGCCCAGGTTGGCGCCGAGGATGATCGGATAGGCGTTGGATAGTCGTAGCACTCCTGCTCCACACATCGGCACCAGAATCGAAGTGGTGATGCTCGACGATTGGACGGCAATGGTCAAGACGATCCCGATCCCCAGGCCCAGCAGCCCACTCTTGGCCAGGACGGAATTCATGCTTGCCTCGAGCCGGTCCGCGATCAGGTGTCGCATGTTCTTGGTGATCAGCGCCAGGCAGACGAAGATGAGCAGCAGAGCGAGGAGCATCAGGATCACCGCGGGGACCGTACCTCCCGGGCCGAACAGGTCTTTCAAGACCCCGTGAATCCCCTTGGACACACTTCCGACTGCGGACTTGATCGGGCTCTTGAACTCGGCTCCCGACTCCGGGTCGAGGTTGAGGGTCTCGACCACGTAGACCGCCGACTTGCTGATGAACCCGGTCATCAACTCGATCGGCAGGAGGATGATCGTCGCCAGGAGGTTGAAGAAGTCGTGGATGGTCGCGGCCGCGAACGCGCGGCGGAACTCCGCGTCCCGGGAGACGTGACCCACGGACACAATGGTGTTGGTGACCGTCGTGCCGATGTTGGCTCCGATGACCATGGGGACGGCCTCGGGAATCGTGAGAACCGATCCGACCATGCTGACAATGGTGGTGGTACTGACCGAGGACGACTGGACCAAGACCGTTCCCAGGATGCCGAGGGACAGGCCGACCAGTGGGTGGGACAGGTCAAAATTGGAATCTTCGGCGTTTTCGACCCGGTCTCGGTTGAGCGCTTTGGCTCCTTTCCCGATCATGTCGACCGAGACAAGGAACGCGGACAGGGAAAGAACCAGGATCAGAAATCGAACCGGCGGTGGAATGGAGCGGATGGTGTCTACCCTTAGATTGGGGGAGAGTTCATCGAGTCGACGGGATTCTTACAGCGTCGAAGCAGATTTGCTGCGACGTTTCCGTAGCTTTTGGGCTGCCGATTTTTGTCCGGTGGATAACTTGGTGAAAATAAAGATGCAATGTCCGCTGGCCATGATCTCGAAGGGGCTGGTTCTTTGAGCCAATCGGGGGAGCGAGGGACCGGGCCGCCGACGGATCCGCGAGTGGAGAACTCGCGGATTTCGCTGTCGGGAGGGGCGGCAATTGCCGCCCAACTGCTCCTTCTAGCGACGCTGATGAACGTCTTTGAGATCATCAGCGAGCGGTTCTTCGAAGTGTTTGCGATCGCCGCCGTTGGTTTCGTGGTTCACGCGTGGATCCCGCTCCGGACTCGGCTGCCGTGGTTCGTGCTGGTTTCGGTCGCGAGTCTGTTCTGGGTCCTGAAGAGTGAGCGGATGGAGTCCTGGACCGACGGGGCCTCCTGGGTTTCGTTGGTGACGGCGAACGGGGCGTACTGGGTTCTTGGCATCGGCCTCGGGCTGATGGGGATTTGCCACCTGCCGGTGTCCGCCAAGGTCCGTGGGCTTCTCCTGCTGAGTGCCGCCGCGGGGCTGGCGTTGCTCCGCTACGACTGGGGGCCGGACAGCACCTGGTCGCTTCCGGGCAATGTCTGGCGGGTGCTCGGCGCGATGTTCATGTTCCGTTTGATCGTCTACTTCTACGATTTGCGTACGGACAAGAAGGTTCCCCGGAGTTTCTGGCACGGAACGGCGTACTTCTTCATGTGCCCCAACGCCGTGTTTCCGCTGTTCCCTGTGATCGACTACAAGACTTTCACCAAAGGGCACTTCGATCGTGATGCGGCTTCGATCTACCAAAAAGGGGTCGCCTGGATCTTCCGCGGGGTCATGCACCTGGTCCTTTACCGGATCATCTACCTTTATCTGCAGTTCCCCGGCGAACAAGTCACCGACTGGACCAAGCTGGTCCGTTATGCCGTGGCGCTTTACCTCATGTATCTGCGAGTGTCCGGCTGGTTCCACCTGATTGTCGGGATGCTCTGTCTCTACGGCTTCAATCTTCCCGAGACCAACCACCACTATTTGTTGGCTTCGGGTTTCAACGACTACTGGCGGCGGATCAACATCTACTGGAAGGACTTCATGATGAAGGTCTTCTACTACCCCGCCTTCTTCAAGATGCGCAAGATTGGCATGACTCGGGCAATGGCCCTGGCCACTGCATTCGTGTTCTTCGTCACCTGGTTTCTGCACTCCTACCAGACCTATTGGATTCGCGGCACGTTTCCCTTGCGCAGCCAAGACGCAGTCTTCTGGGGAATCCTCGGCGTGCTGGTCGTTGGCAACACTTTGCTAGAAGCCAAGAAGTCCAAGAAGAAGAAGGGAGCCAAGCCGACTGCAGTGCAAGTCGCTCTCCAAAAGATCCCGCGAGTCCTGGGGATGCTCACCTTCCTCATGATCCTCTGGTCGTTCTGGTATGCAACCGATGCCGCGGCTTGGTGGGACGTCTGGACCCTGGATGGCCGATCTGTGCCGGGGCCGTCGTTCTTCGGCGAAGGAAAGCTCTGGCGCTACGTCGTGCTGTTCGCCGGGTTCGGCTTGCTGACCTGCCTTCCCTTGGGACAGGTGCTGCCGAAGAAGGGAGCCGTGCCTGGAGTCATGCCGCGGGGAGCGCCGCTCGGCCTTTTGGTGCTGGGCCTGCTGACGTTCGGCTGCTCCGAAGTCGGGTTGCCGCGTCTTTCGAAGCTGCTCCCGGAATCGGTCGGCACGCGTGCGCGACGAACTCTCGAGTCCATTCGCGCCCACCGTCTCAGTCAGGCGGATCTCGCTCGTCAGGAAGAGGGCTACTACGACAACCTGATGCAGAGCGACGACATCATGAGCCTGACTCCGGAAGAAGAGGTAGAAGCTCTGCCGACCGGGTGGTTCAACAACAACGCGCGTCACATCCGTCATGACTTTCTCGGCTACGAGCTTGCCAAGTCGGCCTTCACGACCTTCAAGAACAAGCCGCTTCACACCAATCGCTGGGGCATGCGCGACAAGGAATACGACAAAGAGAAGCCGCGCAACACCTACCGCGCGGCGGTGCTCGGCTCCTCCTATGTCATGGGCTCTGGGGTGGGGGACGACGACACCTTCGAGAACATCCTGGAAGGACGGCTCAACGCGGAGAACGTGCGCGGTGGTCCCTACGACCTCTACGAGTTTCTGAACTTCTCCATTGGTGGCTATGGACCTCTCCAGCAGCTCATGGTGATGCGCAAGAAGGTGCCGGACTTCAAACCCAACGCGGTGTTCTACATTGCCCACGTCAACGACAAGAACCGCGTGATCGAGCACATCGACAAGCGGCGCAACGAAGGCATTGACCCCCCGTTCGAATTCCTGGTGCAAGCCATGGAGAGAGCAGGGGTGGAGAACAAAACCGGGAGCACCCGCTTCAAAACCCTGATGGGCCCGATGCGCATGGAGCTACTCGGCTGGGCCTATTCGGCGATTGCCAATGATTGCCGAGACATCGGAGCGATGCCCGTGTGGGTGTTTTTGCCTCGTCTCAACGAGCAGGCTTCCGCACCCGCGATTCGGCAATTGTTCGAGCTGGCGAAAGAGGCGGGTTTCGAGATCCTGGACCTCACCGGGGTTTATGACGGGGTCGACGTGGACAGCATTCGCATTGCTGAGCAAGACGCGCATCCCAATCGCCAGGGGCACGAAATGATTGCGGAAAGGCTCTACGAGGCGATCCGTGCCAATCCTCGACTGGCAACCATCGCCCGGTTCGAGTGATCGGGATGGCGATCCCGAGGGGCGCCGGTGGTTCGATTCAGACGCGAACTCGAGATCGACCGGGGACCCCATCACCCGACGGGAGGAATCACCCCGGGGGCCAGCTCATGGGGCGCCCACCAAGCACGTGAATGTGCAGGTGCGGGACCGTTTGCTGACCGTGCTCGCCTTGGTTGATGACCAGCCGGTACCCGTGATCGAGCCCCTCGCGGCGGGCCACCTCGGTGGCGATGCGGAACAGATGGCCGATCAGGGTCTCGTGACGTTCTTCCATGTCGGCGATCCCTGGCAGAGGCTCCCGCGGCACCACCAGCAGGTGGGTGGGCGACTGAGGGTTGATGTCGCGAAACGCCCCGCACTGATCGTCCTGGTAGACCAGCTCGGACGGGATGTCTTGGTCGAGAATTTTCTGGAACAGAGTCTTTTCCGACATGGAAGCTTCCTCCGGACGATGAGAGAACTTCCGAGACTCTAACTCGAACGATTGGCGAAGACCTGCGAGGAAAGGGTCCCGTCCACCACGGCTTGGCCATCCCTCTCGAGTTGCAGGGGGGGAATCCTCCGGTTTTCGGGAACGGTTCCGCGCTTGGGGGAGGACCTCGCGCTCCCCGAGGTTTCGCAGGCTTGCCCCGATCGCGGCCTTCGGAGATCCCTCGAAACACGCGATTTGTGGCATCGTCCTTGCTTCGAATGAGGAACGGATCGAGGATGACTTTGGGTCCGGCCATGGATCCAAGCCGGTCCCCAGGCCTCTCGTCTTGTGGTGATGTCTCTGGGCAATTCCTCCGCAGCGTGAAAGAGCGACCCATGCAGGTTCACGACGTAGGAATCGTTGGCGGGGGAATCGTCGGTTTGGCGACCGCCTCGGCGCTGATGCGCCAAGAGCTTCCCAACCTGGTGGTTTGGGAGGCGGAATCTCGCCCTGCCGCTCACCAAACCGGCCACAACAGCGGGGTGATTCACTCCGGACTGTACTACCGCCCGGGATCAAAGAAAGCCCGGACCTGCGTGCGCGGCAGACAGCAGCTCTTGGAGTTTTGTGAGCGTCGCGAGATCCCGGTGGATCGCTGCGGAAAAGTTGTGGTGGCGACGGTTCCTGAGCAGCTTCCCGCGTTGCAGGAGCTGGAGCGCCGCGGTCAGGCGAACGGCCTGCGAGGAGTCAAGCGCCTGAACGCCGAGCAATTGACCGATCACGAACCTCACGTGCGGGGGGTGGCCGGACTGCACGTGCCGGAAACCTGCATCGTGAGCTATCCCGCGGTGGCCCGTGCTCTCGTGGAGGAGCTGCGAGAGGGGGGGGCTTCGGTGAACGCCGGAGCCAGAGTCGTTGCTCTTGAGCGAGATGCCAGCAAGTGGCGCGTCACGACGACGGCGGGGGAGTTCGCGGTTCGTCGTCTGGTGAATTGCGCCGGCCTCCACGCCGATCGAGTGGCTCGGCTGGCCGGGATCAAGACCGGCCTTCAGATCGTTCCCTTTCGGGGGGAGTACTATCGACTCCGTGAAGAGCGAGCGCATTTGGTTCGCCACCTGGTGTATCCGGTTCCCGATCCCCGGTTTCCATTTCTCGGCGTGCATTTCACCCGACGCATCGACGGAGGGGTCGAGGCCGGACCGAACGCCGTCCTGGCGCTTCGCCGGGAAGGCTACCGGTGGAGGGACGTCTCGCTGCGTGACGTGACCGCCATGGCGACGTTTCCCGGATTCTGGCGGATGAGTCTGCGCTACTGGCGGGTCGGTTGGGACGAAGTCCGCCGTTCGCTGAGCAAGCGCCGGTTCGTCGAGGACCTGCGGGCACTCATTCCCGAACTCGAGCAGGACGACGTCGAGCCGTTCGGTTCCGGTGTCCGAGCTCAGGCGGTGGATTCGAAAGGTCATTTGATCGACGACTTTCGAGTCGAAATTCACGACCACGCGGTGCATGTCTTGAACGCTCCGTCTCCCGCGGCCACTGCGAGCTTGGCGATTGGTGAAGAGATCGCGAGGTTGGTTGAAACGCTCTGAGCCAACCACCCCCGGTCAGAAACTCACGGCGGGCCTCGTCTTGCGTTGCTTCCCATCAGACGAATTGTCGTGACGTTGATTCGTCTCTGGGAGACAGGCACGGTGTCTCGCCATCGCTCTGGCCGGATCGCGCAGAGAAGATCGGTCACTGGTCCGAAAGCCACTCCGCGAATGGGGGAAGCTTCGCCAGCTCGGTGGCGATTCGGCGGGCCACGTACTTGTTGCCCTTGGCGGAGTAGTGTTGCTCGGCGGCCGCGAAGTCGACTTCTCCGGGAGCCAGGAAAAGCGAAGACATTCGCAATGGTTCCAAGGCCCGATAGTCGGGAACGAGATCGATGGTGGCGATCCCCAGGCCGCGCAGCTTGGCGAGGAAGTTCTGGCGCAAGGTGTCCCACGAGTTTCCTCGATGTTCCGAGCGCGTGGGAAGCCAGACGGCGACGAGGGTTCGGTTCGCCGCGACATGTTGCTTCTGCAGGCTTTGGAAGCACCCCAGGGCGACCTCCAACATCTCGGCGAACTCCAGAGGAGGAGGCCCCGAACTGGAATCTTCGTCGGGACCGACGAGTCGCCAACCGGCGTCCACCAGGGATAGGCGCCGCAGCAGTCCGTGGTTTTGGGAGACCCAAGAACTGGCGAAAGATCGCTCCGCCACCGGCACGTCCGTGGCGACCGGGACCCCGTCCTGCATGGTGAGCCGCGGCTTGCCGTATCCGGAGAAGTCTGCCTTTCGCATGCGCTGGAAGTCATCGTAGATGAAGGCGAACAGGTGCACCTGGTGTTCCCATTGCTGCCCGTCCCGCTGGTACCACAGGTAGGCCTGGTCAATGCCGTAGCCCCCTTGGCCCATGTTGATCACTTCCAGGTTGGGGTGACGCGTTTCCAGAAGACGACACCAGGCCTCTTCGTCATCCACCCCGTAACCGAGGGTGAAGGAGTCGCCGGAGCAAACGATACGCCCTTTGCCCGCAGGGATTTGAGTGGCGTAGTCCCGTTTCGCGCGCACTCGTTGCGAGTTGACCGTGAGGGTCCGGCCAGGCCCATAAAGATCTTCCAGGGTGACCGATGGGCGATGGATCCAGCCCAACTCGGCGTCGTACTCGGTGTGGTGGCGCTCGGCCATGGGGCGTTGCCCATGATTCGGGATGTCGATCACGAACAAGCAGAGGCTGCACAGACCCTCCAAAGCGGCGAGAAGCAGCAACGGCACCGCGACCATCAGCAACAGCCGAGGGCCGAACGAGCGTTTCGGAGAAGCGGAGTCAGGCATTGTCAGCGATGACCGATCAGCAAGGAGAGCAAGGAGCCCTGCGCGCGACATGGTAAGTTCGGCGGAACGCGAGGAAATCAAGAATGCCCTTGGATCAAGGAATCTCTCCCGTGGACGCGGGGCCGCGCCAGAGAATCTGGTCTCTGGGATGCTTGGCCGTGGTGCTCGCGTGGTTCCTCTACGAGTTCCACGGCGATGTGCTGCCTCGGGATTCGTTCTCTTGGATGGATCCCTACCAGTACTTCGACTTCGCCCGCACCGTGCGAGCGGATCCTGGTCAGTGGAATCAGTTCGCCGTTCCCTCCCTGTTTCCGTTTCTTCTGATTCCCTTTCTGCAAATTCGGGACTCCGTGTCGGCCAGCCTCTGGGTCAATGCGACCAGCGCTCTGGTGCTGTTGTTGGTGACGTCTCGGCTCCTTCCCCGTCGACTCCGGAACGGAGTTCCACTGCTCGCGCTGCTGTTGCTGAGTTCCCCGCTGCTGTTGGGATTGAGCCGAACGGGCTATGTCGAATTCACCCTCACGGCGATGTTTGCCGGGGGAATGCTCGCATGGGTGCGCTTTCTGGAGTCCGGGGCCACGCGGGCCCTGCTCGCGTTCGCGGGGATTCTGGCCCTGGGGTTCATGACCAAGATGACGTTTCCGATGTACTTCTTCTTGCCGGTCTTGGGAGGAGTCGTGAAAGCGTTTTGGGACGGGAATCCACGTCGAGCGGTCCTTACGGGGACGGCACTCGTGTTGGCGTTGAGCGGCGCATTGGTGGTTCAACACCAGCTGTTTCCCGCCTCGTTCCCGTACTACACGAGCCTCGGAAACACGCGGATCCCCATCATGAGGTTGATCGGCCCGCCCGAGTGGATGTCGTGGGACTCATCCCACTACTGTTTCACGGTATTGGCTCGTTGGGGGCTGGGATGGATCGCCCCGGTCTGGTTCGTCGTCGTGCTGGCTCCCCTCGCTCTTCGGAAGAGCGGCGATGGGCACTCGAAGGGCTTGCCACCCGAGCTCGAGAGCCTTCCCCCCGGCTCCGCGGACTCTGAAGCCGCGAATTCATCACGCACTTGGATTTGGTGGCTTGCGCTGCTCGGCCCCTTGGTCTTGCTCACTTTTCAACCGGTCAAAGAGCCCCGACACCTGGCGCCCTGTGTGGTTCCGGCGATGTTGTTGGCGGTCGAGGGAGTGAATCGTTGGCGAAACCGTCGGGTGCGGGGCGCCGCCATGGCTGGACTCGGAGTCATCGCCTTGACTCAGTCCGTCGCATTGACGCGATCGGGGCGGGAGATTCCCTACCTCTTCGATCAGCCCACGCACTTTCCCGAGATCCGAGATCAGCTGTTCCGGCACGACCCATTGGGTGACTTCTATCGGAACACGCCGAATCAATTCCGAGCGCTTCACTGGGCCCACAATCAAAACGTCATTTTGGACGGGTTTTCCTCCAATGCGGCACTTTCCCTGACTTGGCAGCTGCGCCCGGCCATCGTTTTCGACCGCCAGGTTTTGGAAGCAGCGGATCGTGCCTCCGATCAAATCCCGTATTCGAGGTTCGAAGACCTGTTCTTCTTGACCAGTTTCAATGCTTACAACCGGCGAGCAGGGTGGCACGCCTATCTCGAAACCCTCTCGCGGGAGCAGGTGCTCGAACATGCGACGACGGCTTTGGTGTGCTCCGAGAGCCGAGAGCAGGCACAGGTTCGCTATCCTGATCTGCAATGGGTGGGGGAGGTCGGGTCGGGGGAATCGACCGTTCAGCTGCTCTGTCAGCGAGAAATCAAAGGAGCCACCTACCGGCAACTGTACGCCCGGGAGTTCCTGAAGCGCGCTTCGTCACTTTCTTCGATCGAGCAGAACACGATTGCCCGAGAGGCGTTCTACGCCGCCTGCCTGGCCGGGCGCATCGAGACGGCGCAGAGGAAGCTCGAACGCTCCCCAGAGCTTCGCAACGACCAAGCGGTTCGGAACATTTACTGGACGACGGGGGCCTACCAACCGTTGCACCGGCAGGTCGTTCCCGAGTTGTTCGCTCGTTATCAAGAGGAACTGCCGGGGGCCGGCGACTAATCCGGCTGACGGATTCGGAAGCGGCAAGGGAACCTGGTGGATTGGGTTCTGTCGCCTCGATCACGGCCTGGGCCCCCTTCGGGGGATGATCGTTTCTTGCGTCCCAGCCTGTCCTTTTTGGAACCTCCTTTGGGGGGCTCCGGACGAAGCCGGCGACTCATCGAATGGACTTTCGGGGGAATGTCGGGAAGGGGAGACGGAGCGGGCTGAAACTTCCCTGACAGGGAACCCGTTGTTCGGTTTCGGGGGACGTTGCAAAGAGGGCCGGGGGATTTTTCTCGAAACGCGGGAGACAATCGGGGAAGAGGTCCGAACCTTCGCGAGGATGCGAGAGGTCCGGCCGGAGCTGTGGGCGGGGCTTGGAGAATCGGCGCGAGCGGTCGCAGGCGCCATGGGACAGGGGGTGCAAGCATGACGCGATTCAAGGAGCCGTTTCCCGGATATGACCAACGCATTCGTCAGAGTTTCGAATTGCAGCGCATCATGAACACCTTGGGAGCGACGTTGACCAAGGTGGAGCCGGGACGGGTCGAGATCGAGCTTCCGTTTCGCAAAGACCTGTCCCAGCAGCACGGCTTCCTTCACGCCGGAGCGATCACCACCATCGTCGACAGTGCCTGTGGTTACGCCGCTTACTCTCTCATGCCCGAAGAGGCGGAAGTGTTGGCGGTGGAGTTCAAAGTCAACTTCTTGGCGCCCGCCTTGGGAGAGAAGTTTCTCGCGGTGGGGGAAGTGTTCAAAGCCGGGAAAACTCTGACCATCGCACGGGGGGACGTCACGGCCCTTCAGGCCGATGGCAGCTCTCGCCAGGTCGCTGCCATGCAGTCCACGATCATGAACGTCCGGGGGCGTGTCGACGCGACCCCGTGAGCGGGGAACTGTGGCAAAGCCGCTTCTACAGCTCTCCGTCGACCGTTTCGTGACTGCCCCAAAGAGTGCGACCGGCTTCGAGAGGACCGCGGGACATCGCCCCCAATAGAGGGGGGTTCGAGCGTGGTTGGAATCCGCCGGTGGAGACCACGCCGGTGATTCGCGCCCAGCCGGTTTCGAAATCGCCGATGCCGTCGCAGTCCACGTCGAACTCGGCCGGATCGTCGGGGGTGTTGTTGGCTAGGTAGTTCTGAGTGAAGGCCGCGCTCAGGAATGGAAGCGGAGCCTCGAACCAGCAACGAAAGTTGAATTGCGCGGAAAGGGGAAACTCGTTGTCGTTCCAGATCAGCAACTGCACCAGCACCTTGGCATGGTGATCCTGGGAGAGGTGGGCCAGGGTTAGTCTCGAGTTGGCGACGGCCAGAAAGGAGTCCATTTGGAGGTCGGCGGGAAAGGCCTCGTATTCGGTCCCGTCAAAGTCCGCGCGACCATCCAGATCGACGTCGGTGGCAGTGCCCTCGGGCAACACGGACTCGAAGGGGACGGGGAGGTGACTCGCGAGAGAGCCCGTGCCGAGGTTCAGGATCAGCGACGACCCGACCAGGTGATTGTGGGACCAGGTCGTTCCCTGGGGATCCTGGGCTTTGACCACCAAGTAGCCGCGGGCTTGAGCGGCCACGTGGCAGCGGGTCAGTACCGTGATGGTGTCTGCAGGAGTCAGGGTCTCGGCACGGTAGTAGTTGCGGCAATCGGTCGGGAGCAGCGGATTCTGCGGATCTTGCACGGCATCCACGTAGGAGAACACGGCTCTCGTGGTCTGGGCCGTACTGGTGTTGGTGACACTCACCAGGGTCAAGAAGTTCGGGTCCGAAATGTAGATCGGATAGACAAGCGCACTGGCGGGTCGCAAGCCATCGGCCCATGCGACCGAAGCGGAGACTCCGAACAAGACTGCTGCAACGCACGCGGCTCTCAAGCGACAGGTCCTCCCGTTGTCCGTTCCGCGCGGGCAAATGGCCCGCTGATGAGTCCCCGTGATAGCTCCGGATCCCGGGTTCGACCGAGGGCCTGGGAGTGATGGGGAGCGCCACATTCTGGCGCTTTGTCGGACAATTCGAAGAGAGAAGCGGTGTTCGGTCGCTGGTTTCCCGGGGAAGGACGATCAGGCGGGGGAGAAGTTCTGTCGAGTTCGTCGAGTTCGGGGGCGAGTCAGCCCGCGCGCTGCCCGAACCAGGGCCGCATCGGGCAGGGAAGTCCAAGCGACCTCGTGACGGGAGCCGGGGCGACGCCGATCCGCGACCATCGTGCGAACCGCGCCTTCCGTGATTCGCCAAAGCGCGTCTTGCACGGTTCCCTTCGAATCCGGCTCTGCGGAATCGAGCATCTGCCAAAGTTCTCGACAGGCAGACTCCGTGGCGCGCTGCAACGAAGGCTCGCCGGAGTTCGACACCAGGACCGCGAGAGATGGACGCAGACGACGCAACAATTCGTAAGCACACTGTTGGTCGCCGGACCGCACCCGAGCAATGAGTCGGTTCAAAGAGGGGTCATTGCGAGAAATCGTTGCAGACATCGGCATGCTCTTCCTTTTCCTGGACTTGCCGATTGATACGCGCCAAAGACCGATTTGATTGGTCAAGATCGCGCAAGATTCTCGAAAAGCCCCCTTCATTGATGGCAGGGAACGGGAGCCCGCTTCCGGGGCGATGGTTGGAATCTTGCGGAAAAGGAATTCGTTTCCTTCGCGCCACGGAAGCGGGTGCCGTCCACCTTGTTCCGATAGTTCAGACGAAGGAAACTCGTGGATCTTCCCGGGCCTTCACGGGCGGGAAAGCAATGCTGTGCAATCCTCGGTGCCTCGAGCGTAATCTGCACGAAACGGCGATGATCAGGAGCTCGACGTGGCCAAAAAAGCAAAGACGGGAAAGACGCGCACGCCCTCACGATCCTCAAAGGGGCCCGGAAAGGGATATTTGCACGGCTACTCCTCCACGGAGCGCCAGCGGCTGCAGGCCCAAGCCCGGGTGGTAGAGCCGATGGTTCATGACCGGCTACCGTTTCGACGCTGCCGACGTCTGTTGGAAGTGGGATCGGGGGTGGGCGCTCAAACCGAAATCTTGCTTCGCCACTTTCCCGATCTGAAGGTCACGGGTGTCGAGTTCAACGCCAGCCAAATCGAGTCGGCGGAACAACTCCTGCGCACGGTGCCATGGGCGAAGGGGCGCTACCAGTTGTTCCAAGAGGACGCCATGCATCTGCCCTTCGAACGAGATCAGTTCGATGCAGCGTTTCTGTGCTGGATCCTGGAGCACGTGCCGGACCCCGCTCGGGTCTTGGCCGAAGTCCGTCGCGTGTTGGCGCCAGGTTCGCCCGTGGTCGTCACGGAAGTGCTGAACTCGACATTCTTCGTCGATCCGTACTCTCCCAATACCTGGAAGTACTGGATGGCGTTCAACGACTACCAGATCGAACTGGGAGGAGACCCGTTCGTTGGGGCCAAGCTGGGCAACTTGTTGCAAGCGAATGGCTATCACGACATCCGCACCGACGTAAAGACCACTCACCTCGACAATCGCGATCCTGCCGAGCGCGCCGAGTTCTTGGCTTTCTGGACCGACCTGCTTTTGTCGGGCGCCTCTCAGCTGGTGGCTCGCAAGCTGGTTTCGCGACGGGTGGTCGAAGGCATGCGCAAAGAACTGGACCGGGTCGGACACGACCCGAACAGCGTGTTCTTCTATGCCTTCATTCAGGCACGGGCCAAAGCCTGAGATCAGCATCTCCCGGGGAGTGTGCTGTCGCCGCCCGAATTGTCGGGCAACCCAAGAGGGCGCCAAGGGAGTTTTGAATAGAGTCCCCCGGCGAGAGTAGAGGCTGCATTGGCCCCTGGTGGAAAGGAATGATGATGGCGTCTCTCACGCTTCCCGAAGAGGTTTTGCTCCTCGCACTCTGTGACGACAAAGGCACCACTCACTCGGGGGTGTACCAAGGCGTGGCACTCGGCGCCGCCGTCCTTTCCGAGCTGCTCCTTCAGGGACGGGTCCGAACTGTCAAGGGACCGAAAGACTCCCTGCTGGTCGAGGCGACCGATGAGAGTGCGGCGCCCCTTAGCCTGGACGTCTTCGACGAAGCGTTGCAACTGGTACGCAACTCTTCCAAGACCCGTGCTGTCGGTCATTGGGTCAGCAAGTTTTCCTCTTTGAAAGAACTGAGGCACCGGATTGCCTTGTCTCTCGTGAGACGTGGCACGTTGCGCATGGATGAGGACAAGGTCCTGTTCTTGTTCACCCGCAAGGTGTACCCGGAGTTGGATCCCCGTCCGGAACGAGAGATTCTCGAGCGGCTGGGGCGGGCGCTTCACTCCGACTCGGAGCCCGTCGAGGCGCGCACGGCCATTCTGCTGTCTCTCTCTCACGCCACCGGTTTGTTGAAGGCCAACTTCGACGCCACGGAGCTCAAAGGTCGAAAGCAGCGCCTGGACGAGATCCTCAACGGCAACGCGGTCGGCGATTCGGCGCGCAAAGCGGTGGAAGAGGCGCAGATGGCGGTCTTCGTGGCCTGCATCATGCCGGCGGTGATCACCCCGGTGATCATTTCCCACTGACCGTGCGACGGAGCCCGCTCAGGAAGCCGTGGCTCGAAGCAAGAGTTCTCCGTACGCCCGCTCCATCTGCTCGGCGCGCACCTTCCAGTCGTAGCGGTTCACCGCGACGTTGCGCAGACGCGGCGCCAGTTCGTGGAGCGCGGGATCTCCCAAAGTGGAGGCCAGGGACTGGGCAATGTGTTGCACTCGTCCCTGGGGTTCGATCGGGAGCTTCATGCGGGACACCCAGGTTTCTCCCAGCGGAGCCACCAAGTCGGCGAGACCTTCCGCAAACCCGCTGAAGTCGGACACCAAAGGAAGCACCCCGTTCGAGAGGCACTCCATCAGGACCAGGGGATAGGCCTCCGGCACCAACGACGGAAACACGGCGACGTCGGCGCACGGGAACAGATGGCAAAGGCGATCGTGGGACAGTCGCCCGAGGAAATGGATGCGATCGGCGGCGGCGGGCCCCGCCGAAAGCCACGAATCTCGGGTGGCGGGGTCGTTCCAAACCTGCAGGACGTCCTCCCACGGACCCGTGAGTTCGTTGCGATCGAGATCGAAACCACGGGAGACGATGGCCTCTAGCAACGGTTCGTCTTGCCGACGCAACGCCACCAGGAATGCTTCCAGGACTTCACGGTAGGCCCCGGAGCCCACGATCAGCAAGCTTGCCTGTGGCTGGTCTTTGATCAGCCACGGAAGGGCGGCGAGCAATGATTGGATTCCCTTCCCGGAAGTCAGCGCCCCGACGTACAAGGCCACCGGGTCGTCCCAGCTCACTCGTTGCAGCTTGTCGGCGAGATCCCGATCGGGAACGGCCGGGTCATAGGTGCCGTGATCGGTGCTCAGAGTGCCCAACGATTCGAGGCGGAGCTCTTGCTCCAACTGCTGCTGATTCTCCGGTCCTCGCCCGGAAGTGGCGGGCAAGTCGAGGAGCGGTTGCACGCTCGCGACGCGTTCGGAGCGCGGCACCGGATGAAACAGCGTTGTGTCGACGCCGACGCCCACGATGCGAGTCTTCTCCTGGAACTCCGTTGCTTCGGCCGGGTAAAGGTCCAGGATGCGGCGGAGCACTTCGTGGCTTCCGCTGACGATTCCGGAGGCTCCGCGCAATCCACGGCCGGCTCGCACCACATAGCGTTCGTCCTGTCGCAGGGTGTACTCGATGGAGCTGCCATGGGGATAGACGATGTACGGAATCCCCGTTGCTTCCGCCACCTCTGCACAAACAACGGGTTGGTAGACCAGATGATTGGCGTGGATCAGATCCACCGGGTGTTTGCGCAAGACGGCAGTGACCAGCTCGACGTTTTGTTGGTGGTAACCGTCGAGTTCCTCATCGGTCAGCGAAGAGAATGTTCGGACGTTGCCGGCCCGCCGCTTGTCCGTGACATAGACCGGCCGGATCTCCCCGTGAGGAAGCTGGTGAATCGTGCAAGACCCGGGGCCCGAGGAGGGTCGTTCGAAGATCGCTCGGTCGTTCCCGGTGGGGTCCCAGGCGAACGCTCGTTCGCAGTGTTCGATGCCTTCCGGGTCAGGTTCCCGACACAGCACGTGAACCTCGTGACCTCGATCGCGAAGCGCGCGGGAGAGGTAGCGAGTGTATTCGTTGCTGCCCGAGCCGGTCAGCTCGTAGCCGTGGTAGATTGCGATCCTCATTCCCGAATTCTCGACCAGTTCTGCGTCAGGACTTTGCGATTCCCGGGGACGGTCAGGAAAAAAGGCGAGATTCCGTGCAGAACATCGAGATCAAGACCCCACTCCAGGACCGGGCCGAGGTGGAGTCAAGGCTTGCCACCATGGGCGCGCAAGAGGTTTGGCGAAAGCGTCAACGAGACACGTTCTTCGCCGTCTCCCACGGATGGCTGAAGCTGCGGGAGGAGTCCGGGAGCCCGGCTCAGCTCATTGCCTATCGGCGTAGCACCGAGGAGTCGGGTCCCCGGGCCTCGGACTACGAGCTGCTGGAACTCTCCGATGCGGACGCTGGGCGGAAGCTGTTGGGAAGGGCGCTGGATCAGGAAGTCGTGGTGGCCAAGGAGCGGACCCTGTGGATGTTTCGCCACACTCGGATCCACCTGGACCGGGTGGAGGATCTGGGGGAGTTCCTCGAACTGGAAACGGTGATTCGTGAGCAGACCGTGGACGAGGCCCGCCGCGAAACCGATCACGTCATCGATTCCCTCGGCCTTCGTCCCGAAGAGTTCCTTGCGCGGCCCTACCGTGACGCCCTTCTTGACTGAGTCGCGGAGCAGAGGACGAATGCTCCGGGACTTGCGGTTCGGGGACGAGCGCGGACCTCGAAGGCTCGGTCTGGAGCCATTCCCGGTGGGGGATTCTGGGGCGGAAGGGCCTCGGTGTGCCCGGATATGATGGGGAGAATCTCAGTTCGTGCGGAAACCCATCGAATTCTTGGTCAAGAGGGGGAACGAAACGATGAGCAGAATCCTCAGCATTGCCCACACGCCGCCAACCACGGTGGAGCGAAATGCGACGGTCGCCGATGCCGTGGCACTCATGATCAAGAACCGGGTGGGAGCCACGGCTGTGGTGAAGGATGGCAAGTTGTGCGGCATCTTCACGGAGCGCGACCTGATGACCAAGGTCGTGGGCCAGAACAAGGACGCGGCCGCGACTCCCATTGTCGAAGTCATGACCGAAGAAGTGCAGCCCTTGCCGACTTCCCAAAGCCCCGGCCGGGCCCTGCGCATCATGACCGAGCGTCACTTTCGACACATGCCGGTGTGTGATGCCGAGGGGACCGTGCTCGGAATTCTGTCGGTGCGCGATGTGTTGCAGCACTCGGTGAACAAGGCCCTGTCCGAGCTTGATTCGCTGGAGGCATTCCTGATGGCGGACGGGCCGGGAGGCTAGGGGCCGCTCTCCGAAACCGTGGACGTTCGATTGCGGCTCGTCGCGACATCGGACTTGTTGTCTTGTGTGCTTCCCTGAATTCCGGGTGCGAGACGCAGCTCGTCGGTGCGACCAACTCTGTTCCCTCCGCTGACCGTGTCGACACTCTCTGGCCGCGCGCGGCGTCTTGCACCGTGTCGTAGCAATTGTTCAGCGCGGCGACGACGGCTTGCCCCGCAGCTCGGTGATCTTTTGGCGAATGTTCTCGGTCAAGGGAGCTTGTGCGGGCAGGTGTCGCAAGGTCTCTTCCAGCAGGGTGGCGGCTTCCTGGTGCTGTCCCCGCTGTTCCGACAACAGCTGGGCCAGTTTCAGCCGGCCATCGACGTGGGTGGGGTGGGATTCGAGCAGCTTTTGGAAGCTCTCGATGGCCGCGTCGTATTGCTCCAGCCACTGGTGGGATCGGCCCAAGTGAAACCACACGGTGGGGGAGCGTGGGTCGATGGCGGCGGATCGCTTCAATAGAGGCAGTGCCTGGTTGGGTTTTCCGGCCTTCAAGAAAAAGGAGCCGGCTTCGTCCAAGTAATAGGGGTTTTCGGGGTCCTGCTCCACGACTTGCAGCATGAGTTCGGCCGCCGCGGCGTAGTCCTGAGCGAGCATCTTGGTGTAGGCCTGGCCGTGCAATCGAATCAAGGGCTGGCCGTCTCGGGGATTTCGCAGTTGGGGATCCACTTGACCGGGACGAAACACGTCCGGGTCTTCGTCCGGGCTGGTGGAGGAAGTCAGGTAGCCCAGGGCTTCGAGTTGCTGACGTTCTTCCTCGTCCATTTGACGGCGGGAAGAGGGCCGATAGCGGCTGGCGAGCTCCCGAATCCTTGCTCGGAGTTTCTGCGCCAGGAATTCGTCCTCCTGGATCCGGTTGTGTTGTTCGGCGGGATCGTCGGTCAGATCGAACAGTTCCGCGGCGGGCCCGTCGATCAGCTTTTTTCCCTGGTGCAGAACGCCGTAGAGAGGGCTCCAGCGGTTGTTGTACGGGTGCAATGTTTCGAAGTAGATCGAGCGGTCGTCGGGGAGCGGCGATTCGCCGCGCCACGCGGAGGAGAGGTCGACTCCCGTGCTCGGAGGACCGGGAATGCCGGCCCATGACAGAAGTGTTGGGGCGATGTCGGCCATGCTGACCGCTTCCGTGCGCTCTTGGCCGGCTACGACACCGGGTCCGTGAGCCAACATCACCATGCGAATGGTGCTGTCGTAGAGAAAGAAGCCATGGGCTCCTTCGCCATGATCGCCCATGCCTTCGCCGTGATCCGAAACCACCACGGTCAAGAGAGGGGCCACCGAGCCACTGGACTGGTCTCGATCTTGCACGAGTCGTTCCGCCGTCGCTTGCAGTTGGCCAAGCTCTTGGTCCATCCACGCGATGCTGGCTGCGTACATCCGTCGTTCTCGTTCGCGAATCTCCAAACCCGGTTCCTCGGCGCCGTGGGCCTGCACGAACTCTGGCCGCACTTCCCAAGGACGGTGAGGATCGAAGAAATGCGCCCAAAGAAAGAACGGGCGGTGGGGAGCGTCACGTCCTTTCAGCCAAGATTCCGCGTCTTCGCGAACCTTGGCCGCGTGGCGGCGACCGACGCGCTGGTCGCTGGTGGGGCTCCGCGAACTGTCGAAGTATTGATCGAACCCCTGGGCCAGACCGTAAGCGCCATCGAGCACTGGGGACGCGAGGACCGCGGCCGTGTCGTACCCGGCCGCGGCGAACAGTTCGGCCAGCGTGGTGGCGGACTCGTCGAGCTGGAAACTTCCGTTGTCGCGAACCCCGTGTTCGAAGGGCAGCAGGCCCGTGAACAAGGAGCAGTGGGCGGGCAGGGTGAGCGGCGCGACGGTGTGGGCATTGCGGAACAGTGTGCCGCCAGCCGCAAGGGAATCCAGCGCCGGCGTGCTTCCCGCCGGTGCCCCATAGCAGCTCAGGGAATCGGCCCGGGTGGTGTCCAAGGTGATCAGGAGCACGCTGGGTGGTCCGGACGCCGTTCCCACGGGGCGCTCCCGAGAGTCCGAGCAGGCCGGGCTGGTGACGATCGTCGCGACAAGAGCAATCGCCAATCGGCTTCCGCCCGGATGCCGGCGCTCGTGCGGATTCCTCGGCCGACAGAACGCGGTCGGAGCTCTCGATGTGCCGCTTCGGGTCCTGCGGGATGGGGAGAGCACGGTCATGGCATCCGAGAGGGGAGGGCGAGAGAAACCCGAGGCCAGGAACGCTCGAGAGCCTGGCGATCAGACGACAATTCTGACGACGAGCTCAGGACCACCGGCCCAAAAAAGTCTCGGCGAAGAAGCGAGGGGGATTCCGTATTGCCTCCTTCGCCTTGAGCGGACAAGGTCTGTGGCCGTGGCGCGCTGGTTGGCTGGGCGTGAGGCTCGCGAAGGTTCGCGAGCGACTTCGCGGGAAGGGGGCGGGGTGGCGGAATACTGGATCGACGGTCACAACGTGCTCCATCGGCTGGCCATGGGAGCCGGCAATTCGTGGGAGCGTCGTCGCGAAGAGCTCGTGCGGCGCTGCGCGTCGTTGCGCCAGCCCACGTGGGTGGTGTTCGATTCTCGGGAGAGCACCGGGCGTCCGACGCGCTTGCGGGGACCAGGACGGGTTCGGGTTCAGTTTGCGGCGGATGGCAAATCCGCCGACGACCTGATCCTGGATCGCTTGGGTGATTGCGCGGACCTTTCCCAGGTGTGGGTGGTCACCGATGACGAGGAGCTCGCGCGGAATTGCCGGTTCCACGGTGCAAGGACTCTCTCCGTCACAGCATTTGGGGCCAAGCTCCGACCGGATCCCACTCCGACCAAGGACCCGGGTCGTTCCCATGACCGCAAACTTTCCGCGAAGGAAGTGCAGGATTGGATGAAGTACTTCGGGTTCGATGGCAAGCGAGACCGCGATCCGGATTCTTCCCAGTGACTGGCGGGAGGGGCACTCCTCTTGGGCACGATCGCGGCCTCTCGTATCCTGCCTCCCGGGACGCCCGCCGTCCATGAAGCTCCCGTGGGTCACAAAGCAGCGCGACCAACTTTCACCTTTCCCGATGGATCCCCATACCTGTGGGATCACCCTCCTTCGTGCTCGTGGCGGCGTCGCCTCTCCGGGCTCAACCCAAAGTGCCCGCTCTCATGTCCCTTGCCGCCGAGTCCATCACCGCCGAACGCGTTCCTGGCCTTGCGCTGGGTCTCGGCGCCGCATTCAGCTGGGCATTGGCCACCACTCTTTGGAAAAGGCCGATCGTCGAATTCGGCGCCGTCGCCACCAACTTCTTCAAAGTCACCGTGGCCAGCGTCATGTTGTGGGTGACGTTGTGGTCGGTGGTGGAGGTCCCCTCCGAGTTGCTGTGGTCGAGCTCGGCCTGGTGGGCAATGTTGAGCGGCATCATCGGCTTGGCGATTGGAGATGCGTTCCTGTTCAAGAGCGTGCGTTTGTTGGGCGCCCAGCCAGCCACCGTCTTGATGTTGCTCGGCCCGGTCTGTTCGGCGGTGCTGGGCGCGTGTTTCTTCGAGGAGCAGCTGCGCTGGTGGCAGATGCTCGCGATTCTTGGGGTGACGGCGGGAGTGCTGTTGGTGATTCGCGGCCGAGTGGCGCCGGCGACAAGGGCGGAGGAGGACCGACGCGCTACTGCTTGGGGGGTGGCGGCAGGATTGACGGCGGCATCATTGAACGCGTTGGGATTCTTGGTCTCGAAGGACGCGACCACCGAGATTCGCGATGGATTGCCGGAGCTGTCCGGCACGGCGGAGCACTTGGCGGCTGCGTTGGTGGTCTCAACCTTGCGGATGACTGCCGCCATGGTCGCGATGGGAGTCTTTGGAGGACTTGCCGGACAAGCCAAGGCGTGGAGCCGGCTGTTCGTGGCGACCAGGAGGCGACCGAGGCTCTTGATCGCCGTGTTCATCGGCACGTACCTGGGGGTGTTCCTGGCGCAATCGTCTCTGGTGTCGCTGCCCGCCAGCGTGACTGTTTGCCTGACTTCGACCACCCCGCTGTTCCTGCTTCCCTTGGCGGTCTGGTTCCTGAAAGAGCGCTACCGCTGGGTGGCTGTCGCGGGAACGGTGGTGGCCGTGGCGGCCATTCCGTTCCTGGTGCTGTAGCCGCATTTTCCGAGCGGGACTGGGCCCTTCGCGTCAATCGTCGGAGACGGCCTGGAAGTTCTCTGGCACACAGTCGGCGAAGTCTTCGTTGAAGGAATGAATGCGTCGAGTGGGGTTGCCGTCCGCGTCCACCACCGGTCGTTCCGCCGCCGCCCAAGCGCAGATGCCCCCCGAGAGGTTGACGGCGGGGATCCCGACGTCGACCAGCTCCTCGGTGAACTCGGCGCTGCGCCAACCGGCAGTGCAGTAGACCACGACGGGTTGCGAAGGATTCGAGTGGAGGAACTCGTCACGTTGGTCTTGGCTGACCAACAGGCGAGCTTCGGGAATCCGTGACACCGCGACTTCTTCGGGGGTGCGCACATCGATCAGGAGCACCTGGTCTGGAACCACTTCCGCCGGCAACACAGTCGGCACCCCAAAACGGGAGAAAGCCTTGGCGGCGATCTTCTGCAGCGGATCCGGCCACTCCGGAAGAACTGGTGCGTCCTCGGGAGGGACCGACGAACCGGGAGCGCATTGGCTGCCCAAGAGAGCCAGCGAAGCAGCGACCAAAGAGCGAAAACGGGCCCAAGCCATCGAGGAGTTCCTTTGCAGCGGTTTCCGGGCGATCTCTTTCAGCTGCGGGTCGTGGAGCGCAGAGTCCCGCCGTTCTCGGGCCAGTCCCGCAGTTCCTGCGAGGCACGGCCGTACAAGTGCACCCAGCGACGGGTCCAGGTTCCCAGAATGTCCAGAGTCTCGAGATCGGCGTAGAACACTTTTTCCATGCCGTGTTCGTGGGCGATTTCTTGGATGGCGTTGCTGTCCCACTGCAGTTGCATCACCGGAATCACCATCAGCGTGTAGTAACGAAACTGCTTGGTGTCGCTGGCGGCATGAGCAAAGTAGCCATCCACCACCGGTGTCTCGTGGAAGTTCACGTCGAGAGGTTCGGTGACGTGGTAGTACACCCGTCGAAGGCATCCCGACAAGCAGAGCAAGCTCAACAGGAGGAGTAGGCCGCGGCCGCCAGAACGTAGGTCAGCGGCCATAGACCACCGTGGTCTGCCGGTAGTAGATGAACCCGAAGACGCTGAAGATCCGCTTGTCGGCGTGAGTCAGAACGGTGATCCCGCCGTCGCGAGCGGCGGCCTGGGTTCCCGCATCCCCCCAGGCAAACAGCGCCAGGACGCTGTGGAACGTGGACTCGCCCACCTTGTCACCGAGAGTGGTGTCGTGGAGGTCCTTGTCCAAAGGGACCGACACGTTGGTGATGCAACCGCACAGCAACAGAGGAAGCAAGAGGGCAGTCCACGTCGGGGCGTGCCGCCTCATGGAAGTTCCTCGCGGGTAAGGTTGCGGTGGCCGTCGGCGGTGACCACGACATTGTCTTCGATGCGAATGCCGCCATGGGGCTTCAATCGATCGATCAAACTCCAGTCGAAGGAATCCCGATGGTCTCCTTCCCGTTGCGGATCGAGCAACAGGTCGATGAAGTAGAGGCCGGGCTCCACCGTGAAGATCATGCGTTCTTCGATGGTTCGCGTGGTGCGCAAGTAGGGATGGAGTTCGTGGGGAGGATTGGTGCCGCCACTCGGATCTTTTTGATGTCCGCCGACGTCGTGCACCTGGATCCCCAGGAAGTGACCGAGTCCGTGGGGAAAGAACGTTCGTGTGAGCTGCTTTTCGACGGCCTCTTCGCCAGGCACTTTCAGCACTCCGAATTGGTAGAGCAGGTCGCCGATGGCCACGTGAGCCGCGTGATGCAAGTCGGGGTACGACAGGCCGGGACGAACTTGTTGACATAGATCTTTTTGCAGGGCGTCGAAGTGGTTGACCATTTCGACGAACACTGGGTCGGCGGAAGAACGAGTCCAGGTGCGGGTGATGTCCGACGCGTAGCCGCCATGGCTGGCACCGACGTCGATCAACAACACCATCCCGTCTCCGTCCGTGCGCTTGCCCTCGTAGTGCAAGATCGCGCCGCGTTCGTTCAAGGCCACGATGCTGTTGTAGGGAAGGTCAGGGTCAACGCAGCCGGCGGCTTGCACATAGGCGTGGTGGATGTCGAGCTCCGACCCGCCATTCTCGAAGCATTCCTTGGCGGCACGATGACCGCGCGCCGCTATCACCGTCGCCTGTCGGGTGCACTCGATTTCGTAGTCAGTTTTCAGGCTTCGATCCCAGTCCAAGCGGCGCAGCAGCTTTTCCGGGTTCAAGTCAGCCTCGCCGAAGCCCTTCTTGCTGGCGAGGCCCGTGGCATCTCCGACGAATCCCAACTTCTGACCCGACGGGAGGCGATCGAAGCAGTCCTCCATGGAACCGAGCTCTTCGATGTCGAACCATTGGCCCCAACGGTCGCGGTCGAGCGGGGCCTGTTCGTACCAGTAGTCGTCGGGGGCGAAGCGAATCAGCCGCGGCTTGTCGCTCTTGGTGACCAAGAGCAGGTGCCCGGGACCGGGAAGAGGTGCCCAATGGGCGAAGTGCGGATTGGTGTGAAACGGCGCGTGCATGTCGTCCGCGAAGTAGCGAAACGCCGTGCCGCTCGAGAGAACCAGTCCGTCGTACCCGGTCTCCTGGAGAATCTCAGTGCTCCGCTGGCGGCGCTCTTCCACGTGCTGGTTGTAGAGTTGGGTGGTCATCAGTCCTCTCGTTGTCCCCCTGGAGAGGCTCCAGGCGCGAATTCGGGCGCCTGGGGGCGCCCGCTTCGTGCTGGGCCTCGGCCCGTTTGCGAAGGACTCCGACGGATCCGGGGCGGCGCTCCCCGATGGTGGGGGAATGGGACCCGGTGGGTCGGAGTCTGACCTCGACTCTCCCCGGCTCGGCTCGGGATTCAAGCGGGTTTCCCGGGCGATCCTCGGATGGGAATGCTCCCTAGAAACTGCTTCGAGAGGGTGTCTGGCCCGCCAAGCCCTTTCCACCTTCCAAAAACCGATCTATCCTTTAGGGCCAAGGGCAAAGTGGAACGGGGGCCCCGCAGCGATCGCGGGTCGACCACGCATGGGGAAAAGACCGGGAAATTCATCCGGTCGGCGGTGGATTTGTGGTTCGGATTCCAGAGGATTCTCCTCACCACTTGACTGTTCGTGGTTCGTTCGTTACCACCGAGCGAAACGGGAGATCTCCACCGATGCCGCACGCGCTGTCGAAAAAACAACTAGAGGTTCTCAAAGCCCTCGAGAATTTCTCCCGCCGCAAAGGCTACATCCCAAGCGTCCGCGAACTGGCGACGCGCCTGCGCAAGTCACCGACGACGGTGTTTCAGCACCTGAAAGCCCTCGAAAAGAAGGGCTTCATTCGCAATGACGGTTCGGCTCACGGTTGGCGTGCCGTGGCGGAAGAAGACGAAAGCATCCCCGAGTCTTTGGTCCAGGTGACCGTGGCGGGCACCATCGTCGCGGGTTCGCCGATCGAAGCCGTGGAAGATCACTCCGAAACCTATTTGTTGCCGAAGGACATGGTCCCCGAAGGCGCGTTTGCGCTGCGCGTCAGCGGCAACAGCATGATGGACGATCACATCGTGGATGGGGACATCGTCATCGTTCGACCTCAAGAGGTGGTTCGGGACGGCGAGGTGGCCGTGGCATTGTTGGACGACGGTTCGGCAACCTTGAAGAAGGTCTACCGGGAAGACGGGCGGGTCCGCCTGCAGCCTGCCAACTCGAGCATGCAGCCCATCTATGCTTCCAGCGTCCGGATTCAGGGGCGAGTCGTCGGAGTGTGGCGTAGCTGCGGCTGAGTCTTCGTCGTCACCACCGATCGCGAGTCCGCGGCCGTTACGAACTCCCGGACAGAGAGACTAGTCCTTCTTCCGTTTCTTCTTGCCGAAGATGTCCAGAAGGTCTTCCACGACGCCGCGTGGGTCCTCCTGGGCACGATCCAGCAGGCCGTCTGTCACGCTTTGCAAGGATCCCTGAAGAATGTCCGCCAGTTGCAGTTTCGGCTGGAACACGGTTCCCGAGATTCCAGCAGTGAGCGGACGGTCTCCGAGCAGGCGGAGAATCTTTTCGCCATCCCGTCGCCCCGCCAGCAGCGTGGAAAGATCCAACTCGTAGTCGATCTCTCCGGTCAAGCGTGTGGTTCCCCGAAGTGCCAACGGGGTTTTCTTGTGACGCAGTTGAATGTCGGGTCCGTGGATCGCTCCTTCGGCGATTTGGAAGTGGCTACTGATCTTGGAGAACGACAGACGCTTCTCTTCATCGAGTAGTTCGAGGAGTCGAGCAAACACAGGAGAGGGGGAGAACTCGCCGTCTGAAACCTCGACGCTTCCGGCCCCCTTCCAATGCTCCAGCAGCCCCAGCAAGGTCTGACCCGGCTGCCACGAAGCAGGACCGTGGAGTTCCAAATCCAAGGCCATCTCTCCGAGGAAATCCAGTTGAGACAGTTCCTCGAGGCCGCGAGCCCGCAACCCCGCCAGCAAGGGAACCACATACTGCAACGCGGGGGTCAAACTGCCGCCCACCTTGCTGCGATCCCAGCGCATCCGCAGATCCGCCGTCCCGTTGGCGACATGGTAAGCACCGCCGAGATCCAGGCCTTGCAAAGTGGCACTCCCCGGAACGATCTGAAACGAGGCCGACCCCTTCGCCAGCTGAAGAGACAACCGGGGTTCTGAGACTTGGTGGTCTGCCCAGGTCACTGCGGGAAGTAACAGGGAGGCGTCGGCGATCAGCGACTCCCAAGAGCGGCGCTCGAGGTTGTCGAGATTGCCGGAACCTTGCATTTGCAAGCCGAGCCCACCGTCGATCCCGATCCGGGGAACGTACTCGGAGGCAAGCGTCGAAATCAGCTCACTCGCTAGATCCAGCTGGACTTTGGTTTCGAATCGTTCGGGGGAACTGGCGAGCCATTCGCCACGAAGTTGGTGAGGGCCCCAGTCCAGTTGCAAGTCGGGAACCGCGAAGGTGTTTGACCCGGCGCGCCAGTGCGCATTGGTTTGGAGTTGCAAGTCGGAGGGGAGTGGGATCCCCGACGGGATCCACTCGTCGAACACTCGGAGGTCTCGTGCTCGCAGCTGACCACGAAAGCCGAGCTCGTTCGCGTCGGGAACCAGTTCGCCGGTGCCGTCAAAAACGCCGGACAGCACCACTCGATCGGGTTGCCCGTCGAACACCAAGATTCGGGAATTCTCCAAAGTCAGTCGCAAGTCCACGGTCCAAGGATCCGCATCGTCGGGCTGCTTCGGGGAAGAGTGGGGGGAATCCGGGCGGGGCCGGCGCGGGTCGTCCGAGGTTTCTGTTTCCAGTCGGGAGCGGTCAACGGCGACTTCGGCGCCGCGAATGTTGAGTCTGCCGATGACCTGCTGGTCGAAGAGCTTGCGCCAGGCAAACGATGCCTGAACTTCCTTGGCATGGAATCGGGCCACCGCGAGATCGGAGTGGTCGTGAGACTCGAATTCGACGTTATGGAGGGTGACTCCGGATAACCAGCCGAAATCGACGTCATCCACCGACACCCGACCTTCCAACTCTTCGTTGGAAGTTTCGACCACGATGTCCCGAGCCCAGGAGGAAGAGAGGGCCCAGGGAATGGCAAAGATCGCCGCGAAAGGGATCAGCAACAGGACTCCTGCCGTGATCAGCCAGCGTCGCCATCGACGAGAGCCTGAAGACTGGAAAGATTCCGAGTTGGTCATGGGAACAGAGTATCAAAGCTCCCGGAGAGCACTGCGGGCCCAGGCAGCTTCCGCCGAATTCGGGGCGGTTTCCAGGAGCTTCTTCATGTGCTGCTTGGCGTGTTCCGATTGCCCCCGTCGCAACGCCATCTCGGCCAGGATGCGTCGTGCTTGACTGTGACTAGGATCCAGCTCCACCACCCGCTCCGCGGCGGCCAGGGCCGCGTTCAAGTCGCCCTTACGAAAGTGGCAAGTCGAGAGATTCCAATGGGCGTTGGGTAGGTCGGCGCAAAGTTCCAGAGCTTGGTGCAATCGTTCGATCGCTCGGTCGAACTGACCCAACCGTGCCAACGCCGTCCCCGCATATTCGTACCCCTGGTACGACTGAGGGGCGAGTTCGATGAGCTGACGCGAATCTTGCAAGCAGCGGTCGTTGCGGCCTGCCAGGAGGTGATCGCGGGCCCGGTCCCGGAGATCGACGACGCGCAACAATTCTTCGTTTGTCCAACGAGATTGCATCACCGCCTGCTTCTCGTCTCCGGCGGTGTATCCCAGCGCCGCAATGCGATCGCGGTCGTCTTCGCTGACTTCGCGAGTGGCCGGGGGAGGGGTTGTGGCCAGATAGTCCGCCAAGGTCGACGGCAGCGAGCCGGCGCGTTCGGGAGCATCGGCCAGCAGGTTGTGCTGCTCCGAGGGGTCTCGGGAAAGGTCGTAAAGCTCTGGGTGGGGAGCCCCAATGTACTTGTGTCCATTCTGGACGACGGCGGCGACCGGAGCGAAGCCGAGGGAGATCCTCGGCAGGTCGGACTCGAGAAAAACCGCGGCAGGATCCTGATCGGATTCGAGAAGGGGCAACAGGCTGCGCCCGTCGACACTCGTCGGAATGGGCAACCCCAACAGCTCCAGGGTGGTCGGAAGAACGTCGACCAGACCGACCGTGGCCCCACACTCTCCTGGTGGCAGTCCTGGTGCGCGCAGGACCAGCGGAACATGCATGGTCGATTGGTACAGAAGGTAGCCGTGAGCCTTCTCGCCGTGATCCCCGAGCCCTTCTCCGTGATCCGAGGTCATGATGATGAGTGTCTGGTCGAACACTCCCCGTTCTTTCAGGGCCTGGATCAGTCGTCCGAACGCTCGATCCACGGCGGCGATCTCCGCGTCGTAGAGTCGCTGCGGAAACTCTGCCGCGAGGTCTGCCGGCGGCTGATGGGGAAAGTGGGGGTCGTAGTAGTGCACCCAGAGGGAGAACGGGCCCGAGGCATGGGCTTGCAACCAGGCAAGGGCTGACTCCGTGACTTCGTCCGCGGGTCGCTCGTCGATGAACTTGCCAGATTGCGAGGGCGATCCCCCGACATCGTCGTAGTGATCGAATCCTCGGGACAGTCCGAATTGCCGATCGAGGACGAAGCTCGCCACGAACGCCGCCGTCGCATAGCCCTCGGACTGCAGCAGCTCACTCCACAAAGGCAGGAAGTCGGGCACCCGGAACAGGCCGTTGTCCATGACTCCGTGCGATCGCGGGTGCATGCCGGTGAGGAGCGTGGTGTGAGAGGGGAGAGTCAGCGGGACCGGAGCGTAGGCACGACGGAAGACGACGCTTTCCGAAGCCAGTCGGTCCAAATGAGGGGTGGTGTCTGGCGGGCCACCGTAACAACCCAGACGATCGACCCGTGTGGTGTCCCAGGTGACCAGCAACACGTTCTGGGGAGAGGATGACCGACCACAGCCCGCCAGTCCGAGGGTTCCCAGGATTCCCACGATCGCCAGCGTCCGACAGCGAAGAGGTGCAAGGAATTGCTCGGGCATGATCGGTTCCGCGGCCAGGAAAGCGGACCATTGTCGGCAAAGACTGGCTGGGAATCCAGGGAACGGCCCCTTGCCGGGAGCGGGCATCGGGATCGGTATCATTCGGAGCGGCATCCGACGATGTGGGGGAAGCATTCCATGCACTGGCTCTCAGCGTGACCATGAGTGAGCCTTCCAAACGCAAACGAGGTCGATGGATCTTGCGCGCTCTGATCTTCATCCTGGCCGGCCTGGCAGTGGTCCTGGTGGTCCGGTTGGTCCTTTTTCGCGGACCGATCCTTGCTCCGGAGCCGGTGCCCTCGGCGATTCTGGACATGCATTGTCACGTGGCCGGAATCGGTGCCGGGAGTTCCGGGTGCTTCGTTTCCGAGGTCATGCAGGACAGTTACAAGTTCGACATCTACCTGGACTCGTTCTCGGTGTCGAGAGAGGACTTGGAGACCCACGGGGATCAGCTCGTTGTGGAACGCCTGGCCCAGCAAATCGCCGAAAGCGAGCTGGTCTCTCGAGCCGTCGTGTTGGCCATGGACGGGGCGGTGACGGCGATGGGAGAACTCGATCCTGCACGGACTCAGGTCTACATCCCCAACGAGTTCGTTGCGTCTCAAGTGGATCGCTACGAAGAACTGTTGTTCGGGGCCAGCATCCATCCCTTGCGATCTGACGCCCTCGAGCGGCTGGACCGAGTGCACCAGCAAGGGGCGGTGCTCATCAAGTGGATCCCGTCGATTCAATTCATCGACCCTTCCGATCCACGAATCATTCCCTTCTACGATCGGATGAAGGAGCTGGGGCTGCCGCTACTCTCCCACACGGGCAACGAGAAGTCATTCCTGGGTGCCGAGGACCAGCTGGCCGACCCGCAACGGTTGCGCTTGCCGCTGGAACGAGGGGTCCGCGTCATCGCGGCCCATGCCGGGACCCAAGGAGAGAACGAGGAAGAGGACAACTTCGAACGTCTGGCCCGACTGATGGAAGAGTTCCCCGAGCTGTACACCGAAGAGTCTTCCCTGACCCAGATCAACAAGCTCGGTCACCTGGATCGCGCGCTGCAGGATCCTCGCCTCAAGGGGCGCATGATTCACGGTTCCGACTACCCCTTGATCAACACCCTCTTGGTTTCCCCGTACTATTTCCCGCTCCACCTGACGAGTTCTCAGATGCGAGAGATTGCGGCGATCGACAATCCGTTTGACCGAGCCGTTCGGTTGAAGCTCGCGCTGGGGATGCCGGCATCGGTCTTTGAGCGTACGGCCGAGGTCATTGGGTTCGAGGGCCCGCGATGAACGTGCCTCGACGTTCCAAGTCGCAACGGCGAGTGGCGTTGTTGGTGGTTGCGGGGTCGGTCGCCCTGGCGTTCTACGTCCGAAATCTGTTCCGGGATTCCCCGATCCCGGAATCCATGAGTGAGACTCGTTTCGCCAAACAAGCTGCCACGCTTCCGAGTCAGTCTCTGGAGACCGTGGAGCGAAGTCAGGAAACGCCGCCGCACGCTCCCCATGCCGAATCTCACGGGAGTCACTCGGAAGACGAGGCCGCTCGAATCCTGCATTTCGAGCAGGAGAGGGACCTCGCGTCGTTGCCGAACGGAGACGAGCGCCGTGCGGTGGCACGCGAGATCCTGGCGGAGCCGAACCACCCCATGACCTTGCAAGCCATGATGGTTCTGGCCGATTGTGATGCGCCGCTGGCACGAGAGGAGTTCCTGCGCCGCAGCTCGGCCGATCATCCCGGTTCTTGGGATGGCCCGCTCATTGCCCGCATGACTCGGAGTCTGACGCGAATTGGCGGAGTGCTGCTGCGAGAGGATTTGGTGGCGCTGTTCGAGTCAGGGCACCGCGACGTTCAGCTGAGGTGCGCCCAGGGCTTGAGGGATCTTGGCGACGATTCTTGGGCCAAGCGCTTGAGTGAAGAGTGGAAGTCCGAACTGCGCTCACCCACGGAGGCAGATCGGACCCGAGCCGTCCAGGGGCTGGGGGAGCTGAAGGTCGATTCCGTGCGCGCTTCGATTCTCGACTGCCTCGAGGACTCCAGCCCCTCGGTTCGTCGAGCAGCTCTGGTGGCGCTGATGACCGATCTCGATGCCGACGTTGTCGCCCGCATCCAACCCCTGAGCGAGGATCCGGACTCTCGCGTTCGCCTGCAGGCGGAGGCGGCCCTCCGCCGCTGGGAGCGAAATCAGTAGGACGTGCTGTCCTCGGAAGGTGATTTCTTGCTGTCGACCGCGTCGATGTAGTCCACGTAGCCGATCAGCATCTCTTCCCAGGTTTGATCGCCCCAGAACACTCGCGCATCCGGATCCGGGTTGGCACGGTTGTCGACCGAGTTGTCGAATCGTGCGGTGCAGACGACGGTTTCGCCGGCGCGAATCCGAACCGGCTCCTGAAGTCGGTAGAAGTTCTGCCAGTTGAAGTCGTATTCCGGGACATCGAGCAGAACTTCGTCCTCGACTCCGATGCGCTCGAACCGGAACGCGTCGCCGCGGGTGTGCATGTGGGGAAACATCGAGAGCAACAGGGCGGGCTTCTCGAACACGTGGTAGGCCTGGAAGGTGGCTTTGGAACGCGGCGGGATCTCGATGTTGGTGTTGCCGATCCCGAGGGTGTGGACTTCGTGTTTCACTTCTTCTCGCGCGAAGCGAAGCGCCATCCGCGAGCGATCGACTCCCTCTTCCCCGTAGGCGGTGTAGTGCAGCTGGAAGAGAAAGCGAGACCCTGCCGGCAGAAACTTACCCATTCCTTCGGGCCACACGTTGGGACGGGCGCCGGGCACGTTGACCGCGAAGTAGCCGGCTTGCAGAAACTCACCGTCGCTTTGCAGCTCAGAAAGAACGTCGCGCACTTCTTGGGATGGGGGAACGTGAATGACCAAGACGTGGTGGGTCGCGGCGGCATTGGTGGGGCGAATCTCGACCGCCTGGATCCAGCGATCTTCTTTCAGCTGAGGGTCCACCAACACGAAGCGATAAGGGATGGTGCCTTCCGCAGGAATCAGCTGCTCTTCGGGAAGCTCGACGACCAGATCCGGGGTGCCGATCTGCCAGTCGTCGTCCGGAAAGCTCGGGGCGGGAGGATGATCCGCTGGGTCCCCTTCGACGGCTCCATTCTGAGCCCAGAGAATCAGCTGTGCTTTCTCCGTCTCGGTGAGTCGACGTCGGTTGGAGAACGTCCCGTGTTGTGGGTTGGCATGCCATGGCGGCATGCGTCCATTGTCGACGACCTCCGCGATCATCGGTGCCCAGCCTCTCGTCGAATCGTAATCCTCGAAAGACATGGGGCCGATCTGACCGCTCCGGTGGCACTCCACACACTTTCGATCCAAAATGGGGGCAATGTCCCGGTGGTAGTTGACGTCTACCTGACGCGTGTCCATGACGCGTCCCACCAGGCAACCGGGGGCGTCGGTCTTCACCGTTTCTACGGGCTCTTCTGCAAGAAGGGACTCGAGGGCTTCGATGAGATAGTCGTTCAGGGGGCGGGGACGCTGCGACCCGACGCCGTATTGGTCGTCCAGGGCTCCGCGGTAGCGAATGCGCATCTCAGCATCGAGAACCACGACCTCGGTGGTGCGAGTGACGCCGAAGGCGTCGGTGACCGCTTGCAGCGGATCCAGCAGAATGGGGAATTCGACCCCGACTTTGGCCGCGCGCTCGCGCACCTCTTCGGCGCTGTCCTGGAGGTTGGGATTGACCCCGAAGAACCGCACCCCTTCGTCGCGGTACTCCTTGTCGAGCCGGGCCAAGCGCGGGGCGTAGAGCTTGGCGATGGGACAATCCACCGAGGTCCACGCGAGCACGGTAGCGACCACGCCCTGGCGATGGTCGTACAGAGAAACATCTTGCCCGTGGGCATCACTCAGGGCGAAGTTGGCGACCGGTGCCGTTTGCGGTTCCGTTTCCTCGGCGTGGGCCAGACCGGACACAGACACGAGTTGGAGAAATGCGACCAACGCGGCAGGAGATCGCCAACTGGGTGAAGACATGGATTCTGCTTCCTTTCGTGAAGGGGTTCCCCGGTTCGGAGGCGGGAACCGCCGAATCCGTTGGAAACCTGGCTCCCATTTTCCCGCCTTAGGAGCTTCATGAACAGGGGGTGCCTTCGGATCGCGCGTTCGTGTTGTCCGGCGACGCACCTTGGCCGGGCCGAGGTCCCTCAGCGCGACGAGTCGCGGGGCAAGAGAATCCGGGGCGCCGAAAGCAAGCCGGGCACGATTCCGCGCTCTCGTGCAACCCGGGACAATGCTTCCAGCGCCCCTTCGCCGCTGATACCCAGATCGTGGGTGGATTCGTTCACATAGAGTTCCACATGAGACCAGATCACGTCGTCCGACAACTCCTGGGCGTAACGACGCATGGATTCCAAGGCCTCCTCCCGGTGATCTTGGGCGTAGTTGAGGGAGTCGCGCAACACCTGGCAGAATCGTTCGACCGTGGAAAGGGGCAGGTCTCGTCGCGCGAGCAGTCCTCCCAAGGGGACCGGTGTGCCTGTGGTCTGTTCCCATTCCCGGCCGAGGTCGCTCACCAGGTGCAGGCCGAGGTTCTGGTAAGTGAATCGCCCTTCGTGAATCACCACGCCTAGATCGGCCTCTCCGCTTTGGAGGGCTGGCATGATGTCTGCAAAGTTGACGAATTCCGGGACAGCACTGTCGGGATAGAAGCAACGGAACAACAGGGTGGCCGTGGTGTCTTCCCCTGGACACAGGACTCTGGTTTGGGAAGACGGTTGAACGCCCGAGCGTGACGCCAGCAGCAAGGGCCCGACGCCAAACCCCAACGCGGATCCAACCGGCAGCACTCCGTGGGTTTCGGCAAGTCTCAACGCGGCGAAGAAGCTGGCTTTGGAGACGTCCAGTTGTCCTTGGAGAAGGGCGGTGTTCAATTCCTGGATGTCGAGCAATTCCAGCTCGAGATCCAGTCCTCGCCGATCGACTTTCTCGGCGAGGATTCCGTGGAAGGCGAAGGTGTCGTTGGGGCAGGTGGAGAGTCCCACGCGCAAGGTCATGGCACCGGCTCCGACAGCCAGCGCTCCAGTTCCTTTCGGCAGGCGCGCAGAGCGGGGTGTGTTTGCCATTGGCGGTGGTCGCGGTCTCCGGCGCGGTTGGATATTCCGCGAATGATGGCCAGCGGGATTCCTTGAATCGCTGCGGCGAGGGCCGCGCCATAGTCCTCCATGGCCTCGGCGATCGCTTCGGGGCAACGCTCCTGGCGGCGTGCCGCATGGCTCGGACTGGAAGCCGCGGAGGTCACGCTGAGGAGCGACGTGGGAGTCTCCCCCGTGGCATTCCCATGGATGACAAGCGTGTCGCCTTGATCGTGAGGCCCCACGAGTCCTTCGGGAATCAGGGGAAAGGGAAGCGGTTGGAACTCCCTGTCTTCGCCGACGCCGATGCCGGCGCAGAGGACTTGTGTCGGGCGAATGACCGAGCCGAGGGGAGCCCGACCCAAGTCGTAGCTGCCGGCCAAACCAACCAAAGCGGCACGCGGCGGGTGAACTCGTTGCATCCAAGTGCTGCAAAGGGCCGCGGCGCTGGCGACACCCAGTCCGCACAGGACCCAATGAGTTTCCCTGCCGGCGATGGTCACCGATTCCTCGTGTCCCACCATGGAGTGGCCCAGCAAGCCCTCGGCTTCTTGCCGAGTGGGTACGAACACCAAAGGGACGGGGTTCATCCCTGGTCTGCTTTGAACTGGTAAGACTCTCCGTGGTCGAGGGACGGCAAGTGATCGCGCCGAAGCAGAAAGGTCCGGGCTTTCCAGAGATCCGGAAACACCCGGTATGCCAACGCCGTTCGATCCAGGTAGTCGACTCCGTCCGAACCGCCGGTTCCCACTCGGCGACCGATCATCCGTTCGACCATGCGCGCGTGGCGTTGGCGGAAGATGAGATAGGTTTGCTCCACTTCGAGGGTGTGATCCAGAATCTCTCGAGGCCACGCGAGTAGGGGAAGCTCGCGGTAGCACTCGATGAACAAGATGGCTGCCCGAATGCGCCGAGTTCGGGGATTCTGGTCCATCAAGTAATCACGAGCTTGTTCCAGTTCGACTTGGAATTTCGCTTGGACCGCGTTCCGGTCGCTGTCTGATTGCGACCGCTCCCCAAGGGCCGCCTGGATCGCGTGTTCATGCTGACGCAGGAACCGAGTCAAGAACCCGTCGACCCGCTCCTGGTCGTTTCCTTGACTCGGCCGGGATCCGTCGATCGGTGTTCGAGCCAGCCATTGCTCCAGTGCCACCCGCAATGAGATTCCTGCGGAGATGCGCTCGTTGACTCGTTCCCACGCCGGCGTGGTTTGTCCGTCGGCAGTCTTCAACACGTCCAGCGTTCCGACCTTTTCGTTCAAGGGAATGCGCTGGGAGTTTTCAAGGCCGAGGAGAATCTCGATTTCGCGGAACTGGGCCGACTGGAACCCGCTCGCGGGAGTCAGCTTATCACGGAAATCGAGGTAGTCCCGGGTAGTCATCGTTTCGAGCAAACTGAAGTGCTCGGTCGCCAAGCGGAAGATGCGGCAGACCCGGCGCAGCCCTCGTGCCGCGGCGGCCAGTGAGGTTTCTGGAACCGGGTCCCGATTGAACAACTCACAGGCCGACTCGAGTTCGCGGATGACCAACTTGAACCAAAGCTCGTGGACCTGATGAGCCACGATGAACAGGTGTTCGTCGTTGGTCAGCTCGCGGTCCTGTTGGGCCAGTCCTGCCTGAAGGTCGGTCAACTCCTCGACCCGGATGTAATCCCAGTAGGTGGCACTCACCATCAACTCCCGTTCTTTCAGAGGCGCCGCAGGGAAGAGCTTCGTTGCCAGTCCGGCGGGGCCCGGTTTCTGGTGATCGAACCCAGCGGTCCCTCACCGTCACCCGATCCCTCGGAGGCAAGGACGATACGAAAAGCCGGCCCCTCTTGTTCTTCCGCGGGCCGCCTCCGCGTCACTTCTGGGGTGCCAGAATGAGATTCTTCCGGTAGTGGCGCAATTCGTCGATCGATGCCCGAATGTCATCCAGGGCTCGATGGGTTTCAGGCTTTGCCGGCAGCGTTGCCAGAACCGAGGGGTCCCAGCGTCGCGCCAGTTCCTTCAGACTGCTCACATCGATGACGCGGTAGTGAAGGTACTCGTGGATCCGCGGCATGTGCTGGAGAAGGAAAGCACGATCCATCCAAATCGTATTCCCGCAGAGTGGTGCTTTGCGGGGTTCGCAGTGTTGCTGCAGAAACCGGATGGTGCGAGCTTCGGCATCTTCGAGGGAGAGCTTTGACTCGCGGACCTTCTCGGTCAGCCCGTTCCGATCATGCATCTCGCGGACGATGGAGTTCATGCGCTCCAAGGTTTCGTCCGGTTGGTGAATGACCAGAGAGGGACCCTCGGCGATCAGGTCGAGCTCCGCGTCGGTGACCAGGGTGGCGATTTCGAGCACGGCGTCGCGGCGCGGATCGAGACCGGTCATTTCCAGGTCGATCCAAACCAGACGAGAAGTGGAAGAGACGTTCATCTCTTCATGTTACTGCGAGACGCGCGAGGTTCAGGAATGGCTTTCGGGAGCGACGGACTCGCGATACACGTCCTGTCCTGGGCCGCCGTCGGGGGACTGCCCCGCCGGGGTGTCGGCCACGGGTCGTGCCATCTCCAGGCCCGAGAGGGCCTGGTTTCGGTCGGCAGGAAAGATCCAGCGTGCGGCCGCATAGGCCGCAGGGAGAATCAGAATCGAGCTGACCGAGTCTCGGAAGCGAACCGATCCATAGAACACCAAGGCCGTCGCCAGGGTCACGCACAGTGGCAGGACGATGATCCACGCCGCGGCGGCGGACTCTCGAAACAGTCGCCAGATTCCGAGGGCGGTCAGGGGAGCGAGAAGCAACCAGGCCAAGGCGAACGTCCAGTACACCGCCTGGTTGGGCGTTCGCTTGAACGGCGAGACCAGTCGCCACACCTTCCAGCCCAGGAGTTGGATGGCGGTGCCCGGATGGGCTTTCACGTAGGCAATGCCGTGGCGCCAGGTCGCGGCCTCGCGCTCGACTTCGTTGCCGTCCACAGGATGGTCCGCGTCGATCAGATCGTCCACGGGCATCCACGAGCCCCGCAACTTGGCACTGGCGGCAACCACCGGATTGTGGGCGCCCCAAAATGTGTAGCCGCCAATGGTGGACAGGGTGGCCTTGCCCATCTCGGTCTGGTTCCGCATCACCCAGGGGATCACCACCGTGGCCGCCACCAAGGAAACCACGAGCGGGAGACGCCAGGAATGACGGGTTCCCCGCAGCTGAGACAGCAGCCAGACCGCTCCGCCCAGCGGAATCAAGAGGATGGCTTGTGGGCGGATCAACACCGCAAAGCCGATCGCCAGCCCGGCCCACACTTCGTACTTCCAGGTCCGGTGTTTCCAGGCGTTCAGCAAGCAGCCGACGATCAGTGCCACGGTGAGAGCGAAGGGCACCTCGCTCACGAAATGCATGGAGTAGTAGAAGTGGCCGGGAAACAGCGCGAGCATCCCGGCCGTCAACAAGGCGGTGCGCGGCCCGAAGTAGACGCCCGCTGCCCAGGCGACCACCGCGCAGGTCAACGCAGACAACAAACAGAACCACAGGCGCCCCAGCGGCCAAGAGCGGCCGAAAACCTGGTACACCGGCCACAGAGTCAGGGACGTGCCGGGTGGTCGAATGGCCGTCGCGTCCCCGTTCTCGAGGGTGTAGCCCTTTCCCGAGGCGAGGTGGTGGGCGAACAGCTCGTACTCGATCTGGTCACTGTTGGCGTCCCCATCCGGGGGGGAATCCAGGCCCACGAAGACCGTGGTCATCGCCACGCGTAGTCCCAGCGCCCCCAGGACCACGAGGGTCAGGAGGATTCCGTAGCGCCGGGCGGTGAGTGGGTCGCTTTGCATCGGGTTCCCCAGGGAGATCGGGTGTGGGGAGTATTTCACTCAAGGGGAAAGAAGTCACCGACCAGTTCCGTGGGACACGAACCCTCCGCCCTCAGGGCGTCGACAGGATCGAGTCCAAGAGAAGACCTCGCTCCCCGACTGGGAGGCGATCGAATCCAGGGAGGTCTTGCCCGGAAAGGCGCCGCAACGCGTCCACGAATGGATGGCGTCGAACCAGTTCGGGACGCTGCTGCATCCAATGAGCCAGTTGGACCATGGCCTCGCGGTCCCGGAGAAGATCGAGGCGCTTCTCGATCGCCGCGTCAACGGCCGCGCTGCGTTGGTCCAAGAAACCGAGGAAGCGTACGACTTCGAATCCCTCCAGCGGGGTTTCGTCCAGCCCGAGAATGGTGTCTCGGACCACGCGAGCTCGAGAATCATCCGAGGCCCAGCGGAGCGCCGCCGCGCGGGATTCCACGGGCAGGGACAGGTCCACGCGACGAAGGACCTCGACGGCCCGGGCTCGAGTTTCCGGCTGAGGGTCGGCCGCAAGCTTGCCCAGAAACTGACGGGCCTGACTGGGATCGAGACTTGCCAGGCGGGCCGCGGCGGCCGGGAAGAGCTGAGGTTCACGGTTCGGCTCGAGGAACGAGGCGATGGCGTTCAATGTCTCCTGAGGATTGACCACGTAGCAGGTGGTCACGAGCGAGAGTCTTCCATTCCCCAAGAGTTCCCAGAGCAGCTCCTGATCGACGTGGTGGCGCAAGGACTCCGGGAGTTGTTCGCCGGAGCGACAAAGGGCACGTAACGCGGTCGACAGGGAGTAGCCATCCAGAGAAGGCAATCGAGACAGCAAGGCGTCACGGGTTGCGGGGGACGGATCCCCGCCAAGGACCGCGCAAGCGAGAGAAATGTCCCCATCTCGCTTGAACTCTTCGAGCGAGGAGAGCAGCCATTTGCGCATCGTCTCGGGGACTCGCGAGGAGAATCGATCCCCCTCGGGAGTTGCTTTTCGACGAGCGATCCTCAGCGCCTCCAAAGCGGCCTCCGAGTCATCGTTCCTGATCAACTGTTGCACCACCTGGAAGACGTCTTCGTCGCTCACTCGCTTCTGTTGTTCCAGGAGGCGGATGGTGTCGCGTGCGGAAGACCCAAGGAGGCGCATCTGGGTCCAGACCTGCTGCAAGAAGAGCGCCACGCCGACCTGGCCGAGTTCCTCCCTGGCCCAGCGCTTTCTGGCGGCCAACGCGCGACGAAGCTCACGCCGGTCTTGTTCCTGATCGAATGGGGCCAAGAGGGCCGGCACCACTTCGATCACCTGTGCTTCGCCAATGGCGTATCCGTCGTCGAGCAACAAGAACAGCAGCGGAAGGATCTCCGAGAAGTCGGTCTCGGTTTGGCGCAGCTGCTGAAACAAGGCTGCGTACGGATGGAACGTGGTGGGTTCGTAGGGATCGGGAGGAGGAGAAAGTGCGAGCTGTCTCGCGAAGTGATCCACCGCGGTGCGCGGAGCCGACGTGCGCAGCAAGTCGGCCAAAGCTCGAGTGGCACGAAGTTGTGGAGCTTCCATCAGCCCTTCGACCGGCCGGATCTCTGCCAAGCATTGCTGGTAGTTCTCGATGGCGGGCGCGCCAAGCTCGGCGGAAGCGCGGAGTTCGTTCAGGCGTGAGCCATAGGGATGATCCGAAGGCAATCGGGACGCCGAGTCCAGAGTTCGAGAGAACAGTTTGCCGCGATCCTGAGCTCGCAGCGAATCCAAGGAGGCATCGACCGCTGGCAATACGTGGCGCAAGAACCGCGGTGACCGCTCCCAAAGGGAAGCAACCAAAGATTCGTAGTCTTCCGTGTGATTCTCCAAGCGAGAAAGTCGTGTCACCAGTTCCGAGACGATTGCGGTTTCGAGTAACGAAGGGGGCACGACCTGGCGAGCTTGATTCAGGGCTTGAAGCCCTCGGGGATCGCTGGCGTTGCGTGGCAGCAGGACCCTTGCAATCAGGAACAACAGGTCGGCGCGATCCAGCTCATGGCTCGCGGAGCTGGTCAATTCTTGCCATTGGTCCCACTCATCCACCAGGGTCGTGAATGCACTGGAAAAACCGCGACGGCGCAGGCGGATTGCGAGGTGCACGCGACCCGTCGTCAGGCGCGAAAGAATCTCATCTGCCAAACGGGCGGTCTCTTCCGAGGAGTGGTGACTGCGGAGCGACTGGATCTTCTCCTGGAGCCAGTACACGTCTCGCTGGCGATTGAACGGGTAAGAAGTGAGTTGGCGAAGCTCCTCAATGGCGTGGGCACTGGCCGCGACCGGTTGACGAGCGATCCGGAGCAACCCCTCGAAGAATCTCAGGAACGCGGGATCCGAGGCGGGGGTCACGCCAAAGCCAAGTCGATTCCATTCCAGAGCGTCGCCCCAGCGCCCTTGCTGTTCGGCTCGATTCACGCAACGCAGGAGTTCGCCGGGCTCGACGTAGGGGTACTGTTCCCGAAGCGCCTGTTCCGCGTCCTGAGGATGAGACCGAGGAGAGGCGCCGAGCAAGCTGGAGGGGATGGCACGTCGGGTCGATGCGTCGAGAAGACGGAGGCGCTCCGCCTCCTCCCCGAGGACCCGACGAATCCAATGGGCATTCGGGGCTCCGTCGATGAGCCCCGCAAAGATGTCCGCCGCGGCTTCCGGGGATCCGCGACGAATGTGGGACATCGCCTGCAGCTTCCAGCGCAGGAGCTCGCGGCCGGACAGTTGATCGGCCGGTCTCTCCGGGCTCGACGGGAACTCGTCAGCGCAGGCCGAGAGTTGGTTCGGCGGCAGGAGGCAGAGGGCGGCGGCGGAAAAGATGAGGGCGCGGGTCAGCATCACGGACCTGCACCATAGCCCCGGGCGCCGCGGATGCATCTGGTCGAGCCAGTTGTTCGGTTGCCGTACGGGGGATGGTGCTTAACCCGATCTATTTCGGGCTGCTTTGCAAGTTTTCGGATTTTTCAGGTTCGAAACAGCGTTGGTTGGAGCTGAGGACTCTCGGAACGGATTTTCGAGGAGTTCGCGACTCCTCAGAGGGGGTGCTGTCGACTTCGGTCGTTTCGCGGCGACCGAACAGAGACGCGCCAGCCCCTCGCACCGGATCCAAAAAAAGAATGGGTGTGTGGCTGCCCGAGTGCCTCAGGTGGACCATGCACCTTTTCAGCCGTCCTGGTGACCTTCCCGGTCACCAGGACTTTTTTTGCCCGCCGGTCGACCCCAAGTCGGGGACCGGTGCTGGAGGCGGGGCCACATGCCCTGCAACGTTCTCCGGCCGAGAGGACGCCGCCGGGCATCGACCGGGCGGATCCAGTCGACGGGAATGTCCGCGTCCTCCAAAGCGAGCACAAGGTCTTCCACTTCCAGGTGTTCCAAGAGTCCGGGGACGAACCAGGAAGGCGATGCCCGTTCGGACACCAACGGCGAGGGAGGGGACGGCCGGAAGGCGAGCCGATCCACTTCGAGGAGGCTTCGAAGCGTGATCAAACTTTCGCAACCCGCCACCTGACTGGCGGGCCGGTCCGGAGAGGTCGCGACCAGCAGGGCCAGCAATCCGCCCCAACCTTGACCGAAGAGCCGCAAATCCAAAGACGGATCCGCGGGACAGATTTGCAACACGCTTTCTAGTTCACGCACCCAACGAACAAGTTCGCCGGGTTGGGTTCGGATCTGCGAGCGTTGAAAGTCCAGGGCGATCCACACCTCGCCGTTTCTTGCCGACCAATGATCCATGGCCTGGTCCAAGGCCTCCGACGCTCCCAAATCTCCGAATGCGACGGTGATGGAACGCACTCCTGTCGAGACCAGAGATTCCGGTGCGGAGATGCCGATTCGTTCGGGAGAGGAATGGTGGATCAGTCCGAACAATGGCTGTGGCGATCCGCAGTCCAAGCTCACCACTTCCTGGGAACCCGACGACGATCTCCAGCGATCGATGACCCGAGCGGGAGCGACTGGTTCGGACGAAAGCAATCGGTTCCGCGCTGCCTCGACATCCTGACACGGGGGAATGTCGTCGGCGCGCCAGAGCAGCTGGTCGTTGACCCATGAGTACCACATGGTGCCAAGCCCGTCTCTGGATTCGGCGAGACCGGCGAGGAGTTCTCGAGAGTCGTCGGGACCTTGGGCGGGTAGGGGAGTGTTTCGGTTCCACTGTTCGAGGAACCAAGGGAGGACCGCCGAGGTTGGCGTCCCGCCGGGATGCAAGAGCGCCGCGGTTCCTGAAAACTCTTCGAGCAAGGATGAGATCTCGTTGGGCCCAGGCCAGGGGGCAGGAGGGAAACGGATGAGGTGATTGTCGAACTCGTCAAACGCTCCGTCGGGGACCACGACGAGTTCCTGAAGATCGGACAGCAACGGTGCCACGCTGGCAAGCACCGTGGATCCGGCTCCCACACCCACAGCTGATCGCGAGGCAGTGCTGTCGACCCATTCCGTCATTCCGTTCCACAGCCGGCGGATTTCCCAGGCCTGAATCTCGAACAGCGACAGGTCCGTGAGCAGGCTTTCCTGATGGTACGGCCCGTCGTGAGGTTGGCTTCGGGGCCGTTGGCCACGGCCCAAGGCGTCGGGGAGTACTGCCACGGCACCGACGCGAGCCAAGCCCATGGCCAAGTCCAGCAGCGCTTCGGATTCATGGCCTGCGGGATCGTCGCTCCAAATCAACACGGAATGGTGGGCCGGAGTGGCTGGGCGAAACACCAAACAAGGAGTCTCCGCTCGCGGCACGCACTCGACCGAGAGGCATTCGACGGTCACCCCGTGCAGCTGAGTGGTCGCCAGGGAATGGGTGGCCACCGGTTCCACAAAGCGTGCGAAGAGTTGGTCGTGATGAGCGAACCGCTCGGCGGCTGGGGGAAGCTTCTCGTCCTCTCTCTTAAGGACCTCGGTGGAGGGGATTGGCACCGGAGCTTGGGCCCGGAGTCGTTGCATCGTGTCAAGCTCGGTGGCGGACCGGATCGCGTGCGGACCAGAGATCGCGAGTTTGCGAATCGATCCTTTGGCGACAATGGAAAGGTGGCGGGGATCGATCGGGACCGCCGGAAGCACCGCGAGGGGAGAGTCGCCTTCGCGAATCTCGATGCCGCCACCCGGGATCAGGCGGAACTGCAGCCGATAGTCCAGCCCTTCCGGTTCTTCGTGCCCGCGCAGCCGGGTTTGCTTCGAGCCGTCGCCGTGGCGACGTAGAAACCATGTCTCCCCTTGGATTTGCGGATCGAAGTGGAGCGCCAACTCGAGGCCGCGGGCGATGCTGCCATCCGACCCGGGACGATCGCCGAAGCGGACCTGAATTTCACTGGGCTCGGCCTCTTCGACTTGGAAGCGAATCTCCACGGAGGCAGCACCGTCGGGGACAGCCGGAGTCACGAGCGTGGCACAACCCGAGGAGTGGATCGGCAACGGGAACCACAGTTCTCCGTCGTCGCCTCGCTCCGCTTCTTGTGGCGGGACCGAGATCGTCGCGAAATCGTCGGAGGTTCGAAGCTCCCAGACCAGGGGAGCCGTGGGTTCCGCCTGCCCCATGTTCAGGAGCGCAAGCACGCAGAGCCCCGGGATCATGGCGGATCAGCCCGACTCGACGATGTGAGCCTTCTTGCGAAGCTTGCGGGCGAATAGGCCGAGGAGAGCTCCCGCCGCGAACGAAGCCAAGAAAACGGTCCACCATGGAATGCCGGGCCACCAAGGCAATCCTGGAGCGGTCAGCCATTCCATCGAGTCGTCTCCGTGTCCGTGGGGGCGAGGGTCGTGTGAGGACCGTATCGTAATCTCCGTCTTCCCAGGAGGATCGCCATTTTCGTCGAGGGAGATGTCAGACCGGCACGGCGTGTTCGCGCAGCGCCTCGGTCAAGCTGGTCTTGCGATCGGTGGATTCCTTGCGTTGCCCGATCACCAGAGCGCAGGGAACACCAAACTCCCCGGCCGGGAACTTCCGGGGGGTCGTGCCCGGAATGACCACGGAGCGAGCGGGAACGTGGCCCTTCCAGGTTCGGGGTTCGTCGCCGCTGACGTCGATCAGCGTCGTCGACGCGGTCAAGACCACCCCGGCCCCAAGCACCGCCTCGCGCTCGACCCGGACGCCTTCCACGACGATGCTTCGGCTGCCCAGAAAGGCCCCGTCCTCAACGATCACGGGCGCGGCTTGCAAGGGCTCCAGCACCCCTCCGATGCCGACGCCGCCCGACAAGTGCACGTCGCGGCCGATCTGAGCACAGGAACCGACCGTGGCCCAAGTGTCGATCATCGTGCCCGATCCCACTCGAGCCCCGATGTTCACGTAGGACGGCATTTGCACCACCCCCGATTCCAAGTACGCGCCGTAGCGACAGATCGCGTGGGGAACAACCCGGACTCCCGCCGCTTCGAATCCGCGTTTCAGGGGAATCCGGTCATGGAACTCGAAAGGACCCACTTCCACCGTCTCCATGGCTCGAAGACGGAAGTAGAGGAGAATCGCTTCTTTCACCCACGCGTGAACGATCCAGCGACCGTCGTCGCGCGGCTCTGCGACGCGGAGTTCCCCGTCGTCCAGATGTTGGAGTGTCTCTTCGATGAACGGCCCGGCTTGGTGCAGCGACTCCGCATCTCCGGCTTGGTAGGCGGTTCGAATTCTGTCCTGCAAACGATTCATGGCTGCATTTGCTCCAGTCGTCGAACGGCTTCGTGACAGTCCTCGTCGGGCGCGACGAGCGCGAAACGAACGTGATGTTCGTGGGTCTCTCCGAGGAGAGCGCCCGGAGTGACCAAAATGCCCAGTTCCAAGAGAGTGGCGGCGAACTGCACTGAGTCACCGAAGCCTTCCGGGACTCGCAACCACAAGTAGAACGTCGCGTCTCCGCCTTCGTGGTGCCACCCCTTCGCCGCGAACAGCTGCAAGAAGAGCTGTCGACGTTGTCGGTAGAGTTCGCGAATGGTGGCGACGTGAGAGTCTTCGGACCAGGCAGCTTCGGCGGCTGCCTGCACGAACTCCGGGGTGGCGACTCCGAAGTGGGGTCGGGCTCGAGCTAGCGCTTCGATGAGTCGAGGGTCCCCGGCGACGAACCCCGAGCGATATCCGGCCATGTTGGAGCGCTTCGAGCAGGATTGAAACACCAAGAGGTTTTGAAAGCCGTTCGACGCGAAACTCTGCAATGCGGATGGGGGAGGGAGGTGGTCGTACAGGTCGACGTAGCACTCGTCCGCCATCAAGATGAAGTCGTGCTGGATCGCGAGCGCGTGCAGACGCATCAGAAAGTCCAGACTTGCCTCGGCCCCGGTCGGGTTGTGTGGATAGTTGATCCAGACCATCGAAGGTTTCTGTTTGGAGAAGTCGAGGGCTTCGAGGCGGGGGAGATAGCGGTCCTTGGAACGCAGCCGAACCGTCACGACTTCGCAACCCGCAGCACGGGCACCGTTGGCGTACATGGGATAGGCGGGTTCGAACAACCACACAGGCCGCTTGGTGGATTTCAAGAGGGCTAGCTGGCTGGTGAAGATCCCCTCTTTGGTGCCGTTGACGGGGAGCACGTGGCGCTCGGGATCGAGTGCCACGTGGAAACGACGCTCCACGGCGCCGGAGATGGCTTGTCGCAAAGAGCGACGGCCCCGCACGTGTGGGTAGGGAGAGGTCGTCGCGACCGCTTCTTGCAACGCGTGCCGGAGGAAATCAGGGGTCGCATCTCGAGGGCTGCCCACGCCGAAGTCGAAGACTCGCTCGCCTCTCTCGACCAAGCGACGTTTCTTCTCGACGAGTTTGGCAAATGGATAATCCGAGGCGGGGGAGGGGGAGTTCACCGGGAGTCGCCCAGAAGAAAGCGATGCAGCTGCTGGTAGCCGGTGACGAGATCCGAGAGGTTGGCGTACTCCCCTGCTTGATGGGCCATCTCGGGAAGTCCGGGGCCGCAAGAAACGGCCGGCACTCCCCATTCTCGGAAGCGGCCGACGTCGGTCCATGCTTGCTTGGCGCGATAGCCCGGAGCCAGCGCGATCAGTCGCTGGCAGTGGCGGTTGTCCAAAGCAATGGCGCCGGCGGGGGCGAGGTCGAGAAAGTCCACGTCTCCGAAGTCGCTCACGAAAGCGCGGATCAAACCCACGGCGTCGTCCGAAGTGCGATCCGGGGCAAAGCGAAAGTTGAGGAACACCCGAACTTCATCCGGAATGACGTTGCCGGCGACTCCCCCGTGAATCTTGGTTGCGCTGAGTACTTCTCGAAACACCAGTTCCTTGTCATCCTCGGGAGCGTACTCCCGGACGGGAAACTGCGCGACTTTCTCGAGGAGCGGCAGGCAGCGATGGATGGCGTTGTCTCCCAGCCACGGACGGGCCGAATGGGCCGCCTTGCCTCGAACGGTCACCTCGGCATGGAGTGTCCCGACGCAGCCAATTTCGACGGCGTTGGCTGTCGGCTCCACGCACACGGCAAAGCTCGAGTCACGAAGTCCTGGGAATGCGTCCACGACTTCCAGGAGGCCGGACTCGCTGTAGCCAATCTCTTCTCGGGCATAGAACACGAACCAGGGGTCCACCGTGCAGCTCTGGAAATCGACGCGCGCCAAGAGTTCGAGGAACACCGCGAGCCCCGCCTTGAGGTCCGACGCTCCGACTCCGTAGACCCGGTTGCCTTCGACCCGAGGCGTGTCGTTGCCCGCGGCGGACGGAACCGTGTCGAGGTGCCCGCAAAGAAGGATGCGATCCCGGCCGTCGAGCCGGGGAAAGCGAGCGACGACGTTGTCGCCGACGCGCTGCACCAGCATTCCCGCGATGTTCTGGAGTCGGGTTTGCACGAACTCGGCCAGGGGGCCTTCTTGGCGACTGACGGACGGAATGGCCACCAGCTGGACCAGGAGATCGCGAAGTGCGGAAACGTCGGTGGCGATGGGAATCGGAGCACTCCCGGGACGCGTCAAAACGCTCAGTATACGAGGGCGCGGAAGGGGTCCAGGCGGTATTCTGGTCGGCTTCTTTCGCGCACAGGAAACACTCTCACCATGAATCCCTTTCACGAACAAGTGTCGTCTTTGGCCGTTTACTCTGCCGAGAAAATGGGCAAGGCGACCGTGGCTCGTGGCGAACGCGTTCTGGTTGGCTTGAATGCGTTCGAAGCGGGCCAAACCCATGCGCTCCACTCCCATGAGGGAATGGACAAGCTCTACTTCGTCCTGGAAGGAACGGGCGAGTTTCAGGTCGGAGACGATACTCGTGTGCTTGGCGCCGGTGCACTGATTTGCGCTCCGGACGGAGTTCCCCATGGGGTCGTGAACCCGGGACCTGCGCGACTACTTTTGCTGGTGTTCCTCTCTCCGCCTCCTGCGTGACCGACTAGGGAACGACCCCTCTTCTTCGGGACCCTTCCTCTTTCTTCCCAGCCACGGACTTTGCTCGATGTTCTTCGTGTTTCTCGGCCTCGCCATTGCCGACGCCTTGTTTCTCGGGTTCTGGTTGTATTCGGGCTTTCAGGTCAACGGCGACCCGGATCTCGCCCAGAGGCACCAGATTGGTGGCCTGCTGGTCTGCATCCTGACTTGCTTCGTGCATGCCGTGACCTTCGTCTATTTCTTGGGCACTGGACTTGCCGTGAAGGAAGCGCGAAAGAATTGGGGGATTTCCTTGGATTACGTGAGGCACACTCGAGCCTACAAGTTGAAGGCGTATCCGGTCGCGATGATCGCCATCGCCTTCACCATCGCTGCCGGCATTCTTGGCGGGGCGGTTCGCTCGGGAGATTCCTCGCCCATGGTGCATCGCAGCCTCGCCTTGTTGGCGATGGGCGTGTCGTTCCTGGCCTTCGCGATCGCGCTGCGATACATCCTGCGCAACGGCTACATGATGGGTCTCATTCGCCAGGACATCGCCGAAATTCGACAGCGTCAACGAGCTGGCCAGGACACTCCTCGCTTGAAGGATGGCGACGTTCCGGAGCTCTTGAAGAACCCGGAAGAGGTCAAGAAGGCGCCGGGAGGGTTCTTGCTGGCTCGAGCCTTGTTCTTCCTCGGGATCAATGCATGGTTGTTGTACGCATACCTGCAGTGGTTCCTGCGTGTGGAGTGGGTGTCCTGGGTGCCGTTCACCGTGCTCAGCGCGGCGCTCCTCACCTTTGCCGTGTTCCTGCACATTCGTCATCCGCTGCCGGCGGAAGTGGACTTCTGAACGTTCCCACGGCTCGGAGGCTTCTTCTCGGGGTTTGGTTCTCTTGGGGCTCGTCGGCGTTGGGTCTCAACATTGGGAGTTGCGGAGAGGGTTTCGCAGCTCCGCCCCCGAGTGAAACTGGCCTGGGCGCAGAAGGTGTCTTCGCGGAATTCAGTAACCCATGGCCCGAAGCCGCGCGAGGTTTTGTTGGGCAGCGGCGTGATTCGGGGCGATTTGAAGCACCTTCTGGAATTCGAGGGACGCATTGCCGAACTGACGCAGCATCGCATACACCGAGCCAAGGTTGAGTCGGGCCTCGATCTGATTGGGGCGGCGTTCCAAGGATCGCAGGAAATAGTCTCGGGCGGCGGTGAGATCCTGGCGTTCCATGGCCAGGGCGCCCAACCGATTCACCGAGTCGACGTCGTCGGGAAACTCCTGTGCCAGGGCCTCCAGCTCTTGCTGAGCGGCGTCAATCTTTCCCGCGGCGATGGCCAAGTGGGCCAGAGTTCGGCGGTGTTGGGTCTCACTGGCACCGGCTTCGATCGCCGCTTGTTGATGTTCGAAGGCCAGGGAATGCTTGTTTGCCAGACTGCAGATCTTGCTTCGCAGCAACAGTGACGAAGGCTCGGCAAACGGCTGGGGGCCCAAGGCTTGGAAGATCTCCCCGGCCTCCCGGTCGCGATCCAAGGCTTCATAGAGAAGTGCCAGCGTTGCCTGGCCCGCTTTGTACTGCGGTGTTCGCTCCTTCACCTCTTCCAACAGGCGCACGGCTTCCGGCAGGTTGTTCATCCACACGAACAAGAAGGCTAGGGCGTGGGGGCCTTTCTCGTCGCGCATCTTGGGCAGCCAATCGCCCAAGTAAGCCGGAGGTGACCAGTGGGTGGGAATCTCCACCGCGGGGCGAACTGGATCTTGCCAGTCGATGCGTAAGCGATCGACCATTGGCTGGGTTGATTCGGTCGCCTTGAGGTACACGACGAACTGTTCGTCGTAGTAGACCGGCCACCAGTCCGGATGATCCTCGAGAGCGACGACGACCCGGCCCAGCTTGAGATGGCGCAAGACCGCGGTCTGGATCCCGTGTTGCTCGGCCTTCTCAAGAAATGCGGTCGGGTGGAACGTGGCGGTCAAGGCGTCTCGCACGTGGTCCGCCCCGTAGACTTCGAGGCGCCCGTCGACCAACACGCTCTTGGCTCCGCCTTCGAACAGCAAGAAACCGCCATCGTCGAGGGATCCAAGGACCGGTCGAGGCAAGCCTTCTCGTTCGACGAACTTCATGGCCGCCATGGGAAAGATCTCGTGCTTCACCCCGAAACCGAACACCTGTTCGAGGCCTTGGCGGCGCCACAGCTGGTCGGTGGCGGCCAGGGGGCCGACGGTCAAAAGGAACCCGAAGCTCACCACCCGAGCGATGGAAGGAACGAACTTCCCTCGAAGCCCTTGGCGGGCGGCATCGTCGAGGTTGAGTCCGGTGACGATGCCAGCCACCACTCCGAACAGGGCGATGTTGCGTTGGGCCATGGCGGACAGCAGCAGGAAGGCGACGTACAGACCGAGCCGACTCAGGACCAATTGGCGGGTCACGAGGAGGAACGAGAGGGCACTCAGCAGCGCCGCCGCCGCCCAGGTCACGAAGATCATGTGGGTGGGGCGCAGCAGGAACGGGCTGCGGAACTCTGCGATGACCTCGTTCAGATAGTTTCCTTGATTGATCTGGGTGAAAAGCTGAAGAGGAAAAAGGACGCCGTCCACGAAGTAGGGGGTTGCGAAGCAAGCCGCGGACACCGTCACACTGACGCCGATCAGGAACTTGCGTTGTTCCTTGGGGATGGGAGGGCTGCCCTTCGGCCAAAGTCCTCGATGGGCCAGCCACTCCTGGAATGTCTCGCCGATGACGACGGACCACAGGAGGATCGGGCCAAGAATGAACAGGGTGTGGGCATTGCTCCAAATTACCTGCAGCAAGGGAAGCAGCCACAGTCGGCCGCGGGAGCCTCCATCCCGAAAACGCTGCACCGCAAGCATGGTGATTGCCAGGAACAGGTAGCTATGGAGTTCGGGGCGAATGCGAAACCGAGGAAACATGGCTGCCAAGGCCAGCACCAACCCCAGACCGACGGCCCAGCGCTGCGCTCCGGGACGGCATCGCCCCATGATGGCGAAGGTCAGCAGCAGCAGACTACAGCGCAATATCACCAGCGCATTCGGTCCACCCCATTCATGGAAGAAGTGAACCAGCACTCCATGAAGCCAGCGTAGTTCGATCCACGGCTGGTTGGGGTAGCCGTAGCTGAACGGATCGGTGCTGGGAAAGCCGTGCTGACGAACCCATTCGCCAGTTTTGATCTGCCACCAGACGTCGTAGGTGATGATCTGGTGCAGCGCGATGCAAAGCAGGCCCACGGGAAACAGCACCCGCAGGGACTGGTCCAGCCAGTGGCCTCGATTGGTCGAGGAGCCGCTCATCGAGGACAACGCTCCCTCAGGCCTCGGCGGTTTTGGAGCCGCGCAGCCGAAGGTTGAGGAGCTCGACGCCGAGCGAGAAGGCCATCGCGAAGTAGATGTACCCCTTGGGAATGTGCTTGTCGAAGCTCTCGGCGACCAACATCACGCCGATCAAGAGGAGGAAGGACAGAGCCAACATTTTCATGGTCGGATGTCGTTCGACAAACTCCGAGATGGGCCGTGCGAACACCATCATGACCCCGACGGCGAGCATCACGGCGATGATCATGATGGCGACGTGATCCACCATTCCCACGGCGGTGATCACGGAATCCAGGGAGAAGACAATGTCGACCATGAGGATTTGGACCAGCACTTTTCCGAGGCTGGCGGCCGTGACTTTGTCAGGCCCCGCCTGGGCCGCCTCGAGCTTGTCGTGAATCTCGTAAGTGGCTTTTGCGAGGAGGAACAATCCGCCGATGGCCAGGATCAAGTCTCGACCGGAAAACCCGTGCCCGAAGACCGAAAAGAGTGGTTCGGTGAGACGCATGATCCACGAGATGCAAAGCAAGAGGAGGATGCGTGTGAGCATCGCCAGTCCCAGACCCCACTGGCGTCCCTTGTTGCGCTGGTGCTCGGGAAGTTTGCTGGACAGAATGGCAATGAACACAATGTTGTCGATTCCCAGCACAATCTCCAGAGACGTCAGAGTCAGGAGCGCGATGAGGTTTTCGACGGTGAGCAGTTCAGCCAAGAGACGTTCTCCCCAGATTTCGGCCACGTTGTTCGCAAGAGTGTCCCTCGGCTCAGGGCCATTCGAGGGCGTGTTTTGCGGTCGAAGGATACCCCGGAACTTGCGCGGACGAAGCCGCTGGCAAGAGGGGGACCGTCGATGAACCGATGGTCCTTTCTCCTTCTGGCCACCTCGATGGCGGGATCCAAACCGTGTTTCTTGGAGCCGTTGGAGTCCTTCACCATTTTCCAGGAAGGGCGAGCGATCGGTCGTGCTCAGGTCGAGAGAAACGCGCAGGAGGTCATTCGCTGGTCAGAATTGGAAATCTCGACTTCCCGCGGAGCCGAGACCCAGCGGTGGGAGGAACGCCTGGTTTGCTCCGAGTTTGCCGGTCGGCCCATCGAGTGGGAGTGGACTCCGACCGGCAAGACCGGGGCGGCACCCCTCCAAGGGTCTCGGGACGGATCGCGCCTGATGCTGCATCGGGAGGGGCAATCGGTCCCGGTGCTGGTCGGCACCACACCGTTTGCGATCGTCGATCGCGATCATGCCCTTGGATTGTTCTCTCTGGCGGATGCCGTGCCCCGTTTGCCCGGGGTTCACCGCAGCTTCGACGTCATTCACGCCGCCTCCTTGCAGCGACAGCGCGTCAACGGGCGCTTCCTCGGCAAGGAGGAGAGCCGCTGCCGAATCTCGCTCGAAGGGCCCGAGTTCACCGCGGAGGTTCTCTTGGGCGCCGCGGGGGAGTGGCGGGAACTGAGCTACGCCGGCAGGGTTTGGCGAAGGACTCCGAAGCACGAGCGTGTCCAGGAGCCGTTTCGTGGGCCAACTCGAACCATCGAGTTTGCGGCGGTAGACGGAGTGCGTCTCGAGGGGACCTTTCGGCAGGGGACCGGAGATCTTGCGGTTTTGTTGATTGCGGGATCGGGGGTGCTCGATCGCAACGGCAACGGAGTCAACGATCGGCCACCGCGTTCTGGGTTCCTGGGTCAGCTGGCGGAATCCTTGTCCCGGGAAGGCTTGTCGACACTTACCTATGACCAAGGAGAGCTTGCTCGCGGAGAGGAACTGGCTTCCTCCGTCTCCCGTCGAGTGTCCGACGCCAGCGCCGCATTGCATTGGCTCGCTGACCAACGGCCGAAGGGAAGGGTCGTCGTGCTTGGACATAGCGAAGGGGCTCGAATCGCGGTGAGGCTGGGCGCCGCGGACGTCGATCGTCGGATCTCTGGCCTGGTTCTTCTCGGGGCGCCGCTCGCCCCCCTTCGGGAAGTCGTGTTGGCTCAGACCCGCGCGGTTCTCACCGCTCAGAGCGTTGCCCAGTCGGAGTTGACACGTCTTCTTGCGGAACAGCAGGCGTTTCTCGATGCCGTGGTCACCGGGTCGAAGTGTCCCTCGGCCGGGGGATTGGACCGCATGGGATCGGTGGTCTGGTGGCAAGAGCACCTCGCGTTTTCGTCTCGAGCTGAATTGGCTCGACTCGAGATGCCCCTCGCGATCTTCCACGGGCAGCGGGACCTACTCGTTCTTCCAAAATACTCGACGCTCGATGCCATCCAGGAACAACCGTCACGGTTGCGAGTCGTCTTCTCCGGCGTGGATCATTGGTTCATGCCCAGTGCCAACGGTGATCCCCTGCGCATGCTCGAATCGGATCGCCGCCTGGATCCGCGTTTGCCAACCCGAATCGTTGCTTGGGCTCATTCGCTTTGAGCCGGCTCCGCGAAGGGGCCTTGACGGTCAGGTCGCGTGGTCAGAATTCGGGGCGCAGCGATTGCCGGTGCCGGCTCACCTTGCCAAGAACCGGCCTTGCTCAGAAACTAAGGACCGGTGAATTCGAGGTGCCCGACGAATCGGCCTTCGGCGAAGGCCTTGCACCGACGATCGAGGGAGGCTCGCCAACCACGGGACGGACCGTCGGCGAAGCACTGGAATCGCCCAAGTTTCGACGAAGCAAGTCGATAGAAAAGACCCGAGTGCGCGCCGAATGACTTCTTGAGCGGTCTGCTACACTCGCCCGATCCGTGGGAGGCGGGTGAGAGGCATGTTTGGGTGGGAGGCAATGGCTTGATTTCCGATCGACTGAGTCCGTTTGGGACGACGATCTTCAGCGAGATGACGCGGCTCGCGATGGAGCATGATGCGATCAACCTGTCTCAAGGATTTCCTGACTTCGAAGGTCCAGAGGAAATCCGGGAAGCCGCGGTGCGAGCATTGCATGACGGCGAGAACCAGTACGCCCGCTCCCAAGGGCATCCGCGTTTGGTCCAGGCGATCTCCGACCATCAACAGCACTGCTACGGTTTGAAGATGGACCCAAGCTCGGAGGTGGTGGTGTTCAGCGGGGCAACCGAGGGAATCGCCGCGTCTTTGTTGGGACTGGTCAATGAAGGCGACGAAGTCATTCTGTTCGAGCCGTTCTATGACAGCTATCCCGCGGGAGTGGCACTGGCGGGAGGGGTGCCGCGCTTTGCCACGCTTCGCTTTCCCCACTTTGAGATCGACTGGGACCATCTCGAGTCGTTGTTTCACTCGAAGACCAAACTGTTGGTCTTGAATACGCCCCACAACCCGACCGGCAAAGTCTTTCGCAAAGACGAACTCGAACGCCTTGCGGGGCTGTGCCAGAAGCACGACGTGCTGGTGTTGGCGGACGAAGTCTACGAACACCTCGTCTTCGACGGACAAACCCACGTTCCCATGGCGACCCTGCCGGGGATGTGGGAGCGCACGCTGACGCTCTCCAGTGCGGGCAAGACCTTCTCCTACACCGGCTGGAAGATTGGCTGGGGCAGCGGGCCCACGGCCCTGGTCGCCGCGGCTCAGTCCGCCCATCAGTTCCTGACGTTCGCCGTGGCTCGCCCGCTACAAGTGGGCATGGCCCACGCTCTCGAAAACCTGCGGGAACCGTACTTCGAGCGGTTCGTGGAGGAGTATCGAGATCGCCGCGACTTCCTCGTCGAGGTTCTCCAGGACGTCGGTTTTCAGGTTTCCATTCCCACCGGCACCTACTTCGTGCTGGTCGGGTTCAAGGGGCTGTTCGACGGGTCCGACGTCGAATTTGCCAAAACACTCATCGAAACCCATGGAGTGGCCGCGATTCCCCCGAGCTTCTTCTACCGGGAACATCCCGAGGAGGGGCGCCGGCTACTTCGCTTTGCGTTTTGCAAGAAGAAGGAGACTCTGGAACGGGCCGCGGAGCGGCTCCAAGGAATACGTTCATGAACGTTGCCGGTTTGCAGATGGACATCGACTGGGAGAACCCTCGCTCGAACTTTCCGAGAGTTCGGAGACAAGCGGATCTGGCCGCGCGAGCGGGGGCCGAGTTTTTGGTTCTTCCCGAGATGTTTGCCACCGGGTTTTCCATGAATGGCGAGGCGGTGGCGTCCCACGCATCGCGCATTCAAGAGTTTCTCGAGAACGTGGCGCGGGATCTGAAGATTTGGGTCCTGGCTGGTTATGCCGTGCCAGGGGCATCACGGCCTCAGAACGCCTGCGTCGTGTTCAATCCCGCCGGGGAGGTGGCACTCAAGTATCACAAGATCCATCCGTTTTCTCATGCGGGCGAAGACGAGAGTTATTCGGCGGGGGAGGAGTTGCTCACCATTGATGCCGATGGCGTTCGCGTGACTCCGTTGATCTGCTACGACCTCCGGTTCCCGGAGCTTTTTCGTCACGCGTGCGACCGGACTGACTTGTTTTGCGTGATTGCCAATTGGCCCGAGAAACGACGGGATCACTGGAGTGCGCTGCTCCTCGCGCGAGCCATCGAGTGCCAGTCCTACGTGATGGGAGTGAACCGAGTGGGCGAGGGGAACGGACTGACCTACACCGGTGACTCGGTGTTGGTGGACCCGCAGGGAAGCGTGCAGGCCAGCGCGGCTTGTTCCGAGACCCTGTTCTACGGCAAGGTGGATGCCGCGGTGGTTGCCAGTACGCGGGATCATTTCCCGTTCCTCCGGGATCGCAAACCCGAGATCTATGCCAACCTCTCGGCGAAAGGAACGGACGGTCCGTGACCAAACCGGGATTGGTTCGATGGGGGGCGGTCGGCGCTTCGCTGGCATGGGCCGTCGGCTGCACGGAGAGCCATCCGCCGGATGATTCCCCCGCGAGTCCACCCAACGTGTTGTGGGTGGTCTGGGACACGGTGCGTGCCGATCATCTCAGTCTGTATGGCTATCCGCGTTCGACCACGCCGTTCCTGGAGGAATGGGCAAAGCAGGGCCGAGTGTTCGACGACTGCCAAGCAGTCGCCAGCACGACAGTGCCTGCCCACGCGTCCATGTTCACTGGTTGGATGCCCAGCGAACACGGAGCCCACAACTCGAACCGGGCATTTCCCGAGTCTTGCGACACGATTGCCGAAAAACTGAGCGACGCGGGTTATCGAACCTTCTTGTATGCGGCCAATCCGTTCGTCAGCCGCCAGACCGGACTCGACCAAGGCTTCGACGTGGTCGAGCACCCCTGGCAGGACAAACTCGCCAAGCAAGCCGTGCCCCTGTTGCTGGAACGGGCGGGACGAGTGACCGATGCCGACGCCCTGGCGCGAAACCTAGACGAGATGCGGGGCAAGCGCTGGGCGTTCAAGTCTCTGGGGGAGCTGGCTCGATTGCGGGTGCAGCGGTTCCTTCGTGCCTCTGAGGCATCGCAGCCTTTCTTCGTGTTCTTGAACTACATGGAAGCCCATTTCCCGGTGGTGCCTTCGGAGCAGGCGCGTCAGCGATTCATGGAGCCTCCGCAAGTCGAGGCGTCCTTTCGCCAACCCCCCTCGGTGGAACGCTTGTGGGGCTACACCTTCGGGGTGGTGGAAATGGGGGACGCCGAGTTGCAGCAAACCGTTGACCTGTACGACGCGGCGCTTTTCGAACTCGACGCATTGTTCTCGCAGCTGTTGGGGGACCTCGAAGATCTCGGTCTCTTGGAGAACACGCTGGTCATCTTGACTGCCGATCACGGCGAGCACTTGGGGGATCATCACCTCCTGGATCATCAGTACTCTTTGTACGAGCCGCTGCTCAACGTTCCGCTGGTCTTGCGAGGGCCCGGAATCGAGCCGGGTCGCGATGCTCGTGCGGTGACCAATCTCGACTTGTTCCCGACGCTGATGGAGTACTTGGACTTACCGACGAATGGCCGCGGGGCCGGACTCTCGTTGCTGGGAAGCGACGAGCATGCGGTGCGGATTTCGGAAAGTCCCGATGCTCCCTTGGGTCCGGTGGAGACGGTGCGGGTGTTCCAACCCAACCTCGATCCGACGCGTTGGCTGCAGTCCCGCCGTTCCCTGGAACGGAAGCCCTACAAGTACATCCGCACCTCGGCAGGAGAGGAAGAGCTCTACGACTTGGTCCAAGACCCTGGCGAACAAATCAATCTCCGGACACAACTTCCGGACGTGGCGCGAGACTTCGCCGCCACACTCGCGGCAGAAGTGGCGGCCTTTCGCCGTCCCCCGGCGGACGCCGCGGCGGGAGGAGAGTTGACCGAGGACGAGCGCGCCATGCTCGAGTCGCTGGGATACGTGAGCGGCAAGGACGAGTCGGATGACTAGCGTTCCCGCAACGAGCCGTGGTCGGTCCGTACTGGTCGCCGTTGCGTTGCTCGCTTGCGTGTTGGTCGGAGTGGTTTGTCGGGTGATGAACTTCCCGGCGGTGCTTCCCGAGGATCAGCGAGTCGTGTTCTACGGCCACGACTCCTACTACCACATGGCCCGAACTCGTCATGCCTTGGAAGACTTTCCGGTCGTGCCTGAGTTCGATCCGTATCTGCATTTCCCCGAGGGCGGAGCACCCATCTGGCCCCCTTGGTTCGATCTGCTTTCTGCGTGCTTGTTGAAAGTTTCCGCAGCGGACACTCTTTCGGTGCAAGAAACCAGGGCGGCGTTCCTTCCGCCGCTGTACGGAGTGTTGGCGATCTTGCTGCTGTACCCGGTTGCGCGTTGTCTGCTCGAGTCTCGGGGGATGGCATTGGCGGCATGCGCAGCTCTGTCCGTTTCGGGCGGCAGCTTGTTCATGACCCAGATCGGCGCCTTGGATCACCACGCCATCATGGGACTCCTGGTGGCCGGTTTCCTCGGAGTCGGCGCTTGGACCGGTCGTCGCCTCCTGAACAACCAGCCGGTGGTGGGGCCCGCGGCTTGCTGGGGGGCGGTGACGGCGGTTTCGATTCTGCTTTGGCCGGGCTGTCTGGTGTTCCTGGCCATCCAGCAATGCTGGATCGTTTCTTGGATGCTGATTCGCGGCAAGGACCCGGGGTCGCTTCGGGAACTCTTGAAGGGGCCCGGGCTGGTCGCCCACTTGACTGCCGCCGTGGTGTTGGCGGTGGGCTGTCACGACAGCTACTGGGCACAGAACGGCCAGTGGACCTTGTCGACGCTGTCTTGGTTGCATCCGACGGTGGCGGCGACATTGGCGTTGATCCACGGAATCGCCATGAGGATCGCCGACAAGTTCTCGTCACCGTGGGGACCGCTGGGTTGGACGTTGGGTGCTTTCGTGCTGGGTTCTACTCTGGCGGGAGTCGCGGTCCCCGAATTGCGCGAGTCCGTTTCCGAGTCGTTGCAGTGGGTGACCAAAGACGAGCAGTTCCAGGCCTCGGTTCGCGAATCTCGGCCGCTGTTCCTGGCTGGCGAGTCCCTGACCCGCGGGCTGGCCGCAGAGACCCTTGGATGGACCTTTCCGGTGCTGCCCTTGGCGCTCCTCGGGTGGATGGTGAGGGGTTTCTCCACCCGCCGCGACCCCCAGTCAGTGTTGCTCCTGTGGACGGTTCTCGCTCTGGGCGGACTGACCGTCATTCAGGCTCGCTTCGTGGACCTGTTCTCGGTGCCCGCCGCTCTGGGGTCTGCATGGGTACTTGGATTGCTTTGTCAGCCGTTCTGGAACGCCGCGAAGCGTTGGAAGCCGGCGGCAGCGATTCCGTGGCTTCTCGCCGGGTTGTTCCTCTGGTGTTCTCGGCCCTGCCTGGTTTACTTCGAAGGGCAGTATCAGCGCTGGCGCGAACTGCGCGACGAGACCACGCCGCCTCCGCAGTTTCCGGTCTCCGTGTTGTCGCACTGGGAATTGAGTCGAACGGCGGACTGGATGAGAACTCACACGCCGCCTGCTGGAGACCCGAGCGACCTGAACGCTCAACCCGACTACGGCGTGCTTGCCTATTGGGACATTGGTCACATGATCCAGTACGTGGCCGAGCGACCCGTGGTGGTCAACAACTTCGGCGACGATCTCGGCGGACAGCATTACCAGGACTCCATGCGGCTCCACGAAGTCGAGTCGGAGCAAGAGGCGGTGGAGATCCTGCGCAAGTACCGCGCCCGGTATCTCGTGACCAAGCCGCCGCCCAGTCAGACCGAACAGATTGCCTGGCGCACCGTGATCCAATTGCACTACTACGATGGCAAGTTCAGCGAGAACTCGGCCACCGGTCAGCAGCTCCCGGCACTACAGCGCTTTCGCCTCCTGCACGAGTCCCGGCCGATCGAAGTGGGAGAAGCGGCGGCAGGGCTTCCCCAGAATGCGGCGCTGTACAAAGTCTGGGAGCTGGTGGAAGGGGCGACACTGAAGGGGCGGGTGGCTCCTCGAGCGGCGGTGTTGGCGAAGGTCCGGTTGAAGACCGGGCGAGGAAGGACATTCCAGTACCAGGCCCGCTCGGTGGCGGACGAATCGGGCGACTACGAACTCGTCCTGCCGTACTCCACCGAAGTCCGGCCGGAAACGGTGTCCGCCATGGGGCCGGTCCAAGTCCGCAGTCAAGGCAAGGTGGCCGAGCTGTCCGTGTCGGAAGCGGACGTCCTTGAAGGCAACGTGATTCAGGTGCCGGAACTCAGCAAACGCTGATCGAGGGGATGGTCAGGCGGCGTCGATTTCTCTCCAGAGCCATTCCTGAACCGAGGCCGGATCATCGTAGCAGCGCGCGACGATCCCGAGGGCTTGGGCCCCGCGGACGTTGGCTGGGTTGTCGTCCAAGAACACGGTCGCGCTCGGATCCAGCCGATAGGTGTCCAGCAAGCGCTGGAAGATCTCGGCATCCGGCTTGGCCATGCGCAGAAAGGCCGACACGATCATGCCGCGGAAGTACTGCCAGAAAGAAAACCGCGGATGGACGAACTCGAAGGTTCCTCGGCTCATGTTGGTGAGGCAGTACAGCCCAACTTGCCGCTGATGCAGTTCCTTCAGGAGCTGCACTCCCTCGGTCATTTCCGTGAGGTCCGCCTTGGAAGCCAGCATCAGGCGCGCCACGATTTCCTGGTCGAGGCCGGTTCGTTCGCAGAAAGTCAGCGTCGCCTCGCGTTCGTCCAGGGCGCCGCGATCGAGCGCATCCCAGTCGGGGTGTTGAAACATGCCTTCCAAGACCCTCTGGCGCTGAGAGTCGTCTGCTAGCTGCTCGTTCACGATGGCGACGGGATCCCACTTCAGCAGGACGTTTCCCACGTCGAACACTACGTTGCGAATGCCTGGCATGAATCTCCTTGGAAATCTCGGCTCGTGTCCGAGATGCGCAAACGAGGCCTCGGTCGGTCGAACAGTCTTCTGCCCCGAGGCGGTCTACACGCCGAGAATGTGGAATCCCGCGTCGACGTACAGGTTGGTGCCGGTGACACCGCGGGCGCCATCCGAAAGCAGGAACAATGCGGCGTCGGCGACTTCCTCGGCGGTGACGTTGCGTCGCAAGGGGGCTCGGGACGGGACGTCCTTGAGCAACGTGGAGAAGTTGGAGACGCCCGCAGCAGAGAGGGTTTTGATCGGGCCCGCGGACACCGCGTTGACCCGAATTCCGCGAGGCCCCAGATCCGAAGCGAGGTAGCGCACCGAGGCTTCGAGGGAGGCTTTCGCCACGCCCATAACGTTGTAATTGGGGACGACTCGCTGACTGCCAAGATAGGTCAGGGTCAGAATGCTTCCCGGGCGACCTTCCATCAGCGGAACGGCGCCCCGGCTCAGCGCGGTGAGGGAGTAGGCGCTGACATCCTGGGCGAGGAGAAACCCATCCCGGCTGGTTTCGTGGAAGGCCCCGGCGAGTTCTTCTTTCTTCGCGAAGGCAATCCCGTGGACCAGGAAATCCAAGCTGCCGTACTCTTTCTTGAGAGACTCGAAGAGCGCCTCGATCTCACCGTCTTTGGTAACGTCACAGGGAAGCAGGCACGAGATGTCCGCGGTGGCGGCCAGCTCTTCGACATTGCTCTTGAGACGCTCGGACGCGTAGGTCAGTGCCACTTCGGCGCCCGCCTCTTTCGCGCCCTTGGCGATCGCCCAAGCAATGCTTCGGCGATTGGCGACCCCGAGTACCACACCCCGCTTGCCTTGCAGCATGATCTCCCCCGTTTTCGCCGGGATCTCGCTCCCGGTGCGAAACTGCGGTGACGTTCGCATCGGTGGGGACAATACTTGCTGGGCCAACCCGCCTCAACGCTGGCGAGCTGGATCCGATCGCGGGGGAGGCGGCCCCGTCATTGGCGATGACATTCGAAGCTTTCCCCACGCTCATCAGGAGCGGAGGCGGCAGAGTTGCTTCGCCGAACCGAGACGTTGGGGGTGGTCAGCCTTCGCTGTCCACGTCCTCGCCGTTGCTGCCCCGGGATGTCGCGGTGATCTGTGACGCAAAGGCCTGCAGGCCTTCCAGGAGGTCCGTGCGAGATTGGGGGTTCGCGCCGGCCCATTCGAAGCCGTTCTTGCGAGCCGTGGCGACGGACTTCTGGAGGGCGGTGCAGCTCTTCTGCAAGGCCTCTTCGAGTTGCTGGAATCGGTCAAGCTCGGCCTGCATCTCTTCGATTTGAGATTCCAGCGTGTCAACGCGGGCGCGCAGGCTTTCCTGTTCGTTGGGGCGCACCGTGAGACCCAGTGAGCCCAAAGTGACGAGGCCGAGGACGGCGAGGAAGATCGGTCGGCGCGGCATGGATCAGCTCTCCTGTGAGGCGGCGTGTCCGGAAGCGGACGCGCTCCTTGGGACTATCGGCAATTTTTGCGGTTCTGGTTTACCGCAACCCGAGGTGGGCCGTACTCTCCCCCGGGGGCGCCTGGCCCCTTCTCTCTCGATAGCCTCTAGGAGTTCCCATGAGTGCGATTCCATTCCTCCGCACCTTCCTTCCTCGATTCGCCGGGGGGCTGCTCCTGGTGGGGAGCACGATGAGCTGCGGTTCGGACGAATCAGCCCCGGCCGACCCCCAGCGGCACCCGGCGTCGACTCCGCCCGCGGCGTCTGCGGGAGGGGGGACCGAGCCGTCAGCGGAGACCCCAGCGCCGAATGCGGCCAGTGCCGAAGAGGTGACCTATCGTTTCGAAAAGGACTTCCACGACCAGTCCGACATGGGGCTCGGGGAAGTGCGAACGTTCCCGGTTCCGCTCCTCATCGAAGGCGCCGAGGAGCTGCCCGCGCTGCACTTGGTGTCCAGCTGCGACTGCCTGAGCGCTTCGTTCGCGGAGGGCCCCACGACCTCTGGAGCCGTGGTGGAAGTGCGAATCGACGGTCACAAGATCGAGGACATCGACGGCGTCATCACGGTGGAAGACGAAAACCGTCGGCCTCTGGCGGAGCTGACGGTCCGCATCGTCATCGAGCGGCGACCGTTCGTCACTCCGCGCGAAGTGGTACTGTCCGGCGATCAGACTCAGTTCCAGGTGACCGTGGGACTGGCCTTTCCGCCGGAGCAGGCCAACGAAAGCTTCGATGTCGACTTCACCGATCCTCCCGTCGCGGACTTGGTCGACTGGATCAACGAAGAAGAAATCGAAATCGACTATGTCCTGAAGAAAATGACGTTCCCCTTCGAGTTGAAGGAAGAGTTTCGCGCCAAGGCGTTCGAAGAAGATTGGACGTTCCAGGTCCTGGTGGAGCCACCCCAGGAGTTCAGCGTGAAGATTCGCCGGGAAGGCTGAGCGGCATTCCCAGGTGCTCGGCAAGGAATTCCGCAATTCGTTGCCATTGGTGCGGGGCCGCGTGCAAGGAAGCAAGCCCCTGGTGATCTGCTTCCATGAACAGGACGGTGACTGGCTCTTTGCAAGCCTGGCGCAGTCGAATCGGGGCATCCGGACCGACTCGTCGGTCGTGACGGCCGAACACCAGGCATAGGCGGTTCGGGTCGAAACGGTGCAGCGAGTCCACCGGGCGCACGTGTTCGATGCGAATGCCCGTGCGCCATTCGGCACACCTTCGGAACAACCAGTCGGCGGGCCACGGGTCCAGGCCCAGGTGAAGCTGGAAGCGGCGCCGGATCGCCGTGTCGAGCTCGTCGTACATTCCGATCAACACGCACGCGGCCAGTTGTGGGGCCAGCTCTGACAGGGCGCCTGCGGCCGCACCTAGTGACAGACCGAGGTAGCCGGTGGTTCGAAGATCTCCTCGTTCTTTGCGCAAGTCGCGGAGTACCGCGTCCAGGTCGTGGGCCTCGGTGGCTCCCGCGGTCACGACTCGGGGCGGGGACTGGCCATGACCGCGAAAATCCACCGACCAGACGGCGAATCCCTGGTCCAGGAGGAGCTCGGCGAACGGAGTCATTTGTGCTGCACTCCCGCGGAACCCATGGCCGAGAAGGACGACGGGTGCGTCCCCTGGCCCCTGCCGATAGCTCATCACTCGCTCGCCTCCGGAGGCGTGGTGGGATTGGGACTGCCAGGTCGGTTGGTCCCGAAGGGAACTTCGCGTCCGAGGAGCGGTCAGAACCCAGGCGCCAACCCAAGATCCGGCGAGGTAGATCGCCAGCACCCCGACCAAGGCCAGACTCGCGTACCAACGGATCCGGCGCCCACGGTCCCGGGGACTCGCGGGTGCCGATAAGATGACTGCTTCCGAAGAACCCTCCGGAGTGCCCATGAAACCCAGTCTATCCGTGAACGATGGCACGAAGGTCGGCGGGCGCTGCCCGGCCGTCCGACGCTTGGCGGCCGGCTTCTTGATGATCCTCGGTGCGCAAGCCTGTGCGCCCTCGAAGACTCCCAATGTGCTGCTCGTCACACTCGACACGACTCGAGCCGACCACCTGAGCTGCTACGGGTACGAGAAAAAGACCAGTCCGGTGCTCGACAAGCTGGCGGAACAGGGGGTCCTGTTCGAGAAAGCCATGGCCCAAGCCGCGGTCACTCCGGTCTCCCATGCGTCAATTCTTACCGGTCTATACCCGTTCCATCATGGGCTTCGCATCCTGCACGGAACCAACTACCAGAGCAAGCTGACCAGCGACCAAGTGACCCTGGCCGAAATGTTAACGGAGCACGGTTACGCCACCGGGGCATTCGTGTCGGCGTTTCCCGTGACCAAGTACTTCGGCCTGGACCAAGGCTTTCAGGTGTTCGATGCGGAGTTTGGCGAGCAGCGGCAGGCCGCAGTGAACCAGGTGGGAATGGTCAACACTGGCAGGCACCAGCGAGGCGCGGCAGAAACCACCGACCTGGCGTTGGAGTGGCTGCGCAGCGTCGAGGGTCCTTTCTTCGCCTGGGTCCACTACTTCGATCCCCACGATCCCGAGGTGCAACCGCCTCCGGAATACATGCGCCGTTTTCCTGCGCCCAAGTCGCAGAAGCCGTGGGATGTCTGGCGCTACAAGTACGACATCGAAATCGAATACATGGACGAGCACATGGGGCGCCTGTTCGACTTCTTCCGCGAGCGAGGGGAGTGGGAGGACCTGGTGGTGGTCGTCGTGTCCGACCACGGAGAGGGGCTGGGTGACCACAACTGGTGGTCCCACGGAGTGCTCTACCAGGAACAGATTCGCGTCCCCCTGGTCATGAAAGGTCCGGGGTCGCCCGCAGACACTCGCATTCCTTATCAGGTCCGAACCATCGATATCGTGCCTACCGTTGCCGACTACGTCGGACTCGATTTGCCCGAGTTGATGGATGGCCAGAGCCTTCTGCCATTGTTCGAACCGGGAGCGGCGGATCCGAAGCTGGTGGCCTACGCAGATTCGGTGAACATGCTGACCTACAAGATTCCCTCCGCCCCGACCGCCGATCGCAAGGACGACATGTACTTCTGTGTTTCCGAGGAACCTTGGAAGTACATCCGTCATGCGCTCAAGCCGCAAGACAGCAAACTCTACAATTTGGTCGAGGATCCGAGCGAACAACGCAACCTGCTCACCGAGCGGCGTGAGATCTCTCAGAAGATGGAGGATCTGTTGCAATCCTTCGACTTCCGGCCCCGTCCCGCCGCAGAGACTCCGCAAGAAACTACGCAAGAAAGCGAGGAGGCTCTCGAACGTCTTCGAGAGCTGGGTTACATCGACGATGGTTCGGACGCGAGTCCCCAGGAACCCAAGAAAGATGGTCCGTGATGGCGGCCCACGGGACTCACGGAATGTCGACCGAAGGGCGAGGTTTTCGAAAAGACGTTTTCCGAATCAAAGAGGGAAGGGCGTCCTGGCAGTGTCCCACGATTCGGGCCGGCCTCGGACCACGAATGTCGGGTGGACCCGGTGTCTGGTTGCTTGCGTTGCTGTGCTCGAGCACTGGCTGTGGAGACTCGGCAGACCACGAGCAAACAGCCCCCGAAGGGCACTCCCCGAATTCCCATTCGGTCGTGCATTCCACCGATGCATCTTCCAGCGACCACGAAACCGAGGGGGCGGACGGATCCCTTCCCACCTTGCCGGGGGAATCCAAGCCACGAGCCGCGAAGATCCAGCAGCTGAGCCCGACCAGTGATGGTTGGGACACCGAAGTCTTGCACGATCAGGCCAAGCAACAGCTCAAGGTTCTGGCCCACGGGATCGAACCGGGGGCAAAGTTGCCGTTCGAGTCCTTGGTCGGGCTGGAGTTTCGCTGGGAAGAGGACCGGGAGTCTGCCGGGGGGAAGTCGGAAGGTCGCTGGTTGCGGGTGGAGTCCCCGGAACCGTACCTCGGGACCGAAAAAGGACCGGGCGCCTTGCAGGCCGCGTTGCAGCACTGGTGGGAACCGTTCGCTGGGTCTGCGGACGCTCACGTGTATTTCAAGCTGATCACTGTCGAGCCGGCAGAGAGTTCCTTTGCAACGCGCGTGGACTACGAAGCGTCCGGTACGGTGGAGTCTGGTCGATGCCAGCAAAACGCCACTTGGCAAGTCACCTGGAGCTATCCCGAGGATTCGTCGGCTCCCAGGCTTCTTTCCATTCAAGTGACGGCAGCGGAGCAGGTGCGATCGACCAGCCAGGGACCACTGTTCACGGACGCGACGTCCGCGGTGCTTGGAAACAACGCGTCGTACCAGGCACAGCTGGTTCCGTCCCTGGATCATTGGCGCGGAACGCTACCCGCGGGGCTCGGGCTGACCGTGTATGGCCACGAAGGCTTGGCGATCGGCGACGTCAACGGCGATGACCGAGACGACGTGTTGATCCTTCAACCCGGGGGATTGCCCCATCGGTTGTTTGTTCAGCAGGAAGACGGCACGGCGATGGATCGTTCCGCGGAGTCGGGCTTGGATCTGATCGACCCGGCCCATGGGGCGCTCTTCATCGACCTGGATCAAGACGGCGACCAGGACCTGGCCCTTGCGGTGGGGGCAGGGGTGGCCCTGTTCTCCAACGATTCCACCGGGGTGTTCACCCATGTCCGGCGCTTGGCCGCGGCCGACAGCCTCAGCCTGTCCGCCGCGGACTACGACCGGGACGGCAATCTGGATCTCTACGTTTGCTGTTACACCACGCCGGATGGGGACGTCTCGGTACCCATTCCCTATCACGATGCCAACAATGGACACCCCAACTACCTGTTTCGCAATCTCGGTGGCTGGCACTTCGAAGACGTGACGGAAGCGGCAGGACTACAGGTCAACAACGAACGATTCAGCTTTGCCTCGTCGTGGGAAGATTTCGACAACGATGGGGATCCCGATCTTTACGTCGCCAATGACTTTGGGCGCAACAACCTCTACCGGAACGATTCCGGCACGTTTCAAGACATCGCCGCCGAAGCGGGGGTGGAGGATATCTCCGCTGGCATGTCGGTGACCTGGGGCGACTACAACAACGACGGCTGGATGGACCTGTACGTCAGCAACATGTTTTCTTCCGCGGGCAATCGCATCACTTTCCAGCGGCAGTTCAAGACTGACGTGGAGGGTGACGTGCGGGCTCAGTTCCAGCGCCATGCCCGCGGCAACTCCCTGTTCGAGAACGCGGGAGACGGGACCTTTCGCGATGTCAGTGTCGCGGCCGGCGTGACCATGGGTCGCTGGGCCTGGGGCTCCAAATTCCTGGACTTCAACAACGACGGCCGGGAAGACCTGCTCGTGGCGAACGGCTTCATCACGAACGAAGAGAAGCACGACTTGTGAAGTTTCTTTTGGCGGCAGGTCGTGTCGCATTCGCCGTTGCAAGCCAGTGAAGGGGCCGAGGGAGACTACTTGGCGGGCTGGTTGGCCATGACCGAGTTGATTCGGGGGACCAAGTCCTGGAGTGGTCGGGAGCGCCACTGCGGATTTTTGAATCAGGGGAATGGCGCTTATTCCGACGTTTCTGCGGTCCTCGGGTGGGATCTGCCGGACGACGGTCGCGGACTGGCTCTGACCGACTGGGATCGTGATGGCGCCCTCGATGTCTGGTTGAGCAACCGCACCGGCCCCCGCTTGCGGTTCTTGCGCAACACCATGGCAGATTCGTCACGAGGGTTTCTGGCGCTGCGCCTCGAAGGGGTGACCTGCAACCGCGACGCGGTCGGCGCCCGAGTGGAGGTGACTTTCGGCGAGCAGCGCGGCATGAAAACGCTGCACGCCGGCGACGGCTACCTGGCTCAGTCCAGCAAGTGGTTGCACTTCGGGACGGGAGAGGCTTCCCTCGCGCGAGTCCGGGTGCATTGGCCCGGTGGCGAACCTTCCCACTGGGTCGAGCTTGCCACTTCCCGCCGCTATCACTGGAAACAAGGGGAGTCGCCGCGGGTCGCGGAGCTGGACTCGCCGGTGCTTCCTTCCGCCGTCGTTGCCTCTTCCTCCGTCTCGGAGTCATCGGCCGCTCGCGTCGTTCTTGCCGATCGCGTTCCCTTTCCCCCGCTCCACTACGAGCATCCGGAATCTGGGGAACCGCAGTTGCTGCAAGGACGTTCTCGACAGCCCTTGCTGCTCCACTTGTGGGGGAGCTGGTGCGTCAACTGCTTGCCGGAGATGGAAGAGTTGGCAGCCCACCGGGACTGGTGGAAAAAGCATCGAGTGCGTGTGGTGGCCTTGAGTGCCGATGAGGAAAGGACACGGCCGGATGCCGAGGAGTTCTTGTCCCGCATCGGCTGGACTCACGAAGCAGGGTTTGCGAGTGGCGAAGTTTCCGAAGCGTTGGACGTCTTGCAAAAGTTTGTTCTCGATCGTCAGCGTCGCCTACCACTTCCGGCCACGTTCTTGATCGATTCAAAGAACCGGCTGGCTTCCATGTTCTTGGGACCCGTCGACTGGGAAGCCTTGAAGGAGGACTTGGGGCACCTTCGAGCGTCGCCTCGGGAGATGGTGCAGCGCGCGGCTCCGTTTCCGGGGCAGTGGCTCGGCCAGCCTCCACCGCTCGACCCCCTGGATCTGGCCGCCCTGATGTCCGGCTCCGGACTGGATCGCTTGGCGCAGGACTACCGCAAGTCGCTTCGGACCACTGCGTCGAAGAAGACCGACCCGGAAGTCGTGGCGGCGGTGGATCGGGGAGGAAAGCTCGCGCAGCAGGGAAAGCCCGACGAGGCGGTTCGCGTCCTGAGTGCCGCGGTGGAGCGAGACCCCGGCTACGCCCGCGGTCATTACCGCCTTGGGCTGGCGGAGATGTCCCGTCGCGAATGGGGAGCAGCCTGCGCTGCCTTCGAAGCCGCAGCGTCCGTTTCGAAGAACCCGGCGACGATCCACTACTATTGGGCGCAATGTTTGGAACGTCTGGGGGAGCCTCTTGCCGCCCTGGGCCACTACCAGCAAGCTCTTGCCAGCGACCTCGTCACTCATGAAACCCTGTTCCGAATGGCGAACTTGGCGGCCGACGGAGGAGCGATTGTCGATGCGGTCGGCTACGCGGGCCAGGCCTTGGATCGTTGGCCGCAGTACACCGAGGCGCGTCGAGCTCGCGGCCAATGGATGGGGAAGCTGGGGCGCTGGAACGAAGCGGTCGAGGAATTTGAACAAGCGCTGAGCATCGAGGCCGACGATGCGGAATGCTTGTTTGGACTCGGCAGTGCCTTCCTCCGCTTGGGGAAGGCAGAGGCGGTGACTGAACTCGTTTCTCGTTTGCAGCCTCTCGATGCGGAGCTTGCGGCCGAACTGTCACAGGCAGCGAAAAGGTCCCCTTGATGACGGCGCTGGCGAAGAACTGCGGCACTCCGAGAACGACCGACAATGAGCCGGGGGACTCGGTGGCCAACATTCGGCCTTCGCGGGTGGGCAAGCGACGAGCGGCAGTGCTGATCGTCGTGCAGTTGCTCATGATCGCTCACATTGTCCAGTGGCTGGTCACGGGATCGACATTGACGCCGGTCGAGCCGTCGGAAGCCATGGAGACCGTGCGAGACGGAGTCGTGAACGCCGGCGCCGTGTTCTTCGTGGTGGCCCTGGTGGTGACCTTGGTCGTGGGACGTTGGTTCTGTGGTTGGGGCTGTCACTTAGTCCTGCTCCAGGACGCTTGCGGCTGGTTCATGAAAAAACTGGGGATTCGACCCAAGGCATTTCGGTCTCGCTTTCTGGTGTACGTGCCTTTTCTGACCGCGTTCCAGATGTTCCTCTGGCCCTTGGTCGAGCGATTCGTGGTGCGACCGCTCCGAGGCATGCCCCCAGACTGGCCCGGACTCCACACCGAGTTCATGACCGAAGACTTCTGGCACACCTTTGCCGGCGTCTCGGTCGCCATTCCGTTCCTACTGATTTGTGGGTTCGCGACCGTGTACTTCCTCGGTGCGAAGGGTTTTTGCACCTATGGATGTCCCTACGGCGGGTTGTTCGCTCCCGTCGACCGACTGGCGTTGTCCCGCATTCGGGTGACCCCGTCCTGCGAGCAATGTGGCCACTGCACGGCGGTCTGCACTTCCAACGTGAAGATTCACGATGAGGTGCGTGAGTACGGCATGGTGGTGGATCCTGGCTGCATGAAGTGCTTGGACTGTGTCAGCGTGTGTCCCAACGATGCTCTCTACGTCGGCTGGGGCGCTCCGGCTCTGGGGAAGGGAAAACCGCGTCACAAGAAGCCGAAGAAACGATACGACCTCACTCTTGGCGAGGAGTTCGTGTTCAGCGGGATCTTCGCCGTTTCCTACTTTTCCATGCTGTCCGCCTACACGCTGGTGCCGGCGCTGATGGCGGCGGGATGGGCCGGGGTGGCAACGTTCCTTGCTTGGTTGCTATGGAGAACGCTGAAGAAACCCCAGGTGAGCCTGCACCGCTTCCGCTTGAAGAAGGACGGTCGAGTCACTTCCGTCGGGTGGATCTGGCGAACCGTGGCCGCCGTGTTTCTGGTCTTCACTCTGCATAGCGGAGTCGTGAATGGCTGTGCCTTTGTCGGGGCCTGGACGGGGCGGTCGTACCTAGTGATCGAGCGGACCCTCCTTCATGAGCAGCCGCTACTTCCGCCGACGGAGCTTGCACGAACCGCGGACGCGATCGACTGGTTCCACCGCGCTCAGCCGATTGGCGCCGGAGGGCTCGGGCTGTTCTACGACAAGAGCGTCGATTATCAGCTTTCGCTGCTCCACTCTCGGCGCAAGGAGTTCGACCAAGCGGAGACTGTGCTGAAGCGGTTGGTCGAGAACACCGATGCGGGGCCCGCTTGGGTGAGCCTGGCTCGGGTGCAACGAGCCCAAGGGCGCAATGACGCCGCGCTCGATTCCTACGAGCGTTCGTTGCAAGCGGACCCTCGATCCATTGGTGTTCGGCAGGAGCTGATCGATTGGTACCAACGGCTCGGGCGTCGCGAAGACGCTCTGAGGGTGACTCGTGCCGGGGTGGCGGGCCTTCCCAATCGCACCGAGTTTCGCTTTCAGCTCGGCCAGCTGCTGCGCGAGGACGATCCCACCGAGGCCGTGGCGCTGTTTGAGAGTGTGCTCCAGCTACGCCGCAAGCACTTCAAGGCCCTGCGGGAAATCTCCCTTCTGCTGGAGCGGCAGGGAAAGAGCGACGAAGCACTTCCTTATGCCCGGCGGGCGGCCCGGGTTCGACCCGAGGACCAAGAGATCCAGCAGTTGCTGGGGCGTCTGAAGGGGAAGTGATGGGGGAAGCTCGCGCCGACGTTCGGGGCGATTCTCAGAATCTCAGACTGCCACCGAAGATGAACCCGTCCAGTAGGATGTCGCCAGAGAAGTCCTGACCGTCGGTGGTGCCGTCGACGTCGAAGCGCAGCAGTCGATACCCGGCGAAGACTTCGAGGGGGTCCAAGAGGTTGAACGAAAGAGTGGCCTCCGCATCGATCACTTTGCCGTCGATGTCACCGTAGGTTCCGGCGATCGCGCCGACTCTCGCTTCGAGGATCAGGGGAACCACCGGCGGATCGAAGGAGCCTTCCAAGAAGAGTAGGGGAATCGGCCCCTGGGTGTCGATTTCTTCCCGGAGGGAAACGGTGGGTTGGTCGACCACCATGTTCAGATCAAAGTAATCCACGCCCACTCCCGGCGCCAGACGAACTCCCGCCAGGTCGATCAACGGGAACGTGAATCCGGCTTGGGCGGTGGTCAGTTCCATTTCTGCGTTGACTGGAACACCGGCAACCAAGTCACCAAATCCGACGTTGAGGGTGCCGCGACCGTCTTCTTCGTATTGGAATCCGGAGGCCCAAACGTTGAGGCCGAGCGCCGAGCCCCAAACTCGGGCGTAGGGAACGTTGTCGCGTTCCTCCAATCCGAACTGGTTGAGGTCCACGTCCGCGAAGACTCCGCCGACGGTTGACTCGAGTCCGAGATCGCCACTCATCTCCGGGATGAACACCGCCCCCGAGCCACCGATCTCGAAGCCGCTGGTGATGCAACCAGGCAAGCCGATCAGAAGAAGCAACGAGAACGTGCAAGCGAGCCAGGGATGATCGAAGGGTTTCATGGGATTCTCCGGGAAGTCCGCATCGGAGGGCGGAACGACAGACCAGGAGTCTGTTCTCGAGTCATCTGCAAATCCCCTCGAATCTTCAACACACGTTTTCGGCTTGTTTCCGTGGGCTCAACGATTCGTCCCTTGTTTCTTTCCGCGATCGAGCCGAGGGGGACCTGGGTAGGGGAATCGGAAGAATCTTCTCCCAACTGGAGCCTTTCGCTCTCGCAGGTCTTTTTTCCGCGATGCTCGAGGGGGGGAAGCGAAGTTCTCGCGACAAGGCTGGTTTCTGCACCTCGACGGAGAGAAAATTCGCCAGGAAAAGGAAAAGACGAGGGCGTGCAGAGGGAATCCGATGGCGAGACCGATGACCGCCCGCATCTCCACAACATCTTCCCCCGCAGCGTCTTCCCCAGTGGCGGCGGCGCTTTCGAGCGACGCCCGACAGGAATCCGACAGGCTCAATGCCAGCGGATCCGTGCGTTCGCGAGACTCTCAAGGTCTTTTCCCAGGCGTGATCCTCGACAAGGATCATTCGCTCCCGCTCTACTCACAGTTGGAGCAGCTGGTTCGCGGCAAGATTCGGGACAACGTGTTGCGTCCCGGAGATCTCCTCCCCTCCGAGAAGGAACTCAAGGAGCACTTTGGAGTGAGCCGGGTCACGGTTCGGACCGCGCTGCAGAACCTGGTGCGCGACGGCTTGATTCGACGGGCGCGCGGTCGAGGCAGTGAGGTCAACCCGCCAAAGATCGAAGTCGACCTGTCGGGATTGGAGGGGTTCGCCGAAGCCATGAAAGCGCGTGGGTTTCAGGTACGAACCCGGGTGCTGAACGCCGAGGCAGCGGTCGCGGGCGAAGAGGTTGCCGAGGGACTGGGAGTCTCTCTGGGTGCCCATGTTTGGCACTTGGAGCGGCTGCGCTTCGTCAACGACGAACGCATGGTGCACGTGCATACCTACCTCCCCGAGTTTGCAGGCATCCCCGACGGATCCTCGCTCTACGACTTTCTGCGTGGCCGAGGTCTGAGCCCTTCCCGGACGGAAGAGTTCCTGGAAGCCGTGCAAGCGGACGCGGTGCTTGCCACTCGACTTTCGGTCCCCGCGGGGCAGTCGTTGCTGCGAAGGGTGAGACGCTCTCAGCTCGCCGATGGACGGGTGGTCGAATACACCGTTGGCCACTATCGGGGCGACCGCTATCGCTATCGTTTTCAGCTATCTCGGAGTTGATCGCGTCCGGTGACCTTGACCCTGCGCTTGCTTCGAATCAGTCTGTGCTGGCTGGCATTGGCGGGTGGCCTTTGGGTCGGAGCCAAGGCGCTCAGTGGGAAGGACGGTTTCCAGAACCGAGTTCGCCAGGAGCTGATGGGTGCTCACCCGTTGGTGGGCCGCGCCACGCAAGAAGGAGTGACTCTGACGGTGGAGGGAGGGGAGCGCCCTTCTCGAGTCACCTTGGAACTCACTCCGTGCGACACGGGTCAAGCCACCCAGCTGCATTTCTCCGCGACTCGATCCCGTGATGCGAGAACGTTGGAAGCGGATGCTTGGCCCGAATCCTTGGCTGGCAGCGGACCGTCCGTCTGGCTGCCTCCGGAAACCTTGATGGAGATTGTCATCCACGGCCTCTCCGCGAGTTCTTCGTTTTTCTGGTCGCTGACCTTGGAAGAGGCCGAACCCGGCCCGCGCCGCGGCGCCGCGGTTCATCGGGTTCAGGAGAGCGGGCGCTTCACGACGGTTCGTGATCCGGGACAGTCGTTTCATTTCGCCCTGGTTTCGGACATGCACTTCTTCCTCGACAGCCTGCGCCCGTCTCTGCCACTCGACATGTTGGAAAGCGAGGGCATGCTCCTGTACGGCCTCGACAGCCTGGAGTGGTTTCGAAGTTCTCGCGACACCATTCGCCACGAGTTCTCGCTGGTGGCTGCCAACGTTTGTCGAGACGAGCCGGATTTCGTGATTGGCTTGGGCGATCACTTCGATTTGCACACTCTCGGCTTCAATCCCGCCTTTTCGAACATGGCCCTCGCCGAGCAGGCGCACCGAGAAACTCGAGATCTGCTGGCCGAGCACCTGGCCGACGCGGGAGCCCTGTATCAGGTCCTTGGCAACTGGGAAGGAGAGTCCGGCGACCACGATCCCGAACAACGCGCATTCGCCAGGCAGGCGCGACAGCGTTACCAAGTCAATCCTCGCCCGGGAACACCGGGTTGCGCTGGCAGTGAGCACGAGGATTACTACCGGTTCTCGTGGGGCGATGGGTTGTTCGTGGTCCTCAACGTGCGCGGCTACACATCGACCAGCCACCTGTTGGGAGGCGAGCCCACCAATCCTGGCGGGCCCACGGATTTCACATTGGGAGATGCCCAGTTCGAGTTTTTGGAAGAAAGCCTTCGGCTCAGCGACCCTCGTTACAAGTTCCTGTGCATCCACCACGTGGTGGGAGGGAACGGCGGGGATCGCGCCAACTCTTCCTACGGCCGCGGAGGAGGACGAGCAGCAAGCGTGGGAGAGCAGGCCCGGATTCACGAACTCATGAAACAGCATGGAGTGCAGGCTTTGTTCTACGGCCACGACCACGTGTTCACGGACATCGTGGTGGACGGAATTCACTACGCGCTGCCTGGTACGACCAGTGCGCCCTGGCGGTTCGACGAGCAAGACACGGGCTACGAGACGTTTTGGAAGACCAGCGGTCACGGGCGGGTCGAGGTCACTCCAGAACTTGCCACCGTGGAGTTCGTCAACATCCGCGGAGAAGTGCTTCACCAGTTCACTCTGGACCCATCCCACTGAGGGTATGCGCTCCGGTTCGCCGAGTGACTGGATCGCACTTGGTTTCCCGCGTTCGTGATTTGCCGCTGCTGGGTCGCTACGACGCGTCGGGGTCCACCATCGGCTGCACTCCCGCGCGGAGCGTGTCGGGATCGTTCAGCGCGAGAGGAAGGGTCTCGGCAACGAAGATCGACTTTTCTTGACAGTCATAGAGTTCTGCCGCGGAAAGCGGTGGCTGGGCGTACGAGCCGTGCAGGCCTTGCAGCAGATCCAGCTCCCCGAGGTAGTCGCGCTTGCTCAGCTGGGAGCGGTAGATTTCCACCAGGCTTCGTTTTGAGGCGTAGTGGGCAGTGATGTCGACGATGAGGCGCGGGGGCGGAAAGGCGCCCAAGGCCCACGAGTACACCTGGCAGGGGTGGGGGAAATCGACCAAGGCTCTCGCGACCACGTCGGCCGTCAATCGGTGCAGGGGGTGGGTGTCCAGGGCGTAGGGCACGAACACTGCATCGGGCTGAACTCGGTTCAAGGATTGGCGTACCCGTTCGACGGCTTGGGAATGCACGGGGGGCTCGGCCAAACGATCTTCCGCGATCCCCAACAACTCCACGGTGGCCCCGATCCTTTGGGCACATTCTCGCTCCTCCGACGCTCGGGTCTCGGCCATGGCCTGTCGTTCTTTGGCGTCGGAGACGCAGGCTCGGCCATCGGTGATGCAGACCCAGTGCACCGGAACGCCCCGAGCGACGTATTGCAACGTGACCCCTCCCGGCCCCAATAGGTTGTCGTCGGGATGAGGTCCGGCCATCCAGGCTTTCGTTCCCGGGGGACAGGTCACTGTTTGCCGAGCGAGGTAGGCATCGACCATGCGCTGTTCGTGCAGAATTCGGGCGACGGTGGCAGCGGTGTGGCTCGGATGAGTCATGAGGCCTCCACGCCGACTTCGAACAAAGGGTCCCCATCTCCCAGCGAGGTGTACCAGTCTCGGACCGAAACGGGCGACTGCTCCGGCAGCTTGCCCATGAAGTTCGGAACATCGCCGGGAAGTGGACGGAAATCTGCGGCTTGCAGCGGCGCGTGCTGCGGCTGCCAACGGGTGCTGTAGTAGAGAGCCTCGGCCGAACTGCCATCGACCGCCTCCCTGGCCGCGACAAGGAGTGCGAGGCAAGCGTTTGAATCCTCGGAATCGTGCAACAGCTCGAGGAGGTACCAGCACTGGCGGGCCGGATCGAACTGGACCACCGCGATTCCTCGGGACGCGCCGTCCTTGGCGGTCGCTCGCAACAGGAGGCACTCCTGAAACGGGTAGTCTCGGTATCTCCAATTGAGGGACGCGGCATCGCGGACCAGGATCAGGGAGTGGTCTTTGCGGATCCGCTGCCACAAGGCATCTTCCCGTTCGTCGAATTCGTCGACTCGTTGCACGGTGATGTCCTTGACCTTGGGGCAGGGGGGATGGGCGTCGTGCAGAAAGTACACGAACGCGATGGGGTCGTCCTGGCCACCGATCAAGGTGGCTCCATGGGCCGAAAACAAGTGGCGGGAGGCACGGTTGATTCCCGCGGTGAACGGGAACTCGAAAGGACCCTCGTCCCACAAGGTCGCGACCAATGGGTGCGCTAGGCCGAGACCACGGGCTTGATCGGTGATGCACAGATCGATGCCGTCTCCGGCAGATACCACGTCCGAGCCGATCTGCATTCGATAGGGGACGAACGCGAAATAGCCGTACAGATGCGGACCTTCTTCCACCACCGCCGCGCGTGGCAAGTGGGAACGAGCGGCCGGATTGTCCTCGAACTCCCAGCGCCAGCGGCGACGTTCCCGGTCCAAACGACAGCCTTCGAACACCTCGCACTTGATTGCCAGGAGCTGCTCTTCATCCTCGGGCCGGCTGAAACGAATGCGCGGGGAGCGGGCCAAAGGACGCGGGTTCACCGAGCCAGCTCGAGAGTTTCGGAGGGGACCGACTGGGGGTAACACAGCGCCGTGGCCAACGCCTGAAAGTAGGTCTCTTCCGGTTGGCGAAGCTGGCGATTGTCCCGCAGTTCGAGAGTGATGGTCGGCACTTGGTTCTCCTTGCCCATCCAAGAACCGAACGACCCAGGAGTCGGGTAGCCGATGCTGGCCTTGGGAGGCAAACCGCAGTCGCGACTCATCGCACTGGCCAGACCTTGGGCGGGTCCATCCCAGTTGACGCAAGAAGCTGCTCCGTGAATGGAGACGATGCGATCCGGGGGATAGCGATCGATGAGAAACATCACGAAGCGGGTCTCGGGTTCGGATCGGGGATACGGTCCCGGGCGGTGATGGGAGCCGACTTGGTGACGTGGCTTCCAGTTGCTGGCGGGGAAGTTGCGATTCAGATCCACTCCCCGGGCGTTCTCGCGTCGGGCGATTTCATACCCATCCGGATTGACCAAGGGGGCGATCACGACCTGCCGATTCTCTAGCAGTGGGGGATGGTCTTCCAGCCAGTTGACGAACTCGAAACTCAGCTGGGCGGAGGTTTGCTCATTGCCATGAGTTCCCCCCAGGATGAGGATCGTTTCGTCGCCCTCTCCCAACACCCAGTAGTGCAACGTCCTCCCTTCGGGAGAACGCTCGCCGAACTCTCGCGGGGTCAGGGCGACTTCGACGCCCGTGGGAGAGACCCAAGGGGGCGGCGCCGGATCGACACGGGGAGGAGCGGTCCGGGCCCACGGATTTTCCTGGGGACGACGCTCGAAGGTGCGCCAGGGTTCGACAGTGCTGCGGCACCCCGTCAGCACGCCGCTCATTCCGATCCCCCCGAGCAACGCCATTCCCAACCCGATTCGCAGCAGCTTCATGGTCGCGACCTCCCTTCCACCAGCCAGAGTCTAGTGTCCTGCGCCGGGAGTCCGTTGACAGATTCGGTCCGTCATGCGGTTTCCCTGGCATGGCGTGACGGGGGCAACTCCAGGTGAGTTGTCGGCAATGGGTCACCGAGCCCGTGGATTCGTCGAGGACTCGCGGACGAAGGCGAAAGATCCGATCGAGTGTCGAGAGGACTTTTGATGTCCTGCGAGATGCATCCGGAAGCCATCGAATCAGGGACGCGTGCTCGAGGTTTCTACGGAGGGGGGCGTCGCGAAAAGACGTGAGCGCCGTGCCGCGCTTGCTGCCGGCGGAAGCCTAGCAAGTGAAAGATTTCGACCACAAACCAGCGGGCGATCTTTGGGTTCACGTAGACCCAATGGTTCCGGTTGGGGAGTCGATGCACGCCGGGCAGCACGGGAATCAAGAGGAGTTCCAGGCGCATGCGACGGAGAACCGCGGAGAGCTGCAGCCAGAACCAGCGGATCGGCTTTCCGATGAAGAAACCGTCTTCCCCTTGCTCCTGATACAGCGGCATCAGGATGCGACCTTCCACCGGCGCGTGAACCTTGCCGCGACGATCTGTGGCCAGGACTTCGTCTTTTTCCACGGGCTGGAAGTTCGTGTAGCCTGGGTTCATCACGAAGCCGTCCTCGGGATGGAGGCCGTGACGAAAACAGACTTCCAGGAAGCGCGGTTGCCCTTCGCTCAGTCGTTCCAGGAACTCCCGGTATTGGGGGAAATTGGGGACGTGTCGCTCGTCGACGCACCCCGACCGAACCAAGCTGATCCACAACGCGGCTTCGTGGCAGCGCACCGAGTTGGGATCAGAGTGCTGCCCTCCCTCGATGGCGATCGCCACGTGACCTTGCTCGGCAAAGTACTCCAGCAAGGTTCCTTCCACTGACTCTTCGAATCCGAGAATCGTGGGAATCGGAATCGACCAGGCCAGGTCACGGTTCCTGAGGGTGTCGGCCATGATGGCAAAGGCATGTCCCTCGGCGGAAAAACTGTGCAGGTCGAGGAAGACCACCGAGGGCCAATTGTCCGCCACCAAAGTTTCTTGGATCAAGCGAGCGAGTTCCGCTTGTTCCGCGTCCTCGGCGTTGGGCGAGGTGGCGTCCTTGGCGTCCACAGAACCTCGCCGGAACCAGGCTTCGGACCAGGAGCGGTTCAAATCGCGTTCTATGAATCGTTGGCCGGCGGCGAGAGCTCGCAAGTTGCCGGCAAAGGCCACGCAGCGTCCGCGGATCGGAACCTCGTTGCGTTGCAACGCATGCAACACCCGTTGCGCCGCGAACACTCCCGCGGGTTCGTTGCCGTGGATCCCGCCGCAAATGACGACCAGGGGACCCGGGGTCCCGACGGACCAATCCCCCAAGATGCGAGGAAAGGCCTGGCCAGAGAAAGTGTCGGTTGCTTCGTTCATCGTTCCGAAGGGACCGCGGGCATCCCGTTGTGTAGCTGGATGCTGTTCAGCATCCAGGCGAGTTCGTCTTCGACCAGCGCGATGGCTGTGGTCGCTCCCTCCACGCTCCACCGATGAGTGTTTCCTCGGCTTTGCAGGAAATATTCCCGTACGACGTTGGGGGCCTGCGGGGCGTTGCTCGTCGGGTCCACGTAGGTTAGCTCGAACCAGGTCGTGTCGCGTCCCCCCAGAGCCAGTTTCGACTCCCGAGGGGAAACCCGGCCCTCTGCCCCTGGCTTTTCGAGAACCAAGTCCTGGTATCGGGAGCGTGCCAGAATCGTTGGATTGCCGCCGGGGATGAACAACAGGCGGGGTTCTTCCCCGAACCAGTAGCGAATCCGGCCGTCGTAGCGGCTCGCCCGAACTTCCACCGGAGGCGAACCGCATCGGACCACGAGCATGTCCCCATCCACCCTCCTTGTGCGCAAGACCTCTGCGCTCCAGGAACTGCGAAAGGGCAGGTGCAAGGAAACCGTCCCATCCTCAGACTCGACTCGGGTCGCATGCAAGAGTGATGCCACGGGATCCCACCGCCGGGCCTCCGCGTCGGTCCACGCCCATTCGTTCAGCGCTAGGAGCAAGCTGGAAGGCAGCTCGCGGCGCGGGTCCGGAGGAGTTTCGGGGACCAAGGCCCGAAAGGTCTCCCGAGCCATGGGAATCTCTCCGCGCCGAAGAAAGGACAACGCGTCTTCCAGCCGCAGCTGTTGGGTCTCGTTGGCCGCGAATTCCTCGCTCTGCTCCGCGAGGGGCACGATCTTCAGGCGGTCCCAACGGCTCTGATTCCGTTGAGAGATCAGTCTCAAACCTCGCGCCGGTTTGCAGGGCACGTGCCAGCGATCCTCCCCGCCAATTCCGATTTCCAGGGAGGAACCGTCGTGCTTCAGATGCAGAACCAGGGACTGGTGGGTCGGCCATTCGAAATGGTGCTGGCACAGATCGCGGCCATTCTCGAGAACCTGAACGGATTGGCGTCGGCGGTCGAACAGGATCTGGGTCGGCACCCCGGTTCGGGTCAGCTCCAATCCGAGGGTCGTCCCCGCGGTCAACTCCCCTTCGAGACGAAACGCCGATGGCAAACTTCGTCGCCAACGCACTTCATCGCGAAGATTCTTGGAAATGCAGACCAAGCCACCTCCTTGGACCCGCCAATCGCCCTGCAACACCTCGAAGTCTCGCATTTCCTTGCTTTGGCGAAACTCATATGCAACCGCTCCCCGGTCCGGATCCGAACAGGGACTGATGAGAATCCCCATGGCGAGGGAGAGAAAAGACATGGCGAGGTTCCTGGCGAGAGCACGGAGTCCTTCCAGCCCCATGATAGAGTGCGCGGATGGCATCTGAGCGAAATCGGTTGACGCGGATCTACACCCGTTCGGGAGATCAAGGGACCACCCGCCTGGTGGGGGGGCAGGAGGTCTCCAAAGCCAGTGCGCGCATCCGCGCCTACGGGACCGTGGACGAGCTGTCCTCGGCGTTGGGGTTGGCCCGGGCGCTGCGAGCCCAGGACCCTCTGAGTGCGGACGGGGGGGCCGAACTGGAGCGGCAGCTGCGTCGCATCCAAAACGACCTGTTCCACGTGGGCGCGGACCTGGCCACCGAACCCGCCGACCGCTGGGAGAACATGGTCTTGCCCGGCGAGGAGGAAGTGCGTCGGCTCGAAGGCTGGATCGACGCGATGAACGAGGAGCTGGGTCCGCTCAAGGAATTCTTGCTGCCGGGGGGGGGACTGGTGGCCTCCCAGCTGCACGTGGCACGCACCCTGTGCCGCCGGGCCGAACGGGAGGTCGTGCCTTTGGTCGAGACCCAAGCCCACGACACGCGGTCGATGGTCTACCTGAACCGTTTGTCCGATTACTTGTTCGTCGCCGCCCGCCACGCCAACCGTCTGGCCGGACACCAAGACGAGCTCTGGGAACGCTGATCGCCGATCCCGGAGGCTTCATGGGAGGCCGTCGCCAGAAATGCTTGGCCCCCTTGTCGCAGGCCTTGAATCATCCTGGCCTTGCCACTCGTCTTCCCGCGAACACTCCCGCCAGCTCCTCCGCAAACGAATCGGATGATCCCGGCGGCGGGAGGCTGTCGGAACGGCGAGGCCCGAAGAGGTTGGGCCGCTCGCCGTCGGCTTTCAAGGAAGTTGGCGGCTAGCGATAAGAAGCCAGGTACTCAGACATCTGCTCTTTGGTCGGACGCAAGTCGGCCTCGTCGTAGTGACAGAGTCCTTTGGTTGCGTTCAACTTGCTGATCGTGTTGAAGTCCGGCTCTTGCGGGGACACGTAGATCAAGCCGGTCAGGATCTCACCCTGGTCGGCGACTTCTCGCAACACTTGCAGTGCCGCGATGCGATCCGTCGGATCGTAGTTGTCTCGCACCTGGCGGACCACAATCTGCGATCCATCAGGCAGGCGAATCTCGGAGGCTTCGCCGGCCTTCAGCTCGACCTCGTCTTGTTCCCAATGCGGGACAAAGCCCACCTGGTTCAGATGGACATCGTGTTCCTTGACGTAGGAAATCGACTTGGTCGAACCTTCGTGGTTGTTGAACGTGACGCACGGGGAAATCACGTCGAGGAGTGACGTTCCCCGGTGGGCGATGGAGGCCTTGATCATGGCCCGCAGCTGCTTGGCGTCGTTGGAATAGGCACGTGCCACGAAGGTACCGTTCAGGGTGATCGCGGTGGCGCAAAGGTCGATGTCTTCGAGCGAGTTGATGTCACCGGTCTTCAGAGTCGAGCCACGGTCGGCGGTGGCAGAGAACTGGCCCTTGGTCAGTCCATAGACTCCGTTGTTCTCGACCACGTAGACCATGTCCAGGTTGCGGCGCACGGCGTGGCAGAACTGACCCATGCCGATCGAAGCGCTGTCGCCATCTCCGGAGATTCCCACGACTTGGAGGTTCCCGTTGGCCAGCTTGGCGCCCAAGGAGACCGACGGCATCCTTCCGTGCACCGAGTTGATGCCGTAGCCGCGATGAATGAAATATGCCGGGGTCTTGGAAGAGCAGCCGATGCCGCTCGGCTTCACGACGTCGTAGGGATTGATCCCCATCTCGTAGTACGCCGTGATGATGTGCCGAGTGATGTTGTCATGGCCACAGCCTTTGCAAAGCGTGGAAGGCTGCCCCTCGTAGTCGGACTTGGCGAATCCGGCGTGATTGGTCGTGGCAGTGTTCATGGCTCAGTTCTTTTCTTGTTCGAGGACCGAGGAACGAACGGTCTGGGCGTCGATGGGAATGCCAGTGAAGTGGCGCACGTGGCGCAGACGGTCGGTCAACTCGCCATTGCGGATGTCGTCCCGCAGGATGGTTTCGAGTTGGCCGTCTCGGTTCTGTTCGATGATGTACACCCGCTCGTGATTGCGCAGAAAGTCCTCCACGACGTTCTTGGCGACCGGCAGAGCCCGCAGTCGCAGGTAGCTGGTCGGGACTCCGTCACTACTGAGCATGTCGCGAACTTCTTGCATGGCGGCTTCCGTGGAGCCGTAGGCGATGAGTCCCACCTTGGCCTTGTCATTGGCGTCGAGGATGGGCTGGGGGAGCTTGTCGCGGGACCCCTCGATTTTCTTGCCGATGCGGGCCAGGTTGCGACGGAAGGTGTCGCCGTCTTCAGAATAGTTGGCGTCTTCGTCGTGACCAGAGCCGCGAGTGAAGTAGCTGGCGAGCGGATGCTTGTTGCCTGGTAGCGTGCGGTAGGGAATTCCGTCGCCGTCCACATCCCGGTAGCGACCGAAGCTCTTGGCGTTCTCCAGGTCTTCTTCGCTCATGACCTTGCCGCGATCGAATCCCTCGGTGGGATACTCCGGCTGATCGCACATCCAGAAGTTCATGCCAAGGTCCAGGTCCGAGAGCACGAACACGGGAGTCTGGAAGCGATCGGCCACGTCGAAAGCCTGGCGCGAGAACTCGTAGTACTCCTCCGGGCCACCCGGCAGCAGGCAAATGTTCTTCGTATCCCCATGAGAGCAGTGGTAGCAGAGGAGAATGTCACCCTGGGCGGTGCGCGTCGGCAGTCCGGTGGAGGGACCCACTCGCTGTACGTCGAAGAACACGCTGGGGATCTCGGCGTAGTAGCCGAAACCGATGAACTCGCTCATCAAGCTGATGCCTGGTCCCGAGGTCGAGGTGCAAGATCGGGCTCCAGCCCAACCGGCGCCCAACACCGCGCCGGCACTCGCCAGTTCGTCCTCGCACTGGACGTCGACGTAGCGGTGCTCTTCATTGGAAGGATCGATGCGGAATCGGCGGAACTGGGCAATCAACGCTTCCGGCAAACTCGAGGAAGGCGTGATCGGGTACCAGAACAGCGTGGTGCAGCCACCCATCAGGGCGCCGAGAGCACCCATCGTGTTCCCTTCGATGAGCAGCTTGCCTTCGTTGGCGTTCATCGTCTCGACCCGGAAGGGGTCTTTCTTTTCGAGGTTCTGTCGAACGTACTCGCGACCGACTTCCGCGGCCTTGACGTTGATGTCGACCGCCTTCGGCTTGGATTTGAAGTTGTCCGCGATGACTCCGCGAAGCACGTCGTGGTCCATGCCGAGAAGCTCTGCCACGGCGCCCACGTAAACCACGTTGGCGAGCATCTTGCGCAGCTTCGGAGCCGGGATGTGCTCTTTCACGAGCGTCGTGATCGGGACCGGATAGGTCACCAGGTCGGGACGAGACTTGAGAATCTCCGAAGACAGCTCGTCGCTGTTGTACAGCACGGCCGCGCCTTGGCGAACCTCGGCCACGTCCTTGCTCCAAGTGGCTGGATTCATCCCCACCAGGAAATCGATGTCCCGCTTGCAGGACGTGTAGCCATCCTTCGAGGCTCGCAGTGAGAACCAGGTCGGGAGCCCCTGAATGTTGGAGGGGAACAGGTTCTTCGCTGCCACCGGGATTCCCATCCGAAACAGTGTCTTGGCGAAGATGTTGTTCGCTGACTGACTTCCGGTTCCGTTGGCGGTGGCCATCTGGAAGGTGACGTCATTCACGATGACCTTCGTCGGAGACGACGGCTGGGTCGCTTCCAGGGTGTCGGGGGGGTTCATGGAGAGTTCTTTCCAGAGTCTTGCTGGCAGACCATGGCCTGCCGATGGGCGCTCGTTCGGAGAATCAACAGCGCCGATTCCTAGTGAATCCGGTGACCTCGGCTCCGGGTTCGAGCCATCGGCTCTTCCGACCCCGGGGCAAAGGGAAAACAAGCTACTTCTTGCGGCGCTCCCGTACCAGAGTTCTCGGCGTCGACGGCCCGCTTTGATCTCATTTTTTGGAGGTCTTGGGCCACCCCTGTTCGTATAGCAGTCCCGGGCAGCGATGGCCGTGGCTTGAACAGGAGCGGTCTATGGAACGGCGCAATGTCCTCATCGGCCTCATCGGAGGCCTCAGTGGAGTGGTGCTTTTCGGGCTCGGGGCCCTCGGCGCCGCCTTCGGAATCTCGTCGTCTCGCTGGCGAGATCGCAAAGCTCGCTGGGTCGCTTTGTGCCGCGAAGAGGAAGTCACTCCGGGCGACCCCGTGGCCCAGTCCTTCTCGTTTCGGCGGCTCGAGGGCTGGTACTGGCAATCGGTGTCTCGCAACGTCTACGTCCTTCGCGATTCCGCCGGCGCGCTCAAGATCTTTTCGCGGCGATGCACGCACCTCGGCTGTCCGGTGAAGTGGAGCACGAAAAGTTCCACGTTCCGCTGCCCCTGTCACGGCGCCGTGTTTGCCCGGGACGGCTCGGTTAGCGAAGGGCCACCTCCACGTCCTCTCGATGAGATTCCGTATCGGGTCATCGACGGCATCGTCGAGGTCGAAGAAGCGTGAGCGGCCACGCAGAAGGGGGCGGGCGAGCGTTCTCGGCGATCCTCAAGGAGTGGGTGATCGACAAGAAGGTCCCGGTCGGGCTCGGGTTTTCCCGCGCCTTGGGGACGGGGCTCCTGATGATGCTGATGGTGCAGGCGGCGACCGGGATGCTGCTGTCTCTGTGTTACGCGCCGACCCCGGACCACGCCTACGACAGCGTTCGCTTCATCGACGAGGACGTCGTCGGGGGCGCGTGGGTGCGCGGGCTTCATCACTTCGGTTCGTCGGCCGTCGTCGTTCTGGTGGTCGCCCACATGCTCCGGGTCTTTCTCACTGCGGCATACAAGCGTCCGCGGCAATCGCTGTGGCTGGTGGGGCTCGGGATCTTCCTGGTGATTCTCGGTTTCGGCTTCACGGGGTACCTCCTGCCTTGGGACCAGAAGGGCTACTGGGCGACGGATGTCGGACTGTCGATCGCGGAAACCGTCCCGGTCGTGGGAGCCTTCTCCGCCGACCTCCTGCGCGGAGGGCCCGAGGTGGGGGCGCTGACTCTCACTCGTCTCTATGCGCTCCACGTCATCCTTCTTCCGGCGGTGTTGGCAGCGCTGGTGGCGATCCACCTCTTCCTCGTGCACCGCCTGGGGATCACCCCGCCGGGGCAGCCGGTTGGCCAGGAGGATGTCGAGCGGGCCCCTTTCTTCCCGGACCATGTGTTGCGCGAGGTGATGGTGGGGGTGGGAGCCATCGCGGCCGTGGCGGTGCTCACCGCGGTGATGGGAGGGGCTCCTCTGGAAGCTCCTGCCAGCCGGGATGCGGCGGGGTACGACCCTCGGCCCGAGTGGTACTTCCTCGGGCTTTTTCAACTGCTGAAGTACTTCGAGGGAGACGCCCTCGTGTTCGGAACCGTGGTCCTGCCCGGGGCGTTGTTCACCGCCTTGGTGCTCCTCCCCTTTACGGACCGCAATCCGTCCCGACGTTTGGGTGACCGACCGCTCGCGCTGAGTTCGGCAGTCTTGGTGGTTGGCGGGGTGGTCGTTCTGACGGTTCTGGGGTTGATGGATCCGGGAAGCAAGACCGAGCCGCCGGAGAGAGTCCTCGAGTGGGACGACCCCTACGAGCCTCCGCCCAGCCCTCCGTTCCAGGCTCCCGAGGGGCTGCCTCCCGATCCTTTGCCCCCGGGCCGCGAGCTGGTCGACTCCTACGAGTGCCTGTACTGCCACACCCTCGAGGGGGAGGGTGACGAAATGGGGGCCGGCGGGCCTGCGTTGGAGGAGGCCGGTGCGGGCCGAAGCGCCGAGTGGTTGCACGGCTTGCTGCTCGACCCTGCCTCCGTGCACCCCGACACGGAAATGCCTTCCGCCGAAGATCTGGAGATGACGGATTCCGACCGAGATCTCATCGTGCAATATTTGCTCGAGATCGCGCGTTAGCCGAACTTTCCCCGCCGATGGGTTGGAATCCAGTGGAGGGGGCCGCAGGGTTTCGATGGTCTTGCCCCCCCGGACGTCCAGGCTATTGAGGGTGCGGATCCCGGATTTGCCGGAACTCTCACGGTCGAATCTACGTCTCAGTTCTGACGTATTGCGTGCCCGTGGGAGGACTTGACTCTCCCGGATTCGTGAAATACGTTGTTTGGTGGAAGACATCTCGGATGAGGCCTGGATTCTGGCTGCCGTCAAAACCCTGGTCTGATTCGTTGGGAATGGAAATACCCGGAGCGAAGCCGGTCCTCGGCTCCCCTCCAACCCTGAGCCGCGAGATCCGTCTGTAGAGCCAAGGTCCAGCGAGATTCGTCGAATGCAACATTCGGGCAATTGCCCTGCCCGATGGGAGCTTCGAAAGATCTCCGCCGCAGCGAGGAAGTCTCTTGCTGCCGGCGCCCAAGCTCGAGCCGGAACTCGTTGATTCTCCGTCCCCCGGCGGAGTTGTTCACCACTGAGAACCACTCGACATCTTGGGAAGCTCTGAACTCACTCTGTCCTCTTCCGAGGACCTGTCTGGCTGGCCAGGTTGCGCGTCTCTTCCGCGTGCCACCGACGGCTCATTGTCTTGCCGGCCCACCCCGACGCATTCCCGCGGGGCGCGTTCACGAGCACTCCATTCCCCAAACCAACTGAGTATTGCCGGTGCCCGTTTTTTGGTCCTGTTTCTTTTTTGGAGGGTTTTATGAGAAAGCTTGTTGCAGCACTTGGTGTTGCGTGCTTGGCCGGTACGGCGAGCGCGCAAGTTGCTGGTGGCCCGGTGCCGCTGTCGCTGGATTGCAAGATCTTCGACGACGGTTCCGGCTCTGACTCTTGGTGGAAGTTGAACAACCCGGCCGGTTCCAGTGACTGGTTCAATGTTGACTTCGACGCCGATTGCCAGAGCACGTCTGTTCTCGGTATCTGCACTGACGTCTGGAACACTCTGGGCGCCAACGAGACCATGACGATTGGTGTTTATCCGGAATCTGGTGCGTTCCCGAACACTCCTGACATCGCCAACCCGATTCAGGAAGTCAACGCCCTGGTCAGCGCGACGGACGGCTTCGCCGACCTCGTCAGCTATGCGCTGCCTTGCTTCCACCTCGGAAGCACTGACATCCACGTTGCCATGCAGCAGCGCAGCGGTGACAGTGCGACCTGGTTGGGTGCTGACACCTTCAGCCCCGCGTTCAACCGTTCTTTCGTTTCGACCACCGCGTACAACACCGGTGCGTTGATCGGCGGTCTGAACTGGCAGCTCGGTCTGACCATTCGCCCGGCCAATGCCTCCAAGAACAGCTTCCTGGTCAACGGTTCGCCGTCGGTCACGCTGAACGTGGGTGGCACCTGGTGCATGGTGTTCTGGGGTACGCAGGTCAGCCAGCGTTCGCTGCTGTTCTTCTGCATCGGCGGCGCGCCGCTCGTGAACCTCGGTATTCCGATTCCGTTCACCACCACCGGTAACGCGTTCTTCCCGGGTCCGAAGGCCGAAACCTTCGAAATCTGCAGCAACACCGGCTGCGGTTTCCTGGTTGGCCCCGTGACCCTGTGCCTGATTTATCAGGACTTCTGCGACCTGAAGCCGAACAACAAGCCGAAGCTGAAGGTCAGCAGCACCATCACCGTCAACACCGTCGACCCGCAGAATGCCTGCATTGGCTGCTACGGCACCAAGGATGACGGCGACCACGATGGTTTCGTGTGGAAGGTCACCAATCCGTCGGGTCCGTCCGACTGGTTCGTGGTCAACCTCGGTACCGCCCAGACCAACACTGGTGCTGGCGCCGGCAACGTTTGCGTCACCAGCGTCGAAGTCTCGCTCACCGAGATCTGCGCTGTCGACGGTCAGCTTGCCCACGTCGGTCACCACCCGCTCGCCTCGGGCGTCGACCCGAACGTCACCGTGACCCCGAATCTCGCGGCTGGTGACTCCCTGCAGAACATCCTGGTGCCGGCCAACGTCACCTCGGACAGCTGCTACCCGGGTCAGGTCTACACGTTGCCGACGGGTGTTCCGGTTAGCCCCGGTGGCACCCCGTACATCGCTGCAGTCGGCTGGGTCAGTGGCGACACCTGCATCTGGATCGCTTCCGACACCGACGGTACCGATGTGAAGTCCGGTTGCGGCACCATCCTGCCGAACAACTGCAGCGCCACCAGCGCTGACGACTTCGCGACCAACGCTGCGCCTAGCACGACGGTCAACTGGGCGATCAAGGTCAACTGGGTTGAGAAGTAAGTTGATTTTGTTTGCTCGATCCACTTCTTGAGGATCACTGAGAGGGCGGCCTTCGGGCCGCCCTCTCTTTTTTTTGTGCTTCGCGAAACTCAGGGTTCGAGCCGGGTGTCTCCGGGGAAGCTCAAGCCAGGCAACCGTCCGCGGGCAACGAGGCGCTGAAACGAAGGGCGAGGCGACTCGGGAGCTCAACACTCCCTTCCGAGCGGATGCTTGGGTCGAGGCGCGTGCTTCGAAGCTCTTCGCCCGAAGGAGCGGCCTTGGCCGGATGGATGGCCAAAACCCAGGAGACGTGATGTCTAAGAAACTGGCTGCAATCGTCCTGACTGCGTGGGGTTTTTGCGGTCCCGCACAGGCGCAGGTGGTTGGGACCCCGGTTCCGCTGTCTCTGGACTGCAAAATCTTCGATGACGGATCTGGGGCCGACATCTTTTTCAAGCTGAACAATCCAGCAGGTTCGAGCGACTGGTTCAGTGTCGATTTCGATGACACCTGTGAGAGCGCTTCGGTGCTCGGGATCTGCGTCGACGTGTGGAGCACGCTGAGCGTCGATGAGACCCAGACGATCGGAATCTATCCGGAGTCCGGCACGTTCCCGAATACTCCGGACATCGCCAATCCGATCGTCGAACGGAATGCTCGGGTTTCCGCAAGCGACGGGTTTCAGGATCTCGTCCACTACGCAATTCCTTGTTTGCACCTCGGTTCCACAGACGTCCACGTGGCGCTCCAGCAACGTCCGGGAGACAGTGCAACTTGGATGCTTGCGGACACGTTCAGTCCCGCGTTCAATCGCTCGTTTGCTTCCACCACGGGGTACAACACCGGCGCGATTCCTGCCGGCCTCAATTGGCAGATTGGCCTGACCGTTCGTCCCGCGAATGCCACCAAGAACAGCTTCTTGGTCAACGGTTCGCCGTCGGTGACGCTGAACGTCGGAGCCACCTGGTGCATGGTGTTCTGGGGAACCCAGACGAGTCAGCGAAGCCTGCTCTTCTTCTGCGTGGGTGGAGCGCCGCTCGTCAATCTCGGGATCCCGATTCCGTTCACGACGACCGGCAATGCATTCTTCCCCGGGCCCAAGCCAGAGACCTACGAAATCTGCAGCAACACGGCCTGCGGGTTCCTGGTTGGACCGGTCACTCTGTGTCTGATCTACCAGGATTTCTGTGACCTCAAGCCGAACAACAAGCCGAAGCTGAAAGTCAGCAGCACCATCACCATCAACACCGTGGATCCGAGTAGCTCTTGCGTTGGCTGCTACGGAGTCAAGGATGATGGCGACCACGAGGGGTTTGTCTGGAAGGTCACCAACCCGTCGGGACCCTCGGACTGGTTCGTGGTCAACTTGGGAACTGCCGAGTCCACGACCGGCGCTGGTTCGGGGAACGTTTGTGTCACGAGCGTCGAGGTGTCCTTGACCGAGCTTTGCGGAGTTGACGGGGAACTGGCCCACGTCGGCCATCACCCGCTTGCGTCTGGCGTCGATCCGAACGTCACGGTGACTCCTCATCTGCTGGCGGGCGACTCTCTCCAGAATGTTTTGGTGCCAGCCAATGTCACCTCCGACACCTGCTACCCAGGGGAGATCTTTGTGCTACCGAACGGGGTTCCGCTTTCCGCCGGAGGCGCGCCTTACGTTGCCACCGTGGGTTGGGTGAGTGGCGATACCTGCCTTTGGATCGCCTCGGATACCGACGGAACCGACACCAAATCCGGCTGTGGCAACGCTCTGCCGAACAACAGCAGTGCGACCAGCAACGACGACTTTGCGACCAACGCGGCGCCGAGCTCGGTGGTCAACTGGGCGATTAAGGTCAACTGGACCCACAAGGCCGGGGGTTGACGCCACGCGGTTCTCGGAACCGCGACTCAAATGAGCATCCGGAGAGGGCGGCTTGCGGGCCGCCCTCTCTTTTCGTTTCGTGGCGAAATCCTCTGGGGAGGAAGCCTGGAGACTGCCGTAAGATCGCCACGGGCTCGACACTGCTTGCGTTGACGCGGCGCCTGGGAGCCAAACCCCCTTGGGAGACGGTGGTCATCGATCAGGAGGTGGGAATGCGCATGGCGGTCACCTCACGAGACGGTGTCTCGGTGAACGAACGGCTGGCTCGTTCGAGCGAGGCTCTTCTCTTCCAAGTCACCTCCCAAGAAGTTCGCTTTGAAGAGCGCCGGCCGGTGTCGGCGCCAGGCACGGCCCGTCCCGATGCCGATGCTTGGGGCAGTGCGCTGCAAGATTGCGAAGTCCTGGTGACCGTTGCGGTGACGGGGGCCATGCGCCGCGGTCTCGAGGCCCACGGGCTCAGGGTCGAGGAGAGACGGGGGCCGATCGTCGAGGTCCTGGCGGACGTCTTCGAAGATGGAGAGAGCGACTCATGAAGACCCTTTTGGTGTTTCCGCCGCAAGCCCATCCGACTCAGCCGGCACTTTGTTTGCCGTCGCTCACCGCGTTCCTCCGGGCTCGAGGGTTTTCGGACACCCATCAGCGGGATTTCAACCTGGACGCTCACGAATACTTCTTGTGCCGAGAGCGGCTGGCGCAAAGTCGAGGGGTGGTCCAGCAGCAGCTCGATGAGATGCCTCGGGACGCGGCCATGAAGCTCCGCCAGATGGATCGCTTCCGGGTCTTGGTCGAAGCCGCGGCCTCTGCGGATGCCGTGGTCGAGGGCATCGAAGACGCCAAGGCGGTACTACGAGACCCCGAGAGGTTCTACGACTACGACCTGTATCTGCGTTCGGTGAAGTTGTTCGATCGAGCGTTTCGGCTGATCTCCGCGGAGCATTACCCGTCCGCGTTGACCCCTCACAACTTTACGCTTCCTCATTCGATCGAACGCGAACAGGACATTCTGACCGCTTTGTTCGACGAAAGATCGAACTTCTTTGTCGAGTACTTCCGGGAACGGGCGGTTCCGGAAATCCTCGAAGCTCAGCCGGATCTATTGGGGATCTCTTTGACTTACACCTCTCAAGTGATCCCCGGCTTGACTCTTGCGCGCCTCGTCAAGGAGAGGATGCCGGACGTCCACATCACCGTGGGAGGGGGGCTCCTGGCCTACATCGGGGACAAGATGACCCGCAGTGGCAAGGTGTTCGACGTGATCGACTCTGCCATTGTCTTAGAAGGCGAGGGACCGCTGTTGCAGCTGGCCGAGGCCATTCGGGATGGGAAGGACATCGACGGGGTCGGCAACTGCATTCACCGCAAGAACGGCACCGTGCAGACCAACCCGCCCGAATCACCCCTTGCCATCGACGATTTGCCGACGCCCGAGTTCGACGGCCTGCCGATGGATCACTACTTCTCGCCCCAGCTGGCTCTCCCGTTGGCCATCACTCGTGGATGCTACTGGGAGAAGTGTGCGTTCTGCACGTTGTACAAGGTGATCGGTCCCGGTTATCGACAGCGTTCCCTCGACAAGGTGATGGACGACATCGAGACGGTCACCGAGCGTTGGAACTCGAAGGTGGTGTACTTCATCGTCGAGGATATGCCCCCCGTGCTGTTCCGAACGCTGCCGCCCGCACTCGCGCAGCGCGGCTTGGACATCCGCTGGTGGACCGATGCGCGACTCGAACGCAACTTGTTCAGCCCGGAACTCTGTCGAGAGATCTACGAATCCGGTTGTCGACGCATTGCCTTCGGATTCGAAAGCGGTTCTCAGCGCCTTTTGGATCTCATGGAGAAGGGCACGTGCCTGGAGGAGTCCGAGGGCATTCTCCGCAATTTGAAAGACGCCGGAGTTTCGGTGACGTTGTACACGATGATCGGGTTCCCGACCGAGACGGAGGAGGAGGCGCGCAGCACGCTGCAATGGCTTCGGGATCATCGAGATCTGGTTCACGAAGTCAGCTTGCGAATCTTCTACATCGACCATCTCTCGAAAGTCTACGCCGATCCGGACACCTATCAGATCCAGCAGATCTTGGACGACGAGTCGAAGGACCTGCAGGTCTACTACGACTGGGTTCCCGGGGCTGGCATGGAGCGAAGAGTGGCCCGCCAGTTGTTCTTTGAGTTTATGAAGGTCATCCGAGAAGAGTTCCCGTTGTTCCACGGAGACAACCTGCTCCTGTTCGAACTGAAGAGCCACTACTTCTTGTATCTCTGTCAGTTTGGCGATCTTTCGTTCCTGGAGCGCAAGAGCGCGGTTCATGTCGGAGAAGAGTACGAAGGGAATCTCGAGACCGTCGTGCCGCGGGTTCCTTGGGGGAATCGCATCCTGAAAATCTCCCACGACCTTCGACGAATCTCGGACACCCTCAACCAAGCTGAGTGTTCGATTTTGCGGCCCCGCTACATGTCCGGAAACTTCAAGGAGGATTTGTTCCAAGAGTTGGAGGAAGAAATCCCCGCAGAAGAGCCCCGACCGACGCGGGTGCTGTATCGGGCCAGGAGCGGCGATTTGCTTTCCATCGGTGCAGACACCGCGAAGTTCTTGGAGCAAGTGGACGGGCGTCGATCCGTTGGCGAGATCTTGGCCCAATGGCCGCCGGCCGCGAAAACCAAGCTTCTTGCATTCGCGGAGCGGTTGTTTCAGTCCGGTCTGTTGACCCAATCGGCCGGGTCCGAGAGTGGGCCGGTGGTTCTCGGGGAGACCAGTGACGTCGCGCGCCAGGTTCCTGAACGGGTGGCTGCCGTGGCTGAGTCCATGCATTTGTACTGCAAGCCGTCTCCCTAAGAACCGGGATCGAAAGGAGTGGAGACGGGAATGGGCAGGAATGAGAAATCGTTGCGGGATCGGCTTGCGGAGCCGAGCCCGCTCGGGGACTCCGACACCCCCGGGACGCCCGGTGCCAAGTCCGGGAAGTCTTCCGAGCCGGGCCCGAGTCTCGACCTGGAATTGGAACGGATCGAGACGGAAGGCGTGATGAAGGAAGGGTTCACCGGACAAGAAATGTGATCAGGGAGTTGCGAGATGAATTCGAACGACGACACCAAAGACACTCCGAACGACGGGAACCCGGACTCGGACGCGGCAAAGCCGTCCGGCTTCGATTCGACCTTGCCCATGGCTCGCAAGCCGAGGGATTCCCAAGACCAGGACGTGTCCCTGGACCTGGAGATCGACGACGTTCAAACCCGTCTCCCGTACGGCAGCGAGGACATCGCCGACAAGTAGTCGCCCGCTGGCGGTTGCTGGTGCCGCTACTTCTCGTTCTTGGAGTGGCCGCTTGCCGCAATGTGTCGACCCGGGAACCGGAGGAGGTGGCTCGCGGTCGCCGGTCGGTCGCTTTCGAGTTCCCGGTCGATGTTCAGAGTTCGCAGCTACGAACCTGCCAGGGGGTGGTCCCGACGGAGTCGGGAGTGGTTCTGAAGCCCGGACAAGCGACGCTCTCGGCTTGGCTCCCCGAGAACCGGAGCGGTGTTCGAATCGAAATGGCGGTCCGGTTTCCGGAACCACGGCCGTCCTTGCGGCAGTTCCTCTGGTGCGTTCCGGGTTTCCGGGACTTGAACGACGACGGAAGGCCGGACTTGGTTCTCGGCAACTATCCGGTGTCCGGCAGCCAACATCAGGCACGGGCGGCGTCCCTGATTGCCTATGGCACGTCGAAGCGGGGTGCCTATGAGTGCAAGGAATTCCTGACCGAGGGAGCTCGGGGAATCTCTGCGGGGGATTTGAACGGGGACGATGTTCTGGATCTGGTGGTGAGCAATGCCCGAGGCAATCGGTCCCGGGTGTATTGGGGACCCGAGTTCGCCTGGTCCGATTCGCTCGCCTTACCCACCCACCTGGCCCAAGGAAACGCGATTGCGGACTTCGACCAGGACGGCAACTGGGATGTCTTGTTCAGCACTTTTCAGCCCGGTCATCACACCGGATCCCGACTCTTCTATGGAGATGGGAGCGGGGGGTTCCCACGACAGGGCGGCATCCCCTTCACTTCGTCTTGTGAAGCGGTCAGTGTGTGGGATCGCGACCAAGATGGGGTCTTGGACATCGTCTTCAGTTTCTTTGGCGCGCGAGGGGCCGGAGCCGGCTCGGCAGTCATCGGGGGAGCCATCCGCGAGGGACTTTGGTCTCCCGAGTATTCGCGTTCGGCGGTGCTTCCGACGGAGGGCAGTCTCGGGGTGGTCAGCGCGGATCTCGACGAGGACGGGGAAATCGATGTCGTGTTCACCGAGCCAAAGCGGGACCGGATCTCGATCTGGTACAGCGGCCGCCCGGATCTCGACCCGCAGTTCTTGACCTTTCCCGAGAAGAGCTTTCCTTTCACGGTGGCGGCCGCGGACTTGGATGTCGATGGCTGCACGGACTTGCTGGTCAGTGCAAGATACGCGCCTCATTTCACCGTGTTTTGGGGAGACGGTTCGCGTGGCTTCCTTCGCGACACGACGACATTCCCTGCCAATCAACCCAAGAGTGCCGCGGTCGGAGACCTGGACGTGGATGGTTGGCCGGATCTGGTGATTCACAACGGGGGACCCAGGGATGGCGAGCCCCAACGATCGACCGCCGACATCCACTACTCGAGAGGTCAAGGGCGACAGTTCGACGGCCCGTACTCTCTCGACGTGAGATCCTCGGACTTAGGTCTCGGAACGACCATCGTCGGCTCGCCGTTTCCAGGAGCAGACAACGCCTACGGAGACCAACCCTGCTCGTCGAATGCCGTGGAATGCTTCGTCGTGGCTGAGGAAGTCATCCTGTTGTGCCACGACCGACGGGGGGGCGCGCATCGTTTGGCATTGCCCGTACCGCAGTCGACGGGGCCGCACGAGGTGTGTGCCTCGTGGGACGCGCATCGGGTGGAATTTCAAGTTGGGGATCAAAGCCAGGAGATGACCCTGCCGTGCAAGCGTGATCCCTGGGTGCTTCCGTACATCGACCTGGGGACCGACCGCGAACATCGTCAGACCTTTCGCGGAGTTCTCGAATCGGTGACGATTGAAGGCCGGGATTCCTTCTGATCAAAGGGGGATGGGGGGGCGGGCGGGACGCTCTTCGAGGGTTCCTCCGAACGTGTCACCACGGCCGGCTCGTTGGCGCCGCCACTTTGCTCAATCGCGACGCCGAAAGTCGGGAGGCGACTCCACCTCGCAAAAAGTCGCCAGAGCGTAGTTCCCCAGGAGTCCCATCCAGCCCAGTTCCTTGGTGATCTGTCCGCCGGTCACGGTTCGAAAACCAGGAGTGGGCCAGGTTTCCGGACTCTGAATGCGAGTTGGTTCCGGCGAGGACTGGTGAACGAATGCTGTGTACAGGTTCTCTTTCAATCGTCGGGAGAGGGCCGGGTGAGGAGAGACTTCCTTCACGAGAAACGCCAGCGGATCGGTGAAGAACAGACTGTAGGTCGTGCTCGGCTTGCCCCATGGGTCTTTGTACTTGGGAGGTGTGAAACGGCCCTGTTGGAGCTGCGCTTCGGTCTTGATCTCCGGGTTTTCGACGCCGTCGACGATTTGCACGAACAGGTCCGCCATGTCCTTCCGCAGTGGATCGTCCTTCGGGAGGGCGTCGTACAGCTTCAAGAAACCGGAGCTGCAGTACCCGAACATGAGGCTGCCGTGTTTCTTGACGAACTGTCGCATCCCGCCGACTTCCTGGAGAGTCGGCAAGGTGATTTGGCGAATGACCCGCTTGCATTGTTCGAGGTATTTGGAATCGCCGGTCAGCTGGTAACCGTGCAGCATGGCCAGGATCGCCCAGCCTTGTTCTCGCGTGGAGGTTTGAATTGCGGTTTGGTCTAGCTTGCCGCCCAGGCGATATCCCCAGTAGAAGGAATCATGGCAGCCATCGGCATTCTCGATCACCGCGCGTCGCGACAGCTCTTCCCCGGTCAGCAGGTAGTGCAGGAGGAGGCCGCCGTTCCAGTTGTGGGTGCGTCGCGGCCGTTCCGGTTCGAAACCGTGGTCCGATTGCTCGTACCAGGACAGTCCGTCGGCCCACACCATTCCTCCTCGATGGTGGTACTGGCCCCACTCGCGGCGGTAGCGAGCCATTTGGTCGCCTAGCCGAAAGAACTCGTCATCGCCGTATCGAAGGAAGTCCAGGAGCATGCCGAACGGCCAGTCGTAGTGCAGATTGCAGTAGCGACCTTTGCCTCCGCCCCAGGACAAGTCTCCGAAGTTGGGATACCCGTACAGATTGGCCCAGCCGCGTTGGGTGGTGTCGTCTCGGCTTGCAGGGATCGAGGTCTTCGACGGGAAGGATGCCGGGCGGTTCGCGAGAAGGGCCGTGCGCCAGCGGCGGCGGCCGGTCAGGGCGGCATTCACCATGGCGTCTTCCGTCCGCAACGTTCCAGGAAAGAACTCGGGCCAAGTGCCGGTGGAGACGAGATAGTCGCCGTCGATCACCCCGACCAAAGGGTGGCGGAACGCGCGGACGTCTTGGGCAGGATCCGAGTCCTGGTTCGCCGCAAACTGCAGCCACATTCGATGGGCTTTCCAACGACCTCCTTGGAACACGTGTTGAGAACGATCCTTGACCTGGAAGTTCTCGGGCTCGTTGGCCTTGGTTCCGTCCGTCCACGATTGGACGTGGTAGACGTCCTTGGCCGCAGCGTAGGTCCACTGGGCGAGTGCATTGGCGGGGAGATCGGGGAACACGCCGAATTCCAACTGCCGCTCGCGGAATCCCAGGGACTTGGGCCAGTTCTGCCAGAAGTATTCGAAGGCGGCGATCACCCTTCCGCCGGAGCCTTGCAGGCTCATCCATCCGTCGCTGCGGGCACGGTTGCTCAGCGCCATCCGATGATTGTGGGTCAACGTGGTCCGGAATCCGGCGGGAGCATTCGTACCTTGGATCGCTTCGGCGGGAAGGTACCACTGCTGGAGAAGCACTTCCTCGTCGGCTCCCGACTCGACCGCCTGCTCGGCGGTTCGCACGTCGGTGGCCAACTCCACCTCCAAAGGAACGCGCAGGCGCAAGTCCTGGAAGTACAACCACTGTTTGAGGGTGTCTTGGTTGGAAAACTGCTTGCTCCCGAACTGAGCCGGTCGCCCCTCAAAGGCTTGCAGATCTTTGCTGCCTGGATTGGCGAGGTTGAACAGCAGTTTCAAGTCTGAGCGACCGCGGGTCGCGGTGAGCCATAGAGAGAAACGGATAGCACTCCGGTCCTCAGACTGACTCGCCCGTGGGAGTAACGCTTTTCCTGCGGCGTCGAAAAATCGTCCTTCCACTTCGACCGTCGCTTGGACCGGTCCGTTTTCTTGGAGCACGACTCGATCGGCCATTCCGTGGAACGTGGTTCCGTGGGAGTCGGTCAATGTGATCCCGGTGTCAGTCGGGACTCCGGTGACTCGTTGGCCCTTGCATTCGATCGAATCCAGAAGGCGGAAGCGGGTCCCGCGACTCACCGTGAATTCGAGCGGGCCGGTGTTGATTCGGATGTCCGTTTCGGTGGCCTCGGCGATGGCCGGAGCCGGAGAGGCGGCGGCTTCGACGATTTCGAAGCGGCGTTGTTCACGAGCCGCCAATTCGATGGGAAACTTCAGCAGCGTCCAACGTGCCGATCCGTCCGGCCAAAGCTGCAGGACCCGGTTTTGAGAGATCGGAATTCCCTCGACTTGAAGAGGGAGCGAAGAGTTCCGCTCGGCGCCCGGATAGCGTCCGCGGGCCAGGGGAACTCCCACTCGAACCACGTCTCCGGTGCGAGCGACCCCGACGGGCTCCGCCACCCGGAAGTGCACTCCGGAGCCGGTGGGTGGGGTCGCGATCGCAAGGGGTGTCAGGGCCAGGAGCCCAAGGAGTGGCACGACCCGCCAAGCCAGGCGGGACCTCCGTTGGCGGAGCGATTCGGGCCAGGAAGGAGTGGTTGTCTCGAGCAAGCGATTCTCCGGAGGGGCGGCTCGTCGGCCCCCTCCTCACAACCAACGGGGAGCCTTGGAGTTTCGCGAGAGGGAATACCCCACGCTTCAATTCGTCTATTCTCCAGAATCTCCCCGCCGGAAGAACCGAGCGGGATCCGTGCTTCGGAGGCGAATGATTCCCAGCTACCTGGTCACTGGCGGTGCAGGGTTCGTGGGTTCCCGACTCGTGGGAGCGCTACTCGCCCGCGGAGATCGGGTCCTCGTGGTGGACGACGCGAGTGGCCCGACGGCGCGAACCGAGACTCCTGGACCGGCGCACCCGCGCCTCACCTGGTTTCGTCGCCAGGTGGAAGAAGCGCCGCTCACTTCGCTGATGGAAGAGTGTCAAGCGGTGGTCCACTTGGCGGCGGTGGTCGGGATGCGTCGGACCATGGAGCAGCCACGACGAACCTATGCGCGCAACGTTCGCGCCTCGTGGGCGGTCTTGGCTGCGGCCGAGCGATGTCGAACCCCGCTGCTACTGGTTTCCTCTTCGGAAGTGTACGGTCGCCGTCCTCCGGTTCCGGTTCCCGAGTCTGCGCCCCTGGTTTCGTCCACTTGGAGCGAAGCCCGCTGGGCCTATGCGGCTTCCAAGGTCCGCATGGAAGAGGCAGGGGAGCGGCTGCAGCGACGGCGCGGCGTTCCGGTTTGGCGAACGCGATTGTTCAACACCGTGGGACCGGGGCAGAGTGGCCGTCACGGGATGGTCTTGCCGAGAATGGTGGAGCAAGCCCTGACCAACCAGCCGATCACGATCTTCGGGGATGGTGATCAGACCCGTTGTCTGGTCCACGTGGATGACGTGGTGGACGGACTGCTACGGATTCTCGATTGTGTCGAAGAGCCCGGAGAAGTGCTCAACTTGGGCTCTTCTGAAGAGACGACTGTCGCCGCTCTGGCACGACTCGTCCAACGCTGCGCGAGCAGCTCCTCGCCATTGTTGCATTTGAACTCGGAGCGGGTGTACGGCGCGGACTATCAGGAAGTGCGGCGCCGGGTCCCGGAGTTGGATCGGGCCCAAAGGCGACTCGGTTGGACGGCCCGCCGTTCCCTGAGGGAGGTGGTCGAAGACACCGTGACCACGTGCCGGGAACAGCTTCCACGTCTTCGCACCGCGGCCCTTTGAAGAAGCACGGCTCTCGTTTTCTCCGGGCATTCTGTAGCTGAGGGATCCGCCGCTTTTGCAGTGGGTCGCTGACGGGGGAAAGACGTGAGTATCTTCGGGAAAGCCGATCGCTTTGATCGCAGGATCCCGGCCGGCACACGAAGAGCCGTCCAGGTGTTGCGCCAGAGCGGGCGTCGGCGCCGCGAGTCTCGGATTCCGGTTGGCGAAAGCTCGGCTCTCGCCTGGAGGCCCTGGATCAAAAAGCGTAGGCTCGGCGCGGTCTGACTGGGGAATTGACGGTCGCCGTGGCGGAAACCGGCGACCATGAAGAAATCCATCGATCCGTCTGCAACCGAACCCTCGTTTTGGGGACAGGAGAGGCTCGTGCCATCCAGCAATCCGTCCATCGATCAGCTCTGCATCAACGCCATCCGCGCTCTGTCCATCGATGCGGTCCAAAAGGCGAATTCGGGACATCCCGGACTCCCGCTCGGCGCGGCTCCCATGAGCTATGTCCTTTGGCAACGCCATCTCAACTTCGATCCGTCCAACCCTGATTGGTCGGACCGGGATCGGTTCATTCTCTCTCCCGGGCATGGCAGCATCTTGCTGTACGCGTTGCTCCATCTGTACGGGTACGAAGTCTCTCGAGACGATCTGAAGAACTTCCGTCAGTGGGAGAGCAAGACGCCGGGGCATCCTGAGTTTGGTGTCACGGCCGGGGTCGAGGCGACCACCGGGCCGTTGGGGCAAGGAACCGCGAACGCGGTCGGGATGGCCATCGCGGAACGCATGCTTGCTCAGCGTTTCCATCGAGACGGCCAAGACATCGTCGATCACTTCACCTACGCCCTCGTCTCCGACGGAGACTTGATGGAAGGCATCTCTGCCGAGGCCGCCTCTCTCGCCGGCCACTGCAAACTTGGCAAGCTGATCTACCTTTACGATTCCAACGATGTCTCTTTGGATGGGCCGACCTCGATGACCTTCACGGAGGATGTCGCGCGTCGCTACGAAGCTTGCGGCTGGCATGTGCAAACCGTGGTGGACGGGGATCACGACCTGGACGCGATCGATGCGGCGATCGCCGCGGCCAAGGCAGACACCGAGCGTCCTTCGCTGATCGTGGTGAAGACGACCATCGGTTTCGGCTCGCCCAACAAGGCGGGAACTTGCGACGCCCACGGCGCACCTCTCGGTGTGGAAGAGGTGGCGCTCACGAAGCGGGCCTTGGGTTGGTCCGAAGAGCCCTTCGAAGTCCCTGCCGCAGTTCGCGACCATTGTCGTGAGGGATTCCAGCGCGGAGTCGAGCTCCACCAAGCTTGGGAGAAGCGGTTCGCGAAATGGAAGCAGGGGAACGAGGCCCAGGCCGGTCAGTGGGCCCAAGCATGGAGTGGAGAGCTTCCCGCTGGTTGGGATGCCGAGCTTCCCGCCTTCGAGCCAGGCAGTCAGGTCGCAACCCGTTCTGCCGGTGGCAAGGTGCTCAATGCGCTGGCCAAGAACGTCGAAACCTTGGTCGGTGGCGATGCAGATCTTTCGTGTTCCACCAAGACCCTGCTCAGTGACGCGGGATCGTTCGATGGCCAATCGGGAGCTGGTCGCAACGTCCATTTCGGGGTTCGCGAACATGCCATGGGGGCGATTGCCAACGGCATGTCGCTGCATGGCGGTGTCAGGCCGTTCACCGGGACGTTCTTCTGTTTCTCGGACTATATGCGTCCCTCGGTCCGACTTGCCGCGCTCAGCGAGCTGCCCGTCGTTCACGTTTGGACCCATGACTCCATCGGCGTGGGGGAGGACGGCCCGACTCACCAGCCGGTCGAGCACCTGATGTCCTTGCGGGCGATGCCGAATTTGTTCGTGGTGCGACCCGGAGACGCCAACGAAACGCTCCATGGTTGGCGGTTGGCCATGATGCGTCAGTCAGGCCCGACCGCCATGGTGTTGAGCCGTCAGAATCTGCCGGTGTTCCCGGAAACCGATGCCCATGGCAAAGAAGGGGTGATGCGGGGCGCTTATGTCTTTTCGGATCCCGATTCCGAACCGCGTGCCATCCTCCTTGCGACCGGGTCGGAGCTGTCCCTCGCGGTGGAAGCCAGCGAAGTACTGCGCCAAGAGGGGGTGCCGGTGAGAGTGGTCTCCATGCCGTGCTGGGAGGCGTTTCAGGAGCAACCCGTGGCCTATCGGGACTCGGTGTTGCCTCCCTCGATTCGTGCTCGCGTGGCGGTCGAGGCGGGTGCGACTTTGGGTTGGGAACGCTGGGTCGGAGATCAGGGAAGTTGTGTCGGCATCGACCGGTTCGGTGCTTCGGCTCCGGGATCCGTGAACTACCAAAACCTTGGGATCACCGTGGGTGCGGTGGCGGAAGCTGTGCGTTGCGTGGTGAGCCACCTGTCGCAGGAGGCGAGCGGGTCGGGTGCCTGATCGCGCCGCAACGCGGGGCGAATTGGGGTTGGCGGCTCGAGCGCGGTACAATGACTCGTGCGGTGGCGACAAGCCCCACGGCTTTTCACTCTTTGGAGAATCACGATGGCATCTTCCGTGACGGTCTATCACCAACCGGGCTGACCGCCCTGCCATACCGCGATGGAGTTTCTGTCGCAAAACAACGTCGAATTCGTGGCCAAGGACGTCCAATCGGATCCCGCCGCCCTCAAGGAACTGATCGACCTTGGCTCGCAGTCGACGCCCACTTTGGTGATCGACGGGGAAGTGATGGTCGGTTTTGACCCGGAAAAGCTGCTCGCCAAGGTCAAAGGGAGCTGATCGAGAGGTCCCGACCCGACGGCTTCCTCGGTGGATCGATGGGGTTGAATCCGAGCTTTCTCCGCCCCTCGCGCCGAACAGCTGGCAGTGGGACCTGTTCCCCGCGGGAGATTTCTCGCATACTCTCTCTCCCCACTCATTTGACGACGCCCCGCTCGCTCGCGAGGGGCCACGTTTGCGGTAGGCCTTACCCCGGGCCGAAATCGAAGAAGGCAATTCATGAGTCAGTTTCTCCGGAACGTGCGGAGAGCTCGGGGCGGATGCTGTGCCTGGGGTTTGCGGTCAGCGACTGTCGCACTACTGCTGGCGGTCACGGCTTGCGGAGGTTCATTCCGCAGCAAAGCCGGAGGCGGTTCCCTCGCCGTGCTGGACCGCGAGCCGTTCGCCATCGAGTTTTCCTTCGCTGACGGCTCGCAGGATCTGCAGCTTCGAGAGAACGGTCTCCTGCCCATGCGGTTGGAGTTTCCATTGGAAGGGTTCTCGAACCTGTTCGTTGGGGACACCATCGATCCCGATCGTCTTCGGCTGAGCACAACCCCTCCGTTGGTCCCGGCGATATCGAGCAGGGAATCCGAAAGCAGTCTTTCCGCGCAGCTCCAAGAACAGGGCTTCTTGACGGTTTCCGAAGCGGATCAAGGAGTGCGTCAGGTCGCGGTCGATTGGCCGATCGACGGACCTTTCGAGTTTCCTCTGGGGCTCGTCGTCCTCGAAGCGGTGGCGATCGATGACCTGGATCGTGAAACCGAGCCGGTCCAGGTTTCCGTCACCATCCAAGCGTTGGATCGACCGACCGCGGTGGTTCGCCTCGAGGCACCGAGCCAGGGGCCGACCCCGTCCGGAATCTTGCTGCCGACCAACGACGAGGGGAAGTTCTTCATCGGAGAAGCGTTGCCGTTCATCCTGCTCATCGAAGGCATTCCTAATCTGGAAGGCGGCGCCGCCTTCGACCAGCTCGTGTCCGGGGGCAGCGTCGATCCGGATCGACTGATCGTCACCGCCGACCGGGACCTGGGAGACCCGGGCAACGGCGGATTTCTTGCGGGAGAGAATCTCGCCCCGCTGTTTGGTCAGGCACTGCCGGTGCTGACCGATCCCGACTCGGGAGTGGTGTTGGTGGCGGCCCTGTTCGAGGCCGGAGCGAGCCAATCCCCACCTTTGGGGGACATCACCTTCCAAGCCGTTCTGGTGGACGATTCGGGCGCCAGTTCCGCGTCCCAGTCCGCGTTGTTGAACGTCGAGCCGATCCATTCCTTTCGGGCCGAAGTGATGCCGATCTTCACAAGCTGCGCTCAAGGAGGATTCTGTCACGGGGAACCCAATCCTTCCGGCGAGCTGGACTTGCAGTTTCCAGAGATTGCTTGGCAGGAAACCGTCGGTGTTCGTTCCATCCAGACGCCAGACAATTCCTGCGCCACACAGATCATCGAACCCTATCAGCCATCCGCGTCCTACTTGCTACACAAGTTGCTCAATACCCACCGGGACGGTTGCGTGATGGGAAGGGGGCGCAGCATGCCCCGGGGAGCTCCTTTGCTGCCAGGCGAGAGTGTCCAGGCGGTGACGCGCTGGATTCAGCAAGGCGCACAGAACAACTGACCGGGTCCGCTTCTTGGCACGACGGCGAATGGAGGGCCCTCCCCTGTCGATGATCTTCCCAAACCTGGCGAAGCGCGTCCTGGTCCGTTCGTGGATCCTGGTTCCCTGGGTGATTGGAATCGGGTGGGTCGACGAATCGGCTGCTCACCCGCGCTACTCGATTCGAGCCCAGCGGGACTGTCGCGATTGTCACACCGCTCCCCAAGGAGGGCCACTGACCGCGTTTGGTCGACTTTGGGAATCGCAAAACACGACTCGAGAGCCTTTCTCGGAAGCTTCCGAGCCGGTGCCCCTGGCCCTTTGGTCGGGCGAGTCGGTGACTTGGTTCCGCTCGGGTCGGGAACGGGTTCTGGGGCGCAAGGAGACCCAGACCACCGTTTCGGAATCGCTGGTGCTTCGCGGAGACCAGCTCTTCGGCAACGAGAACCTCTCGTTCCAAGGCGAGGCGTTCGGCCGTGCAAACTTTGCCTCCACCGAAGGCTACGACGAAGACCGCGCGGACTTGCTCCGCGCCACGTTGACCTATCGCAATCCGGAATCGGGCACGGTGCTCAAAGCCGGTCGTCATTGGGTGACGGCGGGAGTCGGAGCCCATTGGCTGGACGGGGTTTCCGTTCATCGCCGCTTCGAGTCCGTCGAGCTGGATGGCTTTGCGGGGGTCCCGGTCGACAACGCGATCGGGGGAATTCGCGGTGACTTGCTGGCGGGCGGTCGGGTGGGGGTGCGGCACGATCGCAAGTTTCAGGCCGGAGTCTCGGCGTTCACCGGGATGGATGACGACGACCCCTTCGACGTGAAGTACGGGCTCGACTTCTTGTTCTCCCCATCGCGGCAGTTCGATATTTCGGGGCACGTTTTCTACGACTGGATCTCGGACGAGTTCTACGACAGCCGAATCCACTTCTTGTACAAACCCAACTTGTTCTGGCAGTTCGCCATTGACTACACCCGCACGATTCCGGGGGCGTTCCTTCCGAAGAACTCGATTTTCTCCGTCTTCAGCGTGGACGACTACGAAGAAGCTTCCTTTTTGATTAGCCACCGATGGTCCGAGCGCGTGACGATTCGAGTGTATGACCGTTACACCGATTACGAAGACGGTTCGGACGTGCATCGACTTGGCGCAGACATCGACATTCGCTTTGGCCCTCGAGGCGAAAACAGCATGGGGCTCGAGGTCGCCTACCACGACGAAGAACGCAAGCGCAACGCCGCCACGGATTCGGACGGAGACGCCTTGTTCTTACGGGTCTACCACCTGCTGTACTGGACGGAAGACGTGTACTCCGCGGTGGACGCCTTTGTGAATGCCTATTCCGGACGGCCGTTCTCTCGCAACTCTGCTCTGGGACGACTCACTCTCGGGTGGCAGCCCGCGGATCCCTGGGACCTGCAGGTGGGAACGGAGTACCATCGGAGCGCCGAGTTCGTCCGGCGCTGGGACGTGTTCGCGCGTTTGACCTATCGTTTTTGAAGGCCCAGGATGAAACCAGAAGAACGGTCCATGAGTTCTTCCTCTTGCTCAGAGGAGCCTGCCACGCCGGCCCCGGCGGGCCGCCTGGGGGTCGCGATCTGCGCGGGCTTTTTGGGAGTGCTTGCTTTCACTTCGTGCATTCTGGTGCGGGGGCGACAGGGCGATCGAATTTTGTTTCCCCTGGAGCCCCACGCCGATCTCATCGAAAACTGTGAGGCCTGCCACGATGAAATCGCCACCGATGATGTGACCTCCGACACGCGCCGGGCGTTGGAGCGTCGCTGCCTGGAGTGCCACTCGGATCGAACTCACGACTGCAGCTACTGCCACACGAGTCCTTCCCAAGCCGGCATCTTGCCCGACAAAGAGCGGCATCTGTCGTTCAGTCACCAGACCCATCTGGTGCGGACCTTTGGCGACTGCAGTGTGTGTCATCCGGGTCCCCACGGGACGACCGCCGACCCGTTGGCGCTGGCTCACACCACGCAGATTCCGGCCCATGACCAGTGCTTTTCCTGCCATGAGATGCAAGGTTTCTATGATCGTCTCGAATGCCAGAACTGTCACGAATCGATGTTCAAGTATGGGTTGAAACCCTACGACCAGTTCGCTCATACCGCGGACTGGCTGGACCGGGAGCACGGCGACTTCGTGAACGCGACCTCGAACGTCGAAACCTGCGTGCAGTGCCACGAGCGGGACTTTTGTAGCGATTGCCACTTCGACCAGCCGCCCATGCGGTTGTGGGAACGATCCCCGGAAAAACTGAATCGCCAATTCATCCACGCCGGCGACTTCATCCATCGCCACATGTGGGAAGTGCGGGCGAGTGGTGCGTCTTGCATGCGCTGCCATAGTCAGCAATGGTGCCAGGCTTGTCACGATTCCCGCGGGGTGTCCCAACGGGGAGCGGCTCTGCGGGACGATGGTTTCCAGTTCCACGGGCCCGGAGTTTTGGATCCCTTGGACCCTGAGTTCCATGGGACCGCGGCGCGGCGTGATATCCTGAGTTGTGCGGCGTGCCACACCGAAGGGATGTCCGGAAACTGCGTGGACTGCCACCGCATTTTCGATCCCGTGGTGTTCGGCGGGAATCCCCACCCCCCGGGGTTCAAGAGTCGACTCAGCCGCACCGGGGCACCGGTTTGTCGACTCTGCCACGTGCGCTGAGCGAAACGAACATGCTGGAAGCATCGGTGCAGGATGAGATCCACGGCATCCTGCGGGAGACGGACATTCCGAGGAAGCTGCACGCGGCGGAGCATCTGGTCCGCGAGCAGAGGTTCGTGGGAGGAGCAACCGTGGGGGCCGGAGCTCCCCGGGCGGTGCGACCAGGTCGGCCCGCTCACTGGACCATCTTGCCAGCACTGGAGATGACGCAGCGACCGGATTTGCAAAGCCCGGACGGGCGCTTCCAATTGATGCACTCCGTGGCACACATCGAGGTCTCCGCGGTGGAGTTGGCCCTGATGGCCGTCGCCGACTTCCCGGACCAGGAATCCGGCTACTACCGGGACATGTTGAGCATTGCCGGCGAAGAGGTGGAGCACGCGTGGCTTCTTTGGAATCGTCTCGGGGAAATGGGCGGCGAACTTGGTCAAGAGCCGGTGCATCTGGCTCTTTGGGAAACGGCCGCGGCCCATTCGGATTTGGCAGAGAGGTTGGCCGTGGTGCCGCGCATCCTGGAAGCCAAGGGCCTGGATGTGTCGGCCAAGCTTCGTGGACGATTGCGTGGCGCCAGGGATGTCGCGAGCGCCGAGGTCTTGGATCGTGTCTATCACGACGAGATTGGTCACGTCCGGCGCGGCACCCATTGGTACCGCACCATTTGTCATCGACGGGGTTTGGACCCAGAGAGCCATTTCATCGGCTTGGCCGAGCAATTCCGCAGCACGCGGCCCATTCCATTTGATCGAAGAGGGCGCGAGAAAGCCGGGTTCACCAAGCGCGAGATGGAAGCCGTGCTCGGTCGAGAGTTGCCCGATCCATGAACCGCCGGGATGCCTCGCTCACTCGGGAGGTTCGATCGCCTGCTGGCAGATTTGTTCGACTTCGGCATTCCCACAGCGAGCACCACGGCGCAGGATTTCCCAGCACTGGGACGTGTCGATTTGTGCCAAGCACCGAGCCAGGGCCGCGCGCACCGGGTCGTTGTCCAGCCGCTGGAAGCGCTTCAGGGCCTTTTCCCAGAAGCCGCTGGAGGGAGGAATCAAGCGCTGCTCGACGATGTACAGCGCTTCCGATCTTCCGCTTTTGGCGAGGGCCGAATAAATGGCGATCTGTTCGTCGGCTTCCTTGTCGTGAAAGCCGGGGGACTGGGCGAGTTTCTGCAGCGGTCGAGTGGCCGAAGCGATGCAGCAGGCACCCAGTGCCACCGCGGCGAGTTTGCGCACTCGCTTCGCGGTGTCCTGCAATGCCGGAGGCAACACCTCTACCTGTCCTTTGACGGAAAGAAAGGTGGCTCGCTTCACGGCATCCAAACGAACGTCTACGCTGAGATGATCGAGGGCACGCGGCAAGGCGCGAACCGCCACCTCCTCCGGAACCAGCGGGACCGTCTCGAGAGCCAGAGACGCCATGTCCGGGTTCGGATCCTCGAGCATGGTCGGGAGAGAGTCGGGATCGATCGAGGCGCACTGGGCCAGCTGCTGGATGAACTGCTGTCGAAGGCCGTCGCCGCTTCCGTTGCGGATCAATCCTCGCTTCAGGGCGACTCTCGAGCCGCGCATGACCGTGTTCCACGATTGGAAGCGCAACAGACGCCCGACCATGTCTTCGGCATTGTCATTGGGGGAAAGCTGTCCCAACGCGTAGACGATCAAGTCTGCCCTCTCGGATTGCTCCGCGACCTTTGCGGCCCACTCCATGCCTTCCAAGGAGTGGCTTTGAAGGGCCAGCGAATGAAACTCCTCGAGAAAAGTGGCGAAGGTCGAGTGGGCTCGCTTCTTCACCAAGCGCCGTCCCAAGTCCACGCTTTGGGTGGCCAACTTGATGATCGTGGCTTTCGAAGTTTCCTGGAGCTCTTCCAGCAACTGGTGCACCAGGGAGGCTCGCACCAGCGGTTCGTCCTGGATGGCGCAGGTGAGCAGATGTTCCATCAGTTCCGAGGAACGGCCGGGGAGACGGTCTTCTGGCGCGATTGCGGGAGCTTGGGGATCCGACGTCTCTGACGCATCGAGAGGAACCAGGGGAGTGGTGTCGGGAGTGCCCATGGTCAGCTCGAGCTGACCCGGACAAAGCTCTTTCACTCGATCCGGAGCTCCGCTTCCCGGCGTTTCTCCGGCGCACTGCTCCAAGAATCGAACGAACTCCAAGCTGTGCAGACTCGGCAAGAGGGTGATGGTGCGAATGCCGAGAGAACGCAAGTGGTGGGCGAGGTGACGGGATTCTTCTCGGTCGGGAGTGAAGGGGTTGCCTTCGCACCAGATTCCCTCGGCCCGCACCTCCAGGGCCAGGACTTTTCGCTCGCGAAGCACCGTTTCGAATCGCAGAGCAAGAATGCGGTGGGCCTCCGCTTTGAAACCAAAGCGTTGTCTCTGATCCCGATGCAGCAGCGACCACCACTGCGCGAGGTCGTTGCCGACCACCTGCAGAGTGGAAGAAGAGGATGCCAGAGGGGGAGTTTGCAAGGAGTGATCCAAATCCAGTGACTCGCGAAAGCGCGGGTTCTTTTCGACCCTTCGACCGACCTCGGAAGGGGGGCAAACCCTTCTTTCGACAAAGGGAAAGAACTTCCCTTCGTAACCGCACCCTTGCCCCGCCGTCTCCTGGAAACCGTGGGTTCGAAGGGAGGAAAGCCAGGTGTGGGGGTGGGTGTTGGCGGCGCTCGTGGTGGCGTCGGACGGAGCATGGAAAGAGGTGCGGCCGGTTGCTCGGGGGAGGCTTTGGTGGCGGCCGGAAGTCGAGCTTGCTCTGAAGGAGTTCTCCGAGTGGTCCCGAGAGCGAGGGTTGGATGCCTGGGTTTCGCCGGGAGCCCACTGGATCCTGTTCAGCGCGACCGACGGAGCGGATCGAGTCCACCTGCAGTCCTTGTTGACTCGCACTCAGTGGCAGTTCTTGAACGACTACGGCAGTCCCTACCTCGAGCCTGGCCCGATCGTGGTACTCCACTTTTCGAATTCGAAGGACTACCGCGATTTGTTCCTTGGTCTGCGGAGGCGGTATCCCTACCTGGCTCGCTCGGCTTGGGATCCGACAAAATGGTCCGGGTTCAGTCTGTTCCAGCCGCGGATCATCGCTTTTGTGGAAAACGCCAGGGCGCCGCGTTCCACGAATCGTGACAACATCTTGGTCCATCTCGCGGGGCATAGCCTGCTTCATCGCGCCGCGGGTGTCCAGCCGTTCTGGGTTCGCGAAGCGGTTGCATTGGATCTGGAAACCAGCGTTTGTCGCCAGTTGCTTTCCTATTGTTCACGAAGGATCGAGCGGCGCGTCCAGGTGTCGCGAAGTTGGGAGAGACAGCGGCAGGAGAAGATCCGTGCACCGGGAGACCTGGAGTGGGACCGTTGGATGACGCTGACCCCGCGGCGGCTGGATCCAAGAACGGTGCTCCAGCTTCTGACCGTGAGCCGTCTCTGGAAAGAACGTCCGCGCGACTTTCAGGGGTTCCTTCGCGCCCTCGGCTCGGCCCAGGACGCAAACCTCGGCGAGGATGGAACGCCCCTCGCCATTCCTGATTCCCAGGATCGCCTGTTTCGTTTCTATTTTGGAGAGCGCTGGAAAGAGGATGCTCTGGAACGGGGCGAACCGGTGACGGGGACGGCGCCTATTCGTAGCGGGAAAGGGCTGCCAAGTCGCGGCGTCCGCTGCGCATGGCGGGCCAGAGGCTGCCGGCGACCGCGATGGCAAGGGTGGTGAGCATCGGCATGCCAAGAGCAAACCCATCGGCTTCATAGCTCAGTCCAAGTCGACTGATGACGCGGACCGCTTCCAAGGAGTAGCTGGAGAGCGGAACGCTGAGCGCGGTGGAGAGAGCTCCTGCCACCAAACCAAGCGCCAACGACTCGAGCACGATCATGCGCCGAATCTGGGAATGAGTGAACCCCAGGGTGCGCAACAAGCCGATCTCTCGCCGGCGTTCCAGAATGGCCACGGTGAGTGAGTTCAGCAAACCGACCCCGGCAAGAATGCCGACCAGCCACAGGATCACGTCGAAAACGTAGAAATCCCGGCGTCGATCCAGAAGGTAGGTTTCCTTGATCTCGTGATCGCTGCGAATCCATTGGGTCTTGTCCGCATCGATCTTGCGCTCCAGGGCGGCCACGACGGCACTCCGATCCGCACCCTCGGTCAGCTCGGCTACGTAACGATTGCCGCCCTCGCCGTTGACGCAGAACAGTTCATCCATGCGCTCCGCTTCCATCAGAGCGAAGCTTCGATCGTCAGGGAAGTAGCCGAACTCATCGCTGATGGCGATGATGCGGAACGACTGCAGTCCGTCCTGAGTGGAAAAGGACACTTCCTCTCGCAGGCGGTAGCCGTGTTCATCGGCCAGGAACTGAGACATGATCACGCCATCGCCACGAGCAAACTCGGCAGCGATGGCTGGCTCTTCTCGCAACGCCTGGATGTTCTCGGCGGCATGCTTCGCCGTCACGCCGCGCACGGGGAATGGGTTGTGGATTTCGGCGCTCAAGGAGTACAGGCGTTCGACCCCTGGGATCTTCTGATCCGGAGCGTCCAGCACG
>JANQQL010000030.1 GCA_028289345.1 Planctomycetota bacterium | reverse complement strand
GAGGAGAAGTCCGATGTCTCCCTCCCGTCGTTCCCACCGAATTGGTTCCCCCCGACGTTCGCTGCTGGCGCTGGCGTCCTTGGTCGCCCTCGGCTCGACCGCCACGGCCGAAGAATTCCAGGGCTTCGACAACGAGCTCGGCTTCCCGTTCGCCCTCAACGGCATGGCCGCCGTGTCCGACGGCTCCCTGCGCTTGACGAGCGCTGTCGCGAACGAGACGGGAACGGCGGTCTCGTTGGAATCCTTCGTCCTGCCCAGCGACCGGATCACGGTGGAGTTCGACTTCAAAATGGGTGGCGGTTCCGGAGGCGAGGGCATGAGTCTGGTCTTGCTGGACGCGTCCATGTACGGGACCGACGCTCTGTTCGGTGACTCGGGCCCGACGGCAGGGGCCCTGGTCGTCGAGCTGGACCGCTTCGCCTACGTCCATCAGAATCACGCGCGAATCATCTGGGACGGGTCCCCGCTCGCGTTCGCGCCGGTCTCGTTCCCCTTGGACAGCGACGAGTGGCATCACGTCACGTTCACCCGGGAGGGTTCGGTTTGCTCTCTGACACTTCGATCTGCCCAAGGCGTCGAGCAAGTGGTGGTGGATCAGCTGTCCCTGGCCGGCGTCCTCGAATCGACACCGCTGCGTCTCGGCTTCGCTGCTTCAACGGCGCTTGACACCAATGAGCAGCGGGTGGACAACATTCGCGTCGATCGACCGGGACGGTATCAATGGCATCTCGACGCGGTGGAGTTCGACAGTGGGGCGACGGCGAAGGGGACGTTCGTGTACAACGCGCTCGAGGGAACGGTCACCGATCATGACATCGAGATGTCGACTGGCGCCGTCTACGAGGACCCCGTCCTCTATGGGCGAGGGGGAGTGAACTGGTTCGATTGCATCAACGAGGATCAGCGGTCCCTCGGTTTGCACTTCCTCCAGCCCTTCGAGGAAAGCGTCACCGCCACGACCCTGATTCCTTTGGCATTCGGCGGGGCTTCCTTTGAGGGATTTTGTGCTGACGATTCTTGCACCGATCTCAACCACGGGACGGGTGGACGGGCAATCCGCCTGCCGGACGGTTGGACTAACCATGGTGGTTCCGTGGCAGGGGATGCCGGACGCCCGCTGCTGTGGGGCGATGGCGACCTTTCGCCGAACTCTCCCATCACCCTGACCGTCAGCCAGGGCCCCGCGTCCACGCTGTCCTTGATGATCATCGGTTTCGATCTGCTGGACGCTCCCTACAAGGCCGGCTTCCTGATTCCGTCGCTGGACCTGCTCTTCCCGATGCCTCTCGATAGCAACGGGGAACTCCAACTCGACGCTCTGTGGCCCCCGGACCTGCCGTCGGACATCGACATGTACTGGCAGTTCTGGATGCCCGATGGGACGGCGCCGAAGGGAAAGTCGGCGACCAACGGACTGCAGATGACGACGCCGTGAGGTCAAGCTCGTTCGAGTGGCGAGAACTGATAAGCGAGTGCCGGCTCTTGGGCCGGCGCTCGCTTGTTTTCATGAATTGAGTCCGGAGGCTGGCGCACTCGTACCCAGCCTCCGGACATTGCGTTTTGTTCTGTTCCGCCGTCAACGATCACCAAGGTCTTCGACCACGCCTCGCATGTGATCTTCGTCACGCTCACGATCCGGCGTCTCGTCGTACTCGAGCCTGCCAACCTCCGGGAGTTCGTCCATGGGGATGAACCGATCCAGGTTTTGGTGCATCTCCGGATCGAAGCTGCTGCGGCTTCGAGCGACGCGGAACTCTCCGCTGGCCTGCACGTCGGCATACATCGAGTTTCGCACCGGCCGCCAGGAGCCGGGGGAAGATTCCCTCAGCTCGAGAACGGTGCCGTCGGACTTGGTGAGGAGAAGGTGACCACGGTCGTCGAAATCCACGCCGGTGGTGTTCCGGGTGTTGGGCGAGGCGATCGTCTCGGCTTCGACCTGTCCCGAAGAGCCCGGGTTCTGAACCGAGAGGATCGAAACCTGATGAGGCTGAGTCGGGGTCCAAACTGCGATCCGGCTGTCCCGCGGATGGATGGACATCATGGCCTCAGCGGACGTCGGCACTTCCGACGGCAGCGGATAGACGAACCACGGGTTGTTCTCGGTACCGAGGTCTCGCGGCGTCACGACCAGGGAGCTGTCCCAGGTCGAGAGGCCGATGACCTGGTCGGTGCTGTCGTCGTACCCGATGTCCTGAATCCACACTCCGGTGGAGCGCTGACCGGTCTGCGCCAGGACGCCGTCTCGCATTTGGGCGCGAACCAACGCGTCTCCCGTCGAGACATAAACGTCCTTCTTCCGTCCCACGGCTAGCTGCTGTGCGTTCCAGATGGGTAGCAAGTCTTCTCGCTCGCCGTTGACCCGGTTGATGCGGGACACCATGGCGGGCTCGTTGGGGGACCCTTGGGAGACGGCCCAGAAGGAATGAACGGCCGGATCCATGGCGACGTCGCTGAAAAAGAAACCGCTGGGAGGATCGAAGTGCGTCGGACGCGGGCCGACGGTGAAGTCCATGTCCGAGAGCACGATGTTCGCGACCTGCACCGTGTCGAAGCTGAACCCGTTAGAAGGGAACAGCACCAGGGAGTAGTCCACGAAGCGGATCAAGGAGTCCGAGGGGTCGAACTCGATGGCGGTGACCGGCTTCGGGACCCAGACTCCATCTCCATCGTAGTCGACGTAAACCATCATGGTCTCTAGCGGGTCGTAGATCCGGTAGGCCCAAGCGGACTGGGAGTTCAGGTTGCTGTCGTCGGCCGGATCCCGGACCCACAGTTGGATGTCGTCGGGGCCATTGGCCTGGGCATACATCATGGTGACCGCATGGCCTCCCGTGCGGTCGCCAATGAAGGGACACGGTCCGGTGTTGTACTCGTACCGGCCGTAGGCGAAGCTCACCAGCCCGCCGAAGGCAGCCATCAGATTCAAGTCGTGGAGCTGCGGGATGTGATCCTCGCTGGGAGCTTCGGAGTGCGCGATCAAGGGCTCTCCGCTCATCCAAACGTCCAGGCCGTCGTGCCAGTCACTGAGACAAGTTCCGCCGCAAGTCACCGTGGTTCCCATCAAGACCCCGAGATCGTCGAGGTGATTGGTCATGGTGTTGTAGCCGATTTCGAAGTTGTAGACCCCCGGACCCGGGTCCATCGTGTCCACGCCCCACTCCGCCGCGTACGAGAGCATGTTCAGCGTGGAGGTCGGCACACAGAAAGCACTGCCGTTCCCGGGAATCCCGTTCCGGCGCTGATCCAGGTCCGGCATGTACTGGATGTGATAGCTGAAATCGTCATAGGCGTTGTAATCCGCAATCACGACGTTGGCAGGAGCGAGAGAGGCCAGGGAGGCAAGTAGCAGAGCGCTGCTGGTGGCGAGGGTGGTGCACCGGGGCAGGCGCGGACGGCTCGAGGGTCGCATGGTTCCAATCCTTTTCGGGTGTTCCAGGGTTTTTGGAGCCGACGTCGACCGACCACGGGCTCGATCGCGGCTTCCGGTCGAGACGCGCTACGCGGGGAAACCACCGGCCAAGCAAAAAGGAAGAAGTTTGCCCCGAGCGGATCTCTGTCCTGGTCGGTTTGCCGGGCCGGGCCAGTGGTCGGCGGCGTTCGCGAAGATCGGTCCGAGTGGGGAGCATCCGCCAAGGGCTGGAGAGCGAAGACCTCTGCAACGACCTACTGTTTTCCGAGGTGCTCAATGTTCTCCTTCCTTCGCCCGAAGCCCCGCCTGAAGAAGCTGCAAGACCAGTACCGCCGATTGCTCGAGGAGTCCCACCGGCTCTCCACCCATGATCGACGACGGAGCGACGAAGTCGCCGCTCGCGCGGCCGAAGTCCTTGTGGAGATTGAGCGACTGGAGGCCAAGGACTCCTCTTGAGGGTCGCTTGGCGTTTCGTGGTGGGTCGCTCCGAGCAGGTGGAGAACAACCATCTCGAACTCCTGGCCCGGGCGGACTTCTTGGAAGCGCAGATCCAGGACCTCACCGAAATGGTGATGGCGCTGGAGGACGAGGGCTTACGGCGGGAGATCGCGCGCAACTTGTCCTTCGACGGCGTCGACGCTGGGCAACACCGCATCGTCATGTTCCAGGTCCCGGCCTCGGCGGGAGGTCACCTCGAGCTGGTGCGCCAGGTCGTCCTCGAGGCGCAGCAGATGGTCACGAACGCGGGCATGAGTCCGCACCCATCCGTCCTTCAGGAAATCGCCCTTGGGGACACGTACTACGGCGCGGGTAGCTTCCGCCAGGCGTTCGACCACTACCGGAACGGGTACCGGGCGCTCGCCTATTGAGCAGCACTCATTTGAGTGGATTCGGGGTTGGACCGGCCCTTGGGCGAAGGTTTCAGAGCAACAGCACTCAGCGATCACGCACAGCCTCGTCCGGCCTGTCCCAAGCGACGTACAGATCCGCCACTCGCGCTCGTAGCTCTTGGGTCGAGTGATGGTCGCTTCCCAAGGTGGAATCGTGAACTTCTAGAGCTTCGAGGAGTAGGGACTCGGCTTCCTCGAATCGCTCTTGGACGACCCGGCAGGAACCCAGCACGCCTTTCGACAAGGAAACGGTCAACTCATTGCCGCCAAGCCGCTGTTTCATGGCGAGGCTTTGCTCGGCGACTTCCGCGGCCCTCTCGACTTGCCCTCGCTCCCGCAGCACGTCCGCCAGGCCGGCCAGGGTCTTCGAAACGGACAGGGATTCCGCCCCGAATGCGTCGCGCTGAATCGCCAACGCGCTTTCGAGATGAGCCTCGGCGGCTTCGAGGTGGCCCTGCCGGAGACAAACTCGACCAAGGATGGCCAGCGAGTTTGCGAGCTGCGGGTGATCGTCTCCCAGTCGAGACCGCTTGGAATCGATGACTTCGTGCAGCAGAATCTCCGCTTGATTGTGGTCCCCGTTCCGCGAAAGGGCGGTCGCGAGGTTGCTCTTGCAGGACGCGATGTCCGGATGCTGTTCGTCGAGGATTTCTCGAAGCAAGCGGAGGCTCTCGCGGTACTGGCGAATCGCGTCTTCCTTCTCTCCTTGAGACAGCAAGACCGTGGCGAGATTGCTCAGGACCGTGGCTTCGGACCTGGTGGCTCCTGGATACCGTTGCAAGATCGCGACGGCGCGACGGAAGTGCTGCTCTGCTTCTTGGAATTTCAGCTGACGCCGCAGTGAGACACCCAGATTGGAGAGAGAGCTGACTGCACGGTAATGACCATTGGCCACATCGGCGGATCGGATCTCCAAGCTTCGACGCAACAGCCCCTCTGCCTCTTGGTAGTTCCTTCTTCGGTTGAGAACGATGGCAAGATTGTTGAGTGTCCTCGCGATCCCTTCGTCGTCTGGTCCCAGGTGTTCGGTGCGAATGTCCAGCGCCTCTCGATAGAGAGATTCGGACTCCTCGTACTTTCCCTGAAACTTGCGGAGCCGAGCGAGCTGGGCCAGGCTCGAGGCGGTTTCCAGGTGCCTGTCTCCATGAACCAGTCGTCGAATCTCGAGGGCCTCCTGCAGGAATGGTTCCGCCTCGTCATGCCGCCCTTGGGCCATGCGGAGCATTCCGAGGTGATCGATCGAGAGGGCAGACTGTTCGTGGTTTCGGGGAAGGTGCTCGCCTCTCAGCTCCCACCCTTCGATGAGAAACGACTCGGACAGATCGTAGAAACCCAAAGTTCGGTAGACGGCACCAATGGTGTCCATCAGTCGAGCGCGCGCCAGCGGCTCGTCTTTCAATGCATCCGACACTCGATCCGCGGCAAGATCAAACACCGTGCTGAGCGTGATTTCCGCATCTCCCGCTTGTTCGGGATCGACTTCATCGAAGAGCTCGACCATGAAAGACAGCACACGGTCCAGAGTTCGTTCGCGAGCTTCGGAAAGAGCGGCCTGTTGCTCCGCCATGCGAGCCTGTCGCTCCGCTTCTCGAGCCTCCTGGACGGCGATGACGACTCCGATCGCCAGACTCATCACCACAAGAGCCGCGGCGGTCAAGCCAAACCAGTTTCGCCGGAGGAACTTCCCCGTCCGATAGTGCCAACTCGCGGCACGCGCGTGCACGGGCAAGCCGTCCTGGTGGCGCCGAAGGTCCGCGGCGAGTTGCTCTGCCGTCGAGTAACGTTTCGCGGGGTCCTTTTGCAATGCCATGAGCACGACGCTGTCGAGGTCACCACGCAATCGGCGTCGCAGTCGACCGACCGTTCGTTCCCGAACCTCGCTGACCCGGGCAGGCGTCAAAGGCTGACCTTCGTCGTCGGCGAGTTCCCCCATCCGTTCGATGGCAAGGCTGGGCTTGGGGGGATCCACTTTTCGCACGAGAGTCTGAATGTCATGACGCCGCCGAGAGGGAAACCGGTAGGGCAAGTGTCCCGTGAGGACCTTGTAGAGGACCACGCCGAGGGAGTAGACGTCGCTCGCCATGGTGAGAACGTCCCCACGGATCTGTTCCGGGCTCGCATACTCTGGAGTCAAGGGGCGATCGAACGAAGTCAGGTTGTCATCTCTCGAGCCGCTTGGGTGATCTGCCAGCCTCGCGATCCCGAAGTCGAGCAACTTCGGGGTCCCCTCCTTTGTCACAAGAATGTTGCTGGGCTTGAGGTCGCAGTGAACGATCAAACGACGATGCGCGGCCTCGACAGCGGAGCACACCTTTTGAAACAACTCGACGCGCTGAGAGATCGTGAGGCGTCGCTGGTTGCAGTACTGATCGATGGGAATTCCATCGATGAACTCCATCACGAAGTAGGGGAGTCCTTCTAAGGTCACTCCGCCATCGCGAAGTTGGGCAATGTGAGGATGATGGAGATTGGCGAGGATCTGTCGTTCCCGAAGGAAGCGGGCCACAATTCCTTCGGTGTCGAGGCCCTTGCGAATCAGCTTGATGGCGACCTGTTCTTCGAACTCCCCGTCGTCTCGCTCGGCAAGATAGACCTTCCCCATCCCGCCACCGCCGATCTCTCGAAGGAGCCGGTGGGGACCAATTCGCCGTTCGACCGGATCACCTTCGGCCATGCGTGCAAGGAGTTGAGCGGCGAGAGGGGATGCCGAGCGGTCCAGAAGGGGAGTTCCTTTTCGATCTGCCGCCAAGAGCTGGTCCACTTGGGCGCGGAGTTCGTCATCTCCCCCGCAAGCTTCGTCCAAGAATGCGTCACGGGTCTCTTTGTCACACTCGAGCGCTCGGCGAAACACCGCTTTGAGCCGCTGGTACCGGTCTGCAGGTTCTCCCATCAGTTCGCCTCGTTTCGAGACACCGCCGTTCTCCAATTCTGGTGGAGAGCACGCCCCAAGGGGAACGGGGCTCCATCTCTCGGGAGACCCATGGTAGCTCAGTTTGTGCTTGCGGTCCGGTGCCCGACGATCCCTTTTTCATTTCCTGTGGACCGAAGACCGATTCGAATGCACATGCACTTTCGGAGAAGTCGAGGACTCTTCTCGCCCCTGATTCCCAGGACCGTGTTGACTGGCATGGGCGCTTCCTTGGATATCGACTCGTGGGAAGGTCGTGCATGGAAAGATCATGGTGCCGATGGGCGTGGCGAAGATGTTGGCGAATTCCTGACGCACGACACTAAGGCGAAACGTCCAGCTGGGTTTGGAGCCATGCCTTCGCCAGACGCCATTCTCGCTTCACCGTCGAACGGGAGAGAGAAAGTGCCGTGGCCGTTTCGTCGATCGTCAGCCCGGCGAAGAAGCGTAGCTCCACGAGCCGACTCTGAACCGGATCGAGATTCGCAAGTTCTAGGAGAGCCTCTTCGAGGGCGACTAGCTCGTTCGCGCGTTCCCAACTGAGTTCCTCTTCCTCGGCGTCCACCTTTTGCAGGTGACCTCCGCGTTTTTGAGCGCAACGCCGCCGGGCATGCTGGATCGTGACTTGTCGCATCAAGTGAGCGGCGACGCCCAGGAAGTGATTGCGACTCTGCCACTCCACCGAGTCCAAGCCGGCGATCCGCAAGTACGCCTCGTTGACGAGAGCGGTCGGCTGCAGCGTGTGGCCCGGTTGTTCAGACCTCATCAAGTGCTGGGCGACGCGTCGGAGTTCGTCATGCACGAGAGGAATCAGCTGGCGAAACGCTTCTGAGTCGCCGTGATTCCAACGCTGCAAGAGATCGGTCAGCGGTCTGGACATGCTTTTCACCAGTCTAGCAAGCGGTCAAAGGCACCCGTCGAATCGTGGAGGCAGGTCCAATGTAGCTCCGAAGCCGCACGGACCTCGGGGCGCGCCAAAGGCGTGAATCATCGAAGCGGATTCTATGAGCCCTTCTGGTCTCGAATTGCACATCTCCTTCCAGTCACTCGTTCCTCGAGCGGCACGTGAGATCGTCAGCATCGGTTCCCTTTGTTCCGAAGCCCGTCGGAGCATGGCGCGTCCCCCTGGAGTTTCCTGTGTGCACCCCCCAATCCCCCCGTTTTCTCCTGGTCCCTTTCTTCTTGATGACGGCCTCGGTGGCGATGGCTCAAAGCAGCGTCTGGGTCGTCGACGACGACGGAGGAGTCGGTGTGGACTTCCTTCAGATCTCGGCCGCGGTGAACGCAGCTTTCGACGGAGACACGATCCTGGTTCGGGAAGGCTGTTACGACTCCGTCACCATCGAGTCCAAGGCGCTGGTGATCCAAGCGGATCGCGGAGCATTCGTCGAGCTCCGCGATGCCAACCAAGTCGGCAGCCTGATCATCCGGGAACTGCAGGCCGAGCAAAGTGTCATCGTCAGGGGCGTCCACGCTCGCCACGGCAGCGCCGGGATTGCTTTTTTTCCGGCGCTCCAGATTGAATCGTGCGCGGGACCGGTTCTTGTCGAGGACGGTTCCTATTCCCCGGCGCCGGTTGGTCATGGCACGGGCAACGCCGATGCCGCCCGCGTGGTGGATTCGGCTTCGGTGACGATTTCGCGGTGCTCGCTCGACGGGATGGCGTCGACCACTGGGAACTCGCGCGGACTGATCTCCATCAATTCCCTTGTCTTTCTCTACGACAGCATGGTGAGCAACGTGGAGAGTCTCGCGGGAGAAGGAGCGGCGTGGGTCACCGGGGGAGCTCTCTATGCCTCGGGATGTCAGTTCCAGGTCAACGCCATCGGCTCTGCCTCTGGCGTCGTGCTCACGGATCAGTCCCCAGGCTGCTGTGAATCGCAACTGCGGATGGGAGACCCTGCAACCGGTCGCTTTCTCGATTGCACCTTCGCTCCGGGCAACAACGGGGAGAGCGTGCTGGTCGAGTCGGGAGAATCGACCTTCCTCCCGGGGTCAGCGACGACCTTCGAAGTGTCTTCGCCGGCTCGCGAAGGAGAGAGCTTCACGTTGACTTTCCAAGGCGACCCGGGAGCGTTTGTCCTCCTCTTTCTTGGAAGCAAGCTGGGGCCGGGTGCTTTCCTTTCCTCGGTGAATGGGCCGGTCCTCATTGCGCCCTTGACCCCTTATTCCTTTGGCTTCCTTCCTGACACTGGGATGCGGACGGACACTTTCTCCATTGATGATCTGGGCGCGAACATCGAGTTCGGGACCCTCCTGCTGCAGCCCGTGTTGTTCGGATCCAATCGCCACATCTCGGCCCCGGCAGAGATCGTGATTTTGGATGGCACATTCTGACGGCGCTCGACCTTGGCTCCGAGCCATCTTCCCCAAAGACCTCGAGGCCGGATCCCGGCCTGGAGACAGTGTTTCTGAACAGGAACCGACTCATGAGTGAGGAACTCGTTTTGGATTCCCGCGATCTTCCGATTCTCGTTCCGTTCATCGTTCTTGCACTCGTTCTCGCGGGGGGTGTCAACTCTGCAGCGGGTCAGACAGCAACGGCCCTCTTGCATAGCGACAATCAGGTGCCGGGCGCCCCCGACGGACACACGATTGACACGTTCGGAGATACGGCGGTAAACCGGGTGGGGGGGTATGGAGTGATTCTCTACACCAGAAACGGCACCGACGTCCGCACCCACATCTGGGGCAACCCCACGGGTGACCCCGGCACTCTTCTTCACAGTGAGGGGCTCTACGGCAATCTCCAACAGCATCGCTTCGGGGCCACCTTCGGCATGACGGACTCCGGAGACGTCGCGTACCGCGCCATCTCGGACAACGTGCTCACTGGCGCGGTCAACCTCAATGGCGTCTGGATTGGCGACATCGCGGTGGCCCAGGAGAACGAGCAAACGCTTTCTTTCCCGAATCGACTTTGGAGCTACCTGTCGGTCCCGGACATCACGGTGGATGGTCGGCCGTACTTCCTCGGCGGACTCACCGACGAACCCGATGGACGGGTCCGAACCCATGGTTTGTTTTTCGGACTGGACGCGGCAGCAGTCCTAAAGAGTGGCGACACGGTGCCGGGGCTTCCTCATGACCTCGCCTGGTCGTTTCCTGTCTTGCGCGACTTCTGCTTTTCGAGCAATGGGACGCACTACCTGACCCAAGTGAAGATGAAGACGGAGTCGTTGGCGGACGACAATGCCGTGGTCTTGGACGGCGTTGGTCTCGAGGTTGCGGGAAGCCTCGTTTGTGAAACCGGTTCGGTCCCCGCAGCGGCAGGGGGGATCCCCAACGAAAACTGGAGCGAGTTTCGATTCACGGAAGTGAACGAATCGGGGTCTTGGTTGCTCACCGCCACCACGGATGGAGGACGCCTGCGCACCCGAAGCGAAGTCTTGATGCGGGACGGAAACATCGTCTTGCGAAACGGCGACGTCGTCGACGGCGAGACTCTCGACGGGTACTTCCAGGCGGCCCAACTCAACGAGGACGGAGACTATGCGGCACTTTGGGAGCAGTTTGCTGGTCGCCGTCAAAGGTTGCTGCTTTTCAACGGGCGCATCATTCTCAAGGAGGGAGACCCGGTCGATCTGGACCGGGACGGAATCGTCGAACCAGCGACCGAGATCACCCACTTCACCGGAATCAACGCAATGACGTTGAGTGATCGCGACCACACCGGCACCGCGAGAATCTACTTCCCCGCCCGATTCGACACGGCGGACGAGTCCTTCTTGCCGGGGTTCTTTCGCATCGAATTGCCCGAAGTGAAGCTGTTCGTCACCCCGGAGACGCCGGTCGCCGGGGAAACCCTCGAAGTCAACGCCTGGGGGGGAATCCACGGCAATTTCGTTGCCTTGGTGGCAGTGTCCGTCGACGGCATGCCGACCTTCACCCAGATCCACACCGCAACTTTCGACAGCACCGGAAACTTCCGCTTCTTGCCCACCGTCGCGCCAGGGTTCGCCGGTCACACCGTTGGCATCCAAGCTTGGGGGCGGGGAAGCGGCGGGAAGTACCGACCGTCGAACATTGTTGAGGTTGCGTTCTGAGTCGTGATCAGGCTCCCCGCACTTAAGGGGACTGGCTCAACTCGAGCCCGCTTTCTGGGCTGCAGGTGCAGCGCTGGCCAAGTTGCTGCTCGGCTCCGAGAGAAGATACTCGTCGATCAGGCGGTATTGAAAGTCGAAGAGGGCGCGGCGAGGATCGTTCTCTCGGATTTCGTCAATGGGGGTTCCCATTGCGGAGCGGCTGAAGGTTGTCGAGTCTACGAGTACGATGACGCGGCCCCTTCCGTAAGCGGTCACGGTTCCGAGGGATCGCCCGTCCTTGGTTTCGAAGAGCGAGATGCCGCCAAGGACCTCGAGCGACGGGATCGAGCAGGGGCCCGAGAGTGGCTCTGCGGAGACATCGTCGAACTGCAGTACTTCGATCGCGGGACTTGGTCGCTTGATGTCTCCCGTCGCACAGGAGCCGTCCGCGCAGTTCGCGAGCTCTCCGCTTTGGATGGGTTCGCTCGTGTAGGTGCTGTGCTCGCTGAGGAGCCTGCTGCGAACTCCCAGATTGAAAGGAGTGAGAAGGGCATTTGCTGTCGAGCTGTCGTTCCAAATGGAGTCCATCACCAAGAGCTTTCCCCCTTTGGCGACATATTCATGGAGTTCGATCAGTTCTTGGTTGGAAAGCTCTTTGCTGGGGTTGATGAACACGACGGCTTCTGCGTGGAGTGCATCCGCAAAAGACCGGACTCGGGGGGCGTGGCCGAGGCGCTGCATCCAAAGATAGAAGACGTCAAAGGAGCGTTCTGGCGGCACCTGGGGGACAATCATCGCGGGAGGAAGGTGGAAACTGCATCGATCTTGGACGAACGCGATCTCCGTCGTTTTCTCCTTGGGATCGGGGAGGGGGTGTCTCTCCTGTTGGGAGCATTGAATGAGATTGCTGGAGCCGAGCATTCCCAGTGCGGTCGCGATGAAGGCGGACGGGACCAAGGTCGCTCGTTGGGATCGGGCATGGATGAGGGCGGCGGCTGTTGTGCAAAGGCAAAGCAGGATTGTCGCAACCGCGAGGAATTGGGTGAGTGGGTTGTCTGAGTTTCGGTGGTTCAGATACCCCATCGTGCCGAGCACAAACTCTGGTCGATCTCCGTAGGCAAGGGCAAAGGAAGAGAGGATCGTGCTGTCGGCAAATGCGACGACTCGACCTTTGCCATGTCGAACGGCGGCGGCTGTGGAAATGATCCCGAAGTCCTCGTTGAGATCTGGAGTCACGTTGCCGAAGAACGATGGCGCTGAGTAATCAATATGATCCGAGAAGACGTTGGTCCCGAGCATTGCGTTCTCTTCGTTCCATGGCACCGTGAGAGAGCAGGATGTCATCAACGAGATCTCGTTGACGTGGGCGAAGAGCGGGTGACGGAAAAGTGAAGGCGGCCGATACGTCATGAACTGTCGATCATGAAGACGGTTGACGGCGTCCCGGTTGAAGCGAATTCCAAACCTCTCGCTCAGGGGGTTCGTGTAGGTCGCCATGCCGAGAATGTCCGTGTGGTCACCGATGAGCCAAAGCCCGCCTCCCTCGAAGACGAAGGCCTCGATAGCGTCAATCTCATCAGGGGTGAATGGGCGATCCACGGTCTTGATGATGAGGATGTCGTAGTTCTGAAGGAGCGCCTTTGAGTAGTGAGACGTCGAATTCAAGTCAACGAAGAAGTATCGATTGAGCAAAGCATAGAGCGAAGCGTAGTTATAGGTGGATTGCCGCCCATACCATTCCTTGTCCAATGGTCTCGATGCCTTGGCCCATTTGCTTCCATGGAACTCGTCGAACAAAACACGGCCCGCCTTGGGAGCTCCGACGGATCGGAGTTGGGAGTGCGTCGTTGCCACCACTGCAGTAACAATGACCAATGCGATCGCGACAACGTGTTTTCGAGTTCCCAAGGAGCGCCAACGGATCAAAGGGGGGCTGATCGGGGGCCAGGGAATCAGGAGCGTGCCGAAAAGTGCCAAAGGGAGAAACGAAAGCGCCTGCACCTGGGGGCTTGCGAAAATGTCGACCGAATCCCAGCGAGTGAAGTTGGTAAACGAGGGAGAGGATTCCACCATTGCCAGCGTCATGAGTCCCACGAACCGAAGCGGAGCGTAGAGGCTGACAATGGCGAGGAGTTTGAGGGAGTCACGTCGCCAGTGCTCGTGCTTGCTCATGAGAAGTGGCAGCGCGATGCATAGGAACCACAGGGAGGGGAGGGCGCCGAGTTTCTCCCAGTTTGCTGAGAAGGGAACGAGTTGTGTGGTTGATTGGACGAGGATCTCTCCTTGGGAGGCTGCGGCGTCCATTCCACAAACATTGGCAAGCAGCGTGAGGGGTCGGATCAGGCAGTCGACTCGGTGACTCGATGCCATTGCGAAGAATGCGAGTGGTGTGAGGATCCCCGCGAGTGCAATGCCGGCCACCAAGTAGAGAGAGCCACTCGCCCAGGCGAACCGTTTCTGGTGAAGAGAAGTGAACGACTTGAGGTAACAAGCGCAACCAATCAAAAACAGTGGAATCGCAACTCCGAGGTCTCGCGGGGAGAACGTCGAAAGTCCGAAAAGTCCACTGCTAGAGATCGCGAGGATGCCAAACCAGAGCAAGAAACTCATGAAGCAGCCTCCCGTCTCTCGTACTCCTCCAGGAGCTGATCCAAGAACCGAATGTTCCACGTCGACGGAGGAGAGTTGCTCAAATTGTCGGAGCTGAAGAAGTAGCTGTCGGCGACGAGAAGGATGCCTCCCTGACCGATCCGGTAGACCACTGCGAGGGGAATGCCTCGGTGGGAGCCAGCAATCTGAATCGCGATTGGCTCGAGAATGGAGTCGGGCGGGGGAGTCTTGCGATGTCGCAGAGGCTCCATGTCGAGGAGTAGGTTTTGGCCAGGGTCGCTCAACGCTTGGTGAGTGTGAACGAGATCTTCCGCTGGATTCGAGCTGTGAGGATGGGGAGCCCCGGTGAACACAATCGGCCATGGATTCACATACTCGACGGTGGTCCGGACTCGGCCCTCAGGACGATAGAGAGGAATCGAGCCAAGGGGTTTGTGGGCTATGTCGAGGCCCATTCGATCGAGCAGGGTGTCGATCGCCGCCTTGTGCTCGTATCCGCACGCGAAGATGGCGAGACCACCTCTTCGTGCGAAGGCCATGAGATCATCCACTTCGGGGTGGCGGTACGGAACTGCGGGTGCGATGGAGAGGAACACGTCCCCTTTGCCAAGGTCTCTCACGTCGTAGTCTTGACAATAGTCGAGCCATCGGTTGTTACGGAGCAGCTGGACTGACAGGTTTCCGATGGAGTTCTTTCCGTCGCGATAGAAGTCGACGCGTGGCGCGTGTGACAAGTCAATGCGAGCCCGAGAGTGATGGGCAGCGGCACGGTCCAGTCGCCACTGATGAAACTCACGACCGGTGAAGACAACGAGCGCGATGAGTCCGAGGGTGCCGGCGCACTTCCATGGTGCCGGAGTCCAAGTACAGAGAAGGAGCGCAAAGCCGATGACGAGAAGGGAAGCGACGAGAGAGCGCTGGTCTCCTAGTTCCAAGGACTTGGAGCGCGTCATCCACTGAAACAGAGGTCGCACGAAGCCTTGATAGGTGGTGGGGAGCATGACGTTTTGGAAAGGGCTTGTGTCTCCCAGAACCAAGACCTCCCCACGGCCGAATGTTTCCGACGCGATCAAGGTGAGGTCACCGAGTCGTTCCCCTCGTTGATAAGTGTAGTCGCCAAGAAACGCGCCGTCGTCGTTGGTGGCGTCTCCCAAGTCAGACAGTCCGAGACGAGAGACCACCCAGGGCCGTGCCGAGCCGGTAATCGCGAGTGAGGCGCCGGTTCCAATACCAATGGCAGAAGCGCTCGAAATCGCACTCAGCGCGGGGTGGTTGGAGAGCATGGCCTGGCTCCAGCCGCAGGTCGGGTGAGTGAGTGCGGAGTCGTAGTTGAATCGAATTCCAATCGGTTCGAGGAGAGCGTTCTGGCTTTCCCGGGTCCCCATGACCCCCGTGTGATCTCCTGCCACCACGAGGCGGCCGCCCCCTTCCACGAACTTCCAGGCGGAGATCAGTTCTTCGTCGGTCCATTGTGTGTTCGCGTTGATGGCGACCAGGCAGTCCGTCTGCTGCAGATTCCTGGAGGTGAGTTGGCCTTCGAGGAATCCGACCTCAAACCCATCTGCGGCTAGGAGCTCTGGAAGCATCCCGAACATGCCTGCGGATCCCAGTCCAAGCCGGCCTCTTTCGGGCTTGTCCCAGTTCAGCAGCGGACCTTCGTTGGCACTGTAGAAGAGCACCCGTTCCTGGTTCCCCGGGAAGTAGACCGGAGTGAAGGAGAGGAGGATCAAGGGGAAGGCGATGAGCACACCGCCGGCAACGGCAAAGCGAGGATTGCGAGGAACGCAATGAGTGGTGCCGCGTGCCGGACGTGTCGCGATCCAGCAAGTGACGGGCGCCGTCATCCAGAAGAAGAGGTGGGGTGCCAGGGTCAGCGCCAACTGGGTCTCCCACTGGGAAGGAATCCACAGAGGATGAGTCAGTGCGATGGAGTGCAGGAGAGCCAGAGCCAGATGGCCTTGAATGAGTCGGTGCGGGAGCCATTCAACCAGCGCATAACGAGAAAACAGCACGGCCGACAGCGTTGCCGCAATGAAAAGCCCGGCCGGAACCAGTCCGATGTCAAGTGGCTGGCCAAGAACCGTGTTCCCCCATTGGGCGCTCCAGGCGTGAACCACTTCTTGCAACTGGGAGGCTGCGGATTCCGAGAACCGAAACGCCACGTGGATCGCGAACACGAGCGGGCCCAGGTGAAGCATTGTTCGCCCTAGCGCGGAGGAGTTCGTCTCTAGTGACAGCAGGGACCCGATGGTGCAAACGACCACCGCCCCCGCCGCCAGTTGAGGCAAAGGACTCGTCGTCCACGCGAGGAAGCTGAGCGCGACGCCCAGCACGGCGCCGTTTGGGGAAAGAAGGCGATTCCGAGGAACTCGAGAGTGGAATGGCACGGCGCTCCAAGCCACCAACCCTGCGAGAACAAGGAAGCTCCAAACAGGATCCGGCACCCCAGGCAGTTGCATGGACAGTGCATTGAGAAAGAACACCGAGAGAAGTAAGTATGTCGTGCTTCCTGCGCTGGCCCTGATGGAGGCGCGTTCCTTGGGCTCCCCCGGAGATCCTCGGGAGCTCATTGCTCGCGGGACTGTGGTTGGGTTTCCCCACGGTTCGGATTTCTACGGCGTCCAAGAATCAATCCCACTCCGAGGAGAACGCCCGTCATGGAGAAGGTTCCCAGCCGAAGCGCAGCACGGAATCCCTCGCGCTCCTTTCGCATGTTCTCGTGGGCCTCTTTCGCGACCGAGGAATCCCCGAAAGTCGGGATGGTGCTCGAGTAGTTCCATTGACCGTAGTCGTCTTTCAAGCCGAGGATGTATGAGGCACCCAATGGGGCTTCTCGGTCGGTGAACGACCAGACGGTGCTGCGAGAGAGTTCCCCGTCGGCGACTTTCTCTCCGACATTCTCGCCTTTCTCGACTCGAAACAGTGAGAAAGGGATGGGACGCGAATCGCGATACCGTGGAGACACTCGAATCTCGGTTCCGTGGCCGCGACGCTCTGCGCTGATTGAGGCCAAGAGGTCCGAGACACGCGTTGTTGATGAGCGGTGGACCTGACCACCAGGGAGCAGATGTTGATTGTGTGATCTTTCATCCTCAGAATCACAAAAGGGATCGGGAAGGAAAAAGGGTCGCGCCACGGAGAGGGGGGGGGCCGGCGGAGGGGTGATCACCAAGTATGTCGGCATCGGGGAGAGGGGGCTGCTGGGTCCGCCTCCACCGGAACTTCCACCACCACCGGTAGGAGTGCCCTTGGGGCTGCCGGAGGGAGACTGTGGCTTTGCGGGTGGGTTCGGGCGGTCCGGTACGGCTGGTTTGGACTGGCCGCCGCGATCACCGCTGGTGGGTCTGCCGGGGTTGCTGCACTCTGGATTCCGATTCTCATAAGTGTTCATTCCGTAGCAGCACGACTTGACGAAGACCCCCGGAATCGGCCCGCCCACTCCTGCGGCGTATGTTTCAGCCCGTATGGGGCCACCCGAGCCTCGCCCTTTCGGAGGCGGTACGTCCCAAGGCAATGGGGGAAGTGGTACGTCGCACTCCGGGAGATTGACGTCGCCCGCGAGGCAGCTTCCGAGAGTCGTTGTCCCCTGGGCTTGTCCCATCAGCGACCCGATGATCTCACCAGCTCTCCAGGCGTGCTTCCCATTCTTGAACCATTTGGGTTTGGGTACGACTTTCTTGAGGATCCTCTTGATCGGTCCGTCTTCGTCTTTCTCTGGATCCTCGCCGGTTTCGCCGTCACCGTTGTCTTCGTCTTGGCCGGTCGCTTGCAATCCCATTGCATCGGTCAGATTGCTCGGGTTGTTGCTGGCATAGGCGTAGGGAGACTCGATTCCGCCGTTCTCATACACTCGTTCGAGGAGCAATGCTGGATCCAGAGACGTGTTGCCGGTGAGGAGCAGTTTGTCTCGTCCCGTGAATCGACCCTCGGCTGGATCGTAGTAACGGTGGCGGTAGTAGTACTGGCCCGACGGTTCCGACCACTCCGCGAAGTAACCGGCAGGGGACTGAGTCGCTCGGAACTCGGCCGTTTCGCTGTCGTACTCACGGGCCGTGAAGAGGTACGGGTTGGAGAATTGACTGCGGAGTTGACCCGGGACTGGTGTGCCCGCGCCATCGAGAAATGTCGGGGCCCCAAAAGCATCGTAGCTGTATCGTTCGACGACTGCTCCGCTTTCGTCGACTAGTGCGACAATGGAGCCTAGGGAGTTGCGAAGGTAGTAAAACGGCAAAAACGATCCATCCGTGTCACGGATCATCTGCAATGGCTCGTCGAGGCCGTTCCCGTAGACGTATTGTGCCTGGAGAGCACCGCTGGCGTCGGCCTCCTCAATGACTTGGTCTCCGGCATGAAAGTAGTGGGTGACGCCGGTGCCGATGTCTTTGGCGATCCTCCGCCCAAACGCATCGTAGGAGTAGCGTGCGATCAGTGACTGGCTTCCCGTCAATCGATCTTCGATGAGCCGCAAGCGATCGTGGGCATCGTAGTGGAAATCAAACCAGTGATCCTGGGTTCGGTTGCCTGCTTGATCTGTTTGGAGCGCCAAAGAGTCGATCTGCGTGTAGCTTCCCGTTCCACTGTTGGCAAAGGTGTGGACTTGAGACGAGGCTCCATTGACGGAGATCTCGAGCTCTCGAAAGCTCCCGTCGTCACGAAGATCGTAGGACTGGTTCCACTCGGGAGTGCCCCCCCCGACGATGTTGCGTTGATACTCTCTGACTCGGGAGAGACTGTCATAGTCATAGGTGTCGACTTGGTTCGTGGATCCATGGATCCGTTCCGACTGCTGGCGATTCCCGAGGCGGTCGTAGGATTCGACGATTCCTCCGGCAACGGATCCTCCTGCGAGGTGCTCGAGGTTGAGGAGTCGACCGGCACCGTCGTATCCCGTTGGCCAGGGCGAACCCGCTGCCGGATTCTGATAGTCAATCGAAGCCACTCCGCCTCCGAGGGTTACGTCAGCTGGTCGGAGGCGGCTCAAGAAGCTGTAGTCGGCAATGTCGCCATTTTGGTCTGTGATGGATTCGACAAGACCTACGGAAACAAATTGATAAGTTATCTGGCGAGCACCGGGTCCATAGGGGCTGCTTGGGTACCACATCTTCGTTCGGTTTCCCGACGTGTCATAGTCAAAGTTGACCGTTCGAGGGGAGAGTCCGCCATGGGTCTGGGTTTCTTCGATGAGGTTCCCAAGAGAGTCATAGGAACGAGAAACCGAGGAAGAGAAGTAGCTTCCGCCTCCGTTGTCATCGGTGGCTAGAGTGACGTAGTCGAGTCCATTGTGTTGGTAGGTTCGGTGCGATCCCACTACGCCCGTCCCCGATGTGGCGGTTGACACCATTCGCCCAATTGAGTCGTAATGGAACAGGACTTCTCGGAACAACGTCCCGTCTGCTTTGTGGAGCCGCTTGGATCGAATTCGATGATCCGTCCAGTGCGCGAAGTCATGGTAGCTTCCGTCGGAGAACGTCTTCCGGGTGAGACGATCCTGGTCATCGTAGTGAAATGAGGTGGTCGTGTTGTTTTCGCCGGTGGAACTTCGAAGATTGCCGTTCGCGTCATAGGCAAAGGTGGACTTCACGAAGGTCCCGGTCGGAGAAACCTCCGGATCAAAATTCTCCGACCACAGATCTGTGGTAATTCCGGATCCAGAAGGCGTCATGTCGCTTTCCACTCGTTCGACCAGTCCAAGGCCGTTGGGGAGGTAGCGCTTCATGTTGCCCGGTAGGTTGATGGTGTGGATGCCGGGAGGAGCTTCCGCGGGAGGGAACGCGCCCAGTAGGTCGGGAATCGACCCTGGATTCTTGCAGTCTGTTTCGGCCACAAGGTTGTTCAGGCTGTCATAGGCGAAGAAGTAGGTTTCGCCCATCGTGTTCGTTGCGCGAATCACGCGATTGAGACCGTCATAAGAGTACACGTATACCTTGGTCTCGCCACCGACCTCGATTTCGACGTCCTTCACCAGGTTCCCCTCCAGGTCGTAGGCTCTTTCGAAGGAGTTCCCCTGAGGATCGCTGAACTGAATGAGTCGATTGAGGCCGTCGTACTCGTAGTGAATCATGCCGGAGCTTGGCGTGGAGTACCCCGTCAACTGTCCATCACGGTCGTACTCATATTCGATCACCTGATCGCCGGAAGGGGAGTAGGGGATGCCGACCGATCCATGAACGAACCGCGTTCGAGTTTCTTTGGTGATTCGGTCGGCTTGGTCGTAAACCATCGAGACCTTGGAAAGGAGTACGTTCCCTGAAGTGTTGTTGTCGGTGGGGCTCGGTCCGCCGAGTTGTCCATAGATCTCGTAACCAACTTGCTTGCTTTGGTTGTTGTAGATATAGAAGTGGCGGGTTCCCACTGGGTCGATTTTCTCGCGGAGTCTCCCGCGCCCATCTCGTCGGAAAAGTGTCTTTTCAATCACTCCATCGCCGTCACGGTCGGAGTGAAGTTCGACAAGATTGCGATCAAGGTCGTAGACATAACCCGTTGTCGTTGATTTCGTTGGGTCCGAGGCGCCCTGGGTGTATGTCTTGACGAGACCGCGTTCATACGTGTACTCGTCGTAGTTGTTCTCCGGATGGTGAACGCGAATCAAATCTCCGCGGTCGTCGAACTCGTACTCTGTGATTGCCCATGTGCCCTCCTGGATCTCGTGTTCCGTCTTGGTGACCTGATTCTGGAGGTTGTACTCATGCTTCTGGGTCAGCCAGCCTTGTGTTAGAGAGCTGGATCGGAGAACCTCCTGATCCTGGCGGACGACGTTTCCGTTCTCGTCGTAGTGGTAGTAGATGTCGATGCCAGGGGTGATGAGGTGCTGCCACTGGGGGAATGTGGTGAGGCCGTCTAAGGCGGAGTCGATTCCCATGACAGCGCTCTCGCCGTAGGTGAGTCGAAGAACGCGGCCGTGCTCGTCGCGGTCATAACGGTGAGTGACTCCGCGGGGTGTTGTGGTTGACTCGATCCAGCCATGGGGATCGCGCGCGAACCTGGTGATCGCTTCCACGTGATCGACCCCCGGTTTGTCCCAATTGTCGGTTCCCGCATTGGGAGAGGCTGGGTAGTTGGCAGGGTTGGCGTCCACGATGGTGGTCTCGAGGTATCCACGGGAGTCATACTCGCGGATCGTCAACGAACCCTCTGGGGTACACACGGTCACCAACTGGCCATGGCTGTTGTAGGTGCGATAGGTTTCTGCGGGGACTGAGGATCCATTCACGGTGACGTCAAGGTGCTCCTTGATCACGTTTCCAAACCACTGGGAATCGGACCCATCTTGGTTGAGGTCGCCTTGGTCCAAGGGAATGTCGGGCGATAGAGTGATCCCCCAACTCTCGGCGTATCCGAGAATTCCGGTTCCTGGTGCCGGGTTTCCCTCTTGGTAGTCAAACAGAACCTGTCCGGGGTCCTCCTTGTTGGCTGGGTGAAGATAAACTGGTTCGTAGTCAAACTTAGTCTTATGTGGCCGCGATCCGAACGCAGCACCGGTGCCGGATGTCGTACGAACTTGGATGAGGTTTCCTTGGTGAAACCGATTGGCGCTGGCAATGTCGAACGTGTTCACCGTGGTCTTTCCTGAGGGAAAGACCTGTGCCGTTATTTCTCCCTCGGTGTTGTACGAGAAGGAGGTTGTGTAGGTGTTGGTGTCCTCTGTCTCGGTGATCGAAGCGACGTGGCCAGAAGGCTGGAAAGCATACTCGTTGTATGAGACGGTGGCCCCGGGATGAGAGAGGGTTGTCACGAATCCGTCGTAAGTCACTGAGTGCGTGAGTTGGCCAGTCGTGATGGACTCCGCCCGATCGTAGGCGCTGTCCGCGACTCCGTAGTCGATTTCGACGTTGCGGATCCCCGTGTTGGCAAACTCGCGCGGGTACGTCACCGACTCGAGATTGTGCTGAAGAAAAGGATCGCTGTGGGAGTTTGTGGAGTACCCGTACTCCGTCGTGGTCCCTTGAGGAAGGTCGTTGGTTTCACCGGTTACCGGATTGACAGGGGTTCCATTGACAACGGGAAGTCGGACTCGGTGGAGGTCGCCTTGAGGGTCGCGTGTGTACACGATCACTCTTCCATTTCCATCGGAGACCGTGTTCACTTTGCCCTGATCCCAAGTGATCGTCAGGGACTGAAGTGTCGTGAGATCAACGACTCCGATCAGCTTTCCGTTGGAGTCGTAGCTGCATTGAAAGGTGTTGCCCAATCGGTTCTGGAGAGAGAGGAGCCGGCCATCTGTCGCCTGGCCATCGAACCCGTGAAACGTGAGGATCGTGCCTTCTCGATGACGGAGCTGCCAATGTTGTCCGTCGAAGCGGATCTTGACGTAGACCCCGGAGGCCGTGCAGCGGTAGCGATTGGGGCCGTCGCTCTCAAAGTCGTAAGTTTGCATGTTGATGGGGTGGTAGTAGGTTGGATTCGACCCATCAAAGCTGATCGAGTGGTTCCAGTTGTTGTCCCAGTTCCATCCCAAGGGGCCGTCGTATGCCGCGACTCCCTCGGGTTGCGATCGGTAGAACCTTGAAAATTCGAGGTGGAAGTCGTTCACCCCGGGGATCGTGAGGTCCGTCTTCGCCACCAGGATTTGTCCGTTGGCAAGCTGAAGGTGAATCGATGGATCGACTTGAATTTCGCTGCGATTCCGATACGGCAAGACGCCATTGGCAACGGAGCCGGTGGGAGATCCGATGGACTCTTCCGTCGCGAACAGCAGCGCGAAGAGCAGAAGGAGTCGGGTCCACCGGGGAAGCGGGAGGACTGGTGAAGCCGACGGTGCCCAGGGTGATCGGTGAAATGTGTGACGAAGCGTCATTCGGGTCTCTCTGGATGTCGCGAGAAGCTCACCCAGCCGGAGCGATTCCCATGCAATGTCGCTCGATCCACGGGTGATGAAGGTGACAAGTGGTTGGTGTCGGCGCGTTGCAGATCGGCTCGAAAAAAAGACAAAACTATCGGTCGGTCATTGCGTGCGGTATTCGACCGACAGATTCCGTGCGTCGGTAAGAACTCGCGCGCCTGAGCCGACGCGGTGAATGGAGCGAATACTCTCCGAAGGCCCGGCGCGCCTCGCGTTCGCCTTGCGAGGAGCGGGCAGACGTTGGAACCATCGGCGGTGGAGAGTGCGATGGATCGACGTCAGTTCGACCCCGTGAAGCCCAAGTCGTGAGTTCCGTGGACCTGAGGCTTGCGATGATCGAGGTGACGCATGGACCTCGGGGAATCGAGCCAGTCGGTCAACCGTTCCTCTTCGATCGGGTCAAGAATCCTCGAACAGACTCCCCGCCCTCCAGTCGTAGTTTCCCTGGGCGTGTCGACGCCGGCCGCCGCTCACTGACGAACCTCTTCCCTGAGCGATGTTGCCGAGCCCTCCCACCACCGTGGACCCGTCACCCGATGCATAGTTGTAGATGCCACCGCACAAGGTCGACCACCTCCCCGAGGCCGTGCTGTAGCGACCGCCGCTGACCGACGAGCAAAGGTCTTGCGCCGCGTTATAGATCCCGCCACTCACCGAAGAGTAAGGACCTCTCGCCGAGTTGTAGCGCCCGCCACTGATCGAGGCGCCGATCGCGTAAGCTTTGTTGTAGCGTCCGCCGCTCACCGAGGAATAAGGCCCGAGTGCTTGGTTCTTGGAGCCTCCACTCACCGAAGCGTAGTTGTGGTTGGCGAACCCGCGGAACCCGCCGCTGATCGAGGCTCCAAGGGCCGTGGCGTCATTCTGAGATCCTCCAGAGACGGAAGAGGCGGGTCCCGAGGCTTGGTTGTCACGACCGCCGCTCACTGAGGAATGCAAGTCCATCGCCTTGTTGGCAAAGCCTCCGCTTACCACCGAGAATCCGCCGCTTGCGACGTTCTGAGAGCCTCCGCTGACCGAATCGAACGGGCCGGTGCTCGAGTTGTCGTGCGGACCGACAAGACCGCCAAAGCTCGCGAACGTGTTCCCGTGGCCAAACACAATGTTGTGGGACCCGCGTCGGTCGTCGCCAAAGGGATTGCCGAGTTCGTTGTAGCCGACGATCAAGTTGCCGACCGAGTTGGTTCTTGTTTCCGACGAAGCCGTACTGTCCGGGTTTTCCACGGACCCGTTCGTTGCGCCGAGTCCGTTCACGATCTGCAGATTGACTCCGTCCACTCGGAGTGTCTTCGCCAGGCCTCCCTGGCCATCGTCCAGATAGACAATGCTGAGATGGCTCATGATCTCTTTCCATCTCTCCCGCCGCGGTGATTGGGCACTGGCCGTCGTGGAATTGTGAACCGAGAACAGAAGTGCAACGACCACGAATGATGACAGGGGAAAAGTCCGACTCTGCATTGCGGAATCTCCTGTTTGACGAGCTTTCCATAGAGCTCGCCCTGTGTGGCAAAGAGCGCGGCATTTGCGAGATCGAAGATGCAAGAGTGGACGTTTCCGGGCGGTCGAATTGTTCCACGAACTGTCCGCGAAGAGGGAAAACCATGAGATCTATTCCGGGCTCAGTTGATGAATCACTTGGGTTGTACGATTCAACGGAAGGGAGATCGCCGCCCAGGAATTGACGTCCTCGAACCACCCACCCCGGACGCGGCCGAGGCGACGGTCCCACTCCGGTCCACTTGGCGGCCTTCGAGCCCACGTCCTCGGCGAGTGGCCTTCTTGACCGATCCCATGCTGCCAGAACAGTGACGGGGATCTCCTCGATGGCCACCGTGACAGCAATGCCCGGGACGGGTAGCCTGTGCGTCATGCCTATCACAACAACCCGCAGCCTCATTGGTCCCAGCCCCGATCTGCGTTCCCTCTACCCGGCCATCGAACCCTTCGACCAAGGCCACCTCGCCGTCGACGACCGCCACCAGGTCTACTACGAACAATGCGGCAACCCGAAAGGCAAGCCGGTGGTGTTCATCCACGGCGGCCCCGGTGGTGGGGCGGGGGAAGACTATCGCCGTTTCTTCGATCCGGAGGCTTACCGGATCGTGCTGTTCGATCAGCGAGGCTGCAAGCGGAGCACGCCTTATGCGAGCTTGCGAGACAACACCACGTGGCACCTCGTGTCGGACATCGAGCGCATCCGCAAGCACCTCGGCATCGACCGCTGGCAGGTCTTTGGAGGATCGTGGGGCAGTACGCTTGGACTCAGCTACGCCCAAACTCACCCCGACCGCGTGACGGAGTTGGTGCTGCGCGGCATCTTCATGCTCCGTCGCAAGGAGCTCCTCTGGTTCTACCAGGAGGGCGCGAGTCACATGTTCCCCGATGCCTGGGAGAAGTACCTCGAGCCAATCCCCGAGGTCGAGCGCGGCGACTTGATGAGTGCCTACTACCGCCAGCTCACCAGTGACGACGAGGCGACTCGGGTCCGCGCGGCGAAGGCCTGGTCCGTGTGGGAGGGGACGACCAGCCACCTCTACCAGGACCCAGAGCGCATCGCCGAGACGGGCACCGACGAGTTTGCGGTGGCGTTCGCTCGGATCGAGTGCCACTACTTCAACCACGGCGGATTCTTCGAGACCGAGGACCAGCTGCTACTCGGCATCGACAAGATCCGCCACATCCCCGCTGTCATTGTGCAGGGCCGCTACGATGTGGTGTGCCCGGCGCGCTCTGCGTGGGATCTCTATCGCCGATGGCCCGAGTCGGAGTTGGTGATTGTTGAAGACGCCGGGCATTCTGCGTTCGAGCCGGGGATCCGCAGTCGGTTGCTGGAGGCGACGGACGGCTTTCGGTAGGGCGTCTCGACCAAAGTTCGACTGCGAGTCAGAGTCCCGCAGTCCCCTCTGCGCCAAGCGGCCTACGCCTAGGGAACCTAACCCGCCCCAGATGGTGCGCCCACTCTCTCCGGAGAGTTTGCCAACCCTCTGAACTAGGAAGCGCCAGCGATACGCTCCGAGCGCCCTCCATGCGCAAGTGACATCACCGCTTCCAGGTCAGATAGCTTGCTTGTCTCAGCGAGATGCCACATCGAGTTCACGAATGCCAAGCGTAGCCGCAGGTAATCGTCCGCTTTCTTCTGGCTCGCGACGAAGACTGTTCCATAGACGGAGTCGTACACTGCTTCCTGCTCAGACTCATCAAAGATGATTGCACCGTCATCGGAGGAATGACCAACGTAGGGTCGGCAATTGGGTCCTCGCCACACCCAATCATCAATAATTTCAAGAAACGCGCGAAACAAGACAATCTGCCTTCCAAGGGAAGCAAGCCGCGTCGCGCGTTGTTTGAGATCAGCGCGAATCTCTTTGGTTCTTTGTGGCTCCTCAAAGAGGAAAGGCACGCCTTTGACGAGCGAACTCTTCACCGAGGGCAGGTGCTTCCACAGCGTCTTGATTGTTGTCGTGAAGCACTCGCCATTTGCTTCCCCGAGAGTCTGCCGAACGCCAGCGAGGATTTGCTCGCAGACGAGGCGTTCGCGCGAGAGCCACTCTTGAACCTGATGCAAAAACTCGATCAGGGACTCGGCGAGGATTGCATCGGTCCATTCAACCGAGAAAGCGATTAGATTTCGGTGCTGCTCCCACCAGCGGACCGCATCTGCGCGGTCGAAATCAAGTTTCTGTTCGAGGATCTTCGCCACGAGGTACGCCCGAACTGAGTGCTCGACGACTTGGGTCGCACAGTCGACAAAAGAGTGTCCATGTCCCTCCAGGCTCACGGCAAATTGACTGATGAACACTCTGGCATAGAGATCCAAGTCGTCGTGAAAGCACAGCTCTGCGATGAAGGACTCGGCCGCCAGTTCCCGGATTCGTTCCTGGCGTAGGCCATCCAGGCTATCGACCGGGAGAGCAAAGATCGCTTCTCGATCCGCCGGATCGGTGAACGCACTCACAAAGCTACGTGAAACGGTAATTACGTGGGCGAGCTCATGAAGGATCGTCCGGAGTCGTTCTGGATGGACAAGGCAAGTCCAGTTGACGAGCGTAATCGCGTGGCCGTAGCGTTGGCCTTCCCTCTCTCTCACATCCACGAGCACCTTCGCTAGCGCGTCGTATCGAATGCTCGTAAGGGCTGCCAGATCTTCGCTGGACCCTGCCAAGGAAAGCACTGCTTTCACAAACCCATCGATTGTACTGAGAAAGCGAATGAGCCCACCTTTTTGCTCGGACACGATCTCTGCACGATCGCACAGATAGTAGCTGCTCTGAAGGCGATGGCGGAATGACTGCGCGAAGTTGGCGGTAAAGCGAGTCAGCAGTTTCTCTACGTTGTATTTTGTTGAGCTGTCGTCATCGAGCAAGTGATTGATCATGCGGTAACACACCATCGCGGAATCGGTCAACTCAATCATGGAGCTTGCTAGGTACTCATCGCCCAGTGAGTTCAGCCACAGGAAGATCACATCACCCAGGTCATCCCTGAGGTTCTTTGATATCAGCTTCTTGCGCATCTTGATGGCGAAGTTTTCTCCGCCGAGTTGCGCGAGATGATCGGATGCGCCGCGAAAAATCTCAGCTACGCTGGACCATGTGGCGTCTTGACTGGGGTTGTTTTCCGGTGTTTGAGTTTCGACTTCCGTAAAGCAGGACATGATGGATGACTTGGGCGTGGATGGGGATAGCCCCCAGCAGAGGCCCTTGTGCTCTTGGATTTTGGGTGAGCCTCCGAGGATCCACCGCAGATAGAAGAGCTTTTGAAGGAATTCTTGAGTCGGGACCTTGTCTTCGGATGTTCCGCACAACTCCGATGCCGAAATGCTGAAGTCGTTGCGACCGACGGTGAACCGGGGCTTTGGCGCGTCGGACTTTGCTACATGGCGAAGTGATTTCAACGCCATCGGTTCGCGTCCCGGCCGGACGCTGAGGCGGACGTGGCTTCGAATTTCACCACCGACGGTTCTCGGGGTGGCGGGTGGTTTGACCGAAAGGTCCGGGCGCCGATCCCGGACCTCTTCCCGAAAGCACTGGTCCGCAAACTCGATCGTGCAGCCCAAAGAAGTGTAAGTGGTACAGAGCCCGAGCATCTCCGAGCTGTTCTCGCCCTCTCGGTCGGGCTTCAAGCCGGACAGTCGCGATTCGATATGCCGTTTCACAGATTTGGGAGCTCGATCCACCAACTCCTGGAGCTGAGTGGTTCGTAGTTGATAGATCGCCCTCAGCAGCTTCTCGTAGTCGTAGCCGTAGAGGACGACCGTCCAGTCGCTCCATCCGAACGAGTCCAGGAAGATCCCTCGGAGGTCAGGATCCCCGTCGACGGCGTCGTTGATCTTTTCGGCAAACACCCGGATCGCGGGTCGCAGAAGGTGCAGGCCGGAGGCCGCATTGAGGATGCTATTGACTTGGAGCTGACTGATCGCGATCAATGGATATTCAAAGGCATCGGTGGCGATGGGCTCACAGTTGGCGGGAAAGCGCTCCTTTTCCACCGAGGCGAAATGATTGACCACTGGGGTTGCACCGAACAGGTGATGCTGAGAGATCACGCGTCGTACTTTTGAAAGCTCGTGACAGACGCTGAACCCTGACGCGTAGTAGATGGACGCGAGATCAAACTGTCCCAGCATCGCGTAGTGCCGCGCTCTGAAAAGACTTGCGTATTCGCTCGAGCTTTTCGTGGTGTCTGCTTGAATGGCACTGAGGTCTCGTTTCTTACGCTTTTCAGCGCGAGCAGAAGAAACCTCCGTGTGTTGGGCTCGGACGTTGCCGAGGAGTTCGTCGACTTGATGAGCGACGTCCGTCTCTAGCCCTTGGGTCACTGTCTGTAGGCTGACAATGGCCAAGGGGCCCTTGTACTGGAATTCCACGTCAGGCTCCTGAATCTCGACGAGCTTCCTGGATCCGCCATCGAAATGAACCGTAGGGGCCGGTGTCGCCCAGCGTGATTCGAAACACCTCAAAGGGGGTTGGGAAGGTTGCCTGCGCCCGGCGCAAGGATGCGGAACTCTCTTGTGACTTGAGCTGGGCTTGGTCTCTTTGCAGTTCTGCAAATGACTGGTGAAGTCGTTGGGTGATCGCCTCCGATGGAAGTGATTCCCATTCCGTTTCTAGATCATCCCACGGTTCGAGAAAGCTTGCGCGGAACTCGCGGCGAAGGCTGAAGAAGGCAGTTTGAATCTGTTCCCCCTGGAGAACCCAAAAGACATAGAGCGCATCATGGAGCTTTCTCAGAGGGGCCACGACCGGCTCCGTTCTTGGCCGCCGCCCGCTCGCTGACTCAATGATCATGCAGCGAATCTTCCTCTCCACGCTTGCCCGCCATTCGTCAAAGCGTGGGAGTGAGGGAAACTCGGCAGCGATGCGCCGAAGCTCTTGCTGGACACCGTGCCCGATCACTGATTGCTCCCGGCGGAGGCTGATAGCGGGTATCGATCATTGGGCCAGATTTGAGGGTAGCGGGACGCACCTCCTTGGCCCGGTGGTTGATGAGGAAGTTTCTGAAGAAGTTTTCGGAGCGACTCGCCAACGCTCACTGGATCTCCGACTTGTTGCATCTCTTCGTCGATGAGTGTTTTGCAGGCGTCGAAGTAGTCATCGTACAGGGCTCCAAGAACTTCACTCGTATCACTCGCAATGTTGGCGACTAAGGCAATTTCAGCCGCTTCGTTTGAATCCCATGTTTCTTGGTTGTCTCCTTGGCAACGCTTGTGCAACTCTTCGCAAGATCGAACTCTCGGAATCGCCGGGATCGCTTTCGGCAGTTGTCGCAGAATGTCCTTGATGTTCCACGCGGTCGATGCTGTGTAGAGGCGGGGATTGGTTACGTATTTGACAATGAACTCGAGGCGATATTCCAAGAACTTATGGAGCCGTGTCCATCGGGTTTCCGCCTGTTTGTCCGCCTGTTTGTCCGCCTGTTTGTCTGCCTCTTTGTCTGCCTCTTTGTCTGCCTCTTTGTCTGCCTCTTTGTCTGCAACGAGGAGTGGATCGCCGCTCATTTCCCCATCCTGGGTGAGCGCGGGAGCAGCTTCTTTGGGAGACGGCCGCGGGGAGTCTCGGTGCGGGCGAAAGAGATTGCTGTCAATGAACTTTTCCAGCTGATCGACGGAGTCGCCCAGTGCTTTGAGTTCTCTTTGGAGAGAACTCAGCTCGCTGGAAGTCGGCCTCTCGTCAGTCGTGATGCTCACGCGAATGCGTTCCGCTGATCGGCCGATGACCCCGAGATAGCGGGCAATCGCATCGGCTTCTTTGTTCGCTCGCCCCATTCTGAGTACCTCGCTCAAGAATAGAGTGAGGCTTCCATGAGAGGCGCAGTCTTTCTCGGGTTTGGAAAAGCACTTGCCGTGAAGTGCGGCTAGCGCCTCGGGATGAATCGCGGTCTTGCCAAACAGCACATCGGAGATGCGACGAATCTCCGGTTCAAGCGAAAGGATGCTTGGTTTGCTGTGGAGGTGATTGTTGAAGTACTCCCAGGCTGTTTGAGCGACACTGTCGTCGTCGCTTTGTGGGGGAACATAAAAAGGGATTGAGAAATCTCGCAGGAAACTTGGGTGAAGGCGGCTGCGAGAAATGAGAGCCAGCTGGCTGAAAGGCTGGTGACAGCGGCGGTACTCCAAAGCGATGCCGAGACGTAAGAGGCACTCTGGATCGCTCTTGTCATCGAGCAAACAGCAGACAGCATCAAAGCTGGAGAATTCCTCATGCAAGAAAGCTGAGTCGATCGCTTGAGCCGGGAGATATACGATTTCTCCCAGGTCCTTGTTCAGGGCCTTGGCTTTTTTTTTGAGCGCCGTCGAGCACTCCTGCATGGATTCCGCATGGAGGGCTAATCCCCGCACAATCATGACCCCCCGAAAACGTTCATGGCGTGCTGCAGAACGAGGTTCTGTAGCTCGCTCGGAGTTGCCTGGGGCGCATGGATTCCCCCGAGGTCAGTAATCAGCGATCTCATGCATTCGTCCAAGTCGGTGTTAAGAACGACGAGCATCAACGCATCTCTGGGTTTGGAGGCGATCCAGTAGCCAACCTCTAGCCACAGGTTTCCTGCGCTCGAGGCGGGCCGAGTGTCGGGTGCAATCAGCGCGATCGCGGCGTCTGCGTCATTGATTGCGGTCTCGACGTGCTCAAGCAAACAGCCGCTGGTCTCCTGCTCAGCCGCAAAGAAGAGGCAAAGGCGATCTTTCGTCGGGGCTCGACTGAAGTGATCGGCGAGCTTCTCTGCATGGGTCTTGGATTCTCCGCCCTGGTAAATGAGTAGGATACTGCGGGCCTTGTTCAACTAATGGCTACTCCGTTTGTCGGGGAAATCGCGAACCACGACAACTGATGGATTGCTGGGGAATGATGACTGAGTGCAAATTGTCCCCACACAGCGCTCACCGTAGCGGAGCCCTGGAGGCTCTTCAAGGGACGGATATCCACCGATTGCTCACTGTGAGTACTTCGAGGGAGTTGCCTCGTCCGGACGGGAAGACGGTGGAGCAGCCGCCATATCTTGGGGTTCGAGGGATCGCGACCTACTAGACGAGTTCCCGAGAGGCGACCGCTGGCGCCCAGGTGCCTGAGCCCGGGGTGGAGGCGAAGGCCAATTGTGCGGCGCCATTGCACACACACGGAACAAGAACAGCGGAATGGAGGGACCCGGGAGCGCGGGAACAAGGACCGCGGGCTGGTCTTGGGTTTCCTGTGGACCGAGCGGCGTCGGGTAGGTCTGGTTGTCTTGGAATCCCCTCGCCTTGCGGTTGCTGGAGTCGAAGAGATCGAATGGAGCGGAAGTGAGTGATTGTCGCCGACCAGTCCCTGACGACTTGGTCGAATCTTTACGGGCCGTTGGCGTCACCCATGTATGGGCGTTTCGCTTCTGCCTCACAGACCGGTTGTCTCAACCCACATTCTACTCCCCACCCTCCTCACACCCCGCCGCCAGCCGAAGCCCGAACGTCGCCCAAGTGAATTGAGGGCTCAAGATGGCCACCTTCGCCGACGTGGCGAGTTCGGGGGGCTCCTGGAATCCCCCGCCTCGCATGATGGCGGGCAGGCTGGGGAGATGTTCCATCGGGGGGGCGACTCGGAAGCCGTCGCCGGGGCGAGTGGGAACCTTATACGTGGCGTATCGATCTTGGACCCATTCTCGGGCGTTGCCAATGACGTCGTGGAGGCCGAAGGGATTGGGGAGGAAGCTGCCGACCGGAGATGATCCGCGGAAGCCATCTTGATGAGTTTCCGACTCGAGCAGATTGGCATAGCGAGGTAGTAGGGACTCCTCGCTGCCACAGAACCACCGGGTGTCAGTGCCCGCGCGACAAGCGTATTCCCATTGAGCGCTGGTGGGGACGAGAAGGCCCAGGCGTGCGGCGGCACGCAGAGCTTCGGCCCAGGTGACTTTTCCCACGGGGTGGTTGGTCATCTGGCCCTGTTCTCCCAACTTCTCGCCCGTGACGTAGCGGCGCGCGGTCTCACGGTTGAAACCGAAGGTCCGCTCCCACTGCCCCTGGGTCATCTCGTACTTGGAGAGAAAGAAGGGATCCAGTTGGACAGGTTGAACCGGAGATTCCCCGCCCGGGTCGTAGCGAGGATGGGCGGGATTCTGGTTGGCGCCGATCTCGAATTCACCCCCGGGAAGAAGCACGAGCACGATGCCTGTTTGTTCGGTGATGATCCATTGCTCAGTTTCTGGGTCGCGTTCGGGAGGTTCCCCGGTTTCCCACACCAGGAACTCCCACAAATCGGACACCGGGTCGCGATCGAGGGGAATCAGACCAAGCGTCGGCTCGAGCTCGATCCCTTGGTAAACCGGGAGATCACGGATTTCTTCGATGGCGAATTCCCAATCGTCCGCGGCATTGCGTAGGGTTTCGGTTTCGATTTGATCCGCAATCGTGATCCGCTGTTCGACGTGCTGTTTCAATCCTCCGTTCCCGAGGATCTCCTCCATCCGCCGAACGAACTGTTCGGTCTGCCTTTTGTGCTCGGAGGCGCCGATGGGCTCATCCTCACGGGGGGGCTGGCGGTGTCCGGCGAGAGCGTCTCGATGAATGGGGAGCCGCTCTTCGAGTTCCTTCAGGCGCGCCAGCCAAGATTGGCATCCGGGGACTTGCGCCTCGCGACGTGGCCACAACGTGTCCGCCTCCTTCACGAGGGCGGCCAGCAAGAACGGGTCCGAGAGTCGATACGAAGCTTCCAAGGTTTCCTGAAGTCGGCCCTGGGCGCTTTGCAGGGTAAGGGTCGTTTCCTGCAACAGATCTGCTTCCCGTTGCAGTTTCTGATTGGCAAGAATCTGGTTCCAGGCAATCACGACCATGCTGACAAACGCCGCCAGGATCACGGCTCCCAGTACCGCCGCAAACGGTCGGTTCCGCATGATCCACTTTTGGAGTTGCGCGATCGGTCCGGTCCGGTGGGCTTGCACAACTCTTTGATCGAGGAGCGCTTCCAAGTCCTTGGCCAATTCACCAGGAGAGGAGTAGCCAGCGGATTCCTGACCCGCCTTTCTCGCAATCGCCCGAAGCTCCGGCGAGGTGCGATCTCCGGCGGCATGGCAGAGTCTTTCCAGGAGCCTGGCCAACGAGGCAAGATCTTTGCTCTCACTGTCGGGGGTTGCTTCCTCCGCTTTTCGCCAGTGAGAGACGAAAACTTCGCCAAACTCGCCGACGCGAATGTGTGACGCATTCAATGATCCATGGGCGATGCCGCGAGAATGGGCAAAGGAAAGGGTCTCGCAGACGCGCCGCAGGGTGCGCACCGCGGAAGCGACGGACGCCGCAGTTGGGTGACTCGAGAGCTGCTGGTACACGAATTCCAGGGGCTTGCCGCGATCGAGAGGGCAGGTGAACGAGAGATTGTCTTGGGAGTCCAGGCGCAACCCGTGAACCGGACGAACGCTGGGATGATCCAGGCGAGCCGTGATCCGGGCTTCCCGCACGAGTTCCGCAGCAGCCTTTCGATTGGCAGTGACCTTGCGAAGGGGGCGGTGGAAGTCGAGATCCCAATGGTTGCCTTGTCGAGAGTCGCCGTCCCTATCCTCGACTTTTCCTTCGAATGCCCGCGGCGATGAGCCCCTCTTCCCTCGGGACCACTCGGCAACGGTTCGCGAGGCACGTTCGGTGAAGCTGTCGAAGTGGGATCCCTGGACCCACTCTTCCCAGGCCTGAAGAAGAATCCTCACTCGGCGGGCTTCCTCCTTGGGCCAGCTGTCGAGCCTTCTCTCTCGCTCAGGAGGAGCAAGGTCCACCACGCTCTCGAATCGCCGCTGGATTTGGAGTTCCGAGAGTTCCGGCCCGCTTTCGGGAGCCCCGGGGGCCAAAGCGTCAAAGACCTTCAGGGCGGCGTCCGAGATTTTCTCCTCGTCCAGCAGGCCCGACTGATGAAGATCGCGAAACAACTCCTCGACTTCTTTCCACAGGTGCTCGGGAACCTGACGGTCCCGGTACGCTTGTTTTCGCTGGGCTTCGTCCCGGTTCTCGAGCTCGTGAAAGAGCTGGCGGACTTGTTGATACTCTTCGCGCTTCATGGCGCGGAGCCCATCCTTCTTGCCGACAGGGCCGGTCGAAAGCCTCCCTGCGGCGCAATGACGTCCCATTCCACGGCGAACCGTGCGGAGCTTCTCAAGGCTGGGGGAACGCTCACGCCGCCCCCACGCCGAATGCGGAACGCGGACAGAGCGCGGCGCTCTTCTGCCTCGGGAGAATGCGGATCGAGGTAGTCCGTGTAGGGAGCGGCGACGTCCAAGCACCACTCGGCGACGTTGCCATGCATATCAAAGAGACCGAATTTGTTCGGCAGAAGGCTGCCGACTTTTCTGAGAGCGTGGACGCGTTTTTCCACCCGATTCACGACCCCAAGGAAGCGGATCGCCGCGTAGCGGGGCAGCTCCTCGGCGCTCCCGCAGCTCCACGGAGTCGTGGTGCCCGCGCGACAGGCATATTCCCATTCCGCCTCTGACGGAAGACGGAGTCCGACGCGGCGAGCCGCGTTGCGCACCTCGGACCAGTTGACGGACTCGACGGGTAGCGCGGAGGGATCGAGTTTTTGCAGAGGCTGCCGAGTATGACCGAGCCCCAGGACTCCCTCAAAGTCGGACGCGGTGCGGTAGTGAGAAGGGTTTTCGCCGTAGAGACGAATCCACTGGCCTTGGGTGAATTCGTATTTCGAGAGGAAGAACGGAGCGACCGTTCGGGTTCGGATGGGTTGTTCCCAAGTGGTTGCTTCGGGATCGTAGGGAACGTCTCCCGGCTTCGGACTCGCTCCCATCCGAAACTCACCACCGGGAAGAAGCACTAGAATGATGCCTGTGTCCGCGGTGATCTCCCATTGTCCGGTGGTCGCGCTGCGTTCAGGGAACTCGCCGGATTCCCAGCAAAGGAACTCCCACAACTGCGAGTCGGGGTCCATGCCCAACGGAATCAGACCCGGTTCCGGAGCGAGCTCCCATCCCTTGTAACGAGGCGAACGGCGAATCTCCGCGATTGCCTGATCCCAACGCTCCCGGTGATCGTCGAGTGTCCAAGCCTCCAGTTCTTCGGCGAAGAGAATCCGGTCTTCGACCTCCCGGTAGATCTCCTCTTGAGCTGGGTTGAGCGGTTGGCGCTGCCGAATCTCGTCGACTTCTTCGAGCCAGTGTTGGATCGCGGGGACGACCCTTGGTCTTCGCGGCCACAGGTTCTGGTGAGCGTCTTCGATCAATGCGTCGAGGGTCAAGGCGTCGAAGTCCGACCGATACGCGGTGAGCTTCGTGCCGAGCTCTTGGGAAGTCCTTTGGATCTGCTGATTGGTCTCGCGGCGCGCCAGGTTCTTTTCACTGATCAAGTGTTCGGACCGCGTCAGGATTGCCTGGGTGATTGCAAAGCCCAACAACACGACCAAGGCCAGGGATGCGAGGGAATAGGCCACTCCCTTGTTGCGTTGGGCAAGCTTCTTGAGCTGGACCCAGGCATCGGTTCGGTCCGCTTGAACCACGCGGTTTTCGAGGTGAGCGCGCACATCGGCGGCAAACGTTTGCATGCTTGCGTAACGATCGGCTGGCCGACGGGCCATGGCCTTTTCGCAGATCGAGATCAGCTCGGGATGAATGGGGTGCCCGAACGACGAAAGCGAGGGTGGGGGGCCATGGAGAAGACGTTCGAGGACTCGATGAAACGACTCCGAATGGCTCGATGGCTGGTAGGGAGCGTTTCCTGCGAGCAGGTGATAAAGGACGGCACCCATCGAATACACATCCGACCAGGGGCCCATCGCATCCAGCTCACCACGAGCTTGTTCCGGAGGCATGTAGGCAATCGTTCCCAAGACTGTGCCGGCTTGGGTGTGCAGCGTCCTGCTCGTTCGCGGGTCGAGAGCGATGTCATTCTCGGTTTGCTTCCCGGACGCAAGTGACTCGTCTGGGCCATGCTGGGAGGTCTTCGCCAGTCCCCAGTCCATGACATAGGTCTCGCCGAACGCACCGACCATGATGTTCGAGGGCTTCAGGTCGCGATGCAGAATGTTCTGCGAATGAGCGAACGCCATGGTTTCAGCCGCCTGGGCCACACGCTCCAGGGCCTGGGAGAGAGTCCACGGTTTGGAATCGTCTCCCACCGCATCGAACACCTGTCGAAGAGTCTCGCCTTCCACCAAGCGCATGGTGAAGAACATCTGGCCTTGGCCGTCGAGGCCCATGGCGTGGACCGGAACCACGCCTGGATGATCCAATTGTCCAGTGACACGAGCCTCGTCGAGGAACCGTCGCATCTGATCTCGAGTGGGGGCCCAGTCGCCGGGACCGCCTCGTTCCAGGGGGCGAAGCACCTTCATGGCCACGGTGCGTTCGAGAGCCGGCTCCAAGGCCCGGTAGATGGAGCCCGATCCTCCTTGAGCAAGCTGCTCGAGTCGGACGAAGTCGCCGCACGGTTCTCCGGAAGGAGACGCGGTTTCCGGGGAAACCGACGCAAGCCCGAGGGCATCGGCTTTGTCCAGAAAGCTTGGCGGGGGAGGGAGCGTGCCAGAAAGGGCGACCAACAATCGCTTGGCGACCGATTCCTCTCCCGGCGTGAGCTCGACAGGTGACTCCTTTGGGGAGTCTGTCGCGACGGCGCTCTGCAACCAGGCGCGAACGCGAGTACCGTCGACGACCGGCCGATTGCTCAATCGGCCACGCCTCGAAAGAGTCCAATTCCGACCCCAAGCTTTCTGTGGACGATGAAGCAAATATTCCCACCAGCACCACGCATCCTCAGATCAACAAGCCGACAAAGAGCCGCCAACGCCTTGTCGCAGTGAAGGTGAAACGCCCGCCGAGTCGAGGCGACCTCTGCCTCGAGACTGGCGTGCCCATTGAAGGAGAACCGATCGAGCGATTCCGGGGGCTGACGTAGTGCGCACCCTCGACGAGAAATCGGAGGCTTGTAGGAGCTCCTCAGGGAGAGAGGTCTTTTGGTCGGCGACGGAGGAATCAAAAGTTAAAGCGATCGTGAGGTCCAGGTAGTCGATGTTTTTGTTCCTCAGGATTATTACGAGTTAGTATCGCGCGGCCGAGTGATACACGCAACATTTTCCGCTACATTCAGATTTGAATTGGGCCGCGTCCTAGTTGCAGGGGGCAAAGTGAGGGGCAACGAATAGCCGCGGGTCGCTGCCCCAAAGGAGGGTGCAGTGTCCATTTTCTTGTCATACGCCCGGGAAGATGAGCGATTCGTCAAGGAGCTTGCGGACGGGTTGCGCCAATTCGGTTTCGATGTCCGCTACGACGAATCCTTTTACCAGGGCTCAGTGACGGATCTGGTGCGCCAAGCAATCGAAGGAGCTTCTACGGTCGTTGTGATGATCTCGCAGCATTCCAGAGAATCCGATTGGATTCGAGGTGAGTTTCTTCATGCACACAACCTCGCAAAGCGGAGAGATCAGAATACTCCCAAGATCGTCGTGCTCCAGCTGGATGACACCGATCCGTCGGGGATCCACATTCTTCTCGGCGACTACTCGGCGAACCGGGTAAGGCTGGCTGGCCAAGGTGTTGACGCTGTGGTCACAGCAGTTGTGGGTCGATCAGCAGAAACCTCCTCAATGCCACCGCGACCCAAAATTGTAGCTTTGGTCTTGCTGGCATTCGCTCTTGGAATGTTCGCTGCTGTGCTCGTCCGGAACTCCATCATTGATCGGCCCGACCAAGTCAGTGCTCGGAACGAACGACTGCTGCTTGAGCACGGCGTCGACCAGCAAGTTCAGGGGGTGCACTTCGAACACATTGACGTTGGCGCTTTGGACGATTTGGTTCTCGCGAAGGCAGAGCGCGATGCAATCCGACCTTACGCGAATGCCTACCCCAAGGAGCTACTTGGCGAGAAAGGCTTTCTTTGGCATCGGGACCTCCCCACAAATCAGTCCGACTGGAATGCGACGTTTCACCGTATCACGAAGATTCTGGGCATCCTCGATACTGCAGCACACGCGCGAAAGAAACTGTACATGGAGCGACCAGAAGGTGGGATGAAGCCGTACTTTGCTTCCCTGGCTCAGCTGTCGTCAGATGCCCGACTTTGGCTCTTTCCAAGTGAGCGACAACGGTCGTACGTGCATTTATCAATCGGTGGGCTCGCACCCGGATCTGAAGTGCGGGTAAGCGTGACCCAAGACGTCGGTCGCTATCAATCCGACGACGACAAGGACTTCATGAATAGGCGGCGTCAGCAGATTGAAGACGGCTTGGCGGTCGCGAACGAGAACGGTTGTGTTTCGGTTTGCGCAGTGATGGGAGATACGGTTCGATGTCGGACGACTGGGGGCGAGGTCGTGTTTGACATAGAGAGGATTCTCAATGTCCCCGGCGTGCGAGAAGATCATGATGGTATTATTGTTAGTGTTGAAGAAGCGAGGTTGCCATGAAGAGCTGGGTCGTCCTCTTCACCATTGGTTTCACAGGATGCCAGTCGGTCAGTAAGTTCGTGGGGGAGGTCAGCCGCGCCAAACGCAGCGAGTTGCTCGCGGTGTATCCTAATTCTGCGACCAGACGGGGACACATCCACGTGTTTTGAACCGTCCGGGCTTCACGTTCAAAATGGGCAGTGGTTCGTAGTGAACGATGACGAGCGCGACTCAGATGTCTATCGGTTGGTCTCTGACGGGGTGGGCGGTCTAATAGCGATCACCGCCGTTGCGGTTGTTGAGACGGATGGTCTATCTGACTTTGAGGGATTGTTTCACGATGGTCAGCGGTTTCTCATTGCCGAGGAGGACTCGGCATCGATCGTATTCCTCAGTGCAGATGGGATCGCTGAGCGTCGCCAAGTGATTCTGCAGCACCTCCACACCGAAACCACAGATCCCGGAGGTACAGAAAATACAGGCTTCGAGGGTATTACCTTCGACTCCGATTCGGGCGTGCTCTATCTCGCTATCGAACGTCAGTACAGGATGATTTACGAAGTCGATTCAGAAACGCTGCGGAGAACGGGTTTCTTCGACGTGCCCAGCGGATGGCGCCTACCACGTTGGGAGCGCGCGGCGAGGGGCGGTTGGATCTCGATCTTTCCTGACTACACGGGTCTCTTCTTCGAACACGGGTACCTCTACGCCCTCGTTCGCAACGATCCTGCAGTCTTGAAAATCGACCCTCGCCAGCGAAGGCTCGTTCACCGAGTCGAGTTTTCTCTGAACCCAACTGATTACTACGAGACGCAGGAACCGTTTGGCCTTGCTGAGGGCCTTGCCTTAGTCGAGGACCGCATGCTCGTTCTCTTGGACAACAACGGACTTGCGCGTCAAGGAACACCGGGGGACCGCCGATCGATGCTTCTAGAGTTCTCGAGGCCTCCTGGGTTCTAATCGTCCGGCTTGTTCCGGGTCGATAGAGGGTGTGGAGCCCATCTGCGTTGACTGAACGTCCGGCCTACCGGCCGCGACGCTGATTTCTGAGTGTGTCAGCGTCTCAGCACCGTTGTCGCCAAAGGGAGGGCGATCGCTCAATCGACCACGCCACCGATGCAAGACGGGAGGGGAGCCGAGGAAATGTCCCTTGCCGACGAGAATTGCGACGCTCAGAAAGGGGTACGAGCTTGTCGTGACCCTGCGTGTGCTCCGCCACCGGTAGCGGGGGCGGGTGGGTCGTCGTGTCGGAAAGGGGCCGGCCTCGGAGCAATGTTGACCATGGACCGCCCGTGGCCGGCGACCAAGCCGAAGAAAAACTCCGGAATCTAAAAACCAAAGACCTCTCCTCGAGCGCAGACGAGGGCTAGCAGGAAGCGGCGTCCCGGACCAAGGAGAAAGCGCATGCATCCCCCCGCACTGTCTCGTGGTTCCCTCTCGTGGGTGGCGGTTGCTGTTTGGGTTTCGCTTTGTTCGACGATTCACGCGCAGACCGCTCTGGACACCTTGACCGGCTCACCGGGGGACTTCCTAGGATTTCAGGTCGCGCCATTGGGAGATCGGAACTCGGATGGCATCACGGATTTTGCGCTGTCGACAGCGGGGGTGATCGAAATCCGGTCGGGGACGGATCGTTCACTTCTCGATACGTGGAATCATCCCCACACCTTGTTCCGAAATGTCGGAGACTTCAATCAGGACGGGATTCCCGATCTGGCAGTGACAAACGCCGGCACCGTCGAACTGCTCTCAGGAGTCGACGGCTCGACGATTCAGTCCATCGCCAGCACCTGTTGCGGATCGAGAGTTCCCTATGCGGTGAGCAGAGCGGGGGATGTCGATGGAGATGGTTGGGACGATCTCATCCTTGGGATTCCTGGGCAGCTGCAGGCTTTTGTTCCTGGGGATGCCGAGGTCTGGTCCGTCCAAACCGGCACGAGGTTGCATCACTTCCCCGGAAACTTCCAGGAAGTGAACTATGCGATCGCCGTGGAGGCGGTGGGGGATCTCAACAATGATGGATTCGATGATGTTGCCATCGGCGCACCCATGCGAGATTCGGTGATTGTCCACTCCGGTGCCGATGGAGCGGTCCTTGCGACCATTGATGGGGTCACAGGGGCTTTTGGTTCCTCCCTGTTGTTGATTCCGGATGCCAATGGCGACGCACGGCCCGACCTGGCGATTGGTGCCCCGAACGACAACGCCTCAAGCGGGCGCATTGATTTCGTGTCTCCCATCGATCAGGCCGTTCTCCAAACTTGGTTTGGCGCAACCGGTAGCAGTCTCGGCGACACGTTCGAGTTTGCGGGAGACGTGGATGGGGATGGGTGCGAGGACTTTCTTGCTTCCGGCGACGATGGATTCGAAATTTGGTCTGGAAAGAACGGGGTGCGCTTGTATCGATTCGATGATCACGCTCTTCCTATTCAGATTCGGCAGGCAGCGGCGTTGGGGGACGTCAACGGGGATGGCCTCGGCGATTTCGTGATCACTGACTGGAGTGCTCCTTCCCTCGCCGTGTCCTCCGGGGTCGCGACGGTGATCGGGGGCAGCGATCTGTGGCTCCATGCGGAACCACGGGTGGCACCAGTGGGTTCCACCTTGAATCTGACCTTGCGTCCAGGAACTCCCGGAAACCGAGGCATGATCGCCATCATCTCGGTGAACGGCGCCGGATTGTTCCTGAACCTCAGCGGAATCAAGACCTTCGACGCGACGGGCACTCTGAGTTTTTCCGCCTCGGTGTTACCAGTCCTCAGCGGCATCGAGATGACGTGCTGGGGATTGGGGAAGTCTGCGGCAGGCCCGCTGCTTGATAGTGAACCGGAGGTGATTCAGTTTCCCTGAGGTCGGTTGTCCCAGCCTGAACGTCAGCGCCTTTGACGCGGAGAGCAGAGCTCTTCCGGGGACGGAAGCCCGGCGCCGAGGTGTGGTCGAAGGGGCGGGCAAACGGTGATCTCTGGTCGGCGTCTTGGCTTCATTGGGACAATGGGAGGCATGGCGTTCAAGGCGGGGCTTCTAGCCACCCCGACAAGGGGATACACTTCGACCCCATCATGAGCCCTTCTTCTCAACCGAACTACGGCCGCAACGTCCTGGGTCAGCCTCTTGCTTCCTGCTGCCAGTCGCCCCTGACCGGCTTCTACCGTGATGGTATCTGCCGCACGGGGCCGGACGACTCGGGTCTGCACATTGTCTGTGCGGAGATGACCGAGGAGTTTCTGGCCTTCTCCGTGGCCCAAGGAAACGACCTGGTCACCCCACGCCCCGAGTTCGGCTTTCCCGGACTGAAGCCCGGGGATCGTTGGTGCGTCTGCGTTCAGCGCTGGAAGGAGGCGATGAACGCCGGGGTCGCTCCTCCGGTGCGCCTTGAATCCACACACTTCTCTGCGCTGGAGTTCGTGGACTTGGAAGAGTTGCAGGCCCACGCGCTGTCCTAGCAGGTCAGCAAGAAGAGATTCGGCGCGCGATGGGAGCCGTTTTTCGAGGCCATTGACTCGCCTGCGGATCGACTTTTTGGGAGACGAGAATCTCTCGGTCGGGCCTCCGAGGCCTCTTTGTCAAGGGGCAGGGAGCCTTCGTGAGTCATGAAGGTCGACAGTGATGGGCCCAAGTCCACGTCGGGAAGATCAGGTCCTCTCCCACCATCGCGAGAAGCGATTCTGCAGCTACTCGACGCGCACGACTTCCGAGCCGCTGACCACAACTTTGTTTTCGGCGTTCTTGGCAAATGAGAGAAAGGTCAGCTCGACGGGAAAGAAGGGCATGGGCAAGGTTTCTTGGGACGCGCCCACGGCATTCAGCAAGACCAACGGCGACGGTCGAAACACCAGAGGCGAGCCGTTCACCTCCGTCAGGAACAAACCGCTGATCTTTCCGGGCTCGCCACCTGCCGTTCGCAGGGTGATTTGCTCGGTCACTCCGACCAGGTCCGGCGCGTTCAAGAACAACTCGCGCCCTCCTCGAATGGAAATGAGGCCATTGCCTTCTCGCGAACTGAACGCAATTTCGTCGGCTCCGTCGCCGTTCCGATCTCCGAGGGCCGCGGTGCCGGCGCCGAAGCTCAGGGACTCGTCGCTCTCCCAGAGATAGAGAAGGTCGAAGTCGCGGCCGGAGTACAAGGCGATCTGTTCCCGATCTCCGCTGGAGTCCGTGCCGAAAGCGAAGTCCTCGAATCCGTCACCATTCATGTCTCCGGCGGGATTCAGCGTGAAGAACTGAGTCGTTTCCGGCGGCGCTTCCGCGAATCCCAGAGAGGCACCGGTCATGCCGTCGAGCACATAGATCCGGCTGACGGTGGATCCCTGGGTGGCGGCGGTGGCAACGATTTCCTGCACTCCATCCCCGTTGCGATCGCTCAATAGGCGCAGGGAGGTGAGGGAGAAACCAGAGTCGACGCCGTGGGACGCATGAAGAAGGGAATCGTCTGCTCCGGAAAACCACTGGACGAATCCCAGTTGGGTGGCCACGTAATCTCCGTTCTCGTCCCCGTTGACATCGCTTACAAAATGAACGACCGGCGTCCCGGCGAGGGTACGTAGCACCTGTCCTGTGGCTCCGGAATAGAACCGGCCGACGCCCTGGAAGGGATCGTTGATGTAGAAGTCGTCGTGGCCGTCGTTGTTCAGATCGCTTCCCCCCGCGGGCATACTCCCGAAAAAGTCGAAGACAAACTGGTCGACGGGCCGGGAATAACCGTGCAGGCCGCCGAAAGTCGCGCCGGAGATCACGATGACGTCCCGAGAGATCTGACCGACGTCGGTGATGAGGAAGTCATCGACTCCATCATTGTCGACATCTCCAGCCGGAGCGATGCGATCAATGAAGTGGTCTGTGCCGACGGACACTTCTCCAATCACCGTGCCATCGGAGCCCGAGAGGATCTCGAAGGACCCGCTAGTACCGATGTAGCCGGACACTCCGAGCTCTTGGATTCCGTCGCCAGTCAGGTCGCCCAAAGGCCCCATGCGAAGAGCGAACAGAGCGTTTGGATTGTCGTAGACATCCACTTGTTCCTGTGCAATCGACGTTTCGAGCACAGCGAGTGTCCATGCGACGAAGAGCGGAGTGCGCGTATTCATGGGAGAGCCTTTCGGTAGGAGCGAGAATGGACTCATTGTCGACGCGTCAAACATCTTTCGTTCTAGCGAGGACTCTTCCGGTGATCTCGTGATTCGATCCCTCGGTCAGCGACGTTTGGTGGTTGTGAGTGCGAGCAACTCCCGAATGTCCGCCGCTCGGTGGTGAGAGATTGTGAACCGTGGTCACGTGCCATCGATCTGGAGGACGGTTGGAGCATTCCCTCGCCACTGCGCCTGCGGGTGTCGCCGTTCTCCAGGAACGGGGCGACTGTGTTTCCAATGGCTCGAGCGCAGCGTGGATCCCGAGGGGAAACTTCTTCGTCGAACCATCATGGGGCGGCAATCCCCGATTGGTTCGCCAAGAGACTTCTCTGATGGGCTGCCACACGAAGAACCGACTGTCCCTTCGTGAGGAGCCGATTCTCCCGCCCGCTTCCCCAGGGGCGTGTACGAATCGAACCACCGCCCTCACGGCCGCTTTCGCAACTCCTCCAGCCGCTCCCGCACCTCATCGATGCGCTCGGCGATGATCGCCAGATGCCCCGCCTCTCGACCAAGCAGCGCACCGCGCCGATGAAGGGACTCGAAGATCTCCCGGCTCTGCTCGTAGGCGTCTGCGGCCTGGCGCAACAGAATCTCGGATTCGCGGGCGTCTTCCGTCGCTTGCTCGCGTTCTTGATACGACCAGCCGAGATTGAACCAGAGGGGCGCGTTCCAGCGAATGGCGAACACGTCTTCGGGGTGTGTCTCAACCGCGGGCTGGATGACGTCGATCCCCGTCAGCGCGGTCTCGGTGGCGTACTCGGGGTCTCCGGAGGCGATCAGGATTTCCGAGAGGAGCGAGTGGGCCTGGGCCAGGGAGACTCGATAGGTGATGTGTCGGGGCGCGTCCTCGACGAGATCGGTGAGGATCTCGAGGGACTGCTCGCAAGTGACGATCGCCCGTTCGAGGTCGCCGACCTGGTATTGCGCGGCGCTGACTTTGGCCGTGGAGTTCCCCACGTTGAAACGCGCGGCGAGATCATTCGGGGTCTCTTCGAGCATCGCGACTCGCAAGTGTCTGACACGCTGGAAGCACTCGAGGGCAGCTTTGTGCTTCCCGCTGACACCGTGGGCGGATCCCAGAACGGTCAGGAGCTGGGCGAGTTGCACGGGATGGCGCCCCTCGCTTCCTGTCGCTTCGAGTTTCTTGAGGGATTGCTCGAAGTAGTCGACGGCCACCGTCATGGTTCCCTCGGCCAGTGCTGCCTCCCCGAGTCGCATCAAGGCCTTGCTCCATCCCAGGAGGTTGGTCTCGGTGGGTTCTTCTTGATGGGCCTGGCTGGCGAGTTGTGCGGCGTTTTCGTAGCGCTCCTTGGCGGCTTCGGGATCTCCGAGGTTCGGCATGTCGGGATGGCCGAGCAGGTCGCCCATTTCCAGGTGTGCCCCCGCCAGCGCGGTCCGGATCTCGGGACGCCCGGCCTGTGCCTCGAGTCGTTTCAGGTGCTGGATGGTGCGGTCGATCATTCGCAAGCGGACGTCGTTCGTCCCTTCGATGCGCTTCATCTCGCTGGCGAAAGAAAACACGTATTCGGTGCTCAATGACAGGAGCTCGTCGGTGAGCTGTTCGGCGTGTTGCCGGGTTCTTGCCTCGGCGGCCTGGGCGCGGGCCGCCTCGCCGAGCTGGAACTTCGCCGCGGCCGTTGCCTGGCGCGCGGTTCGGGTTGCCGCCAAGCTGACCAACAGGGCCGCCGTCAGGCCGATCAACAGGATCGCCGTACCGATGGCCAAAGCCCGATGACGCTGCACGAGCCGGGTGAGCTGGTACGTCTTGCTGGGAAGGCGTGCATCCACGGGTTGCAGATCGAGAAAGCGACCCACGTCCTGGCTGAGCGCGTCGGCAGAGGCGTAGCGCTTGGACGGATCCCTGGCCAGCGCCTTGAGGACCACGGCTTCGAGGTCACGGGGTAGTTGCACCATTGTCGAAGGACGCGGCGGCTCGGTCTCGGTCACGCGCCGCACGGCCTCGGGGATCGAGCAGTCCGCGGTCTGGTGGGGGGTGCGCCCGCACAGCAGTTCGTACAGGAGGACACCCAGGGCATACACGTCCGAGCGAGTGTCGACGGCGACAGTCGCCGGACCGAGTTGCTCGGGACTCATGTAGTCGAGAGTGCCAAGGAGGTTTCCCTCCGCGGTCTGGCGCGTGGCATCTCCGACTTCGGTGGCACGCGCGATGCCGAAGTCGATGATCTTGGGACTTCCCTCTCGGTCCACCAAGATGTTGGAAGGTTTGAGGTCACGGTGAATGACACCGCGCTGATGGCCGTGATGGACCGCCTGACAGATCTTCTGGAACAGTTGTAGACGTTCCTCTCGGTCCAGGGCTCGCTGGCGGACCGACGTGACCAGATCCACGCTGCCGTCGACGAACTCCATGGCGAAGAAGGGCACCTCGGTGCCGTCGGGAGCGTGGTGAACGCCGACCTCGTACACTTGCGCGATTCCCGGATGGGACAGGCGCGCCAGGAACTCGGCCTCGTAGCGAAACCTCCGGCGCGAGCTCTCCGAGTCGTGCACCCAGCGCATCAGCTTGAGCGCCACCCGTCGAGCCGGGCGCTTCTGTTCGGCCTCGTACACCACTCCCATGCCGCCGGTCGCCACCACTCGGCGTACAACGTAACCCGCCACGCGGCTCCCGGGATCCAGATGGCTGCGGATTCCCCCGGCCACCTCCGCCAGCAACGCTTCATCGGCAAGGGGGGACAGCTCGCGATCCTCGCGTTCAAAACGAAGCAGCTTCACGATCTCGCGTCGCATCGCCTCGTCCGCGCCACAGCAGCGATCGAGGAATGCCGGTCGTTCGACTTCCTGGAGCTCCAGAACCTCTTCCAGCAGTTGCAGCACCCGCCGCCGCCGTGCGATTTCATCCAGCGGCGTGTCAGACATCGGCGAGCTCCTTCTGAAGCCACAGACGAGCCGTTCGCCAGCGTCGCTCCACCGTGCGCAGCGGCAGGCCGAGCTGGGTCGCGAGCTTGCTCATCTCCAGACCGCCGAACAGGCGCAATCGCGCCAGCTCGGCAAGTGTCGCGTCCAGGTCTTCGAGTTCCCGCAACGCATCGTCCAGGGCCAGCACGTTCACCGGATCGGCGGCGGCGCCCTCTTGCTCGTCGAGCGTGATCCGGCCCACCGCTCCGCCACGCTTTTCCGCTTTCTTGCGCCGCGCATGATCGACCAGCAAACGTCGCATCACCTGCGAGGCGAGGGAGAAGAACTGCCGGCGTCCCTCGAAGCCGCCTTCCTGGACAGCAACCAGTCGCACGTATGCTTCGTGCAGCAACGCGGTCGGTTGCAAGGTGTGATCCGGACGCTCCTGCTGCATGTGGCCCTCGGCGAGTTGTCGAAGCTCGTCGTACACCAAAGGAAAGAGATCGGACCCCAGCGGTTCTTTCCCGGGACCGAGACGACTCGGGGATGTCGTGGCCTCGAGGCAGGTGGGCTCGGTCATGGTTCGCTCTCCCGGCGCAGGCTCTTCGAGGCGCGGATCTTGGGCCGCGCAGGGCGGGGGTTTTTTCTGGCGGTCGGCTCTTGGTTTCTGCGCCCGGGGAACAAACCGGGTGGCGCCAAGGGGCCCAACCCGGGAAATCCCAATTCTGGAGATAGACCCATGACCTTTGCCGCCGCCCCCCGGTCGCGCTGCGCCGCCCTCGCGTTTCTCTTCTTGGTCGCGCCTTCCGCCAAGGCCCAGTTCACGTCCCGCATCAGCGTCGACGACTTCGGCGCCGAGTCGAACGCCAACTCCTTCAGCCCGGAGATTTCCGGAAACGGTCGATACGTCACCTTCGCGAGCGCGGCCTCCAACCTGGTGGTGGGGGTGTTGGACACCAACGGCGTCGACGATTGCTTCGTCTACGACACCCTGACCCAGACCGTCGAGAGGGTGAGCGTCGGTCTGTTCGCCCTGCAGGGAGACGGCCACAGTGGCGTCCCGACCATCAGTGACGACGGTCGCTGGGTCGCCTTCGAGAGCCGTGCCACCAACCTCGTCCCGTTCGACTTCAACTTTCGGGAGGACGTGTTTCTCTACGACCGGGAACTGGACGTGATCCAGCGGGTCAGCGTTTCCTCTTTCAATCAGGAGGCGAACAACAGCTGCACCCGGCCGCGAATCTCTGGGGACGCTCAGCACGTTGTCTTCGAGTCCACCGCCTCGAATCTGGTCCTGGCCGACAACAACAACGAACGGGACATCTTCGTGCATGATCTTCAGTTTGCCGCGACCACGCGGGTCAGCGTGTCGTCCGCCGGAGTCGAGGCCAATGACTCCAGCGATGACCCAAGTCTCTCCGCGGACGGACGCTACGTGGTCTTCGAAAGCGACGCCAGCAATCTCGTCCCGGGAGACAACAATGGTCACCCCGACATCTTCCTGCACGACCGGTTTCTGGGGCTGACCACGCGGGTCAGCGTGTCCAGCAACGGGGTCCAGGCGAACGAAGGCTCCAGCGACGCGGACATCTCTGCGGACGGTCGCTGGATCGCGTTCGAGAGCGATGCCAGCAATCTGGTGGACATCGACACCAATGGCCTCGAGGACGTCTTCTTGCACGACACCCTGACCGGAACCACCCAGCGTCTGTCGGTCTCCTACCTCGGGATCCCGACCGACGGAGACTCGGAGAACCCTTCGATCTCCGCGGACGGATCGGTGGTGACTTTCGCCAGTACCGCCACCAACCTTGTTCCCGACGACTTCAACTCCGAAGAAGACGTGTTCCGCTGGGATCGCGCCACCGGAGCGATCACCCGGGTCAGCGTGGACAGCGACGGAATCGAGTCCGACGACTTCAATCGCCGTCCTCAGATCTCGCCGAGCGGGCGCCAGATCGTGTTCTACTCTCCGGCCACGACGCTGGTGCCCAATGACGTGAACGGTCTGGAAGACATCTTCGTGAACGGCAGCTTGCTGACCCTGGAAGCCGACAACGACAACCCTTCCGAACTGGAAACCGTCCGCCTCGACCTTTGGCGTGCCGAGGCTGGCACCCGGATGATGCACGTGCTGGTCGGCGTCAACGGGGTGCCGCTGTTCGCGCCGATCCATTTCGGGCTCTTCGCGGCCGATGGCACGAAGGAGTTCTCGTTCGCTGTGCCGGTGGGAATCTCCGGGGTCACCCTCGAACTGATGTCCTTCGCCTGTTGCGGCGCCGGCGGTAGCGGTCCTGGAGTGTTCGCCAGCAACCGGGTCAGCATGACCGTGCAATAGTCCCGCCGGGTGCCCGGGAGCACGCGCAGGCCGTCGCTGCCGTGCTCCCGGCAGGAAACTTGTCGTCGGCCTTGGCCACGGCGGTCCGAAAGCGCCGTGCCCGAGGTCCCTCCGGGCACCCTCGATCTTGTCATCGCCCCACGACCCCGAAGCCAAGTCCGCCGGGCCTGGGTTTCCCGTGCTCTGATTCGTTGTGTGCCTCGACCGGGAGGTGGGACGTCTCGCGCATTCTCTCGAAGAGGGAGGGGAGCTCGACCGGACGCAGGAAGGGAAGGTGGCGAAGAAGGCGAATTGATTGTCACCAAGCACGTTTCGAGCGTCGGAACTGGGTCGTCAGGAATGACTCGGACTCGGTGCGCTTTGGGTCCTTGGAAGGGGCGGTTGACGGCGCCGGCCACTTCCTCCACGATGTCCGCACCATGCCCACGCGATCCATCGAATCTTCCCACACCAACCTGGCCGAGCAACTTGCCTCGGTTCAGCTCAGACTCCGCAACCACAGCCTTTACGAGGCGATCCGCTCCGCCGAGGCATTGCGGATCTTCGCGCAGCATCACGTGGTGTGCGTGCTCGACTTCATGTCTCTCCTCAAGAGTCTCCAGCGGGATTTGACCTGCGTTTCCGTTCCCTGGTTTCCCACGGCCGATCCCGCCTCGGCACGACTCATTCACAGCATCGTGGTCGATGAAGAAAGTGACGTTCGTGCGGACGGACGAGTGCAGAGTCACTTCGTGTGGTACTTGGAAGCCATGGAGGAAATCGGCGCGGACACGCTTCCCGCGCGTGCTCTGTCCGATTCTCTCGCGCGCGGAACGGGCCTCGCCGACGCGCTGCGCGAGTCCGGAATACCCATGGATGCGAAGCGCTTTGGCGAGGTCACCGCCGAGTTCTTGGAGCGCCCAGTCCACGTGCGAGCTGCAGTGTTCCTTTACGGACGCGAAGAGATCATCCCCGAAGTCTTCCTCCCCATTGTCGAACGCCTCGATGGAGAAGGCCTTTCCTGTCCCGCGTTGCGAGAGTACCTCTTGCGTCACATCGAGATCGACCAGGGAGATCATGGCCCGCTCGCCGCAGAGATGCTCGAACACCTGTGCCGCGGCGAGTCCGCTCGACGGCGGGAGGCGGAGGAAGCCGCGCTCGTGTCGCTCCAAGCCCGGGCGAGGTTGTGGGATGCCATCGTCGGCACCATTGAACGTTCGGTGTTTTGAACTTTGTCGGAAGTGGCTGTCCGGTCTCCGGTGCACGACGTCCCGAAACTGCATGACTTCTGTGGTTCGCAGTCCGGCATCTCGCCCGTCGCGATCCGGTGGTCGTGAGCGAGCTCGCCGGTTGGATCGAGGTCACCCGGGTCATCGTCGTGTGACCGGCCCGCTCGTTGCGGAGGAAGGTCTGAGTCTCCATGAGATTGTTGATCGTGTCGTCCACAATCTGACGAATGGCTGAACGAGTCACTTGGTTCACGTACGAATGAAATCGACCTTTCTTTTTGGATCGAACTCGAAACCGCGAAGGTCACTCGCCGGGCGCATCATGACGACGTGCCGCATCTCGTCGGCATCCCAAACCTCGAGGCCTATTCGGCAATCGTCGCGCAAGACGAGGTCGCGGTAGCGACGATCGAATTCTCGCCACGCCTCGTCGTCATTCAGGTCACGGACGCGAGCGAGGAGAGATGGGTCGACTCTCTGGACATGGGGTGAGTCGTCGGGAGCCTGATGATGAGCGAAAAGGGCACCGCGGTTAGTTGATTTGCGGCGCCAAAGGAATCCTAAGAGCAAAGTCTCAACGGCGGATTGGCCCCTCCTCGGAGGGCCGAGCTTGTCCTTCTCGGGAGCCTGGATTTTTTGACGACTCCGCTCCCGCGGGGCGACGTGATCCCTGTGGACACGAAGAACCTGAATCTCGGGTTCTTGTCTGGTTCGCGCCGCACGCATCTCCCGGAGAACGCCCCTCGGCATCTGGCAACGGCGGAATCTCGGAGCACATTTGTCCAAGGGAGTTCTTTCTCCGACGACTTCTCGTTGCCCGGAGGAAGACCACGCTGACTCGGAGAGCACGATCATGGTTTCCCGTCTCCCCTCTCTCGCAGGTGTTCGCGGCGCCGCTCCCTTGTGGACGCCAAGAGTTCGGGGGCGCTTGCCAACACCATGCTCGGGGGGCCACCAGGGGTTTTTCTCTCATGACTCGAAGGGAGGCCGCAATTTCAAAGAAGCCGGCCCCACCTCTGGCTGCGCACGAAATCAGTCGACCCGGCGAGTGTTACTTCTTCTCTCGGCAGTTCTGATGTTCCCGTCTCCAGCCGGGGCGCAGTGCGACGCGCCGTTTCTCGAGACCTCGCGGGCCAGCGACGGGACCGGGGGAGAGGAGTTTGGAAGTTCGGTTGTGATGAGTGGGATGACGGCCGCTGTCGCCGCTCCCTTCGACGACCAGATCGGACTCGAGTCCGGAGCCGTCTATCTGTTTCGCCGCACCGCGACCGGATGGATCGAAACCCAGAAGCTGGTTCACTCGCAAGTCGCGGCCGGTGACCGTTTCGGAACATCGCTGGCCATGCAGGGGGATCGTCTGGTGATCGGCGCAAGCCAAAGCGATCTCGAGAAGACCAACGGTGGCGCGGCGTTCGTGTACCGGCTCGCTGGAACGACCTGGATCGAAGAACAGACCTTGATTCCTTCGAACATTCAGGGCGGAGACTTCTTTGGAACCGCGGTTGCCATTGACGGCGATGTGATCGCCGTCGGCGCTCTCGGAGAAGACACGGGCACCACCGACGCCGGATCCGCGTACCTCTTTCGCTTCGACGGCTCGAGCTGGCAGGAAGAGCAGATGGTATTCGCCGGTGACCCGGGGACGCTGGATTCGTTCGGCCTCCGCCTCGACGTGGAAGATGATGTCTTGGTTGTCGGTGCCCCGCTTGCTGATCATGTTGTGGCGAACGCAGGTGCCGCCTATGTGTTTCGTCACAGCGCCGGCGCTTGGTCTCAGGAGCAGAAGCTCATCGGCAGCCTGATCGCGAATCCGGGGCAGTTTGGAAACAACGTCGCCGTGAGCGATGGAATGGTCTTTGTCACCGCCTACAAAGACAGCCCGGGCAATGTTTACTGTTATCGCGACGAAGGCGGATCCTGGGTGGAAGACCAACTGATCTTCCCCGAGGTCGGCGCGACTCTGTTCGGGACTTCCTTGGTGGTGGAAGACGGAATGATGGTCGTCGGTGGTCGTACGATTGCCGGCCCTTCGATGGTTCGGGTGCTCGAGTTCAAACGTGACCACTGGGTTGTCACCGAAGAGCTCAGCAATCCTGAGGGCTCATTTGCCGAGTCGGTGGGCGTCAGCGAAGCGGGTGTTCTCGTTGGGTCACCCGGTGACGACGGATCAGGCAACGACGCCGGTGCCGTCGAGTGCTTCGACTACGGATGCAACCCTTGCGCGATGCGCATCGAAACTCAGCGACTGCAGCCGCTCCATTTCCTCGCCGGCTCCGCGCTGGATGTGGGCGACGGGGTCGCCATCTCCGGGGGGCCGGGAGGTGGAGTGGCGGCCGCCTTCTCGGCCGGTGTGGTGGGAATCTACGAAAGAGAGAGCGACGGGTGGAGCCAGGTCGCAAGCTTCGAGCCGCTCGATGTCATTACTAGTGATCGTGACTTTGGGGCCTCGGTGGCCATCGATGGTGACGTGGCTCTCGTCGGAATGCCAGGGGATTTCGAGTTCGAGTTCGGCATGGTGAAGGAGCTTGGCTCTGCGTACTTCTACCGAAAGGTCGCCGGTGTTTGGGGACGGGAGCACACGGAGGTCCACGATCCGGCGACCATTGTCGACGAGGACTTCGGGCGTGCCGTGGACATCGACGGGAATCTCGCCGTCGTGGGGAACCCCGGAGATCTGGTGAACGGTGAGCGCTCCGGTGCCGTCCATCTGTTTCGGTACGAGGCCGGCGCGTGGACCGAAATCCAAGTCATTCGCCCTCCGGATGGCCGGGAACTCCAAAGGTTCGGCCACTCCGTCGCCATGGATGGAGGCCGCTTGGTGGTTGGTGCTCCGGAATGGGAAAGCCTCACCTCGCCGGGGTCCGTCTACTGCTACGAATGGGATGGGACCCAGTGGAACAGCACGGGTGTCCTCGCAATGAGTGCTCCGAGGCCACGCAGTCAGTTCGGGCACGACGTGGATCTCCTCGGAGGTCTCCTGGTTGTGGGGGCTCCGAAGCAATACCAAGGGAATCGCAAGGGCGCGGTGTACGTCTATCGCTACGACGGAGGATGGTCCGAGGAGCAGAGAATCGTCGGGCAAGTGGACGGATACGCCCGAGGATTGAAGGTGGCGTGCGATGGAGACGTCATCGTGGCGAGTGGTGGTTTCACCGCACCGATTCACGTCTACCGTTTCGACGGGACCCTGTGGAATCACGTCGAAACCCTCAACTCGTTGGAAAGCGGGCTTGCCACGACTCACGGGGTCGACGTGTCCATCCATGGCGATGTGATGGGGGTTGTGGACTTCGATGACCTGGCCTCAGCACCTTTCTCTGCCAAGGGAGCCGTGCTCTTCTACGAGCCGACGGTGTTCATGGATGCGAGCCCGGAGGTGGCGTACGCCGGTGACCAGTTCACCCTGCGCACATGCGGTGGCAAACCCAATGGTCTGTTCCTCCTCTTCGCCGTCGAGCTGAACGGAACTCCGTCCTTCACGAAGCTCCTTCTCGGTAGCTACGACAGCCTTCAAGAATGGGAAGGATCCCTCCCGCTTCTTCCGGGGCTCGAAGGGTTGGACGTCCTGTGGCAGGTCTTCGGCCAAGGTGTCGACGGCAACCTTCACGCCTCGAATCGAGAACGAACCTTGTTCCGTTAGGAGCTTCCCGAGTTTTTTCTTCGGGGCGTCCTCGAATCGACGAAGCGGAAGCCGGGGAGTCTTGGGGCTTCTCCAGTCCAAGGAACAACAAACGAATCGAGATTTCAGAGGTCCTGAACCTCCTCACAAGTGCTGCAGAACACCGGATGCCGGGGAGACCGTTTGCTCCATGGGTCTCGCTGTCGTTCTCTCAACAGGAGACTTTCATGGGGATTCGAAAGAGCGGAGATCGCGATCGGGAACTGGTGGCGGGGTGCCTTCTTGGGGGAGCTGTGTTCCTTTGGGGAAACCCGCTGGTCCATGCGGCCGACCTGTATGTCGACGTCCTTGCGAGCTGTGCCACTCCGGATGGCTCCGAGTCGAATCCGTTCTGCGAGATTCAAGATGCCACGCTGGCGGCTGAGGATGGGGACGTCATTCGTATCGCACCGGGGACCTATTTCGAGTCCTTGAGGTTCATTCGCCACAGCGTCACGTTGGTCGGTACCGCCGGCGCCGAGCAGACCGTCATCGATGGACAGGATCACCTCCATGCCATCGATGTTGATTCCAGCACACCGCTGGAACTCAGGTTTCGAGGGTTGACGGTGAAAGGCGGGATCGGCGCGGCCGTGAGCGTGCAGGGGAATGAGGCCAACCATCAGGTCCTGATCGAGGATTGCGTGATCCGGGACAGTCTTGGAGGAGGAGTGCTGACTCCCAATGACGGGGAGATGACTCTGCGTCGTTGTCGGATCTCGGGGAACCGGGGAAACGTGAATCGCGGAGCGATTCGAGTCACCACCGGAACCGTGTTCGTGGAAGACTGTGAGATCGAAGACAACGGGGGCGGGATCTGGATCGAGAACTTTGATGAGAGCGAGCGGGGCGCTGCCTGGGTCACCAGATGCCGGATTGCGAAGAACGAGTACGAGAACGGCGCCGGGATCCGCTTGTTCGGAGAATTCACGTTCCTCTGTTTGACAGACTCCGTGGTCACCGGGAACAGCGCGACCAACTTCGCTGGAAACGGCGGTGGGATCCATTGCGGGGGTGACCTGGTGATCGTCGGCTCGGAAATCACGGACAACACGGCCAACAACCAGGGCGGCGGCATCTATCTCTCCGACCGGGGGTCGGTGGTCCTTTCGCGATCCACGGTGGCCGGCAACACGGCGGTGGTCAGTGGCGGCGGCATCTCCAACCCGTTCGGCATCCCGCTGACGATCGACCATTCGATCCTTGCGGAGAACGCCTCCCCGGTGGGGCCGGACTGCCAGGGACCATGGACCTCCGCAGGTTACGTCTGCATCGGGAATGCGGCGGACTCGACGGTTGTGGGCGGGGTCGGTGACCTGTTGGATATCGACCCCGTGTTCTACGGTGCTTCGGGACCGCGCGCTGCGCCGACCTATGGTTTGCATCCGACGTCGCCATGCGTGGATGCTGGCGACCCCGGCCTAGCCGTCGGCGGCATGGACCTCGCCCGCAGCCCGCGGCAGCTTGATGGAGACCTTGACGGAGTCAGGGTCGTCGACCTTGGCGCCTACGAACACAACAACGCCCGGCTCTCGCTCTCCTCGGTCCGTCGAGGAGGGTCCGTCCGGGTGCGAGTCACGGGCAGGCCGGGATTGCCCGTTTGCCTATTTGTGAGCGACGCAACGGCGGAGTTGCTGAACGAGCCTTTCGGGTCGCTGTTCGTGGACCTGAATCCTGGCTCCGTGGTCATTCCTCTTTCCACAAACCCGGCGATTCACGATTTCTCGCTCCCGACCCATCTGGAAGAACCCACCATTTTGTACTTCCAAGCGTTGACGCAGTTGCCTGGCTCCGCAGCCGGAAACTATTCGAACGTGGAGTCATTGCTGCTGGAGCCCACGACGTCGATCTCCTGGCTGGGAGCCACGGCTCGATGAGGATCAGATCCAAGCTGCGGGCGACCATTCGCAGCGTAGACTCGATTCTCTCGTTCGGGACAAGCGTGTTGGCGTCGAGACGTTGTCCGACATCACGCGGGGCTCCGTCCTCCACGAGTTTCAGAGAGGTCGCCGGGGGAGAACGGAAGGGGGCCTAGGCAGAAGCAACGTCGGATCACTCCTGTGGCAATCCTCAGGAATCATGAGGGTGAGAACACACCCAGCTTGTCTGGATTGCGTTGCACGTAGATGCCGGCGATGCGGCCGTTCAGGACTTCGAACTGGAACGCCGAGACGGGTCGTCCTTCTTGCTGAACCACCACGCCCGGGGCGCCGTTGAACCATGTGACGGCGAGCTCGTAGGCTGGTTCGTTGGCGTAGACTTTCAAGAAGAACTTGGCCACCTTGGCTGCACCTTCCACGGGAACTGGCGAGGCAGCCACTTGGCCCCCTCCGTCGGAGTAGAGCACCACATCTTCGGCCAACACGCCCTGCAGGCCTTCCAGGTTCCCCGAGTCGATGGCAGCAAAGAAGGCATCGGACAATCGCCGCACCGTCACTTCGTCCACTTGTCGCTGGCCGTCACCTCTCAAGTGTTGACGCGCCCGCGACGCGAGCTGCCGGCAGTTGGCCGGCTGGAGATCCAGGATCTCCGCGACCTCGGTGAACTCGTAACCAAACACGTCGTGCAGCAGAAAACTGGCTCGCTCGGTGGCCGGCAATCGCTCGACCGTTCGCAGCAAGGCCATGGAGAGGGTTTCGTCCAGCTCCTGGCGATCGCCGTGTTCGACCAGCGGCTCCGGCAGCCACTCGCCGATGTACTCTACTCTCTGTCGTTCTGTGGATTTGATCCGGTCCAGGCACAGGCGCGTGCAAGTGCGGGTGAACCAGGCTCGTGGCCGGTCCAACTGCGGCTGGCCGGCCTGCCGCCAGCGCAGGAAGGTCTCTTGCGCAATGTCTTCTGCGTCGGCCACCGAGCCGAGCATGCGGTAGGCTAGCCGTTCCAGAGAGCGACGTTCCCCTTCGAAGTCCTCCGCGTTGGTCAACGGTCCACACTCAAAATCGTGCAGGCCTGGTCCTGGAGTAAGGAGCGTTTGGCGGTCGGGTAGATCCGCGATCCGGCAATCACCACCGCGAGCTCCACGAAGGCCGCTTCGCTGTACCGCTGACGGATCCGCGCGGCGCGATCCTTGTCCAACGGCTGGTTGCTGGAGACATCGCGGGTGTGTTGGTAGACGTCGTGAAGAGCTGCGGGCAGTTGTCGGGGATCGTGAACCATGGTGCGCAGTATCTCTTTGTCGATGCCGGCCTCCAAAGCCATCCGCAAGTTCAGCTGAGCACAGGCACCGCAGTCCTCGCCTTGCATCGCGGCGATCCGAGCAATGAAGTGAGCGTCCAGAGGCAACTCCTCACGGTGCAGCGACATCGGCTGGGCGGCGACGAAGACCTGGTAAGCCTCCCGAGATTCCCGCAGCATCTGTTCCAGATAGCTGACATCGTAGTCGTACTGGCGACCAAACGCCTGGATGGCGGCCTGTTCTGTCGCGGTTTCGGTCATGTCTTTCTCCTAGGTTTTGGGCCGGCAGGTCGGCCGGCAAAAGGTTGACGACCGCGGACGCCGCTGTGTGACAGGCATGACCGGGTTTTCGTGGACGATTGGAACAAGCGCTTCCAGTTCCTGCGCGGCCGAACGCTTGTTTCCGAACCGCACCCTTCGTCGGGACCCGCGACGGGCCGATGCGTGCCTGGGAAAATTGAGTTTTCGCCGCCAGATTGGCGTCACGATCGGGAAGGGATTGATGACGGTGCCGGTCTGGAAACGTCCGTCACGTGCATGGGAAAGCTAGGGACGACCATCACTTCCTTGGAGTGGATGAGAGAGTTGATTTCAGAAAAGAGCGGTCCGTGGCTGAGGTGGTTTGCGCCTGATCGGGTTGGCATTGATGGAATCCACTCGGTCGTGGTTTTCTCGCCATCTTGTCGAGACCACTTCGATAGGGAGCGCACGCCGTGAAGAGGATGCAGCGTCACCCCGCCCTTGTTGCCTTTGCCGCATTCATCGCAACCATCGCTGGCCGCTCTGCCAACGCGCAAGCGCCAGACCCGATCTACCCACTCACGATCCATCCCGACAATTCCCGTTACCTCATGGATCGTTCGGGAAACCTCGTCTACTTCACCGGGTCCCATCACTGGAGCGTCTTCGTCGACTGGGGGACCTCCCATCCTCCACCGATGTTTCCCTATGAGACCTTCCTGAACGACATGGTTGCTGACGGTCACAACTTCTTGCGAGGTTGGAATTGGGAGCATTCTCGATGGATCCCATGGTCGACAAGCAATCTGTACTTGGCACCCCAGCCCTATCTTCGAACGGGGCCCGGGAATGCTCTGGATGGACTGCCGAAGTTTGACCTCGATCAGTTTGACGACGCCTATTTCTCGGAGATCCGGCGCCGGGTTCAGTTGGCGGCCGACCGTGGGATCTACGTCAGCATCATGCTTTTTCAGGGATGGTCTTTTCCTCGGCCGAACGAGCCAGGAGATCCTTGGCGAAGCCACCCTTACCACCATCAGAACAACATCAACTTGGTCGATGGTGATCCGAAAGTGTCTTCCAAAGTTCGCAAGGAAACGCGGCTCGGCACGGGCCTCCTCGTCCACACTCTGGAAATCCCGGAAGTCACGATGCGTCAGGAGGCATATGTCCGGCGCATGATCGACGAGCTCAATCACTTTGACAACATCGTCTGGGAGATCAGCAACGAGAGTCATGACTATGTGACGGTCCCGCCAGGCGTCGTTTCGTCACGAGACTGGCAGTACCACATGATCGACTTCATTCGGGACTATGAGAGCAGCAAGAGCAAGTGCCATCTCATCTGGATGTCGGGCTCCCGACAGTTTCTGAACAGCTCTCTTGCGGAAAGTGAAGCGGAGCTGGTTTCCTTTGGTGGAGACCCCTACAAGCAACCTCCCGAAGCAAGCGGTGAGAAAGTGTCGATCTTGGATACCGACCACATCTGGGGTCTCGGAGGAGATCACCGGTGGGTTTGGAAGAGCTTCCTGCGAGGGCATCATCCGATCTTCATGGATGTGGAGTACGGCCTCCCGCTGTTTCCCGACCCGCTCCAGCCTGCAGAGGCCGAGCGGGAACGAATGCGAAAAGCGATGGGGCGTACGCTGAGCTACGCAGAGAGCATGAACTTGGCGGCGATGGAACCCCGAAACGAGCTGTCGACGACGAGTTACTGTCTTGCCGCACCCGGTTCCGAGTACCTTGTGTACCAAGACCTCCACTCCTTCACTGCGGGGGGCAACGTGTTTGAGGTCGAGCTGGCGCCCGGCATCTACGACTACGAGCACTTTGATGTCTATGACGGGGTCATCGATGGTGTCGGGTCCTTTGCTTGGGCAGGTGGTTGGAGACCGTTTGATCTGCCGGGTCGGCCAATTCTCTACTTGAAAAATCAGGCCGCTCCGCCCCCGCCGCCCTCCGGGCTTGTTCTCGAGGGAGAGAACGCTCTCTTGACTGGGTTCGCGATCAATTCTGACCCGGACACGAGCGGAAACTCGTACATCGAATCATCGGGTCCCAATCAAGGGGCGCCGAACCCGGAGCATCGAGCTCGGTTCGTTTTCGAAACCACGACGGCCGGCGAGTACCGAATCAAGGGGCGCGTTCGAGCCCATCCCATGGTGACGACAGCTTCTTCGTCGCCGTCAACGGAATGCCTTCTAGCGGGTACTTGTGGAACACCGCGGTTTCAGAGGGATTTGTCGAGGACGACGTCAACCATTACCAGGGACAGGGATTCCTCCATGACCCGCTCGAGGTGTGTCTGGGTGCTGGACCGCAGACGATCGACCTTTACGCGAGGGAAGATGGAACTCACCTCGATTGGCTGGCGTTGGAGCTGATTCGGGAAGCTGATTGTGGTGACCCGGTCTTGGAAGCGGAAGCGGGAGCGCTGACCGGATTCTCGATCCGAGAAGATGATCTGGCGAGCGGCGGGCAGTACATCGTTGTTCCCAACGAAGGGGGAACCTCTTCGATCAGCGATTCGAGTGTCGCTCGGTATGAGTTCCTCGTTGAGGATGCAGGCGTGTATCAGATCGAATGTCGGGTGAGAGCCCCCTCGGGCGGTGACAACAGCTTCTGGGTCCGCGTCGACGGGTTGCCGGTGGACGGGTACCTCTGGAACACGGCAACCTCGGCAGAAAACTTTGTGGTCGATCAGGTCAATCACGTGACCGGAGGGGTGGTCTTGGAGGATCCCGTGCAGGTCTTCCTCGAGTCGGGACCCCACTTGATCGAGTTCTACCAACGCGAAGACGGGACCGGGTTGGACTCCATCGCGCTCCGACGACAAGGATGATGGCGAGATCTCCTTGCGTCATCGATCGTTCAGGCAAAGCGGCCTTCACTGAGGTCGTGGGCCTTCCGCCCTGGCCTTGTCACTGACCAGGGAATGACGGAGGGAAATCCTGTGAGTCCGTGGTTCGCTCTTTCTTGAACTCGGATCAACGGTGAGCCAACTGGCGGAGCTTGTGGATGGCGGAGATTCTCCGTCCGCCGCGGCAGCCAATCACTTCCGGTGACTGCGCCGAATGGAGCCGGCGAACTCACCGTTTCTCAAGGCGCTGGTGCAGAGTTCGTGGCGCGCTCGTCCTGGGTTTTGAGTGACCCCTCGTTTCTCACGATCGCGCCTGAGAGTTGCGAGCTGGCTGTGCATGGCTCGCCGGCCACCAGGGAGTCGCAGGCCTTGTGGCCTCACGAAGAACAAGTCCCCGATGGAGTGACAGTTCGATGGTCAAAACCTTGTTGTTGGGAGTTGTCGCCGCGACGTGGGTCACCGGGATGGTGAGCAAGGGGCCCCGTCTGATCGTTGGCCCCGATCAAGTCACCGTGTCAGATCTGACCGTGGGAGGGCGCGTGGCTTGGGTCTACGCCATGCGCGAGATCAAGGACCTGGTTCGAACTCTGGAGCAGACCGCGATCGTTGATACCGACTACGACGAAGATGGAGCGATCTCGCTCTCGTTCCCGGATGGTGTGATCACAAATTCGGTTTTCGTCGGAGTTGATCTCGAGACCGGTCAATTCGCGAGCGCCACACCAACCGGATCCATGGCTGAGGGGCAGCCCCTTCCTCCGGGCACGATCGTTCGAACCTCGGCGGATCACTACGACCAGTTGCGCCTGTGGAGCCGCCAAAGCCGCATCGTTGTGATGCGGCAGTTTGTGGGCGCCTGGACGATGCACGCAGCCGATGGGGGCTTGATGGACCTTGATGGTGGCTGCGATGGCGTCACCATCGTGTCCGTCGATGACTTTCTTCCCCTCACCACTCGCATCATTCCTATCGAAACGATTCAGGTCGACGATGTCGTCGTGTTGATTGATCTGGAAACTCTGGAGTACACGACGGTGAAGATCTCTGCCGGCGACTTTCCTCCCTCTTTGATTCCGACGGATCCGAAATGATGAAATCTCGAAATCGATTGATTCTGTTGGGCATGCTTGGAGGCTCCGTCTTCACGGGAGTGACAGAGAAGGCAACGTCTCAGCAGGAACCCACTCAGGAGAGAGGCTTCTCTGCAGAGACGGCGTTTCAGGTCGGCGCATTCGACCATGTCAACTTGTTCAATGGAAACCTCGTGCTCACGATTCCCCTCGGCGAGGACTATCCGGCTGGCGGATCTCTCTCCTACCGCTTGGTGCTGAGCTACAACTCCAAGGTTTGGGATTGGGAAACTCAGGATAGTTCGGACCCCGGAATCGGGAATCAGGGGGGGACGGACCATGTCGCGCGTTTGTTGCCTCATCAGAATGCGGGGGTGGGTTGGTCGATCAACCTCGGGCGAATCGAATCAGCGACCACCAACCCACCGACGATGAATCCGGAGGGGCGAACGACCTACGTGGGACCCGATGGAGGCTGCCACTCTTTCTATCGCAATCTTCACCGAAATGACCCGATCCACGACGGCTACTCCTATAGCCGCGACGGAAGCTATCTCCGACTTCAGGAAACGGCTGCGGGATGGTCCCTGGAGTTTCCCAGTGGTGAGCGGCACGACTTCGACTCGGATGGGAGGCTTATTCGTGTGGAGGACCGGTTCATGAATCACGTGACGGTCGACTACTCAAACCCTCTTTATTGGGAAATTTCGGATACTTTCGATCGAATTCACCGAGTTTGGTTTGAGCGCTCCTACTTCATGGATGGCGAATCGGTGCCTTTGCTCACCAAGGTAGAGCTAGCGGCTTTTGCAGGAGGCACCGCAGAGTACGCGCTTACTTATGAACAGGGTGCTCTGGACCGGCCATGCCTTCACGATTCTCCCATCGTGCCTGTTGGCACCCACGCGGCGTTTCTCACTTCGATCACGCTCCCCGATGGGTCAAGTTTCACGGCCGCGCTGGATGACTACCACCGGTTGGCGGATGACGAGGCCATGGCTGAGAATCTCAGCTGTCATGCTCGTGGGACGCTCCGCCAGCTGACGCTTCCGACGGGGGGAGCGATCGGTTGGCGATACGGGGTTTACCGTTTTCCAACAGGCAACACCCTTCCGGATCAAGAGGTTCGGCCCGCGTTCTATCAAAGAACTCCAGGCGTTGTGGAGCGCACGGTCATGGACCGGAACGGAAACGAGCTGGGTCGTTGGAGTTACACCCCTTCGGTGCTGCTGGTCGATGACGAGGAGCCCCTGGAGATGAAGAACACCGTCATTGACCCTCTCGGGCATCGCCGCGTCCACTACTTCTCTGCCTACCTCGGGGGGCTGACCAAGAGTGACGCGGACGCTTATTTCTATGGTCAGCCGTTCACGCAAGGGCAAGAGCCCGATGACGAGGGTCGCTTCCTTTCTCAAGAGATCTTTGACGGCGCCACCTCACAGCTAGTGAGATCCGTCTGGGTGAAGTACGAAAGGGACGAGAATCTCCCGATCTCTGTCGTGAGTGGCGGACCGGTCATCACCGATCTGAATCAGCGACTTGTTGAACAAGCGACCGTATTCCACGACGCCGATTCCGATTCGTCGACTCCTCAAATCGAGCCGACAGTTTCTGTGGTCAAACTCAGTCACTTCGACGGGCTCGGGCATTTCCGCCGCTCTCGGACGGAGGGGAACTACTCCAAGGGAAACGTCCGCGTGAACCACACCGAGTATGACGCGGTGGAAGGAATCTATCACTACGATCACCTTGCGAATGCTCTGGAGTCCAACATCACCATGTTGGACCCGAGCGATGAGTGGCTTCTCAATACCTATTCGGAGAGTTGGGCCCAGGAAGAAGGACGAATTGCCAAGCGGGAGCACTATTTTGACGATACGGGTTTCCTCGTTCGTGAGCGGATCTACCGAAACTTCGGTGAAAGCCGCTCCGAGCACGATGTGATTCATCACTTCACCCGCGACTCCGCGGGGCAAGTCATGACTGCGCTCGAATTCGGGGGAGATCTCGCCTCGGTTCCCCTGAGCGGTGAGCTTGAAAATCTGGAATTGGACGAGAGTGATAGTCAAGTTTGGATCGAACAGAGATTCGACAGTGGGTCACTCAAGACATCGTTCTTCAAGTACCCGGGTGGGGAAGCATTGCCATTTCTGAACGTCGACCGGGACATCGACTCGTCCACCGGTCTCACCAGCGCAACCCGGGACGCTTCCGGGTTGCAAACCGATCTTGCTTTCGACGAATTGGGACGCTTGGTGAGGATTGAGCCGGAGAACGGCGAAGGCGCAATCATCGAATACATCTACCATCCCGCGACCAGCGCCCAGCTTGCTTCGATCGACATCTATCAATGGGACAATCCGCGGCCACCCAGTGGGGATCCGCTCACTGAGGGGGAGGTGGTGCTTGACGATTTTGGGCGGACCTACGAAGAGAGAGACCTCTTTCCGGGGGACACTTGGTCCATTCGGCGGATGCTCTATGACGCCCTTGGACAGCGGGTTTCCGTCACGGAGCGATCCGATGTGCCAACCCACCGGACTACTTTTCACAACTATGATCCGTTTGGACGGGCTCGTCGGATCGTCCCGCCAGAGAACGGAGATCTTCCCGTCGGAGTGGATCATGCGATCGAGTTTCAGTATCTCGGCGATCGGTTCGTGGAACGGACGGTCTCGATCGGAACCAACTGGGTGAATGGAAGTCTGCGGGAGAGCCGAGTCACCACGACGGAGGAGTACGACCGGCAAGGACGGCTCTACAAAGTGACGGAGCCGGGTGGAATCGGGGTCGAGGCCGAGTACCACTACGACGTCGGGGACCGACTCACTCGAGTGATCGCCAGAGGTGGAAACAATCAGAATCGATACTTTGAGTACGATGCTCGCGGATTTCTTGTGTCGGAAGAGCACCCCGAGTCGGGAAGGACAGAGTTCTCTCAGTTCAATACTTCTGGTCAGCCAGGGCGTCGAAAGCTCGGGGTGACCGTGAGCAACCCCAATGGTCAGTGGGATTTGACCTACGTTTACGACCGGGCCCAGCGTTTGACCCAGATTCGAGAGGGACAGGCCGGTCGTTCCTGGAAAGAGTTTCACTACACGGATCGAAAGGACTGGGGGTGGAGTCGCGGGAAGTTGCGGTCGGCGGTTCGCCACAACTGGATTGAGATCCCTTGGAATCCGGGAGAGTTCATCGACGTCCCCATCACCGAGACATTCGATTACGAAGGCCGGGGGGGGGCCATCTCTCGTCGGGAAACGTCCACGTTCTTTGAGATCGCTTTCTCGCAGCACTGGCAGTACAGCGCGTTGGGTGATGTCATCGGCCTCGACTATCCAAGGTGCATCCATGAATCTTGTGAAAGTCAGGCAACGGCGGGGCCCTCTCGGCACGTGTCGTTTGACTACGAGAGAGGCGTGCTCACGGGAGTTCCCGGCTACGCGTCAAGCATTGAATACCATCCCAACGGTGTCGTTCATCGGATTCAACACGCCAATGAAGGGGTCACCGACACCTGGGCGAGAGATCCCTACGACCGACCACGGGTACAGAATATCCGGGCCGAGGGAATCTCGGTCGGCGACCAGGAGTTGGGTGTTCACCGTTATGACGGGGTCGGAAATGTCGTGGCTCGCGGTCCGGAGCAGTACTTCTACGACGCCGTCGGTCGAATCCGGTCTTTCGAGCTGAATGGTGTGACTGAAACGTATGGGTACAACCGGCACGGAAATCTCATCACGGTGACCCGAAGCGAAGCAGGGCAGATGACAAGTGCTCGAACAATCGGCGTGTCCCCGTCGACCAATCGAATCAACTCTCTCCATGACGGATCTACCTTGACCGCTGACTACGACTCTGTTGGAAACATGACTCGACTGGGTTCGGAGAGCTTTCGTTACGACCCGTTCAACATGATTCACTCGTACAGCTACCCAGAGGAGACCTATCTCTATACGCCGGACGACCATCGAGTCTTGACGGCTCGGTGGGACGGCGTGCAGAGCGTGGAAACCTGGACACTGAGAGATCTCGATGGGAGCGTCTTGTCCGCCATCGAAAACATTGGAGGAGAAGCAGGAACCTGGACCTGGAAGCAAGACTATGTCTACCGAGATCGACAGCTCTTGGCTTCGGAGACTCCTGAGGCCGGCAGCGCTGGGACGCTTCACTACCATTTAGACCACCTAGGAACGCCCAGACTCACCACGGATCTTGACCATCAGATTGTCCATAGCCAGCACTACTTCCCATTTGGGGAGAGCCAGGTGGAGGGGGGTGCGGGCGATCAGGAAGCGATTGGATTCACGGGGCACGAGCTTGATGTTCACGCGGCAGGAAGCAATCTCAACTACATGCTTGCCAGGTACTATCACCCAGAGCTCGGCAGATTCTTGAGCGTCGATCCGATTCATTCCGCGAACGTGGGAGTTCCTCAGAGTTGGAACAAATACAGCTACGCGCGGAATAACCCTGTTCTCTACACCGACCCGAATGGTGAAGACATTTCAGTCAAGGTCCATCATGTAAGGATTGGCAACTACCATACTTCGATCCTCATCGTTCCAAGCAACCAAAGCCGGTACGAAGAGGATCCCCGTTTTCGGAAGTCGGACAAGGGCCAATTCTATGCCACGATTGGGGCGGGTCCCAGTTCGCTGATGTTTGGCAACCTTGTGAGTGGAGTGAACCGAAAGAACGATGCTGACCTGAGCAATGCGAAAGAAGTGTTGCCCATCGATCTGGGCACGAAGGATGAAGATGCGGTGATCGCTGAGCTATTTGAAGCGGAGCAGAATTTTGAAAAGAACGTGTCAGAGAAGTCTCATGACTACGACGCGTTTCCGGCGCCAGAAGGTGAGCGCAAGGCACGGAGGGCTGATGATTCTCACAATTCGAACAGCTTCACTCGTGGGTTGCTAGAAGCCCTGGGTCTCACCCCTCCCCAGCCGAAATCGAAGGTCCCTGGATACAACGTCCCCGTTCCTCCGAAGATGTTCCGTCCACCGAAGAGTCCAGAGCGATGATGGAGAGATGGAGAAGATCGGTCGCCTGGCGACTTCTTGGCGGGATGGCCAGGGCGGGCATGGCCTCGAGACGTCGATGTGACTTGGGTGGTGTTGAGCATCACCGCGTGAATCCCGGGGCGGCACTCCAGATCTTCTCGGGTTCCATGATTTCCGCGAAGGCTGCCTATCGCGCGTACCCCAGCTGCTTCAACACCTCCAACTCCTCCGGGGAGGGAAGCGTCGGCATCCCCGCGGTGGCGCCACCGTCCAGCCAAAGCAACGCCTGGCCGGCCTTCGGCGCACGGACGTCCTCTTCATCAAGAGCAGGGATCTCGCTCCGAGTCAGCACTAGCGGAAGTGTCCGTGCACGGTCCTCCGTGCCCACGAGGGCGCCGCCCTCGAGAACTCGACCGTCCAGCCGGACATCGAGCGCAAACTCGTGGCCCCGCCCCCAAAATACAAGCTCCCACCGAGAATCCTCGAGGGTCGTCTCGATGACAAGGTTTCGGCGGTCCAGATCCATGTCTACGTCGACTTCCCGTATCGCCGGTCGACTCGCAAAGTTGGCGTCGAACACATCGTCCGTCTCAATCGCAACGGTCAGCTGCTGCCCCGGTCGACCGACAACCCGCAAGTGGTAGCGCCCGAGTTGTAGCTGTTCCCATCGGAACTGCTCCAGCTCCTTCCGCGCCTTTTGAACGACCTCGGGATGCTGTGCAGCCACGTTTGCTATTTCTCCGGGGTCGTTCGCCAGGTCAAAAAGCTCCTCGGTGCGGAACACGGGATCGTGCAGGTACTTGAAGTTGCCTTCCACCCAAGCCTTCTGTGCCGAACTGTCGTAAGTGGGACACTCGATGAAGTGCGGTCGCACTTGTTCGAGATCTTCGGCGATCAAATCCCGGCCTTGGAAGTCACTCGGCCGGTCGAGGCCGAGTGCGCCGAGAATGGTCGGAGCAAGGTCGATCGCCGCGACGGCCGCATCGACCACCCGACCTTCGTCTCGACCCGGAATCCGCAGCAACATCGGAACATGCACTTGATCGTCGTAGAGGGTGTGTCCGTGATGGTAGTAGCCGCGTTCGCCGAGCGCTTCGCCGTGATCTGCAATGAGCGCGACGATGGTACGCTCCCACTGACCACTGTCGATCAGTGCGTCGAGGACCTGACCAATGGCTGCGTCGGTTTCGGCGATCTCCGCGTCGTAGGCATCGCTCACGAACCGCCGATCGGCGTCGGTGAGATCGGGCGCTGGCGGCGGCCCCTCCGACGCGGTTCGTCCGGAAACGTGCAGCGCTTTGTGCGGCACGGACTTGCGTGCGGAGAACTGGCCGACGTAGTCCGCCCGGGTGAACTCGTCGCGGAACGACGGTTCCGTGATGTACGGAAGGTGGGGATCCATCACGTGCCAGAACAGAAGCCAGGGCGTGGTTCGGTGGGTATCGATGAATTCGCAGGCGGAGAACGCATCGGCTTGCGCCGACTCCCGCGCCCAGCTGTAGCGATAGCCCTCGAAGCCTTGATCGAGACCGTAGTTGGGAGAGAGCAAACCGTTGGACACCATGCCTTGGGTTTCGTAGCCAACTCGTGCGAGGATTTCAGCGATCGACTTTGTTCCGGGATCGATGCCGGTCCACTCTTCGTGACCACCGCGGCCAGCGCCGTGGGCGGATGGATAGAGCGAGGTCAAGATCGACGAGAACGAAGGCAGTGTCCACGGTGCTTGAGACCGAGCGTTCTGGAAGCGGATTCCTTGATTGGCGAGACGCTCGAGGTGGGGCGTTGTCTGACGGTCGTAACCCAACGCACTGAGACGATCGGCGCGAAGGGTATCGACCCCGATCAGCAGTATGTTGAACGCGTCCGGTGCATCCGTACCCGGTTCGATTCTTGGAGTGCCGAGGATGACCGCGTCGATCGGGTCCTTGGCGCTGCCTTCTACGTCCCGGCTCTCGAACGACAACACGCCGGTTTGCCCGCCATGCGCGGTCAGGTCGAGTTCGACGGGCCGCCAGCTTCGGTCCGCTTCGTTCTGTTTGGGGTCAAAGTCAGCAAAGCCGATCTCGGCCCTCTTCCCTCCGTCTGGTTGGAAACGAACGACAATGCTCGCGCCGTCACCGGGAGCGTCGAAGGCTTCGGGGAGCATTCCGCAGGAGAAGCGCAAGCGCGGCGCGGTCTCGGCGAGAGGAAGTGTGACCGGAAAGCACAAGGTCGATGGCGGGGGGAGGAGCACCGCATCGCGGACCTCTTCTGCCCGAATGCCTTCGCGCGGAAGTGAGGCACGGATCCGCCACGGAGTCGAAGATTGCTGGCCGTCTGTGGGAGCGTGCTTTCCCTGCAGGTGGTCCCAGAGGTCGTGCTCGGTGAGGCGCGTTTCTCGGACCGTCACGTTGTCGAAACGAGTGATCGACTCGCCGCTGCCGTCGTCTTGGTGTCGCAGTTGGAGTTCGAGGGTGCCGGTTTCTGACTGAGTCACGAAGGTCGCAGTGAGCCGGTCCCAGCCGGAGGGATCGCGACGGCGAGAGATGCGGTGGACGGTCGCCATGCTGCGACGCCACGGCTCCACGCTTGCGGGATCGTCGCATTCGACCTGGTGCTCGAGAACACGTAGCGCCTCGCGTGTCGATGCGGAGTCTTCTTGCTCGTTGTGATCCAAGCGGGTTCGCGCCGAGACGTCGTAGCGAGTGAACCCCCGAGCCGGAACAAGAAGGATGGCCGCTCCGGCATCACCAGAGTCGAGAGGTCCCACGGACAGGCCGGCGCCTTCCATCCCGGTCCCGTCGTCAATGCCGAGGCGCTTGTCGTCCTCGAGGAACTTGGTTGCCGATTCGCCCACAACCAGCCATCGGCGTTCGGGAGTCTGATCATCGAAGTCGGCCATCGCGATGGTTTCGGTCGCGGGCGGGGTGCCTGGTGCTGGCGGAGTCTCCAGGGTGGCGCGGTCCATCAGGTCGAAGAGCCGGATTCGCTGCGCAGGCAGATCCGAATCGCGATCCGCGCACGCGGGAACAAGGAGAAAGAGCAGGAGAGCGGCGGTCCGGATCATTGAGGGGTTCTCCCGGTCGAAGTCGGGTGGTCATTTTGCCGGTCGAGAAGCGACGGGGGTTGGGCGAATTGCCAGAGATCCCCAAAGACGAGAGCCATGGGTCGCGAGCATTGACCAATTCGGTCGATGCACGCCGACGCGCTTTGTCGTGGAGAGAGCGGCCAAGAAATCACAAGAACAGACTTCCTGGGCTTCGGTCGAATGGGGTGTCGACAGACTCTTGGCGAAAGCTGTCCGAAAAGCGTCTGGCCTCATCTCTCTGGGAGCCAGCGAGTGGCTGTGCGATCGCTGGGACACAAGAAAGCCGCTCCTCCTGTCGAGGAGGAGCGGCTTGATGGGACTCGCAGTTTGGATTGCTGTCAGAAACCGAGAACCCGTTCCACCCCGTTGGTCATGGCGAGGCGGCCCGTGGCCACGCCCGGGTCCCGAAACATCAGCTGGTAGAAAAGGGAGATGCCGCACAGGCTGGGGTTGGCCGGAAGGAACCGTTCGAGGGTGAGGGTCCCGTCGGCAGCGACCGGCGTCGGCACGACGAACAATCCGGCGGGGTTCACGAGAAGCCGTCCCCCGTCGAAGGGCACGTCGAGCGGTTGAAATCCGTAGAAGAGGATGGAGCGAGCGCCTGGGAGGGCTTCCTTCATCAGGATTCCGCTAACCTGGCCGAGGACTGGCAATGCCGTCGAGTCGAGAGTCGGTACGCCGTTCGTTCCCGCCTTGCCCTTTCCGTACGGCAACGACTCAGCCTGATCACTGCAGACCACCACGCTGTCTTGGTCCAGTCCTTGCAGTTCCGGCATGGCGCCGGGAGCGGCAACGAGCGCGAGCTCGAGACGATCACTGTCTTTCAGCTGGATGGACGGGATGATGTATCGAATCGCACCGCTCACGCAAGCGCAACCGAACTGGCCCCAAGCATTCTCGTACGACTGACAGGTGAGGGTGGTCACGACCTGTCCGTCGCATTTGATCATGGCGCAAGTCTCATTGGAGCATGCCTGTCCACAGATCGACGAGGGGATGATCAGCCACTGTCCGCACCAAGGCTGGAACACCATGTTCTGGCCGTTGAGGTTCATGACGATGTCGGTCCGAATGTCCAGCGCCGGCATGACGGTGTTGTACGCCAGCTGGTACTCCACGACGATGTCGTAGAGGTCCGTCGTCCCGGGGATCGGCTCCAGTTCGACCGAGCGAAAGGAACGGTCGTAGAAGATCGGACCGCCGACCGGTTGGGCAACGAAGTCGTCGGAGGTGTCGAGCTCCGGTTCGGAGCCGGGGGTTGGGGTCAAGGTCACCTCGATGAGGTCGTTCTCGCCATACATGTCCTTGGGAACGAAGGGAAACTTGGTGGTGATCCAGGGAAACTGGGAATAGCCGCCATCCTCGGACAAGTTGAGCAGCGGGACGTCCTGGCCATCGACCGTGCCTCGCCCGCAGGGGTCGCCGAACTTGCCGTTGGGGCAGAAGCCGGCGCCGGGGTTGGCAGACACTCGAACGGTTTGGGTCGCGGAGTAGTCGCCGACCCGAACGTGAATGTCGGTCGAGTAGTCACGAAACGTCGCGGAAGGGCCGGGGACCGCCGCCGTCCAAACGACCTCGATTTCGAGCCCGTTGCCGCTCGGGCGACTGTTGATCGGCCCGTACACGAGCCGGCCCGGAGAAGGGAGGTAGTCGTCTCCCCGGGCGAGGCCGGGGCAGAGTGAACAGGCGAGGACAGCGAAAGCAGCGAGTTTGCGAGGGGAGAGCATCGTCCGGCTCCTAGGAGTTCACTCGAGTTCGGTGGATGCCCGATCACGCGACAACAAGAGGAGATGGCGGCCAGGAGAAATCCAAGATTCTGGCGTGCGGGGAGAATGGCGTTCTTTGCGTGGGGGCAAGGGCAATCGCGCGCGGACCCCTGGACTCTTTCGGCACCTGTCGCAATTCACAACGGGCGCCGTTGCTTCCTTGGTCACCGATTCTCGAAAGTCGATCACGAATCGAGTCGACACGCTGCCTCGCTCTCCGAGTGCACGCTCGCTGCTGCCGTCGCCAAAACCCCTGCAGCAAAGGAAGAGCCGCTCCCCCGAGAAGGAGGGAGCGGCTCCCGGTGACTCGAAGAAGACGCAGCTGCTAGAAACCGAGAACCCGTTCCAGGCCGTTGGTCATGGCGAGACGGCCCGTGGCCACGCCCGGGTCCCGGAACATCAGCTGGTAGAAGAGGGAGACGCCGCACAGGCTCGGGTTGGCCGGCAGGAATCTCTCGAGGGTGAGCGTGCCGTCGGCGGCGACCGGCGTCGGGACGAAGAACACTCCGGCGGGGTCGACGAGGAGTCGGCCGCCGTCGAAGGGGGCGTCCAGCGGCTGGAACCCGTAAAAGAGGACCGAACGTGCGCCGGGCAGGGCTTCCTTCATCAGGATTCCGCTGACCTGGCCGAGGAGCGGAAGTGCGGTGGAGTCGAGAGTCGGCATTCCGTGCGTTCCGGCTTTGCCTTCTCCATAGGGCAAGGACTCAGCCTGGTCGCTGCAGACAACCACGCTGTCTTGATCCAGGCCTTCGGGGTCTGGCATGGCGCCAGGAGCCGCAGCGAGCGAAAGTTCGAGTCGATCGCTGTCCCTGAGCTGGATGGAAGGGATCGTGTAACGGATCGCGCCGCTCACGCAGGCGCAGCCAAACTGACCCCAGGCGTTCTCGTAGGACTGGCAGGTCAAGGTGGCCACGGTTTGGCCGTCGCACTTGATCACCGCACAGGTTTCGTTGAAGCACTGCTGCCCACAAACAGACGAGGCGTCGATCAGCCACGGACCACACCACGGCTCGAACACGATGTTTTGGCCGTTGAGGTTCATGACGATGTCAGTCCGGAAGTCCAGCGGCGGCATGATCGTGTTGTACGCCAGCTGGTACTCGACGACCAAATCGAACAGGTTCTGGGTGCCCGGAACCGGCTCGAGCTCGACCGAGCGGAACGATCGGTCATAGAAGATCGGGCCGCCGATGGGCTGGGCGACGAAGTTGTCCGACATGTCCTCGTCGGGCTCCGAGCCAGGGGCTGGAGTGACGGTGACCTCGATCTGGTCGTTTTCGTCGAACATGTCTTCAGGGACGACGGGGAAGCTCGTGGTGATCCAGGGGAACTGGGAATAGTCACCTTCCTTGGAGAGGGACAGCAGGGCGACTTCTCGACCGTCGATCGAGCCGGTCCCGCAAGAGTCGCCAAAGTTCCCATTGGGGCAGAAGCCGGCGCCGGGGTTCGCAAACACCCGAACGGTCTTCGTTTCGGAGTAGTCGCCGACTTGGACGTGAATCTCGGTCGAAAAGTCGCGGACGGTCGCGCCAGGCTCGACGATGGCCACGGTCCAGATGACGTCGATGTTGAGTCCCACTCCGATCGAACAGTCGTCGGTCGATCCGAACAGGATTTGTCCGCCCACTGGAGAGGCGTCTTCCCCCCGCGCGAGGCCGGGAAGGAGCAAGCACGTGAGGGCAGCGGAAACAGCGAACTTCCGGGGGAAAAACATCGCGGGGCTCCTCTGAGTTTCTTTCGAGTTCGGTGGATGCTCACCGACGCGCCAAAGAGGGGCGTAAGCGGACAGGGGAAATCGGAAACTGCGGAATTGGGGCGGGAAAGGCGCGTTCTGGGGCCCGCGCACCCCAACTCGGCGCGGGGTGCTCAGCCCCCCGAATCCTGATCGTTGGACGCGGGACGTGCCAGGCAGATGTCTGAGAGTCGTTCGGCTTGCGAGCGGGTCTGTGCACCCGTTTCTTTCATCTGATTCTCAACGAACTCGAGACTCTCACGCCGTCCGCCGCTGCGCCGAACAAGAGAACCCCCGATCGCTCGCCGCTGGCTTCTCCCCCAGCTCCCGAGATGACCGGGAGTACGAGAACTCCATGGAGTGGTTCGATCCACTTTTCTGCAACCATTCTTCGCGTGAGCCCTGTGAAGGAGCATTCCATCCGTTACTCACAAGGAGACTCACATGCGTTCCCAAATTCGAAAGACCCTTGGTTTCCTGGCGTTGTTGTTTGGCGTCGTGGCCTTCTCCGACTCGGCAAAGGCACAGCCCTTCAACCTTGTGCCCCCGTGGCCACACGATTTCATGTACGAACAACAGGAGGTGTACGAGACGCTGTTCGAGGTCCCCTATGGCATTGACGGCTGGGTGTACGAGCTCAACGAAGGGTTGACGCGCAACGGCACTGGCCTGTACTCGGGGCAATCGGAGTTCGGGTACTCGTTCGATCTGCGCGTCACGATGGCGGCGAAGACCACTCCGATGGATGTGGCCAACCAGGTCTCCGCATCGGATCTCCAAGCCGCGATGGATGCGGGGTATGAGTACGCGGGTGTCATTGCCGAGATGAGCGTCGACGGAACCGCCATCGGGGTTCAGGGGCTGATCATTTCGCAGGAGCTCCCCCCATTCGCGAGACACTTCATCGTGACCGGTGTTGTCGATCACGAAAGCACTCTTCTCTCACCCGATCCGGTGCTCGATTCTGAACCGTTGGTGGTCGGAGGTGGTGCATGGGTACCCGTGTTTGGGTCTTGCTGGGACGACGCATGCATTGACGAGAAGGTCGCGGAAGCCGAGGCCGATCTCCAGCAGGCGTTCGCGACCTACCAGGCTCAGTATGAGACCCTCGAAGCAGAATTGGCTGCCGCGGTTCAGGTTCACCAGGACATTCTCGATCAGGCCAAGGACACGGCAACAACCCACTATCTGGAGCAGAAGCAAGGGGCTTTGGGCAGTGTCGCCGTCTCGTTGACCGCGTCAACGGTCCTCACGACGGTTGCACTGGTCAGTGTTCCCGCGACGGGGGGGCTTTCCGGTGCGCTTCTCGCCATCGGTGCAGCATTCGCGGGCTTCTCATGGTCCGTGGGGGATGCCGTCGTGAACTACGATGGCAACGTCGACTCCGAAACCGAGCATTATCAAGAGACCGTCTCGAACGCCGAGGACGCGTATTCCATCTCCACGAGCCAGATCCAGCAAATCTACAACGGCTTGTTCGCCAACTTGGACGCCTGGTACGAGGGGCAGATCCAGTCCATCCTCAACGAACTGATTCGCGCCATCGAGGAGGACTGCGTGGTGGCGTGTGTGATTGGCTGGGCTTGGATTCCCTTCTAGTCTCCTGAGAGTCGCGGACCTGGTTCAGCCTTGCGCGGCGCCGGAGAGAAATCTTCGGCGCCGCCTTTCTTGCAAACCGTTCACGGCGCAGACGCCATTGCCGAAAGAGAAACAGCCGCTCCTCCGGGTCGGAAGGAGCGGCTCGTTGTGATTCGCAGCAAGAACTCCCGCGGTCAGAACCCAAGAACACGCTCCAGCCCATTGGTCATGGCGAAGCGACCGGCCGCTCCCGGATCCCGGAACATCAGCTGGTAGAAGAGGGAGACGCCGCACAGGCTCGGGTCGACTGGCAGCAGTCTTTCGAGGGTGAGCGATCCGTCCGCCGCGATGGGCGTGGGAACGAAGAACATCCCGGCGGGATCCACGAGCAGCCGGCCACCGTCGAAGGGGACCTCGAGTGGCTGAAACCCGTAGAAGAGGATGGAACGGGCGCCCGGCAAGGCTTCCTTCATGTGGATGCCGCTGACTTGACCGAGGATCGGCAGCGCCGTGGAGTCAAGGGTCGGCATGCCGTGAGTTCCTTCTTTGCCTTGGCCGTACGGAAGCGATTGAGCCTGGAGGCTGCAGACCACCCAGCTGTCATCGTCCAGTCCCTCGGGGTCCGGCATCGCACCGGGAGCAGCGACGAGCGAGAGTTCGACGTGATCGCTCGCCGTCAGCTGGACGGACGGGATCGTGGAACGGATCGCCTCGCTCACGCAAGCGCAGTCGAACTGAGCCCAAGCATTCTCGTACGGTTGACACGTGAGGGTGGCGACGGTCTCTCCGTTGCACTTGATCGTGGCGCAAGTTTCGTTGGAGCAGGCTTGTCCACAGATCGAGGAGGGAGTGGTGATCCACGGTCCGCACCAGGGTTCGAACACCATGTTCTCGCCATTGATGTTCATGACGATGTCGGTGCGGAAGTCCAGGGGGGGCATGATGGTGTTGTAGGCCAGCTGATACTCGACGACGATGTCGTAGAGATCCGGGGTGCCGGGCACTGGCTCCAGGTCGATGGAGCGAATCGTGCGGTCGTAGAAGATCGGACCACCACCGAGGGGCTGGGCTCCGAAATTGTCTGACATGTCGGGATCCGGCTCGGCGCCAGCCGCGGGAATCACGGAGACCTCGATGAGATCATCCGCGTCGAACATCCCCTCGGGGACGGTCGGAAAGCTGGTCGCGATCCAGGGAAACTGGACATAGCTGCCATTCCCGGACAGGTCGATCAGGGTCACGTCCTGACCGTCCACGGAGCCGGTGCCGCAGGAATCGCCAAAACCACTGTCGGGGCAGTAGCCGGCGCCGGGGTTGGCGAATACCCGAACGGTCTTGGTTTCGGAGTAGTCACCGACCTGGACGTGAATGTCGGCCGAAAAGTCGCGGACGGTCGCGCTCGGCTCGGTGATGAATGCGGTCCAGACGACGTCGATCTCGAGCCCGACCCCGATCCTGCACTCGTCCGTGGCCCCAAAGAAGAGAATGCCCGGCGAGTCAGAGGTGTCGTCATCTCCCCGCGCGCGGCCGGGGAGCAGTGAACAGGCGAGGACTGCAGAGAAAATGAAATGGCGTTTGGAAAGCATGGCGACCTCCTGGGGCTGTCTTGAATTCGCTGGATGTCCGCCGACGCGCCCCAGCCGCGGGGCAGCGGCCAAAGAAAACCGGAGATTCCGCCGCCCCCGGGGACGGGGGACCGGTTCGGTTCGGATCCGAAGCGGAGTTGTTTGCCGGACCCGCTCGCGGAGGTCGTCGCCGCCGAGGGAGCCGTCCCATCCCTGGCAGCACTCCGTACGAGGAACCAGCGCGCTGCCGTGGGGCGGTCCGTGCCTCTCGGGCTGCCCCGGGCCAGAGACCGCTAGGCTCTTGTCCATCGGGGTCGAATGGGGGATGCCGAAACGTCCGGTGAATCCTGTCCAAGGCCGGGCGCGAATCCTCGGGCATGAGCATGACCGACTCGATTTCCCTCTCCGAAGCCCTGAGCCGCCCGGTCCGAGGTCGGAACCTGCAACGAAAGACCCTTGGGGAGAACCTTGGCAGCACCCCGACCCTGCTGGTCTTCTTGCGGCACTTCGGCTGAACGTTCTGTCGACGCGACGTCGAGGAGCTGCGCGGTCGCGCAGCGGATCCGAAGTTCCCTCCGGTCATGTTGATCCACTTGGGCAAGCCTGAGGACGGAGAGCAGTTCTTCTCTGAACGCTGGCCAGAGGCGCGGGCCGTGGCGGATTCGAACGAGGATCTCTATCAGGCGTTCGGTCTGCGCCGCGGCACCGTGGGCCAGCTGTTCGGCCCACAGGTGATGTGGAGCGGCATGAAGGCGGTGTTCGGTGGCCACGGCATTGGCCGCCCCGTGGGCAATCCGCTACGCATGTCTGGGTGGTTTCTCGTGAAGAAGGACGAAATCGTCTGGTCCCACGTTCACGAACACGCCGGTGCAGGGGGCCGTTACGAAGAACTCCTGAAGGTCTGGACCGAGTTGCAGGTGTCGCCGACTTCCTGATCGCTCGGGTGACCGGCCATGGATTCCGGCGCTGCGAGTCGCTTCGGGAAAGACTCTTGGCAACAAGAAAGAGCCGCTCCTCCCGGGAAGGAAGGAGCGGCTTGTTGTGGATTCGCAGCGGGAGCCACGGCCATTAGAAGCCGAGGACCCGTTCCAGACCGTTGGTCATGGCGAAGCGACCGGCCGCGCCCGGATCCCGGAACATCAGCTGATAGAACAGGGAGACGCCGCAGAGGCTCGGGTTGGCGGGCAGCAGCCTTTCGAGCTTGAGCGACCCATCGGCGGCGACGGGCGCCGGCACGACGAACATACCGGCGGGATCGACCAAGAGTCGGCCACCGTCAAAGGGAATGTCGAGCGGTTGAAAACCGTAGATGAGGAGCGAACGCGCGCCAGGCAGAGCTTCCTTCATCAGGATTCCGCTGACCTGACCGAGGACCGGCGGTGCGCTCGAGTCGAGGGTCGGCACGCCGTGAGTGCCGGCCTTGCCTTGTCCGTACGGCAGCGACTGAGCCTGAATGCTGCACACCACGACGCTGTCATCGTCCAGTCCTTGGAGTTCTGGCATCGCACCGGGAGCCGCGACCAACGAAAGCTCGACCTGGTCGCTTGCCTTCAGTTGGATCGAAGGGATGGTGTAGCGGATCGCGTCGCTCGCACAGACGCAGCCGAACTGGCCCCAAGCATTCTCGTACGGCTGGCAGGTCAAAGTGGCGACCGTCTGCCCGTTGCAAGTGATCGTGGCGCAAGTTTCATTCGAGCACGCCTGTCCACAGATGGAGAAGGGAGTGGTCAGCCAAGGGCCGCACCACGGCTCGAACACCATGTTCTGGCCGTTGAGGCTCATGACGATGTCGGTGCGAAAGTCCGACGGGGGCGTGCTGGTGTTGTAGGCCAGCTGGTACTCGACGACGATGTCGTAGAGATCCACGGTTCCCGGGATCGGCTCCAGTTCGACCGAGCGGAAAGAGCGGTCGTAGAAGAGCCGGCCATCTCCGATGGGCTGGGAGAGAAAATCGTCTTCCGTGTGGTACTCGGGTTCCGAGCCCTCCGTGGGAGTCAATGCGACCTCGATCAGGTCTCCCTCGTTGTACATCCCCTCGGGGATGTCAAGAAAGCGAGTGGTCATCCAAGGGAACTGCGAGTAGCCGCTCTCCTCAGACAGGTTGAGCAATGCGACCTCGCGACCGTCCACAGAGCCGGTGCCGCAGGAGTCGCCGTAGTTGCCGTCGGGGCAGAAGCCAGCGCCGGGGTTGGCGAACACCCGAACGGTCTTGGTGGCGGAGTAGTCACCGACTTGGATGTGTACGTCGGTCGAAAGATCCAGGACCGTCGCGCTGGTCTCGCAGACGAACGCGGCCCAGACGATATCGATGACGGCTCCGCTACCCGCCGTATTCTGGGACGTCGCCGTGGCCACGAGTCGACCCGTCGGACCCAACGGGCAACGAGGGATCCCGTCCTCTCCCCGCGCGAGGCCGGGGAACAGCGAACAGGCAATGGCCGCAGAGAGAACAAAGTTACGTTTGGAAAACATGGTTACCTCCTTTGGGTAGTACTGAGTTTGATGGATGCCCAACGACGCGCCACAGAGGAAAGTGACCGGCCACGGAATTTCGTGCTGGTAACCTGGCTGTCAGAAACCGAGGACTCGTTGCAGTCCGTTGGTCATGGCGAAGCGACCAGCGGCGCCCGGATCCCGGACCATCAGCTGATAGAAGAGAGAGACTCCGCACAGGCTCGGGTCGACCGGCAGCAGCCTCTCGAGGATGAGCGATCCGTCGGCGGCGACCGGCGCCGGCACGACGAACATCCCGGCGGGGTCGACGAGGAGCCGACCACCGTCAAAGGGAATGTCGAGGGGCTGAAAACCGTAGATGAGTAGAGATCGTGCGCCCGGAAGGGCTTCCTTCATCTGGATGCCGCTGACTTGGCCGAGGATGGGCAGCGCGGTCGAGTCGAGGGTCGGCATGCCGTGGGTTCCGGCCTTGCCTTGGCCGTACGGCAACGACTGCGCCTGGATGCTGCAGACGACCCAACTGTCGTCGTCAAGCCCAGCGGGCTCCGGCAGGGCGCCGGGAGCGCCGACGAGGGAAAGCTCGATGCGATCGCTGGGGGAGAGTTGGATCGACGGGATCGTGTACTGGATCGCTCCACTGACGCAGGCGCAATCGAACTGACCCCAGGCATTCTCGTACGGCTGGCAAGTCAAAGTGGCAACGGTTTGCCCGTCGCACTTGATCGTGGCGCAGGTCTCGTTGGAGCAGGTCTGTCCGCAGAGGGACGACGGTGTGGTGATCCACGGTCCGCACCACGGCTCGAACACCATGTTCTCGCCGTTGAGGTTCATCACGAGATCGGTCCGGAAGTCCACGGGCGGAATGCTGGTGTTGTAGGCCAGCTGGTACTCGACCACGATGTCGTACAGGTCGGTCGTGCCAGGAATCGGCTCCAGATCGACCGAGCGGAACGAACGGTCGTAGAAGGTCGGGCGATCGACGATGGGTTCGACGACGAAGTCGCCATCCGTGCTGGACCCTTGATCGGAGCCGGCGGCCGGGGTCAGGGTGACCTCGATGACGTCGTTTTCGTCGAACATCCCTTCGGGGACGACGGGAAAGCGAGTGGTGATCCAAGGGAACTGGGCACTGCCCCCGTCCTCGGACAGGTGGAGGAGTGTGACGTTCTGACCGTCGACGGAGCCGGTCCCGCAAGGTCCGCCAAAGGTGCCGTCGGTACAGTAGCCGGCGCCGGGATTGGCGAACACCGGAACGGTTTTCTTCGCGGAGTAGTCGCCGACCTGGATTTGAACCTCGGTCGAGAGGTTGAGGACCGTCGCGGTGGGTTCGCCGACGTACGCGGTCCAGACAACCTCGATGTCGAGCCCGCCGGCCTCCGTAGTTTGGCTGGTCGGCGTGGCAACGAACCGGCACAACGGCGGGCAACGAGGGATCGAGTCCTCTCCCCGGGCGATGCCAGGGAACAAAGAAAGGGCGATCACAGAAACAAGAGCAAAATAGCGTTTGGGAAACATGTCGACCTCCTTGGGCGGGTTGAGAGTTATCCGCCGACGCGCTGGGAGGAGGAGTGACCGGCCAGAAATTCTCAAAGTTTCCGAGGCCTGGTCGGCCTCGACGGCTGAGCAACCAAAGCAATCGTATTGGCGAAGGCTGGCGTGACTCCCGGAACCGTGGCCGTGGAGTACAATCTCGCCATGGCAAAGAACCGAATCGCTGTCATCTCCACCGGGGGGACCATTGAGAAAACCTACGACGAGCTCGAAGGAGTTCTCGAGAACCAGCTCAGCGTCCTCGACGTGATGCTCGCCTCCCTCCAGCTGGAAGGAGTGGAGGTCGTCCGGGTTCCCTTGATGAACAAGGACTCCCTGGAAATGACCGAGGAAGATCACGACCTGATTGCGAGCACGGCGGCCAGCATGGCGGCCGCGCACGACGGGGTGATCGTCGTGCACGGAACGGACCGCCTCGCTGTCAGCGGAGAGCGGATCGTAAAACAGTTAGGAACGCCGCGAGTTCCGATCATTCTCACCGGAGCGATGCGCCCGTACATGCTTCGCAACACTGACGCGCTCCAGAACCTCACTGAAGCGCTCCTCGCTGTGCAGACCTGCAAGCCGGGGGTTTATGCAGTGATGCATAATCGTGTGTTGGCGTTCCCGGGAGTGACGAAGGACCGGCAACGGGGAACGTTTACCGCGGGCGAATCCGCGATTTGAGCGGGTGGCTCTGGCCTGATTCGAGTGCTGCGGATGCCTCGGTGTTTGAGTCTTGTCGGTATCTCGAGGCCTCACTCTGCGACGACGTTTCTTCGTGTTTGTTCCCTGTCTCGCCCGAGACGTGGTCGCGGATGCGAACCGAGAACCAAGTTTGCGAAGCCGTCTCTCCTGGGGGGCTCGGTTAGCGGGGAACTGCTCGTTGCGCGCGACGTCGGGTTTTTCGGAGGAGTCGCCCAAGGGGGAATGCCGCCGGTTGATTGGCAGTGAACGATGGGTCTCCCATGACTCGGCCCGCGGCATCCAGCCCGGACAGATACGCTCCGTGAACGGTCGAGTGATAGAGGGAACTGGTGTGTTCGCCAGCAAAGTGAATCGTGTTTCGCACCGGCGGTAGGAACTGGTCGTGGTCGCTGGGTCCCGATCCGGTGGCCGGATAGCTGTAGGAGCCCATGGTGAACGGATCCGTACTCCACGCTGTCTTCACTGCGTTGACGGGTGCCGGAATCCCTTCCCCATAGATCGTCCGAAGATCTTGCATGACACGGTCGGAAGCATCTGTGAGGTTCATGTTTTCTAGATCGACCGCGTGATCCTGGAATGTCCAGGTGTTCAGGATCGGGGCGCTCGAGTGTCTGCCCACGTTGAGCCACCAGGTGTGGAACTCTGGCTGAGAGGATACGTAGGCCAGGAGGTGACGGTTGTTGTTCCAGAACGAGTTGGGGAACTCCAGGATCACCTTGGCGACCTTCCCAAACCCCATTCGCTGAATGGCGGACCGGAGGGGATACGGCAAACCCGGTTGGAAATGGACGTGCTCCGCTTTGAGTACTCCCAAAGGCAGTGTCACCACGCAGGCGTCCGCGGAGAAGCTCCCCCGGTTGGTGTGTACGAATACTCGATGACCGATCTGCTGGACCGTTTCCACGACGTGGTCGAGGCGGATATCCAAACCTTGGGCCACGCCCGCCGGAATCTGGGAGTATCCGCCAGGGAACAGATTGTCAGGGCCAGAGAAGGAAGCGCCCCCGTCATAGTGAAAGCTCGAGAGATCGGATGCGTACTGGGTGTATGACCCTTCCAGCTCCAGATTCAGCAGCCACCCGACCAGTCGACGCAACGTTGGCGAGAGACCTCCCCCTGCGTTGATGTCCAGGAGTGTTTGCTCCAAGGACTGATCTTGGGCGAGACCGCTGGCGTAGGAGCTTGCCTGGTTGAAAATGGAGAAAAGCTGAGAGTAGGCCTGGTTGACGGCGGAGGTTGAGACTGGGGATCCATCGGTGTCGAAGGCATCCATGGAGTTGTAATTGGTCGCGGCGCGACTGGCGCCGAACTCATCCGCAAGGGCGGTGATCGGGTTGTTATTGATTCCATGAATCCAGTTCGCGCCCATCTCCACTGGTGCACCCAAGGACGTGTCTGTGTGGATGCGCCCGCCAATTCGGTTGCGGGCCTCCAGCACGATCACTTGATGTGCCCCACTCAATCCGAACTCGGTGACGAGGCGTTTGGCGGCAGCGAGGCCAGAGATCCCTGCTCCAATGACCAAGACCTGTTGGCGAGCAGTGCGCCCTCGTCGTGGGTGTTGATCGATGGACAGTGATTGAGCCGTCATTCGAGTTGTCGCCAACGAACCGGCGGCAGCAGCTGCGGTCAAGCGAAGGAAGTCGCGGCGTCGCATGGAGAGTTCTCCTCCGGTTGGATCGCCCGAGAGGGACGATGAAACTTCCAGTGGCTCGCAGGCTAGCGTTTGACGGGCTTCGAGTTGTTTCCGGGATGTGTCCGGCCGGGCGGGAGTGTTTTCCATTGAGCTTCCGCGAGGAATTGGGGCTAGAAACGGAGCCCGTGAATGGATCGATCTCAAACCCCTTCGCCAAAATCTTGCTCGTCGAAGATGATGAGCGGGTTCGGAGGGAAGTGCACAAGGCGCTGGACGCCCAAGGCTTTGAAGTGACCTGTTGCGGGTCGGTTCGAGACGCAAGAATTCAACTTTCCTCGTCTCATGACTTGTTGGTTCTGGACCTCGGTCTTCCCGACGGCGATGGCTTGGACCTTTGTCGTTCCTTGCGTGCTGCTGGGCAAAGCGTCCCCATTCTTGTGTTGACCGCGCGGGGGCGTCCGGAAGATCGAGTGGGTGGCTTGGATGTGGGGGCGGACGACTATTTGGTCAAGCCGTTCTTTGTCCCGGAACTCATCGCTCGCATTCGCTCCATTTTGCGTCGCACCGGGCAGGACCCTGTTCCTAGCGCTGCAAATTGTGGAGCGCTTTGTGTCGACTCGGAATCTCGACTCGCAACCATGGCTGGACAACCATTGGATTTGAAGCCCAAGGAGTTCGAACTGTTGCTGTTCCTCATGCGCCACCCGGGGCGCGCTTGGAGTCGCGAGCAACTCTTGGATCGGGTTTGGGGGACATCGTTCGACGGTGGAACTCGAACCGTGGATCTTCATGTGACACGGCTACGAAAGAGGATTGAGGAGGACCCGGGGGACCCTCGATACATCCGAACGGTTTGGGGAGTCGGGTACCGGATGACGGAGGACCCGGAAGGATCCCAAGCATGACGGACGATCGTCGGCCGCGCTGGTATCGAACCTTGAGGTTTCGACTGGCGTTCTTGCTCGCAGTTTCCTACTTGATCGCTCATGTCCTGGGCGAACTCGCGATCGCACCGTTCGTCGTTGAGCTCTATCCGGAGTGGTACGACGCTGAGTTTCTTCGAGGGCGCGCGGCGGCGATTGAAGATGCGCGACTGCATCAGAGATCCCTGGAAGATGTCGACGCGCGATTTCCCGAAACCTACGAAGAGGTGGAGTATCCTTTTGTTCTGCTGGTCTCTATGGCGCTCGCGGTGATTCTGGCCGTGACCATCTCGGTGGTGGCCACTCGACGGCTGGAAAGGCTGGCGGGGATCGTCAGTCAACCACCGAGCGATCTCGAGTCTCTCCCCGGTCCCTTCGACGAATCGGGAAACGACGAGATCGCTTTGCTGGCGAGAGCCATGAACAAAATGCGAGACCGTGTCCAAGCATTGGTTCGACGCTTGGCGGAGCGAGATCGATGGCGTCGAGAGTGGATTGAGCAGACCGCCCACGATCTCCGGACGCCGTTGGCGGCGTTGATGGCAGCCAGTTCCCGTGCCGGCGAAGCGGCAGGCCAGTTGCCCCCGAGCGCCCTCAGACAGCAGCTCGATGACGCCATGGACGGGATCCAGGTTGATGCGGACCGAATGCGAGTTCTTGTGGAGAACCTCCTGGAAAGCGCCCGTTTGGACACGGAGGCTCCTTTGCGCTTGGCCGTGGTGCCAGTGGGCGAACTCTTGAGAGAGTGCCTCGGGGTGGTCCGACCGCTGGCCGTTCAACGTGGCCTGCAGCTTGAGATGACCTTGCCGGAGTCTGTCCCCACGCTGCGCGCCGATGGTTCGCGCTTGAAGCATGCGGTGGAGAATCTTCTACGCAATGCAATTCAACACGCCCAGCGGCGGGTGCGAATGACCACCTGGAAGCAGGGGCAAACCTGCTGGATCGAGATCTGTGACGATGGCGGGGGAACAGCGGTGCCCCTTCGAAGGACTCCGCTGACCGAACTCATTGGAGATCTTCGAGCCCAAGGAGTCGCCGGTGTTGGGTTGGTGGTGGTGCAGAAGGTCGTGGAGGCTCACGGTGGCGAGGCCGAAGTGCAGCGCGGCGAGGAAGAGACTGCCGTTCGCTTGTCGCTACCAATCGGCACGGATTGAAAGACGCATCTCCCGGCGCCTAACTCCGCTGGTCGGCATGGGGGCCGAAAACTGGTAGGAGGAAAGAGAGTGGCTTGGCTTTTCGGAAGGACAGGGCGGTCGAGTTTCTTCACCGACCGCCCCGTTCTACCGATCGTGTTCAATTGTTGATTGAGTTCGAATCCAGGTTCTCAGGATCCAAGCCCCGATTGCGGAGCAAAGGCCCGGTGCTGGGCTCGCGACCCCGAAAGCCCACGTAAGCTTCCATCGCAGGGCGGCTGTTCCCTGCGGAATAGACATAGTCGTGGAGCTTCTTGGCGAGGGCGGGGTCGTAGATGTCCCCTGCTTCTTCGAAGGCCGCGAAGCCGTCGTTGTCCAACACTCCGGCCCACATGTAGGTGTAGTATCCGCTGGCGTAGAGTTCACTCGCGAAAGAGTGCAAGAAGTGGGGGGAGCGGTGGCGCATCTCGATCGCCAAGGGAATGCGAGCGTGAGCCAGAACGCCATCTTCGAATGAGTTCACGTCCAGCTCGGCCAGAACTGCGGGATCCTTGATTCGGTGGAAGGCCAAATCCACAAAAGCCGAGGCAATGAATTCGATGTTGTCAAAGCCGGCCTTGGCATTGGACGCGGCGCGGAGCCGTTCGAGAAGGGCGGTGGGCATGGGGTCGCCCGTCTCGTAGTGCAGGGCAAACTCCTGAATCACCGAAGGCTCGCGCATCCAGTGTTCGTAGATCTGCGCGGGGAACTCGACGAAGTCGTAGTCCACGGACGTTCCGGCGATGGACGGGTAGGTCACGTTGGACAGCAAGCCGTGAAGGCCATGACCGAACTCGTGGAAGATCACTTCGGCTTCGCGAAGGGTGATCAGCGCCGGCTGACCCGGGGCCGGCTTGTTGTAGTTGCAGTTGTTCATGATGAGCGGCGAAACGTCCTCACCGAGCTTGTGCTGCGAACGCAGGGCACTCATCCAGGCGCCGGACCGCTTGCCGGGACGGGCGAAGTAGTCGCCGTAGAACAACCCCACGTGGGCTCCGGACTCATTCTTGACTTCCCACACGCGGACGTCTGGGTGGTAGGTCGGCACGTCGTTCCGACCCTCAAAGGTCACCCCAAAGAGTCTCTCCGCCACCGCAAACTGAGCACGCAGAACGTTGTCCAAGGACAGGTATGCCTTCACTTCGTCCTCATCCAGATCGTAGAGAGCGGCTCGGGCCTTCTCGGAGTAGTACCACCAGTCCCAGGGACGGAGCTCATGGGACACCCCCTCCTGACGCATCATCTGGTGGATCTCCGCCTCTTCGGCGTGGGCTTTGGCCACGGCTCCGATCCAGACTTCGTCGAGCAGGTTCTTGGCGGCTTGGCCGGTGCCGGCCATGGTATTGGCTGTCCGGAAAGCGGAGAAATCCTCGTAGCCTAGGAGTCGGGCCCGCTCGAGCCGCAGGATCAGGATGCGACGGATGTTCTCCTCGTTGTCAAATTCGTCGTCGTTGTCACCGCGCATGGTCCAGCCCTGGAAGAGCTTCTCCCGAAGGTCGCGGCGAGTGCTGAAGGTCATGAAGGGTTCGAAGGACGAGCGGGCCAGGGTAATGACGTGCTTTCCCTCCATGCCCCGGTCGGCTCCCGCCTGGGCGGCTGCGCTGAGAACGAATTCCGGGAGGCCGGCTCGATCGGCTTCGCTCTCGAGGACCATCGAGAATCCCTCCGCGCTCTTCTGCACGTTCTGACTGAAGGTCGTGGAGAGGCTGGCGAGTTCCTCGGTGATGGAGGCGAGGCGCTTCCGGTCCTCACCTTCCAGCTTGGCACCGGCTCGCACGAAACCCGTGTGGGTACGCTCCAGTACGCGAGCCTGCTCCGTGTTGAGACCCAAGGACTGGTGAGTTTCGAACAGCGCGTCGACCCGAGCGAACAGGGCTTCGTTCAGAGAGATCTTTGCCTGGTGCGCGGCCAGTCGAGCCGACATGCGCCGTTGAATGGCGCGCAGGTCGTCGTTGGTCGCCGAGGAGGTGAGTGCAGAAAAGGTGCGCTGCACTCGGCCGAGATCCCAAGCGCAACGCTCGAGAGCCGCGATGGTGTTGTCGAAGGTCGGGGACTCCGAGTTCGAAGCAATGGCCTCGATCTCCTGAAGGTGCCGTTTCATGGCGACCTCGAAGGCGGGTTCGAAGTGCTCGGTCTGGATCCGGTCGAAGGGGGGCGCGCCGAACGGTGTGTCCCACTGCTGGAGGAGCGGGTTGTCCGACTCTTGACCGGGAGTCGGGGAGGCGATCGTCGTGAGGAAGGCGGTGGCGAAGAGGGAGAGCGCCCAATCTCGGCGCTTCTTGGCGATGGCCATGCTGTCTCCTAGGGAGGTCGGGTGACGGGTTCAGGTGGATTGAATGGCGAAGAGGATACACGCCTCCCTCGCGAGATTCCGAGGGAGCGGAAGACGACGGACGGAACGAATTCCCAGGTTCTGAGAATGGGCGCGGTTCGCGGATCTCACCTTCAGTGCGCGAATGCCGTTCAGGCTTCGCGAGTTCCCGAAACGTGCGCCCCCGCCATGTCCGGCGCCCATATTGGCCGGAAGGATCAGCGGGTTATCGTCGGTCTTGATGGCTCTCAGCTTGGCGATCCACTTGGCGGGCTCGCAGTGTCCGACGCGAGGGGCATTGGGGCCGGCGGTGACCAGTATCGCGGGGTTGCACCTCGCGCACGACGTTGTTGTCGGGCGAGTCGGACATCATGTCGTCGAAATCCGTCCTGCCGTGGGGGTTACCCCACTCCGCCACGCCAGAGCAGCCAATGAATTCCTTTCGTCGACCATGGAGGTCATGACATCGACGAAGAGAATCCAGGTCCTGCTCGCTATGTGCGCATGGGGATCCTCCGGTTTGGATGCTTGATGATGCGAACGTGCTCGCACGGCGACACAGGCAAACGAGCAGGACGGGATTTCAACGCTGAGTGATTCGAGCTTGGGGTTACCCTCCGCCTCACCTCCGTCCTGAATCTCGAAGATGCCATGGCCAAGCTTGATCCCATCCGCACGACGACATCTGTGGCAAGAGTGCAAACAGCCGGTTTCGCTGGACTGCTCTTCCTGTCTGGCGCGGCCGGGCTGATCTACCAGGTCCTGTGGATGAAGGAGCTGGGGTTGCTGTTTGGCAACACGGCTCAGGCCGCTGCAACCACGCTGACGACGTTTTTCCTGGGCCTGGCGGCCGGTGGTTGGTGGTTCGGGCGTGTCAGCGGGAGAAGCGCGCGCCCCCTGGTTCTCTATGCGAGGCTGGAGTTGGCCGTCTCCGCAACCGCACTGCTCTACTTCGGCCTGCCCGGTCTGTACCGGCGGATCTATCCCTCGCTGTTCGACACGATCGGCGGGTTTCCCGCGGCATTCACGTTGTGCAAAGTCTTGCTCAGCCTCGGCTTGCTTGGCCCGGCGGCTTTCTGCATGGGTGGTACGCTCCCGCTGCTGGTCCAGCACGTCGTTCGTAATCGCCAGAAGCTGGGCACGGTGACCCCGGTGCTCTACGCGGTCAATACGGTCGGGGCTGCGGTGGGGGCCTGCGCAGCAGGATTCTGGCTGCCACGGTGGTTTGGGTTTGCCGGGTCCTATTGGATCGCGGTTGGTATGACCACCGCGGTCGGGATCGTGGCGCTCGTTTGGTCCGGGAAGCAAGCGGACGGAAATAAGCAGCGGCAAGCCACGGCGGGTGCGCGGCCCCCGTTGACAGAATCCGCCCGAGTGGTCGCGTTGCTGGCGGGGCTCTCGGGGGTTGTCGCCCTAGGGCTCGAAGTGCTGTGGACGCGAATGTTCGCGCAGACGCTGCACAACTCAGTCTACACCTACGCCGCGATTCTGGTTGTTTTCCTGATCGCGCTGGGCGCTGGTTCGATCACCGCCAGTGTGCTGGCACGCCGGTTCGGATTGAGTCAGTCGACTCTGTCGTTGCTGCTCACCTTTGCGGGAGTGCTGGTTGCGGCGACTCCCGCGCAGTTCGTCTTCTTAACTCAGAACGATGCGTACCTTGGCGGCACAGAGTCCTGGGGCGCCTACATGGCGCTCGTCTTCCAAACCGTAGCACTGGCGTTGTTCCCTGCCACCTTTGCGCTCGGCATGACGTTTCCGTACCTCATGAAGATGAGTGAGCCCATTGCGGACAGCAGCGGTCGGACGATCGGGAACCTCGTGGCGATCAACACGGTGGGGGCTGCATTCGGGTCGTTAGTGGCGGGGTTCGTATTGCTCGAATGGTTTGGGTTGTGGGCAAGCATCTTGTTGCTGGGCGGACTCTACCTGCCCGCGGCGCTGTTTGTTGCTCGGCGGGAGCCGTGGCTCGTGCGGATTCCTTCGATTGCCGGGATCGTGTTTGTCTTGATCGCGTTCTTCGGCGATCGCTTCCCCGTGGTTCGGATTTCCGGTGACAAAGAAGTGCTGCATGAGGTGTGGGAAGGCAGCGCGGCGACCGTCGCAGTGGTCGAGCATGGCGACGATCTGCGCATCAAGGTGAACAATTTCTACACCCTCGGCAGCACTCGTGCCAGCCGTCACCAGCGCCTGCAATCGGATCTGCCGCTGCTCGTCCACCCGAAACCGCGGCGCGTCTACTACCTCGGCATGGGGACCGGCATCACGGCGGGCGCCGCGATCGCACATCCCGAAGTGGAGGAGATTACCGTCACCGAGTTGTTGCCCGATGTCATCGTTGCGGCGCGACGATACTTCAGCGAGCACGCGACCGGATTGTTCACCGATCCACGCGCCACGATTGTTGCCGCCGACGGGCGGAACTATCTGGCAGCGACAACTGACATCTACGACGTGATCATCGCCGACTTGTTCACCCCGTGGCGGGCAGGGGTCGGCTCGTTGTACACCCGGGAGCACTATCGCAACGTCGCTTCGCGGTTGGCGGACGATGGAGTGTTTGCCCAGTGGGTGCCGATGTTTCAGGTGACTGAGTCCGAGTTTCGCGTGATCGTGCGGACCATGCTCGAAGTGTTTCCTCGTGTCACGGTTTGGCGTGGGGATTTCCTCGGGCACGACTCGATCGTCGGGTTGCTGGGGCTCAAGTCGCACGTACCGCTGGACGTCGAACGGTTCCACCAGCGTGCTTTGCCGATCGGCGAATTGAGAGGGTCCCAGATTTCCAACAGCTACCTGATCTACTACTGCGGAAGTCTGACCACTGAGGTCTCGCACGTCGGCGAGGGGCCGATCTCCACCGACGACTATCCGCTGCTCGAGTACGAAGCCCCTGTCAACCACCGCCGAGAGAAAGCCGGCGAAGTGGCGCGGTTTTCCGGGCGTCCGTTGGTCGATTGGCTGGAAACCGTCACTGGCGATCCCGCGGGCGATTCTTGGCTGCAGCATTCGAATGCCGCCCATCACCTCATCGTCCAGGCGGGGACCGCATACCACCGCTTCAAAGCAGCCGAAAAGGCAGGGGACGAGAAAACACGCACCGCCGCCTATGACCGGTATCTGGCTCTGATGCAAGCACTGATGCGCTAAGGAGAGACCCGTCGATCCGATCGCGCGCTCGGATGTCAGCTCCGCCAAGGGGACTGCCGCAATCGGAAGATCCGCCTGATCCGAGACTCGTTGGGCTGGTCCATTGACCTCAGGACTGGTTCCGAGAACCTCCGGCAAGTGCCTGCGGGGAATGACCTTCTGAGGATTGTGAGAACTTTCCGGAGCCGAGCGGCATTCCCCTTTGCAGATGGCTGTCATGAGACTTGTGTTCAGGATGGAGTTCCAGATGGCTTTGCAGATCATCGGCTTCCTCGCTTTCGCGTTGATCAGCTCGGCAAGCGCTCAAGCGACTGGCGCGGCGGGGACGGTAGAAGGGGACATGCGAGAGCGAATCGCAAGTCTGGAGTCAGAAGTGGCACTTCTTCGGAATGAAATCGCCCACCTCCACGAGCACATCGTCCAGCTCAATGAGCGTCTTCCTTCCATTGGAACCGGGGTCGGCTCCGCGAAAGTCCTCGCTGACCAAGCAGGCCCGAAGAGCGAGTTTTTGGACATCGAGGCCCTCCGCGCCGAGGCGCTCGCGGAACTCGCCAATGTCGTCGAGGACTCGGCAGCGGTCATTGAATCCGACGACCACTCGCTCGAGGGGCACCAGTGCGGGAGTGGCTGTTCTCACGACCACGCGGCTTCTCACAACGAAGCTCACGCCCACGAGCACTCTTCCGAGTGCTCCCACGACCAGTCGGCATCTCACGCCGATTCCCACGCGCACTCCTCGGAATGCTCTCACGACCATGCGGCAAGTCACGAAGAGTCTCACGCCCATGAGCACTCCGCCGAATGCTCCCACGACCACGAGGCGTCTCACGAAGAACCGCACGCTCACGAACACTCCTCGGAATGCTCGCACGACCATGCGGCATCTGACGACGAGAGTCACAAGCACGAGAAGGCCTCGAGCTGTGGGGCGACATGCGGGTCAAAAAGCGGCGCCGAGACAAACGCCAGCAAGGAAGAGGCTCCGAAGGCAAAGAAGAAGCCCCGTCGTTGGATCCTGCTTTGATCGGGATTGATCGCCATTTCGCTCCCTTCGGGGTCCTTGGTCAGTAGCTGGCGCCATCTGGAGCCCGAATGATGTCCCGCTTTCCCTTGTTTGTTTTCGCTGTCGCGACATCGTTGTTCACGGCGCAACACGGACACGCTCTGACCAAGCGATCGGACACGATCCGCGTTGCGGTCACGCTTCCCTATCTGGCAGATGTGGCCCGTGAAATCGGTGGGGAGGCGGTCGAGGTCTCCACGCTGGTTCGCCCCGGAATCGATCCACACCAGATCCAGACGACGCCCGCTCTGGCGCTTCAGGTTGCGAGCGCAGATCTGCTCATCGAGAACGGCATGCAGCTCGAGGCCTGGATTCCTCGCCTCGTCGCGGCGGCCAACAATGAATCGTTGGCTCCCGGGGGCGACCGCCATCTGTTTGCAACCAACGGTCTCCGCGCCCGGGAGATTCCGACCCCCCAAGAGATCGAGGAAGGCCTCCACGTCCACCCAGCAGGAAACCCTCACATCTGGCTCGACCCGCTGAATCTGAAGGGGATTGCAGAGAACGTGGAACAAGGGCTCGCGCGAGTCTCGCCAGAGCGCGCGGAGGAGTGGGCCGAAAGGCGCATCCAGTTCCAAGCCCGGATCGACAAGGCTTTCTTTGGTTCCGAGCTCGTCGCCCTTGTGGGCGGGCGTACCCTCGAAAAGCTTCACCGCGCCGGAAGATTGATTTCCTTTCTTGAGGGAAAGGAGTTCCGCGACCGAAAGCTCATCGACTTGCTAGGAGGTTGGTTGGCGCGGGCTCGTTCGATCCCGGATCGGGAGATCTTCGCCTACCACAGTACCTGGACCTATTTCGCCGCGACCTTTGGATTCGAGGTAGTGGCGACTCTCGAAGAGAAGCCAGGCATCCCCCCGGGCCCTGCTCACCTGGAGAAGCTCAGCAAGCTTGCGGACGAGCGAGGGGTGCAACGGGTGGTGTCACCTCCCTATTACCCGAGGGCTCGCATCGAGGGGTTTGCGCAGCGGATCGGAGCACCTCTTTCGCTTCTTCCGACTCAACCCGGGGAAGAGGGAAGCCAGAATCTGTTCGAAATGATCGATGTCATCCTGGAGCGCCTGGAGAGCCGGCCGTAGGCCCCGAAAGGAGCTTTCCAAGGCCGTGAAATCCGAAAGCGCGATGGAGCTCGAATCCCAGCCCAACCGAGAGCCCCTCATCCAGGTGAGTGACGCGCACCTGGGTTATGGCACGCGAATCATCCTTCGCGGGGTAAGCCTTGACGTCAACCGTGGGGACTTTCTTGGCATCGTCGGACCGAACGGTGCCGGCAAAACCACGATCTTGCGAGCGGTGTTGGGAATTCTTCGCCCGCTGCAAGGGAACGTCTCGTGCCGCGGCCGGACGGGATACGCGCCCCAAAGAAGTCAGCTCGATCCGATCTTTCCCTTCACCGTGGAAGAAGTGGCCGCGATGGGCTTGTGGACACCGGACTCCGCGGATCTTGGGCGTCGGGAGCGTCGCCAAAAAGTCGCCGGAAGCCTCGAACGATGCGGAATGCTGGACCATGCAAGAACCGCGTTCCGCGACCTGAGCGGTGGCCAGAAACAACGAGTTTTAGTGGCACGAGCGCTGGTGTCGGATCCCGAGATCTTGATCCTCGACGAGCCCACCAATGACTTGGATCTCCGCGGCGAGTTCGAGGTCATGGAGCTGGTCCGGTCCCTTCACGACTCGGGCCGGACCGTGGTGATGGTGACCCACTTGTTGCACCTGGTGACCCGGTACGTTCGGCGGTTGGCCCTGCTCCATCAGGGACGACTCGAGTGCGGTCCGACCGAAGACATGCTTCGCTCCGACCGACTCGAGATGCTCTACGGAATTCCCGTTCAAGTCGCCGACTCGAAGGCCGGCCGGATCGTTGCGCCGAAGATGGAACGATGAGTGAGACCGTCCAACAGGTTCTGGACACGATCCAATCGTTCGCGGGGAGCTACTGGGCCTCGCTGGGGATTGCGGCAGTGGGTGGCTACCTGGGTCTATTCACCATTCTCCGTCGCATCGTGTTCACGGGGGTCGCTCTGGCTCAGTTGGCGACGGCAGGAGTTGCTTGCGCCATCTTCGTCGCCGAGCGACCGTCGCTGCCCCTGCGAGTGGCTGAGTTTCTCCATCGCCAAGGACCTACGATTGGCTCGCTGAGCTTCAGTTTGCTCGGTTTGCTGGGACTCGAATCGAAGTTTGCCCGCCGCCATCTGAGCTCCGATGCCCTGGTTGGCCTCGCCTACGCGGCCGCATCAGCGATCGGGATCCTCTTGGTGTGGCGCAGCACGGTCGGGTTGGTCGAGTTGCAGAACATCCTCGCGGGCGACGTCCTGCTTTCGGGAGAGCGACAACGTCTCTCCCTGTGGATCGGGCTGGTCGCCGTGGTGATTCTGCACGTCTGGTGTCGACGGCCCTTCCTTCTCGTCTCCTATGATCCGGACTTTGCTCGGGCCCAGGGTTACCACGAGCAAAAGTATCAGCGGCTTCTCCTCGGGTCGTTGGCGGTCGCCGTCGCTCTGTCGCTGAGGACGGCGGGCCTTCTTCTCGTGTTCGCGGTGCTGGTGTTCCCTCCGCTGATTGGCCTTTCGCTGGGTCGAACCTTGCGGGAATCCGGGTTTCTGGCGGTGGCTTCTGGGCTTGCTGCCACTCTCGGCGGTTTCAGTCTCTCCATCGTTTGCGATTGGCCGGTCGCCCCGTCGATCTCGCTTTGTCTGCTGGTCTTGCTGACCCTCGCCGTCCTCGTTCATCAAGCGCCTTGGCTGCGCTGGCCGATGCGAGTGCTCCTCTGCCTGGGGGCCGCACTGTCTTTGGTGGTTGCCTGCCTGGTTTTCTCTCCCACGGGAGTGAAGGAAGGGTTCTTCGCCTCCGAAGAGGGCCATGGCCATGTTCATGCGGAGCTTCCAGCGAGAGATCCAAGCGCGCTTGACTCTGCGCGAGAGTCGCTCAGCTCGTTGGACGTTGCGGAGAGCCTTGCCGCCGCCGGGATCATGGGAAGTGAGGGAGACGAAGGAGACCTGGTCCCTCTTCTGATGGCTTGGGGCGGAGCGGACCGGGAGTCGCGGAGTGCCTACTTGCAGGCGCTCCGCCATCTGATTGCACCCCAGTCGGTCCGTCAGAAGATCCTCGACCTCGCCGGCAGCTCCGAGCCAGAGCTCGCTCCCCTTGCTTCGACTGTGTTGATGGAGCTTGGTCATGCGCAAGGAGTCTCTTTCGCCATCAAGATCCTGTCGAAGGATCCGGTGAGTGTCCTTCCGCGACTCGAAGTTGTCGAGGCACTCACGGCCATCAGCGGTGACGACTTCGGTTACGACTGCTTCTCGTCCCCGAGTGACAACAAGGAAGCCATTGACCGATGGGGGGAGTGGTGGCAGTCCGCCTCTGGACAACTCGAGTTCAAGGCCGGTCGTGGGTGGGAACTCCGCTGATTTCGTCGAACGCGAAAGCGTCGGCGCATCAAGACGCGAGGGCATCGATCGGCGCAGGGGCCAGCAACTCGACCATCCCTCGCTCAGCGGCGTGGCTCAACTTCGTAGAGCGCTTCGACGAAGAAGTCCTGTCGTCGTCGCTTTAGGTAGGGCTCCTCTCCCACTCCGTGGCCCGCTCCGGGGACGAGGATCATGTCGAAATCCTTGTCGGCCCGAATCAGCGCATCCACCACTTGCAGGGTCGAGGCGGGGTCGACGTTGCGGTCGAGCTCGCCCACGGTGAGTAGCAGCTTTCCCTGGAGCAACTTCGCGTTCGTGACGTTCGAGTTGGCCGCGTAGTGGGGTCCGACCTTCCCCATCCACGCTTCATTCCACCAGATCTTGTCCATGCGATTGTCGTGGCACCCACAATCCGCGGCGGCCGCTTGGTAGAAATCTCCGTGGTGAAGAACAGCCGACAGTGCGTTCTGCCCACCGGCACTGCCTCCGTAGATGCCAACTCGTGAGAGATCGAGTTCGGGGTGAGCCTCGGCTGCAGCCTCCAGCCACGCAATGCGATCCGGGAAGCCCGCGTCGGACAGGTTCTGCCAGCACCAGTCATGAAATGCCCGCGACCGCCAGTTGGTGCCCATGCCGTCGATCTGGACGACCACGAATCCGAGCTCGGCCATCTCTCGTTGCGTCCAGTGCATTCCCCAGGACTTGGGCACGTGGTGACCGTGGGGGCCAGCGTAGATCAGTTCGATGACGGGATACTCTTGACTCGGGTCAAAGTTGGAGGGCCGAAACAGAATGCCCCAAATGTCTGTTTCCCCGTCGCGACCCTTGGCAACAAATCGTTGCGGGGGGCGAAATCCGTCTTGCTCGAGAGCTTCGATCGAGTCGCGGCCCAGTTCTGCGACGAGAGTGCCGTCAGAGCTTCGGCGCAGTTCCGTCACGGCGGGTTTGTCGACGCGGGACCAGCGATCGATGAAAAACGATCGGTCGGGAGAAAACACCCAGTCATGGTTTCCATCGCCCTTTGTCAGAATCTTCAAGCCGGTTCCGTCGAAGTTCACCCGTGCGAGATGTTCGTGATAGGGATCTTGATCCGGGTGGAACCCCATCACGGTGAACCAGACCTGCTGGTTCTCTTCGTCGACCCGTCCCACTCTCCGAACGACCCAATCGCCTTTGGTGACCTGGTTGATCAGCTGTCCCGTCCGTTGATCAAAACGGTACAGGTGGTTCCATCCATCCTGCTCACTCGCCCAGAGAAACTGATTGGCTTCGTCGAGCCAGTGCAGGAATGTCTTCTGGGAGTAGTCGACAAAGGTGGAGGACTCTTCGTTCAAGAGCGCGTGGACCTCTCCCGTCGACCCATCGATCGAGTGAATGGTGAGTCGTTGATGGCCGCGCTGGTTGTAGAGCACGTGAACGTCTCGCCCCTCCGGACTCCAATGAACCCGCCCGACGCTCCAAGAGTCCTCGAACGGGGAGTCGTCGACCGCGATGGCTCCGGATTCCAGGCCAAAGAGTCGTGGTCGCGCTTGGGGCCGCGGGTCGCCCGGCTTGGCGTAGTCCAACCAGTGGATTTCCGGCTGAAGGCGATCCTCGGGCGAGGACTCAAGAAGGGGAATCCGTCGCACCGGGGGCTGGGTCACCTGGAATGCCAAGAATCGTTCGCCATCCGGCGACCAGTGAACGGGAGCGCGAAACGAATCCTCCGCCGTTCCTGAGGTGGAAAGCGGTCGTTCGCTGCCATCCGGGGCAACGAGCACGAGATTGTGATCGCGAATCACGATTCCCGAGGACTCTTCGGGTGAGGGGGAGGGCTCCGTGGCGCGGGCTCGAGATTGCGAGTCGATGATGGCAGTGCCTGGCATGTCCTCCGCGACGAAGATTCCGACCAGGTCATTCGCTTCGAAGCCCACGATCCAAACGTGCCCAGCGGACGTTTCCTGTTCCTTCGATTGTCCGGGGCCAATGGTGCCGTACGGGAGAGGCGTTCCGTCGAAATCGACCCAGAACAGGCGAACGGGACGGTCCAGATCGTTGCGGAAGGTCACCGTGGTGGCTCCTCTTCCGGAGGAACTGGGCCCCCAATCGGATTGGGGGGGAAGTCCTGCAAAGCCCTCGTCGTCTTCCAAGAGTTCTTGTCGAGTCGCGACGACTGTGCGTTCCCCAGAGAACGTGACCGCCACCCAGCCGGACTCCGAACCGTCGGTGCCATTCGACTGCCAGAAAACTCCACCCTGGTTCGGCAGCCAACCGATGGCCGGGCGAAACGAATTCGTCAAACCTTGCCAACGGGAACGGAGTCCCGCGGAGCGCTCATAGTCTTCGGCCGTGCCTTGGACCCAAGTGGACAAGAAGAGCGCGCACAGAATCAGTGATGAGTTCATGGGGAACGATGGTCCCGATCCGTCAACCACGCGTCAAGAAGAGCTGGAAGCGAAAGTTCCCGCACGCTGCCGGGCCGTCTGCAGCTCGGCCGCTCAGCCATTGCTTCCTCGATGTTTGCTCGACCGATGAGAAGCAATTGGGAACTTGGTGGTCGTGACCGGCATTCCCTCGCAAAGGAGGAAACATGCCCACTCGGAATCCACGAAAGACGTGCCCCCAAGCCGGTTCGCTGGTGAGCCGAGCAAAGCAATGCCGCGCAGCGACATCTGCGCCGGCTGGGTAGTCGGATGCTCGACTGGCTCGTGGTTGGAGGGGGCGTTCAGGGAACGCACCTTTCGCTTTCGCTGCTGCGTCGCAATCGAGTTGCTCGGAACCGACTCCGAGTGCTCGACCCACACCCAGAGCCCCTGCATGCGTGGCGCAAGCGCTGTGCAGTCACCGGCATGACGCATCTCCGTTCGCCGTCCCTTCACCATCTGGGGCTTCGCCCGGTGAGCCTCCGTCGATTCGGAGGCACGCGGCCGGCTCGAGGAGCCTTTCAGTTTCCTCACGAGCGCCCATCTCTCGAACTATTCACGCGGCACTGCGAATCCCTGATCCATCAGCACGGGCTGCAGGAACTGCGTCTCCAGGGAAGCGCGCGTTCCATGGAATGTCTGCCCGATGCCGTGCGCATTGAAACGGCAGAAGGGCGCCTCGAGGCGCGTCGAGTGGTCCTTGCCCTCGGACCGAGCTGCTTGGTTTGGCCGGACTGGGCAGAGGAGGCAGCTCGCGCGGGTGCTTCCGTGGTCCATGCGTTCGCGCCGAACTTCGATCGGAATTCGGTTCCCCAGGAAGGGGAGCTGATCGTCGTCGGTGGCGGTCAGTCCGCCATCCAGCTTGCCATGGAGCTCGCCGCGACGCGTCCCGGACGTGTCACACTCGTGGCCCGTCACGAGTGGCGAGTGAACGACTTCGACTTCGAGCCGATGTGGGCCGAGTCGACGGCGTTGCGGCGACTCAACAGGTTTCGGTGTGCGAAGAAGCGTCGCCAGATCGTCAATCGTGCTCGTCGCAACGGCTCAGTGGCTCCCCGAGAGTACCGCGCTTTTCGCCAAATGGAGGAACGGGGAGAGATCCACCGCAAGGTGGGGGATGCGAAGACCTGCCGTGTCACTTCCGACGGGATCCACCTCGAGCTGCACAACGACCGCGATGAGTTGCGCGGCGATCACGTGATCTTGGCGACGGGCTTTCGTCGAGGCCCTGCCATGGCCGATTGGTTGTCGAGCGGAGCGGAGCGCGCGGGCCTTGCCCGTTTGCCCTGTGGCTCCCCACTCGTCGACCCACTCTTGCGCTGGCACCCGCGATTGCACGTGGCGGGTGCTTTGGCGGAGCTGGAAATCGGCCCCACTGCGCGGAACATCTTTGGCGCACGGTTGGCAGCGGAGCGGTTGTCTCGGGTTTCTTGAGTCAGACGACGCGTCTGTGGTCTGCCTCCTGAGTTGCCGGAGTCGTGTTTGCGGCTGAATCCGAGTCTGGTCGACGTGACGTGCGGTCCATTGGGCAACATTCCCCATCGCCGGGGACCACGATTTGTACGAACAAAGGCCGAGTGGGAGAATCCCAGTGCCGTGGATCCGGGGGCGCAGAAGCATGACACAGTATTGGACTGGTCGAACTGGGCAGTCGGGGAATAGGATTGATCTGCGTACGAACTGAGGGAGAGATTCCTCGGGGAGTCACTCGATCGATCTGTGCGCCGGACCTTCAAGGAGGGCAAATGCCAATGTTCTTCCCGGGTGAGGTTCCGCTTCCCATGGATGGAAAGAGAACTGAGACAATACGTCTCACGAATTCCTAGAGCTGCATTCTGGCAATCGGGTCTCGAAGAATCTCTGACCGAGGTGCACGGCAACTTGTCGTTCCAGGGAGGTCCTGGACTGGTTTCCGTTCCACGTCGGTCAATCGGAGAACTCTCATGTTTCGATGGATCACGGCTTTCTCCTTGATCGCAGTGCTGGCCAGTGCCGGAGCCGCATTGGTGGGCGAGGAAACTCCCAGCATCGAGACGGTTCAGCCGGTGGTGGTGAAGACGTCTCCCGAAGCGGGGAGTGACGACGTCAATCCGAATCTCAAAGAGATCAAGGTCACGTTCAGCAAACCGATGAAGGACAAGAGCTGGTCTTGGTCCACGGCGTGGCAGGATTCAAGTCCGGAGTTTCGAGGAACGCCGAAGTACTCGAAGGACGGACGGACTTGCACCGCGCAGGTGAAGCTCGAACCTGGCCGGACCTATGGGTTCTGGCTCAACTCGAACAAGTTCAAGGGCTTCCAGGACGCGGGCGGCAGGGCTGCGGTGCCGTATCTGTACGTGTTCAAGACCAAGGGCAAAGCGAAGTGAAAGGTCATCCGAGAGCTTTGATTCGAGCATCCTTGCGCGCGGCGCCCGTCGCATTCCGCGACGGGCGCTGCGGCTTCCTTGATCACCGATTCTCGAGAAGCGAGCCGCCTCGCCAGTTGTAATACCCGGTGGCGCTCCGGATACGGCCTCCGCTCACCGAGGCATAGCCACCGCTGGCCGTGTTTCTGTAACCACCGCTGACCGAGGTGCCGAGTCCGTTCGAGGTGTTGTTGTGACCGCCACTTGCCGAAGATGCGTAACCGGACGCGAGATTGTTGAAACCACCGCTCACGGTGGAGAAGTAGGCGGTGGCTGAGTTCTGGTGACCTCCGCTGACCGTGGCATAGTTGCTGGACGCTGAGTTGAAGCTTCCGCCACTCACGCAAGCCCCGGTTTCACTTGCTGTGTTGAGGATGCCGGCGCTCACGCTGGCGAAGGGGCCCGAGATCGTGTTCTCCAGCCCGTTCACCAGTCCTCCATGACTGCTGAAACTGTTGGATCTTCCAATGGAAAGATTGTGAGATCCGGTGCGGCTGTCACCGTTGCGATTTCCCATCTCGTTGTAGCCGATCACGAGATTGCCAGTGCCGTTTTCCGTGTCGGTGGATCCCATCCCATTCACGACTTGCAGGTTGGCGCCGCTGATGCGAATGGTGGGGACCTGATTGCCCTGCCCGTCTGCCACCTTCTCGAAGCTCATGTAGCTGAGCACTCGTTGCCATTCATGCAAGAACATCTGCTGTTGTGCGTGGGCGGGTTGCAGAGAGCCGATGCCAAGAACCAGTGCGGCGGCGATGACCAGCAAGCTGGCGAGAAGGGGGAGTTTCATTTCGGGCTTCCTTTCAAGAAGAACTGCCCTCCAGTGCGGAGGGACCTGCGGGTGGAAGCCATCACGGGAAAGGGGGGAGTGAACTGACAGACTTTTCCGTTTTTTGGTCACTCCCGGGCCGCTCTCCCGGGCGCTGGCACACTCCTCACCAGCCCGAAGTCATCGAGAATGTTGTAGAGCGCGGGAACGAGCAGCAGGATCAGCACCGTCGACGCAAGCAGTCCGAACACGATGCTGACCGCAATGGGCACCAAGATCTGTGCCTGCAGGCTCTTTTCGAACATCAGGGGGGCGAGGCCGGCGATCGTCGTCACCGAGGTCAGGAGCACGGCACGGAAGCGGTCGCGGCTGGCGTAGTGGCCGGCGTCGTGGGAGCTCATGCCTTCTGCGCGGCGGATCTTGATGAACTCGATGAGCAAGATTGAGTCGTTGACGACGACGCCGGCGAGGGAGCAGAAACCGAGGATGCTCGGCAGCGTCAGCGGCAACCCCATGACGACGTGTCCCCAGATGACTCCGATCAGGCACATGGGAATGGCGAGAAGGACCACGATGGGTTCGAGGTAGCTTTTGAACTGAAGACTCAGAAGCATGAACACGCCAATCAACCCGAACAGCAGGCCACGGAGCATGGACACTTGGGTGGTGCTGGCCTCCTTGGTCGAGCCGAGGATCTCGAAGGAGATGTCGGGATAGTCGGCTTCGAGGTCGGGCAAGAGTTCGCTGCGAAATAGTGCGATGAGCTCGGCAGAATTGGCTTCCCGGGTGTCGATATCGGCCTGGACGGTCAGAGCACGAATCCCGTCCACGCGAGCAATGCGCGCCCAACCACGGTCGTACTCGACGTCGGCCAGGGTGCTGAGGGGCGTCTGGGTGCCATCTGGGAGCGTGATCTGAAAAAAGTCGAGGTCCGCCACCGTTTCTCGATCGCTTGGCAGGAGCCGGACGTCGACCTCGTAGCTCTGGTTGCCGACCTGGATCTCGCTGGCCGTGCGTCCGTAGAACGCGGTCCGAAGCTGGTCGGAGACGAGGCGCGCGTCGACGCCAAGAGCGAGCGCGCCATCGCGCAACCTGACGCGCAATTCGGGCTTGCCGGGTCGCAGGTCGTCGCTGATGTCGAACACGCCCACGAGTCCGGCGAGCCATTGACGCAACACCAAGGACGCCTTCTGCAGACGCTCCAGGGCATCGCCGCGCAAACGGATCTCGAAGGGAAGCCCGGCCGGTCCGAGTGCCGGTTCTTTGAAAGTCAGGGAGAGGACGTCCGGGATCGACCCGACTTCCTGTCGCCATGCTGCCTTGATCTCATCGATCGTTGCCTGGCGAACCTCTGCGTTCAGCAAGTCGGCAGAGACCGTGGCGACGTGGGCCCCTTCCTCTTTCGCGTCGGCGTTGGTGTTGAACTGGACGCTGTAGCTCTGCACGAGTTGCTGGCCGTCTGGCTGCGCGGGCGTGAACTCGGCGTCGACGCGGCGGAGCGCATTGGTGATGACGTTGGCGATGGCTTCGGTGCGGTTCAGCGGGGTTCCCTGCGGCAGCAGGAGTCGCGCCTGGATCACGTCGCCGTCGAGATCCGGGAACGCTTCGAACTTCGGCGTTCCGGAGCGGGTCAGGCCGATTGTCGCGACCAAGATCCCGAGCACGACGCCGCAAGCGGCGTAGCGGTGATCGACGCAGAAATCGGCGGCTCGGCCGACGACCCGGTCGCGCAACCACTCGATGAACGCGTTGAATCGCCGGCGCAGGGGAGCTTCTCTTTCCGGATCGTGATCACGCAGCGAGCTTGCAAGGTGGTGAGGCATGATCAGGAACGCCTCGATCAGACTGATCGTCAGCACCAGAATCAGGACAATCGGTAGGACTTCCAGCACCTTGCCAATGTCCCCCGACAGGAATGACAGGGGCAGGAACACGCAGACCGTGGTGGCGAACGAAGACAGCACTCCCCGCGCAACCTGCCGGGTGCCGTTGACCGCGGCGTGCAGGGACGCCCGGGCGCCATTCTCGCCATCGTGGCGACGCAGCTGTGTGGCGACGTTCTCGGCGATGACAATGGCATCGTCCATCAAGAGCCCGAGGGCCAGTAGCAATCCGACCATTGTCAGCATGTTGATGGACTGGCCCATTGGCGGCATGAGGAAGAACGCACCAAAAAATGCAACCGGCAGTCCCGCGGCAACCCAGAACGCCAGGCGTGCGTTGAAGAACAACCACATTGTGGCGAACACCAGCAGCAAACCTTGCCACCCGTTCTTGACCAGCATCTGCAAGCGATCGCGAGCGATCGAGGAGACGTCCTGAGTGAGAGCCAGCTCGATGCCGGGAGGCTGGATGGCGCGCTGTTCGTCAACGAAGCGCTGGACGGCGTCGACGACGACCAAGGAGTCCTCGGCTTTGGTCTTCTCGATTTTCAGCAGTCCCGCTCGCTGGCCATCGAACATCAACTTCGCCTCGTCGAGCTCGAAGCGCTCGGTGATCTGGGCGATGTCGCCGAGGCGGATCTCGGCACCAGTGCTGCCCGCGACAACCACCAGATCCGCGTAGTCCCCCACGGTGCGGCGTTGTTCGGTGAAGCGAACCAAGAAATCGCCTTCGTCGCCCTGGATTGCACCCGCCGGCAAGTCGACATTCTGCCGTTCGATCGTGCTGGCGATGTCGGTAGCACTGAGCGCGTAGCGCTGCAGATCGTCCGCGGCGATCTCGATGCGGATCTGGCGATCGGAAAAACCGGTCACCTCAACCAGCGAAACCTCAGGCAGGCGTTGCAGTCGCAACTTGAGAAGATCGCAGTAGCTTTCCAACTCGGTTGCCGGGACGTTCCCACTCACCGCAAGGCTCACCACCTGGTCCTTGCGTCCGATCTGCTCGATCACCGGGTCTTCGACGAGGGTCGGAAAGTCGTTGATCGCCTCGACCTCCGCCTTGATGTCGGTCAGAAACGTGGCGACGTCGCCATCGTCGCTCATCTCGACGGTGATCCGGCCGAGTCCCTCGCGGGCTTCGGCGACGACTTCCTTCACGTGACTGATGCCATCGATCGCATCTTCCACTCGCAGACAGATGGCTTCTTCGACGTCCTCGGCCGACGCGCCCGGGTACACGACCGATACCTGCACCTGGGAAGGCGCGAAGTCCGGAAAGGTCTCGCGCTTCAAGGCCGGCAACGCCGAGATGCCGAGCACGAGGCTGGCGAGCATGAGCAAGTTCGCAGCCGTGGGATGGGAGGCGAACCAACGGATCACTGGATCGCTCGCTCGCCGGAGGCCTGGGCCTCCAATCGTTCCCGCAGAGCGTGGTCGGGAGTCGGCGCCAGCAGCATGCCTGGAAGCGCCGGGATCAGATCACTGACGACGATTTGGTCGCCGCTCGACAAACCCGATTTCACCACGGCGAAGTCCATCTGCTGAAAGTCAATCTCCACCGGAGCGAAACGCAAGCGATCTCCGTCGACGACCCAGAGGTTGCCGTTGCGCAGCGCACTTCTTGGCACGACCAGGCGCCGTGGCATCACCGGTCCGCGCAGCTCGACCTCGACATACATCCCTTTGACGAGCGGCGGCTTTCGGCCAGGCTCGGCGCGCTCGTAGCTTTGCTCGACATCGACGACGACCCCGGCCGTGCGAGTCTGAGAGTCGATGGTGCCTTCGATCCCGGTGAAAACCGCGGGCCACTCCACCACGAGCTCCGGATAGCGGAGACGAACGGTGGCGGTGAGTTCGAGCAGCTTGGGGAGGTCGAACTCGCCCTCCGTCATGCGCTGTCGCGCTTCTTGATTCCGCATCAGGTTGCTCATGTGTCGGACTTGCACCTGGGCGGTGACCGTCGATTTGGCGAGGGAGTCGGCTTCGAACAGTCTCTCACCGACCGCGACGTACTGGCCGACTTCGATCTCGACGTTTGCGAGTCGGCAATCGAAAGGCGCGACCAGCACGGCGTCCGCGACATCGAGGCGCGAACGCTCGAGCTTCGATTCTTGCACGGCCCGCTTTGCGACCAGCGCATTGCGTTTCGCCGGGATCAAGCTCTGCTCGCTCTGGAGGTTGCGGACGATCGAGCGTTGTTGCAACACCGCGCGTTCTTCTTCGTCGACTTGATTCTGCGAGGCAACCTCGGTCTCGAGCAGGCCCTCGGTGCGGACGAGCTTCTGTCGAGCGAGTTCGAGGGAGCGTGACTCGATCTCGAGCATCGCCTCGGTGTTGCGCGCCGACTCTTCGAGCTCGGCGAGCTGAGCGTCGATCTCTTCGATGGCTGCCTCGGCCTCGCGGAGAGCGAGTTCGTAGCGCGTCGAGTCGATCTTGAGGAGTTCTGTGTCCTTCTTGAGGAACGCACCATTGTCCAGACGGGGATGCGTTTCGATGACCTCGCCGGCGACCTTCGCGACCGCGCGCCACACGCGTCCCGGTCGTGCCTCTCCAAACCCCAGGGTCCGCGGCACGAGATCAATGGGACGGAGGGTGATTGTGCGAACCGGCCGCGCGGCCTCCTCGGGTGGTCGTCGCGCGGGCTTCTGGCGCGACTGCACGAGGAGATAGGCGATCAGGACGCCGATCGCCAACGGCGGCAGGAACATCAGTCGCTTGACGAGAGTTTTCGGCACTCGGGGCGTACGCATCGGAGTTTCCGCGAATCGCAAAGGGGAAGACCAGACGTTAGCAGATCCGCCGGAGCGAACTCATGGAGAGCGAGAGTGCACGCAATCGAGGAACGCAGTTGATCCCCCACCATTTCTTGGGTCCCCAAGCGAATCCCCAACTCGCGTCAAAAGTTCCCCAACTCGCGTCAAGAAACTGTCAAGTGGGGGAAACCAACACCGCTCTGAATCGCGAACGAATTCGCGGGAAACCACCGACGAGCCAGTCCGGTCTTCCGCGGATTTTCCGTTCGCGTCAAAGACCGGCGTGGGAACTAGGAGGACGGGCGCCGACTTCGGTGCCATGTCGTTGCTCTCGAACCGGACCGTGAATGTGGCCGAGGAGATTCCTTGATGATCTTGCTTCCCGCTGCGTCCCTCTTTCTCGCGTTGCAACATCCCCCGAGCCCAGTCGCGACATCAGCGGGAAACCCGAACGGCAAAGAAGCCGAGAGCATTGCCCGCATCGAAGCCATGATGATCCCGACTTTCTTGATCGATGGGAAAGCTCCGCGATCCGCCAGCCTGCAACAACGAATGCGCGAACTCGGTGTCCCCGCCGTCAGCGTCGCGGTGATCCGCGGAGGCGAGATTGCTTGGACTCGGGCTTGGGGTTCCGCCGATCTCGAGCGCGAGATTTCCGTGACTCCTCGCACACGATTCCAGGCCGCTTCCATTTCGAAACCGGTGGCGGCGATGGCGGCGTTGCGCAAGGTGGATGAAGGTTGGTTGGAGCTGGACGCGGACGTGAACGAGGTACTGCACAGTTGGCAGGTGCCCGCTCATGATTTCGGCCCGGAGCCTGTGACCTTGCGTCGACTGTTGAACCATACCGCGGGTCTCAACATTGGCCCGGTCGGAGGCTACGAGGAGGGGGATGAGTTGCCCACGATGGTGCAGATTCTCGCGGGCGAAGCCAACACGGAAGCGCTCCAGGTGGTGACCCGGCCAGGCTCCGAGTTCCGCTATTCGGGAGGTGGCTACACCGTGCTCCAGCAACTTCTCGTCGACGAGGATGATGACCGGAGCTTCGCGGATCTTCTCGGGGAAACCGTTCTGTCTCCCCTCGGGATGGAGAACAGTCTCTACGCTCAGCCGCTTCCGAAGGAGTGGCGCGAGCTTTCGGCGACTGGTTACTGGAACGCGGAACGACCCCTCGAGGGCGGCGCGCGGATTTACCCGGCGCTCGCGGCGGCCGGACTCTGGACGACCCCGACAGACTTGGCACGCTTTGCCGTCTCCATTCATCGAGCGTCCCAGGGATGCAAGCATCCGGTTCTCTCTTCTTCGATGATTGAAGCGATGTTGACCCCCGGACTCAACGAATGGGGACTCGGGCCGAAAGTGTGGCAGGGGGGCAACGTTTTCGAGCACGGAGGCTCGAACGATGGCTTCCGCTGCCAGCTCACCCTGCTTCTCGAGCAGGGCGATGGCCTGGCGATCATGACGAACTCCGACGGCGCGAGCCCGCTGATCCAAGAGTTCCTGCTGACCGTTGCGAACGAATACGGCTGGCCGGGCTTTGCTCCGGTGCGGAAGCAGACGGTCATGCTGACACCAGAGGTCTCCCGAGCGCTGGAAGGGGTCTACTCGGTCGAAGGCTGGGGCTCAGCGCGCATTGTCTTCCGGGACGGAAAGCTGTGGGCCGAGCGCAGCTGGGACGACACGGTGGAGATCCTGCCGGAATCGTCGACCACTTTCTTCACCCGGGACGACGCCCAGTCGGTGCGGTTCGTGGATGAGGAGGGCGAGGTCGTTGCGGCTTGGTTCTCGGATTGGCGCTTTGAGCGCGTGGGAGACCCGTGACGTTGGGCCGATCGCGTTGCAATCGACGGCGGAGTTGACGGTGCAAGGCTCCCAGACGGCGGTCCATCGGGATCCCTCATGGGCTCGCCCTCCCGGAGCAACCGCCCTCCTCCAGAGTCTGCTTTGGCGCAGCTCCCGGGAGATCGGGACCGGCACGGCACGGAAGGAGGGCTCAAAAAAAAAAGGAAACCCTGTCAGGGGATCAGCCCCGATTCCGTGGTGACTCCCGGAGCGGGTGCTCCGACCAGCCAACACTCTCAAGGACCGGGGAAAATCCAATGAAACTCCTTCCGCTCACCAGCCTCCGCTATCTCGTGGCCTTCGCATTTCTCATCCCCGCAGCGACAGAAACCGCCCAAGCGCAGCCTCAACAGATGTTTACCCAGGAGTGGCAACGGATCCTCAGCCACATGAGCTTCGAGAAAGTGGATGACGGCACCGGGAACAAGGTTCCGACCATTCGAATTCATGGGGCCAACCTGCAGATCGTCAATGGTCTGGGATCCACGCAAACCCAAAACGGGGCCGGGAATCTGATCGTGGGTTACAACGAGTTTGGGAACACCATGGGAGACAACCGTACGGGCTCCCACAACATTGCGTTTGGAGAGGCCAACAGCTTCACGAGTTTTGGCGGGCTGGTCGGGCCGAAGAACTCCACCATTTCCGGTGCTTTTGCCTCGGTGAGCGGAGGGACGGCTCACGTGGCCAGTGGAAACTACTCTTCCATCACCGGCGGCGAACGCAATCTGGCTACCAACACCCACGCGGCCGTCAGTGGCGGGCGCAGCAACGTGGCCTCCGGGATCACTGCCTCTGTCAGTGGAGGCTTCCTCAACACGGCCAGTGGCCGCTTTTCCTCGGTGAGTGGCGGCGACAACAATACGGCGAGTGGGATCTCCTCCTCAGTCAGCGGCGGATACAGAAACTCCGCGATCGGTAGCTACTCCTCGGTCAGCGGTGGCGCTCAGCGGTCCGTGACGGGTCCTGACGACTGGGCCGCGGGATCACTCTTCGAAACCAATTGAGTCTGGCGGGTTGGCGGTCGCCATTCTCGCCGCGAGTCATCAACCTCTCTCGCCAGATTCGCGGCCGGACTTCGCGGCTCAATGACGCGTGACGACGTTGGTGGAATTCCTCGGCGATCGTGTTGTCCTGCAGCCGGCCTCGGGATCTGAAGAAACCTTGTCAAAAAGGTGTCAGGAGATCCCCCCGGATTCCGTGATCTCTCCCGCAGCGAGGGCTCCGACCCGAGAAGGCAGTCCCTTGTCAGCGCCGTCACGCAACGGTTCGTGACCAGACCTGGCGGCGAGGCGGTGGCCCGAGTCTCTCCAACAACGCAACACCTTTCCCAATCGGAGTCTCTCATGATTGCGCCATGCACACGCCTTGCGTTCACTTTCCTCATCTTCTCCGGCGTTTCCCAGGTTTCCGCTCAGCAGGCCATGGATCGTCGGGCACGGCTCTCCGCGCTCACTCCAGAGCAGGCAGAAATCTTGGACCACATGTCCATTGTCTATTTGGACGATGGCAATGGAGGCACCGTCAAGACGATCCGCATTGGCGGTGCGAACGTCCAGATCGTCAATGGACTCGGGGCCACGAACGGCTACCCAGCGGATCCCACGTCTCTCGATCCGAGTTTGACGGCGACCAACGGGCTCGGGAATCTAATTGTTGGGTACAACGAGACCGGCAATCCCTTTGGGGACATGCGCACTGGCTCTCACAATGTTGTGG
>JANQQL010000051.1 GCA_028289345.1 Planctomycetota bacterium | reverse complement strand
TATCGGGTGAATGCGGGCGGTCCGGCCATTGCTGATCCGGCAAATCTGGATTGGTTGGCGGACCAAAGTTCTTCCTCTCCCTTCCGCAATAGCGGCAGTTCCGCTTTCTCCGAAGCGGTGGCGATCACGCTCGATTCCACGGTGCCGGCTGGCACGCCGGTGACGATGTTCACCAGCGAGCGTTATGACTTGGCGACCTCGCCGGAGATGCTGTGGAGTTTCCCCGTGACGCCTGGCTTGCACGAAGTGCGGCTCTTTTTCGCCGAGACTTGGGTGCCTACCCAAACCATCGGCGCGCGAGAATTTGATGTCGTCGTGGAAGGCCAACTGATGCTGGATGACTTCGACATCTTCAAGGAGGTGGGGGCGAACACCGGGACCATGAGGTCCTTCTTCGTGCAGACCGATGACATCTTGAACATCGATTTCCTGCATGGCCCGATTCAGAACCCGACGCTCAAGGGCATCGAAATCCTTGCCATCGAGGAGGGCTCCGGAAACCTGACCATAACGGTCGATCCGCTGACGACCAGCGACTCCACGCCGGAGTTGACGGGTACGGTGAGCGATCCCACGGCCACGATTTCCGTGATGGTCAACGGGGGAACCTTCGGCGCGATCAACAATGGCGATGGCACGTGGACGCTGCCGGACAATACGCTTCCGGCCTTGGCGGAAAACACCTACGACGTGGCGGCGACCGCCACGACCGCTTCGGAAACGGCCAACGACTCCACGCTGAATGAATTGGTCATCGACGTGACGCCGCCCAGCGTGACGGTCAACTTCTTGACCACCAGTGATCCCAACCCGCCGCTGAGCGGCACGGTGGACGATCCGAACGCCACGGTCTGGGTCACCGTGGACGGCAACACGCTGGCGGCCACGAACCTGGGGAATGGCAACTGGACGCTGCCGGACAATGCACTCCCCTCGCTGCTGCCGGGAACCTATGACGTGCAAGCCTCCGCCACCGACGCGGTGGGCAACGCCGGCTTCGATCTCACCGTCGATGAACTGGTCATCGAGGCGGTCCAAGGGGACACGGTGATCTATCGGGTGAATGCGGGCGGTCCGGCCATTGCTGATCCGGCAAATCTGGATTGGTTGGCGGACCAAAGTTCTTCCTCTCCCTTCCGCAATAGCGGCAGT
>JANQQL010000040.1 GCA_028289345.1 Planctomycetota bacterium | reverse complement strand
CGGCCCCACCCGCACTGTTCACGTGGTCACACTACAGTCGCCCGCAGCCTGTCCGCCACCCCTAGTCGGGTCGCTTCAGGCCGTTTGGGACGGAGCGCCCGGAGGGCGCGGAGCCGGAAGCCCGTTGTTAGCCGCCGTGCGCCCCGGCTTCCAGGGACTCTTGGCAATCCCCGGTCTTGATCGATCCGCATGACGTTATTACTATTGTTATAACCTATTCGGGGAGGACTCCCATCATGACGGGAAAGACCAAGATTCGCGCGATCGGCAACTCAGCGGGCACGACGATCCCCAAGCCGCTGCTGGAGCGATTTCACTTGGCCGAGGGTGACACGGTTCACCTCATCGAGACAGAAGAGGGCATTCTCATCACGCCCTTTGACCCTGCGTTCCGGAAGGCCATGGAGGTCTACGCGGAAGGCGCGAAGAAGTACCGGAACGCGATGCGCGAACTCGCCAAGTGAGCCAGCCCGTCTGGCTGCCTCCCACCTACGTCCTTGCGATCCACGCCGACCAGATCCAGGCCCACGGCGGTTCGCTCGGACTTCGGGATCGTGATCTTCTCGAGTCGGCTCTGGAAAGGCCCCGAAACCGGTTTCAGTACGATTCTGCTGCGGATCTGTTCGCTCTGGCAGCAGCCTACGGGTACGGGCTTGCGCAGAACCATCCGTTTGTCGACGGCAACAAGCGCATCGCCTTCCAGGCCATGTATTTGTTCCTTGGTCTGAACGGGTTCCGTATCGAGGCTCCGGAAGAAGAGGTTGTGCTTCTCATCCTCTCCCTCGCGAGTGGGGAGCTCGAGGAGGCCGCCCTTGCCGATTGGCTCCGCGGTCACGCCACCCCCCGGTGACTTGATCTCGGAGTTCGTGCATGGCGGCTAACGTGGGGGGGCTTCCGAAACGGCCCCATCAAGACCGCTCACGGAGTCAGACTACGGCCGCCCGCAGCCTCCGTGCCAGAACTTCCTACAACTTGAGGGCCGGTTGGGACGGAGCGCCGTCAGGCGCGGAGCCGGAAGCCTTGAGTTATATGCAGGTGCAGTGGTCAGATCGCTCAGCCGGCCGATGCAGAGGCAGTATCAGAAGCCGCCATGCGATCAGCTCACGATTGTGATCCCGAACCTCTCAAAGACCCAGGTGCTATCGGGCCCTCGCGTGAGTACGACTTCTTGCCCTCCCGAGAAGGAGGGAAACGTGTACCGCACCCACAAGGTTGCCTCCTCACCCTCAATACGAAGACCCGTAAAGCCGATCACCACTCCGTCTTCCGCGATCGGGCATGAGTTGACCGGATGCATCAGGACCTCGCCCTCGGCGCACTGGATCAAGTCACCGACTGCCTCGGCCCGACGGAGGCTCGGGGCTGTTCGGTTGAGGCTCGAGAATACTCCCTCCGAGATTGGGACAGCCCGTCTCTCTTCCTCCAACCACAGACGACGCTGCGGGTGCAGCTCCATCTTCTCAGAAAACGCAGTCAGCGCAGCCGATAGTACGGCGCTGGTGTCTGGCCTCGAGGCCTGCACGAGCGGCTGAGCCGGAGGAGCCACGCATCCAGTCGCCAAGAAGGCCAAGACTATTTGGAGCGGGCGCATACCGTCGTTCTCCCCCAAGAATACGGTACTCTACTGTCGATACGGTGAGGCAATTGCATATAGCGTGGGGGGGCTTCCGAAACGGCCCCGGCGGCAGTGCTCATTCGGTCACACTACAGTCGGGCGCAGCCTGCCCGCCACCCCTGATCGAGTGGGTCGAGGCCGTTTGGGACGGAGCGCCGCGACCCGCGGCGCGGAGCCGGAAGCCTGGTGTTATGCGAGGGGTGGCCGCGTGGCCCGGTGGGACCGATGGCCCACGGACCGCTCTGCGCCGCGAACGTAGGCCGAGGGAAGTCGGAGGGAGGGACTCTCGCAGCGCACCGACTGCGTCGCCGAGGAAAGCCCAGCACATCTCTGCCGGGGTGGGGCGGGGCACTCGAGTTTCAGCAGGGGATGGGCCGGGGTGCTTACGACCCTCTGGATCCGAAGCACCGGGGAGACTTCGCTCGGCGCGCCCGATTCGGATACGCGGCCACACTTCGCATCAACGTGGCGGGGCTTCCGAAACGGCCCCACCCGCACTGTTCACGTGGTCACACTACAGTCGCCCGCAGCCTGTCCGCCACCCCTAGTCGGGTCGCTTCAGGCCGTTT
>JANQQL010000034.1 GCA_028289345.1 Planctomycetota bacterium | reverse complement strand
GTGCCGTTGGTGCCGTTGGTGCCGTTGGTGCCGTTGGTGCCGTTGGTGCCGTTGGTGCCGTTGGTGCCGTTGGTGCCGTTGGTGCCGTTGGTGCGGGCGTGGGTTTTCGCCAGGCTCGGCGGCTGTGGAGACTTCGGGGCAGACAACCTCGCCTGGCTCTTCGTGGGTGACGCGCTGGCCCGGGGCTGCTGCATCCAGTCGAGGAGCCCGCCCGCTCGCCAGTCATCGGTGTGTCTGAAGGGTCGTTGTCCTCGAGCCCACCGAGTCGCAGTGCTTCTTTCACCAACCGCCGAAGCCCCGCAGCCAGACAGGTGTTGATGTTTTCTGTCAGGTCTGTTGCATCAACTCCGTTGCATCGATCGTTCCTGTCCGCACGGTCGCGGCCCTAAAACAATTCGTCACAACAGTGACGCCGGACGGCTCATTCTTTGTCTTTGTCTTTGTCTTTGTCTCGGTCTTTGTCTCGGTCTCGGTCTTTGTCTCGGTCTCGGTCTTTGTCTCGGTCTCGGTCTCGGTCTCGGTCTCGGTCTCGGTCTCGGTCTCGGTTCACGAGAAACACTCGGGTGGCCGGTCGGAGGTTCGCGAGCCCCACTACTCTGGAATCAACGAGTCGACTCTGAGAGCAAGTGAGTTCACGCGACGCGGGCGAACAAGAATCGGTCGCCGAAACTTCCGCCGTTGCGGGAAGGAGAAAAGCGCGCGAAGTCGGTCCAGCACTCCGTCCCACTCGTCCATCGTTGCTGGCTTGCGAAGGAGGGAACGTCTCTTTCGCAGACCAGTTTGGTCGAACACGAAGTGCCAAGCATCAACCTGCAGCGCTTGGGATTTGGGCCCGCTGACAAACCCTGGTCGAGGTCTCTCGTTCTTCCTCGATCTTTCCACCCCACTCGTCGATCGAGCCGTCCCGTTTGAATCCAGAGACTCGCGTGGAACAGCGACCATCGAAAGTGGAAACACCGGATCAGAGACTCGAGTCTCATCCACGACTTGCCTGACAAAGGTCCCGGCGAGTTTTCCTTCCGCCAATCGTCGCGGCGACCTGGCATTGTCATCTCCTCCAGGCCGCCGCGAACCGTCCAACCAGCCACCGAAGTGCACTGGGCAATCACTTCACTCGGTCAGCTCACAGCCCGCCGTCTTCGATGGTCTGGATGACCAGGTTCGACACACGGCAGGTCGAAGGCTCGTAGGCCTGAACGATGAGTTCGAAGCCGATGAAGTCGTCGTCGACCAGGGAGCCGAGGAACGAAACGCCGTTGGCACCGGCGGTGGTGAACAAGAACGACGGATCGAGGATTCCCATCAACAGGTTCGGGCAGCGGTTGATTTGCAGGGTTCCGGTTTGGGTGCCGAAGATCCAGAGATTGGTCGCGCCGGGGGTCGCGTTCTCGATCAGGATGGAGTTGAAGACGTCGCTGGTGCCGGGACGCAGACGAGTGAGGTGCAAGTAAGGGTTTTGATGGAAGGTGAGGAACACGCCGGCGTCCAGACCTCCTCCGCCTTGGGTTACCAACACTCCCGCCGCACTGCCATCCAAGCCGTCGAAGCGGCGAATGTTGTCGCGGGCGGCGCTGGTCGCATAGACGTTGCCATCGGTGGGGGAGATGGCAAAACCACTGACGGACGGATAGTTGTCCGCGAAGATCCCCATCGTCGAACCGTCGGCGCCGTACTGCAGCAGCCGGTCGTTGCCTTCGCTCGCGACCAAAGCAGTGCCGTCCTGACGGAACGCAATGGTCCGTGGGTTGGTCAATCCCCCCTGGCCGCCGTTCACGAAGTTCTCGATGAAGTCGCCGGTCTTGCCATCGAACTTCAAGATCTTGTGATTGAAGAAGCTCGGAATGTACAGGTGACCGTCCGGTCCCCACGCCATGCCGGCGTCGGGTCCGTTCAAGGTGCCGGCGGCAGCATCGACAAAGCGACCCAGGAAAGCTCCCGTGGTGCCATCGAAGCGAAGGACCCGGTCGTTGTTGAAACTCGCCACATACAAGTGTCCGTCGTCGCCGAACAGAATGCCGCTGGGACCGTCCAGAGCGGCGTTCTCATCGATGTCCGGAGTGGACGGGTCGTCCGCCACGAACTCGTCGATGAACTCGAACGTGTTGCCGTCGAAGCGCAGCACTTTGTCGGTGGCCTCTTCGGCGACGTAGATGTTTCCGTCCGGTCCCTGAGTGATGCCAAGCGGGTCATTGACGTTGCCGATCGTTCCGAGAAACGCCCCGGTGTTGAAGTCGAAGCGATGGATGCCGGAGTTGAATCCCGCGACCAGGATCTCCTGTCCGGAGACCGCGCTGGTGAGGCAGCCGACAGCAATCAATGTGCGGATCGCGATCGATCTAGAGTGGGTGGGGACGAGCATGGGGGGTGACCTCCTGGGAATCGAAAGAAGAACTCCTACTATCTGTCGGAGATTATTCCTACGACTTGTAGGAGGTAACGCGACCTTGTCAAGGATGCGCGGTGGTGTGAGGTCGCGAACGTGGGGGAGGAACGATTCGCCCGCGGCAACCGAGGATCTGATTCCGCGCTGATCATCCCCATGCGGAGTCGGACATCGGCCGGGGCGGATGTGGGCGGGGGCGGAGATCGGCGGGGGCGAACGTCGGTGGGAGGCGGGGGCGGCGCCCTCGTGGAGGACCCCTGAATCTCGTGCCCTGGGTGCAAGGCGGATGGGGCGGCGAAGGGCCCGGAGGCACCCCCAACGCGACCTCCCCGTCAAGGCGATCCCAACTTGCTCGTGGTTGGAGGGAACCTGCCTCCCGGCAATTCCGTCGTCCTTCCTGCGACTCGTGACCGGCGATTCTTGCTTGGCCCTGCTCGCCCGCGGACATTGCCTCGTCCGTAGGCCGTCGAGTCTCTCCCCGGGAGAGTTTCTGGATGGCGGGCGAAGGGGAAACGCCGCCGAGCCCTCGGGCGAAGGGTTGACCTTCCCGGGGAAATGGCCGAGAACGGGACGCACTCTGGAGTGTTCGAAAATGTCGGGGGATGCGAAGTCCCCCTCAGGAGGATCTCCCCCATGAAGAAGGTTGTTTTGCCGGCGGTGGTTTCGCTTCTCGGAGCGATCGCTGCCACGCCCGCTACGGCTCAGCCCAATGCGCTGTTTGGCACCGACGTCGCGCTGACGGAACTCGATGACCTGTCATTCATGGGTCACGAGGGAACCTTCCCGAACGGAACCTCCGGGGTTTCCATGCTGACGACTTGCTGCAACTTCGGCAGCCAGGAAGTCTTGTGGGAAGCGCCGATGGATGCGGACCATCCGATGATCGCGTTCATGATGACCCGCGAATTCAACGGGCGCATGGAGCAGATCTCGGACTGGAGCTACGTCAAGCACGGGTTCTTTTCCATCAACGCGCCGGGTTGCGGCAACTGCGAAGGCGGCGGTGGACCGACCCTGAAGATCGGTTGCTCGGACACCTACGCGGTCGGCAACAACAGCGACCGCAACTGGCTTGGCCCACCGGCCGAAATCGATCCGTGGACCGGCGACTGGGATCCGAACTGCTCCCATTTCGACTCGGGAGAGCCGGCTGTCGGCGCGCCGTTCGATTGCGACGGCAGCCGTTCTTTGTCTCAGTCCATGATCAACGCCCTGGGTCCGGTGCGCCACCGCATGGAGATTGCGGACGCGATGTTGAACGAGCCGACCGCGACCTACTACTACTTCTCTCAGTACGTGGTGGAGAAGGAGCCGGAAGCCAATCGTTTCAACAACAGCGGGACTCGCGAGGTCGTGCCGACCTGGACGGGCAATAGCTGGAACTTTGCCGATGCCGGCAACCTGGTGTGGGGTAGCCCCCTGAGCCGATGGACCGGGGCCAAGGTCGACTCCGCCACCAACGGCGACGATGACGATGGCCGGGTTTACATGGGCGCCAAGGTGACCGGGCCGGACGGCAGCGGCTTCTATCACTACGAATATGCGATCCACAACCGCGACAACAGCCGCGGCGTCGGCATGTTCGAGATCCCGATGTGCCCGGGAGCCACGGTCCAGAACCTGTCCTTCAAGGACGTGGACGGTTCGGCGGCCAATGACTGGTCCATGGTGGTCGACACCTACGCCATTCGCTTCTCTGGGCCTTCCAATCCCGTGGAATGGAACACCATCTACAACTTCTCATTCGACTGTGACGCGGCTCCGCTCTCCAATCAGACCATGATCATGGAGCAGGCTCGAGCCGGCGCGGGCGTCGACTTCTTGGTGGTCAAGGGCAACGCGCCGATGGCTCCGAGCACGGCGATCAACTTGGGATCCGGCAAGGTGGGTGGCAGTGGCGTTCAGCCGACCCTGACCCTGTGCGGTGGCATCGGCCTGGGTGAGTCCGGTCTCTTCAACCTGACCCATGCACCCCCGAGCACCGGCGCCATCCTTCTGCTTTCCGATCAGAGCAACCCGACGCCTTACAAGGGCGGGACCTTGGTTCCGATCCCGTTCTTCTTCCTCTCCTTCGGCGTCACCGACGCCAACGGCGAGATCATGCTGGGCGCCGCCGGCCTGGACGGCACCTTCGACCTCTACATGCAGTTCGTCGTCAGCGACGGTGGGGCGACCCAGGGAACCTCCATGTCCAACGCACTGCGAGTTCCGGTGAACTGAAACCCGTTTCACTGAGAATTTAGAGAACGGCGGGATCGGTCATGAGCCGGTCCCGCCGTTTCTCTTTTCCGACCGACGTTTCAGCGTTGACGTGGTCACGCCTTGGCACGGGCTTGCCATGAATGGGTGGTCAACGACTCTTTCTGTGCGAAGAGAGAGCCCGAAGCACTTGTCCTTTCACCCACCTCGGGACGGCGCCGTGGGATTGGACGACAGAGTGTCTTGAGCCGCTGCTGGGAAGAGGGTTTCAAACGAACTCGGTGATGCCCGGTCGCGCAATGGGAGCCACCGCCAGTTCGCCCCACTCGTAGGCCTTCGGCGTCAAGGATTCCTGGGAGTTCAGGGCTTGGTCCCAGGTAATGCTCTGGCCGGTGTAAGCAGACATGCGGGCCATGATCGCCATCAGCGTGCTGTGGCTCATGATCTCGCAGTCGTTGATTGGTTCCCCGGAGCGGACCGCACGGAACAGCTCGTCGTGTTCGTTCTGGTACATGTCATCCGGCTCTTCACTGCGCCAGCGCCATTCGTTTTCCCCGGTGATTTCGTGAGCTTGCACGGTGCACCGCCCCTTGGTGCCGAACACGTGATCGGACACGTCCGCCACCGCATTGTTCCACTGGCGGCAGGACGAGTAGCCGCGCACCCCGTTCTCCCATTCGAACGTGGTGTTGAAGTGGTCGTAGATGTTGCCCCATTGCTCTTCGGTGCGGACGATGCGGCCTCCGCTCGCGGTGCACTTGACGGGGTAGCTGCCCATGGCCCAGGCGATCTTGTCCAGGCTGTGGATGTGCTGCTCGACGATGTGATCACCGCTGAGCCAGGTGAAGTACAGCCAGTTGCGTACCTGCCATTCCATGTCGGACCATTCGGGTTGGCGTCCCCGGTGCCACAGCCCGCCGATGTTGTAGCTCGTCTCCAGCGCCACAATGTCGCCAATGGCTCCCTCGTGGATGCGCTTCATGGTCTCTCGCTTGGCGTAGTGGTAGCGGTAGCAGAGACCCGTGACGACGCTCAGCTTCTTTTCCGTGGCGAGCTTGCCCGATTCGAGGACGTGGCGAACGCCGGGCGCGTCCACCGCGATGGGCTTCTCGCAGAAGACGTGCTTGCCGGCTTCCAGCGCGGCGCGCAGATGCTGAGGCCGGAAGTGGGGAGGGGTGACCAAGAGCACCACGTCGCTCTGCTCGATCACTTTCTGGTAGGCGTCGAACCCGGCAAAACAGTGCTCGTCGCTGACCGTGACCTGGGCGGAGACTTCTTCGCTCTCTTGCAGGGACTTTCGCGAACTGGCAACGGCATCGGCGAAGGTGTCTCCCATGGCAACCAGCCGCGCCCCGGGATCGGCCTTGAGAGCGTTGAACGCCGCTCCGGTTCCTCGCCCGCCGCAACCGATCAGTCCGACGCGGATCGTGTCCGAACCCTCCACGAACACACTGCCGAGCGAGGGCTGGGCCATCATGGCTGTCAACGCCGCGCCGCTTCCGGCTTTGAGGAACTCGCGACGGGTGGCGGGCGGGAGCGGGGAAGGAGTGTTGGGCGTGGACGACATCCGAAGCTCTCCGTGGTTTTGCTGCGACGGTGTTGGTCGCGACTCACTTCGACGCGTGGTGTGAGTCAGCGACGGCCATCATGGACCGAAAACCCCGAGAGTCGCAAGTGCGAGCAGCGCCTTGTTCGAGAAAGACGACGCGCCCTTCCCAGTTGCTGCGTTGGTCTACCAGGGTGATGCCCTTGGGACCCAGGACGCACAGAGCCGAGGCGAGAGCGTCGGCGTGGGCGCCACCGGGAGCGACGGCGACAGCACCGATTCCGGTCGGCAGTGGGCGACCGCTCCGTGGATCGAGGAGGTGGGAGTACCGCTGGCCATCGATCTCGACGTACTGATAGGTCGAACCGGAGGAGGCGACGGCTTGGTGGGAGAGGTGCAATGTCCACGACGTTTCTTGGTCGGAAGTCAGCAGTGATTGCACCGCGACTCGCCAAGCTGTGGCTTCGGGAGGAGGCGAACTCGTGACGATGTCACCGCCCCCTTCGATCAGAGCGCGAGTGATTCCTCGTTCGCGAAGAACGGTGAGCATCTCGTCCAAAGCGAAGCCTTTGCCGATTCCGCCGAGATCGAGAACCATGTCGGGTTGTAGAAAGTGAACACTCTGAGATTCCGCGTCGAGGGATAGGAACTCATCCCCCACTGATCGGCGACGAGCTTGCAAGAGATCCGCGTTGGGCAGCTCTTCTTGCCTTCGTGCACGACGCCATCCCTCGACGAGGGGGCCGACGGTGATGTCGAACGCACCGTGGGTGATCTCACTCATCTCCTGGGAGATGGCGAGGACTCGGAACAGATCGGGGGAAACTTCTCGAGGTTCGGAGTCGTGGTTGCGACTTGCCGCATTCAAGCGCGAGATCTCGCTTCCTTCTTGGTAGCCGCTCATCGTCCGTTCGAGCTCGTCGAGGCGTTGGAAGGCTTCTGCCGCGATGCTCTGGGGGTCATGTTGCGGTGGTGCATAGAACACCAGTCGAAACCATGTTCCCATGGCTGGGTGGGAGAATTCGTGCCGCTCCAGCGACTCGTCGCTCAATCCCTTGTCGGTGGGCGCGTGTTGCCAAGATCCGTTCGAAGGCGCGACGGGTTCGCCGAGGAAGGAGAGCGCGAGGCTGGCGATCAAGTGCAGACGCGTTGCCATGGGAGCCATTCTGGCGAGGAATGGCTTGCGGGGACAAGTCTCATCTCCGTTCTCATTCCCGTCGGGCAGTTCTTGAGGAGGAGCGGTGCGACGATCAAAGACTTGCTCGGGCCGGCACCGGCCTGCGTGAGATCAGGGTTCCGAGGCCGAGATCCAAAGGGCGCGGCAACCGGCCGTCGCAAGTCACCCGCGAGGTGACTGTCACACCTCTTTGGGCGTGAGGACACGTACGTGGGTTTCCAGAAAGTTCTCTTAGAAAGCGGAATTTCAAGAGGAGGCGCCGTGCGACAAGCAGTCGCACGGCGCCTTGAGAAATCACAACGCTCGACTCAGTAAGTCGTGGAAAGGCAGCGATTCTGTTTGATCGTGTCCGGCTTGCTGTAGTTGAACAAGTCGCCTGCGGCTCTCAAGTTGAATGGTTCAACAGGGTCCGGGCCGGAGACGAACATCACTTCCACGTTCAAAGTGAGCTCATCGCCGGGATCCATGTTTCGAACCTCGAACAGGATCTCCGCTCGACCGTTGGCGTCGGTGGGACCAGAGACGACCCAGCTCCCGGGCATGGCCAGGCCTGTGTAGAGCTGACCCATTTTGTTCTCGAACTGCGTGTCATGGGCGGTAATGAGATCTGCCGGGGGCACGGGTTGAAGGTTTCGGAGAGCACGAAATCCCACGCGCTGTCCCGGCATGGCGACGCGCGGAGGTCCGTCCGTGAGCCGCGAGACTTCCACTTCGACCCGAGCCGTGATGCTCCCTCCCGGGGTTCCCGGGCTCTTGGTGAGCTCGATGAATCGGAGGAGACTCACGACTCCGATCTCGGAACTGCTCTTTCGTTCGTCGGTCGTGACGTTGCGAGTGATTGTCGCGCTTCGCTGAAACGAGTCGGTGGCGGTGATCTGCAGAGTGTAGGCGAACGTCGGCCCGTTCATGGTGGACGGGAGTAGATCGTCGAGAATCACCCGGTGGACCTTCGAGGGTTGATCGATGCTGTGAACGATCGTGGGGGCTTCCGGAGCGGTTGCGGTCGCGGTCACCGTCAGTGTGGTGATTCGGTCTGTCTCCACGGCCAAGCTCGCAACGCTCAAGGTGTTCCACAGAACTTTGGCCCGGCGGAACACGGGGAGATCGTCGATCTCGCCCATCATGACGATGTCCCCCGGATCGAGCGGGTCCGTGCCACTGTCGACTTCAAAGCCATCGGGATCGCCATCGTCATCCGAGTCCGAGTCGTACAAATCGGTTCCCGCCGCGAGCTCGTCCGCGTTGTAGAGCTCGTCCTGGTCATAGTCCACGGCGAACCTCTCGGCACTACCGACCGGAAGGCCCAGGAACCAGTTGTCCTGAGAATGGATCGTCGCTTGATCCTTGAAGAAGTCGAGAGACTGTGGCGCAAGAGTGCCGTCGTCGGGAATGAACCGGTCGACCCGTCGGTTGTAATACCAGCTCACCTCCTGGGACCCCGATCCAAGATCCACGGACCCAATGACGGCGATGCTGCAGTTCGAAATCTTCTGCTGAGTCGCCGTGTCTTTGAACTGCGCTTGGTCGTACAGCCAGTCCAAGTTGGCAATCTCCGCAGGAGAGCTGGTATTCGTCAGGTGGACTGCCGAGTGGGCTGCGGGTGCAATCCCGTTGTCCCACTGCCAGAGGAAGTCCGTGATGTTGATGCCCATCTCGAACGAAAAGTCGGGGATTGTCTTCACGAAGCGGCGAATGAAGCCGTGCAGAGACAAGGACCGACCATCGTGGTTGAATCCAGAGCCAGTGACCGGGTACTCAAGCGGTTCGAAGCCCGTCGCCGGATCGAACGTCACCAGAGCGGTCTCCAGATCCAACGTCGACCGGTCGCCATCCGAGATCTTGCGGAACGCTTCTGGAAACGGCGCCGGTTTGAAGAACTGTTGATTGGGGTTGTTTCCTGTCCCGACGCCCACGACTTCGTTGGCGGTGCCTTTGGGAAACGCGTGACAAGTGACACACGTCAGGGCGGAGTTCCCGAGAAAGTCGACCTGTCCACTGGACGCGGACCGCGTCGCCGGCAAGAGATCCTCAGGGATCAGATTCAGGGGGGCGTGAATGCTGTCGTCCACGAGCCGTGACTTGTTCTGATTCGGGTTGGCTGCATTCCTCATCGAAAGCACGAATGATTCGAACTTTTCAAAGTCGGACCCGGGTCCCGTGGAAAGCTCTTGGGATGCGCCCAGGAGGTTCACGAAAGCCGGATTGAAGTCGATGAGATGGTTCTGCTGCTCACCCCGCCAATGGAAGGGGACGAGGACATCGATCCCCGTAAGGACTTGAGTGACCATGGGGCCTTTGTCGTCCTTGTCGATGACCGAGAGATTCCAGGGAATGTTGTCTGTTTTGCCGTCAATGTGGCAGCTGTTGCAAGACGCGTTGTTGTGAAGCGAGTGCTGAGCGTCGTAGTAGATTCTGCGCCCTTCTTGAATCTCGGGAGGTGTGGGATCGAAGCCAAGATCCAGCGTGGCGACGGACCCAAAGCCGGGGTAGGACCCGAGGATTTCGATCTTGTTGGTACCCCAGCAGTACACCAGGATTTCGTTTCGTGTGGGACAGTTCAGGACCGCTCGGGGGATGGACCCGTCCGGGAGATCTCGTTCCGCAACTTGAAAGCCCTGCCAAGAGAAGATCTTGATGTTGTCGGTGAGGAGTCCCGTCACAATCGCCCACCCGGTGGCTGGATCTACGTAGATTCCAAAGGGTTGGCCCACGGTGTCCGCGGGGTCGATGATTCCGTCGCCGTCGACATCGTCGAGGTCGATCACATCCATCAGGCCGAGATTGGCGGGAAGAAGGTTGGCGCGGGAGATGATGTTCTTCACGACTTCTCCCCGAATCTTTGATTCCTCCTGTTTGTTCGGGTCCTTGTTGTTCGCGTCGGTTGCTAGCTGCCAGAAGATGTCGCGAGTGGCGTCGTAGCCGTTTCCGAACAAGATCGTTCCCATCTGTGACAGAATCGGTTGGACCGTTCCTGCCGTCCGATCGATGCGAAACAGGTCATGATCGGGGAGCGAAGTGTCTGTCACGTTCGGATCGGCCAGATCCAAGATCGGGCCTCCTTCCGGCACAAACCCCGAGGTCTTGAGGATGCCGGAGTTGTTCCCCGAATGCTGGGGAGCCACGAGAACGTCCATGTTGGCATCGAACGAAAGAAACATGGGGTGCTTGCTCGGGATCAGCCAGGGCGGGAATGACTGCTTCGTGTCGAGGCGGATTCGAACCACTTCATCTCGTGCGGTGCACGAAATGAATGCCTCGTTGCCATCGACCAAAATGTCCGCCGGCTCTGGCGGAAGCTCCATCATGTCCAGAAGTTTGCCCGTTGCTGCGTCCAGGAACGACAGCACATAAGAGCCACGCGAAACGACAAGAAGCTGACCATTCCAGCTGGCAATGGACACGGGCCCCCAAGGAACTCGGGCCTCGTACAGCTTGGCCCGAGTGTTGAGGTCGAATGCCGAGACCGTGCTGTCGTGGGTATTGACCGAGTAAAGGTCCGTTCCATTGTCGATGCACATCGGCCGGACGGAGGGAAGATTCAAGTTCACCCACGGTTCTTCCACGTTGTCGAGTTCGTGGTACGGAACCGGGGAGACCTGAGCTCGGAGCGAGCTGGTTCCCACAGCGAGGGCAGCGAGAGCCAAGATACGGAGAAGGTTAGGGTACCGAGAGAGCTCCATGGGATTACCTCGCGCGCTGGGCCTCGGATCCCCGCCACATCCGTATTCGGGGTTCTGCATAGTTCTGGAAAAATCTGAACTTGTGGTGCTCTGTCGCTTGCGGGGCCGCGCCGACCGAAGTTCCCTGCATGACAGGCGCCGGAGAGAAGCTCTGCAGCGTGGCCCGAGTCGAAAGCGTCGTGGCGCCTTTGAGTCCTTCTGAGGTCTTCCGGGGATGAGCCCGGCTTCCCAGTCTCTGGGGAAAGACCGCAAGAACGAGTGAGACGATGGCCATGCCCCCACGAATGGGGGGTGGTCTCTTCTTGCGGCGAAGCGATGCGAGTTGACCGGTGACTTCGACGCTCCTCGTACTCAAACTGTTCCTAACCCCAGTCCTGATTGGTGGGGCGAGTGTGGCTCAGCGAATGCTGGGGACGCACGCGGCAGGATTGTTGGTGGGCCTTCCGCTGACGGCCGGACCATTGGCATGGTTCATCGCGTGGGAGCAGGGGACGAAGTTCGCCTCAACGGCCGCGGCGAGCAACCTCCTGGGGCTCCTCCCGTTGACGGCGTTTTGCATCGCGTACGCTTGGTCGGCGGGCCGGGGAGCTTGGCCGGTTGCCACGGTGGCCGGGGTGATTGCCTATCTCGTGATTGGCGCGCTCAGTCTCGCGCTCTCGTTGTCTCTCATGCTTGGGTTCGTTCTTGTTCTCTTCGTGCTTGGGATTGCTCGAAAGGCAGTGCCGCAAGCCGCAAGAGTTTCGACGCCCGGGCATCCTCCTGCCTGGGACATTCCCGTCCGAATGTTGGTGGCCACGGGAATCGTTCTTGCACTCACCCACTTGGCGCCGACCCTGGGGCCACAACTCACCGGTCTTTTGGCGCCGTTTCCCGTGTTCACAGGAACCTTGACGATCTTCACCCACCGAAGTCACGGCTTCCCCGAAGCTCATCGGCTTCTCCGAGGGGTGATTGAGGGGTCCTTTGCCTACGCGGTGTTCTTTCTGGTGCTTGCCTGCTCGCTTCCTCGATATGGCGTGGGAGCCGCGTTTTTCTTGGCGGTGTTGTCCTCGATGGGTTGTCAGTTTGCGTTGGCAAATCGGAGTTTCCGATCAAAGCGAGAGTTTCCTCCCCAAGGGGTGGACTGAGTGGGGGGATTTCTTCGGGGCGCTTTCGCGAGGGAGCGGTTCTGCGGTCACGCCATCGAAGGATCCGTATTCTCGCGGTACCGTAGAGCGCGCGCCGTGCTTCCTCGGGACGGCGTGTGTGTCTCTGCCCCGGGTCGATCACCGCAAGGCTTTCCGCGTTTCAGGAACTCTGCCCCATGAGTTGGTTGTTATTGCCGCAGTACCAGATGACGATGTTGGTCTCCGTGATCTTCGGACAGCAGTCCGGTTACCCGCCCATGCCTGAGGGGCAGCCGGTGCCGCTCGTGGTGAAGGACGCGAAAGCAGAGACGGTGGAGGCCATGCGACCTTATCGGGAGCGAATCGCCGGGTCCGAGGTGACGTTCGCGATGGTGCCGGTTCCGGCGGGCTCATTTGTTCTTGGGAGCCCGGAAGAGGAAGCGGATCGTCGGGGGGAGGAGGGGCCGGCTCATGAGGTTTCGGTCGACGCGTTTTGGATCGGAACCCATGAAGTGACCTGGGACGAGTACCACGTGTTCATGAGTCGCTTGGACCTGCAGGCCCGAGCGGCGAAGAAGACGGAGGCAACGTCCCAAGATGCATTCGCCGATGCCGTGAGCCGGCCGACGCCTCCCTATGTGCCGATGGATTTCGGCATGGGGGTGTCGGGGCATCCGGCAGTGAGCATGACGCAACTGGCAGCGAAGCAGTACACCAAGTGGTTGTCGATGAAAACCGGTCGCTTCTACCGGTTGCCGACCGAAGCCGAGTGGGAGTATGCGTGCCGGGCGGGAACGTCGACGGCGTTCTCCTTTGGGGATGATCCCGCTCTACTGGGCGAGTACGGTTGGTTCTACAAGAACTCCAAGGGCACGTATCAGAAAGTCGGAACCAAGAAGCCCAATCCGTGGGGGCTGTTCGACATGCACGGGAATGTTTCCGAATGGGTGTTGGATGGCTTTTCGTCCGAGGGTTACCCAACGCGCGAAGGTTCGGTGAAGAATCCGCTGGTGTGGCCAGAGAAGGAGTACCCGCGGGTGGTGCGGGGAGGCTCTTGGGACGATGACCCAGATCGGTTGCGGAGCGCCGCGCGGCGCCAGTCCCGCAAGTCTTGGAAGGTGCAGGATCCGCAGCTCCCCAAGAGCATCTGGTACCACACCAATGCGAGTTTCGTCGGGCTGCGGGTGGTGCGTCCTTTTCACGTGCCGCCGCTCGAGGAACGGCAGCGCTACTGGGACCCTGACTTGGAGCCGGTCCGAGAAGTCTTGCAAAGGCAGCGAAAAGGGGAGCGCTGATCGGGGCGCCGTCCGCTTTCGTTCCTTCGACGGCAGTGGGCGCGGAGTCGACCGCCGTTGAACCTGTTCCCCGCTTTTGGCAGCCTTCCAGGGAGTCCTTCGCGCATGGCCTGTTTCCATCAGCCCCTCGCGAACGGCTCTTGGAATCAGCGATCCTTACCCATCACATCCTGCAGTCAGTGAGAGTGCCATGACTTGCGGCTTCGTCTACCACGAAGACTACTTGGAACACAAAACCGGCCCCGGTCATCCCGAGTGCCCAGAGCGAGTGGCGTCCATCGTCGATGTCGTTCGTTCCTCGGGTTTGCTCCAGGACCTCGTCGAGCACAAACCGTCGGAAGCGGCCCGGGCTTCCCTGGAGGCGGTTCACTCGGCGGATCATGTCGCGCGGATGCACGAAGTCGGCAAGAGTTCGAGTGCCCGACTGGGCGGAGGAGACACGGTGGTCGCGCCGGGGTCCGAGCGGGCCGCGCTGCTCGCCTCGGGGGGTGTTCTCGAATCCGTGCAGAATGTGATGGAGGGCACTTGGTCGCGGGCCTTTGTGTGCTGCCGGCCGCCGGGACACCACGCGGAACAAAGTGCGGCGATGGGTTTTTGCATGTTCAACCACGTGGCCGTGGCGGCGGCACACCTGCGCAAAGAAGCGGGTCTAGAGCGGGTCGCCATCGTCGACTTCGACGTCCACCATGGCAACGGCACGCAACACTTGTTCGAACAAGATCCCTCGGTCTTTTACGCCAGCTTGCACCAATGGCCTCACTACCCGGGAACCGGCGCGGAGGGAGAACGAGGGATCGGCGACGGCGAAGGCACCACGCTGAATTGCCCGATGGCGGCAGGCACGGGTGACAAGGAGTGGATGAACGCGCTGGAGAGTCAGGTGATCCGCCAGCTCGAAGAGTTCCGGCCCCAGTTCCTTCTGATCTCCGCGGGATTCGATGCGCACCGACGGGATCCGCTGTCAGGGACTCAGCTCACCACCGGGATCTACCGTGACATCACCAGTCGCTTGCGAGAGCTCGCAGAGCGCCAGTGCGAGGGGCGAGTGGTCTCGCTGCTCGAAGGTGGTTACAACCTCGAAGCGCTTGCGGAGAGCGTCGCCGTGCATCTGGAGGCCATGCGCTAAGGACTCGCGACCTTGTTCGTTGGGGCCGACACAAGGGTTGAGAGAATCGGATTCGTCCCACCTAAAAGCGCAGCACGAATCCCGCCTGGATGATGTTCTGTAGGCCACCCAGTTCGCTGTTCCCAGGGGTGAAACGGCTCAGGTCGTGAAATCGGACGAAGTGGGCCTGGTCTTCGATGCGCAGCGCAAAGTTCTCGGTCAGGTGGATGTCGAACCCGGCCATGGCGAAGCCACCGAGTTCCGCGTCCGACACGATGTCTTCACCGCCTCCGAAGAAGGAGTCATCTTCTTCGTAGAAGGTCAGCTCATACCAGCCGCCGCCGCCGCCGAGGAACGCGGTCACCGGGCCCAACGGAAAGTCCACGCGCGCACTGACGGTCAGACGCAGCACGTCCGCCCACACGTCGTCGTCCACTCGCTCGCCGTTGGGCAAGATCAGGTTGAAGTCGCGGCGTTCTTGGTACCCGCTGATGCCGAAGCCACCACCCACCCAGAGCTCTGCGTGCTCTCCTTCCAGGACGCGGCCGTGGTAGGAGAACTCGAACGCGGTGCCCCAGGTGTCGAGACTGCCGAATCCCCCGGACGTGGGGAACGCCACCGTGGGGCCGTGGCGGGTGAGCTCTTTCCAGGAAGACGCGCCAATGCTGAGGGTGACTTCGTGGGAGCTGGAGTCCCAGTCGCGCCAGCCACGGAACGAGGAGTCCGCTTCTCGGCCGTAATCTTCGCGGACGATGGTCTCGATCAGTTTCGGCGGGCCATCGTCTTGGAACGGGGAAGTCGGAAGGGGCGCGAGGGGAGCCGAGCAAGCGCCGCATCCCAGCGACGCCAATGCACCAAGGAGCTTCTGTCGTCGAGTTGCCATCGTGGAAGTTTGTCCCGTCGCTGGCAAACACGCAACGCTGTGCGGAATGCGGTGCGCGCGAGTGGACCTGGTGCGGTTCCAGGGCTACCTTGAGACCCATGCCGAGATTTCGAGAATGAGCTTCTTCTTTCCAACGGCGGTCGCCACGATCGTTTCGATCGCAACGACCTTTGTCGATGATCGAGATGGTTCGGAACGCCCACCGAACATCGTATTGCTGTTGGCGGATGACGCGGGCTACGCCGACTTCGGCTTCCAACAGGACGATTCCCCTATCGCGGAGTGGACCCCGCACTTGGACCGACTCGCCCAGGAGGGCGCGCGTCTGACCAACTTCTATATGGCGGCCGCGATTTGTTCCCCGTCTCGGGCGGGATTGCTCACGGGTCGGTATCCCCAGCGTTTCGGACACGAGCGCAACATCTTGCCCGGAACCAACAACGGGTTGCCTCTCGATCAAGTGACCATGGCCGATCGCTTGCAGGAGCGGGGGTATCGCACAGCCTGCGTGGGCAAGTGGCACCTGGGTTATGCAAAGGAGTATCACCCAAATCGACGGGGGTTTGACTGGTTCTATGGATGTCTCGCCGGTTCGCGCTCGTACTTCCCTTTGGAAGAGTCGGCTCCGGTGAAGCGCATTCAGGAGAACGGAGCTCCGACGGCGGAGAAGGGGTACCTCACGGATCGGCTGGCATCGGCAGCCGTGCGTTTCATCGGCGAAACCAAGGACCAGCCGTTCTTCTTGTACCTCTCCTTCACCGCGCCTCACTCTCCTCCTCAAGCGAAGCCAGAGGACCTTGCGCGAATCCAAGGCGCCGAACTCTCGGAGCGCCGCCGAGTCTATGCCGCCATGGTCAAGTCCATGGACGACGCCGTGGGGCAAGTCCTGGCTGCGCTGGATGAGCAGGGGATCGCGGACAACACCTTGGTGGTTTTCACCAACGACAACGGCGGTCAGACGCGGATGGAAGCGGACAACACGCCGTTGCGAGGCAAGAAGGGGGATCTTCAAGAAGGCGGCATTCGTGTTCCTTGCGTGGTGCGTTGGCCAGGACACGTGGAGCCCGGTGCTGTGATCGAGCAGCCGGCCATCTCTTTGGATCTGCTGCCGACGTTCTTGGAGGTGGCCGGAACGGATGGCTCCCAAGAAGGGGAACTCGATGGGGTGACCCTTGCTTCGCTTTGGAGTGACGAGGGGATGAAGGCGACTCCGCCTGAGCGAGCCCTCTACTGGCGGAGCTTCGGTCCGAGCGGACCGATCGCGTTACGCAGCGGTCGCTGGAAGCTGTCGATTCCGGGTCCGCCCAAAGACGAAGGGTTCGAGCGGCGAGGTGCCCCACGGCTTTACGACCTCGACCAAGACCCGGGAGAGGCCAACGACCTGGCGGGGTCCCAACCGGATCTCGTTCACCGTCTCCGTCGGCTGCTCGAGGAATGGGAAGGCCTACTCGAATCGCCGCGTTGGGAAAGCCAGCCCGAGCGCTGAGCCGGGACCGAAGTCGTTCCGGTCGTCCTCACCGTTCGCGTACGGGGCGGCCTCGGTTGATTGGTGGGCGACGTCAGGGGGCCACTGGTCTTGGTGCGCGTGGGTCTCTTCCAAGGGAGAGGCCGCGGCGATTTGCCGGTGGTTCCGCCTTATCCTTATTGATTGCAGTCGGTTACGCGTTTTCTTCACCTCCGGAAATCGCCCCGGGCTCGCCGGCCGTTGAAAAAGTCACTCGGCTCCCTCGGGCCTTTTCGCCACTGTCTTCGTCCTCGAATCCTCGTGCGAATCCACGGATTCGCTGGCGGTCCGACTCCTTGGCGGAAACGAGAATCTCTCGATCGGCCATGCGAGGCCTTTTCAACGGCCGGCTAGATTTTTCGTACGCCTTGGCGGAGTTTCCCGTTCTCCCCTTCACCGCCTCTCTCATCGCTGGTGAACGATGACCCATTCCCAAGACGCCGAGCGCCTCTTCTCTCAGTACCTGGAACGCCAAGACCGAGGCGAGGGGGAGGACTTTGACGCGTTTTGCCGGGCTCATCCCGATTGCGAAGAAGAGCTTCGGCGACTGCGCGGAGAGTGGATCGCGGTCGAAGGAATGATCAGCGATCTGAGTTCTCGCTACGGCTCCGAAGAGCCGAGCGAGGAGGTCAGTGGCTACACCTTGCTGGGGCGGCTCGGCCAGGGAGGGATGGGCGAGGTGTACCTTGCCGAACAGAAAGAACCCTTCCGCCGTCGAGTCGTCCTGAAGTTCATCAAGCTCGGCATGGATACGCGGGAAGTCTTGGCTCGTTTCGAAGCGGAACGCCAGGCGCTCGCCCAGATGAACCACCCCTACATCGCCCAGGTGTACGACGCCGGAGTGACGTCCAAGGGGCGACCGTTCTTCGCCATGGAGTACGTCGCGGGCCAACCCCTCGCCGACTTTGCGGAAGAGCGACTTCCGGAACTGCCTGCTCGCCTGGATCTCTTCATGCGCGTCTGCGAAGGGGTGCAGCACGCTCATCAAAAGGGAATCCTGCACCGCGATTTGAAGCCCACCAACATCCTGGTCACCACTCAAGACGGTCGGGTGATTCCCAAGATCATCGACTTCGGTCTGGCCAAGGCGATGGACCAACCCCTGACGTCCGAGACCTTGAAAACACGGCCGGAGCTTTTTCTCGGGACGCCGGCCTACATGAGCCCGGAACAGGCGGGTGCGGTGACCTCGGACATTGACACGCGTAGTGACGTGTACTCCCTGGGAGTGGTGCTCTATGAGTTGCTTTGCGACGCGCTTCCGTTCGAGCCCGTCGACGCAAAGCCAGGATCCGTCGCGGAATACTTGCGACAGCTCCGGGAAGAAGAGCCGCCGCCCCCGAGCCGCCGCCTCGGCAAGCACGAGGAGCGGTCGTTCCGCGCTCGTCAGAAACAGGTGCAAGGTGACCTGGACTGGATCGTGCTGAAGGCCCTGGAGAAGGAACGGGAACGACGTTACGCCAGCGTTTCGGAGCTGGCCGCGGACGTGCGCCGCTACCTCCACCACGAAGTGGTGAGTGCCGGACCTCCGAGTACCTTCTACCGGGTGCGCAAGATGGTGCGCCGCAACCTGGCAGCGGTCGTCGCTCTTGCCGCGTTGGTCATTGCCCTGATCGGCGGACTGTCGGTGTCTTTGTGGTTCTCTGGCAAGGCTCAGAACAACGCGCGATTGGCCCGCGCCGAGGCCGAGCGCGCCAACTACGAAGCGGAGAAGGTGCTGGCCTTGTCTCACCGCGAGCGGCTGCGCGAGTTGCGTCTTGCCGCCGACGAACTTTGGCCCACGCGACCGTTCATGATTCCCGCGATGGAAGAATGGATCGGCCAAGCCCGAGAGACGCTTGGCTACTTGCCCCAGCTTCACTCGTTTCTTCAAGAGCTGCGTAGCGAAGGAGTGGTCGCCGACGATCAGAGCGTGACGTTCACGGACCGTCGGCACCAATGGCTCCACGACCGCTTGGCAGAGTTGGTCGCCGAACTGGACGAGTTCGGGGACAAGGAGCGCGGTCTGGTCGCCCATGTGGAAAGCCGTGTCCGCACCACCCGCGAGCACGAAAAGGTGTCGTTGGTGGAAGCCGTCGAAGCCTGGGACGATGCCCTGAACTCAATCGCGGATGTGGACTTGTCTCCCGCGTACGAAGGAATGCTGTTCGAACCGCAGATTGGCCTGGTTCCCCTCGAGCCGGACCCGGTGACGGGCTTCTGGGAGTTTTTGGTGGTTGGCAGCGGCGAGATCCCAGACCGGGACCCGGAGACCGACCAGTGGGTGATGGATGGCGACGCAGGAATGGTGGTTGTGTTGTTGCCCGCGGGGACGTTCGTTTCCGGAGCGGACAAAGAGAACCCCCGCTCCCCTCACTACGACTCCCATGCTTCGCCGGAAGACACTCCGCCCCAGCCGGTGACTCTTGCGCCGTTCTTCCTCAGCAAATACGAGATGACCTACGCCCAGTGGTATCGAGTCATGGGCAGCGCGCCCCCTCACTGGCAGGAGCCGCCCACCACGGAAGGCCCGCCGGCGGCTCGAATTGCGGCCATGCCAGTGAACAACATGTCCTGGGACGATTGCGCTGACTTGACTCGACGCATGGGGTTCGTGATTCCGACCGACGCTCAATGGGAATACGCGGCGCGGGGTGGCACGACAACTCGTTGGTGGACCGGCCATGATCCGGAGTCGCTCGAGGGGCACGAGAACCTGGCGGATCAAACGCTCAAGCGCCTCGACAACAACCCGGACTATCAGTACGTGCCGTGGGAAGACGGCGCGGCCTACATGGTCGAAGTGGGCAGCTACTCGCCCAATCCCTTCGGGTTCTACGATGTGCTCGGCAACGTGCACGAGTGGACTCGCGATGGCGAATCGATCTACAGCGTCCATCCGCCGGAACCCGGGGATGGTTATCGAAGGATCGAAGCCGACGAGTTTTCGCCGATCACCGGGACGCGGATGCAGCGCGGGGGGGCGTTCTACAAGGGGGTGTACCAATCGCGGGTCGGGCGCCGTGGGGCAATGACCCGGGGGACTCGCGCTTCGGGCACGGGATTGCGTCCGGCCCGTCCCCTGGAAGGGGAGTTCGAATTGCTCTCCCCGCGAGGAGAAGAGCGATGAACCGCCGTCCTTCCCAGCTCGAGCGCACGGGCTTCTACGTGGAGCGCTGGCTCGACGGCGACCGCCAGGCACTCGGCACGTTATGGAAACGATTCACGCCTCTGGTGCTGTCACGCATTCGTCACCACTCCAGCTGGTCGTCGGTCCAGAACCTTTCGGTGGAGGACGCCGCCCAAGAGGTCTGGACCAAGATTCTGGCGGCTCCCGAGAATGCATTCACGCCTGCGGGAGAAGGCTCGTTCGTGGCGTGGTTGGGGAAAGTGACCGACTCCACCGTGACCGATTTGGTGCGACGTGGCACGGCCCTCAAGCGAGGAGCGGGAGCCCGGGCCGAAGTGTTGGATACCCGTGCCAAAGGCATGGTTTGCAACATGCCTGGTCAGAATCAGGAACTCGGTCCGGCAGCTTCTGCGCGAGTCGCCGAGTTCGAGGCCATTGCCGGAGAGGTTCTCGGCGAACGCGAACGCCTGGCTTGGACCTGGGTGGCGATTCTGGGACTGACCACGGAAGAGGCAGCCTTCGGTTTGGGCACGACCTCGGGCGCGGTGAGAAATCTCCTCCGCCGCAGTCGCGTCAAGCTCGCCGACAAACTCGGCGGCAGCGGTGTCACTTCGTTTGGTCAGGCGCGCGGCAAAGACTGACCCACGCCCTTCCGTAGTGATCGGCGGTGGCTCGTCGAGCTGCTTCCGGGGCTCCCTTGCAGGCCGTTGAAGAAGGTCTCGGATGGTCCATCGAGAGAATCTCGTTTCCGCCGAGGGAGCCGAACCGCAGGCAAGTCGGCGGATTCTTCGAGGATTCGAAAACGAAGACGCAGGCGAAAAGGTCCGATCCGCCCGCCGAAGGACATTTTCAACGGCTTGCTAGACCACGTTTTCTGCGCCGAGCTCTTCCTTCCCCGGCTCTTGCGCGATTCAACGGTCGACGAGTTCTTCCCTCGGGACGGACAGAGCGAAACGTCCCCACCTCGTCTCTCGGCCCAAAAAGACTTTCAAAGCGGCGCGTACGCCTTCCCGCCAACCTGCGTTTCTTCCCCTTCGAGGCCGAAACCGAAAGCCAGCGAGGCTTGAGGAATCGTGCCAGCTCGAATTCGCTCCCCGGCAACAGTTCGGAGACCGGATTCATGAATCCACGGAGGAAGACTCATGTCCCATGCACGAATGATTGGCGGTTTGGTGTTGGCTTTGGGAACTAGCGGCTGGATCGGTGCCTCGCACATGGCAGATGCTCCTGCGGGTGCGGCGCGGGCGGTTGGCTTCGACGTTGCCATGAACGGGCTGTCGTTTTCGTTCGAAGGCGACGTGAACGAGAACGGCGCGCCGGCCACCGGGACTCCCTTCGTGATCGAAGGTTACATCTATCCCGAAGGGACGTTCGACATGTTCGGCGATCTGAGCGGTGTCAACATCGACGGTTCTCCGGAGTTTCCGGAACTGGTCATGGGGACTTGGATTTGCCGCGGCTGGCACTTGCTGGACGGAGACGCAGAGACGGGCGCCGTGGTTGCCACGACCCAGATCTTCGACTTTTCGGAGGGCGTTCCCGGCAACACGACCATCGTGTCCGAAGGGATCGAACTGGCCGACTTCGACGTTCCGTTCCTGCGCACCATCACTGGTGGCACCGGTCGATTCGCGGGTGTCTCTGGTCAGCATCGACAGGTCTATGTGGGCAATGGTTTGAACATCACGGATGGCTTCAACACCTCGTTCCGCTTTCGACTGGCCGACCTGTGAGCCACATTCGGCTTTGAGGAGCGGGGCGGCACTCTTCGCTGCTCCGCTCCTTCTTTTTCCCTCACCCTTGTACTCGGAGGCCCTTTCATGGCCCGCTCTCGATCCTCTGTTTTTGTCTCTCGTTCGCTGCTCGTTTTGGGCCTCGGATTGGCCGCGGGTTGGTCTGCGGACTCGAAAGCCCAAACCTTTTCGCGCCGATTCCAGGCGGCCGAGGTCTCCACGTCGACACGACAGTTGCTGCCGACCTTCGACGGCCGGTACGTTTGCGTGGGAGAGTCGTCGGGTTCTTCCGGAGTTTCGGCCCAAGCGATGGTGACCGATTTCCTCGGCAACGTGGAGTGGTGCCACGATTTCGCCACGCCGGTCGGTTCGACGTTCGCTGGATGCTGGGATGCGGAAGGCAGTTCGGTCTTCGTTGTCGGCTCCAGTGGTCTTTCGCCCTGGGTGGTCGAATTGGACGATGTCACCGGCATCACGCGTTCCTCTCACCAGTTCACCATCGCCGGCAGTTACCGATCGGTGGAGTTCGCGCGGACGTCCGCGATCTCTGTCTACGCCATTGGCGACTCGTTTTCCTTCTCTGGGGATTCCTATGCGCTGGTGAGTCGCTTGAACTTGGACGGCACGGCCCGGTGGCATCGGGTGCTCCAGGACGAATCCGGAACGCTTCATGGATATGGCGGATCGCCGACCTCGGACGGAGGGGTTCTGGTGGTTGCCCGCCGCGGCACCCCCGGGATCGACGTCCTGCGTCCCGTTCTCGTCTCATTGGATGCCGATGGTGAGATTCGCTGGAGTGAACAGTTCGAAGCGTACTCGGTCGACGTCACCCACCTGGCAGTGGCTCCGATGATGGGAGGCGACGTGGTGTTCGCGGCGTCCGATGGAGCCACGCTGTGGCTCACGCGGGTCAACGAGTTCGGCGTGGAGGTGTGGGAACGCGTCATTCACGGCATGGCCCTGGCGCCGGTCGCCATCGACGGGACCTATCACGGAGATTGCATTGTGTCCGCTTCGGTCATGGATCCGAACGGAGCAGAGACTCACGCCTGGGTCGGCAAACTGTCCGCCGAGGGGGAGTTGGAATGGCAGAACGAGTACGGAATCGGCAGCGTCTGCCGGCTCGAGTCTGTGCAGGAGGTAGACGGTGGCTATGTCGCTGTGGGGTCCCGGGACTTGGAATCGGGAACTTCCGCCACCTGGATGGTTCACGCGGACGCCCACGGGTTGATCACGGACGACTGCGCCGAAGTTCGTCCGACTCACTTGGAGGCATTCTCGGCCGTGACTTTGCAATCATCCATCGAGTTGACGGCGCTGGATTACTCCACCAACCGAAGCTCGCCGGCAATCACCGTCCTGACTCGATCGGTCGAAGCGGAAGACGATTGCGCAGACCGTTCCATGATTCGAGTGACCCGGTTCGGCGAGGGAACGGAAGGCAGTGGGGGATTCGTCCCGGACCTGGGCGGTCACGATGGGTTCTGCCGCGGAGCTTCCGCGGGGATCCATCTCCAGGATGCGGTGGGTGGGGCGCTGTCTTTGGCTTGGATCAGTGCTGGTTTGGATCCGATCCCCGGTTTCGGCGGAACGTTTCAACTGGACCTTGGCCTGGCAGCGTCGGTGCCGCTCGTGCTCGAGGGGGCCGACGGAAGTCCCGGCAACGGGCATCTCTACATCCCCGTAGGCGGTGCTTTGCCCGGGTTGAACCAAGGACCGATCTACTTGCAGTTCATGATTCTTGACCCCGCCGCTCCCCGGCGCGTGGTCCTTTCGAGTGCGCTGGAACTTCGCAAGGAAGAGGACTGACGCTTCAGTTCATCCGAACTCCTCATCGAGTCTCTCTCCTCCGAGGTGGTTCCTGAGAAGGACCGCCTCGGAGGGTCGAGGAGAGAGTCGCCATGGAGTGATCGAAGACCAGGTGCTGTCGAGGGGAGACGTTGTTTCTGGTCTCGACTTTTCCGTCAGGCCAGATGATGGAAACGCGGTGAAGCTCTTGTCGATTCGGTCCGAGGCCAAAGTGGGCCACCGACTCACTTTGGGCTAAGAATCCGCTGCTTGCATCGATCCATTGAACAGCCACTGTGCCACCTTGGATCGGTGTCACCTCCACTCGTGCGCCGACCCCATTCCCGGGGCCACGTGCGGAGACTCGGAGCCAATCATTGCTGTTTCCCCCGTCATTGCGGTAGAGATTGGCGGTGTGGCCTGTGTTGAGAATGAGGACGTCGAGGTCTCCGTCGTTGTCGAAGTCGAAGGTGAGAGCCCCTTTTCCGGAAGACTCATCGGTGATTCCGACGAGCCAGCTCGACTCCGTGAAGCGGCCGCTGCCATCGTTGTCCCAGAATCGAGTCGGATCGCGTTCAAAATCGTCTTCGTCTGAAGTCTCCGCAACTCCAATGCGGTCGAAACCGTTCGTCTGGAGCAGATCGGGATCTCCGTCATTGTCGTGATCGAAGAAAACTGATCCCCATCCCCAGTATCCGTTTCGGACACCAGCCAGGTCGGTGATGTCCGAGAACTGGCGATCGCCGTCGTTGCGGTACAGTCGATTGCCGGTCGTGCCCCACGCGACCGCAGGGTCGGGATCGAAGATGGAACTGACAAACCAGTCGAGATCCCCGTCTCCGTCGATGTCCGCGATGGCACTGCCCATTCCGTTTTGATCGGTTCCAACGCCTGCGACGTGCGTTCCATCGACAAAGGTCCCATCGCCTTGGTTCCAGAACAGTCGGCTTTCGCCAAAGTCACCTGCCAGGGCGAGATCCAACCATCCATCCTGGTCGAAATCGGCGAACCGCGGGGTGAACGCGAAGGTTCCGACATGTCCGATGCTCGGATACCCGTCCAGGGAGACACCAGCAGCCACAGTCACGTCCCGGAAATGACCGGGGTTGGCCACGCCAACGTTCTGGAGTAGACGCGCATGGGAAGGATCAACGCTGGTCCGTGAGCCAATGGAGCGCCATTCGCCGACATGGAGGTCGAGAAACCCATCGAGGTTGTAGTCACCGAAGGACACGCTCATTCCGAAATGATCACGACGCCCGGGTTCGCCGGGTACGTGAGCGCTGCGGATCACGGCCTCCTCGGTGAAGACTCCACCTTCATTGATGAATAGGTAGAAACGGCTGTCGAAGATGCTGGTGGTATAGAGGTCCAGGTCACCGTCATTGTCGATGTCGGCCCACCCAGCGCCATTCGATCCATGGACGCGGTCGATTCCCGATTCGGCAGTCACGTCCATGAAACTGCCGTTGACGTTGCGGTACAAGATGTCCGGTGCATCCAAGAGCGTGACGTACAAATCGACCCAACCGTCGCCATCAAAATCTCCGGCGGCTCCCCCTCCCGTCATGCAGCTGAAGCACTCGGGAGACATGAGTGAGTCGGAAAGGCGGCTCTGTTGATGCGTGAGTCCGGACGCTGCCGTCACGTCGGTGAAGGCGACCGTGGATCCAACGGTGATCTCCACCGACGCCGCCTCGGTGCGACCCCCCGAATCGGTGACCGTGTACGAGAAAGTGTCGACGCCGACGAAATTGAGGTCCGGATGATAGATCACGAGGGAATCTGACACGATCACCGACCCGTTCGAGGGTTGTTCGAGTGTCCCTGAAGTCCATTCGCCAACGTCGTTGGACAAGATCGGAACCTTGACTGGGATATTCATTCGAGTTCGGGCGCGATCAGGCCTCACGAAGGGAGGTGGTTCTTCGGAAACCCAGACGCGAACATTGGCGAACCGTGCCACCCCCGACTGATCGGTGACTTCGTAGCCGAAGGTGTCTGTGCCAGCAAAGTTGTTGGGCGATTGATAGACCAGATTCCCACCGTTCGAGGAAAGCGTTCCAATCGCTGGCTGGGAAAAACTCCCCTGAACCCAGCTCCCGATGTCGTTGTTGACGACGGCGATCGACCGAGAAATTCCCGAGGTCGCCGAGAAGATGTCCTCGCCGACGAGGGGGGAGCCCACGGTGATCGTCACATTGGCGGTGAATTCTTGACCAGCAAGGTCGGTCGCCACGTACAGGAACTCGTCTTTCCCGAGAAAGCCGGCGCGAGGTGTGTAGAGAATTGCGTCCGAGACAAGTTGAGTCACTCCGTTGGTCGGTTGGGTGACGTCGATGGAATCCCAAGGCCCTTGATCGTTGGCAAGAACATGCACTTTGACCGGGGTGCTAATGGCGGTGTACGCATGATCCTCCACGACTTTCCGCGGGAGGGTTTGACGATGGCCTGTGGGATTGATCTCCCCTGCGCTGAGAGAAACCAAAGGAAGCGAAGAGACGAGAGTCAACAGCATGAGGGTTCCTCGACTCGGGTTTTCTATCTTGGGATGGATATGACAACTGGTTGCCCTAGCTGATCAGGGCACCCGTTCGACGGTGACGAGCGTCCTCGGGGAAACGGTGGCTCTCAGAAAGCGCCAATCCCCGCTTGTCTCGCAAACCAAGCATAGCGCTCCCGTCTGTCGAAGATGGGGGGTGGCAAAAGGACATTCGGGTCCCATTTGTGATCTCAAACAAACTCGAAGAATCGTGTCGGAGTTTCCTCAGGAACTGCGTTGGAAGCTCGGGAGTTCTCGGAGAAGACCACACGGTCACTGCGCTCGCCGGCACCGTCGATCTGGCCCGACGAGTTGAGATCCTCTCGTCAATCACACCAGACGGCTTTCGTCCGTCATTGACTGTTTTGGAAGCGGAGCACCTTTGATGCAGTTCAGTCTCATGTTTTGGGGTGACCACGGACGAGGTCCGGGAGCGTACCAATGCGTTGCTGATGCTGCACGACATGCGGACGAACACGGTTATGCCGGCTTGTGGACCCCGGAGCGGCACTACCACTCCTTTGGCGGGCATTTCCCCAAGCCTTCGGTTCTGTCGGCGGCCTTGGCTCCAATCACCAGGAACTTACAGCTTCGAGGCGGAAGCGTCGTTCTTCCTTTGCATGATCCCATGCGGGTTGCGGAGGAGTGGTCCTTGGTGGACAACCTGTCCGGAGGGCGCGCCGCGATTGCCGTTGCTTCCGGTTGGAACCCGGACGATTTCGTGGGAACTCGAGACCCGACCTCGGTATTCGATCAACGGTGGAAGGTCATGTGGTCGTCTTTGGACGTGGTTGAATCTCTGTGGAGGGGAGAGTCCATTCGTGGCGTGAACGGTCTCGGGTCGGAGATCGAAGTCTCACTCTTTCCGCGCCCGACCCAGCGACAGTTGCCCATTTGGGTCACTTGCACTCGTTCGCCGCTGACGTTCCACGAAGCCGGCCGCCGAGGCCACGCGGTCTTGACGAACTTGTTGGCACAGAGTCCCGAAGATCTCAGAAAGAACATCCAGCGCTATCGCAGGGTGTTTCGACCAGGACTCTGGAGCGGCAAGCCAAAAGTTTCCTTGATGGTACACACGTTGCTCGGCAGAAGCCGTGCCGAGGTTGAAGAGGTTTGCCGAACTCCATTTCACGAGTTCCTGAGAAGATCTGGCGAGTTGATGATCCCTCGGAGTGACCGTGAGCGTTTGAAGGGTGCTTCATCCAAGGTCATGGAAGATGTGTTCGAGTTTGCCTATCAGCGCTTTGTTCGGTCCGCCTCACTCCTTGGCTCGCCCGAGGAAGCCTACGATGCGGTGGAGCAGTTTCGAGAAATGGGGGTCGATGAGCTCTGCTGCTTGGTTGACTTTGGCGTTCCGTACCGAGTCATCCTCCACGGGCTCCCCTTTCTGACGAAGCTGGCCGAGTCGGTGGAATGACGCAAGGGTGGATTCAATCGGAGCGCATCGGTCCTTCGGCAATCCCACCGTTCCTGCGCACCGTCCGCGCGATGGCGGACATGTCCTCGTCGCCGTGGCCCTGGCGGATCAAGCCGTCTTCCACTGTCGCCACGTAACTGGCCATCGGCAACGGCAAGCCTTCCTGACGCGCGGTCTCGAGGGCAATGCCGAGATCCTTGCGGTGGAGTCGCAGTCGAAAGCCCAGCGGGTATTCGTCTTCGCGCATGTTGCGAGCGCGGTTGCTCAGGATCCAAGAGGCGGCGGCACCGTTCTGGATGGCTTCGGTCACTTTCTCTGGATCGGCCCCGGCTCGATGGGCGAGCGCCATCCCTTCGGCGACGGACTGATAGGTGCCGGAGATGATCACTTGATTCACGGCCTTGGCGATTTGGCCGCAACCAATCGGGCCGACGTGGGTCACCGCACCGCCGATCACGTTCAATGTGGGCAGAGCCCGTTGGAAGTCCTGTTCCGTTCCTCCGCACATGATCGCGAGGGTTCCGGCGATGGCGCCCTCGGATCCTCCGGAAACCGGCGCATCGAGGAACCCCACGTTTCTCGTCGCAAGTTCCTCGGCGATGTCCCGGGCACCTTGGGGAGAGATGGTCGAACAGTCCACGACGAGAGACCCGGCGGACGCACCCGCGATCACGCCGTCGTTGGAATCCAAGATCACGGCCTTGGCGTCGGGAGTGTCCGAAACGCAGGTCAGGATCAGTTCCGACCCCGCTGCCGCGTCCTTCGGGGACTGGGCTCGAGTCGCTCCTTGGGACGCATACTCCGCTTCCTTGTCACGAGACCGGTTGTGAACCGTCACCGCCACTCCGGCCTTGAGCAGATTGGCGGCCATCGGACCACCCATCGTTCCCAATCCAATCACTGCAACGTTCATGAATGGTCCTTTGTTTCGAAGTGACTGCGCGGATTCATCGTCTCAAGCCTTCGCACCGCGGGCGTTGGTTCGCTTCACACCACTCCTCGCATCCAGGCGGTGGAAAGGCAGTCCGCATACTCGTTCCAGCGATTGCCGGAGTGAGCCGCGATCCACTCCAGAGGGCATCGCGGGTGCGCGCGATACAGAACCAGCAGCTCTTGCACCAATTCGAGATTCTTGATCGGTCCGGACTTCTTCTTCCAGCCCTTCCGCTCCCATCCCGGGGCCCACTTGGTGATGGTGTCTACGCAAAGCCGGCTATCGGTGTAGACCGGGAACTCCGCGTCTTCCGGCAACTGGCGATAGGCTTCAATGAGCGCCGTGAGTTCCATGCGGTTGTTGGTGGTGTTCGCTTCCTTTCCGTGAAGCTCGGCCAGGATCTCGCCATCGTCCACCCAGACGACACCCCATCCGCCCGGTCCCGGATTGGGGATCGAGCTTCCGTCGGTGAATACGCCGGACTGGGGGCCGTCGGTGTACTTTTCCAGGACCTCGGCGCGAGTCAGATTTTCCTCGCCCGAAGAACGGGTCTTCCTGGATCGAGGAGCCGCTTTCGCAGGCTTTCGCGCCGTGGACTTGGCGGACTTCTTCGGGGAGTGCTCTCGACAGTAGCGAGGAGTCCATCCCGGGAAGCGGTCCAAGACACTTTGCGGAAGCTCGAATCCGACCCCGCACGTTTGACATTCGAAATCAGGCATGGCGAGAACATAGCGAGACCCAAGCCGAAAGTTTGAGATAGATTCGGTTTCCACAAGTGGCTCTGGGTCGTCCATCGCGTCGAAGAGGCGCGTCGGTCGCGACCGACCCAGTGGCTTCGTCCGGCACATGGGGTGGGGGCAATGATGCGACACGGTGCGGCGGGACTCGCGTTCGTTTTGTGGAGCTGCGCGACGGGGGCATCGACTCCTCGCCCATCGGCGGCGCCCAATGTGATTTTCGTTTTGGCGGACGATCTGGGCTACGCCGAGCTCGGTTGCTACGGTCAGACCAAGATCCGAACTCCTCACATCGACCAACTCGCCCGAGAGGGGATGCGGTTCACTCAGCACTACTCGGGAAGTCCGGTTTGCGCTCCCTCGCGCTGCACGCTGTTGACCGGCCTGCACACCGGGCACAGCTTCATTCGAGACAATCGTGAGCAGAAGGTCGAAGGGCAGCTCGCCATCCCGACGAACACGAGGACTGCGGGCCGACTGTTGCAGGAGTCGGGCTACGTCACCGGATTCATTGGCAAGTGGGGGCTTGGGGGACCGGGTTCTTCGGGAGTTCCGGAAAAGCAGGGCTTCGACCACGCCTACGGCTATCTGTGCCAGCGTCACGCTCACAATCACTATCCGAAGTATCTGTGGCGCAATGGAGAAAAGGTTCCGCTGGAGGGCAATGACCGCGGCCTGACCGGTGCGCAGCACTCTCACGACTCGATGACGGAAGAGGCGCTGCAGTTTGTTCGCGATCACCAAGATCGGCCGTTCCTTCTTTATGTGGCCTATGCGATTCCCCACCTCGCGATCCAGGTCCCCGAGGATTCCCTCTCCGAGTACCAAGGAGTATGGCCGGATCCTCCGTACGAAGGAGGGAATGGGTATCTGCCCCATCCAGCACCTCGTGCCGGATACGCAGCCATGGTCACGCGCATGGACCGGGACGTTGGACGAATTCGCAAACTCTTGGAGGAACTCGGCCTCGACAAGAACACAGTGATGATCTTCACCAGCGACAACGGTCCCACCTACGACCGCATTGGCGGCTCTGATTCCGAGTTCTTCCAGAGTGCCGGCGAGTTGCGCGGGCTTAAGGGCAGTGTCTACGAAGGCGGGATCCGTGTTCCGTTGGTGGCTTGGGGCCCGGGCCGAATTCCCGCGGGCGCGGTGAATCATCAGCCGTCCGGTTTCCAGGATTGGCTTCCCACCTTCGCGCAGCTGGCCGGCCGCGCGATCCCCGGGGGCTTGGATGGAGAATCTTTGCTGCCGGCACTTCTCGGTGATCCCGCGGCACCCCGCCGATCGCCGCTCTACTTCGAGATCGCTTCCTATGGCGGTCAGCAGGCAATCCGCGACAAGAACTGGAAGGCCGTGCGAACGGAGATGGTCAAGGGCAATCGCCAAGTACAACTGTTCGATCTGAGCGAAGACCCGGGAGAGACACGCGACGTCGGATCCGAGCATCCGGAAGTCTTGTCGCGAATGACCCGTTGGATGTCCGATCTCCGAACTCCTTCCGCGGAGTTCCCGTTGGCACTGGATGGCGAGGAGGGGGTGGGATCTTGAAGATCCCTCGAGTCGTTTCGGGGCGCGCGTCTTCACCAGCACCGCGCCTCCGGTCGACCGAAGTGCGAGCGGCCCGGCGTGGCTCTCGATGACCCCTGCCGTTGGACGATCAGAGCGGGGGGAGGCAGCACGCATCGGCAATTCGTCCTCTGGCCCGCCGGTTGCAAGGAACCCGTTCGGTTATCCTGATTGACTATGAGCAAGCCCTTGATTCCGTCCTCAACCACACCCGTCGATGGGAAATCCCGATGCGACGGCGCTCCGCCGACCTTCCATCGCCGTTCGGGCCCCTCGCCATTGTCGGCGGTCGTTCGCGGCGCGGGACTCGCGGCCTTGCTCGTTGCCCTCGTTCGGTGCGGTTCGGAAGAGCTCCCGCCGCCCGAGCACAAGGGCGGAGCCGAGGCATCGTCCTCGCAAGCCGAACCGCTTCCGATGACCGAGGTTCCGGAAGGGGCGGTGTTCTGGTTCGTCAACGAAGCGGAGTCGCGTGGAGTGACGGCCGTGAATCACTGCGGAGATCCGGAGACCAAGACCTGGGCGTTGGAGGAGATTGGCAACGGTTGTGCATGGATCGACTTCGACCGCGACCGAGATCAGGATCTGTTCATTGTCGATGCCTCGACGTTGGTTCCCGGCGAGAAACCCGGAGACCCGTGGACGATTGCCGGGGACGGGCGCAGCACTCTTTACGAGAACGACGGCACCGGACACTTCACCGACATCACGGAAAAAAGCCGTGCCATGGTTTCGGGATTTGGCGTGGGTGTTTCGGTTGCGGACTTCGACAACGACCGCGATCCTGACCTCTACATCACTTGCTGGGGGCCCAATCGGCTGCTGCGCAATGATGGGGGCGGGCGCTTCACCGACGTTTCCGATCACGCGGGAGTGGCGAAGAACTCTTGGAGCGTGGGCTCTTGCTGGTTCGACGCGGAAGGAGACGGCGACTTGGACCTCTACGTCGCCAACTACTTCGCCATGAACGAAGAGCGCGATCCGGAATGCTGGAAGAAGCGCGACTGCGACTATCGCACCTTGAAGGTGGCCTGTGGACCCCAAGGAATGGTCGCCGAGAAGGACCACTTCTTTTTGAACAACGGGAACGGCACCTTCGAAGACGTCTCGGCCACGTGTGGAATCTGGGACGACGTGGTCCCTCAGTACGGGTTGGGCGCGGTGGCGTTCGACTTCGATTCCGACAACGACATGGACATCTATGTGGCCAACGACTCGCGGGGGAACTTCCTGTTCGAGAACGACGGCAAGGGACATTTCACCCAGCTCGCGGATCTGTTGGGTGCCTCTCTGAACCGGGACGGCGTGCCCCAGGCGGGGATGGGTATTGCTTGTGGAGACTTCGACAACGACCGGGATGCGGACCTGTTCCTGACCAACTTTTCGCATGACTACAACACCTTGTACCGCAACGATAGCGGCATGGAGTTCCTCGACATCTCCCGACGGATGGGCATGAAGCAAAGCGAGTTCTTTGCGCTGAGCTGGGGCACAGAGTTCGCGGATTTCGACAATGACGGCAGCCTGGACTTGGTGGTGGCCAACGGCCACGTCTACCCAGAAGCGGACGAGCGCGGCCCGGAACTCGCCTATCGTCAGCGCAACACGATCTATCGACAGGTGGACGGGGAGTTCGTCGATGTCAGCGATCGCGCGGGGCCCGGTTTCGAGCGGCGCAGCTCCAGTCGTGGGTTGGCCTGTGGAGATGCAGACAACGACGGGGATCTGGACCTGGTGATCATCGAGCAGAACGAAACTCCAAGCCTGCTCATCAACGAGACGCCCGGTGGTCGCTCCCTGATGGTCAGCTTGCAGGCCACCGACGACAATCGAGACGCGGTCGGCTCTCGCGTGGTCGCGTTCCTCGGGGACAGCGAGCAGGTCCGGTTCATGCGCCGCGGCCACTCCTTTGCGAGCTGTCACGATCCGCGACTGCATTTCGGGCTCGGTGCCGAGGGGAAAGTGGATCGGATCGAGGTCACCTGGCCGAACGGGACCACGAGCCAGTACACCAGCTTGCCCGCCCAGGGATGGGTTTTGTTGCGCCAAGGTCAGGACGATGCGGAAGTGAGGCAGCAGTGATGAGCCTCGGTTCGTGGATTTGCTTGGTTTTGGGCCTACAAAGCGGTGGGCTCGCGGAGCTGCACAAGGACTCGACCTTTGTCGAGTGCAAACGCCAGCACGCGGCCGGCGACACGGATGCCGCGGTGGCGGCCATGCTTGCCTGGTGTCGAGAAAAGCCTCGCAATCCTGCCAAGTGGCTGGTGACGGCAGAATTCTTGGTGAACTTCGGCAAAGCGGAAGATGCGGAGCGTTTTGCAGCCAAGGCGTTGGATGTATTCCCCGAAGTGCCGCGGGTGTACGTCCTGTCCAGCCGGGTGTCGCTGAAAGCGGACCAGCCTGAAAAAGCCATCGAGTTGCTCGAGAATGCCCGACTCGAGTTCCCGGAGAGCGCCGCGATCGTCCACGCGTTGGGACTGGCCTACGGACTCAACAAACAAACCATCGTGGCCCAGGAGTTCTTGGACAAGGCGGTCGCCTTGGAGCCCGAAAGCGCTGCCTTCTTGTTCAGCGCTGGCGAGAACTGCTGGCTGCTCGGCGACCATCATCGTGCCGAGGGATACTTCCAGCGTGCCGCCGAATCGAAGCCGGCACATCCCGATGCCCGCTGGCGCTGGGCCCAAGTCCTGGGGGTGCAGGAAAAAGACGAACTCGCCGAAGAGCAGTTCCAACAGGCCGTCGCCAGCGAAACCGCGCCGGGAGAGGCGGCCCTCCAGTACGGGATTTTCCTGAAAGAGCGCGGCCGGGATGCGGAAGCCCTTTCCCATTTCGAGTCGATCACCGCCCACCGGCCCAACGACCGGATGGCCTGGCAGTATCAGGCCAAGTGCCTGATGGCCCTGGGGCAAAGGGACAAGGCGAAGGCTGCCTTGGCCCGCTATCGTGCTCTTCAGAGGGCTGCGGACGAAGCGGCGGGGCGCGCTGCCCTGGAACCCGTCCTGAACCGGTTGAAGGATTCTTGACCGGATTCCCGATCTGATTGTCGAGGGTCCGCAGGCGTGCGATCCCTGGACGCCTCGACCCCGTTTCCGATCACGGGCCTGAGAACTTGCAAATGATCGTCGTTTCTTTTTGGAGTCTGTGCTTCAGCGTCTTGGCCGCCGACAACGGTCAGGAGGCCGCCTATCCCGTGGGCGTGTCGATCTTGAAGGACATGCAGGAGGCCCCGAGCACCGACTCGTCAGAGCGGGAACGGAAGTTCGAAGAACTGTTCCGTTCCGCCGGTGCCAGCGACGGCCAAATCCGCCGCCTGGTCGTTCCCGAGCCGTTGGACAAGAGCCGCTATCTGTGGCGGACTCGAAAGGCTCTCGAGGCCATGCAGCTCAACAAGAGTGAGTTGCAGGCCATCCTCCTCGGAGAGGAGTCCCGCTTTCGCGATCTCGGGTACAACATGGAAGTGACGCTTCCCGGTCGAACCGATCGGACCATCGTGGTCGCGACGTCGCTGGACGCTCCTGGAAAACAACGCACCGGGATCGTCGACAACTGGTCGGCGTGCGTGCTGATGTCTCGGGTCTACATGGCTTTGAAGAATCGCCCCCTGGAGCACACGGTGGTGTTCTTGGGCTTCGCCGCCGAGGAGCAAGGCTGCGTGGGCTCGGATGCGTACGTCAGCGAACTCTCGGAAGAGGAGTTGGCCCGGGTGGACGCCATGGTCCTTCTCGAGTGCGTGGGAATGGCACCCCCGTCCATTTGGGCCCAAATGTCCCACAAAGGGTTCCAATTTGTCACGTGTCACGCCGCCAAGAAGAGCGGGCTGAAGATCGAGAAGCGCTGGTTCCTGGACCAGGGCGGGGTCGTGAGCGACCTGATGCCATTCCGCGCCGCGGGAGTTCCTACCCTGTGCTTGGATGGCCTGGACTTGTCCCGGAGCTCGATCCTCCACACGGCGGAGGAAACCGTCGACGTGTTGAGTCCCGAGGCTCTTCAGCTCACGCACCGGGTGCTCCTGGACACCCTGCGAATGGTGGATCAATTCCAGCGCCCCCTGGAAGAGGCGCAGGTGATCTCCAAGTGGGGCGAAGTCGAGCCCGAGCAGGCGGTGACGGTGAAGTACCGTCTGTACGGTCCGGACGGACCCGAGCAGGTCGAGTCCAAACCCAAATCGAAATCCAAAGACGGCGGGAAGCGCTCCCCCCCTTCGTCCGAGAAGCCGGCGCCGACCAAAGCCCCGCGCTCTGGAGCCCGGCAGCCTGCGGGTGGTCGGCCCAAGGAGCGCGAAAATGGAGCGCGGTTTGCTCCCCCCAACCCGGCTGGCGCCGATTCTTCCTCCGGTAGCAATCCCCCTCCCGACTCTTGAGAGGCCTGTTGTCATGAAGACTTCCCGTACTCCCTGGACCGTTTTCGCCGCATGGATTGGCGCTGGGTGCTGCCTCGTGCCGTCGGCGGCGGCTCAGTCGATCCAATCCGAAGGGGTGGTCGAGTCCGACACCCTGCGTCACGCGTACCACGAGTACGAGGCCCTCGACGACCGGGAAGCGCTGAACGTCGTCAACGACTTCCTGGTCAACAACCCAATGCACGTCCAAGGCAGCGAGCTGCGCGCCCGTTGTTTGCTGTATCTGGGCCGGGTCGAAGAGGCGGTGAAGACCCTGCGCCGCATCCCCGATTTGCCGCCGACCTCGCGTCTGTTGCTTGCCGAGCTGTACGGTCTGCAGGGCAACCAGGTGGAGGCCCAGCGAATCGTCGATCAGGTGTTGCTCGAAGACAGCGGCCGTTCTGACGCCCGAGTGAAGCGCGCCAAGATCATGCTGAAGGTGGGCCAGTTCCAACAAGCTCTCAGCGAGTTGGAGATCGTGCGTCGAATCGATGCGCGCAACGCAGAGACCTGCCTGGTCGCGGGGATGGCGCTGGAAGGCATGCGCAAGTACGCCGAGTCGGCTCAGCAGTATCAGCGATTGTTGGTGGAGCGTTCCAAGTTCGACGAGTTCGACCCGCACTACGAACTCCAAGCAGTGGAAGGCGTGGCTCGGGTGAGCTCGCTGGCCGGTGAGCACTCCCAGTCCATTCACTGGTACAACCAGCTGATTGAGCGATTCGAAGATCGGGGAGTCACGGCGCCCTATCACTTCCGAGTGGCCGTCGCTCATTCCATGTTGCTCGACTACGAAAAAGCGGAAGAGCACCTGATGCGGGCTTTGGAACTCGACGGAGACAACGGGGACTACCGCCTGGCCCAGGCCGAGCTGTACCGCGAGACCAAGCAATACGAGAAGTCGATCGAGGCGTTCGAGTGGTTGGCCGAGCGGATGGACAATCCCGGAATCCCATCGGTTCGTCTCGCCGAGCTGTATCTAAAGCAGGGTGACTTGAATCGAGCCAGCCTGCACTCGTCCGTGGCCGAAGGGTTGCTGTCGGACTCTCCCGAAGTCCATGAGATCGCGGGGCGGGTCAAGCAGCGTTTGGGCGACCTGGGCGAGGCCAGTCAGTCGTTTCAACGAGCGGTGCAGCTCGATCCCACCAACATCAGCATGCGTCACCTCGGGCAGTTGCTGTCCAAGTCGGACAACCCTGCAGAGAAGAAGGAAGGCAAGCGCTGGTTGAAGCAGTACCAAGACGCAGCCCCGTACTTCCCGGGCATCCGCCAGATCCGCGCTGAGCTGAAGGCCAGCCCACGAAACCCTTTGCTCATGACGCGGCTCGCGATTCTGTACAACTCCATCAGCGCCTACGCCCACGCCCGTCAGGTGATTGATGACACCGTCCGCCGGGCTCCTGGGGATGTGACGGCGCTGACCGTGGCCGGATGCATCGCCGCCAATCAGCAACAGAACGATCTGGCGGTCCAGTACTTCCGCAGCGCACTGCAGGCTCGTGACGCACTGCCGGCCGAGGCGCGAACCGGCGATCCGGTCAAGTTGAAGCAGATGCTGGCGGACTTGGAAGCGGGCAAAGCACTCGACCTGCCGGTGGGGACGTCTCCTCCTCCCCAGGTGAACAGCGGCTTCGCCCTCGAGGATCCGGGCCAGGAGTGATCCCGGCGAGCCCCTACGAATCCCGACGAACGGTGTAGGACACGGTCTGCGTGTCCGCGGCAGCGACGGTGGTTCGAAGCATGGTCCAGGGACCCCGAGCCAGGGTCATCATCTCGGATTGGACGACTTGTCCGACGTTGCGCGGAACAAGGATCTCCACGGTCACTGGTTCGGCTTTCTCGTTGAAGAGGCTCACCGTGACGTGGCGGCCATGCTCGTGGGGGGCGGTCGTCGGGTGGGCCGCGATGCCCGGAACTCGGGGACCTGCAATTACGAGTCGCTGACCGGGCTCGGTGTGTTTGGTCTCGGTGAGCGAGACTCGTCGCGGGCGCGACTGGTCGTCCACTTGGACGACCTGCACCGGGCCGGCCGGAAGGGGCTTGCCCATGCCGATGGTCTGGTCGTTCTCCAAATCGAAGCGCAGGAACAAGGGCACTGCGCCGTCGCGATCCGCGCGACCTTGGGGGTGGCCCTCCGGAAACAGGGTGACGATTCCTTGCACCGGCACGTCCACGGCGTGAGCCAGGGTGACTTGCAGCGGGCGTCCGGCGGGGAGATTCACGGATCCCGGGACGGGATAGAAGCGATCATGAGCCGCCGGCCGACCGGGAGATGTTCGAGCGGCAGAGTCCGCCAAGAGCACCGTGATTCCACGAAACTCGATCCCGGTTTGATTGTCGATGACCACTGTGGAGAGTAGGTCGGCGCGTTGTCGCGACTCGTTGAGCCGTAGCGTGTATTGGGGGCGGAAGGTCAGGCCCACGGTTTGGTAGGTGAGCTCGAAGCGATAGCGCCCGGCGGTCGCGGCTTGGGCAGTGACGTCCAAGCGGACTTGGTTCCAGTCTCCATCCGGGAGGGCATCGATCCCCAGTTCGCCACCGGGGACCACCCGAATCTCGCCCTGGGGGGTCTGCACGAAGATGGGGAGTGGGGTCGTGCCGTTCGGGCCAGGAACCTCCGGGGGAAACATCAAGCGCCCTTCGACGACCACCGGTACCGAGTCGTAGTGCCGAATCACTCGCACATCGGTGCCCACCAAACTTCGCAGAAGCTGTTGGCGATCCAGCAGTTCGAAGCGGAGCGACTGGTCGCGAAAGGTCAGAGACCCGGGGTTCGACAAGCCGCGGAGTTGGACGGTCTCGGAGATCACTCTGGGACTCAGGTCATCCACGCGGAGGGCATTGTTCCCGGCGACGAGTTGGGCGTGACGCACTTCCCGGATCGTGGCCGAAACCGGTCCGACGGTGAGGAACAGCTCTTCCGGAGGAGAGGCCTCCTGGGCGCCTGCAGGGGAGACCATTGCCCCCCCGAGTCCCGCGCAGGCGGCTCCACAAAGCAGGGCCTTGGCAAGGGCCGCTTTGACCGGTGAGCGCATCGCTGCGCGGCTGCCTGGGCCGGACGTTTTCGTTTCGCTCGACCTGGCGGAACGCGGCCCCCGTGCAGGTGTCATCGCGGATTCCTGGAAACGGACCGGACCGAAAACAGCCGATTGGTTGGCGAAAGACAGAGCGGGATGATTCATGGGGGGTAGGATACCCCGACTTCGAGGGCTTTCACCGCGGGATTGACGAGGTTCGAGAATGGCAGCTCATCGGTTTGTCTTCGTTCACGGAGCCTGGCACGGGGCGTGGTGTTTCGACTTGTTCCAGCTCGAGCTGCAGCGTCGTGCGGTGCCCTGTCACGCGGTCGACCTCCCCTCGTTGGGAGATGACACGACTCCGGTGGAGTCGGCGACCTTCGAAGCGGGAGTCGAGCGGGTGCTCGGTCAGATCGGCACTCGCAAGAACATCACTTTGGTCGCCCACAGCTTGGGAGCGTTCTACGCCACGGAAGCCGCCATCCGCGCGGGCGGCCGGGTCCGGGGGATCGTCTATCTCGCCTCGTTCGTTCCCAAAGAGGGAGACACCTTCGTCAACCTCCGAGAACTGGCGCCGCCGCCGGAAGAGCTGCAGGCCGCGACTTCGACCAACGAGGAAGAAACCGCATTGCTGATCGACGCGGACAAGGCCAAGGACTTGTTCTATGAAGACGTCGCCGAAGGCATCGCCGTCGCGGCGATGACCCGACTTCGTCCCCAGCCGATTCAGCCGTTCCGCAGCGCTGCGATCTCGGACGATGCGGAAACGTTGCAGCGCATCAAGCGCCGTGTGATCGTCGCTGAAAACGACCGCGTCATTTCCCCCGACCACTGTGTCGAGATGGCCGACAGGGTCGGCATCGAAGTCGAAAGCGTTCCCACCGGACACTGCCCGTTCCTGTCCATGCCCAAGCTGCTGGCGGACGTGTTGCTCGGGGTTTCTTGACCTTTCCACGGCCTCGCAGGCCGTGGAGACGGCTTTCCGGTCGACGTTGGTCAGAAGTCAGCTCGTGGAAAGACCGTAGACTTCGTCCATCTTCTCTTCGACGTAGCGAAGGAACGGTTCGGGAGTGGGCTCGGCCTTGGTCGCGGACTTGATCAGAGCGACAGGTTCCAGCATGCGCCCCTTCTGGTGGACTTCGGTGCGGAGCCACTCGCGAAGGCTGTCGAACTTCCCCTGGCGGAACTCGTGGTCCAGATCTGGCAACGCCTGTTGGGCGCACTGGAAGAGCTGGGCGGAATAGAGATTGCCCAGGGTGTAAGTCGGGAAGTAGCCGAACCCTCCCATCGCCCAGTGAATGTCTTGCAAACATCCCTGCGCATCGTCGGGCGGGGTGATTCCTAGGAAGTCCTTCATCCCCCGGTTCCAGCGAGCCGGGATGTCCGCCACGTCGAGTTGGCCAGAGAAGATCTCGCTTTCGATTTCGAAGCGAAGGATCACGTGGAGGTTGTAAGTCAGCTCATCGGCTTCGACGCGAATGAAAGAGGCTTCGACGTGGTTCACGGCCTGGTAAACGGCTTCCGGGGTGGCGTCACGGTATTGGGCGGGGAAGTACTTTTGCAGAGCTGGCAGGAAGTACTCCCAGAACGGGAGACTCCGGGCCACGATGTTTTCCCACAGGCGCGATTGGGATTCGTGCACGCCCAAGGAAGTCGCGGTGCCAAGAGGGTGGCGCACCCACTTCTCCGGCATTCCTTGTTCATAGAGGCCGTGGCCGGCTTCGTGAATGACCCCGAACAGCCCTGGTCGGAGATCTTCTTTCAAGAACCGTCGAGTGAGTCGCGTGTCCCCGGCTCCGGGAGTCGTGCAGAATGGGTGGGTGGAGAGGTCGACGCGACCGGCATCGAAGTTGAAACCCATCTGGCGAATGACGTCGACTCCCAGCTCTCCTTGCCGGTCCTCGTCGAAGTCCGACTGCAGCAAAGCCGGGCTCACCGCATCGCCCTTGTCCAGGACCCGCGCGGTCAAGGCCTGCAGCTTGCCCTTGAGTTCCCCGAACAGAGTGCGAATCGCCGAGGTCGTGGCACCCCGTTCGTACAGATCCAGCAACGCGTCCAAGGGAGCTTCTTCGTACCCGTACGCTTCCGCCTTGCGCTTGGAAAGATCGATCAGCTTTTGCAGAGATGGAACGAAGCGGGTGAAGTCGGAAGCTTCCCGGGCTTCTCTCCAAACCTGGAGTGCCGCACTCGTGGCTGCTGCGAACTCTTGGACCAAAGAGGCGGGGAGCCGAGTCGACATGTCGTATTCCCGGCGCATCTCTCGGGTGGCGGCGGCTTCTTCGTCGTTGAATTCGCCCGAATCGCTTTCGCACTCCTGGAGCAGTTCCCCGACCTGTGGCGCACTCCAGCGTTCATGCTGGATTCCCGCCAGAGTCGCCAACTGCTTTGCCCGAGCCTCGGCCCCCCGCGGAGGCATGAGGGTTTCCTGGTCCCAAGAGAGCAATGCCGACGCCCCGGAAAGATCACAGGATTCGGCATATCGAGTCAGGAGTTCCTCATACGCAGCGCGTGCGGTCTGTCCCATGTTGTTCCCCTCGGGGTGTCGTTGACCGTTGTCTGGGTCACGGAGTGTCCAGAATGGTGGCGGAGCAAGGCGCGGACACCATATCCGCAAGTCGCCGCAATCCCCGCGGGAATGTTCGGTGCGGGAACGGTCAATGATCGAGAGGTGTTTCTCGGGTCAGGAGAGGCAATGACATGGTGTCACTCGGTTGTCACTGACTCTGGACTGTCGGCGAAATCGTCGGCCGAGTCTGGGGGCACGGCGGCAGCTTCCACCGCAAAGGTCAACTCTCCTTCGTGCGTATCGACGGTGACCCGGGAACCTTCGCCAATCGTCCCGTCGACAAGCTGTCGAGCCAGCTTTGTCTCCAGCGCGCGTTGCAAGTAGCGCTTCAGCGGACGAGCGCCGTACACCGGGTCGTACCCAGCCTTCGCAATCGCCGTTCTCGCCGCATCGGTAAGAACAACCTTCACCTGCTGATCGGCGAGGCGGTCTTGGAGCTGGGCGAGGAGCAGGTCCACGATTCGAGTGATTTCGGCTTCGGTCAACGGCTTGAAGAACACGGTCTCGTCGACCCGGTTCAGGAACTCGGGCCGGAAGTGGCGACGGAGCTCCTCCATCACCGAGTCCTGAGCCGCTTGGCGGAGCTCGCCGGAGGCGTCCACTCCGTCGAGCAGAGTCGCGCTGCCCAGGTTCGAGGTCATGATGATGACCGTATTCTTGAAGTCCACGGAACGACCCTGGCTGTCGGTGAGTCGACCATCGTCGAACACCTGCAGCATGACGTTGAAGACGTCTGGGTGGGCTTTCTCGACCTCGTCGAGCAAGATCACCGAGAAGGGGCGGCGTCGCACGGCCTCGGTCAGCTGACCGCCTTCTTCGTGGCCGACGTAGCCCGGGGGAGCGCCGATCAGTCGGGCCACCGTGTGTCGCTCCTGATACTCGCTCATGTCGAGCCGCACCATGGCTTCTTCCGAGTCGAACAGGGTGTCCGCGAGAGACCGAGCCAACTCGGTCTTGCCGACGCCAGTGGGTCCGAGGAACAAGAACACGCCGGCGGGGCGGCGTGGGTCCTTGAGCCCGGCGCGCGCGCGCAGCACGGCTTCCGAGACGGCTTGCACGGCGGTGTCTTGGCCAACCACCCGACGGTGGAGTTCCTCGTCCAGGTGCAGGAGTTTCTGCCGTTCGCCTTCCACCAGCTTGGTCACCGGTACCCCCGTCCAACGGCTGACCACCTGGGCGATCTCTTCTGGAGTGACCTCCTGCTTCAGGAGTGAGTTCTCGTTGCTGCGCTCGGCCACCACGGTTTCCTGATTTCGAAGCTTTTCTTCCAGGTCGCGCAGTCGGCCGTACTTCAGTTCGGCGACGCGCTCCAGGTCGTAGGATCGCTCGGCTTCCTCGATCTTCTGCTTGGTGTGCTCAATCTCTTGCTGCAGGATCTGGATGACCTCGATGGCCTCCTTTTCTTCCTTCCAGCGCGCGGTCATGGCGGCGGAGTCGGCCTTCAAGTCCGCCAGCTCTTTTTGCAATCGAGCCAGTCGTTCCTTCGAAGCCGCGTCCTTTTCCTTCTTGAGGGCTTCTCGCTCCACCTCGAGCTGGGTCACACGACGAGTGACTTCATCCAACTCCGCAGGCATCGAGTCGATTTCGGTACGAATGCTGGCGGCGGCCTCATCGACCAGGTCGATGGCCTTGTCCGGCAAGAAGCGATCGCTGATGTAGCGGTGGGAGAGCGCCGCCGCCTGGACCAAGGAGCTGTCCTGGATGCGCACGCCGTGGTGCACTTCGAAGCGCTCCTTGAGGCCGCGCAAGATGGACACCGTGTCTTCCAATGTGGGCTCCTGCACGAGCACCGGCTGGAAGCGTCGCTCCAGGGCCGCGTCCTTCTCGATGTGCTTGCGGTATTCGTCCAGGGTGGTTGCGCCAATGCAGTGCAACTCTCCGCGGGCGAGCATCGGCTTCAACAGATTGCCGGCGTCGATGGCCCCTTCCGCCTTGCCTGCTCCGACGATGGTGTGCAGCTCGTCGATGAACAGCAGGATCCTGCCGTCGGAGTTCTTGACCTCATTGAGAACCGCTTTCAAGCGTTCTTCGAATTCGCCGCGGAACTTGGCACCGGCAAGCAGGGCTCCCATGTCCAGGGAGTACACCGTGCACTCTTTGAGACCGTCGGGCACGTCGCCGCGTACGATGCGCTGAGCCAAGCCTTCGGCGATGGCGGTCTTGCCGACGCCCGGAGCACCGATCAGAACCGGGTTGTTCTTGGTCCGTCGCGAGAGGGTGCGAATGACGTGGCGGATCTCTTCATCGCGGCCGATGACCGGGTCGAGTTTTCCGGACCGTGCCTGCTCCACCAAATCGCGGCCGTACTTTTCGAGTGCTTCGTAGGACGCCTCCGGATTGGAACTGGTGACTCGCTGGTTGCCACGGACAGATTGCAGAACTTCCTGAAAGCGAGCGGCGGTGATGCCGGCGTCTTTCAGCAGCTTCGCGATCGGCGAGTTGCCAGACTCTTGAATCATTGCGAGCACCAAGTGCTCGACGCTGACGAAATCGTCCTGCATGCGTTGACGCTCGTTGTCGGCGGCGACCAGCAACTGGGAGAAGCGAGAGGTGACCAGCATCTGTCCCGGCTGTGCGCCGGGTCCCTTGACGCGAGGCAGGGAGTCCAGACCCTGTTCCAATCCGCTCTGGATGCGGGACGGGTCGACCGAGAGTCGAGACAGCAGGCGGGGGAACAATCCGTTCGATTCGGTGAGCAGGGCCCAAGCCAAGTGCTCCACGTCGACTTGCTGTTGCTGGCGTCGAGTGGCTTCGGCGTTGGCTTTCTGCAGGGCTGCCTGGCAGCTTTCTGTCAGTTGTGAAGGATCCAGCATGGCCGCTCCTCGAGAAACTCGCGGACTCCGGCGACGCGAGGAGGAGCCCTCCATTCTGGAGAGCCCCACCCCGGCGGGCCTGCGGGGAGGAGTCCGAGGGAGGGGAATTCGCAGGCCACGAGAGACCAGAGCAGGAATCGTGCCAGCTTGGCGCCCAATCTCGTATGTTCTGTAAGTGTATTTTTCATAGTGACTTGAGAGATCCTGTGAAAGGCGATTTCAACCGGCCTTGATCGCGAATGGCGTCGAATTGGCGTGATTGGACAAAATGGCGCCTGTGGGATTGGAAACGGAGCCGGCGCCGAGTCTCGTCGCACTGCGAATGCGAAGCCGGTTGGCGAGTAAGGTGATTCGAGTCCGCGAAGCCAAACGGCCTGCCGCCGCGTGAATCCTTCGTCCGCGACGGAATTGCGGGCCCACTTTTTGGTCACTGCCCACGAGGAGAGTCATGTCATGGGAACGGAGAACAAGGCGGTCGTCACCGGGAGCTCCTCTCGGCGACGGTCGGGCTTGACTGCCCGAGATTACGGCCACGCTTTGTTGGTCGGATTGGTGGCGGCGCTCGCCGCGGCCCTGGCCTCGAACCTGATCTTCGGCGGATCCAGCTCAGGGGTTGTCGGAGGTGTGGCGGGAGCCGTTGCGGCGACGACCCTCTCTGCGCGCGCACGAAAGAACCCGAAGTCATGACTGGCGAAAGCGAACTTCAAACCTACCTCCGAGAATTCCGTGGCATCCGCCGGCTGGCGGACAAGGCGATCGCCCAGGTCGAGGACGAGGCCTTCTTCGCCGGCTTCAACGACACGGACAACAGCATCGCGATTGTCGTCAAGCACTTGGCGGGCAACATGCGTTCCCGCTGGACCGATTTCCTGACCGCCGATGGTGAGAAACCAGACCGGCACCGTGACACGGAGTTCCTGTCGACCGATCAGGACACTCGGGCGTTTCTCACTGAGCGACTCGCAGCGGGCTGGGATCTTCTGATGGCGACTTTGGAGTCTCTCTCTCTCGCCGACTTGGAGCGAACGGTCACGATTCGTGGAGAGCCACTCCTGGTGAGACAGGCCATCGCTCGTCAGCTCTCCCACTATTCGTACCACGTGGGGCAAGTCGTCTTGCTCGCGAAGCAACACTCCCGGGGGAGTTGGGACAGCTTGAGCATTCCGCGAGGACACTCGACGGAGTTCAACCAAGACCCCAAGAAGTATTTGTCCCGCTGACGACACGCGAGGGTTTCGGATCGCGCGCGAGTTCGCGAAAAGAGTCGCGAAACAGCTCCCCGATCCAACGGCCGGGCCACCCGCGACGAGTGTGATGATTGCCCGGCAAAGTGGACGGATCCGAAACGGCGGCTCCTCGCAGACCGGGGTGATTCACGGAGGAGTCGGTTCGTTTCCCGTGGCTCGGAGCAACGATCGAGCATTGTGGAGAACCTGCGCATCCCATTGGCTCAGGTGTCCGCTGTCGACTCGTTTCTCCGCAGAGTCCAAGAGGGGACGGGCACGGTCGGGAAGTCCGTGTTCGGCGTAGAGCGCTCCCAAGGCCAGAGAAGTGAGCCCTTCGGTTTCCGGGCAGTCGGCGAAGCATTCTGGAATCTCGGCGGCATGTCGATCCACGACTTCGCGCCACGGAGCTTCTTCCCGAGTGATCTCGCGAAGAATGTCGGTCAGGAAAACGGACGAGCGTTTGGCTTCGCTGTGAGCTCCCCAGCCGCGGCTGGCTTCCGCCTTGGCGCGAAGCCGGCCGATCTCGCTGCCGGTCCAGCCGGCCACCATCGCCAATGTTGCGACCAGGGAAGCGGTCATCATCCAGGGTTGGCGCTGGACAAGTTTCCGCAAACGGTAGTGCCAGGTGGGGGGCCGCGCGGCGACGGGGAACCCCGCTCGGTGTCGCTGGACGTCCGCAGCGAACTGCTCCACGCTTCTGTATCGATGTTCCGGTTCTCGATGGAGTGCCTTGCCGATGATGGCGTCCAGGTCGCCTCGCAGTTTCCGGCGCAACCGCGGTTCCGCCACCACGTGGCTCGGTCGCAAGGCGACGCGATCCGGATCTCCGAATTGATCGGCGCCAAATGCCGGAGCCGACGCCAGCACCTCATGCAGCAGAGCCCCGAGCGCATAGACATCACTGCGAGTCGTCACCGGTTCTCCGCGGAGTTGTTCGGGGCTCGCGTAGGCATACGTCAGAGGCGCGTGAACGGAGGGGAGATCCTGATTCGTGAACTCTTCAATCTCCGGGAGCAGTTCGGCGATGCCGAAGTCCAGCAGCTTCGGCACTCCCTCTTTGGTCACCAGCACGTTGGTCGGCTTGAGGTCCCGATGAACGATGAGGTTTTCATGAGCGTGCTGCACGGCGGCCAGGATCTTCGAAAATACCTGGAGTCGCTGCTCCATGGATGCGTCTTGATCTTCGCACCATTGGGTCACAGGAACCCCGTCGATGGACTCCAAGACGAGGAACGGTCGTCGATCGGGTAGCACCCCGGTGTCCAGCAAAGTCACCACGTAGGGATGGCGCAGGGCCGCGAGAGTTTCTTGCTCTTGTTGGAAACGCTGGCGCAGTTCCTCGGGATTCAGGCCAAAGCGCAACACCTTCAAAACCACCTGCTGGGTCGACCCTCGCAAGGTGCGCGTGGCTTGGAACACATCGCTGGTGCCGCCAGACTGCAGCAAAGACTCGATTCGATAGGGACCGACTCGGGTGCCGATCAGTGCCGTTGGATCAGGAGGGGGAAGCTGTCGAGAGATCCACTCCGCGGCCGAGTCGTTCAGCAACCCAGGCGCGGAATCGTCGGCTTGCAGCAATGCGGTCACTTCTTGAAGAAGAAGGTTGTCTTCCCCGGACTCCTTGCGCAGGTACTCCGTTCGGTCCGCAGGGGCAAGTTCGGCCGCTTCTTGGAACAGTTCTTGGATGCGGTGCCAACGGCTCATGAAGCGTCCTCCGTGATGGAGCGGTGAAGCCAGGCCCGAGCGAATCGCCAGCGACGCTTGACGGTACGCGGTGACAGATTCAAGGTGCGAGCGATCTCTTCAGTGGTGCAGCCGGCGAAGAAACGCAGCTCGACCAGGGTCGAGAGCTCGGCATCGGTGTCTGCGAGTTTGCGCAGAGCATCTTCGATGTGGGTGACGTACAGCGACTCGGGGATCGTGTCAGCGACCTCCGTCAGTTGCACCCGTTGCTGTCGTCCACCGCGCTTCAAGGCGCTCACTCGTCGCGCATGGTCGGTCAAGATGTGACGCATGACGGTCGCCGCGAGCTTGAGGAATTCCCCCCGCGGCAACTCCGAGTGCTCGGCCTTGTTTTTCAAGCGCAGCCAGACTTCGTGCACGAGCTCGGTCGGTTGCAGAGTGTGATTGCGACGCTCTTCCGCAATCAACGTGGCGGCAAGGCCTCGCAGTTCTCGATAGGCGACGGTTTCCCAACTGCTGGTGGATGTCATTCCGAGATTCCACTCCGACGGAACGATTCTTGGCTCGGACAATGTTTTCACCGGCCTGCAAAAGGTGCAGACCCAATCACTCTACGAGCGCAGTCTGGCCAGCGTGGGGGCCAACTTTCTCCGATTGGCCCGCTCGGGGAAGGGATTCCGCTAGGGCGGTGAAACAAGGATCCCCCGGCCCGATTCGGGGGGATCCCGTCCCGTGGAAATTCTCTTCAAGGGGGGCTGGCCCGATGGAACTCACTCGCCGAGTTGCTTTGCAGTCGTTTGCCGTTTCCTTGCTCGCGGCCGCGGAGTGTTGGGCCGGCCCCGTTTCCAAGTGGCTGGTTCCTCGCGCCACCGGTGCTTCTTTCCTCGAGGCGGTTCGGCGCGGGGATCTGGCCAAGGTGACCGAGTTCCTGAAGGCCCAGCCCGGGTTGGCCCGTAGCAGGGATGAATCCGGCGTTTCCGCACTGATCCTGGCCAAGCTGCGAGGTCACGACGCCATCGTCTCCGCTCTTCGGGAAGCGGGACTGGTGCTGGACGTCGCCGAAGCGGTCATGGTGGAAGATTGGGACCGCTTCGATGCATTGATCGAGGCGGAGCCTGAGCTGTGTCAAGCGGTGCACGCCGTGGGGGGAACTCCGCTTTACGCGGCGGCCCTGTCGGGAACCCGTGATCTGTGGCGAGTGCGTGCGGCGGGATGCGAGTCCGATGCCGCTCCCCAGGGTGGGTCTGGATGGACGCCGGCTCGCGCCGCGATGGAGGGGCCGAGCGTCACCGAGTCCTGGGTGAGTGCGACGGACCTCCTGTCCAACGGTGCGGACGTCAACGCCTCCCAAAGGGGCAACAGCACGGTGCTCCATGGAGCCGTCTTGCGTCAAGACGAACGAGTGGTCGCCCTGGCGATTCGCAAAGGAGCACAGATCGATGCGCGGGATGCCGAGGGGCGAACACCCCTCGCCTTGGCGGAACAGCTCGGTTGGACAAAAGGAGTCGAGTTTCTGAAGAACCATCGGTCGATTCCCCGCGATCACCGCGCCTCTCGATTTGCGTTCGATGTTCACCGTAAGCCCATCCAACGACCGGACATGTCCGGCATTCCGCAGGAGTTGCAGAGCAAGGCCACTGGCAATTCTCACGCCAACTTGCCAGTCGTGCAGGAGCTGGTGAAGAGCGATCCGCGGTTGGTGTTCTCGATCTCCACCGACGACGAACTCGCCATTGAAGCCTCGGCGCACATGGGCAACCACGACATCATGAACTTCCATCTGGAGCACGGTTCGCCCCTGTCCTTGCCTACCGCGGTTTCGTTGGGAAACGAGGATTTCATCCGCTTCCTTCTCGACGACGATCCCGAGCTGATCCACGAGCGGGGCGCTCACGATTTTCCGATCATGACCTTCGTGGCGATCGGCACCGGATCTCCGGACCTCGCGGCGCTGCTGTTCGACGAGTATGGCGCTTCCTTGGACCAGCACAGCGCCGGCTCGACTGCCCTGCACTGGTGTGTTGCTCGCGGACGCTACGAGCTTGCCGAGTGGCTGATCGAGAACGGGGCGAACTTCAACTCGGTCAGCTATCGATCCAAGCCCGAGGGGGAGACACCTTTGGCCGTGGCGAAACGTGTCGGCGACAGCAACTTCATTCAGCTACTCCAGAAGGTCGGAGCGAAGGGCTAGGAGTCTCCACCGGCTCGCCGGCCGGTGAAAAAGTCTTTCGGCGTCCGATCGGATCTTTGCGCTTCCACCTTCGTTCTCGGATCCTCGACGATTCCATCGATTCGCCCGCGGTCCGACTCCTCGGCCGAGACGAAAATCTCTCGATCGACCATTCGAAGGCCTTTTTCACCGGTCGGCTAAGAAACTCCGGGGCCGAGGGAGATCGCTGTTTGCGACAAGGCCCGGCCGGTGAGTATGCCGACGCAGGTTCCCGTCGAGAGCACGAAGACGGCGATGCCGAACGGGCTGGTGAATCCCTCGCCGGTCAGGAACTCCGCGCAACCAAAGCCGAGGGCGAAGGATGCGCCGAACGCGAGGGTGGTGGCGCGGATCCATGCCAAGGACAGAGTCGCGGGCGATTTTCGGACCGACCACCATTGGGCTCCTCCGAGGCAAGCACCGGCGATGGTTCCGATGGTGATGACGGACACGCAGATCTGCAGGGGAGTGGCGCTCGACATTCGCAGGGGGCGACCGGTCAGCCACGACCAGGTCGCTTCCACGAGCACCGAGCCGACGGTCAGGCCGATGGCAAGTCCGGTGGCGCTCGCCGGGATCCAGCGTTTCCAGTGGTGCAGGCGCTCTCGCAGTGCAAACCATTGGGCCGTGCCCAGAATCGCACCGGTCACCAAGAACATCAGCGGCGTGACCAGCATCATGGCGACGAGCATTTCCAACGGGCCGCTGGCCAGAACACCCAGTGGCAAACCGAAGATGAAGCCGACAGCGGAAAGGACGGTCCAGCGCCATCGCAGTTGACGTTGTTGAGGAACCTCGGCTTGACTCGCTGAGGAACGAAGGCGGCGAGGAAGGACCACCAAGAAGAGCATCATCGCCACCAACACCGCCGCAAGGCCGCGCAACCCGAATCCAGCGGCGGCGAACTCTGGGACCCGTCCCGCTTCCGGAGACATCCACTTGAGGGCAACGAGTCCCAACCAAGCCCAGGTCCCGTGTCCACGCAATCTGCGCGTCAGGGTTTCCCGAAGCTTTGCCAGACCTCGACGATGACGCGTGCGCACGGTTTCGAGAGGGATCGCTTGTCGTTGCGCAATCTCCCGAAGGGTGAGGCCTTCGAAGTAGCGCAGCAAGATGATGGCGCGGTAAGGCTCGGGGAGTGCGAGCAGCTCTTCGACCACGACTCGCCGAGTTTCATCGCGACCGGCCACCTCCACCGCAGAAGGAGACGTGGCGGGGGAAACGGATTGCTCTTCTCGCTTTCGCCGTCGATGGCTCTCCTCTCCCCGGCGGAACGCCTGCCTCAACAAGACCCGACGCAACCAGCCGCGTGCGGACTCAATGCCGACCACTGGATTGCCCAAGACTTGCAGCCAGGTGTCTTGGGCGCAATCGTCGGCGCTTTGGGAGTCCCGAACGAGATCTCGGGCCAGCGATTGCACGTAGTCGGAGTGTTCGAGCAGGCGTTCCACCTCTTGGGGAGAGTTGTTTGGCTTCATGGTGGCCGCATCAGAGCTTTCATCGGTGGCTCGAGTGTTTCCGGATTCCGTGCCAGGATCCCCTTGCAGTTCCACTTGGCCGGGGTTTCAACGTTCCAGCAGCCGAGCATGATGGGGAATCTCGACAGATTCCGGAGTGAACCGGCCACGAATCGAGGTTCCCCCCGGCAACGGCTGGTAGATCTCCATGGATAGCGCGGTCAGCGGCAGGCTCAGCCCGTCAGGGATTTCTGCCGTGGGATCGGCGGCCACGTAAAAGATGATCAGCAAAGGGCCGGAGTCGTCAGCAACGTGAGCCAGCGGCTCCTCCTGGCGATCGATGGACTTGGTGAGCATGGCCTCGGCGGCATCCACGTGCTCGGCACTGTAGTACCAGTCCAGGGCAGCGGCCTTGTCTTCGAACCAGGCGAACAAGGCTTCTCGGGATTCTCCTTCCCAACGCATGGCACGAACGCCGAGAACGCCGTCGAAACTTCGCAGGGACGGCTCCACGTTGATCCGGTTGATGAGTTCCGGATCGATGCTCGCCCGGCGAACGTCCTCGGGTGTTTGCCAACAGGGCAGGATGAGAAGCAGCGGCAGCGCGCCCGCGAGACCAAGTTTCATGGCGGATCTCCCTTGGAAGTGGTGGATTCCCAGCCGGAGATCCGCTCGGGAGTCACCAGCCGGGGGCGCCCATGCCCGGAGAACCAGTGCGGCCCCGACCAGCCGACGGGTTCAACTTTTTCGTCGAAGGCCCGCGGGAGTGCGCCGGAGCGAAGTGGGAGGGAGGCGTTGCAGTGCAGCTGGCCGCGAGTTGTCCGGATCTCGGGGCTCCACGCATGAGCTCCCCGATCGGGGCTCTGTGTTCCAAGCGCCGTTGTCTCCTCGAGGAATCCGTCGTCTCACTCGCCATCCAAACTCGCCGCGCAGAAGAGAATCCATCGACCGATGGTCCAGCCCTGCTCACCAGCTTGTCAGACCAGCATCTCGTTGCTTCGAGAAGAGGTCACGAACAGGGTGCAGCCTGTCTCGGTCCACTGAACGGGGTGCACGGATTCTTTCTCCGCCACCTGGTAGTCGCCGGTCTTCATCACCTGGGGGCCGACGTGAAGTTCACCGGAGAGGACGTAGCACTCTTCCACGGCGACGTGGCGGTGTGCCGGATAGGACGCCCCTGGTTTCATTCGAATCAGGGCCGTCACGAAATCACGTTCTTCGTCGACCGCTAGGATCTTCCAATCGATTCCTTCGAAGCCCATCGGCCCCCAACCCTCCGTGGATTGGGCGACGATGGAGATGCCCGGCGGCAGTTCCTCGCTCGCTTCGTTGGGCGAAGACTCGGATCCCGCCTGGGCCTCCTTCTCGACTCGACGAAGCAGTCGATTCCGCAGCAGGCCGTCGGGGCGAGGCGTGGGGTCCTCGGGAAGGGGTCCTTCGAGTTCGTCCAGCGCGGCTGCCTGATCGATCTCCGCGACGGTTTCCCGGGCCTCTTGGAGTTCTTCCTGGCAGTCGTCGCAGCCGTCTTGCAAATGCTCCTGAAACGCGACGGATGCCTCGGGGTCCAAGGAGCCAAGAACGTAGAGCACGGCGGTTTCGTGGAACTCACAGCGCGCATGGGTGGTTCGGTCAATCATCGCAAACCTCCCAAGGCCGCAGGAGTTCGCGCAGCTTGGCCATGCCCCGCCGAATTCGGGTTTTCACGGTTCCCAGAGGAAGCTGCAGGCGTTGGGCGATCTCGGAATGGGAGAGTCCTTGATCGTAGGCGAGCTCGACCCCAGCGCGAAGTTCCGAGGGAAGCTGTTGCATGGCGTCGCGAACGGCCAGCCGCCGCTCCTTGCGGCCGTGCTGGGACCGAGGATCGGCGTCTGGGTCCAAGTCCTGGGCGGCCGCCTGGGCATGGTCGGGCATGCCTTCTTCACGCCGAGCCCGAGCGGCGTGGGATCGACGCCGATCCACCGCTCGACTGCGGGCGATGACCAGCAGCCAGGTCGTCACGGCCGAACGCCCGGCGTCGAAGGATGCGGCGTTTCGCCAAACGTTCATGAACACGTCGTGGGTCACTTCCTCTGCCGAGTGTCGATCGCGAAGCACACGGAGGGCCGTGCAGAACACCAGCGCCGAGGTTCGGTCGTAGAACTCGGCGAAGGCACTCTGACTCCCCTGGCGGATCTCCATCAAGAGTTCGGGCAGACCGCGCTCGAGGGCCGCGTGATCAGCGGGCTTTCCCTTCGAGGAAGGGCCAGGTTCCGGGTCGCCAGATGCCATGGGAAGGATCATAGGGGCGCCTACGGAGCCCGACCTTCCGTGGATCTCAGAAAATCCCGGCGCTGGTGAATTGCGCCGGGGATGAGGGAGGCAGGGGCTCATGACAGAAGCGTTCGGTCCACCAGCCACCAGGAGCCGGCCAAGGCCGACACCACCAGGACCGCGGGAGACCAGGACACCGCACGGGGCGCCAGGTGCCGGGCAGCGGCGCCCAAACCCACGACGACCACGCCAAAGCTCAGTTGTCCCATCTCCACTCCGACGTTGAACCAAAGCAAAGGGCCCCAAGGACGACCCTCCGATCCGCTCGACTCCATCAAGGCTCCGGCGAACCCGAGTCCATGAAACAGTCCAAAGGCGAACACCCAGGTCAGATTCTCGGGAGCTTCCGTGGGTCGAGAGCCGCGAAGAGCTCGCAACGCCATCACCACGATGGAAGCGGCGATCAGGGGCTCCACGATCGACGGCGGGCATGAGACCCAACCCTGGACTGCGGCCACCAAGGTCAGGGAGTGAGCGATCGTGAAGGTCGTGACCAGGCGCAGCATTGAGGACAGCTTGCGGCAAGAGATCAACAACACGGTGAGGAACAGTAGGTGATCGATGCCGATCCACACGTGCTCGGCGCCGGAACGGAGAAACGGCAGCCAGGAGTTCGCTGCGTTCGTGGATCCGATGATTTCTAGTTCTCGGTGGGAAGCATCGAGCAAGCAGTTGGATTGAACTTCGCCGTCGGGGTTCGCGACCAGGGCATGAATCTTGGCGCCATGGGCGACGTGGTCGAGGATCTCGAAGGACAGTCGAACCGGAGCTTCGGACTCCCACGGATAACTCAGGCGAAGCCACCAGTGGTCCTCGTCCGGGGTCAAAGAAACCTGGGAGGGAACCAGCGGCTGATTCGCCTGGCTCACCACCATCAAGGGCTGGAGGTCCGCCAGCCCCAGACTTCCCGGTGCTGTGTCTACTTCGAGGGGAAGGCCGAGTTGTTCCCAGTCGTCCGCCGTCATCTCCATTTCAAGTGCCAGTGAATCGCCCAAACGAATGCGAGCCGTTCGAAATCCGGGCTCGTGAGCGTCTGCGGAGGAGGGAAATCCGAGCAAGAAAAGAACGAAGAAGGAAATCGAAACGAGAGGCTTCATCACGAGGCTCCGTGGGGTTCCAGTCAGGAAAACCGTGCAACGGTTCGAGAACGAATGGGGGAATCGCGCTCGCGGGGCGCCGCGAATCCGAGCGGGGAAGGATCCGACGGTGACCGGGAGAGCGCCGGTGTCGCTCTCACCGACCACCGTCGAATCAAGACCGAGTTACCGAGAGTCTCTCAGTGGTGCGGGTGGTTGCGGCCGTTCAAAGGAGTGGCCGCGTAGGGGAAGGTCCGGTGGTACGACGCGTCGTTGTTGTTGACCGCATCGATGCCGTCGGCGGAGTTGATGATCAGGTTGTTGACGTCGCGCAGGTCGCTCAACAAGGCGGTGATCGCGATGTCGACCACGTCGTCTCCGAAGCGACGGCCGTTGGGCCAGCCTCCCGGCAACACGCCGCCGCCGAATCCATCCTGGATCTGGCTGATCAGCACGTCAGGCTCTTCCCCGAAGATTCCCAAGCGTGAGAAGCCGGTGTCATCCGGATTGGTGCCGACCATTTGACCGTCGCCGGCCAGCCGCGCCGGTCCAGTGGAAAGGTCGACTCGGATCAGGTCCGGGATGAAAATCGAGACCAGGTCTGTTCGGTCCTTTTCAATGACCACCGAGTCGCCGCCGAACAGCAACTGATTGACTAGCACTGCGAGTTCTGGTTCTTTCGCATAGCGCGCGAACAGATTGCGGTCCGCGGTCGGAAGCGTGCGGTTGTACTTGTCTTTGTCGGCGATGGCGACAAAACCCTCGCAGAACAGTGGGTTACCCTGGCGGCCGATTTGCACGAACTTGGCTTTGCGAGTGCGCTCTTCGTCGGAGCAGTCTGGGAGCACCGACAGCACTCGTCGACTGGTGGTCGCGAACACCCCCGCAACCTGCATGTCTCCACCGATCTCTTCGAGGGGGATGTTCAGGCAAATGGTGTGCACGTTGAATCCACCCTGGCTGTCGAAGCTTTGATCCGGTTGTCGGAACATGAGCCCGTCGAAGATTGCCTGGATGTCCGCATAGAAACCGTCATCGCGTTGACCCGCAAAAATCAGGTAGCCATCCTTCGAATCGACGATCGACTGCTGGGTGTAGGGGTCGAGCAGATTGCGCGTGGCCACGCCGCCTTTGGCTGGCATCTCGCCGTCGTCATTGATGTTGTAGAGCGGGGTGACGTTGCCCTGGTTGTTGGGCGGAACCACGCCCTTGCCGATGATCCGGCGCTTCCAGTTCTTGGGATCCGAACGGTCGACCAGGGTGACCCGGTAGGTCTGGGTCAGGTTTTGGCCGTCGTCGCCGACGTTCAGGATGACGTCCTGGAAAGACTGAAGGATGGTGTTCCGATTGCGGAACTTGGTGAAGAAATCGAACTGATAGGAGAAGGTCGGCTTTCCTTTCTGCAGGTCGTCGCCAGTTGCGACATGGATTTCGTAGCGAACGTTGTCGTCGAAACGAAAGGCGTTGGGGCCAATCCCGGGTTCTTCGAAGGGGTACACAGCAAGAGCGGTGGCCAGGTACTGACGGCCGTCTTGTTCGGCGACGAAAGCGTACACGTCCGTGGTATTGGCGGCGTCGAGCAAGGTGATCAGCGGAGCATCCATGTGGCTGGATGCCCGAACCGGGGCGGTCAAGCTGGCCGCGGTCAGCAGGGCAATGCCGAGAGAGCAAACTCCCGGAAGCCGCTTCGAACAGAGCATGGTTCTTTCCTTTTCAAAAAGAGTGTTCGTGGATTCGGATGCAGCAGAACCTCCCCAATGAGGTTCGCCGTTCCGTGAATGAGAAGAAGGGATGGGGCGAGAGGCCGAGAGACAGGCCCGTCCGTGGTGAAGTCAGGCCGGGATCATGAGGTCACAGCCACTGTTACGGACGATCGGGGAATGCCGTGTGCAGTCGACGGCGCTGGGAGGGCATTAGCAAGTGATCGAGGTCCTTGGCAGCGTTGGCGTACTGTCGGGCTGCACGGTGCTCGTTCGCGGCAATTTCCACCAGAGCCGCGTGATACCAAAGACTCGCATCCCGGGTGCCGTGTCGCAGCGCTTGTTGCATGGCGTGTCGCGCTTCCTTCACCTGCCCGTCGGCAAGCAACGCCACCGCCAGCGCCTCCCAGGTGAACGGGTCTTGGCGATCTTCGAGCTCTTGCCGTGCCAAGGCGACGGCTTGGGTCGCGTCTCCACCCGTCGAGGCGAGGTACACCGAGAAGCTTCGCGGATCGTGGGAGGCCCCCTGGCGAGAGAGCTGATGACGGACCTCCGCCGCGGCGCGTGAGTCTCCCGCGCATTGCAGTAACTCCGCCAAGGCCCAGAGAGTTTCCGGGTGGGGATCGCACTGCGCGGCTTTTCGAAGATCGACGATCGCTTCGTCCCATGCCTCCCGCATGGCAAGGATTTGAGCGCGAAGACGAAGTGCGCCGGGCGACTTGGGGTCGCGATCCAAGGCGCGGGCAAGGGAATGCTCGGCTTCGTCGTTCATTCCCCAGCGAAGCTCGTGGGTCGCCCGCAGAGTGAGCGCCCAAGCATACTCGTGGGCCGCTCGGGGATGAGCCGCATCGCTTGCCAAGCAGGCAAACTCCAGTGCCCCTGCGACATCCCCCAAGAGATACCGAATCCTCGCTGCCCGAGAGTACGAGTGAAGATCGGGCCGCAGATTCATCATTTCTTGGTAAGCCTCGGCCGCACTCGCAATCTTGCCCTGATCCAGGAGGGCATCGCCCAGAAGTCCATACTCGGCGGGTCCGCTTGGCTCGGCCGTCAGTTGCCGAGCGAGAGCTTCTGCTTCCTGAAACCGGTGCAGGCTCTGCAGCACATGCCCGCGGAGCAGTTTGGCCGCGCGACTTTCCGAATCTTGCTGATCGAGAGCCAACGCGCATTGCTCAGCCAGGGAGTAGGCCCCGGGATCGTGCTCGGCGCGTGCTTTTTGGACGAATGTCCAGCCGAGCCGTTCCAAAGCGACGAGATCGCTTGGGTCGCGTTCCACGGATTCCTGGAGCTTTCGAATCTCTTGGCTCAAGGGAGAGGTGCCCGGGATCTCCGCCAGGATCACGTTCCAAGAAGAGCTTGCCGCGGTGGGAGCGACCGAGTGGGGGGCACGATTCATCGACCAAAGACTCGAAGCAGTGATCAATCCAGTGGCCGCGAGGGGATAGAGAAGTTTCATGGGATGGGTCTCCGTTTGGCAGCCATTACGGAGCCCCCGGCAGGGCTGGATTTCAGTTTTTCTGGATCCTCGAGCCCAGCGAGGCGCTGGCTTCGTCGCGAACCGTCTCGTTTCCATTTCCTCAGAAGGAGAGATCCACGGCCAAGACTTCTTTCGTAAGGGCGCGAAAGGAGTCGATGCTGATGAGTGCGTTTCTTTGCCGTGCTTTCCGGAACTCGGGAGGAGTCGTGGGAGCTTGTTCTGTGGCCTTGTGGCTCATCGCCCCGGAGGGAGTCGCCCAGGAAACCAACAACCCGTTTCATGTTTGGAGTGTTCTCCCAATCACTGCGGAGAGCATTCTCGAACCGGTGCCTTGGGAAGACTTCCCAACGAACCCGCCTCAACTGGAAGTGGAAGAAGCGGTGGGAGTGGACCCAGAGTTCCCGGGAAGCTCAACCAACGGAGTGGACTTCCAACGACTTTTCGCAGACTCCGTGACCCTTGGGGTCTCTTTCCAAGAACGGGATTGGTTCGTGGGCAAGTTCACGCCGGACTTCGGCGTCGCTTGGGAAACCGACTCGGATTTGTTCGCAGGCGTGTATGCCAAGGACTACGAATTCGGAGAGCAGTTTGGGCTCGGCGTTTCGCACGGGGACTCGTGGTCCGCCGGAGTGTTCACCGCAGACACGACAGCGCTCACGGGATGGGATCACGAGTCCATCACTCGACCCGAAGTTTCCGAGGAGCCAGGGAACACCGGGTTCCTGGACTCCGGTTGGGCGGCCTGGCATGGAGCGATTCCTGGAATCGAAGGAGCGCAATCCCATGCCTCCTTCGTTCACCGTCGTGGCAAAGGAACGTTCGACCATGAAACCGGAGTCGCCTTCGCGGTGGAACAAAACTGGGACCTGCCCCGGCAATGGAGCGCGCGAGGGATCTTCGAAGTGACGCGCCGCTGGAACGTGGAGGGGAGCTCTGCGGTCGAAGACTCCGCGACGACGGGATGGACCCTGGCCAAAGGCCCGTGGCGTGGCTGGGTGGGTGCTTCGACCAAGTCCCGCGACGAAGCGAGCGGTCTTCGCGAACGAAGCTGGTCAAGTGTCGCGACGTTGGCGTTTCGACCGATCGATGGATTGTCCGTCGAAGTTGGCTGGCAGCGCCGCCGTGAATCGGGAGCCACGCAGAACGATGTTGCCGCAATGGTGGCCTACCAAACGCGGTTCTAGCTGGCCTTATTCACTGGCCTGCCGCCTTTGCGGGTCGTCAGCTTTGCGGCGTGTCCGCTGCCACCGCCTGGGCCGAAAGCTCTTCTCCGGCCGACTCGCACACCTTGCGGATGACCGCTTCGAGTTCGGTATCCGGCGTCGAGGCGCCCGCACTGAGGCCCACTGTCACCGGGCCTTCGGGAAGCCAATTCGCAGCGACGACCTCTTGGCCGCTCTGCGGATCCCGGTGATGCAGGGTGTTGCCCTCGATCGCGCGAGGTGACTGAAGGTGATAGGACCCGTGTCGCGACTTCGCGGCACGAAGAAGGTTCCGGGTGTTGGACGAGTCGTAGCCGCCAAGGACCAGGAATACGTCCATGTCATCGGGAAGGGACATCACCGCGTCTTGGTTGTCCTGAGTCGCAGGACAAATGGTGTCGAAGTCACGGAAGTTGGAGGAGGACTTTCCAGCTCCATCGCGTTCCAGCATGGTTTTGGCGACCTTCACGGCAATGGCCCGCGACTCCGAGGCCAGCATGGTGGTTTGGTTGATGATGCCGAGCTGCACCAGATGCTGCTCAGGGTCGAAGCCAGTGGAAGTCCGGGAAGCGAACTTCTCCTGGAACGCACTCAAAGGTTCCTGTTTGAGCAGGAATCCGCACAAGAACTCGGTCTCTTCCATGTCATTGACGACCAGGAAGTGACCTTGCTTTGATTCCACGAGAGAGCAAGTGGCCCGCGTTTCGTCATGGTTGCGCAGGCCATGGATCAACACCGTGTAGCCGTCTTCCAGGTAGCGAAGCACCCGGCGATGGGGCTTCTCCACCCACGGGCAGGTGGTGTCGACGATTTCGCAACCGATTTCCTGGAGCCGGTTCATGTGCTCCACTTCTGCCGAGAACGCCGGGATCACCACCAGGTCTTCTTGGCGGATCCCATCGAAGCCGCCTTCACTGGCGTAGGGTCCGAAGACGAAACGAACTCGTTCGCGCAGGAAGTCTTCGTTGACCTTGGGGTTGTGGATGATCTGGTTCAGCAGCCAGATGGTGCGACCCGGATTCTCACGAATCGCATCCCAGACCATCGCCACCGCTCGATCCACGCCCCAGCAGAAGCCGAATTTCTCGGCAAGGCGTAGGTTCACTCGACCGACTTGCACTCCCTCGGGGCTTCCGCGCAGGGAGTCGATCATCGCGCTCTTGTAGCTGTAGCGCTCGGTCGGGGAGTCGTAGGAGGCAGTGGTCATGGTTCTTCATCGGGGAGAGGGCAGGAGAAAGGCGCATACTACCAAGGGCTGCGAGAGCATATCGGCTTGTACAATGCTCCGTTCTCCGCACACCTCGAGTGGAGCGTCCATGACCCCGCACTCCGCGCAGAATTCCCCCCCCCGCTGGGCGTCCTTCCGCGTCGCCGCGTCCTTGCTGGCGCTCGTCACGCTGTGGCTGCCCGTGTCCTGCGAATCCGATTCATCCCCCGCCTCGGTGCTGCTCATCTCGATCGACACCCTGCGTGCGGATCACCTGGGGTGCTACGGCTACGCGCCTTACGACGAGCCCGTCTCCCCGGCCATCGACAAGCTGGCGGTCGAGGGCACTCGCTTCGACCACTTTTACGTGCCGCGCGGTCAAACGGCTCCGTCCCTGTGCTCGATGATGGTGGGGGCGTTTCCGTCGACCCACGGAGTCCGAGAGAACGCGCAGCAGTTCCGCGGCGATCCAGCAACCATGGCTGAGTGCTTCGAAGATGCGGGTTACGACACCGCGGCGTTCATTTCCTACGTCCCGGCCCATGTCGAAGGGCATCCGAGCAAGGGCTTCCAGCTTTCCAAGGTGACCAGCGAGGGAAAGCACGGACCGGCCAAGAAGTCCCAGAAGTCCTCGTGGGATCGCCAGGCGTCACGACTCGCCATGAAGTGGTTGCGCGAGCGGGACTCGGGCTCGGCGCCGTTCTTCGTGTGGACTCACTTCTATCAGGTGCACCGTCCCTATCTGCCTCCGCCGCCGTACCACACCCAGTTCACCGGCGACTACCGAGGACAGCTCTACGACGCAAACCCGGACAACTTGGTCAAGGCGGACGCCTATCTGGATTTCATGACGCTGGCGGATCGGCCGTTGAGTGACGAGGATCACGAGTTCATCCTGGCGCTCTACGACGGGGGAATCCGTGCCACGGACCAACTGGTCAAGGAACTGCTCGACACTCTCGAAGAGCAAGGTTTGAGCGACAACACCTTGGTGGTGGTGACGGCCGACCACGGCGAAGATTTGGGCGATCATCACCGCTACTACTTCCACGGCAACTCAGTCTACGATTCCACTTTGCGGGTTCCCTTGGTGATGCGCTGGCCCGGGAGGATTCCCGCCGGCCAGGTCGTGTCGGACTTGGCGCAAAACGTCGACCTGTTTCCCACTCTCACCGAACTGGTCTTGGGGGAGGCCACCACCACTCCTGAAAACGTCTCCCACGCGCCGCGCATCTTGCGTCCGGATCAGGGAAGCGGGGCGCGGGACTACGTGTACTCCGAGTGGCAGGACCTGGTCTTCACGATCCGCGACGAACAGTGGAAGTACGTGTTCAATCCTCAAGGGATTCATCCCAAGAAGCCTCCCTATTACCATCGCAAGGACAGTCTCGGCTACCCGCTTGCCTGCCAGGAGCTCTATCAGGTTTCGCGAGACCCTGCCGAGCAAAAGGACCTGGCTGCTCAGGAATCCAGCGTTGTGCCCCGGCTGCGCGGGTTGATTCACGACTTCAACGCCCGTCCCCAGCGCATCGATGGTTGGGCCACCACCGTCGATCCCGAAGAGATCGAGAAGATCAAAGCGTTGGGCTACGTGGGAAGTGTTCCCGGCCGCCCCGACGTGGTGTTCAATGCCGAAGAGTGTGGCCGGGACTGATCCGGCACGGCGGGTTTCCTGTCCCCGTCGTCGGGGCGGATCACCCGTCCGAGCACTCGGAACACGACGAACAGTGCGACGGCGATTTGCCAAAGGGAACCACAAACCAGGCTCAGGTCGGATTCGATGTTCAGTAGCGTGGTGAACAGCACGGCACCAATCACAATGCCACCGTCTCCACTCGCCACCGTGTTCAGTTTTCGGCTCAACCAGCCGTAGAACATGCCGAGGAGCAGCATGCCGCCCACCACGCCGGTCACCCCGAAGTTGACATAGAATTCGATGAGGTGGGGCAGGTTCACCGAGGTGGTTTGGTCGTCCGGATCCAGAATGGCGTAGCGGTGCCCGAATGCCTGGCCGACTTCTTTGACGGGTTTCCCAGGCCACAGGAACCGCGGGATGAGGCTGGCGGGAATCGTCTTGTAGGTTTCGCCGCCCCAGTAGGGTACGAGATCGGGAGTGGTCCAAGCCACGTCGGCAAACAGCGCGAGATGGGCGGTCCGGGAAGCGGCGATGTGATGAGCAACGGGGATGAGTTCCAGACCATCTTCGTCGAAGCGATCTTGAATGACCTCAAGGAACAGCCAGGACTTGGCGAGTGGGCCCATTGCCGCCGCTTCGGGATCCTCCCAGATCCGATCTCGGAACTCCGGTAGGCTGCCACGGAGCAAGAGAATGGCGATTCCAAACGCCACCAACACCGTGGCTGGAACTCGCGACCCGGTCGCCCAAACCAGCATGAGCACGAACAAGGCCGAATAGGCCAAGCTGGCGACGAAACCGCTTCCGACTTGGAGGAGCAAGAAGAGTGGTAGAAGACCGGCCCAAACGAACACGTTCCAGCCGTTCGACAGTCGTCGACGCAAGCTCAACAGCAGCAAGATCCCAAGGCCGACCCGGCCCATCAGCATCAACATGTGCATGACTTGTTCGACGGCACGAGGGATTGTCGCCATGCGCGAGACCACGGCGGCAAGGCTGCCGAGGAACAGCAGGCGCATGGCCAAGGACTTGCCGGATTCCACGGACCAGTGCAACCGAACGCTGCGACAAGGCAGCCGGGGACTCAGGCCGTAGTAACCGACAAGCAGGGCAAGCCATCCGATGACGGCATAGTGCAGCGCCGTTCGCAGGCTGGACACCGGGGCGTCTCGACCATGGGTGGCAAGCTCGTCGGTCACGAGAACGGGGAGACCGAAGTACAACGCGTAGAAGGCACCAAGAATCGGCAAGAACGGGATGCACTCGGACGCGATGCCTTGGCGTCGCAATTGCAGCCAGCGAACCCACGCGGGAACGATGGTGAGGACCACGATCACGAATCCCCATGCCGCCAGGAAGTCCCCGTCCGGGCCGAAGTTCCGCTTCGATCCGAGATGGGCAAGGAAGCCCAGCCCCGCGACTGCGGCGAAGAACGGCAGCAGCAGGCGGCGCGGTGTGTGGGGGGAATCGGAAGCGACGGGGGAGGTTTCCGTCGAGCGGGACACGGAGGTCTGCATCTTCGAACTATCGAGCGTCAGCCAAGGTTGAGTTGGGGGTTTTCCCTTGGTCTCGCGATCTCCTGGGGGTTCGTTCGCGCATCCCCGTCAACCGGCCGGTCTTTGGAGTGGGGGGACTCGGTTGGTCCATGTGGAGCTTAAGTTACCTTCCATAAATGGTTTACAGCCTTGTGGCTGGCTTCGAGTGGAGGCCGCCGCGCGGGACAAGCAGCATCTCCCCGATCCCGTTGCGGCCGAATGAGCGGACGTGGGCGGGTCCGCCGCAATGACCCTGGCCGCCGAGGCCATGTGCCCGACGCACCGCGGCCCAGGTCGACCACACCCCGGGACCACCCCGCGATGCTTCCGCATCGATCAGGAACCCGTCCGGATTCTTCATCCGAGCGCTCGTCGCGATGAGGCAAAGTTGCCCGACCGTCGACATCTTTTGCCGGCACCGCCGTTTCGCTTTCGCCAACCTGGCTTCCTCGCCATTTCCAGGGAAGGTTTGCCCGATAGGAACGGGATGACTGCACCTCTTCGGATTCTCAAAGTCAGCCACGGCTTTCCGCCCCTCGAGCAGGCGGGAGCGGAACTCTGCGCCGCGGGACTGAGTCGGGAGTTCTTGCGCCGCGGGCACGAAGTGTCGGTCTTCACTCGAACCGGCCGCGAGTCCCAGGGCGCCTACACCGTGGAGTCCGAGGATCAGGACGGGCTGTTGGTGCGACGGGTGCGCACTCCCGCCGAACACGCGACCTCGTTGCAGGAGACCTACGAGAACCCGAAAGTCCGGCGTTTGTTCGAAGAAGAACTCCGCCGCGGCGTCGACATCGTTCACATCCATCACCTATTCGGACTGTCCACCGACCTCATCGAAGCCGCACGGCTGGCGGGAGCGAGGGTGGTGCTGACACTGCACGACTTTTGGTACCTGTGCCCGCGCGGGCAACGGTTCACCCCTCGCGGTCATCTGTGCACCGAGATCGAACCCTGGCGCTGTTCCCTTTGCATCGCCAAGAAACGGGTGCGGTGGGGGATGAATGCGACCAGCGCTGCGTGGCAAGAAGGCGCTTGGAAACACCCCTTGCGTGCTCTGGGTGGGGCCGTGCAGTACTTCGCGAACAATCTCCATCTGCAGCCCATCGAGCGGCGCAAACAGTTCATCCTGGCACAGCTCAACCGGGCGGATCTGTGTGTGTCCCCTTCCCAGTTCGTGTTGGACGAGTACCTGCGTCATGGCTTGCAAGGCCCCACCACCGGCCATTCCGAGAACGGGATGGAATCCGGCTGGGCTCAGGCGCGGAGCGAAGCGAGGCAACCTCGTCGGCCACGACGCTTTGGCTTCGTCGGGACGTTCTTACCCTCGAAGGGCGTCGATCTCCTGGTGGATGCTTTTCAAGAGGTTCCCGAAGGGGTGGCGGAGCTTCATCTTCACGGCACTTCTTTGTGGGACGGCGGCAAGTTCGCGCGGCAGCTGGAGAACACCAACCGTCACCCCGCGGTCCGTTTTCACGGGGCGTTCGCTCACGACCGGTTGCCGCAGGTGTTGGACGCCGTCGACGTGCTCGTTGTGCCCTCCCGGTGGTTTGAGAATGCGCCGCTGACATTGGACGAAGCGGCTCTGGCACGCCTCCCGGTGATCGCTGCCGACCATGGCGGGATGAAGGAGTTCGTCGAGCGTCGCGGCAACGGCCTGCTATTCGCGCCGGGAGATCGCCGAGAGCTTCATCAGGCGCTGCTGCGCTTGGCGGAGGATGACGCCCTGTGGGCCTCCCTCGCCGATCCCAAAGTCGCCGTGCGAACCGTCGAAGATCAGGCCGACGAACTGTTGGAACACTACCAGCGTCTGCTGTCGTGATTCGCTCGATTTGATCCGAAGCATCGAGTGAGAACGGGGAAGGCTCAGTGGGCGAGGGCCTGCTTGCCGTGCGAGGGCAGCAGACGGGTGGGGCCGCCACGGTTTTCACCGAAAGCCTCTGACGGATCCGGAGGAGCTGCTAATGTGCCGCGTCGCTGTTCCTCCCTCAGATTCTGTCACGCACCCAAGAGACCACACCCAGAGAGGACGGAATGTCCGGACCGTTCATCCCGCCGCCCCCGGCGTATCGATTCGGGGTGGGCTTTGAGTATGCCAGCCAACTGGCGCGCAAGATGCAGTCTCTGTCTTTCGCATTCCTCCTGTCGAGCGGAGTGGTTGGCGGACTCGCGTTGGTGCTGGCCCTGTGCGCCGCGTTGTCCGGTTCCGCCGAAACGGCGGAAGGGGGTCTGGTTTCGAACCATGCGGGTCTCTGGTGTGGCGTCTCGGCGGCGATTGCCGTCGCCCTGGCCATGACCCTCTGGCGGCGCTCGGTGGCCGCTGGACGCGGCGCGGCGATCGCGTCCCGAGCGATCTTTCGTGCGACGATTCCCGATGTCCTCACCGACGAGGACGAAGAAGACGAGGACGGTGACACGGACGAGGGAAGCACAACGGACGCGGACGACGACTCTTCCGAGTGGATGGATGGGTCGGGGGATCTGCTCGCCTATGCTGCCTGTGTGCAAGTGCAGGCGGCCTGGCTCGAGAATCGTCTCAGCGAGGAGCGCGCCAGCGGAATCACGGACACTCTCGACTTGTTCATCGATGATTGAGCCGGCAAGCTAGGTCGCCATGAAAACGACCTTCATGACTGCGAGCTTGCTCCTCGTTGCAACGTCTCCGCTGTTGGCCCACCCGGGACACGGAGCACCGGAGCATCACTGGCACCCCTCTGCGATCGTCTTTGCCGCCGCCGCACTGACGCTGTTGGGCCTGCTTTTCCTTCGGCGAAGCATGGGGTTTCGCGCCAACTCGGGCGAGGCCTCATCCTCTTCGGAAAAGACCGTTCTTTCGAGGGCGCGGCCGAACAACTCCTGACGGCCGTTCCGAGACCCGCCGGCGAGGGGAGAGGTGTTTCCTGACGGCCGAGTTCCGTCGGTGTCAGGACCGTCTACGCTACGCTGACTTCCGGCCTTGGGTGAGCAAGACCTGAAGGACGATCAATCCCAGGACCGGTGCAATCAACCAGCGCAGGGAACTCACGAAGCCGCTGCGCGGACTCTTCATGGGCTCGGTCACTGACGCGAACACGGGGACTTCGTCGGGTCCCCGATAGTCCACCAGGGCACCGTCGATGCCGATCATGGTGCCGGAAGACGCGGGATTCTTTCGTCCCGAAACCTTGATGGCGAGGGTGTGGTGCCCCCAGTCCAAGTCGGTCTCGAACAAGACCGATTGTGTCTCCAGCTCGGCCGCGTAGCAGTCGACTTCCGCGGTGAACGTGTTGTCGACGAAGATTCGTGCCAGGCCGTGGTCGGGTCCTCGAGTTCCAAATAGCGTGACCGCGGATCCCGTGAATGGCAAGGTGATCGCCTGTCCTTGGGAGCGACCCACGGACACGCCGCGGGACAGGCAGTGGGGTACGGGTGCTTTGGTCCAGCGAGGTCCGGTGCGCACCCAGGGCTGGCGTCCATCGTCGTAGAGTTCGACGTGGGTGATGAGTTCCCAGGATTTGCCGGCGTCGGTGGATTTCCAGGTCCCGGCGAAGTTGCCGACGAACAGGGTGCGATCGTTGGCAAAGTTCGGAGAGATCGCCGAAGAGACGCCGTGGTCAATGGGAGTTCTGCCAGCGGAGACTCGCGTGAACTTCTTGCCGCGGTTCCTGGAAACGTAGAGGCCTCCGCCGTGGGTCGTCACGAAGATCGTGCCGTCCTTTTCGAACGCCGGGGAAATCAACATCCCCGACGGGCTGTGCCCTTGGAAGGCGGAGTTTTGAATTGACCAGGAAGCTCCCCGGTCCGTGGACTTCAGAAACTCCCCGCCGGACGCGATGGCGAACACTTCCTTCGTCTTGCGGAGGTCGGGGGCACAAGCGATGTCGGCCACGGGGCCGGTGTAGGAAGCCGACTCCCATTGTTGCCCGCCGCGGGTGGATCGATGGATGGCGTTGCCCGCCACGATCATCAATGGGTCTTCTGGAAAGTTCGGTGACAGGGCCAAGCGGGCCGCGAACGGAGCGATGGGGGGACTCGATTCCCAGCTCTCTCCGCCATTGCGCGATTGGAAGATGCCGCCCTTGCTGACCGCGAACACCGTCCGGTCTCGCCGGAACTGAGGCGAGTAGACGATGTGTCGGACTTCGTAGGAACTCTGCTTGCTGCGGAGCGTGTGGGGTTCAAGCTCGTGTTGTTCCCAGGTCAAGCCCCCGTCCGTCGAGCGACGCAGGCCGCGGTCCACTCCCAGCATGATCAGCTGATCGCGGGGGAACTCCGGGGATACCGCCAGTGCGTAGCCGCTCAGGGCGAAGATGTCCGTGCAGCGCAGCTCCCACTCCTTGCCTTGGTCGTAAGAAACCAAGAGCTGCATGCCGTAGCCCGAGGTGAACACGGTGTTGTCGCTGCCATAGTCAGGAGACACCGCGACCTTGCGACCCATGCGAGTCGGATTGATGTGACTTTTTCGCCAATCCCGGGAGCGATTGTCGGAGACGAACAGGCCTTCGAAGGTGGCGCAATACACCCGGGGGTCTTCGGGATAGGCAGCGGGGAGTCGCACGAGACGATAGTGGTTGTCGGTTTGAAACGTCTTTGGCACGCGCAAAGACGTCCGGTTCCAATTCTTGCCGCCGTCGACGGAATGAAACAGGCCATCATCGCGAGTCGTGGCGAAGACCTCGGCACACGCGGGAAAGGAAGGTGCCACCGCGAGGTCGTTCACATCCGAGTCGGAGAGTCCGGAGTTGCTCGGCCGGAAGCTTTGTCCTCCGTCCGTGGACCGATAGACCCCTGCCCCATGGGTCGCGACCCAGACCAGTCTTCCTTGGGTGTCCTCGGCCGCGATTTCGATATCGCGAATGCTGCCGTCGAGCTGGGTCATGGACCAAGAAGCGCCGCGATTGGTACTCCAGTGAACCGATCCCGTGTCCGTGCCGACCATGACGATCCCGCTGGACGCGAAATCCGGAGCCACCGCCACCGCAAGGATCTTGCTTCCCCGCGGGCTTTCGAACACTCGGCGGTCCGTGACTCCTCCATCGTCGGACCAGAACAACAAATGATGTCCGCCGTAGAACAACTGCTGGGAGTCGTCCGCCGTTTTCGGAAGCACTTGGACGAAGCGCAGATCGCGCGGCACGGAGACGGTGTGCCAGGTCATCCCTCGGTCGGTCGTGCGTTGCAATCCGGCCCCGCCGGTCACCGCGTAGGCCGTGCCGGAGGTGGTCCAGTCTGAGGCCATGGCCGCGCCGAAGATCCGCTTGCCGCGCAGGCCGTTGCGCGAGTTGCGCCACGAATGGCCAGCGTTCTCGCTCATCAAGAAGAGGTTGATCGACCCCACCGATGCGACCAGCGCGGTTTCATCGTCGGCGTGGCTCGGGCTGAGGCACAGCCAGTCGATCGGGTCGTGGGGATGATGGGCGTGGGCTTGGCCGGCGAGCCCAGTGATTCCCAAGACGATCCACCCAAGGGGTCGCAAGGACCTCATGGACACTCTCCTTCTTCCTTCTGACGAGGGGTTCTCTGGTTCGCCTTCGACGTCGGCTGCCAGCAGGCCGTTGAAAAAATCCTGCGGGGGCGGGTCGGCCGTGGGAGTGCGGAAATGCTTCCGCACTCGGCCGCGGCTCATGGCCGGGGAATCCGCGGCCGACAGGGGGTCTCGGCGGCCCGGGCGCATTGTGGCAAATCAGTCGCCATCCACATAACCCAGGGCTTGGAGCACCTCCTCCAGGTCGTCGGGCAAGCCGCCTTCGATCTGCTGGGCCAGGCCGACTTTGCCGTGGCGGCCGGCGACCTCTTGGTCCAGGGCCTTCTTCAATCGCTCGAAGACTTCCGAGTTCCGCTCCGCCAAGTTGTTGGTTTCCAAGGGGTCGTCCAAGACGTGGTAGAGCTCGTAACGAGTTCCCTGGAGTTCCCTGCGCAAGTCTTCATTGCTGATGCAAATGATCTTCCATGGACCGCGTCGCAGGGCCACGGTGAAGTCATCGCGGTAGCCGGACTCGGTGATCACATCGCGCGGCTCTTCCGGGCAGTTCCCTTGCTCGATCCAGTCCCGCAGGCTCTTGCCCTCGGTCTGGAATCCGGGGGGAAGATCCAGGAAATCGAGCACGGTGGGGACGACGTCCAACAGAGCCACGGGTTCCGGAATCGTCGCCGGGGCGTGATTCGGGTGATGAATGAACAAAGGAACCCGGGTGCAGGCATCGTAGGGAAAGCGTCCGTGTTCGAAGTAGTAGTCGTGGTCGCCCAGGCTCTCCCCATGATCCGAGGTGAACACGACGATGGTGCGATCCAGATGACCGTTGTCTTCCATCCACGCGAAGAACTGCTTCATCTCGTCATCGAAGTAACGAATCTCAGCGTCGTATTCGACGACGTAGTCCCGGACTTGCTCGCAGTTGTCGCGTTGGGCCACGGGGGGGACTTGTCCAATTGCCGACGGGCCCTTGCTGACATCCGGGACGTAGAGCGGAATCGCCGGTCCCTCGCTGCGTTGGTAGAGATCGTCGCCGCGGAACAGTGACCGGTATTGATCCGGCGCTTCGTAGGGCGTGTGGGGATCGATGAAGTGCGACCAAAGGAAGAAGGGGCGGTCGCGATCTCTCCCGTTCAGGAGCTTCTTCGCTTGCGAGGCCACCTGCCGAGCCGATCCGGTCTCGATGAAGAAGTGTTCGACGAATTCGTCGAAGCCATGGTCGTAGCCGAGGAGTCGGTTCAGGCTGCTGTTACTGACCACGGCCAAGGTCTCGTAGTCTGACTCTTGAAGTCGTTCGGCAAAGGTGTCGAAGGTTTCGGGGATCTTGATTCGACCAGTCTTCTGCTTGACCCCGCTGGTCGAGCCGTAAGTGCTGGTGAACAGTGAGGCCATGCTGGGGCCGGTCTTGGGCCATTGCACCAGGCCGTACTCGAAAAGGGTGCTGTTCTGTGCCAAGGAATCCAGGAACGGGGTGGTATTGCGCGGATAGCCGTAGCAGCCCATGTGGTCCGCGCGCAAGGTGTCTACGGTCAGGAACAGCACATTGGGCGGCAAGTCCTGACGGGAAGTGGCCGGTTCTCCGCTGCATGAAACCAGCAGAGTGAGACAAGGGATTGCGAAGGAGAAGCTTCTCTTCATCGTTTCCGGGACCGTTTCTTTGCCGTGAGCAACCCGCGATCCGATTCACTATTCCCCATCGACATAGCCCAGGGCTCGCAAGGTCTCATCGACCTCCGTGCTCACTTCCTGGAGTTGCGCCAGGCCTTTCTTCGCATGCCGGTCCTTGGTCTCCCGGTCCAGAACTGGACGGAGCCGGGTGAAGGCTTCCTGGATTGCCGGATCCGGATCCTCGATCAGGTTGCGCGTTTCCCCGGGGTCGTTCAGCACGTGGTACAGCTCGTAGGTGCTGCCGGTCAGCTCCTTGCGCAGGGTCGTATCGCTGATCTTGATCAGCTTCCAGGGCCCGCGACGGACGGCCACGCAGAACCGCTGACTGTAGCCGGACTCGGTGATGACCGGCCGGACTTCCTCGGTGGGGCCGCCGGATTCCAGCCAAGACAGCAAGCTCTTCCCCTCGGTCTGAAAGCCCGGAGGCAATTCGAGGGCCTCGAGTACGGTCGGCACGATGTCCATCAGCGCCACCGGCTCTTCGATCACTGAGGGTTTCAGGTCCGGGTGGTGGATGAACAACGGCACCCGAGTGCAGGCGTCGTAGGGGTATCGACCATGCTCGAAGAAGTAATTGTGATCCCCCAAGCTCTCGCCGTGGTCCGAGGTGAAGACCACGATGGTGTTTTCCAGGAGCTGCTTCTCCTTCATCCAGTTCCACAGGTCTTCGAGGACTCGGTCGAGGTAGCGGATCTCCGCGTCGTATCGCACCACGTAGTCTCGGACCTGATGGTGGTCCTCGATCTGAGCGACCGGCGGAATCCGTCCTACCGAGAACGTCCCCGACATGCCGTCTTCGTAGTGGGGGACCTCCGGTCCGACCGAAGCGTGGTACAGCTCGTCTCCGCTGAACTCGTCGACGTACTCTTGAGGAGGCAAGTACGGAGCGTGAGGGTCAATGAAGTGCGCCCACAGGAAGTAGTTGCCGTCGTCTTGCCGGTCGAGCAGGACTTGCTTGCAGCGATCGGCGAGCTGATCCGCCGCCCCCTCTTGGGCGTAGAAGTGTTCGACGTAGGTGTCGAATCCCTGATCGTAGTGGAGCTGCCGCGTCAGACAGCCGTTGGACACCAGGGCCATGGTTTCGAAGCCCGCGGTGTCCAGGATTTCCGCGAATAGGTCCAGGGATTCGGGCACACCGAAACGTCCGGTCTTGCGCGCGACTCCGCTGGTCGAGCCGTAAGTGCTGGTGAACAGCGAGGCGAACGAGGGGCCGGTCTTCGGCCACTGGACCAGGGCCCATTCGAAGCGAGTGCTTTGTTCGGCCAGACGGTCCAGAAAAGGGCTGGTCGCTCGCGGATAGCCGTAGCTGCCCAGGTGATCGGCGCGCAGGGTATCCACGGTCAGGAAAAACACGTTGTAGGGGGAGGTCTCCGCCGTGCCGCGGAGGGAGGCCCGCTCGGAGCATCCAATCAGGGAGAACCCGAGGGCGGCGGCGAGGGGGAGGAGCAGTGGTCTAGGCAGGGATTTCATGAGAAGGATTGTAGTCGTGGCGAATCCCCGGGCCGCGGGGCGGGTTCGGGTTGGCCTGGCTGCGAAATCCGTTCTCGGAAAGAAAGCCGCGGGGCTGGAGCGGAACCTCGGGCCCGATCCTCCCGTCGAACAGATTTCTGAATCCTTTCCCTGGCCCCGGGGGTCTCGGGGGTCAGCTGCGCTATCTAACTTCCGCGTCTCTTTCCGCGGAGCTTGGTGTGCGGACGGCGCTCTTTTCTTGGGGTGCCAAAGTCCCCTACTCGCACGGTTGTCTCTCTCTTAGATCGAGGATCCATTGATGACGTTTCGGAGTTTGTCGAAGCGGCCTCCCGTCTCGCTGCTGCTGGCGATCGGAGTGGTCGGCGTTTCCCTAGCGGTCACCTCTCAGTCGGCGGAGCCCTTCGAGCGACTGGCTCCTCAGGTGGAGAAGAGTTGCAAGCCAGAGGGTCCGATTCGCGTGACTTTCGCGCAAACCCGTTCCGCGGGTCGCCACGTGGACCTTGAGTTCACTTTCGAGCCGGTTCTCGACCTCAGAAACGTCGAGTACGAAGTGAATCTCCCCGAAGACACTCAGGTGGTGAGCGGTTCCCGCATTGGACGAGGGCTCTCCAAAGAGCGCACCATGACCCGGCGTCGCATGCGAATCGACATGCCGGAAGACGACACCTACCGCGAGGTCGCTCTGACCGTGCGAGGGATCATGAAGGGGAGCGACGGGACTCGTACCTACGACGAGCCCGTGCAGGTCACCCGCTACCTTCGTTGGGGCACGCCGCCCCAGCCAGGAACGGAGCGTCTGACGCGGAACGCGGACGGTTCCGAAGAAACCGTGATCGTTCTGCCCACGCGTCATCGGCCGGGGAGGTAAGGAATCATGGGACGAAAGACTCTCTTCACCGCGCTCCTCGCGGTCAGCTTTCCGGTCAGCGCTTGGGCTGATTTCACCTGCACTGGCGTCTGGGAATACGAAGACAAAGGTTGGAACTACAACGGTTGGAACGGCAACGATCCGTCCAAGCCGATCCGTTACGCGGACGTGACCGTGTTGAACGAGAACAACGGTCAGGTGCTGGGAACGGGATCGACTCAGTTGGATGGCTCGTTCTCGATCCTGTGCTCGAGCGTGGGCACGACCGACGTGGAAGTCCGGGTCAACTCGGACACGAACCTGCACTCTTCGCAGCGGATCCGGGTCACAAACCTGAGCAATCAGGAATACACCGCGTTCAGTCCGGTCTTCAGCAACCACAACACCAACAATGACCTGGACATTGGCACCGTCACCGCGTTGAAGGTCACTTCCGGAAGCGACGAGGCCAATCCCTTCAACATGCTCGACATGGCGGTGGCGTCGTTCAATTACGTGACCGGTCCTTTGATCGGCGAAAACAATGTCAGTACGGTCACGGTCCTGTGGCCGAACTTTAGCGGCTCGTTTGCCAGCGGATTCGCCACGTGGATCGACGTCGATGACGGCTACGACGACGCGGTCATCCTGCACGAAGTCGGGCACATCATCCACAACGCCTACTCGGACAGCGATAGCCCGGGGGGCACCCACTTCATTGGAGACAGCAATCAGGATCCGCGGCTCTCCTTGGGAGAAGGGTTTGCCACGTTCATGGCCGGAGTGGTGATGGTCGAGGACCTGGACCGCATCCCGATCTACATGGACGCCAACGGTTCTTCCCAGAACGGCGGCGTGCAGCTCCGGGTGCGCTTGGAAACCGCCGAGCCCTTCACGACCGACGCCTACGGCTGTGCGGATGAAACGGCGGTCGCCTGCACGCTGTACGACATCCTTGACGACGAGCTTTCCAACGACGGAAGCGTGGGCAGCGATGACGATCTGTTCATCTCTACGACGTTGGTGAATGGGCAGACGCCCCACGCGGCGTTTTGGGATGTGTTCACCGGCCCCATGTTCTTCGCCGGCAATCTGACCATGAACGATGCCTGGGAAGGCTGGTGGTCCGAACACGGCGCGACCGGCAACCACGCCGAACTCGACGCGGTGTTCCGCATCCAGAAGTGTCAGTTCTTCCCCGATCCGGACGAGCCCAACGACACCAATACGACGCCGTTCCCGATCACTCCGAGCAGCTCCTGGAGCGGCAACAAGACGCTGTACAAGGGCGACGGCGATCCGCCGATCAATGGCGACGAAGATCGCGACTGGTACGAGGTGTTTCTGGTCAAGGGTTCGCAGATCGACGCGGAAACGCGCTATCCGTTTGGTGCGAGCGATGCAGACACTCAGGCCGACACCAACGTCCGACTCCGGTCGCCTTCGCTCGTGCTGTACGACGACGAAGACAGCGGGACCGGCCGCAACGGTGCGATTCGGAACTTTGTCGTGCCCGAGACTGGTTACTGGCTGTTCCGGGTGCGGACCTTCGACAACATGCGTGACTACGGTCGCTACAACTATCGCTTGCAATACGACTTCGAGAACTTCCTGCCGGCCATCAACAGCGGTCCGACCGCGACCCCGGCCACGGCGAACAAGTTCGAGGACGTGCAACTCTCGGTGTCGGCCACCGACGCCCAGGCGCTGACCTACAAGTGGGTGGCGCTGGATGGCGGAAGCATCGTCGGCAGTGGCGCCACTGTCACCTTCGACCCGCCGGCAGTGACCGAAGTCACGGAGTTCAATATCGAGTTGACCGTGGAGGACTCCCTGGGAGCTCAGGCGGATCCGATGATCGTCACGGTCACCGTGGATCCCAATGAGAACCTCGTGGAGTTCCCGCTGCGGGGCACGTTGAAGTAATTCGCGAGACTTCTTCAGGCGTCGCGGGTCTCCCTGCCGGGAATCCGCGGCGCCTGATTCTTTTTTGCCTTCGCTGACAAGGCTTTGCGGACCCGAGGGGTCGGTACTTGGGAAGGACTGTCGAATGCGACGTTTGCTTCTTGCTTCGATTCTTGGGGTGTGTCTCCCGGGGAGCGCTGGGGCCAGCTTCACGGTCACCGGGGTGTTCGAGTTCGAAGACAAGGGCTGGAACTACAACGGCTGGAACGGCAACGACCCCATGCGTCCGATCCGCTACGCGGACGTCAGCGTGATCAATGACAACAATGGCCAGGTGCTGGGTTCTGGGTCGACCCAGCTGGACGGGTCGTTTTCGATTCTGTGCAACAGCGTGGGTACCACCGACATCGTGGTGCGCGTGGATGCGGACACCAACCTCCACTCCTCGCAGAGGATTCGGGTGCTGAACTTGAGTTTCCAGGAGTACTCGGCGTTCAGCCCGGTGTTCTCAAACCACAACACCAACAACGACCTGGATGTCGGCACGACCTCGGTTTTGAAGATTCTCTCCGGCAGCAGTGAAGCCAACCCGTTCAACATGCTGGACATGGGGGTGGCGATGTGGGAGTACATCACCGGTCCCCTCGTCGGGGCAGGCAACACGTCGACGCCGACCATTCTGTGGCCGAACTTCAGCGGCTCCTTTGCCAGCGGCTCCACCACCTGGATCGATGTGGATGACGGCTACGACGACGCCGTGATCCTGCACGAACTCGGTCACATTGCCCACAACCGCTACTCCGATAGCGACAGCCCGGGGGGGACCCACTTCATTGGAGACAGCGATCAGGACCCCCGGCTCTCCTTGGGGGAAGGGTATGCCACGTTCATGGCGGGAGTCACGATGCAGGGGCCGCTCGCACGAATTCCCATCTACTTCGACGGCAACGCCGCCCTGCAGAATGGCGGGGTGCAGATTCGCATGAAGCTGGAGAATGCGGAACCCTTTGCCAATGAACTCTACGGCTGCGCTGACGAAGGCGCGGTGGCAGTGACTTTGTACGATCTGATCGACGACGAAAACTCCGCAGACAACAGCCCAGTGACCGATGATGACTCGTTCACGTCCACGACCCTGATCAACGGTCTCACCACTCACCAGGCTTGGTGGGATGTGTTCACGGGACCGATGGCGTTTGCTTCGAACGTAACCTTCAATCACGTGTGGGAGGGCTGGTTCTCGGAGCATGGCGTGGGGGGCAATCACGCCGAACTCGAGGCCCTGTTTCAGGTGCGACGGATCCAGTTCTTCAACGATGCGGATGAGCCCAACGATTCCAGCGCTGCCGCCATTCCCGTCACTCCTTCGGAGAACTGGAGCGGCAACCGAAACTTGTACGCGGGAGTGGGAGATCCGCCGATCACCGGGCCTAACGACGAAGACTGGTATGAGACGTTCTTGCTGATCGGCTCCCAAATCGACGTCGAACTGCGCTATCCCAATGCCTCGGGCGATGCCAACACCCAGGCGGACACCAATCTGCGCCTGATCGCGCCGTCGGGAGCGTTCTGGGAGAACGAGAATGCGGGCCAGGGGCGCAACGGCGCGGTGCTCGACTTCGTCGTTCCGGAAACCGGACTGTGGCGGTTCCGGGTGCGCACCAACGACAGCATTCGCCGCTACGGCCGTTACAACTATCGGATCCGCTACGACCTCGAGAATCTCGTTCCGCAGTACGCCGTGGGCCCCACCGCAAATCCTCCCAAACTGAACCGCTTCCAAGACAGCACCCAACTCTCCGTCACCATCAATGACGCCCAGGCGGTCACCTACACCTGGACGCCTCTCGATGGCGGACAGGTCCTTGGGAGCGGACCCGAAGTGACGTTCGTTCCGCCCAAGGTCACCGAGATCACGGACTTCGAGATCCAGCTCGAGGTCGAAGACTCCCTGGGTGCCGAGGCGGATCCCGTGACGGTCACCGTCACCGTGGATCCGCTGGAGTACCAAGAGGACTTTCCGCTGTTTGGGACGCGGAACTAAGGGAGCGCCAAGCGGTCGAGGTTCTCGGTCGGCGGGTGCACCCGAGCCTGACGGCATGGGTGATTCGACGACGGTGGTCTTCGTGATTCTCGCTCTTTCTGCTTGCCAGCTCCGCGAACGTGCTCGAAGTCGCGAAATGAACTCACTCGTCGCCCAAGTACCCCAGTGCTCGCAGGTCCTCCATGGCCTCGGCTCCTGTGGAGCTGAGGGAAGGGACGTGGATTCGCAGGGACCGGTACCGGTCGTAGTAGCGTTGTAGTCGATCGCGGAGTCGTTGGGCGGTGTCGCTGGCGCTGCCGGTGACGTTTTGTTGCTCGACAGGGTCTGAGAGCAGGTGATACAGCTCGTGCTCGTCTTCATGGTTGATGATGAGCTTGAAGTTCGAGAAGTCGACGGCGCAGCGATGCATGGAGGACGAGTGCTGGGCAACGCGGACTCGGTCGTCGGGAAGCTCCCCCAGCAAGGACAAGCCCGGAAGGTGCGGCGGAATGTCTTGACCGATCAAGTCCAGGACCGTGGGTACCAGGTCCACGGTGGAAGCGGGTTGTTCCACGACTCCGGGGGCCAATCCCGGGGCGGCCAGGAGCAACGGCACCCGGAGTAGCTCGTTGTACATGGATTGACCGTGGCCCAGCTTGCCGTGTTCGAAGAACTCTTCGCCGTGATCCGAGGTGATCATCACCATCCAAGGCTCATCGCCGAACAGGGCGGGAAGCTGCTCCAGGAAGTCGACCACGAGATCATCCAGCCGTGCCACCAAGGCATCGTACAGTCGCGACACGTAGGCCTGATCGTCCGGGCTCAGGTCCAGAGTGCCCGCCAGCCAAGGGTTGATGACGTCGTCGTAGCCCACGTCCTTGCCGGCGAGGAATCCTTGGTAGGGGAAGTCCGGGTCCTCGAACCGGGGATTGTGCTCGTAGGGAGCATGGACCAAGTACGTGTGTAGGAACACAAAAGCGGGTCGCTCACTGCGACGCCGGGACAGCCACTCGATCGCTGGCGACCAGTTGGGTCTCTTGTGAGGACCGGTGAAGTAGATGTCGAAGCCTTGGTCGAAGCCAAACTCGGGTCGCACATAGCCGCCTTCGGCAATGGCGAAGGTTTCGTAGCCTTGTTCCTGAAGCATGGACGCAAGGGTCGGAGTCTCTTTGTTCAAGGCTTGCGGGAACTGCTGCACCCGGTGCTGATGAATGGCCAGGCCCGTCATCATGGAAGCGGTGGAAGGCAGCGTCCAGGTGGCGGTCGCAGTGACGTTCTGGAAGATCACCGCGTGCTGAGCTGCCCAGGCATCCAAACGCGGAGACGTGGGTCGCTCTTGATATCCGTAGCAGCCGAGTCGGTCGGCTCGCAGCGTATCCAGGTCGAGGAGCAAGACGTGCGGATGGGCCGGGGGGTGTCGTGGTTCGCCGCGAAAGCGAAGGCCGCTCCAGACCCCGTAGTCGAACCAGTTCTCGCCCGATTCTCCGGGCTCCGTGACCAAGCGCAGGGAGATCTCCTTGCCTCGGTAGGGGCGTAGATCCGCGTGCATGGTCACGAATCCGCGGCCGACGTCTCGCGCGGTCACCACGTGCTCGAAGACCCGAGTCGTGGTGTTTCCTTCGATCACTTCGATGGCGAAGGTCGCACCGTCACTGATGCGGCGCGCTTTCTCCACGAACGAGTCGCGACGGCGATAGCCCTGATCGAGCACGGCGAGGGCGACCTCGAGTTGTCCCGCTTGAAGCTTCGTGGGAGGTGTTTGGAGAGCTCCCGGCGCCGGGAGCAGAATCACCGGACGACTTTCCCCGGCCAGTTCCCGGCGCTGCTCGAGCATGGCGGGCGAAAGCTTGCCCGCCTCCTGGGGGCCTTCGAGGAAGCGGCGTTCGAAGGCGCCAAGAGAAGCTCCCGGATCGACGATGCAGTCCACCCTCAGCGGGGGCGGAGGGGCTTCACTTAGGGCGAACAACAGCTGACGCCGGGGGTTCCACCAGACGTGGAGTCCTGGGAACTCCGATTCTGCGTCCCAAGAAGGAAGCTCCTGGCCTTCGCGGTACACCCGAACCGGCCAGCCTCCCGGCAACGGGCGAACCCCCAGACCAAGTTGCCAAGCACGGACCCCGGACTCGGCGAGGAACTCCGCGTATTCCCGAGGGGCGATGCCGCAATGGATCCATTGACTCGATTCGATCACCGGGAGTCGCAGCAGCAACGGTTCTTGCAACGACTCGCGGAGCTCTGGCGGCAGGCTCGACTCCGGGAAACGTTCCAGAGTCATCTCGTGCAGCGACTCGAACAAGCTACTGCCGGGATGCCAGGTGCCCGAGTCGCCGGCGTTTTCCGCTTGAGCACAGGTCGAGCTGGTGAAGGGACTTCCGAGGGCGACCCACGACCCCAGGACGCACGCGGCAGCGAGTCGGCGTCCCGGAGACGGCCCAATCATCGATCCTCACCCCCGACGTAACCCAGCGCTTCCAGCTGCTGCAATTGACTGGCGTCGTAGTGCACCCGCTCCAACTTGTCGAGGGGGGGCAATCCCAGTCGCCGAAGTTCGCCGTGAAAGCCCTGCACGTCCTTCCGGTAACGATCACGCCAGCGCAGCATGGCTTCCAACACGTCCGGCTTCTTCGTGGCAAGATCAATCTGCTCGCCAGGGTCGGAGGGCAGGTGGAACAGCCGGTACTTGGTCTCGTCCTTCGCCGGGTCGTGTTCCCAGATCAGTTTGTATTCCCCGCGACGCAGGGCTCCCAGGTCGTCGGCTTCGCCCCGGCCACGCGGCTCTTCGCAATAGGACACCCATTCTTCGTCGGAGTTCTGCCTCAGCAGGGGCATCACGCTCCGGCCCTGACGGGGGTAGGCGTCTTCGATTCCGACCAACGCGAGCAGGGACGGCGCCACGTCGATTTGGGAAATCGGATCTTTGATGCGGTGGGGAGTGACCGCCAGCTCGGCGCGCAGCGATTCCGGCAAGTGCAAGATCCCCGGAACGCGTACCTGTTCTTCCCACATGCGTCCGGAATGATCCCAGTCGCCGTGGTCGAGGAATTCCTCGCCGTGATCCGAGACCACCAGGAGGATCGTGCGCGACCACAATCCGAGTTTTTGGAGATGCTCGACGAGAGCACGAATCTGGCGATCCTGGTAGACGATCTCGTTGTCGTACACGTCCATGACGTACTCGACGTCTTCGATCTCCAGCTCGTTGGTCATCGGCCGAAGGTTTTCCCGAGGGATCAGGGGCTCGCCTTTCAGCCGGCCTCGGTAACTCTTGCCAAACGGAAGGTTGGCGCGGGGAGGCGCGTAAGGTGAATGAGGGTCGAGCGAGTGCAGGTAGGCGAAGAACGGTTCTCCGCCGTTTTCTTCCACCCAAGGAAAGAACGCCTGGTTGATCTGGCCCGACGAAGAGTCTCGCGTGTCCTTGGCCAAACGCCGAAACCCGAGTTCGGTCAAGAACCGATGGAATCCCTGGTCGCATTTCACTCCGCGGGCGCTGACTTGCACGTTGGCGGCGTAGCCCCAGGTGGAGTATCCGTTCAAGCGCAGGGTTTCGGCGAGGGTGACGGCATTGCTGGGAAGGGCTCCTCCGCCATTCGCCCCGTGGTAGGAGGGCAGAATGCCGGTCAGTACGGAAACCGTGGACGGTCGGGTCCAAGAGGCAACGGCGTAGGTGTTCTCGAACAAGAACCCGTCCGCGGCCAATGAGTCGAGGAACGGGGACGTCTCTCGCTGGGCTCCGTAGCAAGAGAGGTGATCGGCACGCAACGTGTCGATCACGTAGAGGATGATGTTGTAGTTTTCCGGTTCTGTCGCTTGACGGAGAATGCGCGGGTCGGCGAATCCGGCGGGAATTCCGGACGCGCCGAAGGTTTCCCAACGAAGCACGCCGTCGCCGGCGTTCTCGGGAGCCTCAATCCTTCGCTCGGTCCAAGGATCGCCCGGGAACACTTCGTCGACCTCGTCCAGAACGGTCTCCTGGCCGTCTCGAATCCAGGTCACGCGGAAACCCACGGGTTGGCTGTCGAGCGATTCGTCCTCGGCTTCCGGATCGGAAAGGGAGAACTCGTCTTCCACGGTTTGAGGTGGTGTCTCGGGAATCCCGATGGCGAACGCGAGCTGCGCTCCTGGTCGGAGCTCGGTCTTGATCTCGAGCCGAGACGGGGAGGGCAGCCAGAATCCCGGTCGTCGGTCTTCCAAGAGTTCCATGCGCGCCAACACCCGGTCCAAGGTTTCCGAGGGGACCGGTGCGCCGGAACGGTCGCCGTCTTCGTCGGGGTGATCGCGCAAACGCAAAGTGGGAACGATCAGCTGGGGAATCAGCCCGGCGGCGGGATGGTGGGCGGTGATCGACGTGGCGTTCCCCTCGACCTTCAACGGGTGCAGTCCGGCAGGAACGTGAGCGAACTGCCAGGGGTTGGACGGGTTGTCCGGCACGAGTTCGCCGAGGGTGGGACGACCACCACCTTCCACTTGAAGGGTCATCGCGCCGCCCACACTCAGCAGCTGTCGCTGATCCCCTCCTTCCCACGACATGCGCGTCTCGGGAGTCTGGGCAACGTATTGCAGATCCACAGTCTTCAAGTTCCGCGAGATCAGGAGCCGATCGCCGCCGGGGTGATGAAAGTCCAGGGAGGCCACGGCGACCAGGAACTTTCCCTGGGAGTCCGTCTTTCCCTTTCGAGCGGTGACTCGAACCCGATGGGACCCGGCAGTTGCCGTCAGTGGAATCTTGAGAGTGTGCCACTCCTTGGATTCGCTCTCGATCGAAACGGCGTTGGTTCCGTCGACCGAGATCTCCAGGGAAGCGGGACCCGGACCACGCTTGGTCAACAGATGCAGGTGCGTGGATTCGGCCGGAAACATCACCGACGCTTCGAGGAAATCCCCGTCCTTGACCAGCTGGATGTGTTCGGGGCTCGGAGGAGCGGCTCGTCGTCGCTGCCGCACGCCTTGGATTTCTTCGGCGCGAGCGGCGGCCATGGGGAATACTCGGGGGAGGAAGAAGTAGCCCCGTGCCGAGGCCACCATCTCTGGACTGCGCCGATGGGGAAGATCTCTGCCGCCCGCTTGGACCTGAAGGCTCTCTTTGATGGCGGGCCATGGCAGCTCCAGGACGGACCAGTCGCCAAAGACCACCGGCTCGAGTGCCTCGAAGCGTAGGGTCTGGGCCGGGACAAAGTCGGTCACCGCCCCTTCCACCGTCTCAATGTCTTTCCATTGATCGGTCAGGCGAGTCACCTGAAGCGGGCCGGAAAGCGTGGGTTGGTCGTTGCAGGAAGGCAGGGTCACGCATGCGGCGAGTCCGAGTCCCCGAAGCCAGCCAAGACCGCTCACGAGCCTTTCTCCTGTTCCTTTTGCTCCCACTCGACTTGGAGCCCTCGCACTTCCACGTGCCGAGCTTCGAGCATCTTCGCCTGATCCTCGGCGAGCAGGGAGGCGAATCTCTCTCTGATCAAGTCCAGAAAGTAGCCGTATTCCCGGTAGTGCTTGGAGAGCGGGGCATTGTCGATGGACGAGGCCCGGGCGTGGATGTGGTAGGTGCCGAGGATCTCCGGGCAGTGCAGCAAGGGCCGGTCGCGAAAGAAGCGCGTGTAGAACTCCCAGTCGACCATCTGCGCCATGTTCTCGTCGAAGCCGCGCGCCACCGCGGGATGGTCCCGGCGGAAGAGGACGAACGTTGGCTCGCCGATCAGGTTGATTTCGAAGGAGAAGCGCAAGGCTTCTTCCAGCATCTGAGCCGGAGGAATGACTTCGCCCACGTGTTCGTAGAAGGGGGCGAGCATCTCGGGGTATCGGTTCTCGAAGAAGTCACCGACCGTGGCTCGGCTTTCCTCGTCTTCGAAGCAGAACCGTCGGCGGCCAAACGCGAGGTCTGCTTCCGGATGACGCTCCAAGAGCCCGCCGAGCTTGCGGGCCCAAAACGGTTCGAGTTCATCGTCCTGGCCGACCAGAGCGACGTAGTCCCCGCGAGCCAGGGCGATGGTGCGGTTCCAATTGCGTGTCATGCCCAAGCGTTCGGGAAACTCTTTCATTCGCACGCGGGGATCCTGGAACGAGCGGGCGATCTCCCGGGTGTCGTCGCTGGAATGATCGTCGCCGATCACCACCTCGACGTCTGCGTCTTGGGCGAGCACGCTGTTCAAGCAACGGCGCAGAGTCCGGGAACCGTTGTAAGTGGGAATGCAGACCGAAACGAGGGACACGAGTCCGCTCAGGCGCCGCCGGCGGATCCCTTGGCCCGCCGTTCGAGGACCTGGTCGAGCCTGCGGTGGAAGATGGACTCGCAGACCTTCACGTCGAACTTCTCTCGCGCCTTCTTCGCAGCCTTCTCACCCATCCGTTGCCGGCCTTTCGAGTCTTCGAGCAAACCTTCGATGGCTGCGGCCAGCGCTTCCCCGTCACACTGGGCGACGATCAGTCCCTCTTGTTTGTCGTCGATCACCTCGAGCATGGAGCCAGCGTCGGTGGCGATGGTCGGGATTCCCGTCGACATTGCTTCGAGCAACGCGGTGGGTATGCCATCCTTGTCCCCGGTCGTGGTTTCCACGAAGGGGGCCATGAACACGTGGGACATGCCGAGGAATCGACGCACTCCCTGTTCGTCCTGACGGCCTTCCAGATGCACGGTCCCCCACAGGTCGAGCGCCTCGATTTTCTCGAGGAGCTGCTGGTTGTAATCCAGGCTCGACTGAATGCCATGGTCCGCTTCGCCGACCAGATGCAGCTCCACGGGAAACTTCTTGTCGCGCAGGATCGCCATCGCATCGACCAAGTAGGTCAGTCCCTTCTTGGGTTCGATGCGATTGATGCACACCAGGCGGAAGGGCTGTCCGGGTTCTGGATCTGGACGCTCGATCACGGGGAATTTGTCCGCATTGATGGCGTTGGGCTTCACCAGGATTTTGTCTGGATCCGTGCCGGGCCCGATCTCCAAGAGTTCCCGTTTGATGCGAGCCGAGGTGGCAATCACGATGTCGCACAGTTTCAGGTGCAGGGGGACCAGCTTCAGCTCGTAGTCGTCCATGACGTGGTCGGCGTAGCAGCTCACCCCGCGAGGAATGTCGAGCATGAACCCCGCCACCAGCGACATGAAGGAGCGGTCGTAAAAGAAGTACGAATGCAGGTAGTCCGGGCGGAATGCCTCCACCATGCGCGTGTAACTGAACGCCTGCCAGAAGTTGTCGTGATGGCGCAGGTCTTCGGGTTCCATGCCAGCGGCCTCGCTGACCAGCTTGGTCAGCGCCTCGACCTTCTCCGGCATGCGCTTTTGGTAGTACTCGTAGTCCTTGCGATTCAGGTCCTTGTGCAGGATCAGTTCGCGTTTCGCGTCCCAAAGGTGAGCGAATTGGTCGTGCAGGTAATCCCGCGGATCCAGCTTCGAATACACGAAACGCAAGTCGAAGTCGTGACCGACGAGCTGGGTCAGCTCCTGGTACACGAAGGTCTGCGAATAGATCGGGAAGTTCCAGCAAGCGGTGGCCATGGCGCGTTTGCCGGCCTTGCGCCCGAAAGGCAGGCCGCGGCTGTGCATCGCCAGGCGACGGCGGGTGAGCCAGCGTCGCAGCCGTTGGCCCGAGCGCTCCAGGAAAGAGAGCGGCGCGCGCATGCGCAGCTTGTTCAGCAGCAGGTGTCCGGAGCGGAACTCCGCCGAGTTTTGCAGGCGATCCCGTTCCCAGGTTCGCTCGTCCAGACTCCGTCGCAGTGCCTCGCGCTCGTCGCGGACCTGGCTGATCTTCGCCTCCATCTCTTCCACTCGTCGAGTCAGAGTGGTGCGCAGCTCGCGGATCTCGTCCTTGGCTTGGCTGCGTTCGATCTCGAGGCTGTTGATCTCGACTTCCTTACTCTTGATCTCTCCCTCCTTGGCCTTCAGCGTGTCCTGAGCCGTTCTCAACAAGCGGTGCGCTTCCTTCAAGGTCGAGTGGGTGTCGGCGAGTTCGGCGCGGGCTTCGTCCCGCTCCTGTGCCGAGCGTTCCTTCTCTTCCCGGTAGATGTCGCACTCTTGGCGCGATTCATCCCGTTCTCGACGGGCTTCGTCCCGTTCCCGAAGCCGTTCTCCTTCCTCGAATCGAGCGGCCTCGGCCACTCCCTGAAGCTCGCCGATCTGCTGGTACAGCGCGGCCTTGTCCTGGATTTCCCGATCCCGTTCGGCCTCCGCCTCGTGCCAGAGGCGTTCGGCCGCGGCGCGATCCTGGACCACTCCCTTCCAATCCGCAAGGGTTCGGGTCACGCGATCGGCGAGAGCTTCGTGCTGATTCCGGACGCGGTGCAGGAACGGCTGCTCTCCGCGGAGCCGATAGAACTCCCCGAGTTCACCTCCGAGTTCCTGGAGCAGCTCCCGCCCGCGGCGCCCTTCGGCGGCGGTCCGGTGGAGAGCCTGCAGGCGCTCGCTCATGGCTTGGGGCCGCAGATCCCGCGAACTGAGGCCGAGTTTCTCCAGGAACAGCCCAAGCAGTACGGCTGCGCCGTCCACGTCCGAGTTCCGTCGCAGGTGATCGGCCACGACCTCGAGGAGGGTCTGCGCTCGCCGCTTCGGGTCGGCTTTCCGATCCTCGAGCAGATGTTGCAGGGCTCGGGCGACCACCTGGTTCGACTCGACGTAGTAGCGCCACTCCCGGTCCTCGTCCCACCAGACCGTGTTGCCGCCGTGGAGCCGATATCCCAGAAGCGGTTCTTCGATCTGGCGCAGGCCTTCGTTGCGCGCGGCGTTCAAGAATAGCTGCCAGTCGAGGCAGAACTCTTGGTGCACGAATGCTTCTTCCTGTGCCCGGAAGAATGCCGTGCGGCCCAGAAGGTTCGAGCTGGTCACCAGGAAGTTGCCTTCCAGAAGCTGGGCCGTGAGGTCCTCGGGCTTCACCGCGCTCGGGCAGTGGTTCTCGAACCAAGAAAGCCAGTCGTGCACTTGGTAGCCGTCGAAGGCAGGAGAGCTGTCTGCCGTCGTGCACACCCGTCCTTCGCGGTCGATGCAAGTCAGGCGAGTCGCCACCAAGTTGACGTTCGGATGCTGGTCGAGCTCCGCGACGCATTTCTCGAGTCGCTCGGGATGGAACATGTCGTCGGAGTTGAGAATGGCGACCAGCGGCGTCTTCACCGAACCCAGGGCGCGTGCAAAGCTTGCTCCTAGCCCGAGGTTCTTGGGGTTCTGTTCCACCTGCAGGCGCGGGTCGGAGATGCTCTTGGCAATCTCGACGGTTCGGTCGTTGGAGCCATCGTCCACGACCAGCAGGCGAAAGGCGGACAGAGTCTGTCCGAGCACACTCTCGATCGCTTGCTGAATGAAGGCTTCGTGCTGGAAGGAGGGGATCACGACCGTCAGTTGTGGGTCTTCGCTTCCCGCCTCTCGTGCCGTTGCTCTGGGAAACTGCTCCTCTCGCTCCTCCAAGTCCGGGAGGTGCAACGTGTCGCTCCAAGCCACGAAGGATTCGTGAAGCGGCGTGGACTCCAGAGCCTTGCGGTCTTCTTGGACCACTCGGCGAGCATTGCCGCGAGACTCGAAGATGTCCCCCAGCAGGGTGGCGCGATCGCGCTGTTCGAAGCCTGCCACCAGCCAAAGGGCAGCGACTCGCAGACCGCGATGTTCCCGCGCTCGCTCGACGAAAGAATCCTCGCTGGCCAGGGATTCAAACCAGGCTTGCAAGCGCGGTGAGTGATACACGCGCAACATGCCGGCGAGGAGCTGCAAGGCGGCGTGTTCGTCTTGCCACAAGGGGTGATCAAGCCTCGGCAGAGCGAACTCTTCGTTGGTGTCGCTGGATTCGGTGCTCCGGTTCTGCCAAGCGCGCAGCCTTGCCAGGATTTCCTCGGTCGCTTTGGTGGCGGGAGCATCCGGCGCGAGCCAGGACACCAAGGTGGCATGGATGGCCGAAAGACTATCCGCCCCTAGGGCCGCCAGAGAGTTCGAAGAAGAGCCAGGCGTCAGCTGAGGAAGCAGCTTGGCGCCCACCTCTTTCGCGAGCCCCATCCAGCCGGGAATGTGAATCCAGTTGTCCCGATCCAGCGGAACGCGCAGTCCGAGTTTGGTGTCTCGAGAGTCCAAAACCTCCCCGATCGGCAGCAGTCCGTCGCGGAAGTGCGCGCCCGGTTCGGCAGTGATCATCGGGTGAATCACGACCACGGTGTCGAGAGACTCGGGCAGGTCCGAGGCTGCCGGGAGAACGCCGCAGTAGCGCCAGTGCTCGCGGAACGGCGAGTCCGAGCCTTTGGATTGCTGGCGACGCTCCTGCAGGGCTCGCAGCCAAGGATCGTTCGCGTCCGGGAGTTCTTCGAAAGTGATCTCGCAGCTTTCGAGGGCCGGGAGCCACTCTTGGAAGACCGCGAGCTCCTCGTCGGTGAGCGGTCCATTCCACTCGATGCTGAGCGAGCGAGGGGCCTCGAGGGGGCCCTGGCTCAGGTCGTGACGGTCGAACTCCGCCATCGCCGGGCTGGCTTCGTGAACCTGGTCGTTCCACCATTCCACGCAGTGGGAGCAGCGAGTTTCGTCGACTTCATCCTTGGCGAACTTCTCTTGCAATTCGCGCTGGGTTTCTCCTCCCCAAACCTCTTTGGCGGAAGTGCCGTATTGCTCATCGGTGAAGCGGCAAGGGCGTAGGGTGCCGTTGGCGGAGCGGTGCACGTGAACCCACGGAGCATGGCACACCCCGAGAGCCTTGCGGGTGCGTCGGCGAAGGTAGTAGGACTCTCGATCAAGAGATCCCAACGTCTCTTCCTTCTCGATCAGGTCGGGCGAGTGGCGTCCCGTCAAAGGCGGCGGGCGCAAACGCCTCGAGCAAATGCCAGCTCACAGGGTCTCGGCTCCAGGAGTTCGAGAATCCCCGCTCCATCAATCACGGGGCGCGGGTCCGCCGTGATAACACTCTCGGTAATAATCCGCGGTCACCTTGGCAATGTGAACGTCCGTGTAGGAGTCCTCGATTGCCTGGCGGGCGTTGCTGCCAAGCTTGTGGCGGAAGTCGGGATCCTCGATGAGTCGCGTCAGGCCTTCGATGAAGCCGGCGGACTCTTCGCTCTTGGCCAGCACGCCCGTTTCGCCATCGCGAATCAGCTCCGGCAAGCCTCCCGCGTCTGAACTCATGATCGCGCGGCCGGCGGCCATGGCTTCCAAGCAGGAGTAGGGGCAGTTCTCCCAGGTGCTGGGGATCAGGAAGATGTCGGTCTGGCGTAGGCAGGAGCCCACGTCGGTCAGGTCCAGCTTGCCCACGTAGTGGACCGAGCCCTTCAAGTTCAGGCTCTCCATGTGCGGCAGCAAGGTGTCCTTCATGTAGTTGAAGAGATCCTGGCCGGCGAACACGAAAGCCACCTCGTACTTGGTCGCGATCGCTTCCACGATGTCCTTGCACAAGTGGATCCCCTTGCGCGGCTCCATGCGGCCGGCGAAGAAGATCATCATGCGGTCCTTCGGAATCCCGAACTTTTCGCGCGCGTTGACTTGTTCGCTGGCATCGAACATGTCGACGTCGATGCCATTGGGGATGACGCGGATGGGCCGCTTCACGCCCATCTTGGTGCGCACCTCGTCGGCCAAGAACTGAGAGCAGGAAGTGAACGCGCCCGCACCATTGATTCCGCGCCGCTCCACGAACGAGCAGTACTTGATGTCCGCCGGCTTTACGTCGTAGCAGCTCATGATCAGCGCGGCGGGGGAGTGGAACTTCACCACGGTCTTCTTGTGGGTGAGGTGGTTGAGGATCGCTCCTTCGGCGCCACACTCCGGCATCTCGACCGCGTCGAAGGAGTGGGTCTTGAGCAGCTCCGCCAGCCCGCGCTTCATGCTGAGGGCATTCTCCAGGCGGTTTTGGGTCCACCAGAGTTCCCGCTTCCCGAACTGGCGGAACATGCGCATGAGCCGACCGTCACTGCGGTAGCGGTGGACCTGAACGCCATCGTGCTCGGTGGTGCGCAGTTCGGTGGGCTCGGTGGCTCCCGCCAGCACGTGCACCTCGTGGCCAATCTTGGCCAATCCGCGGGCCTGGTACCACGTGTACGTGCCGATGCCACCGAAGCCGGTTTCGGGCGGGTACTCGAAGGAGAGGAGAGCGATCTTCATCGGTGCCAAGAAGAGGGAGAAGGGGAACGGCAAAAGTCGGCTGAAATTAGCGGGATTCCCGCGCCGGGAGTCGCCATTTCTCCTGAGTCGAGTGGGGGAAGGACGACGGCAGCGCGGGGGCCACGGCGGCCGAGAGCAACCGCCCCGAGAGGATCTCGGAGTCGGCTTGGCACCGGCCTCGGAAGAGTCTTTCGGCACCCCATCGCGCGGACCCGTCCCGATTCGCCGTCGAATCCGGGAAGAATCTGGTTCGACCACTGCGATAGGCGCCGGCAGCCGGGGTTGTCGCTTGGAGTTTTCGCGGCTGGGGATAGGCCCATGCCAAGTGGTCTTGTGATCCTTAAGCTATTGACATGTAAGTGTTTGTGTCCTCTTTGGGGAGGCGCTGCGCCCTGCGTCAGCCTGCTCGCCACGAGGCTGCTGGAACATTGGGTTGCCGCGCCCCGCAGCCGCCCCTCGCACGATTGATCGATGCGAAGGCGAGCTACGAAGGGCCTGAGTCCCTTCGGGTTTCTTCTACGACCACTTCTCGGTGCCCAACTGGTCGGACTTGCTGAGCACGGGCGTAAGTTCAGGCCAGAGGGCAGTTTGGCTCACTCTCGCGACGCACCATGAATTGATGCAGTCCGGCCAATGGTCGGCTCGTCAGTGTGGGTCAAGGTCGGCGGCGGTCCTCAGGGGGGCGAAGCGTCGGCGACCTCGTTGGGTTTCGCGCCTTCCACCACGGTCGTCAGAGGAAGGGGGCCGCGAGCGGCCGCGGCGTCGAAAGAAGCCGGCAAGTTCCGAGCCCTGTCGCGGCGCGCCGGTGCGATGATGCCGCCCATGCGGATCCTCTACGTCGTCCACCAGTTCTATCCCCAGTTCGTCTCCGGCACGGAGCAGTACGTTCTGGCGTTAGCCCGAGCCGGCCGAGCGGCGGGAGACGACGTCCGCGTGTTCACTGTGGATCCCGACTTTCGCAACGTGGATCCGCCGACCGAGACCGCCGAGTACGAGCACCTCGGGGTGCCGGTGACTCGCTACCGCTTCGACAAGGCCCAGGTCCGCAACCACGTTCTGACCGATTTCCACAACCCCGAGGTGGGGGCGGCGTTCCGCAAGGTGTTGGCCGAGTTCCAGCCCCACTTCGTGCATGCCTTCCATCTGCGCTGGGTCGGCATCGATCGCATGACCGACATGAAGGAAGCAGGAGTGCCGTTTGGTGTTCACCTCATGGACTTCTGGTACATCTGCCCGAACTTCTTGCTGTTGCGGCCGGGCGGCGAGCTGTGTGAAGGACCGCCCGATGGCGGCTTCGGCTGTTTCGACTGCGTGTACACCGAGATCGAGCAGTGGGCTCGGGAACCCTGGGCTCGCGAACAAGCCGCCAAGAAGCTCGCCGCCGATGAGTTTCCTGCCCACGACGAAGCAGGGGCCGAGGCCGGCTACGCCATGTCCCGCCGTCGCGAGATTCTCACCAAGTCCTTGAAGCAGGCGGCCATCGTGTATTCCCCCTCGCAGACCGTGAAACAGCTGTTGGTGAACCAAGGAGCACCGGAGGAACCCATCGCGTTGTCCCGCTACGCCATCGACTGGGATCTGATCGGGACGCCGGACCCGCCGCCGGAAACCATCACCATTGGGTTTGTCGGAACCCTGGCGCCTCACAAGGGACTGGACGTTTTGTTGAACGCCTTCCGGACCCTCGAAGGGGACTTGCGTCTCTCGGTGCACGGCCGCTTCGGAGACTTCCCCGAGTTTGACGAGAAAGTCCGCCAGCTCGCCTCCCCGGACCATCGAGTGCATTTCGCGGGAGGTTTTCGCCGCGACCAACTACGCGAAGTTTTGGGGGGCTTGCATCTGCTGGTGGTGCCCTCCAAGTGGCGCGAGAACACGCCGTTTGTCTGCCTGGAAGGTCGAGCCGCTGGACTGCCGGTCATTGCCAGCGACCTGGACGGGATGTCCGAAGCAGTTCCCCAAGGCCGTGGCGCCCTGTTCCGCACGGGAGACCACCAAGACCTCGCCCGGGTCCTGCGCGAGCAAGTGAGCGCCGTGCAAGCACGGAACGGTCAGCGTCTCGATCCCGATCGCAGCATTCCCACCGTGCCGGCGCAATATCAGACGTTTCGTGAGGATTACGTACGGCTGGGGAGATCGAAGTGAGAAGAGGACAGATTGCGAGAGAAGGGTGTAACCCGGAACGGGTGCTGCCGTCATTTCAGGCTCGATGACGACCGAATACCTCATTGTTCATGTTCCGACGAACGCTCCGAACCTGCCGGAAAGCCTTGGGTCGAAAGAGAAGTTCTGGTTCGATCTGGGTGGAAAAAAAGCCCTTTTCAAACGAGCAAGGCCCGGTACCGGAGAGGACTGGGCAGAAAAGGTCGCTTGCGAGCTCTGCCGATTGCTGGGGCTTCCTCATGCGATCTACGAGCTTGCCACTTGGCGTGGGCGAAGAGGCGTTGTCTCTGAATCCTTCGTAGAGAAGGATGAGGCTCTTATCCACGGAAATGAGCTGCTGCAAGCGACAGACCGGGGGTATCCCCATGAGGTCTTGCGGCCTCGAGAGTACCGGCTCCGAATCGTCCTCAAACGGATCGAGGCTTTTGGGAAGATCCCCGACGACAGCCCTCTCGTCACCGGAGGACTTCGTACTTGGGCTGACCTATTTGCTGGCTACTTGCTCTTTGACGCGTGGATCGGAAACCAGGACCGCCATCACGAGAACTGGGGTGGCATTTTCAGAAGTGCCACAGAGTTTCGCCTTGCCCCCACCTTTGACCACGCATCGAGTCTAGGCCGGAACGAATCTGATGAAGTGCGCGCGAAGCGACTGGCGACCAAGGACGAGGGCTACTCCGTCAAGGCCTACGCGAATCGAGCGATGACACCTTTCTTTCAAGCTGGCACTCAACAGTGTTGGAAGACGGTGGATGCGTTTCGGTTCGCCGAGGCGCAGAATCCTGTGGGTGCTCGGATCTGGCTCAAAAGGCTCGGGCGGATAGGCTATGAGGAAATGGAGGGAGTTTTTCGAGCGATTCCCGCCCCGTTGATCTCCGAGGAAGGAATTCAGTTTGCTCTCAAGCTACTCGAGATCAACCAAAGGCGGTTGATGGAAGTGATCGAATGACTGTCGCGTACTTAGCCTGGCAAGACCAAGATTCCAGGACGTGGTTTCCCGTCGGACAGCTCAGCCGAAATGGGGATGGGTATCGGTTTGTCTATACAAGGGGTGCTGACCAGGCGGACCGATTCTCTGGGTTTCCTGGGATGCCTCTGCGAAAGGTCTACCTGTCGGAGAGTCTGCCTGCTCTGTTTCAGAATCGACTCATGTCGAAGGGGCGGCCGGAGTACCGAGAACTCTTGAGCTGGGTCGATATGGATCACGATACTCCGGATCCTTTGCGGCTACTCGTTCGTACCGAAGGCGTTCGGAGTACAGACTCTCTTATGGTGTTTGAAAAGCCAGAGCCAGCGGATGGGATGTACCGGGTCACCTTTTTTGTTCACGGTGGCAAGTACATGCAGTCTCATGACGCGATTCTGGAATCGACTGAGGCAGGGAATCGCTTGTTCCCAATGCTCGATGAACAAAACCCAAAAGATCCGCGGGCGATTGCCCTTCGGGCAGAATCACCCACGGGCATGGTTGGTTACGTTCCCCGATTTCTCTGCGAGGATTTCCGATTCTTGCTAGCTCACGGCAAGGCTGATCTGAAGATCACCGCCAAGAAGGTCAATCATGGCGCCCCATCTCAGTACAAACTTCTCGGTGAAGCGGTTTCCTTGTGGCCCTCAGACTTTGATCCGTGTGCGACTGAGCAGTTCCAAGAGCTGATTTGACCTGCCATCGGTCAACCTCAGCGCTGAGGCGATGGAAGGTTCAGTTGTCAGCCGTCGCGGCGCTCAAGGAGGCACTTGTTCTGTTATTCGTGGATGGAGCGGCGCTGTTCTTAAGGCGCGTCGCTGGTCGCGCGGAAAGGTCCCCCATCGCGGCCCTCCTGCCGCGGTGCGCCCGGATCTTGGACTCTGTAGGCTGGGTCTCATGAAACCCGGATTCTGGAAATCACCTTCAGCGGTCGCCGTGGGGAGCTACCTGGGCATTGCCTTGATCGGGATGCTCGTGTTGCGACTCCCTGCTTCGGTTCAGGGCGAACCCCTTTCGATGATCGACGCGCTGTTTCTCAGCACCTCGGCGGTGTGTGTGACCGGGTTGTCTCCGGTGGAGTCACTCTCGGACACCCTCTCGCCGTTTGGTTGGAAGGTGTTGCTGGCGCTGATCCAGATCGGAGGGATGGGGCTCGTTCTGTTGGGGACGTTGCTCTTCGCGGTGGTCGGGCGTCGGCTGTCGGTGCATCACGCCAAGGCGATCGGGGAGAGCTATGCCGAGCCCCTGGGGGTGTTTGCCCTGGTGCGGCGCGTGCTCCTGGTCACGGTGATTCTGGAACTCCTCGGCGCTGTGGTCTTGCAGCGGTTCCTCACCGACCGGCCGGGGTCATGGTTCGATGCGGCGTTCCACTCGGTCTCGGCGTTCTGCAACGCGGGATTCTCGACGTTTCCCGGAGGGATGCAGGACTACCAAACCCACTGGGGCATGAACCTGACCATCGTCTGCTTGATCTTGGTCGGCGGGCTTGGCTTTCGAGTGCTGGCGGAAGTTTGCCGCGGCTGCCTTCCTCGGCGAGAAAAGCGGCGCTTCAGTCTGCACACACGGATCGTGTTGTGGACCAGCGGCGCGTTGATCCTTGGCGGCATGGCGTTGTTCCTCGCTTTGGAATGGACGGGGCGGCCCCTGGACGGGTTGGATGGACGTGGCCTTTCGTCGGGACACAAGGTTCTTGCCGGGTTGTTCCAGTCGGTGACCTTGCGCACCGCCGGGTTCAACACCGTCGACATCGACAAGCTCCGCTCCGCCACGCTGCTGTTCTTCTGCTTGTGGATGCTGATCGGTGGATCTCCCGGATCCACGGCAGGCGGAATGAAAACCGTGACCTGGGTGCTGGTGTTGAGCAGTGTCTGGGCCCAAATCCGCGGTCGGTCCAAGACCACCCTTGGGGGCCGCACGATCCTCGCTCAGCAAGTCCGCCATGCCATGACGGTGATGGCGGTGTATTTGTTGATGCTGATGACGGTCGTCATTGTGCTCATCGAAGTCATTCCCGATCACGTCCTGGGAGATCGGCCGTTGTTGGAGGTGGTCTTCGAGTCGGCGTCGGCACTGGGGACCGTGGGCCTCAGCACCGGCATCACGCCGGAGATTCCGGGGTTCGGGAAGTTCATCCTTGCGGTGACGATGCTGGTCGGGCGAGTCGGACCCCTCACCCTGGTGCTGCTGATCCCTCCGAGCTCCGGAGACGGCAAGATCAGCTATCCCGAAGAGCCAGTGGGGCTCGGCTGATTGACCCGTCGTTTCGCGGAGCCGAGAGCCTCTTCTCACCTGCAAGTCCTGCACTCTGCGGGCTGCGCCTCCGATCGGTACGCAGCTCAGAACCGCTTGTCCGGGGACCGCTTTCAGGCTTTGCTCGCTGGTCCTGTCGCGTTTGGAATCGCCGTCCGTCCTTGTCAGGAGTTCTTGGATTCATTCCCGCGACGGCCTTCGGGAATCCTCCGGGTTAAGGTAGGTCGGATTCTGCGAACGGGACTCCGTTCGTTGGCTTCGAAGGAGAATCAAGATGCCCACGGTCCTGGTGGTTGGCCTCGGTCGATTCGGTACGTCCTTGGTCCAGCACTTGGCCAGCGCCAAGGCTGAGGTGATCGCCGTGGATGGCGACGAAACAGCCGTCGCGCAGATCAAAGACTTCGCGGACGAGGCCGTTTGTGCCGACGCGCGAGATCGCGAAGTGTTGGAGCGCCTGTGCGCCCACGGCGTGGACTGCGCGGTGGTTGCGGCCAGTCGAGACGTGGATCGCAGCGCCCTCGCCACGATGATCTTGAAAGAGCTCGGGGTGCCTCAGGTGATCGCGCGCGCTGGAAGTCCGGACCACGAGCGCTTGCTTCGAAAGCTGGGTGCCGATCGCGTCGTCATTCCCCTGTCCGAGTCGGCAGAGCGCCTGGCCAAGTCGATGGCCGCGGATGCGGTTCTGAACTTCCACCTGGTGGGCGAGGACTTCGCCATCGTCGAGCGGGCGGTGACCGGGAACCTGGCCGGCAAGACCCTGTTAGAACTCGAGCTTCGCCGTCGATTTGGCGTCACCGTGATCGCCATCTTGCACGCCAACGAACAGAATCCCGACGCCAAGCCCACCACGGTGGTTCCTGATCCCGCGGTTCCTCTTCACGAAGGCGAGCACTTCTTGCTGATCGGCAAGACCAGCGATCTTGAGAAGTTCGACAAGGCGTAGTCAGATCCCGCGTTCCGTCGCGGCGCTGGTCCGTGAAGTTGGTGGACGCGGTCAGGCAGGCTGTTGAACGAGTCTTTCGTCACCCGGTCGAGTTTCACCTCGCCTTGGTTGTTCGAATCTTCGGTCCAGGCGAGACTTTCGCCGCCGCAAGGTCTTGGGTCGGTGCTTGTTAGTTCGCCCCGCCCGCTTCGCCTTCGGATTCTCCTCCGCGGGGACGCGGGGGGCGCTCGGCTTGGTAGCGTTTGATCTGCCGGCCGAGTTTCTTGGCGACGCCCTCCTTCCCTTGGTCCAAGGCTTGGCTGTGGGCCTTCATCGCGGTTTCGACGGCCTCTTCGAAGCGGGCATTCGCCGCGTAGGCAGCCGCAAGAGTTTCCAGGGCGTGGGTGTCGGTGTCCTCGACCTTCATCCACACGTCTTCCGCGAGATCCAAGGCGCGCTTGGGGTCCCGCGCCGATTCATCGGGATGGGTGGCGAGCAACCAGGCCAGCTCGCGTTGGACGGCGGTGCGTCCGGCTTTGAGTTCGAGCGCCTCTTCGAGCAAACCCTGAGCCTTCTCGTAGTTACCTTCGCTGAGGTGACGAGTGCCCTCGTTGGCGCAACCATTGGCCAGATTCTCTTTGGCCCCCGCGTGTTCTGGTTGGGTTTCGAGGACTTTGCGGAAGTGCGTCAATGCCGCTTCCAGTTGGCCGAGCTGGCCGAGCATGATGCCCAGGTTGTTGTTGGCGAGGATGTGGCCTTCGTCCAGCTCGATCACCTTCTGGAAGTACTCGACCGACTCTTCGTAGGCGCGGCTTTCCATGAGCTGGAAGGCGAGCTGGTAGAGCTGGTGTTTTTCTCCCGGCGCGAGTTCCACGGCCTTGCGCGAGAAGGTGATGGCGTTGGGCAGGTCGCCTTCGCGGGCGAACAGCTCCCCGATCTTGCGGTGTAGGTCGGCCGAATCTCGGTTTCGCTCCACCAGCTCGAGGTACTCGTTGCGCGCTTCCTTGTACATGGACTGATTGGCGTAGACCTCGGCCAGTCGGTTGCGCGCCTCCTCGTTCTTCGGGTTGATCTCGAGCGCCTTCTCCAGGTTCAGCTGGGCTTCCACGAACCAACCTTGCAGGCTGAGCGCCAGGCCGAGGTTGTAGAAGGCCTCTTCGAAGCCCGGTTCCAGCTCCAGAGCTTCTTCGAATTGGCGAACGGCATCATCGAGTCGGTTCTGGCGGGCGAACTCGACCCCGGAATTGAGGAAGTCCCGAGACGAGATCGGTTCGAGGATCGGGCTGCCGCGTGGGTCATCCAACGGATCGCGCCGCGGGTAGCGCCTTGCCTGGTCGGCGTGTTCGCTGGCCTTCTCTGCTTCCCCCGAGGCAAAGTAAGCCCGAGCCAAGGTTTCGTGCACGTCGGCCAAACGCGGGTGACTTTCCAGCAAAGACTCGAGAGCGATGGTGGCTTCTTCGGTCTTGCCGGCATCCAGGTCCATGCGACACAGAGCAAGCTGCGCCGCCGCGTTGTCTTCGTCCAGGGCGAGGGCGGCTTCGAAATGCTCGCGCGCCGCGTCGCTGTCGCCGAGTTCGAGTTTGGTTCGTGCCAAGCGGACGTGCAGCGGGGCGTATCGCTCGTCGAGGGCCAGCGCCGCATTCAAGCTGGCGAGACCGCTCTGTACGTCGGCGCGGCTCTGGACGATCCCAATCCGGTAGGGCCAGACAAACCCATCGGGGTCCAGCTCCATGGCTCGCTGGTAACTCTCGATGGCCTCTCGATCCCAGTCGTAGGTCTGCAACAGGTCGCCGTACTTGCCCCAGTTGGCCGCGGTCGGATCTTCGGCAACGTCCTCCCGAAAGCGTTCGACGGCGTCAGCGATCGCCGGTTCGGGAACCTGGCTGAGGTCCGGTGCGAGCACGTCGATCTGCTCACCACATGACGCGACCCCGAGCAACAGCCCGAGAATGACACCTCGTTTCACCCTTGTTCTCCTGTGCCCTGCACGAGACGGATCTCTTGACCTGCCGCGCCACCAGGGAAGCGCTCTTGTTGGCCGTCGGGCCACCGCACTTCAAGTTTCTCCACCGCCGTTGCCGTCCCGAGCCCGAAGTCTGCCACAGGCTCGTGGCTGCTCAAGTAGCCGGAGGCCGCGTGGCAGAGACGCAGCAAAGAAGTTTCTGCGTCGATCCAGGCAGTGATTTCCGCTCCCAGGGCGGGCCGGCCCCTGGTGACAGCCCGTACTCTAAGCCACTGGTTTCCGTCGGACGAATCATTGCGGTAAACGCGCACGGATCCGGGGTGGTGAGCCACGACCAGATCCTGGTCCCCGTCGCGATCCAGGTCGCCGACAGCGAGTCCGCGGCTGACCTCCGGCAGATTGCCGAAGGACCCGGACTGGCCGCTCCGGTCTTGATAGGTTCCTTCCGGGGTGCGAAAGAACAGCTGGTTCGGTTCTGCGTAGGCGCTCCAGAACGGTCCCCCGATCGCGTCGGGAAGGACGGCGCCGCGTCGGATCCTGCCGTTGGCGATGGCCAGATCCAGATCTCCATCGTGATCGAAGTCGACGAAGGCACAACCGAACCCTGTGTAGGGCCGGTCCCAACGACTCATGGCCAGGCTGACCGTGCGATCTTGAAATCGACCGCCGGAGTCCGCCGCGTAGAACGTGTTGTTCTCGCCTTCGAGATGGGTCATGAACAAGTCCAGTTCCCCATCGGCATCGGTGTCGGCCACGCTCACCCCCATGCTGCCTTCGGGCTTGCTGTGACGATTGACCGCGCAGCCGCGCACCAGGGCTTCTTCTCGAAAGGTGCCGTCCTTCTGATTGATCCACAGATGGTTGGGCATTGCATCGTTCGCTACGTAGATGTCGACCCAGCCGTCCCGATTCAAGTCGGCGCACACCACGCCCAGCCCTGCCGATGGCTGATCGATTCCGGCCGGTCCACTGATGTCGCGGAACTTGCCTCCTCCTTCGTTGCGGTACAGCCGATCGACCACGGGTTCGTACTCGAGAGGACTGCAGTACTCCCGAGACATGTCGTCCCGCGTGCACTCGCGCAACGGATCGAACTTGACGTAGCGAACGGTGAACAGGTCCAGGTCGCCGTCCCGGTCATAGTCGAAGAACGCGGCCGAGGTGGTCCACTCCTTGCCCATCAACCCCGAACCTTTGGTCACGTTGGTGAAGGTGCCGTCCCCTTCGTTGCGGTACAGCCGGTCCTTGCCGAGGTTGCCGAAGAACACATCTTCATCGCCGTCGCCGTCCATGTCCCCGATCGCGATGCCGTAGCCCAGACTCGAGTCCGCCAACCCGGACTCTTCGCTGGCGTCGACGAACGTGCCGTCGCTGCGCTGCCGAAAGAACCGATTGGGGCGTCCCTGGTCGCGTTGGCCGGGAAGACCAGTTCGGGTGACTAACAGGTCGAGTCGTCCGTCCTGATCCGCGTCGAACAAAGCGACCCCTGGGCCCATCATTTCCCAGACTTCGAACTGACCATCCGGGATCTCTTCGGAGAGGCCACCCAACCCGGATTGCTCGGTGATCTCGGTGAATAGGTCCGGACCGCGGGACGCTGCAGGGGGCGGGGACTCGGACTCGGAGGAGCCATCGCAGCCCGACAGCAGGGCGGCTCCGAACACCGAGAGGAGATTCCTGGTCAGTCGAGTCATCGTTCCCTTTGCGTGGACCGGGGCTGTGGGTTCGCCCAAAGAGCTCCGTCGAGCGCCGCACCCTATCTTGTCTCGGCTCTCGAGCCGGCGAAGAAGTCTTTCGGTCAGGGCATGAAACGGTTCGCCGGACTCGGTCTGCGGAATGGTCGTTGGGGGGAGCGGTGTCTGCCAGCGGGATTCTGAGCACCGGGCGGGGGACGGGTTGTCGGCGGCCGGCTTTGCCGGTCCCTCGGAGTTCTCCGCAACTCCGCCGATCATTCCGACGATCTCTCTCTGAGGATCGCGAAGTCTCGGGCAAGATCCCCTGCCATGGGTTCCTCCGTGAACAAGCACTCGATGGCTTCTCTGTTGCGCGCTGCTCTCTCCGTCGGACTCGCGTGGGCGTTGGCCGAAGCGATGGCGACCGGCGTGTTTCGACTGTCCTCGGGGCTGAGTGGGATGATTCTCCTGGGCGGGGTCTTCGTGGGATTGTTGGGGGGACTGGTCGCCTGGGGTCTTGGAAAAGTTTCGGAGCGGAAGGCGGCGCCGCCTTGGTGGGCTCTGCTTGCGTCCCTGGGCTTGACCCATGGACTCCAGTCGGTGGCCATGGCGTCGCGGGATCTCGGCGGAGGAGCGGCCGGATTCGCCGGTGCGATTCTCGCCGTGATGTTCAGCTTGGTTTGCTTGACGGCCGCGCTGGTGGTGACCCGATCGCCGACTCTGATGGCAGTCTCCTTGGCGGCGACGATCCCGTTGAGCTCCGTGCTGTGGAGTCGGGGGCTCGAGGCCACGTGGTTCTTCCCGCTGGCGTGCTCCTTGCCAGCTTTCGGGGCCCTGATGATCGCCGTGTTCCGTCGTCCGCCGGTCAGGCATGTTGTGGTGCTCTTGCCGTGGATCGTGCTGTTCTCCTTCGCGGCCATGAGTCCCGGTCGCGGAGTCACTGGGTCCCCTTCCGGCTCCCTCGTCGAAGAGCCCATGGCCGAGGCGCCGAACGTTCTCCTGATCTCGGTCGACACCTTGCGGGCCGATGTGGTGGGCGACGGGGTGCGCAGTCCGGGGACTCCTCGGTTCGATGAGCTTTGCGCCGAGGGCGTTTACTTCGAAAGCGCGATCGCCAGCGCTTCGTGGACCCTGCCGTCCCATGCGTCGCTTCTCACAGGAATGCACCCCGCACAGCACGGAGCCGTGCGAGAGACTTCGAAGCTGGAAGATCGTTTCGAAACCCTTGCCGAGCGGCTGGGCCAATTCGGGTTCGAAACTGCCGCGTTCACCGGCGGAGGATTCTTGGCCCCGGGCTTCGGATTGGAGCAGGGGTTCGAATGGTTCGATGGGGCGGCCGAGTTCCGCTTTCCTCCGTTCCGCGATCATGTTCCGTTGGTGTACCGTGTGATTCGCAATCGATTCCTGCCGATTCGCCCGTTGCTTCAATTCTTGGAACAGTCCGGGGGACTGGAGCTGGTCGGGGAACGAGCGCTGGACTGGTTGCAACGGCGCCGCGACGAACGACCGTTCTTTCTGTTCCTGCACAGCTACCAAGTGCATGACTACTACGTCCATCAGCCGAGCTGGGACGAAACCTCGCCCGACTCGTTCGGCGGCTGTTTTGCCGGTCGATTGTGGATCCATCCGGACGAGATTCTGGAGCACTCCACTCACGAGGAAGTGGAGGTGCTGTCGGCCATCTATCGGCGCCGCGTGACCCAGATGGACCAGACCCTGGGCCGACTGGTGGATCAGATCCGCGAACTCAGCGGCGAACGGGAACTGTGGATTGTTCTGACCTCGGATCACGGAGAGGGCTTCGAAGCGGAGCCGCGTCGGCTCATGCACGGCGGGCGCCTTCACGACGATTTGCTTCGGGTGCCGCTGTTGTGGATCGCCCCGTCCAAACTTCCGCGCGGGGTACGGCACTCTCAGCCAGTGCGCCTGATCGACGTGGTTCCGACCTTGTTGGACTTGTTCGGGAGTTCGGTTGACGGAATTCCGGGCCAGTCTTTGGTGGACGCCATGGCCGGCAACGGTGCTTGGCCCCAGGAGGCCTGGGCGGAAGACGGTCCGAAAGAGCGTCGCTCGATCAGCCTTCGCACGCCTCAGTGGAAGCTGGTGGAAACCCCGTCGGGAGTGACGGGCTATCACCTGGCCGAAGATCCCAACGAGCATCGCACTTTGAGCCAGTCCGAAGTGCCAGCGCCCATTGTCGAGCGATGGCGAGCCGCCCGCGAACAATGGCAGCCCCAAGAATCCGCTCCGGCCGAGTTCGACGAGGAGACTCTCGAGCACCTGCGGACTCTTGGCTACGTCGACTAGCCGGCCCACGAGCTGAGTCCCCGGCGGCTCCGGACCCTCTCGCGGCGATCCGGAGCAGTTTCGTGGCCGACCGAAGGCATCACGCGCGGCTTGAATGGGACGGGAGTTTGCATTCCCACGGGATTCCAAGATCGTTCCGACCGCGGAATCTTGAGGGAATTCCCCGGCCGTCGTGAGCGACTGTCCGGGCGGGTCCCGGTCCTTTGCCTTCCGCCCGCGGTTTTGCCCTCCGGCACGGAAGAATTGGCGGTCGATACAATCCCAGGACTGAAGTGCAAATCCTTGGATCCGTCCGAGATTCAAAGACGAAGCACTGCGCAGACTGACCCGAATCAGCGCCGAAGGCTCTGTCGGGAGCGAGCGACGACTCGCAAGAAGTTGACGGATCGAATCCCGACAAGAGAGGCAGACACGATGGGGCGTTTTCGAGTCGGAGTGCTGACTGGTGGCGGGGATTGCCCCGGTCTCAATGCGGTGATTCGATCGGTCGCCAAGAGCTTCTTGCTACAGATCGATGCCGAAGTCATCGGGTTCGAAGATGGCTTCCTGGGAATGATCCAGCGACGCAGCCGTCCGCTCGAGTATCAAGACGTGAGCGGCATTCTGGCCCAAGGCGGCACGATTCTCGGCTCGAGCAACAAGGCCAACCCCTTCGAGTATTACCTGGACAACAACCGGGATGTGTCCCAGGAGGTCTGCGACTACTTCGAGGAGTTGAAGTTGGACGCCCTGGTGACGATCGGTGGCGATGGAACCATGTCCATTTCTCACGGACTCGTGGAAATGGGGATTCCCATCGTCGGAGTGCCGAAAACCATCGACAACGACCTCGTCGGAACCGAGCGAACCTTTGGTTTCGACACCGCGGTGCACATTGCAGCGGAGGCGATCGATCGACTTCACACCACGGCTCAAAGCCACCAGCGGGTCATGATTCTGGAAACCATGGGTCGCTACGCCGGCTGGATCGCGCTTCATGCAGGCATCGCTAGCGGCGCCGACATCGTGCTGATTCCAGAAGTCGAGTACGACGTGCAGGAAGTGGCCAGAGTCTGCCGCGAGCGCGAACAAGGCGGACAACGGTTCACCATCATCGCCGTGGCCGAAGGTGCTCGCCCGGTGGGTGGAGAGATGGTGGTCAGCAGCATCGACGAGACCAGTCCCGATCCGATCCGGCTTGGTGGGGTGTCCCATCTCTTGATGGAACAGCTCAAGGGGATGATCAAGAGCGAGATCCGGGCCACGGTGCTCGGTCACGTCCAGCGCGGGGGGACGCCGACCGCCTTCGACCGGGTGTTGGCCACGGCCTTCGGCAACCACGCGGCCTTCCAGGCCTCCAAGAAAGAGTTCGGTTGCATGGTGGCGCTGCAAAACAACCAGCTCACCGAGATCCCGCTCAAGGAAGTCGCCAACAAGACCCGGACGGTGCCGTTGGACGACACGTTGATGTACGCCGCACGCGCGGTGGGAACTTCTTTCGGGACCCAGAACCTGCCGGCCAAGCGCATGCGCTGCCCGGTCTGAGGGCCCGTCCCTCCCCACTTCCTGGCTCGGGAACGCTTGTTTGGCGGTTTGTTCGGGGAAGTCGTGGTCCCGTCTGGGGTGGTCCGCAGGAACCCCGGTCAATCCGTGGGTTTTCCCGGAGAAATGGCCATTTCGGGGCAACCTGGTCTGGGGGATCCGTCGATAGGACTTTCTGAGCGCCAGCGCGTTCGCTTCCGTTCACACCCGCATCCAGTTCGGGGTGTGACCGGCCCTTGCACCACGGGATCCTCCCAGCGGGTGTGTTTCATCTTCCGTGAAAGCCCCGAATGACCGACTCCCTCGAGCCAATTTACGAGGAGATCCGCAAGCTTCGTTGGTTGATGCACCACGATGTGTTGACGGGTCTGCCCAACAATCTCACCTTCCAGCGCCGCATGAAAGATGTGGATGGCGGCTGGTTCGTGCTCGTGGACCTGGATGGATTCAAAGACTTTCAGGACCATCGGCGTTCCCACCGCGCCGGAGACCGGGTGCTCTGTGAGTTCGCAGACTTCCTTCGCGAATCCACGGAAGCATCGGTGCGACGCAACGACGAAAGCTTGGTGGTCCGAATGCACGGCGATGAGTTCGTCGTCTGGACCGTGGTCGAAACCGCCGCTCGTCGCATCGCGGAGCAAGTGCAGAATTGGAAGAATGAAGATGGCGGGGTGACGGCATCTGTCGGGGTTGGCGAAACTCTCGACGAAGCCGATCGCGACATGTACCGCGACAAGCTCCAGAAGAAGGGGCAGCGCTGGGAAACTCCGGTGGAACCTGTCGAGCCGATGGAACCGGAAGCGGTCAAGGAAGAGGCAACCCCTTCCTCGACTCCGACCGAAGGCTCGACTTCGCCCCAAGAGTGATCCATGAAGCTCGTGGCGAAAAGGACGCGGCGCGTTCCCACCGGGTCTTTCCTGAACCCGACCATCGACTGAGACGGTCACCCATCGACTCGAGTGGGGCGACCCGGAGCCTCGCGCGGAACTCGCGATCACTCGGGAACTCGGTGCCCATCGGCGGCATCTGAGGAAAGTCTCTCGTCGTGGAAACCTCCTCCTCATCGCTCGTGGGCGGAATCCGGTGCCAGTCCACGGCTCTGCCAAGGGAGAGATATACTCCGCCGCGAAATCTCGCCAGGTCTGATGCCGTGCTCACGAAGTGCCTCGTGAACCCATGGCGTGGAAGAAGGAGAACGGAACATGGGTGCTCGAGGGCGAAGCTTGTTTGCATTCGTGGGGCTGGCTTCATGGCTGGTGCTCGCTGGTTCGGTGGCGGCCCAGCGGATGAGCCCGGAGTTGTTGTGGAAGCTTGGCCGTTTGCAGGGCGGCACCGTGTCTCCGGACGGGGAGTGGGTGGCCTATTCGGTCAAGCGTTACGAGCTGGCAGAGGACAAGGGCGACTCGAATCTGTTCGTGGTACCGATCGGTGGTGGCGAGCCGCGACAGCTCACCATTGACGATTCGAGCGAGTCGGCCGTGCAGTGGGTGAGCACGTCGGCAGGGGTGCGGCTCTTCTTTGCGTCCAAGCGCGGCGAGGACGAGCACACTCAAGTGTGGTCGCTCAATCCCGACGACGGCGAGATGTCCCAGGTCACCGATTACCCGTTCTCGGTGTCGAATCTGAAGGTCTCGCCGACCGCCAAGCACATTGCGTTCACGGCGAACATCAAGCTCGACGACACCGTGCAGGACCTGTTCGAGGACTTGCCCCTGGCTGATGCCCGCATTATCGATGATCTGATGTATCGCCACTGGGACTCCTGGCACGACTACAAGTACAGCCACCTGCACGTGGCGGCACTGAATGGCGAGGGCAAGGCCGAGGATCCCGTCGATTTGATGGAGGGCCTGAAGTTCGACTGCCCGGTGCCCCCATTTGGTGGATCCGAGCAGTTCGAATGGGCGCCCGATGGTCGCGAGATCGCCTACACCATGAAGGTGTCGAATCGTCCGGCGGTCTCGACGGACACGGACGTTTACCTGCACAAAGTGCCCATGGATGGCTCCGCTCGCTGCATCACGCCGGGCATGGGCGGCTACGACATGGAGCCGGTCTACTCGCCGGACGGACGCTACCTCACCTTCCAGTCCATGGAGCGCGCTGGATTCGAATCCGATCGCAACCGGATCATGCTGCTGGACCGCAAGAGCAGCCAAGTGATCGAACTCACCAAGGGGCTGGACCGGACCACCCACGGCGTGCAGTGGTCCCCGGACTCTCGGGTCGTGTACTTCCGGTCCGAGACCCGCGGGACGGATCAGCTATTCGCTCTCGACATTGCCACCCAACGCGTGCGGCAAATCACCGAAGGACAGTTCAACTGGACCCTCAAGCAGCCAACGCCCGATGGCAGCGCGCTGCTGGTGGCTCGTCAGTCCATGGTTCGACCGTGGGAGCTGGGCGTGATTCCGGTCGAGGGTGGCGAGTTCCAGGTTCTCACCGACATCAACGGCGAGGTCTACGACGGCCTGGAGTTGCCGAAGGTCAAGTCGCGCTTCGTTCAGGCGACCGACGGAGAGACGATCCATAGCTGGGTGATCTACCCGCCCGGATTCGATGCGAAGAAGAAGTGGCCGCTGCTGGTGTATTGCCAGGGCGGGCCCCAGGGTCAGGTCGGTCAGTGGTTCAGCTATCGCTGGAACTTCCACCTGATGGCGGCTCAGGGCTACGTGGTCATTGCTCCCAACCGTCGCGGACTTCCGGGTTTCGGGCGCGACTGGAATGACCAGATCAGTGGCGACTGGAGCGGTCAGGCGATGCAGGACCTGCTGGCCTGCACCGACGACATGATGACCGAGTCCTATGTCGATCCGGACCGGGTCGCTGCGGTGGGGGCAAGCTTCGGCGGCTACACGGTGTTCTGGATGATGGGCAACCACGAAGGTCGATTCCGGACCATGATCGCCCACTGCGGTTTGTTCAACCTGGAGTCCTTCTACGGCGCCACCGAAGAGCTGTTCTTCCCCAACTGGGACGTGGGCGGCCCCTACTGGAAGAACGACGAACTCCAAAAGGCCTACGACCAGCACTCCCCCAACCGCTACGTCAAGAACTGGGACACGCCGATCTTGATCGTTCACGGTCAAAAGGACTTCCGCGTTCCGGTGACTCAGGGCATGGAAGCATTCACGGCGGCGCGACTGGAAGGGATTCGTGCGCGATTCCTCTATTACCCGGAAGAAGGGCACTGGGTGTTGAAGCCGCAGAATGGGGTGCTTTGGCACCGGATCTTTTTTGATTGGTTGGGGCGGAAAATGTCGGTGGATGGCGGGTCGTGAGGGGGAGCTGGTCGCCGTCGGGGTTGCCATGCGGGGGCGGGTTGGGGATCTGGTCGCCGAAGGGGTTGCCATGCGCTCCGAGGACTCGCTCCGCTCTTTTTCGTGAGGTTGCGGGGGAGCTCCGCTGATTCCTCCGGGCCC
>JANQQL010000004.1 GCA_028289345.1 Planctomycetota bacterium | reverse complement strand
TCTTTGGCCGAGGCTTGCATGGAGAGAAACGTCCCCCAGGCCGTGTAAGGGGAAGGGTCGCCGCTGCCTCCGACTTCTCGCGAACGGCCGGTGACCCACTGGGTCTCTTGGGCCACCACGTCCAGGTCGCACACGGCGACGCCCACGTCTTCGGCAGTGATGTACTTCCCTTCGAAGGAGTCGATGAACCGCCCCATCCACTGCAGCAAGTCATCGGTTTTGTCGGTGCGGGAGTCTCCCCAAACCACGCACTTCCCGCCCCCAAGACCGGTGCGCGCCACGGCGCTTTTGTACGTCATGCCACGGGCCAGCCGCAGCACGTCGGTGAGCGCTTCGTCGAAATCCTGGTACTTCCAAAAGCGCATGCCGCCGACGGCAGGGCCGAGGCTGGTGTCGTGCACGGCGATGATGGAACAGTAACCGCGTTCCGCATCATCGGCTCGCGCGACCTTTTCATATCCCTCGACGGGGATCTCGGTGATTTCCATCCATTTTTCCCGACGCGATGAGCGAGAATGAAGCAAGTCATGAAGAGACGCCGACAGGTCGGGGTCACGATACCGGCGGCCTTCTGCCCTGGCAAGGAACCCCCCTTTGGTAGACCGCCCGCCATGGGAAAGTTCGCAGCGAAATCCACGCGAGAAAACCCGAGGAACGTCTTGACGGAGGCGAACCACCGGCTCGCTCGATCCCTTGCATCGGGAACGTCCTCCCGGAGATGGCGCCATGTGCTCGGAGCGCCGAACTCCCCAGCCACCGCGAGTCCGCGTTGACCGAAAAAGCCAGTCACCTGATCGATCGCCAAACGGAGGAACTCCTGGAAGCGGAGCGGGAACTCCTCGACCAGTTGGTGACCCTCGCCGAAGCCGTGGAAGAGCGGGGCGAGGATGCGCGCAATGCTCGTCTCCTTCGCGAGCATTTGGACGAGCCATTCCTGTTGGTGATCGTGGGGGAAGTCAAGTCCGGCAAGTCCACATTCATCAACGCACTGCTCGAATACGAGGCGTGTGCGGTTGGCCCCACCCCGCTGACCGACCGCATTCATCTGCTTCACCATGGACAAACCGAGCAAGAACGCGCGCTCGAGGAATACCTCCTGGAGCGGCGAATTCCGGTCGAGCTATTGAAGGATGTCAGCATTGTCGATACGCCCGGGACCAACTCGATCCTTCGCCAGCACGGCGAGATCACCGAGCGATTCATTCCCCGCTCGGACCTGGTGCTGTTCCTGACATCCGTGGATCGACCGTACAGCGAATCGGAAAACCAATTCTTGGCGCATATCAGCGACCACTGGCGCAAGAAGGTGGTTTTCCTGGTTTCGAAGATCGATGGAAGGCGTCCGGAAGATGTCCAAGAAGTGGTGGACTACGTGCGCCGCTCGTGCCTTGAACATCACGGTTTCGAACCGCGCGTCTTTCCGCTTTCGGCCGCCAAAGAGAAAGCCGGTGACGAAGACAGCGGCTTCGATCAGGTGCGCCAATTCATCCGCGAAACCTTGTCGGGCGCCGAAAAAACCCGACTCAAGCTCGAGAGCCCGCTGCACTCCTCACTGACCGTCCTCGAGTCTCTTGGATCGACCCTGGAGCACCGTGATCAGACTCTCAAGGAAGACCACGAGTGGGTGCAATCCTTGGACCGGCAGGTGAATCAAACCTGCGACGAACTCCAGGAGCGGTCCCATCAGTATTTGACCGACCTCTTGGAGATGTTCCGGGACTGCGAGCGCCGAGGGGATGAGTTCTTCGACCAGACCCTGCGCTTGAAAAACATCGGCCTGATGAGAAACGCCGAACGTTTGCAGGAAAAGTTCCAGCAAGAAGTCTTGGGTGACCTCGACAGCACGTTCAACGAAACGATGAATCGGGCGCTGGACTGGCTCATTCGGGAAGAGATCGCGTTGTACGAACGATCCTCCGCGTACTTGCAAGAACGCATGCCGCGCAGCGAGGAGACCGACTCTCCCGCATTGCCCAGCAAACCGGCACGCTTCGAATACCGTCGAGAAGAGATCCTCGGCAGCATGGTGGAGGCCTACGACCAGCAACGCAGCATTCTCGACGTCGAAGGCCAGTCCCAACGCTTGATGGAAGAGTCGCAGCGCGGGCTCATGCGCCAACTTGGGCTGACGGGTGCCGCAGTGGTGGTCGGCGCGGGAAGCGTGGCGCTGTTCGCCTCCCTCTGGGCCGCCGTCACTGGGGTGACCGTGGCGTTGGGAGTCGGCCTTGCCGGGTTCGTGATTCTTCCTGGCGTGAAACGGCGCGCGCGCCGCCAATTCCAAGCTCGTCTTGACGAAATGACTCGCAAGGTTCGCGAAGCCTATCACCGGGTCATTGGCGGGGAACTCCAGCGGGCCCGGGATCGACTCCGTCAGGGATGGGACGCGTTTCTGGTGTTCTACCGCACGGAATCGACCCAGCTGGAAGACCACGATGGGACGCTACGAGAGCTGAAACGCCAGTTCGCCGACCTCGAACAACGCTTGCGACGAGTTGTCGAAGAGGCCTCTCGAGAGCAAGATCGCACGTCCTGATTTGTCCCGATTTGCCCCTAGAGGGCAAAATTCTGCCTCAATTCCCGGATTTCGTGACAGCGAAGCGCTTGATTTGCGTAAGTGGGAAGGGTAATTCGCCGGTCTTGAAGCTCTGTTTTCCGTGCCGGTACCGCGGTCAGAGTCATCCGTTTCGGGAGACCCAAGGTCAGACAAACACCGGGGATCCCGTCGTCTCCCGCTTCGAAGGAGGGGCATCACATGGCTAAGAAGAAGAAAAAGAAGACGAAGGCAAAGTCCAAGGGCCGCAAGGGCGGGAAGAAGTCCCGGGACGTCTTGGTCGTGGCCAGCAAGGTCAAGGCATACATCCGCGGCAAGGGCTACATCACCTCCGGCGACATGATCGCCGGCCTGAATGACGCGGTGTACAAGCTGATTGACGAAGCGACGGCGCGCACCGACGCGAACAAGCGCAGCACCGTTCGTCCCCAGGACATCTAAGTCCGAAGGACCCCCGCACGGCACCAACCGCGCGGCGCAGTTCCACTCGATACGAGTGAACACGGGGCGGCCCCTCCGGGGTGGCCCCGTGTTCTTGTTTTCCGTCCCCCTCGGTGGATAACCAGTAGAAACGAGAGATCGCAGCTCCATGGCCGACGAGAAGATCGCGCGATTTTTGGAAGCACCGGCATTCGCCGTCGTGGGAGCCGGCAACAACATGGACAAATACGGCTCCAAGGTCTTCGCCTGCTACCAGCAAAACCAGCGCAAGGCCTACCCCATCCATCCGACGGAGACGCTCGTTCAGGGCCACGACGCGTTCCCCTCCCTGAGGGATCTCCCCGAGCCGGTCCTCTCCGTCTCCATCATTACGCCGCCGGCGGTCACCGAGCGGGTCGTGGAGGACGCCATCGCCACGGGCGTCCAGTCCCTCTGGATGCAACCCGGGGCCGAAAGCGAAGCGGCCATCGAAGCGGCCGAGAACCATGGCTTGGAAGTCATCGCCGGTGGCCCTTGCCTGTTGGTGGTGCTGGGATATCGCGAGGGCTAGCAGGGGAGAACCCATCCTGCACGGCTGTCGACCCATCCGGGCTCGGGGTCATCTCGCGATCCACGAGCGGAGAGAAACACTCGCCTTCGGATTCCACGCTCGTCTGGGAACGGGAACTCGGGTTAGAACGGTCCTCGGATCGACCACCAGAACAACCAGGACCACAGGAGGGGAGCATTCATGGCTACGCGCACGACGCCTCGACGAAACTCCAAGGACGGGGTCACCTTTGTCGCCCGAAGCCCGATCCACGGTCGTGGCGTCTATGCCTATCGCGAGATCCTCGCCGACGAGTGGATCGGCACCTTCAAGGGCGTTCCCGTGAAACGAGACGGCCATTACGTCCTGTGGGTCGACCGGGGCAATGGCAAGTTTTCGGCCCTGGAGGGTCGCAACCACCTCCGTTTCGTCAATCACTCCTCCGATCCGAACGCCGAGTTTGACGGCGTGGAGTTGTACGCGCTCCGAGCCATCGCGCCGGAAGAAGAGATCACCATCGACTACGGGGATGACTGGGCAAACGACGCCTGAACCCCGGTTGCGTCAATCCGCGACCGGCATCGGTCCCGGGTCCACGTAGTCTCGGAACTGCCCGGCAAGGCGTGGCGGGAGTCGGACCTGAAAGTGGATCGCCCCGTTGACGCTGACCTTTTCCAACACCTGGCCGTTGGCAGCGACTGCCGCAAGCACCGCTCCTTGAACCACCGGGACCGCGAGATGAAGCTCTTGGAAACGCTGACGGTAGTGATTCAGGAGAGCGCTTCGTAGCTCGTCGACCCCGTCGCCATCGCGAGCCGAGATCGGGATCGCGTCCGGGGAAAGCTGCCCCAACATGGCCCGGTCTTCCATCGCATCCACTTTGTTGACCAGCAGGAGTCGAGGTCGTTGGTCAGCCCCAATTTGAGCCAGGACGCTCTCGACGGACTGGATCCGTGGCAGGCACTCGGAATGGGACCCGTCCACGACGTGCAGGAGCAGATCTGCTTCCAGAGCCTCCGCCAAAGTGGCGTGAAAAGAGGCAATGAGGTGGTGAGGAAGCTGATGAACGAATCCGACCGTGTCGGACAGCAAGACCTCGCACCCGCGCTCAACCTTCCAAGCCTTGGTCCGAGTGTCCAGGGTGGAAAATGGACGGTTCTCGGCCGCGACGTCCGCGGCGGTCAGCCGATTGAACAGCGTCGACTTGCCCGCGTTGGTGTAGCCCACGAGCCCGACCGTGAACCGGTCTCCGCGGCTGGCGCGATGGAGCTCGTGCTGCCGCTCGAGAGCCTCGAGTTTGCGACGTCGATCCACGATCTTCCGGCCGATTTCCCGGCGATCGCTTTCTAGCTGGGTTTCGCCCGGCCCCCGCATTCCAACGCCACCACCCTTGTAGCGGTCCAAGTGGGTCCACAGCCGGCGCAGTCGCGGCAACGAATACTGAAGCTGCGCAAGCTCCACCTGCAGTCGCGCCTGACTGGTCCGAGCCCGCAATGCAAACAAGTCCATGATCAACTGGGAGCGATCGACGACCCGCAGCTCCAGCTCCTTCTCCAGATTGCGTCCCTGTGCCGGAGACAAGTCGTGCCCGAAAATCACCACTTGGGCATCGCATTCCTGACACAACGAAACCAGCTCTTCCAGCCGTCCCTTGCCCACGTAGGTCCCCGGATGCGGCGTCCGCCGTCGCTGATGAATGGCATCCACCACGGTCACCCCAGCCGATTCGGCGAGAGTTTGCAGCTCCTTCAGCGCCTCCTCTCCCCGCCGATCTTCTTGAGGAGTGGAAACGTGGACCAAAACGGCAGTTTCGATCGGAGGGTCGGTTGGAGTGGCCTCTCGGCGAGAACGACTCACGAGGTTCCCTCGACAGAGGTCCGGGGCTTCTTCGAACGCTGGCGACGCGGGGATCCAGCCCCCGGCCCGACCGGTATGCGGTGGGATTCGATGTCCCCCGCCGCACCGCAGACCAGCTCCAGCTCGACCAACCAACGGCGGTCGTCGCGGTCGGGAAAGTCCGTTCGGCAGTGCACTCCGCGAGTTTCGGTTCGCTCTCGCGCGGCGTGAGTGATGAGTTGAGACACCTGCAACAGATTCAATAACTCCCAGCCCGCCGTCGATCGCTGTTCGATCGCCGAGGCGCTAAGCAACCATCCTTCCAGGCGGCGACTGGCCTCCGCCAACTCCGCACCATTGCGCAACAACCCTCCCTGACGCCACATCAGACTCTGCACCGAGTTGAGGAGGTCCGTGGCATCAAAGTTTGGCTCCTCGCGAAGCTTGCGGCGGGGTTTCGGCTGCTCCCAGGAACCACTTGTGGCGACCGGCAGCGACTCTCGGAGAGTTCGGCTCAGGCAGTGACCGAGAACCAACCCTTCGAGCAGGGAATTCGAAGCCAGGCGATTCGCTCCGTGCAACCCGGTGCAAGCGGCTTCCCCCACGGCGTAAAGCCCGGGGACTGACGTCCTGCCATCGGGGTCGACAGACGCTCCGCCGATCATGTAGTGGGCCGCAGGTGCCACCGGGATCAGGTCTTTGGTGATGTCGAGCTGGAACGTTCGGCACACCCGGTTGATGCGAGGGAATCGTTCGCGAACGAAACTCGGCGAAAGATGACGCAAATCGAGGTACACATTGGTGTGCCCGGTCTGCACCATGCGATCCAGCACGGCACGGCTGACGAAATCTCGAGGCGCCAATGAGCCAGACGCGTGCAAGTCATCCATGAACGCGTGGCCATGGCAATCTCGCAGAATCGCTCCTTCGCCACGAGCCGCCTCGGAAATCAACATGCGAGCGGCCCCGGCGATGTACAGAGTCGTGGGGTGGAACTGCATGAATTCCATCCCGCGCAACCGAGCACCGGCTCGGTACATCATTGCGTGACCATCTCCCGTCGCCACTTCCCGGTTCGTGGTTTCCCGAAAGACGTGCCCACAACCACCTGCGGCGACGATGACCGCACGCGCATGGACTCGATAGAAGCGCCCACTGGAAAACAAGATCGCACCGACAGCCTGCCCGTCGTTCACCACCAGATCGAGAACGAAGGCGTGCTCCATGATGCGTAGCTTCGGAGACGTCCGCGCCCGATCCACCAGCACCCGCTGGATCTCGCGGCCGGTTTGGTCACCGAGCGCGTGCACCACCCGTCCCGCCGAGTGGCCGCCCTCCAACGAAAGGGCCAGCTCACCGGTCAACGTGCGATCGAACTGCCCCCCCCACTCCATCACTCGGCGGATGGCATCGGGAGCCTCCTGCACCACGCGCCGCACCACCGACTCGTTGCTAATCCCACAGCCCGTGCCAAGAGTGTCTTCGAAGTGACTCTCCAGGGAATCTTCGGGACTCAAGACCGCCGCCACTCCTCCCTGGGCGGCGTCCGTGTTCGAGTCCGAAAGCCACGCCTTCGTGGCGACGAGAACCTGGTGCGCTTCGGCCATCTCGATCGCGGCCGAAAGGCCCGCGACGCCGCCTCCCACCACCAGGACGGGAGCCTCCAAGTCTTCCCAAGAGTTTGACGGAGGATGATTGAGGTAACGCAAGAACGAGCTCCCAAACACAGCAAACCGATTCGCAGCCGTATCGTCCCCATTCGCAGTCGGCGTGCCACGGGAATCCCGTGGTTCGGTCGCCTGAGGGATCTCCCGAATCCGACCCAGAACAAAAAACGAACGGAACCGGGAAGAAGTTCCGGCGGCCCCACTCATTAGGTTCAGGGCCAAAGCCCCTTCTCCACACCGCGGCAGTTGCCGTCCCCGGGTGAGACTGCCGGATTTGGCAGGGCACGAATCTTCCCCGACCCGATCAGCTGCCAAACAGATACCGAAAGAAACCCTAATTTTCGGTTTTCGTTAGGTGCTCTTTCATAGTAGATTCATCCTGTTCGATAAGCGTTCGCACCACGGGTTGTGCTACGATCCATCGTACCCACAACTCGTTGGGCAATGCTGGGAACGGCACCGGCAACGGGGCGAGGCCTGAACAACCTCTCCTGACTTTCGGTCTTCTCGATCAACGACAACTCAAGACGCTCACCACCGAACCTGCAACTGGGATGAAGCTCAACCGGGTTTCTCGCGCCGCCAAAGCCGTCCCACTCAGAGCCCTTGCTCTGAGATCTACCGCTCAACTTTGGAGGTATCCGTGATGGTTCGGTACGTCTTGGGAAGAGAAATCGCCGCTGCGTGCTTCTTGTTCGTGTTGATGCTTGCCGCAATCTGCCTGTGATTTCTGGCAAGAAACCGGTTGGTATCCGCGCAACCTAGCGGCTTCCTTGGAACTAGGATTCCCTGAGAAACCTCAGGGAGGTCGGGATCTCTGTGGGATTGCGTTGATCCGTTTCTTGCGCGAGCTTTTCCGGCTACCCCGATTTGTGTGGCTATTGGACTTTTCGAGGGCGATCGGCAAGGGCACACTTCGACGGTTTCGGTCACCACCGTCGTCATCACTCCTCGCTCACTGGGCGAATTCAGAACTCAACTGTCAGAGTGCTGCTCGATCTCCCCTATAGATCTTCGAATTCCGAGACCAAACATGCTCTTGGGAACGACTACTAATTCAATGGATTCGTGCGGCTCCCATTGGTGGAACCACCAATCGGGGAACCCATCGGATTCAAGACGTAGGCGATTCTTCAGGAGGACGATCTGTGCAACGAACTTTCGCGATTGGCTCCAGCAGGGCTCCGGGGAGGCGATCCCCGCCCGTAAGGCAGCTCCGCCGAGGTTCCGACTGCTCGGGTTCCCAGGAGGGGGAATGTCCGGACTTTTGCTCTCCAAGTTCCCCCGGAGAGCACATTTGCAGACCTGTCGTTTTTCGTGCGGTTTCTGGACCGATGTTCGGGTGCCGTGCGCATGATGAATGCAGAGGGTTCCGGGGTTGAGGTTCATTCAGCCGGGGCGTCCCGGCCCGACGAGTGAGGCACCGCTGTGTATTTCACGGAACGTCAGCTCAAGATTCTGAATTTCATTCGCGGCTTCATTCTGGAGAAAGGATTCTCACCAACACTCGAAGAGATTGCGGAAGGTTTCGGGATTTCGCGAGTCACTGCCTACGAGCACATTCAGGCACTGGAGAAGAAGGGGGCTCTCCACAAGTCCCCGAATCGTGCACGGTCCATCGAACTGGCCGATGATCCGCGCAATCCGGCGCCGACTGGTCGAACACTGCCCGTTTTAGGATGCATCGCCGCGGGCGCTCCGATCGAAGCCGTCGAAGACAAGCAAGAGCTTGATCTCAACACCTGGCTTCCCAACGGGGACAACTACTACATCCTGGAAGTACGCGGCGACTCTATGGTCGAAGAGGGCATCGTCAGTGGCGATTTGGTGGTGGTCGAACGGCGTTCGACAGCCCGCAACGGCGAAGCCGTCGTGGCGCTGGTCAACGGCCGCGACGTCACCCTGAAACGGTTCTACCACGAAGGGAATCGTGTCCGATTGCAGCCGGCGAATCGCCACATGTCCCCGATCTATGCGGACGACGTGCAAGTGCAGGGAGTTCTCGTAGGGCTACTGCGAAAGTACGCCTCGTAACCGCCCCGCGGTGGCCCGGCTCGGGGAAGTGACGAGTCCCGCAGCCCGAACCCGCCGCCATCCAGAGTCCTCAGGACTCCAACAAGCACACCCGTCCGACGGACGGCCCTGGGCTCCACCGGGATCAACAAGAACGACCTTGCGACCACCTCGCCTCTCACGAAGGCGACGGTGTACAATCCCCGTGTAGATTCTGGGCCCCGTGTAGAATCCGGGACCGTCCAGAGGACGTCGGGGCGTAGCTCAGCTTGGTCAGAGCGCGTGCTTTGGGAGCACGAAGTCGGAGGTTCGAATCCTCTCGCCCCGACCATTTGTCACCCCAGAGGATCGCTGTACTTCGCGTTACCCGCCTTGGTTGGCGGTGCGATCTGGGAACTCGTGAAACCGTAGTGCAGAAACCTCAGTGCAGAAAACGCAGTGCAGCACGACACGAGCCCCAGGAGTACCCCATGAAGGGCAAGAAGAAGCGCAAGTCAGCCGGTCCGCGTCTCCCGTAGGTCGGCGGGCACCAGCGGGGCCTCGCCATCGTTCGGATTGCCGGTCGGGACCACGGCCTCGGTCGAACCAGGATCCGTTGTTTGGGTCCTTGTTTGCGAGCCGCAACGATTGGGTCAGTCAACAGCTCGGGTCATTGGGTCACCTGGAGAACCTTGTAGGTACCGGAGGAGAGCGTGCGCTCGCTCACTACCCCGCGAGGCCTCCATGGGGCAATCCCCGTGGGTCGCGGATCGAGGAACCAAACGAGGGCGGTTGGCTCCCGATCCAACACCTCGGTGGCCTCGCGCCGAAACCGTTCCGACGTGTACGCCCGATCCAGTCGGGGGTCTTGGTAGGCGATCCACCCAAAGCTGCGGCCATGGTCCCAGTCATGCCCGACTCCAACCAACAACGCCGGGTGAGGTTCGCTCGCGGCCCGAACCTCTCGGTAAAGACGAGACTCTTCCGCCTTTTCGATGACAAGGTCCGCCGTCTTGCGATACGTGTAATAGAGCCCGTTCACGAGAACCACCGCCAGAAGCAGATTCGAAAGTCGGCTGGGCATTCGGACTTTCAACAGCCAGATGAGAAAGATGCCAGAGAGGGCGAGGGTCGGCAGCTGAATGGGAACGTCGAGGAAGCGCTCGCTGGTGATCGCTGCGGTCGCCGCGCCAATGAAGAGTCCCCACGCCAAGGATTTTGGGGGACGACGGTGCCTCCCCACCAGGGCCACCCCCAGTCCAACCATCGACAAGGCCCACACCCACTTCCCTCGACGCCAAAGGAACTTTCCAGATCGCTCAAGCTGCGCCCACGAATCGAAGGGCTGACGTGGCCCCGACAGCACGCCACGAGCCCCGAACAAGTAGTCTTGCCAATGAAACAAGAGGACCGGCACATAGATCACCAAACCGGGCAGGGCGAACCGGAGCGCGCGACGAACGCCGTCCCGCCATCGCGGCGCTTGCTCCTCCCTCCCATGGGCCAGCTCGCCCAAGAGGACCGGCAGCCAAACCGAGGCCAACGGGCTGACTGCCATGGCGTAGCCAAACAGTAGTCCCGCGACTTCGTCGCGACGCCGCTGGATACTGGCCAAGCTCAGCAGCAGGAGACTGCACATCACGGTATCGACTTCGGACAGCACCATGCTCCTCAGGTAGGGATAGTTCACCCCGGCAATGACTGCCAGCGCCCCCCACTTCGGCGAGCCCAAGATGCGAGACGCCACCAAGTAGAGTGCCGTCAGTCCCGCAGCGCCGAACGCGACACACAGCACATTCATGTTGGTGTCCGTGTCGAATGGCAGGATGGTGTCGAACACGACACCGGTGAGCAGATACCCCCAATGGGTCGTCCGAGCTCCGAGCTCTCGGGAATGGACCTGCTCGTTGTAGACCGCGCTGTCCCCGTTCTGCAAGGCGGATCGCACGAACGGGAGATGAATGGCGAACAGAACCGAGAACAGCAACACCGGTGTCAACCACTGTCGCCGGTCATGCTCTCCACCGGTCGAACCGACAATCACAATGTCTTCCTTGCCGTTGGCGCAAGTGTTCTAGCCCAGAGACTTTTACGCGATTGACCTCTTCGGGCATAGCCGCCAACCGGCTCGTGACACCGCTGCCAGGCGATTCCCCCCGATCCGAGAGATGACCACGACCGGACTGCACGCCCCCCCGAACACTGACTTGGAGCCGGACCACCTCGACTCGGCCCGATCCTCAAGGCAGTCAGTGACGCCAAAGCAACCTCCAAAGAGCCGAGTCAGCCTCTCCACGCGACTCTCTCAGGGGACGGCGGGTGTGCGGGACTCTGGCTGGTAACACCACGACCCGTCAATGCTCGTGCGTTGCAGGGCGACATCCAGCCCCATCAGCACCTCCGAGCTGCCCAAGAACAAATAACCGTCGCCCCGAAGGCATCCACAAGCTTTGCGGAGGATCTTCTCTTTGGTCGCATTGTCAAAGTAGATCAAGACGTTGCGCATCATGATGATGTCCATGGTTGGCAGCGCAGGCCATGGCTGTACCAGGTTCAAAACCTGAAACTTGACGGCCTTCCGAAGGCCGGCATCCATTTCCCAAGATTGCCCGACTTTGGACAAGTACTTCACGAGAAACGACGCCGGAAGACCTCGGCTCACTTCGAACTGGGAGTAGCGACCGGCGCGTGCCCGCTCGATCATCGAGGTGGAAACGTCACTCGCCAAGAAGTTGAGATTCCAAGAACTCAGTTCGGGAAAGTTTTCGCTCAACATCATCAACAAGCTGTAGGGCTCTTGTCCGCTCGAACAAACTGCGGACCAGATGTTCAGGGTTCGGGTTTCCGCCCGACGTTCCATCAACTGGGGAAGGATGGTCTGTCGCAAGGCATCGAAAGGGTGTAGATCGCGAAAGAAGCTGGTTTCGTTGGTCGTCATGGCGTCCAGCACCATGTCCCGTAGCACCCCATCGGGATTCATCCGGAGCATCTCGACCAACGACTCCACATCCCCCAGTCCCTCACGATGAGCAACCGGGGAAAGCCTCGCTTCGAGCAGGTACTCCTTCTCCACTTCGAGGACGATGCCCGTCGCACTACGAACGAGCTCCCGGAGGTAGTTGGTATTCTCAGGTTTCACCGAAGCCTCCACGTCGGCTGCCGCGAGAGAAGCAGTCCGGGGATTCAGGTTGCCGACGCATGGGCTCCCCGTACTTGTCGATTGATGCAGGGAGCGATCTGGTCCAGGGGGAGCACCTGCTCCGCCAGTCCCTCTTGGGCGATGAAGCCAGGCATGCCCCACACCACGCTGGTTTCTTGATCCTGAACAATGACCCGGCCCCCCTCGCCAACGATTGCCCGGCTGCCCAGCAGCCCGTCCCTCCCCATCCCGGTAAGGACGACTCCCAGAACCCCGGATTGGTAGATCATCGCGGCGCTTCGGAACAAGGGATCCACGGCCGGGCGACAGAAGTTCTCGGGCGGGTCGTCAGTGATCTTCAAACGGACCTCTCCGCAGCTTTCTGCCAGCAGCATGTGATGGCCCCCGGGAGCGATGTAGCCGGCCCCTGGCTCCAACTCCGCTCCCTGCTCCCCCTCGCGAATCCGCAGGGCACACTTGCTGTCCAAGCGCTCCGCGAGCTTGCGAGTGAAGACCGCAGGCATGTGCTGAGTGATGACCAGCGGGACCGGAAAATCTTCGGGAAGACGAGTGATCACCTCCCCGAGAGCATCGGGGCCGCCGGTCGACATCCCCATGGCGACGATCTTGACCGGCCCGTTGCCAGTCGAACGCTTGGGCCTTGTCGGGGAAACCGAGCGAGCTGCGGGGTCTCTAATCTGTGGACCGGTCGAGAGCCGCAACTCTCCGGCGTGCCGAGTTTTGACCACCAAATCCTTGCGCAACTGATTCTGCGCGTCTCCCAATGACTTCGCCTTCGGCTTCAGCGCATAGTCATGAGCACCCGCAGACAGCGCGTCAAGGGTGACGGTGGCACCGTGCTCCGCCCACGCACTGAACACGACCACAGGAATCTGTGGATGCAGACGCTTCATCTCGACCAGAGTTTCCAGCCCCCCCATGACCGGCATCTCGATATCCAAGATCACCACATCTGGGCTCACTTGATCGATCATCGCGAGGGCGATCTTTCCATTCGCGGCGTGCCCGACCACCTCGAGGTCTGGTTCCGCCGAAACCACGGTCCGAACGATCTTCCGGATCATCACCGAGTCGTCCACGACCAGAACTCGCGTCTTCGACACGCTCAACCTTTCGCTGGGCAGAGTCCCAGGATGGCAAGCTTCTCCTCCACCATCTCAGGAGTGAACGGTTTCATCAGATAGTCGTCCGCACCCGCGTCCAGAGCGGCAACGATGCTCTCCTGCTCCGCCTCGGTGGTCACCATCAGAATCTTGGTCGAGTCGTGATGCCTTCGAGCCCGGACTGCGCGCACGAAATCCAGACCATTCATGACCGGCATGTACCAGTCGACCAACACCAGATTGAACGGGCCTTCCTTCTCGAGCACCTCAAGCGCTTTCTCACCGTCAACGGCGTCGCTGATGTCGTGAATCCCGAGCGCTCCCAAGACGCGACGCATGATCTGGTGAATGGTCTGAAAATCATCCACGACCAGAGCCCGCATCGATCCATTGCTCATGGTGTCAACCATTACTGGCCAGCTCTTCGAGCAAGGACTTGAGTGAGGTGGCCATCTTGGCAAGACCACCGGCGGCCTCCTCTGCCGTCGACGCACCGCGGGCGGCGTCCTGAGTTCCCTGGGCCACGCCGGTAATCGTCTCTGCAATCTCTGCGCTTCCCTTGGCAGCTTCGCCCATGCTGCGACTGATCTCGTTGGTCGTGGCGGTTTGCTCCTCCACAGCACTCGCGATGGTGTTCTGGTAGTCACTGATCTGACTGATCACCTCGTTGATCTGACTGATCGCCTCGACCGACTCCCCCGTGTCCTTCTGGATGGCTTCGATCTTCCGACCGATGTCCTCGGTGGCCTTGGCAGTTTCCTTGGCCAGCTCCTTCACTTCGTTCGCAACCACGGCGAATCCCTTGCCCGCCTCTCCGGCTCGCGCTGCCTCGATCGTCGCGTTCAGAGCCAAAAGGTTGGTCTGCTGAGCAATCGAAGTGATGACTTTGATCACCTGGCCGATCTCGCCGCTGCTATTGCCCAACTGGGTGATGGTCGTGTTCGTTTTTCCCGCGATCTGGACCGCGCTGTCGGCAATCTTGGCCGCTTCGGCGGAGTTCTTTGCGATCTCCTCGATACTCGCACTCAGTTCCTCCGCCGCGGTCGCGGTCACCTGCACATTCTGGGTCACTTCGTCCGCCGCCGACGATACCGCACTCGCCTGCGTCGCGGTTTCTTCCGCCCCCGCCGAGATCTGACTGCTGACCGAGAGCAGCTCGTCCGAGGAATCCGCCAGCGACTTCACCGTCTCTGACACGGCCGCCAGCTTCTCCGTGATCACCTCCCAGGTCGCCATCGGTCCAAGATACTCGCCGTCTGCGGAATAGATCGCGTGCACTCGAAGATCGAGGGTCTGGTCGCCAAGAGAAATTTTGGCTTTGTGCGGCATATTGTTCGGATCCTGGATGAACCTCCTTTGGCGAGGCGGATCCTTGTGAAAGATGTCGAAGGACTGCCCGACGATCTCGTCGACCGAACAGGGAAGCAATGACTCGATGGTTCGAAGAGTCTGCAACGAAGCCCGATTCATGAATTGAATCGTCCCCTCGCGATCTGCGAACATCACGTTGATTGGCAGGCAGTCCATCATTGCCGTGACCCGGGAGACTTCCGCCTCGACCCGTAGCCGCTCGGTGATCACCTCCCAGGTGACCAAAGGACCGAGATAGATGCCGTTGTCGTCCGTCACCGCGGTGACCAACAGCTCGAGGGTCTCAGGTCCCACGGAGATCTGCGCACGATGAGGAAGGTTGTCCGGGTCGCCGAGCAACTTCCTCTGATGCTCAGGAGCCGCGTGGAAGATGTCGTAGGATTGCCCGACAATCTGGTCCGCCTTGCACGGCAGGTATTGCTCGAGCGACCTCAGCGTCGCAACCGAGGACGGATTCATGTAGCGAATGACCCCGTCCGTGTCGGCAAAGATCACATTCATCGGCACGTTCGAAACCATTGAGGCGAAGGCACGCTCCAGGCTTTCCTCGTGCTCGGTCAGAGGTTCCACCAGGCCAATTCCGTCAGGACTTGTCATTGTCTTGCGTTCCCGTTTCGAAGCCACCAATGCGGAGATCCCGCGATCGTTCCCGTACTCCCAGCAACCCACCGAAGCGGTGGGCGTCACTCACTTCAGGAGGCCGCCGAAAACTTCATGGCGCTCTCACTATCCAGCACGAGCAAAAGCTGCCCGGTCAGCTTGTACACTTCCCGAATCACCTCTCGGGCGACTTCGTCCACGGTGTTGGGTGGCGGCTCGCGGAGACTGTCCGGAACCTCGAGGACATCTCCGATTTCGTCCACCAGCAAACTGACAACTCCGTCTTCCTCACGAAGCACGACGTTCATGGGGTCCTCCCCTTCCGGTCGAGGTTCGATTCCCAAGCGCTTGCGAAGATCGATGGCAGTGACGATCTGACCTCGCAGGTTGATCAGCCCACTGACCTCGGGAGGAGCCACCGGGACCCTCGTGATCTCTTGGAAACGAATCACCTCCTGGACTCGTTCGACCTCAACGCCGAAGAACAGGTCCCCCACCCAGAACGTGCAAAACAGTCGATTCGCCATCTCAGACTCCTCCTCCGATCAGCGCTCTCTCGTCTTGCCTTGGCGCGGGGCGGAACTCTGGGTCCAGCTGAGCGACCACCTCCTCGACGTTGAGCAGGTCCGTGACGCGATCCTGGATGACCGCGGATCCCATCACCCCACGGCGTCGGGTCCGTCGCTCGATGTTGAAAGATTCTTCGAGGACGTCGACGATCTGATCGACCACGATCCCGAGCCAGCGATCGCCCGTGGAAAGCACCACGACCTGAAGGGTTTCCGACTCTTCCGTCCTCGACTCGCATCCACCAAGGTATTCGCGTAACAAGAACAGCGGAAGAATCCCGTCTCGATACTGGACGACCGGAAGAGGGCCAGAACGCTCCACGTCGTTCCACGAGAACTCCTCGAGTCGATCGACCAAGGCCAGAGGAATCGCCATGCGCTCTTGACCTCCGACCTGGAACAACAGGAGGGTTTCGTGATTCTCGGCAATGCGCTGGCCATGGGCCGCCTCGCTGGGATCCCCCACCGATGCCGCATGAACTTGACCGGAGGCGACCCCTGATTCTTGAGCAATGCCCAGGACATCGAGGATGAGCGCAACCTTTCCGTCCCCCATGATGGTCGCACCCGCGAACGCGGAGATGTTCTTGAGGTGGGTGCCCAGAGGCTTGACCACAATCTCCTCGGTGTCGTTGATCTCGTCCACGACCAATCCAAACTGGCGGTCATCCGCTTGGAGAACGACGATGTTGAGAGCGCGTTCTCCGTGCTCCCGGCTCTCGTCGTTCTCGACTCCGTCTTGGTGAGAGGCCAGGTCTTGGTGAGAAACAAGGCCCAAGATGTCGTTCAACGACACCAGTGGCAGAAGGCGTCCGCGCAGCCGGTAGACCGGACTCCCCCGGAGCATTTCCAAGCCCTCGCTCCCCGGCTCCAGACGAACGAGCTCCAGCAAGTTCACCTGGGGAATCGAGAATCGATCGCCGCCGCTGGTCACCACCAATGCGGGAATGATGGCGAGGGTCAGGGGGATCTTGATGCGGATGGTGGATCCCTCTCCCGACGCGGTTTGGATATCCACGGTCCCACCAATCTTCTCGATGTTGGTTTTGACCACGTCCATCCCGACGCCACGGCCCGACACATTGCTCACCTTTTGAGCGGTGGAGAATCCCGGGAGGAAGATCAGGTTGCCGATCTCCCGGTCCGACATGCTTTCCACCTGGTCCACGCTCACCAGACGCCGACTCACGGCTTTGTCGCGAATCCGGTCGAGATTCAAGCCTCCGCCATCGTCGGACACCTCGATGTTGACCTGCCCCCCCTCATGGAATGCACGCAGGGACAGCCGCCCTTCTTCTTTTTTTCCTGAGGAGATTCGATCGCGAGGCTCTTCGATTCCATGGTCCACGCTGTTCCGGACCAAGTGGGTCAAGGGGTCTTTGATCGCCTCGATGATCGTCCGGTCCAGTTCCGTCTCACGCCCTTCCATTTCGACCCGGACCTTCTTCCCACAGGACACGGCCAGATCACGAACCACTCGAGGGAACTTCGACCAGACGTTCCCGATCGGCTGCATCCGAGTCTTCATGACCTCTTCCTGCAGCTCGGTCGTGATCAGGTTCAAGCGCTGGGAGGTCGCTTGAAACACTGGATCCTCTTGGGAGACCATGTGCTGGAGGACTTGGTTCCTCGCAAGAACCAGCTCACCAACCAGGTTCATCAACTTGTTCAGAAGACCGACATCGACACGGATGCTTGACTCTGCAACGCTTCGACGCCTGGGAGAGGCCAGCGCCCCTCCCTCTGCTTCCGCCGAGCCCTTGACTGGCTCCGTTGGCGTGGGATCGCGCAGATCGGGGCTGGAGGCCTCGCCTGCCTCGAAGGTCTCTTCCTCTTCGAGGCCGGCTTCTGCGAACTCTGAAACCCCGGTCGCGTCTTCCTGGCGGTCTGGTTCTCCGAGGCCGGCGGCGCTCTCCCCACTGGCCAGTCGTTGAAGGGTGGCGACGAGAGTCGAGTAGTCGCTCTCCCCTTCGCTCCCCCCTTCCTCCACCATGGTCAAGACATCTCGCACCGCATCGACGGTCGCGAGCAACGCATTGGTGATCTCTTGATCGAGCTGCAGTTGGCCTTCGCGCAGACGGCTCAGAAGAGTTTCGCCGGAGTGAGTGATGGACTCCAACTTCGAGAAGCCCAGCATTCCACAAAGACCCTTGATCGTATGCATCGTTCGAAAGATCGCCCCCAGGATCTCAGGATCCGAGGGACTCTCTTCCAGTTGGACGAATGCGTTGTCCAAACGATCCAAGTTCTCATGACTCTCGACGAGAAACTCTTCGATGACTTCGTCCAAGTCACTCATGACGATCTCGATCACGGAAGGATGAGAGAATGGGGGTCACCAACAACAAACGATGATGCCCTCAGGACCAATGTATCGTCGGCTTACGAATGCTTGCTTGACAATCGATTGCGAACGTTTGTTCCGAGCTTTCCCTACGCAGTTGCGGACTAGTTCGGAAACAGTGGGGAAACTCACGCACAGTGCATTGAACAACTCGACGTCGTCTCATGGAAAAGCGAGTTCGGCTTCAAACTCGAGGACTCCCCCATTGCATTGCACAAGTCTTTCACGAGCCACGAGTCACGAGTCACGAGTCACGAGTCACGAGTCACGAGTCACGAGTCACGGGGTGCGGGGTGCGGGGTGCGGGGTACGGGGTACGGGGTAAGGGGTACATGCCACCGAGCGGCGAATTGCCAATCGCGAATCACCCATGGATCGAGTCGGGTGCGAAGGACAACTGCGGCTGGCATCAGCGATCAGCGATCAGCGATCAGCGATCAGCGATCAGCGATCAGCCATCAGCGATCAGCCATCAGCCATCAGCCATCAGCCATCAGCCATCAGCCATCAGCCATCAGCCATCAGCCATCAGCCATCAGACATCAGACATCAGACATCAGACATCAGACATCAGACATCAGACGAAGCATGGCATGACCAACGAAGAACCAATGGTCCATGCATGGACCGTGTTCGCGACTCGCGACGACCACGCGCGCTGGCGGAATTCGCTAAGACATCACAGGCGTGGGACTGACATCCGCCCGGCGCGAGTAGTCGTGAATGGCTCGACGCAACTGCACTTCCGTGAGTGCGCCCATCTGCACGAGCACCTTGCCGAGCAAGGTTTTTCGATTCCCTTGCTCCCGCAACACGGCGGTCGCTTGTTCCCCAGACATGAATCCAAGTTCGACCGCAGTGTCCAAGAATCGCCCTTGGTAAACCATCTGGTTGTGGAGGACCTCGAGGATCTCTCGTGCGTCCAGATAGCCCATCTCGCAAGCAACGACTCCGGTGAACGGCCGACTCTGTCGCTGCTCGTTGAGGGCCGCGATGACCTGCTCGCTGCTGACAAGACCACGATCCAAGAGGAATTCTCCAAACAACATGGAATTCGCTTTCTTCAGGACACCGTTTGATCAGGGCCGAGTCGCTGGAGACGGGGCCGACCCATGCCGTGCCCCGTCGCCGAGCGACAAGCCAGCATCAACTCTTGCCGGGCGCATCCTCGCTCACAGACCGGAGTTGAGAGTGCCGGCCATCTCCTCCTGCGAATTCTCCGTCACCCCTTCCGGAGGTCGTCCGAAGTAGCCCTTCAGCGCCTCGGAGAGCTGTTTGGACGACAGAGCGGCCCTTTGCTGTAGCACCTGACCGATCGGCGTCTGACGGTCTCGCTGCAGAGCAATGATCCGATCGGCCTGGGAACGATTCATGAAACCGAGGTGGATCGCGGTCGCTAGGAACTTCTTCTCGGTGATCGTTTGCTCGTTCAAGACCTGGAGTACCTGCCCCACCGAGAGGTAGCCGAGATCGACGGCGAGAGTGCCGGTGAAGGGCCTCGATCGCGCTTGATCGTCAAGGGCAGCAAGAAGGACGCTTTCCGAAACGAGGCCGTGTTCCAGTAGATATTCCCCAAACAACATATCTCTGGTTCTCCAAACATCTGTGTTGTGCCTCAGCATTCCCTCTATCGTCCCATTGCGAAAACCTCTTGACGGGAAGCGACTGCTAACCCATCCGGAGTTCCCCCAGGGGAGTGATGGATTCCTCGGAGACCGCTCCGGGAATCCCCGGTTTTCTCGTAATGAAACGATTCCCACCGCTAAGGAAAGGCATGCGATCTCGAGCCCCCGACACTCTGTTTCGACAGTTCTGCGACCAACGCGATCCGCAAGCCTTGGCCGCCCTGTTCGACCTGGTGGCTCCGCAGCTGTTGGCGGTGGCCCGCCATCTCGTAAGAACGGAAGCCGACGCAGAAGACGTCGTCCAGGCCACCTTCCTCGCTGCTTTGGAAGGCGCAGACCGCTTTCACGCCAACCGACCGGTGGTCCCTTGGCTGATGGGGATTCTGTCCCGACAGGCAGGCACTCTTCGCCGCGCGCGACGATTACCCGACTCGGCTCCCTGGGAGCCGGCTTCCGCCACGGAACCATTGCTGGCCGCAGAACACGCCGAGCTTCGTGGAGCCGTGGACCAAGCCATGCGCAACATCGCAGCACCTTATGGAGAGGTGCTTTCGTTGCACCTTGCGGAAGGCAAGGATCCGGACGAGATTGCTTCCCGACTGGGAAGGAAAACCGCGACGGTACGAGTGCAGTTGCATCGCGGCTTGAAGCAACTGAGACGTCGGCTTCCCGCCAGTCTGGCTGGTGGGAGCGTCGCGTCGATCGCTCCACGTGGTCTTGACGCGGTCAAGGCCGTCGTCCTGCAACACCCGATTCCTGCCGCCGCACTCCCTCCAGGAGTCGCGACGACAAGCATTCTGGGGAGCCTGATCATGAACAAGCTCATGTGGACCGGGGCAGCCCTGGCTGTCTTGGCGACCGCCAGTTGGATTGCTGTCACGCAGCCGGAACCGCCGAATCTCTCAGAACGGGGCGCGAAAGGTGTGAGTCTCCATTCGACCGCTCCCCCCGCAAAAACGATAGCCGACGCCGCTCCCACCGCCCCCCTTCCCCACCGCGCCCAAGAGGGTTCACTTTCCGATGGCCTGGCTCTTGTTTCCGACGGAGAGTCTACGGCCTCGGACTCACCGCATTCCCCGGAGCAATCAAGCTCCTATTCCGTCACCGGGGAAGTGCTTGACAAGAAAACCGGAGAACCCATCGGCGACGCCGAGGTATTCGCCTACTTCCTCTCGCAAGACGGAACCGAGACCTCTCTTTACGAACGCGGCCACGCAGACAAGAGGGGCAAGTTCCGCGTGCAACAACTCCCCAGCTTTCCGTTCTCAGTCGCCTTGCAGTCTCCCCGTCACGCCATGCTTTCAGTGCAACCGAAAAAGAACGGCGACGACTTCTCCATCGATCTCGGTCGACTGTTCCTGGAGCGAGGCGTGGCAATTCAGGGCCGCGTGATCCAAGCACGCACGGGTCGTCCCCTGGCGGGAGCCGCGATCTTTGAGTACCTGGTTCCCGGCCCGGGAACCAAAGAATCCCGAAGGGCTCATGCCTGGCTCACCGCCACGACCAATGAGGCCGGGCAATTCCTCCTCGGGACGCGCCGCCGTTTCACCGGGAAGATGACCCAAAACCTCGGATTCCTCGCCGCAACGACGGAAGGACTGGGCTGGGTCGAGGTGGCTCTTCTCGAAGGCGGTGGATCCGAACGTGAGATTGAGATCCTTGTCGGCCCCCAGTCCGCCCTGAAGGTTTCCGTGATCGACGAGAGCAACCTCCCCATCGCAGGTGCCTCGATCCGTCTGTCTCCTCAGTTCCGCCCCTTCGACCAGCTTCAAGGATGGGACGCCGAGTTTTGGGGAGGCCCCGAAGGTCCGGTCCATTCTCTCTTCCTCCAGACCACGAACGAAAGTGGCCAAGCTCTGTTCTCAGTCCTCCCGCTGCCCCAAGACAACGATCCAAGGGCTCCTGCCACCTATGAATTGACCGCCACGAGCTCTCTTGGTCTTGAACTCGGTCGGACTCGCGTCCATCTTGCAAGCAACCGACTGAATCACGTGGTGCTCGGACCAGATCAGCGGGATGAGATCCGAATCTTCGGGACGGTGCGTGACTCCCAAGGACATCCCATTGGGGAGGCCCAGGTCCGCGGAGCCGAACAAGAGTCGAAGACCAGCCTTCGCGGCCACTACCAATTGACGCTCGCACGGCCAGATCAACAGAACATTCGCTTCGAGGTATCCGCCCAGGACTATGCCACCAACTCGTTTGAGATTGCCCTCGAAGAGGATGACGAAATCGAGAGAGAGTTCGTCCTCCACCGAGCCCTTCCAATCAAAGGTCGGGTCGTGGATCCCCAAGGAGCACCTGTGGCCCGCGCCACCGTCAGCTGTCGACGACCTTACGGCCACCCGGCAGCCACGGGCCACTCCACGAGTTCCCCCACTGACCAAGAGGGATCGTTCACACTCCCCATGACTTCCACCGGGGAATGGCAACTGACGGTCAGCCCTCCCTTCGGGGAGCCCGGCTGGGGTCAAATGGAGATCGTCCGCGCCCAGGGAGGGGATCAGGAAATCACCATCACCCTGCCCAGGAACGAGGTAGGAGGTGCCCACCTGCTCGCGACCATCCATCACGCCGAGTCCGGCGCACCTCTCGACGCCAACCACGTGTACTTGTGTCGTCGAGCACCGTATGAGCCGCAACGATTTGTCGGCCATCCGAGTCATCGCATCGCCGGTGCGGTCGTCGCCGAGCAGGTTCCTCCGGGACAATGGCGAATCTGGGCGGTGGCCGAAGGACTCGCTCCCGGTTACGCCGACGTCGATGTCACCCCCCAGTCACGAGAGATCCAAACATCCATCGCCTTGGGTGACTTCGCGTCCCTCGAAGCTCACCTCGACGTGCTCCAAACGTCAAGCGGACCACCTCCGGTGACCCTCTCTTTCGAGCATCTCCATGCGGTGCCTGGATTCGGTCCGTGGCACGGTGACATCCCCCGCTACTTTCGCGGCGAACTCGACGAAAACGGCTCGGTGCGCTTCGAAGGTCTCCTGCCAGGAAGCTATCGACTCACCGTGGCCACGCTCGAAGAGATGTTCGACGAACACATCACGCTCGAGCCAAGTCGGACGACCTCGGTGGAACTACACACGAAGCCGTTTCAATGGGTGACTCTCCGCGGCAACGACTCGCTTCCTTCCGGAACTCTGTTGGCCAAGCTTCGAAATGAAGAACAAGACTGGTCCTCTCCATGGCATCACTGCATGCGTGAAGAAGGCGAGTTTCACACGGGGTTTCGAGCACCGCTTGGCTCCACCGAATGGGAACTGTCTTTCCACTCCGCAGAAGCTTCGCCCCGAGAACGGCCTCTGCACCAGCAGGGTTGGGTCACGGTTACCCCGGCGGAAGCGGTGGAAATCTGGGCCTCGTGGTGAGTTTCCGGAAGTCGCGAAGAACCAGCCGCCCCACGGCTCTCCGCGGCTTCCGTCAAGAAGGAGCACAAGAAATCAGTAAGTGGTCTCGACTCCGCGCATCTCTTTCAGAGTGTCCGGAAAGCTCCAGTTGCCCGCCGGCACCAGATTGTTCGTCTCACTTCCAAAGTCGGGGTTCCACGGATCGTAGGTGTCAGGGTCCGCATACATCACGGCAATGACGTTGAAGCGTACGTCATCGCCGGAAGACAGACCATTGACCGTGACATCGAAGTCCACCATTCCATCGGCCAAGCTCGCCGTACTCAAGACGAACGGCCCCGGCATGTCGTCGAACCTCTCCCCAAGAACGTCGAACTCACTCGGGCTGGAATCGATGTCGGTCCACAATGTTCCATTGACCAAGATATTGCCAATCACGACGAAGTCTTCCGCAGGGATGGCCGGCGGCCCGGCTAGTCGAAAGTCGACCCGCGCCTGGCCGTCCAACTCCAACACCCCCCCTCCCAGGTCGTTCTCACTACGGAAGCCGAGCGTGCCAATGACCGTGGCGGGAATGGCCAGCACAGGGCTGAACAAACTGGTGAAAGGATCGGTGGCGAAGCCGGGCAGGGGGACCGAGGTCTCCTGGCCGGCGTTGTCCGTCACCGTGATGGTCCCCGAGTAGGTGTGTTTCACATCAAAGCTGGTTCCCAACTCGGTCGACGGAAGCATGTCGGTGAGAATCACCCGATGGACCCTTTGCAATGCGGGATAGAGCAGCTCCGAGATTCCCGACGCGGCGGTGCTGTAGGTCACCTTGACCTGACACGGCTCACTGGTCCGGAACGTGATGCTGGCATTTCGAGCCGTCTTCCAGTCCAAGGTCAGTTCATCGATGCGCGGCGCGACGGTGTCCACGGGCAGACTGGTGTCGTCGTCCGGCTCGCTGCCCCATTCCACTTCGTGGCCGTCCAAGAACGTGTCCGAGTCCGAGTCCGCGATCCACGGATCCACGTTGTGCGTGGCTTCATCAAAGTTGCGCAACCCGTCCCGATCCCAGTCGATGGCTTTGCCGATTCCATTCCCGACCGGAACACCGAAGAACAAGTTGCTGAGCCCGTGAGCCTGAGTTTCTTGGAGGAAATCCGTGAAGGATACGGTGGGCGCCGTGGAGTCTTCGCTCAAGAAACGCTTGGTGACGGGATCGTAGACCCACGCGACCTGCTCGGGAGCACCGCGTAGTGGGTAGTTGCCGAAAACGACCAGGTCACAGTTCCCGGACCGAGCCTGAGGAATCAGGTACTGCTTGAGCCGACTCTTTGCTTGTTGGAAGTGCGCCGTGTCGAGCAGCACTCCTTTGTGAATTGCCGGGGCATGACCCGAGTCGAACTGGTTCACGAACTCGATAATGTTGGCACGTTGCTGCGGGGAAACTTGCTGAAAGATGTTGTGGACGAAGTCGAACAGACTGTTGATTCCCCCGGTGTGGACGAAGTTGAAACCAGTCAGTGGTTTCATCACGGTCCCCCCACTCAATTCCACGGGAACCTGGGGCTGCAGTTTCCTCCATAGATCCACAAAGTGCGGGGTCTCGATGTGGGTTTGCTGTGGCTTGGGGCCGAACTCTTCGAAGACGAAATCGTTGTTTGTTCCCGTCGGCAAAGTGTGGCAATCCGCGCAGGAAAAGGGGCCATCGGACGGGATGAACTGGTAGTCGTCTTGCCCTTGCACAGCGGAGCCCATTCGTCCATTCGGCAGCAGCTCCGCAATTTCGTCGTTGAGAATGCGCCGTTCGTCCTGGAACGGGTTGGCGGGCGGCATCAAGGAGAAGACAAAGGCCTGAAACTGATCAAACAATCCACCTGGGGAATCATCGAGCTCGCCGTCTGCCCCGAGCAGACCAGGAAACGCGACATTGAAGTCCAATAAGGTGCGTCGTTCCCCGCGCCAATGGAACGGGGCTCGATTCTCGATATTGAACAGGGTTTGCGTGAACATCGGCCCCTTGTCGTCCTTGGGGAGATCCGAGATGTTCCAAGACAACAGATCCATGCCCCCGTCGATGTGGCAGTGCGCACAGGTCAAGTTGTTGTTCAGCGAGTGAGTCGCATCATAGAACACCTGACGTCCCTGCTGGACGAGGGACGGTGCCGGGTCGTAGCCCAAGTCGAACTCCACCGGGACCGGATCGAAAACAGGAAGTAAGGTAAACAACAACAACTTGTTCGTGCCCCAACAGTAGACCAGACACAGGTGCTGGACCAAGGGATCGAACAAGACCTGACGCGGCAGAGAGCCTGCCGGAAGATCCCACTCCAGGAGAAAGTCTCCCGCGGAGTTCAGTGCCAGAATGTTGTCGGTCGCGATCCCGACCACCAACGCATTGCCAGCCGCGTCGAAGTCCATGGCCCAAGGCAAGGAGATCGTCCGGGTTTCGTCGACCTCGAGTTCTTCTGTGGCGTGATCGGTGTCGTCGAGGTTCAAGCTCAAGTGATTCGAAACGATCGGGCCCCCCACGGGAGGCAGCGTGCTGATCGTGAGGCGATTCTCCGAGAAGATTCCTTGGACCGCTGGTTCACTTTGCTTGGTCTCGGTTTTGTTCTTCGACTCGAGATTCAGCTGCCAGAATTTCCCATCTGCCGGGTTCAGACCGTGGCCGAATAAAATCGTCCCGGTGCCACGCAAGATGGGCTCGACCGCTCCCGTACTCCGTACGATTCGAAAGAGGTCTTCATCAGGAAGTCCCCCCGCCGGGGCGACCGATGGATCGTCCAGATCCTGAATGAACGACGCCCCCTCCCCGTCTCCCAGAACCGTCGAGTTGTTGCCGGACATCATGGGAGCGACCAGCACGTCACCCGCCGCGTCAAAGCTCAGGAACGCCGGGTGCTGGGCCGGGATGTCGAACGTGCGAAGAATTGCCGGGCTCAGCAAATCGATTTCCACGACCTGGTCCTTGCCGGTCGAAGAAACGAAAGCCAGAGAGGCGAAGTCATCGACGAGGAGATCGGCTGGCTCATGGGGAAGATCCAGCCACTCCAACGGTTGCCCGGTCTCCCGATCCAGGATCAGCAAGCAGTGGGTTCCACGGCAAACCACGAGCAGGCGCGAGACGCCATCGGGGTGGGAGTCGAACAGCGCCAGAGACACCGGGTTCCAAGGCACCCGCCACGTTTGGGTGGGATTGCCATTGAGGAAGTCGAAGCGGTGCACCGTGCTGTCATGGACGTTGACAGCAAAGAACGGCAGTCCTGCCGGGTCGATGACCATCGGCCGAAAGGGAACGGCGTTCAATCCCGTCCATGACGCTTGCAGGTTGTCGACCACATGGTAACCAGAAGTGGGCTCCACAGCCTTTTGCATGACATCCGGATCGAGTTCCACCTGCCCGTGAGCGATCGGCCCGCCACCGATCAACAACAACCCTCCCCCCAACAAAGTCATCAGGCGCTTTGAAGACCGACGAACACGACGCGTCGATGGTGCGACCATCCCTCTTCTCCTTGCTCTGGACTCCCGGCCTTGTTTTGAAATCTCGGCGAACGGGTCGCGTTCGCGAAAGAACGCGAAGGGGTGAGAAGTACTCCCACTTCTCAGGAAGGCCATGGCGGAGAGAAAGGATCACGAAAATCGGAGAAGTTGCCGCAAGCAACGGCCTGCCGGCTCGCACACACTTGCGAATCGACAGGGAAAGGGTCAGCGATTGGCCTCCTTGTTCTCGGAGGAACCGGCTCGAGGGAAACGGGTGCTGCGAAGCGTGCCAAAACCTCAGCGAGCAAATCTTGTACGGTCCGACCTCCGCACAAAAAAGAACGGTGGCGAACCATTGGCTCGCCACCGTTCGGAGTTGCAGAGAAAGATTCTGGGAGATGCCCCAGTTCGATTGAACTTACAGAATGGTCAGGGTTTGGTCGTTGGTTTCCACGACGTTGCCGAACTCGTCACGACTTTGGATACGGAACGACAAAGAGATGCCAAACATCTCCACCGGCACTGTCACTCTCCAACGCCATTCTCCTTGGCTGTCGAAGCGCCCGAAGGTGATCACGTCAAAGATGATCGGCAGTCCCGGCGCCACCAAGCCCACCAGCAAGCGCTGATCAGGAACTCCATTGGAGCCGCCGAAGATGACTTGATCTCCTCCCGTGACGACTCCGTCCGGCGGAAGGAGCTGGAAGAAGAACTCGTCGGTCATTCGCTCCACGATGACGTCGCCGTCCGTTCCTTCAGCAACCGGGTCCGTTTGCTCTCCGGGAGCCGTCCCCCACGAAACAAACAGGATCGAACAAGCCACGAGTGCCCATGCACGAGTGCCCATCGTGAGATTCCTCCATGGATCCAAGACTGACTTCAGAGCGAGACGTTTTCAGATAACCCGAAGAACGCATGCTAGGTCGGAAACCCGAAAAAATCACGGCTTCGGGTCGCCGCCCGCACCATGGCCCCCTCGGCCATCCCTCGAAAACGATCGAAAAGCGAACACTCCGACAACTCGTCAGAATCGATGGGAAAGCACGACGTGAGCGCTGAAGTCCTGAGCCGTGTGCCTGGTGAAGTCTTCCGCAAACCCGAGTTGCAATCGAGTGCGTCGGCCCAAATCAAAGACTCCGCCAAAAGTTCCGACGATGGCGTTGCGAAGGTCTTCAATCCCGGTTCCCCCAATCGGGGAGGTCTCGTATCGCACCTGGACCAGCGCCGAGAAGAACGAGCCGAACGGACGTTCCACCGCGAGCATCAGGGTCCAAGTGTCTTCCACTCGAGCAACCGTTCCGCGAAACGAGTCCAGAGATCCCGTGACCACGTAGTCTGCCAGTCCATGCAGGACGAAACCGAGCACCCGCTTCTCGAGGCCGAGTCCGACGGCGTAGTCGTATTCCCCGTTGCCGAAGCCGTCGTCCTCATCGCCGGTCGGAAACTCGACGGCCGCCCGAACGGTCAGCGCGGGCAGGCTCTCGCTCTCTTCCAAGACTTGTACGTCGAGCCCCAAAGAGATGTCGCCGATGGCAAGCTGATCCTCTTTCAGTTGGTAGAGCGTCGAGGAACCGGACTCGATGCCCATGGCGAACTGGTCATCGGGATTTCGGTCTCTGCCCCCTTGGGGAAAGTCGAAGGTGTCGTGGAAGTCTTCGACGAACGAGTCCAGGAATCCGCTACTCGCATAGATGGTCGGCACAGAGACGTAGACCTGAGCTCGGTCCGTGACTCCATGACGCAGATGCGCAACGTTGCGCCAAACTTCTCCGTCCAAGCGGAACGTGCTGGACGCCGAAGTGTCCTCGTGAAAGATGCTCGAGTAGTGACTTGCCCAGGTCAGCTCGGTTTCGTGCCGCTCCAGAGGCACGGCTCGCGTGGCGGGCAAACGCAGGAACGGCAGGAAGGCCGCATTTTCCACTCTTCCGAGAAGCGGTCCGCGAACGATCGAGTCGTCATGACTCGGTGACTCGTCATTCAAGGACTCCTCAGCCAAAGGCCGCAGAGGAAGAGGGATCGCACTGTGGCAACCGGTCGCACCGAGGACGATCAGCGCAAACGATGAAAGAACCGGGACCAGCGCGGCCGGTAAGAAGCGCCGGGGTCCAGAGACCCGACTACGGATAGCACTTTTCCGACGATGCGATCGCCGTCGACGCATCCCCACTCCCTCGAATCCAGACTGTTGTCTCGATGATCGCCCATGACAAAGTAGTTTCCCGGCGGCACGGTCACAGGCCCAAAATCCGGGAAACCACCGCGTTCTGGCCAGAGCACCGAGTGGACGTGATCCCCGGTGTCTTCCTCGAGCGTGGCATGGGGACGTCGGGAGGGAAACTGCATCGGATCCGCCGGAGGTGCCGCTTCGCGATAGGTCGCGACGACTCCGTTCACCAGGAGCCGCTGCTGACGAATCTCGATCCGATCGCCTGGCAGGCCGATCACGCGTTTGACCAATCGCGTCTCATCGAGCGGCGAGTCCAAGACGACGATGTCGCCTCGCTCCGGACTCGACCAACGTGCCAGCCGGGTTCGGGTGAACGGGATGCGCAGGTCGTAGGCCGACTTGTGAATGAAGATCCGATCGCCTTCCAAGATGGTCGGCTTCATGGATCCCGTCGGGACGTCGTTCCAGTCCGCCACCGCGGAACGGAAGGAAAGAAGGCAGAACACCAGGACGACAACACTCCGCACCCACTCGCGCCAGTGACGCATCATCCACGCGAAGATCGCCCCGCCGGCAGAATCGCGGCGAGAGGAATGGCTGGTCGGATCAGACATGAATCAAGCTCCGCTCTTGGAACGTCGAACGGTCTCCCTACGCCTCGCGGCCCGTGGATGTTAGCGAAAATGCTCGTGTTCCGCTCTCCCTCGGGGGCAACCATCGGATACGCTATTTCCTTGGCCGCATTCCGCTCGAGCCTCGTAACAGTCTCCATGACCTCCCATCCTTCCTCCACTTCGCGCAGTCTCCTTGCGGGGGTCCGCCACCAAGACCCAGCCGCTTGGAACCGTCTCGTCGACCTCTATGCGCCCTATGTCCTGCAGTGGTGTCGTCGCTTTCAGCTGAAAGACGAAGACGCGGCGGACGTCTTTCAGGAGGTATTTCAAACCGTCTCCGTGAAGATCTCCCAGTTCCGCAAGTCGCGCCCTGGAGACACGTTCCGGGGATGGCTGCGCACCATCACGCGGAACAAGGTGCACGACTTGTACCGGCGTCGACAGCACGAGTGGGAGGCAGCGGGAGGAACCGCGGTCCAACTACAAATGGCCGGGATCGCGGCCGACGACGAGTCCCTGAGCGCTCGCTTGGACCCTGCGGAAGTCACCAGCCCGGAGCCGACTCCCGAAGCTCTCTTGTTTCAGCGCGCTTTGGCACAGATTCGCGACCACTTGCAGAAGAACACCTGGGATGCGTTCTGGCGAACGACAGTCGACGGACGACCGGCCACGGAAGTGGCCGCCGAGCTCGGAATGTCCCCCGGAGCGGTGCGCGTGGCGAAATCTCGGGTCCTCCACCGGCTGCGCCGCGAACTCGGGGATCTCGACGAGTGATTGCTCCGCTGTGACAGTGTTTCGTTCATGGAAGGAAGACCAGGAATCGCCCCTTGAACGACACTCATTCATCAAACCGCCGATGCCCCTCCGAAGAGATCCTCGAGGGCTTCCGTCGAGGAACCTTGCCGGAATCCGAGTTTCCTCGGATCGCGGATCACCTCGAGTGCTGTGACTCGTGCGAATCCCGCCTCGACGCCTTGGATGCCAACAATCCAAACACCGACGGCCCGTGGGACGAGCTCCGTGGCATGGCCCCCGGGGCCGCGTCCGAGGACGTGCCCGCGCATTTGCGTGAGGTCGCCCTTCGAGCCGGAGACTCCGCTTCCGGGACGACCTCGGAACTGGTGGTTGACGAGGGTCGTCGCATTTCGCGGGCCTTGGCTTCCGGTGGCTACCGAATCGGCAAATTCGAGTTGCTCGAAGAACTCGGCTCGGGGTCGTTCGGCTACGTGTTTCGTGCCAAGGACACGGCCCTGGATCGACATGTCGCGATCAAGGTGCAGCGGGCCGGCGGCCTGGACCTAGCGCCGGATCCTCGATTTCAGAGAGAAGCGCGCACTGCCGCCCAGCTCGACCACCCCCACATCGTTTCTCTGTATGAAACGGGAGAAACCGGAGACGGAACCGCCTACCTGGTCTCGGAACATGTCGACGGGGAGACCCTAGAGAGCAAGCTGGCGAGGGGTCCTCTGCCGCCAAAGCGGGCCGCAAGGCTCGCTGCAACCACCGCCGACGCTTTGCAATACGCCCATGAACACGGCGTGATCCATCGCGACATCAAGCCCTCGAACCTGCTCATCGACCGCCACGAGCGGCCGCACATCTTGGACTTCGGACTCGCCAAACGAGAGGCGGGGGAAGTCACGGTGACGCCGGACGGGGAAGTGATGGGAACCCCGGCCTACATGTCTCCCGAGCAAGCACGGGGAGAGTCTCACGACGTCGATGCCCGCACGGACATTTTCAGTCTGGGAGTCGTGTTGTACGAGATGCTCACCGGCGATCGGCCCTTTCAAGGGAATCGCCGCATGGTGGTGTTGCAAGTATTGGAAGACGAGCCACGCCCTCCCCGCCGGATCAACGACCAGATTCCCCGAGACTTGGAGACGATTTGCCAGAAGGCGATGTCCAAGAATCCCGCACGACGCTACTCGAGCGCCAGGGACCTCGCCGAAGATCTGCGCCGCTTCCTTGAACGTCGCCCGATCCTGGCTCGTCCGCGGACCCGCCTCGAGCGCTTGCTGCGATGGTGCCAGTCCAACAAACTTGCGGCGGGCCTTCTCCTCACCGTCACCTTGAGTGCAAGCATCGCCATGATGCACCTGTCCAGTCTTTCGGAGACACTCATGCGACAAGTCGCTCTGGACAGCACCCGCATGCAGGCCGATGTCTTGGAAGAGGTCAACTCTCTGTACAGTGACTTGGTCGAGCGCATTCACGACTCGGAGGTCGCCGTGACTCACGACTACGTCGGTTTGGAGGGTGCGATTGCTCTCCCGGCCACGTTCACGATCGAAGTCGGAGCTCGCTTGAGCACTCGAAAGTCTGGGATGAGCGTGCGCCTGTACAGTGACTACCCCTTCCCCTGGCGCGCCGAAGAAGGCGGGCCCCGCGACTCCTTCGAACGCAAGGCCTTGGATGAACTGCGTCGCAACCCTCGCCGTCCGTTCCACGAGTTCACCGAGTATCGCGGCGAACCCTCGTTACGCTACGCGGTGGCGCGGCAGGTGGAAACCAGCTGCCTCGGCTGTCACAACCACCACCCCCAGAGTCCCAAGACCGACTGGAAGGTTGGAGACGTGCGAGGAGTTCTGGAGATCATCCGGCCGCTCAAGAAGGATTTGGCACGCGCCACGGCCGGATTGCAACAGACCTTCGTCCTGGCCGGGTCCATCTTCCTGATCGTACTGACCCTGATCATTGCGGGAATCGTGGCTGGATCGCGAAATCGACCCGGCCGTGGCCTGGCATCGCTCGGCTCCGGCCGTTGACGCGCGCGGCCCTCTCCGGTGGGCTTCAGTCGCCGAAGATGTTCAGCCCATCGATCAGCGAGCCCCTTCCCTGATTGTTCTCGAAGCAAGTGAAGTCGACCAGAAACACGGCCGCAACCAGCAGCTTGCGAATCTGAACGTCCAAGCTCGGCTCCCGAAACTCGACCCCGAAGACGTCGGCGTCGGTGAAGACTTCCTTGAGCAACCCGCCCCACTTTTTCGCGATTCGCCCCACCTCGATGCCGTTCAGCAGAAGCTTGAAAGTCCACCAGCGAAGGAACGGACTCTCGATTTGCAAGAGCTCGGTGCCCTGGGGGTCTTCGATGACGAAGATTCGAGTCAAGATCGAAAACTTGCGTTGAATGGCGCCGATCACCACTCCGTTCTCTCGCAGCTCGCAGCGATGGAAGTACCAGCGAAACGGCTTGTCGACCAAGGCGATCTCGTTTCCATCCCCGTCGTAGAGATGGACTTTGGCGGCGCGGCATCGTCCGAAGATGCCTCGCAAGAACATCTTGCCAATCCCCCCGGACTCTTCCGCGGCTCGTCCGAGGAACTGATCGTTCTCGTCCGTGAGTTCGAAGCGATTGGCGGCCTCGTAAGGGAGGAGGATCTCGGCCCACTCCTTCTTCTGGCGGACCATGAGGAATTGACGATCGCGAACCAGTTCATCCATGGGAATTGTCTCGATACTGGTGGGCAGATTCGGTCAGAGCTTGGAACAACCGCAACTGCACCCGGTCCGAGTCTGCGGTCATTTCCGGATGCCACTGAACTCCGAAGAGCCAGGGGTGAGAGCGATGCTCCACCCCCTCGACCACTCCATCGGGAGCGCGAGCGACGGGGTTCAAATCCTGAGCAAGGGTTCCCACGGCCTGATGGTGTTTGGACATGCACGAGAATCTCGTTTCCCCGATCAGACGATGAAGTCGGCTGTTCGATTCCACTTCGATCGGGTGAGACACGGCCTCTTTGTCCGGGAGCCGATGCAGCCGCGGATCCGGAACATGTCCTTCGAGGTCTTCGATCAACGTTCCCCCGAGCACCACATTCAAGACTTGCATCCCCCGGCAGATCGCCAAACAGGGAAGGTCTCGCCCGAGGATCGCTCGACACAACTCCTGCTCGAGTTCGTCTCGAGCCTCATCCACGGCCTCGAGTCGGGGATGGGACGGCTCCGCGTAGATCGCCGAATCCAAATCTCCTCCTCCGGTCAGGATCAACCCGTCCACTCGGTCCAACAACTCAGAGGCGCAGGCTTCACCAGGAGCCACGAGGACGGGAATGGCACCGGCTTGACGCACCGCGGCCACATAGTTGGCATACAAGTGAAAGCGCCGCTTTTCATCAGGCGGATAGGTCGTGAGCGCAATCAGCGGCGTCATGGAGCATGCCCCTCGCGTTCTTTGTCGTCGCGCCAAAGAGCGATTCGTTCGAGGAATCTCGAGTCCTCTAGATCTTCGCACACTCCAGCAAGCGCCTCTTGTCGCGCCCCTCGCCAACGCAAGTCATCCAATTCTTCTTGCAAGGGAACGTCACGTCGCAAAGTTGCCAGCTCCTTGTACAGGCGCGCCTGGTCTTCCTGTTCCACCAGGTTGCTCACCAGTGAGGCCGCCCCCCGCACTTTCACCTCCCACTGAGAAGCATCCCGCGGGATCTGCTCGAGAAAACGGTAATGGCTCAAGACTGCCGCCGCCGACTTGGCCCCCCAACGGGGAATCCCGGGAATCCCATCGGCAGTGTCCCCGACCAGTCCCAACCAATCGGGAATGGATTCGGGGGCGACCCCGTACTTGTCTTGCACCGCGCGAGCATCAAGGACCTTCTGGCGGCGGCGATCGTGAAGCACGACGCGATCCTCCACCACACACTGAGCCAGGTCTTTGTCAGGGGTACAGATTCGAATCTGAGAAATCTCCGGGTGGTCGTGCCAGCGCTGAGCTGCACTCGCCAAAGCATCATCCGCTTCGAACTCGACCATCGGCCACACCACCACACCCAGCGCATGGACCGCCCGCTCCGCCAGTTCGAACTGGTTGAACAAATCCGGTTCGATTCCTTCGCCGGTTTTGTAACCGTCGAACATCTGATTGCGGAAGGATTCGATCTCACGATCGAAGGCACAGGCGACATGAGAGGTTCCTTCCTCTCGCAGCAGCGCCGCCAAGGAGCGCAAGAGCCCTCTCACCGCGCCGACCTCGCGATTCTCGGACGTCCTCGCCGAAGGAGCTCCGTAGTAGGAGCGAAACAATTCGTAGGTCCCGTCGATCAGATGCAAGATCACGATTGACTCTCCTCCGACGAAGCCATCAGTAAGACGCTGGTCCCCAAGTACCCCTCTTCCCACGAGTATCGCCCGCAGAATTCGGAGAATCGCTCGCGGCCAGGAACCTCACGCAAACATCGCACTCGAAACTCACGAGCGTCTGGGTGAAAGTCCACTTCGACGTCGTGGAACTCCAAGAACGTGTCGTAGATCGGTGAGTAACACTTGTACAGGCTTTCCTTGGCGCTGAAAGTCAAGGTCTCCCAAGCTCCCCCAGGCAGCCGGGGCAACTGAGAGAAGCGTCGTTGCTCGCGGTCCGTGCAGATCTTGCGACGCACCCCCTCTTCCAAACCCTGAGCCTTTTCCACGTCCAAGCCGACGCCTTGGCAGTCCGCGATGCGGGCGACTGCGGCTGCGCAGAAGTCCCGACAGTGGGTGATCGAACCGACGTAGCCCTCTGGCCAGATCGGACGGCGAGAGTCATCACGCAACAGGGGAGTCGACTCGGCGCGCAACTGGCGAAGCGCTTCTCTGGCGCAGGTGCGCCCGGCGGTGAACTCCCGTCGCCGCTTTTCGACCACACGCTCCACGTACACCTGCTCCTCGGGGAGCAGAGGAGCTTCCCACATCGGCGGCGTCGCACGCACCCAGGTCACGACGGAAGGGAGAAGATCCTCAAGCATGAAGGTCCACTGCCCCTCTTTTTCTCGGTGGCCTGGTGCGGACCACGGGTTCCGAGACCGCGATCATGGAGAAGACCCTTGTTCGGGATCCACCAGGATCAAGATGGAAGGAAGGATTCGTTCCTGGTCGTCGCGAGCCAGGAATCCACAGGAGGAGTTACGAAACCAGCGAGGCTCATATTCAGAGTTTTCTCGAAGCCAGTGAATGAACTGTTTGGCCGGTCCTTGATATTGGAACCAGAACGCTGGCGCCAGGATTGCCGCCGACGGACGCCGCTCTTGAAACCCGGCAATCGTCATGTCCTCTCGGTCGGGGGAGACCCAGGTCACTTGGGGCACTCGATGGCGCCGCGGCAAGTAGTACCCGTAGGCATAGGACTCGACACTTGCGCCGGAAGGAAGCGAGTGGGCAAGCCACTCCTCGGCCTCCACTCGCGGATCGTGGTCGAACGCCAGATTCAACAAGGCCCCGCGCCACACCGAAAACGTGACGACGAAGACCATCGCCGCGAGCAAACCTCGTCGAGCCGCGGGAACGTTTCGGAACTGGGCAACGCCAAGCGCGGTCAGGAGAGCCAACAGCACGAGCCACGGTAACGTGAACCGAGTGTAGGCGTAGCGCAGCATCGCAATGGTGAAAAGGTAGTACGAGATCCCGCACACCCCGAGGAGCCTCGCTCCGCGTGCTCCGCGCCAGCACGCAAACCCGGCAAGACCCACGGTCAGCACAGCAATGGGCCAACCGGCTGCCCGCTGCCAACGCCCGAGGGTCTCCCACCACAACGCTCCGTGGCCAGCCAAGGTTGCGGGATGACCTCCCCAAATCGCAGGATCCGTTCCTGCACCGAACCAGCCCCGCATTCGTTCGAGATACCCAGAGAAGTCCCAGGGAATCTTGTTGAGGAGTGCGTAGGTCAACGCGCAAACCACGATCGCCCCAACCGTTCCAGTGATCCAGCGAGGCTCGCGCGAAAGCGGTGGTGGCGAGGCAGGAGCAGGCTTGGCCAAACGCCGAGCGCGCCAAGCCGAGCCAAGGATCCAGCATCCGACGAGAACCCAAGCCCCGGCAATCTGTTCTTTGGTCGAAACCCCGACCGCCACCAGGACGCCCCACTTCCAAGCATCCTTGACTCTCCCGCTCTCAGCAAACTCCAAGGCGTACCAAAGTCCGGCGGTGAACCAGAAGATCATCGGGACATCGACGTTGACCATGTGGGAGAACAGGATCCACTCGGGAGTCAACGCCAAGCACGCAGCTCCGCACCAAGCGGCGACTTGTGAGCCCGTGAGGCGCAGCGCCAGTCGGTGCACCAATGCCACCGTGGCAACGGCGAATCCGAGGGTGACCAGACGCGAAAGGATCACGATCACGGTCATCGAGGAAAGCGGATCGGCGAAGACCTCGTCCAAAGATCCTGCCCCGGGCTCCAGACCTCCCGTGATCCACAGCCAAGCCAGGTACGGCGAGTACGCGACAGCGAGCACCAAGTAGTGCACGAAGGGGTATTTCGGGAATCCGGAGAAACCGCTCGCGAGGAGCCGCAGAGTCTCGCGACTGACCTCATCCCCATGTCGGGGGTCCATCCCCGGCATGCCCCAATCGATGCCCCAAACTCCCAGGCCCGCGGTGAGAGCGAGCAATCCGGCCAGCGCCAGGGACCCACCCCGAGAATCAGGCACCACGGTCAAATGATCGACATCCGCACATAGCTCCACCCTCGCCGGGGATTCTGGCGGCCCTCCAATGGACAGCCGTGACAGATCGGATTCCGATCATCACTGGCCCTACAGTCGGTCCGGGCGCGGAATCTTATCCGCGACCTTCCCCACCGATCTCTTCGGCTGGAATTCCCAGAGTCTCGAGCCCCCCAGAAACGGTCCGGATGGAGTGACCGTGGTTCTCGACCCGGCTCCTCAGGAGCGCGAGAATGAGAAGCGAGTTCCCGTTCCGGATCCGGGTTCTGATCCGGGCCAGCCAGGTCCTCGAAAACGCACCACACGCCTGCGGGGAGCACGCTACCTATCAGGGACGGCTCTCTCTCGCGGAGGAGGGTGCAGCAACTGGGACGGGCCACTTTGGCCTCGAGGGAGTTTTCCATGACCACCGACCATCGACGGGCGGCAGCCAGCGTTCGCCTTTGGATCCAAGCCACTCTTGTCTTCGTCGCGACTTTGGTCGCGAGCCCGTCGCTCCGGGCGCACGATGGTTTCTCGCTGCGGCTGAATTGTGGCGGCACTCCATACTCGGACTCCGCGGGCAACGCGTGGTCTTCCGATGCCTACTTCTCCGGCAACTCCCAGACCCATTCGGTTCGCGATGCGATCGATGGCACCGTGGACGATGCTCTCTATCAGTCGTTCCAAGAAGGACGACCGTTCTTCTACGAGATCCCCCTCGACAACGGGGACTACGACATCATCCTTCATTTCATCGAGCCACGCTTCGACCTGGCAGGAGACCGAATCTTCGACGTCAAAGCTGAGGACATCACGGTTCTGAATGACCTGGATATCCTCGCCGAGGTGCCAAAGTTCACGGCTCTGACCAAGTCTTTCTCCACGAACGTCAGCGACGGCGCATTGTCCCTGACATTCAACAGCCCGATGCGGCCCGCCGTCATCTCCGGCATCGAAATCGTCAGTGCCGAAGGGGGCCACCCGTTCCTGCACGTGGTGATCAACGGTCCGGAAACATTGGTCGACTACGACGACGATGGCGACGAGTTGGTGACGCTGCTTGGCGCGGCCTCCCACACCCATGAGATCGGCCACGACTTGGTCGGCTTCGAGTGGAGTCGATTGCGCCGAGGGGGAACGGCATTCGGCACCATGGGCGGAGGATCTCCCACCACCTTCACCCAAGTGATCGGCAAAGCCGAGAACCTCAACGGGTTCGCGCTCCCGCCAGGCACCCACACCCTGACTCTGACGATCGAGGACGACAACAATCCTCCCGAGACTCTCTCCGGTTCCGTCACCGTGTCGGTCTATCCGAAGGAAGCCGTCGGCGGTGTGATGGCCCGCTACTTCGTTCGCACCAGTGAGATCGAAGGTCGCCGCCAGGTGCAGGAGTATGCAGAAGTGCTTCCCCGCATGGAGCTGGAGTCCAACGGCAACTCCATCGGTGGCTCCGGCCTCACCGCGAATACACGGGTCAGCTTGCGCGGCAAGTATCGAGCGACCGCCGACGCCAACTACGACTTCCAGATCGTCGGAGGCTCACGCAAGAAGATGCGGGTCGACGGCTCCCTTGCCCAGGGTCCGTTGTTCTTGAACGAAGGCGATCACGAAGTCGAAGCGGTGTTTTTCGTCGACTCCGCGTTGGACCTTCCCGTTCGAGTGGAAGTGAGCGTCGACGGCGGCAACTTCGAGCCGATCGAGAACTCGCTGTTGCATCACGACCAGAGTCAGCTCAAGCCGTTCCTGAACCCCTTCTCGAGCACCGGCTCAGAGCTTGGGGGCCAGAGCATCCAGCTCGACGGCATCGGTCTCTTCCCCGCGGACTCAATCATTGTCCACTGGGGAGGCCAAACCCTGGTGGAACCCCAAATCAGCGTCGAACAGAACACCATTCAGTTTTTGAGTCCGGCCGGACTCGGAGTCAGCCCGGTTCGGGTCGAGACTCCCCTGGGAATCAGCAACGAGCGACTGTTCCAATACACGTCGAGTCAGGCGCCGGTCTCGTTCGTCACCGAGCAACTGGACCCCCGCGGGGACGTCACCCAAGGGGCTTGGGGCCCCGACGGAAAGCTGTACGTGGCTCAGCTTCCTGGCAAGGTCTTCGTCTACACCTTCGATGACGACTACGGCATCCAAAGTGTCGATCAGATCACTCCCATCTCGACCCTGACCAACAAGAACATCCTCGGCATCGCCTTCAATCCGCTGGATCCCCCGGATCCGGTCCGGGTCTACGTGGCACACTCGGAGCTGTTTGCCCAAGGCGGCGCGTGTTTCACCGGAACCGCGCCCTATTCCGGCCAGGTCTCTGTGCTCGAGGGCCCCAACTTCGACACGGTGCAGCCGTTGGTCACCGGGCTTCCGGTTTCGAACCACGACCATGGCGTCAACGGCATGTTCTTCGACAACTACGGAGACCTTTACGTCTGCGTCGGCGGGAACACCAATGCCGGCGTGGCCCACTGCGCCATCGGCGACCTTCCAGAATCCCCCCTGGCCGGCGCGTTGGTCAAGGTCGAGCTGACCAATCCCGCGTTCAACGGGACGATCCAGTACGTCGAGACCGTCAGCGGATTGCCCAACGACGACCAGGTCTTCGGAGACATCGTGGACATCGAAGACGGGGTTCACGTGCAGACCTATTCCACGGGCCTGCGCAATGCGTTCGATGCGATCCTCACCACCGACGATCGCATCTACGCGACGGACAATGGCCCCAATTCCGGGTTCGGCGATGCTTCGACTTCGGCGACGACCCAGGACCCCACCGATCCCAACGAGCCGGACGAAATCGTGAACTTGGTCGAGGGGAACTACTATGGACACCCCAATCGAAATCGAGGCCGCACCGACGATCGCGAGAACGTCTACTACGACCCCGCTGCTCTCCCGGCATCGGGGACCTACACGGGTCCCATGCAAACCCACTCGTCCTCGGTGAACGGTCTTCTCGAGTACCGAGCGATGACCTTTGGCGGCGCCATGTACGGCAACCTCGTGTATCAGAAGCTGGACGGCGTGCTGCACAATTCGAAGCTCACCGGCAACGGCCTAGATATTGAGACCACCGAGACGATTTCCAACAATCCAACCGGACTCGACATTCTTCAGGGGCCGGGAGGCGTTTTGATCGGCCTCGATTACTGGGACGATGAAGTGACCTTGTCCCGGCCCATCGACGCGAGCGTCCAGGGCAACATGACCGCCTACGATGTTTTCCCGTGGCGAGCACTGCCCGACGGCAACACCTCGTTCGTCATCGGCGGCGCCAATTTCGGTTCGTTGTTCGAGACCATCGTCACCTTTGGTGGAACTCAAGCGGTCCTGACTAGCGTCTCTCCCACACGCATCAAGGGTTTCGTGCCGGCCCAGGTCGCTTCGACCGCGGACATGCTCGACGTCGTCGTCGAGAACACCAGTTCCGGAGCGCTCTCCACCATTCCCCAGTCGTTCCGCTACTTGCGGCCGTGGAGAGGCACTTGGACTTCGGCACCGGACTCTCCCCTGAAGCTCGGCGAAGTCGCGGGCGGCATCATCAACGGCGTCATGTACTTGGTGGGCGAAGGCAACGACGAGACCCTGGCGTACGACATCGCCTCCCAAACCTGGGACTCGACCCTGGCGATTCGTCCCCATGCCGGCAACCACCACGCAGCGGAAGTGTTTCAGGGCAAGCTCTATCTGCTAGGAGGACTGGGGTCCAGCTCGGCGGGCAAAGTGCAGATTTATGATCCGGTGACGGACAGCTGGAGCCTCGGCGCCCCCGCTCCGTTTGCTTCGGGATCCGCTTCCAGCGCTCTGATCGACGGCAAGATGTACTACGCGGGCGGCATCACCGGCGCCATGACGGTCGCCTTCTCGGCCGTCTACGATCCGGTCGCCGACTCGTGGACCCCGCTGACCTCGATGCCCGTGGGTCGTAACCACGCGGCGTTCGCTACGGACGGCGAGAAGATGTACGTCTTCGGCGGCCGCGGCCCCGGTAGCGGCGATGCCAATGTCGTTGCGATTGGCTTCGACGACGTCCAGGTCTACGACCCGCTGACGGACACCTGGGAGTGGAGCGACGACGGGGGATCCACCATTCCGGCAGTTCCCCAGAAGCGCGGTGGCATGGGACGCGCCGTGTTCTTCGAACGCGAGTTCTACATCATGGGTGGCGAGACCACGAGTGGTGGCACCGGCCAGGTTGCAGGGAACGTCTACAACCGGGTGGATGTCTACAACCCGGTCACTCAAACCTGGCGGGAAGAGCGACTGATGACCACTGCCCGCCACGGGATCTATCCGATCGCCTACGATCGCAAGATCTTCGTCGCTTGCGGCGGAGTGCAGGCGGGCAACTCTCAGTCGAAGATCTTCGAGATCTTCTCGCGCTAACCACCTGGGACGAAAGCTCGCGGCTATCCGTCCGGGTGTTTGTCGCCCGTTCCGGGTCGTCAACCTTTCGGTGAATCCACGAACTCGCCGAGGCGAACGACTTGGCGGGCACCCAATGCCATCGACAGGCCACCCCAAGGCGCTCTTCGCAGCCAGCGAGCCCCCATTCCCGACCGGCTGCGACGCTCGTCTGTCTTGGGACGATTCGAGCTACTTGACGGAGTCCAAGACCCGTTCAAGCAGTTCCAAGTTCTGGACCTGACGACCGGGAAACCGGCGTCCGTCAATCCACAGGAACGGCATTCCCGTCAAGCCGAGCTTGCGTGCCGCAAACGCATCCTCGCGAATCGCTTGCTCGACGGCATCCGAGTCCATCGCCGCCTGGAACTGGCCCATGTCCAGGCCTTGGGTCCGCCCGGCTTCTTCGAGGTCCCCAGGCTGAAATGTCGCCGAGTGCTCCATCAACCAAGCGTGCATGGTCCAGTACGCTTCGCTCCCGGAGACCTGTCCAGCGGCCTCCGCGGCCTTGGACATGACACACGCGTAAGGATGCTGACTCCGGGGCACGGTCGGGTTGCAGTCCTGGTGGAAGGGATAGTGACGGAAGTCGTAGCGGAGAGTCGGACGGGCCCGCAAGAGACGACGCAGATTGCGATCCAGATCCGCGGTGTACGGTTCCTGGAAATCGCCCCACATCACGACTTCGACGCCCTCAGGACTGCCCATGGGAAACCGTGACCGATCGGCTGGCATGGTCTGACGCGGAGCTTCCTGCCAATCGAGGAAGTACTTGTCCGTCCCCCGAGGAGGTTGATCGGCGCCAGCGGTCGCCGGTGTGGGAGCTGTTTTCGCAACCTCTTCCACGGTGCGGAGCAATGCGTCGGGAGCCTGCCATCCCTTCAGCTCCTGGCCATTCACGAAGATCATCGGAGTCTGGTGAAGACCGAGTTCCATGGCCTCTTCGATGTCTTCCTTGACCCGACCCAGGGTCTCCTGCCCCTTCCACTCCTTCAAGAATGTGTCCGCCTGAAACCCCAAATCAGCCGCGGCCTCGTGAAGCTGGCTCTCGGTGAACGTGCCCTTCTGGTCGAACAGCCAGCGGTGCATTTTCGCGAAGCCGGCATCCCCGCCGAGGATGCCCGCCGCTTCGGCCGCGCGTGCTGCCCAACAGGCATTCGGATGGAGGTTCTTCCCCGCCGCCTTGGCCGCCCGATTGCACTCCACGCAGAACGGGAAGTGTTTGGCGGAGAACGAAACGTCATCCCGCTCTTCAAGGACCTGGCGGAGTTGCTGTTCGATCCCTCGACAGTCCGGGCACTGATAGTCTGAGATGATGACGAGACGAATCGCCGCGACCTCCGGACCGACGCGGTAACGACCGGTGAAGGGACTCGAACCCTCGCTTGTCTCGAGGGGGACACTCGACACATTTGACGAACTCTTGCCGGACGCGTCCCTCAACGAGCGCGTCGAGCCGCTCGCATCCGAGTTGGTGATGTTGACGACCGACTCCCTTCGGGACTGCTCCGCTGCCTGGGTCTCCTCCCGCTTGGCAACTTCGTCCAGTCCGATCAGGACTCCAAGCAGGACTCCCCACGACGCCGCGAAAACTCGCATGGTGCTCTTCGAACCATCTGCAGAGACCGAATAGAACTCGACCACGCCCCAGCATCCGAGATTGCCCAAGTGGACCATCAAGCAGTACGGGCAAAGAGCGGCTCCCTGCACCATAACCGCCATGAGCAGCAAAGATCCCAGGACGCCGACACGCATCACCCAGCGCAGCGATCCCAGCCTCCCACCGCGCACCAACCACGTCAGCAGGAGCGCGAGGAAGTAAGCGGCCCCGATGTGGGACAGCGGCCAGTCCAGCCCCGGGAGTCGTCCCCACGGACCGCTGGTGATCGTGGCGCAAGCGCTTTGCAAACCGCAGCCCGGCAAGCGGAGATCCCCATGGCGTTGCACCACCAGAACCACGGAAGCCGCAACGGCGAGAAGCAAAGAGACAGCCCCTCCCCAGAAGGCGAACGGAGAGAGACGGGATTCGTTCGTGTCGGACAAAGACGTCGTCCCCATGGTTGTGATGGAAGACGCTCTTCTAACCTGCGGAAGCGCTCGGCAAAAGCTCTGGGATCACCTCCAGAGGGTTGTGGCAGGCAACGGACCCATTCGAGAGCGGGATCCGGAGGAATTCCCTCTCCGTCCCCCGCATTCGCGACCGTGGAACGAAAGAGCCACAGCGCGGGGCCGAACGAAGCGGCAGAGAGCGCCGGTCGAGCTCCCAGGACATCGATTCCAAACGAATGGTGAAGACGACAAGGCCCACCAGTCGCGTCAGGCTCGGCCGGTCCTGCGAGCCTTTCACGGGACCACGTGCCTCTGCCGGCACACCGATTGCTCTTCGAACAGAATCACAGGGGTCTCAAGGAGAACGAGATGAAGGTCAAAGACGTGATGAACGCCGCGGTATTCACCTGCCAAGGAAGTGCCAAGATTTCGGAGGCGGCACAGATCATGTGGGAGAAGAACTGCGGAATCGTTCCGGTTGTTTCTGCGGATCACCGGCTGGACGGGGTGATCACGGATCGGGACGCATGCATGGCCTCGTGGACTCAGGGGCTGCCGCTTCACGAAATCCCGGTGGCGGTCGCCATGTGCAAGGAGCCCGTGCTTTGCCATGTCGACGACACCGTCGAGAGAGTGCATTCGTTGATGAAAAGCCGCAAGGTCCATCGCGTCGTGGTGACGGAAAAGGCGAGCGGAAAAGTGGTCGGTCTGGTTTCTCTCGCGGATCTGGCTCGCCACGCCATCCTGCCGAAGCTCAGCCACGGCGGAAACGCCAGGCGCGACGTGGCAGAGACCCTCGCGGAACTGGAAGGCTCCCTCGGGCCTCGAGCGGGCTTCTGACTCGAAGGTGAGGAAATGCAGACTCGGACAACCGCCCGAGAGACTGCGTGACAGCCCCCAATCCACCGGGGAATCGGTCGCGAATGCCGGCCGCTCCTCGATCGCACCCGCCCCGACTTTGGCATGAACCCGGGGAGCTGCTGGCCTGGACTCCCACCCAGTGATGGTCTGCACTTTGCAGTTTGTTCCGCATGATGGATCTCGATGACGTGGCACGGATCCAGCAGCAGCCCCACCCGGCCAAACCTCGTAGAGAAGGAGCCAGTCATGACGATCGGACGAATCTGCTCGCGGCAAGTCGCCACGGCCAATGCCGACGAAACCCTTCGGGTCGCCGCCGAAAGGATGTGGCAATGCAACGTGGGATCCCTCGTCGTTGTCGACGAAGACCAGGCTCCTCTCGGCATTCTCACCGACCGCGACATCGTGGTGAGAGGAATGACGAGTGACGAAGACTTGGACCCGCGAGGGTTCCTGGTTGGCACGATCATGACCCGCGATCCGGCGACGGTGTCCCGCGACGCGTCCATCGAAGACGCGGTATCCCTGATGCGGGCCGGCCAATTCCGCCGGCTGGTCGTCGTCAGTCCCCACGGCAAGGTCGTGGGTGTGGTCACCGTGGACGACGTGATGTCCTTGCTCGCCGAAGAAATCCGTGACGTCGGCGGGCTGGTCGAAGTCCAAACCGCTCCTCGCGGTTACGAATCGAATCGTTGAGCCGCGGAGGATCAGCGTCGGGTGGGACGAGACCTCTTCCACCCGACGCTTTGAATCCTCGTGATCAGGCCGCGTTGCCCGCCACCTTCGTCTGCACCGCAAAGTCGACGGTGTCCTCGACAGCCACGGTGAGTGCAACCAAGTCGTGGTCCTGCTTGGCATGTCCCACAAACTGTCCCAACGCCACGCGAAGGGACGCTTGGAAGGATTCTGCGTCTCCGGCCGCGGCCGATCTCACGATCTCGGTCCATTGGTCCTCACCCAACAACTCTCCCTGGGCACCTTTGAGCGACACCATTCCCCGGCTTCCGAGAACCATGCGATCGCCGGCCGCAAACTGATACCGGTGAATCTCGAGAGTGTCGCGGAACCCAGAGCCGGTCTCGACTCCGAGCGAGCTCCCCCCCGGCGTCACGGTGTGTGGCTCTCCGGTCTTGGCGGAGTGAATGACCACGGGCAGGGACCCCGCATTGCAAACCATCAGTTGCCCGGTCGAGGGATCGAGGACCGCAAGCACGGCTCCCACATGGATGTCTTCGTGGAGATGCTCGTGCAAGCGATCATTCACTCTCACCATGAGCTCCTTCGGATCGTGGACCGTGTGGGTTTCCGAACGGAACAACGCTCCCGCGGCTGCCACAGTCATGGCGGCGGCGATTCCGCCATGGGAGCCCTGGGCCACTAAGAAACCCCGGCGGTTCCCTGGAAGGTCCAGGAAGTCGTAGTACGTGGCGCCAATCTCCGGAATCAAGCGGTGCAAGACGTCGACGTGGAAGTGAGGAATGTACGGAATGGCGTCCGGAGCCAAGGTCTTGCCGACGTCGTCGGCCATCTCTTGATCATGACTCAAACGAGCGTGGTCGATGCGTCGCACCATGGCGTCCATGGTCCGTGCCAACAATCCGATCTCGTCGTCCGTGTGGACGTGAGTTTTGTGGAGCGACGAGAGCTTCATGGTCTCGACGTCTTTGACCAGAGTCTTGAGCGGCGCGGTGACAAAGCGGGTGATCAAGTAGCAGGCGATCCCCCCCGCCACCACCACCACTCCCGCGAAAAAGAATCCAAGGGTCCACATTCCGGCCAGGGTGTCGCGGATGTGATCGGTGGACAGGAACGCATAGGCCTGGTGAGTCACCTTGCCTTCCGCATCGCGCAAGGGATGGGAGTAGGACCAGACATCGCCGATCTCTTCGATGCTGCCCTGGCGAACTTGGGTCTCGGTGCGGGAGCCGTCCGGAGCCTTGACGAAACGCTCCGAGGCTGTCGTCACGAAAGTTCCCCCGTCGGGGTTGGCGCGAATCAGACATTCGCCGCCCCCCTCCGAGAGGATGAAGGCGTCGACCACCTCCGTCGGAACAGGACTCCCCTCCACAAGCGGGTTGGTCACCGCTTGAAGCCGATTCATGTTGCGCTGCTGGACGCTTTCGTTCTCGGCGATGAACCGGTCCTGCTGCTCCGTGAATCCCTCCGGAAGGCTGGCCCGTTTGCGCGAGCCAGAAACTGGCTGAACGGTGATGCCGAACTTCTCTTGAAGGTAGACCGCGAACTGCGGGGACTGGTCACGCACCTGCTCAGCGGCGGCCGCCAGAGTGCCATTCGAGCTGCGCCACGAGTCCGCATCCACGGACGCCAGGGAGCGAACCAGAGCCGCCCCCAGGGAGTCGACTTCGTCGGACAATGCGCCGCGACACCGCTCATAACCCTGCCAGGTGAAGAGCAACATCATCACCGCCATGGTTCCGGTCACGGCCACCGACACTTTCACCGCCAAACTCACCGCGGGAGTTTTTCCGGAGGGTCGCTCGCGACCTTCGGCACGGAGGGGAGCATTTCGCTTCGTCATGAACCATCTCCTTTTCGACAGGACGACGGTTCCTGGGCGAAATCGGGGCCGAACGGGAGTTCCTCGCTCTCCCCGAGGGCGAGGGCCCACAAGTCGCGGGAAGCAGCAACCCTCGAACGGGAAACTGTTCCCGGTCTAAGGACAGATCCCCACCGGGCGACCGCTTCCCGTGGTGGCCCGAGCGGTCGATGAGCGTCTCTTCGGCCTCACGTCCAAGGCAGCGTGGCTGGTTGTTCGTTGGCGAAGGCACTCGGCGCGCACAAAAAAACCGGGGGCCAGAGCGTTTGCTCTGACCCCCGGCGGTTTACCGATTGGCTACCTCTTCAACGGCGACTTACAGGCTGTCGCAGAAGCTGAGGTTGTCGCATGCACCGGAGCTGTTCAGCACCACTTGCAGCGACACCACATCCGTGCTGTCGAATCCGGCGTCTTCACTGGCCGTGGCGGTGGACGCGAATCCAGCCTGGTCAGCGAGGGTCGTCAGATCCAGAGTGCCGACACCACCGTTGGCGGTCCAGCCCTCGGGCAGGGAGTAGGTGCGGGTGTTGCCATTGCCGTCCGTGAGGATGACCCAAGCGTCCTGGGTCAGCTCCACCGAGGCGTCGATATCGATGATATCGATGGAGAACATCCGCGAGCTGTTGACGAAGTCGAAGGTGATGGAACCACCGGCCTTCGCGTCATCGGGGAAGTCGAAGATGCCAGGCACGGTCTGCGCCGGCTTCTCCTGGAGGATCATGATGTTGCCCTGATCAACCAGCAGGTCTTCGTCGACACCAGGATCGTTCGGGCCACCCGGGGTGGAGTCGAACATGGCAGCACCTTCGTTGTCGCCAGAGCTGCTGACGGTGACGAGGTTGCCGAACTCAGTGTCAATCGCCTGACCGTCGACCAACGCCGTGGCGAAGTCGTCTTCGGTCTCGAAGTCGAGGGTGTACTGCGGGAAGCTCGGGCAGTTCGCATTCACGAAGTTCAACTCCACGTCGTCGACGAAGAAGTTGGTGCCACCCGGGATACCGCTGATCTCGGACTCGAAGCGGACGGTGTGCGGCGCGTCATCCGCGTAGGCGGAAACGTCCACAGAAACCTGAGCGTAGGGGAAGAAGCCCACGGCGTTCTCCAGGACGGAGAACTCGACGTTGCCGTCGATCAGCAAGCGCAGGAAGTCGGTGCCGTTGCCGCTGGCAGCCGGGATTTCCAGGAAGAAGGTCAGATCCGTCGCGGAGGACGGGATCACGACCGTCTGCTCGACCGAACCAGCTTCGAACGCGGCGATGCCGCCGAACCAAGCCCAGAAGTCACCGCTGTTCGGGCCAGAACCGAGACCGAAACCGCAGGAGAAGGTGTCGCAGATCGGCGTACCGAAGTTGGTGGACGCTTCGGTCCAATCCGCATTCGGGGTGCCGCCTTCGAAACCACCATCAGCGATGGCGTTGCCGGCGCAGGCAGTGTCGTCGCCGAGGTAAGCGCCGCCCAGGGCGTCGCAGTCGGCTTCGGTCAACACCACGCAACCCTGATCACAGGGCAGGCAGCAAGCACCTTCGGGGATGCACTTGACGGCGCCACTGCAGGGCACGCCGTCTTCGAACACACTGACTTCGATCTGACCGGGGGTGGTCAGAGCACTGAAGTTACCGACAGTGATGTAGTACTCCGCACCCGCCTGGGAGCAGAAGCTGACGGTCGACTGGAACGCCTCGAAATCGACGCAGTCGTCGTCGTTACCAGCAACGCAGTCGAGTTCCAAGCAGTCGCCGCAGAACACGCTGATCTTGGTGTCCGTGACGGCGGTGTTGGCCGAGCAGGTCGTCGCGGTGATGGTGTTGCCAGTACCAATGACCTTGTACCAGACGTTCTTGAACGGGCCGGAGGCCACGCCGCAAGGCACGCCGATGTCATCGGTGCCGACCGAGTTGTCGAAGGTGACGGTGGACGGAAGGGCGAGGCTGATCGCGTCTTCGCAGTCGTCGTTCGACGGGGCAAGCGGGCAAGGATCGGACACGCAGTCAAGACCCGCGTCCCAGATGCCGCCCAACTGCGCACATTCCAGCTCCGCATTGACGACGCACATGGTGCCGCCGTCCAAGCAGCAGCGACCCTGCTCGCAGGGGCAGGTGATGTCGACGGTGATGTCGCCACGGCTGGCATCGGAGAAGCTCGCCACCTGGATGTAGTAGGTGTTGCCGGGGGTCAGACCGATGGCGCAAACCTCGGAGAGGAGGCCAACACCTTCGTCTTCACTGCAGGCGATCTCGGTCAGGCTTCCACAGGAGCCGTCATAGACGCCAAGCAGGGTGTCAGACGCGCCGGTGCTCAGGTTGGTGGTGATGAAGGCGGTCGTGTCGGTCGCGACGAAGCTGAACCAGATCGAACCAACGCCGTTGCCGGCGCCACCGAAGCGGCAGCTGAAGGCGGGATCGGACGGGTTGTCAGTTGCGGTCAGATTGCTGGCGCTGGCGGAACCATTGCACGGAATCTCGATCGCGTCTTCGCACTCGTCATTGCCACCGCCAGTCGCCTGGCAGGTCAGGGTCAGGTTTCCGGTGCCGGAGTCGACGTCGGAGAACCCACCAACACGGATCAGGTAGTCGTTGCCCATCGTGACGGGAGCGCTGAACTCGGAGGTGAATCCACCACAGCCGGCCGCGTCATCGCTGCAAGCCAGGAAGTTCAGGGCGCCGCAGTCCGCACCGTCGTACATCACCAGGTCGGTGTCGTAGGCGGCGTCGTCGCAGGTCGAAACGGTCAGGACACCGTCGCAAGTCGCGGTGTAGACGTACCAAATGTCATTGTAGGTCTGGCCATCGAACTGGCAGCCGTCCAGGTCATGGGACGGGCCGTCGGTGGTGGCACCCACGGTCGAGTAAGCAGTCGTTCCGTCACCGATGGCGATCGCATTGGCGCAATCGTCATTGGACGGAGGACCACCGGCTTCCGGAGAACCAGCCGCGCCACCAAGGGCGGTGCCCAGTCCCGGACGACCGTCGAAGTCGCGGATCCGGCCGCGGGAGCGGGGGATCAACTTCTTGCTGAGTTGCTTCAGCTTTCCGGTCGCAGTGTCCATGACGAAGGTCAGGTAGACCGCGTCGAACCGCCCCTTCGGCAGCACGACTTCTTGCGGCGGAGCGATACGGTTCACGAACTCGATCTGGAACTTGCGTCCCACACCTTGCGGCAGCAGGTACATGCCTTCGCCCATGACACTCATGGACAGCGGCTCGCCGCCTTCTTCGCGAATCGTGACGGCCTGGTTCATCGGGGTCATGGTCCCCGAATCAACAACCATCACTCCGACTTCCTTCGCGCTGACCCGAGCACTGGCATCACTGCTAATCGCAGCGGTCGCCAAAAGGCTCAGGCAACACAAACCAAGGATCTGTCTTCTCATGCGCTTTTCTCCTCTCCCTCGATGTAGGAATCACAGATAGTCATCGCTGCCCAAACTCCCAACAAAGGCCCAACTAGGCACTTCCAAACGGTGGAGACAATGCCGCACCCCTCCCGAGGTGTCAATGTGTAACCCCAGGCGAGACATCGCACAAAAAATAGTGATTTCACCCACTGCGGACCTTGACAGATAGCGATGTCGAGCAGGCCACGGGGAGCGCGAAAAATGCCAGGTGCCGAAGGGCCACGACGTGCGGATTTCGTTCGCTAATCGCACGGTCTCAACGACGAATCCCCTCCCCCTTATCCGTCGGTGCGCACTGTTCCCCACAGCTGCATCTCGAGGACTGGCTGGGCGGCGCTGGAGCGGATCGTCACCCGTCGGCGGAAGTCCCCTGGCTCGTCCGGAGCTTGCACCTGCACCATCAACACGGTGGTCGTTCGCGGCGGGAGAGGAACTTCGACCGGACCTGCCAAGAAGTGCCCGGACTCGACCTGTACCTCACGGACTTCGAAGTCGGTCAACCCGTCGTTTCGGATCGAAATGGCAAAGGGAATCCTCGCCCCCGGTGCACACCATCCGAGATCCTGCTGTCGGGACTCCACGGTGATCCAGCCATAACCCGAGGGAAGTGACGCCGGGACCAAGCGACGCTCCAAAACACTAACCCGTCGTCGCTCCGAAGTCGCATCACCGGACGCCGACAACTCTCTTTCTTCTTCGATGGCGCTCAACTGAGTGCGCAGGTTGTTCGCGAAGTCGTGTCCGATTCCGCCATGAAGCGCTTGGATCACTCCTTCTTCGTCAATGACGAAGGTGGAGGGAAGGTGCTGCACTCCGAACATCGAAGAGAAGCCACGGGTCGCATCGACCCCGATCGGAAACGGGACTCCGAGCTTCGAATACCATGCGGCGACCGCGTCCGGCGAGCGCAGCTGGTCCTCGGCGATGACCACCCAATCCACCGCCCGGTCTTTCCATTCTTCGGAGACCGTCGTGAGTTCGGCCAACTGGCGACGAGAGTTCGGACACCAGCTCGCGACGAAAGACAACACGGTCGTCGTGCCCGGACCTCGATAGCCAACTTCGGTGCCATGGGCCGTGCGCACGGTTCCTTCGGGAGCCGGCTTTCCGGTCCACTCACGCTGCGTGGTTGGTCGTGATCGAGTTGGAGTGGGAGCGCGGGCCGCAGGGGCCTGCCGGCTCATGACCGGGATGACCAATCGCGGATGATCTTCGAGGTCCGTCCCCACCACGATCTCTTCGTTCTGACCGGGCTCCAGATGAAAGTCCGGGTCGAAGGTCATGGTGAGCCGATACACCCGTCCGGCTTTTCGAACAATGACCTCGGGGTGAATGGTCGTCAGAGTCGGCTCGACGCTGAGGATGTTCATTTCCCCGATCCCGTTGAAGCGGATCTCGACGTTTTGGTTCACACCTTCGGGAAGCCGATCGGGAAGTGACAAGCGCGAGGGAAAGATTTGCACCGCGGGAGGCTGAACGAAGCGACACGGGATTTGAACTTCGGGCATCAGTTCCAGATTCGTATCGAAAACCAGTTGTTCGTTGTATCGACCTTCCGGAAGGTCGCTCCGCGGAGTGATCTTGGCGTCGTACACACGACCGGATTCGACCTCTTCGATCTCGACGGAGTAGACCGACTCGGAGGTGGACGGCCGGTGTCGGGGCCTCCACTCGACTCCGGCCTGGCCAGTCATTCGCACGCTCACCGTGGGGTCATCCCGGAAGTTCGCCCCGGAACGCCAAGTCGCCGTGACCGGGTCCAGTTCGATGTAGGCGGTGACCTCCCCGCGATAGGCCAACTCCACGGTCGAGTTGGCAGGGTCGTTCGAAGTCACACGGATCTTCTTGTAGATCGTGCCCCGAAGCTTGGTGGTGTCCATCTTGACCGCCACCGTTCCCCGTTCTCCGGGAAGAATGGTGCGGTCGAACTCTTCGGCGAGCACGCATCCGCAGGTGACACGGACCTCGGTGATCTGAAGCGGGCCGTCCCCTTCGTTCGAAATGGAGAATTCGTGGACGAACCGTTGTCCGGCCCACGCCTGTCCGAAGTCGAAGACTGGTTCGGGCACCACGATCTGAGGAGTCCCGCGACCGACGGACGGATCTTCGTCGGAAGCCTGGTCCTGGCCAAAGCAAGGCGAGATCCACCCCGCCCCAGCAATCAGAACCAGCATGACAAGAGTTCGTGACGCTAAGGCAATGCGGAGTCGCGAATCGGTCGAGGAAGGCAGGGTCATTGTGGAGCTCAGTCTGGGGTGGAGGAGAAAGAGAAAAGGCGGGCTCTCACAGAGAACAACCACTCGAGGCGAGGGAGAGCAACGAGTGTTGCCCGCCACGCGGGCTGCCGACCCGCCGGAGTGGGTTCGCGGGAGGCGACCGCCATCCCCGCGCTCCGTCGGACCTCGGAAACCGCGCTGGATGTTATGAAAGTCCGAGCAAGTGGTCAGGGGGTCGAGTCCTGGAGCGACGCGGGAATCAACCGGTGAAAGCACACACCGTCCGGAGGCCCCACTTGGCTTCATTGACCGTCCGCTTGCTCCGCCCCAATGCAAAACAGCGCCGCGTTCGTGCGGATGAACAATTGGTCATGGGCCACCGCCAGGGTGGAGCGAATCGTGTCGTCTCCTTCCTCTCCCATGGCCGCCTGGTGAAGAATCTCTCCGCTCTTTGCATCGAGCACGACCACGTTTCCCCCATGGTCCATGCACCAGATTCGACCATCCGCGCCCGTCGGCGAGGCACGCCAGAGATGCTCTCCCGGAAGCTCCACCGTCCACTCCACAGTTCCCTCTTCGACGGCGACCCGCGAAACGGAACTGCGCACGTCACTGAGCACGAAGAACGCCCCGTCAAAAAAGAGAGGCGTCGGCACGTCGCTCGACACGTGATTGACTCGGCCACTGCTCTTCCAGGCCAAAGGCTCGGGCTCTTCATTCGCGATCTGGTTCAAACCCACGGCATAGGCGGGTTCCCGTTTCGGCGCACACACCAACACCTTGCCGTCGCCGACGACGGGAGTGGGAACGATGCGCCACCACATCTCTCGATGACCGGGATTCCAAGTCCCCCATCGCCACAGCTCTTCCCCCGTGTCGGGAGAATGGCCGGTGAGGAAGTCTCCTCCCAAGACCAGAAGCTCGGGATCCCCCTCGGGTCCGACGTAGGGAATAGGCGTAGCAAACGACTCTCTCGACTCGGCTTTCGCAGGAGTCGGGCGTTCTACATCGAACACCGTTTCTCCCGTTTCCGGATCGAAGGCGAGCAACAAGGAGGGAGCTCCCGCCTCTCCGCGCTGATGAACCGGAGTGTCCCGCTGAAGAAGTTGAATGAACAGAAGCCCTTCGCAAAACGTCGGGCTCGAGGAAAAGGTCCACTGAAAACAGAAGTCCCCGAAGTCTTCTTGGAGGTTCCTCGCCCATTGCTTCTCGCCCGCCAGGGAGTACGCCACCAAGTCACCGTTGCCAAAGAAGAAAACGACTCGCTCGCCGTCGGTAACCGGGGAGGACGTCACGTAGGTCGAGCGGTTGTCCACGCGAACAGGGGTCGCCCCTTGGGGCCGGTAACCCGTTTCGGCCGGATCCTGCCAGAGGATCTCGCCTTGCCCGCGATCGATGGCAACGGCGAGCAAATGCTTGCCCGTGGAATCCACGGAACTGAGGTAGACCCGGTCCTCCCAAACCACCGGAGTGGAAGCCCCGACCCCGGGCAACGCGGTGCGCCACACCACATGGTCCGTCTTGCTGAACGTATCCGGTAGATCGGCGCGCGCGGAACCGTTGTAGAAGGGCCCCCGCCAATGGGCCCAATTGCGAGTTCCCCGATCTGACTCGGCATCCCGCCGGCCGGCATCGCTTCGCGCAACGAGCGGGCCGGACAAGACCAACGCCCCAACCAAGCTCGTCGCAACAAGCGAGTTCGGCCATCGGCAAGACTTGTTCATTCTTTGGGGAAGCATGGGAACTCCTTTGGAGGATCCGAGGCGGGAAGGTCCTGGCTCCTCCTCTCTACGCTCCTTCGCTTCAACCGCCCTCAAAAACTTGGAAACAAAAATGTCCAAAAGGAGCAGTCGGGCTCGCTTACACAGTCAGAAAGTCGGGACGACTGGGCGTCAAACACGAACTCAACAATCGGCCTTCGCCTTGACCAGATTGTCGGAAGAGCGGGGCCCCCGGCGTGTGCACCAGAAAGTCGCTCGCGCTGACCGCCGCTTGTCACTGAGGAGAACCGCCCCCATGGGAAGAGTTCCTGTCCAGGCTCGGGAGTGGTACCGATGCGTGAACTGCGACTCCATGGACTGGCGGATCGAGCTGATTCTCGAAGAAGACGGCGAGAAACTCGAGCGCATGATCTGCAACGATTGCAGCTCCACCATCCGCGAGTCCCCGGGGGCACAGGACTCTGGTAGGCCGTCCTCCGACCGCCACCCGATGCCGGTCAGGAAATCCGGGAGGCACTCTTGAAGGTTGGGCGGTTGCTCCCATGGAAGCGGCGCCGGGCCCTGGGCTCGCCGCCGCGGAGGCAGTCAACCGAACGATGTCATGCCAGAAGTCGAGTCTACGAGGTCACCGAGGCCGACGTTCTTCGTTGGGGTCGCGCAACTCACAAAGAACAACCCGCCCCAATTCCCGACTCCGCTAACACAAAAAAACCCTCGCGCGACCAACGGTCTCGCGAGGGTTTGAAGAGTCAGAGAAAAGCCCGGCAACGACCTACTTTCTCGGTGTGACCCAATATCATCGGCGCAAACTGCTTAACTTCCGTGTTCGGGATGGGAACGGGTGTTTCCAGCGTGCTATGGTCACCGGGCAATTTTTGTCTTTGAGGTGATCAGACTGCTTGATGTCTAACAGCAGCGCTCGGCCGCCTCGTCACAAACGGGTGACCAAGACAGCGTTTCGCTGAGTAAACAACTCGTTTCGCAGGCGCGGGGAAACCCCGCTTTGGCATCGTCTCTGGATTCCAGGACGCGTGTGCAGTACAGCGTGATTGCCTTCAATCACTGTTTCTGCACATTTGTATTGTGCGGCTTGTTTCTTCTACGTTTGCTCTCCGGATCGCCATTTCGGCGAAGCCCAAGAGGAAACGGAAAAGTGTAGTCAAGCCGATCGGCTGGTTAGTACGGGTCAGCTGAACACATTGCTGTGCTTACACCTCCCGCCTATCGACCTGGTAGTCTCCCAGGTGCCTGATGGGGATGTCTAATCTTGGAGTTGGCTTCCCGCTTAGATGCTTTCAGCGGTTATCCGTACCGGGCATAGCTACCGGGCGCTGCCGCTAGCGCGACAACCCGTACACCAGAGGCCCGTCCATCCCAATCCTCTCGTACTAGGGACAAATCTCCTCAAACATCCTACGCCCACACCGGATAGGGACCGACCTGTCTCACGACGGTCTGAACCCAGCTCGCGTACCGCTTTCATTGGCGAACAGCCAAACCCTTGGGACCTTCTCCAGCCCCAGGATGCGATGAGCCGACATCGAGGTGCCAAACC
>JANQQL010000017.1 GCA_028289345.1 Planctomycetota bacterium | reverse complement strand
CAGAGTCCGCAACCTGGTCTCGGACCGAACCTTGGCCCGGCGCCTGGATCGCCTGTTCGGACCGCGCATGGTGCGTTGGTGGGAGTCGTTCGTCTTTTGGCTGATCATGGCCGTTCTCGGTTTGCTGATCGTCGATCACTATCGAACTCCGGATCCCGAAGAAGTCATCGGCTGGACCATCTGGGCGGACACCGGCATCTGCGCGGTTCTGTTGCTGGACTTCTTGGTGCGTTGGATGCTGAGTCCGCGTCGTTGGCGCTACTTGCAGCGACACTTCTTCACGGAGTTGCTGCCCTCGATCCCGTTCGGGCTGATTTCCAAACTCGAACATGTCGCCCTCCTGCGCTCGGTACGAGTGCTGCGTCTGGCTCGAGTCTTTCGCGTACTGCGCATCCTGCGTCCGCTGCTGCGAATCGGGCGCCTGTTCCTTTTCTTGGCCCGCGCCACGGACCGGCTGGTGGAGAAGAACGCCTGGATCCTCAACCGCAACATCGTGTTCTTCACCGACCCGACCCGGGAAGAAGGGGAACCCGTCCTCCTGAAACGGGAGCGGGACTTGGATCGCTGGATTCAGCGAACCACCGGTCGCCTGCTTGCGGAACTTCCGGCGCCCAAGCGAGTCGAGGCGGCTCAGTGGCGGCTGGCTTTGCTGGAAACGGAGATCCGCGAAGACTCGCGCAACGATTCGCCTCTGCGAGCACCGAGCCGGAGGTCTCGTCGAAGCGAGCTCAACGTCGATGACGCCATTCGCTTCTTGCGTAGCCTGGACGCCGACAAAGTCGCAGAGCTGGTGGGCATCGAGTTTGCCGACGAGCTGTGTGCGTCGTTGCGCTTCATTCGGCTCCCGCTCCTTCGCCGCCTTCCCGTGTCTCGGTTCCTGGTCGGCTCCTCGGGGAACCTCGACCCGCTCATGACCACGGCGCGCCTTGGCCACGTGCTCGGCGACCTCCTGGCTTTTGCCCAACGCTCCATCCAATGGTTCGCAGACTTGCACGGCACCATCACCGGCGCTCAATTCCTGGACCGACTCGGGCAGCAGATCATCGTGGCCACGGCCCGGCCGGCGAAACGCCTGTTGCTGTTCGGAGCGATCCTTGGCCTGGCCTTGCTGTTCGTCGAAGCGGCTCAACTGCCATTCTTCGAAGACGTTGCGGGGGTGCTGCGAAAGTTCCTGTCAACTCCGGTCCTCATTCTCGGCGGCATCTGCCTCATCCCTCTGCTCCTGGGTTTCTGGTTTCGCAAGATCGCCGGCAAAGCCGTCGACTTCTACCACCGCGTGGCAGAGGCCCAGTTCTTGTCGTTGACGGAAACAGTGAAAGAGGCGCGCCGAGATCAGGAGCTACGGACTCTGTCGGAGCGAGTTCTGTTTCCCGAAGCTCGCCTGACGGACTCACTTTCCGAAGAGCGCGAAGAGGAGTTTTGCGCCCAAATTGCCTCCCATGCCGAGCAAACCGGGGGCATGGGACACCACGTGTCCGCCCCTCCCACCGACCAGGCCGAGCTACCGGTGGACTGGACCCACTGTGACTTCATGCTGTTGTTCTACCGGGATTTTCTGGACGGCGCCTACTTCCACCGAAACGACACCAAGATCGCGAACTTTCTGGTTGGCAACCTGACCCTGGAGAACATCCGCCGCAACCGACTGCGGTTCAGTAAGAAGCGCATGAAGCGGTTGCAACGGGTCAACCTCGAAAACCGACCGAGCTTGCGGGGCCCCCAACTCTGGTTCCGTTTCATCACTCACAGTGTGGCCTACAAGACCGCGCGCCTGGTTCTGGAGTACAACCACTACTGCATCCCCCGCAATGAACTCGACACCGCCGACGAAGAAGACAGGCAGTTGTTTGAGTCCTGGCTCGAGCGACGCCAGCGCCTCTCCGATGCCCGCCAACGAGGAATCGTGTTGCCCCATCAGGAGAGCGACGAACTCGAGGCCACGCGAGGAACCTTGGTGTACCGGACCACGGAGTTCCACGCCCTTCACTTCCTGTCCGCCGAGACCACTCGAGATGAAGCGGTGTCCCGCCGCTACGGAGACGTGGTTCTGAACCTTCTGCGAGAAGACCGCCAGAACCTGATTCGCGACATCTTCGGCACCTACCCCATGCACGAGCTGCCGCGCGAGAACCGGACCTTCAACCCCTACGACTGGTATCGAAAGTTCTGTTACGGAGGTCGGGTCTTCCTGTTGCCGATCGTGGCGTTCGGCTACTTCTTCAAGGGAGTTCGCACTCTGATTCGCCGGGTCACCCGCATCATCAAGGACGTCATTGACCCACACTCTCGTCCCACCGCCATCAGCTCCGGGCACGCGGGGTTCGACGTGGCCATTCGCAAGATTCACCGCATGCGGCGCCCCACGGTCATGGAGGCGGTTCGACTGCGCACCGCCTTCGACCTGGAGTACTGTGGACTCTCCCTTCCCGGGCTGGACGCCACCGTTGTCAAAGGCGGGTTGGTCGACGACCTTCGCAAGCTGAACGCTTCAGAGCGCGAGTGGGAAGAGTTTCGGAACCACAAGTCGACCCACGAGCGAAGGCTGCGAATTCTGAGTCGCGTGGTCCGTTCCGTCGCCGGCTCGGAAGAAACCCTGGCAAGCTATCTGACCAAGGAACACTTGTTGTCCGCGGAGTCGGTGCGTGCGGCCACCACCGCATTCCTCTGCGACCACGAAGGCCTCTACTCATTGGCGGAGGCCTACGACGAGCTCTCAGCCTTGTTACGGGAACTTCCCGAGACCAAGAAGCGGCGCCGGCTGCGATTTTCACGCAAGAAGCTCGCCGGCCTTCTCGATCGCTGCTGGCCGGTGCTTTCCGAGGCCGCCGAAGAAGAAGATCTCGAAGACTGCAAGCAGCGGCTGACGGACGCATTGTCGGACTCCGGCAAAGACCGTCGCCGCCAGCTGAAGGTCCTGGCCGAACACGTCGAGGAACACGGCTCCCCCTATGCATCGGTGATGAAACGCTTGGTTTCTGTCGCCGCCACCCCCTCCGCCTGGACCGAGCAAATCATTGCCGTGCGAACGGTCCAAAGCTTGGCCATGCTCGACTTGGAGGGGTATGAATCCCTGATCGCGCAGCTTGGCAACTATTCGCCGGTGTCTCGCGAGGCCACAGAGTCGTCCCCCCAGAAGCGGCTCTAGCCCGGATCATTCATGAATGCCTGCTGCGAAGGGCCCAAGTCGTTTCCCTCGCCAGGAACAGCTTTGACTCGTTCTCGCGACGACCTTCATGAATGATCCGTCCTAGCGGTCAGCCTTCCAGTTCCTTGGCCCGCCGCTGCAGCTCTTCTTCCGAAACGTCTTCAATATGGGTCGAGAGGGTCCATTGGTAGCCGTAGGGATCCTTGAGCGTTCCCGAGCGATCGCCGTAGAACTGATCGGCGAGCGGACGCACCTCCTGCCCACCGGCTTCGAGAGCCCGCGGAAACACGGTGTCCACGTTTTCCACATGAATCACGAAATGCACCGGAGATCCGCCCTGGGTTGCCGGGGAGGTCACCCCGTACTCGGGGTGCTCATCGGAAAGGTAGAAGATCGAGTCTCCGACTTTCAATTCGGCGTGACCCACTCGCCCTTGACCGTCGGTGATCCGGGCGAGGACTTCCTCGGCGCCGAACGCCTTCTTGTAAAACTCGATCGCCTCGGCCGCCCCCTTGGCGCAGAGGTAGGGGACAATCGTGGGAACTCCGTCGGGAATCGGCTTCACGCTCATGATGGGTCTCCTGAATCAGGCTTCACGGAATCGATCCGCGGCCAAGGGATTGAAAAAGAGAGGAACTTCGATCGTTGACGGCAGAGACGCTTGGGTCCACCATCGCGTCAAGTTGTCGGACCTTTGGATTCCGAAACGCGCTTGAGCGCGGTGATCTGATCCGCCCACCACTGCCCCTTGCTCATCACGAAGGGGTGGCCCGTCAGGCCATGGCGAGCGGGGTGGTCAGCGGCGAGTTGGTCCCAGCCACGGTGAATCACGGTGATTCGAGTCCCCACGGAACAACTTTCGAAAGTGACTTCGACTTCGGTGAGCTGACTGGGTTCGAAATTGGGAAGGCGCCAACCAAACACCAGACGACTTCCCGGCTCCCAGACGGAAACCTCTCCCACGACGAACTCTTCCTTGCTTTCGGCATGGACGTGAACCAGCTTGCCGCCGACTCCAGGAAGGAACTTCATGGCTCCCCGGTAGGGCGCAACAAAGCGATAGCGAGCGCCTTGCTTCCACCACGAATTCACGTCTTCCGTGAACACGCGAAACGCCGTGTCCGGATCCACGCGAACCTCCAGCGACACCTGGACCGAATCGCTCGCACTCATGGCTTCGGAGTCCTGGCAGATTGTTCCGCACGCTCTCGAAAACTGTCGAGCTGATCCTCCCAGAAGGCCTCGACCCGCTCCAACCACTGGCGGAGGTTCGCGAACGGCTCCGGCTTCAGTCGATAGAGACGCACCCGCGCGTCGTGCTCGGCGAACGTTTCCTCCACCAGCCCACAGCGCCGCAACACCCGAAGGTGTCGACTCATCGCGGCAGCACTTCGCTCGCACGCCTCGGCAATCGCTCCCGCGGCCACGGGCCCGTTCTGGAGTAACTCCACCGCCTTGCGCCGGGCTGGGTCCGCCAGCGCGGCGAGGGTCTGGTCCGTGGGTGTTTCGCGTTTTGCATCCATTTTAATTAAATATTAACTATACAGTTAAATAAATCAACCCATAAGGCCCCCCCGGAAACCCGACTCTCGAAGCAACCCGCGCCCCGATCTCGTTGCGCCGCGTCGCGAAGGGAGGAAGCCCCACCCGTGTGTGAGTGGGGGCTTCTCCCCTCACACCAGCGGTCAGCCCCCCTTGTAAACCAAGAGCGGCTGCAGGACCTCTCGCTGGCGAACCAGGTCTCGCTGTGCACGCATGACCTGATCGATGCACCGATACGCCGTGGGCGCTTCGTCGACCAATCGTGCGGCTCTGCGTTGGTCGAACATCACCCCACGCATCTGACGAACCAGGTCCTTGGAAGAAATCCGCCGTCGCGCCTCACTCCGACTTTGGTTGCGTCCCGCGCCGTGAGAACAGGAGTGCAACGAACGCGGGTTCCCGCGACCTTCGACCACGATCGTCGGTGCTCCCATCGAACCCGGAATGACACCAAGTTCTCCTTCGTAAGCGGACTGCGCTCCTTTGCGGTGGATCCAAAGCCACCTCCCTTGGTGGCATTCTCGTCGAACGAAGTTGTGACAAGTATCGATGCCTCGAGACTCCTCGGGATCCACGGCAACAAAGCGGGAAAGGACCGCGATCACTGCTTGCTGGATGGCACGCCGACTTGCTCGGGCGTAGGCCGCTGTCCATTCCAAGTCGCGCAGACAATTGAGACCGGCTGCTTCGGTGGTCGCAACTCCAACCAACTTCGAGTCTGCAAACTGATCGCGAACCGCATGATGGTCTCGAACCAACACGCCCATGGCTCGGGAGCCAGTGTGCACGGTCAGCCAGAGTTGCCCGCTTCGGTCCGATTGAAATTCGACGAAGTGGTTTCCTCGCCCCAGGGTCGCAAACTGCGAACACCCCTCTCGGAGTCGACGGCGCTGCAAGAAGGGCGCGCTGAGTGGTTGCTCGACAAGCCTCTTCGGGATCTCCGGTGTCTTGCCAGATCGGTGGCGAAGAATGGGGACCACCGAGTCAATCTCGTGCAACAAATCCCGCGCGACACTCTCGGATCTCAAAAAGTCGGCTGCGACCCCCAATGGAAGTGACGCGACACCACAGCCCGGATCGCTGCCGACCGCCTGGGGATAAATGTTCCGCGTCGTCGCGAGAACCGTGCCCACGCAGACATTTTTGGAGAGATGCAGATCCGGCATCACCGCCACGGCCTCGGCATCACTGAGCCGTCGCAATCGGTCCAACGAACGGCGAACTTCGGGACTGGGGGAATCGACGATCCATTCGCGAAGAGGAGCAAGAGACTTCGTCATCCCTCGCCCTCCGATTTCGTGAGCACCTGAACCAACAGCTCAGGCGTCCGCTTGCGACAGATGGCCTCCGCCACCCGCTGCCGAAGGAAAGGAACCAACAAGGCGAGCTTGCGCTCCACCTCCTGACATTCATCACCCGCTTGTCGCGCGAAAGCCAGAATGCGTAGTCGCCGAGAATCGGGTGCCGGTGAGACCTCGATGATCTCTAACTCCTGAACCTGGGGATCTTGAACTTCCGCTTGTAGGGCCAGCGAAACCGCGATCTCGACCTGGCGACAGAGGGCCATGGTGCGAGCGCGGGATCGCCCCGAGTTCGGATGGCGGGAAGATCGGTGAAGCTTGCGTGGGTCCGTCCCATCGTCGGGACCCAATTGAGCGGTCAATGAGGACAAACGAGGGCTTTGCCCCCGAGGCTTGTGTCGTGACATGGAGAATCCTGAGTGAGGCGCCGATCAACGCGGCGCCACGCCAATGGAGGAAGCAAACGGTCGTTTGGGACCGCCTCAGCGGGAAAATCGCGGGCTTCCCGTCAAGTCAACTCAGGAAACGAGGTTGCTTGATTCAGGCGCCCAGCGGGGACGGGAGCGTTGCAAGGAGTCGCAATACAGGATCCTCCCGTAGCAGTAGGACAAGACGACACCGACACAGAGTGCTTCCCATGGAAGCTCCGTGAATCAAGCTACCACGGTTGCCCGAGAAGTCAATGCGTCCGGGACTCCTGGGCCACACCGACGTTGTCGGTGAAAGATCTCAACATGGCGGCGTGATGGGAATCTTGCCTTCCGTCCGCGAAGGAGCGGAGCGCGTCGCCATCCCGGAAGAGGTTTACGAGATGGGCCTCGACCGGTTCAGTGACGATCACTTGGACGTCGGCAGAACTCCCTTGTCGATCGCCGACGAACGCGTGCAAGACTTCGAAACCGCGTTCGATTGCGTGGACGAGTCTCTCGAGATTCTCGCGAACTTCCTGGACTCCGAGTACTTCGAGGTCGTGAAGGTCCGCAACAAGCCGACCGGCTCGCGAAACGACTCGGCCTGGATCACCAAGCCGCATCGGGCACGGCCGGCACCCCTTCCAACAAGTCCACGCCACAAAGAAAGCCGCCGGCAGGTCCAGAGCCCTGCCGGCGGCGGGAGTGATCCACCCACTCTGCTTTCACAGCACCCACGGCAGAGGGAGGTCGTTGTCAGACGTGACTTCAGAATTCGAAGGTGAGAGGAGCGCTCCAACCAATTCCGCCGAGCGCCGGCTTGTTGGTGATGGCCTGGATGATCGCCGGAACCCCGGTGCCTCCCGCTGGCCCAAGCGGGAGCGAACCAAAGCCGGCCGCATCACTGGCCAAGATGATTCCGGTCGACAACACGTTCATCTGTTCCGGGAAGCAGATGGGCGCGACCGGGGTCGAGTTGGCCACGAAGCAACCGAAACGCGGGGGAATGCGCACGAAGAACAGCACGTTGGCAAACGGGTCGGCTCCTCCCCAGTCCAGGCTGGTCAATGCCGGGCCAGCACTTAAGTCGACGTTGGGCGAGTCCAGGATGAAGCGGCAGTAGGGACCGATGACCCGGTGCAGGCCATTCAGGGAACCAACGCCCACCGGCTGGGGCATCAAACCCACATGGGGACCGGTGCTGGCAATCACAGAGCCCAAAGGACTGCCGTTCATCACCGCGATCGTGCCGCCACCCGCCGTGCTAATGACCGCTCCCGGGGTCGCTTCGCCCGTGAACCACAAGTTCGGAATGTTGTAGCCGACGCCAGCCCAAACAACGTTGAAGCTACCACCGTTCGGATCCTCCGTCAGTCCATCCACATCTTCGATCGAACCGGGCATGAATCCGAATGGGTTTGCGTAGTTGGAGTTGGCCACGTGGGCATCGACGAGCGGCTCGAACATGAGAGGAAAACCGCTGCCTGCCACCACGCTGTTCACGGTGCAGTCGGCGTTGTAGGTGATGGCACCGTTGGGAATGATCGCGATGCCGCCATCTTCCAAGAGCACCGCTCCTCCCAATAGGAACTCATCCTCTTCGAAGGACAGACAGATGTTGCCCCGGCCGTCTTTCATGATCGCGTCGACGTTGGCGGGATCGGGCATGCCCAGCGCGGAGGCGATCTGTGGCCCGGTGATGAAGAAGTCGATGGTGCCAGACGGGCGAATTGCCGCCACGTCTCCCGGCATGATGGCACGTCCACAAGGAACCCCCACCGGGACCGAAGGAGACAGGAAGATGTCCCGGATCTTGGGATCCGTCCCGGTTGGGTGCAGAGCGAGAATGGCGTCGATATTCTCAAACAAGGGGAGCTCGTAGTACAACGCATCGCCGTTGCCGTCCCCCATCAGCGTCTGCCAGTTCTTCTCCGAAGCAAACTTCTCCGCGGAAAAGCCGGCCGCCGGATTGGGGCGTACGATGGCGACGTCCTGGGACTCCAGAATGCCGAGCTGAGTCCCACTGCTTCCCGACAAGGTGAATTCGGGGCCGCTCTTCGCCAGCACCGTGAACATCAGGGAATCGTTCTGAGCGCTCAGCGTCCCTCCGACCATGGCGGTCAGGAGGGCGGCGCTTAACAGGGTCTTCATCGGGGACTCCTTCCAGAGTTCTTCGGCGAGGATGCCGAGGTGGGGAACGGGGCCGGAGGACCGGCGCTTTGCCTCCCTTGCGCACGGGACCCCAGGAATGTTTCAGCAGGCCGACTTTTTTGCAGAATGCGGATGGCGAAAGGGGGAAGGAGGACGCGGATGCCCGACCCAAGCCTGGAGCGAACCACGTCGACCATGCTGTCCGGGCTGAAAAACCCGGCCAACGACAACGCTTGGGCGAGCTTCGATGCACGCTATCGGCCGATCCTGATGGCGGTGGCTCAGCGCCTGGGCTTGCATGCCACCGACGCCGACGAAGTCGCCCAAGAGACCCTCGTGCTGTTCGCCCGCGACTACCGCGAGGGGAAATACGACCGGGACAAAGGACGGTTGCGCGCCTGGATCCACGGCATCTTGCGCCACCGCATTCAGGACTGGATGCGCAAACGCCGCTCGGTCGACGGCTTTCGTGGTGAGTCCGGGTTGCTCTCTCTGGAAAAAGAGGGAGAGCTGGAGCAGATCTGGGAAGCGGAATGCCGCCAGGCAATACTCGACCGCGCTCTGCAGATTCTTGGCGATACCACCGACCTGCAGCCAATCACCATCGAGGCCTTCCGGCGCTATGGCTTGGAAGACCAACCCGCCCAGCAAGTGGCGAACGACTTAGGGCTCAGCGCGCGTTCCGTGTATTTGGCCAAGCACCGCTGCGCCAAGGGCCTGAAAGAGATCGTCGCTCAGCTCACCGAGGCCTACGAACGCTAACTGCCGGTGAAGTAGCCTCTCGGCACCCGCGCCGGGGGCGAAGGTCTCGCGATCGTCCATCCGAGGCTCTTTCCCACAACCGGTGAGCCGGAGGCCCCGGGCACTCTCCTCGAGGGATCTGGATTTTTTCGAGACCCCGGTGAAACATCGGGGGTCCGGGGGGCGCAGGGATACTGTGCCCCCTTCCTGCCGCTGACACCCCGGGCGAGCGTGGTCCCCCATGAGCCCTCCTGATCCCCCACCGAAGAGTCCTCGCGAGCGAGCCGAAGACCTGTTCGTCTCGGCTCTCGCGTCCCGTGATCGTGGCAATAAAGTCGCCTTGGAACGATTGCTCGAAGATCACCCGGATCTTTCCGGGGAACTCCGCCGCTTGCTGAAAGAGTCGGCGGAAGCCGACGGGATCTGCGACGAACTGAAGGCCGCCTCCTACTTGGCCTCTCTCGGGGGACCGCCCTCGGACCGCGATGATCCAGAGTGGCGCGAACTCATGGAGCGGCTGTCCACCAAGGCACCCCTGGAGTCTCGCTACCAACTTCTCTCCGAGGTCGCCCAAGGCGGCATGGGTGTGGTCTTCAAGGTGTGGGATCAGGAACTCGACCGGCCCCTCGCCATGAAGGTCGCCCTCGAAGAAGACGATCCCGACTGCCAGAAGCCAACGCACGTGTCTGCCAGCCTTGGCCGTTTCCTCGAAGAGGCGCAGATGACGGGACAGCTCGATCATCCAGGAATCGTTCCGGTGCACGAGCTGGGGGTCGATGAAAAACAGCGGGTGTACTTCACGATGCGGCTGGTCGAAGGTCGCAGTTTGCGCGACGTGATTCGCATGGTGCACGGCGGCAATGAGTCGGGTTGGACTCAGACCCGGGTGCTCGGAGTCCTGCTGAAAGTTTGCGAAGCCGTGGCCTATGCCCATTCGAAGGGCGTCCTGCACCGCGACCTGAAACCGTCCAACGTGATGGTTGGGCGATTCGGCGAGGTCTACACCATGGACTGGGGGTTGGCGAAAGCGCTCCGGGCTTCTCCCCGTGCACCGAACGCATCTCCTCCGAGAGAAACCGAAACCGACTCTGAAGACCCCGGCGCCGCCCAGCACACTCGCCAGGGAACCGTGCTTGGAACTCCTGCCTACATGGCACCGGAGCAGGCACGAGGCGAGGTGGACCGCCTCGACTCTCGAACGGACGTCTATTCCATCGGCGCCATGCTCTATCACCTGCTTGCCGGATGTGCTCCCTACGCAGACCGTGAAGAATCTCCCACCGCGCGACAGATCATCCAGTGGGTGACAGAAGGTTCGCCCACGCGGTTGGGACAGCGCAATCCGACTGTGGCTCCCGAGCTCGAAGCAGTCTGTGAGCGAGCCATGGCGCGCGCACCCGAGCACCGTTACCAAAGCGTGGAAAGCTTGGCGACAGACCTTCGTTCGTACTTGGAACAGCGGGTGGTTCGTGCCTACGAAACGGGTCCCCTGGCCGAGCTGCGCAAATGGGTGCTGCGCAATCGGGCCACCGCCGGAAGCCTCGCCGCCGCGATTCTCATCACCATCACTCTGTTGACGTTGATGTTCACCAACGAGGCTCAGAACGCCCGGGCCCTGTCCCGCTCGAACCGCGAGCTCGAATCGGCCCACCAGGAAGTGCGTCACTACAACGACCGCTTCACCAGTTTGGCGGATATCAACGAGCTGCGTCGACTCGAACAAGCGTCCCAGGAACTCTGGCCAGTTCACCCCGAATTAGTACCAGCCATGGAGCGGTGGATCCAAGACGCCGAAAAACTGGCCGCGACGCTTCCGGCACATCGCGCATTTGCCCAGCAGCTGGCCACCACGGACGCGACGGCAGAGGCCGGAGGACAAGAGTGGTCTCGCGCTCGTTGGTTGCCGGACCTCGCGCAGGACCTGGTGGCTGGACTCGAACAGTTCCTGGCGGATGACCCAGGTCGAGGAACCCTGGCGGATGTTCGCCGGCGGCTGGAGCGGTCTCGCACCATCCAACAGCGCAGCGTGGATGCGTTCCAAGACCGCTGGGAAGAAGCCATCGACGAAGTGTTTCTCAGCGAGGCGTACGACGGCTTCGAGTTCAGTCCGCAAGTCGGTCTGATTCCCCTCGGTCCAGATCCGGACTCTGGTCTGTGGGAGTTCCTGGTGCTCGACTCGGGAGACGAGCCGACCCGACATCCCGACACCGACCAGATCGTCCTCGGGGCCGACTCCGGAGTCGTTCTCGTCCTCGTTCCCGCTGGCTCATTCCAGATGGGAACTCAACACACCGATCCCAACGCTCCCCAGTATGAACCGCAACCCTACGATTCGAGCCCTTCCCATCCCGTGGAACTGGCTCCGTTCTTCGTGGCCAAGTTCGAGCTGACCCAAGGACAATGGGAACGGGTGATGGGCGACCGGCCGGCTCAGTTCAATCATCTCGCCGAAGCCAACGACTGGGCACGTCGACCAGTGGAACAAGTGTCCTACCATCGAGCCGAGCAGTGCTTGAAGCAACTGGGTTTGCAGCTACCGACCGAAGCTCAATGGGAATACGCCGCGCGCGCAGGAACACGAACTCGCTGGTGGTGTGGGGAGAACCCCGCTTCCGTGGCAACCTCTCGGGCCGGGAACGTTCACGACGCCGCGTCGCAACGAGCGAGGCCAGATGATGCGTGGGGTGACCCGGAGCCCTGGGACGATGGCCATGCCATTCCCGCACCGGTGGGAAGTTTCGCCGCCAACCCGTTCGGGCTGCATGACGTGATTGGCAACGTCATCGAGTGGTGCCGTGACTGGCACGGTTCGTACCAATACCCCGTCCGAGACGGCGACGGATTGCGCGAGGTTCCGGTGGAGGAACAACGCGCCCGCACCTATCGAGGCGGGAGCTTTGATTTTCGCTCCGGGATTGCTCGCTCTGCGTATCGCGAGTTCAACACTCCTGAGACCGCTTCTTACAACCTGGGGGTGAGGCCGACTCGTCCGGTCCACTCTTCCGAAGGACTCCAACGATGATCCCGCTCCGCGCTTCTCCGGCCGCGATCCGCGCGGCCTCGCTCGTCTCCTTGTCTTTTCTGATCGCGGCGACACTTCCCGGGGACCTTCCGGCGTTCCAGCACTCGACTACGCGCGTCTACGGCAGTCAGCTCATCAGCCTCACCGTGCCGAACGAAGAAAGCTCTTCCCCCGCGATCTCCTGCGACGGCACCTACATCGCCTACTCCAGCGAGGCAGACAACCTGGTGGTTGATACCAACGATCTGGAAGACGTGTTTGTCGCTGCGCGCGGCTTTCCGGTCCCTCACCGCGTCAGCGTGAGCAGCCTTGGCCTCGAGAGTGACGGCCCCTCTTACGAGCCCGATGTCTCCGACGAAGGAGAGTTCGTCGTGTTCACCAGCGATGCTTCCAACTTGATCCCCGTCGATAGCAATGGCGTTTCCGACATTTTTGTCCACGAGGTCGCCACGGGAGTCACGGAGCGAATCAGCGTGTCAACGCTGGGACTGGAAGCCAACGGCCCATCGCTGGAGCCATCGATCTCACGGGATGGAAGGTATGTCGCGTTCACGAGCCATGCCACGAACTTGGTCTTTGGCGACTCGAACGCGGCCGCCGACGTGTTCGTTCACGACCGAGCGTTCGGCATCACTTCGTTGATCAGCATCGACAGCCTGGGAGCGCAAGGAGACGCCGGATCCTTCGAGCCGGCAATCGATGGATCGGGAAACTTCATCGTCTTCACCAGCCATGCCACCAATTTCACGGCCGATGGGAACGGGGTCACCGACATTTTCCTGCGCGATCGATCCGCCGGCACCACCGTCCGAGTCACCAACAACACGACTGGCGGCGACCCGGATTTCGGCTCTCGCTGGCCGGCGATCTCTTGCAATGGAGAGTTGGTCACCTACACCAGCGCCGCGACGAATCTCATCTTGGGCGACGTCAACGGCTTCCAGGATGTGTTCTTGGAAGACCGCGGGGCCATGACTCGATCCCGGGTGAGCGTGGACTCCGCAGGAGTCGCGGCCAATGACAACTCGTTCTTCTCGGCGGTGTCCGACACGGCCAAGGTCACCTTCGACAGCAATGCTTCGAACCTGGTTCTCGCGGACACCAACAGCGTCCGCGACGTGTTCGTGCACAACCGCTCATCGGGCAGCACCGTTCGCTCTAGCATCGACTCGTCCGGGGCGCAGTCCAACGCTCGATCCCGCGGACCGGACATCACCGAGGACGGATGCGATGTGGTCTACGCCAGCCTGGCCGACAACCTAGTTCCCCCGGACTTCAACATGGTGGATGACATCTACGTCCACCGCCGCGCACCGATCTGTGTGACACTGTCTTTCGTTCCAGTCCTCGTCGACATCGGGGGGATCACCGAGATCAACAGCTACGGAGGGACCCCGTTTGCACCCTTTGGCCTCTTCCTGACCCAGGTCAACGGGATTCCCTCGCCTCAGCTGCTGGGCGTGTTTCCCTACGATGGGGCCGGCCGGTTCACGTTCGACATCCTTTTGCCGAACGACCCGATCCTGCGGGGCACCATCCTCTCCATGCAGGTCTTTACCAATGTGGCCGGCATGGCAGGGCTTCAGGCTTCGAACGAAGCTTTCTTCTCGGTGCAGCAGAGCTTTTGACGAATCCCACAGAGGCCGTCAGAACGCGGACAGGGATGTCTTGATCCGTCGGGTTCTGGAACCAGCCCCCGAACCGATGTGTTCACAGCCCCGTGGGCCCGCCCTTCATCATCAAGAATCCTGCCGCAAGCAAAAGGGCCACGAGTGAAACCTGACTCCAGCCGGAGAGCGCGGGAACCGGGCGCACGACCAAGGACCCGATCGCGCCCACCGCCTCGATATCCGCCCCCGCAAACTCGCCGGTCTGCGGCATGTCGGCGGCCACATCGGTAATCCTCACGAAACGAAACTCGTCTCCACTCGCGACAAAAGGACCGATGTCGATGCCGGCAGGTTGACCTTCAATCCTCCCCACCTCGATGAACGTCGACCCATCTTTGCTAATGGCGACATCCATCGCCTCGACCTCAGCACCGGCTTCGAAAATGAAAAGGTCGAGTCCCCCCTCGACCGAGGTTTGGTCAACCAATCGGTTGTCCGTAAACCTCAGAATCAGCACCCCTCCATTGCCAATTGACACATTGTCATCGTCGGGGACTCCGAGGGCGTTGGATGCTGGCTCCATCACCCCGCCTGTCCCTGGAATGAACGAAACGACGACGTCGGCAAACGAAACCTCTCCCTGGGGAAACTCCACTCCACCGATGATCTCAGCGTCCGCCAATCCGCTCGTGAGCAGCCAAATGATCAGCATCGACAATGAAAGCCTTGGTGAGCGATGGAAGTCGTCGTTCATTTTCGGGAGACGCCTTTCTCCTTGGCCGGGGCAGCACGGGATGTGAGTTGGCGCAGGACCCGGAGTCGCTGGTCGCCTCTCCTCTGGGGCGAAATCCGACGAATCATCCGCCACAGTTTCTGGAAAACTTCGAGATCGGGTCCTGTGCGCGGGGGACGTAGGGGGCGCGGAGCGAGCAGCCAGTCGGACTACCGCTCTTCCTCGTCGTTCTCAGCTGTGGAACCGATGGCCCCGACCGCCTCCAAATCTGCTCCCGCGGCCTCTCCGAAACTCCGGTTGTCCGCAGCAACATCGGTAATGCGCACGTAGCGAAACTCCATCCCGTCTTCGACGAATGGCCCGATGTCAATGCCGGCTGGCTGCCCTTCGATTCTGCCGACCTCGAGGAACACGACCCCATCCTCGCTGATCGCAACGTCCATCGCTTCGGTCATTCTTCCTGCTTCGAAAACGAACAGATCCAACCCTCCCTCCACCAGACTCTGGTTGATGAGTCGATTGTCCGTGAACTCGACCACGATCACGCCCCCATTCCCCAATGAGACGTTGCGGCCGTCAGGGACTCCCACCGCGTGATCGGCTGGCTCCACGACACCCCCATCACCAGGAAGAAAGGTCTCCACACGATCGGCGAACGAGATCTCGCCTGACGGGAACTCGATGCCCCAGATCGTCGCGGTCGCGGAGCCAAGCGCTGGGGTCGTCGCCTCCGCACTGAGAGGATCTCGATGGCGGAGAAAATCGCCCTCCAACGGACGCGCCGGACGCAAACCGAGGTCGTTGTGCCGATACTCGCCTCCCACACGGCTTCGGTGGGCCGAGCGCGCGCTGTTGGCAAGCTGGTTGTAAGCTCCACCCCGTTGGATTCGAAAGCTGGCCCCCGACGTGGAGGACGAAACAACTCGCTCTCCCGATCCATCCAACACCGCGAGTTCATACCGCCCAAACGAGTCGCGACACCATTCCCAGACATTTCCGGTGACATCGTAGAGACCAAACGGATTGCCGCGAAGACTGCCAACCGGTGACGTGTAGTGGAACCCATCGTTCAACCATGTCTCGGCAAAGCTCACGTCCCGAAAAGCAGCTTGATACAACTGATCCGCAAGGTTCGCGGCTCCAATGAGAGACTGCTTCGTCGCACCAGTCCACCATGCCGTACTCGTCCCAGCTCGCGCGGCGAACTCCCACTGAGCTTCCGTTGGCAAGACAAGATCGAACCAGCGCAAGACTTCGACGCATCGTTTCCAGCTCACCTGTTCGACGGGATGCCGCGGAGCCGATTCTGATAGCCCCATGGCGTCGGCAAAGAAACTCGGACTCTCCCCAGTCATTCGCTTCCACTGCCCTTGAGTCATCTCGTACTTGGACAGCAAGTAGGGATCAATCGAGACTTCTTGCGTGGGGCGTTCCGCGTGCAAACTCGCGGTGTCATAGTTCAGCCCTCGAGGGTCCGCGGCCTGCGCCCCCATGACAAACGATCCTCCCGGAATCAGGACAAGGACGATTCCTGTCTCGTTGGTGACAAGAAACCGTTTCGTCGTCGGATCGCGCGTGGGCCGTTCTCCGCTCTCGACGTGCCAAAACTCCCACAAGCCTGATTCGGCGTCCGGACCGAGCGGCACGAGCCCCATCTGAGGCTCGATCTGCAACCTTCCATACCGATCGCTCTCGGACAGCTCAAAGACGGCCTCATCCCATTCGACCGCATAGTCCTGAACGCTCCGCTGAGCGATCGTCGTGCAACGCTGGAGTCGGCTCCGAACGCTCTCCACCGCGCCATTTTCGTCGTGGGCGAACGCGATGAGTTCTTCGACGAGATCGTGAAGAGTCTCGTACCACCACGCATCCTCGGAACTGGCAAACTCCACGGCAGCCGGATCTGTCACAGAAATGTCTGTTTCACTTCGCCCCCTGACTTTCTCCAAAGACGCGCGGTGCTCGTCCAGATGCGCGGAGATCTCCGTCGCCCGACGCAACCAATCTTCGAGACGCGGCACCAAGTCTGGGTGCACGGGCCAGAGGGAACTCGCCTCGACAACCAAGTCTCGGAGCTTCTTTTCGTCGGAGAGCCGCAGGACATTCGTGCGCTCCGCCTCCGCCTTTCGAGCGCTCTGCCTTGCATGCTCTTCTGCCAGGAGCGTCCGCCAAAGCAGAGTCGAGGTCACAACAAGGGCGAACGCTCCAAAAACGAGCGCCACACTGCGCACCGGATGTCGTATGGTCCACTGCTGCAGGCGGCGAACCAAACTCGGGGGTCTCGCTCGGATGGGTTCGTGATTCAGGAAGCGACGCAGATCTTCTGCAAAAGCCTGCATGGACGCGTAGCGACGCTCTCGGTTCTTCTCCAGCGCCTTCATACAGATCACGGACAGCTCTTCTGGCAACTGGGACCGAACCTGCTTCGGGGGAGTCGGGTCCTGGGAGAGAACCTGCTGAAGGATTTGCTCGCCGGTGTCTCCGTCGAAGGGCCTTTGCTGCGTCAGCATCTCGTACATCACGATGCCTAGGCTGAACACATCCGTTCGATGATCGATCTCCAAGGTTCTCGGCGACGCTTGCTCGGGACTCATGTAGTAGTAAGTCCCGAGCAAAGTCGGTTGTCCAGAAATCGTCCCTTCTTCCACAATGCGAGCGAGACCGAAGTCGGTGATTCTCGGAAGCCCATCGCTATCAATCAGAATGTTTGCAGGCTTGATATCGCGATGGATGATTCCTGCATCATGGGCTGCTGACATGGCTGCCGCCACGGCAGCGACGAAACCCGCGACATGGCGATAGTGGTGATCCGGCACCGCCTCTTGCAGCTTCGTATGAAAGATCACCTCGTTGAGCGTCTTGCCCTCGCCGACAAGCTCTTGGGCGATGTAGTGGACCCCACCCACCTCGCCATGGGAGTGCACCGCGACAATTCCGCGATGACTCAACTTTCCTCCGGCACGAGCTTCCCGCAGAAAAAACTCAACAGCTCGGGCGTCGACTCGTTCGGGAAGAATCACCTTCAGAGCAACCCGACGCGCCAAGGAAAGCTCTTCCGCCTCCCAAACCTGTCCCCAGCCTCCCTGGCCGAGGGAACGGATCAGCCGAAAATCTCCCACGACCTGACCGCTCTCAAGAACTCCGATTTGTGTCCCTCGAGCGACTTCTGCGGCCGCGCCCCGCATTTGCTTTAGTTCGGAATCCGGTCTCAAGAAACGACGTTCAATTCGGTCGAATCGAGCGTCATCCGGCCCCGCACTCATGGGAGTTGCTCCAGCCGGGCGCGCAACCACGCCCTGGCCTGCTGAAGTTCTCGCTGAACTGTGCGCACAGAGATCCCTTCAACTTCAGAGATTCGCTTCGGATCGAGTCCGACAAAATAGGTGAGGGATACAATCGAGGCCTGACGTTCATCGCGAAGCCTCAGGAGCTCCAATGCCTCATCAAACGCAAGCAGATCCTTGCTCTCTTCAAAGACAAGGTCTTCTTCCCTGAGGGGGTCGGGTTCCCGGCCGTTGCCGCGCTTGAGAGTTTGTGCCGAGCGAGCTCGATCAACCAAGACTCGGCGCATGAGCTGCGCGATCAAAGCAAAGAACGACTTCTGGTTCTCCGCGCGAACCTCCCCGATTTCGATGAGACTCAAGACCGTCTCGTGGACCAGTGACGTGGTACCGACAGGTTTTTTCTCGTCGCGCGCGCACTGCGACGCCAACCTTCGAAATGCCGGGTAGCAAAGTTCGATGAGCGCATCGAGCGCGGAGGCATCACCGTCGCGCCAACGGTTCAAGAGTGCGCTCATTTGCTCAGGTTGGGGCACCGGCAATTCCAAGCTCATCTCTTTTCCGGAGGAACGCCACGGTCCCGGCTTGCTTTTGAGCAATGCACGCGCACGGAACCGTGGCGAACGATCCGTCGACTACTCGTTCCAGAAGATGCGGCCGATCGAGGACGCCGGAATGCGCCAGACGGCGGAACCGCTCTTGCACTGCACGTAGTCGGAACCGACTTCGGTCACCTGGAAGAATCCACCGCCTTCGGCTTCGGCCGCCGACGGAACGTAGATGCTGGCGAGCTGGCCATCCGCCTGAGTGACCGAGACATTCATTCCTGCGGTCAACTTGGAAAGGAAGGAGTCTCCGGCCACAGGGCGCGGAGCCATGGCCACCCCAACCACCAAGACTGCAAGCACAGCGGGAACCGTCCATTTGCGATGCATCGATTCTTCTCCGTTGGAATGTCGTGTCGTCTCGGTCATGCGAGAACTTGGATCCGGGTGCTGCCGCAGGCCTCGAAAGAGCAGCTCGTGTCGGGCCGTTCTTCGAACCCGTAGAGGCGGCGCGTGGCCGGGCATCTTACGACGACCTGGGAAGGAGACAGGCAAAAACGTCGTCTGGGTCCCCACCGGAGCTTCTCCATCTCGGCAGGAAGTCCGTTCGCCGCACGGAGCCGGAGATCAGCCGGGAAGGGACCCCGTGGAACCCCGAGCGAGGCCCATGAAGGTCGGCAGCGGGGGCTTCGGCGTAGGTGTGTTTGGGACCGAAGCCATGTCGCCGAATCCTCCTTCGCTGTCATGCGGTTTTCCGCCGGGATCCATCGGCACGAGGGTACGCTGAACCCGAAACCTCAATCTTCGAGCCAGAACTTCACCAATGCTCTTCCTTCCAGCGAGGCTGTCATGAGTGCCCAGTCCACCGTCGTCACGGAACAACACTTCGCGTACCTGGCCGAACGAACTCGGGGCGACGACGAGTTCCTGAAGCAACTCAAACAAGCCGCGGAAAAGGCAGAGATTCCCGCCATTTGGGTCTCGCCCGAGCAAGCCAGCGTCATGCAGATCTTGCTCAAGTTGAATCGGGCCCGGGAGGTGATCGAGGTGGGGACTCTGGCAGGCTATTCCGCCATCGTGATGGCTCGCGCCCTCCCCAAGGACGGTCGAGTTCGGACCGTCGAACTCGAAGGCCGGCACGCCGACTTTGCCGAAGAGTGGATCGCCAAATCGGATGTGGCAGGGCGAATCGACGTGCACCGAGGATCGGGACGGGAGGTCTTGAAGACCTTCCCTGACCAGTCTGCCGATGCCTGCTTCTTGGACGCGGACAAGTCGGGGTACCCCTTGTACCTGAAGGAGTGCTTGCGCATCGTTCGACCCGGAGGACTGTTCCTGGTCGACAACGCCTTTGCCTTCGGGCAGCTGTTCGACGCGGATCCGACGGATTCGGAGGTCCCCGCGATTCGCGCCTTCAACGACCTGATGGCGGCGACTCCAGAGGTTCACAGTGTGATTCTTCCGATCGGCGACGGCTGCTGGGTGGGCGTGCGGCAGTAGTCCGACTTCCTGAAGCCAACAGCCATCGGCTCAGTCCTGGCGCCCCGGATTCATGAAGACCCTCCCAAGAGTGGGCCAAAGGTTTTTCTGAAGCGGACTTACGGCAGTCTTCACCGGAGATCTTTGTGACCAGACGTTGAGGATGGAGATGGTCTCAGTGACGAAGCCAGAAGGGACTTGGGCCATTCGTAGTAGGCCTTCACGAATCCTCCGAGCTAGGATGCGCGGCCATGAGCGATGACCAAACTCTTGCCTACCCGGCCCGCCGCGTAGCGAAGATCATCACCAAGGACCGGGATCTGATGCGGGAATACAAGCTGGGTTGCCGGGACGGACGAGTGAAGGCGGTGATGTCCGAAGGGCAGAACTACGTCGCCGTCCGCGACTCGAAGATCTGCGAGCGACTGGAAGCCGCGGACGCCAAACTTCCCCGTCACTCGTGGGACGAGGAACGGGGGGAGTTGGGGCCTCGGAAAGCTCCTTGACCTTGCCTCGGTCTCGGCAGAGCTCCGGCCATCGCATTTGAGAATGCGAGCACGACGGACCAACACAACGGGAGGGAACGATCATGTCGGCATCACTGGAGAAGGCTGTCGAATCCATCATGCACAGCCTGCTGACCGACAAGAAGGGAATCTACGTCGGACTCAAGAGGGACAGTGCGTTGACTCGGATGAAGACCGCAGCTCGCCTGAGCGGTTCCCACGTGCTGCCTTTGGCAGAAACCCAGTACGCCCCGGACGGCCGCTGGAACGGCGTGGTGGAATGCTCGCTTCTGGACGAAGATCGAGTGCTTGATGAGGTGAAAGTCGTGCTTCTTTGCGACAAGCACGACAAGAGCAGCATCAAGAAAGCCATGTTCCAGGCGGCGGAGAACGTCGGCGTGGAACTGGAAGAGGACGAGGACGAGCCAGGCCAGTACTGCAACATCGAAGAAATGGACCGTGACCTATCCGTGTCCATTGGCCAAGGGGTGATCGCCATCCAAGCGGACATTCTCTAACTCGAGACACACTCCCACCCCCACTCGTCAGCGATGTCATGATCGCCCGTTTCTGTGCGTACTCGGTCCTGAAGAACCTGCGCTTCGCGGATCCGTTCCTGCTTCTCTATCTGCGGGATCTCGGCCTGTCGTTCACGGAAGCCGGGACGCTCCTGGGTCTCCAGCATCTGATCGCCTCACTCTTGGAGGTTCCTCTGGGCGTGGTCGCCGACCGTTTCGGGCGACGGCGCTCCCTAGCAGCCTGCTTCATCTCCTATGTGTTCGCCTTTTCTTTCTACGGACTGGCCGGCGAACGAGCTGGAGCCGACCTCGCGGTGCTGTTGACCATTGCCGCAAGCTTCTTCGGGCTCGGGGAAGCTCTTCGCACTGGCAGCCACAAGGCAATCATTCTGGATTGGCTGGACCAACGGGGGGAGGGGGACAAGGCCACTCGGGTGATTGGACTGGCCCGATCATTCTCCAAGTACAGCGCCGGCTCCTCCGCGCTTGTCGGCGGACTCCTCCTGTTCGCGTTTCACGATTTCCGTCCATTGCTGTGGGCCAGCGCGGCCAGCTCGCTTCTGGCGTTCGGTTTGATGCTGAGCTATCCGCGAAGCCTCGAGGGAGAGCAAAGCCGAGACAAGAAGTCCCGGCGCCCCTGGTGGCGAAGCGCCGATCTTCGGTCGATGTTTCGAAAGCCCGGCATTGCCTACCTCCTCGTGCAGTCCCTCCTGTTCGAGGCCGCTTCCAAGCTCCTCCTGAAGTACTACGTGCAGGCCTACCTAGCCAGCGGACTGAAAGAGCTTGGCGTTCCCGTGGTGGCTCGCGGCGCATCGAACACCACCGGCCCGGTCTGGATGGGAATCCACGAAGCAACCCGCGAGAGCATTGGTGGCGTCGCCGCTCGGCTTGGACACCGGATGGAAGCTGCTCTGGGAGGAGCTCTGCGCGCGCTCAATGTTTCCTACTTGATCGCCTTGTTCGGCTGCCTCGGGATCGCTTGGTGCGGGCAGCAACTGGAGCACTGGTACTTTCTGGGACTCGGTCTCTTCATTGCGTTGACCGCGCTGCAGAACGCCCGCAAGCCCATTTTCGTCGCGGCGTTCAATCGCGTCATGGACTCCCGCCAGCGCGCCACCACCTTGTCGCTTCAGAATCAGCTTTCTTCCCTGGCATTCGCGCTGGCCATGCCCGTGGTGGGCAACATTGCGGACCGGGCGGGATTGGCGGCGGTGTTCTGGACCGTGGTTGCCGTGCTCGTCATCGGATGGGGACTGCTTCGGGTGCTCCCGGCGCCCGAGCAAGCTTGAACCTTCTTCGGTGTGCGGCCGGCATCCTCGTCTCGCTGCGGGCCGCACGGCGCGGATGGAGGTACGTGAACTCCGACCGGAGCGACAAGTTCGCCCTGTGTTTCCGAGAAGCAACGGGGCTTGGCGAACTTCCGGCGCGTGCGACTCGACAACCTGGAAGAGGCCCCCGTTGAAAATGTCGATGAGTGAACCTGCCAAAGAGATCCTTCGGCGACGCTGATCCCTCGTTCGGCCATCCGCAGCTTCTGGCGACCTGCGAACCAACGGACTGGCCAACGTTGGCTTGCCGTCGCCCACAACTGCAGGCTTGTGGTTTGAGAACTCCCTCGGATCCGCAATACTCCCGGGAGCCCTCACAAGGAGACGATTCCATGACCACCTCCCCCGCCTGGCGACGTCCGACCCAAAGCGAATACGCCGAGTACTACAGCACCTACATCAACCAGGTGCCCGACGGGGACATCCTGGTGATGCTGCGTCAGCAGATGGACGCCACCGATGCGGTCCTCGCGGAGGCGAGCGACGAACAGACCCACTTTCGCTACGAGGAGGGCAAGTGGACGCTTGGGGAAGTCGTTCGCCACGTCATCGACGGGGAGTGGGTGTTCACCAACCGAGCGCTCCGGTTCGCTCGAGGGGACGAGACGCCGCTGCCCGGCATCGACCAGGACCAGCTGGTTTCCGGCGTCGATTCCTCGACTTTGAAGATGGACTCTCTCCGCGCCGAGTTCCGCTACCTACGCAGCGCGAACATCACGATGTTCGAACAGCTGTCGGACGCAGCACTCACCCGAACCGGCGTGGCCTCGGATTGCCACTTCACGGTCCGTGCCATGCTGTGGATCATCGCCGGCCATGAACTCCACCACCGCAAGGTGATTCAAGAGCGATACTTGAAGCGCCGGTGAACCTCGAGCTCCACGACCTCATCGGCTTCGCGGGCGTGCTCCTCATCGCGGGGTGCTACGCTCTCCACCAACTCGAAAAGATCGATTCGTCGCGAATGGCCTACTCCGTGGGAAACGCGGCGGGCGCAACGATGATCCTGATCTCCCTGGGAGTCGAGTTCAATCCTTCGGCCTTCCTGATGGAGGCCTTTTGGCTGGCCATGTCTCTTTACGGAGTGGCCAAGTGCTGGCGGAGACGCTCCTGAACCACGGAGAACGTTAGGTCGAACTTGGCGAGGTACTTCGCCAAACGATCCGCATCGTTCGACGACCGCTTCTTTTCACGGGACGCGGCAAACAACCGACGACCCGCCTCCGACAAGCTCCGGGCCTCCTCACACACCGCGAGAACGTCTTCGAGCTGCACCGCCACGAAACGATCGAGATCGGATCCAGCGTCCTTTCCAAGGACCGCTTCCACGCGAGCACTCGACTGCGATCGTGGTCGCCTCCCCTGCCAACGAGATTTCAAGCGTTGGATCTCCGCAGCCACGTGAGCTTCCTGAATTCGCCCGCCCGCGGCAAAGGTCGCCATGCGCAACACTGCCGCGTTCAGATCCCGGAAGTTGCCATGCCAGGGACTGTCCGGTGCCATGGCGAATTCGAGAAACCGTCGCCGCGCTTCCTTGTTGAAACTGACTCGCCGGCCGGTGCGCTCGGTCCAGCGACTCAGCTCATAAGTCAGGTTCGGCTCCAGGTCCTCGCGCCGGTCTTTCAGAGACGGCACCCGAAAGCTCCAGGTGTCGAGTCGAGCCAACAGGTCTTCGCGGAAGCGCCCCTCCGCCACCGCAACATCCAGATTCTCGTTGGTCCCAGCGATGAGGCCGAAATCGCTGCGCACGGGCTGATCGGATCCGACCGGTAGGAAGGTCTTCTCCTCCAGGGCCCGCAACAACATCGCCTGCTCGTCCAACCCGAGATTGGCGATCTCGTCCAAGAACAGGAGCCCCTCATGGGCGGTGCCAAGGAGACCGGTGCGATCCGACACCGCTCCGGTGAAGGCTCCCTTCTTGTGGCCGAACAGTGCTGACATCGCCGCGTCGCCGCGCAGGGTGGCACAGTTCACTTCGACGAAGGCGCCAGTCACCAATCGCCGCTGGCTCTTGAGTTCGTAGATGCGCCTCGCCAGGTTGGTCTTGCCAACCCCGGTGGCCCCGGTCAGCAACAACGGCTCGGGAGAGTGCAGCGCCACGACTTCGATCTCTTCCATCAAATGGTTGAAAGCCGCGTTTCGAGTTTCGATCCCGGCCTTAAGGAACGACACGGCAGACCGTTTTTCGGCGGCGAAGCGCTCCGCGAGGCGGTCGTAGCGCGACAGGTCCAGATCGATCACCGCATAGCGGCCGGCACTGTCCTCTTCGATGGGCGGAGAGCTTTGAATCAACCGGGCTGGAAAGTGACGGGACTCGGTCAACAGGAACAGACAGATCTGCGCCACATGGGTGCCGGTCGTCATGTGGACCAAGTAGTCTTCCGAGTCTTCCCGGAACGAGTAGCCGCGGGCGAAGTCGTGCAGCGTGCCGTACACCTCGGCAAAGTCCCAGGGGTCGTCGAACTCCACCCGATGGGGACGCACCTCGGTCTCCGGCGACACTCGGCGAATGTCCTGGGCCAGCTGTGCCACAAGCCGACCGGACGAACGGCTGGCGAGCAGCTCGAGCCGGTCGACCACCAAGTCTTCGTGCTGGCAAAGGCTGACCGTCGGCCTCCACCGGTCCCAGCGGCGCTTGCCGCCAATGTCCAGCTTGGTCCCCACCAGCCCAATGACCACAGTGCGCCTGCCCATGACTCGCCAAGAATAGAGATAGCTATCGATATTTCTAATATCGACAAACTCACTCCTTCCCCAAATCCCTCAATCGAGGCCGACACAACCAGCTTCTGAAAAACAACTTACGAGAAATTCGAGCGGCCTCCGAACAGTTTGGCACGCCATGAGCATTGGGATCTCCCGGTTGAGCAACTCGAACCGAGCTGTCGGCGAGAGAAACTCGACCTCCGCAGGGCCCCCGACTTCGCGTGCCGTTCCTGAGAACCGCAACGAACGAAGTCGGGGGCCACGGGGCTGAGCGAAACGACCTCCCTCCCCACCGAACTGAGAGAACCCATGACCTACCAAGAGCTCCCCTCCCAAGGTGTCCCGATCCGCGCATGGACCGACGGAGTCCCGGTCGGCGACAACGCCTTGCAACAGCTTCGGAACACGGCGCAACTCCCCATCGTCCATCACCACCTCGCCGTCATGCCGGACGTGCACTGGGGACTCGGGGCCACCATCGGCAGCGTGGTCCCGACCGTGGGAGCGGTGATTCCGGCTGCCGTGGGCGTGGACATTGGATGCGGCATGGCTGCCGTACAAACCACGCTCACGGCCGGGGACCTGCCTGACGATCTGCGACCTCTGCGAACCGCAATCGAACAAGCGGTGCCTCACGGTCGTTCCCGTCACGGAGGTCGTCGTGACCGCGGCGCTTGGGGTGACGTTCCCCGTCGCGTCGGGAACCTGTGGAAGGAACACCTGGCCAAGGGCTTCGAAGAGATCACAGATCGCTATCCGCGAGTGAAGAACTCCAACAACATCCATCACCTAGGCACCCTGGGAACCGGCAACCACTTCATCGAAGTGTGCCTGGATCAAGAAGAACGAGTTTGGTTCATGCTGCACTCGGGCTCTCGCGGAGTCGGAAATCGCATTGCCACGATCTTCATCGACAAGGCCAAGAAGGACATGGGAAAGCACTTCCACAACCTTCCCGACAAGGACCTTGCATACTTGCGCGAAGGATCCGAGAGCTTCGAGGACTACGTGTTCGCGGTGAGCTGGGCCCAGGATTTCGCGCGGCTCAATCGACAGATCATGATGGAGGCAGTCATCGATGCGGCGAGACGCGTGCCCAAGATCCAACCGTTTCGCACGGATGCGTTGGTGGTGAACTGCCACCACAACTATGTGGAACGGGAAAGACACTTCGGGCGAGACTGTCTGGTGACCCGCAAGGGTGCCGTGCGAGCGGCGGAGGGCGACTGGGGGATCATCCCGGGTTCCATGGGTGCCAAGAGCTTCATCGTGCGTGGAAAGGGAAATCCCGACAGCTTCCACTCCTGCTCTCACGGAGCGGGACGAGTGTTGTCGCGAACCGCCGCCAAGAAAAAGTACAGCGTGGAAGACCACCGCCGCGCCACCGCTCACGTGGAATGCCGCAAGGACGAAGCGGTGATCGACGAAACCCCGATGGCCTACAAGGACATCGAAGCGGTGATGAGAGCACAAGCAGACCTGGTCGACATCGAGCACACGCTCCGCCAGATCGTCTGCGTGAAAGGCTGAGACTCATGTTGACCATTGACGGAAGCTTCGGAGAAGGCGGAGGCCAGGTGCTACGCACCAGCCTCTCGCTTTCGGCCGCAACCGGAACTCCGATCCGCCTGGAAAACATTCGTGCCGGACGCAAGAAGCCGGGGCTGTTGCGCCAGCACCGGACCGCGGTCCTGGCCACTGCCCAGGCATGCTCCGCTCGCGTGGAAGGAGCCGAGCTCAACAGCACCACCTTGATCTTCGAACCCGGTCCGATCCGAGCCGGGAACTTCGAGTTCTCGATCGGCACTGCGGGGAGCACCACCCTGGTTTTGCAGACCCTTCTTCCGCCGCTCATGAAGGCTTCCGGGAAGTCGACCGTGACCCTTCGCGGGGGAACCCACAATCCCATGGCACCCCCGTTCGAGTTCCTGCAACACTCCTTCCTGCCGCAGCTGCGGCGGCTGGGGGTGTCCATCGAAGGCGAGCTAGTGCAACCCGGGTTCTTTCCAGCGGGAGGAGGAGAGATCCGCTTCACGCTCACTCCTCCGCAGTCGGCGACGCCCCTCTCGCTGACCGAGCGCGGGGAAAAGCTTCGACATCGAGGCTTGATCACGCTCTGCAACCTCGGGAAGGCGATTGCAGGTCGGGAACGGACCGTTCTCGCCAAGCAGCTCGGCTGGCCGAGCGAAGCAGTAAGCGTGGAGTTGGTGGAAGGCATTGGGCCGGGAAACACCGTCTCAGCCCTGTTGGAGTATGAACACGTGACTGAAACCATCACCGCTTTTGGACGCCGTCACGTGTCGGCGGAACGGGTCGCGAACGACGCAGCCCGTGCGGCCCGTGCGTATCTGAACCAGGAAGCCCCGATCGGAGAACACCTCGCAGATCAGCTTCTCCTGCCGATGGCGTTGCTGGGCGGTGGACGCTTTGTCACCGGCACTCCGTCCTCCCATCTGCGAACCAACATGCACACGATCGGACGGTTCCTGGACAAACCCATCGTGCTGAGTGAACTCGGAGACGGGCGCTGGCAAGTGACCGTCGCAACTGCAGAACCCGCTCGACTCCAAGAATCGGCTCCCTCGAGGGAAACCGAGGGGGCCCATGACAATGATCACCTCTGAACGAAATCAACTCGCGCGCCGGGGCGCCGGCGGCTCACGAGCCTCGGACTTCCGATCGGTTCCGTGGGTCCCGCGTCACGGCTTCGAAAGCCTCGGCGCTGGCTGGGATCGCTCAATGGTAGAGCAGCGATTTTGAATCGCCTGATGGAGGTTCGAGTCCTCCTCCCCTTGACCACCTCGCGTGGCTCCTTTTGGTTCCCGAGATGTGGTGACAAGTAAACACCCGTTTCGCCGGAGTTGTCGGCGAACTGGAATCCACCCACCGAGGTTGTCGCTCTCGGCAGGCATCCGTGCATAGGCACGGGCTCTTGTCGAACAGTGGCAGCCGGGCACAGGGAGACCAGCAACAAGAGCTGTGCTTTGCAATGGGATGGCGCCGAACGAGTCGCACTCCGCTCGCAACAAGAGCGAACGGCGGCTCCCCAGGCCCCGCCCCATTCCGCACCGTTCTTGGGGAAACGAGCTGCACCACACTCGGTGAACCACCCTTCTCGAACAGACCAACTCACCAACACCGCACAGTACGAAGCAGTCCGATCGACCACCAACCCATCGACGAGTCGGCTCACCTAATCACCTAACCGAGAAACAAATCAACGACCGGACCACGGAGTGTCCAATCCGTTTCACGAGGCTGTCTCGAGTTCTTGTGGCGAAACCAGGATTGACAACAGCTCGCGAACGTCCCGTAGAAAGGCCATCCATGCTTCCCGTCACCACCCAGAGAGTCCTCGCCCACGAGCGGGGCCTGCTGTTCCATCACGGGGAACTCATTCGCGTCCTGCCCCCCGGCCGGTACTGGCTCTGGAACGCGTCCGGTGCCCGGCGCATCGACCGTGTCTCGGTCCGCGCTCCTTGGCTACTGCACGAAGACTTGGACGTCATTGCTCGCTCGGGGTTGCTTCGGGACGAGGCCACCATCCTCGATTTGAAGGACCACGAACGAGCCATCGTCCGCATTGATGGCCGGGTGGCTCGAGTCCTGGGACCGGGCCTCCACATTTGCTGGAACGTGTTTCACCAAATCGATGTCGAAGTGCTGGATGCTCGAGAGATCCTGTGCCAGCACCCAGACCTGCCCGTCGTCTTGCAACATGCCGGCGAACTCATGAACTTCCACCGGCTGGAAGCGGACCACTCAGGAGTCTTGTTTCTGGATGGCAAGCCGCGGAACACCCTGGGACCGGGCTTGCATGGATTCTGGAAGGGCTACGGACACGTGCAGCTTTGCCCGGTCGACCTTCGAGAAGTGGTCACCGATGTGGCCGGCCAAGACATCATGACTGCCGACAAGGTGACACTGCGCTTGAACGCGGTCGTGACCTGGCGGATCGTCGATCCTCAGAAGGCTGTGTCCGCGGTGGAAGACTATCGCCAAGCGCTGTACCGCGAAGCCCAGCTCGGCCTCCGGGCCGTAGTCGGCACTCATCCTCTCGAACGACTGCTCGCCGACAAGGACGACGTGGCGGCAGCATTGCTGGAGGCCGTGCGGCGCTCCACCGAGGCGTTCGGCGTTCAGGTCACCACCGTTGGAATTCGGGACGTGCTGCTCCCCGGAGAAATGAAGGAGCTACTGAACAAGGTCACCGAGGCGCGCACTGCCGCGGAAGCGGCTCTCATCACTCGACGGGAGGAAACCGCGGCGATGCGCTCTCAAGCCAACACCGCACGCTTGCTCGAGTCCAACCCGATGCTCATGCGACTGCGGGAGCTCGAGGCGCTGGAGCGCGTGTCCGAGAACGCTCGACTCCAGGTTCGCCTGGGCGAAGGCGGGTTGACCGAACGACTGACCAACCTGCTGTGACCGCGAAGCTCGCGAGAATGTCCGAGTGGTTGCTGGGCGACCGTCCTCGTTCCACCGGCAGCGGTGGGTCCCTCAGTGGCCCCGCCGCTCCCGGCGCCGCTCGTTGACGAACACCTTCCCGTTCACGGTCAGGCGAACCCGATCGCCACCGCTTACCAGGCCATAGGGGTCGCCGTTGAGAGTGAGTGCCGCGCCGCGCAACTGGAGCTGCCACAGGTCGTACTCGCAGATGACACCACCGCTCTCACTTTCGTACACCGTCCCGCCCCACGGGGCGACAACGGTCACGTCGTTGTAGGTACGCTGCGCCCGACAGGCGGCCAGACCAAGGCAGAGCACCAACAGAGCCGAACCTGGCCGAAACCGAATCGGAAATCGACGCGCCAACCGACGAAGTCGTCCTTGCTCGAAACGTGAAATTCCACCCATCCTGGCGGGTCCCTCCCCGGGCGCCCTCTCGAAATCCGTCGAGAGACGCTTCGTTCTGCGGTTCCGGGTCCAGCATGCCGGCAACGGCCGTCACTTGGAAGATCTCGGCCAACGGACCAACTCGCAGCGGGGGGCTTCCCCCATCGACGCCGCCGCTGCAATCCCACGAACAGAGTGGCGTCGTGACCCTTTTGACCTCGTTTCGATTTTTCGTACCACACTTGTTCTCTCTTCTGGATCTCGTGCCAGACCGACGATTCCGTGGGTCCACAGGCTTCCATGGGTCGTCCAAAGAGCCCCCTCGTGGACCTGTCCCCGAGCGAACACCCCCTTGTTCGGCCTTCCGGCCGGGGAAACGATGTCAGAAGGAGTGAAGTGCCATGGTGAGCCCGGCAATGTTCTTGCTGTTTGGAGTGATCCCCTCGGCGACACCCAAAGAGCAAGTCGTCGATGACGTCCGAGAGAGCTTCTCCCGATTGGTAGGCGCCGAGTCTTTCGGTGACGCGCTCAAGATCGTGTCCGAGGATCCCGACGTCGGAGACCACTTCGGAATCGCCGTCGCCATGGACGGGGACACTGCCGTCGTCGGTGCCCACTGGGACGATGACCTGGTGTTTCGGGGAGGGGCCGCCTACGTGTTTCAGCAGAACGAGGGCGGCACCGACAACTGGGGACAAGTGAAGAAACTGGTTCCCAACGACATCGCGCAAGAAGACGAGTTCGGCAGCGCTGTGGCCATCAACGGCGACACCGTCGTGGTCGGCGCTCCCCAGTTCACGGATGTCTCCGCAGCCTACGTCTTCGAGAGAAACCGCGGGGGCTTGAACAACTGGGGCCAGACGCGAAAGCTCCAACCCACGGACCCGGCCGCGGGAACTCGCTTCGGTTTGTCCGTCGACGTCGCCGGTGACCTTGCGATTGTCGGAGCCACCGGGCTCAATCAGGCGGGGAACGACACCGGCGCTGCCTACGTCTTCCACCGAGACGGCGGTGGAATCGACAACTGGGGGCAAGAGCAAAAGCTCACCGCTTTCGATGGCGCGGCGTTCGATCGCTTCGGCCAGGCAGTCGCCTTGAGTGGTGACGCCGCAGCCATCGGTGCGCCAGGCGATGACAGCCCTGCCGGGAATGCCTCGGGATCGGTGTATCTGTTCTTCAACGGGTTCACCGAGGTCGAGAAGATCACTCCCTCCGATCCGAGTTCTCTCGGCAACTTCGGATCGGCGCTGGACCTCGATCGCAGCACCTTGGTCGTGGGTGCCCTGGGCGATGATCATGCGGGTTCCTTCAGCGGCTCCGCCTACGTCTACTCGAAAGACGAGGGGGGGCTCGACAACTGGGGCGAGATCAAGAAACTCGTTGCTTCGGATCCGGCCTCCTCCGATTCCTTCGGAACCTCGGTCGCGGTCCACGAGGACATGATCCTGATCGGGGCTCACGACAACGACGAAGCGGCGTCCAACGCAGGTGCTGCCTACTTCTTCGATCGTGACCAAGGCGGGGCCAATCAGTGGGGCCAGAGTCAGAAGCTCGTGGCCAGTGATGCGACGACGGGCGCGAACTATGGAGTCTCGGTCGCCGTGGCCGACACCCTCGGCCTGGTCGGAGCGGATTTCAGCGGTGTCGGTGGAAGCGCGTATCTGGTGCGTTCCAATCCGACCGTGGATGTGAAGGCCAACGGACAAGACGGACCGGTGGTCAATCTTGCCAACGGGCAGTCGCTCCAGATTCGGCTGCAACTCGATCCCAAAAGCTACGCGGGCACGAGTGGCGAGCTCTACGTCGGCGTCATCACCGACAATGGGCCGCTGTTCTTGACGCCTGGAGGAGGCTCGAGCACTGCTGCTCCGATCGTCCAAGGGTCTCTCCCGGCGATCCCCTCGTTCCTTCTGGCGGATTTCGTTCCCACGCCGGGAGATTGGATCTGGTTCTTCGTCGTCGACAACGACACGAATGGCACGCCCTCAGGAACCTGGATCGACTTCGTGCGAGTCACTGTCGCACCTTGATCCCGGCTCTTCACTTCTTTGCAATGACCTCTCCCCGGGTCGAAATCAATCGAGCAATCAAGATTGCAATGAAGAACGTTCCGGTGAGTGCCTCGGTGATGGTCAGCATGCGGGCGAAGGGAGACAAAGGAACGATGTCGCCGAATCCCAGGGTCAGGATCGTCACGAAGGAAAAGTAGAGCATGTCCGTGGTGGGGTCCAAGGGCACCTGACGGGGAAACGAGAACGACCCGGAGTCCAACCGCAGAATCATCATGTAGAGATACGAATAGGTCATCCCGACCAGCAAGTACACCGAGATCGCGGCGAACACCCGATCCAGGAATGTCTGGTGGGCCTGCATGACCGCAAGGAACACAATGGAAATGGTGTAGACGCAAAATGCCGTCCAGGTCAATGCCACGAACGGGCTCAGCTCGTCACGAAACCAGAAAGTCCCGATCGCTGGCAAGACGAGAAGAAGGGCGGGCCACCAATGGCGACGCTCTTCGGCCGCCCACCACACCCCGGCCAACATCACGGCCACAGTCAAGCTGCTGCCGAGCCGATCCGACCAGGGTTCCGGCAACGCATCCAGAATGGGATGAAACAGGATCAATCCCAAAAGAGACATCATCAGATGAAAGCTGCGTGACCAAATCACAAGCTGCAGCACCGCGACACCCCGCCCGAATACCGTTCATGGAACGAAAGTCCCGACGTGAATGGCTGCCGGGCCCACCATGAGACCAAGACTAACCGGAACTCGCGGCCCGCGAACGGCTTCCGCAAGCGATTTCCATGCACGACGAAGAGAGAAACGGCGACGCCCTTGACGGCTCGACGAGAGCAAGAGTCACGAACGCTGGGGGAAACACCCCACTGGGCCACCGACGCGGCCGCGGGCCTCAGGCCATTTTCGAATCGTTCGACGGTTGGCGTCGGTTGTCAGGAATCGGGCTCCTCCGGAACCGGAGGAGGAACACGAACCGGCAACTCGCAAGGGAATTTACGCCTCGCGAAGAATCTCGGCGAGTCACTTCGCGGCGAACTTGTCCGCGTAGCCGCTGTCTTCGAGGAACTGAGCGAAGTCCTCGATCTCGAGCACTCGGCGAACCGCTTCCCGAGTGTCGTCCCATTGAGAGCAATAGGCCGCCGTGATCTTGTAGCCCATGTAATAGCCCAGGTCCGCGGGGCGCCCCTTGGCTTGATCCCCTCCGTAGAGCCACTTCTTGTGCTCGGTGCTGTCCAGCTCGGCCTCGAACTCTCGCCACAGTTCCTCCTCCCGAGGATTGCCGTACTCGTGGAGGTGATGGTTGATGTGTTTCCCGGAGATCAACTCGGCCAGGTAGTCGGCGCTGCCTTCCATGATACAGGCGGCGAGAAGGCTCTCGTCGTCGGGGTACTTCTGTTGGTAGTGAATCAACTCGTGGGCCACGATGTGGGGAATGGCCTCCACTGGCTTGAGCACTTGTTGGTGCCAATCACTGAGCTCTGAGAATGGTGCGTCTTCGGTCAACCCGTACATCTCGGCCCCGATCAGGAGAGCCCGCTCGGACAACGTACCTCCGCTACTCATTCGGCCGATCAAGAAGTACACATCCGGGTACACAGCCTTCGGATAGAGATACTCCAACGCGTAGAACGCCGCCCGGACTTGCGCGGTCATCTCCTCGATCCGAAGAGTGCTCTCTCGCATCGAGTCGAAGTACCCGCGGTTCTCGTGAATGGTGCCGACCAGATTCTCCACACTGCCGATTCTCAAACGCAAGAAGTCGTCCAAGCCGGGAGAGGCCTCGTCGAAGTAGTACTCCTGGAACAGCTGGAGTTCGTCGTCCGGAGTGGACAAATCGTACGCGTCCCAGAAGTTGCCGATGTCGTCGGTCACCAGTCGCGCCGCATCGGGGTCTCCGGGGATCTCTTGGCCCCATGCGAACATCACCGATCCGATCACTGCCATGACCCAATGACTCATGAGAACACCGACTCCTACTCGATCCTCGGGCAGCGAACCGGCTCGCTGCCCCGCAGCGAGAACCGACAGCCGTGACTCCCGATACTCCCTCCCGGGAATGGCGGTTCAAGAACGTGGAGACTCCCGGGCAAGGGATTGCCAGAACCGCGCTCCTTTCTTCGCGTTGTCCCGTGTTCTGCGACATCGAGGCCGGTGAGAGTCGAGCAAGCCGTCCCCCTCCGCGTCGGATTCCCGGCTGCCCCGCGTAATTCATGAAGCACCCACGAGAATCGAGCCAAGGCCGAATCCAGTTCGCCGGATCGCTTGGTCGTCGGCTGCGAGAACTTCCCACCGTGCATTTTTGGTGGGGAGCTCTTCCCTGCCCACCGTGGCTCGAAGAATCGGCGTCGACATCTCGCCCTCCGCGGCGTCTCATCTCGACAAGGAGGACGCCCATGGTCTCACCGATCGTCCCTGTTTGGCTGGTCGCCCAACTGTTCCTACAACAGGAGCTTCCCCTGTCAGACGGCTTGCCCGAGACCGTTCGGGCCGGCGTCGCCCGCGAGTTCGCGGTCGTTGAAGGACCTCACCTGCTGGCAGAAGACCTGGAACTGCAATGGGGCGGCCAGAACTTCAGCTACTTCCTCGAAGGTCGCGACCATCTGTTCTGGACAGGACTGCGGTACCGCGGAGAAGACGCGGTCGCCCCCCCGGTCATCGGCCAGTTTCCCAAACACCCGGACGGATCCGCGGCCACTCGAACCGAGCTCCCCATCAACTTCGACAATGTCTCCCGCGTCTTCCAGCCTCTCTTGCTTCGGACTCCGGACGGACATTTGCACGTGTTCGTGGGATCGGAGAATTCTCAGGGTAAGGGACACGTCGACTACTTTCGCAGTCGTCGTCCCGAAGAGGTGACGGAGTTGGTGGCGCTGGGCCGAATCGACGGAGGCGAGTTCGCCGGATTTCATCTCCGGATGAACGTCGCTCTGAGCAAGGACGGCGAACGCATGGCACTCGTCGTGCTGAGTTGTTACGAACCGGGAAAGCACCTCATCAATACACCGCTCCTGGTGGTCGGGCATCGAGACGGTCTGGACTTTCGATTCGACCGGCCCCGCGTAATCACCGACCCTCTTCGGTTCTTCTACCCGCTGGTGGCGGCCACCGAATTCGGGGTCGTCATGATTGGCGCCGTTTCCAACGACGACGACACCCATCGCAGCGCGGTCTTGATGCATGTGGACTGGGATGGCCAATTGCGAGAGCGCCACGACCTCCCCCCGCTTCCGGAACCGGGGAAGTTCTCTTGCCATGCCTTGCAGCCCATCCGCGTCGACGACTGGAGCCGCGTCGTCTTCCAACGCTCGCTGGTTCCCGACCAAGGCCGCTTCCGTTCCCTGGAGTTCTGGGAGTACTCCGTCGTGGAGCAATCACTCGTGCAACGCCGGTCGATTCGCAACGACATCGAAGTGGCACGTTCGATCACCAATGGGGGCGAACTCCTCCCCCGTCGAGACGGTCCCCCGGTGTTCTTCAACAATCCGGCCTCCCAGGCAATTCACGTCTGGGAAGGAGACCTCTGGGGAGATGGCGAGGTGAGGTTTTGTCCCTTCCCTGAGACCGACCCCGGCAAGCGGGGATCCCGCGGCACCCGTTCGATCTACCTCCCGAACGTCTTACAGGGAGCGGTGCTGCCTGACGACGCATTCTTCCTCGCCGCCGATGTCACGAATCCCGACATGCAAAAGGGACATCGCGGTCCCTGCTCGCTCCTGACATGGCGGATTCGGTCCCGCTTCGAGTCTGCCAATGAAGACTGATTCAACGTGGGTACGGCCGACGACCCAAAACGGTTTTCACCACGTAGCTCGCCTTGATCGGGCGAACCGTGTCGCTGACGCTCCACGAAAGAGGGAGATCGTCGGAGCCACGGAGCCAGAACCGGGGTTGGCAATTGGCCTTCGCGAATCATCCGGGCGAGAACTCAACTTCGACCCGCTTGCTCTGAGAAGGAGCCCCCGAGCACCGAGGGCTCCTTCCTCGCCCCCTAAGCCGAGGCCTCGGAGCCCGACTCATCGCTGCCAAGCACCTTGGTCATCAGCGACGACATCCGCCGCGCGAACCCCGCCGGATCAGAGATCGGCGACCCTTCGGCGAGCAGCGCCTGGTCATGGAGCATGCGCACCCAGTCGTCCGCATCTTCTGCATGGTCCGGCTCCAAGTGCAGCGACCGCATGCGTTGAATGATCGGGTGGTCGGGATTGATCTCGAAGATCCGCTTGGTCGCCGGCATTCCTTGCTGGCGAGCACGGACCATGCGCTCGATGTGTGAGTGCAATCCCCCCTCGGGGGTCACCAAACAAGCCGGAGAATCGGTCAAGCGATTGGAGACTTTGACCTCGGCGATGTCCTCCTCCAAGACCCGTTGGATTCGGTCCTTGAAGCTCTCCATGTCGGGGTCGACTTCGTGCTCGCTCTTCTCGTCCTCCTTGCCGTCTTCCCCTTCCAGGTTCAGATTCGCCTTCATCGCCGAAACGAGCGGCTTCTCGGCGAACTCCGGCATCCCGGTCACGGCCCATTCGTCCACCGCATCGGTCATGTACAGGACTTCATAGTCCTTCTTGAGCAGAGCCTCGATATGCGGACTGCTTTCCGCGGTCTTGCGATCCGGCGCGATGACGTAGTAGATCGCCTTCTGATCTTCGGGCATGCGCTCGACGTAGGCCTCCAAGGAAGTCCCGTCTTCCTTGGACGAGTCGTAGCGCACCAGCTTGGCCAGAGCTTCCTTGTGATCCGGGTCGTAGTGAAGGCCTTCCTTGACCACCGCTCCGAAGTGCTGCCAGAACGCCTTGTAGTCGTCCTCGCGATCCTTGGCCAGCTCTTCCATGCTCTCCAGGACCTTGCGGGTGACAACTTTGCGAATCGTCTTGACGATGCGGTCTTCCTGCAACAGCTCTCGCGAGACGTTCAACGGAAGATCGTCGGAATCGACGATGCCGCGGACGAAGCGCAGCCACTCGGGGATCAGCTCCTCGCAGTCGTCCATGATGAACACGCGCTTGACGTACAGGCGCACGCCGCGGCGCTTGGATGGCTGAAACAGGTCGAAGGGCGGATTCTTGGGCAGGAACAGCAGCCCGGTGAAGAGTTGCGTGCCTTCCACGGTGAAGTGGTTGCGCGCGAGGGGCGCTTCGAAGTCGTGGGTGACGTGCTTGTAGAACTCTTCGTACTGTTCGTCGGTAATCTCTCCCTTGGGGCGCTTCCACAGAGCGGTGCCCTGGTTCAACCGCTCGAACTTCTTTTCCTTCTTCTTGTCGTCGCCTTCTCCCTCTTCTCGCTCGATCTCGAGCAGGATCGGGTGCTGCAAGAAGTCGGAGTACTGACGGACCAAGGTGCGCAGGCGGAATTCCTCCAAGAACTCTTTCTTGTCCTCCTTGAGGAACAGCTTGATGCTGGTCCCGCGCGAGACCTCGCCTTCCGCGAGCTCCACGGAATAGGTGCCCTGGGCTTCCGAACTCCACCGAGACCCCTGCTTGCTGCCCGCGGCACAAGAGGTGACTTCCACCCGATTGGCCACCAGGAACGCGCTGTAGAAACCGACGCCGAACTGGCCAATCAAGTCGACGTTTTCGCCGGCGTCCTTCTCCTTCAGCGCTTCCAGGAACTTCTTGGACCCGGAGTGGGCAATGGTGCCGAGGTTCTCGACCAACTCGTCTTCGCTCATCCCGATGCCGTTGTCCCGAATGGTCAGGGTTTGCCCCTCGACATCCGGGATCAGCTCGATCTTGTAGTCCTGGTCGCCGCCCGCCAGATCGTGCTCCGTGAGGGAGCGAACCCGCAGTTTGTCGATGGCATCTGCGGCGTTAGAAATCAGCTCCCGGACGAAGATCTCGGGGTGGCTGTACAGAGAGTGAATGACGATGTCCAGGATCTGAGAGACGTTCGCTTCGAAGCGATGCTCTCCGGCTGTCTTGGTTTCCGACACGTTGATTTTCCTCGTTCGTCGCCCGGTCAGTCGTTCCGGGTGGTTTCCAGTTGTGCAATCCGACGTTCCAACTGCTCCACACTGTCCTTCAGGCTTTGGGTCCGCGAGAAGGCCGCGCCCGCCAGCCCCCAACCCACCAGGGCGAAGATCGCCGCGGCGAGACCGAAGATGAGTCCCAGCACTTCCATGGTCGGAATCTCCGGTCGGAGGAGTGAGCGGCACCAGGCGCTCGAAGGCGTGGGGCACGCCGTTGAAAAAAGGCCTCGGATGGCCCGATCGAGAGATTTTCGTTTCCGCCGACGAGTCTGATCCGTAGGCGAATCGCTGGATTCGTCGAGGATGCGAGACCGAAGACGGAGGCGAAAAGATCTGATCGGGGGCCGGAAGACTTCTTCCACTGCCTGCGAGGCCCGGACCCTGCGCGAGGGTGTTGAAACACAGCAGCCTCTCCGAACGTCCGGATCGGGTCTGAGCCCCATCCAAAGAGCTCGGGGAGGCCGTCTCGCGCCGCAGAATAAGCAACCGCCGGTTCGGTTTGAAGGCGCTGGGTCGAAGCCCATCGACCTGCCCGACGAGGCGGAGTCCGCCAGCATCGAGGGCGGACCGGCCCTGGGATCGGCCGCGGATCATCGGACCGGACCGAGCGCGTGCTGGCGGAACTCCAAGGCTCCGGTCTCCGAAGCCGGATTCAGCACCCTCGCCTCGCGCCACTCCTCGAACATTCGCACGATGTCCGGTTTCCCCGGCTGAATCCCGTTTGCCGCTGCGACGTGTCCGCGGAAGATGATGGTCGGCCCACTCGCCGAGTTCTTGCAGTCGTAGGAGAGTTCAGTTGACGGACGACAAGAAGGGCCTCTCCCGGCGCGGATTCTTGACCGGGACCGCCGCCAGCGCCCTGGCAGCGAGTGGATGTTCTTTGGTTCCACGAGCAAGTCGCAACGAACCGGCGTCGGCGAAGCCCGAGAACCACGACTTCTCCCAGGGATCGGCAGCGCTGCAAGCGGATCGCGTTGTCTCTTCGTCCTGCCAGTTCTGCAACTCCCTTTGCGGTCTCGACGTTCACATGAAGGCGGGTCGACCGGTGGACGTTCGCGGATTCCTGGACGACCCCGTCCAAGCGGGCGATCTCTGTGTCAAAGCCTCGTTGATGACGGAGTTGATCCACAACCGCCATCGATTGAAGCACCCGCTGCGACGCGTCGGGGGACAGAAAGGATCACCGGACTCGAGATTCCAGCCGTGTTCGTGGGACGAGGCGCTGGATCTCGTCGCTCGACGGTTCCTCGAGCTGAGAGACGCCGGCCAAGCCCACACCATTGCCAATCGCACCACCGGCCGCATGCTTCGCGGGGCCGGGAGCGTGATCGGCAGGATCTTGGAACTCCTCGGGAGTCCCAACGCGACCGACGTCGGCCCGGTTTGCAACGACGCGGGTGGCAATGCGCTCTCTTGGACCCTCGGGCTTGGGAACTTCACGAACGGCTACGGGATCGATCCGACCACCGGTCAAGAAGATCTAGGATCGTCCCGGTACTTGCTGTTTCTTGGGACGAACCAGGCAGAGACCCATCCGGTGACGTTCGAGTACCTTCTGCGGCAGCGCCAAAACACAAAGGCGCGACTGGTCGTCGTCGACCCTCGTCGGACACCGACGGCGGAGTACGGCGACGAGTGGATTGGGATCAAACCCCATACCGATCTGGCGTTCGCCCTCGGCATGCTCGCCCATGTCATCCAAGAGGGACTGTACGACCGCGTCTTCGTTCGCGATTGGACTGTGGGTTTCGACGCGCTGAAGGATCACCTAGAGAGTCGCGGCTACTCACCGGAGTGGGCGCAAGAACGTTGCGACATCCCGGCTGAAAAGATCCGAGCCATCGCCGAGGAGTACTCCCGAACGAAGCCGGCCGCCATTTTCTGCAACGCTGGAATCTCCCATCAGCTCAACGCCTTCACGACCTACCGTGTGCTCGCCATCCTCGCCGCAGTGACGGGAAACGTGGGGCAGCCCGGCGGCGGCTGCAACTTCATGCACAACACCTGGCCGGGACATCTCGGGCTGCCTTCACTCGATGTGTCTCCCCCGGGGAAGACGCAGGCTGCTCTCCCCGTCGGGCCCGATTGGTTCGCGGAGTCGATCCTCGAAGGGAGGCCGTATCGCCTGCGGGCCGTGATGACCGAAGGCAATCCGCTGATTGCTTCCGCGAACACGGCACGCGTTCGGCGAGCCTTCGAAGCGCTCGATTTCTACGTCTACACAGGGCTCTTCATGGAGGAGGCGGCGCTCTATGCGGACGTCGTTCTTCCCGTCGCGAGTGGTCTCGAGTTCGACGGCGTTTACATGCGAAGAGATGACCGCGCGATTCGCTGGCAAGAGCAGGCCGTGCCGAGGGTCGGGGAGTCGCGCACCGATGTCGAGATTTTCGTCGATCTGGCCGCCGCGCTCGAGCGCAACGACCCATCCGCCGATCCCCAACGGTGGACACGGAACATTCGACCCGAGTGGGCGGACTACTCGAGGCTCTGGCAGACCTTCGTCGAAAACACCCCCGGCATGGGCGGGATGACCCAAGCGAGGCTTGAGCGTCGCCGGACTCCGTTGCAATGGCCCTGCCCGAACGAAGATCACCCCGGCGTCAGCACGATGTATCTCGATCATCCGAGCTGGTACGAGGCCCTCGAAGCGCTGGCTCCCGAACACCGCGGGAAGCGGTTTCCGACGCCGTCCGGGAAGGTCGAACTCTTCACCGAAGCCATGGACGCACGTCTACGTCCTGTCGGACTCGGCGCGTTTCCCGATTACTACACCCACCCGGAGGTCGTCGGAAGACAAGAGTGGATCGTGTACTCGGAGGACCTAGTGGCGAATCCGGTCAATCCCCACTCGCTCACTCCGCGGGTAGAGATCGGCGAGCAGGAAGCAACGGCCCTTCACGCCGAGTTCCCACTCATGGGAACGATCGGCCGCGCGAGCGTCGTCCATTTCGCCGGAGTGACCCAGTGGACCCCGACCGGAAAGCTCAAGAACGGCATCCGCTTGGTCCAGATCCATCCGGAGACCGCGAAACGCTTCGCCGTCTTGGACGGGCAAGAGATTGCTGTCATCAGCCCGCGCGGACGAATCCGAGCGACCGCGCTCCACTGGTCAGGCATCCGCAAGGACACCATCTACGTCCCGAACAGTTTCGGTCCGGCGCAGGTTCTCGGGGACGACTTTGACCTCCCTCGCTACGAAGCCGCGAACCAGCTCGTGGACGACCGTTACTTCGATCCTCTTTCGGGCCAGCAGGCCTACAAGTGCTTTGCGTGTCGGGTCGAGCGGATCGGCTGACCCCAACGGCAAGGCGCGCGCCGGACGGCGAGTTGCCCGAGGATCGACGCACACCGTTGTTCTCTCACGGATCGCGAACCTTGCTCCGCTGCTCGCAATGAGTTGACCATTCCTGCCGCGAGCGAATGCAATGGACTTGAAGTCGAGTCCTCCCAGACCCGGCAGCACCCACGAGGCCGAGGAAAGCCCCCTCCCCGAGCTCGCCAAAGAGCCCTCCCCCCAGTTCGTGGAAGAGATCGACTCCACCCAATCCTTCCAAGTTCCCCACTGGCGACCGTCTCCGCAGAGCCCGTCCGGGACATTCCCGAACTGACAGATCCGCGGCCGAGCCAACCCAGCCCGTGACGGACTGATCGACTCTAAGTCAAAATTTATCAGTCACTTACATCATTTCTTTCATGAAGGGATCTGACGATTTTTTTTGACTGCACGTTTTCTTCGATGATTCCCGCTTTGAACATGGGACAGCGATCAAGAACAGGGAGCTCATGGTGCCATCGCCGCAGTTTGACGACAGCCTCTATCAAGAACTTCGATCGTATGTCGTTCGAATGATGGATCGCGGCGAACGAAAGAACCACACCCTCCAGCCCACCGAAGTTGTCCATGAGGTCTTCCTACGAGTCGCGAAACATCAAGAGCGCCTGAACGACCGAAATCATCTTCAGGCCGTTGCCGCAAGAGCTGCTCATCACGTACTCGTCGACCACGCTCGTTCCCGCAAAGCCCAGAAAAGAGGGGAGCCAGACAAGAGATTGACCCTTGTGGACGCTCATGCCGTCCGGGCCGGAACTCCCCTCGACATCCTGGTCATCGAAGACGCCTTGCAGAAACTCGGAGAACGATGGCCTCGCCAGCGAGAGATCGCGCTCCTCCGCCTTTGGGAAATGACGGTCAAGGAAATCGGGAGCGCCTTGGGCCTTGAGGAGACCGCCGTCAGAAGACAGTGGGCACTTGCTCGAGCATTCCTCCGACGCGAGCTGAACAGAGAAGGGGACCCCCGATGACATTACCCTCCGACTGGGTTGAGTCCATCTTTCACGGCGCTCGCGAGATTTCCGACCCACGGCTCAGACGCAAGTACCTCGACGACAGATGCCAAGGAAATGAAGAGCTTCGCGATGAGGTCGAGTCACTTCTTCGCTTTGATTCTGATGATTCGATCCTGGAGCACGGGCTCGCCGGCGCAACGCCCATGGACGAGGACTTTGTTTATCCCGATCGCATCGGTCAGTATCGAATCCTTGGCATCCTGGGTTCGGGCGGAATGGGCGTTGTCTACGAGGCACTGCAAGAGAAACCGCGTCGCAAGGTCGCTCTCAAGGTCCTGCGCCCGGCACTCATGACCGAGAAGCTCCTGCGTCGCTTCGAATTCGAAGCGGAAGCTCTTGGTTCGCTCCACCACCCCGGCATCGCCCAGATTCACGCGGCTGGCATGATCGACACCCCAACTCTTCGCCAGCCGTATTTCGCCATGGAACGAATCTATGGGCATTCCCTCGCAACCTACGCGAAAGACTCGACGCCGAGCATCCGAGAGAAGCTCGAGCTGTTCCTGAAAATCAGCGATGCAGTCCACCACGCTCATCAAAACGGCGTCATTCATCGGGACCTGAAACCTGACAACATTCTGGTGGACCCGGAAGGCCAACCAAAGATCTTGGACTTCGGAATCGCTCGAGTCGCCCGTGAAGAGAAAGACCCGGCCCCTCGAGGCACGGAGCTTGGCGAAGTGATTGGAACGCTTGGCTACATGAGCCCAGAACAAGCCGGCGGGGAACTCGAAGTCGACATTCGAACGGACATCTACTCGCTGGGAGTCATTCTCTTCGAGTTGCTGAGCGGCCAACTACCCATCGACCTTGCTGGCGAGTCGACACCGAATGCGATTCGGCTCATTCAAGAGAAGGAGCCTCGAAGACTTGGCTCACTCGACCGGTCCCTGAAAGGCGACCTCACCGTGATTGCGGCGAAAGCACTCGAAAAAAGCCGTGGCCGTCGATACGTCGCCGTCTCTGAGCTCGCGGCGGACATTCGCCGCCACCTTTCATTCCAGCCAATCGAGGCGCAACCCCCATCCTCGAGATACCTCCTGAAGAAGTTCATTCGGCGAAACCGGGCTTTGATGCTCACCCTGTCAACGATTGTGATCGGCCTCGGGATCGGAGCATCTTTTGGGATCTCAGGGCTCCTAAGTGCGCGTCGCGCCCGAGACGAAGCAGTCTCTCAACGACAGATGACGAGAGCCGCGATCGAAGTTCTCGGCAGAGCTTTCGGATATGACAATCCGGGGCACCCGGTCCCGGTGGTGGCCGCGAGGAGTTATCTAGACCATGCCGCGCGGGAGGTCCGTCGCAGATCTCAGGAACTCGCGGGAATGGACGCCACCCTCCTTCGCATCATCGGGGCGACGTATCGCGGCATGGGTCTTCTGGAAGACGCCGTGTCCCAACTTGAGCAAGCATCCGAAGTTTCGCGGAGGACTTTTGGGCGCGAAGGAGCGGAAACTCTGCTCATCGACTTTGAGCTCATTCGAGCCTATCAAAGCCAGCAACGATTCGAGGAAGCCCATGAGCTGGCTCAGTTGGCTTCCGGAGCATCGACCCAAGTTCACGGAAGTGACGATGAGTTGACACTTTCCCTCATCGAGGCAGAGTCAGAAGTGTTGTTCAAGATTGGCGAGTTGAGCCAAGCGGAAGAACGGGCAAGGCACGTGCTGGCGAAACGGCAAAACAAAGGAGATGGAGATCCGGCAGGGCTGGCTTCCACCAAACTGACCCTCGGAACGATTCTTGGACGGCGTGGAGCTTTGGACGAGGCCCACGAATTGGTCATGGAGTCGCTGAGGTGGAATCGCGCAAACTTGGGCGAAGTTGACCCATCCACAAACCGGTGCCGAGGGACCCTGGCACACCTGAACCGAAACCTGGGACTCTTCTCCGAAGCAGAGCGTTTGTACGGAGAGTTTCTCGAAATTGAGCAAGAACTCTACGGCAAGGAGCACCCCCGCTACGCGACGGCGCTTCTGGAGAGAGCCGACGTTCTCAACCAGCTGAGGCGACACACGGAAGCGGAGGCGCTGTCCCGAGAGGCTTTGAACATCCTGGAAGAGCTCCATGGACCAGAGAGTTTTGAAACGGTTGACTGCTTGGCCACCCTGGCTGGCTATGTGCTTGCAGTTGGAAAACACCGGGAGGCAGAGATGCTCTCTCGCCGTGCGATCAAGGTCCTCGACAAAGTTCAAACCGCTGCTCCGACACAGCGAGCGCATTGTCTGAACGCCCTGTCAGCCGCTCTCGTCGTGCAAGGCAAAACAAAGGAAGCCGAAGCTCGAATCGATCAATCCCTAGAAATCGCCTTGGACGTATACGGCGACTTTCATCCCGAGACTTTGACCCTCCGCCAGAACCATGCCCGAGTCCTTACTGAAACTGGCAGATATGAGGACGCCCTTCTCGTTCGAGAGGATGTCCTAGACGCTTTCGCGGAGATGTTCGGCGAGGAGAACATCCGGACAAGCAGAGCTCACTACGAACTTGGTCGACTCTTGGTGACGATGAAAGACTACGACAATGCGACGAACCACATCGAAGCTGCCGTCCATGGGTTCGAGGCGAGACTCGGAGAAGAACACAAGGAGACCGCCGTCGCCCATTACGTTCTGGGGTTCATCCGCAAAGAGCAAGGAGAACTCCCAGAAGCGCTCGAGCTGACGGAGAAGGCCTTCCGCCGCTTGAGCATCGCCTTGGGAGAAGATCATCTCGACGTGCTCGATGCGGCGGTGGTGCTGGCCAGACTCTACGAGCAGCTAGGCTACGACAAAGAGTGCGAAACGCTGCTCCAAGATCAGATTGCAGCGCAACGAGATGCCCTCTCTCCGAACCGCCAACACTTGCGCTGGGCGGAAGCTTTCCTGGAGACGATTCAAAGTCAAGCGCCGGCGAGCGTTGCGCGCTAAGTCACTCGACACTCCCTGGGTGGTTGAACTGCCCGCAGGTCCGGTTCGCGATCAGTCCCCGAGTGGCTTCTCCAAGACGCCCCTCACTCAAAGGCGATTGTCGCTGGATCGGTCAGGACGAGCTTTTCATTCGCATCCCGGAACAGCGAAACGATGTCCAGGGTGATGCCCTCCAGTCCCGGCAGGATGCCAAGGCTGAACTCGGCGATCCCGTTCGCGTCGAAGTTGCCCTGGACGAGCCGCAAGAAAAGAGGAGTCCCGTTCACACCCACAGCGAACAGAAACATCGTGCCCCCGGGTTGGCCGAGGCTGGTGGTGATCGTGAGTGTGTCCCCCGCTTGGACCGTGGACGGCGAAGCGATGGTGAGATCGCGACTGACCGCGAACTCGAACGCCGATCCCGCGCCCAGGCTCTCGGTACTGTTCCCCAACCACGTGCTCTCCCCATCGAACACGATCACGTCTGTCTGCGAGAGGCTGATCGCCAAGTGTTCTCGCCACTGCCCGGAGGTTTCGCGGACGAACGTGTGCGCGGAGTCACGACCATTGGCTCCGGCGACCAAGAGATCGTCCTGGATGTCGACGGCAATCCCGAACAGATCGTTCTCGACTCCATCCGCCGGTGACACCACTTGCTCCAGGTTCCACTGGTGAAGCGCGTCGCGCTCGTAGAGGTAAACCTTGCCGGGTTTGTTGACCACCACAGGGAACGTCGGTGCACCAATCGCGAGGGTGTCTCCCCACAGAGCCACGCTCGAACCAAAGACGTCGAAGGCCACTCCATCCGCGGGAACGATGGTGTCCTCGAGAGCCCAACCACCTTGATACCGATAAACCGCGACGGATCCGGAGCCGAGCCCCATGGGCGAATCCTGATCCTGACCGATGACGAACCGGTCCCCGTCAGCGCGGTCCGCGAACCGGAACTCGAATCATCCGTCGAACCGCAGCGACAATGTCGGGTTCCGTCCCGCCAGCTCGTCGCATCGCGAGATCGGGACGGTCGGCTCCTGGCTTCAGGACAACCGCGTCGCTGTGCCTGTGACGACCCGCCCTCTCTTCCGCGCCGGGTGGCCTGCCCGGGGAAACAGGAAAGCACTCGCCGGGGGTCGTAGGGACGAACCACGTTCGTCCCGAGCCTCCCGGCGATGTGCGCTTCCACCCGGTCGATCGCTCGAAGGATGGCCACCGTCCGGCGACTCACATGGGCCAGTCTCCGAGAGCCGTTCTTGCCGCCGGCTCCGGCACCGGCGCTCCGCTGCCGGGCCTCCGCAACCGATCCGGACGCGTTTCGGTCGTCGTCGCGGGGAATGTCTAATCGTTCTGTGGTGATGGAGTGATGTTGTTTAGGGGTGACGACCTGGCGGGACGGAACCCGACAAAGTCGAGGCAGTACGACGGATGAACCGAGGACCGGTACGCGGACCGAGCGTACCTGGCTACGCTGAGCCAGCACCCGCCACGAAGAACACGGAACCCGGAGCCTGAATCAGGAACATCTCGAAACCCGTCAGGCCCACCGGCTGGCGACTTGTACGACTCGAATCGATCTCGACACCACTCCAAGACGTTGCCGCCTAAGTCGGACACGCCATCTGGGGAATCGCCTGTCGGATACATTCCTACGGTTGTGGCGTGTCCGATCCCTCCTTCGAAAAAGCCGCCGCGATCGGGATGCAGTTCTTCGCCGCCCCACGGAAAACGTCGCCGCTCCGTTCCCCCGGCCGCGCGCTCCCATTGCGCCTCGGTCGGCAGAGCCGCACCGAGCCACGCACAGTAAGCCGCCGCCTCGTACCAGCTCACGCCCACCACCGGTCGGTTGGGGTACTTCTTTTGACTGTCCCAGTCTTCTGGTTTGGAAACAGACCCAAAGCCACCCGCCACCCACCATTGCTCCTGTTCGTATCCACCGCCGACGAAGGGCGCAAACTGGGACACCGTCACGGGAAACCGCGCAAGCTGAAACGAGTCGAGCATGACCTCGTTCGCGGGAGACTCAACAGGATCACCGAAATCCTCGTCGCCCTCGTCTCGTCCCATCGTGAATGCTCCTTTGGGAAACGAGACCCAGTCGATCTGCTGCGAGCGCCCCTGGGGTTCCGCCGCATCGGGAACCGCGACCCGCGGGTCTCCCATGCGACCAAGCAGGTCTCCGCCCTTGGCTCGCTCCACGGGATCGAGAGCACCTGTCTTCACCATCGCCTGCAGCCAGTCCCGCACCCGATCGAATTTGATCTGGTTTTCGGGCTGGATGCGGTGGCCAAGGTTCCATTCGTCGACAGCAAGAGCTGCGATGAGAATCACGGAAAAACGGGGATCAGCACGGGCAACGCCGTCCGGCGGCCCCTCCACCATGATCCGCTCCAAAAGGGCCCACTGCATGTAGGGCTGCTTGGCTTGCCCCACCGCGAGGAGGGCGACCTCGCGCCAAAGCTCGGGCCTCTCCTGCACGTGCTCCGCAAGGAGCTGAGGAAACCTCTGCTCCAGAAGGTGACACGCGGCGAGAAACTCCTGGTAGCTCCTGTGAGGAAAACGGTAGAGCTTCTTGCTCTCTGCAAGGACGATCCCCGACCGCTGATGCAGGAACTCGATGACGCGCTCCTGATCCACGGTCTCTACGCCTTCGGGGCGTTCGTCGACAAGTGACTGGTAGAGTTCCCCCACCGTGATGTCCGCGGCGTCTTCACAGTCAGGCGATCCTTTTTCCCGATGCACCTCGTAGGCAAGTCGCTCCAGCGCATGGCGTAGATCCGCCGCATCCATTCCCAGCTCGTTACTGAGCTTGCGTTCTTCGTGAAGATCCCGACTTTCGTTCCAGCGGTTGAGGAGCAAGCCCACGCTCGATTCGTAAAGAGCGGCACGCCCCCCTTCGAGCCGCCCCCCTCCCGAGGCGTGGAGGTCGGTCATCATGGTGAGCATCATCGGATTGCGGCCGAGTGGTTTCAGATGCGGCCGATCCTGAATCAGTTCCACGAGGGCCGTGGAGCGCTTGGACGCACTTGTCGCGTCGGTCTCTCCCTTGGCGCCGAGACAACGGTACCAGTAGCCGACGAACTTCTCGATCTGCGGCGACTCGAAGGGAGCCAGCTCCTCCACGGCAAACCCGCAATCGTCCAGGCTACAACGTGGGTCAGACTGGTAAGCGTAGGGCCGACTCGTGACGAGGATCCGGACGTAAGGGTAATCGTCGGTGAATCGGCGGATCACCTGACGCAGGCGCTCGCGAACCTTGTTGTCACCCGGGACCTCGTCGAAACCGTCCAGGAGAAGTAGCACGCCGCGGCGTGGTTCCTTGAGGCGCTGGCGGAGACCCGACTTCAGCCCCTCTGGGATGGGCACGATGTCCCGCTTCTCCAAGTAGGAAAGGAGATTCTCCGCGCCGCCGTCCTGAGCATCTGGAAAACAAGAGCTGCTCACGAAGCGTCGCAACTCGACGTAAATCGGAAGGAGTAATCCGTGAGGCCACGGCAGAAGCGTGGGGTCGGCAATCGACTCCGATTCGATGAGCCCGTTCAGTCGACGAAGATTCGCAGAAGAATCGCTCAGCCACTCGCCAGCCATGCTCAACGCCAGAAAGCGCGCGAACGTGCTCTTGCCACTGCCGGGTCCGCCAAGGAGAACAAGGCGCGGGTGAACCGATACCGCTTCCACAGCGGTCATTGAGCGCTGATAGGCTTCCTCGCGATCGAGTGAGCCCAAGTTTTTTCGGTTTGCGGACTCGGCGATCATCCGCTCCAAGAGCCCTCGCCAATCCGATCGGCTCGACGGCGACGATCCGATCCCAGAAATCAAGACCTCTCGGGCTTCCCCTCCGAGCATTGCATCCGACGCCTCGTCACCACCGAGTATTCCTCTCGGGTGAGAGGTCTGGAACGATCGCGCGCCCAAGGAACGCTTCACCTGGAGATCCGTATAGACCGCCGGCAGATCCGGCTCCGCCCCGCGCCGTCCTTCGCGCACGCCAAGCAATGCAAGCACGCGCCATCGATTCCTGACCGCTTCTAGATAGCTGCGGAGTGCGTCACCGCATTCATCCACAAGACGAAGGAACGGATAGTGGGTTTGCAACACCTGTGGGTACGCGCAGAGATCTGCGTAGATGTCCTCCCACGCGGCAATCCTGACCGCGAATCGACCTTCGCGTTGGTGGGCGGTCGTAATCTTGCGCGCCACCTCCTGAGCTTGGGTGTCCCGCGGTGCCGTGGTCGCGATGACGAGATTGCGTAGGGGCGACTCGAACTTGAGCGCCGCCTTGACCTCGTTCTCGATTTCCCTCCGCGTAAGCTTCTTGTCCTGAAGCTGGCTCTTGACCTTGCACTGGACGCCTTCCCAAGCGTTCGCATCACCGTCACGGCATCCGTACACATCGACCCCGTTCTGCGACTGCCCACGGCGGCCATGCATCTGGGCGTGATCGTCGTTCCACAGACACTTCCATAGATCGAGGCAAAGTTCCTCGAAGTCTTCGAATCGGGACGGCGGTGGGACTTGGATGGAAGGCAGTTTGGTCATCCCAATGGAAACCTCCGGAGAGAGAATGAGCCGCACAAAAGATCGCGTTGTTCGGAGTGCCGAGACAAAGGCAGGCGCCTCGCGGGCGGCCTCCATTCAAACATGAGCGCGCATACCATTCACAGTACTGTAGGCGTCCCCAAGGTGGAGCGTGACTTCCACAATCAAGAGCCTTTCGGCGACACTCCCGGTCGGTGGGGCGAAAGCGTCGGAGAATCGCGCCACCCTCCGAGGCCTCGTTCCGAGCATCCGCCGCTGCACGGTTTGGCCACCCATGGGGATGGCGCCCCCACCCCCGGGGCGACCGTGGCGCGTCTCTCTCGACGTCGACGAAGAAATCCGAACGCGCGGTCGATCTGCCCGGACAAGAGGGACGGGGATTCGCACACAACAACAACTCCGGAATCACGCCGGCCCGGCCCCGAGGGCGGTATCCTGCCCGGCTTCCACCGATCGAAGACCCGTTTCCGGACCGTTCATGAATCCCAAACCCGCAAGGCTGGCAGCTCGGCGTCCCTCCTTCGGGGGAGCAGTTCTCGTCGCGCTCGGACTGGCGAGCTGCGACAGCGCGACCACGCCCCCGACCCTGCGGCCCGTGGTGCACCTCGTCGACGAGCCACTCGCCCACGCTGAGAGCGAGTTCCTGGAAACGCAGCTGCCTCCGATCGTCGAGCCGGCGTTCGAGGCCCGCTACTTGGGGAACGGGCGAGTCGCCAGTGAGCTCCCTTGGCCGGCCTTTGCCTCGGCGACGGTGGAGTTGCTGGATGACGCCGGAGACCTGCCGCGCGCGGGTTCCTTGAAGGAACTGGCAGAGCAAACTCGTGGCTTCGTTCACTTCCCGCGAGTGAGACGCTGGGATGCCAGCGACCACAAAGGAATCCTGCGCATCTTGCGGCCGTCGGTTCATGAACCCACGATGTGGAGGTTCCGGGACGGCGACCCCCTCGAACTTCCCATGGAGATGTTCGGGGAAGCGTCGACGTTGCGTGTTCGGTCTCGGGTCGAAGACAACGCCGGAGCCGTGCTCACGGTTTGGTGGAACGGCGAACTTGTCGAAGAAGTCGAGATCGGGCCGGAATGGACCATTTGGGAATGGCCGGTTGCCGGCGGGCTTGTCGGTGAGTTCCGGTGCGTGGTCTCGTTCGCCGAAGGCAAGGCCACGGATCAGCAGTTCCTTGCCCAGGTGCAGTGGGTGGAGCTGGAGCGGTCCGGAAAAGATCAAGTCGTGGCACTCGGCCTCAACTCCGAATCGGTCACCCTGCGCTACGTGCCTCAGTTTCCCACCGCCAAAGAAGTTCTCTCGGTTTCTCCCCAAACTCGAGAAGTCACCTATCTTGATCTGGGTGGAACGAGCGAGCTGATCGGCGAGTCACTCCCCGAACAGATCCAAGTCGGCGACCAAACGCTCGACCGCTCGACTCCGTTCGCGCTTCCTTCGTTGGGAGCGGGACTTCGAACGTTCCGGGTGCCCGACTCCGCCTTTCAAAGCGTCACCGTCCAACAGCATTGCGCACGGTTCCTTCCGTTCCTTCAAGATCTCGACACCCGTCTCGAAGACGACCTGTCCCCGACTCCAGTCCCCCCGGGCGAACCGACCCTGGCTGCGCGCGTTTCCTCGGATCACGATCGCCGAGTCGGCTTCTTGCTCCCCACTGCCTCGAAGGTCGAGTGGGAGCACGAGCTGGTGGCCGGAGATCGGCTGCGGTTCTCTTGGGGCATTGCCGATCCGGTGGGCGACGTCCATGGCAACTCGGCACAGGATCTCCGCGACGGAACGTTCGCGGCGCGAGTGACCTGGACCAAAAACGGCCGGGAACTCACCATCGACGAGTGCACGGTGAACGGCCACGGCTGGGTCGACCGCGAACGAGAGGTCGACGCGAACCTGGCCGGCCGTGGCGTGTTGCGTTTCGAAACACTTTCCGGAGATTCATCGCGAGGCCCGACCCTCGCGGCCCTGGGGGACCCGCGCCTGGTTCCTCCGAGGGAGCAGCAGCCGAAGCGCTGGAACCTGCTGTTCTATCTGGTCGACACCCTGCGCGCCGATGCGCTCTCGTGTTACGGAGCGGAGGTTCCCTCTTCGCCCTTCTTGGACGAATACGCGGCCCGCGGCTACCTGTTCGAAAAGCTCTACGCGGTCGCGTCGTGGACTCGGCCGACCACCGCTTCGATCATGACCGGGCTCTATCCCACGTATCACGGGATCACTTCTGACGACCGAGCTCTCCCGTTTCGCATGGTGACCCTGGCGGAGGCCCTTCGTGCCGAGGGATACTCCAACTGGGCGGCGCTCTCCAATCTGCAGGTGTCGGCGCCGGGAGTGCACTTCGAACAGGGGTTTCACCGGTTCGTTGCCCCGCAAAAGATGGGGATCGACAATCCTCATGCGCAAGTCGCTCCGGCCTCCACCCTGATCGCCGATGAAATGCTGCCGTGGCTGGAGCACCATCTGGACGAGCCGTTCTTCCTGTACCTCCACTCCATGGATCCTCACCTTCCCTATCTTCCACCACCCCCGGATCAGGGGATGTTCTCGTCGAACTACGACGGGGTCCTCGAGGGGATTCCACTGCTGGGCGTTCTGCCGTTCTGGCAACGGATCCAACAGCTCGGTCTCGAGGACTTCGAGTTTGCTCGCCGCGTCTACCAAGAAGAGATTCGCTTTCAGGACCGAGAGCTGAAGCGACTGGTGACCTTCCTCGAAGATCAGGGGCTCGACGACAACACTCTAGTCATCGTCGTTTCCGACCATGGGGAGGAGTTCTACGAGCACCAGGGGTTGAGCCACGCCGGTCGCATGTGGCAAGAGATGCTGCACGTTCCACTGGTGATCGTGGCACCTCCCGCGCTTGCCGCCACCTGGGCTCCCGCGCCCCAGCGCATCGCCACCCCGATCTCTCAAGTCGACTTGTTTCCCGGCATGCTCGAACTGCTCGGGGTGCCCCTGCCCGGCAGTCATCACGGGGAATCCTTCGTGCCCCTCTTGCGGGGAGAAGAAGTTCCCGACCGGCCGATCTACGCCGTCGAGCGAGACGACCTGGGTGCGGTCCTCCACGGCCCATGGAAGTACATCTGGCGCACGGACCGAAACACCCCGCGGGAACACGTCTACCGGCTCACCGACGATCCCGTGGAACAGACCGACTTGTCCGAAGAAGATCCCACCGTTCTGAAATCCCTGCGACAAATGCGGGCACGACTCGAGAAGGAATTCGATCGTCGAACCGGACCCGCGGGGGCTCCCGCCGCGGTTCAGTTCGACGAAGACGTGATCGAAGCCCTCAAAGCCTTGGGATACCTCGACGACAGCGAGTCGGCCAACCAAGGCGAGTGATTCGCGAGCCGGGAGCGACCGAACTCTTGGAATCACTCAGTTCGAAGAAGGTCGGCTCGCCCCCGTTCCTTGCATCCTCAAAGTTCCACGTCGATCCAAAGCTCCGTCACCGCGGGGCGCCTGGATCGCAGTGACGGTCCTTGTCCATTCGCCGAGATATCGAAGGTCACGCGAAACCGCAGGAACTGGTGCCCACTTAGGAGAGAGGCCGAGGCAACCCAGTCCGTCATTGTCGCGGGGTCGACCTGCCCTGATCCTGGACGGATCGCGTCGGCACCCTGGAATTGGATGCGAACGGTGGAGTTCGTCGGAACAAAGTCCCGCCGAGGTTCTTCGCCAGGAAGGAACTGAGCAGGGTTTTCCGGGTCTCGCTGCCCGGGATACAGCACTCGGAAGGAGGCACTGGATGGATCGATGACGTTTCCCTCCGCATCGGTTCGCACGAACCCATCCGCGTCAGTTCCACGGAAGCGAAAGGCTGGTCGAGTTCCGACAGGAATTCTCGAAACCGTTCGACCATGGTCATACCACCGCGAAACTGCCGAGCTGATCGGCACCATCGGCGCGGGGAGAAACAGATTCTGCGGATCGACCCACGCCCCTTCGGTGATCTCGGCATCGGGGTGCACCTCCGCCACCGTCCCACGAGGCGTGCGAAGTTTCACGAGGCCGCCTTCGCCGCCTTCTCCTTCGACGTCGAGCCGTGTGTTGTCGTCCACCACGATGCTCGCTCCCGAAGCGAGGTCAATCACGCCGCCTTCGCGGTCGCTAAGGGCACCCGGGCAATCGCCCACCGCGTCCGCACCACGGACCGAACGCAGAGACCCACCTCGAGAAATCTCGACGAGACCCTGCGAGTCGATGTGAAGGGCGCCGGCGCTTGTCGGGGAATCTCCGACAGCCTCACTCCCTTCGATCGCCCCGGCAATTCGCACAGATCCGGTCGTCATGAACACCAGCGGATTGCTGCCTTCCGCGCGAACGAGGACTCCTTCGGGAATCGACACATCCAAAAACTGAAAGATCCCGCCGCGAACGGTGACCGAGGGCGCGTCCGGAGTTGAGCCATCGGAGAGGGGAAATGCCTGGGCATCGGTGTTCAACGAAACGACGGTCGGGTTCGAAGGATTGAATGGAGCGAACGGCACGAAGCGACCCAACTCGCCCGTTGCTGGAATCGATCGGGCTTGCAAGTACCCGGAGCCCTCCAAATTCCATTCGGCCGGAGAGTCCGAGGAGTCTTGGGCTCGTCCGTCGAAGGACTCCACCAATCGGTCGGAGACGAGACCGGGGGCGGTGTCGATGCGAAACACGGAGGCCACCATGGCGGGGCCCGTGGGGGTCGACGACTGTCCCAGCCCTCGCAGGTCTCCCGGGAACTCCAACAGCAACAAGTGGCCGAAGGGCAAGATCCCCGCCGGCTCCACTTCGACAATCGAACCTCGGCTGCTGTTCCGTTTGACGCGCACCAAGACATCCAGCGGCAGGAACGACTCGTCCGCATCGACCAAGCGAATGGACTGCAGGTTGTCCGGGTCAGGATGCACGGGTTGATCGAACCGCATCAAGAACGGAGCTCGCGGAGCAAACAAACCGCTGGGATCCGTGAACAGCTGTGGAGTGACTCCCGTGGCACCGTCTCGAGGAACGACGGAGGTCAGACGAGGAGTGACCGACGGCCAACCTTGGAGAAATCGATCGGGGTCACCGGTGGTGCCGAACTCCATTCGCAGTGTGAGCGCGTCGTCGGGATCCGCAAAATCCCGGAGTAGATCCGGATCGACCTGGGCCACGAATTCCGGCCACGTCGACGGGCCGACTCGAAGAACGTAGCGCCGATCGCGGCGCAGCCCGGCCGCCCCGTTGTCCAATGGGTCGCGAGGATTGATCAGCCGGCGCGGCAAGCGCGGAGTGAATGACACCTGGTTCCCGTCGACTTCGTAGTTCCCCGCCACCGAGCGTCCGCGGCGGTCGAGGATCTGAACCCGAGTGCGATCCGCGTCTGTCGGCGGACGATCGAACGTCAAGACGAGTCGCTGCGTCGACGGGGCTTCGGCGGGCGGAAGTCCTTCCGGCTCTGGATTCAAGGCCGCCGGGTCCGGGAACAACACGGACTGCAAGGTCGCCCCCGGCTCTCCTCCATTGGCATTGGTAAGACAGCTGGACATCACAACAATCGCGACAGTCATCAAACTGAGAGAGACGGAACGCATCGATGATTCCTCCGGGACCATTGAGCAACACTGAAACTCGAGACTCGGTGGAGGTCGTTCTCTGGGTTTCACTGGAACCGGGAGAACGAGAGGCAAGGATGAGGCGAATCTTATCTCACCTGATCCAAACGGGCTAGCGCCTCGCGCCTTCCTCTGAAAAGATCACTGGAACTTCGACGGCGATCCGGGTCAAGTTCTGCGTGAGTGGGTCGCGGCTTCCCCTCATCAAGATTTCCTGAGTTTCTTAGACCCCGCAGACCGCAAACGACGAGGAAGTTGAATGAACGTTTCCGGCGCAAAGCTCTCCTGGGTGTCCGTGGCAGTCTTGCTGCTCCTCACCGCCTGTGGCGGACGCCTGCTGAACGTGCGACTCGGCCCCTTGGGAGTGAAGTTGTTGGTCGACGACGGGATCGCCCACGATCTCGAAGCGGAGGAGGGAGAGGTGAGTCCAGGCCAAATCGGAGAGATCCTCGGTCACCCGCTCTCCATCCACGAAGACGGCGCGATCTCATGGGGCGACCGTCACTACGGAACTGTCGCGGGTGGGGCAACTGTGCGCGTCAGCGAAGAAGGAATTCATGTCGACGGAGAGCATCGTGGGGAACGCCCTTCCGCCCAGAGTGAGCGTTGAGGCTGTCAGCGGTCTCGCCGCGCGCCGACGCCGGTTCCCCGTTCAAGACCTTCAAGCCGAACGCGACACCAACCTCTGAGCGACGCCTCGCACGGCTCGATCTCTCAAAGTCGCGACCCTCCGGTCACTCCGTGTCGATCTCGCGAACTCTGGCTTGCGCCTGTTCGTGAAGTTCCAAGCTGGAATCGGTCAATTCCAGAACGTGTTCATAGGCCTCGATGGCTTGGGAGAACTCGGAAGTTTGCTCCAAGGCCTGCCCCAAGAGGAACCAGCTGACCGCGTGCATGGGAAAGCGTTCGCAGGCCAAGCGGAATTGTTCGGCAGCGCGGGCCGCAGAAACCTCGAGCTGAAGAATGCCCAGGTAGAAGTGAACCTTCCAATGGGACTCCCCGGGCCAAGTGGTGTGATCCGGGTCGGAGTCGGCGGGACGGTCGCCATCGAATCGACCGTACAGTTCGAGGGCGTGCAGAAACGCGTAAAGCGCCGTCTCCGAGTCCTCCTGAATCAGGGCGATCTCGCCCGCCGCAATATGAAACAACGGCTCTTCGGGAACCGCGTTCAAAGCGCCGACCAAAAGGTCGCCCACGCGCTCCCAGTCCGGCTCTTCTTCGGCCACCAAAGCAACCGCGAGATCGTAGGCCGCGTAGGCCGGCGCCCGGGCTCGGAAGCGATCGCGGATCTGATCGAACTCGGGCGTGGACGAGCGAAACTGGGCTCCCTCCTTCAGAACTGACGGATACCGCTCGGCAATGAAGTCCTGGATGTCCTTGGCGCGATCGTCGTTCATCGGATGGGTGCGCAGCCAAGACGGCGTGTCATCGACGTCGGAGAGGGATTCGAGGCGGTCGAACAGCTCGAACGTCAGGGCCGCATCGCGGGGGTCGAACCCCATCTCCACGGCAAAGGTCACCCCCCGCTCGTCGGCCTCGGTCTCCTGGGCACGGCTGTGACTGGTGAGGTACAAGGTCGCAGGAGCCGTCGCAATCCCAGTGGCAAAGCTGACCACCCGAGAACCCACCGGAAGCTGATCGCCGACGAACTCAAAGGGACGCAAGGGCAAGGTCAGGATTCCCACGACACGCTGCTTGGACTGATTGTCCATGGCGTGGCGATGCTCCACGTGCCCCAGTTCATGGCCCATGATCGACACGAACTGGGCCTCGCTTTCGAGCTGGGCGAGGAGCCCGCGCGTGATGTAGGTGAATCCCCCCGGCAAGGCAAACGCGTTGGGCACCGAGGAATTCAAGATCTTGAAATGGAAATCCAGCTCGTTGCGGCGAGGACTGCGACTGACCAGTTCGCGGACCCTCTCTCCCAAGTACTCCTGAGCCTCAAGGTCGAGACAGATCGATTCGAACTGCGACTCGATGTTGGGAGCGGCTTCTTTCCCAATGGCCAGCTCTTGTTCAACCGTCCAATTCACGAGAGAGAACTGTCGTTCCCCGGTCACCTTGTCCGTGACGCAGGCTCCCGCACCGAGCAGAACCGCCAAGAAAACAACTCCGAAGCCAGGTCGAGCAAGTCTCGCTCGGAACGACCTGGTTGCTGCGGATCGGCTTCGCTCGCTCTTCCTCGCGGAGGCCCTCTTCGCGTTGGTCCTTGCAGTCACGATCGCCAACTGATCGGTCCTCCGTCCACTCATCGTCGCTCCGGTCTGGTCGAGAACACCGTATCCTACCACGGCAGGTTTGCCCGCAGCCTGGATACGGAGTGTCGTGATGAGCATCGGCAAGACGCGAAGAGTCACCGCTCTCCTGTTGGGATTGTGCAGCTCGTGTGGAATCGTCCGCCCTCCCCAAGTGATACCACGAGAGGCGACCTCCTCCTTCACCGAACAAAAGCTGCGCGAAAGAGTGCGCGGCTTCGCCAACTTCTTTGCCACGACCGTAGACCAGACAAGTCGCTCGATCGCCGCAAACAGCGCCGATCGAAACATCCAGCGCCAGGCACTCATCTGGCGCATCGAGACCGTTTCCTTTTGTCGAGAATCCGCTCGCTTGGAACCACCTCAGGTCGCCTTCTTCGACCTGTGGCTGCTGACCGAACAAATGCATCATCGCTTCGTCCACAGCAGTGAAGGGATCCCGGAACCATTCCGCCAGGAACTCGAGGATGCCGCCATCTCCCTGAACCAGAGGATCGAAGACCTGGGACGGTCTTTCCTGAAAGATTCCCAGTTCGAAGAAGCCGAGCGTTTCATCCAAGAAGAAGTGGCAAGAAACCCGGGTCACACCACGGTGGGCGACATCACTCGCACGTCACTGTCTCATTTGGGGCCCAGCTCCCAACGCAGCTGGCTCACCAAGTTCAAGCTTCCCTCGATCAGCCCGTTCTCCGGCATCGATGAAGGCGCTCGGGCGATCCGCGAGTTCACCGTCGTCGCAGACCGTTTCGCCCACATCGCCGAGGCCTATCCCGAACAGCTGACCTGGCAAGCCGAACTGCTTCTGCTCGACCTGGAAGAACGCGCCACGACCCAAACTTGGACACGCTCGGTCGAAACGATCGCCCAATCATTCCAGTCTTTGGCCGAACAATGGAACCGATTGCCGGGAGAGCTTCGCGGCATTCTGGCCGAAGCGGAATCCAGCCAAGCCAGCTTGCAACCCACTCTGCGTCAATTGGAGACCGCCTCGATCGCGGCGACGGCGACGCTTCAGGAAGCCCGCGCGCTGGGTCAGGAACTGCAACAGGTCTCGACCCAGGTCACGGAAGCCGGGATCGCCTGGGAAGCCACCGCCCGCGCCTTTGGACTGGGAAACGAGGAGGCGACAAGCGAGGCTCCAGACTCCGCACCCGCAAGCCCGGAAGAAGCGTCCTCGTCGTTCGACATTCGCGAGTACGGAAGCTCGGCGGAACAAGTCAGTCGAGCGGCCCGGGAACTTCGCGCACTGGTCGAAGACGTCCGCGAGCTGGCGGTGGCTCCGGAGCTGCAAGCGCTGGACGAGCGAGCCCAAGCGACGGTCCAGCAAACTCGCCAGGAAGCCGAGGACGTGGTGGATCACATCGCCTGGCGAGTGATCCAACTGCTCGGCGTCAGCGTCGTCGCGGCCCTGGTGTACCGCTGGCTGCGCAAGACTTTGTTCGCCCAGCGCCCCTCATCCCCCTAGCGACCATCCGGGCAAGCGATCACTCACGAGGGATCCGGATTAGGATTCCGCAATCTTGTCGATCTTCGCCGCAAGGATGAAGTCGCTCTCGGTCAGCCCGTCGATCTTGTGGGTCCAGATCTGCACCCCGACTTTGCCCCAAGCGAGGTGCAAATCCGGATGGTGCCCCTGCTGTTCCGCCAAGTCGCCGACCTGATTGACGAAAGCCAGCGCCTGGACGAAGTCGGGAAACGGGTAAGTCTTGGCCAGGTGGTGACTCGCTTCGATGGTCCAGTTGGATACCTGGGCCAGGAGTTCCTGGGCGCGTTCCTCGGGAAGCGGAGGCACACCACCCCGGCACGGCACACATTCTTGCTTGGCGAGATCGGACATGGGATCGTCTTCGGAGGGATGCGGCAAAGTTTGGCACGTCGCCGGTCGCTAGGCCGGTTGCTAGATTCGCCGTGGAGCATAGCTTCGCCAACCCGGAACTCCCCCATGGACCCTTCCCGTTCCACCTGCTGGACGATGATTCGGAGCGCTTCGGACGGCGCGGCCGCGGACCGCGACGAGTTCGCCCGGCGCTACGCACCGTTGATCCGCGCCTATTTGGCCAACCGCTGGAAGAACTCCTCGCTCAGCGCGGAAGTGGAAGACGCGCTTCAGGAGGTCTTCGTGGAGTGCTTTCGCAACCAAGGAGCGCTGGAAGGAGTCGCCCCCTCCGCCTCACACAGCTTTCGTTCCTACCTGTATGGAGTCGTCCGCAATGTGGCGCGACGCGCCGAGCAACGCGCCGCCAAGCAAAGGGAGCGCACCGGATCGGGCTCGACGACACCACACCTCGACGCGCTACCGGCGGACGAAGAAACCCTGTCCCGCGAGTTCGATCGAAACTGGGCGCAAAGCGTCTTACGCGAGGCATCGGAGCTCATGCGCCGTCACGCGGAACAGAATGGCACCGAGACATCGCGACGCTGGGACTTGCTGCGCCTGCGCTTCCAGAACGGGATGCCCATTCGCGAGATCGCGAAACAATGGGAGGAAGACCCGGCCAAGCTTCATCACGATTACGCCCGGGCTCGCCAGGAGTTCAAAGACGCCCTGCTCGAAGTCCTCGCCTTCTATCACCCGGGAGCCCCTGCCGCGGCGAAGCGAGAAGCCGAAGAGCTGATTTCCCTGCTCTGATTGGGTCCTTGGTGCCACGAACCCGGCCCCCCTCTGCACCGTGCCCCCGCCCCACGATACCTGCCGCGAGAGAATCCGGCCGGAAACTCCCACTCCTCTGATTTTCCATTCGCGAAAATGGCTCGGCGCGCGAGAAAGGAACGATGACCGAGGACCGAAATCTCCCTCAGGACGACTGGGAACCCACCGGGTTCGATGACGCCCTCCGTGCTGCGTTCGCCGATCCCCGGGCCGCAACTCCCCCGGACCCATCCCGGAACGAGCGCGATCGCTACCAGATCGGCGAAGAGCTGGGCCGCGGAGGCGTCGGGGTCGTTCGTCAAGGCGAGGACCTCACCCTCGAGCGAACCGTTGCCGTCAAGACTCTCCACCGGCTGCACGCCCGCAACCCGGCAATGGTGCAAAGGTTCTTGCGCGAAGCACGCATCGGTGGACGGCTCCAACACCCCGGCATCGTCCCCATCTATGACATGGGATTCGAAGACGGCGGCGAGCCGTTTTTCACCATGCGTCTCCTCGAAGGCCAAAGCCTCGCCGAACACTTGAAGGGCCGTCGGGACCCCGAGCACGACCTCTCCCGCTTCCTGAAGATCTTCGAGCAGGTCTGCCAAGCCATCGCCTATGCCCATTCGCGCCAAGTGTTGCATCGCGATCTCAAGCCCGAGAACGTGATGCTCGGGCAGTTCGGCGAAGTGCAGGTGGTGGACTGGGGCTTTGCCAAGATCTTGACCGAGGGTTCCGAGGCTCCGGGAGCCGAAGGCCTCCCCGAGGTCCCGGAGGACGCGTCCGGCGCCGTGTCTCAACCCGGCTCGGTCATGGGCACGCCGGCCTACATGTCCCCGGAGCAGGCCCAAGGCAAACTCGACGAAGTGGATCTTCGTGCCGACGTGTTTGCCCTCGGTTCCATGCTGTGCGAGATCTTGACCGGAAGCCCCGTGTACCGCGGCGACTCCCGATCCACGCTCATCGCGGCAACCAATGCTCGCTTGGAGGATGCGTGGGAGCGCCTCGAACATTGCGCGGCGGACGCTGCCTTGGTGTCGCTGGCGCAACGCTGCTTGGCGAAAGATCCGGAGGAGCGACCAGCGGACGCCAGCCGGGTCGCCGCGGAAGTCGAGCAGTACCTGACGTCCATGGCGGAGCGCACCCATCAAGCCGAGCTGAGCGCCGCGGAGGCACGAGGCAAGGCTAGCGAAGAGGTCCGTCGACGCCGCGTCACGTTCTGGTTGGCAGCGTGCATCGTGCTCATTACGGCGGTGGCGGGCACTTGGTGGATGCGCAACCAGCGGCAACGGGATGAGCGCCTCGCCGACGCTCGAACCAGGTTCGAGCTTCGCTACCAATTGACGACGGAACGGCTTTCTGCGGCCGAGGAGCTCCCCCCGAACAATCGCGAGGCCCTCGAGCTTTCTTGGAACGAAGTAGAAAGCCGTCTCGAGCACACGGCGGAAGTCCTCACTGCTCATCCAGAGCTGGACACGCTCGAATCGCGTCTGGCCGAGCTGCGGACCCGCATGACGAATGCCAAATCCGAAAGCCTCGAAGGCAACCGACTCTACACCCAGCTGGAAGAGCTGCCGGCCCTGTGGGTGATCTTGCCCATGGAAGAAGTCGCCGAGAAGTTTCGTGAGACCTTTCTGAGTGCGGGTCTGGACTTCGACACGATGTCCGAGCAGGCTTTGATCGAACGAATGGTCAACAGCCGACTGCGCATGGTTTTCGCGGATGCGATGTTCGCCTACGCGCGCACCGAAGTGGAGACCATGCGCCACCCAAACGGGCTCCCGGAGGAAGAAAGAACCCGCTACCAGAAGTGGCTTCGCATTCTGGCCTCGGTCGATCCCGATCCAGTTCGAGTACGGATCCGCGCAGCCACCATGAAAAACGGGTCGAGACAGGCTCTTCTCGAAATTGCTCAGGGCCCCGGGATCGACGAATTCGAGTTCCGAAACATCCTGTACCTGGGGTTCATTCTGGCGGACTTTGGGGAACTCGAAGAATCGGTTCATCTGTTCCGCTCCCAGTACCATCGATTCAGCGACCAGGTCGAGTGCAGCTTTCAGCTCGGGGAATGGTTGACCCGGACCTCCCCGCCACAATGGGAAGAGGCCGCTCGCTACTACACGGCGGCGGTCTCTGCGAACCCCCAAGACCCGGCGGGCTGGTGTGGACTGTCTCGATGCTTGCGCGAATCGGGGGAATGGCTTGGGGCAATGAACGCCGCAACCAAGGCTCGAGAGCTCGCCCCTGAGTTGTGGAAGAGCCGGCTCGAGAACGCCCGCTGCCTCGATCGCCTGGGAGATTTGGCAGACGCAGAGAAGCTCTACCAATCGCTCGAAGGCGACACTCCGTTTCCTTGGGAAGTCACTGCCGAGTGGGCCGATTTGCAGGGACGTCTCGGGGATGTGGTGTCGGCCAAGGAAGGCCTGAAGGAAGCTCTCCCCCGATTTCGTGATGTCACCCCGGTGGCACGCATTCTCGAAGAGCTCCGCCAGTATGGCCCGCCCGAAGAAGCGGAAGCGATCTGCGAACGAGTGGCGACCCAGTGGAAGCAACCGGCCGAGTTGCGCATTCCGTGGGCACGCACCCTCTTGGACCAGGGCCGCTACGAAGAAGCGCTGCGGATGTTCCGACGCGCGCCGGACCATCCCCCCTCGGTGGAGTGGGCACTCCATTGCCGAAACTTGTTGCTCGCGGAATCTCACCTGACGAAGTTCCGCGAGAGCGGTGAACTTCCCACTCGACTCGAAGAACAAACGTTGCTCGCTCAGCTCCTGGAATACGAGAACGACTGGCAGTCCGCACTCCAGGTCTGGGATCGCTGCACTCGCTCGCCGATGGCCTTGCGAGCGGCCCGACGAGAAGGAGCCCTGCTCGACGCAGCACGGACGGCGTTGCGATTTGCCCAAGCCGGGGATCGGTCGGCCGCGGAGAAATGGCTGCCCCGAGCACGCCAGTGGGTTCAATGGGAGGTGGACCACCTGGCGGAACTCAACACTCTGCAAGCCTCCGCGCTGGTTCGGGGCCTGCTACGAGATCCAACTTTTCGAGCGACACGGTCCGGCGGACTCCTGGCCAACGGGGAATGGGAGGACTTGTGGGAACGGGTGCTGAAGTTCACTCCCTCTCGAGAGAACTGAGCCAGTCGCCCACCCGAGGGATTGGCGATGCCTGCCGGGGAGCGCCCGCGGCCAGTCAGAGAAAAAACTCGAGTTTTCTCCGGCGAAAAGCGGCCCACGGAAGAGCCTGAGTCAGACCTGACTTCAACCCTTGGAGAATTCCGATGACCACGACGCTCGTTCGACTCGGCCTCGCTGCCGCCGCGGCCTCGGTCGCCTTCGCCGCCCCCCGACCCGCCTCCCCTGAGGAGGGGTCCATGCACGACTTGGGTGGCGCCTTGGTCGCCGGCCTCCACGAAAGCCCCGGCTGCCTCGGCGTCGAAACGGCCAACACCCAAAGCGGCAAGACCGTGATCTTCGCCTGGTTCGAAGACAAAGAGGCCACCATCGACTGGTACTACAGTGGTACTCATCAGCAAGCGATCGAGAACTTCGTCACCGATGATTCGGAAGAACACGTTCCCCTGGAACACGTCGATGACGAAGCCGGGCCGATCCTCTGCGTCGCCTCCTTGACTCCCAACACCGGGAAGTCGCTGGGACCCATTCAGCTCCCGATCTCACAGATTTCCATCGAGCTGTACGAACCGCTTCCGGGAGGCCTGTCGTTGAACGGCACCTTCGCGCCCGAAGGCGTGGAGATTCCCCACCACCAGTTGGTCAAGTATCCGATGGGTGGCGGTTCTCCGAAATAGACCCAACCCCCGCGGACGGATCAATCCACGGACGGCATCACCGGATCCGCTCCCTCATGCCCCACCGGCGCACTCGGACGCCGACCCATCAGTCACCCATTCGAAAGCGTCGGGAGGGAGAACAGACTCCGTCCCGGCGCTGTCCAGGGTTCCGGCTCGTCCGTCAGCGCGCCGGAATCACCCCTGGGTCGTCCGGCGAAGCGCTCGGCTCCCCGGGCGTCCGCTCCTCGAGATCCATGCGGTAGCTCTCTGCCTCGTCCAAGTCGAGCTGGTAGTAGCAGTCGACCACTTCCCGCAAGATCTGCAAGGTGTCCGCGTGCGCCTCGCCCCAGAGTTCTTCCGCACTTTCCAACGCGTCCAGCAACTCGAGTTCTGCCAGGTCCGGCTCTTCGAGTGCTAAGTGACAAAGCCCGAGCGAGCGCTGGGCCCAGATGCGTTGATCTGGGAGCAGGAACTCCAGTTGGTCATCCGCTTCACGAAAGCGTCGCAACTCTTCCGCGGTTTCCTCCAAAACACTCCGTGCCTTCAGGTGGTCTCCGAAGTCGGAAGGAAGCGGCCAGGCGATGAGCGATGGGTCGGCGTACACCTCTTCCACTCGCTGTGCCATGACTTCCTCCGAGATGCCGGGCTCTCGGGTCTTCCACATGGTCTCCAGCGCCGTTCTCATGTGATCGACCAGCCGCTCGTTCTCGGGACGAGCGCGCCTCGACCAATGAGCAGCGATTCGCGTCAACGCCATCGCCAAGTCGAAGTTCTCGGTGTACCACTCCGCGGTGGCGACGGCGTCAATCGCCATCACCCGGATCTCGTGGGTCAAAGGCAGCACGTCCGGAGGAAGGTTGGCGACCTCTCGCGCCATCGGCCGCGCTTCGTCGAACCTTCGCAGGTAGTTGAGGTTCTTGGCGACCAACAGTCGGGCCGTGAAGGTTCGAAAGTGGGTCGGCCCCATGCTCTCTTCCATCAACGCCAAGATCTCTTGCGCCAGGGACAACGATTCCTTGTATTCGCCTTTTCGAAAATGGAGGTTTGACAGTGCGTAGCTGGAAGACAGCAGATGAAAGTGATTCTCCCCCACCGTTGCTTTTCGAATCTCGTACGCTTCTCGCAGGAGTGATTCGCTTTCTTCCAGTCGCCCCAAGTCCAGCAGAAGAGACCCGAGATTGTGGGCCGAGATCCCGATTGCCGCGTCTCCCGGGGGAAAAGAACGCCTGCGCGCTTCCAAGACGTTTCGGTAAATCTGCTCGGAATCGTCGTACTCATGCTGGTTGTGATGGAACAGGGCCAAGTCGTTCAACGCCGTGAGGGTTTCATTGTGGTCCGGCCCGAAAAGTTCGGTCCGGATCTCCACGCACCGTTGCTGGACAGCGATCGCCTCTGGCACGCGGAACGAGTCAGCGAGAAAGCGAGCGGATTCGTGAAGAGACTCGGCGCTCAGTGCATGAACTTCTCCATAGAGCTCCATCCGTAGTTCCAGTGCTCGCTCACAGTGAACCTCGGCGCGGTCCAGCCTTCCCAATCGTCGGTAGGTTCTGGCAGCCAAATAGTGAAGGGGTGCGGCCACCTCCGCGCTGAACTCGCCTCCCTCGAGAGTCGGGAGCAATTCGTCCAGGGCCTCCTCCACCGTCGTCGTCCGTTGCCTCGGCGCCTCGTTGTCGCCGGGGCTCGGATCGGTCAACTCCAACAAGTTGGTCAAGATCGCGTTGACCTCGCCACGAACTTGAGATTCGCGAGCCGCTTTGGCCGTCGCGTTGCGTTGATCGGTGAGCGCTCGCGCCGCTCGACGATTGGCTTCTTTTTCGTCGAACAGCGCCGTGGTCGAGACCACGGCTCCGACGATGAGAGCCAGGACTGCCGCCGAAAGACCGGCCACCAATCCAGTGTGCCGGTGCACGAACTTTTTCGCCAGGTACATCCGCGTCGGAGGCTGAGCCAGCACCGGCTCATGCTCCAACCATCGACGTAAGTCCTCGGCGAACGCCGCGGCAGATCCGTAGCGCGCACCCTCTTCTTTCCGGAGCGCCTTGCCGACGATGGCTTCGACATCCCCGACCAGCTCCGACTTGCGTCGATGGAGCGGCACCGGCTCGTCTTCGCAGATGCGTCGAGCCGCAACCGGCAGTGGAGCTTGGCGAACGTCGTAGGGAAGCTCTCCGCAAAGCAATTCGTAGAGCATCACTCCCAAGGAATAGACGTCGGACGCCACGTCCAAAGAGTTCACGTTTCCCTGGATCTGCTCCGGGCTCATGTAGGGCACGGTCCCGAGAATTTGCCCTTCTTCGGTTTGAAGCGTCTGCTCCGTTTCTTCCTCAAGAGCCCGGGCCACTCCAAAGTCCAGCACCTTCGGCTGTCCGCTCTGATCCACCAAAACGTTGCTCGGCTTCAGGTCTCGGTGCAGAACTCCCTTCAAGTGCGCGTGGTGGACCGCTTCGCAGACCTGTCGAAACAGGGCGAGTCGATCGCGCGTGGTCAGCTGATTCTGGTCTGCATAGGCGGTGATGCTCTTTCCTTCGACCAGCTCCATGGCGAGGAACGGAATCACACCGACCGGAGTCGGTGCCACCCCCGCCTCGAAGATTCGCGCGATGCCCGGATGTTGCAAGCGACCCAGCGCCTCGGCTTCCCATTGGAAGCGCCGCACCAAGGCGCGCCGTTCCCAGCGCTGTCCCAAGATCTTGAGCGCGACGGAGCGGCGAGGAGTCTTCTGCTCTGCTCGGTAGACCGCTCCCATACCGCCGGTCGCGATCAACTCGACGACCTGGTAGCCACCGACCTCGGTCCCGAGGATGGCATGCTCGTCTTCAAAGGTCAGGGCTGGTTCTTCCAGGTAGTCCCCGGCGGCGTTCAACGATGCCAGCAAGGAAACGACTCCGCGACGCACCGTCGCATCTCCCGCGCATTCCCGATCGAGGAACTGCTGCTGGGCCTCCCCTTCCAGGTCCATCGCCTCGTAGAAGATCTGGCGAACTTTGCCTTTGGGATCGGACGGAGTTTCAGTCATGGGCGCACGACTCCGGACTTCTTGCACCGGGCTGCTGGCCGGCGGGAAAGATTTGGAAGGAATCCCCCAAGCCTCTCCCCTCCTTAAGTTTCGGTGACGTGGCGGAGGCCATTCTTCCCGAACCTGGCAGCTCCGCGTCACCCAGACGGCCAATTGTAGCTCGCGTTGCCCGGCGCGACCGGAGACCGGCTGCAAAGCAGTGGTTTCCGCTCCTCATCAACTGAGGAAGAAGTCCTCCCGTCGCCGAATGCGAGGAACCCCACCCCACTCCGGGAGGGTGCGCTTCGAAACAGGTGGATTCGACGGCGACCAACGATCGAAACGCCTTGCGACCAACAAATGAGGGATCCACTCATCGGCGAGTGACTTTTTCCAACCGAGGAGTTCCTCGGTTTCCGATACTCCGAGGTCAACGAACGAACGGCGCGCCGTCGCGTCAACTTTCTGGCGATCGTCTCACGAGACCCTGCTTGCCCCATGGTTCCCGACTCCGCTGGCGATTCTGTACCTCCCCCATCGATCGCTTGGGACCTGTCCCGTCGAGCCGCGCTTTGGTGGTTGCTCGGAATCTTGATCGCTGGCGCCGCCTTGCGCGCCCACGGATTGTCCGGGCCCTTTGGCCTCGGTTGGCAGCACCTGGGCGCTCAGTACGCGTTGGTCGCCAAGAACTTCGAGCGCTACGGCCTCGACACTCGACTTGCCATGGTCCAGAACGCGGCTCCCGCCGCCAAAGACGACTGGGAGTACTTCACTCATCACCCGCCGGGAATGGGATGGACCACCTGGGTTTCGTTCCAAGTGTTCGGTCCCACCGCCTTCGCCGTGAAGCTACCGGGAGTGCTTGCCTCCCTTTTGCAGATCCTCGTCATGTACTTGTTGCTCGCGGGGGTGGTGTCGCGGATCGCCGGATTGGCGGCGGCATGGTCAACCGCCGTTCTGCCCGCCGGCGCGTTTTTCTCCACCCACGGGAGCGATCTCGGCCCGCAAAGCATCAGCCTGGCGCTTCTGGCCCTGTGGCTGGACCAACGAGCGCGCAGGAAACACCCTCACCGCCCTCCCTGGTTGGCCGTTCTCATGGCCTGCGTCGCCTCCTTGGTCTTCGACTGGGTGGTGTTCGTCGTCGCCGGATGGATCGTGTTGCGGGACCTCTTTGCGAAGAACTTTCGCCGAGCGATTCTCTTTGCCGGCTTCATCGTGGCGGGCTTCACCGTCCACTTCCTCCACGTGCGTTACGCCACGGGAAGCATGCACGGCGGTCGTGGAGGCACTCTTCTTGAATCCTTTCTCAGTCACGGTGTGGTCGGTGCTTCGAAGTTTCTGACCCAGTTTCCCGTGGAGTACATCTGGCGCAAACTCCAGCACTATCCGCGAGCGCTATTCACGGTCGGCGGGCTTTGGCTGTCGGCGGCGGGCTTGCTTGCCTGGCTTCTGCGCCGCTTCACACCCGCCCTTCGGCGCCCCGGCGCACTGCCGCTGTTCCTCGGCCTCTTGGTTCTCGGCCTGGGCTACACCCTGCCCTTTCCTCGCGCGGTATTGATCCATCAGTTCTGGATGATCGTGTTCCTGCCCTTTGTATCCTTGTTGATTGCTTCGGGGATTCAAGCCGTGACTCGCGGACCTCGGTTCGCTCTGGTCGGCGCGCTGGCACTGCTGGGGATGGGAGGACTCGCCAGTCAAACCGTGATCGCACGACAGGGACGCTCCCAAACGCCTTACAACCAAGAGTTCGGCGAAGCACTTCGAGCACGGACGAGTCCCGAGGATCCGCTGCTCACCTCGGAGAAGTCCACCGCCTGCCTGCGCTTCTACGCCGAACGAGAAATTCACGGGAGTTTCGATGATCGCAAGCTGGCACCGCTCTTGGTGGCCGAGCAAGAGGGTCCTCTCCCGGACACAGGGTGGTTCGCCGTCGTCGAACCGCCGGTCGATCCCCGCGACACCCAGTCGAAGCAAGTCCTGGCGTACTTGCGCCAGCACTATGTCGAAGAAGAAATCCCCCTCGAGCAGACCGGATCGGTCCTGCGCTTGTTCCATTTCGCGAACAAGCTCAATCCTTGAATCGGCCCCCGCAGCCCCGGTGACGGAAGATCAGTCGGTCGGAAGCTGTCCGTCGATCTTCGAGAGTCGCCTCTCATTCGAGAGAGAGCTCTTCGCTCAGGACCTCGAAGATCGCCTCCGCCGCCACTCGATGACCATCCGCGTTCCAGTGAGGATCATCGTCAAAGCAAGTGGGAAACACGTCGGTTGATTCGAACGCCTCCAACAGCGGCACCACCGAATAGGGCCGGGATTGTTGGAGCTCGTCAAAGTAGGCGAACGGTTCCTGGCAATGCGGCCCGAGCCTCAACGACTGTTCCCCGAAGGCGACCGTTTCCCAGTCGTGGGGGCTCTCCTGATCGTTGTATTGGTAGTACCGTGGCAGCACGAACACCAGGAACTCGGCACCATGGTCCCGGCACCACTTCGCGATTTGATCAATGTTCTGCGCCATCGGCTCCAGGAACGGTTCGGACAAAGCGAGGGGCTGGGCGCTGTGAAAGAACCGTTCGCGGGGAAGATTGCCGTCGGTAGACCAGATGTACAGTTTCCAGAACAGGTCCTCGGAGAACAGGCGAAGAAACCCGATCGTGAGTGGCAGCACGTCGTAAAGGGCGGTGATTCCCCGCCGCTCGATGAGGTTTCCATACTTGATGTCGTCGTGAGGGTCGGTCATGTCCAGGCACAGCACGACATGATCCGGCTGGTACTGTTCACCGATTTCCTGCAACCGTCGAAGAGCAAGAATCGGGGATGCGCTGGTCCAACCAAAGTTTGCCACCCTCCAATCGCGATCGGGAAACTGCTGCTGAAACCGGGCCTCGACGAGTGCCGGAAACGCTTCTTCGGGTTTGACGCGGTAGCCGAAGGTGAAGGAGTCGCCCAGGAACAGAAGATTCTGAGTTCTTCCGGTGAACTCCTCGGGCTCCCACTTCTGACGGAGGCCGTCGCTGTTCCAGCCGTGGCGCTTGTTGCGCTGCAGCGGATGATGGTCCGGGTCCTTGACAATCTGGTAGTGCTGAAAGCTCAGACTGCCGATCAAGAATGGCGCGATGGCGAGCTCCACGCCAATGTAGTAGACGAGCAAACCGGCCGCGCTGGCGACAAAACCTGGGCGAATCCGAAACAGATAGAACGCGAGGAATGCGCCGGTCGAAACCAGGGAGACGATGCCGAAGAGTGGGTCGAAGCGGCGGTCCGCATGGAGTTCGAGGATCGCCGTCGGACGATCGGCCCACTTGGCCTTCTCGCCCATGAGGGAAGACACCATCCATTCTCGACCGAACCAGACGTACCCACCGTACACCAGGGCGAGCACGAGCACCCAGAGGCTGACCGCGATCCAAAAGCCGCGGTGTCGGTTCCCTGTTTCCTTCGCGGCCATGGTCCGACGCCCCAGAAGCGTTACTTCTTGCGGAAGCGAAGGATGTAGTTTTCCTCGAACTGAGGAAGTGCGTGGGAATTCACCAACTCGAAACCGGTGTCGAGCACTTCCTGGGTGAAGACCTCTTGGCCAGCTCGCACGTGATCGAAGATCCAGTCTCGACTGACCCCTTCGATCCGATGAAAGTCCACCAACACCACTTGGCCGCCGGGCCGCAGTGCTTCATGAATCGAACTCATGGTGTTGCGCGGGTACTCAAAGTGGTGGTAAGTGTCACAGATGAACGCGAGGTCAATGGAGTTCGGAGGAAGGTCGACGGACTTCTCGCTGCAGACCACCGTTTCCAGGTTGTCCAGTCCCGCTTCTGCCGCGGCCTCGGCCAGGTGCTTCATCATGGTCGCATTGATGTCCACGGCGTAGACCTTGCCTTCGGAGCCCACCAGCTCGGCAAAATGCTGAGCCATGAAGCCCGACCCGGCGCCGATGTCGGCCACCACCGACCCCGGAGCAGGCCCCGCGGTCGCCGCGAGCAGTTTGCTGTTGGAATAGATCTCCCGGCTTTCCTCTTCCAGCCGGGCAATCAGCGGCTCGATCTCCTCGCTTTTCCACTTGTCGTTGATGCCGGGCTTGACGCTGGTTTCCGCCGCCAAGTCCGACTGGACATGAGTTCCGCGAAGCTCGGAAAGCTCCCGCTGAAGGTCAGCGATCTGGCGTTGAATCTCGTCCAGTCGGTTCTCTTCGGCGTGCACCGCCGGGACGGCGACGCTCAGCCCGACGATTCCGGCAACCACCGTGGTTCGCGCAAGCACTTTCCCGATGTCCCTGACCTTCATGACCAGACCTCCTTTTCCGGCCACCTTACCCGGTCCTGCCGGTGCACCGAAACCGCGCCTGCTCGGCAGCCCCCGAGAGGAATCACGGGTGGACTTCAGCGCCGGCGGCACAGACGCCATGATGAAGCAGTCTCGATTTCAGGAGCGTTCCCGATGAAACGACTTTTCCTTGCCGCCACAGTTCTTGGCCTGTGGACGAGCTCGGGATTTGCGCGCAGCGGCGCAAATCTCGCAGAGTCCATTGACCTCGACTACGACCATCTTCGCGAGTTGTTCGAGCACTTCCATCGACATCCTGAACTGTCCTTCCTCGAGCACGCGACCGCCGAGCGACTGGCTCGGGAGCTTCGAGAACTCGGATTCGAGGTCACCGAAGGGGTCGGGGGAACGGGAGTCGTCGCGGTGATGGTCAACGGGGATGGCCCGACGGTCATGGTGCGCGCCGACATGGACGGTCTTCCGGTCGAAGAGAAATCCGGTCTGGACTATGCCTCCAAAGCTCGACAGGTGAACCTCGTCGGAAACGAAGTTCCGGTGATGCATGCGTGCGGCCACGACGTTCACATGACCTCTCTGGTGGGCACCGCGCGTCAACTAGTGGCCAAGCGAGATGCGTGGCGGGGAACACTGATGCTGATCGGTCAGCCCGCCGAAGAGCGGATCGGTGGCGCCAAGGCCATGGTCGAGGACGGGCTTTACGAACGGTTCCCACTGCCGGATCACGCCCTTGCGTTCCACGTGAGCTCCGCCTTGCCCGCCGGCAAGATCACGTTTCGACCCGGGTTGATGTTTTCGAGCTCGGACAGCGTGGACATCGTGGTGCATGGCGTCGGTGCTCACGGAGCGGCTCCCCACAAAGGGAAAGACCCGATCGTTCTCGGGTCGCAAATCGTCCTTGCCCTGCAAACATTGGTGGCTCGCGAGCTGTCTCCTCTGGAACCGGGAGTGGTGACCGTCGGCGCGTTCCATGCCGGCCTCAAACACAACATCATCTCGAACGAAGCACGGCTGCAACTCACCGTACGCGCCAACAGCGAACAGACACGCCAGACCTTGCTCGACGGGATTGAGCGCATTGCCAAGAACCTCGGCCGCGCCGCCGGCCTCCCGGAAGACAAGCTTCCCGACGTGATTCGCTCCATCGAGTCGACGCCCACAACCCACAACGACCCGGCCCTGAGCCAACGAATCCGTCGAGCACTAGCGGCTCACTTCCCGTCGGACCGATTCACCCATTTCGAACAAACCTCCATGGGCGCCGAAGACTTCCCTTACTTCACGCGAGTGGATCCACCGATTCCCGGTCTGTACTTCCTGGTCGGGGGCACCCCGAAAGAGGCCTTCGAGGCCGAGAAATCTGGGGGACCGCCGGTCCCCTCCCACCATTCCCCGCTTTTCAAAGTTGCCCCCGAACCGTCGATCAAGACCGGCGTCGAAGCCACAGTCGTCGCGGTCCTCGAACTCATGGGAGCCGACACGTGAACCCGTCGCCGATTCGCAAGGTGCAGACCGCCGAGGCACCCCCACCGGGGGGACACTACACCCAGGGCATTGTCCACCAGGGAACGCTCTACGTTTCCGGGCAGCTCCCTTTCGCCAAAGACGGGACCCCGGTGAACGGCACCATTGAAGAGCAGACTCGCCAGGTGCTAAGCAACCTGGAACAGATCGTGGTCGCTGCCGGGAGCGACAAAGAGCGGATCCTGAAGGTGACCGTGTACCTATCCGACATTGAACTCTGGTCCCAGGTCAACCAAGTCTACGCCGAGTTCTTCGGCGACCACCAACCCGCGCGAGCGATGGTCCCGACCAAGGACCTTCATCACGGGTTCCTGATCGAACTGGAAGCCATCGCCGCGGTCGACGCTTCGTAGCCTGTGCACGAACGAGAACGGTGCTCGTCACCCTCGCTTCCGCCCTGGTCTTGGGTGCACGGTCGTCCGTGGACAACTTTCACCTTCCTGTCTGCCACGACCAATCCTCGGACCGAGGCCGGGCGGAGTCAGAAATCTCCTGGAAAGGGTGACTCCATCGTTCTTTGCCGGACCTCGGAACGGAATTGGTCCGCGCCGAACCGATGGTTCGACAGCCTCTTCCATGCGCGATGGGACCTGCCCTTCATTTAGGTTCGTTGGCGCTTGGCACGAAATCCCTGGTGACAGGCCGCGACCATCATCAGGGCGATAGCGCCACCAACTCCACCAGCTTGGCCTTGACCGCGGCGACCGTGGCCGGGTCATCGACCACCGACAAGTGATCCCCGATCGGAAACTCGATCACTTCCGCCACGCCAGCCCCGTCGAAGCGCGCGCTGCATCCAGGGACCAGGCCGTCGTTGTCCTGATAGGGCTCGAGATCTCCCTCGCCGCTGTCGCCGGCGATGATTCGCCCGAGCCTCTCGTCGGCGAACGCCAACAAGTGGTGCTCGTCGAGGGTCCCGGCCACGAAGCGTACGGCCAGCTCGAGCAAGGTGTCGACGTTGGCCACCGGCGACTCAGAGGCGTACACCGGAATCAAGCGATCCAGGAATGCGTCGCTCTGGTTCAACGCGGCAAGGTAAGGATTTGCCAGCCCTTCCAGGTGCTGATCCAGGCCCCCCCCAACCGCCAGCATCACGGGCACGAAGAGGCCCAGGTTGGAAGCGATGTTCTGGAGAGGAACGTTGTCGTCGTAGTTGTCCCAAGAAAGATCGAAAGCTCCCTCATTGGGAGTCCAGGCTATCTGACCGATGTACCCCGCGACGAACTCCACCACCGAGGTATTGCCGCGCAGGGTAGTGTCGAACGCCCAAGAGGGAATGGACCCCGGGGACCCGTGGTGGGGCGTCCCTAAGGTGACCAGGCCAATGACGTGATTGCCGAAGAAGTCGCCGGCGTCGTTGCCGACGGTGAAGCGCTCGTTCATCGCCGCACGAGCGACAATGCCTCCCATGCTGTGGGACAACACCAGGAACTGACGATCGTCCAGACTCTCCGCCCCCCAGCCGGGATATCCAGAGAGGTTGTCGAGGACGGTGACCAGATTGCCGGCGTTCTCTTCGATGCCGAGTCGGGTGTCGTAGACGAAACGGTACACCTTGAAGCGGCTGGCAAAGTCCGCGTCGCCATTGAACTGGGTGACGTATTCGAGCCAGCGCTCCAAGTCCTCGAGAGCTCGTCCAAGCGAGCCGTCACTGATGATGTCGCTGCTGCTGGCATGGACCAGCAGCAGAGGAATCCGATTGCCGAGGGGAATGGCTCGACCGGTGGCCGGACCAGGCGAGTCGTAGAGGCCCACCTGGATGCTCGGCACCTGACGGGAATCTCCACCTTCGGCAACGCCCGCGCCGCGATCGCTCATGAAGTCGACGAACTGATCGATCTGCAATCCGGTCAGAGGCGAGCCCGCCGCAAGGTTCTCACGGGCTAGCTGCTGAGAGACCGTCGAATGGAGATCGGGAGCCGCTGCCTGCTTGGCCCGCGACTCCCCGGGGGAGCAGGTCAGAACTGCTGTGAGGAAAAGCGTCAGTTTCATCCGCTCTGGGCCATTGCTTTCTTTTCCGTGTCTCCACGAAGATCTTCCAAGTCTTGATCGAACGCCTTCTTGCACGACTTCAGCATCCACCCGGTGAGAGGCGAGAACAGCTTGGCCATGAAGGTCAGCGGCGTGGCATCGAACTCGACGATCACCTTGGTGCCATTGCTCTCTGGCCGAAACTCGTGCACCGTGACAAAGTGGGCGCCGCAAGATTCCGCTTCGATGGTAAAGCGGTGAGGTCGGTCCATCGCGGTGACCTCCATCTCTTCCGTCGCTTCTTTCTTGAACATGATCCGCGTCTCGCGGAAGCGGGTGCCCACGCGCACCGGGCCATCGGTCAGCATCTCCACGCTGACGATCCCCTCGATCTTGTCGGGCCAGTGTTCGATGTCGAGAAACGCGTCGAACACCTGCTCCGGGGAGGCAGCGAAGTGCGCGGTCGAAACGAGTTTGGCCATGGTCCGCTCCTGGTTTGATCTGTGGCCCGAATTCTGGGCCGGCCGGTCCATCCAGATCCTGTACGGAAAACCCGAACGGGTTCATCGCGAATTCTGGAAACTCGTGACCCACGGGGATTCTGCCCGGGTGCGGACTCTCGGAGAAGCCTTGGGGGCGAATCCGCGCGCATCCATCGGGGGCGTCGCCCACTCCATGGAAATCCGGGACGGAGACACTCTTGCCAAGCTCGGCGAACGACGGTGGCGCGGCAATTCTGATCACCCTGGTCGCTTACAAGTTGGTGTTGCTTGCCATCGGGCTGTGGGCCCATCGACGGAACCGGGACAGCTCGGACTACTTCTTGGGCGGCCGGTCCCTGGGTCCGTTCGTCGCCGCGATCAGCGCCTCGGCCAGCTCTTCTTCCGCCTGGACCATGCTCGGCGTGAGTGGATTCGCCTACGCCAAGGGACTGTCCGCCCTCTGGTTGTTTCCCTCTTGCGTCGGCGGGTTCGCATTGAACTGGTATGTCCTGGCGCCTCGGCTGCGACGCATGAGCCACGCCAACCATTCGTTGACCGTCACTGAGTTCTTGGCCGGACCGAGGGAAGCTCCCTTGCACCGGCCGATCAAGATCTTCGCATCATTGATCATCTTGTTCTCGCTCCTGGTGTACGTCACCTCTCAGTTCCAGGGCGCAGGAAAGACCTTCGCCGAAACCTTCGGCATGGACCGCAACGCCAGCATTCTTCTCGGCAGCACCATCGTCGTGGCCTACACCCTGTTGGGCGGGTTCTGGGCCGTCAGCTTGACCGACACGCTGCAGGGCATGGTGATGGCGATCACGGCAACGCTTCTGCCGATTGCCGCGCTGGCTCGCGTGGGATTGTCTGGGCTTTCCGAAGCGATCACCGAAACCTCAGCCACCGTGCCCGGCTACTCCAGCGTGACGGGGGACTTTGCGGGGACTGCGGCAGTCGGATTGGTGCTGGGCTTTCTCGGCATTGGCCTGGGCTATCCGGGACAGCCTCACGTGGTGAACCGATTCATGGCGCTCAGGGATGACGACTCGGTCGCCACCGGGCGTCGTGTGGCGATGGGGTGGGCGATCGTGGTGTATGCCGGGATGATCCTGCTTGGCCTGTGTGGTCGTGCCCTTCAAAGCCTGGTGTTACAGGACGGCGAAACCATCATGATCGCGGCGGCCAACGAACTGTTCACACCCGTTCTCGCCGGCGTCATGATCGCGGCTGTTCTGTCCGCCATCATGTCCACCGCCGACAGCCAGCTCCTGGTCGCGAGTTCCTCAGTCAGCCACGATCTAGGCGCGGCAGGCAAGAGTCAAAAGAGCGTGCTGTGGCGTTCTCGTTTGGTGGTACTGACCCTGAGCGCTGCTGCCGTGGTGGCCGCCATCTCCGGTAGCCAAGAGATCTTCTCTCCGGTTTTGTTTGCCTGGACCGCCATGGGCGCAGCCTTCGGACCGCTCTTGGTTCTCACGGTGAGCCGCGGTCCGGTTCCTCCCTTGGCAACGCTGTGCTCCATGGCTACGGGGTTCAGCGTTGCCGTGGGCACCCACTTCCTTGGCTTGGGCGCCGAAGACAAGTGGCTTTCTCAAGTGGTTCCGTTTGTGCTGGCGTCTGTGGTGGCGATTGCCTTGTCCAACCAGAGAACCGCGGAGACCCGGTGAAGCGCGATTCAGTCCGCGATTCACGACCTTTGTCACCCGGCTCAATACGATCACAAACACCAACAGATCCTTCGGAGTTGGTTCGTTCTTGACCTCTGTTGAACAGCGACTCGCCCGCGCTCCAACGCCAACTGAGATCAGGAGTCACGACACCGTTCCGCGATCACTGACAATTCCCGATCGCCTGCACCACCACCTGCAAGTCCGCGAAGTCCACCAGGTCGAGGGGCGGCGCAAGGTCCGCGCCCAGGCCATCGGTCCCTAGCTGCTGAACGACGGCGAGGAAGTCGAACCCGTTGACACTGCCGTCGGGTTGTCCCCAGAGACCAGAAAGGTCGGCGGCGCATGCGCGTCCTTCGAGGGGGCCTTGAGGAGTCAGGTCGCGACCGGCAAGACCGGGGTAGTTTTCGGGGTACCGCACGGCGCGGAACGCCCGGTTCGCGGTGGAGGTGGGACTGAGGAACGGAACCTCTTCCCCTTGAGTCAACGCGCCGCTGGCGGTCACCGGATTCACGTAGAGCCACTGGAATCGATCCAGGGGATCCACTTCGGCGAAGACTCCCCAAGGTCCCAGACACATCAGGGTGTTGCCGTTGGGTTGTCGCTGGGCTCCGGAAAGAAAGCTCGCGAACATGGCTTCGGGATTGGCCGCAGTGAACGACCATCCCGGATCGGCTGGCCCAAAGGGTTGTCCGGGGGTCATCACGTAATCGCCGTTGGCATTCAGTGGCGGCGCAAACTCTTCCACGGAACTGAAGTCGCCCGCGGGCCGGTCTCTGCCGTTGTTGAAGACCAGGATGTTGCCGGCACCTGGCAGCCCCGGCGCGATCCAGTGAGCGTCGTGCTGATTGAAGAAGCGTTGGTCGTCGGGGCCTCCACGATCGTAGGCCTGGGGATTGCCCCATCGATACAGCAGGTCTCCGCCCTTGCCCGAGTTGCCCCCCGTATGTCCCGCGGCCTCTTCCGTCGTGGTGCTGTGATCGATGACCCAGACTTCGAAGAAACGGTTGGCGCAGATCATGATCTGATCCAGCTCGGCGTTGTAGTCGAGGGCGTTGGCGTGGATCCAATCGGCGGTGGGATCGTTCTCGTAGTTGATGTCGACCAGCTCGGGATGATCCGCGACCACGCCAAAGTTGTCTTTGCTGGCATCGAAGTCTTGGATCAAGTGATCCCACAACCTCCATTCCCAGACGATGTCACCGGTGGTCGGGCCGGTCGGCCGAACCTCGACCACGGTTTCTGGCCACAGCACACCGCTGGGAAGATTCGCTGGATCGCGGCCAGCGGCGAGGGACTCAGCCCCGGAGCGAAACTCCCAAGCCAGTATCAGAACGTTGCCGTTCGGCATGATCGCAATGTCGTGATGAGCGCGGTGCTGGTCATTGGAATAGAGGTAACTCCAAACGAGATCCCCGTCCCAGTTGAAAACTTCCACCAGCCCCGCATCCCCGCCCGCACTGAACACGGGATTACCCCCCGGATCCGCCGTGCGAACCAGCAGTCCAGTTTCGGTCAGGTAGTAAGAGTTTCCCGGGACATAGTCCGACACCCAAGTGTGCACCCGCTCTCCGTTGACGTCGATCAGATAGGTCTCGGTGCCGGAGAGGGGACTGAAGAGGGTGTAGCCGGGCTGTACGGACGGGCCGCGGAAGAACAACCCCGTGGTCTGGTTCTGCGCCGACGCGGACGCACACATCCCGGCCCCAACAACGAAAGAAAGACAAATGCTTCGAGTATTCATGAATGCCCCTTGTTGGGTGGGTCCGATTGGAAGGGGGACCAACCGAATTCCACCCGCGCACCATATCGCCCCACCCCACGCCCGGCGAGGGAGGGGCGGAGAGGCCCCGCCTCCATGGTGAGCAGAGGGTTCTCAATCGGCGTTCTCGATCACGCAGTCGGAAGGGCCGAGACGGTCGCCCTGCGCGGACCAGCGCATCCGACCCAAGCATCGCTCAACGAGCTTGGCAGGGTGCACCCGTGGCGAACCCTCATCGTCCACCTCGGGATCGACCTGAGACAAGCTCGCGTCAGTGAGCAGCAGCCCGCGTGACAAGCCGGGCTACGGAAGCAACGCCGGATAGCTTTGTTGCAGCTTCTCTCGCAAGGCAGCGCGGGCCGACGCCCACGGCTCCTCGCCCGCTTCCGCCGCCGGCCACCGGTCCTTGCGTTCGAACGGGTCGTTGGCCAAGTCGAACAGTTGCTCGGTGATGGTGACCTCTCCGTCACCGGAACGCTCCAGGGTTTGAATCAGCTTGCGACCGTCTTGGTCACGCATGGCTCGACGATGGAGAGTGGCTACGTAGTCCGCGCCGGGCAATCCTCGTTCGTCGGGAATGAAGTTCGGTTGGAAAAACTCTGAGTAGCAGAACTTTCGAACCGTCTTCGTCTCACCTCGCAGAACAGGAACGATGCTTTGTGAGTCCAACAACTCATGGGGGTCCGCGGGCTCCGGCGCATTCGCGAGCTCCGCGAACGTCGCCAAGAGGTCCGTCGCTGAGACGAGTGCCGGGCTCACTCCCCCGACCAGTTCCGAGGGAATCACCGGCGAGTGGATGATCAGCGGCACGTTGATGCCGCCGTCGTACACGGATTTCTTGCTGTGGGCGGCTGCGAACGGAGCGACCTTGGCCGCCTTGCGGGTTCCATTGTCACCGAGGAAGACCGTGGTGGTCGGCAGTTCAGGCGAATCCCCGCCGTTGTTCAACTCACAAAGGAGCCGACCGATCTCGTGGTCCATCCACTGAACCATGCAGCGCACCTTGGTCGCCGGCTCCGCCCCGAAGTGACAGTCGGGCCGACTTCCGAGCTTTCCTCCGCCCCATTCGCAAGACACCGGAGCCAGTTTCCGGTCCGGCTGATTGTCGGGAAAGTGAGCGGCATTGAACGCCACCATCAAGAAGAACGGTTCCGGGAGAGTTCGTACCAAGTGGATCGCATCTTCGACGGTGTCGGCGGCCGCAAAGTCCGTGACCCGAGCGCAACACGCCACTCCCGCTGCCGGCTCGCACTCGTCGACGCCCGGTTGAATCGGCGTGGCGAAGGTTTTGGTCCACCGATTGTGGGATTCACCGTTCAGGTTGTGCATCGACCCGGCATAGAGGTCGAACCAAGGAAGTGCTGGCGATCCGAGGGGGTGGGGAAACAAAGGAGCCGTGGGGTCGAACTGGGACAAGTCCGCCACGTGCCACTTCCCCACCGCGGCGCTGCTGTAGGGACTTGCCGCCTTGCGCAACATCGATGGAATCGTCGGGTGAAAGGTTTGCAACCCAACCCCCGCAATCAACGGACGCTCGTGATCCACCAACGCGCCGATGCCAGATCGGCACCCGGGCTTGCCGGTCAGGATCTGCGCACGAGTCGGCGAACACATGGGATTCGTCCAAGCGTTGCGGAACAAGAGACCGTTGGCGGCCAAGGCGTCGATCGCCGGGGTGGTGTTCGGAAAACCCGGCGACGGATGGTCTTCATAGAATCGCTCGTAAGCACCGATCAGGTCCACGCCCACGTCGTCGGCAATGATCAAGACCAGGTTGTGAGACTCGGACTGCCCCACGACGGCGGGGCTCACTCCCGCCATCAAGGCAAGACTCAAGACCATGCCGCCCCGCCATCGGCAAATCTTCCACTCCAAAGCCATCCGCCGTTCCCGAATCACGAGAGGCTACTCCGGATCGCCCTGAAGAGTCCGACGCGCCACTTCCTTGATCTGGCGAAGGTCCAGTTTGCCGGTGCCGAGAATGGGAAGCTCTTCGACGGCGATGTAGTGATCGAGCCGCGGCAGGAAGATCTTCGGCAGGCCGCTGGCCTTGATTTTGTCCGCCACCTCGGGGATTTGATCTTTCGGCAGGGTGTGAAGAACAGCCAACCGCTCGCCCTTCTTGGCATCTCCGATGGCGGTCACGGCAAACACCTTCTGCGTCTCTCCGGCGGCGTGCTGCAAGGCATCCTCCACCTTGCCATGGGGCACCATCTCGCCACCGATCTTGGAAAAGCGTGACAAGCGATCCGTGATTCGCAGGAACCCGTGCTCGTTGATCAATGCAATGTCACCCGTGACATACCAACCGTCGCGGACCACTTCTGCGGTCAGGTCGTTGCGCCCCAAGTAGCCTCGCATGACGTTCGGCCCGCGGACGAGCAGCTGCCCCGGAGTGTTGGGCGGAAGCGGCTTCTCGGTTTCCGGACTGAGCGATTCCGGGTCGACGATGCGCAACGCCACCCCCGGCAGGGCCTGCCCAACAAAGCCACGCCGAGAGCCTGGCTGAAAGAACCCGGGAGCCCGGAAGTCGGGCCCGCTGACGGCCACCACCGGCGCGCACTCAGTCGTTCCGTAGCCCTCCATCGGCCGAATGCCGAACTCTTCCTCGAACGACAACGCGGCTTCGGGCGAAAGGCGCTCGGCCCCGGTCACGATCAAACGAATGCTGCCGAATTGGGCCGGAGTGCAACGCCGCTGATAAAGCTGCAAGAACGTCGGAGTCGCGATCATCAGGGTGACCGAGTGGCGTTGGATCAAGCCGCCGACGGCACCCGCATCCAGAGGATTCGGATGAAACACCACGCGCATGCCGCGATGCAGGGCAAACCACAGAGCCATGGTTCCAAAAGAATGAAACAGAGGCAAGATCCCGAGCAAGCAATCGGCAGCGCTCACGTGCAGCACCTGGGTAGCGCCGGCAATGTTCGAGTCGATATTGAAGTGACTCAAGAGCACGCCTTTGGGCTCGCCGGTGCTTCCGCTGCTGAAGATGATCGTTGCGATGTCGTCGATCTTGGCGTGATGGAAACACTTCGCGAAGCGCTCCAACACTCGGTGCGGAGCGAAGCAAGCCATGGTCAGACAGCGCAAACGCTCCCACTTGGTGATCTGCGCGGCAACGTCGGCCAGCTCGATGACTTCGACTCCCGCGGGCGGAGTGACCCCGGCTTTCTCGAGGAACAACTTGCTGGTCACGATTGTTCGTAGGTTGGCCTGGGACACCGCCGACTTCATGGCGTCTTCGGATAGGGCGTAGTTCAGATTGACGCTGGTCCTGCCCGACAACGAAGCGGCCACGTTCACCAACGCCCCCGGAATGCTGGGCGGAAGCAAGATGCCGACGTTTTGCTGGTCGCCCCAGTGGGGCTGCAGCGCCCGGGACAGCGCCACAGATCCCGCGGCCGCGGCGATCCGTGAGACACTGCGCCCATCGCTATCGATGAGCGCGGTCCGCCAGGGCTTGCGTCGAGCGCGCCGCACAAATGATCGGTGCAGCGGGCGTCGGTCCTTCTTGCGGTTGGCCCAAGCGATCTCTCCGAGTTCCAGCACTCGGCGTCGCACCTGGAACAATGGTGTTCCGGGCGGCTGAGGCTCTCCGTAGGACACGGTCACCGGATAGGGAATCCGCTCGGGCAACTTGGTCAGGAAGCGGCCTCCGGAACGGCTGAAGATGCTCCCCCACACTCGATCCAGATGGACAGGAATCACGGGTACGTCTCGGCCCTTGACGATGCGATCCAGTCCTCGTCGGAACGGCTGCAACATCCCGGTGCGGGTGATCTGCCCCTCCGGGAAGATGCACACCAGCTCCCCCTTCTCCAAGTATTCGCCGGCTTCGCGCATCGCCCGCAGCACCACCCGCGGTCCCCCCGCTGACGAAATGGGAATCGCCCGCAGTCCACGCATGAACCACTTCAACAGCGGATGTTCGTAGTAGTCGCGATCGACGATGAAGCGGACTTCCCGATCGGTGCTCGCGATGATTAGCAGCCCGTCAATGAAGGACACGTGGTTGGGAACCAGGAGCGCTCCGCCTTCCGCGGGAACATTGGGCCGCCCGATCACTTTGAGCCGATAGATCGAGTGGGTCAGGATCAGAAGACTGACCCGCAACAAAGCCACGGGAAGAAGCTTGAGCGCCCAGAGTGTTCCGGCCACGGTCAACCCGGCAAGAGCAATGAGAATCCCGCGGGCGGACAGACCGGTGCTCGACAATCCCCAAGCGATCAATGAGCCGGCGAGCACTCCGCCGAAGGTGAAGAAGTTGGACAAGGCGATGACGGCACCGCGGCGTTCGGCCGGAGGCCGCCATTGGTGGAGCGCGTTGATCGGGACCACGATCAGGCCGCCGCAAAGGCCGGCCAAACCCAGCAAGACAATCGTCCCGGTCAATTCGGGGGCAATCCATCCCAACATCACCGTGAAGATGGCCAATCCCAAAGCGCCCAAAGGAATCAACCCGAACTCGACTTTGCGCTTGGAGAGTCGTCCGGCGAAGACACTGCCCACGCCAACGCCGAGCCCCAAGACCGCCAAGGGAATGGACGCCATGGTCTCGGAGTCGTCCAGGTGATTGGTGATCCCCCGGGTGTACACCAGCACGTCCTGGCTCAACAAGCTGGCGAGGGTCCAAAAGAAGGCTGAGCCCATGACCGCCAGACTGAGCACCCGGTCTTCGCGGATGGTTTGCCAAGCGCCGCGGATCGCGCCGGCATCGGTGGCAGGAGAGGCGGACGACGGCACAGTCGTCGGCAGCCGCGTCACCAGAACCACGCCCGCCACGGACAGCATGCTCAGAATCAAACCCGTCACCCAAGGCTGCTCTTGGGTCCGGTTGAACAAGGGTCCCCCGAGTGCTGTCCCCCCAATGATGGCGACAAAGGTCCACAGCTCGAGAGCCCCGTTGGCGGTCGAGAGACGGGTGTGAGGAACCAGCTCTGGCAAGATGCCGTACTTCGCCGGGCTGAAGAACGCGCTCTGCAGCCCCATGAATCCAAGCACCACCAGCGGCACGAGGGAGGCGTCCGGATTCGCGAACAGCCAAACCGTGGCAACCAGTAAGCTCGCCAGCTCCAGGAGTTTGGTCGCCAGCAAGATGCTTCGCTTGGGAAAGCGATCCGCCAGCACACAAGCCGGCAAGGAAAACAACATCAATGGCAGGGAGAAGACGACGAAGGCGAGGGTCGTCTGTCGCTGGGAAGCGGCTTCGAAACCCTCCCCCTCAGCAACCGTGCTGATCAGGGCAAAGGTGACGAACAGCTTCCAGGCGTTGTCGAGAAACGCGCCAAGGAACTGTGCAGGGAGAAGTACCCGCAGTGGATTCTTCGTTCCACCAACCATCACCGGAGTGTACCCGGACCCCCGGGGGAGATCCCCCGTTTCCCTTGCTTGCCGGCGATCAAGGGTCGAGGCTTCGCATCACCAGGTCACAGAGCCGCGACGTGTCGCGCAGTGCGGGAGTTTCTTTGGAGGCCACCGCAAGCCCTCCGAGAAAGACGTGCAGCATGCTCGCCACGGTCGCGGGGTCGAGGGATGACGAGATTTCTCCCCGTTCCTGCCCTTCCTCGATCAGTCGAATCAATGCTTGCCGCATCGCTTTTCGTTGAGCCGCCGCCAGTGCTGCCACCTCTTCGTCATGAGGGGCCAGCTCCACCACCGCGTTGACCCCGAAGCATCCTGGGGCGGGCGCCTTGGACTTGCAGTTTCGCGAAACCGAACCCAGCCAAGCGCGCAGCGCCTCTCGCGGCGAATCAGCGCGCGACACCGTCCGTTGAAACTCCGCCAGGACTCGCCCTTGGTAGCGACGCAAGGCGCAAAGGAACAAGTCCCGCTTGTCACGCCAAGCTTTGTAGATACTGCCCTTCTGGAGGCCCATGGCGCGCATCAGGTCCGCCATCGAGGTCGAGGCATAGCCACGCTGCCAGAACTCGTGAAGCGCGGCATCCAGTGCTTGGTCGGTATCGAATTCGCGGGGACGTGCCATCAGTATCCCCCCGCGGACCGCTCGACGGACGTCCCGTCGCAAGCGCTCCTTGTTCGAATCATCCGGTGGTTCTTGCTCATCGCGAAGGGTCCTCGGTGAGATTCCCTCCGTGGGATTCGTCGAGCCTTGATCTTTCGGAGGGAGAGCAGCGCGGGTGGATCCAGGGGCGCCGAGGGCCCCCGTCCCCAGGAATACGACGATTCGGGACCGATTGGTCAAAAAAATCCAGGGTGACGGGAACTTCCCAGCCGGGGCGGCGTAGAAATCAGGGCCGGAGGGAAACGCTCTCCGGTTTCTTTTCGACCAATTCGGGACCGAATGGTTCCGAATCACTTTCCGACCGGAGAAGCCCCATGACCTTCCCCATCCACACCACGGAGTCCGCCCCTCACGCGGCTCTGCCCTCCTTGGAGTCCGCCCAGAAAGCCTTCGGCATGATCCCCAACCTGCTGGGAACCCTCGCCGAAGCTCCCGGAGTTCTGAAGTCCTATCTCGACCTCAGCCAAGAGTTCGAGAAGTCTTCTGACCTGAACGCCACCGAACGCCAAGTCGTGCTGCTGACCGCAAGCTTCGAAAACAACTGCACGTATTGCATGGCCGCCCACTCGGCGATCGCCCAATCCCAGGATGTGCCTCGGGAAGTGGTGGAAGCGCTGCGCAGTGGGAACCCCATTCGTGACGCCAAACTGGAGGCCCTGCGAACCTTCACTCAAAAGGTCGTCAACCAACGAGGCTTCGTGGCTCCGGAAGGAGTCGCAGAGTTCCTTGCCGGCGGCTTCCAACCCCGCCACGTGTTGGAGGTCATTCACGGGGTCGCGCTCAAGACCATCAGCAACTACACCAACCATTTGGCGAACACCAAGCTGGACCCCGCGTTCCAGAAGTTCGAGTGGCAAAAGCCCGAGGCATAGCAGGCCGTGGAGAAGGGGCCTCGGATGGCCGATCGCAAGAGATCGTTTCCGCCGAGAAGTCGGACCGCCGTCGAATCGACGGGTTCGAGGACGGCGACCGATGCAACAAGGTCCGATGGGACGCCGAAGGGCTTCTCCTGCTGGGCCAGCAAGCGCCCCTCCACACGCGGCACGAATTGGTAACGCCGGTTGCCCCGGCAATCTGTACCCCGCCCTCTCCGGGCGCCCCGGGGAGAGCAAAAGTTCTCTCCCATTCGTTCGGAACAAAACCACCGTCAAACCAGTAACCAGAAGCAGACTCAACGAGCTCGCTTCCCCACACCAAAGGAATGAGCCATGACCGCGAAGACCAGCAGTCCCGTAGAGTTCACTGAAAACAACTTCTCCCAAGAAGTCCTGAACAGCGAAACCCCTGTCCTGGTCGACTTCTGGGCCTCTTGGTGCGGCCCGTGCCGTGCCCTGGGACCGACCATGGACGAGCTGTCCCAAGATGTGGACGGCGTCGCAAAAGTCGGCAAGCTGAACGTCGACGAACACCCCCGCGTCGCCGAGCAGTACGGCGTCCACTCGATCCCGACGCTGCTGTTCTTCCAGAACGGCGAGTTGAAGGGACGCCTGGTGGGTGTCCACGAAAAAGCCGTGCTTCGCCAGCATCTGGACGATCTCGGCAACCCCAATGACCAATGACCCAATTCCCGACGACCTCGCAAGAGGTCACACTCCTCTCCTGAGTGCATTTGGCAACGGGCGGCAGATTCTCGAAATCTGCCGCCCGCGTCCTTTGGGGGAACCTCGGTCACGCCCGAGCGTCGAGACTCTCGCTCCCGCTGGACGGTGCAAACCGGTCCCGGCAAGATGCGCGCCATGAAGAGACACGAGTGGCACGAGCGCACCGAGGAGGGTGAGAAGCGGACGGTTCGAGCAACCCGCCAAGGCGGGGGCTGGAAGCTTCAATCCCGGACCACCTCCGAACCGGAATGGCATCTTCACGACCCGCCCCTCCGGGAAGATCTCGAAGAGCTCTTGGAAGTCCTCCGTCGTAAGTACCAGCGAGGTCGCACTCCGTACGAACACATTGTCGAACTGGAGCGAGTCCTCAAGCAGTAGCCCAGGTCAGGATCTCAACGCGCACTCTCAATCCGTCTCCTCGCTCTTTGGCCGGGGATACGCTCCGAGATAGAAACGAAAAGGTCGCCCGCCCGGGGCTTCCGCATCGTGATACTTCTCGACCAGCCGGCCAATCGCGGTTGCGAGCTCGTCCGCGAACTCGGCCCGCTGCTCCGCGGAGGCAAAGCGAACCTCGGTTTGCAACGCGAACGTGGGGAGCTTCTTGTTCGCTTGCTCCGCTTTGACCTTCATCGTGGCCATCTCGCGAATGGCCTGGGCGGCCAGGGCGATTTGGTAGTCGGACGAAAACCGGTCTTGAGTGGCTTCGGGCGTGGAACCCAACTCCCCTAACGCCGCGGTGGAGATGACGTAGCGTTCCCCCACCCGGCGATAGATGCGCTCAGTCACGTTACCGCGACGTTTCTCTTGCACCAACTCGACCAATCGCTGAGCCTCGAGCTCTCGCAAGTGATAGTTGATGCGCTGGCGTGGTTGGCCGAGCTTTCGAGCCAGAGCTGCCGCCGATGCCGGCTGTTCCAGATTTTCTAGGAGTTCGATCCGACCTCGTTGCAGCAATGCGTGGGCTCGTTGAGGCTCTTCGATGACGTCGACGGCGACGGTCATGACGTGCCTGCACTCCCGGCTGCGGACTCGCCGCAGTCGGCAAACAAGCGCTCGAGCATCTTGTCCCAGCGGCCCGAAAGAGCCTTCAGCTCTGCCTCGTCCTCTCCATACGCCGCGAGCCACAACCACGGGTGGACTTGGCCTCCCCACCGCTCAGAGCTGATGCGAACAAAAGCGTTGCCGTGACTGGTCGCGCAACCGCAAAAGTCGGTGTCGTGGCAGTGCAGTGCGGTGCCTTCGATCACGTCTCCGTCTGCGGTTTCAAAGCGGAACGGCTCCCCTTTTCGCAGCGAACCAATGTCCGGGCCGCACGCAAAGCCTTGGTCACCCGTCAACCGCCGCCAAGCCTCGTGCTGATCGATGACCAAATCGCGAGCCGCCCGAGCGATCTGGCGATCCTTGCCCGGGTGCTTCTCGAGGGACAGCTTCAGACTGCCCAGTTCCACGGGCCAGCCCCGGCTGATCCCTTCGTACTCTTCATCGAAGTCCGCCTCCGGACCAAAGCCGGACTGCACCACGCGCAGCTTCGTCGAACCTCCCTGTCCTTCGAGAAGGAACTCGACGAACAACTTCTTCTGCCCCCCGCTTCCATCGGGAACTGACGAGTCGTAGCTCGTCTTCAGGCGCTTGCCCTCTTCCCGCGCTTCGATGCGATGCACCCAGCGATGCTGAGGAGCCCATTCCCAGACGATCTTGCCGCCGACCTCACGGTCCGCCTCAGCCACCGGCGCAAACCAGCGCCTCACCCCTTCGGCATCCGCGATCGCATGCCAGACCTGGTCCGGAGGCACCGCGATCTCAATCTCCATCTCGAACTTGCGATCGGCTTGATCGGCCATGGGCTTCCTCTCAGCTTCTGGGGGGCGCTTGCCCCGGTTGACGGGCTACCGACAACTATTTTTGTCGGAACATCAACCGACTGTCAACAACCGACAGCAAATTTTGTCGGCCGTGTCGGAAGATGAAACCTTGAAAGCACTTATGAGCGTCCAAGGCTTCGACCGGAAACTCGTTCAGGACCGGACCCAGAAGATCCGAGTGGCGGGGCCGCTCCATCCCCGATGGCATCCCAAGACTCACCGCCGGCCCCGCGCTCCGACTCCCTCCGCAGCCCGGAGGGAAGCGTGAACGGGCTGCCAGGCCAAGAAGCCTAACTCCGCGCCGCATCGGCCATCCCCACGAGCAGGCCGCAAGCCCTCACGATGAGGAAGGCGCCACGATGCATCGAGTCGACAGCCCCTCAAACAAAGCCTGTTGCCCCCACCCTGGAATCCAGCGCCATCCATTCCAAGACAAACAACTCGGCCGGAAAACAAAGCTCGCTGCCGCTCGACCACTCCGCCAAATGGCCCCGCCTGCTGGCTCGCTCACAAGCTCAACAACTCGAAACAACAAGGTTCGCGGGACGATTCCTTCGCGCTCCCACGCATTAGCGACTCAACGAACTTGGCGAGTTGGCTTTGGCTTTGGCTTTGGCTTTGGCTTTGGCTCTTGGCTCTTGGCTCGAGGCGACTTCGCGACTCAACCATCGGGCCCTCAAGCCCTCCCTCGGCCAAGCAAACCCAGACGGTTCAAACGTCGCGCTTGCGGACCGACCAGATGAAACCGTCGTACCAGAAGTGCATCAGGGTGACGACGATCACCGCGGCCCCGGCCCAGTGCAACTCGGAGTTCACGCCCATCTCGCAGCTCATCCCCATGAGAAAAACGAGGCCGATGTAGGCACCGATCGCGAGCCACATGCCGTAGCGAAACCGCGAGACGCGGAAGAGCTTGGCCATGTTCTTCTTTTCCATCCACCAAACGATCGCGAAGTACTGCACCGCGTGATAGAGGTTGACCACGAAGAAGGCTTCGATAGGAGGCAAGAATCCCCAGGCCAGAGTGGAACTCGTTCCGACCGAGGCGAGCATGGCAACCTTGTTGACCGAGATCTTGTGGCCATTTCGCCATAGGCGATAGTAGAAGGCGAGATAGGCGACGAGGAATCCGCTGCAGGCGGCGATGGTGACCCAGCGAATCGGGGTCCGATACTCTGCGACGGTGCTGACGACCGCGGCGGCTCCTTCCCAACTCACTTTGTCGTAGTAGTCCAGCGGCGTCTCGAAATGAGCGATCAGGCTCAGCCCCGCCAGGATGGGCCCCATGTAGAGCACGTGATTCATCCAGTAGTCCATCTTGCGGCCAGCGTCGCGGGAGTTGCCTTCCTTGGCATCGTAGATTCGACACAGACCGAAGTTCTGCATGGATGAGTGGTACACGTCCCAAAAGAACGCGATCACAAACGCGGTGACAAGCAGCCACACCGAGCTCAGCAGGGTCAGGAACAGCAGTGCCGGCACGACCGTGAAGCGAATGGGGTGGCGCTGGAAGATCTCTTTGTTGCCGTGACTGCGAAACACCACGGCGGTCAAATGCGCTGTGGTGAACATGGTGATAAACAAGACAACGCGAAGGTTCTTTCCCCCGAATGCCTCGGTCTGTTCGAAGGCATAGTCCCACAACGGCAGCGCCTCGGCGACCAACAAGGCAAGAATGGGTGAGCCAATGAAGAACAGCCAGTCGTAAGCGGGAAACGCCACGTAGCGCGACTTCGCTGGCTTGGAAGCCGGCACACTCTGGGCGGGGACGGTGGCCGCGGTTGCTTCGGTCATGAAGACATCTCTGTGGAATAGACTTTTTGGTCGGGGTCGTCCCGGGAGACCCAGCCCTTCTTCGGGTCCTTGACGTAGACGACCTGGAACTCGTCGCCGACTTTGACCCAGTCCTCGACCCGCTGATTGGAAATGCGGATCACGATCACCGGGACCTTGCCCTCGGCCGCCGGACGAACGTGTTCGAACGCTCGGCGAATTTCTTCCCTCGCAGCGGTCAGCTCCTTGTTGGGAGTGAAAGCACAATCGACGTCGGAACGGAACTTCAGAAACAGAGCCGACTGTCCAGACTCGAGCTGAACCTGCGCCTGTTGGACCACGCGAAGCTCGCCGCCTGCGGCCGTCGGAACGCGAACGAACTCGGCGATCGGCTCGCCGCAAGAAACGTTCGGGAGCAACGCGAGGACGGGCAACGCACACCACCTGCCCAGGCGTGTTCGGAAGCTGTTGGTTCGGGGGCTCATCAGGTCTCTCACCGACGTTCAATTTAGCCCGGAAGCTCCGGGAGCGGGCGAACTCACCGGGCGGTTTCCCCGCGAAACCGAGGAAAGAGGCGACGGCCCGCCATCCTTTCCCGATTGAGAGAGGCGTTCAAGCGCAACCTGATCTCGAAGAAGTGGTCCCCCGTCCGAGCGAACGGGAACTGTCCCGGCTTCCCGGATCATGCCCGCGGGACCACCCGCGACGATTTCGCCAGCTCCGCGTGCACGGATCGCCCTTCGGCATTGCGACCCCGGCGCGACTCCCCCTGGCAGTTTCGCCGGCATCGGCGTGACGGAACCACTGGCTCGCCACGGACCGTCCCACCCGATTCCTCCCCCAGCACGGTCACCCTGCCCTTCGCTGGGCGCCACCAACCGCCGTTCCTCGGCTCTCCTCCGACAAGAACTCGTCGTCTCGGACTTTGGGAACTCCTTCCCAAATCGGAACGGATTGCTGTTCGAACGTCAATGTGCTTCTGGCAGCGGACGACTCGGCAAGCTAGTCAGTCAGGTAAGGAGCGATCTGATGCCCAGGTCCTCCTGTCAATATGCCCCCCACTCGATGGTCGTTGCTTTCCGGAATCCCGGGCGATGTTCGTTGCTGTTTGGCAACGGATCATTTTCCGAGAGCCGCGCCCTCGCGTGGAATTCTGGAGGAAGTTGCCATGGGACTTTCGCTCCGACTGTCCAACCGTCAATCATTGTGTCTTGTCATTCCTTGGATGTTCGCCACCAGTGCCATCGCGGCTCCTCGCTTGGATGGCCCAGAACTCGACAAGCGCCACAAAGGACATCGCGGTCCCGCAGGCGTTGAGCAACCGGCGCTGGGCCAACGCCTAACCCAAGACATGGTCGAAGCCATGTCCCAACTGGAACTGCGTCGCGAAGGCATGCGCATCTTTTCGACTCCGTTCAACAAACTCGACGGGCTCGGAGACGGCCCCATGGACCCCTCCGACACCGTCGAGCCCGGCGGACGTCCGACTCTCCAGAACAACGGCTTGTTCCTGCGCATCAACGGCATGGACAGTCAAACTTGCTTGGAGTGCCACGGCATCCTCAGCAACGACACCATTCCCGCGACGTTCGGCGTCGGCGGAGTGGGTGGAATTGGTGCCAACGCAATGCCCGAGATCATCGACCCGGACATCGACGACACCGACGGCAACGGCTTCGCAGCCATCACCGGCAGGTTCATCAATCCTCCCTTCTCCTTTGGCAGTGGAGGTGTGGAACTGCTTGGCAAGGAGATGACCGCCGAACTGCACGCCTTGCGAGACGAAGCTCAGGCCAACCCAGGGACCGTCGTTCCTCTCGAAGCCAAGGGCATCCCCTTCGGCTCCCTCGTGTATGAAAACGGAGAGTTCGACCTGTCCGGAGTCGAGGGTGTGGAAGACGACCTGATCATCAAACCGTTCGGTCGCAAAGGCTGCTGCGACACCATTCGCGAGTTCGACTTGCGGGCTCTTCAATTCCACCAGGGCATGCAACCCATCGAAAAGTTCGGAGCGGACGTGGACGCGGACGGAGACGGGGTCAGCAATGAAATTCTCGTGGGCGAGCTGTCGGCCATGCACACCTTCCAAGTGTCCTTGGAGCGCCCCCGCAACATGCGCCTCAACGCCGCCGCCCGCCAGGGCCGCGCACGTTTTCAAGCCATCGGCTGCGCGGATTGCCACATTCCCAGCATGTTCACCGAGAGCCGCTTCCTCGACTTGGAAGACCCGGATGGCAACGTCTATCATTCCATCGATCTCAGCGCGTTCCCCACGGGTTTCCGGCGTTCTCGCGCCGGGGTCAAGGTCGACCTCTACGCGGACTTGAAGCTGCACGACATGGGCCCCGGTCTCGCCGAATCCACAGGCTCGGACAAGGACCCGTTCTTCACCACCGCCCGATTGTGGGGAGTCGCCGACACCGCGCCCTATCTGCATGACGGCCGCGCGCCCACTCTGACCGAAGCGATTTTGCTACACGGGGGCGAAGCTCAAGACGCCCGCGATGCCTTTGCCGATCTTTCGCCGTCCGCGCAAGGACAGATCATCGAGTTCTTGCGGCACCTACGCACGCCACGGAATCCCAATCAGGACCTGTGAGCCAGATCGAAGCTTCGCCAATGCGCCTTGTCGAGGGGAGAAGCTCCCAGGGCTTCTCCCCTCGCTTGTTTCTGATCGACCAAACCCGTTGAATCACGGCCGATGAAAGTGGATGCCAGAATCTTCCTCGGAGCAATCGCGGGCTTTGCCGGCGGGGTGGCCGCCGCGATTGGTGTCTCCGTATTCTTGCGCAACCCGGAAGTGACCGCCCCCCCTTCCTCGGCTGGCGTTTCGGCGCCTCCTCCGTCTCGAGAACGTCGCGCGTCGCTGCCCGTCACCGACGACCCCGCACCGTTGGCGCCTTCGACCGAGCCCATCGAAGCATTCCGCGCCGGGGATCTCGAAACGCTGCAGCAAGAGCTTCGCGAGCTGCGCACCAAGAACCGACTGCTCGAACAACGTCTGGCTCGCCGGGAAGACCAGGACGCGCAACGGAACCGATCGACTCTCGAAGGCTACGAACGAGCCATGGAGGACGCGGGTTATCGACACCCGGATGCATACACCTCCCTCCTCCAAGCCTTCTTGGATCCTTCCGGCACGGTCCGCGAGCCGGATCGAATCCTCCCGGCGGTCGCAACACTCCTCGATGCGACGCGGGTCTCCACCCTGTCGGCAACCGATGGTTACCGGGAGGTGGCGCTGGAAACCGGGAACGACTCGCCGATGCTGAGTCTCGAGATGCAACGCGAGTCCATCGAGTTGCCCGGGACGGAAGACAGCGAAACGGAGCAGGAGTTTTCCTCAGAGTTCGTCGAAGTCGCGTTCGTCATGCCGCCGGTGAGTTCCGCCGAGGGGTCGCACCCACCACTTCTCGAAGGGGAAGTGGTCGTTCGGACCCAACGCTACGCCGAAGGCGGCTGGGACGTGGACGTGACTTTGGATGCGGAGCAATCGCCCACCCAGGTCCCGATCGTCGTGCAGCTTCGCTGGACCCCGCGCAGCGGGTACTCCCTGAATCGCTTCCCGGTGGTCGACGATGCGGCAGGTCGCCTCACCTTGGAAGAACCCCAGGCCATGGAAGTTCTGCTTCCCTTTCGTGACTTCCACGAACGGTGGATCCGCGAGCTCTAGCCCGGACTCGTCACGAAAGCGTCGCGAGAATGAGTCAACGTTCTTTCTGGCGAGGACTTCCGACGGTTTTCACCGAGCAGCTCGCTCAAATCGGGTGAGCGGTGTGTCTGACGATACGTTGAGGATGGAAACCGTCGCAACGACGAAGCCAGAAACGACTTGGACCATTCGCAGCAGGCCTTCATGAATCATGCGGGCTAGCTCGAACGGCAGGGAAACACCGGCGAAGCCTTTGGGCAGCCAAACGGTCACTCGACGTAGCCAAGCTCCCTGAGCATCTCGAGATCTTCTTCGGTGAGGGTGCCGCGACTCGGTGTCGCCTGGGCATGCTGCTCAAAGATGATCTGACTTTGTTGCCAGATCTTCTCCATGCGTTGTTTGGCACTCTGCAAGAACTCACGAGACACTTGGCCCACCGTGTTCTGGTCGTCGAGACTGGTCAGGTCCGCGAAGAACTCCCATCTTCCGTTGCCGGCCATCGGAGGCTTTTGTCCGGGGGTGCCCGGCGGTTTGGTTTCCACGACCTTGCCTTCGGGAGTGACCAGCGCGCGAACGGCTTCCTGGCCATTGCGTTTCTCGGCGTACACGACCTGGGTGGAGGCGTCCCGCTCCACCAACAGGGAAGCCCCCTGGCCCCCGGAGTCCGCGATTCCCAAGTAGTCCAGGATCGTCGGCCGGATGTCGACCAGGCTACTCAACTGATTGGTTTCTCCCACGGCAATCTCGGGTCCCCAGAGCACCAGCGGGACGCGGATCAGTTCGTTGTAGAGGGTGCGCGCGTGGAGGTACCCGCCGTGTTCGGCGAACTCCTCGCCGTGATCGGAAGTGATCACCACCAGGGTGTTCGGGTGATTCGAGCGGATGTGATTCACCAGGTCGGTGACCACGGCATCCGCGAAGAGGATGGTCCGGTCGTACACTTCCATCGCCTGTTCGCGCGTCCGCATCCCATAGCGGTCCCACATGATCGAACCCTGGAGGTGCCGCTCGGTGATCGGTGTGCGGGGCTGGTGAGGAAAGCGCGGAGAGTCCTTGGGCAATCGATAATTGTGTGGTGCCATCAAGTGACACCAAGTGAACGTCGGCCCGGTCGCCGCATCCAGCACGGCTTTCGTTCGATCCGCCGCCAATTGGTCGTCTTTCAGCGTCGCCCCCAGAGACTCGAACTCATCGAATCCCTGGGCATACCCGAATGCGGGAGTGATGCTTGGGTTGGTCACGAATGCGTGCGTCGTGTAGCCGACTCCCTGCAACACTTCGGGAAGCGTGTCGAAGCCTTCCGGCAACAGGTCGATCTCGCCATTGGCTGAGCGGTTGAGATCTCCCCATTGACAGCGATGGGCCGGCGGCAGCACACCCGTCAAGATCGTGGCGACCGAGGGGCGGGTCCAGGGAGCGTTGGCGAAATGTCGCCGGAACACCATGCCCTCTGCGGCGATCTTCACCAGCCCGGGGGTCGTGTCCCGATGGTAGTCTTCGAGACTCGTATGGTCGGCGCGCAAGGTGTCGATCAACACCACCACGATGTGAGGCCGAGGGCCGCGGGAAGCCTTTCCCGAATCTGTCCCGTCCCAGGCGAATCGATAGGCGGCGACTCCGCCAAGCGCCGCCAGCAAACCTCCGACAAGGATTCGCGATTTGGAGACCATGGGGAGACAATACGCCACCAGGTTCGAGATCGGGTCTCTCGAACCGTTTCCGCGGCCCCGCTTTCACGGACACGAGGAATCCCATGGCCACCTTCATCGCTCTCATCGACTACACCGACCAAGGCATCCAGGCAATTCAGAACTCGCCAGAACGGGCCACCGCGTTCCTCGATCAGGCGAAGGCGGCAGGAGTCGAGGTGAAGGATCTGTACTGGACTTGGGGTGCCCACGACGGACTCATCGTCGTCGAAGCGCCTGACGAGGAAACGGCTTCCGCCTTGTTCCTCTCGGTTTCGAAGCAAGGCAACGTCCGCACCCAAATGATGCGAGCCTTCGATCGAAACGAGTTCCAGGGCATTCTTTCAAAGATGAAATAGGCGCAGCGCGCGGAGGCCTTGGACCGTTGCTGACGGTCCTCGCCTCCTGCGAGGTCACCCCAAGCGAGGAGGGCTCCTCACTCCGTCCCGAGCCCTCGGTAGTCGTGGCACGCCAGGTCACCGATGCTGTTCCGGGTGTAGATCAGTCCGTGGGAAATGACGGGGGTGGTCCAGCACTTGCCCCCGTTCACCGTGGTCTGCTGGGACGCTGGCTCGAACTTCTCGGGCGAGGCGGGGGCGATGAGGAGTTCGCCGGGCTCACTCAGCACCAAGAGATGGCCGTTGGCCACGACGACGGTTCCTTCTCCCAGTCCGCGTTGGCGCCACATTTCCTTGCCGTCCAGGTCCAGGCACTTCAGGATCTTGCGATCGAAGCCGTAGAGGTGACCTTCCCACAACACGCAACCGTTCATGTGGGTGTTCATGTCTTTGTTTTCCCAGGCGACCTTGGTCTTCCCCTCTTCGAAGCCGACCAAAAGACAACCCTGGCCGTGGCCTGCAGAAATGAACACTTGGTCATCCACGATGACCGGAGTGGATGCCAAGACGTCGTACTTGTCCTTGAACGGGTGGTGGTACAGCTCTTCCCCACTCTCCAGGTCCAGGACGGCAAGGCCCGTGCCGGCCACGGTGGCCAGACAGGGCTTGCCCCCATGCTCGAAGACCACCGGGGTCGAGTAGGCATGACCGAAGTCACGGCTCACCCACAAAGGCTCGAAGGATTCTTTGTCGAGCACGATGACCTTGCCCATGTTCAAGACCACTCGGTCCTCCAGGACCAGGGGGGATGCCGAGAAACCCCACTTGGGCCGGGTCAGCTCGAAGTCATCCGCAAGATTGGCGGCATGGACTTCCAACCCGTCCTCGGCATCGAGACACAGGAATTCGCCATCGCGGTTGCTGATGTACACCAGGTCGCCCTCCACGGACGGCGTCGACAGAGAACCGCCTCCGTGATAGAGGTCATCCAGGTTGGCGCTGTCGCTGTGAGTCCACAACTCTTCGCCGGTGATCGCATCCAAGCAATAGATGATGTCGATCGATTCGTCTTCGTCGAATCCCACGGTGTAGAGACGTCCCTCGCTGATCGAAGGCGCCGAGTAACCAAGGCCGACCGACCGTCGCCACATTTCGGGTCCCGGCGCGTCGGGCTTCCAACCCGCGTCGTCGGTCACCCCCGTTCCGTGTGGTCCGCCGAATCGCGGCCAGTCCATGCCCTTCCCTGTGGAACAGACTGCAGAAGCGAAGGGCGCAAGGATCATCCCTACGGAGATTGCGAAAAGCGGAACGGAACGGCGGGTCTTCATGAGAATCTCCTTCGGGACACCAGACTGCTTCACCGAGTGGGGCGGCTGCTCTTCCCAGACCATCGGAAATCGAAAGATTTTTTTCAACTACTGATTCGGTACGTCCGACCCCAGGGAATTGTCGGGAACGAAAGCTGTTGGCCCAACGAATTGACCGAAACATCACATCGGAGAGACCTTCGTAACACATTCTCGGAAGTGTTCGAGACGTCGGACCGCATTCAGTCCTTCCTACGAACGAAGAAGTTGCAAAACCGGCGGTTGCCTCCGCCAAGGAGAGTCACAGAGTCGAAGTCTGCCCCCTCCAGCGCGCGCTTCTGGATCACTCCTCCGCATTCCAAGACGATCTCTGCTTCGTTCCAGGACACGACAACTCTCGCCCATTCCTCAGTGGGCAATGGCAACTCATCCCAGGAGAGCTTTCCCCACTGCACCGGAAGAATCGCCGCGGACGCGGAGTTCGAAAAGTCGAACTGAAAACCCCGCGATTCTTCGGGCAGCTCCAACGACAGGGTCGCCGACTCTTCTCCGCTGACGAGGGTTCGACCCTCGACCGTCCATTCCCCGGTTCGTACGGTTTCCTCTTCGAGCAACTCGGAGGGGGTGACGAACTCACCGATCCCCTCCAAGGCCACTCGATCCCCTTCGGCTCGGTGGGTACCGGACGAGAGCTCCCAGATCTGGGATTCCCGGAAGTGGACCTCTCCTTGGCTCACCGCCAGCCCGAGGTAACCCCGCGAAGGACTCCCACGAGTCGCCGTCGCCACCGTCTTGCCGTTCTGCTCGATCCTCAACGCGCCATCGATGGCAGTGATGCGAATGAGTTTCCACTCTCCCGGGCGGGCCGCTTCGTCGGTCTCCTCCCCGTCCTTGGTCTCTTGCTTGGCAACCGGGTCTTCGGCCTCCGACATCCCATCGATCGTCAACTCGGCTCCGCCATGGGAGATCAGCACCGCGGGAGAATCGTTTCCGGTGACCGCGGACAGTTGAACCTCGATCCCGCGAGGCATCGGGCTCCCCACGTGGGGAAGGGAGTCGCACCAAATCAAGAACCCAGCGTCAGTGGGCTCGTCGAGATCGCGCCACTCGAACTCGGCGATGAAGTTCTCGAACATCTTCTCGGTGCGGATGAAACCTTCATGAGCTCCGCCACTCATGAAGACTCGTTCGGAATCGTCATCGGGATCATCTTCGAAGAGAAAGTCCTCTCGCTGTCGAAGGGTCCCGTTCGCCCAAGGTTGCCCTCTTCCCCGCGCTTCGTCGATCAGGGGTTGCCACCCGGACGCTTCCTCGGCCAGCGCAGGACGCTCTTGCGACAGCTGCACCATGGTCTTCGGCTGGGGATCCAAAGGCGTCAGGTCGCGTCCGCTCAGCGCCGGGTGCTCGGGAGGAATCCGCGTGGCTCGAAACATGGCGTAGTTCGCATCCTCGATCTCGCCGCCAGGAGGTTCTCCGAACGGCTGGCGATACTCCCAAGCAACGTCGCCCTGGGGAGTGACCTCCAGGACTCTGCCGTCAGGACCGGAGCAAACCAGGGTATTGCCGTTCTGCAGACGATGAGCACCGGAGATGAAGCTCGCGTAGAAGCGCTCATCTTCGGGCGGGTCATACTTCCAAACCGGCTCCATCGGCTCGAAGGGCATGTAGGCTTCGCGAAGGTAGTTGCCATCGGGACCCAAAGGAGGAACGATCTCGAGAACCGTGGAGTATTCCTCCTCGGGACGCTTCCGGCCGTTGTTGAAGATGGTCAGGTTGCCCGCGCCCGGATACCCGGGGGGAATCCAGCGGGCGTCGTGTTGATGAAACAAGACGCGATCGTCTTCGGTGCCAAGCTGCCACACCTGAGGATTGCCCCAGCGATACAGCAGGTCTCCGCCTTTCCCGGACCGCCCTCCGGTGCTGCCGCGAGCCTCCTCCGTGGTGGTGGAATGGTCGATCACCCAGATTTCATTCATGTGCCAGGAACTGACGACGATCTGGTCCAGCTCTGGGTTGTAGTCAATGCCATTCAAATGAAGCCAGTCACCGCGCTCTCGATTTCTCTTGTCCTCGTCGTCGAGGCCTTCATCGCCCCCGGCGCCTCCGAGATATCCGAGAGCCGCCAAGTCATTGAGTTCGTCATCAGAGATGGCTGAGTCGTCGTCCGGCTGTTCCCTGGGGACATCTCCGTTGATGTTGACGCGTTCGGGATGGTTTCTCACGACGCCGAAGTTCGGAAGAGAAGGGTCCACGTCCTGGATCAGGTGATCCCAGACATGCCATTCCCAAACCACGCGAGCGCCATAGGGACGCAGGGGCTCGATTTCGACGATCATCGCGGGATAGAGACCGTCGTCTCCGGACCAGGTCGGGAGACGTCCAACGCTCAATGCCTCTTCCTTAGTCCGATGCCCCCAAGCAATCATCAGGATGTTGCCATTGGTCATCGGGGCGGTGTCGTGGTGGTAGAAGAACTCGTCACTGGCGAAGTGGAACTCCCACACCAGCTCTCCGTCCCAGGTGAATTCCTGCAATCCACCGGCACTGCCTCCGGCTCGGTGGCGCACCGGCAAGTCGAGTTGAATGCCGCGCAGGAGGTTCCCGTTGGGAAGAAGATAGGGAAACAAGCCGGGCTCGTACTTGCTCTCCCAAGTGTGCAGCACTTCCCCCTCCGCGTTGATCAAGAAAGTCGTCGTGCTGGCGAAGGGACTGATCAGGGTGTAGCCGGGAGAGACCTTGGCGGTTTGCCGGATCACCCCACGAGAAGACCCGCTCTCCGGTTCCTCGGCAGAAAATGCGGGAGAAGCCCAAACCGCGATCGAGAGAAGAACACCGGACACCTGTTTCATTGCATTTCCTTCGTTGGCCCCGGGGAGGCGCCTCGCAACGGTCCTCATGAATCCTCCCGGCGCCGCACGTTTCCATGCCGAGGCCGGTTTTTCCAGTCGAACTTTCACTCCCTTGCTCACTTGTGCCAACAGATCGCGGGAGCGCTCGTTGAACTGAGCTAGAACAGTTTGCGTGGCCCCGAGGGGCCGCCCGCACCGAACTTCAACCCCGGTCTCCCCATGTCCGACAAGCCGGCTTCTCTTCCCGTTCTCGCCGACGGCCACCTCTTGGACTCCGAGTGTGTTCGCTGGAAAGTGGTCCTCAGTTCTCCCCTGGTGGAAGTCGCCTGGTGGCGCTGTCTCGGAGACAGTCAGTCGATGCGCAGCGAACGCACCCAAAAAGACTTCACGATCAAGATGCTCCAAACTGGTGCCTGCCGCATTCGGGAGGGAGGCCGAGAGTCGATCCTGGACCCCGCCACGGTCGCCGTGCAGGGCGCCGGATTCACTTACCGATCTCTGCATCCCTGGGGATTCCACGACAGCGGCTGGACGTTCGCGTTTCGCGACAAGATCGCCTACGAACTCTTGGATAGAGCCCGCGCCGAGCGAACACTGCGCCATCGCCCACTTGCCCTTCTCCCTTCGGAGCCGGTGAGCCTGGTGTTCCGCCAGCTCATTCTCCTGCATCGACGACAACAAGGCCTGGCCACCGACCCCCTGACCATCGAGAGCTTGTCGTTCGACGTCTTCGAAAGAGTCTTCCAGCCAATCGAACAGCAGCAGAGGAGGCGTCGCCGTCCGGACACGCGGGTCTATCACCGTCGCTTGGTCGAGCGAACCCGAGAATACCTGAACGCGTCCCATCAGCGCCCTCTCGACCTCTCGGAGCTGGCCACCGCGGTGGCGTCGTCTCCGGCTCACCTTTGCCGGGTGTTCAAACGCGAGATGGGAATCTCGATCGGAGAGTATGCACGCCGCCTTCGAGTCGGCGCCGTCTTCGATCGGCTCACCGGCAACGCGTCAAAGTTGGCCGAGATCGCCCGCATCCAAGGCTACTGCAACCCAGCACACCTGGCGTCGTCCTTTCGTCGCACCATCGGATTCTCGCCGCGCGACGCTCGTCGTTTCCTGACTGCCGCGGAGCCCCCGGTGTTTCCGGGAATGAGCGCTTGAATCGGCCTCCCGGTTTTCAGAAGCCCAAGCAGTCGGTCGGTCGCGCGTTCGGATCCGAAAGCAGAGTCGGCTGGGACGATGTCCGTGTCAAAGGTCCGGGCCAGAAGAAGACGACGCCACTGTCTTTGACACTCGCATCTGCGTAGGCCGACGCGGCGAAAAGATCCAGCTCTCCGAGGGGAAATGACCTTCTGGCTCCCGAACAAGTGGTCATTCGCGTGAAGGATTCGGGAGCCAGCTTTCGAGATCATCCCGTGAGTGACGCACCCATCGCTTTCACCACGTTGCTCGACAGAGATCCGGAGCGTCACTTCTCTGCATGCGAGCTGCTCCACGAGATAGAGTGCACGAAGTTGTGCGTGAAAGCCCGCTCCCTCATGTCCTCGAGAAGGCAATCCTCATGTCACCTTCGCTCACTCGATGTCGTCGGTCTGCGGTTCCCCGACAAATCGTGGCCCTTGCCGTCGCGGCATTGGTCGTCGAATGGGTTCATGCTTCGGACTGGAATCAGTTCCGCGGTCCCGAGCAAACCGGAATCTCGACGGAAACGGACTGGGCCGTCCACGGCACCAGGACCTGGACCAGCAATGTCGGACTCGGCTACGGATGCCCCTCCATTGCCGAGGGCCGGCTCTTTGTCAGCGGACACTTCGTCGAGGAAGAACTCGACACTCTCTTCTGCCTGGACGCGAGCACCGGAGAGGAACTCTGGTCTTACTCCTACCCGATCGAGATCTACAACATGGATCACAGCGGTGGCGCGCTGACCACGCCAACGATCGATGGGGATCTCGTCTACCTCCACGACCGGGAAGGAACGCTGCACTGTTTGGAAAGTCGGACCGGCAAGCGACGATGGTCGAAGCCAATCAACGAGGAACTCGGCGTTCAGAACAAGCCTTACGGCTTTGCCGCCTCGCCGGTCGTGATGGGTGACCTGATCATCCTGTGCCAGTCGCGCGTCGTGGCACTCGACAAGCAGGATGGCAGCCAGCGGTGGGCCAGCGCAGAAGATCGGCACGCGATGTACTCCACGCCAACGGTCTTCGGCTCGAACAGAGACTTGCTCGCTGTGTTTTCTCAATCAGGGCTTTCCGTTCGAGAGCTTGCGAACGGGACCGAGCTGGCATTCCACCCCTGGAGGAAGGGACGGGGCGCAGTGAATGCGGCAACTCCCTTGGTAACGCGGGGCGATCATCTATTCATCTCGTCAGCCTACGACCATGGCTGCACCTTGTTGCAATTCACCGGCAACTCCTTGGAACCGATCTGGGAGCGCCGAACCATGCGCACCAAGATGGCCGGTTGCGTGCTCCATGACGGCCTGCTCTACGGCTTCGACGAGTCCATGCTCAAGTGCGTCGATCTGCAAGGAGAGGAACGTTGGCGAGTGCGCGGCCTTGGCAATGGCGCTCTGTCCATTGCCGGCAACCGGATGTTGGTCCTGACCTCTCGAGGCGAGTTGATCGTGGCACCCGCCACCTCGGAGCGCTTCGACGAACAAAGTCGCCAACAAGTGCTGTCCGGAGGCACCTACTGGACCGCTCCGGTTCTTGCGGATGGGCGGGTCTACTGCCGGAACAGCTTGGGTGATCTGACTTGCTGGGATCACCGGTCCCGATCTTCCCAGACCGCAGGCTCTTCCGACCCATCGCACCCCAATCCAAAGTCGTTTCCCCCCGCCTCGACCCTGCTTGCCGCCCATCGCAAGCAAACCGGTGCCGACGACTATGCCGCGAGGAAGGCGGTGAGCTTCCTCGGACAGTTCGAGATGCGTTCCGTCGGCTTCACCGGGGAACGGTTCCGCATCGACCACCTCGCCACCGGTCAATGGCACGAGATGATCGAAGCTCCGGGATTCCGAGAGGGAGAGATTCACAAGTACTTCGACGGCGAGCACGGATGGGAGATCAACCCGTTCCGCGGCAACAAGCTACTCGAAGGAAACGCTCTCCGTGAGATTCAAGGCCGAGGCTCCCTGGGCTCCGTCACCGACGTCGCGCGGTATGAGTCCTTGAACACCCAGGGGGTGGTCGACTTCGCGGACCACCGCTGCTGGCAGGTGGAGGGCCTCACCCGGGAAGGGAGTGAACGAAACCTGTACTTCGACGTGGTCACCGGCCTGCTTCGCGGTCATGACGCGGAACACGAGACTCTCACGATCCTTGGAGACTACCGCCCTTTCGGCGACGGACGACTCCCCACTCGGCGCTACATCTTCGATCCGGAAACAGGAATCGAATCGGTCTATCGCACTGATGAGGTGGTCTTTGATGATGTGGGTCCGACGCTCTTCACAATGCCAGACGAGATCCGTTCCCTGGTGCAAGAAGCCGCCGATTCGACCTCTTCGTCCCACGAACCCCGTTGATGCTCGAAGACTCGGACCGCCGATCGCAACACTCCCGTTTCCGCCAGAGAATTGGCCCGCAGGTCCATCGGTAACTCCCCTCTCGCGTTCGGCCGTTGTCAACTCGCACGGTCAAAAATGTCTCGCCTTGAATCCTGCTCCCAGGGCGTTTGCGCGACTTGTGTTTCCAGCAACGTTTTCCTGAGGGTTGTTCTCCCAAACGCCGGTCCCTTAGTCGAGGAATGGGGCTGAGAGAGGGGTCGCTCCATGCGGGACAGCCTTCGTACGGCCGGTACCGCCGCGACCCGGGATGACAAAAGGAAAGACTCATGGCGCTTGGAAGAACGGCCCGCCGGCACCCGCGTGCTTGGCTGGCCACGATCACCACCTCGCTGGCAGTCGTGGGAGGAGGCGGTTTGGCGAGCGCGGAGGTCGAGTTGATGTCGCCTCACGGTGGGGCGTTCGACGTCGGATCCCAGTGTTCGATCGAGTGGATGATCACTGGGGAACGGCTGACCGAGAACTTCGATCTGTACTACTCCGTGGACGGGCCGCGCGGACCTTGGCAGAAGATTGCCATCGACGTGCCGGCACCAGACATCTCCAAGGGAGCAGTCTACAAGTTCTCCTGGGAGGTTCCGGAGCTGCGCGATTCCGCGGTTCGCATTCGTGTGGTTCAGGACAACAAGGGGGACGAGGACTTTGTCGCGGTCAGTGAACCGGGTTTCTTGGTTCAGCCACTGGTGCTCGAAGCCTCCACCCGCGACGTCCGCACGGGCGCGGAGATGGAAGTCGTGAGCGCTGCGGCCCGCGAACCAGGCGCGCGCGCCGGGGTCTACGTGGTCGAGTTCGCAGGCGCCAAACTGTTCGCACCGCTGGCTCTCGGTCGTCTTGACAAGGAGGGACAATGGTCTCTCCGCGCCGCCGTCGACCGCGAGCTGTCCGGCACCAGCATCACCCTTCGAACCTTTGCCCGCGGCGAGAATGGCATTCTCATCAGCAACGACGTCGTCGTGAACTTTCGTTGACGAATTCTGAAATCTGGCAGTCGCTCCCGGATTTCCGAGCAATTGGCTACGGGGCGCCCGCATCGGCGGGTGCCCCGTGGTTCGTTGGCGACCGATCTCTCAAAATGTCGCCCGAAGGAACCTTGGCTCCTCGCCCGGAAGACTCATGAAGGCCGTAACGAGAGTGAGTCAAAGTTGCTTCCGACGAGAACGACGGCGGTTTTCACCGAGCAGTTCGCCCAGATCGGGCGAGGACCATTCGCCCGAAACTCAGATCGTCACTTCCGCCAGCGCCCACTTGTCGAGCAAAGTCGAGAGGTTCTCGAAGCGAACGGGCTTGGTGAGGTAGTCATCCATCCCGGCCGCGAGGCACTCGTCCCGAGCCCCCTGCTGAGCATTGGCAGTCATCGCGACAATCGGGACGCGGGACTGCGGGCCGGCCTCCCCGTTGCGGATTCGCCGGGTCGCTTCGAAGCCATCCATCACCGGCATCTGACAGTCCATGAGCACTACGTCGTATTGGGCCTGCTGGATTCTCTCGAGCGCGTCCTGGCCATGATGGGCGACCTCGACAGCATGCCCGAGACGTTGAACCAGTTTCGCTGCCACGACCTGGTTGATCGGATTGTCCTCGACGAGCAGGATCGAGAGACGCAGTCCGTGATCGCGTTTGGTGTCTCTTCCGGAGACCGGTCTCGACACCTCCCGCTCGCTTCCTGCAAACAAGGCGTCTTTCAAACAGTCGAAGAAGAAGGTGGTGCGCGCGGGGCTTCGCAACACATATCGACAATGTGATCGAAGCTCGGCACGCAGTCCACGAACTTCCCGAGCGTCCGCCAGAACCACCTGCGGCAGTGATGGAGAAGACTCGGCAATCCGACCCGCCACTGCAGCCACATCGATCCCCGCTGCTCCGGAGTCGATGAGCAGGCAGTCGAAACTCCGCTCCGACACCACCTGCTCGGCGATCTCGGCCTCGGTCACGACTTCGACCACGGCCCCCCATCCTTCCAAGCGAGCTCGTTGAATGCTCGCGCCCCGGGGATCTTGTTGCAGCAGCAAGATTCTCGGCGGGTCTTGGGAAACGGCAAGCTGTAGCGGCGGAGGCTGAGGCCGGCCCTGTTTCTCGAGAGTCAAATCGAAGGAAAACGTCGCGCCCTGACCTTCGGCACTCTCGACCCGCAAGGATCCGCCCATCAACGAAACCAACCGGTGGCAAATGGTGAGTCCGAGTCCCGTGCCCCCGTACTCACGAGCCGTGGACGAGGAACCCTGCTCATAGGACTGGAACAAACGAGCCTGCCGATCCTTGGGAATGCCGATCCCGGTGTCGGAGACGGAGAACTGAACGACCGCTTGGCGATCCTGGTCCTGGGCGAGCCCCACGGAAAGCGCGATTTCTCCCGATTCGGTGAACTTGGTCGAGTTGTTGACCAGGTTGATCAGCACCTGTTTGAGTCGCGCACCATCCCCCCGAACCAAGATCGGGACTCGGGAGTCGATCCATTGGTGAAAGGCCACGCGCTTCGCATTGCGACGCATCGAGAACATCTCGGCAACATCCTCGACCACGTCCAGAAGGTTGAACTCGAAGTCTTCGAGTTCGACTTTCCCCGCATCAATTTTGGAGAAGTCGAGCACATCCTGGATCACCACCAGGAGCTGCTCTCCCGAGAGCCGCAGAGTGTCCAGCATCTCCCGCTGTTCAGGGTCTAGCCCGGTGTCCGCAAGGAGATCCGCCATGCCGATCACGCCATTCATCGGCGTCCGGAGTTCGTGGCTCATCGTGGCGAGGAACTTGGACCTCCTCTCAGCCACTTGCTCCGCAGATTCCATGGCATTGCGGAGATCGGAGTGAGCCGAGGATTTCAAGAGAACTCCCACCACCACCGCAAGGGCGAAGGTCGCCCCGAGAACGAGATACAATCCTTGCCGACGTCCCTCCAGCCAAGTGACGAGCAGTTCACTCTGGGCTCGATCCGAAGCATCGAACGACAACGGCAAATCGACCGGCGCGTCCGCAAACGCCAAGACCCCGCCGGCGATCAACAACGCGACGGCGCAGAGTCCGGTGACGATGATCTTGATGCGTGAGTGTGTGGCTTGACGCCGGCCCATGGTTCCAAGTTCCCCCGACTAGCAGGCCGTTGAAAAGCGCCTCGGATGGCCGATCGAGAGATTTTCGTTTCCGCCGAGGAGTCGAACCGCAGGCGAATCGATGGATTCGTCGAGGATTCGAGGACGGAGGCGAAAAGGTCCGATCGGGCGCCGAAAGACTTCTTCCACGGCCTGCTAGGTATCGACCAGTCGGGGAAAACGCCATGAGTCACGAGAGTCGCAAAGGAAGGAGCGGCCCTTAGTGGTGATCCCTTAACACGGATGCCTCACGAAGGCCGCCTGCCCATGAACAAAAATCCTTCAGCAATTCGTCCCCTTGGCTTGCGGTCGTGACGGCCGCCAGCCCCGCGACGAATCATCCTTGCGACGGTCGTCGTGAATCCTCCAGGCCTAGCCTTTCGTCATCGGCGAACGCGAATCGGGAAAGGCGGACGCACGGCCTTCTTCGGAGGATCCTTCTCCAGCATCTCGAGGGTCACTTCGATCGCCTTTTCGAGCTGGGGATCGCGGCCGGCGATGATCTCCGAGGGAAGCTGTTCGACTTCGATATCCGGCGGAACGCCGACGTTCTCGACGATGAACCCGTCTTCGGTCCAGATGGCCAGGTTGGGCGCGGACACGGATCCGCCGTCCATCAACACCGGGAAACCCAGCACGCCGACCAAACCGCCCCACGTGGGCCGCCCCACCAACACCCCCAGGTCGAGCTCCCGGAACATCCACGGCAACAGGTCTCCGCCCGATCCCGCGGTCTCGTCGATGATCATGACCTTGGGGCCCTGGATCGAGGAAAACGGAGTCGGGATGTCATCCCCGTAACGCGTGGCCCACTGGCAAAGGGCGGGTCGGCGCAAATGATCGATGTAGTAGTCCGCGACCTGACCTCCGCCGTTGTGGCGCTCGTCGATGATGATCGCCTGCTTGTCCGCTTGGGGAAAGAAGTAGCGCTTGAAGTAGGTGTGGCCCTGAGCCGTCGTGTTTGGCACGTAAACGTAGGCGACTCGACCGTCCGTGGCTTCGTGGACCCGACGCATGTTTCCTTCGACCCAGTCGCGATTGCGCAGTCCATACTCGGAGCGGACGGGAACGACGGTCACGGTTCGGGAATCTTCTCCGTCGGCGTCTTTGGCGACCGTGATCTCGATGCTCTTGCCTGCGGTGTTCTCGAAGGCCTGGAACAGATTGTCAGGGAACCGCAGATCCCGGCCTTGGACGGTGATTAGATAGTCCCCGGGTTCCACTTCGACCCCAGGCTCGGTCAGCGGAGAGCGCAACGACGGATTCCAGTTCAGACCGCCGAACACCTTGGTGAACCGGTAGCGTCCCTCTTCCACCGTAAAGTCCGCGCCAAGCAGACCTCCGGACACTCGGTCCGGCCCGTCGAGTCGGCGATCCCCACCACCGACCCGATGGTGGCCGACCGCCAACTCGCTGCACATCCATTGGATGACCCGGTTCAAGTCGGACCGCGTGGCGAGGTGCGGAAGGAAGGCCGCGTACTTTTCACGCATCGCCGGCCAGTCGGCGCCATGCATCCCAGGATCGTAGAAGTAGTCCCGATTGATGCGCCAGGCTTCGTGATAGATCTGAGCCCATTCCGCGGGAGGATCGATCTTGATTTGGATCTTCTGGGTGGGGAGACGCTGGGACGCCGGGTTCGCTCCCGGAGAGGCGGGGATGATGGACAGCTCGCCGCCCTGGAACACCAACAGCTTCTTCCCGGTGGCAGAGACCGCGTAACCCGGCACGCCGTCCGCGATCTTCTCTTCCTTGCGCTCCTTCAGGTTGAACCGGTACAGCGCGGGAGTGCCCTTTCGACCAAACAGCGAAGAGGACTCGTTCTTGGTGTAGTAGACGAATCCTTCCTCTCCGGCTTGCAGGCTGCTGAGGTATCCACCACCCACCGGCAGCGCCAGGATTCGCTGGTCGAAGCCGTCCCGATCAATCTTGGTGCGTTCGGAGTCGTCGCCCTCGTCGTCCGTGTCCTCCGACTCCGAGGGTTCGTCGGCGTCCTCTTCCGTCTCGGCGGACGCAAGCTGGTCTCCCTCGATCGCCTCGGAGGTCTCGCCATCTTCTTCGCCACCAGCACCCGAGTCCTTCGACTCGGCCGGGTCCGGCTTCGCTTCGTCGCCCCCTTCCTCCCCTTCGTCTTCCACCTCTTCTTCATCGCTCTGTGGGGCAAGTGGAGAAGGCTCCCCTTTCTCCAGCACCGCGACGTACAAGGAGTTGGTCATCTCCATGTCCGCGTTGGACATGGCAAACCAAGCCCGCACCGGACCAGCGTCGGTCGAAGCGCTGAAGTACAGGTACTTGCCAGAGGCATCGAAGCACGGCTCGCCCACATCCGTCAGCCCATCGGTCAACGGATAGGACTGGTCTTCGTCCAAAGAATACAAGTGAACTTGCTGGAAGTAGGCATGGGTCGTTCGGGTGTAAACCAGCCACCGCGAGCACGGTGACCAGGCGTGGCTGGAACTTCGGATCGGACCGTACAGCGGCTCCGAGGACACTTTCCTGGTGTCTCCCGTGTCCAGGTCGATCCAAGCCAGCGACCACGAATTGTCCAGGTAGCTCAGCTTCTTCGAATCCGGCGACCACTGGGGAGCATCGTAAAAGCCGGCGCCGGACAACTCGAACTTGCGGGTGTTGCCGGAACCATCCTGACGCGCCACGTGCAGCTCGTACTCGCCGGAAGCGTCGGAGAACCAAGCGATCCACTTGCCATCGGGCGACCACACCGGAGATCGCTCGTGGGCATCGGGAGTGTTGGTCAGGTTGCGCGGTTCGCCCTTCTTGGCAGGCACCGTGACGATGTCGCCGCGGACCTCGAGGACCGCCCGGGCGCCCGAAGGCGAGAGATGGCCGTTGCGAACCCAATCCTTGCCATCCACGTAGCGCGGCCGGCGTTCGTTGTGATCGGTCGCGATCTCGATCGGCAAGCGGCGAGAGTCACCGCTCGGGACGTCGTACAAGTGCAGCCACCCGGCCTGCTCGAAGGCCACGGTGGTGTCGCCTGCCGAGGCGCTCAGGATCGGAAAGTCTTCGTACTGGGTTTTCTGTTCCAGGGAATCGTCACGGGGATCGTAGGCGAACAGGTTGAACTCGCCCGCGCGGTCCGACAGGAAGTAGACATGGCCATCGACCCACATCGGTTCGGTGTCGTTGCAGCGTCCCTCGGGCTGCGGGATCATCTCGATCGCCGCGGTCGCGACGTCGTAGATCCAGATTCGGGTCGCCGTCCCACCTCGGTAGTTCTTCCACTGCCGAAACGGTTCATAGAGCGGGGTGTAGGCGATCTTCGACCCATCCGCGGAATAGGACGCCTTGAAGCCGTGGGGAATGTCGAGCTTCTGGGGATGCCCTCCCACCACGGGGATTGTGAAGAGCTGCACGTGACGGCCGGTGTAGACCTCTCGGGCGGAGGAGAACAGCACGGCGTCCCCCTCGGGAGTGAAGTCGCGGACCACGTCGGAGCCGGGATGCCAGGTGAGTCGTCGCGGAGCGCCCCCGCGCACGGGAACGACGAAGACATCGGTGTTGCCGTCGTACTGAGCGCTGAAGGCCAAGGTGCGCCCATCCGGCGAGAACCGCGGATTGAACTCCACGCCTTCGTGGCTGGTCAAGCGGCGCACGTTCTTGCCATCGCGGCCCGCGACCCACAGATCCTCGGCATAGACGAAAGCCACGTGGGAGTCGCTGACTGCCGGCTGGCTCAGCATCCGCGTGTCCGCGGCATGGCCGGAGGCCGCGAACACGGCAACCTCTCCACAGACGATGACCGCGGTGAGCAGAATTCTCATGAAGGTATCCCCGGTTGCTGGTTTCCCGATTCCGGCCCCCCGGGCGAGGGACCGCGAGCTGGCGAATGGAAGAACGAAGGAAATGGTACGGGCCTCCCGGCGAAGAGGTTGAAAAAGGGGAGCAAGTCGGCGTACGGATGAAATCCCAGGGCGTCGCGGAAATGCCGCTAGGGGATTCATCGGATCTTCCTCCGCCGCGGAATAATGAGGGCTCGATCGGAATGTTGCCGAGTGGACAGACACGGCCAGTCCGGTGCGGAAATAGAACCAAGAGAGGCCCGACATCGACACCAAGTCACGGACACGCCTTGGCTGGCTGAAAAGGCTGGGCTGGCTGGTTTGCTTCGGGCTCACCGCGTGTGGCGAAGAGCCCCCGATTGGCGAGAAGCCAGCCGACCCGCGCCCAACCAGTCCCAACCTTCTGTTCGTGGTGTGGGACACGGTGCGCGCCGACCACCTGAGCCTTTACGGCTACGAGGGACCAACGACTCCCCGACTGGACCAGTGGGCGCAGCAGGCGCGGGTGTACGAGAACGCCGTGTCCGCGGCCAGCACGACGCTCCCCTCTCACGCCTCGATGTTCACCGGCCTGCTGCCAAGCGAACATGGCACCCACAGCTCCTATCAGCACTTGGAAGATCGCTTCCAGACTCTCGCCGAAACATTGGGAGCCCATGGCTACCAAACCTACCTGTGGGCGGCCAACCCTTACGTGTCTGCTGAAAAGAACCTGGCCCAAGGATTCGAGGTGGTGGAGCATCCGTGGAGCCCCAAGTACCGCAAGCAGGCGAGCAAGATCGTGCGCGCGAAACTGCGCCGCGACGAGGGCACGAGCGAACTCAACGAGAAGTTCGAATCCCGGCAGATCACGCCTTGGATGATCAAAGCCGCGGGGGAACTCGCCGAGCAAGGAGTGCAGGAATTCCTCGACGCCCGAGATCCTGCTCGCCCCTGGTTCCTGTTCCTGAACTACATGGAGGCTCACCGGCCGTTCATTCCTTCGGCGGAACATCGCAAAGCACTGATGACTCCGGAGCAGGTGTCGCGCTCCTATCAAGTGGATCGATCCTGGAATGCGATGTGGTCCTATGCCTTCGGATTTCGCGAATACAGCGACGAAGAGCTGGCGCTGATGGAGGCGACGTACGATGCCACCTTGCGAGAGCTGGATGACTTATTCGCCAATCTCTTGGAGGGGCTGGATTCTCGGGGTCATCTCGACAACACGGTGATCGTTCTGGCCAGTGACCATGGAGAACTGCTGGGGGAACATCACCTGATGGACCACCAGTTTTCGCTCTACAGTCCCTTGACTCACGTGGTGCTCGTTGCCAGCGGACCGGGACTCGAGCCAGGACGCAGTCGGCAACCGGTGATGACCCTGGACGTGTTTCCTACGTTCCTGGATCTGGCCGGCATCCCGCGGCCGGACTCCCTGAACGGCTCCCCGAACCTTCTCGACGCGACCGAGACTCGCCCTCGGCTCTCGGAATACTCGGCGGTATTCGCCCAGCCCCTCCTGACCGTGCAGGAACTTCATCCCGAATTCGACCCCACGCCGTGGCAGCGGAGACTTCGCGCCTACCACCGCGACCCGTTCAAGCTGATCGAAGGAGAGGACGGACGCTTGGAACTGTTCGCCCTCGACGAAGATCCGTTGGAAACCAAGGATCTCTCGTCGCAGCAAACGGAACTGGTGAAAGAGCTCCACGAAGAGCTGCGCCGTTTCGTGGTGGGCCTTGACCCACACGTCCCCCAAGCGGACGTGCCCGAATCATCTGCAGAGATGACGGAAATGCTGGAAGGGTTGGGCTACGTGTCGGCGGATCCGGCAACCTCCGCCGGGTCTTTGTCCGGGACCTCGAGCTGGGCCATCACCGACGCCAAGGCGAAAGAGAAGGCGGCGTCCCGTTGACCGCGAACGCCTCTCCCTCGTTGCGGTTCGGCGGCTGGCTGGTGGTCGCATTATTGTTCGGCGCGAGCCTCTGGGTGCACCGCGAGGTCCTGGACCAGGGCATCCTCGGATTCGATTCGTTCACGGCGATCGACACCAGCCGCATCGAGAGCTTTGCCGACTTCACCGGCACTTTCACCGAGTCCCTGATCGACGATCGCATCACGGTGCGTTTCTTTCGGCCAGTGCAGAACCTCTCCTTGGCGTTCGACTACTGGCGATCTGGATTGAATCCGCGCGGCTATCAATGGCACTCCCTGATTCTGTTTGCCGCGACCGTCGGTGCGTTGTTCATCGCCGCTCAGCGCTTACTTGGGAAGGGATGGGTCGGCCCCCTGGTCGGAGCACTGCTGTTCGCTCTTCATCCTTCGGTCCAGAGCGTGCTTCCGGTGCCCTGTCGCCGTTCGGAACTCCTGGTGACGCTGTTCCTATTGTTGACCCTGGCGGTGCTGCCAAGGCCGGGAGAGCGCGCGCGGGCTCGCTGCTGGGTGGCCGGCGCGTTGGTCCTGCTGGCATCCGGCTCCAAAGACTACGGGGCCATGGGAGTGGGGCTGGTGTTCCTGCACCAGTGGCTTCACGCGGCACCAGGTCAGCCAAGGGTGGTCCGGGCAACTCGCGCCAGTCTTCCCGCGCTGTTGGGAGCAACGGTCTACCTGATCAACCGAACTCTGGTCTTGAAAGGAGTCGGTGGGTACCTCACCGAGTCAGATCCGGAAGTGTCTCCCCTGGAAAGATTTGGGAATCACGCGGCTTCCCTCATGCGCGACCTGTTCGACCCGTGGCCCCATCGAGGCCCCGACGGACTGGCCTGGTTGACGGGAGGAACTCTCTTGCTGCTCGCCGGCCTGGCAACGTTTCTCCGCCGTCCGAACATCGAGCACACGGACACGCCGAACAATCCCCCACCGGAAAGGACTCCGTCCGGAATCCCCGTCGCTCTCGCCGTGGCGTGGCTGCTGCCTCCCCTCGCACTGCTTCTGATCATGGACGAGTACGCCTCGTGGTACTCGGTCTTCCCTTTGGCCGGGGTTGCGCTCTTGGTGAGCGGGCTGATGGAGGAAGGTGTCCGGGCGTGGCAAGAGCGCCGGCGTCCGGTGGGATCGGTCATCGGCTTGATCGTGTTGGGGATCGTGGCCCTGCCTCTCCGGGGGAGTCCGCTCTTCCATCCCGATCCCGACTGGCCGCGAGCGAGCAAACACCTCTCCAACACCCTGACCAGTCTCGACGAACAGATGCAATCGGCGAAACTCGGAGATGTGATCGTCGTGAAGAGTTTCCCCTACTCTCGTTCGCCCAAGGATCGACCGCGCCCCCCCTGGATCGCCACGGTCATGGACGAAGGGATTCAAGCGTACGTGAGCATGAAGTACTCCGAATTCGAGCCGACCACCACGTTCACGGTCCCCGAACCGCCTCCGCCGGACCGAGTCACGGTTGTGGTCCGCTATGCGGGGTCTCGATGATGCTTCCCGTCGACATCTCGAGATGTGCTCAACGTCGCGGACTCAGGAACCCATGACTGGAACACGAAGCAGAGTGGGAAAGCGGCTCGGGTTGCTGCTCGGCACCATGGTCGTGCTTCTGGGAGCGACCGAAGTTTCTCTGCGCCTGTGGTGGCCGGTGAGCTACCGAGCGCCCGTCGAAGAAACCGATGAGAGCGGCTGGAGCGGCTACCTTCATCGCCCATCTCCGATCCCGGGGTTGGCCTACGAGCTGGTTCCGGATCGAAGCGTTCGGTTGCGAGAGAACCGACTGGGCTTTCCTCCGGGAACCGCCATCAGCACCAACAGCCACGGCATGCGCGACGACGAGCCCCTGGAGGGTAACGAAGAAACCATCACTCGGATCGCCGTGCTCGGGGACTCGTTCACCTTCGGCTTCGGAGTGAAGGACCGGGAGCCCTATCCTCGCAAGCTCGAAGGGTTGCTGAACCGAAAGCACGCCGAGTCAGGGAAGCAGTTCGACGTCCTCAACTTCGGAGTCGGCGGGTACAGCTCTCGAGACGAGGCACTGGTGCTGGAACACAAGGTGCTTCCCTGGAACCCAAGGCTCTTGCTGGCCGGCTACGCATTGAACGATCCGGAAATCGCCTCCACCCAGCAGCTCCACGCGTACTTCGCCGAAGAGCAATGGTGGCAGAAGTTTCACGCTTTGCGCCTCCTCGCCAGTGCGAAACACGAATGGGAAGTGCGCCTGCGAGGAGACGGGGATTACTACCAGTTCCTGCACGCCCCGGGTTCCTCCCGCTGGCAAAGCGTACTCGACGCCTTCGCCAGGATTCATGAGCTGGCCGCCGCGCGGAACCTCCCGGTGCTCGTCGTGATCTTCCCGGTGCAGACCAATGATCGCTGGGAGGACTATCCCTACGCGAACCTCCACGAGCAGGTGGCCCTGGCAGCCACCGAGCAAGGGCTGGACGTGCTCGACCTGCTTCCCCTGTTTCAGCAGCACGACCCCGTCGCCATGCGAGTCAGCGAATCCAATCACCACCCGTCTGCCGAAGCCCACAAGATCGCGGCGGAAACCATTCGCCACCACCTGGAAGAGAACTACCCCGAGGTTCTGAGGTAAGGTCTCCCGTTCCATGACCGCGCCCTTGCCCCCGTCGAAGCCATTGGACCCACCTTCTTCCTCGAAGTCCCGCCGCGGCAAGTGGTGGGCCAAGTGGTTGCTGGCCGTGGCAAGCGTCGGGCTGATGCTGGGCCTCGCGGAAATGTACCTGCGCACGTGGAGCCCCGACCGACTGGGGTTCGAGTACGTCGACGGCGAGTTTCGCACGCCTCAGGAGTTGTTGCCCGACGACCGTGACCGCTCGGCCCCGCCGACGTTCGGTCCCAAAGCACCGGGGGCCACTCGCATCGCACTGCTCGGCGACTCTTACGTCTGGGGATTGGGCTGTCCCGAAGCGACCATCGTCGGCAACCGCCTGCAGCATCACCTGAACGAAAAGGGAGCCGGGACTTTCGAAGTGGTCTCGATGGGTCGACCAGGATGGTCCCAGGTCGATCAACTCCGTGCGTTGCAGTCCCTTGGAGAACGACTCCAGCCAGACCTGGTGATCACCCTGTTCCTCCCATTGAACGACGTCCGAGAGAACAGCAACGAACTCAACGCCATCGCCAGCGCCCAGTACGAACAGATGACCCGCTTTCGCCCCGGCTGGTTGCAGCTGCCCAAGGAAGACGCTCCGTGGTTTTTGTGGGAAGGATCCCGGCTCAACCAGTTCCTTTCCTACCAGCTCGCGGTGCGCGCCTCGCGACGAGACCCAACGATCCCGATCGACTATCAGGTCTTCGCCACCGAGCCAGGTCCCGAATGGCAGAAAGCTTGGGACGAAACCCTGCGCTTACTACAACGGACCATTCGCTACTGCGAGAAGCTCGGGGTCGGCTACGCGCTCGCGGTGGCCTCGACTCCCCAAGGCATTCTGGGGAACGAAGCCGGGCTCGCGGAGCTGGTCCAGTCCTATCCCGCGATGGCCGACGGCAGCTACGACCTCGACCTTCCGGCTTCCAAAGTCGAAGCGTTCTGCGAGGAACGAGAGATTCCGTTCCTGAACCTGGAGTCGGAGTTTCGCGAGCGCGTTCGCCGAACGGGAGAGGTTCTTCATTTCCCCTTCGACGGACACTGGAACATCGAAGGTCACGAGGCGGCGGGGCAGCGGATGGCGGAGTTCGTGGGTTCGTCGATTCACGAATGGGGCCCTGGCAAGTAGCTAGGGAGTGGCTCCTACCACCTCGCTGGCTCTGGCGTCTTTCCAGAGCGGGCTCGTAATATCTTGAGTCGGGTCACTCCCCGGCACTCTACAGAGATGCGGGCTCAACTCAAACCCGGTGCCCACTGAAACGGGGGAGAGTCAAACCTTCGAGTAGAGAAAGCATGATTTCGAGAACCAACGTCGTTCGAATGCTTCTTCTTGGCACTGCATTGCGTTTCTTCAAAACCGACCTGCTCATATGGGGAGTGGTCGTCATCTGCCTTTTCATTGCTTCACGACTCGTGCCACACGTCAGATTGGCTGCTCTGGGGCGCATGCTTCGTTGGCCAATCGTCTCAGCTTGTTGTTTACGAGGCATTCACTTACTGAGCGTGGAAGCGCTCCAACCAAGAGCGGCCAAGACAGACTGGGAAACGGTAGCAGCGTCTCTTGTGTATTTGATCATCGCCGCAATGTTGGCAGCTTCCCCGTCGACGCTGCTTCCCTCAGATGGATGAAACGATTCAACTCTCAATAAACGGGAATGCCGACCTCATCACTCGACTCTAGGTCAACATCGACGGTGGTCGAGTGACCGACATCGGTCTCGGTATGAAGGATGAGTTGCCCGCGAGGCAAGCCCGTCCTCTCGACTGTTTTCCCGGACGAGACAGAGAAGCTGTCGATCGTGAGTTGTTGTCCAAAGAATCGGGCGGGATTCACCCCATCTACCTGCGAGAGGCTGATCGTACAGCGGATGTCAACGCCAGTACTATTGTCGATCGTCAGACGCCCCTCTCGCAACGACAGTGAATCGCGATTGACGCCCGCCAGATGGGTGATCGGCTCACAAACGATCTGCCGTTCTTTCCCTCTCATGCCAACGATCACATAGTCTCCTTCTGGGACGCCAAAGAACTGCAGCTCGTCGCCGTGCGCGATGGTTGCCTGCCACGATTGATCTAGGTTCGTTGTTGATAGTGCGGCCGCAGCGATCCAATTCTCAACTCTGTTTCCATCATGAGTTTCCGTGTGCACGGTCCATTGCGCTTGATTCGGAAACCGAAGATCGACGACCTCCAAAGCTCCGGCAGCCAGCTCGATCATCCGAAACTCACCGCCCGACCTAGCTTGGTAGGTACCGGGCGATAGATTGTCAAACAACAGCGTGTCGCCGCTGATTCTCCCAGCGACCTCTACCCAGGTCTGGTTGCGGAAACTTCTTAGGGATCCCGAACTTTCTGGAGGAACGAGAAGATGGATCGATGCAGGCGAGGTCATTCGCAAAGGCTGAGACAGGGTCAGGTCTGTTGAACCACTCTGCATGAATTCGGCCTGACTGCCGGCAACCTGCACTAGTCCAGGCTTTGTGCACGAGACGCGCAGGTCTGGCAAATACTGTGAATCAACCACCACAGTGAATTCGCCTGTGGCATCGGTATTCGCGGCCGTGTGGGGAACCTTGCCGTCCGGACTCTCCGCGAATACTGAGGCTCCCTCAATCGGAGAATGGCTCTCCGCGGTCAGCACTCTCCCGGATATGGAGCGGAATGTTGGCCATTGGATCACGGATCGAACGACCTTCGGGGCGTCGATCTCCAAGTAGGTCGACCACCTTGTGCTCCCGTCAACCAAGAGCGCTGCCAAGTAGCGTCCAGACTCCAACTTGAGCACAGCAGAACCATTGTCGAGGGAAAAGCGCCTTGAGTCCAGACCACCGTCTCCCGAAGGTTTTTCTAGTACCAGCTCCCCACCCTTTGGTTCAGGGTCGAAATGAAACTGCACGGCTGAGGTCGGAATCTCACGGACCTCAATGGATGTTGTATCAGTACTCCAGGCCCGGTCCATCGAGATGAATTCCGTCGACACTCCGTCATCAAACTCGCCTCCGATCTCCAGAAAGTAGTTCGGTCCACGACATGAGTCAGGGATGACGAGCTCTCCTCGGGAATCGGAACGATCTGAAATCGCCAATCCAGCATGCCCGAGCACTCTGGCAAGGACCCCTTCGGCCGGCCTGTTGTCAGAGTAACGCAGGCGAATGTTGAGTGGTGTCGCGCGCGTGAAAACCACGTCAAGCCCGTCAACAGGTTGGACGCCGTCACCCAACAGGAGCTCCCGGGATTCGATTCGATCTTCGTGAGTGGCCACAAGTTCGTAGTAACCATGGCGCAAATGGCCAAACGAGAAGAGCCCTTCATGATTGGTCACTGAAACTTGGCGATCTCCTTCTCCACTCGGGCCTGTGGCACCCATCAATACAACTCTGACACCTTCGATCGGAGTGCCATTTCCCTCGGCGCAAGTCCCCCAAATCGCCGTTCCAGAGTCAAGGTTGAGAATCCTCTCCATTCCCGTTCGGGGCAAGATCAGTCGTTCCAACGCTGTCGCGTACGAGCCTCCCTCAACAGAAACTCTGATTTCAATTCCAGCCGGAAGCTCGCCGATCTCAAATCGCCCTTGAGCGTCAGTCTTCCTCGTGAGCACTCCGGGATCCTGACTCATCGGGTCGACCCACCAAACTCGCAAACGTGCCTCGACAGGATTCGCCGTGATCCTGGCCCGAACGCTCCCCGTGAGTACTGCTGATGGCCACAATTCAATGAAGAGCGGACGATCGATTCCCGATGGTGTTTCACATCTAGCGGGGAGGTACCCAGCAAGCGTTGCCGCAATCGAATACGTGTCGTCGTGTTCCAGTTCGAGCGAGAACTCGCCAGAACTGCAAGTCGTATCCTCATCGCCCAGATTACCGCTCGAAGACAGTGCGGTGACCCTCACCCCAGCCACCGGCGCCATGGTCCACTTATCCACAACTGCCCCTTGAATCATCGTGGGTCGCAAGGACTCAATTGGCTCATCAACCTCTTGTCGAGTGGTCGATGAAATCGCCCGAAGGACTTCCGTGGGCTCCCTTGACGAGACTCTGGCAGGACTGCGAGAGGTTGCACTTTCGGGAGGCAGCTCCTCGGAAGCGGGAAACCAAACCAAGAAACCCATGCCCAGGCTAACGACACCGCTTAGCAAGGCGATCCTGAACAGCGAGCGCCCAGACATCACTTCGAGCTCACGGTTTCGTCGAGCCAACCCTTCACTGGCAGTGAAGCTCCTGGAGGCGAAGATTCTGGTAGATCGAAGACTAGCGACGTGCTGATGAGTCGTTGGCGATCGCTGCCCTTCTCAGGACTGAACACGACCTCCACTTCAAGCTCGGATTCGCTAACTCGCCTCGACTGAACGTTGATTCGTGGATCCGCACAGCTGATTTCACCAATCTCTGTGCCATCTTCAGCGACTGCAACTCTGATCTTTTTCTTCACTGAAGTTCGGATTCCCGATCCCAAGAACAGCGTGCTAGGCGTGAACTTCAGGGGGCCTTCTACCACGAGCTTGACGCCAATCTCTGCGGGAGCGATGGAAGGCCTGCTTGACGAAAACCTGATTCGATCGGTGACAATCCCCACAGCGCGTTGAGTCAAGCTCGCGTTCACTTCAACACGAGTCACAAGCTCTTTCTCACCATCTGGTAACGCTCTCAGGCTCTCATCGATTGGCGTCAAGTCTAGCCATGATGGCCCAGCCATTGACAACAAGGGAGTTGTGTCCCCGCGAAAGAAGGTATGAACTTGAAGCGTCTCGCTTGGTCGATCGAGGCCCGCACCCCAAGTGAGCGTTACCTGCCCGGGATCAACCAACAACCTCTCTGATCCGTCGACTCGGACAACCACTCGCAATCTGAGGAGGGAGTTTCCAAGCTCCGTGGACCCGACAGTCAGTATCGCGTCCACACCGAACTTCGAAGAGGCCTCAATCTCTACGTACACGACGCCTTCTTCCCCAACTCCCACAGTCTCCGGGCGCACTTCCACTTCCGAGCATGCACAAGAAGCGCGCACAATATCGAGATGAACCGGGACCTCTCCTCGGTTGACAAAGCTGAACTCGTGCTCCACAGTCGAGCCCAGACTTACGACGCCTGCGTCGTAGTCGGCGTCCGACAGTAGCTCCAGCCTCGGCCCACTGCGCACGCCAGGCTCTGGCCCGCAAGCCACTGCGAGGGTCACCGTTGCCAACAAGAGTCTCATTGGCGACTCACAAAGCTGCGAAAGCAGTAGGCAACCACCAGCGCCATTCCGGCACCAACGAGGATCAACTTCACAGTTCCTGTGTGCCCAACGCGAAGTTCCCGCGGCGACAAGAACCGCACTTGGCCATCGGTGAGTTCGTTGAAGTCGCTCTCGCTAACGAAGTACTTTCCGTCGAGTCCATCAGCGATCAGAATCCCATCCTCGGTGCCCTTCGCAACGACAAAGTGACCGTCGGCACCTCCTGAGCTTTGGAGATGGGCAAGAACGTACTGGCCCGCTTCTCTCAATGCAGAGATATCGCCCGAGTAAGCGTATACGCTGTCGCCAGCCGAACTCAGAGCCACCCTCAATTGATGGAGGGATAACTCATGACCGATCCCGACGGGAAGGCTGTCGATCAACGCCCCCGGATCGACTTCGAACGAGTGAAGAACAGCGAACATGTAAGCGGCTGTCACACCACAAGACACATCGAGTTCACGCCTTCTGAGGCCCTGGCGGGAGAGGATCAGCCCCTCCTCAACTGCAATCTGATCCAACAGCGCATCCACGGCATCCACGGATACACGCTCAGGCCGTATGGACTCATGCAACTCGACTCTACCGGTATCCCTGTTCTGAATCAGCGTTCCCTTCTCGATCGGATGTTCAAACAACTCCGAGCTTAGCTGTTCACCAACGGTCGTTTCTCCTTCGTTGACTTCTAACCGAAGGTACGCCTCTGTGGCTTCAGTCAATCCTGGAGAATCTTCAAAGCCTTCGCTCGGCAGCCAGAGTCCATCGCGCTCGAACGCGTGCGTAAGCCTCCATCGAAACTCGGGCACGTAGTAGACACCGTCTACCTGAAAGCAATCTTCGACACGTGAAGACACGTCATCAGGCGTCGCCGGTCGGAGGACCTCTGTCTTCCAGGCCAACAGAGTCCTGCGATCATCAATGAGCACACGGACCGTAGGATGCTTGGACCCTGGCGGGCAAAAAGTGAGAGCAATGCAGTCCAACGCGTTTACTTCCTCACGCCCGACAACAGCGACTTCGTATCCCGACTCCTTGAGTTCCGGAAGAGTTCTTCCAAGGACGCATAGTCCAAATGATGGAGGGTACGCCCCATTGTCAAACATGCCTTGGTCAGACAGGGAGCGCTCGACCCTCTCGGCGGTAGTGGATCGCAACTCATAGTGTGACGCGACAAACTGTCGGCCGTCCCACGTTGCAAACAGTGAAACGTCGTCCCGATAATCGTCGAGCCGCAAGCTCCTGTTTTCGCCGCTTCGTGTGAGAGCTCCATCCAAACACAACTTTTCGGCGTCTTGCGAAGGAGACTCTCCGATTGCCTTGTCCTGGGAGAAGACTCGAAACCGCCAGAAGACGTGATTCAACTGTCCGTCGCGGGCAGATAGCGCTTCGAAGAGGCCGTCGATCTCAGAATCACTAAGGCCGGAAACAGCGGACAAGTGCAGAAGTCCACTAATGCTCACGGATGTGATGAGTTTGCTCGGCACTGGCACACACCTCAGTGTGATGAGTCAATTGCAACCGTGAGAGGCACTTGGACACGGACCGAGTGATAGCCCTGTTTGAACGCATGAGCAGACAGGAACACCTCCAATGCAGGCTCCGGCTTGCCGATAGCCACACGACACTGTCCCTGACGAGATCTCGGTACAAGTGGAGAACATCGCTGACCGACAGGTGCGCAGGGAAGTCGTTGTGTTCCCGCAATAACTTGACGGACGACAGACTGTGACTGCCGGCGAGCACTCCCATGGTGGTGCGGGCGTAATGGTTCCAGCACATGTGGCCCCTCCACCATTGAATTCCGAGCAACTTGAGTTTGACTGGCACGATGAAAAGAAAGCAATCGTGCCTTCTTCCCACTCAACCATAGGGTGCAACATGCCCAACCCTGTGATTTGGGCTTGCTCTCGCTCAGAGATCGCCTTCATATTCGGGGTGAGAGAAAGCCCAATTGCAAAGAGACAGCACCCAACAAGAACGCTTTTCATTTTGTGTCCTCCTGATAGTGACACTCGGGGCGTTTGGGAAATGCCGACAAGAGCATTGGATCACAAGAGTCTGAGAGATTGTACTTACAGAGAACAATCGGTGCAGCAGTGAGCTTCCGTGTACGAAAATGGGAGCGGCTTCTCCCGCCTGCATTGGCGCGTATTCGGCGCATCGACCAAGACACTGATATCCTTCCCATAAGACAACAGAAGGTGGCCCGGCAGATCGCCTGGTACGCCCACTCCGTCAAACGTCCCATGGCTTCTCTTGAACGTATGGAACGCGAAAGGTTCTTTGCAAAACACTCGCCAATTGGAGTTTCGTTCTGGTGTTAGGACTTTGTCACCCTGGTTCGCTTTGCACCACGCAACGAGGAGGCAGGCACGTTGCCGGCTTGAAACGTCTCTGCTGGAGATGGTCAGCGGATTGAGTCAAAGGCGTACCTTCCCGCGGGGACGTACAACTCACGACCGTTTCGACAAACTTGGCAAGCCAGAGCAGGACACCGTTGGGGCTCGGCGGAAGGTCGCGTTCATTGCCCTCGAGCCCAGGAACCGCGATCGCTTTCGCACATGATCAAAGAGAAATGATGTGGGACGAGATTCCGCACCATGGCACTCACTGAGGAGCCATGACGTCCCAATGATCGATCATGGGATGCCACTGCCTCGAAGCCCATCGGTGCGAACGGTTCACCATGTTGAAAAAGAGACAGTGCGACCGACGACGCATTGAGTGCCAACACAAAGCCAAAGGCACCGATGCCGCACAGCGTCCACATTTTGGACACCCAACCCCCCGACAAGTCATCGCTCGACAGGAATCAGCAAAGCTCGGTGAATCCTCGAACTTTGATGCGAGACCTACCGACCGATCTCAACCGGCCGGGTACAGATCTACCTTCTGTCGCCGCAACAGCTTCCTACTACACAAAGCGTCCTAGTGACCGGCCTCGACCTCAGTTGTCCGACGCATGGCGAAGTCGTTCTGGGTCAAATCTCGCAACCCACCTCAGCTCATCTTGGTCCCACTCCACAATCGCTTCCACCTCAAGATCGTCCGGCTCTCCATCATCACCTATGTCATCGCTGTAGAGAATGACCTCCATTCCGCTGCTTAGAACGCCCCCCTGGTTTTCGAGGTCCTGTGCCGTTCCCTTACAAACAAGAATGGTCCTCCCAGAATCGTCTGCCTCTGAAAATCGGCATAGATTCTCGGCACGTCACGCCAAGATCTCATCGCCCACCCTTCTTTCTGGCATTGGGATTCCGAATCGTTGGCCGCAAGATTTCACTAGCGTCTTCAGCCGTAGGCCCCGACACGAAGATGTGCGCTGAAGAATCTCCATGCTGGAAAGAGCACGCCAAGTACAGAACTCAGTCCAGTTCAGGCGAGCGCGGTAAGAAGGACTCCCTTTCGAGGTTAAAGAAATCCAACCCTTCACGCTCAAGCCTGGTCTCAAAAGCATCCCAACCATTGCTTGTAACCCACTCATGCTCGTGGCCAATCAATGGGATCAACCAAACGACGACGGTTGGCGGGTTAGAGCCTGGGAACGTTGGCAAACCGTCAGCGAACATGACGGGAATCGTTGCATAAACGCTATTGACGTCGGCTCCTTCGGCCATTGTCCGCCATGGGCCGAGAACCTCGCCCCTCAAAACAGCCTTACCAACCGGTGCCACCTTCGCAGCAATTGCGAGCAGGAATGACGCAATCAACTCTTTTGAGAAACGGTCAAGGGCCCCAAGCAGCAACTCTTGACGCACTGATCTGCCATCACTCATGGAGAGAACATGACGACTTAACCCAAGCGTTGAGAACGCTGAAACTCCCGGCTCGGGCTGGCCAGCAAATCGGACAACTCTCAAACTTGATCCATCACCCCATCCCTCCGCGATCTGCCCAAGATGACTCTCTAGGTGATCAGCGATGGAATTCATAACGACCTCGCTCCTCTACCCCGGTTGCAAGACGGACACTCAAGTCGGGTACCTCGATTGAACTCATCCAGGACCTCTTCTCGAGTCATTCCCTCGAGGTTTCGCTGAGAGTACGGAGGCTGATGGTCAACATCCCAGTCCCGTGGCCCTTCACCTGGTGCAACGTTTACATCCTTTCCACAAGTAGGGCAAGCCTTCGAACCCGGCTTGGAGCCAGGCGGGGCATTGTCCCACGCGTCCTGCACGGTTCCCTTCCTAAAGGAAGAAGGACGCTTTGTCACGTCTGCAGATCCGCCAGAGTCACCACTACCTGAACCGTTCGACTCCAGGCCGTTCTTGCCAGGCGTTGAGTTGGTTCGCGCCCCGACTGAAGAGTTGTTGCTAGATGAAGGAGATGTGCCAGATTGCCTTGATGGGCCGCGACTTCTCGATTTCCTCCCACCAGCCAGTTCCGCGGCTGCCCCAAGCAGCTCACCAGCACTTGCAGTTCCATTGACAGCATTATGGCCAACCGAAAGCGCTGTCTGCGTGTTGTTGACCGCGTCATTCACACGACCCGCGGTTCGAGCAACTCTTGCGACCGTCCCGATCGCTCCCGCCCCGCCTGTTGCCGAGTTTGCTGCAACCGATCCCAGGACTTCGCCAGTGATGTTCCCGGCTTGGTACGCCGTACTCGACGTATCAGCTCCGGTGATCCTGGCGCCAATATCCGTCTGCACCAGACCGAAGGTAACCCCAGAGATCCCTCCATCGATCGCTCCCCCGACGAAGTTCTTCGCGGCTTCCCAGAACAACCCGTAGGGATCCGACCCAGAGAACGGATTGTTGTTCCCATACCCGTACCCGTTCCCCCAGTTCCCGATGTCACCCCAAAGACCAAGGGGATCTCGAGCCGTGAACCTCCCCATCCAAGCGGAGTAGTACCGAGCCCGCATGAAGTAAAGCTCGGCAGACTTGTCCCATCGACGACCGGCGAACAGGAACGGGGAATCGGGGTCTCCATCGGCGACGATGGCTCGGCCGAAGGGGGTGTAGGTGTACTCTTCTTGAATGGCACCGGTGTCATCGGTCACTGCCATGGTGGAACCGATGCGGTTCTTG
>JANQQL010000007.1 GCA_028289345.1 Planctomycetota bacterium | reverse complement strand
CTCGAACTCGAACTCGAACTCGAACTCGAACTCGAACTCGAACTCGAACTCGAACTCGAACTCGAACTCGAACTCGAACTCGAACTCGAACTCGGGCGGCCGGTCTCCTGGTTGTTTTTGCGGGGCCTCAGAACACTTGGGGTGAGGGTGATTCTGAGGCCCCGCAAAAACAACCAGGAGACCTATCGGATGTTTCGGATTCTTGATGAAAGTTTGGAACTCAATCGGCGTTTGGCTGGGGTTGTGACGCTGATTGCGCGGTCGGACACGAACCTTGCTTCCCAGATTCGTCGGGCCGGTGTTTCGGTGGCACTGAATCTCGCCGAGGGCAACGGACGTGCCGGAAAAGACCGCATTCGCTTCTTTCGCATGGCTCGGGGAAGTGCCATGGAAGTGGAAACGGGGTTGCGACTGGCGGAAATCTGGGGCAACGCGGAACCTTCGGCTCTATCGGGCGCTCAAGAAAGCGCCGACAATCTCTGCCGGATGACTGCGGGCCTGGTGCGAACTTGAACGCGCGGTGCGGCAGCGTCACTTGGCGCTGCCGCACTTTCCGAGGGATGGGCGATCCGCTCAACAACGAGAAACCCGCGCGGCACCAGCATGAAGAACTGGGATCTGTTATCGCGGAACCCAGTGACACTGGGACTCGTATCAATGCTCAAGCACAAGGCCGCTAAAAGGACGCGAACAATCATGGTAGGCACGCTCGCACTGCTCATCGCACTGGCACTGGGGGGAGAGCCTCAGCCAATGCCCAACGGGACATTCTTCCAACCAGTGGTTCACGCCGGCGGCGAACCTCAACCCTTTCCCAATGGATCAAGCGCAGAGCCAATCACCCGTGCGCGTGGAGGTACGCAGCCGTATCCGAATGGTTGAAATGCTCGGGACGGACTCCGGTCACGGTGTGAGCGTGGCAAACACTTCAAGACCGAAGCAAAACACCGTCCTTTCGACCGACACACGGGACCGATCGACGTTCTCACTGAGCGCCATTCGCGGTTCGCCACGCCTGTCCAAGCTTCGCCCATCCTAACGTGCAATCACTAGCGATCTCATGCCAGTTCTGATCGCAATCCTCCCCGTCAGTGGGGTCCCACAGATAGGTCTCTCGCGTACGCAAGCCAACCAAAGTTGCCAATGTCCCGCCCGCGCGTCCTCGAACTCGCTCACCAGGGACTAGGGGAGCCGAAGAGGTTGCCATGTTGCGAGGAGGACATGCCGGAGGGGCGCGACTTCGATCCGGACGACCAATCACCGGCGTTGGCGCCCCGGAGGTCTGAGCGAAGCCCAACCGTCCATCAACGAAAAAGGGCGGAGCGGGTCCTCAGAGTGCATGGCAACCCCTTCGGCGACGAGCTACCCGACCCTCCCCCGCTTGGCAATCAACCCGATCCTCAGTTCTTCAAACTCACTTACGAAACGATTGGAGGCAGGCCACAACAAACCGCAATCCTCGCCCGCCGATCAACCAAGTACCGGCTTGACCAACCCAATGGTTGATCACCCAGAACAGCATTGCGTGCGCAAGCCAACCAAAGTTGCCAAAGTCCGCCCGCGCGTCCTCGAACTCGCTCACCAGGGACCAGGGGAGCCGAAGGGGTTGCCATGTTGCGAGGAGGACATGCCGGAGGGGCGCAACTTCAATCCGGACGACCAATCACCGGCGTTGCCGCCCCGGAGGTTTGAGCGAAGCCCAACCGTCCATCAACGAAAAAGGGCGGAGCGGGTCCTCGGAGTGCATGGCAACCCCTTCGGCGACCAGCTCCCCGACTCGCCCCCGCTTGGCAACCAACCCGTCCCCCGTTCCAAGTCATCCCCTCGAGGCCGAATCCTCAGTTCCAAAACAAATGGACGGCAAGCCACGACAAACCGCAATCCTCGCCCGCCGATCAACCAAGTACCGGCCTGACCAACCCAATGGTTGATCACCCAGAACAGCATTGCGTACGCAAGCCAACCAAAGTTGCCAAAGTCCGCCCGCGCGTCCTCGAACTCGCCCACCAGGGACCAGGGGAGCCGAAGGGGTTGCCATGTTGCGAGGAGGACATGCCGGAGGGGCGCGACTTCAATCCGGACGACCATTCACCGGCGTTGGCGACCCGGAGGTTTGAGCGAAGCCCAACCGTCCATCAACGAAAAAGGGCGGAGCGGGTCCTCGGAGTGCATGGCAACCCCTTCGGCGACCAGCTCCCCTGCCC
>JANQQL010000006.1 GCA_028289345.1 Planctomycetota bacterium | reverse complement strand
AAGGAGGCAGCCGACCACGGTCAGGTCAGCGACTGGGGTGAAGTCGTAACAAGGTAGCCGTAGGGGAACCTGCGGCTGGATCACCTCCTTTCTAAGGATGTCTTGCGGAGGCCGAGGTCCTGTTGGACCTTGGGATCTGCAGGCTTCCGAAAAAACGGCCCGACACGGGGCATGCATCTCTGATGCCTGCCCGGGACCGGCCGACGAGCGAGCGCCGCTGCCTCCGCATCCCTTTTGTCTCCTCGATCGCGAGGCCGGGGCCTCGAGGATCTTGCCCCTGAAGATCTTATCTCTGAGGATTTGGTCCTTAGAGGGGCTTGTCTCGAAGCCTGCGGCCGACGCCGCGCTAAGGCGCCGCTGTTTGGGCGCGCTCGGGCCTGTAGCTCAGTTGGTTAGAGCGCGCGCTTGATAAGCGTGAGGTCGGAAGTTCAAGTCTTCCCAGGCCCACCAGACTTTCGGGGCCCACCAGATTTTGGGGCCACCAGATTTCGGGGCCGTAGCTCAGTTGGGAGAGCGGTAGCTTTGCAAGCTTCAGGTCGCCGGTTCGATCCCGGCCGGCTCCACCAGCCTGCGCGCGGCGGACAGGTTCGGCAGAGAGGTTCGATCGAGAGAGATTTTTGCTGTTGCGGCCGAGGCGGCTGCGCACTCCGGGACCGGGGGTCCTGGGGGTGTCGCGCGCGTCGGCCTGGCTCTCACTGGCCAAGGGTTTGGAGCGCCGTGGTTTCGGTGTCTCCGGGCTGTTTGACATTGTGGATTGTTCGAGAAGCGACGCGTAGGCGCAGTCTCTTTTAGAGGTGGCGGTTGCGGGCGTGGAGCGGTCTTGTCCGTTGGGAGCAGTTCCGGCGGGGAGGTAGTCTTTGCGGCCGTTGCGCTCACCTGGTCTTTCGGCTGCGTCTGCTATGTGGTGAAGCCTCGAGCGGTTCGGTTGTCTGGGGTGGCTTGAAGAAGTCAGTCCGGCGACGGCCGGTCGGTCGGGGTGGAGCTGGAGAGTTGAGCAAGCGTCTTAAGAGCATTTGGTGGATGCCTCGGTGTCGAGAGGCGAAGAAGGACGTGGCACTCTGCGATAAGCCGCGGGGAGATGAGAGCGATCTTTGATCCGCGGATTTCCGAATGGGGAAACCCGGCCCTTTAGGGTCATCGTACGGTGAATCCATAGCCGTGCGAGGCGAACCCGGGGAACTGAAACATCTCAGTACCCGGAGGAAAGGACATCAACCGAGACTCCGTTAGTAGTGGCGAGCGAACGCGGACTAGCCCAGTGGCTCAGACAAGCGAACCGGAACCGGCTGGAAAGCCGGGCCAGAGCGGGTGACAGCCCCGTACGGGTAGGAGCTTGTTTGGGTCCTCGAGTAGGGCGGGACACGTGAAATCCTGTCTGAACATGGGGGGACCACCCTCCAAGGCTAAGTACTCCTCGACAACCGATAGTGAACGAGTACCGTGAGGGAAAGGTGAAAAGCACCCCGACGAGGGGAGTGAAAGAGACCCTGAAACCGAATGCTTACAATCAGTCGGAGCCCGCAAGGGTGACGGCGTACCTTTTGCATAATGGGTCAGCGAGTTGGTCTTACGAGCAAGCTTAAGCCGATGAGGTGTAGGCGCAGCGAAAGCGAGTCTGAACAGGGCGTTCAGTTCGTGGGATCAGACCCGAAACCGGGTGATCTAGCCATGGGCAGGCTGAAGGTGGGGTAACACCCACTGGAGGGCCGAACCCACGTTCGTTGAAAAGAACGGGGATGACCTGTGGTTAGGGGTGAAAGGCCAATCAAACCCGGAGATAGCTGGTTCTCCGCGAAAACTATTTAGGTAGTGCGTCGGACGGTGGCTCTCGGGGGTAGAGCACTGGATGGGCTAGGGGGGCGCGAGCCTTACCAAACCTAACCAAACTCCGAATACCGAGAAGTCCAGTCCGGCAGACAGACCGTGGGTGCTAAGGTCCATGGTCGAGAGGGAAACAGCCCAGACCGCCAGCTAAGGTCCCCAAGTCACGGCTAAGTGGGAAAGGATGTGGGAAGGCCAAGACAACCAGGAGGTTGGCTTAGAAGCAGCCACCCTTTAAAGAAAGCGTAATAGCTCACTGGTCTAGATAAGCCGTCCTGCGCCGAAAATGTACCGGGGCTCAAGCCGTGCACCGAAGCTGCGGACTCGTCTCTGACGAGTGGTAGCGGAGCGTTGCCTAGGCCTGCGAAGCGGCATCCGTGAGGAGCCGTGGAGGTATGGCAAGTGCGAATGCTGACATGAGTAGCGATAAAGAGTGTGAGAAACACTCTCGCCGAAAGTCCAAGGGTTCCTGCGCAAGGCTAATCCGCGCAGGGTGAGCCGGCCCCTAAGCCGAGGGCGAAAGCCGTAGGCGATGGGAACCAGGTTAATA
>JANQQL010000005.1 GCA_028289345.1 Planctomycetota bacterium | reverse complement strand
CAAAAGACGAACGACTCCCACCAACGCACCATGCGCGGTCCGAACAGGCGATCCAGGCGCCGGGCCAAGGTTCGGTCCGAGACCAGGTTGCGGACTCTGCGAGTGTGCCGGCGCAGCCGCCGATGCACTCGTCGTGCTTCGGTGGCGAGATCGGATTGGTCATCCCCGGTTTTGTCGCCCGCAGCTTTTTTGCGCCACGCTTTCAATGTCAAGCGAAGGCGATGGCCCTCGTCCGCGAGCTGGGAGAGGAACTCCAGCTCTGCGACCTCACGAGTTTCGAAGGACGCGATCCGTGCTTCATCGAGTTCCCGAATGAGTGGCCGCGCCATCTCGACCAGCGCACGTAGGGTCTCTTGGGGTGCGCCAGCTTCGATTTGGGAAAAGGCAAGGTGTTCCAGGCGCCGTCGTTCGGAATCCAGTTCCCCCAGCACCGGATCGATCTGGGCGATGGTTTCGTCGGAAGCAGAGCGCTTCTGGGTGTCGATCTTGTGGCGCGTGACCCGCAGCCGGCAGGCGACTCGATAGGCCGCCGGAGCCGAGGCCAGGGTGACCTGCTGGATGCGGCGAGCTTCGCGAAGCTTGCGCTCCACTGCCCCGTTCATGACCTGAAGTCGCAGCCGAGTGCCCCGATCTTGTAAGTCGTCTTTGGTGACCGCGGTTTCTTCTTCCTGGTCCTCCGCGCCGGGCAAAGTGCTTTCGAGATTCTGGATCTCGGCCAGGAGGAACGGGGTCTCGTCGCGCAGCGTGCGGCCCGACACCACTCGCGTCAAACGACGCAGGAGACGCGAGCAGAATCGCAAGTGAATGAGCCGTGCCCCCGTTCCTTCGGCTTCTTCTGTCGCGACGTCGAACAACTCGCGCGCCTCGCTCTCGATGTGATCGAGAGTGGCCGCCAACGGAGTTTCGAGAGCGCGGTTGCCGCAGACAGCCGGATTGTGGAACAGGCTCTGCGCCGCTTGCTGCGCCTCGGCGTAGTGACCCTCGGCTCCGCCCAGGACATTGCTGTCGGTCAGATCCCGCAATGATCGCTCCAGCCGCGCGTAGTCGAGGAGCGGATCCGCGGACCGGTCGACTGGGGAGGGTTCTCCTCCTTCGGTTTTCATGAAGCCATGGTCCGGCGAGTCTCGAGCGGTCGGGGAAGCAGTTCGGAAAAGTCGGGTGACATCGGAGGATCGACTCTCGGAAGATACACTAGTCGGCCGTTGAAATAGGCCTCGGATGGCCAATGGAGGAATTTTCGTCTCCCCCGAGGAGCGTGTCTCGATGACCTCATGGATTTTGTGGACCTACTGCTGGTCGAGCTTGATGGCGGCGCAGGAAAAGGCCGAGGAAGTGGCCGCTCCTGCGACCCTGTTCCAGGAAGCGCCCGAGGACTGGCGACCAGAAGTCATTCCGTTCCCGCTTGGCTTCGCCCCAGAGATTCCCTACCGCGGACGAGAAGAGCTGCGGTTCTCCCCGGGCATGTACGACGCCGACTCGGAGATGTACTTCACCTACGCTTTCGTCTGGTGGTTGGACGAGAGTCCCGAGCTCGAACCGGAGAGCCTGCGCGAAGACCTGATCGACTACTTCGCGGGGTTGTACCAGGCGGTTGCCGAGAAGGAGGCCAGCGGGGAAGCGGAGGTCTCGGTCGCGTTGGAAGAAGTGGACGCCGTCGAGGATCTCCCCGATCGCCGCGGCGCGTGGGTCCCGGAATCCGGAGAGGATGCGCGCCACTATCACGGGGTCGTGGACTGGGTCGACCCGTTCGTCACTCAGAAGCCGGTCAAGCTGAACTGGAAAGCGGCGAGTTGGCTTTGTTCGGACTCGGATCGGACGGCTTGGTTCGTGTTGTTGTCCCCACAACCATTCGATCACGAAGTCTGGAGCAAACTGGGCGCTCTGCGTGCCGGGGATTGCCAGGAGGAAAACGAAACCCCCGCCGGAAAGTAACCGGCCCGCGGGTTCTCAGCGGGGAGGGGGAAAGTCTTGGATCTGGCCTTGAGGATCCAGGACCCGCAGTGCCTCGCGGTGGCGATCGACGAGGTCGGGAAAGGCGTCTGGGTGCACGCATGCCGCGAGGATTTCGAGAGACTCCACGAGTCGCGGTCCCGGGCGATTGAAGTAGGCGTTGCCGTCGGTGAGAAAGACGTGGCCTTCGGTCACGGCGCGCCAGTGGGGCGGCAACGCGGCACGTAGCAGCGGGAGCTCCCGCTGAGTTTGGTCCAGGGAGTAACCACAGGGTTTGATCAGGACGACCTCGGGGTCCAGCGATTCCAGCGCCTCGCGGTCGAGGGTCGGCGCGTGTTGTCCGGTCTCGGTGACCAAAGGGCTGCCGCCTGCCAGTTCCACGAGTTCGGGCATCCAAAGGCCCCCAATCATCACCGGGTCGAGCCACTCGATCGTCAGCACTCCCGGACGGCCCGGGTTGGTTGCTTGGGATCGGCGTCCGATGTGGGCCACTCGTTCCTCGAGCTGCTCCGCCGCCGCGTTTCCGGCCTCGAGGCGGTCGGTGGCTTCTCCCACGCGCCGCAGGTCTTGCCAGACGTCGGCGAGTCGAGTGGGTTCGAGGCTCACCACGGCGACGTCTTCTCCTGCCAGTTCCCGCAACGCTCGCTGCACGTCATGGGTCGAGACGGCACACACCTCGCAAAGAGTTTGGGTGACGATGAGGTCCGGCTTTGCAGCCCGCAAGCGGTCCACGTCGACCTCGTACACGGACACGGCGTTCTTCAGGATCTCTCGCACCGCCTGATCGATCGCGCCACTTCCTTGGGGCATGGTTGAGCGCGGTCGGGTCAGGGACGGAACGCCATCCAATCCGGGTGGAAAGTCGCACTCGTGGGACACACCCACCAGATGATCGCGTGCTCCGACGGCGCAGACCATCTCTGTTGCGGAAGGAAGCAGGCTGGCGATTCGCATGGCGGCTACGAGCCCGCTGCCGCTGCGGCCGCCAATTCCTGGGGGGACTCTTGAGCGACCAGTTGTCGAACGTACGAGATCAGCGCGTAGTCCAACCAGCGCCGGGTGCCGAGAGGGGTGGAGTGTTTCGACAGGTAGCCCATATGACCCCCGGTTGGCTCCATGTGCAGAAACACCTGGCTGGAGAGATCGGCGGTTTCGAAATCTTCGACGGGCACGAAGGGGTCGTCTTTTGCGGTGAGGATGACCGTTGGAGTGTTGATCTTCGAGAGAAGGGGTTTGGCGGAACAGCGGCGATAGTAGTCGTTGGCGTCGGCAAAGCCACCAGCCGGAGCCGTGTAGAGTTCGTCGACATCGCGCAAAGTGGCGAGCGGCGGAATTCGAGTGCCGGGCTTAACCAACCCCGCGCTCACTCGTTCTTCCAAAGCGCGCCGGCATCGGTAGACGAAGCGTAGGTCATACATTCGGTTGCTCCACCAAGAGATGCGTTCGGAGCAACGAGCCAGGTCGATGGGAGGATTGACCGCGATGGCGAAGTCGGGTGCCGGTTGCATGTGCTTGCCGAGCAGCAGCAAAACCGCGTTGCCACTCAACGAGAAGCCGATGGCCAGCTGACGGGATTCGGGTTCGAGCTGTCGGCCGAATGCGAGCGCGGCCGAAACGTCGTCGGCACGGCCCGAGTGATAGGCGCCGCGGGCCAGCCCGTGTCCGGCTCCGCAGCCGCGATGATTCAGAGCCAGGACCGAGTGTCCTTCTTGCAGGCAGGCATCCGCCGTGCGGCGGATGTAGTCCGACCGCGCGTCACCACCCAATCCGTGAAGCAGCAGCACTTGTACGTTGCTCTTTCCGCGGCAGTGCCAGGCGACGAGCGAGTCCCCGTCCGGCAAGCGGATTCGGTGCAGTTGCTGAGGGACGGATCGCAGCTGCGGGGTCGAGCTTGGCAGGAGGTGACCGAGGAGCGTCTGGGAGTGCCCTCCCCGGGCCCAGACCGGAGGCGTGCAGGACATGGTGGGGCGGGAGAGTTCCATTCTTTGGCTGCCAGAAAGGGGGTCGGCGTGGAGTCCGGTCATCGACAAGGACTCTCACAAGGGTACGCGTTCGACAAGCGCACCGGCCGTGGGATTGCCGTGCCCTGCTCCTCGCGTCTCGTCGCGCCGCTATCATCGTTGCTTCGAGGTCCCGGGAAAAGCCGCAGGCGAAGGACTTCGTCGAAACGGACCCCGAGAGATTCCACCGGCTTCGAAGTCCTCGGGGAACGTCGGTGGAGCCCTGGTGGGTTTTCCAGGCCCGTTCGTGTCATCGAAGTCTTGTGGAGAGAGATCATGGGCAAAGCGCTACTCCTTCCCACGCTCGTTGCTGTCCTGTTCTTGGCGTACCAGTCGAGGGCGGACGGGGAGAAGCCGGAGGCAAGTGTTTCGGAGGTCACGACCGTCGCCTTCCGCGTGCATCGAATGGACGCGATGGTGAATTTCTACTCCCAGGCCTTCGGGGTTTCATTCCGAGAAGTCGACACCTTCGGCCTCGAGTCGCGATTCGGAGAACTTGGGGATCTGACCCTGAAGTTCGTTCCGCTGCGCAAGGAAGTGGATTTCGAGGACTTTCCATCCCATCAGCTCGGCATCGTGGTCGAGGACGTCCAGGATGTGATCGACCTGGCCACCTCTTTGGGCGGGCGCCAGGAAGGGGAGCTGTCGGACCAAGAGGGTCGAGTGCACGGTGCCTGCCGCGATCCCGATGGCAACACCATCGAGCTCTATGAAAAGTGAGCCGGGCCCTCGCGGATTTGACGTTGCGCTGATGAACGACGAAGCCAGCTACGTTTGTGAGTCTTGCGGAGAGGAGATCGTGATTCCCCTCGATCTCTCCGCGGGCAACGAGCAGGAGTACGTCGAAGACTGCCCCGTGTGCTGTCGGGCCCATGTGGTGCATGTCGCCATGGACGAAGCCCACGGACCCCGCGTCTGGGCGGAGCTGGAATGAACTTCGGATTTCGCTCCAGCCTTTGCGAGAGCTGCGCGCACAAGCAGGAGGTGGTGTCCGGGACGGGGTCACGATTCCTGTTGTGCCAGGCCTCGCGGACGGACCCGAAGTACTCTCGCTACCCGCACCAGCCAGTGGTTCAATGTGAAGGATACGTGGTTGAGGGCGAGTCGAAGTCCGGGGAGTGTCGTCCGGAGGATGGTGCCGCTCGCGGTCGGTGATTGCCGCGATTCTCGCTTGTCAACCCTGCGGCGCGTTTCTTGCTGATGTCCCCGGGGTCTACCCGCAACGAATTCTGGTGTCCCGAAAGGTCTTCGAAGGATCTTCGAACCGGTGGGTTAGGACGGCTGCTGCCGTGGATATCCCGAACCGGAGAGAACAATGAGACTTCGAAAGATTTCCCTCTGCTTGCCGTGGCTTTTGTTGGGATGGGCCTCCGCAGCCCTTGCCGATTCCGAGGTCCTGGTTTCCCGAGCCCGCGAAAGTAGCGGGTTCTCTTCCCTATCGTCTGACAGGGTGCTGCAAGTCACTGGGCATGGCGTGTCCCAAGGGGAGAAAGCAGAGTTTCTGTTCATGCATGGCTCTGACGGCACATTTCGCGCGATGTGCCGCGCCCCGCTGTCGCTGGAAACGGTTTTCGACGGGTCAGAAGTGTGGCAGAGAGACTTTCGCTCCGGGCCATACCCGGTGCAGCTTTCGGGGAAAGAGTCTTTGCTGCTTCGGGCCTGGGTGCACTCCGGGTACTGGCTCCATCCCGAAGCTCCGGTCCATCTCGAAGTCTCCTCTCCGGGAGACCTTGCCAAGATCGTCACTGTTCGCTGTGAGAACGGAAGTCTTGTGGTCCGAGTCGAACTCGATCCGACCGACTTTTTGCCGCGGAGGTTGCGTATCCCCGATGGGACGGGGGAGCTCGTGGTGGAGTATGCCGACTACGTGGTCGTTGACGGTGTGACCATTGCCACTTCCATTCGCTCCCAGCTTTCCGCCGGCCATGGCTATGAACTTTCCTCCGGCTCCGCCGAGATCACCGAATGGAAGTCGTTGTCCCTTGACATGCCCGCACCCCTCGATGACAGCTTCGTCGATCCGGTGATGGATCCCTCGGTCGAGGTGGTGATGTCTCGTTCCAAGCGCCTCTATGTGCGCCCCTTGATCAACGGAGAGGACGTCGGCCTGTTCTTGTTCGACACGGGCGCCGGGTTTACCGGTCTGTCGGCTTCCGTGGCGGAGCGTTTGAAGCTGACGGCGGCAGGGAAGACGGGCTTCACAGGACTTGGCGGAGAGGTGACCGAGACCAGGTTTCGCCAAGCGTCGACATTTCAGCTGGGGCCTCTCTCCATCGAAAACTTCTGGTTGACCGAGACTCCTGATCGCGAGCCATTCGACCGCGACATGGAAGAGGTCGTTGGTGTGATTGGTTGGGACGTGCTCATTCGCTGCTTGGTCGAACTCGATCCACGGGAAGGCAAAGTCGCCCTCTACGACTTCGACGAATACTCGCGAGAGGGGCTCGATTGGGAGCGACTGTGGCTCCATCAACACGTCCCCTGGATCAAGGCGCGCTTCACCGGCGATCGAGAGGGCTTGTTCATGGTCGATACGGGTGCGGCCGGGATGCCGGTGTTCTTCTTCGCGGGAGCGACTCGGAGGCTTGGCCTGCTCGCGGAGCGCCAAGTGAAGGGGACGACAAGCGAGGGGGCGGGGGGCAGCTTCACCCACACGGTGGCGCCCCTCGACTGGTTTGAGGTCGCCGGCGATGGCTTTCGCGATTCTCCGACGGTCTTTGGACTCGGGGACGACGGCGAGGACGATCCGGCGACGACCGGATTGATTGGAGGGGGGCTGCTACGACTGTATGACCTGGTGTTCGACTACTCTCGACGACGGATCGCTTTTCTTCCCGAGTAATCCCTTCCTCCAACGCAGAGCCAGGAGGTCCGTACCCAATTTGTCATGAAGAATGCCCCCGCTCCCCGAGTTCTCTTGGTTGAGGACCACTGCGAGACTCGCCGTGTGCTGCGTTTGTATCTGGAAGAAAAGGGCTTTGAAGTTTTGGAGGCGCGTCGAGGTGATGACGGCCTAGACCTTGCGACTCGACGATGCCCCGATGTGGTGCTGTTAGATTTGATGTTGCCGGGCATGGATGGGTGGACCGTCTGTCGACGGCTCCGCGAAACGTCCCGGGTGCCGATTCTTCTCCTCAGTGCGAGAACCCTGGAAGAGGATCGCATTCAAGGGTTTGACTTGGGAGCGGATGATTACGTTTGCAAGCCGTTCAGTCCTCGGGAGGTCGTCCGAAGGGTGCAAGCCCTGTGGAGGCGTGTGCGGCCCGTGGTCGATTCCCGGTCTTGGAGGGTCGGTGAACTCGAAATGGACCTGGATTCCCGATCGTTGCGGGTGGCGGGTCGACCGGTTCCACTCACGGCAACCGAGTTTCGGATCCTCGAGTCCTTGATGAGGCAGCCCCTCCGCGTCTTCAGTCGAGACCAACTGGTGGACGGGATGAGCCGGCGCTTTGACGGAAATCTAAGAACCGTGGATGCGCACGTCGGCAACTTGCGCCGCAAGCTCGCCGCTGCAGGAGTCCAAGATCACTACGTGCATACTGTCGTCGGCTTCGGTTATCGATTGACTCGGCCGTGATGTCTCGTCTCAGGAAGATCACCGAATGGCTGGGTGGCCCTTCTCGGGCTTTGAGTCTTCGGACACGATTGTTCCTGACCATCGGACTCTGCTGTGTTGTGGTCGCGGGAACTGTGGCCTGGGTGTCGCGCCGCGCGGCGTCCGAAGGATTCTCGTTTCTGGTTGCCGGAGATCGCTGGCATCGGGAAACCGAGGAGAGTCTCTCGCTCAATCCCCCGGCGTTGGAGCCATTGCATCGCCACGAGGAAGCCCAGTGGAAGTTCGACCAAACGCTAGGCATTTCTCTGTTTGGAATCTTGATCCTGGCCGGCCTCGCCACCGTTTGGTTGTCTCGTGGAATCGTTGATCCGTTGCACCATCTCACCGTGGCAACCCGACGCCTGCGTCGCGGAGAGCCTCTCCCGCGCCTGCAAGTGGGAGGAATCTCGGAAGTGGCCGAGTTGGAGTTGTCATTCCAGCAGCTCGTCCAGCAGCTGGCGAGCCAAGAGAAACGACGCCGCCATCTCTTGAGTGACGTGTCTCACGAGCTACGTACGCCGTTGACGGCTCTTCGTGCTCAAACCGAAGCGATGCAAGACGGGCTGTTGGCAGCCTCGCCACAGACCCTTTCCCATCTGCACGACAACCTCCGACAACTCGAGAACATTGTTCAAGACCTGCAAGATGTGGCACTGGCCGACGCAGGAGAGCTGCGCTTGAATCGAATGCCGCTCGATCTGGAGCGAGAGACCGACGCTCTGCTGGCTTCTTTGGAGATTCGCGGAGCGACTCGGGCAAGAGTTCGGTTGGCATACGGGAAAGTACCGCGGGTGGATGCCGATCCCGCTCGTCTCCGCCAGGTTCTGGGCAACCTGATCGAGAACGCGTGGCACCACACCCCGCCGGAGGGGGAGATCACCGTCACCGGAAGAATGGTGGGAGACTTTGTAAAGGTCTCCGTTGCAGACACCGGTTCGGGAATTCCCTCCCAGGATCTGACGAGGATCTTCGAACGCTTCTATCGCCGCGATCGAGCCCGCGATCGTCTCACGGGTGGTGCCGGTCTGGGGCTCGCCGTCGTGCGCCGTTTGGTGGAAGCCCATGGGGGCCGCGTTCAGGCGACCAGCGTGGTCGGAAAAGGGAGCACCTTCTCGTTCACCCTGCCTCCGTGGGGCGGCGAGACGCCAGCGGATGTGGGCGTCCTTACAAACCCAGCCCTTCCTGAGGATGCGAGACCAAAGACCGAGTGGGTCGATGGATGATTTCGGCTACGGCACCAGATCGAAACGGAAGACGTCACCACCAGCCTCGGACTCGCCCTGCATCTTGATGGTGAGTTGTTCATCGTTGCGCTCATAGACGAAGCGGCGGGGGGAGTCGCGTTCCGGGTTCTCGAACACCACTTTGTTCTCTTCGAGAGAAGCGAGTGGGTAGGTGAGCGGACCCGAGGCTTCCGAGGCCCATGGTTCCAGGCCACGATTGAAGTGGCGCAGCCGGAACACCAAGGAACCGTTCTCCTCTTCGATGGACATCAGCTCGTACAACCAGAACTTGCCTTGGCGAGCCCAACGAAACATGCCGACCAAAGCGTCCCCTTCTGGTTCGGTCCAGGTTTCTTCGAGGAACTGGCCTTTGTCCTCGCGGATCCAGCGACCGCTCATCCAGGCGAGGTCGTCGACGCTGGCCGGAACCGAGTCGGCGTTGAATGAGGCCGGGTTGGCGATGGCACTGGGAAACAATTGCAGGGTCCCCGCGAATGCCAGGAAGCTGGACGACAGGCCGAGGATCAAGAGGCGGAAGCGGGTCTTCATGAAGTGCTTTCGGGATCGGGGTTTCGAGAGACTCTCTAGCGGCGAAAAGAGTAGGTCACCCCCGGCAGGTGCGCTTGGAAAAACGCGCCACAACTGCTTCGAACCCGGTCAATCCGCACCCTGGTGAGATCCACCCTGCGAGGGATCGCGGGCTATCATGGTCGCGTCGCCGGTTCCTATCTCTGAGGCTCCATGGACTATCGAGAGTTTGCCCCCAGTCTGCATCTCGCCCGGTACATCCAGTGCTACTGGGTGCTCGAAGATCCCCAGCCGGAGCCTGGCAACGTCGAGACCATCGTGCCGGACGGGTGCGCAGAGTGGATTTTCCAGCTAGGGACGCCCTACCAGCAGATCAGCTCGTCGGGGGGGCTCCTCCATCAGCCGCGGACCTTTGTCGTCGGTCAGCTTCGCGCCGCCATGCGGGTCGCGCCCACCGGTCCGATCTCGGTGTTTGCCATTCGATTTCGCCCCTCTGGATGCTCGCCATGGTTGCGGGACGCGATGCATCCGCTCACGGATCAATGTGTCGAGGTCGGGGAGCTGTCGGCACGGCCAGTCCTGAACGAGTTGGAAACAAGGCTTCCCGAAGCCATGGATGCGTCATCGCGGGTCAAGATCGCCGACACCGTGTTGTTGCAGCAACGCGATCGGGTAGGCCCCATCGACGGATTGGCAGAGGCTGCCGTGCAAGTGATTCGTCGCAGCGGCGGTCAGATGTCATTGGGAGATCTCACCCGCCAGCTTTCCACCAGTCGCCGAACCCTGGACCGCAGCTTCGCCCAGAGCGTCGGCTTGACTCCCAAGCTCTTCAGCCGTCAGGTGCGCTTCCAACGGATCCTTGATCACTTGCGCAGCAATCCCAAGCCCCGGTGGTCACAAGTGGCTCAGGCGGTGGGCTGTTACGACCAGGCTCATCTGGTCCGCGAGTTTCGCTCATTCACCGGCACCTCGCCCACCCAGTTTCTGAGGAGTGAGCATCGCCTTTCGGACTTGCTGACGGGCTTGCCGTAACTCTGATGGTCGGTGGTGGTGGTCAATCCCGAGCAAGAGCGTCGGGGAACTCGAGCTTGCGTTCCCACAGGTCTGAGTAGGTTTCGACGCCTTCGGCGAAGTAGTGCACGATCAAGCTGTTCCGAGTCGTGCCTTCCCGTTCGCAGTGGTAAGCCCCATGCACGAGGTTCGAGTGCCAGATCAAAACTTCGCCCTGCTTGCCCAGGTAGGGCACCGGCGAGAGTCCGGCTTTCTGGAAACGCTCGCTCATGAAGTCGTAGTACTTCTCGTCGTAGATCACCCCGGCTTCTTCGTCGCTGGCGCCTCGGGGGATGCCGATGTCTTTGGCACTGATGTAGGGCAAGCGATGGCTGCGGGGCACGACCGCGACGGGGCCCGCATCCTTCTGCACGTCTTCCAGGGCGATCCAAGCCGCAGACATGAAGTTCGGCGGCTGAGTGCTCATGAGAATCGCGTCGGAGTGGGCGCCTTGCTGCGAGCTGATCGGCATGTTCAGGGTTTGGAACGGGATCATGCGCCGGCCCAGGAGCAGGTCCAGCCAAGCCAACAGATCCGGGTGCTTCAACGCGCGAACCGACGCGGGGGACTCGTGGTACATGTCTTGGAATTTGAAACGAAGTTCCTGGAAGGGCAGGTGCTTCCACTGGTCGAACACCCGCTGGACGTCCGTGTTGATCTCTTCGCAGGTTTCCGTGGGCACGACCCTTCCGAGAGTCGCATATCCTTCCAAATGGAAGTGGCGGCACACCTCTGCTTGCTCCGCGGTGATCTCTCCCGCGTTGAATCGTTCGTCAATGCACTGGAGTGCATCGGGCCGGTCGAGCCAAGGAACGGACTCGACTTCCGGGTAGTCCTCGCGACGGTAGCTCATCAGACGTCCTTTCGGACGTACTGTCGATTCAACCGGGGACGGGGCTGGAGGTTATCGAGGGGGGAAAAAGTTGCTGGCCTACCAGGTGGGGAAGGGGGGACCTTGGGTGCCCTCGGTTTCTCGGGAAGCTCTGGCCTTGCCGGCCTCGGGACTTCGGGGAGGGGGAGGGAATCCCGGAGCGAGCCAGCGCCGCATCAGACTCTCGCCGAAACCGCGTAAACTGCCGCCGTCCGCAGCTCAGCTCGAAGCAGGTGCCTATGCCTTACGGACGGTATGCAATCGGCGCCGGCGTGCTGATCGGGACACTCGTTCTTGTCGCACGACCGGGCCTGGTTCACACGGTGAAGGTGAGACTTCTGGGAAGATCGACAGTTTCGGCGCGGGTCGCCGAGTTCGGCCGGGACGCTCGCGGGCGAATGGCTGGGCACTTCGCAGCGGCGGAAGTGGACTACCCTCCGGATCGACTTCTTCTTGCGGCGTTCAAGAGCGAGCGTGAACTCCAAGTCTACGCCGCCAACACGTCCGGGTCATGGCGACGGACTCTGACCTATCCCATTCTTGCCGCCAGTGGAGCGCTCGGTCCCAAACTCCGAGAAGGCGACCGCCAGGTTCCGGAAGGAATCTACGAGATCGAATCCCTCAACCCGAACAGTCGCTTCCACCTGTCCTTGCGTGTGAGTTATCCCAACGCATTCGATCGGCAGCAAGGGGGGCGAGACGGCAGACAAGACTTGGGCGGCGACATCATGATTCACGGAGATCAGGTGTCCATTGGTTGCCTGGCGATGGGAGATGAGGTGGTCGAGGAGCTGTTCGTTCTTGCGGCCGACGCCGGGTGGAGGGGGGTGCCGGTGATCATCAGCCCGGTGGACTTTCGTCAGTCGGAGATGCCGAGCGACCTCGCGGCACCGGTGCCTTGGGTCGACGAGCTCTACGAACAGATTCGTCCGCAGGTGCTGAGTCTTCCTCTTTAGCGGAGGCAAATGTTCGCTCTTTTGGCCGAGGACGATTCTGTGGGAGCGGTCCCGTCCGATCAGCTCGGCACAAGCGGCATTCCGTTTCATGATCTCACCGGAGATGGGCAGCTCGAGATCATTCTGGAAGCCTCCCTTGCAGATCGCGGTGGGATGCAAAACGCGGGTGCAGTCTCTCTCTGGAGTGCGGGCCCGGTCTTGCCGGGGACGTGGCTCCGGACGGAGAGCTTTCCGTTGCTCCGGAGGCGAGCATGAGACTCGGTGGGACCAACACTCTCGCCCCCCTGCAGTTCGGCGATGTCAATGCCGACGGTGTCGACGACATCGTCGGCCCGAGCATCCTCGCGGATGCGGCGAACACGGATTCCGGCGCGATCTTCGTGTGGGCCGGCGGGCCGAATCTCACGTCCGGCAATCCCGCTCCTCATGCCACCCTCATCGTTTCGGACGCCTCTGCTGGCGCGCGATTGACGGAAAGAGGCGAATCCCGGCAATGGTGATCGTTTGGGTTTTTGAGGGCTGTTGAGAGACTTCGTTGATCGGCGTCGGTGCCGATGAACCAGGAATCCTTGCCCACCCGTTGCTTCCAGATGATTGACTTTGAAAGATCGCCGGAGGGCGCATCGCCCCCCAGCGATCGGCGTTACAAAGAGGACCGGTCAGGTGTCGGTATGACCCGGCCATTGGCCTTGATCAACATTTCTCGAAGCATGGAATCGGGCTGCCGTCGGCTGCCTCTTCCTGCCACCCCGAATCATTCCCGAATCACCCGCATCACCGGATTCGTCACGTAGTCGTCATCAATGATCGCCTGCAGCGCCATCGTCGATCCCACGAGAAACGGGTCATCCGGAAGGGAGGCGGTGAAGAACACGGTCCCGCCACGCCACTCGTCGACGGGGTAGCGACCGACGAATTCGAATCCGAGGAATCCGAGAAACCAGGGATTCGTGTATCCGCGAATGGGGGGTTGGATTCCCGTCGAGGCGTAGATCACCGCTTCTTCGAATGGGAACTGGGTGAACTCGGACATCACGAATTCTTCGCCGACGTGGAGAGGGTCGACGTAGAAACTTTGATCGATGAACGTGAAGAGGCCGGAGTTGGTGTCTCCCTCTCGACCGTCGCGACCGATGCGGTGATCGATGGCATCCCAATGGCGAATCCCGCCTTCTCCGACCTCCAAGAGCCCGGCGCTGGGGTGGCTGCCGAGGCTCGGCTCGTCCTTGATTACGTGGCCGGTCCAGATCTGCCCGCCATCGCCGGCTTGGTACTCCGGGCCCGGCAGAGCCCCGCCGCAGAGCCCATCTTCCCAGAAGATATCGCCGCCGCGTCCAGCGAAAGCGTCGGTGAACCAGTGATGGATGTCGACGTCCACAGTTGCGCGAATGGCGGTGCCACCGGCGACCCCTCGGATCTCGGGACAGCAGCCACTCGCGTACGTCGCCGCGGGACTGCCGGCATAGATGCTCGACTCCATGAAGATCAACTGGTCCACGTTGTTCGAAGAGTTGACGCCGTCACCAGTTCGGATTCCCATCTCACAGGAGTCGAGAAACAACGACCCACCTCGGACGCGAACTTCATCGAACAGCACTTCTCGGGCCGTCAACACCGTGACGCCATCGGTGCCGAAGCCGTGGCCGTAGCGGTCGCGACCCACGATGGTGAGCCCGCTGAAGACCACCGTGGAATCCGGAGTCGCCTGGACGGAGAACACCGACGTTTGGTTCTTGCCAGGCACTTCTCGCGAGTGCCCTCCGGTGATCGTCGGCGAGACACCGTCGGCGGCCAGTAGCTGAAGTGACGATCGGATCCGGTACGTTCCGTCGATCTCGAAGTCAGAGCCAATGAGCAAGGTTGCTCCGGGACCGACGGAGTCGATCGCCACCTGAAGGTTGGAGAAGTCTCCGCTCCCATCTGTGGTGACCAGGTGCACCTGAGCGGAAACCGTTGTTGAAAAGGCGAGCATGCAGCAGGTCCACGCGAAACGAACCATGGTGAGTCTCCCATCCTTGATCGGTTCTCGACGAGATCCAAGGCGTCACGGGCGCCGAGCGTCCGGAGAGCCAGCGAAACAGCGTTCGCCGGCAGGCACGTGCTCCCTCGCGCTCCCGAATGAACAAGAAAAGTCGAGATTTGGGAACAGCGTCCTTGGAGCGTTGGGTTCCCGGGCCGCAACAACCTCGGGAGTCTCGAAAGGGCCGTGTGGATGGTCGACTTGCGTTCGGATTGGAAGGAGAGGGGGGAGGACGCAGAGGGGGCAGATTTCCCCCTTTCCCTTCGAATATCCGCCGACCCCAGGGCGTAGGATGACCGTGGAAGGTCCGCTCTCTCCGAGGCCTGCGGGGAGACTCCCGCTGTTCATCGGGGGGACCAATGTCAGTCGGAAAGGAGAGCCCATGGAGTCGCTCTTTTTCTGGTGTTCGGTGGTGGGGGGCACCATTCTCGTGGCGCAGACGGTGTTGCTGATCCTGGGGATCGGGGACGTCGATGCGGACGCGGGGGCGGATTTCTCGGATGTGGATCCGGGCGACTTTGGGCATGGCAATGTGTTTGCCAAGGCTCTCACGTTTCAGACCTTCGTTGCGTTCCTCACGTTCTTTGGTCTGGCGGGAATGGCGTGCCGTCGCGGGGAGCTCAATTCCACCCTGTCCTTGATCATCGCGATCGCCTCGGGCTTGACGGCGTTCGCCTTGGTCGGATACCTGATGGCTCTGCTGACGGCTCTCCAAGGAAAAGGCAACGTCGAGCTGCAGAATGCGGTGGGCTCGACCGCGCGGGTCTACCTCCGCATTCCTGCGCAGAAGAAGGGCGCCGGCAAGGTGACCGTCGCCGTCCAGGGCCGCTCGATCGAATGTCGGGCGGTCACGGTGGGATCCGAGATCGCGACGGGCGAAGAGGTCCAGATCATCGGCGTTCGAGGTCCCCGGACCGTGGAAGTTGTTGCCACGGAGAAAGGCGAGTCAATCCATGCCTCTGCTTGAGAACCCCAACGTCCTCATTGTCATTGCGCTCACGCTTGTCCTGCTCGGTTTCCTTGTTTTCATCATCAAGCGATACAAGCGCTGTCCCAGCAATCGCATCCTGGTCATCTACGGAAAGGTCCGTCAGGGACAATCGGCACGCTGCCTTCATGGTGGTGGTGCCTTCGTCATTCCCCTGTTCCAAGACTTCGCTTACCTGTCCTTGGATCCCATCCAGATCGAGATTCCTCTGAAGGGCGCGCTTTCCATCGAGAACATCCGGGTCAACGTTCCGAGTGTGTTCACTGTGGCGGTGGGCACGGACGGTGTGGCGATGCAGAACGCAGCGATCCGTCTCCTGGGTCTCGAAACCAAAGAGATCATGAAGCAGGCCGAAGACATCATCTTTGGTCAACTCCGTCAGGTGATCGCCTCCATGGGCATCGAGGACATCAATCGCGATCGCGACAAGTTCCTCGAAGCCGTGCAAAAGTCTCTGGAGCCCGAACTTGAGAAGATCGGCCTGGTGCTCATCAATGTGAACATCACGGACATCACCGATGAGTCGGGTTACATCGAAGCCATTGGACGCAAAGCCGCCTCGGAGGCGATCCAGCAGGCCGAGATCGACGTCGCCGAACAGCAGAAGCGCGGCGCCATTGGTGTGGCGGATGCCGAAAAGGAACGGGCGGTGGAAGTCGCCAATGCCAACAAGTTCCGGGAAATCGGTACCACCCAAGCAAACCGCGAACAAGCGGTGCGAGTGGCCGAGCTCGAAAAGGAAAAGGTGGTCGGCCAGGAGACCGCGGCGCTGGAGCGAGAAGCTCAGATCAAGCAAGCAGAGCAATCCATGCGAATCGCCGTGGCGGATGCCAACGCCTCGGCGGTCACCGGCGAAAACCTCGCGAAGGCCAAGGTCGCCGAAGTCAACGCGACCTTGCGCATCAAGGAGGCCGATGCCTATCAGGCGGGGGAAACCCGCCATCGGGAGGCGGAAGCTGCTGTTCGCGAAGCGCAATACCAGGCAGACGCTCGGGCGGCCGAGGCGTTGTCTGCGAAGATCGAGCATGAGAAGCGTGCCGAACTCGAAGCCGTTGCCAAAGCGAGCAAGGCCAAGCAGATCGTGGATGCCGAAGCGGAAGCGGAACGACGTCGCATCGAAGCCGAAGGGGAAGCTCAGGCGATCTTTGCTCGACTCGAAGCGGAGGCGAAGGGGCAGTACGAGATCCTTGCCAAGAAAGCCGAAGGTTTGAAGCAGATCGTGGAAGGCTGCGGCGGATCGCAGGAAGCCTTCCAGCTCCTCATGCTGGAGCACCTCAACACCCTGTCTGAGAACGCGGCCAAGGCGATCTCCAACATCAAGTTCGACAAGGTGGTGGTGTGGGACGGTGGCAATGGGAATGGGAACGGGAAGGGCAGCGCGACTGCCGGATTTCTCAACGGCCTGGCGGGTTCGCTGCCGCCGATGCTCAGCATGATGAAGGATGTCGGCGGAGTCGAGATGCCGGAGTTCTTCGGCAAGTTGGTGGGCGTCGAGGACGAGGACAAGAAGGAGCTCGCGCCTGTCAGTTCCTCCGCGGAAGCGGCGGACAAGGGCGAACCCCCAAAGGACGAATCGCGCAAGAAGAACAAGCCTCGCCCCGACGAACAGTCAGGTCGTTGAGAGAACGTTCGTACGGTCACCCGGTTCCTGATCAATGGCTTGCGTTCGCCAGCACGGTTGGGTCACGAATCGCGCATCGCCTCTGGCTTCGTCCTTACGATGCGCTCCATCCTCAACGGATTGTCAGAGGCACCGCTCGCCCGATGGGGGCGAGCGGCTCCGTGAAAGTCGCCAGAAGTCCTCGCCAGAAACAACTTTGACTCATTCTCCCGACAGCCTTCATGAATCATCCGGCCGAGAGGCGCGCCTCCCAATCTTGCCTGGGAGTCCCTGAAACCGGGGCTCCCTAGCGAGTCGCCGGCCGGGGAGCCGCGCGAGAATCGGAGAAAAGTCGGCAAGGGTGAATCCATTCCGGCCGCCCGTTCGTACCTCGCGTGGCCTCTCCATGGGTGCTTGGAAGCGATCCATCCGGAGAGAGCCGTTTCCGCAATTCGTGCTCTTCGTGAGACCCCTTGGCTATGCTTTCTGACCAGTCTCGTTGCCCGTGGCCTGCTGTTCTTGGCCCGGAGCGAGGGCCGCCGGAATGAGCATGCCCTGGGAGTCCCTCGGTGAGCACACCCGACGAAGACTTGATCCGATGCATGGCGAAGGGCGACCGGGCGTCGTTTTCTCAACTGTACGATCGCCATTCGCGACGTGTGTTCGGGCTTCTCGTTGGGATGTTGAGGGATCACCAGGCCGCCGAAGACGTGTTGCAGGACGTTTTCCTCGAAGCGTGGAAGCGGGCCCGCCAGTTCGATCCCGCTCGAGCCTCGGTGCGAGGGTGGCTGACACTACTCGCTCGATCGCGGGCGCGGGACAATCACCGACGGCGGAGCCGAGCGCCCGGTTCCACAGACAGCATGGATCAGCTCGCGAAGGTCGGAGATTTCGCCCCGAGGCTCGAACAGAAGGAGCGTGCGGCGGCGGCTCATCGGGCCCTGGACTCGCTGACCGAAGAGCAACGAAGTGCCATCTTGGCGGCCTACTTCGGAGGGCTGACCCACGAAGACATTGCTTGTCAAACAAACCTACCCTTGGGAACCGTCAAAACACGCATCCGCCGCGGTATGCAGCGGCTCCGAGGTTCGATGACCAAGGTGGATGGAGTCTCTTCGAAATGAGTCCGGGGAAATGAACGACCAGCCAAAGCATCCGGATGTCGAAGAGCTGGCAGCCTTGTACGTCGCTGGCGGGTTGTCGCCGGAGCAAGCCCAAGACGTTGAACGCCGCCTTGCCTCCGGAGACTCGGCGATGCGGAAAGCGATCGCGGAGCTCGACTCGGCGGCTCAGGCGTTGCTCGAGCTGACCCCAGAAACCAACGTTCCGCCTCGCATCAAGGAGCGGCTCCTTGCAGAGATTGCGGCCTCGGAGCCGTCGGTTGCCGATTCGGAGACGTCGGAATCGGCGGGCTCCGGCCCCGAGTTGGGGAGCGCGAAGAATGGTCCGAACCCCCAGGTTTGGAAGCAGTGGAGTGGCGACCAAGCGTCCGACCCCATGTTCTTGGTTCGCGGCGGCGAGCAATCTTGGGAGCCGACGGGGATCGATGGGGTCGAAACGCGGCGCTTGTTCGTGGATCGAGAACGTGACCAAACCACGATGCTGGTGCGCATGGCGCCGGGCACTTCCTATCCGCGCCACCGTCACGGGGGCCCCGAAGAGTGCTTCGTGCTGGAAGGCGATCTGAGAGTCGGAGAAGAAGTGATGCACGCGGGCGACTATCAGCGAGCTGCGGCTGGTAGCCATCACCCAGTCCAGAGCACGACCAAGGGGTGCCTGCTGTTCCTTGTTTCCTCGCTTTCCGACGAGCTGGCCTAGCAGCCGTCAATCAGTCCTCCGGCGCTCGATGGGGTCTTCTTGCGTCCTCGTCGAAGCGACGGATTCGCCTGGGGTTCGACTCCTTGACGGAGGCGAAAAGCTCTCTCGATCGGCGATCCAAGGCCGTTGTCGCCGGCCTGCTAGACAAGCGGTCAAGGGGCCTTGGGCGCTCGATCGTTTCTTTGCGCCCCGGCATTCGTCGTTGAAGTCTCTGATTCGCCGGCGGTCTGAGTTCCCAAGAAGATCCCCTGGTCGACCCGCTGCCACCCCTCCTTGGGCTCTCGTCCATTCCTCGGAGATTTCTCAGAAACGGGAATCCATTGGCGCGGGACGTCCGTAAGTGCCGGGCTGGGTCGAGTTCCCTTCGGACGATGGAGCCTGTCCGCTCATTGATGAATGAAGGCATCGGGACGGCTCTGGACCGGAGGGCAAAGGGATGAGGGTTTCGAAATGGTCAGAGTGGCAATCGCGTTGCGTCGAGGCTTGAAGCGTTTTCTCTCCGAGGGAGCTTCCCGGTTCTTGGGGCTCGCTCTCGTGTTGGCTTGGAGTTCCACGGCCCGATCTCAGATCGAGAAACCGCGAATCGGGATCGAGCCAGATCCTTCGGGCGATGCGATTTGGATCAGCAACTCCAGCGGCATCTGGGAAGACGGCAGCAATTGGAGTACGGGAGGGCCGCCGCTGCCGGGGCAAACCGTCATCATTGACCGTTCCAGTGCGGACGTCACGGTCACTCTCTCTTCGGGCACGGCGGAACCGGGCAAGATCCTATGCACGGAGACGATCGAACTCGCCGGGGGGGAGCTGGAAGTCAAGAAGAGTGTCTCCACCATCCGCAATCTGTGTGTGTCCCAAGGGACTCTGCTGGTTGACAAGAAACTCGATGTCGAATACTTCACCCAATCCGGAGGGGTCGTGACCGGCGGCAATCGTTTGTTGGTCACCGTGCAAGCGAACTGGACCGGGGGAGAGCAAACCGGAAACGGACGGACCAACATCGGGGAGTCCGCCACGCTTCAGATGAGTAGCTCGTCCGCGAAGAACCTGACCGGAGGCCGAACCATGAACAACCGGGGTTCGACCACCCTCACGGACACCGGGTCTCTCTTCATCTCGGAGGGCGCCACGTTCAACAACCTCGCCGGAGCCAGCTTCGACGTGCAATCCGACGCGGCATTTGAACACTTCACGGGAGTTCCTGGGGAGTTCAACAACGAGGGGAACTTCGTCAAGTCCAGCGGGACGAATACCTCGTTCGACGTCAACCTGGCGTTCAACAATGACGGAACCGTCCAAGTCCAGAGCGGAACGCTGCAGTTGATCGGAGGGGGAACCTCTTCTGGGATGTTTTCGATTTCCTCCTCATCGTCGGTGGACTTCGCCTCGGGCACTTCCATTCTCGACACCGGAGCAAGCGTCAGTGGTGACGGCGAGGCTCTGCTCAGCGGAGGCACCTTGGATGTGGCCGGGAACCCGGTCACGTTCGAGAGCTTCTCGCAGTCCACGGGAACCGTAACCGGCAACGGCGAGCTGCTCATCAGCAATCGCATGAATTGGACGGGAGGAATGCAAAACGGGTCCGGGAAGACGACGATCGGCAGTGATGCGGACCTGTTCGTTTCCGGATCTTCCCCCAAGGTTCTTCGAGGCGGGCGGACCATGGACAACTCGGGAACGACGACGCTGAGCGATTCCGGGAGCTTGTTCATCGACGACGGAGCGGTGTTCAACAACCTGGCCGGGGCAACCTTTGACATTCAGGGCGATGCGGATCTCGAGTTCTTCACCGGGGCGCCCTCGACCTTCGACAACCGCGGATCCTTGGTGAAATCCGCGGGCGCGGACACGACCAATGTGGACGCCGGCCTGAGGTTCAACAACGATGGGACGGTGCAGGTCCAGTCCGGCTCGTTTCGTTTCACCGGAGGAGGGGCCAGCACGGGGTCCTTCACTTCCGACACGGGGACGGCGATTGAATTTGCTTCTGCGAACCCGACGTACGTCTTCAACCCCTCCACGACCTGCAACGGAGACGGGGAGTATCGGGTGAATTCCGGGACCTTGGAAGTCTCGAGTGGCGTCGATTTGTTGATCACGCAGTTGATCCTCGAGGCCGGGAATCTTGCGGACGACGGCAGTACGGTCGTTGATACGTTCCGTCAGTCTTCAGGGAAACTCCAGGGCGATGGCAATCTCATCGTCAACGATTCCATGGAATGGACCGGGGGCGAGCAAGCGGGTCCCGGGACGACCTCCATTTCGGGGGGGGCCACGTTGACCATCCGCGGCACCGGAGCCAAGAACTTGACTTCCGGCCGAACCATCAATCACGGAGGCTCGGCGACACTGACTGATAGCGGCGACTTGTTCATCTCTTCGGGTGCGGTCTTCAACAACTTGGCTGGAGCCTCCTTCGACGTCCAAAGCGACGCCTCGTTCGAGCATTTCACCGGGGCCCCGGGAGCTTTCAACAACGCGGGGACTTTCGTCAAGTCCGCAGGTGCGGGAACCAATTCCTTCGACGTGAATCTCACCTTTAACAATGACGGAACGGTGCAGGTGCAAACCGGGAGCCTTCAGATTCGAGGTGGCGGCAGCAACTCGGGGTCGTTCGCCCTCGACTCCGGGACCGCAATGGAGTTTGCCGCGGGGACGTCCACACTGACCAATGGGAGCAGCATCAGCGGGGACGGCAACGGTCGACTGATCGGCGGAACCCTGGACGTGACAGGGACACCGGTCGATGTAGAAAACTTCGAACAGAGCTTGGGCACTCTTTCGGGAGCTGGCGAGCTGCGGGTGACGTCGTCGATGAACTGGACCGGCGGAACTCAGAGTGGTCCCGGCACGACCACGGTGCCCGCAGGGTCTGCGGCGACTTTGGGCGGGTCCGGATCGAAGATCCTGCGGGGTGGACGGACGTTCAACAACTCGGCGACCGTCGCTGTTCCTGGAGACGGTTCTCTGTTCATCGACAATGGGGCGGTCTTCAACAATCTCGCGGGAGCCACCTTCGACGTTCAGACCGATGCTGACCTGGAGTTCTTCACCGGCACCCCCTCCACGTTCAACAATGACGGCACAGTGCGGAAGTCCGGGGGGACCGACGTGACCGAAGTGGACGCGAGTCTGGTTTTCAACAGCGATGGAAACTTGGAGATCCAGTCTGGCACTTTCCGTCTCCGCGGAGGTGGGATCAACACCGGGGGGGTCGACGTGTCTTCCGGAGCAGCGATTGAGTTCAACTCGGTCAATCCTGTGGCAACTTTGCAGCCGGGGACCTCGGCTTCCGGTTTGGGTGACTGGCGGACCATTGGGGGGACCTTCGAGATCGAAGCCGGAGTGAATCTCACCGTGGAGGGATTCCAGGTGGTCGGGGGCGAGACGGACATCGATGGCATCGTCATCACCAACACCCTCACCCAAAGCGGTGGATCCATCCTAGGAACCGGAGAGATCAGTGCCCAAAACTCGGTCATTTGGAACGGGGGATTCATGCTCGAGGTCGGGACCACGACCATTCCCTCCTCGGGCAACCTGTCCATCGGTGGAAGCCAAAACAAGGTCATGACCGGTCGCACACTCAACAACTCCGGAGCGAGCACCATGACCGGCTCGGGAGATCTGTTCCTCAATAACGGCTCCGTGTTCAACAATCTGGCCGGGGCCACCTTCGACGTGCAGAGTGATGCGGACTTCGGATTCGCGTCCGGGAGCAGCTCGACCTTCAACAACTCGGGCACTTTCCTTCGTTCCGTTGACAGTGGCGACACCGTGTTTCCGAGCAATGTCGTGTTTCGCAACGACGGCGACGTCGAGGTCCAAACTGGCACCCTGGTGCTTCAGGGCGGCTACACCCAAACCGCGGGCACGACGTTCCTGAACGGGGGCAACTTTGATGTGGGGAGTTTCGTCCTCGACATCCAATCCGGGACCCTTCGGGGGGCTGGCGTAGTGACCGGAAGCGGCGACGTCGAGGGGACCACGGACATTGGTCTTTCCCCGGGAACGCTTGAGTTCACGGGTGATTACAGCCAATCCTCCAGCGCCCAGATGGAGGTCGAGATTGGAGGATTGACCGCCGGGACAGACTTCGATGTTCTGGTCGTCGGCGGTACGGTCACCCTGGACGGGACGCTGAATGTGACGCTTATCAACGGTTTCTCGCCCCAGCTCGGTGACAGTTTCGAAATCATGACTTACGGGTCGCGCTCAGGAGACTTCTCGACCTACAACGGATTGGTCTTGGGTGGCGGGTTAGAGCTGCAGGCCAGTTTTGGAGCATCGTCTTTGACGCTCACCGTGGTTCAACCGTAGAGGAAAATGTCCGGCTTCGTGATGGGTGGGACGGCTCCCCGGCTCCAGCGAGGCTCGGTCCGTGGATCTCGGGTGAGAGCTCTGTTCTTGGGGATTCCCAACAAGCACCCAAGGAGTTTCGGTTCGGAACACAGGGGCCGTGAACTCCAAGGAAGGAGTCGAGGCGAGTTCGTCACCTGTTCACGAGCCGGCGAATCTTGCCGTCGTGGGCGCCAAACCAAAGGGAGTCTCCGATGACGGTGGGAGAGCTCCAAACCGTGGCTCCCACTTCGTAGCGCCAGACCACGGAGCCATTCGTCCGGTCGATGGCGAACAGTGCTCCGGGTTTCGGGCCGCCGGATCCTTCACCCCCGACATAGACGTGATTGCCGACAATGGCGGGAGTGCCGAGCACGCGGCCTTCCAGATCGCAGCGCCAGCGCTCCTGCCCATCGGCCAGGGAAAGTGCGTAGACGTGGTGATCGTCCGAGCCGATGTAGAGCGTGTCGTCCTCCGGGGAGATCGCCGGAGACGAGAACACGGTGCCCCCGGTTGCAAAACGCCATCGCTCCGCTCCTGAATGGGCATCGATGCCGTAGACATTGCCATCATCCGAACCGCACACCACCAAGTCGCTCACGATCGCCGGCGAACACCAGACGGTGTCGTTCGTGACGAACCGGAATCGTTCGGCCCCGGTCGCGGTGTCCAAGCCGTAGATCGATCCATCCCGCGATCCAATGGCGAGCAAGCCATCGGCGACTGCGGGCGACGAGAGGATTTCCCCGCCTGTCATGGTCTTCCAACGAAGCTCGCCGGTGCGAGCGTCGACCGCATACACCGCGTGATCGAAGGCTCCGAAGTAGCAAATGCCATCGACCAGAGCCGGGGAGGACTGTTCTCCGCCGCCTCCTAGCTCCACTGACCAACGGAGAGCACCGGTCTGGGCATCGAGGGCGTAGAAGCGGTTGTCATCGGCTCCGAAGTACACCATGCCATGGGCGACCGAAGGGGAAGCACGCACCAGTCCCTTCACGGGAAAACGCCAGCGCTCGGTTCCGTGCTCCGCATCGAGCGCGAAGAGATGGTCGGCAAAGGTGCCGCAGTAGAGGATTCCCTCGACAATGGTCGGCGAGGACTCGACCGTTCCCCCCGTGTCGAACTCCCACGCGAGCTGCGGCGTGTCCAGAGGTTGTGCATTCGCACTCCGTCCTGGGTGAGTCGGGCCGCCCCGAAAGCCCAGCCATTGTGGTTCGACGTCCGGCGACACCTGGCAACCTCCAGTCGGGAAGAGCATGAGAGACAACAGCCAAGCGCAACGCGTCATCGGGGATCCTTCGTGGAAGATGGTGGGCGGTGGAGATTGTACTCGAGTTCGTCCAACAGATCGGGACTCAAGAAAGCGATTCCGGCCATTGCCCCATCAGACGGTGGACGCGGATGTCCTTCGTCACGTGGGTGCTCGGAAAGGGTCCCTACAATCGGTGGCAGTCACCTCAAGTCGGAACTCAAGGGCGAGCCGAAGTCGGGGGGCGCGAGGACCATGAGTTGCGGATGGCTTGACGAGCGGCTCCTCGACAAGGCGAAGTCTACGATTGCAATCGAGCAGGGGATAGGATCTGGCGAGTCCATGTCCTCTGGAGAGGGAATGTCATGCAAATTGGATATGACCCGGAGTTCATTGGTGGAGGGCTGCGCGTTCCTTTGCCAACAGTCAATGCCACGCTCGGACGCTCCGTGCTGAAAAGCGCTTCCTTGAGAGACGAGCGGTACTCCGACCACGTGCATTTCAGCGTGCTGATGAATGAGCACACTCGGCAGCTGATCTATTCCGCTTACAACATCGATCAGTCCCGTTTCAAACCCAAGCCACCCGGCAACGGGGAACGAGGCTGGCGCAATGATCCCAATGTTGGTCGTCATCATCAGCTGGACAATGACTACTACAAGGACCGAAAGACCCCATCGGGAGCAAAGATTCCCAATCCCTACGACCGTGGGCACATGGTCATGCGTTTCAACAACATGTGGGGGGTGGACAACACCGAGTCCGACAAAGCGGGGAAGGCGACATTCATCTATACGAACTCGTCACTTCAGCACGAGAACCTGAACCGCGATGAGTGGAAAGCATTGGAGCTGGACATCGTGCGGGAGTTCAAGGATGACGCAAACGACCGCCTGTCGGTGTTCACGGGGCCGATCTATGGAGACTTGGACCGACACATCAACCTTTCGGACAGTGACTCCGCGCGGGTGCCGTCGGGGTTCTTCAAAGTGATCTGCTACGCTCGGAAAGAGGCGCCCGCGGGAGAGCCGTTGGGGGTCATGGCCTTTGCGATCTTTCAAGATGCGGAGGTGTTGCGGGACAAGAAAGGTGGAAAACAGGTCAAGACCAATCAAAACTACCAGGTGACCATCAGCGAGTTGCAGGATCTGACGGGCATCCACTTCGGCAAAGCCCTGTACGATGCGAATCCGCTGCTGTATCGAAACGTACCCGCGAACCGACGAACCGCCCATTCGCTGCCAGAGCGAATTCCGGTGGTTCCCAGCAACTCGGTGATCACCGAAAGTGCGGAGGATCGACCCGAAGTGGAGGGTCTTGCGTCCCGGCGCATTGTGATCATTTCCGCCATGATCAACCCGAAGGGAACCGAGGCCTCGGGGGAATGGGTGTCACTGCACAACCGGGGAGACCGCAAGACGTCGGTCACCGGCTGGCGGCTCATCGATGGCCAAGGTCGGGAAGTCACGGTTGAAGGATCGATCGAGTCGGGGGGGGCTCTGCGGCTCAAGGGCTCCACTCTCGGCAAGCTGCGCTTACCCAACTCCGGCGGCAACCTGTCACTTCTGGACAAGCGTGGTGGTCTGGTGGACTACGTGAGTTGGTCGAATGCTCAGCTTCGGCGCGTTGCAGAAGGGACGGCCTTCTTGTTCGACAATCAGAACAACTAAAGGAATGTCAGGTTCGTAACCGCGAGTCGACCGCATTGAGAAGTGCTTCGAACTCGGTGTCGATGTGATCCTCTGTCGTGAGGCTATTCATGTCGCGAAGCACATTTGTGAGGTCGGCAATGGTCGTCCGGATTTCCCGATAATGATTGATCTCTTCCTGAATGGAGTCCAAGTTTGTCTGCTCGACTTCCTTCATTGCCTCGTCAAGGTCCGCGATCTGCAACTCCCAATGCTTGATGTACTTCAACCGACTGACCGGATGGAACAGCTTCGCGTCCGAGAGGACGATGGGAAACACTCGATCACGAAACTCGCCGTGTTTGGCGATCTCGGTAAGTTCGAACATGCAGTTGGGGGACTCCAGGTACTCTTTGCTGATGACGATGACAACACATTTTCCTGTGCCGATGCGCTTCATGAAACCTCGGATCGAGTCCTTGTAGGTCATCTCGCTTCGGTCGCGGATCAGCTCGATTCCGCGCTCTCGGAACGACTTTTCGAGTTTTTCGATCAAGGTGTCACATCCTCCGTTCCAGGCATAGGACAGGAGCACCTCGCGGGACTCAGCCGCGGCCGGCTCTGCTTGTTGCGGTCGGAGTGTGCCTTCGATCGTGTCGAGGATTATGTCCAGCTTGCGGTTGCGCACGAATTTGTGGTCGAGGATCGACCGCGGTTCAATCATCTCGTAGCTAATGGGGCACTGGATCGGTTGTCCATCCCAAGCAAACTTTCGTAGCGTCTTGTAGGAGTGTGGGTGGGGGTCTGGGCTCGAAGAGCACAAGGTGCATCCGCAGGGGACGAGAGTGTCGTACTTGAGTGGAGGAAAGGAACGGTGGATCTGTTCGAGCTCTCGGTCAATCACCGCAGCGAGCTCTTGTTGAAAAGCCCCGTGAATTCGAACCACGATGCATCGCTGGGAGTAGTGCTCGACGATCTCCGCGCGTGTCCCATCTCGCTCGACGAGGACTCCCGTCTTCCAGACGAAACCTTCGCTTTGAATCATGTCGTGGACGGCCACGATGAGCCGCGTCAGGAGTCCTTTCGGCATGAACTCGTAGCGGTAGCGAATGACGAGGTTGCCCGTCCCCGGCCATGGGTACTCAGGCTGTGCGGATCCTAACAGTTGAGGGGCGATGAACTCGTTCTTCGAGGGAAGTGGGTAAAGGAGCTGAAATCGCATCATGAGTTGCAGCAGCTCGTCGCGCATGGATGCGTAAGCTTCTTCGTCCCAGATGTTCTCTAGGTCGTTGCGGCTCACCCTGCCGTGTCTTCGAAGGACCGTGTCGTTGTCAAGGACGCGATAGACGGCATCCGTTCCCCATTTTGGCTGAAGAATGACGATTCGTTTCAGCAGGGGATCGTCTTGGAAGTGGAGGAAGATGCCTAGGTCGTGGAGGTATCCACTCAACTGAAGCTTGTCGTCCAGACGGGTGAACCCATGAACCTCGCAGATCCTGAGATACTCGTCGAGTTCGATGTAGTTGCGGGGGTCTTTCTCGAGAGCGTCTCGCACCCGCTTCCACGTTGCCGGAAGGGGAGTGCCGACGTGGGACAGCTTCTCGAGTTCTTCGCGGAACCGTTGGAGGACGCCGTCGAGCCCCCGGTTGGTTTTCAGGTTCGTCGCCACGACTTGGGTGAGATTGCGGAACCGGCCATGAAGAGATCCCTCATCAATGTCTCTTTGTCGGTCTTGGCGTTCGTTCTTGACGATGACCAACGGGCTTCCGTCACTCAATAGCTCGACAATGTTGAGCCAGTAGTTGAAGTCGGTGTCTTCCTTGCGGTTGTCGGCGACAAGGGCGTAGAGAGATCGACGGGTCAGGAAAAACTGATGGGTCGCGTGGTAGATCTCCTGACCCCCGAAATCCCAGATGTGGACCCGGAAGTCGCGCTCCACGGTTTTGAGTTGGCCGTTCTCTGTGACCCTTAGCGCCGTGGGGAATGTCCACTCGAGAACTTCAATTCCTTCCGTCGACTCCTCTTCTGCGTCGAGGTTGGTTTCCGGAGCTTTGACTTTCTTGGCGAGGGAGGTCTTGCCAGCCCCCCCTTCGCCGACGACCAGCAGTTTGGCCTCGCAAAGATAGTCGGTCCCCGAGTCCCCCCGCTGCCTCCAATAGTCCTTGATCGCCTCAAGGCCTCGGTCGACGACCTCTGGGGGTGGCGTCTCAATCGGCTGTCCGGAAACACGCAGCTCTTCGAGTTGCTTGAGCTCGAGAATGCGGGGTGGGATCTCCTGAAACGACGCTTGAGACGGTCGGGTCCGCACGAAGGGATAAGTGCCACGTTGGCAGGTCGAGTCGTCAAGACCGCATGTCATGTTCAAGGCGCGAAGGTTACTGAGAGAAAATATCTCCCGCGGAAATTCCGCTAGTGGGTTGTCGGAAAGATCCAGGAATGTGAGTTTCTTGAGCTTCCGAACTGAGCTGGGGATTCTCTCGAGGTTGTTGGATTCGAGGACCAGACTCGAGAGTTTGGTTAGCCGACCGATGTCGTTTGGAAGTTTGACTAGGTCGTTGAAGGAGAGGTCAAGATTTCGAAGTTCCGTGAGACGGCACAGCTTGTCCGGCACCTCTCTGATCCCGGTGTCGGAGAGACGCAAGGCGAACAGTTCTCGAAGCCTCGAGATGTTTGGAAACCGGTGAAGAGGATTGCCGTCTAAGTTGAGCTTCTTTAGTTGGCTTAATTGCCGGATGACTAGGGGAAGACGATCGAGTTTCGCGTACGCGATCTCCAAAGTTTCGAGGCGGCTGAGGATCTCGTTCGCGGATTTCAGCCAAGCGAACAACTTTCGCAAAGGGCCGGGTTTGTTGAGGCCGGTCTTGTACGCGAACCGATCCCGCCGGCTTAGGTCGAGTCGTCGGAGGTTGGCAAGCTTCTCGAGAAGACTGTAACTAATGAAAGGAGACGGGCCGAGCCACAGCCCGTGCACATTTTCTGGAGAGATGCTCGAAACGCAGGAGAGATAGGGCTCGACATCCAGGTGTAACCCCGGGAGATCGACCAGAGACTCGATGGGGTTGCCGAATAGGTCGACACTCTTGAGATTGGGGAGCTTTGCTAGCTCAGAGGGAATCGTGCGAAGCTTGCCCGACCTTACCCTGAGATATTCGAGCTTGTGGAGAGACAGTACTTCATTCGGCAGCTCTGTCAGCTCTTCGTCCCATAGATCGAGTCTGGTACTCGCCCCGTCTCGGACTGATTGAATCTGCTTGGCTATCCAATCCATGACATCTCCCTTTGGGCTGACATGGGCAGAGAGTAGTCACCAATGAAGCGACGCACAATGTGAGAAATTGCAACGTCCGGCGACTCCTTGGCAATCAAGGTGGAAGCGTCACTGCCCATCCTGAGGCTGTGGCAAGTGCTCATCGAGGAATCGCTCGAGCGAGGGGAGATCGGTGGCCACGGACACCTTGGAGGGAAGCTTGGGAAACTCCAGGTCGTGGGGCAGATAGGCAATGACTGGCCGTCCGTAGTCCAACGCAAGATCAATCTCGCTTCGCGTGCCTTCACTGCCGGGAAGCGAGATGACGACGTCTGAGGACAAGACGTTGATGTGATTTCGAGACGCCAAGTCTCTTCCCTGAAGGCCGCTCAGAGGCAGGTGGGTGTGGATGGGGATTTCGATCCAGTCATTGGGGTATCCCGGTTTCGGCATGGTCGGTTGTTCTTGACTGGCGCATGGCAGCACGCCGATCACGCAGCCGAGGCGCGGTTTGCAAAGGGAGAACGCCTTGCTCACGCTGGTCATGACCCCACCCCCTCCTCCCGTCAGCAAGTGGACTGCGCGGGTGGCCAGGAAGCTCCCCAACTCCGAAGCAGCGGCATCGTGACTGAGAGAGCCAGATCCCATCACTCCCACAATTGGTCGTTTCCGCATCTCAGGCCTCCTGTCGGCAGATGATCGGAGTCGAACAGTTTCTTCGATATCCTGTCCAGCGCCAGCCAGCGATTCGGAATTCCCGTCTGGCTCCTGCCAAGTCGTCAAGAACCGCGGGCCATCCCGATCAGGAGAAGGGATCGATGAGCGAGACAGCGAGGGATTCAGCCGAGATCCGCCGTCGAGGGTCGCGGACTGCTCCACGAGCTGTCCAGGCTCTCCTTGCTCTTTCTGTGGTTTGTTCGTCTCTGGCATACGGCAGCTCCCCTTCAAAGCCGAACTTCGTGGTGTTGCTCGCGGATGACCTCGGATACTCGGACCTTGGTTGCTACGGGGGAGAAATCCAGACTCCGAATCTCGATCGCCTGGCAGGCCAGGGACTTCGTTTCACCAACTTCTACAACTGTGGCCGCTGTTCGCCGACTCGCGCGTCATTGATCACTGGCCAGTATCCCCACGAAGTGGGGGTGGGCTGGACGGTCCGGAGCCTCACGCCGTCGGGGTATCGCGGCCGTCTGAACAAGTCGACCCCCACGATTCCGAAGGGCCTGCGAGCCCAGGGTTACTCCACGATGTTGGTGGGCAAGTGGCATCTGCGCACGGACCCTTGCAGCCACGGTTTCGATCGTTTCTTCGGGACGCGAGCCGGCCCTCACGGACATCGAGCGGCCAGCGGCTTCGAGTTCGACGGCGAACCGGTCTTGCACGAAGGAGAGTGGTGGGCCACCGAGCAGTTCACAGACGTGGCCTTGGAACTTGTCGAGGAGTGTGTCCAGGAAGCTCGACCATTCTTCTTGTACGTGGCTTACTCCGCTCCCCACTGGCCTCTGCAGGCCCAAGCTGACCACGTGGACCTGTACTCGACGACCTATCAGAAGGGATGGCTTGCGGTTCGGAGTGCCCGAATGGAACGGTTGAAAGAGCTGGGTCTGGTCCCGAAGGACACCGAGCCGAGCCCTCTGGAGCCTTCTCATTTGGAGGCCGAAGACTCGGAAGACCACGGGCTTCGCATGGCGTACTACGCGGCCCAGGTCCACGAACTGGACCAACAGATCGGCCGGCTCATCGAGAGCTTCGAGAAGCAAGGCATTCTCGAAAACACCCTTGTCATGTTTCTCTCGGACAACGGTGCCAGTGCGGAGGGTGGGGCGAATGGAATCACGCGGGGGGAGGGGGCGTTGGGTTCCCCCGATCTGTTCGCCAGCTACGGAGGTCGGTGGGCAAGTGTTTCCAACACCCCCTTTCGCGGTTTCAAGCACCAGGTGTTCGAGGGAGGGATTGCAACGCCGTGCATCATGCATTGGCCGGCGGGAATCCAGGAACCGGGCCGACTGGTACGCGCTCCGGTCCACCTCATCGATTTGGCGCCGACATTGTTCGAGGCGGCGGGGGCAGATCCCGGGGAAGAGCCGGGTCAAAGCCTGAGGCCCCTCTTCGGCGGGCAGTCTTTCTCGCGGAACGAGCCGCTGTTCTGGGAGCACGAAGGGAATCGTGCGGTGCGATTCGGCCGGTGGAAACTGGTGGCTCCCTTTCGCAAGGACTGGCATCTCTACGATCTGGCACTTGATCCCACGGAGCGTCGCGATCTTGCGTCCGAGAACCCGGAACGAGTCGCCCAGCTCGTCGAGCTCTACGAGCGCTGGGCGGAAGAGAATCGCGTGCTCGATTGGGCAGAGGTTCGGCCGCGGAAGCGCTGAATGAGCCGTGGATGGGAGGGCTCGGACTGTCCTGATCGTTCAGTAGATCCCCAGGAAGGAAATCACGGTTTCCACGCTGTCCGGATCGCTGGTCATCGTTCCAAACTGGAAACGGAGTTCGAACTCGTGGCTGCCGGGGGTGACGTCGTTCACGACGATCCGGTCGTTGGAAAACTCGCCGGAGAGATCGATGGTCTTGCGCACCTGACCATCGAGAACTAGCTGCATCGATCGGCCGGGTGAGTTCTGAAACGGTTCTCCCTTCAAATCCATCCGCTTGCCAAAACGATTTCGTCTCGGCCCGGTTTCGACAAGGAATCGCAGTTGGGAGTGGTGGTCCGATTTCGCGAGCACCTCTCCGGAGAAGACGAGGGGCTGCTCTGGGCTCGTGTCCGACGGGTGTCGAACTCTCAAGGAGTTCTGACGAACCACCACTCCGAAACGTTCGACGGCGTCCAGATCCCGTGGCATCGAAGGATCCGTGGAGATGGTCAGCCGGTGAAAGTTCACCAGGGACACGTCGTGGAGGGCGCTCGCGGTCCGATGGCCGACGAAAACGAGCAGGACCACGGTGAGGGAGGCGAGGAGCCAGCGAGGCGTGGCGATTCGCAGGTCGCTTCGTGGCGAGTCCGGAATGTCCGCCTTTTTCGAGAACAGTTCTGCCATCCAGGGACAACCAACATAGATCGCGGCGAGGAAGACCACGAAGTAGGAGTACCGAGGTTGGTTCTCTGCCAAAGCGCCCAGAAGAAACAAGTGGAGTGCCACCACCCAGTAGGGCATCCATCGACCCTCGAGAGCATTCCTCGGATTCTTCAGCACGAGGACAGAGGCAAGGATCAGCAGTGCCCAAAGAGTCGGTGTCATCACCGATCGGACACCGTCATAAACAGTACGAAGCGAACGGACCGAAAGGTGTCGCCCTGAGTCCTCGGTGGTCAGGTACCAGTTGCTTTCTTTGCCGAAACGAAGCAAATGGGTGGCGGCGCCCAGGTAGTTCTCGTACTTGTCGACCGGTCCCGTGCGGAGCGTCTCGAGAAAAAGGACCTTGCTGAGCCGTTCGGCATCCTCTGGTCTCAGCGCGTTGATCGCCCGCGACGCGAGGATCTTGTCGCGGAAGCGTCCTCCTCCGTCGTAGCCGCTGAACGACAACAGAGTCTTCGTGTTGGTTCTGGGTGCGTTCCATCCGGCCCGATCGATGGCTCCCAGAGTGACGAAAACGAAAAAGAGTGAAAGGCTGGCGAACACGATTCGCGAGCGGCGGTGGGGCGAGACGGGAATGACTCCCCCGAGGCCGTACAGGGCCAAGATACCGATTCCGTAGAGGCCTGTTCCTCGTTGCCAATGGGTCCAAGACACCACAAGCGCGGCGGAGATGGCCAGAACGAGGGTCTTCGCAAGAGAGATTGTTCCTTTGCTCTTCGCATGATCGAACTCAGTGAGTAGGAGAAGGAACAGGAGGATTCCCCAAGCGCCCAGAAGATCGTGAGTGGCAATGTTGTTGGCCACGTAGGGCTCGAAAGCGAAAGTCAGAAGGATCCCCGTCTTTGCCGCGCCGCTCCAACCAAACAGGCGCCGGGCAATCCAGACGGTCATCAGCCAGGTCAGAGTGGTCATGACGACGTTGGCTGTCTGGAAGACCGCGTCGCTGCCTCCGAAAATGGAAGCGAGGGGGTAGTAGAAGGGCAGGGCGCGTTGTTCCTGGAGAAGGTTGGGAAGACTCGCCCCCTTGGTGGCGAAGGTCACCGCCGTCCGCCACTGGATGCTGAAGTCGTTGGCCATTTCGCAGGTGTGGTTGGTCACCACCAAGAGCTGGACCGACACGAAGGCAAGCAGGGTTCCCGCCAAAACACGAATGGCGGTTCGACGGCTCGGATTCCAGCGTGAGCCAATCCCAGTGACCAGGAGAGCGGCTCCGGTGAGGAGCACGTCAAAGCTCGTCGTGGCTGACTCATGCAGGATCGGGAAGAGGAGGAGAAGTCCGATTCCGAGTTGAAGTCCTGCGGCGGTGACCGCGGTGGCAAATCGCGCGAAGACGTCTTTCATGGAACAGGTTCTCGGAGCGCGGTGGAGCTGCTACGAATGGGAAGGAGCGACCGGAAGCGACTCTTCGGTGTCGTGTCGAGGGGCCCGGGCCGAGGCGATGGCTCGGTCCAGGTGCTCTAGGGTGAATGGCTTGCGGAGAATTCCGTCGACCGGTTCGCCGTTCAGTCGCTCGCGAATCACGCGATCTCCGTGACCGCTCATCAAGACCACGTGTGGCCTCTCGGTCTGTTGGTGCAAGTGCTGGAGGACTTCCAGTCCGTCGTGCTCAGGCATGCTCAAGTCAAGCAGTAGCAGGTCGATGGGCTGGCTCGACTCGGACAGGGTCTGCATTGCTTCTGCGGCAGAGCGTGCGCTGGCGACTTCCCAGTGCCGCCGCTTCAAAGCGAGGGTCAGGAAACGCAAGACGCTTTCTTCATCGTCCACGATCAATGCCGTTCCCGGTCGCATTTCGGGGGGAGGAGCCGAAGGAAGCGGGGCCTGCTCCTCGGAAGATCGGCGTTCCTCTCGGGAGTTCTCCGGCAAGAAAACTCGAAAGGTCGACCCTTGACCCGACTGGCTCTCGACCTGAATGACGCCTTGGTGTCCGGTGACAATGCCGTACGCCGCAGAGAGCCCCAGGCCACGACCGGCAAACTTGGTGGTGAAGAACGGGTCGAAGATCCTTGAGAGCTGCTCTTCGGAGATGCCCGGTCCATTGTCGGTGACTTCGAGAAAGGCGTGACTGCCGGGATGACGCAAGGAACCGGACCAAAACCCGTCAGCCATGGATCGCGCCGTCACCGTTTGTCGACCAACGCGAACGCTGATGTTCGAAGCCTCCCCGGTGTCGCGAGCATTGGTGACCAGATTGACGAGGACTTGTTCGATCGTCGCCCGATCCACTTCCACCATCACGGGGGCTGGGGACGGCACGAACTCCAAGTGGACGGAGTCACTGACTCCTGCTTTCATCAGAACGAAGGCGTCCGCGACCAGACTGTTCAGCTCGCAGGGGGCTTTGTCGAGCGGAGCCTTGGCGGAGTAGTCCAGCATCTTGCTGCAGAGTGCCGCCGCGCGTTGGGACGACGCAGTGATGCAGTCCAGCGCCTCTCGCTCGGTCGTCCCCGGGGCGACCACCTCGCGCAGGAGTTCCGCGTTTCCCCCGATCGCCGAGAGAATGTTGTTGAAGTCGTGGGCGATCCCGGCTGCCAACAGGCCGACGCTCTCGAGGCGTTCCAACTGTCCCATGCGCTGTTCCAGGGACCGTCGAGCATCTTCGTGCTGCTGGTTCTTGAGGATTTCCTCCTGGAGCCGCTGGTGCATGCGTTCCGCGCGTCGCTTGCCGAGGTAGAGCAGCAGGGAGATCCCCGAAATCGTGAAGAACGCGGCGATCGCCGCGATGCGAGCAAAGAGCCGCGCGCGCTTCTCACTGGACTCCTTGTCTTTGCGGAGAGCCTCTTCGCGGGCGAGAGATTGGTCAAGTCGGTTCCGGATCTGCGATCGGAGATCCGTCAACAATGCGCGGGCGCGCTCGTTTTCGTGGGACCCAACTCCCGTGGTGAAGTGGGAGCGGAGCTCTGAGTATCGCTGGGAATGGTGCAAGAGGTCTGATTCGTTGCCGCGAGCGGTGGCGAGTTCCAGCGCCGACTCGCGAATCGTGAGTTCCAACTCGATGAGCCCGAGCTTCGTGGCCGTCTCCAGGGCGAGGTTGACGTAGGTCTCCGCCTTCTCATGCTCGCCGGCCATGAGGTAGGTCCAAGCGACGGAGTCGTAGCCGACGGCGATGAACTCGCGGTCTTCGAGCCGCTGCGCGCACGCGAGGTAATCGTTGGCGTAGCGCAGGGCTTCCTCGTAATCGGAGTAGTGCCAGCTGCGTCCGAGGAACCAGTGCAAGATGCTGAGGGTCGCGATTCGATCGCCGATTCGTTGGGCCTCGGTGAGTGACTGGTGCTGAAGATCGAGGGCCTTGGCTTCGTGACCTCCCACATCGAGTTGATAGGCGCGTTGGGTCTGCAGCCAAAGCCGACACTCGGCGGAGTTCGCCACCTCCAGGAGGCCCTCGATCAGGTCCAGGGATTCCTCGGGAGGAATGCTCAGATCGGAAGCATGGATGAGTTCTGCCAGCTCGATGAGGGACCGCGCTCGCAGAGTGGAATCTCCAGACTCTTCCGCGAGGGAGCGGGCGGCGGCCAACTCTGCGGCCGACTCTCCGTACTCGCTGTTGATGTGAAGCAGTCCGACTTTGAGAAGGGAAAGCCGACAGCGAGCCGCCGCCGAAGCGTCGGTTGGCATGAGCTGGTCGGCTTGGCGCATCAAAATGTCGGCTGCCTCCCGACCCGACCGCTTGACGATCCCTCGAGCTTCGCAGGCCACGGCGATCGCCTGGCGATCCGGGTGATCCATGCTGGCGGCCAGCTGGGCGGTGTGACGGGAGAGCTCAATCGCGTCGGGAACGTTGACCGAAAGTAGCGCCCAGCACTTGTCGAGGAGCAGGTCCAGCTGTTCGACGCTTGGCTGCTCGATTTGTTGCAGCCGGCGATCGGTGTCTTCCACCACTGCTTGCTGGGCGTGGACCGGCGTCCCCATCAAACTCATCGCGATCAGAGCGCGCGCGAGCCAGGACCTCGCCCTAGGGAGTGTGCGAATCGATCGCATGCCCGGATCTTAGCTTTTTCGGGCATGCCAGATCCCGCCGGTTTGCCGACCATTGACGAACTTACGGTTGTGGACGGAACCGGTCGCAGACGCTCTGGCGGCCAGGTGGTGTCAGAGCCCCGAGGCGCTCGCGACGACGAGGATGACTTGTTCCAATGGATCCCGCCTGGCAATGGCTTCCGTGGGTCTCCTGGATCGACGAAATCCGTGCGCCAAAGAAACAGCCCCGAGCTGCATGAGGCAGCCCGGGGCTGAGATTGTTGCGAAGAAGCGACCCGAAACGCTTCGTTGTCGACGGCTCTCGATGAGCCGGCGTGTTTGCAACTACTCCGCCGACGACTTCGGAACGGTTTGCCACAGGACCTGGACGATCTTCCACTGACCGTCGTACTTGGCGAGGTGCATGTAGTCGATTCCCCAGAAGGCGGTGAGTTTGACAGCCGCCGTTTGGTCAAGGAGATCGAGGATTTCGATCTCCTTGGGGGCGTCGGCAGGGATGCGGCCGTCCTTGTTGTAATCCTTGCAGAGATGGACCAGCTCTTCGTAGGTCATGGGAAGTTCGCGGTAGGTCTTGTCTTCCCCACGCTGGGCGAAGCCGAACTTGTGGAGCTTCTCATGAACGGCGCGCTCCATGCGCTCGGGCTTGCAGTCGTACACGCCTTCGACGTAGTCGAGGACGGCTTGGTGGACGGCTTTCTCGTCGCTACCGACACGCGGCAGGGCGAAAGCCACGAAGACCAACGCGGGGGCCAAGAGAAACAGCTTCTTCATCGGGTCTCTCCTTGATTGGGGCGCATGGTTGCCCCATGAGGGTTTTGGAAACGTGCCGCCCACTCATGGGACCGGCAGGCTTCGTGCGAGTTCAGGGGTTGCGGGTGTACTGGATCTCGAGTGTCTTGAATTCGGATCCATCGGGGCCGATCCGGAACATCTCGAATTTGTGGTTGTCGTGATCAATGACGGTCATGACCTCGCGCATGGTTTCGGTCTGGCCAGGCACCATGTTGTCGACCTCTCGGGAGAAGGTGATCACTTTGCCGGAGACATCCGCGGTGCCGATGCTGCGCGGCATCATGACGGTGCCGGCCGAGTCCACCCAGACCCCCTCGTAGTTCCCGGTGCCGTTGTTGTAACCCAGCAAGGACACTCCCTCGAATCCCATGCCCATCATGGTGCCTTCGAACTTGCTTTGTAAGAAGCGGCCGCCGAGGATCCACTCGCTGGTCATCGTGCCTTCGCTTTCCTGGACCGGGGCTCCGGGGACCATCCACATCTTGGTTTTCGCCGCGAATGAACCCGCCATGGACTTCAGGCGGTCGTGACCGGAACTCGGAGCGGCGAGCTCCATCATCATGGCCTGCATCTCTTCCATGGACATTTCCGGCGCGGCCGCGGGCTCCTGGGTCGTCTGACAGCCCAGGAGGCATCCCGCCGACAGCAGGGCCACCGCCCATCCATTCCATTCCTTCATTGCTTACCTTCCTCCTCGATTCTTCTTGTCGAGCTTCCGCATCTGGCTCACCGAGGCCTTGATCAGGCGGCGCAGCACTTTGCGGTCGATGTCATTCAGGCGATTGACGTAGAGACAGGACCGGCCTGTCTTGAACTTGCCCAGCTTATCCATGAGGTCATCGTAAAGGGAGAAGCCGGCCATGATGTACAGAGTCAAGCTGGCTTTGCGGGGGGAGAATCCGGAAAGAAACCACTCTCCTTTTCGTCCGCTTTGGTACTCGTAGTGGTAGTCACCGAAGCCGACGATGCTGTCACCCCACAGGCAAGGCTTTTCCCCCGTCAGGCTCTCCATGAGCTTGCAGAGTTCCCAGGCGTCCTTGCGGCGATGCTCGGGCTCGACCGCGTCCAGGAACTTGCGAACGCTCTTGCGGTTTTTCTTGGTTTTGTTGTCCGCCACCGCATCCTCCGTCGCTCGGGGTCCGCGAGCTCGAGTCTGAGGCCGCCCAGCGCACGTTACCCCGGATCGACCGCCGCTGCCGCCGGCGTCTTCCCCCGGAACGGGCGCCGCCGTCACTCGGCGGGAAACAACTCCGCCCAGCGGGTTCCCTGAAAGCGTGCGCGCAGCTCGTCGTAGTTGGCGATGCACCGCGGCAAAGGGGTGGTGTTCAAGCGACGGTGCGAGGAAACCAGCGGTTTGGCGGAGAGGCCAAGGAATTGCTGCAGGGCCTCGAGTCGAGCTGGCTGTTTCTCCGGGTTCACCAGGTGCTCGAAAGAAAGCTCGAAGTAGCGCCGGCCCGCGAACAAGCGTCGGAACAGACTCACCTCTCGCGAGCGCTTTTCAAAAAACCGACGACATTTGTCATAGGGGATCTCGACGGGGACCGTTCCCTGAGGGCTTTCGCGAACGACCCAGACCTGAGTTTTCAACGCTCGCTGGAGTGAATAAAGCTGTGCAAGCAGATTGTGGCGCACGAGGTGAACCACGTGGAGACCCGGTTGAAAGCGCAGCTTGAACCACGGCATCCTTCCCGGGAGATGGTTGTAGAACACCCGAAATCCCACAACCTGGAGAGGACCTGCGTCTTCCGCCCGGGCCACGCGAATGAATTGAAACGGGTCGTCCAATCCCAGACGCGGGTCCTGAAGAAGGGCTCCCTGAATCGCCGGCGCCGGCTCCAAGGCGGCGAGTTTCTTGAAACGGACGGCGCTCCGACCGGCTCCAAACTTGAACACCTCGCCCAGGCAAAGGATGTCCGGGTGGTTGTTGAGCAAGCTCTCGAGGAGGTTCGAACCGGTCCGTTCACTCCCCAACAGCATCAAGAGTTTGTTGCCCCGCTCCGGACGACTTCGGGTGATTTGCAAATCCGGTTTCCTGAGGACACTTCTTGGCTCGGGTGATCGGCATTCTGCCGCGAATGGAGAGGCTAACCAGCGGCGGCGGTCTTGTCATTCCGCCAGGTGCCTGGGGTGGCATCAACCGGCGGTGTGCAGCACCCAGCCCGCCCAGAAATAGGGGTGAGCCAGAGAGAAGCCCCGCGGATCCATGGTTCGACGCAGCTCGAGCTTGGCGCGCTGAAGTGCTTGCCCAGGTTCCATGCCCCTGGCGAGGGCCTCTTGGAAGAGTTCCAGGAGACGCAGCGTCGACTCTTCTTCCACGGCCCACAGGCTTGCAACCACTCTCCGAGATCCCGCCAGGAGAAAACTTCGAGTCAATCCCAAGAGGCCTTCTCCCGGCAGATAAGCCCCTTCGCCGCTGTGACAAGCGGACAGGATCGTCAAGTCCGCCGTCAGTGGCAGTCGCTCGATCTCCCAGGACCGAAGTGGGTCCGGTCGACCTTGTTCATCCCTAAACAGGAGGTGAGAGTTCTGTGGCACGTCTCGATCGATGAAACCGTGAGCGAAGAAGTGCAGGACACGAGCCTGACCGGCGGTGCCAAGAATGTCCTGCCTCGTCGCCGGTGCGAAGTGAAGGACTGGTGGCGAGAAAGAAGCCTCCGTCGATGGGACAAGGGGCGGCAGTGTCGGCTGCCGGTGGCTGGACGAATACCCGATCGTGTTTCGTCTCGCCGTGGAAGGGGGCACCGTCTGTGGCGGAACAGGCGGGGTTGACGGTGGCCAAGCCAGCACGGCGGCCGCAGGAACGATGGAGATCACGAGTTCTTCGGCCAGGAACTGCAGGGGCTGCAAATGGGAGAATGGTCGACGGATTTCGAGGGGGCCTGGCTTTCCCGCTGTGACGAGTGCATCGAAGGGAACGGACCATAGGGGACCGTCAGGAACGATGGCCACGCGAGAGCCCCATCGTTCGCGCAAGGGACCGACCAGGCGTTCGTAGAGTTCGCGAGCAGCCTGCCCATCGAAACCCAAGTGGGCCAGGTCAATCTGTCCGGCACGCAATTTCTCGATCGGTTCTCGCAAGCGCGCCACCAGCCGTTTCAGCTCGGTTCGACCAATGTCCAAGGTGTGGACGCGAAAGTCGTCCTCGCGGACTTCGTAGACCAGAGTCTTGTCATCAAGAACCAAGTATTCGATGAGTGTTTCGAAAGGGAGTTCACCAATCCGTTCTTGGAGTCGGGAGCAGTCCACCGAATGGACCGAGAGTCCTCGGAGCGCGAATTGGCGAGGGGCTTGGAGTTCGTCGCGGACCAGAGCTTCTCGGAGAGCATGTCGGATCGTGACCAGTTCGGAGTCGAGCGCCCCTTGGTCCGTCGCCGGGTCGCGGCGCTTGGCCACGAGCTCCTTCTCTTGGCGTCTCAGTTGGGAGACAGCTTTCGAGAATGAGACCGGAGATTCCTGCCGGGACCGGCTTTCCGCGAGGATTCTTCCGCACAGCAAGTCCGCGTAGCGAAACGACTCCTGGTGGGAGCCGAGTCTTGCGGCCACCGACGCGGCCCGTCGGTAGGGATCGGCGCGATGTCGCAAAAAGTGGGTCATGAGGGTCGGAACTTCGAGGTTCTGTCGCAGCGATTCGAGACGCTTCACCGCCAAGCGGAGATGGATCAGAGCTTCCTCGAGATCCCCTCGGAGAAGGCAGCCTTCGGCGAATGCCGCCGACGTGCGCCATCGCAAATGATTGTCATCGAGTTGCCGGCCGCGTTCCTGCGCGACTTGCAGCCACGGGCCAAAGGACTCTGGAAGCTCGCCAAGATCCACGGCGCATTCGGCCTGGCCCAAGGCACACCAGCCTTCCAGGAAGGGCAGCGAGTGCTCTTTGCCGTAATCCGTGGCTCGGGCGAACCACTCCATGGCTTCCTCGAATCGCCCCGCTCGCTGCAGGACCCAGCCGCGGTTCTTCCAGGCCCATGCGGCGCCCCGGGGGTCTTCTCCGGCCAGGAACCCTTTCTCGGCGGTTTGCAGGGTAGAGAGAGCCGCCTCGGTGTGTCCCAGATCTCCGAGGAGGAGGCCGAGCGAAAGCTGAACTTCCCAGGCGAGTTCGGGAGCGGCGTTCACCGCGGAGGGATGAGCCGCGGCCGCGGCCGCCCGTTGCAGCGCTTGTTCCGCCAAGGTCTCTTGACCCAGGTCGGAGAGAATCGTGCCGCGCATCAGCTCTCGGCGCGCTCGTGTTTCTGGCTCGGACTCCCGACCTTGGCCCACCTCGTCGAGAGACAGCAGCGCTCGATAAGCCGCAGCGGGTTCCCCCAGCTCCTGCAGGATGGAGGCTTGAATCTCCACCGCTCGCTGAAGGGTGTCCCAATCGGTCAAGCGATGGGCCTCCTGCAGCGCATCCTGGGACGACTGCAGCGCTCCTGTCAGGTCCCCGGTGACCAACTGCAGTGACGACAGCTCTTGCAACACCAAGCAGGCCTCCCGGTCGTCGTCGAGAGCCTGCCACAGCGAGCGCGAGCGTTGAAATCGTTCTTGGGACTCCTCGAAATCACCGCGTCGCCAGGAGACCCGGGCCAGCCAATGCAAACTCCACGCGAGGGTCAATCCGCTTTCGACGTCTTCCGCGACGAACAGCAGTTGTTCGGCCAGTTCGTCAGCGAGAGACCGGTGTCCTTCTTGGAACAGTCGGTTGGCCAACCGACTCAGTCGGTACTCGAATAGCGGCAGTGCGTTCAAGGACTCCGCCCGTTCCTGCCACCCGGCGAGTGTCTGGTGGTCCAAGCCGGGAAGTTGGCGACCAAGTTCATGCACCTCGCGGAGCTGATCGTCGTCCCATTCCAGGGTCAGAGCCAGCCATTCGGGGGCCGGGGCTTCGGTCAAGCAGTCGATCAGGAACCAGGCCTGCTCGCGAAATGCATCTTCGACGAAGGAGTCTCGGTCAGCGGCCGCTTGGAGAATTCCGCGTACCCGGCTGGCGCACAGATCCGCCACATCCCAAGGGCGATTCTCGGCCCAACGTTGCAAAGAGTCGCAAGAGCGCTGTCGGATCATCTCCTCGACGGAGACCGCCGCGAGAGCGTCCGCGGGAGTCTGCAGCGCAATGACAAGGAAGGAGCCGAGGCCGATTGGGTCCATCACGGGAGGTCTTGAAGAAGCTGCTCCGCATTCAGAGAGAATTCTCGACCTTCTTGAACGAGTTGCCCCAACAATTCTCGAGCCCGATCGGGATCGTCTTGTTGAATCGCCACCTGGGCGAGACGCCATCGGGCGTGGCGTTGGAGAAATCCCTCGCTGGTTTCCTGAGCTGCCAAGAAATCCCGTCGGGCTGAGCTGTAGTCGTGCAATTGCTGGTGACAAACGCCGCGGTAGAAACGCGCCAGTGCGTGTCCTGGCTCTTGGACCAAGAATTCCGTCAATGTCTTCACGGCGGTCACAAAATCTGCTTCTCGATACGGCGTCATGGCTCGATCGAGTCGAGCCTTCGGCGAATCGTCGTCGGCCAGGAGGGCGACTCTGTAGTAGGCCGGCGCCTCGGGGTGCACCGAGGGCAGCACGGGTTCGGGAATTCTCAAGACCAGCCGAGCCGCGATGACCACCACGAACAGCGCCAACGCCGGGACCAGCATTCGGGAGTGTGTCGTCGGTTCCCTGGCCTCGATGGCCGAGGTCCCGGACTGAGACTGGTCATCGACTGCTGCCACCAGGTCTGCCAAGAAGTCGAGTTCTCGGGCACACTCGGAGCACGTTTCCACGTGCTTCAGAGCGATCATCGACTCTTCGGCATCGAGTTCCCCCGCGGCGAGGCGCGATAGAGAGTCCCGTTCCAAGTGGGTGTTCACGGGTCCGCCTCCTGACATCGATTCAGCGCTCGACGAAGTTTCGAAAGGATGCGCTCTTGGCGGGAATGCAAGGTGGACACGGGGATGCCGAGTTCTCGTTCGATCTCGGCGAAGGTTTGGCTGCGGCTGTAGCGGCGTCGGAGCAGGTCCTGCTCCTTGGCGGAGAGTCGTTGGATGGCTTGGGCCATGGATTCCCACGGGGGAGGTTCGTCGTGGGTCGGGGGCGAGGGGGCCGCAAGATCGTCCATGTTGGCGGGTGTCGGGCGACGCCGAATGCGGAGGGAGAGGTTCCTGACGGCTTTCAAAAAGTAGTTGCGCATGTGACTCTCCCCCTCGATCCGGGAGGGCGTCTCCTCGAGCACGCGCCACAAACTGGCACACGCCTCCTGGATCAGATCGTCGGCATCCTCCTCCCGGCAGCCCAGTCCCCGAGCCATGTTGCGAGCCAGGGGGCCGTAGCGCTTCAAGAACGATTGCCAGTCCAGGGTCATGGAGCGTCAATAGCTCAATCCCCCGGGGGTGCTTCGCTCGGATCAGGGATTGGGATTCGGAGTTTGGATCTTGCGCTTGTGCTTGACCCGGGTGTTGGTGATCGAGAACAGATTGCACTCGGTCTCCACCGTCGCCGTGATCATCATTTCGCGGGGCAGGATGTCGGAATCGATGATCATGCCGTCGCCGATCATGGTGAACCGGTAGATGAGCTGATCATCCGCCACGGTTCCCGGGGCCAGGTTCGGCACCCCATCGACGCCGTACCACGCGGAAACGCTGGCCTGCTCGAAGGCGAAGGCCAGGTTCGGCCCCGTGACCCCATAGATCGTTGCGCAGGTTCCCCCCGTGACGATGCCGCCGCCGACCCCGGAACCCGTGGCCACGTCGAAGTAGTCGTCACTGAACGTGAGGTAGACCGTGGGCCACGACGGGTGGGGGCCCGGACCCGGCACCAGGGGAAAGTTTCCGGTGACGACCATCCCCCCAAAACCCGGCCCGGGAATCGGATCCAAGGGGATCGGAGTGGGGGGCGTCGTGCTCGAATCGAAGTAGCAGGGAATGCGGACCTCGTAGCCGACGAAGAAAGCCTCTCGCCCGTCGGAGGTCAGCACGTCCCGGTCAATGGTGCTGATCCAGTCGGCGGTGAACAGGGTCGTGGTCGGAGTGCTTGGAAGGCTGCAAGGTTGGTACACCGGGTCAAAGCCGTGGGTGACCGTGACCGTGTCCCTTGCATTTCCGACGGCTGCAAACAAAACCGTGGCGCCGTCTCCGTTGGTGTCGATGATGGTGAAGCCGGCGTCGACGATCCAGGAAACCGTGGTGCTTTGTTCGCCACCGTGCTCGATCTCGCTGCCGATCAGCTCGACAAAGCTGGCCAGGTTCGTTCCCCCTGGCAGGACCACGCCAGCGACCATCAGGTCGTCATCCATTGACAGAACCAAGTCGGGAAATGCCGGGTGGCGGTCGCCGAGAGTTCCGTTGCCATTCAGGTCGGTGGGAACTGCAACGCTGATGCCCGGGGACGGAAGGTACTGGCCTTCGAAGATCCGAGTCGGCATCACGACGTCTTGCTCGAGTGCCATTTCCAGAATGACGTGCCAGGCAGCGGGCATGGGCCCATGGAACACCGGCACCTCTTCCGTGGGCATCGGGGCGATGAACTCGATCGAGTTGTGACCGCGATACGCCTTGCAACGGTTGTCGATGCTGAGTTGTCCCCAGCTCTCAGGGGCGATGGCAAGGAGGGTCAGGGCCAGGGAGACGGAGGTCCAGGGGCGCATGGTCGAATCCTCGAAAGGAGAAGAAGAGAGAGGGAGCGTGTGACCGAATCAGGCACCGGTGCTGACATCTGCTCCTGTCTTTCCGGCGGCGGCCAAGTTTCCGAAGAAATCCGCCAGGAATTTGCGTGGGCGAGACGTCCGGGATCGGCACTTGCTTTTCATCAGGAAGCGCCGGGTTGAGCACCGGTCTGCCGGCTGGAGAGTGGGGTATATTTCCCACTCTCGGTGGTAGATCTCCCCCGCTAATGCTTGGAATCCGCACTTATCGAGGAGACTCGTTGCCATGAGCAAGCACCTGAAAGGTCGCCCGGTCCTGATCGTCGACGACGAGCTGTCGATCCGAAGCGCTTTGCAGGAGCGATTCGCGGAAGAGGGCGTTCGCGTCACCACCGCCGATGGGGTGGGGGTCGCTCGCAAGCGCATCGCGGAAACAGACTTCGCGCTGATCCTTCTCGACCATCGGTTGGGGGATGGAACGGGGCTGGCCCTTCTCGAGGAACTCCGAAAGAACCAGTCCCCGGCGGCGGTCATCATGATGACGGCGTTTGCTTCGATCGAAGACGCCGTTCGGGCCATGAAGGCCGGCGCTGCCGACTATCTGATCAAACCGTTCGACCTGGACGAGATGGTGCTGCTCGCCGATCGAGTCCTGGAGAACGTGTCGTTGCGCTCTCAAATGGCCCGGGTTCGCGCCAAGGACCGAGCCAGCTCCGGCATCGACAACCTCATCGGTGGCAGTCCGGCCATGAACGAGCTCCGCGACTTCCTGGAGCGGGTGTCCCGAAGTGGTGCCCAGACCATTCTGATCCGGGGCGAGAGCGGGACCGGCAAAGACTTGGTGGCGCGCGCAATTCACTTTGCGAGTCCAGAGACCGACGCCCCGTTCCTCAATATCACCTGCACGGCGCTCCCGGAAGCGTTGCTGGAAAGCGAGCTGTTCGGTCACGAAAAAGGAGCGTTCACCGACGCCAAACAAGCCAAGCGTGGGTTATTTGAGGAAGCGCAGGGAGGCACCATCTTTCTCGACGAGATCGGGGACATGCCACAAAGCTTGCAGGGCAAGCTATTGCGGTTCCTGGAATCGAAGACGTTTCGTCGGGTTGGTGGACTGCGGGAGATTCAAGTGGACGTGCGCGTCATCGCCGCGACCAACCGCGATCTTTCCAAGGCCATTGAGGAAGGCACGTTCCGCAGCGACCTTTACTACCGGTTGAACGTGATCCCGATCGAGATCCCGCCATTGCGTGAGCGACGCGAGGACGTGCGTGATTTGGTCTCCCACTTCACCGAGTACTTTGCCACCGAGTTGCGCAAAGTGAGCCGTGGGTTCGACGCCGAAGCGATGACATTACTGGGCCGATACGACTGGCCTGGCAATGTTCGCGAGCTGCGCAACTGCGTCGAACGAGCGGTCCTCTTGGCCAGGAACGAGCGGCTGGGGGTGGGAGATCTGCCGCGCGAGATTCGCGGAGCCCCCCGAGTCTCCCAAGCTGGTTCGGGGGAACACCTGCTGACCATTCCCGATCAGGGTTTGATTCTCGAAGACCTGATCAAGGACCTTCTGGATCAGGCTTTGGTGAAGTGCGCCGGCAACAAGAGCGGTGCTGCCAGCATGCTCGGCATCCATCGCGACCAAGTGCGCTACTGGGTCAAGAAGTACGGCTTGACTCGATGGATTCGCACTCGGAAGAAGTCGAACTCGTCCGCCGCGGAGGCATCCGGATCCGATTGACGGATCGTTCGCCACTTCGAACAACGACTCCGTGCGAAACTCATCCACTGACCATCGGGCCGTGGGTTGAATTCAAGGAGTCCGAGTGAGGTGGGTGAGCAGGTCCCAAGCCCTGCGAAGATCTCGTTGCGCCACCCCCCGCTTCTCGGCAGGAATGGGCTGGGTGCGGGCTGTGTCCAAGAGGCAGGAAACTCCTTGGAGTTTGTTGGCCACCGTTTCCAAGTGAATTCCAACCCGAGACGCAAAAGCCCTGTGTGTGAGGTCTTCGAGCAACTGTCCGGTGATTTCGTTCAATCGTGATCGCGAGCAAACGAATTGTTGGTCTGCACCCATCGCTGAGGCGGTCGATACTTCCACCAGGTCATAGACTTGTGGTCTGACGCGATCCAGAAACGCGTAGGTTCCGGGTCCCCGGAGTAACTCCTCTCGACCACACTTCCCAACCGGACACTGGGAACAGGGCGTCGGAGTACCGCAAACGAATTCGTGGCAGCGATCCCCTTGCTGCAGTCGCTTTGCCCCGACGGGGGCGAGGGTGCCAAGCACGTGATGGTGACTGTTCACCGCCGTGACGCGGCTCCGTTCCGCGGCTCCAAACCTCCTGGCAGCGCGGCCTTGCAGCATTCGTGCGGCACCCTCGCCAGACTGCTTCACAGCGGAGAACGACCGTTGCGAAGAGCTCATCGAACTCGAACCTCACTCGGTTTCCGAGGTCACGCAGGCAGGAACGGCGTCCAACACGTCGAGTGTGGTGACGATCCCAATGGCCCGTTGTCGGTCGTCCACCACAACGACACGGTGAACACGCTCCGCAGCCATGCGCCTTGCGACTTCAACGACTGCTTCGTCAGCGGTTGCCGTGACGGGATCCGTGGTCATGAAATCCTGGACACTGCCGAGGCTTTCGGGGTCCAGGGAAGAGCCGGTTCCCGCGGCAAGGCCCGAGAAGACCGAAAGAGTATCGCCGGCCGCAACGCCCGCCGTGTGTTCCAGGCAGCGAGTGATCAGATCCGTCTTCGAGACGACGCCTACCACCTGATTCTGCGTGTCCAATACGGGAGCGCCGGAAATGCCGTTGTCCTCGAAGATGCTTGCAAGTTCCTGAAGATCGGTGGGACCGGTCACGCAGATTGGTGCCGGGGTCATCACGTCCTTGACTCGCACCTGTTCGAATGGAACCGTCTTCATGACACACCTCCTCGGGAAGGTTGGTGATTTCCATACGGAAGTGACATCCGCAAACGTCGTTCCGTCCTCTCTTCTCGTCCGAGGCCTCCCAAGCTCATCGGCGACTGCGAGCACTCTGCGAGGAATGTTCCTCGCAAGCGGGGAGGGTTTCCCGCGTCGCCGGGAAGGTCTCAGCAGATGCCGTCTCGAACGCTGCCACGGTTCGTTGCGGCGGACAGGATCTCGTCGATTCGTTCGCGGTCCAGGGTTTCGGTCTCGAGGAGGTCGCGAGCAAGGGCTTCCAGTTCTTCTTGGTGCGCGGTCAGGAGTTCCCGGGCGGCCTCGTAGGCCTCCTGGAGAAGCTCGGAGGCCTCTTGGTCGATGGCACGAGCCGTTGCCTCGGAGCAGTCTCGGGTCCACCCGACCCCCGTCGGAGTGAGGTACCTTGGATGATCGGGGCGAGCGCAGTGGAGCAAGCCCACTCGGCTGCCCATTCCATGGACACCGATCATTTGGCGAATCAGCGCCGTGGCTCGCTCGAGGTCGTTCTGAGCCCCGGTGGAAACATCTCCCGCGAGTAGTTCTTCCGCCGCGCGGCCGCCGAGTAGTCCCTGGACTCGGGTCAGGATCTCGGAGCGAGTTTGGAGGAAGGCTTCTGATTCCGGGGTTTGCAGGGTGTAGCCCAGGGCCGCCTTGCCCCTCGGCACGATACTGATCTTGCGGACGGGGTCCGGGTGTTTCGAGTGAATGGCGACGAGGGCGTGTCCGGCTTCGTGGTAAGCGACCCGACGCTTCTCCCGTTCCGAAAGACGTCGACTCTTGCGCTCGGGACCGGCCACGACTTTCTCGATCGCGTCATCCAGGTCTGCCGCAGAGATCTCTTGGTGAGATCGCCTGGCTGCGAGCAGCGCCGCTTCGTTGATCGTGTTCGCCAGGTCTGCACCGGTGAAGCCTGGGGTCGCCCTTGCCACTCGCTGGAGGTCGACGTCGCTCGCCATCGGTTTGCCGGCGGCATGGACCACCAGGATCGCCTCGCGTCCCGAGAGATCCGGGGTGTCCAAGATCACTTGTCGATCGAAACGACCGGGGCGCAGGAGGGCTCGATCGAGCACGTCAGGGCGGTTCGTTGCGGCCAAGAGGATGACGCCGGAATTCGCTTCGAACCCATCCAGCTCGACCAAGAGTTGATTCAGCGTCTGCTCGCGTTCGTCGTTGACCGCGCCGAATTGCACCCCCCGTTGGCGGCCAATGGCGTCAAGTTCGTCCACAAAAATGAGACAGGGTGCCTTCGCCTTGGCCTTCTCGAAGAGATCACGGACTCGGGCAGCACCGACGCCCACAAACATCTCCACGAACTCGCTCCCGCTGATCGAGAAGAAAGGGACGGACGCCTGGCCGGCCACGGCACGAGCCAGGAGTGTCTTGCCCGTTCCCGGAGGGCCAACCAGCAACACCCCTTTGGGGATTCTCGCGCCCAAAGCGGTGAAGCGTTTGGGTGACTGCAAGAAGTCCACGATCTCTTTGAGGTCGGACTTGGCCTCTTCGCACCCCGCGACGTCGTTGAAGTTCACGGAGATGCTTTTCTCAGGAACAATCCGGGCCTTGCTCTTGCCGAACGTCGCCGCCTGGGTGCCCGGTCCCCCCATCGATCGGAGCAAGAAGATCCAGGCGAAGATCAAGCCCACCGGGAGAATCCAGACCCACAACGCTCCCCAAGGATCGGGAGGAATCGCTCGGTACTCGACGCCTGCGTCCTGAAGCTCGCGGACGAGGTCTGGGTCCTCGAGTCGAACGGTTTCGAAAGGAGTTCCCTGGTCGTCTGCCGACGACTCTTCAATGGCCGAGGTTTCTTCATCGCCCCGGATCCAGCCTCGGATTCGACCCTCTTCGATGGTGCAGCGCTGGATCGAGCCCTCGCTCAAGTGTTGTTTGAACTCGTTGTAGGGGATCACCCGGTCCGCGGCGCCGTTGGTCACGGACTGCATCAGCCACACTGCCCAAATCGCGATGAGGAGGGCCCACCACCTGCGAAACGGGAAGATTCGCCGGGGGCGCTTTTGTTGGGGAGGATTGGTCGTCACGACTTCGGAGGAAAGCAGAGCACGGGAGCGTTCGCTGACTTGAGGACCTCGGTCGCGACGCTTCCCAGGAATGTCCGTCCGATTGCACCGCGGCCGTGGGTTGCCATGGCGATCAGGTCTACATCGTGCTGCTTCGCGTAGTCGACGATTGCTTTCGCTGCATGTTGGGCCGGGACAGCGATGACTTCGACTTCCAGACTCTCAGACAGCTTCTTCTTGACCGCTTCGAGGGCGGCCGTGGCTTCCGTGATCTTGTGGGCCACGCGGGGGGTCGATTCATCCATCACCTCTCCGTGAGGCGCCACGTCAAGCTCCGGGACTGCGTAGATCAACGTCACTTTCGCTTCCATCCGCCGAGCCAGCGAGGCGACCGGATCGAAGGCTTGCTCGGCTTGCGGAGAAAGGTCGGTCGTCAGAAGAATGTGTCGGAGAATCATGATTTCGATTCCTTCTGGCCTCGGACCGTCAGCACGGGGATCTCTGAGAGTCGCACGATGCGTTCGGCAGTGCTGCCGATGAGCATTCGATCGAACCCAGTCCTCCCCTGGGTGGCCATCACCATGAGTCCGATGTCCCGTTCTTCGGCGAACTGGACCACTGCTTCGGCGGGTTGGGTCGACTGGACGATCTCGACCGGTACCTCTCCCGGCAAGTTCATCTGCTCCAGCTTCTCGTGGATGGACTTCAGAACCCTGGGGCGGACTTCTTTCAGGAGTTCCGGTCTGGTTGCGGTGGGTCCCATCGGGGCGAGGTAATAGGGTTCCTCGATCACCGAGAGGACAGTGAGTTGGGCGTCGTAGGTTTTCGCCAGATCGAGGGCTTTCGGGAACGCGGACCAAGAAGCTTCGGAACGGTCCGTTGGGAACAAAACTCGCTGAATCCCGAGGGGGCGTTCCGGATCGGGACTTCTTGCCGGGATTGAGAGCACAGGAACGGGGCAGGTTCGCAGCACCTGTTCCGTCGTACTTCCCAACAAGAACCGCTGCAGGCCAGTCCGGCCATGGGTCGCCATGACGACCATGTCGACGTTGCATTCTTGAGTGTACTGCACGATGTCTTTCGCGGCGCTGACTGCGTCGCGGACGGAGATGGTGCAGTTTTCTGAAAAACTCCCGAGCTTCTCGTGAACGGCCGCCAGTGTTGATCCACGCAAATCCTCGAGGTACTGGGTGTACGCGGGAATCTCCATCGCCGGGTAGGGATGGAACGCTCCCCCTCGCATCTCTTCAATGACGGCGATTACGTGTAGCTGGGCGCCGAGTCGTTCGGTCAGATCGACCGCGTGGGGAAGCGCTTTCCAGGAAAGATCGGACAAATCCGTGGGAAGCAAGATCTGAGAGGACATCCCGGTTTCTCCTTTGCGATGGACTCGCATGACTCTTGAAAGCAGTTCACTGGATGGTGGATTCCTGCGCAAAAGAGGTGCCCGCGGGCGCGCGGTGAGGGAAGCTGGGCCCAATGGCTCCCCAGCTTGCGACGCGTGCCGCGAATGGGATGGTAAATTTGCCTCGAGATGGGAACGATTTCCCGAGGAGCGGATCGATCAAGATGGCCTCACTCGACTCTCCAACCCCCTCCTGGCAGGACCGAGATTTTCTGTCTTTCTTCGAGGCGGTTCCCGATGCCCTGTTGTTGGTCGATGCGGAGGGGGTGATCGCTCTGACCAACCAGCACGCGGAGTCATTGTTCGGCTACACGAGAGACGAACTCGTCGGGGAGTTGGTCGAGCGACTCGTCGCCCCCCGCTTTCGCTCGGAGCACATGGATCACCGGAAGATGTATTTCAAGCAGCCGACTTTGCGTCCCATGGGGGGAGGCCTCACGCTGTTCGCCGTTCGCAAAGACAACGTGGAAGTCGCGGTCGAGATCAGTTTGAGTCCCGTGACCATCTCCGGGCAAACCTATGCCCTGTGCGCGGTTCGCGACGTCCGGGCGCGAAAGGCAGCTGAGTGCGAGCTGGAGACAGCGCGCGAAGAACTCGACACCCATCAGGTCCTGGTCGCTCTCCTCTCCCATCTACCGGGGATGGCCTATCGCTGTTGGAATGACCGGGATTGGACGATGCAGTTCGTCAGCGATGGGTGCTTGCAGTTGACTGGTCATCGCTCGACGACATTTTTGTCTCGAGGCGTTTCCTATGGACGAGACGTCATTCATCCGGAGGACCAAGAGCGAGTTTGGAACGAGATTCAGCTTGCCATCGGGCGAGGCAATGTTTTCGAGTTGCGCTATCGGATTGTTGCCGCCGGGGGCAAGGAGAAGATCGTCTGGGAGCGAGGCGTGGGATTGCCGTCCTTGGGGGGCGAGTCCATGTCGCTTCAGGGCTTTGTCCACGACGTCACTCGCGAGACGTTGGCCGAGCGAAAGTTGCGGGAGTTCGAGAAGTCGGCGAACGATCAGTCCCGGCTGGCCGACATTGGAGCGATCACCGCAAAAATCGTCCATGACCTGGGCAACCCTCTAGCCGGTCTGTTGATGCAGACTCAACTTCTCGTTCGTCGAGCAAAGCGAAGCGGGACAAGTGAGATTTTGGAGCCTGCGGAGAACGTTCTCGCGACGGGTCGGCATTTGGATGCCATGATGATGGAGTTTCGCGACTTCTTGCGGAGTCAGCGCCTCTCGTTGAGTCAGGTCGATGTGGATCAGTTCCTTGACGAAGTTGCGAGTCAGTGGGAAAGCGTGGCAAAGCAGCAGAACACTGCGTGGGCCGTGGAGGTCGAGCCAGGAATGCCCAAGTTGCGTGCGGACGTGAGTAAGCTCCGTCGAGTGCTCGACAACTTGGTCAAGAATGCCCTCGAAGCCTTGAAAGAATCCGGCAAGGTTGTGTTGAGTGCGTTCGCAGAAGCTGGTTCGCTTTGCATCACTGTTCGGGATTCGGGACCCGGGCTTGATCCCTCCTTGGATCCGTTCCAGATGTTTGAAACAACGAAGCCGGAAGGAACCGGCATGGGCCTCGCCGTTTGCCGAGAAATCGCCCAAGCCCACAACGGAACGCTGGAAGCCACCCGCAGCATGGAGGGGGGAGCCGAGTTCCGTTTGCTGTTGCCGTGGCGAGGTCCCGCCGGCTAAGGACTCGACCCAACTTCCGACTCGGCGTTTCGAGAGTCATTCGCCGTGCCGGTCTCGAGGCCAGGATCCGAAGCCGCAATCGTGAAACGATTCCCAGCGCTTTGGGAAAGTCCCCGCGGATTGCGGATTGCTCGCGGGACCGGTCGCCTCGCCCTGCCTGCGAACTCGGTTGCTGGCACTGGCCTTGCTGCGGAATGGATGGAGGTATCCGCAAACATGCAGCAAATTCGAAACATCCTTGTGGGAGTCGACTTCTCTCCGGGCTCCGAGGTGGCCATTGACTGGGCCGTTCGTTTGGCAAGAAACGCCGAGTCGCGGTTGCACGTGGTCCATGTGATCGACAAAAGTGCGATTGGTGAAGTGGCCCGCTCGACCGGAGCACTCGAGTCGAGTATGCGAGATTTCTTGACTCGAGAGATGATCCAGTGCTTGGAGCAGGCCACGGCAGGTCTGGATCTTCCGCAGGCCGTCGACTGGGAGGTTCGCGTCGGGGCTCCGATTCAAGAGATTGCGACCGTTTCGCGGATGGTGTCTGCGGATCTCGTGGTTTTGGGTTGTCGGGGTCGGGCGGACGATGGAGTGGGAAGCTTGGCGACCCGTTCCGCCGCACTGGTACCTGCCAGCGTTCTCTTGGTTCCGTCGCCGGCGCCGGCGGCGGCGACGACGGTTGTCGCCTGCGTGGACTTGTCACCGGTCTCGGGAACAGTCCTTCAGGAAGCGGCGCGCCTCGCGCGGATCGAGTCGGCGGCGCTCAAAGTCCTGCACGTGAATCGCCTGCCGTGGTTCAACCTCAATTCTGTGAGACGCGCGGATTCGAAGGGCTCCTCGAATCTCCCCCGAATTCAGCGACTCGTCCAGGACGTCGGTCTCGACGCTTGTGGGGTGCCGTGGGAACTGGTGACACGGGAGCACACCGACCCGAGTTTCGAAGTCCTCTCATCCCTTGAAAAGGTGAAGCCGGACCTGGTCGTTCTCGGAGTGTCCGGACGTTCCGGGTTCCGCCATCTGCTCTTGGGAAGTACTGCCGAGCGGGTGATCCGGCGCGAGTTCTCTCCTGTTTTGATGGTCAAGCATCACGAGCGTGAGTCAACGCAGGAAGAGAAACCTTGAACGTGGAAACCACTCTGTCGATCGGAAGTCGCGGTCCCTGCCCAAACAGCGACGAACCAAGGAGCTGCGTCATTCCGCCGCCGGGGAAGCCGGCGCCAACGTGTTTCCTAGGGCGAGAACTCCGAACGCCGTGCCGTAGGGCTTGGTGTTGCTCGCGAGCCAGAAGTCCCACATCGACCCGTCGGACTGCTGACACACGAGCACTGCCTCCTGCAGCCGGGAAGTCCATCGACGCCGTTCCTCGAACGGCAGCTCGGACAGGGCCAGCGACGCGTAGTAGTGCCCGAACAGATAGAAGTACGCCGCGTTGCCGTAGTAGGCTTCGTGGGGGATCGGCTTGTTGCGTGCCACGGCCAGGAACTTGTGGTGCTGAAAGAACTGTTCCATGCCGGTTGCCAGGACTCCTTCGGCGAGCCTTCCTTTGGCGAGGAGCAGGGCATAGTTGCAAATTTGGACTCGGCCCAGGGAGCCCTTCACCTGATTGATGGACTCTCCGGACAGATGGCGAGGGACGGCCCGCACATCGTATTCGTAGGCCCCATTGGGGAGTCGGCTGCTTTCGACGGCACGCACGGCCGCGACGAACATTTTCTCGTCCACTTCCAAGCCGGCTTTCTTGGCCTGGACCAGGGCGATGACGCCCACCGCGGTCGTGAAGGAGGTGGCCCAGTCAGGCCGCCATCCTGCTTGGGCGGACGCGTAGTAGCCCCAGCCCCCGCGAGGCGACTGGTAGCGTTGCAACTGGTACACCATGTCTTGCGCGGCCCGCTGCAAGGTCGCGTACTTGGACGAACCGGCGTAGCGTCGATCCTGCATCGCCAGGGCCAAGGTGTTCAAGCCGTACAGCAAGCCCCAGTTGTTGTCGACATCCCACTCGGCGGGCCGTACCAATCGAGAGTGATTCACCAAGTAGTGAAGTCCCCGGTCCAAGGCATGGTCTGCGGAGTGTCCGGTTCCCCACTTCATCAGCGTCTGGGCCACCAGTGCCGTGGTTCCCACCTGCCAGCAGTGATAGGTCGCCGGGTTGGCGAAACCGCTGGTGAAGGTCGAGTTCCGGAACCCGCCCCAGGAGCCGTCCGAGTTCTGGGATTCGAGCAAGTAGCTCACGCCCCGTTGCATCGCGGTGCGCACGGGATCGGCTTCGGCCGGTGCAGCCACTGACACGGAACCGAGCGAGCCGCAGAAGGCGACAACCAGGATCGCGCCCCACGCCCGGTTCATTTCGCCGCTCCGAGCTCCGCGAGTTCTCCCTCGGCTTCTAAGACCGCGATCTTCTTTTCCAACTGGCCGATTTCCCGTTCCCGTTGTGCCGCAGCAAACTCGGACTCGGCTTCTTGAATCGCGAGCTCGAGGCTCATCTTGTCGAGGGGCAGCTCGTGGCGTTCGAGGGACACGAGCGCCTGCTCTTCGAGTTTCAGCCACTCGGCCTGACGTTCGGCGTGCCGTCGGCCGCGTTGGACGACAAACTCGGCGGTCCGATCGTCGAGATCCTGACCCTCGTACATGAGCTCGATCTGTTCCAGTTCCTCGGCGGCTTCCTGAGCGCTGTCTTTGGCTTCCTGCAACCGAAGTCGTGCTTCGGCGAGCCGATGGGGGGCTGCGCGTTCGAGGAAGTCGTTCAATTCGCGTTTGGCCATGTCGAGCTTGGCTTTGGCTTGGCTCACCCGCTGGGACGCTTCCACGTCGAAGCTGCGGGCTTCCATTTCTGCCTTCTGGACCAGAGCACGTGTCACCTCGAGTTCGTGCTCCGTTCGTGGATCGATGGTGGCGGCTGGTTGCGGTTCCGGTTCTGGCGGTGCCGAGGCGCATCCGGGGGCCAGCAACGCAGTAACCGCGAGGGACGACGGGGCAAACCAGGAAAGCGAACCAAGCGCTCGTGCCATGACCAGGTCTCCTTGGGCCGAGAATGGGGTGTCCGGCGCATCGTATCCCGGCAGCCGGACATCCCCTTTTCTTCGGCAATCGGCGGCTGGGCAGGAGAGCCCGCCGACCGGGAGTGGAATCGCTGGCTGGCAGCTCCTATAAAGCCGCAGTCCCCCTCTCCGGGGAGTGTCCGAACATCGCGGTTCGCTCCCCCTCGCTGGCGGTGTCTTGCCGGCGAAGGTCCGCTGCCTCCCGGAGAAAGCTGTCGGGAAAGCCGTGGCGAGATCGGCCAGAACGTCCGATCCTGAGCCGAAGGACTTCTTGGAACGGCCTGTCCGCAGGCGGTCAAAGGAGGCCTCGGGTGACCGTCCGGGGGATTTTCGTTTGGGTCGAGGAGTCGGGCCGCAGGCGAGTCGGTGGCCTCGATACTGACGGCGCCGCCGGAAGACTTTTTCAACGGCCTGCTAAGCCTCTCGGGGCCTTTTTCCCGACATCAACGTGGTGGCCTCCCCTGGGGAGGCGAAGACTCTTGCTGGGCCGCCAAGCCCCTGGAAGGACGGAAGTCGCATGAAGATTGCTGTCGTCGGGACCGGTTACGTCGGTCTGGTCGCCGGGTCCTGTCTCGCCGAGACCGGAAACACCGTGACCTGCGTGGACATCGTCGAAGAGAAGATCCGCCGTCTGAACGCGGGGGAGATTCCCATCTACGAGCCGGGTCTCGATACCTTGGTGGCCCGCAACACTTCGGAAGGGCGACTGTTCTTCACCACCAACCTCGAGGAGGCGGTGAAAGAATCCGAGGTCATCTTCATCGCCGTCGGCACGCCTCCCGGGGAAGACGGTTCGGCCGATCTACAGTACGTCCTCGAAGCGGCCCGCAGCATTGGCAAGGCGGCCAACGATCGAAAGATCATCGTCGACAAGTCGACCGTGCCGGTGGGCACCGCGGCCAAGGTCAAGGCAGCCGCCCAGGAGCACTCTGAACACCCGATTCTGGTGGTGTCCAACCCCGAGTTCCTCAAGGAGGGGGCGGCGGTCAACGACTTCCTGAAGCCGGACCGGGTGGTCATCGGAGCCGACGACGACCACGCCATCGAGACCATGAAGCGCATTTACTCGCCGTTCGTTCGCACCGGCAATCCGATGATCATCATGGACGTGCTGAGCGCTGAGCTGACCAAGTATGCGGCCAACGCGATGCTCGCGACTCGAATCTCGTTCATGAACGAAATCGCCCAGATTTGCGAGAAGGTCGGCGCCGACGTCAACAAGGTCCGGGAAGGCATTGGTACGGATGCGCGCATTGGTCATTCGTTCCTGTTTCCGGGGGTCGGCTACGGAGGAAGCTGCTTCCCGAAGGACTCCAAGGCGTTGGTTTCCACCGCCCGGGAATACGGCTACCAGTTCCGCATCATGGAAGCCGTCGAAGAGGTCAACGAAAACCAGAAGATGCACCTGATGCGCTTCCTGGAGAAGCACTTCTCGGGAGATCTCTCGGGACGAACGGTCGCCATCTGGGGATTGGCATTCAAAGCCAATACCGACGACATTCGCGAAGCTCCGGCACTGGTATTGATCGATCAGCTCCTGAATTCCGGAGTGACGGTTCGGGTCAGCGACCCCATCGCGATCGATGCCACCCGAGACGTGCTGGGAGACAAGGTTTCCTACCACGCGAAGATGTACGACGCTGTGGAAGGTGCCGACGCACTCTGCGTCGTGACCGACTGGAACGAGTTCCGCGTTCCGGATCTGGACAAACTGAAGTCCCTGATGCGGGCTCCCAACGTGTTCGACGGTCGCAACCTGTACGACCCCGCACACATGCGCTCCGAGGGCTTCGCCTACTACGGGATCGGGATCAAGAATCCCTGATCCGACCCGGGTCTCGGGAGAAATCACTTCCCGGGTCTCGCCACCTCGGAGCCACCAATCCTCTTGACGGTCGCCGAACGGCGGTCAAGTCGGGCATCGGTTTGGTCGATCGGGAAAGGGAGAACCCTGCCGGGATGATCCGGTAGGACCGTGCCTCTCGTCCCGTGGAGGATCCAGGTCATGTCGGCCAAAGGAACCGTGGCTTCGCTGGTCGCGCTCGGCCTGGGGTATTGGGTCCTCACCAGCGGGGTGCCTCGCTTCCTGGACCATGCGTTGGGGCAGCAGGAAACCGTTGCTCCACCGGAGAGCCCCGCGGTGGTCGACTGTCGATCCGCGCTTCGCTCCTTGGGGCCGCGGAAGCAGCTCTATGTCCTGGTGGATCGCATTCGCAGCAATGAAGGGCTGACCGCCAAAGTGCTGTCCCGCCTTCAGGGAGAGACGGGAGCCGTCGAGAACGATGGCAACCACACCTATTCCTACGGCACGGTTCGAATGGGGGTCAAGAAGCTGCGCAGCATCGTGGCCCACACGGACTCCAGTCGCGTCCCTCGCGGATCCACTTTTGTCGTGCTGACCGTGGAAGATTGTCTGATTGCGGTTCTCGGAGATCCTCAAGCCGAGGTCTTGGTCGTGGACCCGGGCACCCCTGAGCAAATCGTCGCTCCTGCGGAGGATTTGCGCAGCATGGTTCGCTAGCAGGCCATTTTCAGCGGCCTGCGAAAGAGCGCCGAGAGTCTTCTTCCGCGGTCTGCGAGTGTCCAACACTCGAGGTCCGGACTTCATGGAGACCCGTCGCATAACCCGCGGAACGGGGAAGGGCTCTCCGATCCGCGGGCGTTCTCAGGGGACGAGAATCAGTTCTGCGACAAGTCCGACGATGCTGCTTCCAGTTGCTCCGTGGCCTTCATCCGATCGAGGGCACGCTGAACCTCCGCGTCCACTTCCGATTGGCCTTCCGGCGGGGTGCCAAGAGACTCGAGACACTCCTGGACCAGCTGACGAGCCTCTGACAGCCGTCCGGCTTTGATCCACGTGGTTGCGACCAGGTCCACGTTGCGTACGGCCTCGACGGGGAACTCCGGATACCGGGTTCGTACCGACAGGAGCAACTCTGTGGCAGCGTCGGTCTTCTCCTGCAGGAGCAGAACCTTGCCTCGCCAAGTCAATGAACGAATTCCTTCTTTGCGTTGATCCGGAAACTCTTTCTCGACGTTTTCGTAGTGCTGAAGTGCCGAGTCATAGTTCTTGGTGCGTCGCTCCAGATGGCCGAGTTCGTTGCACGCTCGGGCCGCGAACTCGGTGGAGTCTCGTTGTCCGGCGGCTTGGGAGAAACAATGGGAGGCACGCTCCACCTGACGCAGGGTGCGATGGATCTCGCCAGCTCGGAACCAGGCTTCCGCAGCGGGTGTTCCTTGGTACTGCTTGGCCACAGCTTCGTACTCCGCCGCGGCCTGTTTCAAGACGGCGTGCTTTTCTTCGCCCTTCTTCCCGTGGGAAGAGCGTTTCGTTTGACTGGCGGACTGCAGAGCTGCCTTGGCACTGGGAGGCGAGGTCGCCCCGACAGATTCCGTGTCTTCCACACCGAACCAGGTAGTGAGTGCCAAGAGTAAGGGGCCAAGCATTGGGGTTTCCTCCATCTTCGAGCGCCGGTCGTGGAACCAGCGGCAATGACCACGAATGGGAGGAATGTCGTTGCGGGGCCGCCGCGGTTACAACTCGGCCTCTTGATGGAACGGCGAAGGGGCGAGCCAACGTGGCAAGGATCTTTCGGACACCCGACTCACGAAGACGAGGTGATCGGTGACGTCGCCTCTTGAACGAAGTCCTTGTGCGTGCTGCTGACCGGCGGGAGAGGCGGGGCATAAGGGAGCACAAGCACGACTCGTGCTCCCACGCCATCCGGAAGCTCCGCGTGGACGGAGCCTCCGTGCTGCTCGGCGATCTTGCGGCAGATGGGAAGGCCCAGTCCGGCACCTTCGGGTTTGTCCGTGATGCCTTCGCCCACCTGCCGAAACTTCTGAAACACGCTTTCCAGGGAGTCCGCCGGGATTCCGGGACCGTAGTCGCGAAAACTGAAACGAGCGCGATTGCCGAGGTCCTTCATCTCGATCTCCACCGTCGAACCCGATGGCGCGAACCGAATGGAGTTCTCCAACAGCTCGTGCAGGACCCGGGTCACTTTCGCGTAGTCCCAGCGAGCATCGGGGAGTCGATCGGGCAACTCGACGTCGAATTCGACCTGGCGGGTTGCCGCCAATTCCTGAACGGATTCCAGAGCGCTTCGCAGTGGCTTGTCCGGAGAAGTGGGGCTGAACCGGAAGGTCATTTCTCCGGATTCCATCTTGGCCAGATCCATCACATCGTTGACCAGCCCCTCCAGTCGTTCCGCTTCCTTCAAGACAATGCGCAAAAACTCGTCTCGATCGGTGCCGTCAAATTCGGGGTCCAAGAGGATTTCGGTGAAGGCACGGATGGAGGTGAGGGGCGTGCGAAACTCGTGGGAGATCGAGGACAAGAAACCGTCCTTCATCTTGTCGAGGACCTGGAGTTCTTGGTAGGCCTCGCTGAGTTTGCGCGTGCGTTGACGGACCGTGTCCTCCAAGGTTCGATTCTGCTCGGCGAGCTGGGAGCGGGATTTCCGCAGGTCCCGACTCATGGAGTTGAAGGAGTCGGCCAAGTGGCGAAGCTCGTCTCGGGTCTTGACCTCCACGTAGGTGTGCTCTCCGCGAGCGATTCGGACCGTTCCCGCGATGAGTTCGTGGATCGGGCCGACCAAGGATTGACTCGCGAGCCAGGCGAGTAAGGCAGCCACCGCGCTGACCAAAGCGATCACGCACCAGATCTTGCGTCGAACGACGCCGAACCGTTCTTCGACCGGAGTGAGGGTGTGTCCAATCAGGACGGACCCGGTGGGTGCTCCTGCCGGGGACCCCTGCGCCGACGAGTCGTACACCCTCCGTTCCTCGAGCAAGATTCCGGTACTTCCTTGAATCGGGTCGAAGACATCGGGATCCCCGTGCCTCCCAAACTCCGACAAATGACGACGGAGGTTGCCGACGTAGCCGGAGCGTCGCACGGATGCAATCACTTGGCCGCCGTCGTCGTAGGCCGCAGCAAACACGGCCCCCGGCGCTTCGACCGCTTTGTTGAGGCACTGGGCGATCTCGTCCGCATCGACGGGAGCGACGAACGCGTCGCTGTTTTCCACTGCCATCTGATTCAGGGTGAACTCGATGCGCGCAATCTGGGATTGGGCCGCGCTGTCGAACGCGATCTTCTCCACCATGAAGCCGAGCACGGCCGACATGGAAACCACCACGATCAAGGTCGATGCCATCGCCTTGACGCGCAGACTCACGGAGAACCCAGAGGCGCGTTCCCCGTGCTTTGGTTTTTGTGCGGGCTGCAACGGACGCACCGTGGCCCTTCCCCAATCCCAATGGCCCCCCGGAACTGCTCGTACCCCACGACGAGCCCCGTTTCGGGTCCGTTGAAAGGTATCGGGGTCCTCCGGTCCGTCCCTGAAGCCTGGGTGGCGCAACCCGACGGAACGCAGGTCTTTTTCCTACCGCGGATTCTGAGGGGGAAGGGATTTCCCGGTGGCAAGCCGGAAACCAGGGCAGCGGAGCTTCAGAGCTCGGACTCGCTCTGCAAGAAGTCGATGGCGGATTGAATGCGCGCCAGGCTCTGATCCCGTCCAATCACCTGCATGGATTCGATCAGCGGTGGCGTGGCAGACTTTCCGGTGACGGCGACGCGCAGGGCCATGAAGAAGCCACCAACTTTCAGGCCGAGATCCACCGCTCCTTCACGCAAACGTCCCGAATCTCGGTCAGGATCTAGATCCGGGACTTCGCTCAAGATTGCGTGAGCACGTTCCAGGGCGCGGACCAAGTCGGCGGAGGGAAGTTTCGCGCGACGGAACGATTCATTCGTGAGGTGAATCGACGGAGCCAAGAAGAAGTCGGTCAAGTCGGCATAGTCGAGGATCGTCTTCATTCGCTCTTGGACCAGGGGCAACACCGAGTGAATGAATCCGGTTTCAGTTGCGGGACCTTCCGGGATCGCCGCTTGAATCCGCTTGGTCAAGTCGTCTCGATCGAGTCGACGAATCCAGTTGCCGTTCAGCCAGTCGAGCTTGGTCAAGTCGAAGACCGGACCGCCGAGAGAAATTCGATCCAAGGAAAAGACTTGGCGCAGCTCGTCCTGGGTGAAAACCTCCTCTCCTTCGCCTTCCGCAGGGGAAAAGCCCATGAGGGCAAGGAAGTTCAACATGGCTTCTGGCAAGTAGCCCTTCTCTCGATAATGGTCCAAGGAGGTCGGGTTCTTGCGCTTGCTGATCTTCGATTTGTCCGAGTTGCGCAGCAGCGGAAGGTGGCAGAACACCGGAAGATCCCAGCCAAACGCCTGATACAGCAGCACGTGCTTCGGCGTGGAGGTGATCCACTCTTCAGCCCGCAGAACGTGAGTGATCTTCATCAGGTGATCGTCGACCACGTTGGCGAGGTGGTAGGTAGGAAAGCCGTCGGACTTCATCAGAACCTGATCGTCGATGGTCCGGTTCTCAATGCGGATCTCTCCTCGCAGGTGGTCTTGAAACACCGTCGCCCCTTGCTTGTCGACTTTGAGGCGAATGACGTAGGGTTCATTGGCGTCCATGCGTTGCTGAGCTTCGTCGGCAGGGATGCTGCGGCACTGTCCGTCGTAACCCGGGTCGCGCTTTTCCTTGCGCTGCAAAGCACGCATTTCGGAAAGCCGTTCGGCGGTGCAGAAGCAAGGGTAAGCGCTGCCGTTCTCGATCAGGGTTCGGACGTGGGTGCGGTAGAGCTCACTCCGCTCGGATTGGCGGTAGGGGCCGTAGGGGCCCTCGACGTCCGGTCCTTCGTCGTATTCCAGTCCCAACCATCGGAGACTTCGGAGAATGGCTTCTTCGGACTCGTTGGTGCTGCGCTGCCGGTCGGTGTCTTCGATGCGAAGGATGAACTGGCCGCCGGTCTGGCGCGCCAGCATCCAGTTGAAAAGCCCTGTATAAGCCGTGCCAACATGGGGGTCCCCCGTGGGGCTTGGCGCGATGCGAACGCGTGCTGGGGTGGGCATGGGCCAGTTTTCCTTCCGGACGGGGGGCGATCGCAAAAAGTGCGGGAGTGTAGCGAAACCTCAGACCGATCTGACGGCGGATGACGCAATGATTCCTGCAAGCGATGCCTCGCCCGGCCCTGAGCAAGCCGGAGCTTTCAGCGTCGCCTGCCGTGGTGAGGGAGGATCTCTTCCTCTGGCAACCGAAGCTTCGGTTTCGGATCTGTCCTAGAGCACGGGCCTGGCGAATCCCCGAACTTCTCCCTCACCACTCCTTCTTTCCCCTCACTGTCCTCGGCCACGCCGCGTCGGCGAAACCGCCCCCTCACACTTCCGGACAGGGATCTCCTCGGGCGTGATTTTCCGCCAGAGGATCCGTGCGTCGACACCAGCTCCAGTTTCAGAACCGCGCACTCTGGCGACCTTGCGGCGACGCGGAGATTCCCGCGGTGTCGGAGGGAGCATGCGCTCGACTCAGAGCTGAACTCGCCCAACTCCTGTTCCCCGTTGGTTTTCGAACACAAGTCGAAGTGGGCAGCGTTTGATCATTGGATCTAGTTCCGAACTATTGCCTGCCTTTACCAGGGACGAACCGGGCGGCATGATGCTCGCTGGAAAGGTTGGCGGCAGGCCTGAGCCGCAGCAACGTCGAGAGCCACACATCGAGAGTTCGGGATCTGTTCGCCGGAGGGGAACCGTTCGCCCCTTGTCCGGTTCGCCTGTTCGTCGATTCCTGGCGGGAGCTGACTCCTGAATGGTGTTTCTGGAGATTGAGCAACCGGACCGCGAGCCGGTCACGATCCCTCTGCGGGACGGGGTGTTCCTGTTCCCCTCGGCGCACATGCACGGGGGGGAGGGGGCTCGTCTGCGGATGTTCGTTCGTGCGGACCGGGTGCGGCTGGAGGAAGTGGGCGAGACCGGCCATCTCCGCTGCGGGAGCCGGGTGCTCACCAAGGTGGAGCTGCGCCCCGGCCAATCGGCCCTGCTCGACCAGACCCGACTGACCCTGCGCAGTGGTTCCAACAGCCGCGGTCGACGCAAGGGATCGTCGTCGGCTTTGCGAACGTCGACGCCAAGTTCCGGGCGGTCCTCGAAATCGCGACCGCGACCCGTGCCTGCGAAGCGCCGGAAGCCGCCGGCGACGGTGCCCGAAACCCGCGAGGTCAGCGGCCCGGTCAGCCAGCGAGTGGCGGGACGCGATCGCTGGACGTTGATGAGTCTGTTTTCGGCCGGCCGGGTCGGGCGTCGGGACCTGGCCCGCATCCTGATCATTCATCGCAACAACAAGATCACCGGAACCAATCGCTCCATCCCGGAGATCCTCCAGAAGGAGCAGTTCCTGGGCGCCGGCTTCGAGCGTGAGATGCGTGATGTGGAAGCCAGCACGTGCCTGAGCTGCCGCAAGTGCCGTCGGGTGTTCGAACCGGAGCCATGGGTGCTACGCACTCTTCGTTGTCCCGAGTGCGACCGGCGATTGGAATGCCGCCCGCGCAGCCTGAGCATGAGCGATGCTCCGGAAAAGCGACCGACTCATCTGGTGACCGGCTATGACCGTCTGTTGCCGGGGGTTCGTCTCGGTGACTACAAGATCGAGCAGCTCCTCGGGATTGGTGGCTACGGCGCGGTCTACAAGGCATTCGACACGCGGATCCAACGGACCGTCGCTTTGAAGGTGTTCCCTGCGGCGCGAGAAGGCAGTGCCGACGTGCTCCGTGAGGCACGCAACGTCGCGGCGTTCCCGCCTCATCCCAACGTCGTCCTGGTCTACCATGTCGGCCAAGCGCTGGGTTTCGACTACATCAGCTACGAATACGTGAGTGGGCGCTCCCTTGCTTATCACATCGAGCGCGGCACCAAGTTCTCGATGCCGGACAGCCTGCGTTTGCTCCGAGACGTTTTCAGCGGCCTTGCGGTTGCCCATCGCCACGGAGTCATCCATCGCGACCTCAAGCCGGACAACATCTTGTTGGTTCGGGTCGAGGGGCAGTTCCGCGCGCGGATCACTGACTTCGGCTTGGGACAGAGACTGCGTCGCGGCCAAGGCGGGTACCACTCTCGCACGATTCGTGGAGCCCCGGAGTATCTGGCACCGGAGCAGTTCCGGCATCAAATCTCGAGTACCGCCAGTGACCTCTACAGCGTCGGAGCCACGTTCTTCCATTTGTTGACCGGGGTTGCTCCTTTCGAGGGAGAGTCGGATCACGAGTTGGCCGAACGCCATGTGGAAGACCCGGTGCCGCTGTTGACCGACTACCTGGGCGATTGCCCACCGACTCTGGACGAGCTGTTCGAACAACTGTTGGCCAAGGACCCGAAGGAGCGCCCCAATTCTGCGGAGCACGCTCTGAAGGACTTGGACGTGGCCGAACAGGAGACCCGGAGTTCCAATCGCGGTTTTCTGACCTTGTCTCGAGTGGGGACGCTGGTCGTAGTGGCCGGAGTGATCATGGTCGGGCTGGTCATGACCAAGGACGGGATCTCGGCTCCTCTTTGGGATCGCTACGCCCAGTGGGTTGGGCCGTCGGAAGAGGTCGCGGAATCCGGCGGAGTGGCCCAAGCCGCCACGGCGACTCCGGTTTCTGCCACGGCGACCCGAGCCGTTCGACCGGAGCGCTCTCCCGAGGGATTGAGAGAGCAGACCGGGAACGAAGCCCCCTCCGACGATGTCGTGGAAAAGAACCCAGAGCCGGCGCCGTCAGTCGCGATCCTTCCTCCGGTCACGGAGCCTGCGACGGATCAACCGGCGAGTGACGATCCGCCGAATCCCATCGACGCCAGCGAACAAGCCGGCGCCGACACTCCCCCGAGTTCAGACGAGCCAGTCCCTGCCGAGCCCGTCGAGGACGCGCAGCTCGAGGCCAGCAACGAATCGAGTCCTGCTTCGGCAGAGACCGCGAAGTCCGTGCCCGTCGAAGATCACCCGCCGGCGTTCGAAGCCTCGGCGGATCCGGGCCAAGAATCCCTCGCTTCGAAGGAAGAGGCGGAGTCGGAGGCGGGGCTGGATGTCGACTTGTCGGCAGAGTTGATGGAATCTCCGTTGCCGGGGAACCTATTCGTGGATGCCGAGTCTCTCGCTGACGATTGCGCAACTTTGCAGCGCTGGATGGTTGACGGGGCATCTGCTGAGCAGCGGGAAGCCGTGGTTCTGTGGCGCCCGTTGACCGAGTTGCTGGGGAGGAGCGTGCGCGTCCCCTCGCTTCCCCAAGAGCCAGGACTTTGCTTCCTGGAACGCCTCCCGCGAAGCAGTTTGGAAGCGGAAGGAGCGGCGTCGATGCGCGGAGTCGAAATGCCCGTCTACGAGGCGGCCCAAGTCCGCGATTGGTTTGATTCGAACGAAGCCGCACTGCAAGCGCTGGGATTGACTGCAAAGCTGCGCCTGCCCTATCCCTCGGAGCTCCGTTCCGGGCGAGTGGAGGGGCCGTCGTCGGAGCAACTTCGCGTCAGTCCGTTGGAGTGGGTGGAGAACTCGAACCAGGCCTGGGTGTTGTTCGACTACCGGACCGGCGAGGTCCGTCCCGAAAGCGACGATGAGTCTTTCCGACGTCGCAGCACGGTGCGCTGCCACGTTTGTCTTCAAGAAGTCGCGCCGCTGCTGCGCTCTTTGCGCCAAGCGCTTCAGAACGTCGAGGCATTGCCTTCGCCCGTCGAATCGAAAGACTCGTGAAGGTCATTGGGGCGAAGTCTTGGGTGTTGGGCGGGAGCCTGTGCTTGGCGGGCGCCGGATGTTCTTCGCCGTCGAGCGATCCCCCATCGGTGGACGAGGCAGCGGTGGAACGGGCCGTGGACCGTCGCTTCGAGCAGCGTCTCGAACAACTGGAACTCAAGCTGACCCGAACCTTCACCACCCGTGAGTGGGGAACCAAAGTCGTCAATTCCGTCTCGGGGATGCAGGCGGACTTGCGTGGCATGGAAACCACTCTTGGAGAGCTCCAGCAGGCCTTCGAACAGGCGGAAGTCCTGGGCAACGAAGACTGGCAGCAGACGGTGACCGCGCTCTCCGAGCAGTTCCGCGGTTTCGAGGACCGATTGACCAAGCTCGAACAAGACCTGAACGTCAACTTCGAAGACATCTACCAGCTGCGCGGAGAGATTCGCGGAGTTCTCGTCGCGTTGGATTCCTACCAGACTGCCTACCGCGCGGCTTTGGAAGTGCGACGAGATGCGCTGTTGCGCGAGCTGAACGTGCTCGACGACGTCTTGAAGGTGCAGGAAGAGTCCGAGCCGGGAGGCGGGTGATCCTGAGAAACGCGGGATCTCAGAAGCTGCGGCGCAGCAGCTTTTCCGGATGGCGAGCGCCTTCCAGCCCGCGTTCTTCGAGAGCTTTCCGCAGACGCGCCAGGGCACGACGGATTCGGCTGCGCACCGCTTCTGCTCCAGCATCGAAGTACTTGCCCATGTCTTCGAGGGGCAAGTCGTAATAGAAGCGCAGCACCAGCAATTCTTGCGTCCGCTCGTCCAACGTCGAAACGGCGCTGTCGAGAATCTGATCGTCTTCGATGCGCCCAATGATCCGGGACGGAGTGGAAGTCACGATCGGGTGGGTCAAGGAATCTGGCACACCCCGCTCCCGCTCTTCTTCCAAAGACAAGAGCGCGCCGGGATTCCTCTTGGCGGCGAGCTGTCGTCGGGCGAGATCTCGCAGTGCGTTCTCCGCGATCCGTGTGACCCAAAGCAAGAACGACGCGGTTTGTTGCGGGTCATACTTATCGAGGGATTTCCACACTCGAATCATGACCTCTTGGGCGAGGTCGCCGTCGTCCAGTCGTTGCCCGAGGAACGGACCTCTCTTCATCCGTACCACCCGCAAGATGCGCGGGAGGTAGCGGTCCAAGAGCTCGTTGAGAGCTCGCCGATCTCCATCTTGTGCCAGGTTGACCAGCACTCGAGTTTTGATGGCAACGGAACGGCGGGTTTGCGAATCCATCTGTGGTTACCTGCGACAGCCTGCGGCGTCGCGGTCGGGCCTTTCTTCAATCTTGGTCAGGAACTCGGCGAGGTCCTGGGGAAGTGGAGAACTCAGAACTAGTTTTCGTCCATCCCGGGGATGGCGAAGCGCAAGGTGGGTGGCGTGCAATGCCTGACGCGGGAGCATCAACCTCTGGTGCATCTCTGGTGTCAGTCGGCCCTCGTAGTAGGCCAAAAAGAAGTCTTCATCGAGCCCGTATAGCTTGTCCCCCACGATGGGGTGTCCCAGGTGCTGAAGATGAACTCGAAGCTGGTGGCGGCGTCCCGTGTGGAGTCGAAGCCGAACTAAGGTGAATTCCTGGTAGCGTTTTTCCACAGCAATGCCCGTTTTCGACGGTGCGCCATCCGCTCGGACGCACTGGCGAAGCTGGACCTGGCTGTGGAGCGCTGGGCCGAGGGGGGCCTCCAGCACCGTCGAGTCTTGCTCCATCATGCCATGAACGATCGCCAGGTACTCCTTCACGGTTTCTCGTTCGCGAAGCTGGCGTCCGACTTCCGCGACCACCTGATCGCTCTTGCCGACCACTAGGATGCCGCTGGTTTCGAGATCTAACCGGTGGCAAAGCTTCGGAATGATGTCGCGCTCTGGATCTCCGTACACGCGATAGCGGTGATGCAGTTCGGTGATGACCGTTTGGTGAAGCAGGCGGCCGCCGGGATGCACTGGGATTCCGGCCGGCTTGTCGACCACCACCAGGTCTTCGTCTTCGTAGAGGACCGTCAGCGGTCCGGCCCCGCCCGCTTGCTCGAGGTCGCGGTCGCGTTTTGGCTTGGGCAGTCGCACCAAGACAGATTCTCCGGCACGGACTTTTCGTGAGGCCCGCGCGGATCGGTCCTGCAACTCGACTTTTCCTTCGTCGATCAAGTGCACGATACTGTTGCGCGACCGCCACCCCATGCGCCGGGTGAGGAATTGGTCGAGGCGTTGCCCATGCTCTTCGCGCTCGACGGTGAGGGAAAGCTTGCCGCGCAGCGTCAGGAGTTTCTCGGCATCGAAGTCGTCCTCGGAGGATCGAATTCGAGCTTCGTGGGAAGTCAAGAGTGGCTCCCCGTGGCGACGGGCAGCATCTTGCGGAAGTGGGCGACTTCTTCCTTGGAAAATGGGACCCAGCGCTTCTGCTGCATCCGCTGACGAATGACTCGTCCCTCGAACACGACGCTGGTCACGTGCTTGCCTGCCTTCGAAAAGAAGTGGGCACGGCCTCGCTGACCGAGAACCACGATGGTGTTCTGCTTCTTGTCTTCCAGGATCTGGTCGTCGTCCGCTTGGCGGGCGTCATCCAGGGCTTTCGACGTCGGACGGTCCCCTTGCCGCGCTCGCTTCTTGGCATGCTGAGTGCGTCGTCCGTCGCTGCGTTGGCGATGTTCGAGGTCCCGGCAGGCGACGCGGATCAGCCGCAAGCAGCGCTGTTCGAGGCGCTCCAGGGCGATTCCGGTTCGCACGACCACTGTCTTGCGCGACTTGCGGCCCATGGATTCGATCTCTCGCCGCAGGGGGACCAGCGCCTCGGGGAGCCCCGGGCACACGGTTTCTTCGGCTACCTTGCCGCGGGTCGCGGAATAGCCAACGACGTTGACGCCAATGACTTCGCGCGCTCCCCCTTCCGCGGTGAGGACAATTTGTGCCGTCAGGGCCATGGGGTCGGCCGGCTCGACCCCCACCGGCAAGAAGAAGCCCGTCGAAAGTTGCGCCAGGACTCGGTAGCGCCGCTGCGGTTCCTCGAAACCTGGCAGCAGTCGCTGGTACACCTCGGTGCCACTCTGAGCCAGGCTCAGCAAGGGGCGCTTGGCTTCGTAGAGCAGTCCTGCGCGCGGATCCTTGCGCTCGCTGAGCAGAGTGTCGAACGGTTTCCATTCTGGCCGCCCGGTTTGGCCGTAGCCGGTGAAGACGTCCCGGGGCGAGGGAGGCAAGCTGTGCTCACAGATGGAGTTCTCGCAGCGCAGGCAGAAGACGCGGCCCCGTTCGAAGGCGGCCGATGCCAGCAGCGACTCCTTGACCTCTTTCTCCAGAGCTTCGACCAGTTGCCGTGCTCGGGTTGGTCTCGAACGTCCGCCGCCGCGAAGCATGAGCAGGACCGACAGTGAGACCGCGTCCAGGCGAGCTTCCGGAGCGGCCTCTCGCAGGGAGCTGCGGATCTCTTTGCCGAGGGATTCCAGCTCGGACAGAGCGCGCCGTGCCCGGCGTTCCCAATGGGCGGGCCGTTCGTCGTTTGCGGCGGCGTTCGATCGCGCCTTCGAGCTATCCTGGCGATGGGTCATGACGAAGAAGCCAACCAACGAGGTCAAGCTGCGCGGGTTTCTGGATCGAGAAATCTTCGCTCGACCGGAGAGCAGCTTTCGTGTGGTCGAGCTGGCGGTGGAGTCCTCACCCAAGCCCACGGTTCTAGTCGGTGACGTGGGCGCCTGCTCGATCGGTGACACCGTCGAAGTCACGGGCCACTACTCGGATCATCCCAGATATGGGCGGAGGCTCCAGATCGTTTCGATCCGCTGGGTTCCGCCGGTCACCCGAGAGGGAATGCGCCGATTCCTGGTGGGAGGCGCGATTCCCGGCGTGGGCGAGACCCTGGCGGAGCGGATTCTCGACCATTTCGGCGACGACGCATTCGCCTTGCTGGATGCTGATCCGGGACGGGTGAAAGAGGTCTCGGGCATCGGCAAAGCCAAGGCCCGCCAGATCGTGAGTGGCTGGGAGGAGTGCCGCAGCCGCATGGAGGAGTCCGCGTTCCTCGCCGAACTCGGCCTGGGCCCGGGGACGACCCGCAAACTGCGCAACGCCCTGGGGGATCAGGCCGCGGAGAAGATCCGCGAGAATCCCTACGCCTTGGTGCATCAGGTCGAGGGAATCGGTTTTCGCCGGGCCGATCAAATCGCCCGAGGGCTTGCCATTGCCAGCGACTCTCCCCAACGAGTGGCCGCCGGCCTCCAACACGTGTTGCAGACCCAAGCCGATCAGGGCCATGTTTTCAGCTCGCGGGAAGACGTCGTCCGGGCCGCCGCCGAACTGCTCGGCATTGCACGGGGCCTGGTCGAAGACGCCATTGATGGCGGATTGTCTGGCGGTCAGTTGCGCGGAGAAGAACTGGTCGGCGACCTGGCGCTTTACGCTCCTTGGTTTCACCGGGTCGAACAAGAAGTGTCTGCGGAGCTCATGACTCGTTGTTCGCCGTTGGAACCCGCGGAGCGCTTGGATGTCGAATGGGTGCGCAAGTTCTTGCAGCCTCGGCTTTCCATTCGTTTGACCGAAGGTCAATCCCAGGCCCTCGACGTTTTGTTGAATCACCGGGTCGCGGTGCTCACTGGGGGCCCGGGCGTCGGCAAAACGACTTTGGTGCGAGCGCTGTTCGAAACGTTGTCCGTGAAGGAGTGGAGTCTGGCCTTGGCCGCTCCGACCGGTCGAGCCGCTCGTCGGCTAGCGGAGGCTTGTGACCACGAAGCCAGCACCATTCATCGATTGCTTCGCTTCAACCCTCATACTGGCCAGTTCGAGCACCATCGTGACAACCCCCTTCCGCTCGACGCGCTCCTGATCGACGAAGCCTCCATGGTAGACATGGTGCTGATGCGCGATCTGCTGCGGGCCCTGCCACCCCATGCACGATTCCTGTTGGTGGGCGATGCGGATCAGTTGCCCTCGGTTGGAGCCGGAGACGTGCTGCGCTCGATCGTGGATAGTGAAGCGATCCCGGTGGCGCGCTTGCACGAGATCCTGCGTCAGAAAGAGGGGAGCACCATCGTTCAGGCCGCGCACCGAGTGCTCACGGGGCAGGAGCCCGAGTTTCAGAAGTCCGAAGGCGAAGGAGCTTTCTTCGTTCCGAAGGAGCGCGGGCAAGACGCCCAGGACTTGATCTTGGATCTGGTGCAGCGTCGTCTTCCGCAAACCTATGGCCTGGACGCGCGCCGGGACATCCAGGTGTTGGCACCCATGCACCGCGGGGTGCTGGGCGTACAGGAACTGAATCGTAAGCTCAAAGAGGCGTTGAACCCTACCGGAGAACTCGATCTCGGACCGGGAGATCGGGTGCTCCAAACCGAGAACGACTACGAACTGGAGGTCTTCAACGGCGAGATCGGAACGGTGGTGACGGCCTCGGCGGACAAGCTTTCGGTACAGTATCCGGACCGGGTGGTGCACTATGCGGGCGCTGCACGCTCCCAGCTCACCCTTGCCTATGCGATCACGGTGCACAAAAGCCAGGGATGCGAGTTTCCCGCGGTGATCTTGCCGCTCGCGATGCAGCACTCCCTGCTCCTTCGTCGCAACTTGTTCTACACTGCCATCACGCGGGCCAAGCAAGTGCTCGTCGTGGTCGGAGATCCTCGCGCCTTGCGAAGGGCGGTCGAAGTGGGCACCGTGGAGCGCCGCCGCAGTCTGTTGGAGGCGCGTCTTCGAGGCCACTCTGCTCCGTTTCCGTGGCCGCCGTTTTCGAAGGAGAGCGCGGTTGTCATGAACGAACCTCGAGAGAGGAAGCGGGAGAATCGTGGCGCGTTGCCGCCATCCGCGAAGCCGCGCTTGCCGATTTTGTACGAGGACGAGGATGTCGTCGTCATTGACAAGCCCGCGGGGCTGGCCAGCGTTGCTTCTCCCGGAGTTCGCGGTCGCACTTGCCTCTCCGAATTGCGAGTCAGCCACTCCACTGCGCAAGCCGTGCATCGGCTGGATCGAGAAACCTCGGGGGTCATGATCTTTGCGTTGAGCGATTCCCACCGGGAAGCACTCATCGAGTTGTTCCGCTCCCGCAAGGTGAAGAAAACGTACCTGGCACTGGTGCGAGGGCGGGTCAAGCCGGCGACCGGTGAGATTCGCAAGCCGATCCATGATCGAGGAGCACGTGCCGAGATCTCGCACTCCGGCGCACCAGCTCACACCCGCTATCGGGTGTTGCAGCCGTTGGATCGCGCCAGTTGGGTTGAAGTTCAACCGGTCACTGGTCGTTACAACCAGATTCGTTTGCACTTCGCGAGCATCGGCCATCCGTTGATCGGTGAGCGCAAGTACGCGCGGGGAAAGGAAAGCCCGTGGAAGTTCAAGCGAGTCGCCCTCCATGCCTCCGTCTTGGAACTGCCTCACCCGAGGGGCGGCCATTCCCTGAAAGTGGAGGCTCCCCTCGCCAGGGACCTGGAGAAGCTCTTGGAAAAAGTCCGCAGCCACGAGCGTGGGACATGAGTTCAAGGGCTGTTTGAGGGGCGTTCGGGGGTATTCCTAGGGAATGCCCGCAGAGACTCGCCGTTATTCCTGATTCCCTTGGCTTCTCGATGAGCCGTACCCTTCGCCATGGAAGAGGCCCCGGCCGTCCGATCGAGGGGTTGGCGGCTCCAAGGGTTTCTTCCGGTGATCGCGATGGGAAACCCGTCTGGGGGAGGACGGATTCGCGAAGGGGGAAGCTCTCCGAAGGGGGAACAGGACCAACGGCTGGGAGACTCTCCGGTGATTCCTTCCTCTGGCGCCGGGTCCATGACTCGGCGCCTTTTCATTGGTGGATCTGGGGACAACTCAGATCCTTCTGGAGCCTCGGTCGATGTTGCCACGACGACGAGTGCCTTGTCAGTGACGTTGGCGCATCCGTTCCACGGGAACGACCGGGCGTCTTCGACCGAGAGCTTCGCAGATCAAATCTGCCACCGAGTGGGCGCTGGCCACTTGGTCCTCCAAGCTCATGGCGTCGTGGGTCCCTGCCGGACGCTGGTGGGAGGTCTTCAGCCGCGCGCTGATTCTCGCGGCAAGTTCACTCGCGTCGATGTCCTCGGGCAAGGCGTCCACCCCGTGGCGTTCGTGGTAGTAACGCGCCATGCGCAGCTGAACAGCGTGACCTTTGACGGGAATCGCCAACGTTGGAACCCCGAGTCCGGCGCACTCCGACAAGAGTGACAGGCTGGCAGGGATGACGCAAAGATCCGACGCTGCGAAGATCCTCGTTGCGGAGTCGACGGTCCGATCATTCCTCCAGTGGGAAGGCACGTGATCTGCAGATATCTCAGGGCCGCTGATGACTGCCACGGTCAGGTCTTTTTCCTCGGCAGCCACTTCGGTGGCGGCTTGGATCATGGTGAGGAACACTTCGCCGTGGAAAGAGGACCCGCCGGCACAAATCGTCAGCAACTTGCCCGTCGAGAGTCCCCAATCATCCCGCAGGGTGGCACAAGAGGCGCGATCCAGATTGGCGAGTCCGGAGACGGGTCCGACGAAGTGGAAGTGGCGTCTCGCCCACTCGCGGATCTCTGGGGTGGTGAGGTACGAGGGCTCCCCCCAGAAAAAGCGGAGTTTGGAGCTGACCACGGCGGAGCGACGCATGGCTCCCCGAAACCAGCGCTGAAGGGGGTTCAGGGAAAAGTCCTGGTCCAGCAAATCGTCGGTGGTGAAGACCGTCGGGATGCCGGCTCGCGCCAGGGGGCGGAGAGCTCCGTAGATGCCGTCCACCACGACGAGTTCCGCGCGAATCTGCTTGGCGGCTTGCAAGACTTGCTGCCCATGGACCGCCGCCAAACGTCGCGCGGCCCGCTGCACTTGCTTGCCGGCAGGCCGGTGAGAGGTGGGGGGCGGTAGCAGCGGGCTCAAGGATTCGTCCACGGGAAAGTCGCTGCCGCGCGCTTCCAGGAAGCGAGCCGCGGAAGCTCCCACCAGAAAATGCGGGGCAATCGCTCGGAAAAGAACCGGGATCTGCTTCGCCACCGCGAGGTTGCGCTCGATCTTTCCGGTGCCGAGAGGCTGGACGGCAAACAGGATGGGACGCATGATCTCCCCTTGTGAACTCGCCGCCATTCAACCCCTTCGAACCCGGGTTTCGCAGGGACTTCTGATGGATTCCCTTTTGAGCTCGTCCCCTTCTGAGCAGTCCGCGTGGTAGACACCGTCGAAGGTCTGGTGGTGCGGGTCGATCGGCGGGTCTGCCACGTGGAAGTGGCCGGACAGGCCTACACCTGCGCGCTTCGTGGTCACCTGTTCGAGTTCGAGGAAGAGCAGACGCGACCGGTGGCCGTCGGGGATCGCGTCAAGGTCCAACTGCAAGGGGAGCAAGGGGCGATCGAGGAAGTCCTGCCGCGCCGTACCCAGATCCTGCGCGGTGCCGGGCGTGGCAAAGTGCAGATCATTGCCGCCAACGTCGACTTGCTGGTCATCGTGGTGTCTGTGAAGAGCCCCCCGCTGCGGCGCGGCATGATCGACCGCCTCCTGGTCGAAGCGGAGAGCTCGGGAGTGGGTGCGGCGGTCGTGTTGAACAAGAGCGACCTGTGTTCCGCCGAGGAAGCCGAAGCATTGGTCGATCCGTATCGGAGACTGGGGTATGCCGTCGCGGTGGTGTCATGCCTCGAGGGTCGCGGCATGGAAGCCGTGGCCGAGATCATGGGGAACCGCCTGTCCATGCTGGTGGGACACTCGGGAGTAGGGAAGTCGTCGCTGTTGAACGCTCTGGATCCGGAGCTGAACGTCAAGGTCGGGGCGATCAGCAGGCGACGAGGCATGGGACGACACACCACGACCCACACCGCCTTGCTTCTGCTGCGATCCGGGGCACGGGTGGTCGACTGTCCGGGAATGCGCGAGTTCAGTCTCGCGGGGATCGAGCCTGCGGATCTGGGCGCTTTCTTTCGCGACATGGCGCCATTTCACAATCAGTGCAAGTACCCGACGTGCACCCATCACCACGAACCGCATTGCGCAGTGAAGCAAGCGGTCACGGATGGACAGATTGCGGAGCCTCGTTACGAAAGCTACTGCAAGCTCTTGGATGAGTTGCACGGTGGGGGAGAACGCATGCCGCGACATGGTTCGTTCTGATGTTTGACCGGACGGATGTCCCGGAGTCTGGAAGCGACTCCTGACCGGTGGATGCGACGGCGAACTCCCCGCTCCGGCCCGAAAGCCCGATCAGGAGAGCTCCCCGGCGACCTCCTCTGCAACCACGTCATTCGTGTTCGAGTCCGTGGCTTCATGCGCGTGGCAGGGCAACACGACGTGAAACGTTGCGCCCATGCCGGGATCGTTGTTCTCGGCGTAGATCTCGCCTTGGTAGTGGCTCACGATCTTCTTGCAGATGCTCAGGCCAAGCCCGGTACCCGCCATCTTCGCTTGTTCGGCGGACGGGGTTCGGACGTAGCGGTCGAAAATCCGCTCCAGGAACTCCTCGGGAATCCCGTTGCCGGTGTCCTGGACCGAAAGACGCAGGGCCGGTCCTTGCTCACCTTCATCGGCTGTGGCGGACACGATCACCTGTCCGCCCTGGGGAGTGAACTTCAGCGCGTTGGACACCAGGTTGGTGACCAGTTGCACCAGGCGATCGCGGTCCGCGTAGAGAACCGGGAGATCCGGGTCTTCTCGCAGCATCAAGTGAACTTGGCCCCGGGCCGCGAGGACCTGCAAGGGCTTCAGGACTGCCGCCAGGAACTCCCGCATCTCCAGCAGTTCTTCGCGCCACGGCATGGTGCCGGAGTCGATCTTCGCTAAGTCCAGCAGATCGTTGCTCAGTCGCGTCAAGCGCTCGCACTCGCTCTCGATGATGGAGAGGAACTCGGTTCGCTCGGTCGCTTCGAGGTCCGGGGTGATGCGGATGAGCTCGGCGAAGGAGCGGATGGCGGAAAGGGGGGTACGCACTTCATGGGACAAGAAGGAGAGGAACTCGTCCTTGAGCGCGTCCGCCTTGCGCAGCTTCTCGACCAACTGTGTCATCTCTTCGTTGTGAGAGCGAAGTTCCGCTTGCTGAGACTCGACTCGTCGGGACATGGCATCGAAGGTGTCGCCGAGAATGGTGAGCTCGTTGCGCGTCTTTCCGGCAGGGGTCGGACCGCTACCCGGAGAGGGGACCGGTTCGTATTGGGGATCGGCCGAGAAGCGCCGGACCCGGTCGATCAGTGCCCGGATCGGGCGGCTCACCCGCCGCGATAGCAGGGCCGCCGCGACACACAGCAATCCGATCATGACCGCGCCGGTCGTCAGAATGATGCGGTTGAGTTGGTCGGCGCGGGCGGTGACGTCGGCGCGCGGTTCGGCGACCACCACGGAGAACGGCACCGATCGCGAATGAGTCCACGGATACGAGCCACGCGACTCAATCGGAGCCACCGAAGCCACGTACGCTTGCCCTTGATCGGCGTACAACGCTCCTTCGAAATGCCGGACCGCAGAAGGTCGATGCTCTTCGAGGAACTCTGCAGAGGCCGCCGATTCCTGAATGGAGTCGTGACTGTGAATGAGTCGTCCGGAGCGAGTCAGGAGGGCGGCCATTCCGTGGCTGCCGAAATGCAAACTCGCCGCCGGGGCAAGTACCCGGTACGCGTCATAGGTGGCGACCAAGTATCCGCAGCAGCGGTGACTGTCATCAGTGAGTGGAACGGCGAATGGGACCACGAATGAGTGAGAGGCCCCTTGCAGCATTTCTCCGACGACCGGTCCCTCTTCGGAGGCGATGGTCGCGAAGGAGGGGTCCGTGCCGGACGAGATCACTGACTCGCCGACGGAACCGCGAAGTTCTCGTTCGGAATCCAGGACGTGAAAGGAAAGGAATCGCCCTTCGCTTTGGTTCAGCGATTGGACCAGCTGATCCAGGGCTGACTCCAGAGTCTGGGAGGAATCCAGAGCGCGTCGCACCGTCGGTTGCGCGGCAAGCTGAACGACGTCGCCGACGGCTTCGTCCAAGACCAGTCCCACTCCCATTCCCAAGACGTCGGCTCGGTCCAGCAAGTCCCGCGCGGTGCGCTCACGAATGTGATGGCGCGTGAGAGGGAATGTAATGGCAAGAAGAATGAGGAGCGGGGTGAGCCCGACCACACCGAGGGATACGACGATTTGTCGGCGCAGACTTCCCCGCATGTCCCGTCGCCACCTCCTCGGAATTCGGTAGATACCCAGTGTCGTGGGCTATCGGACCGTCCTTGCCGGGGACTGAAGGAAGGAACTCGCGTCGGGAACCCTGGATCCCCAACTGGGAAAAGCTTTCGCAGCGGAGCCTCGCCGCGCCGGGGGAAAAGCCGACGAGTGCCGCGCACCAATGACAGAAGCTCCCCGACCTTCTCGGCCAAGGAGCTTCTGAGGGATGTCGTCTCGCAGGCCGGTGAAAAGCCTGTCCGCGCCCGATCGGATCTTCGTTGCCTCCATCGTGGTGGAATCCGCGACGGAGACGGGATCTCTCGATCGAGCTAGCGAGCTCCCATGAGGTTGTCGTAGCGGTAGTAGACTTCCAGACACAGGGTGTTGATCGCGGTGGCGTACACCCGGCCGCCCACGTGCCCCCAGACGTCCACTTGGGGGTCCCAGGAGCCGAGCTCGTCTCCGTCCTTGCGCTGATTGGCGACGATGGAGTCGAGCATCTTGCCCTGCCACTGCTTCCAGTACTTACCCGAGATCTGCCAGAGGGCGTAGGAGCCGTAGTACCAGTAGTAGAAGTCGATCTCTCCGCTGGACTCGTCCCACTTGGGAAGCTTATCCATCATCAGATCCGCGCCCTTCAGCATGATGGGCGAGGAGTCGATGTCTTCGCCGTTGAAGACCCGCAGCAGCACGGCCACCGCGGTCAGGCATTCCGAGTTTTCCGGCGGGAAGGCTTCGTAGTGACCTCCCTCTTCTTCACGAGAGGAAACGGAGCCCTGGGTCTCGTAACCGGTGCGTCCACTGGACGGGCTGGTCATGTCTTCGATGAAGGCCATGCCGTCGGCAATGGCGTCCAGGTCCACGTTGAGCCCGGCATCCTTGCCGGCGAACAAGGCGAACAACATCCAACCCGTGACCGAGGTATCGTTCTGTCCGTTCGGCGGGAACTCGTACTTCCAAGCCCGGCCCTGGTTCCTCGCCTGGGCAATGAAGTCGAGCCCCTTCTGCGCGGGCCGCTTCAACATCGGCGTATGCGAGATGTGGTAGGCCTCGACCATTGCCAACGTGGAAATCGCGTGGCCATACATCACATAAGTGTGCTCGTTGGGACGGCCGAACATCCCGAGGTCCCGGTCCTGCTGTTGCAGCAGGAAGCGCAACCCCTTCTTCACCGTCTCCTTGTACTTCCCGGTGGTCATGGAGTTGCCGGCTCCGAGGAAGGCCAGCAAGGAGAGCGCCGTGACCCCGATGTCCTGGGTGAAGTGGCCGACGCCATCGCAGCGGTTCTGCTCACACAGCTCGTTGAACGTGGCAGCACCCCAGCTGCCGTCTTCCGCCTGGTGCTTCTTCAGCCATTGCAGTCCGAGATCGACCGCTTTCTGGCTGGCGCTATTGCTTCGACCCGAGCCACGCCGCGCGTACTTGCCGCGGAAGCCACCGGGACCGGCACCACCACCGACACCGATCACCGAGTTGAAGTTCCGGGAGTCGAATGGCGAGTCCAGGGGGGCCTGGTTGTCGTCTTCGAGCAGGTCGTCCACGACCTCTTCGGAGATCTCTGGATCCTCTTCGATCTCTTCGATTTCTTCCGGCTCTTCCGGGGGCGGCGGCGGCGGCTCTTCGATGATCGGCTCGATGTCTTCGGGCAGCGCCTCGGCCTGGATCGCGACCTTCTGCTCCTTGGTCTTCTCGGCGAAGACCATGTTGCTGAGGATCAGTCCGACTGCGGCATGCAGCAGGAAGGAGACAACCAACCACGGGGCATGACGAAACTGCTCCCGGAGCTGCTCTTCGAAGGATTCCGGTTCGCCACCGGGAACATGACTGCGCTTGTAGACGAGTTCCTGAGGTTCCGACATCGTGAGACGACTCCGTCAACTCGGAAGGATCGGGCCTGGGGACGAGAGGGGACAACGGCGCCGAGCGCCTCGGGTTCGCGTCCATCCCGGAAATCGGGGAGCGGAATTCTACTGGTCCGGGGCGGTGCTCCCACCAAATCCTCGGACCCCAGTTGCCGACTGCGAACTCGGCCTGCCGGGTGGCAGTTCTCTTGGGCCGCGGAGAGTTCGGATTCGCCGCTCCCTGGGAGGCATCGGCCCCGAAGATTCAGCGTCCGGGTCGCGCGTGTCCCCAACGCTTCAGCTCCTCGTCAAACAGGTCTTGAGGATAGAAATAGGCTTCGGGGAGGACCCGGTAGATGAAGTAGCGGGTTCGATGGGAGAGCAGGCGTTGCTCCGCGAGGACTCGAGAGATGTCCTGGGCGGCCCGCTCGAAGGGAACGACGCCGGCTTCGACCCTTTCCACCAGCTCGACCAAGGTGCAGGAGCCGGGCAGGTCGAAGATCGCGGAGATGTCCCCGGGCTGAGCGGTCGCGGCGAAATCCAGGATCTCCTGACGCAAGGCGCTGGTGGCAGGCTCGTGCCAGCCCAGATCTCGATGCGACCCACTGGCCACACTTTCGGCCGCCTCGAAGAACACTTCCCCGCCGACGGTTCGCGCTCGGATTTCTTCCGCCAACGACAGAGCGGCAGCCCCGTGAACCGACTTCGGCAGGACCGCTTGGGTCAGCCGTACCTGGGCCTTGATCTGGAACTGCTCGGAGTTGCTCCTGTAGTACTCCTTCAGTTCCTGGGGCCGAACCTTGGTACTGCGCTGGATCTCCGGATCCGACATCAGCACTGCCTGCAAGGCAAACCGCGCCTCCGCCTTCCGGAACAGGATGTCTTTGTCTTCGCTCGGCAGATCGTCTCGCCAGATCTGTTCGAACTCAATGCGAGTGATCTCTTCGCGCTTTTTCGCGTCCATGATCTGGTGGTATTGGGGGAATGTGTTGGCGTGGTCGATCCACAGGTGGTCACTGACGATCAGCCGAGTGAGGTCGGCAATCTGGCTGGGCGGGAGGCTCTCCGCCAGACTGGCGTCCAGAGAGCGCACCAGATCCCACTCCCGGCGCAGGTCCTCCATCGTGACGAGGTTGTCCCCAGCGACCGCCACGGTGTCGTTGCTGGTGGGAGCTCCCGGCGTTTCTTGAGAGAGCGCCGGAACAGACCAACCCACGAGGAAGGCCCACCCGAACCCGAACACCTGCCTCGCCGATCGATCGCGAGAGAGGCAGCGTTTGGCAGGCGGTGGGCGACGAATCATGGAGCGCAGACTATCACGGTTTCACGACGGTTTTGCGCGGCCGACTCGATTCTTCGAGGAAACGCTCACGGAGATGGGCAGCGGCTTCTTCGGGGGAGTTGACTCGCGGCGGCAGGGCGAGAATGACGCGCTGCCCTTCCACCCAGCGTGCCTCTTGAGAACCCAGCGGTGCCTTCGCGAACTTTTTCAAATGATTCACGTTCAGGAGCACTTCTCCCGCACCCGGGTAGAACATTCGGGCGATGCCGAACCGGCGGCACGCGAGCTTCAGTCGCAACACGTCGAACAGGTGTCGAGCCGGGGGCGGCAGTCGTCCGAAGCGATCGCGCAACTCTTCTTCTAGCTCCTCCAAGTCTCGCAGTTTTCTCGATTCTCCCATTCGTCGGATGACGCCCATGCGCTGGTGAGACGAGTGGATGTACTCGCGCGGCAGGAACGCCGGCAGGCCGAGGTTGACGTCGATCTCTTCGGGTTCCGGAGGGGGCGCTTTGCCCCTGCGTTTGGACACGACTTTGTTCAGCAGGCGGCAGTAGAGTTCATAGCCGACCGCCTCGATGTGGCCCGACTGCTGAGATCCCAAGAGGTTCCCTGCGCCGCGAATCTCCAGGTCGCGGATGGCGACGTCGAAGCCGGCTCCCAAGTGAGAGAGCCCTTCCAGGGCTCGCAGCCGTTTGAGGGCGGTGGCAGGGAGTGGCTTTCTCGGCAGCAAGAAGTAGGCGTATGCCTGCCGGTCCGAACGGCCGATCCGTCCACGCAACTGGTGCAAATCCGAGAGTCCCAAGAGCTCTGGTTGTTGCACGATCAACGTGTTGACCTGAGGAATGTCGATGCCGGACTCGATGATGCTGGTGCAAACCAGCACGTCGACCTTGCCGCGTTGCAGGGAGTTGGCGGCGCTTTCCAGACGAGTCCCGCTCATCTGGCCGTGAGCGATTCCCACGCGAGCTGCCGGCGCCAGGCGCATGACCCGTTCCGCGGCCCGCTCGATCCCCTGGACTCGATTGAACAAGTAGAACACCTGTCCGTCGCGGGCCAGCTCCCGCTCCAGGGCGTGGCGGACCGTGTCGTCTTGGTCATAGGTCACCACCGTTTCGATGGCCTGGCGGCCCCTGGGCGGCTGGCGCAAGGTGGAGATGTCTCGCAGTCCGACCAGGGACATGTGCATCGTCCGAGGGATCGGAGTGGCGGACAGCGTCAACACGTCGACTTCCGCTTTCAGAAGCTTCAACGCTTCCTTGTGGCGCACACCGAAGCGTTGTTCCTCGTCGATGATGACCAAGCCGAGATCGCGGAACTGTACCTTGGGGGAGAGCAACCGGTGGGTGCCGATGATCACATCCAGCTTGCCGGTGCGGAGTTTTTCCAGAGCGTCCTTGGCTTTGGCGGTCGACGTGAAACGGCTCAGGCCGGCAATCTCGAGGGGGTACTGCGCCATCCGGTTCTGAAACGTCTCCAGGTGTTGTCGAACCAGGAGCGTGGTCGGGGCCAACACGGCCACTTGTTTGCCCTGAGCGGCGGCCTTGAACGCGGCACGGATGGCCACTTCGGTTTTTCCGAATCCCACGTCACCACAAAGCAGCCGATCCATGGAGCGAGGCGCTTGCATGTCCCGCTTGATGTCCTCGATGGCGGTGACCTGGTCTTCGGTGTCGGCGTAGGGGAAGGAGGCTTCGAACTCCGCTTGCAGTTCGTCGTCGGGTTCGAAGGCGTGGCCCGGCCGGGTCTGACGCTTGGCCTGGAGCTCCAACAAGTCGTCGGCCACTTCGTCGAGAGCAGCTTCGACCGCCGCTTTCTTCTTCGACCAAGAGCGTCCCCCGATCTTGTCGAGGCGCGGCGGTGCACCGCCGGCACCAATGTAGCGAGACAGCAGGTCGACTTTGGACGAGGGCACGTACAGCAAGGTGCCGCCGTCGTATTCGAGGATCAGGTAGTCCTCGGTCCCGCCTTGGTTCTGGTGCTCTTTGGTACCGCGGTAAAGACCCACTCCATGGGTTAGGTGAACGACGTAGTCGCCGGCACTCAGTTCCAGAGCTTCTCGCACTGGACGAGTCGTGGCAGCGGCTTCTTTTTCGACACGCTTCCAGCGGGTTCGCGACAGCAGCTCGTGGTGGTTGCCGACCCAAATGCCGGCCTCCGGAATCACGAATCCCTGAGTCAAGCTGCCACGTTGGTCATGGACCGCCCGGCGGGGAGAGGTCGGCAAGTACGAGCGGAGCAGCTTGCTCAAGCGCTTGCCTTCGGCTGCGGTGTTGGAAAACAGGTGCAGCGCTCGAACGTTGCTGGGCAGGGTCCCGGCCCAGCGACCGATGTCGTTCAGGCCGTTGCAGCCTTCGACGCGGCGCGCTCCGAGCACGACGTCAGCGTGCTCTCGGAATCCGGGGTGAAGATCGATGCACGGCCAACGTTCCAAGTCCCGTGCCGTCGCGGCCAGTTGGCGGGAGGAATCGGCCGCGGCTTCGTGCAGTCGATCCATTTCGATGCGGATAGCCTCCGGGTCGATCCGCACCACCCAGGGTTCGTTCGCGAAGTGATCGACGGCCCGCGACGACTCCTGACGCTGGACGAGTTGCCGACGCCCTTCTCCCGCAAACGAGATTTCGACCTCGTCGCACTGCTCGGTGGAACGTTGGGTTTCCGGATCGAATCGCCGCAGCGATTCCACTTCGTCGTCGAACAGCTCGAGACGAACGGGGTGATCCGCGCCGAATGGAAACACGTCGAGGATGTCGCCTCGAAGAGAGAACTCTCCGGGTGCACTGACCAACGTGGCGGGATCCAGGCCCGCGTCGAACAGTCGATGGCGCAGGCGTTCGAGGTCCAGCTTGTCCCCTTCGCGAATCCGCTCCACGTCCTGATCGGCGGCTTTTGGATCACCGGCCTCTTCGGCTAACGCCCGAAGCGAGGCCACCACCACCAGCTCCGGGTCCTCGCCGCGCATGGCGCGCAGGACTCGTTCTCGATCGGAACGAAGCCGGCGCGCTTCGGCGCTCTTGGGATCAAAGTCGGCGCGTTCCTGCAGCCACGAAACGGTCCGATCGGGAGCCAAGCACGCCAGATCGAGTTGCAGGTCGTGGGCTTCGGAACCGCGATCGGTGACCAGGAGCAGGGGTGTGCCCGGCGGGGGGACCAGACCTTGCACACACCAGGCGACCGACGATCCCGGAGCTTCCGACACGACGCGAGGTGGTTCCCCTGCCGTCGGTGCCGGGTCCGTCACCGCGCGAAGATCAGGAAGAGGTAGCGCCCTCTTCATCCAGTTCCGACTCCAAGGCTCTCAGCGCCGTCTTGGCGGCTTTCTGCTCCGCGATCTTCTTGCTCGCACCGAACGACGGCGGAAAGCGGCGGTTCTCGACAACCGCGGCAATCTCGAAGGTCTTTTCGTGATCCGGACCGGTGACCGACAGGAGCTGATAGGTGGGGGTGCCGCTGCCTTGGCGTTGGGTGAGCTGCTGAAGCAGCGACTTGTAGTTCTGCGAGCGGCCCGCTTGCAAGGCACGGCGAATGCGTGGTTCCATCTCGCGCAACACGAACTGTCGCGCGGGTTCCATCCCTCCATCGAGGTACACCGCGCCGATCAATGCCTCGGTGGAGTTCGCGACCACGGATCGGGGCAGGCTGTCCTGACCCAGCATGCCCTTGCCAAGAATCACATGGTCGGGAATCCCGAGCCGTCGGCCGACCTGGGCCAGAGCGGCGCGACTCACCACCATGGATTTGACTCGGGTGAGTTCGCCTTCATCGCTTCCGGGAAATTCGCGAAACAAGTGTTCGCCAACAATCAATCCCAGAACGGCATCGCCGAGAAACTCCAGGCGTTCGTAGTGGTAGTCGGCGGTTTCCCGATGGGAGGGGTGGGTCAATGCCTCCAAGAGCAGACGTCGGTCCGTGAACCCATAGTCCATCGTCTGTTCGATGTGATCGAGAGCCTGGCGGTGCTCCTCCATATCCGAGGACAGATCCGCGGGTGGGTTCGGGGCAGAGGATGGCTCGGCGTCGTTCATCGGGCACCTTGTACCAGACGCTGATGCTCTCGTTGGGCGAATCCGTCGGTCATCCCGGCGACGTAGTCGCACACCAGCCGTTCCTCCGACTCCTGCCCTTGGCGAGGCTGGCGAGCCCAGTCGGCCCGGTCGTGGGGGTGCTCGAGGAGGTGGAGGAACAGTTCTCGAAGGGTCGTGCGAGCAGAGCGCCGATCCTTGACCACCCGGTCCGCTCGGTAGAAACGGGCGAAAAGGAACCGCTGCATTTGTCGCTGCATGCGCGCCATGTCCGGGGAAAAACTCACCAAGCGAATGTCGTGGTCGCGGCTGTCCTGGGGAGAGGAGAAGTTGGCGTCGCCGAGCCGTTTGCCGGTCTCCTCCACCAGGTCCATGATGGGCAAATGCAAGGTCTGATGGATGGTCGGACGCAGGCGTTCCTCGGCACTGGCTTGGGGATAGCGCCGTTGCGCTTCTTGGCCAGCTCGCTCCCACAGTTCCAGTTCTTCCAGATCCTTCACGGTGACGACGCCGAAACGGAGCGCGTCATCCACATCGTGAGAGTGGTACGCCAAAGAGTCGGCCAAGTCCACGAGCTGCGCCTCGAGCCAAGGATGGCGACGCTTGACGAAGTCGCGTCCCACGGCTCCTTGTTTCGGGGGGCCGTGCTTGAGGAACGACTCGCGGGTTTCGAGACACAGGTTGAGTCCCTGTCGGCCCGGGTAGGGGCTCTCGAGCAGGTCGACGATGCGCAGTGCCTGCACGTTGTGTTCGAAACCGCCGTGATCCTTCATCACGTCGCGCAACACGTCTTCCCCGGTGTGTCCGAACGGGGGATGTCCGAGGTCATGGGCCAAGGCCAGCGCTTCGACCAGGTCTTCGTTCAAGCGCAGGGTGCGCGCCGCCGAGCGGGCGATCTGTGCCACTTCCAAGGAATGGGTCAGGCGAGTGCGGTAGTTGTCCCCGGTGCCGCTGAGGACGACTTGGGTCTTGTACTCGAGACGGCGGAACGCGCCGCAATGCACGATCCGGTCGCGGTCTCGCGCAAAGGCCGGACGATAGGTGTCGTCGGGTTCGGGGTGGCGCCGTCCTTGGGTCGAAGAGGAACGGAGCGCATAGGGGGCCAGGTAGGCCTCCTGGTCCGCCTCGACGACCTGACGTGTGCGCAGCATCTCGAACTCCTCGGTCCCCGCCCGTTTCCCGTTGACCGGAACCCCTGGAACGTGGATCTCTCCGGATTATTCATGAATCTCGCCCGGAGACTGCGCCAAAGTCCCGGTTCGGGAGGATCCGGGACGCTGCTCGGGTCTTTTTGTCGAGGGGGTTCCGGGGAGACGGTGGGACGAGCCGTCGGTTACCAACATCCTGCCAGTCGGTGGAAGTCGTCCCTCCGGGGCCGAGCGGGATCTCGGCGGGGGAAGCGGCCCGGTTTGCCGGCCGCTGGAGGACATTCGAATGCCTCACTGCGAGGCGCACGAGAAAACCCTGGCCGGCAAGTGCCGACCAGGGTTGGGTGTGTCGAAGGAGTTCAGTTCACTTCGCAGTTGTGAGTGCTGAAGCTGACGATGTTGTTGTTCGGGTCAAGGATCGCACCCACGACAACACCGGCACCGGCTTGGTTCGGGATCGTCTGGTTGGGGAACGTGACGGCGACGACCGTGTCCTGCTGGGCATTGGTCGAAAACACGTCGAACGCGGCGGGCGCGCCGTTGATCAGCAGAATGAACACCACATTGATCGGAGCATTGACCGTGGATTGGAACAGGACGTTGTACTCCACGGAATCGTTCCGGCTCACGTCGTAGCGCGGGAAGGGCAGAGCAATTCCGTTGCCGGGGCCCACGGCACCGCAACCGCCGGTGAAGCTGAAGCACGGGACTCCGGTCTGATCGAACGCGACGGAGGTGCTGGTGACCTGGACCACGGCTCCTTCGGTGGCCTGCTGGGAATCATCTTGCATCACGACTTCCCGCACCTGCGGGTTGTTGCCGGCGTGGTTCTGAATCAGGGTCGGAATGACCTCCATGGCCGCGGCCAGGTTCGGGTCGTCATACACCACGGGAGTGGGTTGTTTGGCTTGACGAGGGCTCTTGGACAGTTGCCCCGGCTGGGCGAAGGCCATGGCGACAATTCCCGAGGCGGCAGCAACGGCAAAGGTGACACGAACGTTCATCAATCACTCCTTCTGGCGAATACAGAGTTGTCGAACAAGGTGGTCCCCCGTTCTCCTCCTGAAATGTCAGGACAGTGGAATGAACAAGGGCTGGAGCAAATCCCAACGCGGAATCATCCGCGAGGTCGAGGTTTTTCGAAAGGGGTCCGCGGGAGAGGATTTGCCCTGGCGATCGCTTTTCGTTCGGAGTTCCGCGGATGAAACGGAGCCACCAGTCAGCCGGCGATGACGGGGCCGAGGCTTTCTCCCAGCGGGTCCACCAGGGTGACGGGCCGTTGACCAACGACGAAGGTCTTGTCTCGGTCGATTCCGAGAAGCTCGGCCAGGGTGGCGTACAGATCGGCGATCGAGACCGGGTCCGAGGTCAGCTCACGGCCGCGAGCATCCGTCGAACCGATGGCTTGTCCGCCCCCCACACCCGCACCGAACAGAGCGACGCACCAGTTCCTTGGCCAGTGGTTGCGCCCGTTGCCGTCGACGATTTCCGGGGTGCGACCGAATTCGCCCATGCACACCACGAGAGTTTCTTCGGCAAGACCGCTGCGGTTCAGGTCGTCCATGAGAGCGCTGAACCCCGGGTCGAGCTGCTCACAAAGGGACTGCGTTCGACGAAAGTTGTCATCGTGGGTGTCCCATCCTCCAAGCACGATCTCGACCGCTGACACCCCGTGTTCGAGTAAGCGGCGCGCGAGCAAGCAGCTTTGGCCGAAGTCGTGACGCCCATACTGGTCCCGCTTGCGCTCTCGCTCTTGATCGAGGTCGAAGGCTTTGCGCAAGGGGCTGTCCATGAGTCGCCGTGCTTGGCGCCTGAGGCTGCGCTGGGATCGGACCACTTCCCGACCACCTCGTTCCTCGAAGCCTCGCTCGAGCACTTCGAGAAGGTTGGTCCGGTAGTCCATGCGGGTGGCATTCACATCGTAGGAATAGTCGATGTTGTCGATCTTTCGCTGCGGCCCGGCCATCACGAAGGGGGCATGCTCGACACCAAAGAAGCCCGAGGATCCCGGCGCTCCGTTGATCTGAACGAATCCGGGAAGGTCTGATTCCTGACCGGTCTCGTGACTGGTCATCGAACCGAGAGTGGGGAAGGTGACGGTGGGAGTGGGGGTGTAACCGGTCTTGACCAATTCGCGAGCGCGCGAATGGTTGCCCTCGCGCGTGGACATCGACCGAATGACGCAAAGATGCTCTGCACGCCGTGCCAGCCCCGGCAAGTGGTCGCCGAACATCCAGCCCGTCACGTCCGTGCCAAGTCCCTGACCCGGTCCCCCTTCGGCGGTCCCTGGCTTGGGATCGAAGGTTTCCAGCTGGGACGGTCCGCCTTCCAACCACAAGAGAATCAACTTGCGCTGGGATTGGTTGGATGCCCGAGCCAGGGAACCCAAGATCGGAGGCGTCAAGGCCATCGCACCGAGGAGTTGCAGGGCGTGGCGGCGAGTCATCGGGAGAGGAGGATTCACGGATTCGCGTCCTGTTCAGCGGTTGGTCAGAAACTCGCTGGAGTTCAGCAGCGCCCAGTAAAGATCGGACACGCCCGCCGCGTGTCCTGCCATGGACCCACGCACCAGCCGCACGAGCTGATCGCGTTCCTTGCGGTGAGGCGGACGGTTCAAGGTGGCGTAGAACATCTCCCGAAGCCGGTCTTCATCGCGCTTGGACTCCTGGAGGATTTGTTCGAGCACTTCACACGCTGGAATTCCGACGGCTTCATTGGTGATCTTGCCGTTCATCAAGAACAAGGCTTGGGGAATCCCTGCTTGAAAACCGTCTCCGGTACCGGCTTCGTCGTCACTGAAGACGTAACGAAACTTCTTCAAGAGCTTGCGCTGAACCTCTTCGAAATCCTGGTCCGGTTTCTGGCGCTGCAGGTGCAGGTCGGAGCGGGTCGCGCGGAACAATGCATGGAACATTTGTTGCGAAGACAGAGGGCGCAGCGGGTGGGCGGCGAAGTTGCGTTCGACCCGTTGGCGCTCGGCAAGGTCTTGCTCCGAGGAATTGGCGAGCCCGTAGCTGCGAGTGTTGGCAATGGCCGCCACCAGCGTGCGAAGGTCGGTCTCGTGAAGCACGAACTGCTCTGCCAAAAGATCCAAGACTTCGGGAACCAGGGTGTCATGGGGAGCGGACAGATTGTCGACCGGCTCGACCGCGCCAAAGCCCAGCATGTGCCCGAGGAGGCGATTCATGATGGCGCGAGCAAATCGCGGGTTATCCGGAGACGTCACCCATTCGGCCAGGGCTCCCCGAGAGGATTCTCCCTCTCGCGGTTGGTAGGTCTTTCCGTTTAGGTACCGAGCCGTGCCGTAGGTTTCTCGCCTTTCCAAGTAGTCGTGGATTCGTTGACGCAGATCCGCGGGCAAGCCCGTCAGGTATGGCGAGAGTTCGTCCCGAGACGGGAACTCGCCCGATTCCAGCCAACCTCGAAAGCGACGCCGATCCTGGTCGGACAACTGATCGGGAATGCCGTTCACGTCCCAGTGGCGGCGAATGGCCTTGGCGATTCGCCGCAAGGCGTCTTGCTGTTCTTCATCCACGGAGCGATCGGCCACCTCGAAGACGGGACCGTTCGGTCCTCGGCCCCGTCCGGAAGCGTGAGCCGAGCGAAAGAAACCGGTCAATCCCTGGAAGTCCTCCTGCGTCCAGTCTTCGTCGGGGTGGTCGTGACACTGGGCGCATTGCAGCTGCAAGCCCAGGAACGACTGGGTGGTGATTCCGGCAAGATCAGCGAGTTCGCTGCGATAGGCCAGGTAGTAGCCCGTGGCACCGTTCTCGTCGCTCATGCCCTGGCCGGCGATCAGCTCCCGGACGATCGACCCAAAAGACTGACGAGATTCGAAGGCTTGTTCGAGCCACGGCAGCAGGTGGGCCGATTCGGGTCGGGCCCCTCCCGCGGAGTTGAGCAACAGCTGCTCCCATTGCGCCGCATGGAAACGAGAAAACGCCCCATCGTTCAGGTACTCGGTGATCTTCTTCGAGCGCTTGCGACGGTCGCGACTGCGAAGGAACTGCGACACTTCTTGGCGAGTGGGAATGGTCCCACGCAGGTCGAGAGAGAGACGGCGGAGAAAGGTCGCATCATCGGCGGGCGCCACGGGACGCAGCCGCGAAACGCGCCAGTGCTTCTCCAGCAAGTCGTCGATCTGGGAAGCAATGCGCTCCGGAGTCAGGGCCTTTGGAGTGTCCGGTTCTCGGGCCCGGGACCTGGCGGAGCTGAGGACGACAAAGAGCATCCCTGCAACGGCCAGCAGAGTTCGGCTTGCTGAACGGAAGCGGTGCGGATTCGCTGCAATGGGGCTTCTCATTGGAACATCTCCCGGGAGCGCTCTTCGGCGGATGAACCCCGCCTCCCACTCGGTGTTTCGAAGCCTTCCGCCCTAGTCTACCGCGGTTCTTCCAACACCGGGCCGGGAGGAAGTCGCCCGGATGGTCCGCGGGGCATGACAGCACTCTGTCCCGTTCGCCTCCGGCGCAGGCGGTTTGAGCGACGCGAACCAGCTATCCTGGACAAGGTCCCGTGGTGCGACGCCGATCATGGAGGAACTCCATCATGCAGCGGACTGGTTCGATTCTTCTCGTCGGAAGTGTTGCATTGGCTGTCCACGGGGCGGCTTGCTGGATCCGTGGCGAGTCCCACGGCGTTCCGCCGCAGGTCTCCGGTGCCTATCGAGCGCTCAACTTCTGGGGAGACTCCCGCGCCTATCCCCACCGCTCGATTCCGGAGTCCGCGTATCGGCGGGCGGTCGGCAGCAAGGGGCGTTTGCTGCGGTCCGCCGAGTCTTCTGCGCCCGGAACCCCACTTGGCATTGGAGGAGTGCTGCGTGTGAACCAAGGGCGGGGTTGGGAGCCTCTGGGACCCGCCAACTGTGGCGGAAGGACTTTGAACCTTGCCTTTCATCCCGATGACGCGAACACCATCTTCGCCGGGTCGGCCAGCGGTGGGCTGTGGAAGACCACTTCCGCCGGGGTCGGAGCCGACGCGTGGAGCCGGGTGGAAACCGGGTTCCCCGACCTTGGGGTGGCGAGCATCGAGTTCGATCCCGCGGACTCGGACGTGATTTATCTCGGCACTGGCGAGGTCTACAACCATGCCCAGTCGGGCGACCAGGCCGCGGATCGGGGCACCCGCGGCAGTTACGGCATCGGCATCTTGAAGTCGGTTGACGGCGGGGCGAGCTGGACCCAGACCCTCGCCCAAGCCGCGGATCAGAACCATGGCGTTTGGGCGGTTCGGGTTGACCCCAGTGACTCCCAAGTGGTGTGGGCCGCGACCACGGACGGCGTCTACAAGTCGGTGGATGCGGGGGTGAACTGGTCGCAAAGCTTGAACGTGATCATGGCCACGGACCTGGCGATCCATCCCACGATTCCCGGCGTGGTCTTGGTCGGTTGCGGGAACTTGGGCAGTACCGGTCGGGGGCTCTATCGGACCCTCAACAATGGCACCAACTGGACGCAACTGACGGGAGGTGGGATCCCGAGTGACTTCGGCGGGAAGATCCAGCTGGGAGTGACCGAAGCGGATCCCAACGTCGTTTATGCCAGCATCGGCAACGGGTTCACCTCCGCGGATGCGTTCACGTGGCTGCTTCGCTCCGACGACTTCGGGACGACCTGGCAGTTGAAGAGCACCGCCGACTATTCCCGTTGGCAAGGTTGGTTTGCCCACGATGTGGCGGTCCATCCCCAGGACCCGGACACCGTGGTGTGCGTCGGCATCGACGTGTGGACTTCGACCAACGGGGGCAGCAGTTTGGTCCGCCGTTCGAACTTCTGGAACTACTTCACGGGAGCCATTGCCCCCGGGGGAACCGAAGGACTGCCCGACTATTCCCATGCCGACCACCACGACGTGATCTATCACCCGACGGATCCAAACACCTTCTACGTGGCCAACGACGGCGGCGTGTATCGATCGGAAGACAGCGGTCTGACCTACGAAGCGTTGAACGGCGGGTACCAGACTTCTCAGTTCTACAACGGATTCACCAGCGATCCGAATGACCCGAATCTGGCCATGGGAGGGTTGCAAGACAATGCCAGTGCGATCTACCGCGGGACCAACGCCTGGGACCGCTGGGTCCTAGGGGGCGATGGGGGTTGGAGTGCCATCGACCCGACCGCGCCCAACGTGGTGTACGCCACGGCCCAGAACTTGTTTGTCGGCAGGTCGACCAACGGAGGAGTGTCATTCTCGACCATCAGTCCGCCCAACCTCGGGGGGCCGATCGCATTCATTGCTCCGTTCGTTCAGGCTCCTTCCAATCCTCAGGTTCTCTACGGCGGAAGTAGCTACCTGTTCCGATCGATCAACGGCGGGAACTCCTGGTCCACCCGCTTTGGCGGAGCGCCTTTGGATGGAAACCCCCTGCTCGTTCTCGCGGTGGCGAAAGACAATGCGGATGTGATCTATGCGGCCAGCGCCCCCGACGACGGCAATCGGGGCCGAGTTCACGTGTCCGACGATGGCGGAGCGACGTTCACCGACATCACCGGACCGCTGCCGGATCGCTATCCTGGCGACCTGGCCGTTGACCCGACGGACGAAGCCACGGTGTACCTGGCAGTTTCCGGATTCGGTTCCTCCCACCTGTACCGCTCGACCAACTACGGGGCGACCTGGAAGGACCTCGACCGAGGGCGGTTGCCGGACGTTCCCGCAACGGCAGTGGCGATCGACCCGCGCTTCCCAGAGCACATCTACGTGGGCAATGACCTTGGGGTGTTCATCACCTTGGACGGCGGCGAGCACTGGGTGCCTCTGGACAAAGGGCTGCCCGACGCGGTGCTGGTCGCTGACCTGAGTGTGTCCCCGGCCAACCGCAAGCTTCGTGTTGCGACCCATGGCCAGGGAGTGTTTGAACGGGACTTGATCCAAGGACGTCGGGCTTGGTTGCCGGGTCCTCCTTGAGCTCTGCGTTTGATTCCATCCTCTTTTTCCCGGCCTGTGAGCAGACCGGTGAAAGAGTCTTTCGGCGCCCGATCGGATCTTTTCGCCTCCGTCTTCGTCCTCGAATCCTCGACGAATTCACCAATTCGCCTGCGGTCCGACTCCTCGACGGAGATGAAAATCTCTCGATCCGCCATCCGAGGCCTTTTTCCCCGGCCTGCTAGCCCCGAGGGAGCAGCGAAGAATGCCAGAAGAGAGTTCTGTTTACCTGCATCGCATGTTGCTTGGTCAGATGGCCAACTACGTGTATCTGATCGGCTGTCGTCGCACCAAGGAGTGTGTTGTGGTGGACCCGGCGTGGGACATTCCGGAGATCCTCCGCCAGGTCGAAGCCGACGGCATGAAGTTGACGGGAGTCTTGGCCACCCACTACCACCCGGATCATGTGGGCGGGGACGTCTTCGGCATGATGCAGGTGCCTGGTCTGGCGGAGCTGTTCGAGAAGGTGCAAGTGCCGGTCCATGTCAACAAAGCGGAACGGGCCGGGGTGGCTCAAACGTCGGGGATTTCGGAGAGCGATCTGATCCCCCACGAAGGGGGGGACGAGTTGCAGGTCGGTGACACCCGGATCAAGTTGCTTCACACCCCTGGTCACACTCCGGGCAGTCAGTGTTTCTTGGTGGATGGACAGCTGATTTCCGGCGACACCCTGTTCGTTCAGGGCTGTGGGCGCGTTGATCTGCCCGGGGGGAATGCGGAAGACCTGTACCGGAGCCTGAACCAGGTGCTGAAGAAGCTTCCTGAGGAAACCCGGGTCTATCCCGGACATCTGTATGGGCCGGAGCCGGAAACCACGATCGGGAAGGAAGTCGCCAGCAATCCCTACTTCCAGTTTGAGTCCGTGTCGGAATTTCTGCGGGCGATGGGCTTCTGATCGGCCATTGCCCGGAACCGATCGTCGCGCAAGCCGGTAGGGGGAGGAACCCGCGCAGGATGGTCCCTCCCGCGCTTTCCCGTTACTCTGCCGCGTTTTGCCGCCCCGCACCGAAACACGAACCAGGCCCAGGAGAACTTCATGAAACTGCACCGGATGCTCGCCACGATGGGGCTCACCTTGGCCCTTGGCGACCACCTCGTTGCCTCGGACCTGGCGGCGGAATCCCGGTGGATTCAGCGAGTCGAACGGGCCCGAGCCAAGGTTCTCGCGGCTCCGTTGGAAACCATCAAGGATCCGTTCGAGAAGCTCGTTGATGCGGTTCGCGCGGCGATGCTGAAAGAAGATCTCCCCAAGGACGCGCCCAACACTTACGGCGAGGAGTACCAGGCCTGGCGAGCCAAGAACTACGATCCGCTCAAGGAAGACCCTGAATGCCTGGAGTACCTACTCCAGGTGTTGCTGATGCCGGACACGGTCAGCCTGACTCCTGAGCTGGAGATGGTGGTCTACGCAGCGGACACTCCGACGGTCGACCACGCATACGTGTTGCTGGATGGTTTGCGTGCTTGCTCGGACAAGACCGAGTCGAGATTCTCACGCAGCCGCCATGTGGGGCGTTGCATTCGAGCGCTGGAAAACTCTGACGAACCCGGGGCCTACGAGTTCGTCGAAGAGGCTCTGGCGTTCCTCCGCCAAGACCTCGAACAGAACGACTCCATGGAAGTGAAGGGCTGCGCCATCGAGGGCATGTACTGGGCGGGGAAGGACTCCGAAGCCCACGGCGAGCTGCAGCGCTTCTTCCACGAATCCGGCTTCCCGGCCGGGGACGTCATGGAGCTGCTCTACCACGCGACTCGGTTGATGAGGACCGACGACGTCGATGAGGCGGCCAAGTCCTGGGCGATGGAGCTTGCCGAGACGATGGCCGCAGATTCCCTCGAGCAGGCCCCGGAGGCCATGTTGGACCGAGTCGTGTCTCGCGAGGCCACGCTCTACCAATACGCCTACTATTACATGCAGGTCCTGGCGCCCGAGAAGCACCTGGAGGAGTTGCTGACTCCTTACCACGATTACGCCAAGGCTTCTTTGTTGGGCATGGACGACCTGTCTTACTTGCGCACGACCCTCCAGACCTACCGCCGAGGCGAGGAACGGGACCACGATCTGATTGACGAATGTTTCCTCTCCTTGGTGTTCGAGGCGGGGGAAAGGCTGCAGCTCATCGCGGAAGAACCGATGACTTTGGACGAGCGCAAGGACTTTCACACCTTGCGCGACATTCGTTACAACGCGCTTTACTATTTCGTCTCGCTGTGGGATCGAGTCGAATCGATTCGAGAGTGGTGGGATGAAGACAGTGTCGAGACGCTCCATGCGATCGTTCATTCGGACGAGGAGCAAGTGAGCGGAGAAGGGCACGATCGGCTGTACCACGGATTCTTCGAAAAGACCGAGAACCGCGTGCTCGCGATGACTTTGCTCTGCAAGATGAAGCGCGACTCAGGCATTGACCCTCAGATGGACCTACGAGGAGAACTCCTCGAAGTCTTGTTCGAGGAGGTCAAGACGCCGGTGGCCGCGGCGGAGAGTGCCCGGCAGGAAATGCGCGGCGGAGAAGTCTGTCACGTGGCGATTGGAGCCACGCCGGACGACGACTGGATCCAGGACAAGATCCTGGATGCCTACGAACTGCTAGGGGCGCGGGTCGACGAAACCGCGGAGCAGTTTGTGTTCACGTTTCCAGCCTCCCAAGCGCCCGCGGACTGAAACTCGTCGCGGAGGGGCGCGCCGGTCCGAAGACCGAGTCGAAGTCAGCATCGCTTCGACGACCCACCCCAACGCCCCAGCCGACCAATCCATGAGCCCCCTAGCCGGTCATCCTCGGGGAGGGGGCCTGATGGGGACCGATGCCGTCGGTGCTCGCTCCCTCTCCGTCGCCGCGGCCTGGTTCGGGGAGTGACCCTCTCGGTGACCGCCTCTCGCGATGGACCTCCACCGTCGTCTGGATGACTGTCTTTACGGTCACTTCATCATTGCCACGGTTCTCGAGAGATTTCCCCAGTCAGCTTTCGGGAAAACCCTGTTTTTCTCGAGAAAAACGTTCAGGAAAACCCCCGTTCTTCACGAAAGCGGTAAGTGAACACCCTAAAGATTCCGATGAAACACTAGGGAAGACTCTAAAGCTGCGAAAGAGTGACCGGTCACCGTCGATCACTGCGCACAAGACTGTAGGGAAGAAGGAGGGGATCCAATGGAAAATCGACCACTACTCACCGGTCGGGTCGGTGCAGTCCGCGTCGCAGTGGATGCCAATGACGTGGATGCGATCGTCGGGCTCTGGCACCAGTCCAGCGCCCATGTCAGTCATGAGCCGTCCCCTTGCGGAAAAGCGCTGGTTCATCACGGTCGCGTCGTCTCCCTCCTGCCGATCTGGAAAGCATTCGGCGTCGAGCAGGCGGAGTCCAATGCGCCAACCATGACCGTCGTCCTCGAAATGGAAGGCCGGTCCGCCGCATTCCCCATGGAAGTGGACGGCATTCGCCTGGTTTCCGACGAACAGCGTTGCCCCCTGACCAAGACCCCCTATGCCGGACTGTCATTGGTTTGCACGAGTGTTTGGCAGGATGGGGACGACGTCGTGCATGTTTTGGACACCGACGTCTTGATTCAGTGCGCGGCTTCTCCGGCAGGAGTGTCCTTCTTCGCCAATGGTGCCGAAGAAGCGGAGGAAACCCAGTCGGTCGGGGCACCGATCGGGGTGTGATGCTCGTCGGCGGCGAACTCCTGTCGCAACCTTGGGGTCTTTGATCCTCCCGCTTCCGCGGCAAGTCTTCGACGCTCCGCGATTCCTGTGATGTGCTCGTCAGTCACCTTCGGACGGTTTGTCGACCGGAGGGATCCGTTTCGGAACTCCCACCATTTCCCTGCTTTTCTCGTGAGCTCGGACCCAGGTTGCATCAATGCATCGGTGGGGACGTCCATTGCGGAAGCCGAGTTCATGGTTTCGGCGACCACGTCCATGACCCCCTTGCAGGGAATCTCGCGAGAGCGTTCTGGATCCTCGGGGAGTCGCTCATCGGGAGTGTCGCCGGTTTGGATCGACCCTCGCGGATTCTGCGACAAGTTCCGGCCCCACGAGGGGGCTCCTTGGTCAATAATCGAGTCGAATCAACGACCAGGAGCCGACCATGCGAACCATTCAAGGACCGGGGCTGTTTTTGGCGCAGTACATGGGGGATCAGGCCCCGTTTGACCGAATCGATCGGATCTCCGCTTGGGCCGCCTCCCTGGGCTTTGTCGGGTTGCAGATTCCGAGTTGGGACTCCCGGTGCATCGAACTCCAGAAAGCGGCGGAGTCTCAGGCCTACTGTGACGATTGGCGCGCCGCTCTCGCCGATCAGGGGGTGGAACCGACCGAGCTTTCGAGTCACCTACAGGGACAGCTCGTGGCCGTGCATCCGTGCTACGACGAACTGTTCGACGGATTCGCGGATCCCGCCGTCCGCGGCAAACCCAAGGCGCGTCAGGAGTGGGCGGAGCAGCAAGTGAAGGATTGCTTGCAGGCATCTCGCCGCCTGGGGCTCTCCGCCATGGCGACGTTTTCCGGGGCTTTGGCCTGGCCGTACTTCTACCCCTGGCCGCAACGCCCGGCAGGCCTGGTGGAATCAGCGTTCGCCGAGCTGGCCAAGCGCTGGCAACCCCTCCTTGCCGTGGCGGAGGACTGTGGCGTCGATTGCGCTTTCGAGATACACCCGGGCGAAGATCTCCACGACGGCATCACCTTCGAGCGATTCTTGGAAGCCACCGGCAATCATCCGCGGGTTCGAATCTTGTACGACCCCTCTCACCTCGTTTTGCAAGCGTTGGACTACCTGGCGTTCCTGGACCACTACCACGAGTTTGTCCGGGCGTTTCACGTCAAGGACGCCGAATTGCGTCCTAGCGGCAAGGTCGGAGTCTATGGAGGATTCGCGTCCTGGCAGGATCGGGCCGGTCGGTTTCGATCGCTTGGGGATGGCCAAACCGACTTCGTCTCGATCTTTTCCAAGCTTGCCCAGTACGACTATCCGGGATGGGCAGTCCTGGAGTGGGAGTGCGCGTTGAAAGACAGTGAAGTGGGCGCTCGGGAAGGCGCGGAGTTCATTCGCAAGCACCTGATCCCGGTCGCCAAACACGCCTTCGATGATTTCGCCGCCGCCGGCACCGAAGAAGCTCGCAATCGTCGAATTCTGGGAATTGACGAATGAGCCCGGGCCCCAGCGACGTGGACACCTCGAAGCTGCGTTTGGGAATGGTGGGGGGCGGTCCCGGTGCCTTCATCGGAGCGGTGCATCGGGCGGCCTTGGCCATGGATGGACGCTTTCAGCTGGTGGCGGGAGCATTCAGTGCCGATCCGCAAAAGAGCCAGGCGATGGGGCGTGAGCTGGGGCTCGACCCGTTGCGGGTGTACGGCAGCGAGGAAGAGATGGCTGCCGGGGAAGCGGCTCTTTCCGAGAACCGACGGATCCACGCCGTTTGCATCGTCACTCCCAATGCTCTTCACTTCGAACAAGCGCAACGCTTTTTGGAGGCCGGGTTCGACGTCATCTGCGACAAGCCGTTGACCACTTCCTTGGCCGATGCCGAAACGCTCGCGACCCTCGTGGAGTCGACGGGACGGGTGTTCTGCTTGACCCACAACTACTCCGGGTATCCGATGGTCGAGCAGGCCCGGGCCTTGGTTGCCTCGGGAGAACTCGGCTCTCTGCGCAAGGTCTACGTGGAGTACCTACAAGGCTGGCTCGGTGAGCCCATCGAAGCCTCGGGACAAAAGCAGGCCGCCTGGAGGACGGATCCCCAGCAGGCGGGAGCCTGCGGCGCCATGGGAGACATCGGAACCCACGCCCATCACCTGGTGGAGCATGTGATGGGTTCGCCGATGACGTCGCTGTTCGCGTCCTTGGATACCTTCGTGGAGGGTCGCGCACTCGACGACGACGGAATGGTCTTGTTCCGCCTCGCGAACGGCGCGAGCGGATCCTTGGTGGCCTCGCAAGTTTGCACGGGCCAAGAGAACCGCCTCACCTTGAAGGTCTTCGGGAGTGAGGGGGGACTGGAGTGGCGCCAGGAGCACCCGAATGACCTGGCTGTGTTTTGGAAGGACCGTCCTTCGGAAACTTGGCGCCCCGGGAACTCTTGGACGACGTCCCGCGCCCTGGAAATGACTCGACTTCCCTCCGGCCATCCGGAGGGTTACTTGGAAGCGTTTGCCAATCACTACCGCGCTTTCGCTGCGGCCCTGGACGGGAAACCGTTGGAAGCTCCCACGGTGCATGACGGCGTTCGCGGGTTGCGATTCCTGAACGCGGTGGTTCAAAGTGCCCGCGACCGGGGGTGGGTGGCGCTTTCCCCGTGAAAACTTGTCCACTTGCCTTGGGTTTCCGGGGTGGTGGCCCTCGGGAAGCCGGCTTCGGCGGATCGGAACCCTTTGCCGGGTCGTCGAACTCCCGAACCCGTGATAGTGTGAACGTAGCCTCGCGCGCGCCAGCCCCCCTGGTGTAAACGGAGATCGGCGGCCTGCCGACCCGTGGCGAGACTCCGATGCCCCCGGCGCGTCGCCCCGACGTGGTTGATCCGTTCCGCGAGGCTCGGTGGCTTTCCCGTTCTCCTCGAACGTCCTGCAACCCTCTCGGAGATGGCCATGTCAGATCCCTCTTTCATGACTCTGCAGCAGCACATCATCCAACGTCAGCGATGTGCAGAAGAGGCCACGGGCGAGTTTTCGTTCCTGCTTTCCGGGATCACCATCGCTAGCAAGATTCTCGCCGACCAGGTGCGACGGGTTGGCTTGCTCGACATCTTGGGGACCACGGGCGAGGTCAACGTCCAGGGCGAGCAGGTGCAGAAGCTGGACGACATCGCCAATGACATGCTCATGCAGTGCATCGGCTACCGCCGCTGTGTGCATGCGATGGCCAGCGAAGAGGTGGCCGATCCCGTGGAACTCGAAACAGGAGACGCGGGTCGATACATCGTCCTCTTCGATCCTCTGGATGGATCATCGAACATCGACGTCAACATTCCCGTGGGCACCATCTTTTCGATCCTGAAGAAGCCGGAACCCAACGGCAAGGAGTGCTCGGTCGAAGAGAACGTCTTGCAAAAAGGGTGCGAGCAAGTCGGTGCCGGTTATGTGCTGTACGGCAGCGCCACGGTGCTGGTCTACACCACTGGTGACGGAGTGCACCAGTTCGTCCTGGATCCGTCCATCGGCGCCTTCATTCTGGTGAAGGAACAGCTGACCATTCCCGAAAAGAAGGCCATCTATTCCTGCAACGAGGCCAACGCTCACTCCTTCGACGAAGGGGTCCAGAACTACTTGAACTGGGTCAAGACCTCGGAAGCCGGTCCCTACAGCGCCCGTTACGTCGGCAGCTTCGTCGCCGACTTCCACCGCACTCTTCTGAAGGGCGGCGTGTTCCTCTACCCCGCGACCGCCAAAGCGCCCGAGGGCAAGCTGCGGCTCATGTACGAAGCCAACCCCATGGCTTTCCTGGTGGAGCAGGCCGGTGGCAAGGCCAGCACGGGGGACACACGCATTCTCGACGTGGAGCCCACCAAGCTGCACCAGCGGGTTCCGTTGGTGATCGGCTCCAAGAAGGAAGTCGAGATCGTCGAAGACTTCATGGCGCGACGGCGCAGCGCGGTCAGCGCCTAACCCGTCGAGGGATCGTTCCCCTCCGATCGGGAATTCCCCCCGAGTGGTTTTCGTGGGAATCCTCGATGAGTCGAACGACTCTTTCGAGGGACGAATTCGGAACGGAGACGAGGTTCCTCGATCGGTCCAGGCAAGGCGATTCCACCAACCCAGGGCGGCGACGCCCAGAGAGTCGTCAGTTGCCGGAGTCGGCCGCCTCCAACAGGCGGCGCGCGCTTTTCTCTTGGGCCGGTGTCAGGGCTTTGCTGGCCAACGCTTGGCGCAAGTAAGTCATTGCCTGCTCTCGATCGCCCTGCCGCTGACGCAAGTTGGCCATCATCAGGAGCACCCGTCCTTGTCTCGGGTCGAGCTGGAGGGATCGCAGGTATTGGGTCTCTGCGTCCTTCTGCCGCTGCAACGCGTGGAATAGGTCGCCGAGTCTGGCGGGCAACTCTGCATGGGTGGGGTGTTGCTCGATCGCGACTTGCAGGGTTTGGATGGCCTGGTCGATGAGTTGCTTCGAGCGGGCTTGATCCGTGCCCGCGGAATCCGCGGCCAACTGTTGGTAGGCACTGGCTCGACTCACGGCGAGTTCCGGAAACTCCGATTGGCCGATCACATCTGCCCAGTTCGGCCAACAAAGAAGTCCCCCCAGCGCGGCGAGGGCCGGCAGCTTCCAAGGAAAGGAACGGCGCCGAGTCCACGCGTGGTGAAGAGCGAAGCCTGCCAGGCAAGCGAGGAACGGGACGTAGGGAGTCCGAAACCTGGCGCAAACCAGGAAGGGCGCGACCGACACAGGACCGGAGGCCAGCACTGCCAATCCGTGAATGCCGAGCAGGCGTCGATCCGACCAGAGGGACCCGAGGCCGGCCACCGCGAGAGGGAACAGGAGTCCCAGACCGAGGCCGCCCCACAGCAAAAAAGAAAGCAAAGGCGTGAGCTGGCGGGATTCCTGGAAGCTTCGGTTGTTGGGAATCTCGTGACGGTGGAAGAACCAAAGTGCTTTCTTGGCGGCGAGGACCGCGGCCGGCCCCGGGGAATTGCTCAGATAGTTCTGCGCCTGGGCCGAGGCGAACCGAGAGCGCTCCGCTTGCGACGCCCCCGCTTGCTGCAGCTCGGTCATCGCTTGCAAGATCGGCGGAGGGGGAAACGGGCTCATGCCGTCCGCTTCGGGATTGTTGCCGAGCCAAAGGTTCTGGCCGAAGTTCGCGGTCACCAGGACGAACCCCTCCCCAGTACCAAGGTTGCGAATGGTGACTGCTCCCACGGGAATGCCGAGCGTCACCAAGAAGACCATGAACGCCGCCCCGCGCTTGGCTCGGTCTCGCGGTGAGTGGGTGAACCAGCGCCAGGCGAGGGCGACGGTGATCCACGCGGCGGCCAAAAGCAGATTGGGACGGCAGATTCCCGCCAGCCCCAGGAGTCCGCCTCCGCTCGCCATCGTCGCCAGCGTGGGACGCTCTTCCTCGAGTGCTTTCCATGTCACGAGCAATCCCCCCGTGAACAGGAATGTCGAAAGAGAGGTCGGCAGAATCTCGCCGTCGTAGAACACCAAGGCACCGTGCAAGGCCACCAACGTCGCGGCGATCAATGCGGCGACTCGCGAGGCCCGTCGCGCCAGAAATCCGTACACCAGTCCGCAGGTGACTGCCCCGAGTACGCACTGGACCAGCCTGGTCGTCAGGAGGCGAGCATCCTCATCGACGAGGGAGTACAGGCCTTGCAGAAAGATCACGAACAGCGGGGCTTGGAAGTAGGGCTGATCCGCCGGGAAACCGAGGCGCGCCCATTGATCGTACTCGCGCGCATTGAGAAGCAAGTGATCGAAGAATGGGCTGTCCTGTTGCGCGAGCACCGAGGCGACGCGGATCAACAGCGCTCCGAGGGTCACCAGGGCTGGCCAGAGAAGTTTCCCCGTCGGTTGCTCTGGCACGGCGGCTCCCACATCGTCGAGTGGCAAGGTCTCCACCGATCATAACGAGGGCGGAGCTCCTCGGAGGGAGCCCCGCCCCGCGATTCCTGGTCGATTCCACCGGCAGCGATCAAGTCGGTTGGCGTCGATGCTCTCGCTCACTCATGCAGGTGCTGGCGAGGAAGGCGATCGGCGCGGCGAGGTCACCGCGACGGTGCCATGGCGATCTCGGCTTTCTTCTTTGAGGGCGCCGCTGGCGGTTGCGTAGGGAACCGCCCGTCCAGGTGGGGGCCATCCAGTTTCCAGCAGTCGTTGGCCGCCTCTCCGTGGATGCCTCGCAGTCGCTGCTTGAAGTCTTCCCAAGCCTGGTGATGTTGGGATCGGCCGAGTTCGAATTCATGGCGCAACCGAGTCGACACGGGAACCACCACATTCTGTGCTGCGTTGAGAGACCGGCGGGTGTGATGACGCAGGTCGTGGTACCAGCTTTCGATGGAAGAGCGAGCGCGCCAGGAGTCGTCGGCGGGGGGAATGTTCGAGGCCGGGACGACCGAATTGCCGGTCTCCTGCCCGTACGTCGCCAACGCTTCGGTCCACGCGGGCCAGGTTGCGAGGGCTGCCGTGCTCAAGCGCTGGTTGTTGGCCGTCATTTCTTCCTCAAAGGTGGTCACCGCGCGCGCGGTCCGTTGCAAGAAGCGCTCGGCCATGATTTCGATTTGCTGGCGAATTTCGTGGAGTGCCTGCTCGATTTCTCCCGGCTGGGGCACTTCCAGTCGCTTCAGCCGGTGTTCGAGTTTCCGGGCCAGTTCTTCCTCGGTCCGTTCCACGGCACACATCACCCGATCGCGAACCTCCTTGCGAATGGATGCCAGGGCTTTGCGAGTCCAGGTCTGATTGGATCCGGCGGCTTTCTGCATTTCCGCCGCCATCTGGGTCGCCTGTTGGAGGCTGTTCTTTCCGGGTCGCTGCACGCGAGAACCGTAAAGGCTCTCTGCTTCGGAGCAGATCTGCTCGGCACGCTGGCTGAGACCGCGCGCCGCATTCTGAGACAGGGGATCCGCATTCGCCGTCAACACGACGCGGGCTTCGGATTTCCAGTGAGCTCGCTGGGCGTCCGCCGTGGACTGCAAGGAGTCGAGGGTCTCTTCCGGGAGCAGCTCTTCGAAGGCCGGTTCCAGGACCGACAGGTCGGGGAGTTGTTCGGGAGCAAGCGAACGGTCGATCTGCGCCAGGACCCGAGTTTCCAGTTCGGCGAGGTAGTCGGCGACCTGGCGCTCGGTTTCCTTCTGCAAAGACGCCATGGCTTTCTTGGCGTTCTCTCGGGCAGAGCGTGATTCCTTTTCGACCTCTGCGGCGAGTCGAGCGAAGGTCTCACGCTGTTCGGTGTAGCTGGCAAGTCGTGAGCGGAGGGCCTCCACCCGACGGAACGGATGGTCGACTCCCAGGTCGTCACGAGAGAGGAAGCGGGGGGATTCCTCACTTTGCGCGGCCAAGGTCTCCGCCGGGGGCAGAATGATCCTCTGAAGAATGCCCTGGCGAACGACGTCCAGTTCCAAAGCGCAGCGACGCGCCAGCCCCTGATGCAACGCCGCTTCCAGAGAAGCTTCTCCGTTCAAAGCGACCAGCACGTCGAATGGCTTCAGGCCTGCTCGATCGGCGACCGAGTCCTCGGTCAAGTGAGTCACCAGCAGGCTGGACTCGTTGGCGAGAGGAAGCTGGGCGGTCATTGCTGGGTCGACTCGGCGAGTGATGATTCCCAATGCTTCGAAGCCCGAGGGTTGGTTTTCGGACTTTGCCGGCGCGGGGGGGGCTTGCACGGCGGCGTCGTTGTGCACCGGGGGGGCGGCTTGCACTTCCGTGGAAAACGAAAACAGGACGGCGGGCACCGACGCGGCGCCGAGCAAAGACACGACCCAAACCTTCTTCATGACGCTCCTCCTCCAATATCCATCCGTCTCGAGACTGACGACTGTTCGCCCGCATTGTCCCGCAATCGCTTCACGAGGAATGCGTGGCCCCGGATCCTGGGGCGAACGCGGACCGGACGCCCCAGGAATTGCTACCGCAGAGCAGCTTGACCCCGTTCGAGGGAAAGCGTGACGAATTCAGGAGGAGCCCGCGAAGCGCTGGCGGATGCGCACCACCCGCCGCAGGGAGTCGACTGATTGCAGGATCTTGCGACGGATGTCCTGGGGGAGTTCGGGATGGGAGGCCAGGAACTCCTCCACCACCGCCAGGGCCTCGGGAGAGTGGTGGGCGTTGACGAAGCCGTCGATCCACGCGGGAAGGAAGAAGATCTTGCGGTGCTCCTTCACCCAGTTCACTTGTTGCAGAGCGCGCTCCAGGAAAGGCAAGGTTCGTTCGTCTTGACTCGGCCAATGAAAGAAGGACACGCCTTCCTGGACCCATTGCTCCGGGGGCTGGTCGCGCAACAGGAAGCTGCGGAACACGCTGGCTTTTTCGGTCGGATCTGGGGTGGCGGCTTTGGCCAGGAAGATCGCCTTGGCAAGGTCCTCGCCCGAGCCGGAGAACCAATTCTTGACGTTCTGTACTTTGCCGGCGGCGAACAAGGCGGCGACCGCCAACGCTTGGTCGTCTCGGCCCAAAGAGAGGGAGCCCTCTGATTCCGAGTCGAGCAAGGAGCGGCACCAATCCAAAGTGCGCTCGCTGTCCGAGAAACGCGCCAGGTGGCGGAACAGCTCCAGTTCCATTCCGGGCATTGCCTGGGTCTCGACATGCCGATGGAGCAAGGATTCGCTTCGCGCAATCCACCTGGCTTTGGAATCCGGGCCCAGCAACCGCAGCAGGGTGGAACTCAAGGCGTCGAGGGTGCGAGCGTAGGTGACCGGGTCCTGTTCGACTTCCAATCGGGTCAGGCAGAACTCGGCGAAGCGGGCCGGGTTGAGCTGGGCCTCGAGCACCGTGGCGTGCAGTGCTGTGAACGCCACGGCTCGAGTCAAGGCGTCCCAGTCTTCGGGAAATCCTTCCAGGAGGGCGTTCGCGCTTCGCTCGTCCAGAAGGAAGTTGCCATAGGCGACGTCCCGGGGGTTGAGCAGCACCCACGGGTGGGGGCCCGGTGGAAGCTCGAGTGGTTGACTCCACTCCTCGAGTTCCCAGGTCAACCGGACTGCGGGGGAGGACGCGTCGCCGCACCAAGCGTCCCCGCGCAACGACCAAGGGAGTTCCGAGAGCCCGGGACCCGTCTGCTGCAAGGTCCAAGAACCATCCGCGCTTGACGGCCGCTGCAACTGCACCGTTGGGGCGCCGGGGGAAAGAATCCAGCTTTGCGACCAGCGTGAGAGATCCTGTTGCGCAGACTCTTCGAAGCTTTGCAGAACATCGTTCCAGCCTGCGTTTCCCCAAGCGAAATCTTCGAGCAGCTGCTGCACTCCTTTTTGGAACGCTTTCTTGCCAATGCGCGCCTCCAGTTCCTGAAGGACCGCGGGTGCCTTGTTGTAGACGATCGGTCCGTAGTTGGACTTGGCATCGTCCAAGTTGAGCAGGGCCTGGTACACCGGAACGGAGCCCGGAGTGACGTCGATCCGGTAGGCGGAAGGCTTCACACTTTGGTGAAAACGCAGCCATGCCAAGGAGTTGTTTTCGACGGTTTCCAACAGGCGGTAGCTGAGGAACGTGGCGAATCCCTCTTTGAGCCAAAGGTCATCGAACCAATGCATGGTGACCAGATTGCCCCACCATTGATGACTGACTTCGTGGTACACGAGAATGCTGCGCTGCAGCAACTCGGTGGCCGTGGGGGAGTGGTCGAACACCAATCGAGATTCGCGGTAGAAGATGGCTCCTGGATGTTCCATTCCGCCGTAGGGAAACCCGGGAACCAGCACGGCGTCGAGCTTGTCGAAGGGGTAGGGAGAGTCGAAGTACCGCTCCAGATGGTCGAGGGCATCACGGTGCATGCGGAACAAGGTGTCTGCTTCCAGCTGCCCGCGCTGAGACTCTCGAAAGTAGAGTCGAGGTGCCTGGGACAGCCCGAGCGGTTGCACGCTTTCCGAGTCGTCTCGAAGCTCGGCGAAGGGACCCGCGGCAAACGCGAACAAGTAGGTGCTGATGGGAGCCGTCGGGGAGAACACGAATTGTCGCCGACCACGTCCGATCGCCGTTTCCGAATCGAGTTTGGCGTTGCTCACCGCGGTCCACGACTCGGGAACTTCCAGGGTCAAGGAGAACGGAGCCTTCAGGTCGGGCTGATCGAAGCAGGGAAACAGGCGGTGGCCGTCGGACGGAACCAGCAAGGTGTAGACGTATTCGTGGTTGTCGACCGGGTCTCGGTAGACCGTGGTGGCCGTTCCGGACGCTGCCAGGGGGGCATCGAACCAGAAGGTCAGGGTGTTCTCCCCCTTCTGGAGAGCCTGCTTCGGGATGATCCAATGGTCGTGGGCCTGCTCCAGTTTCACGTGGGAGTGGTTGACGGTGGCCCGTTGCAGTTGCTCGGAAAAGTCCACCACGAGGTCTCGGGAAAGGTCGTCGAGGGTGAGGTGGATGGTGGCTCGGCCGGGGATTTGTTGGGCACCACGCTCGATTTGAAAGAACAGCGCGTAGGAGACCTCTCGAAGCTGGTTCTTGCGCTGCTCCGCGAGAGCTTGACTGATCCCCGGGATCAATTCCGGAGGGGAGGGCGAGGCTTCGTTCATGAGTCCGCAAACGAAGGCGAGAGGAAGAATCCCGAGCACCATGGCGTTTCCACACGACCGGGGGAACGGGGGCGGCCGGGGCCGCTGTCGAAAGCCGCGGGGGGGCAGAACGGATCCCGAAGGGAACGATTCCGCACTCGAAAATGCGGGCTAGAAAGGATAGCCGGGATCCCCGGGAAACCGCGATTTCTTTGGCGACGCTCGTCAAGGTTCGCGGAGAATTGCCGCCGCTCCGGATCGGGAAACCGGTGCTGACGGCAGAGACATCTCATCCGGGACAGGAGACACAACGTTGGTTCGTCGAGCCATTTCACAGGGAGAAGTCGAGGAACAGGTACGGCGCCTGGCCGGGCTCACCGACCAGTTGAAGGACGCAGTGCACGGCATCAAGCAGGGCAAAGGGTTGATCCGCAAGCTGCAGTCCAAACTGGAAGACGAAACTCGAACACTGTCCCGCACTTGCGAAACGACCTTCGAAAAGGTCCTCAGCGAAGAGAAGGCTTCCTCGAGCCAGCTCCGTCTCCGTCAAGAGGAACAGGTTCGCAAGCTCATTCGCGAATCCGGGGAAGCTCTCGGAGCGTTGACCGACTCTTTGTCCCGTCGCATGGAAGATGCCTCGAGCAAGATGAAACAGCTCGAACGGGAAGCCAAGTCGAGTGTGACCGAGGTCAAGAAGGAGTGGGCGGCGTTTCAGGGAAAAGAGGCCCAGTTCGAGAAGTCCGTGGAGCAGAGGCTGGAGAACATGCTGCAAAGGGTGACCTCTTGTGACAGCGCGGTTCAGGAAATGACTCGAGTACTCACCAAAGCCGCGGACCGACAACGCAATCTAGAAACCACCACCGACGAGCTGCGTTCCCAGCTGTCCCGGGTGGAGGAGCGAATCGAGAACCAGCGGAGTGCGGCGGACCAGCAGTGGTCTCGATTCCGCTGGTGGCTGTCGGTGATTACCGTGGCGTTGCTCGGTCTCGGCATTGTCGTGGTGGCCCAAGGAGCGGCGTGACCCTGACGGTTTGGGAGGAGGCAGCGAAGGCGAGCGCGTCCGGGGGCGAGTCTCAGGCGGGGCTCTTGGTGGTCTTGGCTGCGGCCGGTTTCCTTGGCGGGGTGATCAACACCATTGCCGGAGGCGGATCGTTCCTCACCATGCCCTTGCTGCTTTGGTTGGGGCTGCCGCCCGGAGTCGCGAACGGCACCATTCGCGTCGGGATCTTTCTACAAAACGTGGTGGCCACCGCGACCTTCTACCGCCGCGGTGTGCGGCACTTGGATGTGGTTGCGAAGATGTCGATTCCCACCTGCCTGGGGGGGGTGTTGGGGGCGTGGCTCGTCAACCGGCTGCAGAACGAGCTGCTTCGCGACGTCTTTGGAGTGGCACTGATCGTTTGGGCCATTGTGTTGGTGGTCAAGCCGGGCCGCTTCTTGCACCAGCCCGACAAGCCCAAGGATCCGGGGTTCGGCACGTTGCTCCTGGTCGGATTGATCACGACCTATGGGGGCTTCCTTCAGGCAGGAGTGGGTTTCCCACTGATGGCGCTGTTGGTCTTGGGCCTCGGCTACGACCCGGTTCGGGCCAACGCGGTCAAGGTGTCGGTGGTGATGGTGTTCACTGCATTGGCGCTGCCGGTGTTTGCCTCCCATGGCAACATTGCCTGGCGGGAAGCGGCGGTGCTCGCCGTTGGAACGATGACTGGGGGATGGGTGGGAACCCGCTGGCAATTGAAGGCCGGTGCCACTTTGGTGCGCTGGGTGGTGGTCGCCATGGTGTTGGTCAGCGGAGTTCTCATCCTGATCACCTGATCGCCTCGCAGACCGGTGAAAAAGCCTTGGCGCCCGACCGGATCTTGTCGCCTGGGTCTTCGAATCCTCGACGAATCCACTGATTCGCAAGCGGTCCGACTCCTCGCCGAAGACGAAAATCTCTCGATCGGCCATCCGAGGCCTCTTTGACTGGGCTGCAAGGCAGGACACGAGGCCTTGGTCGTCGCTTGGGCCGGCAAAAGCTCGGCGTGACTTTTTCACGAGGGATTCGTTCGCGCGGACCTTTGATATCTTTGAGTGTCTTTTCCGGAGCGGTTGGCGATCGCAAAGGTCACTCTCCCATCTCCGATTCCGTTTCCTTGCGTCCTGTCACTGAGATCCCTTGTCATGCACATCCCCATGTACTTCCAGGAGAACGTCACAGCGTTCGAGGCGTTGCACCGCCGCATGGACCGGGTCCTGGCTTCCGGTCGGACCCGCTTTCAGAACTACGTGATCTTCGACAGCCAGGGGTTCGGCAAGGTTTTGGTGCTGGACAAGGATGTTCAGTCCACCGAGCGGGACGAATTCATCTACCACGAGACGCTGGTGCATCCGGCCATGCTGTTGCATCCGAATCCGCGCTCCGTCCTGATCGTCGGCGGCGGGGAGGGAGCCACTCTGCGGGAAGTCTTGAAGCACCCGTCCGTGGAAAGGGCCGTGATGGTCGACATCGACGATCAGCTGATCGAGATGGCGAAGAAGCTTCTTCCCGAATGGCACCAGGGTTCGTTCGAGGACCATCGCTCCGAAGTCGTGGCGGACGACGCCCGGGCGTGGATGGAGAATCATGCGGACACGTTCGACGTGATCCTGATTGACCTCACCGACCCGGTGGGGGAAGACAGTCCCGCCCGCATGCTCTACACCGTGGAGTTCTACGACTTGGTGCGCTCGCGGCTGAACGAGGGGGGGATCATGGGGATGCAGGCGGGCATGATCCTGTTGACCCATCACCACTGTCATCCGGTGGTCCACCGAACCGTCCGTGAGTCATTCCAACACGTGGCGACCTATCAGAACTACATCCCGGGCTTCTTTCTGAAGTTCGGTTTCCTGCTGGCGTCTCCCACCATCGACCCGCATTCGGTTCCGGCGGCCTCGGTGCAAGAGCGCATCGAACAACGCGGCCTTGCCTTGAGTCACATGACGGCGGATTACTTGGGGGCATGTTTGGTGCTCCCCAAGGACGTGCAGGACGCCCTGGACCAGGAAACCGTGGTGTCCCGGGACGCCAGTCCGTTCTGGCTGACCGAGAGTGGAGCGCCAGGCCCGGGGTAGGCGGGCATCCTCCGGGCTTGCCGCGCCCGAATGGAGGGGCCCGACTTTTCCATCGGAGCCATGATTTTCGTCCGGAGGAGCAAGAGCCCTCAGCTCCGGGCCGTGGTGCTTGGTTTGGATCTCTGACAAACTCCGAACCTGTTTCGAACCCAACGTTGTCTGGCCAGCAGTAGTATTGACACTTCCCCCTCTTCGACTCTGGCTCGGGCGACTGGTTGCGATCCTTTCGACAATTCTTGACGGAACACCGATCCGGCCTGGTTGGGTTCGTGGTGTTGTTGTCCTTGGTCCCTGTCGGGATCTTGGCGCTCCAGGCCTATGAGGCGACTCGTTCCCAGCAGGCCACCGCCGAAAACGTCCTGGAAGACTACGCGGCGATGGCGGCGCGGGAGTTCAATAGTCGCCTCGACCTGACCCTCGGCTACGACGTGCTCTATCCGGCCATTGCGGCCATCAACAGCGCCAAGGTCATGCGCTCGATGCCGCGCCGCATGGCGCTTTGTCCCATGCAGGACCCGAAGAACCACCTCGCGTTTCGACTGGTTCGAAGCTTCTTCAAGTACGACCGGAACACGGAAGAGCTTTCCATGGGAGAGGTCGGGTACAGTGACGAAGACTGCTGCTGGCTCGAAGAGGCGGTCTGCGGTCACGCCTGCCCGAGCGACCAGGACAGTTACTTTCGCTTCTTCCTCGAGGAAACCGAGAGCGACGAGTGTCGCGCCATCGTGTGTTTCACGGATCGCGACAAAGATGCGGATCCCCGCTACTTGTACGGCTTCGAGGTGGTCTGGGATGAACTGCTGCAGACGTTTGAGGACATTCTCGCCGACCCGTTGCTCCCCGAGCAGCTGACCGAGAGAGTCGACGTCGACGAGGGCCTGGTGGTTTCCCTCTCGACGGACTCCGGCAACGTCGTGTTTCAGTCCGGCGAAATGGCGGACGAGATGCGTACTGCCAGCCAACCCCTCGGCCCGTCGATTTCGGGACTGACTGTCGAGGTGGCGCTGCCGACCGACATGGCCGAGCAGCTGGTCATTGGGGGGCTGCCGGCTTCGCGTTTCCCGGCCATCGTCACTCTGCTTGCCACGAGCATTGGGCTCGTGGTGGGGGCCTACCTGCTGTTGCGTCGCGAGCAAGACCTCGCCCGCGTGCGTTCCGAGTTCGTCGCCAATGTCTCCCACGACTTGCGAACTCCGTTGGCACAGATTCGCCTGTTCGCCGAGACTCTGCTGTTGCGCCGCGTTCGTTCCCCTCAAGAGGAACGGCGCTGCCTGGAAGTCATCGACAAAGAGGTGCGACGATTGACCCATCAGGTCGACAATGTGCTGCACTTCTCTCGAACCGAGAATCGCGCCCTGCCGTTGAAATTGCGGGAAGTGGACCTGCCTGACCTGGTTCGTGAGGTGTTGAGCGACTACCGGCCGCTGGTGGAGTCCCGGGACATGCGGGTGCGGGTGGTACTCCCTGAGGTGCCCCGCATCGAAGTCGACGAAGAGGCTTTTCAGCGGGTGTTGCTCAACCTACTCGACAACGCGGTGAAGTACGGTCCGGATGGGCAGACCATCACCGTTTCGCTCACAGGCGAAGAGGACGCGATTCGTCTGTGCGTGCAGGATGAGGGGCCTGGTGTTCCGCGCAAGGAGCGTGATCGAATCTGGGACCGTTACGGTCGCGCCCGAAGTGAACAGAATCAGTCTGTGGCCGGAACCGGAATTGGGTTGTTCCTGGTACGCAACCTGGTGCAGATGCATGGCGGTAGAACTTGGGTGACTGCTGGCCGCCATGGTGGCTCGCGGTTCTGTGCCGAGTTTCCTGTCGCCCGACGTCTTCGAGAGAGCAGCGTAGGAAAGATCAGTTCGACCGTGCGTTCGGAGGGAACGGCATGACCCGAATCGTGATGATCGAAGACAACAAGGATCTCGCTTACGGACTTGCCAACAATCTGGAGATCGAGGGCTACGAAGTGTTGGTGGAGGGCGACGGTGCCGAAGGGCTGCGTCGTGTGCTCCAACAACCGCCGGACTTGTTGATCCTGGATTTGATGCTGCCCGGCATGGATGGGTACCGCATCTTGAAATCGATCCGCGAAGCCGAACTCGAGTTTCCTGTGTTGATTCTGAGTGCTCGCGGCGAAGAGGTGGACAAGGTTCGCGGCTTCCGCGTCGGGGCCGACGACTACGTCACCAAGCCCTTCGGCATCCTCGAGTTGCTGGCTCGGATCGAGGCTCTCTTGCGCCGGGTCGGGAAGTCGGAAGCGGGCGAGTCGGTCCCGGCCCAGCTTGCGTTTGGCGATGTCACCATCGACACCACCACGCGCATCATTCGGCGCGGGGTCGAGGAAGTGATCCTCACGCCCAAGGAGTACGAACTCTTGGTGGCCCTGGTGCGCAAAGAGGGAGCGGTGATCTCTCGCGACGACTTGCTGCACGACGTGTGGGGTCACGGTGGTCCGATCTTGACCCGGACGGTCGACACCCACATCGCCCAGTTGCGGCGCAAACTCGAGCGCGACCCGGCCCACCCCGATCACATTCTCACCGTGCGAAAGGTCGGCTACCGCCTCGCAACTTGAGGTGCGGAACTCACCCGATTGCCCCAGGGCCACACCGGAAAGTGCGCAAGGCGATCCCACCCGTCCATCCGCCTAAGATCACTTTTCGCGAATGGGAGGAACCTGGGTTTCTCACCGTCCGTCCGAGCTACCTCGGAGATCCCGGGAAAATCCCTAGGATCCCGGTCTGCCCGATTCTGGGCGTGTCGCGAACCCCCAAGAGAACCTCAGGAGAAGTCCTCATGCGTAGCATGGTTTGTGCGGCCACTGCTCTCTGCCTGGTCTTGCCGGCCACGGCGAGGGCCCACAAAGACGAGAAGTTCCTGGCCGCTCGCCAAGCGCCCTGGTCGGGGCCTGGTTACAAGTCCGTCGACGGCGGCATTGTTCCCCGTTCGTTCTCCTCGAGTGGACTCACCCTTCTGGGTTGGGTGCCGCTGGGTGACCTGGATCCCACGGCGACGACCGGTGCGGATTGCTGGGGCTACGTTTCCGGTTCCGGCCGGGAGTACGCCCTGATCGCCACGGATTCCGGGACGACTGTCGTCGAAGTCACCGACCCGACCAATCCCGTGGTGATCGACACCGTCGACTCCGTCGACAGCCTGTGGCGCGACGTGAAGATCTACCAGGACCACGCCTATGCCGTGAGCGAAGGCGGGGCTGGCATCAACATCATCGACCTGAGCCAGGTCGACAGCGGGATCGTCAACTATCTTGGTGACGATCTCACTGGTTCCGGAACGACCTCGAGCCACAACGTCGCCATCGACGAAGACAGCGGCTTCCTGTATCGCTGCGGCGGCGGCAGTTTCACGGTGGAGGGGCTGCGCATCTATGACTTGTCGAATCCGGCCAGCCCTTCGTTCGTCGCGAGCTGGAATTCCCGCTACGTGCACGACGTCCAAGTCGTGACCTTCACGTCGGGCCCGAATGCAGGAAAGCAGCTCGCCTACTGCTTTGCCGAGGACACCTCCGGAGGAGTCAACCCCGGCATTGCCATTGTCGACGTGACCAACAAGGCCGCCATCACGGAAGTGTCCTTCACTCCGTACTCCAGCGCGGTGTTCTCTCACCAGGGTTGGTTGTCGCCGGATGCCCAGTACTTGTACATCGGTGACGAGCTGGACGAGCAGAGCTTCGGGAGTGATACCACGGCCCGAATCATGGACGTGAGCAACATCAACGCTCCCTTCGAGGTCGGCACCTTCACCAACAACAACGAAGCCATCGACCACAACATGTACACCCTCGGGAACCTGATCTTCTGCGCCAACTATCGCAGTGGATTGCGCATCTTCGATGCCACCATTCCCACCGCTCCCGTCGAGACCGCCTTCTTCGATACCTATCCGGACGACGACATCGCGGACTTCAATGGGTTGTGGAGCGTCTACCCGTACTTGCCCAGCGGCTGGATCCTTGGCAGTGACCTCGAGAGCGGCCTGTTCATCTGGAAGCTCGGCGATCCGAACCTCGCCTTCACTTTCCCCAGCGGCATTCCGACTCAGGTGAACCCCGGCGGGGGAACCTTGCAGCCCCAGAAATTGCAGGTGCAAATCGACGAACTGGTGGCGGGCGACTACCAAGCAGGGACCGCCACCATGCACTTCGACGTGGGCGGTGGGTTCACGTCGACCCTCATGACCGACCTTGGTGGGGGACTGTTCGAGGCCTCCATCCCCGCGGGTGATTGCGGATCGATGATCCGTTTCTATGTCAGCGCCGAGTCGACCAACGGTTTGATGTGGCGATCGCCCGCAGAGGCGCCCGGCTCGTTCTACGAGGCAGTGGCGCAAGTCGGCTCGATCATCAGCATCTACGACGAAGTGGAGTCGCCGGCTGGTTGGCTGGTGGGAGGACCGGGTGACGGCGCGACCACGGGTGTGTGGGAGCATGGCGATCCGGTCGGCACCGGTGCTCAGCCGGAAGACGACCATTCCGACGATCCCGAATCCCTGTGCTGGGTGACCGGCTTGTCCGGCGCGAGCCTTGGCTCCAATGACGTCGACGGCGGCAACACCACCCTGAATACTCCCGCCTTCGACCTGACCTCGATCGCGAACCCCGTTTTCAGCTACTGGCGCTGGTATTCGAACAACGCCGGCGGAACTCCCGGCGCGGACATCTTCGAGGTCGAGATCTCGAACGGCGGTGCCTGGGTGAACGTCGAGACCGTGGGCCCGACCGGACCGGGAACCACCGGCGGCTGGGTGAACCACCGCTTCCTCGTCTCCGATTTCGTCACGCCGAACGCGACCGTCATGCTGCGCTTCCGAGTCGGTGACCTGGGCGGCGGTTCGATCGTGGAGGCCGCCATTGACGACCTGGAAGTCTTCGAATCGGTGTGCGACCTTCCAGCCGTCACCATCACTGGTGCTCCGACTCCCGGCCATGAGTTCCAGGTGCAGTTCCGCAAGGACGCTGGCGACTCGATTTGGGCGCTCGTCGGTGCCGCGCCGCAGGTGTCTCTCAACCTGCCGAAGTACAATGGGAACCTATGCATTCTCCCATTCAATACGATCTTCCTGACTCCGAACGATCCGAACGAAGTGATCGAAGGCTCGCTGTTGCTGGCCAACGATCCCGGTTTGATCGGAGCCGAAGTGCTGTTCCAGGCGCTGTCCGGACCTCAGTTCGGTGGCGCCACTCCGGACGCGACCTGGTCCAACTGCGCCGTCTTGCGCATCCAGTGATCTGGCGTTCGCTCGCTCTCCGGAGCGGGCTTGCCGGCCTCGTCTCCTGTGTCAGCGGTTCGCTGTTGGCACAGGAGACGGTCGTTCCGGAGTACCGGTTTCGTACCGAAGTCACGGGCCTGGTCGAGCCAACCGGCGTCGCCGTGATTCCTTCGGGGGGCTGGTGTGTGGTCGAGCGCGGTCGTCACCGCGTCCGTTTGTTCAATGACCAAGGCCATCCGGTTCGCGTCCTTGGGCGCCCTGGAACCGGCCCCGGGGAGTTCCAGTTTCCCCAGGACGTCGCTGTCAGCCCTTCCGGAGACCTGTTCGTTGCCGACACCGGCAACCACCGGGTGCAACGTCTGGATTCCCAGGGCAACCCGCAAGGTCAGTTCGGCTCGTTTGGAAGTGAGCCCGGCCAGTTCCATCATCCGCGTTGGATCGCGGCGTCGGACGAATGGGTCGTCGTGGTGGAGTCCGGCAGTCGTCGCATCCAGGTCCTGGACCACGACGGAAAACCCCACGCTCAGGTCAGTGCGTTGGATGGTCCTCTCTCGTCACCGAGTGGCGTCGCCATCGATGCCGACGGTCGCATTCACTGTTCCGATGCTGTCCTGCATCAATTGTTCGAGCTCAACATCCGGGGGGAAACATTGAATGCCTGGGGCGACTTTGGGGGCAACCCCGGTCTGATGTCTACCCCGCGTGGATTGGCAATCTCTGGGGACGCTCTCTTCGTCGCAGACAGCCAGAATCACTGGATTCAGGTCTTCCACCGAGATGGCCGTCCTTGGAAACGACTCGGCAAAGCGGAGATCAATCCTTACGAAGGACAGGGGCGTTTGCAGATCCCCATCGACGTCGCGGTGTCTGACGACCGGTCTTTGCTGGTGTTGGCGGAGCCGTTGGCGAATCGGGTGCAGGTGTTCGAGCCGGACCCGGACGCGGTGCCCCAAGAAGAGCTCGAGGAAAGCGAGCAGGTGGGGGTCCGCAATCTTGCGGAGCCTCACTACGAAGCGTGCGTCGATGAAGGGGGGGGAGTGTTGGTGGCGGTGGATGTGGAGTTTCATCGTCTCCTGCTGAACGGCGTCAACCAGCAGCCGGTGAGTCGAGACGGCCGCGCCGGTCGACCGGGAAGTCGACTTGGGGAGTTCATGGGGGTGCGCGACGTGTGGGTCGCCCCCGACGGCCAGACCGTGCTTGTGGCTGATGCCGGCAACCAAAGACTCCAGCTGTTGCGACTGCGCAGCATCCAGGAAGCGACCAAGTTTGCCGCGGACCGCGGCGAATTCTTGCGAGCGCTGGAACTCCCCGCTCTGCAGCTTCCCGACAAACTTCGTCGTTTTCCCATCGATCCGATCGGCATCGATGTGGACGGAACCGGGCATCTGTTCTGTCTGGATTCGGCCCACGAAGTCGTCTTGCGGTTTGATCCAGAATGGAATCTGCTCGGCTACTTCGGAGGACATGGGAGCGAGCCCGGCAAGTTCCAGCATCCGACCACGGTGGCGGTGAATGACGCCGGGACCAAGGTCTACGTCGCCGACTCGTGGAACCGACGCGTCCAGGTGCTGGATGCGGAGGGGAAGACCCTGGGCATTCTGGAAGCTCCCCGGGCTCAGCCCTTTGTCGAACCGTTCGGGGTCGCGGTCGCCTCGGACGGCTCTTGCTACGTCACCGACTCCGCCAGCCATCGGATCCACCGGTTCACTGCAGAAGGGCAGTGGCGAGGGCAGTGGGGCGGCCGCGGACTGAAGGCTGGGCAGTTTCTCTCTCCGCGAGGGGTGACGGTCACCGCGGACGGGCGGGTCATCGTGTTGGATCAGGGCAACCGTCGCTGTCAGATTTTCTCTACCGACGGACAGTTCTTGGATGTGTTTGGAGTGGGCTGGTACGTGCGGGCGGCTCGTTCTCGAGAAGGACAAGACGAATGAGATGGATGGCGTGGCTTGGCGTCGTGGCGTCGACGAGTGCTTTCAGCTGTTCTTCGGCAGACCTGGAGCGCGACCAGGGCTCCGCCGTTTTTCCGGCCAGTGATCCGCCCCCGCCTCCGGTCGAGGGGCCTCCTCAAGCAACCGCACTGGGATCCTCCCCAATCTCTGCCGACGCAACTTCCCTGCTCCCGGCCGTTTCTTTGGAGGAATTTGGCCAGGTGGTCTCCACGGCCATGGGACACTATCGCTTGTCCTATCGAAGCAATGTCCAACCGATCCCCATGAACGAGATCTTTGGACTCGAAGTCTGGGTGACCGATGCCGACGGCAACACCCTCACCGACCAAGATGTCAACTTGCGCATCGATGCCGATATGCCGGCCCACCGCCATGGCATGAACACTCGACCGGAAGTGGTCTTTCAAGAGGATGGCACGTTCTTGGTGGATGGGATGCTGTTCCATATGCCGGGGGCCTGGGAGATCTACTTTGATTTGGAGCGGTCGGGGAGGGTTGAGAGGGGAGTGGTGGGGGTGGATTTGTAGGGGGGGCGGGCGCTCTTGGGTTAGGCGGCGGGGCGCGTTCCCCCTTCGCTTGCTTGGGCGTGGCGCTGTCGCGGGTTGAGTCTCGCGGGTTGGTGTCGTGGTGGGATGCTTGGACGCTGATGCTGGGCTGACCCCCGAACCCGAGGGGGAACGCGCCCCTTAGGCGCTCCCCCTTTGCTTGCTTGGGCGTGGGGCTGTCGCGGGTTGAGTCTCGCGGGTTGGTGTCGTGGTGGGATGCTTGAACGCTGATGCTGGGCTGACCCCCGAACCCGAGGGGGAACGCGCCCCTTGGGCGCTCCCCCCTTCGCTTGCTGGGAGTGGCGCTGTCGCGGGTCGAGTGTCGCGGGTTGGTGTCGTGGTGGGATGCGCGGTCGGGTTGATAGGGTGCTCAGGCGGGGTGTGCTTTTTGCGAATCGCTTCGCTCTCTTGGGGTGACTTTGTTTCTTGGACGACTGCGGTCCGGGAGTGTCAATGCACTGGCGATTCACGGGATTGATGAACGGCTCTAAGCGGTACGCTGCTTCGCCTATGGAAAGTACTTGGTCTTGCTAACGACCCCCTTTCGATCCGTCGTGGGTGCTGGCTCGTCGAGGTGGGTGAGACGTGTCCTCTCACTTACGACGGCCGCAGTCTGCTCGTGTCTTGCCGGGAACATTCGAGCGCAGGACAACACCCTGGATGTGCTTGATGGGGAGACTCTCTACAAGGGGGGATGGTTGGCGACTTCTTCGGTGGGGGTGCGCCGGGAAGAGGGGTTGCGGAACGGGAATCGGAGTCTTTCGGATCCGCAAGATCAGCGTCGCATCGACAGTGAGGTGGCGGTGGCGCTTCATTACGGGCTGCGGCAAGACTTGCAGCTCACCGTGGTCGTGCCCCACGTACACAAAGAACTCACTTTGCGCAATCCGAGCGGGCCGGATCGTTTGGTGGGGCGGGGGATTGGGGACATTCCCCTGATTGCGAAGTGGCGGTTTTATCGTTGGGACGCCCCGCACAAGACGCTGAACGTGTCGGCGTTGTTGGGGTTGGAGTTGCCGACGGGCCAATACCGACAGCGGGACCGCGGCATCCGGCTCGCACCTGACCTTCAGCCCGGATCGGGATCGTGGGATCCAATGGCCGGACTTGCCGCAACCTATGAACCGGGCCGGTGGCGTTTCAACGCGGCAGTTCTCTACAAAGACAACCGTCAGAACTCCCGTGACTTCCGCTTTGGGGACGAGTTCCTGGTCGAGCTCGAGGTCGGCAATCGATTTTGGCTCGAGCCATATCCTGGCCCGTTCATGCGCCTCGACTTGAACGTTCGTCACTACTACCAAGGGCACGGACGCCAGGACGGCCAAGTCGATCATCAGAACGGCCACCAGCGGACCACGGTTGGCGCAACTTTCGCGTTTCGACCTCGCCCGTCTCTGGATTTCCAACTCGGGGCCGAGGCGCCCGTTTCCCAATCGGTGCGAGGAACCCAGACCGAGTACGATGGTTCCCTGTTCATCGCGATGGGTTTCCGCTTCTGAAACACGAGGCCAAACAATGCGACTGGTCGCTGGCTTGTTTTCCGTCCTTGCCTTGTTCACGTTCGTCCGTTGCGGCTCCCCCGGGGCAGAGGTGTTCCTTCAGCCGGGGGACCTCGCCTTGATTGATATCCAGCTCCAAGGCTGAACGTGAAACGAGGAGCTGATCGGCCTCGATCAGTTCCTACGGAGCCAGTTCGGTTCCATTCCCCAAATCGACCTCGACCAGCAAATCGCCCGAGTGCGAGTTGTCATCCCCCAACCCCTCGACTTCGCCCTCATCGAACGCCGAGTCATCGAAAACAACATGGGCCACGGCGGCACCCAGTTCGAAGCCGAAGTCCAAGTGGAAGGCAATCAGATCACCCTCCCCGCCACCGGCCAGAGCTTTCCCCTCACCGCCGATGCCAACCTGCCCCAGGGCCTCGGACGCCACCGCTTCCAAGTCCTCCGCACCGAGGAGGCCACGCAACTCAAACCGATCCCATGACCAGGATTGACTCACTCCTGCCGTGGCTCAAGGTCACGGACTTTCATGGCATCGTGCTTTGGGAGGCCGGGCAACGCCATTGAGCAACGCACGGAAGAAGCTCGAGCAACTCCTGACGCAAGGGCGCGAAGTGGAGTCCGGCGAGGGATGCTCCGAAGAGGTGATCCGGGATGCCGAGGAGAGCTTGGGGCTGCGGATCCAGGGAAGCTACCGGTCTTTCTTACGAAAGTATGGCTGGCTCTGTGTCGGCTCTTTCGAGTTCTACGGAATCGAAGGGCCTCCTGATCATCTCGAGCTGGTCAAGATGACGCGACTTGCCCGAAAAGACCTCGAGCTTCCCTCGTTCTTGCTCCCTTTTCTGGACGACGGTGCGGGCAGCCTGATGTGTCTCGACACGAGACAATCCCCGGAGCCTCCCGTGGTCTTCTGGGATCACGAATCGGGCGAAGACCAGGACCTCGACGAGGAATCGAACAGCTTCGCCGAGTGGGTTCTCGAAGAGCTCGAGGATCTCTCGGCCTCGTGAGTTGGCGTCTACCAGTTGTGCCAGATGAGCGTCGACTTGGCCGAACCTGCCAGCACCAGCCAAGCACCCAAGCATACGGCTCGTCGACCCCACCCCCGAACAGCCCTTCGGCCGAATAGACGTGTTCGGTCAACACCAGGAACGGCACCGGAACCTTCGCTTCCAATGAACCAACTCAGTGCCACGAGAAACCACCACCTCGTTCGCGCAAGCCCCACCAAACGAAGTAACCCACCAGCGCTCCAATCAACCAGTCCCGAACACGCCTCATCCAATCCACCCACGATCCAGAACAATCCCCCAACGTCCGCGATCAACCCAAAGAGAGTGAAGCGACTCGCCAACAGAGCAACGCTGTCCAACTCACTTCCCGTCCCAGTCCACCAATTTCAGCCCTCAAAACGTCACCAACCCAAGAACACCCATGCGCGGTCAACATCCATCTCATGGAAGCCCGGGAGAACGGCGCGTTCCCCCTCAGGTTCGGAGCCCCAAGCCGGCGTCGCATCCACTTCGTGATGTCCAGCGCTGCGCGACATCGACGTCACCGTTCACGCACCCCACCATGGCACCAACCCGCAAGACTCGCCACCCACGACAGAGCCCTTCCCAAGGAAGCGAGTGGAGAAGAGCCCGAGGGTCGGGTTCCCCTGCTGGTTCGGGGGGCGAAGTCGGCGGCGCATCCACTCGTGATACCCAACGCAATGCGACAACAACGTCACCCGCTCGAGCTTCGCATCACGGGACCAACCCGCGAGACTCGCACTCCGCGCCAGCGCCCCTCCCAAGGAAGCGAATGGATAAGAGCCAAAGGGGCGGGTTCCCCCTCGGGTTCGGGGGTCTAAGCCGGCGTCGTTTTCATCGCGAGGTCCCACGCAACGCGGCATCGGCGTCGGCGCCGAGCGAGCCCACCCCCAAAAGTGCCTGAAGAGGCGAGTGTACCCCCGAACCCGAGGGGGAACCCGCCCCGCCGCCTAACCCAAGAGCGCCCGCCCTACCACCTCCCCCGACGAACCACCCGAACCCGAGGCCGAATCTCCCCCCGCGACCGAACCCACATCGCCGCCGCAAAGCCAACCACGAATCCACCAATGTGAGCCCACCAAGCAACTCCGGCGCTTTGAGTGGAACCCATGGCAAAGGTGCCCTGGAAAAATTGGATGAGGAACCAGATGCCGAGGAAGATCGAGGCCGGCAGCACCATGACTTGCAGGAAGACGAAGATCGGGACCAGGGTCACGACCGTTGCTCGGGGATAAAGAACCAGGTAGGCCCCCATGACTCCGGCGATGGCGCCGCTCGCGCCGATTGTGGGAATGGTCGAGGAGGGATCCACCAGGTAGTGGGCCACGCTCGCCGCAATGCCACTGAACAAGTAGAAGATCAGGTAAGGAATGTGACCGAGCCGGTCTTCGATGTTGTCTCCAAAGATGAACAGGAACCACAGGTTGCCGATGATGTGCATCCAACCGCCGTGCAGAAAGATGCACGTCAACAGGGTCAGAAATGGAGGGACGGCGGCGGGGGCCAGGGGTTCTTCGACTCGCTGAAGCCGGACTCCGAAAAGCGTGCGTACCGGGACTTCGCGGACCTGAACGACTTCTTCGTCGGGATCGGAGACCCGTGCCGGCACCATCCCGAAGCGTTCGATCAATGACTCGCTTTCGGGGCCTTCCCCAAGCTGTGCCAGGAACGCCAAGCTGCAAATCAGGATCAAGGCGTAGTTGACGATGGGGGTGGTCGAAGAGGGGTTGTTATCTCGAAGAGGGATCATGTCAGGACGATAGCAGGCGGATTGCTTCGACGCGCGCACTGCCCCCCTCGCCTGGGGCACTCATGAATCCTTCGGGTCCGGTCGTCGAAAAAATCGTCCGTCTCTTTGTGGGTCCTTGGGCGTCCTCGTGACGACCCTTCCGCGACTCGAGTGGAGCCGCTTTCTTGGGCGTACCTCGCCAGGAATCAAAGGAGTCTTTGAGTCTGCCAACGGACTCACGCGAGCGGATTCCAGCAGGACGTGAAGAAGTCTTTCGGGGCCCGATCCGGCGTTTGCGGACCAGCCTTCGTCGTCGAACGGTGGACGAATGACGCACTCGCCTGAGGCTCGACTCCTTGACTACGAAGGCCCCTCGGTCGTTCCTCCGGTGACTTTTCGAACGGCGTGCTTAGCCGAGCGCCTGTTCGAAGTCTTCCACGAGTTCCTGCGGATCTTCGATGCCGACCGAGACTCGGACCAGCCCATCGGTGATGCCGAGGGCATGGCGGTCCTCGGCCGACATCCCCGCGTGGGAGGTGATGGCGGGGCGAGTGACCAGCGACTCGACGCCGCCAAGGCTGGGCGCCTTCAGCGGAATGCGAAGTCGTTCGAACAAGCGTTCCGCGGCGGGGAGACCACCTCCCAGCTCAAAGCTCAGCATCCCACTGAAACCGTCGAACCACTCCTTGGCCCAAGCGTGCTGGGGGTGGGACTCGAGACCGGGATAGTTCACTTTCGCGACCGCGTCGTGGGATTCTAGGAAGCGCGCGAGCTGTCCCGCGGATTCGTTGTGCTGACGCATGCGAACCGCCAACGTCTTCACTCCGCGATGCAGTAAGAAAGCGGCATGGGGGTCGATGGATCCGCCCAGGTGATTGAGCGCGTGAGTGATCTTCTCGATGAGGGAAGCGCTGCCAAGGACTGCACCGGCCACGATGTCCGAGTGACCATTCAGGTACTTGGTGCCACTGTGCATGGACAGGTCGAAGCCGTGTTCGAGCGGGCGAAAGTTGACCGGGCTGGCGAACGTGTTGTCGATCATCGATACCAGGCCATGGGACCGAGCGAAGGAGGCGACCTGGGGAAGGTGGGGAACTCCGAGCAGCGGATTGCCCATGGTTTCGACGTAGATCGCCCGGGTTTCCGGTCGCCGCTTGGCCTCCCAGTCCTCGGGCTGGGTCGGGTCGATGAAGTCGTAGTGGATGCCCCAGCGAGGAAGGTCCTTGGTCACGAAGTCATGGGTGCCACCGTAAAGCGTGCCCTGGATCAGCAGATGGTCCCCTTGATTCAAGAGGGCCAGCATCGACGTCGAGATCGCCGCCATGCCACTGGCGGTGACCAAGCCGGCTTCGGCGTTCTCCAATTCCGCCAGTTTTTGGTGCAAGACTCGATGGTTCGGGGTGTTGTTGAGCCGGATGTATTTCAGGTCGTGGTAGCTCTTCTCTCCCATGTACTCGAACATCGCCGACTGGAAGATTGGCATCGCCACCGAGCCTTCGAGTCGAGGCTGTGGCTCTCCCGCGTGAATGGCCTTGGTCGACAGCTTTCGGAAGGAGGAATCGCTCATGGTCAGGGCCTCAATGCCAAGGTGATCTGAGCCTCGACTCGTTGGCCGTCGCGAAGGACCGCGACGTCGACGGTGTCGCCCACATCGTGAGCGCTCAGGAACACGGTGAAGTCTTCGAGTGTGTGAACGGCTTGTCCGGCGAACTCGACCAGAATGTCTCCGGCCTGGAGTCCGCCGGCGTGGGCGGGAGACCCTTCGGTGATGCCGTCGAACAGCACACCGTCCACGTCCCCGCCGAACGAGGGAACCGAACCGAACCAGGGACGACTGGAACGCGGCATGTCGTCAGAGCGAGCGGACCCACCGTGAGGATTGGCGGGAGCCGCGGCGGCGACGAATTTCGGCCGAGTGGTTGCATCCAAACGAGCCAGCACTCCGAACGCCAGGCGCGAGATCGTCTCGGTTCCCGCAAAGTTGATCTTGTCGATGTCGTCGGACGGCTTGTGGTAGTCGTCGTGAAGTCCGGCGAAGAAGAACAGACTGGGCACTTCGCGGTTGAGGAATGACTGATGGTCGCTGGACCCCCGAGACATGCCTCCATCGGAGATCTCGAGGTTCAAGCCGAGTTTCAGATCCTCGTTCACTCGCTCGGCAATCCCCTCGAACTCGCGGGAGCTTTCGCCAGCGCCTACCGCGCAATAGCCATCCTTCGAGCGGCCCACCATGTCGAAGTTCAGCATGGCCACGGTTTGGTCCATGGGAAGAAACGGATGTTCGGCATAGTGAGCCGAGCCCAGCAAGCCGAGTTCCTCGGCGGAGAACGCCACGAACACGATGGTTCGCTTCATGCCGCCAGGTCGCGCATGGCATGCTTCGGCGAGTTCGATCAAGACGGCGGTTCCCGAGGCGTTGTCGTCCGCGCCGTTGTGAATCTCGCCGGCGCCGCCACGGCTGCCCGTTCCTCCCAAGCCGAGGTGATCGTAGTGAGCGCCGACCACCACGACTTCGTCCGACTTGCCTTGCAAGTACCCCACGACGTTTGCGGTGCTCTTCTCGACGGGCTCGACCAGGATCTCGATCTCGGCGTTCACCCCGGTCATGGGTTGGGAGATCACCTCGCCGGCATGGAGCTTCTGGTCGAACTCGGCGAGGTTCCACCCGGCTTGGGAAAACACGGTCTCGGCCGCACTCGCGGTCAGGTGGACCGCCGCGAATGAGAGTCCGCGGCCACGATCGCTGATGAACTCTGGCAGTTCTTCGGCGAACATCGCATCACCGTAGTCCAGGGGACTGTGGATCAGGATCATTCCCGCGGCTTTCTTGCCGTACGCGGTTTCGATCTTGGTGCGCGGCCGAGCGAACTTGCCGTGAGGGCTCGTCTCCAGGAACAAGCCGGTTTCTTCCGCGCGACCGGGGGCGCCGGTGAACGCGACGACCACTTTGCCGGCCACGTCCACGGTCTCGTAGTCATCGTGTCCGAGTTCCGGCGCATGGATGCCGAAGCCGACGAAGACGAGTTCTCCGACACCCTTGCTGTTGCCGGTTCCGAGCGCCACGGCAAACTGTTCGTCCAATGCGAACTTTTCTTCGTTCACCTGGAGCCGCGTCGCCGAGTTGATCTTTCGGCCGACCTCTACGGTGAAGTTCTGGAAGTAAGTTCCCCAGTCCCCGCCAGGCCGCAGCCCCGCTCTGCCGAACTGCTGAGCGATGTAGCGCGCTGCCTCTTCGCAACCTTCGGTGCCGGGGAGTCTTCCTTCCAGCCGGTCGTCGGCCAAGAACGCGATGTGACGGTGGAGGTCTTCCTCGACGATGGTGTCGACTCCGTCGTAGGAGGCGGCACAGCCCGCGGCTCCCAAGCAAATCACGGTGGAAGCAATGACCGCCCACCGCGACGCTTCTCGCTTGTCGGTCAGAGTTCGCCGCGGTCGAACGCGGCTTGCTGCGGCATATCGCTGGTGGATCATCGGACTCTCGGGTTTCAGGAACAGGGGAATCGCAAGGGGGGTGAGAATCCAGCATTGTACGTTCGAGCCATGGAACTCGAAGTCACACGAAAGAGATCCCGCGCGGTTCTGCCGCGATCCAGCGGAAGGCCATTTCGCTCGTCGGAACTCGACCAGATGTCGTTCGCTGCGGCGTTTCACCCGGATCATTCGGGAACGCCGTCGCGAGAATGAGTCAAAGTTCTTTCTGGCGAGGACTTACGGCGGTCTTCACGGAAACGTCTCGAAATGTCCGTGGAGGATGGATAGCGAACGTCATGACAAAGCCGGAAAGAACTAGGCCATTCGCAGTAGGCCTTCATGAATGATCCGGGTTAGCCTCGGTCTCGTCGCGGCAGCACTCTTGCAAAGGATTGTCATGAAACAATGGAAGGGTTGGGCTCTTCTCTCACTACTGGTGGGGTGTACCAGCGTCGAGCAGTCGGTGCTGGAAGAGATGATGCCTCGCGAGGACGCCCGGGATGGTGACGTTCAGTACTGGGAGGCGTTGCTGACTCGAGAGGAATCCCCCGCACTTCGGGCTCGGGCCGCACGAGCGATCGGTCGTTTGCGGGCCGAGTCGCTGGATGTGGTGATGACCCGGGCGCTAGAGATCGAGCAGGACCCCGCGGTGATCGAAGAGCTGTTGTTCGCCATCGGTCAGACTCCTTCTCAACGAACGATCGCGGCGCTCCTTCAGTCCCTCCAGGATTCGCGCGGGGGGGTGAGGGCGCGGGCTGCCGAGGCTCTGGGAAAACGCGGAGATTCCACGGCGGTGCCGGCGTTGCTAGCCGCGACGGAGGATTCTGATCCAGGAGTCCGCGGCGCTGCTTTGTTGGCCTTGGCGAGAATTCGAGGCAAGCGTGCTGCGCCAGAGCGCCCGTTGGACGAGTCTACCGAAGCGGCGCTCCTGCAACGTTTGACCGAGCGCTGCCAAGATTCCAACGGCGAGGTTCGATGGAAGGCCGTCTACGCCCTTGCCGAGATCGAAATCGATGGCCGTGAGGCCGCTCTTCGAGAGGCCCTCGATTCGTCGCAGCGCGAGGAGAGGTTCTTCGCCTTGCGCGGGCTGACGGGACTGACCGACAGTGCAGAGTTTCCCGTGAAAGCCGTGGCCTCGGTTCTTCGCGACTCGGACCCCCACGTAGCGGCGAACGCGGCATGGGCCTTGGCCCTTCGTGGCGATCCTCGGGTGATCCCGGTTCTGCGAAGTGCCTTCGAGAAGAATCCGGACAGTTTCCATGTTCGGGACTACCTCCTGGCATCCCTAGGCAAACTCGTTCCGGTCGACGCCGAGTGGGGAGAGTTCTTTCAGGCCGCGTTGGACGATGTCTCGCCCACCGTGCGGGCGCGAGCGCTGAAGGAATGGGCTCCTCGGGGGGGAGATCGGGCTCGGGAGCGCATTCATATGTTGGCTCGACGTCCGGCGCCATGGGATCGTTGGGGGGCGACAAGGGCGGCGGGGAACCTCGATCCGCTTCCCGTGTATTTGCTGGAAGAACGGCTCGTCGACGAAGACCCGCGAGTGTCGGTCGAAGCATTGAACGCGTTGGCCACTCTGGAAGGAAAGCAGCGGCACTACGGGCTGCGCGGCCTCCAACATGCGGACATGGCAATGCGCGGGACGGCTCTTTCGATTCTTCGGGAGCATGGGGCCGAAGAGGACGCCACCGCAGTCGGCGTCGTGTTGCTGGAGAGCACGGGAGACGAAAACGCCGAGGTACGGGTGGAAGCCGTGCGCACTCTCGCCGCCTTGGGAGGAAACGAGGCGACCCAACGGTTGCTCGATGCTCGCGGAGATCCTTCCGCGGCGGTTCGGCGGGCCGTGGAAGAGGGGCTGGCCAACAGTGACGAGAAACCAAGGGTCGTTCCTTCCGAGTCCCGCTCCACAGTGACTCTTGAATATGGGCAGGACTACTCCCAAAAGGATTCGGCTCCTCGGGTGGAGCTGCAGACGACGCGGGGCGAGATCGTTCTCGAGTTGTTTCGAGAGGACGCGCCGCGCCATGTGAAGAGCTTTCTGAACAGGATGGCGCAAGGAGCCTATGACGACCTCTCATTCCATCGAGTGGTGACCGGGTTCGTCGTGCAGGGATTGGATCCCCGCGGGGATGGCTGGGGCAGCGGCGGGGTTCTCCTTCATGATGAGATCAACCCGCGTCCATACCTCACGGGAGCTTTGGGGATGCCCAATGCGGGACCGGACACCGGCGGCTGCCAGATCTTCATCACTCACGTCCCGACTCCTCACCTGGACGGCAACTACACGGTGTTCGGCCAAGTCGTGGAGGGGATGGACGTGGTTGACCGCTTGGAAGTCGGAGATCGCTGTCTGGGGATTGAACGGCTGTGACCATGGCATCCATCGATTTCGAACCATTCGCGGAGACCCATCGGCCCGACTTGGAGCGGCTCGCCGATCAGATGGTGCGCGACGGAACCGTGTTTCCTCATGAAGACGTTCCCGCGGTCTTCGACTACTGGTTCTCTCCCGGTGCCGAGGTTTGGGTGGCCCGCTGCGAAGGGCAGATCGCGGGAACCTACACCTTGAAGCCCAATGGAGTGCACCGACTTTCCCACATCGCGAATGGGGGATACATGGTGTTCGAAGAAATGCGTGGCCGAGGAATCGGCTTGGCATTGGGAGAACATTCCATGGGCGTCGCCCGCGAACGCGGCTATCGCGCGATGCAGTTCAATGCGGTTGTGGCCAGCAATGGATCGGCGATCCGACTGTGGGAAAGACTGGGATTCCGTGTGATCGGGCGCTCTCCCGGTGCGTTTCGCCATCCCGACGGAAGCTACGTCGATCTCTGCATCATGTTTCAAGAGCTGGTCGAGCAGTGAGTTTCGGCCGCACGATTCTTCAACGCCGGCTGCCAATGGCCCAAGCTCGTTCGGGCTTCGTCATCACCGCAGTGTCCACGCCCAACGTGCGTTTCCCGTGAAGACCGTGGCAAGTTCACGCCCGATGAGACGTTGGCTCATTCTCGCGACGGCAAGGTCGAACGACCGGTGAATCGAGGCGGGCTCAACAGCGGGCATGTGTACCAAGGGGTGGTGCCGCCCGATTCGACGGGGCAATCCGTTCTCGAATTCTTGTCCGAGCGTTACCGAGGGGCGCCGTTTCGAGAGTGGCAACGTCGCATTGCTCAGCAGCAGGTTCGATTGGACGGTCGAGTCGTCTCGGAATCCGACACATTGGGCGCCGGTCAGGTCCTTGCCTGGCACCGACCTCCTTGGCTCGAGCCCGCAGTTCCCCTGGGTTTCGCGGTGCTGTTCCGAGATGACGATGTGTGGGCCGTGGCCAAGCCTTCCGGACTGCCCACCTTGCCCGGGGGTGGTCAGTTCCTGGAGCACACCCTTGTTCATCAGTTGCGACGGGTCGATTCGAAATTGACGCCCGTGCATCGCTTGGGGCGGGGAACCTCGGGGGTCGTGGTGTGTGCACGGACGGAGCGAGCGCGCCAGGGTCTTTCCCAGGCGTTTCGAGAGGATCGCGTCCACAAGCAGTATCGGGCATTGGTAGCCGGCCGAATGGTGGAAGACCGAGGCGAGTGGCAGTTTCCGATTGGGCGTGTTGCTCATTCTCTGTTGGGCACTGTGTTTGGTGCTTGCTCAGAGGGAAAGCCCTCTTGCTCCCGATTCCAAGTTCTCGAACGGCGGGAAGAGTCGACGTTGCTGCGAGTGGAGCCGGTCACAGGACGAGCGCATCAGATCCGAATTCATACCGCCGCCGCAGGTCACCCGCTGCGGGGCGATCCCCTGTACCCGCAAGGAGGTGTGCCAGCAGCCGATTGTCGCGCCGTTCCGAGCGATCTCGGCTATCTCCTCCACGCCGAAGCGGTGACGTTTCCTCATCCCCGCTTCGAAGAAGCCGTCACCGTTCGCTGCGGGGTGCCTGAGGAGCTGCGCCGAACTGTTCGATGAGCGAATTCACGTCGGCTTCGCTCCAAGACGAAACGGGACCGCCGTAGCGAGGCGCGAGCAAGGACTCCATGGCCTCGGACGCTTGCCGAGCAAGGCCCTCGGGAGTTCCGTGAGCTACGAGTCGGGATCGCAGATGGGGCCCGATGACCGACGGCCACTCACAGTCCAGGTGCTTGGCGATCGCCAACGCGAGACGATCGGCGGCATCGGGATTGGACGGAGCTTCGACGCGAACCGGAGTGGCGCTTCTCATTGGCGAGGTTTGGCCCAGGTTCGCAGTGGGGGAGGCGGGACGGGAACGGGTTGCCGGGGTCAAAGAAGTTGTTGTCGCGGACGTTGCTTTTGGACGGCGCGCGAGCACCACTCCCAGAAACCCCACGCCGATGGCGATCAAGCCAAAGAGCCATGGTCTCTTCCCAAACAACGAAGACTCCGGTGTCGCCTCCTTGGCACCAGAGTCCGCCGCTGAGCCCGGCGGGAAGCCCGACTCCGAGGCGAATTCGTCCAACGCCGGGGGAGTGGAGGGATCCCTTGCTGAGTCCTTCGGTGACGAAGGCGCGGCGGACGAAGGAGTCAATCTCCCTTCCGGTGGCGCCAAAGCGTTTTCGCCAGCGGTTGCGAGGCTGTCCGGACCCTTGTCCGCCACACTCGCCACGCCTCGGTCGCCCACCGGTGGAATGGACCGAACTGCAAGGGCCGGAATCTCGAGGGTTCGATAGGCGGGCGGGTCGGTGGGTTCGAGGACGGTCCAAGACAGTGGCCCGAGTTCAGACACGATGCGGGTCGCGGCCAGGTCATAGGTCACGGTTCGGACCGAGCCGAGGACCTCGGCGATTTGGCCGAAACGGTGAAACCCCGCAACGGCCAGTTCCGGAGGATCCCAGGATTCGAGATTGCCGCTGCCTTCCCAGCTCAAGGTGAGTTCGAAGTGTTCGCCCACTTCGACCAACGTGGAGCTGGCTTCGGCGGTCACCGTGAACTCGCCGACGGCTCCTCCGAAGTCCTCGGGAACCGGTTCAGGAAACGGCACGATGGTGAGAGTCGGCGATGCACTGCCGAGCGAGGACTCGAAGCGGTTCCCGGGCACCCGCCCTTCGAACAGGTCGTCTTCGAACTCGGTGGCGTAAGCGAAGCGCAGAGTGATTGGGTTTAGGGAGAATTCCCCGGCGCGGGAAGCTGTCAGTGAACGGCGGCGAGTCACCGTGAAGAATGACTTGCCGGAGCGGGGGATCTCTTCGGCGGTCGCTTCCACCAGTTCGTCGTTGTCGGCAAAGCGCACGCGTATCGCACCACCTGTGTCGTTCTCGAACGAGAGCTCGCGCAGGTCCGGAGAACTCTCGAGCAAGTCGCCGCTCAACTGGACAGGCAGGTCCAGACGGCGGTGAAAGAGCTGAATGAGTTTCTCGTTGCGGAAACTTTCCTCGATTCCAAAGCGGACCGTCACAGGAATGAGTTCGTTCACGAAGAAGTGGGTCTTCGGAACCTCGAGTTCGACGAACGCCACCTGCTCCGGGGAGAACTCCTGGAGCGAGGATCCTCGGCTCGTGGAGGGAGCGAATGTCATCAGCCAGCCAACGAGGGCTGCTCGCACGAACGGGGAATGAGTCGTGGGTCTCACCAGTCGCGCTCCACCACGGCTTCCGGACGCCTTCCTTGGCGAAGCTTGCGCTTGGCATCTTCTTGGTCTTCCAGACTTTTCAGCAAGCGTTCGATCTCCTCAGGAGAGAGTTGCAGTGGGGGAGGTGGTTCGCTGCCCGGGGTGGGACCCGGACCAGGATCCCGAGAGGTGTCTGGCATCGGAGCCGGGAGCGGTCGGGGTTGGGGAGCGGGTTTGCGCCGGGGCTTCTCCGCCTCGGCCTTCTTTCGCTCGAGATCTCGAATCAACAGAACGGTTCGTTCGGCGTTGCGGCGGGCGGCACTGCTCGTGGGGTCACGCATCGCGGCACGCTGCCAGTGACCGCCGGCGTCTCGGGCATGACGGATGGCTTCGTCCCACACGAACGGTTCGGCCTCCGGTTGCGAAGCCAGGACCTCGGCATGCTTGGCTCGAAGGTAGGAAAGATTGCCGGCCAGGAACAGACGCGCGGTTTCGAAGGCGCGGTCGCCGTCCGGCTCGATCTCTTTCAACCACTGATCCGCGCTCTTCCAATCCCCGGCTCGAACGGCTGCCAGCGCTGCATTGAAACGCAGTTCGGCGACCTTGGGATTCTGATTGGCCGCTTGACTCCAGTGCTCGCGGGAGTCCTCATAGCGAGCTTCCTGGTAGGCCGTGGTTCCGAGCAGGCGAAGGTTCGAGTCTCCGGCAAGCGCGGTGACGACCACGGCCGTTGCGAGGAACCGTGTCCGCGGCTTCGACTCGTGAAAGGCATCCGCCGAGCCATTGGGGGGAGTGAAGGCGTTGGCCAACGGCGGACCGGCTGAACTCACTCCGGAGGACGCCGATGGTCGAGCGTTGGGCTGCCAACTCTTCTTGGTGGCATCCATGGCGGTTCTCGCGGGCTTTCCGGAACCCGCCAGGGATTTTCGCGGCAGCCGGGACAGAGTCCAGAGAAGCACCGCGATGAGCAACGGCCACTGGTAGCGATTCTCGCGTTCGACGATGCTGTCGCCTTGCTTCTTCGTCAAACGCTGTGCGTGCGGCAGGATGTGGTGGTCGTAAAGCTCGGTGATTTCGTTGTGGGTCATGTCCCCCTGGAGTGAGACTCCTCCGCCGGCCTCGGAAATGGCTTGCAAGCTGTCCCAATCGAGCGCGCTCACCACGTCGTTGCCGGTCCGGTCGCGGAGATAGGCCGAGCCGTCGTCTCCTTCGATGGCAATCTTGCTGCCGAGTCGAGTGCCGTAGCCCATGCAGTGGACGGGAATGCCACGTTGGTGGAACTCCTGGGCCACCGCGAGCCCCTGGCCTTCGAGGTCTTCGCCGTCGGTCATGAGGAGAACCCCGGTCGCCCCCGACTCCTGTTCGAGAGTGTCGCGTGCCAGGGTCAAGGCCGCGCCCAAGTCCGTGCCGCCGCGATGCACGCTCCAAGGATCCACCCACTCCAGCAGCTGGGAGAACGTGATCCCATCGGAGGTGAGCGGAATCACCAGGCGAGCATCTCCCGCGAATGCGATCAGCCCCAGTTGCAACCCCGGGGCATGGTCGAGGAGCCGTTGCAAAGACTGCTTGGCCGACTCCATTCGGCTGGGTCGCACGTCGGTCGCCAGCATGGAACGAGAGACATCCAGACACACCAATAGGCGGCCGCGGTCTTCGCTCGCGGAGCTTTCCTTGCGGCCCCACTGGGGTTGTGCCGCGGCCAACAACGCAAAGCCGAGTCCCCCCACAAGAAGGAACCTTCGACGACGTTGTCCGGCGCCCAAGTGACGAACCGGAACGAAAGAACCCCGCGAGCCCACCAATTCCTGGATTCGTCGTCGCTTGGCACGATCGGTGATCGAGAACACGACAAGGACCAGCGGGACGAAGCCAAGTGCCAGCAGCCAGGAAGGAGACGCGAAGGCATCCACCAAGCTCATGGGATCACCTCCCATCCGCCGCGCCGTAACAGCAGCTCCAACCCCATGCATCCCAAGGCCAGCAGCAGGAAGGGCAAGAACCGGTCTTCTTGTCGATAGCGTTGTTCCGAGAACGGGGACTTCTCCAGGGCATCGATCGCGGAATAGACGCGGGTCATGGCCCCGGCATCCCGGACCTCGAAGAAGTGGCCGTTGGTCACCTCGGCAAGCTGCTTCACGGCGCCGGTCTGCAACGGGATGATTGCCCCCTGGTTGTCCAACCCGCCGATTCCGGCCACCACCGTGTACACCCGGACTCCGTACTGCTTGGCGATCTGAGCCGCTTCGGCGGGACCGATGTCTTGGGAGGACTGGTTGGTGGCGACGGTTTCTTCTCCGTCCGTCAGCAGAATCACCACCTTGGACTTGGCCTGGCTGCGCCCCAGAACCTGCACGGCGCGAGCGATCGCGGCACCGATCCCGGTCGCATCCTCGGGGCCATCTGCCTCGACCAGCTCCAGTCGTCCGAGGAAGTCCTGGACCGTGTCGTGGCGTAGGGTCAGCGGGCAGGCAATGTCCGGATAGCGGGCGAAGGAAACCAGGCCGATGCGATCTTTTTCTCGTCCCGCGATGAACTGTTGGGCGGCGTCCTTGGCGACATCGAGGCGAGTTCGGCGCGGGTCCATGTCCGTGGAAGCCATGGAAGAAGAGACATCGAGGCACAGCAGGACATCGATTCCCTCGGTCTCTCGCGGCAACGCCCGGGTGACGACGGGTCGCGCCATGGCCAGGATGGCGCAAAGCAGACCGACGACCCCAAGGACCGGAGGAACGCGGGACAGGCGCTGCCTCCAGGAGCGCGGCAGGTCGTCGAGGAACTTGGCCGGGGCGAAGGGAATCGCCGGCCGCTGATGGCGGCGCCGCCACCAGAAGAGAGCGGGGAACACCAGCACCAGTAAGAGCCAGCCAGGATTCGCGAAGTGCACGGTCTCGAGAGAAGAGAGCAAATCGATCATGCCGCTCCCTCCGACGAACGGTCGGTGCCGTGGGAGGCTGCCGTGTCTTGAACGAATCGGAACAAGTCGTCCAGGAGTGCCGAAGTCGAAGGCTCGACGAAGGTGGCACTGAAGCGGGCTCGGTCGCATCGTTGGAGTGAGCGCTCGAGAGTCGCCCGCGAGGACGTGGGAACGTGTTGATGGGTGGCCGGTGCGTCCAGCAACTCTTCGCTGGTGCGCTGCCACGAGGCGAGATCCCATTGGTCGTGCAGGTAGTCCCGGAGCACTTGGGAGGCCTCGTCGTGAAACGCGCGAAGGTGATGGTGGGCGGCGCCAGGTTTCGGCTGTTGCTTGCGCAGGCGTTCGATGCGCTGGAAGGCTCGATACTCGGGGCGAATGACGAACCCGTCGCTTCGCGGTCCTCGCCAGCGACGCGACCAGATCCACAGAACGGCACCGCCAAGAATCACCGCCACGAAAGGTGGCCACCAAAGCTTGGCGGGCCGGGGTTCTTGGAGTTCCGGGAACTCGACCTCTTCGACGGTGGCGTCTCCGAGGGAGGAGCGAACCTGAATCTGAAATGAGGGGACCTCGGCCTCGATCGCGGAGCCCTGGGGAGGCACGGCGCGGAACGCGGCGGGAGCGACGGGGAGGTCTCCGAGCTCGAAAGCAAACGCTTGAAAAACTCGCGTCTCTTCGATGATTCCGTCGCGCTGACGCTGGGAGGACGATTGTTGCACCACGTGAAGCGGTGCCAGCTTGCGGTCATCCCACGGCTCTGCTTCCCAGTCGGCAGGCCAGGATCGCGTGACGGTCATGGAAAACGGGCTGCCGAACTCGACCTCCGTCTCGCTGAGTTCGCAGCGCATCGAGAGACCGTTCTCTTGCGCCGGTGGTCGGAGCAGCAGTCCGAACACGAGGGCGACCGCGACTCCCCCGGTCATCGCCGCAGGCCCCGCATCTGGCGCATGCGAAAGAACTGGAGTAGCGAGCGCGCCACCACGTTGCGGTCTCGCTCTCGCGGAACCGGAATGTCCATCCGGTCGACTCCCGCGCGCCGCAGGTCTTCGATGGTCCGTCGGTCCCACTCTTCCACTCGGCGTTGGTACTCCTTGCGAACTCGAGAGTTCTGCCAATCAACCGATCGTTGGCGCCCCGTTTCCGGATCTTGCATGCGCAGCATGGCTCCGCTGGGGGCAGTCAGTTCGGGGAACAGCAGCCGCATCGCCACCACGTCATGACGCTTGGCCATCAGGGTCAGGGCCTGACGCCAGCCGCTGGTCAAGAAGTCGGAGACAACGAACACGATGGCGTGGCCGCGGGCGATGCGCGAGGCGAGTCGCAGGGCGGGCACCATGTCCGTGGTGGTGTGATGGCCCGGAAGAGCCAAACAATCTCGCACGATGCGAAGCGCATGTCCCACCGAGTGCTTCGGGCGCAGGTAGGTTTCCACGGTGTCGCTGAACGCGATCAAGCCCACCTTGTCGTGGTTTTTCACCGCGGCCAGTGCCAGACACGCGCAAGCTCGGGCGGCGACTTGCCGCGCGGACCAAAACCCGTAGCCGCCGGTCATGGATGCCGACAGGTCCAGCAGGAACAACATGGGCATCTCGCGTTCGTCCACGTAGGTCTTGACGTAGGGACGACCGACTCGGGCGGTGACGTTCCAGTCGACGGTGCGCGGGTCGTCGCCTTCGACGTACTCCCGCACCTCTTCGAACTCGATGCCGAAGCCACGAAACACCGACTGGTAGGAGCCGGCCATCACTCCGTTGACCAGGCGATTGCTCTGGACCTCGATGCGGTGGACTTCTTTCAGAAGCTCGGTGAGTTCGTCTTGGTCGCGCATGAATCGTCGAGAGCTACGGGACGCGCACCGTGTCAAAGACCTGCTGGATCATCGGCACCGAGTGGATTCCTTCGGCCTCGGCCTCATAGGTGGGAATCACCCGGTGGCGCAGCACGTCCATGCCCACCGATTTGACGTCGTGGGGCGTGACATAGCCGCGGCCTTGCAGGAAGGCGTGGGCACGAGCGGCCTGGGTCAAGGCGATGGAGGCGCGGGGGGAAGCCCCGTAGAGGATCAGCGGTCGCAAGGCCTCCAGGCCGACGGTCTCGGGCTCTCGAGTTGCGAACACCACGTCGATCACGTAGCTGTGGATCTTGTCATCGACGAACACATCATCGAGCAGCTCGCGGGCGGCAAGGATTTGTTCGGGAGACGAGACCACTTTCACCGTAGGTCTGGCACGGGTCGTCGCCATCCTCTTGACGATGTTCTTCTCTTCCTCTCGTGTGGGATAGTCCACGACCAGCTTCAACATGAAACGGTCGATCTGTGCTTCGGGCAGGGCGTAGGTGCCTTCGGTCTCTACCGGATTCTGAGTGGCGAGCACCAGGAACGGATCGGGAAGCTCGCGGGACTCTCCCGCCAGACTCACCTGGCGCTCTTGCATCGCTTCCAGCAACGCGGATTGCACTTTGGCGGGAGCCCGGTTGATTTCGTCGGCGAGCAGGAAGTTGCCGAAGATCGGCCCTTCGCGCACCGACCAGTCGCCGTTCTTGGGGTTGTAGATCTGGGTGCCGACCAGGTCCGAGGGCAGCAAGTCTGGAGTGAACTGAATGCGTCGGAACGTGCCGCCGAGGGCCGTCGCCAAGGTCTGGACCGCCAGGGACTTGGCCAGTCCGGGAACCCCTTCCAGCAGCACGTGTCCATCGGCCAACAGCCCGATCAACATGCCCCGGACCAACGACTCTTGCCCGACGATGACCTGTTCCACCTCCCCGAGGATGGCGCGCAGGAAGCGGCTGTGTTCTTCGATGCGCGCAGCCACCTGTTCGGGATCGGTCACGACGGGTTCCTTCCTTCCGCGGTCCGGGATTCGATTGCCCGCTTGGGGGCCATGGGGATGAGGGCCTGGCATTATCCGAGGTGAACGATCGGTGGCGACGAGCTTTCTCCGCGCACTTCGCTCGAGCCCGCGTCTCCTCAGATAGACTCCCTCGGTCGCGATTCTTTTGCCTTGGCGTTCTCTCGCTTGGTGCAAGGGTTGCTACGTCTCTGCAAACCGCTGACCTTGTTCCGAGTGATCTCTCATGAAAATCGGCTGCCTTCGTCTCGTTTGCTCGTTCGCTGTCGCTGCGACCGCCCTCACCGCCGAGGCTGTTGCCCAGGCGGGTGGAATCGGTGTGGACCGGGAGGCCATGTGGCCCGCACCCACGGCGGAGGACTGGGCCCGCCCCTGCCTCATCCCCTGGCAGCGCACCTTCGAGGACGCCGTCGCGGTCGCTCAGGAGACTGGCAAGCCATTGTTGCTGTGCGTCAACATGGACGGCGAGATCGCCAGCGAGCACTACGCGGGCATCCGCTACCGGCAGCCCGACATCGCGGCCCTCTACGAGCCCTACGTCACGGTGATCGCCTCGGTCTATCGCCATACGCCTCGGGATCACGACGAAGACGGGCGCCGAATCCTCTGCCCGCGTTTCGGAAGTGTTACCTGCGGGGAACACATCGCCATCGAGCCGAAGCTGTACGACCGTTTCATGGAAGGCCGGCGCATCGCGCCCCGTCACATCATGGTCGAGTTGGACGGCAAGGAGACCTACGACGTGTTCTATGCCTGGGACACGGACTCGGTCTTCGACACCATTCGCCAGGGCATTGCCAATCGACCCACCTCCCCGGCTCCGGTGATCCGCGGCGACCGCACCCTGGCCGATCGGGTGGCGAGCCGAGACAACGCCGACCAGACCGCGGTGGAAAAGGCCTATTTCTCCGGCGACGCGAACGTTCGGCGAACCCTTCTGGAGGCGGCGGCCCAACAAGGCGACCAGGCATCCGTCGATCTGCTGCGGCTCGGGATCTTCGGCCTGGACACCGAGATGAACCAGCTCGCTCGTCAGACCTTGGCCCAAGCCAACTCGGATCACGCGATGGAGCTCATCTCCGATGCATTGCGCGTTCCGATGGAAGCCAAAGAGCGAGATGACTTGATCGGTGCGTTGGATCGCATTGGTGAGCAGACCCCGAAGGCGCGCACGTTGGCGGTTGTGCACCGCGGATTGGCGACCGAGTCTCAGTCGGTGAACGTGGGTGGGTGGAGTTCGGCTCTGGCCAATGTGGATCCGGCCGCTGCAGCGATCGACCAGTACGCCATGGAAAACCTGCTTCAGGATCAGAATCAGGTCCTCGAAGCCGAAGATCCCGAAGCGCTGATCGAACTTGCTGAAGCCTTCCTGAGTCAGGGATTCGACGCCCGCTTCTTCGATGACGAAACGGCCACGGACGAGGGGTTTGCGCGGCTGTTGTTCCTCGATGCGCAAAAGACGGCGGAAGAGTCGCGACGCTTGGGCGGCGATTCGTGGCGAACCCATACGGTCCTGGCCCTCGCTTCCTACTATTTGGGCGAGCATGAGAAAACTCTGGCTCACGCCGAGAAGGCGGTGAACCAAATGCCGGAAGGCGATCCGAGTTGGAACACCATGGCGGTGTTGGAACTCTTCGCCAAGCTCCGCTGCCAGGAAATCTCCAAAGCGGTGCAAGCCAAGCGTGAGTGGCCGGGCAGCTGGCTGACCGATGTGAACGCGGCCTGTTCCGTGCTGGCGCGTCATCCCCACGGCACCGACGCCCAGATCGCTTGGCACTACGACATCTTGAAGTGGCTCGGTGCGGGAGGGCAGGCTTCCCGAGCGTTGCAGCATGGCCTGCAGCGCTTTCCCGAATCCATGGGCCTGCACGAGCGGCTGCGCGGAAGTGTGCTGCGGCGCAAGGGGGTGCTGGGGCTGGAGTCGGTCTACGAGAAGATGCTGGCCAAAGGCGACGCATCCCCGCGTTTGGTTTGGTTCGCTGGTTACGCCTCGGTGGTGGCCGCCGAGTTCCACCGGCGCCGCGGCAACGAGGCCCAAGCTCAAGCCGCCTACGATCGCGCCATTGATCTGTACGAAAAGGCAATCGAACACTTCCCGGACGAGCGTCCGGCCGCGGACCACACCATCGCCATGGCATTGGGCGGACAAGCACGCATTCTTCTCGAGCAGGAGAAGTACCAGGAAGCGGTGGATCGACTGCTGAGCTCGTTCCAGCGCAGCCCGACTTCCGCGGCGACGTTGGACGGGCTCAACTTGTCCTCGGTGGACACCGCCAAGATGGTGCTAGCGCGGGTCCGCGAGGCGGAAGACCTCGAGCTTTCGGGGCGCCTCGAGCAAGCGTTGCAAAGCTTGGATGCCGAACTCTTGAAGCTTCCCGCCTACGAATTCGAAGTGCGGGACGACGCCGCGACGAACTGACCCGCGCCAGGGCGTACAATGCGGACCGGGATGGGCTCCTGATTTGTGGCTCGAAGGATGTCTTGCGACACGGCTTCGAGTCCAGAACCCAAGAGGAGTCCGTCCATGGGTCGTGTCCTGTTCGGCGCGCTGTGCATGTTCTTGGTCTTGAGCGCCGTTTCCCGCCGCGAGTCCTCGGCGGCCATGAGTGCTCAGGAAGATCCCGTGCTCGACGTCGCGACCAAGTACCTCGAGCGCCTCTATGGTGGCCAGTGGGACCTACTTCGCGAAGTCATGGCCGAGGATCTCCATTTCCGGGATCCGACCTCTGCGCTGATGCCGGGGGGGCCGTGGGATATCGCTGGTCGCGACTCGGTGATCTCCATGTTTCGCGCTTCCAGCGAGAGCCTCACCTCTACCGGTTTCGAGGTCGACAACGCGTTCTCTTCGGGGGACTACGCGGTATTCGACTTGTTCTATTCGACGGCAGGACCCGGAGAGGTGTTTGGTGCGCCTCCGGGGGAAATCGAGATCGACATTCGCGGAGTCACGATTCTGCGGGTCAAAGACGGGTCCGTGACGGAGCATCTCGATCACGTGAACTACGAGGATTTGCTCGCGCAAGTGGCGGCGAAGGCCGGCAGCGGCGAGGATTGACGCGGTCCTGAACGAACCGTCAGGCGGATCGCAGCGCCATCGTGAGGCGAGTGCCCTGGACTCTCTCTCAAAGAGAGTGGCCAGCTTGCCGCTGCTGGTTGTGCGCTTCGGATGCCGGTCCAGTAAGGAGGGAAGTCCTCCGAAGCTGGGCCGGAGAACGAGTTCACCGGCTTGCGGGTTCGCGGGGCGGAGGTTGCACGAAGCGACGAGAGTCGACCGGAAGAGCGTGCGCTCCTTGCGCAGGCGGCCGGTCCTCAGAGTAAACTCCTCGGCGCGGCGGGAGTGCTCGATCTCCTCTTTCCTCGATCAGCTCTCGGCTCCGCAAACTGACGATCAATCTCCCGACGGAACTTCTTCGAGAAACCGATGTCTTTGGACCGCCATCTCGGTCAAACCTCAGAATACCCGCAGCGTTACGCGCCGGAGTTGTTGGTCGCCGTGCCTCGGCAACAAGGGCGAGACACCTTCGAATGGGACGGACCGCTGCCTTTCTCGGGAGTGGATGTCTGGAATGCTCACGAGTTGTCTTGGTTGGATCCCCGAGGAAAGCCGGTCGTGGCCACCGCGGAACTCTGGGTGCCGGCGACGTCCCCGAACCTCGTCGAATCCAAGTCTCTGAAGCTGTACCTCGGATCTTTTCACGGCATGAACCATGACTCCGAAGAAGAGGTCAGGGAGTGCGTGCGCCGGGACTTGACCGATTTGTTGGGGGAGGCGCCAGAGGTCCGCTTGTTCGCGGCCCCGAAAACGGCACGAAACCACGGGTCCCGGGATCCGGCAGAGCGATCGGATTCCGGCCTCGAAGGAGAGTGCTTGGACGCTCTCGAGATCGACGTCAGCACCTACTCCGTCGACTCCGAGCTTCTTCGAGAGGCGACCGCGGGCAACCCGGAGGTGAGCGAAACCCTCTACTCCCATCTGCTCAAGAGCAACTGCCCCGTCACTTCCCAGCCGGATTGGGCCACGGTGTTCTTACGCTACCAAGGTCCGTCGATCGATCGCCGCCAGCTCCTGAAATACATCATCTCCTACCGCAACCACGATGGCTTTCACGAACACTGTGTGGAGCGAATCTTCCTCGACGTACTCCAGCGTTGCGCACCGAAGCATCTCAGTGTCTGGGCCCGCTACACCCGCCGCGGAGGGATCGACATCAATCCCTTCCGCAGCAACTTCGAAAGGTTGACGGAGAACCGGCCGGTCTGGCGGCAGTGAAGCAATACAGACGAACAGCTGTCCTCCGTTCACCTGTACGATTCAAGAAGGCCTCCGGCGAATGACCCGAAGTTCCTTCGGGATTCGTCCTCCGGACGATCGTTTTCCTCCGGGATTGTCAGAGGGGGTTGCCGAAGAGACCGGCGAAGGTCCTGATCAGAAGGCCCCCGCGCTCGTTCTCGCGACGGCCTTCCAGAGTCGTGCCGCATGAATCCTAAGTCATGGAGCATGGGGCCTCGCCAGGCTAGGGAGTGATTCCCTCGACTCCATTGGTGGCCGCCAGGCCCTGCACGGCCGCACCATCGGCAATCCAAGTTTGAAAGTAGATGGGGGTTCCTTGGGGAAGTCCGCGAGCCCAGTTGGCGTTGGCGGACCACTCGCCAAGAGGGCCGGTCGGAATCGGGCCGACCAGGGCATCGAACGAAGGAACCATGGTTCCTCCTTTGAACGGTGCGTTCAGAGGACTGAGTCCCACGATCAGAAAGCTAGTCGCGTTAGGGCGGGCGGAGGTAAGGGAGAGGTTGAACGGACATCCGCCGCGCAGAGAGCCGGAGGCAGCAAGCACGGGGACGCCGCTGGTGCCGGCAAGGCCGAGCCCCAGGTCCGTCCAAACGCTCGGCCCGGGAAAGGCGAACTGCAGATGATCGATTTCAATGCCGTTTCCCGCCGCTCCTTCGACTCGAACGCATTGGATCCGGATGGCGGAGATGCCGAGGGAGCTCTCGAATCCGAAAAACACGTCTTCGCTGGTTCCCGAAGCGAAATCGTCATCCCCGATTCCGGTAAGGGTGGTGGTGTGGGCCACGTTGTTGCTGTCCCAGGCGGTGAATGTCACGTCGTTGATCGTTGCGCCGTCAGTCCACACTAGTCCCGCCTGAGTGGGCAACTCACCAAGCGCGGTGCTGTCGAAGGTGAAGGTGATGCCGACGCTTCCCGGGACCGCGAAGAAGGAAGAGCCGTCTCCGCCGTCGCCATCGATGGCTCCATCGTCGTGGTCCACCGAGTCGGTGATGATTCCAGGGCCCGCCACACTTCCCACCGAGGCGACCACTCCAGGAACATTGAGGAAGCCGTCCTCGAAGTCCTCCAAGTAGAAGACGCCGGACTGATCCAAGGGGCTATCCGCGCATTGGAGGTAGGGGCTGGGGGTGAAAAGTTGATAGGCCAGAAGGTCCGCTTGCCATCCGAAAAGAGCTGCCGCAAACGTCAGAGTCAGTCGCTGTGGTTGGGGGATCATCGTCTTGGATTCCTGAGGGGGGAAGGGCTGAAAAACCCCATTTCGTGAACGCGAAGTCCGACCCCCATCCTCACCGGAACCCCGATGTTGCGTTGAAAATCGACGGAAACTTTCGCTTGTCCCACCCGTGTCGATGACCGTTCGCCCGTGCAGTCCGTTCTCCTTCTCGCCGGACTGCGCGATGAAGGTGCGGAAACGACGTCATCGCTTTCTTCGCGGGAGCATCTTGGGCCGGATTCTCCGGCTCGAATTCGCCGGATCCCATCGCTCGATCTTTGCGGAGCATCCGGGGGCATTTCTTCCGCGATTTTCTGAAAGAAAAGTGTCTCCATGGGGTGAGCTCGAGGACTAGCGCGAGCGAGGAAACCTGTTTGCGCGATCCGCCGGTGGTCAACTCCGCGATCCGGAGACTTGCCCGTCCTGGCCGATCCAAAGGAGATCTGGTGCGAATGCGACCTCTTTCCCTTGCGATGCTGAGCTCTTTGGGTACTGCGCTCTTCTTGTCGGCCGACGAAGTCCATGCCCAAGGGGCGGTTTGGGTGGTGGACGACGACCCGGGCCCGGGAGTGGACTTCACCTCTTTGAACAACGCCTCCCTCAGTGCTCAGAGTGGCGACGTGCTCCTTGTGAAGGACGGCCTCTATGGGGGACTGTCCATTCAAGGGAAGTCTCTGACCGTAGTGGCGGAATCCGGAGAGACCCCAGAGATCTCCCTTGGGACGACGATTGGCGGCCTCCAACCCGACCAGGTCGTGGTTCTTTCCGGACTTGCGCTGGTCGCTCCCAATGGGCCGGACCGGGGGTTGCTGTTGGAAGGAAACGAAGGGCGAGTCATTCTCCGGGACTGCACCGTGGTCCGATCGAACACGGTGGGTCTCCTGTGTCCAGAGATCGCCATGGTTCGAAACAGCGATGCTGCGGTGTTCCTTGGCTGTGAGCTTCAGGCGTATCCCGAGGTCCTTGGAGTGGCGTTCCCTTGCGATGTGCTCGACTCCATCGCTCTCTGCGCCGAAAACTCATCGGTGTTCACGTACGACTGCACGATCACCGGAGGCGGAGGCCTCGGGGTGTTGGATGGATCACCGGGAGTGAATCTCCAGGGGGGACTTTTCTTCGCGTCGAACACTGTCATGGTCGGGGCAGACGGGAAAGACGGGGTGAGAGTTTCCGACACGGATTGTGTCGATCCCGGGGACGGAGGAGACGCGATCCGAGCCAATGGGGCGGAGGTTTTCCTCCACAGTTCAGTGTTGAGTGGAGGCTTGGGAGGGCGGTCCGCCGACGCGGGATGTGGGGGGCCCGGGAGTGACGGCCAAGACGTGAACAGTTCGGCCGGGACTGTGACGTCGCTTTCGGGAGGTGCGCGCGGCTACCAAAGCAGTGCGCTGCTCCGTTCCGGAGAAGCAGGCGAACTCACGTTTCAAGGGAATGCCGGCGAAGCCGGGTTGTGGCTTGCCTCTCTTTCGACAGATCCGATTCTGTCGACCGGGTTGAGTGGGCTCATTGTTCCGGCGCTGCCGTTTGACGTGGTCTTCTTGCTCCCCTCCTTGCCGGGGTCTGGCACCCAAACGTTGCCGATCCAAATCAGCCTTCCTCTGGGCGTCGATTCCCTGCTGATCTATTCCCAGGCTCTGTTTCGCGACTCGATCAACCAAGCCAGGGTGCTCAGTTCCCCGTCTGTTTTGGTCGTGACCTCCTGAAGAAGAAGCCGTGGGTGCAGTGGTCATTTGCTGTCTTGTTGCGCCCAGATGTGTGTTGGTTGTCACCGGTCCTCCGAGGTTCGGAGGGCCGGGGGCGTCTCGTGGGATTCTTCTTCTCTCGGAAGCGGCCCGTTCGAAACTTCCCTCGCACGAAGGAGTTCCTCACGGCGACTGGGCAATCGCGAGAAGGCAATTGCTGAGCGCGACGCCTCGCCCGGCTCCGGGATCGCTCACCAGAAACTGCCAGTAAGTCCCGATTCCCGCAGGAATGTTCGGCCACCCGGAGGCGAGCTGAAGCTTGCCCGAGCTATCCGTTGCCAATCCGGGCACAATCACATCGGGAAAGGGCACCAAGAACCCGCCCTTGTACGGCGCGGTGAGGTTACTGAAGCCGATGACCAGAAGCGTTTGCCGGTTTTCCAAGGCGTTGCTCAATGTGAAATCAACCGGACTCGTCGGGATGAGGTCTCCCACTCCCACCAGCGATGGGTTGCCGTAGGTCCCGGGATTGGCGAAGCCGCGATCGCACCAGGTGGAAGATCCCGAATGGAATCGAAACCAGCGTAAGTCGGCGGCGCTATTGGCAGCGCCGGTGCTGTCGCCAATGATCACGATGCTCGAGTTGGATCCCGACGACCCCAGGGATTCCGTGAGCCGCAAGAGACCGTCGACGAACACACGAATGCCGGTGGAGTCGACCTCCATTCGGTACACGTGGAAGCCATCGGTGGTGGGAAATGGGATCTCGGAATAGCCGGGAGACCCGACGGGCATCAGGGCGTCGGTGAAGAGGATCAGCTTGGACGAGAGAATCCCCAGGTGCGCGCTGCGGAACGAAGAATCTCGAACCATCATGCTGAAACCGGGCCGTGGATGACTCAAGCAGGGAGTCACCATGTCTTGAGACGACTGGATGTGAATCTCTGCTTCGAAGACCAGTCCATCGTTGAAATGGAAGTCCTCTCCGGCAATTTGCCAGCGCATCTGCTGGGGCTGGGAGAGGTTGCTGCAACCGGTGATGACGTTGAACGGCAGGGTGGACTGGGACAGCACTCCTCCGTCGACTTCGAAAGTGGCGGGGTCGTCCGAAATCCTCTCCCAGCCTTGGTCCGACGGCAGCGTGCCAAAAGAGGCGTCGTACCGATGGCAATCGTCCTGACCCCAAAGGGAACCGCTGAACACCCAAATCGATGCCACTGCACCGGCGAGATTCCTCATGACTTCCTTTCCCAGTGTTCTCTCGGAAGGCGCCGAATCCGCCATCCATGACCTCGGATCTCCTGTTGAAAGTTGGGATCCCAATCGCGAATCGATCGTTACCGAGGAATTCGGAAGATTGTCGAAATGGGAGGAGCAGGACGGGATCGGGAGGGCGCCAGTCACGACGCATTGGCGGTTCCAGCGAGCCGTGATTCGCTTTCGGCCCTCAGGGCATTCCTTGTTCGCAGCCGCGGGACGCAGCCGAGCGGGTGTCCCGGGAGATCACTCCCATCGCTTGCTGCTGAGGAGGCGAGTTCGGATCCGCCATCGCGGGTTGACCAAGCTCGTTTCCTCTTCGAGCGGGCCGCCCGCGAATCGAATCCACGCGACCCCTTGCGCGCGACGGTGCTCTACTCGACCAGATCTTCCAACACGGGCTCCAACACTTCCCAAACAGTGTCTGCGACCTTGCGGTGGCCGTCTTCGTTGGGATGGATGCCGTCGGACAGATTCAAGGAGCGGACTGCGGCGACACCCTCCAGGAAGAACGGGATGCGCTCTAGGTCGTTCTCGTCTTCGAGCTCGTCGAACAGGTCGCGGAAGGCGGCGCAGTAGGCCAGCCCCATGTTCGGGGGAGCCTGCATTCCCGCGAGGATGATGCGCATGTCGGGATCGCGGTCGCGGGCTTCGTCGATGATCTGTTGCAGGTTGGCTTTCACGGTTTCGACCGGGACACCGCGCAAGCCGTCGTTCGCGCCGAGTTCCAGGATCATGACGGCCACCGGGTTCTTGAGTAGCCAGGACAGCCGGCGCAATCCGGCGGCGGTGGTTTCTCCGCTGACGCCGGCGTTGATGACCTCGAACTCCCAGCCACGCTCTTCGATCCTGGTCTGAATCAGCGCGGGGTAGGCATCCGAGGGGTCGAGCCGGTACCCCGCGGTCAGGCTATCCCCCATGCAGAGAATGACCGGCCGTTCGCCGGGTGATGTGTCCAGACTCGCGGAATCCGCGTCCGAAAAATCCGCGGACTCACCACAGGAAACCACAGAGAGACACAACCACAGAAGAAGTCGAGAGGGCATGGACACCTGTCTAGATCTGTTCGCTGGGCTTGAAACGACATCGCTCCTCTTCAAGATAGCGATCCCGCCTCACGCTCCCTCCCGGTCCCTTCGGAATCTGCCATGCCCTCTCCCATCCTGCGCGTCGAGAACCTCACCCGCGGTTACCCCTCGGGCGGAGGAGAGCTGGTGGTGTTGCAGGGGGTGTCGTTCGAGCTGGAGGAAGGCTCGACCTGTGCAATCGTTGGCCCCTCGGGCAGTGGCAAGACTACCTTGCTGGGACTGTGCGCGGGACTCGATCGCCCTTCCTCGGGAAGCGTGGAACTGGTGGGCCATTCGTTGGCTGGCATGGAAGAAGACGCGCTGGCGCAGCTGCGCAACACCCTGGTCGGCTTCGTCTTCCAGAGCTTTCGCCTGCTGCCGACGTTGACCGCGTTGGAAAACACCATGGTTCCCCTGGAGCTGCGCGGCGAGCACGATGCGAAGAGCAAGGCCCAAGAGCTTCTCGGTCGAGTCGGACTGGCCGAGCGCCAGGGACACTACCCGGCTCAGCTTTCGGGTGGGGAGCAGCAACGAGTCGCGCTGGCACGGGCGTTCATTCACGAACCTCGCATTCTGTTCGCCGATGAACCCACGGGAAACCTCGACGACGACACCAGTCAGTCTCTGCTCGAATTGTTGTTTTCGTTGAACCGAGAGGCCGGCACCACCTTGGTGATGGTGACCCACGACATGGATCTGGCACGACGCTGTGATCGCCTGCTGCGCCTGGGCGCGGGGCACATCGTCGCGGATGAAACGTCGTCTGCCGAAAGCCAAGGAGCCTGACTGTGGCGGAAACTCCGGGCAGCGGCAGTTTTCCCTGGCGGATGGCTTGGCGGGACGGGCGATCGAGCGCGTGGCGTCTCAGTTTCTTCTTGGTTTCCATTGCCCTTGGCGTCGCCGCGTTGGTGGCGATCGGGTGCTTCGACCACAACTTGCGCACAGCGGTGGATGATCAGGCCCGCTCGTTGTTGGGCGCCGATCTGAGAGTTCGCGCTCGCCGAGCTTTCGACCCAGAGACGGAAGAATTCCTGGCCCGGGAGTTCGACTCCGAATCCCTCGAAGAAGCGCGGCGCGTGTCGTTCTCGTCCATGGCGGTGTTTCCAAAGCAGGACGGAACGCGGCTGGTGCGAGTTCGAGCGGTGGAGGGCGACTATCCGTTCTACGGGGACGTCGAGACCATTCCTCCGGAAGCCGCGAGTACCTATCACCACGGGCGCTTTGCCCTGGTCGATGATTCGCTCCTCCATCAGTTTTCCGCAGAGGTGGGGGATACGGTTCGCATCGGAACTTACGACTACAAGATCGCCGGTCGCCTCGTGCAGGTCCCGGGAGAGTCGGCGACTCGAGCCCTGTTTGGACCGCGAATCTACGTCCCTCGGGGAGAAATCGACCCGCAGCTGCTGGTTACCGGAAGCCGGGTCACTCATGAGGTTTTCTATCGGGGAGACGTTTCCGACGACAAACGCCAGCAGCGACTGGAAGTGCATTGCAACCGGTTCGACCTGGAGTGGGACACGGTCGAAGATGCCCAGCGACGTTTGGGACGTTCGGCGGAAGACCTGGGCTCGTTCCTTGGGCTCGTGGGATTCGTGGCGGTCTTGCTCGGCGGATTGGGAATCGGCAGCGCGATCCACGTGCTTGCGATGCGCAAGGTTCCCATGGCCGCCGTGCTGCGTTGCTTGGGAGCGCCCTCTCAGCAGGTGTTACTGGTGTTCCTCATTCAGGCCGCGGCGTTGGGGCTGTTGGGAGCGGTGCTCGGCACCTTGCTCGGAATCTCCGTGCAGGAGTTGGTTCCCTGGGCTTTGAAGGACTTCCTGAGAGTCGAGTTACCAAGAGAGACTTCGTGGCAAGCCGTGTTCACCGGAGTGGGACTCGGACTGTTCGTGACCATGTTGTTCGTTTTGTTGCCGCTCGTGTCCTTGCGCCGGGTTCCTCCGATGGCGGTGCTGCGCAGCGTGGAACGCTCCTCTTGGACTCGCAAGGATCCGCTGCGCTGGGGTCTCGTGGTTCTGCTCGCATTGGCCAGCGTCGGATTCGCCATGCTTCAGACCGGAAGCTGGTCCACGGGGAGCTCGTTCGCCGGGGGCGTCGCGGGAGCCCTCGTGGTGTTGGCGTTGGTGGCCCGGCTTCTCATGGTGGGGGTGCGGCGACTGCTTCCCGAGACCTGGCCCTACGTCGTGCGCCAAAGCTTTGCGAACCTCCACCGTCCGGGAAACCAGACCACCTTGTTGCTGCTGTGCATCGGTCTCGGGACCTTCCTGTTGCTCTCCGTCGATCTCACCCGTGGAAGCGTGTTGCAGACCCTCGACGTCTCGTCCAACGCCGAACAACCAAACCTGGTGTTGTTCGATGTCCAGGACGATCAGGTCGAAGGGGTCCGGGAAGAAGTGACTCGTCAGGGTGGTCCACTTCTCGACTCCGTCCCGATCGTCAACATGCGCATTGCTCGAGTGAACGGCAAGACGACGGAAGAGCTGCGTAACCAAGAAGAAGACGGTCCGCCGACCTGGTCACTGATTCGGGAGTACCGTTCGACATACCGGGGTGAGCTTTCCGAGGGCGAGGAGCTCATCGCCGGAAGCTGGGTGTCCCGTTGGGACGACGAAGACGCGGTGGTCCCGGTTTCCTTCGAAGAGCGCCAAGCGGAACGACTCGACGTCACCTTGGGGGACACGGTGCTGTTCGATGTCCAAGGGGTGCCCTTGCTGACCAAGATTGCCAGCATCCGCGAGGTGGACTGGCGTCAGGCGCGGCCGAATTTCTTCGTGGTGTTCCCAGAAGGAGTGCTCGAAGAAGCTCCCAAGTTCCATGTGCTGCTGACTCGAGCCGAATCGACCGAAGCCTCCGCGCAATTGCAGAGGGCCGTGGTGGATCGTTTCCCCAATGTGTCGGCAGTGGACATCAAGATGGTGCTGAACGTCCTCGAAGAAGTCCTCCAGCGGCTTTCCTTCGCTGTTCGCTTCATGGCGCTGTTCACCATTCTGGTCGGGGTTGCGGTGCTCGCCGGCGCGATCCTTTCGAGCCGCTTCCAACGCATGCAGGAGTCGGTCTTGCTGCGAGTGCTCGGTGCGTCCCGGACTCAGGTGCTCCGCATGGTGACCCTGGAGTACTTGTGCCTTGGCATCTTGGGATCCCTCGCCGGCGGGTTGCTTGCGGTCGCGGGAAGCTGGTCCCTTTCCTACTTCTTGTTCCGTACAGAGTTTCGCCCAGACTTGACTTCGTTGGCTGTCGCGATGGGGCTGGCGGTGTTGCTAACGACGGTGGTCGGAGGACTGTCTAGCTGGGGCATCACGCGCCGCTCTCCGTTGGGCGTGCTGCGTTCCGAGGGGGAGTGAGCGGCGTCTCTGACTCACGACTGGTCGGAGTAGTTCGGCGACAAAGTTTGGGCGAGGGCTTCGGCGAGCTGCGGAACCGTGACAGGCTTGGGCAAGAAGCCGGCGAAACCCGCTTGGGCGGGATCGTCGAGTAAGGGGTCGTCGGCGTAGCCTGAGGCGACGACCGCTCGAACGTTGGGATCTCGGAGCCGAAGCTCGGCGAGGGTTTCCCGAGCTCCCATGCCTCCGGGAACGGTCAGGTCCAGAATGACCGCGGCGAACGGGCGTGACTCGCTCTTTGCGGCATCGAAGGCGTCGATCGCCGCTTGTCCATCTTCCACGAGCTCGCAGTCGTAACCGAGATGCTCGAGAGCTTTGCCAAACACGCGGCGCACTAGCAGTTCATCATCCATCACCAGGATGCGGCCGGAACCTCCCTTGGCAGGCAGGGACGATTGTTCTTGGGGTTGCTGCTGATTCGGTTGCGCGGGAATCCAGATCTCGAAGCTCGTCCCGCCGCCTTCGCGAGCGTGAAAGTCGATGGATCCGTGATGGCGCTGAGCAATCGCGTAGCACAGGGCAAGGCCCAACCCGCTGCCGCCTTCTTTGGTGGTGAAGTAGGGATCGAACAAGTTGTCCTTGATGGACGGGTCGATGCCCGTTCCGCGATCCGAGATCTTGACGCGCACGTAGGGGCCAGGACTCAACCGTTGGTCGTTGATGGTGTCGAGAACGACATTCTCGGCTAGAACTTCGACGGGGCCCCCGGTTCGCATGGATTGGTCGGCGTTCAGGACCACGTTCGAGAGCAGCTGTCTCAGTTGCCCCGAGTCGACCTCGGCACACCACAGCTCTGGATCCACGATCAGGTCTGCTTTCGATCTCGACCCAGCGAGGGCCAGGCTCACGGACTCATCGATGAGCGGCGCCATCGCTTGCAGTTCACGGCGGGACACGCCGCCTTTGGCCAAAGCAAGCAACTGAGAAGAAAGCCGGGTGGCTTGGTCGAGGGCCTGGTCCACATCGTCGAGCAGTTCTTCGGTCGAGGAGTCGGCGTTCGCGGACATCCGCAACACCGAGACATTGCCCACGGCGGCGGCCAAGATGTTGTTGAAGTCGTGGGCGATGCCGCCGGCAAGGACACCGATGGACTCCAGCTTCTCCGCGCGCACCCGGTCTCGTTGGAGCCGGCGAATTCGTCGCGTTGCACGGCGCAAGGAAGCCCAAGCGAACCAACCCGCGACCGCCGCCCCGGTCACGAAGAGAACCCCCAACACCAGCGCGTTGCGAACGAACCGCTGTTGTTCGAGCTCGAGACCCTGAATTTCGCGGTCGCGAGAGAGTAGCTCGATCTGTCGTTCCTTGTTCAGCGCTTCATCGCGAGCTCGGAACTCGGCCAAGCGTTGTCGCGTTTCCAGGGAGCGGAACTGTTGATCGAGGTCGGAGGCCTCGCGCTCCGTCGCCAACGCCTCGGCAAGCATTCCCTGCTGCTCGTAGACCACCACGAGCGCTCTCAGCAACGACCGGCGGCGGCCATGCATTTCGAGCTTCCCGGCGAGCCGGACTCCTTCCAGGGCCGAGTCGAGGGCTGCGTCATCTCGGTCGAGCATGGCCAAGCTTTGCGCCATGGCGGTGAGTGTTGCGGCGGCTTCCGGGAGGAGCCCCAACCGGCGGCGGATCTCCAGGGACTTCTCGAAGAGTTCGAGCGCCTCTTCGTATTCCTCGAAGGCCTGATGAATGCTGCCAAGGCTGTAGTAGGAACGGGAAAGCTCGATCTCCGAGTCGCCCTGTTGGCGCAGCTCGAGTGCTTCGTCGTGGTAATCCTGGGCCTCTTCGAGCCGGTCCATCAGAATCAGTACGTCGCCGATGTTGGCAAGCGTCGAGGCGAGAGTGAGCTGGGTATCGTTTTGGAGCTGGATGTCTTGGCACTGTTCGAAGAAGTCGAGGGCTTGTTCGAGTTCGCCAAGATTCATGTAGGCGATGCCGATGTTGTCGCGAAGGACGATCCGTCCCTCCAGATCGCGAGTTTGCTCGGCGACCTCGAGTCCTTGCTCAAACGCGTTCAGCGCTTCGGTCGACCTTCCGAGTCGCTCCAGGGAGAGGCCGAGAATGTTGGCCACTCGCCATCGCGCTTCGTTCCAACCGGAAGACTCCGCAACGATGATGCCTTCCTCGGCCCACGCAACGGAGTCGTTCAAGTCGCCGAGATTGAACGCGGCCACGGCCTGAAGCCAAAGGGAGTGGGTGAGAGTGGTGTTGTCTCCCGCCGTCCGCGCCAGTTGTGTGGCGACCTGCAAGTGGGTCAGAGCTTCGCGAAATCTTTCGCGCTCGGTCTCGGCGATTCCGATCGCGAGGCGAACCGTTCGTTCTATCTCGGGGTCCGGTGAGTTTTCCAAGGCGCGAAGGCACTTGAGTCCCAGTTCCACTCTCGTGCTTGCGGGATCGTTGGCCCCTTGGAGACGCAGGACCATGGCGCTCAGGCCTTGAGTGTCCGCAGACTGCGCAGCCCCATGGCCATCCACGAACAGACAGACCACGACGCTGGAAAGCGCGGTCAAGAACACCTGACGTGGAGCGAGGGGGGCGGGGGGCATTGAATGGCAAGACTAGTGTTCTCGACCAGAAGTTCACTTCCCAATTCGCCGCTCCGAGGGGCTTGGCTTCTTCGGATCTCCGCAACAACTTCCTAAGAGCGGTCCGTGAGCCATGGTCCGTCGGGCAGGGTTGGGGAGGGCTTCCTCTGGGTCCTTGACGTTCTGCGCCGGCCACCTCTTGCGAGTGGATCCGAGTTGCAGGGGAGAGTTCCGAGCGCGTCCAAGTCGGCGAGAGAAAGGCACAGGAGGAGGCTTGGATCCCCCTCCCCAACCATCGTCCGCGAACGCCGCGGTGAAGACCGCTGCGGTTCTTCGCCGGAAAGAAACTCCGGGTCATTCTTGCGACAGCCTTCGTGAATCATGCGGGTGAGCCGTCAGCTCGCGGGCATCTCGGCGCTGTCGTTCGCCGCATCCGATGGATCCACCGTGGTGTTCTTGTGGTTTCGCAGCCGATGAACGACGCCGCCCTCATTCATGCGAGCGATCACGCTTTCGAGGAAATCAAACTCCATGAACGGCGCGCCTCCCGTGCGAATCCAGTGAACTTTGCCGTCGGCATTGATCAAGACCGTGGAGTGCAGCTCGACCTCTTCGAAGTCGTCGAAGGATCCGTATCGTCGAGCACTCTCAAAGCTCGGGTCCGAGAGCAGGGTCAATTGGAAGTCTGGCTGATACCCCGCAAGCTTCTCGACGGAGTCCTTGCTGATCGCGAGCACCTTGGTCTCCATGTCAGCGAGCTTCTCCACTCGTTTCTCGAGCTCTTGGAGTTGTTCGACACAGTGCAAGCATTCGTCACCGAGGTAGAAGATCAGAATGACGTTGGTTCCGGCGAAGTCCGCAAGATGAACTTCCTCGCCTTCGGCGTTTCTCGCGGTCAGTGCTGGAGCTTCGAACTCGCTGTAGGCACTGGGGCCCAGGCGAGCGAGCACGTGATGCCCGTAGCGGCGTTGCTCCATCGGCTGGTGGAATGGCTTGGTGAGTTCACCGGTGGCCGCCTCGACCCCCGTGGCTCTTGCGGCTGCCAGCCAACGGTTCTCCTCGTCGGCTTCAGCCCACACGATCTGGAGCGCGGCCATCGCCTGAGCGGCGTCGTCGTTTCGTCCTAGCGCGTGGTAGCTCTGCACCAAACCCGCCAGGGCGAAGCCGTCGTGAAACACGGTTTCCAGGGTGCGTTCGAAGGCTTCCGCCGCGAGTTGCGAGCTTCCGAGTTGGAGCAACGCTTCTCCCAAGACGTTGAAGCCGAATCGAGGATCTCGGGGAGGATCGTTCGCCCAGTTCTTCTCTTGGAGTTCTGCGGCTTCGGTGAGCATCTGGATGCCCGGAAGGTTTTCGCCGCGTGCCACAGCCAGCAGGCCTTGGAGTTCGAGGCGGATGACTTCGCTCGATTCCTCCATCTTCTTGCGGAACCTCTCCGCCGACTCGGCCGTGGGTTTGTTGTCTGCGCCGGGCAAACCGGGAGGCGGCCCGGCTGACATCTTTTCGATGGCCTCTTCGTACTGCTCGATGCTCTCTTCTGCTTGGTCGAGCTGAGCCAATCCCAAGTGAGCCCGCGCTTCCGCGGCGGAACGAAGGATTTGATCGAACGGGCTAGGAGTCTCGCTCCATTCCAGCCACGCCCCGTCGAGAATCTCCTGCCAGCGCTCGGCCTTCTGCAAGACTCGCAAAGTGACGTTGCGCGAAAAGTTGCGAAGGAACGGCGGCAAGTCCTCCGGCAGGTTGGATGGGGGAGGAGCGAGGAGGAGCTGCTGCACGCCGAACAACGCGGAGTCAAACATCCCGAGCTGCTCTTGGATGTAGCTGAGGTAGTCGAGGTTGTGGAGGTAGTTCCAGTTGTTCTCGGGAAGGATGCGGCGTCGGTGCATGTAGTCCTTTTCGACGCGGGTGGCCGAATCCATCGCGATGGCCGCCTCGTGCCACATGCCGATTCCCGAAAGCACGTGTCCCGGCATGTGTTGCAGGTGTCCGCAATTCGGCGCGACGTCGGTGAGGGCCAGACAGCTATCGATCGCGTAGTGACCTTCCTTGCCGTCCCAGTTGTGCACTCGGTAGTGCAGCGCTCCCACGTGATCTGGCTGAATCTCTAGAATGCCCTGCAGCACCGCTTCCTCTCCGGAGCGGTCTTCCATGCCGCGATTGAGGCGCTTTCGAACCAAGGCATGGAGCGCCTTGGCTTCGACGTCTCCCGGAAAATCCATGATCAACTTGTCGAGATGCACCGCGGCCTTCTCGTGCAACTCTTCTTTGTCTTCGGGTTTCGCGTCGCGCCAGGCGTGAAGCGACTCCTGGAGCTCGATGAATGCAACTTCTCGAGGAGTCACCTGTTCCTTACGAGCGCTGGCTTGTTCCAAGAACTTCTGAGAGCGTTCCTCATCACGACCCGTGGTGCGGGCCAATCCCCAGTAAGCCATGGCGCAATCCGGGTCCAGTTTGGCGCACCAGCGAAACGCTCGCTCGGCCTCGTAGAACCAAAAGCCGTGCAGCAATGCCATGCCCTGGTTGAACCACCCCTGGACTTCTGGATGGCTGCTGGTCACCGGGAAGTCGATCTCGCCGATCCCTTTCATCTTCCAGGGCTTCTGACGCGGGCCTTCGTCGTAGGCGGAACCGTGACTCGAGTGACCCCACTTCGAATCGGGGGATTCGGCGTCGAGATCGTTGCTCGGGGCGAGGAGGGTGGTGAAGACGGTCAATGACAGGAATGCGGGCATGGTCGGGCCTCGTTCTTGGGTGGGGGGGCCGTGGAACTCGTCCCGGAGGGCTTCGGGACAAGTGCCGGTCGTTGGTTCGCCAGGACGGCCTTTCCCGGAGTGGCGGAATCCCGTGCGAAGCTGCCCCAAGAAAAAAGTTGCCCCAAGAAAAACCGAAAGGGGGAGGCGGCCAACGGGGCCGCGTGTTCGAGCCGACGGGCGCGGGTGGGTTTCGTCGCGATTGCCGGGGAACCATGGGGCGTGCGCCCCGACGGCCAGATCAGTGTTGCGCGCGGAGGGGGGACCTTTCGGTACCGGATGACGGTGGCCCTTTGCCCCGTCAGCTCGTCAAAGCGGCGTCTTGTCGGAGGTTGGAAGAGAATCCCGCGCTGCCGGAGGAGTTCTCAGCCGTCAGCTGGCGGCAACTGGCTCGAGATGGCGCGAATCTGCTCGGACTGAGGCCACGGGTGTTTCGCGGCGAGCGCCTGGAGTTCTGCGAGGAGCGGACGAGCGGCGTCCACTTCGCCGTTCTCGATCAGCTCCAGACACCACTCCACGCCGTGATCGACGATCTTTTCGAGGTCGGGTACCGCCGAGGACTCGCGCTCCATGGCCGTGACGTGTTGCGCGCTTTGCAAGTGCTGGAGCGCCAGAAGGATCTCTTGTTGCGCTTGCTTCCCGCGATCGAAGTGTTTGGAGAGGCGAGAGCGGACAGACCAGAGGGTCGCGTCGATGGCGGGAATGACTGCAGAGAACCGTTGTCGATAGAGGATGGCGTTCTCCCATTCGGCTTCCGCTTCTTCCCACTCCTCCAAGAGGATGAGCTGAACGATCAACCGGATTCGAGCTTCGACTTGCTGGACCGGCGTTTGAATCACCGTGCCGCGATCCTTCTCGGACAGGTGATCAATGCCTTCGCGACTCAGATCCACCGCGGCCCACAAGTACTCCGGGTCGTCGAGCTTCGCGGCCATGTCCTGATAGAACAGACTCAGGGACAGGTCGGTGAAGTACAAGCAGCGCTCGGGAGGGTTCTCGGCATCATGAATCCGCTCGGAGAGATCCCAGGTTCGTTCGATCGCCCACTCGTGGTCTCCCAAAGCGAACGCGTTCGAGTAAAGATTCTGTTCCAGCACCCACAACGAATCGTCGCCTTCGAGTGTTTCTCGCGCCAGTTCCATCGTCTCGTCCGCGAGTGCGCGAGCCTCGGCAAAGCGACCTTGTTGAGTCACGGCCGCGGCCAACATCGAGTGTTGCAAGAGCAGGTCTCTTTCCTGCGCCAAGTCTCTTTTTGGAGAGCCGGGTTGACTTACCCTGGCCTTCAGGGACGTGCGAAGAACGGCTTCTGCTTTTTCGGGGCGATCTCTCTCCAGGTAGCACGCACCCAGAGTTTCCAGGAGCAGCAGCACATCATCGTCAACGCCGAGCACTTGCTTCGCATCCGGGAGCCATTCTTCGCCGTGGGCGATTCCCTCCGTCGCACGATTGGCCCGGAGCAAAAGGTTGGCCCAGGAGATCTCCGCGCGCACGCGCAATGCCGACGTTCGTTCGTGGGTTTCGCGCAAGTATGCCAGCGCTTCTTCAAGAAGTTCTTCGGCCCGGCGATCCTCGCCGAGGGAACAGTAGTAGTTGCCGACAATGGTCTGGAGAGCCGCGTATGACTCGGGGTCGAGCGTTGGATTGCTTTGCAGCCTGGTCAGCGCATCGTCCATGGCCTCCCGAACCGACGGGTTCCAAAGTGCCTCGTTGTAGTAGGAAGGTTGACTCAGTGCGCGACGAAAAAACTGGTTGACGCCGTCCATGGTTTGCGCATGGCGCTCGGCCGTTGCGGCGTGGCGTTTCGCGGCTTCGGCATTTCGTTCTGCGAGGGCTTGAGATTCGGTGGCTTCGCGAGCACGCCGTCGCGCTTGCTCGAGTCCGATGGACAAGGCCAGGATGACTGCGCCGATGGTGGCGAACAGAGTGCGGTGGCGCTGAACGAACTTGCGTGCTCGGTACCACCCGGAGGGAGGAGCCGCCTGTACTTGCTCGCCCTTCAAGTAGGCGGAGAGGTCGGACGCAAACTCCTGGACGGTGGAGTAGCGGCGATGGGGTTCGCGAGCCACGGCTTTTTGCAGAACCCAGCTCAATTCTCGCGGTGCTCCCGACGGCGAACGTGGCTCCCGCTCCATGACGATTCGTGCGAGTTCGTGCAAGGCGTGTTCGCCGAAGTCGTGAGGTCCGTGACCACTCACAATCTGGTACAGCAAACACCCCAACGAATAGACGTCGCTGCGGGTGTCGATCAAGTTGGGTTTGCCGCGGAAGTGCTCGGGACTCATCGTTTCGAGGGTCCCCATCATCTGGCCGGAGCGGCTTTCGGCGAGGGACAAGGCGCTGAGTTCCGGAGACGTGGCTCGTGCCAGGCCGAAGTCGATGATGCGCGGCCGCCCATCGGTGCCGACCAGAATATTGTCGGCCTTGAGATCGCGGTGGATCACTCCTTGGCGGTGCCCCGCTTCCACGGCGTCGCACACGTCCAGGAACAGCCGCAGTGCTTCCTCTCGAGAATTGCGTTTCTTGACCGCATCCAGAAGGTTTTCGGCACCTTCGATGTACTCCATGGCGAAGTAGGGAACGCGGTGACCATCCATTTCGTGAATGCCCGCGTCGTAGATCTTGGCGATGCCGGGGTGGTCCAGCATGCCGAGGATCTCGGACTCGAGATGAAACCGGCGCACCGCGGCTTCCGACCCGAGAGACCAGCGCAAAGTCTTCAGAGCGACCCGGCGCGAAGGCTGGCTCTGACGCGCTTCGTAAACGAGACCCATGCCTCCCGCGGCCAGCAAGCGAACGATGGTGTAGGGACCAATCTGCGCCGGTACCGTCGGCTCCCCGGCAGCAAGCAGCGCCGAATCTAGGGAGCCTCGAGACACCGGTTCGAGGAAACTCTCCCCGGCGTCCTGGTCACTCGCCAGGAGTTTGTCGATCTCTTGGCGAAGAGTGGGCTCGTTGGCGCATGCGCGGTCGAGAAACTCTTCGCGTTCTCGAGGCGGCAAGTTCACCGCCTCCAGGAACAGGTCCCGCGCCGTTTCCCAGTTGCTCATTCCGCGTCCGAAAGATTCGAGTGCAGCCAGGCGCGAGCAAAGCGCCAATGGCGTTCCACCGTGCGCCGCGACACATGAAGAGCCTCGGCGATCTCGCCATGGTTCAGCCCGCCGAAGAACCGCATCTCGACGATCTGGAGCATCGTGGAATCCATGGTTTCGAGTTTCTTCAGAGCGGCGTCCAAGGCGAGCAGATCCACGGAGGGCTCCTCCGGAGATTCCACGTCCCCCAACGTCATTTTCGGCCGCCCTCCGCCACGTTTTTGCGCTGCCGCGGCCCGTGCGTGATCCATCAACACCGAGCGCATCGCCTTGCTCGCCAGAGTGAAGAACTGTTGCCGCCGGTCGAACCGAAGGTCGTCCTGGCGGCGCACTCGCATCCAGGCTTCATGGACGAGCGCCGTGGGCTGCAAGGTGTGGCGGTTTCCCCCGGACCCCAAGCGGGCGTGGGCCAGGGTTCGCAGATCGTCATAGATGAGCCCGATCAGCTCCTCTTCGACCGAGGCCTCCCCGTCGCCGAGTTGATTCAGCAGCAGCGTGAGGCGGGGAGTTTGGTCGGGGCCGGCCATGGCTCACGGCAGGCTATCGGGGTGGGTGGGAAGCGGCAAGGTGGATCGTCGAGACAAGGCATGAGAGTCACAGCCTTTTCCGAATCGGAACGAGGCGAACAGCCCACGATCGAGTGGACCGGGAAATCGAGCTGAAGGCTGGCCAAAACGCGGCTGACGCCCGTGGAGGATCGGGAATCTCGTCACAACGAACCCCGAGTTTGGAACGAAGACGTCCGCGATTGCCATTCGGCGAGGCACCTGGCGTCCCAGGATGCTTGAGCAATGTCGCGAACCGCGAGTGGGTGTTTTCGCGGGCATGGGCCTGTTTCCCCGGCTAGTTTCGCTGTTTGACTTCTCTCAGGAATCCTGGCTGGATCGATGGTTTCCTCGTGGACTCGCAGTTTCCTGGTCCTGGAGAGGGTCGATAGCCTTCGCTGGGTCCCAACGGGCTCGCGACAAACCGCCTCGCATTCGAGGTGAGACCCAAGAGTTCCCTCATGACCAATCTCCCCGAAGACTCACCCTCCCCCAACGAAGAAGTCAGCCGCATTCTCGAGAAGCTCGACGCGGCTCTTGGGGAGTCGGATCCCCAGACGCTGAGTGAACTCATGCCGCTCTTGTATCGAGAGCTGCATCAAATGGCCTCGCGAATGATGCACCGGGAACGCGCGCAGCACACATTGCAGGCGACGGCGTTGGTGAATGAGGCGTATCTGCGACTCGTGGGCTCGACGGAGCTGCAAGGGAAGGGGCGTGCTCACTTCATGGAGGCGGCCGCCGGTGCGATGCGGCGCATCCTGGTGGATCATGCGCGGGAAGTCGGTGCGCAGAAGCGGGGGGGGGGTTGGAATCGCGTCACTCTTCACGAGACCCCCGAGAATGAGACCGCTCAAGAGCTGGACGTGATCGCCTTGGTGCAGGCCCTCGAGCAGCTAGAGGCACTGGATCCGCGTCAGGCAAAGATCGTCGAGTTGCGATTCTTCACCGGGCTGTCTGGGCAGGAGATCGCCGATCACATCGGTGTCTCGCGAAACACGGTCGTCCGAGAGCTCACCATGGCGCGAGCCTGGCTGCAGCGAGCCATGGAAGGGGGGAGTGCCGAGTCGTCGTAGGTGAAAGTCTGACCGGGTTCGTGGAAGCGAGGATTCGCTTTTGCGGCGAATCATGGCATGCCTTGCGCAGTTGCGACTTCCCCCCAACGAAGGTGGTTGGTTCCCGCGTCCTTCCCGCGGCGAAAGTCCTCGGGCCTTCGACCACACGCCGAGTGTGGTCTGGTTTGCTCCACCCCTACCGGGTTCGCCACTCTGATTCTGTCGAGGTACTCAGAAGCCACGATCGGGAGTTCCACCCCAGCCCAAACTGCGGAGTCTTTCGAGCAATGCTTCCAAGGAAGCGAAATTGTCGAAGAAGCACTGGAAAGTGTGGGAGGCGGCGTCGTAAGCGTGTCCGGGAGCGGCCGCCACGGATGGCCAGATCGGCGGCAGCAGCAGAATCGCGACCAGCATCGGGAGTGTGCCCCAAAGCACCAATCCGCGGCGGCAGTTTCGTTTCTCGGGAGCTCGGGAGGTGGCGGTCATCGGGATTCTCCGGTGGTGAATTGCGTCTTTCGTGCTTCATTCAGGGTTGGCGGAAACGGGATCCGGACTGCCCCAAGAAAAACCGGGGAGGGGAGGGGAGGGGAGGGGCCGTCCCGGGGAGAAAGGAGCATTTCCTCTCGAACTGCTCCCTCGGGCCGCGGATCCGAACCCTCCCCGAATGCATCCCGGCTCAGGTTCCGATTCAAGCGCCTCCGAAGGGCGGAGGCTGTGCTCGGATCGCACGAGAAGACTCCTTCTGGACGCGGCGGCTCGGGCGTTTGCTTGATCCGGTTCCGAGGGGGTGACACTCGATGGGATGGCGGCTCATGCGGGCTTGAACAAGGCGCGGACTCGCTACCACTTCGGCGGCAACCAGTGGCTCTCTCCCGCAGTTTTTCTCGATGACATGGAAGTAGACAAGGCTGTTCTCGTGCCGGTTGTCCAGAGTCACGATTCTGATTCGGATCGTCTTGGTCAGTTTGTCGACGGCCTTGGTGAGCTTCACCGAAGGCATCCCCACTTGGCTCCGATGTTGTGCGGGAGTGGCTATCGGGAGGGAGCCACAGGGAACCCGACTGTTTGCGGAGTTCGCAGCGTCCATTGCGATGGACCGACAGATCCTCGAACGAGGGATGCAGCGAGGCGAGCGACGAGCCGTCAACGCCCATGCCGCTCACCGTCTTTGGTCGGGCGCCTCGCGTTCGTCTAGATTTCGCGGGCGGTCCGCGATGCCTATCCCGAGTTGCCTCACCCGGCTCCGGAAGCCGCGGGTGATCGCGAGCACGTCAATGAGCTTCTTCGGCGGCGCCGCGCAAGCCATGAAGAGTCATCGGTTCCAAGTTTCTTGGATTACTCGACTCGCGCCTCCTTCGCGGGGCGGGAGTGGCGGCAACTCTTCGAATCGCGACTGTCTTTGTCCCCGCAAGGCACGCAGCTGACTCCAAGGGGCTCTGGGCGTGGAACCCGAGCGATTGGTTTGCTCGCTGGAGACCAGTCAGATTATCTCAAAAAGTGAGAACTCCCGCGGGTGACGAGTCGCTAACGGCGTGTTGGGTGTCGATCCAATGAGGCTTCCGCCTGACGAATCTGTTTGAGCCCCGGGAATCAGAGCCATGACAATCTCGAAGTCTGTTTGCTTTCTCGCTTTCATGCTGACAACTGCGATGCCGACGGTTCTGGCGGTGGCTGCAACACCACTCATTGATACACCGAGCAGCCAGGCCGAGGAGAACGACCAAACAGATCCCAAAAAAGAGGACAGTAAGGAAGGCGACCCGGTGGTGCAGTTCACGGGCAATCTGGTCATGGAAGAGACGGATCTCCATGTGTCGGGGCGGCACATGGATGTCGACATCATCAGAACGTATCAGAACAACAGTTCCGCGAAGACCGCTCTCGGGCCTGGATGGGACCTCAACTGGTTCCAGCGAATCGTCGTTGACTATTTTCCGGGCAGTGGCGGCACCGCCTGTTACGGAAATCAGCCGGTGGAAGCGGGAATCTATTACTACAACGGAGCCGCCCGCATTGACGTGCTGTCTCTCACGGCGTCGATCCCCCAGGGGCTCTTGGGGGACTTGCCTGGAGGGCAGTTCGCAAAAGTCATTGCGGTCGGGGACTTCAGCAGTGGATTTCTTCCCACCGAATTCAAGATTCGGTTCGCCGACGGACGGATCTACCGTTTCAAGCCTGGCGACAATGCGAGTCCTCTCGTCGACGGGTGTACGGAGACCTACTGGATTGACGAGGCATCCGATCGTCATGGCAACGTCGTGAAGTGTGAGTACGAGACGGTTTCGGAGTCTCCGGGGCTGAACTCCAAACGGCTGAGTCGAATCCTGGATACCTATGGGCGGGCCATTGACTTCACCTACCATGAGTCAGGCCTGCTGGCGGCAATCCAGGACTTCGACGATCGGCGAGTCGAGTACAGTTACGATGAAGGTGTCCTTACATCAGTTCGGTCACCGGTTGTCGAGAACACTTCCACGGTCAACGACTTCATCGATGGGAAGACCACCGTTTACGAATATGACTCGAGTCATCCTCAGTGCATCACGCGAGTCATTGCTCCGCAGGAGCTGATGGACGCCAATGGGGACCCCTCTCAGGCATCGGCGTTCCTCACAAATACTTACTCCTCGGATGGTCATCGAGTTGTCGCTCAACAGGTCGGCGGCGTGAACGCGTCCGGAATTCTCGCGGGGGGACGCTATGTGTTCCTGTACGAGGTGTCGCCGTCCCCGATCGATCACGGGTGGTTCGTCGAGGCAAGAAAAACAATGTCAATTAGCCCAAACGGCAATGTGACATTGAGGGTCTTCGATCCGAATGCGAACACTGTTCTCGAGTACCGCTACACGGGGCGACTCGATCCGGAGAATCCGGTCTTTGACGATCCGGAAGGTTTGCTGATCTCGGACTATCTCCAGATGGCATGGTCTTCCGAGTCGGAAGCGCAGGATCCTAATCTGAATCGGATCACTTGGCCCCATGAGCCTCGACTTCGGTTTGCGGACCCGCACTCCTGGGTCACGATTCGATCCCACAATGAACATGGGAAAGTGACTGAGTTGAAGGCTCCCGGTCGCCACGAGTCCTACGTGTACAACGCCGCGAGTGTCGATCGATTTCAGCAGGGAAATCTCCTGCAGCGACGTCGACACCCGCTCTGGGGCACGGCTCCAGACATTGTTGATTCGTACGCATACGAGCCGGTGTTCAATCAGCAAAGGGCTCGAGTCGAGCCTCGCGGAAACGACCCCACTTACGTGCCGCCGAACGGAGGGCTTTGGTCCCTCGCCCGATACATGAGTGATGTCGTGTTCGATTACCAGGAGACGGATCTTGAAACCGGAGCGCTTCGTGATGTGATTGATGAGTGGCAGATTGATTTGAACCAAGATTCTCAGTACGTCGCCTTGCCTGGTCTTGGGGCAGCATTGCCAAGGATCTCCCAGGATGACGACAAGCCGGATGTCAATGGAGACGGCAACACCGGACAGGTGTTCGGAAACCAGATCCTCATCCGCCAACCTGTTTCCCACGTCATGACGGTGAGTTCGGCAGCCGACGCGCAACCCATCTTCATCCCCCAAACAATGGAGACGACGCTCTCCTACAATCAGTTCTCTCTCCCGATCAGTGAGGAGTCGCCGGAGGGAGAGCAGACGCATTACCGATATCACTCCGAGGCGGACCCCTCGGGTCAGCTCGGGGGCGCGGTGTCGTCGACCGGAGGAGGTTTTCTGGCGGAAGAGCAGTCGGAGGAGGGGCAAGTTGTCACGTACGCCTACGATCTGTTGGGCCGGCAAACGCAAATCACCGACAGTCGAAACCACTCAGCTCAAACGGAATACAACAGCCTTGACCAGGTGGTCTCCCTGACCGACGAACTTGGGTACACCACGTCGTTTCTCTATGACGGAAATGGCGAGCGCGTGGAGGTCCGGATCGATGATGTCAGCCCCCTGATCGATCCCGTTTCCGGATGGCCGACGGGAACCATCGATCACGGTGCCATCTCCCACGTTCTTGAGTATGACATCCTCGGCAATCTTGTGACCGTCGACCTCGAGGCTGATTCTGGCAATCAGTCTCTTCGCAATGTCACCGGATATCGATACGACAAAGAAGGGAATCGGATCCTCACTCTCAAGCCGGAATGGAACGCTGGCAATGACTCGAGCAGCATGGAGTCCCGGATCTTTGATGAAAGAAATCTTCTCTGGGTCGAATCGAGGGGAGGATTCCTGGGAGGGGTCGCTGGTTTTGGGTTCTATTCCGCCCATGACAACCTGTTTGTGGAGCCCTCGATTGCCGCGACCCCCATTGCGCCTCCTGCACCTGGCGAGGTCGTCTCTGAGTTTCACGATTATGGGCCTCATGAGCTACGCACGAGTACCGTGGATGGGACAGGTGCCGTGTGGCGTGTCGAGTACGATGAGTTCAATTCTATTGCGAAAGAGATTCGGCCACCCGTCGATGGGAATCTTGATGGTCACTACCGCCGTCTCTTCTGGGACGTCGCCCGCAATCTGATCATGACAGAGGATGTCGAGTATGTGGATGGCGTGAGCGATCGAGTTCTCGCCCGAACAGCTACCTCCGTCGACGAGAATCGACGTCCTTATCAAGTTGACCAGGCTCTGAATACGAACGGCATTGACCCCGCATTGATCTTCGAAGGAAGCCTGACGCCTGGAGATGGTTTCGCGACCCGGCGTATGATCTACGATGCACGGGGACGGCTCCTGTTGAAAGTGAGTGATGACCGCAGCTTTCTTGCCTTCGAATATGACGGGGTTGGTCGCGCGACCCGTGACTGGGATGGCGTCGGAGACTCGCTTGCGAATGGGACTTGGCAAACGGCACATAGCGTCGAAACAGCGTATGCCTACGATGCAGTAGGAAACCCGATTCAATGGACTCGAAAGGAGGTGCGGAGCGATGGCACTTTCGTCGAGTACCCCTCTTGGCAGTTCTACGACGAGCGAAACCTGATCACGGCGACCGTCAATTCGCTTGGACATGCTCAGCGGTCTGTCTACGACTCGCGGAAGAACGTGGTTTTCCAGAGCAATGCAAGGACTTCGGACACTTCCACTTCGTACTTGCTGGGCTTGGACGGGTACGCGGAGCATCTCAGTCCGCCAACGATGGCAATCAACCATCACGGAAACACGACGTCTTACGCCTACGATGCGTTGGACCAGCTGCGGTTGGTGGATCGCGCCATGCGAGTGGGCGGCTCGGGGGAGGGCGCCATCGACACGGGAGCGGCCGGAGACGGCCACGTGATGACCGAGACGGTGCTGGACCACAATGGGAGAGTGGTTTCGCAGATCGACGACAATGGGCACGCGTCACTGACTCAGTATGACGCGCTCGACAGAGTCGCGCTTTCGGTGGAGGCCGACGGCACGGTTTGGCAGGCGGTGTCCTACGACGCCAACGGACAGGTCACCCAAGTCGCGGATGCGAACGGGTCCGTGATCACCAATACCTACGATCCTGCTGGCCGGCTTTCTGAGCGGACGATTGTCCGGGGAACAGGCGTCCAAGGTCCTACCTTGGAAACGTATCAGTGGGATGGCCTTGACCGCCTGGTGTTGGGAGCGAATGGAAACTCTTCCGTGAGTCGAGTGTACGACTCGATTTCCAACTTGGTTTCTGAGTCGTTGGGGCGACCGCGAGTGCTGTCGAAGCGAGATCATGCTGGAAGACTCGTGGAGTGTGTCTACCCCGGTGGACGGCATCTGGAGTACCTTCGCGATGGGATTGGCCGCCTCGAAAGTGTGGTCGATGTCAACTCTGGCAACGTGCTTGTCAACGACAACTACTTGGGATCTAGTCGACTTGAAATCCGTGAGTTCTTCCCAGGCCCGTCGGCGGTGGAGAAACTTCGCAGCTACGACGGCGTAGGAAGAGTGGGCTCGACCCAGGCCAGTCGCGGCGGAGTCGTTCTGGATCATCGAACCTACCAATGGGATCGCAACCACAACAAGACGCAGAGGCGAAACGAGCTGTCGGGGGTCACGCATTCGTACTCGTACGATTCTGCGAACCAGCTGGTGCAGTCGATTCGCACGGGTGCCGGTCGAGGGAAGAATCGAACCATTGACTACACCTTGGATGGCGTCGGGAACCGCGTTTCCGTGACGGGTGGCCAGCACGCCGGGCCCTACACGATGTTCCCGGTGGATCAACCGGTGAACCAGTACAGCCATACCCCTGATCAAATACGCTCCCACGACAACTCCGGAAACCTGACGGAAACCTATGCGAAGCAGGGGGCGTCGGTCTCGTTGTTTCCGGTCCAGCGTGCCTATGACTTTCGCAATCTGATGGTGAGTCATTCCGATTTGGAGGTCAACGAGAACTCCACGTATGAGTATGACGTTTTTGGGCGCCGAACTGTCCGAGTGGTTGGAGGGGTCACGACACGGTACTTCTATCTCGATGGCCATGCGATCGAGGAGAGGAATGGCGCGGGTGTGACGTTGGCGACATACGCGTATGGTGATGAGCTCGATGATCTCCTCGTGATGTGGCGTGGTTCCGAAACCTACGGGTACATCACCGATGACCTTGGCAATGTGCATGGTCTGGTGAACTCTCTGGGCGTTCTGGTTGCTGGCGAGGCCTACGAGTACGAGGACTACGGCGAACTCTTGGACGGGGTGAGCTACGCGCCGCGCCCAGCCGGGTCCGGGATCGGAAACCCCTACTTCTTTTCGAGTCGACGGCTCGATTCAGAGAGTGGGCTTTACTACTTCCGAGCGCGCTACTTCGATCCCATCGCGGGGAGATTTACGACGCGCGATCCGTTGGGACTCTGGGGCGACTCGGACAACTTGGGCAATCCGTATTCGTACGTGGGTAACAATCCTTGGTCATTCACGGACCCGACAGGTCTCAAGAAGAAGAAAGAAACTCCGAAGCAGAGGCGGAAGCGGATTCGGAAGGAGCTTCAAAACAAGATTCAGGCGCTCAAGGACCTGAGGGATGAGGCCAAGAAGAACGGTGATCCGCCCGCGGTCTTGGAAACCTTGGATGATCTGATCAATGACGCACAGCAGCTTCTCGATGTTCTGGATACCTACGGGTCAATTCTTGATGATCCGGACCGGCTCAAGAACGCGCCGTATGTCGGAGCGGAGAAGCTGCTCGATATCGCCCAACAGGCTGTCGACTCCATTGGCACTACGATGTCCAATTATGAGAACATGACGAATGCAAAGAAACGGTATCTCGGTGGAGGCGGTCCCGAGGCTGCGGAGTCGTTTGGGATTTTCGCCTCATCGTTCTTCCAAGGGGCTCGTCTCGCGGGTGATTGGGCGTTGCAGATTGCTGGATCGATTCGCCGAAGTTTCGAGATCCATTATCAAGGAGAGAGCCTGGAAGTGATTCCAGAGGAGACTCTTCGAGGACTCCTCGACAACGTGTGGGAGACGATCGGGCTGATGGAAGGCGTCGAAGGTCGATGGGACTCAAGTGATGTCCGCGAAATACTGGAGAAGGCAGGGCTGGGGTTGGATGATCCTGCGAATCAGGCAGCCTATGAGAAAGGTAAGCAAAGCGGAGGCACCCCAGACGATGTGAAGGTGGGTCGGAAACTCCTTCGCTGGTTCATTCGATGGCTGAAGAAGTGAGCTTTCCCCTTGAGGGGCAGGCGTCTCGTTTTCCATTCCGCGAAGTCTGTCGCTTCCCGCCGTGAAGAAAATCGAAAACAAGTCTCGTCGATGGCCCTGTGGTCTATGGCCGATCTTCAGCGCGGCTTCTTGGGTGTCTACGCGACGTGCGCTGGCGGTTCGTCAGCTCGACCTCTGGGGCACCGATGCGCCGGGGGCAGGGCCACGACGGGTCACATCGGCAGCAGGAGCAAGCTCTCCACGATGCCAGGGAGGGTGGCCCAGAGCACCAATCCGCCACGGTCAGCTGGTGGGTGGTTTTGGGGGAGAAGGCGTCGGAGTTCTCCGTTGGCGTACAGCGCTTTGCGTCCTCAACCTGGGAGTGGCGAAAACCGGTTTTCGTCTGCCCCAAGAAGAACCGGGAAAGAGGTGGTGCGTCTCCGTGCCGGGGGAAGGGCTCGAACCCCGGGGAGGACCATGCCGCGGCTCCGAGGCGCGTGGTCGCGACAGAGCTCTGCGGGTCGTTCCCGTTCGCTCTGGGAGGCCACACTTCGCACCGTCGGCGGTGACTCGATCGCCCCTACTTCAGGCGGGAGGAATCCAGGGCCGCGATCGCTTGATGGTAGGGCCGGGCCAAGTAAGCGAGGGTGTCGGCAAGGGAATCCGCGGCCCAAGACAGGCCGAAAGCAGTGATCCAGCCGAGGAGTGCCGCCAGTCCGAGGGCTCCGAGAGCGAGAGCGACCTTGGTGGTTGCCTTGGTGAACAGTGGCGGCGCGAGCTGGTTCCGTGGCGAAGTCATGGCGAAGCCTCCGAGTTTGAATGAGCGGTGAGTCACTCGGAGTGGCGGGATCGAGGGAGCCGCTGCCCCAAAAGAAGCCTCGTTTTCCTTTCCGGGCGCGGGTTGACGGTGCGCGACTCATCGCCAGCACGCCAGCACGCCAGCACGCCCGTTTGCCCGTTTGCCCGTTTGCCCGTTCGCCCGGCTGACGGTTGGGTCGATGCGTTTGTGATCTGCGGATGTTGGCGTGTCCTTGGGTGATGAGCGAACGAGACACCAATGCGGTCCAGAGAATTCCGTGGAGAAGTCCCGTTCTGAGGACGTTGTCCCGACTCGCTCGGTCACCTCTGCGCCCGTTCCATTTTCCTGTCACGCAACGATCCGTGGAGAAACCGTCTTCCATGTAGCCGGGTCAGGGAGCGGCGTCGAGACCGCAAGGCCGGGCAAGCGGTTCGAAAAGGACGGAGTCGTAGCAATGGAACTTGGAATGAAGCGGAAGTGGGGGATGGCCGGAGCATTGACATTGCTAGTCGGCTCTGTGAACGCCCAAGAAACGACGATCGTGAGCGTGCGTTCGAACGGGGATCCGGCTCAGGGCGGAAGCGTCGACCCGTCCATGGATGCGGAGGGGCGTTACGTGGCGTTCACCAGCAACGCCAGCAACTTGGTGGCCGGTGACCAGAACGGAGTCCAAGACGTCTTCGTTCACGATCGGCAGAACGGCAGTGTCACGCTGATCAGCCAAAACTCGGTGGGGGACGAGGGGAACGACGGGAGCTTCGCGCCTCACGTGAACGCCGATGGCACCCACGTCGCGTTCGCGACCGATGCCAACAACTTCGGTCTGGCGGATACGAACAACGCGCGGGATGTCTTCCTGAAGACCATGGGAGGTAACCCCCAGAGGATCAGCGAGAACTGGAACGGCGGGTCTGCCAACGGGGACAGCTTCATGCCGTTTGTCTCGGCCGACGCCCGGTACGTGTGCTACGCCACCGATGCCAGCAACGTCAGTGTGTGGGACGTGAACGGCTACACCGACGTCTACGTGCGGGACACGTTGGCCGCCACGACGGAGTGCCTCAGCGTCGACGCCGGCGGCACCATCAACTCCAACGGGGATTCGACGCTGCCCAGCATTTCTCGGGACGGCCGTTACGCGGTCTTTTGCAGCGAAGCGAGCAACCTGATCAGCGGCGATGGCAACGGGGTCGCCGACGTGTTCTTGCGCGACCGACAACAGGGCACCACCTTCCGGGTCAGCTACGGTCAGTTCGGTGTCGAGGCCAACGGTCCCAGCGCCAACCCGATGATCTCGGAAGACGGTCGTTTCGTCGTCTTCGTGAGCGAGGCGGACAATCTGGTGCCGAACGACAACAACGGAACCTGGGACGTGTTCGTGTACGAGCGCGGCGTGGGCATCCGCCTCGTCAGCAAGTCCACCACCGGTACTCAGGCTTCGGACACCTGCAACGGGACGCCCCAGATTTCGAAGGACGGTCGGTTCGTCACCTTCGAGAGCCGCGCTGACAACTTGGTTCCCCAGGACACCAACGGACAGTGGGACATCTTCGTTCACGACCTCGTTCGCGGCATCACGCATCGTGCCAACCTCGGACCGTTGGTCGCCCAGGCCAACGGAACCAGCAGCAAACCGTCGATCTCCGACGACGGCCGCGTGGTGATCTGGGCGAGCTTTGCCTCCAACCTGGTCGATCTGGACGTCAACGGATCGACGGACATCTTCTCTCGCACCCGGACTCGGGCCGAGTGGTCGAACTACGGCCAGGGACACCCCGGCACTCTCGGCACGCCGAACCTGATGCTGCTGGACGATCCGGTCATCGGAACCGACCCGAAGCTGGGGTTCACCAGCTCGAATCCACTCAGCGGTGACGCGATGCTCCTCATCGGTCTTCAGCAGGATCTGCAGCCGACCACCGCCGGTGGCAACATCCTCGTCTCGGTCGATGGGGGACAACTCTTCACCATCAACCCGGGCAACACCCAGCGAAACCTGGCGATTCCTCACGACGAGTCCCTCGAAGCACTCGTCCTCTACTTCCAGGTCTTGCAGGTCGACCCAGGAGCTTCCCACGGCATCGCCTTCTCCGAAGGCCTTTGCCTCGAACTCGGTTGGTAGTCACTGGCCGAGAAGCAAATCTGATCGATGGTCGGCGGAGCGGGATCCTTCGGGATTCCGCTCCGTCGATCTTTTTCGGGTGGTCGCGATTCGTCGGCTTCGTTTCGCTGATGTACGTTTTGCCGGGTGCGACCGCCTTGTCGAGTTCGACAACCCGGCGGGACCTTTCGACGGGGTCGGGTCTGTCCGGTCGTTGCGATCGACAGCGTCCGGCAAGGTCCAAGGGAGCTTCTCTCGCTTCCGACGGGTCAGGAACCGCTGGACACTCTGGCCGAGGCGCTGCCCATGCCTCGAGGTTTGACTCGATTCGCTCGATCACCCGCTGGGATCGAGGGACACCGCGGCGTTCGCCATCCGCCTTACGAGCCCTGGGCAGGCCTTCAACGCCGGCCCGGCGTCCTTCGAAGCGACTCAGTTCTTGTTCGACTCTTGTTCGACCGGCCGGGCGAGCCAACGTCGTCCGGACGAGGTTCGGGAGAGAGACCTCCGCCAGTCTCGCCGAGGGGAAGACTGTTCCCTGCGGGGGAAGCTCGGTCCCAGGCTCCGCATTGTCCACGGCAACTGTGATACACACGGCCTCGCAAGCGGTACCATTCGCACCGGCCTGATTCCAAGTCTCTAGCAGTCAATCCTAGAAGCGAGATGACAATGGACACGATTCCGTTCTTGGTGCGCGCTCCCTCCGACTCTGCTTCTGACACTCGTGGGCTATTTCGCAAAAGCCAGGAGATCGTCGGCAAGCGCATTCCCGTCGATGCTCTCAAGACAAACTTGCAGTCGGTCTCACAATCGGTGATGACCATTCTCCAGGACATCAAGCAGGTGGGGGACTTCCGGTTGAAGGAAGTGACCTTCCATGTCGAGGTGAGTGCGGAGGGGGGCGTTGAGCTGATTGGCACGGCCAGTGTGGGCGGGAAAGGCGCGGTTAGCCTCAAGTTCTCCGAGTAGTCCATGCTTGTTCGCACGGCTCTCCTCATTGGGGTTCCGGAGTACGACTCCGACGCAATTGAGAACTTGCCAACAGTCCGCAACGATGTTGACAAGCTTCGAACAGCTTTGGAAAGCAGCGAATACGCTGTTCGCACCGTCAGCTTCGACCATCTGCTAGATACCAGCAAGAGCAAGGTGCTGCAGGCGATCCGCCACGAGTGCAAATGGGCGAAACCGAACCAACTGCTCCTGATCTACTTTGGTGGCCATGGCGTTCATAGCGACGGAACAAGCTATTTGGTTCCTTCCGACGCGAACGTCGATGACGTCGAGCACATCACCGACTATCTGATCTCCGTGGACTTCATGTCTGAAATCGAGAGATCTCCGGCGGCCTGTATCTTGTTCTTTATCGACGCCTGCCGGGAGGGCTTCGATACTACCGAACGCGCGACCTCACTCAGGATCGGCTGGAGTGAAGACCGGCTGCGTGCCGTCCAGAGCAAGATGTACGCTTATGTATGGGCCTGCGGAACAGGGGCGGTCAGCCGACACGTGCGTGGCCCCGAAGGCTTTGGATTGTTCTCACGAGCGCTCGCGGAAGTTCTTAGCTCCGATCACTCGGCCCGGACTTTTGCAGAGGTGATCGCATCTGTCCAGGAGCGGACGGATGCGCTGGCCACGGAGCACAAGAAAGAGCGACAACTCGTCCAGAGTCCCACTCATTGCGACGCTCATCAGGCGTTGCAAGAACTCGAGATCTCGAACAGCCCCGTCGTCGATACCGCTTCGCCGTCTGAGGCCGATCCCTGGTTGCTCGCAGCGACCGAGAGCCCCCTTTGGCGGACGACGGACGTCGTGGGGCACGCTTCCACCACATCGCTTCAGGAGCAATGTCGCGACCTGATCGCCGCTTGCAGCGAGAAATGGCATGCCGCGGTGCAGTCGATCGGCGACGATCCGTGGCGCGATCATCACTACCCATGCCGCGTTCTGGCTCGCCTCGCGTTCCTTTGTCTCCGGTCTTCACCAAAAGTTGAGCTCAGTCCGGTGGAGACGGCTCTGCTGGTGGTTGCGCCGTTCCATCGAGAGGCCGTTCTCGCCGATGGTGTTGTGGCGTGTTCCTCGGCGCGTCCACTCTCCCTGGCCGGAGAGGGCACATCGGTCGGAGTTCGTGCGTCCCTGGAGAGAACTCACCGCAGCTTTCCTCAGTTGATCCGCAAAGCGGAGCGGCTGCGTGATCTTGGGAGGAAGAAGGATCACGATGCTGTGGCATTGTGGCTCATGCATCGCAGCCTCGGAGCAAGCCCGGAAACATGGTTCAGTGCGACGAAGGGCACCAGCTCGTCGAGCCTGAGCGGGTTGCTGAAGGCATTTGATGCGGCACGCGGGACCTCGGAGACCGCCCCGCTGGGGCAGAGGCTTGTCGAGCTCGCTCGGAGCATCCAAGCCGATGAGGAGAGCATCGATCGGATCGGCTCCTGCGACGCGGAGCTCACCGTCTTGGCGGGGACTCATGCAGAGCAACGCGTCAGACCTCGAGTTTTGGCGCACCTGTTGCTCCTCGCTGGTCGCATGGCAATTGACGTGCGCACGTTGCCGTCGGTGCTCGTCGATCACGTCGGTCTCTCGGATCCGCTGGACCCGGTGGAGGTCGTTGAAACGGTGGAGCGCGCATCCTGGATCCCGGTGGGAACCGGACGATCGTTGCAGGTGCAGTGTGACCATCAAGCCGTCGACCTCTCCCTGACCGATCATGTCGATCAGCTCGCCGCGGTCGTTGACATGATTCATCAGAAGTCTCACTTGAACACCGATGGGCTCGGCGTCCTGTCTGGGCTGCCCACCCGGCTGATTGCGGCAAACGTCACGGCGAGCCCCGGAGAAGATCTTCTTCCCAAGTACCAGAAGCCGCACCTTCGCTTTCACATTTCCGAGGGCGAGGTCCGCGAGCTGTTGATGGGAGAGCAGCTTTACCAGGACCCCTCGCTGGCGATTCGGGAGCTGTACCAAAACGCGCTGGACGCCTGCCGGTATCGCCAAGCCCGGACCACGTTTCTCCTGCAGACCGGCCATGAACTGCCGAGTTGGGAAGGAAAGATCGTGTTTCGCCAGGGGATGGATCGCGGGCGCGAGTTCATCGAGTGCGAAGACAACGGCATTGGCATGGGAAGGAGAGAGGTCTCGGCGGCGTTTGCCCGTGCCGGCAGCCGGTTTGCGGACATGCCCGAGTTCGTAGAAGAGCAGGCCGAGTGGTTGCGAGCGGATCCCCCGATTCATCTGTATCCGAACAGTCAGTTCGGAATCGGCGTGTTCAGCTATTTCATGCTTGCCGATGAGCTAGAGATCGAGACCACGAGAATGCCGAAGACCGGCTCGGGGACGACGGAGACGCTGCGCATTGATGTCTCCGGCAGCGGCAGCTTGTTCCGACTCCGCCCGGTGCAACGCTCCTCCAGGGACGCCGGGACAAGAATCCGGCTGTACCTCTCACGCACTGAGTCGCGGGAGAAGCGAATCTCTTGCCTGAATACGCTCAGAGAGCTGCTCTACATTGCCGAGTACCGGACAGAAGTGGTCGATGGCACCGAGACCGATACGTGGATGCCGGGTGAGCTCAAGATCGCCAAGTCACACTGTGTTCCTACCGGAAACCCCGATTTCTACTGGGCAAGAAATCGTGCGGGTGTGCTGCTGGCAGATGGGTTGAGAACAGGCAACCGCCGGCAATGCGCGCTGATCAACCTCCGCCAGGCGAAACGTCCGAAACTGAGTATCGACCGAGCGAAAGCGTTGGAGTTTGACGCGGACTACGTTTCGCGGCTGTACGAGGAGGGGGTGAAAGATCTGCTCAGCGGCGAATCGTGGAACTGGGTCACCGTTGAGTGGCTGTGGGCACTGACGAAGGAGCATGTCTGCGCGGCCGACCGAGTTGTGAAAGGATTGGCTGATCGTGATCGATCGATCCGCCTTAACAACAGGGGCGATTTCTCAACGAAGAGAAGATACGGACTGTGGCCGTTGCGAACTCTCGGGTGCTGGCTGGGTGACGAGCTACTCATTCATGAACTTCAACGAGAAAGTCGCGATGACGATCCCTATGAGTTTGAGCGGTCTGGACCGAGGTTCATGCTGGCTTCGCGCGCGGCAGCACTCGGCCGTTGGGGCTTGAGGATTCATGGGGAGGCACAGCGTGAAGTCGACAAACTCATTTCCACGAAATCATGCCCCGTACCGACCCCCGCGGATGCAGTTCTCTTTGCTAGCGACTTGGATGTGTATCGCCCGGTTTGGTTTGGATCGACCGTTCCGATGGCCCAGGTCCTCTACGCATCTGCAAAGCTAGGTGAGTCGATTGATGAAACGCTTTGTCGCCTGGAACGCTACCGGCAAGCCGGAGTGAAATTTCCACCGCGGTCCTCAGCGTCCTTTGCGACGACCTACGTCGAAGACAGAGATGTTGAGTTAACGACTCGGCGAAGCAGCTGGAATCGAAACTGCGATTTGGTCCATCCCGTGGCTCTGGATATTGTCGCAGCGAGCCTGAGATGGAATGAGCCGATCCCGAAGGTCCTCGACCGGGTTGTTCGCCTTGAGAGCGCTGGCGTGGACGTACCGTGCGTCAACCCGGAGCAGTTGGAGTCTCTTCAGCTGAACATGCAAGACCTCGTGGTTGCGTCCCAAATGCTCAATGCTCGGCCGCCATGGGTTGATGCTGTTTCATTTCATCACCTCCTTGGTGTAGCGCTGGAGTTTCGCGAACCACTGGGAAGCGCGACAAAGAGGGCGCGGCGCTTGGAATCGCTCGGGATCAAGCTGCCAGACTATGATCTTGACGGCGTCGCGGGGGTTCCGGTGACTCAACGTCACATTGACCTTTTGAGCAGGATCAGTCTTTCCTGGCCCTCTCCGCTGAATGTCATTTCCGCGTCTCAAAGGCTGTCATCCAGCATCGGCAAGGTTGTCGCGGATCTCGCCCCGTATGCGCCCCTAGGTTTGGTCCTCCCGGAGCGGCTTCCTGACGAACTCGCGAACTACGTTGCGAAGTCCCGCGATGTAGAGCTCTTGCGCTGGACATGTTCAGAGCAGCTGGACGGGAAGGACCCCTGGTTTCGAGGGATCCTGGACAAGTCCAGAATCCACGAAGCTGCGAAGAAACGGCGTGTTTCACCTAAGGACGCAGAATCTTGGCTCCGAAGCTTGGCCCCACTTGGGCTACACGTCGAGGACTGAATCTGGTCAAGGAACCGGTTCTCCAAGCAGGACGGCCTCGCCCGGGTCGAGTACCAGTACCCGACCTTGAGCTATCGAAGCGGGTCCGCGGACCGATACTCCTCGGCGAGTTCCGGCTTGCCCCACTCGTGATACAGCCGGGCCAGGATTTGCCGGACCGGCTGGGGATCGATGCCCCGTTGCTGCCGAGCCTCTAGGCTCAAGAGGAGTTGTTCTTCGGCTTCTTCGAAGAGTTGCATCTGGAGGAGGCATTGGGCCCAGAGCTGGCGAAGATCTCCGGTGGCGAGGTGAACGGGGCCTAGGACGTCTTCCGCCTGCTCGATCGTTTCTACGAACAGCGCGTCTGCTTCTTCAAGGCGCCCCATTTTGCGCAGGCAGTTGGCAAGATCTCCCGAGCGGCGAATCGTCTGCGGGTGATCATGGCTCACGGCTTGGATGAGCTTCGCCACGACCTCCCGCAAGATCTGCTCGGCTTCCTGATGGCGTCCTTGGGCGCTCACCACCACCCCGAGTTCCGTGGTTGCCAACAGAGCCTGCCGGTCGCCTGGCTCGGATTGCTCGAGGAGGTCCCGATAGATTGTCTCTGCCTCGGCGTGCCGTCCGAGACGATGCAAGAGGCTCGCCCGACTGCTTCGCGAGGCCACCACATCCTGATGGTGATTGCCGAGCATCGCGACCAGGTCCGGTTCTGTTTCGCGAAGCATCTCTTCCGCTTCGGCGAAACGGCCGAGATTCGCGACGGTGACTGCCAAGGCTCGTGTCGTGTTCAACGTGGTGTAGTGCTTGTCGCCAAGCACGCTTCGAAAGCTCTCGGTCAGCTGCCGAAGGAGCGGTTCCGCGGTCGCCAAGTCTCCCGAAGCAGACAGAATGGTGGTGCGTTGGTTGGTCGCGCGAAGAGTTCTCAGGTCGTTGCGGCCAAAGAACTCCTCCGAGTCCCGTTGCAGTGCTTCGGCGGCGGCAAGGCTCTCCCCGACGTTGCCGAGTTGAAAGTGCACGGAGACGAGGTTCGCGCGAGCTTCCAGGGTCTTCTTGTGAGAAGCACCGAGCGCTTGGCGAGACCGTTCTAGAGCTTCGAGTGCCATCGACTCGGCGGGCGCCGATTCCCCGCGCTGCGCGAGAATGTTGCTCAGGTACACGAGCGGGTTGACGCGCAAACGAATGTCAGCATCGTCCGGAAGATCGATCGCGAGAAGCTCCTGGCAGAGTGCTTCGGCTTCCTCGAAGCGACCTTGTTCTCGGTAGAGCTGGGCCAGGTTGGACTTCGCTCGCCATGTGTCCGGGTGCTCGGTGCCAAGCTGTTCGCAGTAGATCGCCAAGCTGCGTTGGGCGTGGGGCTCGGCGCTGGAGAGTTCTCCCAGGCTGGTGTAGGTCTGGGCGATGTGGGTTCGGACCGCGGCTTCGACCTCGGGCTTTTCGGGGAACGCGTTGGCGATTTTGTCCGACGCCCGCCCCAGGGCGTCGAGCATGGTGACCTCGCGGCCCGAGCGATAGGGGTCGACCTCACTGAGGGTCGTGGTGAGAAACTCGGCGACGGCAGCCGCCACCGAGGCCTCGCGCAACGCCTCTTCCTGCTTGGCAACCGCAAGACGGCGTTGCTCTTCCCTCGACTGTAGCGCCAACAGGGAAACGACCGTTGCGATGGCGAGAGACAGGAACACCACCGCTCCCGCAGCGAACGCCACGCGGTGGCGCAGTATGGCCTTTCGTAGTAGGTACCAGCTGCTTCCTGCGCGCGCGGCGACGGGTTGCCCCGTTCGATAGTGATCGAGGTCGAGAACCAGCTCCGAAACGGATGCGTACCGATCGCCTTGCTTGGTTGCCGTGGCCTTGCGCACGATGGCCGCGAGATCTCGAGAGACGTCACAGCGGCGCTCGACGGGCACCAGGTCACCTTCGCTGGCGGCACGCACCATCTGCGGGATGGACAGCCCTTCTTCGAAAGGGAGCTGATCTGCGAGCAGTTCGTAGAGCATGACTCCCAAGGAATACACGTCGACCCGCACGTCGCTCGACTCCGGCGTTCCGTGCATTCGTTCCGGGGCGGCATAGGCCACCGTTCCCAGGAACTGTCCGACCTGGGTCTCCCGTGTCGTGTCTTCCTCCACTTCCAGAGCGAGCGCGAGTCCAAAGTCCAGGATGCGCGGCTCTCCCTGCTCGTCCACTAGGACATTGGCCGGTTTCAAGTCGCGATGAAGGATCCCGCGTTGATGAGCGAATTGAACGGCCCCGGCGATTTTCTGAAAAACGTCCAACCGCTCGGCCCGGGCAGGCTGTCGAGCGAGCCAGGCGGTGAGCTGCTCTCCGTCGATCAACTCCATGACGCAGAAAAGATGCCCGCGTTCGGAGTACCCGCTGTCAAACACCGGGACCAGATTCGGATGACGAAGAGAGGCCGCGAGTTGGATCTCTCGCTCGAAGCGGCGCTGACTGCGGTCTTCGCCGGAGCGGTCCTTGCGCAGCACCTTGATGGCGACCAAACGATTCGTGGATCTCTGTTCCGCGGCGTAGACCACTCCCTGGCCGCCACTCTGGACTTCGAACAAGACCTCGTAGCCCGGGAACGAATCGTCCCGTTCTCTGGTCGCCCCGTGCGCGTGCTTCTCTCGCAATGACGACAGGAACTGCTCGTTGCGCTGCAGGTCCTCGAATTGTTCCGTGCAGTGCTCGCATTGATCGAGATGGTCCTTGGCCGCCTGTTCGTCCGCGGGATCGAGGAGTTGGTCCTTCAGCTTCTCCCAGGTGATGAGTTCAGGACAGGCCAAGGGGCGGCTCGCTCAAGTCATCTCTTCGTCGAACTGCTCGGCCAAGACACGCAGTCGTTTCAACACCCGGTGCTTGGCCACGAATACGGCGTTCTCGCTGATCTCGAGACGCTTCGCGACGTCCGCCGCCGACATCTCTTCGAACGCCATCAGAAAGAAGGCCTGGTAGGTCCGCGGCCGGAACTCGCGCCTTGCCTGGGCGAGGCACTGGTCGAGTCGCGCCTCTTCCCAAGTGCCGTCCCAACTCTGTTGCAGCGTCGCCTCGTCCGGCACTCCCTGCCAGAACGACGTCGCCACGCTTACTTGGGGGTGCTTTGCTTGTTTCTCGTGGAGCCGCTGGCAAAGCCGTCGAGTGACCCCGAACAAGTACGAACGAAGCTTGCCCTTTTCGCGATCGTAGCGACCTTTGCGCAAAGCCTCGGCCAGGGTGGATAGGCACTCTTGGCCGACCTCGTCGGCCTGGTCCTCGGACAGACCTTGCTGCCGAGCGAATCGAACCACCGGCGCACGAAAGCGACTGGCAAAAAGGTTCCATGCCTCAGTCTCGAAGTCGCGCAGGCTGGCCAGAATTTGTGATGTCGTGGCCCACTCCATGAGTGAAGGGCCAGTGTAGGTGGTGCTCGATTTCCCGACAACGGGTTCCTGGCCTGCGCGGGCAGGGGGCGTTCTCGGGGTGCGGATCGGTGGGCCGTCGACCCAAAGTGCCATTGCGGTTCACGAGACAGATCTTTCACCGGTTTTCTTGAAAGGTTCAAAGGAGGGACCGCAATGGGATGGGTGGAGGGCGTGAATCATGCGCCCTCAGGACATTCCGGGATGAAAAGGAGACCAAGTTCCATGAACGGGAAGAGCACGCTTCTCTCGACGGCTGTGATGGGTTGGGGAGCGAGCCTGGTCGCCCAGATCGCTCCTCCGGATTTGGATCAGGCCTACCGCGAGGGCCGGGTCATCTTTGCCGACCAAGGTCCTTTGCAAGTTCGCGAAGAAGGGGGACTGACCGCCGAGGGACCCCTCGAATGTGGGACCCCTGTCTACGCCGATGGCCATTTCCGCTTCTCGACGGCCGACGCTTGGTTTTCGGTGCTCGAGGTGCAGCGGCTGTTCGACGGGTCTGCGGTGGGTTTCTTCAGCGATGCCGGCGCGTTCCAGGGGGGCTTGCTTTCGGATGGGGATCCTGGAGGCGGAATGACATTGGACTTGGGACGCAACGACAGCAGCCTTGGGTTCTACGTGGACGGGAACTTCTTGGGGACCGAGTCTGCGCGGCTCAGTGTCATTGGTCCTGCTCAGACCATTCTGTTCGACACCAGTGTCACGGGGAATGCCTCGGCGGTGTTGCCCGATGAGGCGATCAACAGAGACGAGATTCTGGATGAGCCGGGAGTCGCGACCAATTCCGACAGCCAGGCCATGATCTTGAGCGGAGGTGTGCAGACTTTGCTGTCCCGCTCTCTTGTCGCTCCCGCGGATGGCTACGTCTTCGCGATCGGCACCGCCAGCACTCACGTGTTTCATGTCGACCCCGTCGTGGACACCGCCAACTTTGGAGTCTCGGACACTCCGGGTGTGTTCCCGAGCAACCAAGATGTCGCGTTGTCCCGAGGATCGGGGACGCCCACGGGGGACTACAACCTGCCGATCACGGTGCACGGACTGTTCGAGGTGGACGCCGGAGTGCACACCTTCTACTTCCTCGGCCAGTACTTGGCAGGGACCTGGCCGGGTGTCTCGAATCGGCAGCTCACGCTGATCTATGTCCCGACCCAGTATGGAGCCGTGGACTCCGCGCTCGCGGAATCCAGCGACTTGGACGTCGCGACAGAGCTCGCGATCTCGCGGTCCAACCTTGGCACGGCGGGCACTGCGGCTGACATCTCCCATGCCATTTCCGACGAGCAACGGGAGGAACGTCGTCGATTCCGAGAGGCCCTCGAGCGGCGGGAACGCGAGTTGATTCGGTCTCTGGACGAGCAGCGGCGTCGCATCGGAGAGTTTCTCGGACAGTGGCGCTGAGTCGCTCACGGGAACGAGGCATGCGGTACCGAATTCTGTTTCTTCGCCGTTTCTCTCCCGGCGTCGCGAACGAGCCCCCCGATGGGGCCGCGAATGTTTGATCGCATCGGTGAGAGAGGTCGCCAAAGGAGCCTAGTCATGCCAAGCGCTCGATTCCTTTTCTTCTTGGCAGTGGTTGCTGGGATGTCGTCGGCCAGATCCCAGGAGCAAGCGAGCCCCCGGCGCGCGCTCCGCTGTTCCAACGGTCTGGATGATCTCTATCTGAGGGGCGCCGAGATTTGGGCCGATGTTGGTCCTGTCGAAATCATGGGGCTCGACGGGATCCGGTCTCGGGGAACGGTTTCATGCGGAAGCTCTTCCGTCGATGGCCTCTTCGAGCTTCGCAGTGCCGCCTCCGGTTTTCCGGTCTTGTCCATCGAGGATGGGGTGAATGGCGCCGAGATCATCTTTCGAAGTGACTTCAGCCTCTACCAAGGGGGAATCTGGTCAGATCCGGATGCCGGAGGCGGGTTGAGCATGGCTCTTGGGCGGAGCGACACCGCCGTGGGCTTGAGCGTGCAGGGCAATCACGCCGGTTTGGAAGCGACTCGCATGGATCTTTTCGACGGTCAGTTCTTGCCCGTCGTGACGCTGAGCAGCAACTCTGTGGGCGACGACACCGTTCGATTGCGAGATGACTCCCTCAGTGCCGAGGAGCGGCTCGACGAACCAGGAGTCGCGAGTCAGGCTCTCAACTTGTCGACGGTGCCTGGATTCGGGGTGACCACCCTCGCTTCGCGATCCCTCACCGTGCCGGCGGATGGCTATGTGCTTGTGATGGCGACCAGCCAGATCACCGTTTCGCACGGGAACGAAACGGCGGATTGGATGTCCTTTGGAGTTTCCGATCAGTTTGACCAGCTTCCAATCAACCAAGACGTCGGACTGCGGATTCCTGACACGGCACCCAGCGCGAACATGACGCAGCCGATCACGGTCCACGGCCTGTTCTCGGTCTCGGCGGGATTCCATACGTTCTATTTGCTGGTCGACCGTTTTTCGGGGGGCAGCGTGTTATCGTTCGACACTCGATTGACACTGACGTACCTGCCCAGTGCCTATGGCGTGGTCTCTTCCACGAACCTTGCTTCGGAGGCCTCCAGTGGATTCGGGGAAGGTGCTGCCATGGCAGAGGAGTTTGCTCCGCAACGAAGAGCCGTCGACGATTGGGAGATCGGCGTCGAGCAAAGGGAAGAAGAGGAGCGCTCTCTCGAGGCCTTGTTGAGGCGTCAAGAAGCTCTCGAGGCTCGTTACCAGAAGCAGATGGCGATCCTTCGATCGATCCGAGAATCGCCGACTCCTGAGCGATGAGAGCTCCTAGATGACGCTCGTTCGGGATGAAGGTCTCTCGGATGAGAGCCATCGTGATGGAAGGACTAGGGACGAGAGTCTCTGACATGGGCGATCGACAGGTTGGCAACTCAATCTCTGTCGTGGTCGGCGAGATGCCGGTCCGCGCTTCGGGAACCGGAGGTAGAACCATGCTTGGCAGGACAGTGCTTTTCGTGGGATTCGGGATGGTGATGAGTGCATCCTCAGGTCTCGCCCAGTCCGAGTGCTCTGATCTTGACCGTGCCTATCGACAAGGGGCGACGATCTCCGCCGATCAAGGACCGGTGCGAATCGACGGACCCAGTGGTCTCGAAGTCGAGCAAACCCTGCGCTTGGGGGTTCCCTACCAGACCGATGGACGAGTGGATTTCCATGGATACTTGAAGCCGGAACCTGTTTTTCGGGTCGAACCCGTACCCAATGGGTCGCGAATGGGGTTCTTCGACGGCCATGGAACCTACCGCGGAGGGCTGTCCTCGGTGAGCGACGGGGGGGTAGAAGTGGTTGTGACGCGCAACGATCAGTTGAACGTCGGGTTCTTCTACAACGGGAACTTCTTCGGGAGCGACCAGTACTTCCTCTTCCTCGGCGGGGAGAGTACCTTCTACTCGTTCGACAATCTGGACGTCGGCAATGATGCCGTCCAGTTTCCCGACAGCGCCATCGATCGCGACGAAGTTGCGGAAGAATGCGGAGTCGCTGCCGCAATCGAAGGCGTTTCTGTCACCATCCTCAACGGGGGAGTCCAAACCATTCTCTCTCGTTCCATCACTGTGCCGAGTGACGGACACGTTCTGGTGATCGGAACACTCCAGGCCGGATTCTCGCATCTGATGGGAACCGTGAGCAGCTACCACTTTGGAGTCTCTGAGACGGCCGCTTCTCTCCCAAGCGGCCAGGTACTCAACGTCCAGATGCCGAAGGACATGCCAGACGGCATCTTTGATTTCCCGGTCACCGTTCAGCGGACCTTTCCGGTCGCCCGAGGAGTGCACACGTTCTACCTGTTGGGAGAGTGGGACAACGGTCCAGACGGAACCATCTTCGACAAGCAACTCAGCCTTATCTACTTTCCGACCAGTTACGGAACGGTGAACGACCCGGCCGACGGACAAGGCGGGGACCCGGCAGCGGGAGTGGGGGTCCATTCCCGATCGGAGCAAGTGCCGGCCGAGGACTGATGTCTCGCCTGACGAGACACAGAAAAGCTCGAGGAATTGTTCGGAGAATCGTGGCAGGTTTTCCGCGTGGCTGGCGTTCCCCGTGGCACAGCACTTGTTCCGGGGGCCACGCGCCTCCTTCCCCCTGTGCCAGGAAAAGGAGAAGTCATGAGCCAGTCGTTCCTCCTCTGGGCGCCCCTTGTTGCGTTTCTTTCTGCCGTGCCCCAAGGAGTCGGCGACTCCATGGACCGGTTCGCCGAGGTGGAGCCCCCGCGTCAAAGCCTGCTCGAGCCGCGGACTCCGCTGCGCCAGCAGACCACCCCCGGGGACGGTGACTCCACTTTTCGCATCGATCAGCCGGGTTCCTACTACCTGACCCGGAACCTCCTCGGAGAGACCGGAAAGAGCGGCATCGAGATCGCATCCAGTGACGTGACGATCGATCTCATGGGGTTCACGCTGGACGGGCAAGCCGTGGGACTCGCCGGAATCAAGACCGACGGCGACTGCGACCGCATCACCCTACGCAATGGAATCGTCACCGACTGGGACCAGCAAGGCATTCATCTCGCGTCAGGCGGGGAGGGCAGGATCCTCGAGTCGTTGCAGTCGTCTTCCAATGGATACGACGGCATCCTGACCGGCAATGCCGCCATCGTGCGGGACTGTCAGGTCAGTGACAACGGATTCAATGGACTCTTCACCGGCTTGACGTCATCCGTGGATCGTTGCACCGCGCGATTCAACGGTGGCACCGGTATCATCGGACTCTCGGGAACCACCCTCCGAGGCTGCGGAGCGAGCGAAAACGAATTCGGTGGTTTCTACCTAGAACAAGGCGCCTGCCTCGAATCCTCCGTGGCCGAGAGCAACCGTTTCGGCGGAATCTTCCTCCGAGACTCCACCCAGGTCCTCGACTGTCTCTCGCGCAAGAATGAAGGAGATGGAATCAGCGCCTCCGATTCCGCCATCATCCTCCGCAACACCGTCTCCCGAAACACCGGAAACGGAATCGTCGTCGATGGCTCCTGCCTGATCAAAGACAACCTCGTGGACCTCAACCGGAATGAGAACGGAGATGCGGCGGGAATTCTCGTTCACTACCACAATTGTCGGATCGAGGGCAATCACGCGAGCACCAATGACTACGGGATCAAAGTGGATCACACGCACAACTTGGTGGTCAAAAACACTGCGGAGCTCAATGCAACGAACTACTACATTGTGCCGAGCAATCGGGTGGGGGTGATTGTGTCGGCGCCGGGGAATAGCAGCCTGATCAGTGGGGATAGTGGCGGGGGGCTGGGGACTTCGGATCCTTGGGCGAACTTTGCTTATTGAGGAGATGAGTGATCGGGTCTAGGGATTGGTGCCGTGCGAGGATCGGGCTGGCGCTCTCTTGCGGTGCGGTGAAGCTCTGGCCGGTGAGGTTGTGAACCTGCTCCACGTTTGTGGTTCCTTTCGGGATTCCGGAGGGGCTGCGAGCGTGGAGTGGTTCGTTTGAGGGGCACGCGCTGGGCGAGGGTTCCTGGGACGCTTGGTGCTGCCCGGGGGGGCGGGTAACCTGCCCGGAGTGTCCCCGTAGCTCAGGTGGATAGAGCGACGGTTTCCTAAACCGTAGGCCAGAGGTTCGAGTCCTCTCGGGGATACCAATGCTCTCGTTTGTTGCGAACTCGGGAGCGGAAGTGGTTTGCGAGGGCTGCTCGTTGGTCGCTCGCGCCACCCGACAGAAACAGCGATTACCCCGAGAGTTACGCGGACATCGCGAATGCAGCGTGGCTCTACGTTCGAGCGTCCTGCTCGCGTCCCCCAATCCGAAACGGGGTCATTTCTTTGGTGCCCGGTCCGGGATGGCTCTCGAACTCCATCTGCGATCGGATAGAGCATGAAAGTGGTTTAGGGAGTAATTAGAGTTGGGAAGAATTCTGTAAACCACTGTGGAGGCTGCACCCCTATTCCGATTCCTGCTCGTTTGACTCGTCGGGCGGCGGTGGCGGAATACTGATATCAGTACCACTCATGATCCGGAAGTTTCCAGCCTCAACGCCACGCCTTAGCTCGCGTAGAGCTGACTGCACGTCACCGTTCGTCACACTTCTCAGCACTGTTCCCGCGAGAATGTCGGGAACCGCTAGAAGCAGTTCCTGCTGCTCAGACTTCCACGAATATCGGTTGGGCGATCCGTCAACTCGGCGACAACTGAGAACTTTCGCACTCCTCAGTGTCAAGCCGCGGTCGGATGGGAACACCGGACCCGTTCTCTGAACCGCTCGAGTACCTTGACTAGAAGCGCTCAGCGTAAAGCAGCCTTACTTTCGCTGGTCGCCCGAGTTTTTGGACAGGACGGGCTTGATCTTGGGGTAGCACTACACGCGCGCAGAGCGGGTGAGGTTTTTGGGATGAACAGTTGACCTCAGATTTTTGCCAGTCGGCTCATAATAAGTTCGGCGACATGTTCGTCCGAACGACCCCTGGCGTCGGGAATGATTGTGGTGTCTGGCAGCCCATCGATATCGCCGTCGCCAAATCTCAACGCTAGGAACCGGAGCCGCTCGTCCTTACGAGTGCTGCGTTCGAACGACGAGATCGCTCTGTATTCATCCCGTGGCCACACCTTGTCATTGTACTCTGGGCTTATGCAGACGACGACCATCTTGGTCGTAGAAGAGTAGATGCGCTGAAGCTCAAAATGAGCGTCGGTGCCAGCGATCTCATCCTCATACCACTTGTCGTAGAACACCCGCTCCTTTCCGAGTATCTTCGCGAGTCGTAACGCGATTGGTTCTACTCGCTTACGAATTTCGCCGGCGAATGAAAGCGCTACTAGAAAACGATATGACTCATCGTTAGCTACAGAGGGAGAAGGCAGAGGTTGCTTGCTTGGCTGAGAGAGGATGGTGCGCTGCGCAAGGATGTTTCTCGATAGGCGAGATCCACCGGACAGTTCGCGAGTGCGGAAAACTCCGGCCTCGTCGTTTACCGCCATATATAGCGCCATGCTGCGATCGACTTGATCGAGCTGAAGATCTGTAGGGTCACCTTCCAGTTCCCCACGAACCCGAGCCTCAATAGCTCTTGCCTCAGCTAGGGTCGCTCCCCGGAGGTCTCGGATATCCCGCGCGAAGACCTCGCGCGCGGTGTCGAAATGCCGGGAAGCCTCGCCGAAGCCAGAGCGCCTCGCTTCCTGGGTTTCTGAGCTTTCAGCGTCGTACCATTTGAACCAACCCTTGGTAGTTTCCAGCCTTGATTGCATGTAACCAAGGATAACCTCGCGGGAGCTGTTGTTGCTTGGCAGTAGATAGCAGGGCGGAACCTCCCCTATCTCGTCAATGGCTCGCTTCAATCGTTTGATGGCCCTTTGGAAGTAGTTACGCCAGTTGGGGTGCCGGTCTTTCCGCGCTTTCATGCCCTCGATGCTCCAGAGGACAGCCTGAAGGTAGACCTTTAGCCAGTTAAGCGCCCTTTCGTTGATGAGGTGGGATTTGTGCCTTCCCGGCGCTGCTGTGTTGTCCATTGCTTCGTTTAGCGAGCGCTCGATGTTCTTTCTGGCCTCTGCGACAAACGGTAGGGTGACAGCATCTCCGTCGAATGCCGCGTAGACCCGAGAAAAGTGAGACATTGCTTCAGCTAGGCAATGATGCGTGTCAAGGCGCTTTGACAGGAGGTCGAGTTCAGCCTGAATTGCTACAGGGCACTTCTCGGGAGTCCATACTAGGTAGGACAACTCGTCGTTAAGCGCATCGGTGAGATTCGTGACGGTTGCTTTGATTACCTTTAGGACGGCGTCCTGGTACTCTTGCACAAGGGGGTCCCGCTGAGCGCCTCGGAAGAGAAACATGAAGCACCCTCTGAGGAGCGGGTCCGCTCCTATCTGGATGCGCTTTCCTGAAGCGGGGCAGGTCATCTCGAGCGAGCATCGGCCTGTTAGTAGTGTGCCAGATCGAATCTTGGATGTTCGTACTTCGAACATCTCGACCATAGTCCATGCATAGACGTTTTTGTTGAGGAGGCTTGCTTGAAGCGGAATCGTGAGCTGCCCGGCAGACTCATCTTCCATGACTCCCTCGATAAGCGTGACCAGGGGGCGCCAAGCTGTGGAGCGAGACACCTTGCCGAAGTCTCTCGTTTGGAAGACATGGAGAGTGTCTGCATAGGTTCGCCGAGAGATATTGCGTGCGGACTCGATTCCTTTCAGTGCAGCATTCACTGCCATTGATGTTCGGAGGGCTGTTCTTGCGACGTTCGACACTGCATGAGGGTCGCTAGGAGAAAACGTCGAGACAACGCGCTGAAGACGGAGGTTTCCGGGTGCGGTCAGCCGCGCGAGGAAGCGATTACCGCAGTCATCTTGAAGGACCTCGGTTTCTGCTGGCGAGATGCCATGTTTTCTCGAGATGCGCTTGGTTACTCTTCCGGCGGGCAGAGATGTGAAGTCTCCAAGCTCTGTCGGATGGTTCGCGATTAGTTCCCTAACTTTGGGATCGGCAATAGCTTCGTGTGCACCCTTCAGCTCCGGCGCGACTGCGAGATCGAAGGCCGTTGCCTCGCTTGCTTCCCGGGTCAGTCGACTTTCTTGGGTTCGGGCAACAAGGAACGCCGTGCGCAGGTCGGCGATCAATCCATCCGTGAGCCAAAGCTGGGACAGTACTCGCTGGCTTTCGCTGCGAATCTTCAGTCCAATCTCATCGAACAAATGAGCCGCTGAATCGGCGTACTCACTCTGCCTTTTCCGGAGCTCCGTGGCACGGGAGAAGAGAATCTGTCTTGCTTTGTTGCTGTGAGCCCAGCGGCTCATTAGGTCAAGCAAGCGATTCAGGTGGCGGCAAGCGATCTCCGCCATGTGTGCGCCAGTGGCTTGCATTCTTGCGGACGCAAACGTGGTGAATCGATCGCCGCATTCTCCTTCATTGGCTCGCGCGTAGGCAAGTTTTGCGAAACGCTCCTCGAGAAGTCGGCTTAGCGAGTTTAGGTGCGACTCGAATGGAGGAGTCTGCACCCCGTCGTCGAGATCGTGGTTTGGTGATGAGCTTAATAGAGCTTCGAGGGTCCCTAACATGCCTTCGATGCGCTTGATGGCATCGAGCTCATCCAGGGAGTGCTCGGCAACTAAGGCGTATTGATTGCAGAGGTTAAGGAGTGGCTCTGAGTCTGCCGTGGCATCCGCCGCACGGGAAAAGCGCCTCCGTGCGCGATCAAGCAGCTCCGTTCGCTCTTTTTCGGCGAGAAGGAGCTGTGGAGAGGCTTTTGCGGAGCCGACGAGGTCATGGCGAGGGAGCTGTCGCCCTTCTCGAAGAAGGATCTTTGCCTCGAAAAAGGTCTGGAGAAACTCGTCGTTTTGGATCTCAGGAAACTCTAGGAGTTGCCGGTATGCTTCAGTGGCTTCAGACCAGTAGGCATTTGGGTGCTTTACCAGCCATGGTGTGTGCCTCGCGCAGTATCCGAGGAGTTCCGTCAGGCGAGCCGACAGATACTGAACGACTACGGACTCTCCAGGGTCTGTCTCGGTGGCCCTGCGCGCTATGGTTATGTAGTCCGAGTCGGGGATGGGCCCTTCAAACTCAATCAAGAGGTTGGTTAGCGAATTGAGCATGTTGGAGTTCGGCTAGTTCAGGGAGTCGTAGACGGATTGTAAGGTAGGTCTCGAAGGGGGCCGATCTTAGGTCGCGTACATGCCTTCATCGCCTGCTCGCAAGATTCTGCGTCCGACAGTTCTGGCTCCGGTGGATCCGGGCGATGTAATACAACGCTCTCGGCTGTCAAATCAGCGACTTTGCGCTTGAGGTTCCCATTGTGTTGGCGAACGATCGTCGGTGGCGTTGCAGCACACCACCGAGACGTGGGCATCTTGATCCCAGATCGGCTCCACTGGCCCGCAGCATAGTGAAATCAAGGGGGAGTGGAGGGGCGGTGATATCCCGGGGACGAGTGCCAGGGGATCGTGCTGGGTGGATAGCGCACGGTGTCGTGTGCTCTGAAGGCGATCGTTTGGTCCGGCACCTTGGTTCTGAAGTGCCTAGAGTGAAGGATGGCGGGTTTGGGGCCGGCCTAGTCCTAGTTGAAGACACGGGCGACCCAGCTCGCAAAAATCAAGCCTGCCGGTAGATGGTGCAGAAAGCTTGGAGCTCGTACGATCGTGTTCGCGTCCGCTTCGGTACCCAAGCCCAACCCGCACACGAACAGAGAGCAAGTTCGCAAATCCGTAAGCTTCGGGATACCAGTTGGTTGCTTTTGGAGCGAGCAAGGCCGGTTGAGTGGTTCACGGACGCTGCTCGTAGGTCGCTCCGGTAGTCGTCGTAAGCGACCGTTCTGTCGAGGTCTACGTCCGTCCTGTCTTGGGCCGCTGCTCTCCGTTCGAACGTCAGGCCCGGGTCTCCCGAGCGCGACCGGTGGGGTTGCGCCCGACACCGAACCGGGACAGTGGCGCGAACTCTCAGGAGAGCGGGGAGAGCACGGGAAACGGTTTAGGGAATGTGCGAGCGGCTGGTGGAGAGCGCGAGGGTGGTTTAGGGGTGGAGAGCAACGCGACGACCCGGACGGGGTAGGCGGTAGCTGTAGCTCGTTCGCGGGCACCAGGACAACTTCCAGTGGGCTTTTGGCACCGAAACTAGGGTCATCGACCGTGCGCCGATTCGCTCGTGAAGTTCCAAATCAGAACTGGCACGCGCACCGTGGATTCACAATACTATGGCGGTCCTGAAGCGCACTCGGCTTCACCAAACAAAGTACATTAAACACCTGAGTCCAGCAATGACCGCAGTGCTGAACGAGACCGATCGGTTCTTCCTTCTGCAGGCAATCGCTCAGTCAAGTGCGGCTGCTAAGAAGGGCGAGTATCCCTACGGCGCCGTTCTCGTGAAGAGTGAGAAAACCATCGCAGAAGCCTACAACACAACTCGATCAACCCAGGACATTCTGGCCCACGCGGAGACCTCGGCTCTGAGAATGGCGATGCTGTCTTTGCAGGGCGACCTGGCGAACTGCACTCTATACGCGAGCTGTGAACCTTGTGCAATGTGCGCGGGAGCTATCTACTGGTCCGGGATTGCACGGCTCGTTTACAGCTGCCCAACTGAGCTTGATGCGGAGATCTCCGACATGCCTTTCGCCGTGCCCTGCCGCTCCCTCCTCGAGTTCGACAGGGGCCACAAGATTGAGGTTATAGGACCTTGCTTGCAGGAGCAATCCGCCGCCATCCTTCATGACTATTGGAGTCGCTTCGCTGCATCTGGCGAGGACGCTTTCGGTTTGCAGTCGTAACCAACGTTGATGACAATCCTAGGTGAAAGCACGCCAGGCATTCCTTTGGCTTCTACCGCTCTTTCTCGTCTACGCAGTTGCGTACGCATATCTTGGGGCTTTAGATGACCAGCGATACGCGGGGGTCCTGAACACCACGGTCCAGGTCGTGGCAGACAGCCTTGCAGCGCTTCTGGCTGGCTACTCCTGGTGGCATCCGCGAGTCAAGGCATCTGCGGCTCGCCAGCAATTTCTGCTACTTGCAACTGCTTCAGCACTCATGGCCCTAGTCAACCTGACGTGGGGTCTCGAGCTGAATCTGACCGCCGATGCGGGGCGACCAGCGCTAAGCATCATCACCAACAGGGTCCCATACCTACTGGTTCTTCTGATTTGGGTGTACTTCTGGGTCAACGAGCTTCGCCGTGGAGTGGTGCGGCATGCTCGATACACCGGCGCGATATCGGGCATCGTCACTAGTGCCGGGCTCTTTGTCGTGTTCATCGCGTATCACGCAAGCGTGTTACGACTCCAAGCGCCCGAGCTTGCTCAAGACGTCTTTGTCTACCTATATGTGTGGCTCGGTCTGGTGGGCCTGGCGCTTTGCATGGCTGCCTTAGCGGTGTCAAACTTCGTGGTCCCGGCGATAACAGTCTCATTCGCCCTGCTCATAGCAGCCGATCTCTACTTCAATGCTCGCGAGCTGTCTAACGAGGGCTCTCCCAATAGCCTAGCGGAGATTGCCTGGACGCTTTCACAATTACTGCTGATTGTTGGTACCGCCTCTTTCTTCGAACGAATTGCCGAGGCCTCTGCCACGAACAAGAACTCTGGCTTGCTGTTGGTCAACATGATACCTCCACTAACAACCCTGATCTGTTCAACTGTTGTCGCCACGACGGCCTACGCTAACGACATGTCCGGGTTAGCGTTGCTTCTCGTCCTGCTGGCGCTATCCGCTCTGCTCGCGCGCTTTCTGTCTCGCGCGCTTCGAGCTGCCGCCACAGGCGCCTTTGCTGCGTTTCGGACTCGGTCTGAGCGGCAGTCCCCAAGAGCCAGCCCGCTCCTTGAGGCTATTGGCATTCGTGACCTGTCAATCCAGCACCTGGATTTTCTCGGTGACTCCTGTGCCCGTGTTTCTACTGCGCCACTCTTCTCCGCCTCAGAGACATGGGCGAAGGCGGATAAGAAAACGGCCTTCATTTGCATGCCATATGAGGAAGCTTGGTCTACCGACGTGCTCGATGCCCTCGAGGTCGGCGCGCGTGAGGCGGGGTGGCACACCGTTCGCGCGGACCACTCGCGCCAGGACCCAGACGCGCTGAAGGAGATCTGGCGTCTCATTTGCCGATCGACAGTAATTGTTGTCGACATTTCGACATACAGTCCAAACGTCCTCTACGAGCTTGGGCTGGCTCACGCCCTAGGTAAACCCGCACTCATAGTACGACAAGACCAAACAAGGATGCCATTTGACCTCTCCACTCGCCGGTCTTTCAAGTACTCGTTGTCGTCCGTAGAAAAAGACATTTTCGAAATCCTGACAACCGCTCTGCAAGATTTCGAGTCAACAGAAGAGGAATGAGTAATGTCCCTAGTAGGCGATCTTGAGAGCTTTGTTGAAAAGAGCTACAGGAGCTTCGGGCCGCCTAAGGCGATGGGCGGTGGAGCTGATACGGTCCATGAGCCGCACTTCTTTCTTCTTCGAAAGTTTCTAGGCGAGCAAGACCTTGCAGTGCTGTTTAACTCCAAACGTTGCCGTTACTCATGTGACTTCTGTGCTCTGCCGCACAAGTCATCAGCCAAGCCCGTCTCTGGTGAGGATCTAAGAAGCCAATTCCGTTTCGTAATCCACGAGGTGCGCCACGCCCTCGGGCTCATTGACCGGTTGACCATTGCGAACGAGGGCTCTGTATTCGATCCCGCGACGTTTCCGCTCGACTCGCTCCTTGAGATAGCAGCTTCCGCGCGCAAACTACCGAACGTACGCCGGGTCGTTTTCGAGTCTCGTTTGGAATTTGTTAACGACGAAAATCTCTTGGCTTCGCGTGCAGCATGCCAAAAGACGATCAACGTACTGACAGGCTTCGAGACGCTCAATGAGCAGGTACGAGATGAGGTGCTTGGCAAACAGGAGCCCATCGACACTTTTCTGCATGGATTGGACGTATTGGAAGCCGCTGGCGCCGAGCTTACGGCGTATGTTCTCTTCAAGCCCGTGCCCACCATGTCAGACGACGAGGCTATCCAGGAGGCGCGAGACTCAATCGCGTACCTTGTTGCCGAGTCCGCGAAGCGGAGCATCGACCTGACCATACGGCTGAATCCAATGTACGCCGCCCGAGGCACGCCGTGGCGGAAAGCGGCCGAAAACGCGAGTGAATTGTATCAACCCCCGCGACTCTCTGACGTGCTAGGACTGGCGCGAGAAAGTGCTGATGCCGGTGCTAAGATTTACATCGGCCTCACGTCGGAAGGATTAGCAGATGAGTCGTACACCTATCGAGCGCGAGAGGATTTTGCATCATCACTCTTGCGGCAAGCCATCCTTCATAATACAGGCCAGTTATCCCTTTCGAGCATAGAATGAAGACCGTTGCAATATTTGGCAGCATCGATGCGTCGCGAACTTACGAGCCAGCGATTCGCAATGCCGGTGGTAAAACGGAATCCTGCGAGTCGTTGGGAGCGGCACTTGCGAAGGTTGGTTTTGGCCTGGCGGTGTTCTCCCTGCAGCCGTTCTCTTCGTCGAACTTGACGTAGTGCGGGGTTATGCTAGGGCAGCAGGAAAGAAGAAGTCTGTTGTGCTTTACCAGCCTGCAGGGGTAGGTCTCGATCTGGAAGCCCCGCAGCTCCAGTTCCTGCGAGGTGCAAGCTGGCTCTCGGTAAGGCCGAGCCCAAGTACCCAATGGTGTATCGGGTTCATTAAGACGCTACTCGTGGTCGATGCGGCGATCGTAGTTGGCGGCGGAAGATCCTCGCTCATAGCCGGAGTCGTTTGCATGGCGCTCGGAGTACCGGTTCTTTCTCTTGCTTCATTCGGTGGTGCGGGGGAAGAGTTGTGGAGGTTGAGCACGGATGATCTCTCCGAAGAAGATCACGCGCTCTTGGCCGTAGAGCCTTGGCCAAAGGGGCATGCCGAAGCATGTGCGGGCGTGCTTCAGCGTACGATTTCTGACAGCTTGGGTCGGAGGCATATCAGCGCTAATTTGGGTGACGCGAGTCTAGAAGTCTCAACTGCTCGATGGACGATCGCATCCTTGGCGGGAGCTGCGGCACTTGCTGCCGTTGCGGTCTTTACGAGCCTCCCCCTCTCCTTCTTTGGAGTGGCTTTTCTCCTGATACCCATGTTAGCGGGCATTGCGGGAGCGCTGACCCAAACCCTGCGCCAGCTCCGGAGGCCTGTGACTTCCGCGACAGCATACACAGTCGAGGGCACCGTTGCTCTCGGTGCGGGAGCTGGGCTAGTTTCTGCTCTATTGTTCGCTGCGTCCCAATGGGCGACAGCCCCATCTCTCGCTGAGGAGCTAAATCTTAGATTCCGCCTCATTGCCATCTTCGCGATGATTGTCGCATATATCGCCGGACTCACTCTGGAGGCGGTCTTTAGCAAGCTTGAGCGTATAGATGTTGTGAATGTGGAGCCGATTGATCCCTCCAAGAAGGCGGCACCCCAGCGAATGCCTCGCTAAACGACTACAGGACGCGCTGCAATTGACTACCGGGTTCATCTGGCATGAGCGCTGCATGTGGCATCGCGCCGTGGCAAGTTCAGGCTTTCTTGCCGCTGGCGGTTACCTCGAGCCCGGGTCTCATTTTGAAGGGCCCGAAAGTAAGCGCAGGATCAAGAATCTAGTAGATGTAAGCGGAATGATGTCGTCACTCGCCCTAGTCGAGCCACGTCCAGCAACTCTCTCGCAGCTTGAGCGATTTCATACGGCAAGCTACTTACAAGTCGTTCAGCGGTTGAGTGACCAATACGGAGGCGATACGGGCGAAGGCGCCTTGATGAGTAAGGGTGGATTCGAGATTGCGAGTCTCGGAGTGGGCGCAGCCATCTCTGCCGTGGACGAAGTTATGTCGTCGAGGGTGCAAAATGCATACGCGCTCACGAGGCCGCCGGGACATCACGCACTGGCGGATAGAGGAATGGGCTTCTGCATATTCAACAACGGGGTACTGGCGGCTCTGCATGCCCGCCTGATTCACGAGGTGGACCGTATTGCATTTGTTGATTGGGATGTGCATCACGGCAACGGCACCGAGCACGCTTTCTGGGATGATCCCAATACGCTGACGATCTCAGTGCGCCAGGATCGCCTGTATCCTCTGGGCTCAGGGCTTCTGGAGCATCGCGGCGGAGGGGCAGGGCTTGGGTATAACCTCAATGTCCCACTGCCTGCGGGTTCAGGGCACGAGGCTTATCTAGACACCATACACCGGGTAGTTGAGCCGGCTTTGCATAGGTTTCAGCCAGATCTGATTATTGTCGCCTGCGGCTTCGATGCGGGTGCGTACGATCCCCTTGGGCGACAGCTCTTACATAGTGAGTCGTTCAGGCTTCTGGCGAGGAGCATGATGGAGTCATCAGTGCGTCTCTGCTCTGGGAGGCTCGTTCTGCTCCACGAGGGGGGCTACTGTCCTGCGACAGTACCATTTATGGCATTGGCCGTTCTTGAAGAGATTTCCGGGCAAGAGACATCCGTTCAGGACCCGTTCCTCAGAGAGATGCAGCAGATCGCTGGACAGAGTCTTCAAAGTCATCAGGGACAGATTATCGATTCAGCAGAACAGCATATGCGGGACATCCGGTAGGAACGAGTCGTCGGGCGGCGTCAATAAGAAATCGCGGGCCGCCTTCGGGCCGAGCTCTCGGCTAGGGCTTGTATAGGATCTCCGATTCAAGTTCGCGCACGTGCTCGATGCAGGGCGCAAGCACTTCCCAGGTTTCCGCGATAAACCGGACTGTGCCTGGTGACGACAGCAAGTCCGTAGTGCGCCGTAATCGCTCCCGAGGCTCTTCGAGCAGGTCAACGCGCAAGCAGTGATCCATGTCTCTAAGCGCCTTCTCACCAGCTGAAGAGATTCTTAGCCCATCTTCAGGGCAAATCAGGTGGACGTTGAGGCAGAGCGAGCGGTGTTTATAGTGTCGACCCGGAAGATCGTAGGCTGTTTCCTCGCTGTACGCGTCGACAAGGGCCTGGTGCTGTCCGTAGCCGGTGCATTGGGCAACCACTTCTGGTGCCCTTCCCCCACAGAGCCTTGCGCCAACTTCAATGAGTGTTGGGCCCCCTTGCTCCATGCATACTTCTGTGTGGGCCGCGCCGAACCGAACTCCGAGCTCATCAAGCACCTTATTGGTGTATTCAAGTATTGTGTCTTGGACTCGCCCTCGCGACGGGATTAGGCGACCCCAGTCATAAATAACACCTTGCTGATTCTTGCGTTTTACGTACTGCCATAGATCCGTCACTCCATGACGGCCGTTCCAGCTAACCGTGTTCACTTCATACTCGCTTCCCTCGATCCAGTCCTCGACTATCGCAGCCGCCACAGGGCCTTCACTGCATTCGAGGACCTTATCCCAGGCCGCGCGCAAAGCACTGGCGGTGTGGCAAATCGTTAGACCGCGGCCACCGGCAAGCATGGTTGGCTTCAGGACTAGGGGCCCACCGTCTGTCTCTAGTTCCACCCTGCGCAGATCGTCTAGGTTACGCACGCGCCAGCATTTTCTCATACGACAATCAGATTGCGCCAGATGGGAGATCATCTCAAACTTATCCCGGCGTAAAGGGCTAGTACTTGGATCGTTACCCGGTAAACCAAGATGGTGTGCAAGAGAATCTGCGACAGCTACACCGCTATCCACGCCAGGGACTACTGCAATAGGGTCCAATGAGCGAAGCTGTTTCGCAAGGAGCTCGATAGACTCATACTGCAGAAGCTGAAATTCCGCGGAGTAATCACTCGGCTGGTGGGAGCGACAGAGCGCTTTCAAGGCAGTCCCTGTTTCGATGTGGACGGCGCCTATTCCTTTGCTTCGGAATTCCGGGGCGAGTAATCCACCAGAGCCATATCCATCAACGATGATGCTGGTTGCCATTACGTTATCTCGGATGCTGCACGATTCTCAGAGAAGCGACTCTTGCTGGGTTTGTTCGACATTGCTTAGGGATTCATGAGGCTCTCGCGCATACCCAGCGAGTCGCCGCGGTAGCCCGTCAGTGGGCTGTAGTGCGTTCGTGCCCTAATAGCCCGAGAGTGGCAGATGGTTCGGCTTTCCCGCTTTGCTTCCCGAAAACGTCGTCCCGAGCCAATTCTGTTGGTAAGAGTAGACGAAATCGGGGTGCGTGTCACGCGACCGCGCGATAGCGGTGATGAAGCCCGCCAAGCACACGCTCCGAAATCAAGCGGTCGGCGTGCTCGACGTCGCGAGCGACAGGTGAGTTCCCGTCTAGCGCTAGGTGTGTCCGCGATTCGTTGTAGTACGCGGTATACTCATAGAGAAGTCGTAGCAAGTGCTTCTCACCTAGTGGAATCACATGGTCCGTGTGCACTCGCGTCGAATCGATCCGATGACGCGTTCGCAGTAGCCGTTCTGCCAGGGACTCCGTCTGGCCGTGACGACGGGGTCGATCTGTAGGATCTCAAGCTGATCGTCGACCACGCCGCCATAAATCGAGTCCCGGTCATGGATGAGGTACTCGGGCTCCGCGCCGTCGCCAGGAAACGCCTCCAGGAGCTGGCGGGCCGTCCACTCGGCGGTCGGGTTCTTGGTGACACCGGTGTGGAGGATTCGGCGGCGGCAATGCGACAGCACCACGAAGCAGTACAGGGTCTTGAACGTCAGAGTAGGCACCGTGAAGAAGTCGCACGCTGCCGTTGCATCCAGGTGGTTCTTGAGGAAGGTGCGCCAGGACTGTTGCCGACCGGGGTCAGGCGTGTGCACCATGTACTTCGCGACGGTGGACTCGGCCACCTCGTGTCCCAAGAGGGCCAGTTCGTCCCGGATCTGAGGCGTGCCCCAGAGAGGGTTCTCTTTCGAAAGACGACGAATCAAGTGAATGAGCTTGAGGCTGATGGGAGGCCGTCCAACCTTCTTCGGCTTGGACTTCCGTTTCCAATAGTACTTCCATCCTTTTTGCGGTGCCAGCGAATCACCGTTTCCGGTTTGACGAAGATCAGGGCGTCCTGCCAATCCTTGAGGAATCGGCGCATCATGATCCAGAAGATCCGGTCGGAGTCTTTGACGTGTGCCGCTTCACCGTGCGTTTCAGAACCGCGAGCTGATGACGAAGAGCGATGTTCTCCAAGGCAAGGGCGTCGCGATCTCTGGCGAGTGATCGGAGCAGATGCATGAGTTGTAACAGCGCAGCCATGGCGTGATTTTACCTAGTGCCGTCGTGTGGAGCTGGCTTGGCCGAATCTGCCTCAATCGATTAGTCTGCTAGGGTGTGTGAGGGCGCACAAGTTTTTGGGAGGCACAGCCCAGTCCGGGACGGCTCTCGAACTCTATGTGAGATCGGATAGAGCATGAAAGTGGTTTAGGAAGTGATTGGGGGTGGGGGGGGACTTTCCCCGCGAATCACTCTTCCGCGAGCGTCGACTGGTTCAGAAGCTCCTGGTATCGGTGAGCTTTTGCTTTGTCCTCGTCCTTCTCATAGAAGCGGACGAGGGCGCGCAGCGCTGCGCGAGTGGCGGCATGACTCGGGCCGGCATGGCGGTCTAGGATCTGGTAGGAAAGGCACAAGCTGTCTTCGGCTTCGAGAAGTTCTTCGAGTTCTTGTTGACAAATCCCGTGATGAAGGCGGAGGGTGCCGCCGACGATTTCCGATTCGAACACCCGCCAATCCTTCGAATCAAGAGCGTCTCCGTAGAGGTCCGCCGCTTCTTCGAGGGCACCCTCTCGTCTAAAACGGTGATACTCCACGAGAAGCCAGGCGAGGGAATCGACGGCTTCGAACCACGCCTGTGGGTCGCGATCTCGAATCTTCGTCGCTCGAGCAAGTTGATTGCGGCGATCTTCTTCGACCCGGTCCAGGTATCTGACCAGTGGGTCTTTCGCTGATTCCGTGCGCGGATGATCGACGCCGAACGCTGATTCCATGTCCTCCAGAGTCTTTCTCGCGCTTTTGAGAGCGAGGACGAGGTCGCCCATGGATTCCCAGACGGCGGCGATCCGAAGGCGCGCCTCAAACGTCTTTGGGTGGCTGCTTCCATTCTGACGCAGGCGAGCTTCCAACACTTGCTGGAAGCCGCGCAGAGCCGCGGCGTGGTTTCCTTGGGAGGCGGAAATCGCCGCGAGGTTGAACATCGAGTTGATGGATTCTGGATGTTCCGGGCCCAAGTGACGTTGCTGAATCCTCAGCACGTCGTTGTGAATTGAGGTCGCCTTTTCCCACATGCCGAGAGACGCGAGAGACCAAGCCATGTTGTTACGTGTTCGAAGTGTGGAGGGGTGTTCCTCGCCAAGCCGTTGAACCTGGCACTTCAGGACTTCCCGTTCGATGGCGAGGGCCTCTTGATGGCGACCTTCGGCGGCGAGGGTCCAGGCGATGTTGTGGCGCGCCGTCAAGGTCGAGGGGTGATCGTCGCCAACGGTTCTTTGTTCGGCAGCCAAGACCTCCTCGTGGAGCGCTCTTGCTTCTTCGTATTGACCAAGAGACATAAGAAGAAACGCGATGCTGGCGCGGGAGTTCAACGTGTCAGGATAATCGTCTCCCAGTGTGCGTTCCTGGATCGCAAGGTTCTGGCGGTGCATCTCCAGTGCTTCTTTCGCATTGCCCTGATGCGTGAGCACGCGGGCCAGTTCATGAGAGGTGATGAGTGTGTCCGGATCTTCTTTGCCCAGAATGTGCTCTTGATCCTTCAATAAGACTTGGAATTCTTCGCGTGCCTCAACGTACTTCCCCTCGGCGAGACGCGTTTTGGCGAGGTTGTGTCGAGTTGTCAGAGTCAAACGATGCTCGGAGCCGAAAGATTCTTCAGAGCGCTGAAGAGCGCGTTCGAGATGGAATCGGGCGGATTCAAGAGCGCCCAGGCCGTAGTAGGTCTCACCCAAGACTGCTTGAAACCTCGCGTGCAACTCCGGGTACTGTTCGAGTTGTTGGAGTGCGGAGCCGGACTTATGGTCCAAAACCTCGCGCACCGTCACATTGTGGGAAAAGTCAAGATAAGGATCCGCTGCCCTCCACATCTCTTCGTTCAGTCCGACCATGAATTGTGTCTTGATCAGTTGTTTACGGTTCTCGTTGAAAAGGAGTCCGGTCACGATCAAACCGGCGAGCAAAGACACTGCCACCGCCCCTAGTGAGGCGGACAACATCCGGTTACGCTTGCAAAACTTCTGGAAGCGATACCAATGGCTGGCGGGACGTGCGGAGATTGGCCGGTTTTGCAGGTAGGCGCGGAGATCTTCGGCCATCATCACAAGCGATGCGTAGCGTCGTTCGCGCTCTTTTTCGAGCGCCTTGCCGACGATGGTTTCAAGATCGCCGCGACAGGTGCGGTCGTGGTTCCCCAAGGGCGATGGTTGCTTTTCGCGAGTCGTCCACAACGCTCGCAGCGGTGGCATCTCGTCAAGCTGGAAGGGAGGAGTTCCGGCAAGTAGCTCGTAGAGAATCACTCCAAGCGAGTAGAGATCCGATCGGAGATCGACACTCTTGGTCTCTCCCGCCGCCTGTTCCGGACTCATGTAAGCCGGGGTTCCGAGGACCTGTTGGCTTTCGGTGTGAGCCGTCGAGGCGCTGAGATCGGCGTTGGTCGACCGTGCAATTCCGAAATCGAGGATCTTCGGCTGACCGTCCGCGGTGATCAGGATGTTGCTGGGTTTGAGATCGCGATGGATCACGCCTTTTTGGTGGGCATGGTGCACCGCATCACAAATCCGTAGGAAGAGTTCGAGTTTTGAGCGGACGCTGAGCCGTTGGTCCCGCGCGTACTCTAGAAGTGTTTGGCCGTGGATTCGCTCCATGGCGAAATAGGGACAGGATCCCTGGGGGGTGGTTTCGGTGCCGGCGCCATAGATCTGAGCAATGCCGGGGTGCTGAAGCGTTCCGAGGACATCGGTTTCAAATTCGAAGCGACGTCGCATTCTCTCCGTGACCAATCCAAAGCGTATGACTTTCACGGCGACGGTGCGGTGAGGATGCTCTTGTTGCGCCTCGTAGACGATGCCCATGCCCCCTTCCCCAAGAAGACTGAGAATCTGGTAGGGACCGATCCGTTCCGGAAGAGAGATCCCCGGCGGGTCATTCTGCACCTCTTCCAGAATACCGTCTAGTCCGCCGCGACTGTTGTCTTCGCGGAGCAGGTCCTCGATCCGCGAGCGCAACTCTTCGTCCGCGCCACATTCCCGCCTAAGAAGCGCCTCGCGTTGTCGTTGGGTCGGTAGCCTTCGTGCCGCGATGAACAGTTCGAAGGATCGATTACGGTCGATCACATTCGACTCCAGGGGTTCTCAGTTCGCTCATGAGCCAAGCGCGGGCATAGGCCCAGTACTCCCTGGCGGTGGATGGTGAAATGTAGAGGAAGTCCCCGATTTCGCGAAAGCTCATACCACCAAAGAAACGCAAGTCGACAACCTTGCGCTGCTGAGGTCGTTTCTCTTCCAACTTTTCGAGTGCCGCATACAGGTCGAGGACATCCAGGGACAGTTCCTTGGAGACGAGATCCCCATCGAGAAGCGTGACGCGCTGCTGCTGCCCGCCACGCTTTTCGGCGTTCCGCTTGCGGGCATAGTCCACCAATACGTCCCAGGCGCATTTCACGGCCAATGCTTGGATATGAGTCTTACTCGCCCAGGACTGGTTCCGTTGACTGAGGCGCAGATAGGCTTCATTGACGACATCCGTCGGGCTGAGCGTATGTCCTGGACGCTCGCACTTGTGCATCCTCTGGCGGACGGACTTTCGAAGGTCGTGGTAGAGGGCAACCATGTGTTGATCCAGGTCCGGACGCGGTTGTGCGGCTTGTGACATGGAAGAATGTCTCCCTGGCTCATTCCTGACAGCGCTCATCATAGTGGAGGACAATCCCCACTCAAAGTAGTTGACGAAAGGTCGTCGGATTTTTCATCCCCCGTTTTGCGACGGCGATTCCGCTTGGCCATTCGACTCGGGCGGGGTAGCCCGAACGCAGGTCCGAGTCGCCTCCCGGTGGGTGTCTGCGCAGGGCGAAAGGTCAAAGGAGCAATGAAATGAAACGCTGAAACTGCGCTGGATTCAGCTTGTTCGCTAGGGCCTTCCTCGGAGACGGGAGGCTACACAGATCGTTGGGCACGAGAAGGAGCCAGTGCTTTTCGAGCGAAGGGCGAGGAATCGCGGGAATGGGTTTGAAGCTGATCCGCGGTAGCCCGACATTCCTGGGTTATGAAAGCACTTTCAGTGGTACTCGTAGACATTTCGGTGTCGGCGAATGACCGCGTTCTGTGTAGGTCCGCTGTCACTGTAATCGCAGGGCACTATGGGGACCGGCTTCTGAATCTCGAACTCCACTTCTGTGGAGACCATAGTGATTGGTGAAACGTCGACAGGGAAGCTGCAAACAAGCTTCGAGCACTTGGCCACTCGAAAGGGCGTGCAGTTGACCTCGGCTTTCGCCTACGGTGCCCCACTCAGCGTCGTCCGAGGGAGGGGTTTGGGAAAGAACCGGATGCGCCGCCGGCGGCCTACGCTTTCTGAACAACGTGTGTCGGTGAGGTCATAGATTGGACGCCTAGTTCATTGGGACAGGAGAAGATGAGATGCAATTCAAGCAAATCGCATACAAGACATTTCAGACAGTCGTTCCTTTGTCGTATTTGATCGCATCGTCGTTGATTACTTGTGAGCGACTTCTTGCGGATACGGTGTCGAACGACTGCGGCGACAGCTCAATCACCTACTGCTTTGAGGACTGCGTCCTAACAAGAATCGTTAGCTCTAGTAGCTACATTTGCGTCGACGTGCCTGGCATCCAATCCGAAGTTTGTAGAAAAATCCACAGGTCCTCGCAGGGTGGCGTTCAGTCCGTCAGTATGGACTTCTCATCAGCTACGATTACCCCGTGTGTGAGTGAGGGTTCCTTCGCCTGCGGAGCGAGCAGTGACGATTGCGATGTTACTGCAATGTTCCTTGACGAATGTAAGGACTCCGTTGGTCGCAACTCGTGGATCGTCAATAGCTACTCCGATAGCATGGCGGAGTCCAAGTCTGTTTCTTATGACTCGATGTGGGATGGAAAAAACGTGCTGTTCACCGTGACCAATTCTTTGGATTCACCGTACGTTGTGTCGTGGGCTGGAACTCCATTCAACGGCGTCACGGTAATGCCTGGGGAACAAGTGACGAGGGCGACGCCCCAGCGAACAGCTCCGACGGTTAGTCAGGGCACGATCGAACTCCTTGACTCATCCACGGGTTTGGCCGTGAGACTGGATGCGACGAATCTTGCTACAGAGGCTTGCGGTCCTGCAATCCGTCCGGAGTGCTTCCTCGTGGTTGGAACCCGTCTGGTCGATCTCTCGTTCTCTAGTGGAGCCCGTCTTGTCGTCGATCCAATCTCCATTGTTCCGGTTTCGGCGGGTGCTATGCCGTCGTTTGTCCTTCCGAGCCGTCCTTCGTGGAGTGGTGTTCACATCTATTTCCAGGCCATCCTGAAGAATCCATCAGCGTCACCTGGCGAGCGTGTTCGATCGTCAAACGGGCTCGGCCTTGAGATTGGTTCGGGAGTGACTGAAATTGGTACTGCCAGTAATGTCCGGCTAGACTTGATTGGAAGCCCGATGTCGGGCGAAGAGGTTACCTTCGAGGTTACTACTTTCGCGACGTGGGAATCGTGACGCGCGTCTGCTTCCCGAGAACGTAGTGGATGGGCCAGACTTCCCGATTTCGCGGGTTATGCTGCTCGAGAACGAACTCTGTGCTCTTGATATCCGAATACTCGGCGGACCTCGATTCGGGCATTCTTAGGGACTCCTGAAATGGTGATGGGGGACTTCGAAGTCGGCCGAGAAGCTCGGCGAGGTGGGTTTCGAGTCCGCAGGTGCAAAAGCTAGATCACGTCACCGGTGACGTGATCCCCAAAAAGAGGTCGACCGTATTTTGAGAGTTTTCGCAGTAGCGGTGGACCTCACTTTGGGGAAAGCTCACCGGACCGAAACTGGGCAGCAAACTCTCATAGCGGGTGGACGCGCGATTGGGGGCTGGTCAGGATCGTTGGAAACACAAACGGCGGGGCCGTGGTGTCCGAGAACTCAGCCGACCCCCAATCTGTTCATGGAGCGCACCTCGTTTGTGTGTTTCGGGGTTCTCGGCGTCGGGAGCTGGCCGAGCTTTTCCGCAGTGGGCAGAGTCGGGGCCTGGCTTTGACCGCGGCCTTGGGAATCTTCGCTACGCAGCGCGACGGTGATAGTGCTTGAGGAGCCCGCCAAGGCGTTCTCGAACCATGACTTGGCTGGACTCTGTAGAGGTCTGGCCGTTGACCCGCTCGTTACCGAGGCCCTGATGTGGCCTCTCCGCATGGTAATGAGTGACGAACTGGCGAAGGGCTCGATGCAGCGAACTCTCGCCAACGAAGATCATGCGGCCGAGGCACTCTCTTATGATGGAAAGGACGAAGCGCTCCGCGAACGAGTTCATATTCGGAGCCTGGTAGCTGGTCAGGATGATCTGCACGCCGGCTGCCTTGATGATCTCCTTGAACGCTGGGCAGTACTTCCCGTCACGGTCGAGAATCAGATAGCGTTTTCCAAGGAGTAAGCCATCGACGCAGTCGGTAAGGTTGCGAGCGATTTGGGCCATGAACTGCGAGTCCGGCTTGGTTGTCGTTCCCGCAATGTGAACGGCGCGCGTCGCGATGTCGATCACGAACACGGTGTAGTACGTGACGAGGCCCCGAGCGGTCCAGACTTCGGTCGTGAAGAAATCGGTGGCACCGATGACTTGGGCGTGGGACTCGAGAAAGGTCCGCCATGTGGTGGGGCGTTCAGGCGCTGGCTTGATCCCGTGCTCCTTGAGGGTCTTTGCGATCGTGCTGGTGGCAACCCGGTGGCCGAGGCCCTTGAGCTCTCCCTGGATCCTGCAGTATCCCCAGCTCGAGTTCTCTGTTGCCATGCGGACGATGAGCTCGCGGATCCGCTTCATGATTCCGGGTCGTCCGACTCGCTTCTTAGTGGGTTAGGTCCACTTGGCGGCGATCAAGCGATGATGCCAGCGGAGGATGGTGTCCGGGGTGACGATGGTGGCGACCTTGCCAAGGAGTTTGCGGTCGAGCTTCTTGCCCTTCGCGGCAAGTCGACGTCGCTGGTCATCGGTCAGACGGAGGCGCTTGCCCCTGAGTTGTTCTTTGAGAACCCGATTTTCCTCCCTGAGGTACTCGATGGCTTGTGCTTGTTCGCGATTGACCCAGCCGGCGAACGTTGCGAGGAGGAGTTGGAGGTGAATCGTTTCAGGCATCATGCCTGAATTGTCCATGGTGTCTCTGGTTTGACAGGGTCGTAAGTCGTGTCTTGGCAGTGCGATGCAGTTTTCGGATACTTCGGGATCGAGCGAAACGCTGGGCATACGCGTTGCAGTGGGGCGATTTGGCCGGGCATTGAACAGACTCGAGGCCAGCGTCTCCAAGGATGCGAAGGAACTGGTTGGTATCCTTCGTATCCTCGTCGTGGATGAGGAATCGCTTGCCGCTCAGGAAGCCGTCGTCTTCATCGGTGAGGTTTCGGGCGACCTGTGCCATAAATCGATCATGAGGGTGGGGCGTGATCCCAGCGGTGGTGACTCTCCGTGTGGAAAGTTCCATGAAGAAGAGGACGCAGTACGTCTTCAATCCTCGGGGTCCATACTTCAGCCGTGAAGAAGTCAGTGGCAGCAATCGATTCCCAGTTGGCGGAGAAAGGTCTTCCAGGAAGTGCGTTTGCGACGCTCGGGTGCTGGCTCGATGCCATGGCGCTTGAAAATGTTCCCAGTCGTGGTAGGCGCTACGCGATGGCCCAAATTCTTCAGGCCACCCTCGATCTTGTCGTAGCCCCAGGACGGATTCTAGCCATCCGGATCGCTAGTCTCTCGATCGCCTTCATCACGCCGGGACGACCCGGTCTGCGGCTCTCGTCGGTCCACGTCAGGGCGATCAGGCGTCGGTGCCATCGCATGATCGTGTCCGGTGTGACAATGTTGGCCACCTGGTTCAACACCTTGCGTCCGAGTGCCTTTCCCTTGACTGCGAGACGAGCGCGCTGAGCGTCAGTCAGGCGAACTCTTCGCTTCCGTACTTGCTCCTTGAAGACGCGGTTCTCCTCCAGCAGATACTCGATCACTCGCAGCTGGTGCCGATTGGACCAGCCTGCGAGGAGGACGGCGAGTACGTGAAAAGGCTGGAGGACGGGGATCATGGCTCGCGGATGTTACCGGTGTAGCCAGGAGTGGTGTCTCGCGGGGGACGGCCGAGTTCTTGTGCCATACGGGATGAAACAGCTTCCCCGATGGACAACCTTCCTTGCCGGGGGGTCCAGCTTCGAATAGTCGGGCAATGACCCCGAGTTGACTGCGTTTGAGGGGTCCAGGCAAAGGGAGCTGAGGGGGACGCGACGGATCTCCATGGCCAACTCCAGGGGGCTTGCACGCGGCTTGGAGGTGAGGCGATGGAGAGGGCTGGGAGGCACAAGCGCGCTGGTTTGCGGAAGTCAATGCATGTCAATTCTAACAGGGTCCAACACAATTCCGGCAAGGCGTGCTCAGGGGATCAGTCAATCCGCTTTGCCTCACAGATGAATCCCTCTGAGTCAAACAGCCGCAGGTTTCCCCCCCCGTCGATTACGTAGTATTCGCTGAACGCGTTTGCTCCCGCCTTTGAGTAACGAGTCTCGCCATCGACTTTCCGTTCAACCAGCTCCCGGATGTCGGAGCTACCGTCCAGATAAGTCCTTTCGAGCTTGACCGTTTCACCTTCTTGGAAGATCACGAGTGTGCCTCCCGCAAAAGGCGTCTCGTCCATCCACTTGCCGACGACGTCGCCTTCGAAGCTAGCGGCTGTCTTTCTAAACTGCCGATCCTGCTCAATCGAGGATCCTTGGATCTTGACCTCAAGATCGGGATTGAAGTGGGTGGTGGCCCAAGCGCCAGCACCGACCTCCATGCCTGGAAGGTAATAGAGGATGAAAGTCCGCTCGTGTTGATTCCCTTCGTTTTGCTTCCAGAGTCCATGGGCAAGGTCCGTGAGCTCTTGTTTCGTCACTCGGCGGCTGAGGCGTACTTCGAGGGAGACTTTGGTGTGGGATGTCTCACTGCAGCTGATCACCTCGATATCTAGGTTCTCGGGAAGCGAAAACGCATCGACTTGTAGGGTGTCACTCTTACTTGGAACGGGGGCAGTAGGCAAAAGAACTGCCGTTTGGGGGGGGCTTTCAACCTGAATTGAATCTCTGGATATCCAGGTTCGTCCGCACACGACGAGAAGGACGATGAAAGCAATGGCGATGATCCCGGACGGACTTCGTTGCACTTTCCTTTGGGTGCCAGAGCGGGGAGCTGGTCGTCTTGCCATTTCGTGATTCCCTGTCAGTTATGTTCACAACGGGTATTGGCGTCATACCGACTCTCGACCCGCGATCGCCCAAGCCTGTAGTGCGTTAGTCCGCAGAGTTGGAACGGAGTGGGGTGCCTGCCCCATCCTGCAACCTGACCAGGGATTCGGCGATGCTCTCCGCCGCTACCGGACCCAGGCAGGTCTGTCACAGGAAGAGTTTGCCCATCGCTGCGACTTCGACCTGACGTACATCAGTCAACTGGGCCAGGGCTAAAGGCACCGTCTCTCACGACGGTCTCGCTCATGGCTGCAACGCTGGAGATGCGAGTCTGGCAACTAGTTCGGGCGGCTGAAGAGCGTAGGACGTAACCCAGGGCGCGAATGGGCGAGTCTCGGTTGGGGGGACTCAAGTTCCATTCGGAGTTGGGACGAATGAAGACTGTGATTGTCCGGGACGTCCGTAGGCCATTCGGCCGAATGTCTTCGGCCCATTGCCGACAGGATTCCACGGCAGTCTGTGCGCTCGTGAGTTCTCTGCATGGGAGATGTCCAATGGGGTTTGAGCCGGGACGGCGCGGCAGTAGGTGCTGGGACGACGCAAAGAAGCTTGACGAGATGATTCGTGAGTTCCCCTTCCACACGACGGGGAAGAGCGAAAGGGAGTTTGAGACCGGCTTCGCAACCAATCTGATCTCAAGAAGACGTGACTTCCACTCCAAGCCCATTACTCAGATCGACAAGTCCACGACCGTAAACAGTGTGCGCTGCTTTGGCAAAAGGCACCGTCCTGATATGACTCTGGACACGGACGGGGTCGCCATAGAGCTGAAATTCATCACATATGCCGGTCTGAAGGACGCGATTGGTCAAGGATACCTCTACCGAATTCAGTATCGGTTTGTGTTCATAGTCCTGATCGTAAGCGAAGATCGAAAGGACATCTACGAGGATCTTGCTGCGGGAAAAGAAAAGGACTTGGAGGACACACTTCGCCATCTGGCGGATCGCATGAACATCTTCTCGTATGTAGTTCCTGCATTTGTACCAAAGCCCGGTATCAAGAAGTGTTTTAGCTTCTTTGAGGATCCAGATGCCAGCTCGGAAGAGGTGATCGAGGGCTCGAGCGGTCGTGCGGTCGTGACGCCGCCGCTCAATCCAACGAGTTGCTAAGCGGTCTTCTGGTTCATCAGCATGTCTTGATCGCCATCGTCGTGCGGTGTCTCTCAGAGCCGATCGCGTAGGGCGCAAAAACTAGATCGCGCTCCCAGTCAGGCAACCTGCCGGTGGTAGAAGCGAAGGAGTCCACCCAGTCTGCTCCGGCATCGGACGCAACCGGTTACGCGATGGGGCTTGGAGTCGGTTTCAATCAGCTCGTTCCCGAGTCCTTGGTGGTTCCGTTCAGAGTGGTCGTGCACGGCGTACTCAGTGACCGCCGGTCTGAGTGATTCCTCGCCGAAGAGGATCATTCGACTGAGACACTCTTCCTTGATGGATCGAACGAACCCCTCGGCGTACGCGTTGCAATTGGGCGATTTGGCTGGGCATGGAACAGACTCGACGCCGGCGTCTCCTAGGATTCGACGAAACTGGTCGGTGTATTTCGTATCTCGGTCGTGGATCAAGAACCGCTTGCCGCTCAGGAACCCGTCTTCTTCATCAGTGAGGTTTCGCGCGACTTGATCCATGAACTGACCGTGTGGATGGGGTGTGCTGCCAGCGATGTTGACTTTCCGCATGGTGAGCTCCATGACGAAGAGGATGTAGTACGTCTTCAATCCTCGGGGTGTCCATACTTCAGCCGTGAAGAAGTCCGTGGCAGCAATCGACTCCCAGTGAGCTCGAAGAAAGGTCTTCCATGAGGTACGCCTTCGCCGCTCGGGTGCTGGCTCGATGCCGTGGCGCTTGAGAATGTTGGCGATCGTGGTCGGGGCCACGCGGTGTCCGACGTTCTTCAGCGCACCCTCGATCTGGTCGTATCTCCAGGATGGATTCTCCTTGGCCATGCGAGGAGTCAGTTCGCTGATCTGGCGCATGACACCGGGTCGACCCGGTCCACGGCGGGCGCACCGTCAGGGCGCGCTGGTCGACCTCGTTGCGAAAACAGCCGCCCAACAGTGACGAGATCGACATCGCCGTCCCCGTCGTAGTCGGCGGCCGCCGGGGACGCGTCGCTGTCCTGGTAGTAGACGCCGCATTCGCCGCGGTTCTCGATACGGTGACCCTGGTCCGGACCGAGGTTGCGCAAGAACTGCGAGAGCGCCTGATCGCCGCGCGAATCGCGATGGGCGAAGTTGCCATTCGAACCCTTTCCGAGGTCGCCGGGTTATGGATCGTGGTCCGCTGCTTTGGTAAGTCCTGGACCATGCTCAATCCCTTTCGAAATGCGATCATTGCCGGGGCCTTCAGCGGGATGGGTCCCGCCGCGCAGGACTCGCGGCCCGACGTCCTGTTCATCGCGGTGGACGACCTGAACGACTGGGTGGGGGTGCTCGGTGGGCATCCTCAGGCTCGCACACCGCATATCGACGCTCTCGCTCGTCGCGGCACGTTGTTCACGAACGCGCACTGCACGGCACCGGGGTGCGCGCCATCGCGGGCGAGTCTTCTCACCGGCGTGCGCCCGTCGACGAGCGGCGTCTACTCAAACGACCACGACTGGCGAGAGTGTGAGGAACTCCGGGGCGCGGTCACTTTGCCGATGCATTTCAAGCAAAGTGGCTACCGCACGATCGGCGCCGGCAAGATCTTCCACGGGCACACGCTCTCGACGGCGGCGATGACCGGCCACAGCCAGCCCGAAGCCTGGCACGATTACTTCCCGTCCCTCACCCAGCAACTGCCGGAGGATCTCAAGCCGAAAGGCTGGCCGGTGCGCACGACGAGCACGATGTACGGTGGCCTCTTCGACTGGTCTCCGATGGCGATCCGCGACGACGAGATGGCCGACGGACAGGTCGTTGCTTGGGCAGAGACTGCCCTCGCCGCGGATCGAGCGGCTGGCGATCCGCCGATGTTCCTCGCCGTCGGCATCTACCGTCCGCACGTGCCCTGGTACGTGCCGCAGGAGTACTTCGACCGTTTCCCGCTCGACGAGGTGCGCCTGCCGAAGACCGGCGTCGACGATCTCGGGGACATTCCGGATGCTGGCCGGGAGCGGACGTTCGATCACTGGCACGAGTGGATCGTCGAAAACGGCGAGTGGCATCGTGCGGTGCAGGGCTACCTCGCGTCCATCGCGTTTGCGGACGCAATGGTCGGACGCTTGATGCGCGCACTCGACGCGAGTCCTCGCGCGGAGAACACGGTCGTGGTGCTCTGGGGCGACCACGGCTACCACGTCGGCGAGAAGCGGCACTGGGAAAAGTTCGCCCTGTGGGAGGACACGACCCACGTCCCGGTGATCGTCATCGACCCCCGCCAGGCTGGCCGCGCCGGCCAGGTTTGCCGCGAGCCCGTCAGCCTGCTCGACCTCTACCCGACCTTGCTCGGCCTCTGCGGGCTCGAGGCGCCGCCGCAGGCGCTCGAAGGGAAAAGTCTGGAACCCCAGCTCGCCGACCCCGAGAAAGACAGCGCGCGTTGCGCCGTCACGACGCACGGCATGGGCAACCATGCCGTACGCGGCGACCGCTATCGCTACATCCGCTACCGCGACGGGTCGGAGGAGCTGTACGACCACGAGCAGGATCCACACGAGTGGCGCAACGTGGCCGACGATCCTGAACTCGCAGCGGTCAAGGAGTCCCTGGCCGAGTGGCTACCGAAGGTCGATGCGCCCCCGATGGGTGATGGGGATCAGCGGAAGTAGGTTGACGACGGGTGTACGCACTCGGTTCACACGGAATGAATGGCGCCGGTGATCCAGAAGAGCGAGCCAGTAGGGTGCAAGAACTCAATCGCGGGCAATGTCAGACAACCTGCCGATGGTAGAAGCGCGGCAAGCCGCCCAGTCTGCTCCGGTATCGAACACGTCCATCCATTCGGTAGGGCCGGAGCTCGGGTTCGATCAGCTCGTTCCCGAGCCCTTGGTGGTTCCGCTCAGAGTGGTAGTGCACGGCGTATTCAGTGACCGACCGTCTCAGTGATTCCTCGCCGAAGAAGATCATTCGACTGAGACATTCCTCCTTGATGGATCGAACGAACCGTTCGGCGTACGCGTTGCAATTGGGCGATTTGGCTGGGGATGGAACAGACTCGACGCCAGCGTCTCCTAGGGTTCGACGAAACTGGTCGGTGTATTTCGTATCTCGATCGTGGATCAAGAACCGCTTGCCGATCAGGAATCCGTCTTCTTCATCAGTGAGGTTTCGCGCGACTCGATCCATGAATCGGCCGTGAGGATGGGGTGTGATGCCAGCGATGGTGACTCTCCTCGTGGTGAGCTCCATGACGAAGAGGATGTAGTAAGTCTTCCGTCCTTGGGGTGTCCATACTTCAGCCGTTCCCGGGTGACCCGGTTTGCCCCTCTCGTAGGTCCACTTCAGGGCGATCAGGCGTCGGTGCCAGCGCATGATTGTGTCGGGTGTGACAATGTTTGCAACCTGATTCAGCAGCTTGCGTATCTGTTGCTTGAAGGCTCGGTTTTCTTCCAGCAAGTACTCGATCACTCGGAACTGATGCCGATTGGACCAGCCCGCGAGGATGACGGCGAGCACGTGAAATGGTTGAAGGACGGGGATCATGTCCCGCGGATGTTACCCGCGCAGCCTTGGTCGGCGTTTTCCGGGAAGCCGTCCAAGTTCTTGTGCCCTACGGGGTCCTAGCATGGAGCAATGACACTTCCTTTTGGTCGGAATCTGTTGACTTGGCTCAGCCAAACGAAGCGACCGAAGAGATGATTGTCGAGGCCGTCAGAGATTGACTCTCAACTCCCCCGAGACCGGTTCGGCCGGGAGCACCACCACATTCCGCTCGCTAGCAGCCGCAGCCACCAATTGCGGTTTTTGGGGTCCAAGGTGGTAGGGTCGGGAGCTGGCGCGGCACTCGACTCCAAGCCCGTTTCCAGCCCCCGCCACCCGCGGGGACGGCCGGGTTCTTGTACCGTACGGCATTCGCCAGGCCAACAGGCCAACAAAGATCCGTGAGGTTGTCTCCCAAGGCTTCTGGTTGCCCATTCCGTGAACGACGATGATGTATCGCGTCACTAGCATGTCTTACAGTCGACTGTGACACCATTGGGCAGGGAACGGGGTGAATGCGAGCTATCCCGTTTGAGCTCGTCCATCTTGTCGTTTGGTAGAGGCTGAGCTCTAGGTTGATGGATGTGCCTAGGCCATTCGTGAGTTCTTGAGCGGAATGCAACCGCGAATTGGAATGGAGCAATGTTGCGAATGTGCGGTTAACGGGCTGTTCTTGACACTTCGCGCAATTACCATGAAGCTTGGTTTGTCAGTCACTTGGGTTGCCACTCCCTTGCGAACGGGTTTCGCTTCTACATGGAGGGTTGAGTGTGTCGAGAATACGCAAGTCGCTATCCCTAATCGTAATGGCGCCTGTAGTTGTCGTCGGTGCTCTGGAAGCTGGTCTCAGAGGGGCGGAGCAGCGAGACACTATGTCCGAGACCAAAAAACTTGAAGGCATGGGCGAGATGGAAAGCTGGTTCAATAGTCCCGTTTCCAACCATGAACGAGAAGAAGCTGAGTCGTTTTTTGAAGGGCATGAATGGGAGGAGAGTGGTTGGTCTGCGGAGGAGCGCGAGGAAGTTTACAATGGTGTTGCGGAAGAGGTTCGTGAAGAAGTCGTTCCTCCGTCAACGGAGGAATCTTATGTTGAGGGTCGGGTCGAGTGGCTTCGCGAGGTAAAAAAATCGGATAGCGAACGACAGAATGAAGAGGGCTGAGAAGCGATGATGATGAAAGCACTCACAGGGAAAATCTCTCTACTGCCGTTTGCCCTGTGTGTAGTTCTGCTTGTGGGCACCTCTACCACTCATAGCGCTGTAGAGAACGGCATTGGTAGTGAGACGAGTCGATTAGAAGGCAGGAGAGAGGTCGCTGAGTGGTTCGAGAGTGCGGGTCCTGGTTTCTTGGAAAACGATGAGGCTTGGGAGTCCGAGCTCCTTTTCGAAAGCCCCGAATGGGAGTCCTCAACTTGGACGCCCGAAGCGCGAGAGAATGTGTACGAGGGTATTTCTGAGGAGATCAAGGAGCTGTTATCGGTGGGAGAGGGTGAGAGTCAGCACGAGGGGCGACAAGAGTGGCTCAGAGAAAACAAGAAATCCGACTACGAGCTTCAGCGTGAAGAGGCTACCGGCAACTAGGCCAGCGGAAGTCAACTTGCCATGGTAAGGCTCGTCTCAGTGCTAAGTCTGTTGCTCTCTGCATGTTCTGTGGCGTACTGCGTGATTGTGCTCGCTGAATCTAGTTCCACTGCCGCGACAATGCCCTTCGAAGAGGTTCACAAGGCGGAGATCGAGGCGAAGGTCCAAATCCTCGCAAGTCAGGTGAAGTCGCTCGAAGAGAAGGTGAGTTCTGTTCACGCGTCTCGGTTCGAAGTCGATGGCCAGAGCCAACTCGAGGCGACAGATGACGTGATCGAGGCCGCGATTTCCTCGCTCACGGAGGAGATTGCGGTTCTTCGGGAAGAGATCGATGCCGATCAATTCCAGCCGGGTGATGGTCGTGCGCCGGAATACAGCGGCAAATCGCGTGAGGTTGTCGAGTCCCAGCTCTCTGCGGATGCAGTGAACGCCTACCAGTCTGTTTTTATTGATGTTTCATCGACGATTGAGGACCGGCTTGCGGCCCTGCGAATGCTTCGGAGGTTTCCTAAAGAGCATCAGGCACGCAACGAAGCTGTTGTGTCTGCAGCCCTAGATATGCTGAGCAGCAGTAGTGATTCAAACGTTCGCGATGAAATCATCGACGGGCTGAAAGATCACGACAACGAGAGGCTTGTTGAGCCACTCATCAACATCCTTCAAGATGATGAAGATCAGGGTACGAGGAGAGAGGCCGCGCAGGCCCTGAGGAGTTTCTTGTACCGGTCCGATGTAGTGGACGTGCTATCGGTGGCTGCGAATCGTGACCCATCATCGCGCATTCGTAGGCACATTGCAGCAATGCTCGAGGATTGGGAAGAAGATTCGCCCGACTAAGACTCCGTGGTCGTCCCTTGGCGATCATCAACCGCCTGCCAGATGAAGCGAAGCTTCCGATATCTCTGTGTGTGCTTGAACGCTGTCGCAAAAAAAGTTGTGCTCAGCCAGAAAGACGCAGTGCAAAACTATGCCGTTGTAACGGTTTTGCTGTCAGTTGCCTCAGTTCATTTCTATCTCGTAGTTAGCAAGGATCTGACAAAGTGGAAAGGAGGCGGCTTCGGCATGTTCTCCACCGTCGATGCGGGAGCAAACCGAGCAATAAGAATTGAAGCGATCAGTGGTGGGCGTAGCTACAACGTCCAGCTCCCACATGATAAGGATCTCAGCGACGCGACTCGCCTTTCAAGGCGGCTTCCAAGTACATCCAATCTTGAGTTTGTGGCGACTGCGTTGGCGAACAATGTGTGGGGCCGCCGTGAACGTAGATCGGAAAGCAAATTGAGGGCAGAAAGCTACACAAGCAAGGCGGGGCACCCGTTAGACCTGGAGGATCTCGACTTCTTGCGTAGAGGGTGGGAAAGAGAGACGCTCTATCCGTATAGCCAGAACCCTACCAGGCACTTGAGCATTCTGCTAGTAGATGAAATAGTCATCACAGTGTATCGACTCGCTTACGACCTGAAAACTCGCAACCTACGCCGTGACGAGATCCATACGGTGTCCGTCCCAGGGCTGCCGATTGACGAGGTTGCCGAGAAGCTGGGGTTGTCAAGCGAATACGTCGCGGAAGCTCTGATTGAATAGGGCACGGCGGCTACTGTACTTGGTCCTGAGCCCGGGTCGCAAAGTGGCGCGGAGTCTAGCGGCATCTGATCGCCATGACGTTGCTTCGCGTTTAACTCTACTCTTACTTGTCTTGTATGGCGCGCGGTTCTGGGATCTGCAAATCCCAACGGTCATACTGGCTGCTTTCGGGATGATGGTTCCTGCATCCTATTGCAAGGGCTGGTTTTGGATGTTGATGGCGGTTGTTCAGATGCGCGGCCTCTACGGCCGACTCTATGTCGTGGATAACCACAAAGTGCTTATGGCATATTGGTGTATGGCACTCGCCCTCTCCGCAGGAAGTGAACGCCGTCTCGCGTTGAATGCCAGGTTGACTGTCGGCTGCGTTATGGCGCTTGCATCGTTCTGGAAGTGGGTATCGAAAGACTTCGTCGATGGTTCTTTTATGCACTTTTCTTTGTTGGCCGATAGTCGGTTTGAGGCTTTTGCAAAGATCGCTGCAGGGGTCTCTGATGAGACCGTGCAGAACAACACTGAGCTGATTGGGTTGGTGATTAGCGGCCGGTTAGCGAACGCTCAACTGTTGGACTCAGGAAGCTCGGTTATTCTTGCGCACGCAGTTACTTACTGGACACTCTTCTCGGAGTCGGTCATTGCGATTCTCTTCCTTGTTCCCTTGAAGTGGAAGTGGCTTCATTCGATGCGGAACGTCGCCTTGCTACACTTTGTGATTTTGACGTACCCGATCGCAACTGTCATCGGTTTTGGATGGATCCTTACAATTATGGGCTACTCCCAATGTTCGATGAAAGAGCAGGTGTCAGCGCTGGTGTATCTGACAGTTTTTGCAATACTGCAGCTCTATCTGATTCCTTTCTCAAGCGTGCTTGATCTATAGCTTGGATCTGGAGACAGTTTGGCATGAAACAGATGAGCCGCATTGGGCTTTTAGCTGCCATGGCTTCTGTCGTGTCCCTAGTCGCAGTTCTCTTCACCTCGACTTGGGGTGTTAGCGTCATAAGGCAACGCAATTTTCCTGAGCCACGCCATCAGCTTGCGCTGTGGTCAGGACTTGGTGCCCTCATCGATCGAGCTGCCCGGGCTGACCGGGAGCTCAGCGATTTGCTGATAGTGCGCAACTCCAATATTGAACTGCGCTCGGAGAGTGCAATCGGTCGTATCAAGCAGCTCCAAGAGGAGTGCGCAAAGCTTCGCGCGAGAATGCGCTCTCAATTCAAGCTGGTTGATCCCCGCGTCAAAGGAGCAAGTGGCAGACTCGTCGATAAGGTCTATTCGATTTCGTACTACAAGCGTGTGATCCTGGATCCTCAGTCTGATCCGAAGCACCGAGCTAAAGCCTTTGACAGCATTACGCTGTTGCCAGAGCCAAACCTTCACCTCACCAGTGATATGGTAGACGTTTGGAGAAATGACCTATTCATGGCGCCCAATCGTGAAGTTGAGATTACTCTTCTGGCGGCGCTTGCGAGGATCGAGACTCCCCCGTCGGTGAAGAGCGTCTATTTCGACCGACTGGTGAGTTCGCCCGATGAAGAGGTGAGAAGATTTGCAATCGATGCCTTGAAGGAGTTTCCAGGCGATCCCGTTGTTCATGGGGCTGTTATGCTCATAGCGGACAGTGACCCATCGTCGATGGTTCGCGATCGAGCCAGGGAGGCGATCAGGCGCTATTTTCCGAGGGACTAGGTGTGAAGGCTAGGGACGTTCGTCACCGGATGTGCCTGAGTTTGGCGATCGGGGTCATGGACTGGATGCCTCGATGTTCTCTCTGGTGGTTGTAGAAGTCCAGCCAGGGCCCTAGGGCCCTGGTTCGTTCGGCAGAGGATCGATAGGGTCTTCGGTAAGCCCCGTAGAGTGCAGAAACTAGATCGCGCTCCCAGTCAGGCAACCTGCCGGTGGTAGAAGCGAAGGAGTCCGCCCAGTCTCGAGCGGCATCGGATGGAACCGGTCACGCGATGGGGCTTGGGCTCGGGTTCAATCCGCTCGTTCCCGAGTCCTTGATGGTTCCGTTCAGAGTGGTAGTGCACGGCGTACTCAGTGATCGCCCGTCTGAGTGATTTCTCGCCGAAGAAGGTCATCCGGCTGAGACACTCTTCCTTGATGGATCGAACGAACCGCTCAGCATACGCGTTGCAGTTGGGCGCTTTCGCTGGGCATTGAGCAGACTCGACGCCAGCGTCTCCAAGGATTCGAAGGAACTGGTCGGTGTACTTCGTGTCCCGGTCGTGGATCAAGAACCGCTTGCCGTTCAGGAACCCATCCTCTTCATCGGTGAGGTTTCGGGCGACCTGAGCCATGAATCGACCGTGAGGACGGGGCGTGAACCCAGCGATGGTGACTCTTCGCGTGGAAAGTTCCATGAAGAAGAGGATGTAGTACGTCTTCAATCCTCGGGGCGTCCGGACTTCGGCCGTGAAGAAGTCCGTGGCGACGATCGACTGCGAGCCGAGCACGCTGAGTGTCAGTCAGTCGAAGTCTTCGCTTCCGCATCTGTTGTTTGAAGACCCGGTTCTCTTCCTGCAAGTACTCGATCACTCGCAACTGATGCCGATTGGACCAGCCCGCGAGGATGACGGCGAGCACGTGAAATGGCTGGAGAACGGGGATCATGGCACGCGGATGTTACCTGTGTAGCCAGGAGTGGTGTCTCGCGGGGAACGGCCGAATTTTTGTACCCTACGGGTTTAGGTCGGCTGATTGTCGATCGCCCACGCCGCCCCACAGAAATGGCGATCACGCCAAGAGTTACGAAGTCACTGTCGTGGCCCAACGAGAACTCGAATGTCCTCGCAATGAGATCGCCTTGCTCAATGAAGAGTTACGGCTCAAGGACGAGAGGATGGCAGGACTACCGCCAGCTCGTCGTTCCCACTACCAAGCACTCAGTCGGATGGCCATCTTGGAGCTGCGGGCTATGCGAGGATGGAGTGTGGTCGAGACTGGTCGGAGGTTCCCCGATCACTGTCTGTCGAATGGTTCAACCAACATCGACCTCATCACGGCCGGAGAGGCCGGACTCCTGATGAAGTGTGCAGAGGTCGAATTCCGGCTTGCGAACGATGGGGGCACGAGTCGCGACGCCGTTGGCCAAAAAAGAGTGGGTGCGCGGCACCATGGGCTGAGGCGAAAGGAAATCACGGGGAACTGCTGAGAATGCAAGTCAGCGACCTGGAAGGTCGCCGCCACCTCCTGGTCGTCAAACTCGCGAAAGCCGCGTGAAAAGTCGGTGGCCACGACAGAGGCTGCCACCATGGTTGCTGATGTCACTCGTGTCCGCTCCTGCTCGTCTACGAATCCGTCGTCGTTATTGGACGAGGCACGGGCGGCGACCTCTCCGGAAAAACGCACTGCTCCGACGAAGCCGTGACTCTGTCGGGTGTCCCGCAGCCTGGGACCCCAAAAAAACACAAAATGGCTGTCGGGTGTCCAGCGCCGATCTCGTTGATGCCGTCACAGTGCAAGTCCCGCCCGTCCATTGGCGCAGATCCCTGGAGAGTGACCATGGCACCCCTCGTCCTTTCGCGGACACGCATCCAACTCCTCATTGCCGTTCTCCTTCCGGTCTTGATCGGGGCTGGCGGCGGAACGTTGTCTGCCCAGGCATCGGTTCTGGGTGAGGTCCTCGTCGCGGACGCGGATGCCGACTTGGTGCTGAACGGCCAGGAGGACGACGATCCGACGAGCGCGGACATCTTCGGAGACTCGGTGGCGTGCGCGGGGGATTTCAATGGCGACGGTCTCGATGACGTCATCGTCGGCAATCCGGTCCACGATGGCGGGGCACGCTTCAGTGGCTCGGCATATGTTTTCTTCGGCGGAAGGGATGGTCCGATCAACAACCCCGACATGAATGCCGATGTCGTACTGCACGGCGCGGGGGAGGCGGATTCCTTCGGGATCTCGGTCGCCGGTGTGGGGGACTTCAACGGGGACGGCCTCCAGGACATCGTCATCGGTGCCCCGGGAGACGACGACAACGGGCCCAGCTCCGGGAGTGCCTTCGTCTTCTTCGGTCGGGACGTCGTGTCTCCGATCGTCCTGTTCGCGGACACGGACGCCGACATCGTGATCCGCGGCGACCAAGGGAGTCAGCTGGGAAACAGCGTTGCTTCCGCGGGAGACTTCGACGGCGATGGAAAGGACGACCTCATCGTGGGCGGGTGGGACTACTTCCTGGATGGGGTGTGCAGGAACGATGTCCACCTGATCTTCGGCCGCGACCTCGACTCGCAGCTCTTCTTGGATGCCTCGTCCGACGCCGATGTCGTTCTGAGCGCCGGGGCCTGTAACGATGGCTTTGGCATCTCTGTCTCGACGGCGGGGGACTTCAACGCGGACGGGCGAGACGATGTCATCGTGGGTGCGTTCACGAGCCAGGGGAGGGGCAGCGCTTACGTCTACTTCGGGGGGCGTACCGGTACGATCACCGATCCCGAGCTCCAGGCGGACGTGGTCCTGCATGGGGACGGGAGCGGGCTGGGATTCGGCGAGTTCGGGATCTCGGTGTCTTCGGCGGGTGACTTCAACGGGGACGGATTCGACGACGTGATCATCGGTGACAGCTTCTACTTCGTGGGAGCAGGAGTGGGTGGTGCCTTCGTCTTCCTCGGCGGAGAGACGGGGATCCTCGACACAAGTGATGCTGCCTTGGTGGTGAGCACGCAGGGAGTGAGTGATTTCCTCGGGCTTTCCGTGGCGGGGGCCGGGGACTTCGATGGAGACGGACTCGACGATGTCATCATTGGAGCTGCGGGGGACAACTGTGCGGATGACTGTGTGCTCATCCCCGGGGCCGCGTTCCTGTTTCGCGGCGGTCGGTCGGGATCGATTGATGACCCCGTGACTGGCGCGGACGTGGTCTTCCTCGGTCAGGATCTGGAGGACTTCTTCGGCGGCTCCGTGGCGTCCGCGGGCAACTTCGGCGGTGACGCTGCTGCAGACGTGATCATCGGTGCGACCGGTGACAACAACGTGGCGGCGGTTTCCTCGGGCAGTGCCTTCCTGTTCTTCGGGCAGGGCGGGGAACCTGGGGATCTCCAGGCCCCCTCGGTCCTCGATCTCTCGGCGACTCCCTCTCCCGTCGTGGTCCAGACGACGACAGTGCTGACCGCCGTGGCAACGGATGTCGGCACTGGCAACTCGACCATCGCCAGTGCTTCCTACACCATCGATGGCGCTGGGCCGTTCGCCATGCAGGCCGCGGACGGAGCGTTCGACGAGACCGTCGAGGATCTCGTCATCCCTCTCGGGTTCGACGAGGCGGGCACCCGGAGTCTCTGCATCACCTGCACCGACTCTGCGGGCAATGTCAGCCGGGAAGAGTGCCTGTCACTCGTCGTGTTCGACCCGGATGCGGGAGCTGTCTTTGGTTGCGGATCCGTTCACTCTCCCGAGGGCTCATGCACATTGACGGACGCCTGCGCGATCCGTGGGCGGGCTCAGCTCGAGTTCACCGCCAAGTACCGGGACGGCGAGAGCGAACCTCGAGGTCATCTGGTCTTCCGTTTTGCATGTGACGAGCTGGAGCTGTATTCGAGTTCCTACGAGTTCCTGGTGGTCGACGGAGCGCGTGCGCAGTTCCAGGGATCCGGCACGATCAACGGAGAAGGAAACTACGGTTTCCGGACGACGGTGATCGACTCGAGGCTCGACCCGAGCACTTCGAAGGACCTGTTCCGGATGGAAATCTGGGACAGGGCTGATGGGAATCTCGTCGTGTACGACAATAGCAGGGGCCTGGAACCTGGCACGGGCCCGATCAGTCCCGTGTTTGGCGGGCGAATCGTGATCCGCGATTCGGTGCCAGTTGCTGGAATCGAGACGGACTGATCAAGAATCTCGTCGCGCCTACCCGTAGGGTGCAAAGATAGGACCGTCCAATTCACGCAGCGCACCGACGATAGAAACGAAGCAACCCGCCGAGCCTTTCTCGAAATTGCACGAGTCCAGCGCCGCAATGGGGAATGGACTTGGGGCGATTAGCTCGTTTCCGATTCCTTGATGGCGCAGTGCAGCGTTCTAGCCGCGGTGCCCATCGCGCTCTGTGCTGGCGCCCACGGTCACTTCCCCACGCCCTCAGTACTCCCTCGTTACGAAGTTGTCAGGCCACGGATCCGGAAACTCTCCGCCCGACCTCCAGTGCTCGATCTCTTCCTCGGTGAGGAAGCATTCCGTGAGCAATTCCGTGAAGCGGTCCACCTGAGACCGGTCTCCGATCACGGTGAGATGGCAGCGGCGATCACCGAAGCGTCCGGGATTCTTGGCGATGAAATCCTTCAGCGCCTGGATCTCCGTCTCGTCCAGGCCGTTGTTCTCATCCTCGAGGATTCCCGCCCGCCAGTACCCCGCCAGCTCGAGGGCAATTCCGCCGGCGGCTTGATTCCAGAGCAGGGAGAACTGGTCGCGGCTCGCGAGATAGAAGAAGCCCTTGCTTCGGTAGATGAGCTGGCCGAGCTGATGCTGGCAGGTGTCCCAGAGGCGCTGGGGATGGAAGGGGCGGTCGTCCTCGAGGACCCGAGTCGCCAGGTTGTAGGGGCGCTCGTCCTGACGATCTGGCTCGAAGGACGGCTTCAGTTCCTGGATCAACTTCGCGACGCGATGGTGATCGAAGTCCGGAATGGCCTGCACCTTGTCGAGAGGCAGATTCCCGAAGGGCACGGAAAGGACCTCCACGAAGGGGTTCAGCTCGTGGATGGACTGCGCGATGGTGGGGAGCTTGCTCTCCTCGATGCGGTCGACCTTGGTCAGGAGCAAGTGACTGCAGAACATCACCTGCTCCACCAGCAGATTCGTGGTGTCCCGGTGCCCGTTTCGCACGTTGCGCTGCATGGCCGGGAAGAGTTGTCGGCCGGCGTCATATTCCTCGTCGATCATTGCGCTGTCGACCATGGTCAAGACGCCCGTGAGTCGAAACTCTGGTTGCGCGTGAAAGAACTCGATGAGCGGCATGGGGTGGCAGCTTCCCGACGTCTCGACGATGAGCAGATCGGGTGCACTCTTCGCCAGCATCCGCTTCGTCGCGTTTCGAAGCTCCTCGATTCCCTTCCGGCTGCTCAGGACGCACCCATGGATGGACGCGAAGTGGGGATCGCTCTCCTCGAAGAAGTCCGTCTTGGCGACGATGATGCCATCGACATCGAGCTCGCTCATGTCGTTGACGATGACCCCGAGCGCCAGGCTCTTCCTGTGGGCCTGGACGAGCAGACTTCTCAGGAGCGTGGTCTTGCCGGATCCGAGGAAACCGTTCAGAACGAGAACGGGGACCTTCGTCGATCGATCGACGGGATTCTGTTTGGGAATGACCTTCGTCCTTTCGTCGATCCAAGAGGAGCCTCAACGGCGGCATGGCGTCTGGCTATCGAGGTGGATCCGGGGCCGGAGTCAACTTCGGTTCAGCACGTCGATGGTACGGTCGAGGCTGCTGAAACAGCTCCATCATCGGAGCGGGGCTGAGTGTTGCGCGAAGAGCAGCCGACGTCCTGTCCCGGCCGGAAACTCAAATCCCTCGTCGAGTCGCCAAGCGCTTGACGAGTATACCAGGGGTCGGGCGCGCGAGTGACTGAGTGACAGTGCCTTCCCACCGCGTTCGAGTCCTACACGGACCCCGAACCTAGCGGTAGGTGCGAATTTGAGTTCGCGTCGTGGGAATTTCGCTCGAGATCCTCAACACGGATCAAGCTGGAGAGACGCTTCCGCTCTGCGAGCGGCTCCGTGTTGCGACCCCCCAAACACGCAGGGCGGACTTCGCCGCAGAACGGCATTGACAAAAACGATGATGCAAGAGCCGTCAGAGGGAATTCCGAGCCCGGCGAGGTGACGACGGGCCGTGAAGCCTATCCCGCAATTGTTTGGCGTGTCGGAGCGACGGGCCTGTTCTTTCAATCCTCGTTCGGAGCTTTTGCCCCGGAGTCCGCTCGCGCACTCGCCTGGGTCCAGGGTCCGATCGGAAACGACGTGCTTTCCTGGTCCGGATTACGCGTCGCCGTCACGAACTGTTCGTGCAGCGTCGGTGCCCCTGCGGAAAAACCCACAAGTTGCCTCCACTCTGGATTCCATCCGCGGGGGCGAAGTAAATTGCCTTGAATGTAACTAGTTACCGATATGTGCCCATCAGCCCAGGAGCCATCCGGAGGACTCCCGATGCGGAAGACACTTGCCTGTATCGCTTCTTTGACTCTTTCGAGTTCAATCGGCTCCGCGCAACACGACATCGCCATCCTCCACGGCAGGGTGGTCGACCCAGAAACGGGTCTTGATGCCATTCGTTCCATCGGGATCACCAAGGATCGCATCACCGCCGTGACGACGGAGACGATCGAAGCCGATCGCCTCATCGATGCCACGGGACTGATTGTCTCGCCCGGATTCATCGATGCGGCTGCCGATGGTTTCACGGTCGAAGGGAGTCTGTACAAAGTCACGGACGGAGTGACCACTCAGCTGGGGATGGAGTCGGGACCACTCCATGTACAGGAAATGATTCGCGAGTTAGTTGCCACTGGCGTCTACACCAATGTCGGTGCGGCGACCGGCCATTGGGCCGCCCGTGAGGCCGCAGGAGTGATCGAACGAGATCGAGCCGCGACCGAGGATGAAATCAGCACGATGAACCAGCTGATCGTCGAGGAGATCAAGAGCGGAGCTCTCGGAATTGGGTTTGGGATCCAGTACACGCCAGGCGCTTCTCACGATGAGCTTGCGGCGATGTTCGATACCGCGGCTCACTGGGGGGTCCCATGCCACGTCCACGTGCGCTGGCTCGGCTCTCGAGAGCCCACGTCCGGACTTCGCGGGCTCGAGGAATGCCTGTCACTCGCCGTTGCGTCCGGGGCCGATCTCGAGATCATGCACATCAACTCCATGCTGCACACCGACATCTCTCGGGCGTTGCGCCTGATCGACGGGGCGGCAAGGTCCGGGCTGCGAGTCGCGGCGAATGCCTACCCCTACACTGCGGGATCGACAATGCTCGAGTCTTCGGTGTTCGATCCTGGCTGGCAAGAGCGGATGAACTGTTCCTACGAAGACATTCAGCTGTTCTCGGGTCAGCGCCTCGATGAATCTTCCTTCCTTCACCATCGGAATGACGAGATTCCGACACCCATCATCATCCACTTCATCGATCGAAGTGTCGTTGACGCGGCTGTGCGGAATCCTCGGTGTTCGGTGGGGAGTGATGGAGGGATCAGGAACGGCAGAGGCCATCCCCGTGGTGCGGGGTCTTTTGCGAAGTTTCTTCGAGAGTATGTCGTCGATGGCCCCCTGACCTGGCTGGAAGGACTCGAGAAGATCACTCTCGCGCCCGCCCGAAAGCTCGAGCATGTTTCGTCGGACCTCGCCGAGCGCGGACGTCTCCAGGTGGGAGCGATCGCGGATCTCACTTTGATTGATCCGACGCGGATCGACTCGCGTGCGAGCTTTGAGAGCCCAGCCGTGTTCTCTGAAGGGATCTCTCACGTGATCGTGAATGGGGCAGTCACCGTCAGCGACAACGTTGTTCAAGACGAAGTCACCGCTGGTCGTGGGATTCTTTCCGACCACTCCAGACACTCGCAGGACGGGTTTCTCCCGTTCGAGCGCCGACTTGCCGAGGCTTGGGACGAGTACGACCAACCAGGCCTCGCGATCGTGACTTTCGACTCGAGCGGCATCCAGCATGAAACTTACTTGGGTTTTGCTGATCACCGTCGCGGGACCCTTCTTGGTCCCGCATCGAGAATGCAGATTGGTTCGGTGACCAAGGTGCTCACGGCCCATCTTTTGCAACAGCACGCTGATGCCGGTCTTTTGTCCTGGGGAGAGGCTGTGGGCGGTCTGATTCCCGAACTCAGGGGAGAAGGCGGAGCGAATCCTCTCACGCTCGAAGACCTTGCGGCGATGCGAACCGGGTATCCTCGCACGACGTCTCTCTGGTGGGATGGAACCATGGGACGATGCGAACTGGTCCGCGAGCTTGCCGCGACGCAGGACCCAAGCCCATCTCGCGACGTCTTCTCTTATCAGAATGTTGGCTATGCCGCACTCGGCCTTGCTGTAGAGCGCCTCGCCGGTGTCCCCTGGGAACACCAGATTCGCTCTCTTTTCTTTGGCGGAGATCATCTCCCCCTTGCTTTTGACTTGGAAGAGTCCGGTCCAAACAGCGCTCGGCCTCATTCTGGAAGGGGGTCAGAGAAGCGCGTCATCCCTCACCGTGTGCTCACCAGTGTTGGGCCGGCAGGCAGCGTCGTGACGACTCCCCGAGGAATCGCGAAAGTCATGCAGCGAATGTCCTTCGGCAATGAGAATCTCGATGCACTCGTCGAGCAAGCTCGAGCTCGTGTCGTGGTCCAAGCCCCTTCGGAGTTCAACTTGGATCTCTGGTTTCCAGACGTGGAAGAGCTGACCTATGGACTCGGTCTCTTCAGAGTCCTTCGGCACGGCGACGAAGCGTACAACCATGCCGGTGGAATTGACGGCATGAGCGCAGACTTCTGGCTTCTCCCAAACCATGGGACCGGCTTCGTCGTACTCAGCAACAGCGGATGGAACACTTCGTTCTTCGTCCGGGCAGTCAGCTTGGAGCTTCTTGACGAGCTGACTCGGGTAGACACTGGAAACTGGTTCGAGCACTACCTCAACTTGTGAAGTTCGGGGTCCGGGGAATGGGAAAGACCGGCGTCGCTCGTGACCGTCGGGATCTGAGCGACCGGCTGGGACCACAGTCAACCAGGGTCCGAACGCGGCGATGTACTTCTCGTTCGGAGGACATCGATCAACTGCGGTGTGAGCGCACTGGGTTCGGAGCCGCTGCGGCAACGCCTCGGTTTCAAAAAAGCCGCGTCATGACAGTCAGTTGCCATGCAGCTGAAACGGGATCGAATCGACCGCCTGAAACGTCACGCCGTTGTTCCAGGCGATCTGAGTGGGCTGAACCGACCCGGAGTCCCCGATCGTTGTTCCGGTCAAAGTGCCGGCAGAAATCCACGAGCCGAACTCGCTGGCGGGTGTTGTCTGGACAGACAGCCGGCCGCCATCCGCGGTCACATCTCCCGATTCGAAGTGAACCGGCACGGACCAAGAGAACCCCTCGGGCACTTGGTCGATGGAGAACTGGCGTCCTTGCTCATTCACCCACTTTCCGTACACCGTCAATGGCGAATGAGCAATGTAGGCGACTCCCTCCTGAACCTTCGTGAACTTCTCCCCATGAGACCAGGAGATGGTGGGAGGGTGCAGCATTTTCGGGGGAATCGCTGCGAAGGTCGCCCTCGACTCAACGCTTGGGACGGCAGAAGACATGTACTCGACCGTCGCCGTGGCGTACGCCCCGTAGTTGTGGAACATCGCCTTCCCGTTCTCAATTGTGTACGCCTCCCACCTGTATCCACTCCGTGTTGAGGTGACCACGTAGTACCCGCCTTCAGAGCTCTTCCAGGTCCCGGACAGATCCGGAGAGCCAACCCGGACGATGAGTTCGCTCACGTCGGTTCCCCGGACGTTGCCCCGCATGGCGCGAATCCGATACGTTGTTGTCTCTCCTGGACTTACGGGATGACGTCCCTCCGGATCCAGTTCTCCGACCACCGAGCCATTTGCGGTGAGCTCGACGCGATCCGCGTCGTCGGACTTCCAGACCAGCGCAGTCGAGCTGTTCCAGGGGATCGAAGTCGACTCCACGGCGAAATCTGAGATCGTGGGTGGAGCACTGGAAACCCAGGGCTCGGTGTACAGGAGGACACCGACCGCAACAATCAGTAGTAGCGCCGCGAGGCTTCGAACGGATTGTCGTCGCCGGCGGGCCCTTCTCGCTTCGTCCCTCGCGGAGCTGACTTCCTCCCCGCTGAGGATGGACGAGATTCGATCACATAGAAGCGAATACTCGTGATCGTACGGATCGCCACGCCAGCGACTGAGGTCCGCCGACTCGATGGTCCTGTAGCCCAGTGGCAAGTTCTCGATTTCGACGGTGTCGATCAACACCGGGAGGAGGACACCTCGATTCTTCGCACTTTCCGCTTCCTCCCTGACGAAGCGAGCTTTCACGGAGATCTGCGACCAAAGCACGACCACGCAGGTCGCGGAGTTCAACGCCTGTTCAATCGATTCAGGCCAGTCTTTACCGGGTGCAACATCTGGGTCCCACCAGACGGAGAGTTCTCGGGACTCCAGGCGGTGCACGAGTCTCTCGGCTTTCGTCCTGTCTTCTCTCGCGTAGCTCAGGAACACGTCGACCTTCATCGCGTGGCTCCACAGGGATCAGTCGGCACCTCACTATCTTGACCTCGGAGCGATCACACCGGAAACGCAAAGTCGACAGGGCTCGAAAGCTTGGTCGGCGGGCACCGTAGTGTCCGACAACTCGCTCTGCGAACGTGTTCTTGCACTCTATGGCACCCGATTCCGTGAAGACGCGGCCTCGGTTCTGCCAGTTTCTTAAATCATCGGCTGAAGTTTCAACTTCTAGATCGACAAGTGGTCGAGAATCGTCTCGGTACAGGCGGTTCTCCCCCAGGAGAGACTCGATCACTCGCATGGTGCCGATTGGACCAGCCCGCGAGGATGGCGGCGAGTGCCTGGAATGGTTGGAGGACGGGAATCATGGCTCGCGGATGTTACCAGCGTAGCCAGGAAGGGTGCCTCGCGAGGGGACGGCCGGGTTCTAGTACCCTACAGGTGTGGCGAGTACTGAGCAGCGATGTGACCATCGCGTCTATGGGGTCGTATGGCCAATAGAGCGTTGCGATCTTGAGGCACTTGATGTGTTGGAAGACCCAGAGCCCTTACGGCATTCGGCTACTTGCTTCTAGTCGTCGCCCAGTCGATTGCACCAGCGAGCGGAAGCAACAAGAACAGATACCGGAACCACTCCCACGACTCATTGGTCCAGGGGCCGGCGACGGCATACAGGGCGGCGGGAATCAGAATCCATCGAACCGTCGCACGAAGCGAGACTCGGCAGAACAGCAAAGCCAATGACACCGTCCCGGAAATCCCGTACAAGGCCCAGACGAGCCACGCCATGAAACGAAGTCCTTCGACGTCCTGAAGTACAGTGGTTCCGAGCGATTGCAGGAAGGCATCTGCAGACGACGCATACCCATCGAGGTCCCATACATCTCGGAGTTTGCTTGCCAGACGTGAGTCGCTCAAGGGGCCGGCAAGCAAGTACCAGAAGTAGCATGCCGCTGCGCAATAGGATGTAAAGAGGATGTAGAGCCATCTCGAGGGATGAGCTCCTGAGGTCTTTCGGACTGACCCGAACAAGCTCATCGCCGCACCGACTATGGATCCGTAGGCGATCACGTCAATGTACGCAAGGACTCGCGGAAATCCCGAATCCTTGACCTCGTCAAAAATGCGGAGCCACGCAACGCAGTCGACGAAGGCCAGGATACCGAGGCCGCCAGCGGCGAAGGCGGGTGCCCAGGCTCGATCTCGGATGAACACTGCCGTGAGAATGAAGATGCAGACAGTTGCGATCGCATAGAGAGTGAGGTGTTTTCCCGGCCAGTCGAACGGAATGAGGAATGTTGGGAGAACGACGAGGGCCGCACTGGCTGAGCGGGTCCGTTGGAGCAGGCGAACTGTCCAGGCGCTCGTTCGGTGGAACGGAATTGCCGCCAATCGGACAATGTGCTCACCAATCCGATCGGTCACCGCGTCCGGGAGTGGCGGCCACAGATTCGGGTCAGTGAGCTGGGGGTGCTGGCGGACCAGCTCTTGCCACTGGCGGTTGGCGGATCTCATTCACCGTTCTCCTGTCTCTCTAGCTCAATTCTTCCAGGATTCGCTTGAGCTGGGCGAGCCCCTTCTTGCAGTTCCGGTCGATGAGTTTGGATACCCGCTTGTATTCCTTTTGGGAGTTCTTCATCCATCGCTCTTCATCTCGAAAGATCGCCACCAGGTCTCGAGTCTTGACGTTGTTGAGGTGTTTCAATTCGATCAAGTGGCGCTGATGCGGGGCGAGTGTCATTAGGGCGCTTTCGACAAGGCGCCGGCTTCTTTCTCGTTGCTCCGCAACTTCGCCGCCGGTCGGCTCCTCTTCGAAGTGGTTCTCTCGAGCCTGTTTCTTCTTCATGTCAAGCAGAACATTGGTGGCTGATTTCGAGATGTAGGCAGTGGGGTAACGTTCGCCATCCCTTACAAAACAGTACTCGATGCACACCAACTCACGTTCCCGGCATTTGTTGCACCATCTTGCAATGAGACGCACCGTCACTCCTTGCGAGAGATCATCGACTTCGATGCGGGCGTCCGAGAGCACAAGAAGGGCAGACCGACAGATCTTGCGGATCTCGTCTTTTTCGGTCATTTGCTCGACAGTGCAGGGGCATCGTTCTTCTGCGGGCATGATTCGGTCGCATTCTCCATTACCACATCGAAGTGCCGTCGCTTCCATGCCTCATCGGTTCTCGGCATGATACTTGAGCGAACCTTGGTTCTCCCGGACGATTTGAAGAGGATTGTCCTTGGAACACCGAAACTCGGTCACCATCAAAAGCGCGACAAAAGTCCCATCTTGAGTTTGGATCCCAAAGTAATAGTCAACGCCGTGGAAGTACTTCCAGCGATCCGTCAGGGAGTAGTACAGGCAGATCGGGACTCCGTCGTAGTCAAACCGATCTTGCACTGTGAGATCTGACGTGAAGTCAGGCCACCAGTTGACGGATACGGTGTACGCGATCCGGGCCGTGGAGCTGGGCCTCGGGGTCGTCGAGCTGCGAGAGTCGCCGAGGAGAGTCACATCTGCATAGGGTCTCTCGAGAAACGGCCAGTCGGGATAGCTCGTCAGCCGTCTCTCGGCTCTCTTCACCCTGGCGATGGCGCTCTTGGAATCCGAGACGTCGCAGAGAGTTTTGCGATGCGGCTCGAAGAACAGCAGAGACGCGACTTCGGCGCGAGTGCCATTGATCTCGCAGTAGAACCCATCATCCGAGCGGTCGACCTTACCGTATTCTGTGGTACCGAAGCTCCCGTCGTCTAACAACTGGTCAAGCAGAGGCTTGAGCGAGGAGTAGATGTTCGGGGTCTGCTTCTCCAGGTCGCGCCACAGGTCACCACGTTCGTTCGCATCTGCACGAGAGAGGTCGAGCAGGAAGTCACCGAACCAGGGGATCGTCAGCGTGTTGCGAATCCTCGATGAGAGGGAATCAGGGGAATCCGGGATCCTCCGCGAAGCAGCGAAGGATGCGGACTTACCGGACGATGAAGAATAGGGCGTGCGGATGATCTCAACGCGCTCTTGGCCCTCCAAAATGTCGACGCAGTATGGAGGGAACTCCTCGGACTCGTAGTCCTCGGGTCGTCGCAGTTGGAAGGTGGTGTCTGGGAGCGCTGTGTCCGTGTTGAGGGAGGAGATGACGAGGACCATGGCGCCGTTTTCCTGTCCCTTCCGTGTCAAGCGTTCAACTCGACGGGGTAGTTTGTCGTCCACGCCGAGGTACCAGCGTGTCCTCGATGAATCGGGCGCATCTGTGTACTCGACGAACAACACGTCGCAGAGAACGTCCTTCACGCTCTGCTGACCCTCATAGAGGACGATCGGAGCGTCGATCTCGTGATCAAAGGGAGTGTCCACCAGGAACTCTCGAAGCCATGCTCCAGAGAGGCGTTCGATTTGCGCAACGCCGGCAGACCCCATGTGCCCTTCACGAAAGAGCTCATTGCTGTGGTCAATCGCGGATATGTTCTGACCATCGCTCGCTATAGAAATCTTCTTTGAGGTCACCCTTGAGTCGGAGAGCTCGCCGTCCAAACGGATCTTCCATATGGCGGACTCCGACGGGCCCTTGGTGGCCAGGTGAACCCTCCCTTCGAATTGGAGAAGGTCGTCGAAGCCTGCTCCCTCCGGGCTCCAGGATGCATGGTATGAGACGTTGGTCACGTCGCGGACGGCCTGGTCGACTTCGCGCAGGATGTCTCGAGCGTCCGTGTAACCGTCGGGCCTCTCGAGCGTGTAGGCACCGTTGTCGACGCCTCCTCCAGTCTGGAGGTTTGAGATCGTCAAAGTTTGGTGCCCATCGGCTTGGTTTTTCCGACTCAATCGTTCAACCCGCCGTGGGAGATGATCGATTGCCCCGAAGTACCACCGAGTCGGAGAGGAGTCCAGGTTTGCCGAGTACTCCACGAACACGACCTCACACGGAACACCCGCGACGGACTTGCTTCCCTCGTGACGCGAGAGATGTGCCTCCATTTCGTCGACGAACGGTGTGTCGGTGAGGAACTCAGGGAGCCAGGCTCCCTTGAGCCGGGCCAGCAACGAAGCGGCGGCCCCGGAGGCGTCGCTCGGCTCGGCGCAGTAGAACTTCCTCGAGTCATCGATGAGGAAGCAACCTTCGCTGTTCTTGGACGCCCAGATTTTCCGAGGAGGTTCGCCCGACTCGGAGAATTCGCCATCAACGAGCAGGTACCAAGCCTGATTCTCTGCAGCTGTGTCCAGTGCGAGGCTGACTCGTCCCTCGAATCGGGGGCCCACGCCAATTCCCTCCGGCTTCCAGGAGGCCTGGTAGGTGACTGATTGGACATCGCGGGTTGAGCGATCGACCGACCGCAGGAGCTCGACGACCTCTTCCGGCGATTTGCGGACGCCCTTCGGGTTCCCAAGGTGCTTCACAAGGTGTGAGGGTGAGCCGAACAGCAAAGCACTGGTGAAAATGGAGATCCGGAGAAGGAGCATGGTCCTGTTCTTCCTTCCTGGCGATAGGGAGAGAGCCCCCGATTCGGAGGCTGAGAAAAGCACCGCCGGGCCCGCGCTGCGCCCTGACACTCTCTTGAACTGAGCGTCCCGAAGAATGAGACGGGAGAAATCTCGAATTCCCGTCTCCGGGCTGAGTGGTTACTGATGCTCGCATTCCACACTGATACTGGGCGTTTCCTACTCCTGACCGCCATGGAAACGGCCCCCCGACTTTCGCCTCGAAGGTCCCAAGGGCTCATGGGTGAGGGATGAAGCTCTACGGTCGCTGCGGATTGTGGCCACCCTCGAGATGGCCATGGCGAAAACACATCTGCCGCTTCGTCACTCTTGCGTAGCTCGGCATCGGAACTCTGAGCTTCAAGGCCGCAGATGCCCGTTGGCTCGGCTGCAACGGTACGGAATCACGTCGCCCATTCGTGCCGGTCGTTCAGGCGCCGCAGCCTGGACGCGGAGATCCGAGCGGACATCTCTGGGCTTTCCTGTCGGTCGTGACTTCTGGCTCATTCGTCGATGGGGCGGAACCATGCCATTCGAGCGATTCCGCATGATTTTCTGTCGCGAACGGGTCCCAATCCGGTTGGAGAGGGCAAGGAGGTTGACGCCATGCCAGAGCTATTTCAATCGACTTGCTTGATCAGCCGCGTTGCGTCGGGTGAGAGCCCGAATCGTCCATTCCGAAAGCGGAGACCGTTGCCATGAATGTCCACTGGTGGTTCTATCTCGCGACCGGAGTCCTTGGACTCGTTGCCGCAGTCGGCGCCGTATTCGACCTAGCATTGTTTCGTTCTCTGGTATCGCTCTTGCTCTCCCTCATCTGCCTATTCGATGTTTGGGCATGGCGCCAGAAAGATCTCCCCTGGGGATCCGGTTCTCGTTTGGTTGATGCCGTTGACGTGCTGGCCGTGCTCAGCGGAAGTGGGGCAGTGGGCGCGTCCACGATCGCGGCTTACAGTGGCAGAGACCTCACAGTTGTGCTGTGGTTCTGTGCGATGTACTTGATTCTGTGCGGAACGTACTGGGCTGTGATGCCCAAGCTTGCCCCCGATTTGCTACAGCGGATCGCTGTCGCATGGCACATCCTGCGACCGAACGCTACCGCCAAGTGCTACACCCGACTTCTCGCAGTCTGTACAGCTGTCGTTCTCGGTTTCCTTTGCGCGGTCTACTCTGGCATTGCAGATCCGCTCTCCCACGTGACGTGGTGGGCTTTCGTCGGTGCCCTGGCAGTCTACTTGATCGGATACGTGGTCGTAGCAAGTCCCTGGAGACTCCTTGCTCCATCTGATCGATACGATTGCTTTATTTCCTATTCGAGTGCCGACTTTCCGTTCGCGATGTCCCTTTGCAGATTCTTGGATGGTGTCGGCCTGCGAGTGTGGTGGGATGCGAAGGATCTAAAGTACGGCAAGGGGGTCACCGAGCAGCTGATCAAGGCCATTGCTTCGAGTCGCAGGGTCGTTTTAGTGATGTCGCAGGCAAGTTTGAGGAGCCGCTGGGTGCGACTCGAGGCACGCTGCGTGATCACCGATCCTGACGTCCTGCTACCGATTCGACTCGTGGATATGGAAGTGATCCAGGAGTGGCGGAGCAACTACGGGCCGAGGGGCGGTCTGACTAACCTGGTGGGAAAGCTCTTCATTCCGGACTTTCGTGGCGTGTGCTGGTCCACGGAGGATCACAGAGCTACCAAGCTGATTGGCCAAATCCGACCCACCGACACTACCTGTGCATCCCGAAAATGTCGTCCCGAGGGTCAGATGCTCAGGGGCGGGTCGGGTTTGAGTCGCTTCCCGTGGACAAGTACTGGTGTCGGGTCTCCGCGCGGGGGTACCGACAATGGACAGAAACGATAGATCTTACTGCGTCCTCGTGGAGCGGGCTCGATGAGCTTGTTCCAGGCGGATGGGTGCGGGGCACAGGTTTCGAGAACTCCGACAAATCCTCGATTCAGTACTCATGTACTACCGACCTGGGCGTTCAAGCGGGATGGCTGAGTTTGATGCCAAAGCGGGATCGTGGTGGATTCCCGTGGGGGACGCCTCAAGCCCCTCCATTGACATCGAGCAAGAGGGAAGATTCATGAATCGACCGTGTGGATGGGTTGTGACTGCTGCGATGGTGATCCTTCGCGTTCTTCAATCTTCGGGGTGTCCATACCTCATCCGTGGAAAGGTCCGTGACAGCAATCGAATCTCAGTGGGCTCGGAGAAAGGTCTTCCATGACCTCGGTCGCCAAACTCAGGCTCATTCGGTGACGCACGTCCCTAGCCTCCACATCTAGCCGGGAAGGCGTCAAAGATTCGAGCTACGCGCAAGCCGGAGCCTGCGCAAGAGGCTTCCGAGAGATCCCGTTCGAGCGGCGCGCACGACAAGCGTTCCGAAGAGTCCGATCTCGACCCATGGCAGAAGGCGCTGTTCGCGTTTCAATCTCTCGACCGTCTGCACGACCACCTCTGGCTCCAGTGAGAGCCAGCGGATGCGGTCAGACTCTTCGCGGCCTATCGCGATGCGGAGATGATCTAGAAGTTCTTCGCGGGTCAAGTCTACCTCGACGCAGCCAACTAGTGCGGGTTGAAGACTGAAAGTGTCGTGGCCGGCCGTGAAGAGCGTGCAACAGTTGGCCCCAACCTGCAGGCCGGCCTCTTCTGCAATTGCACGTAGAATGAAGGACTCGAGGTCTGGTGTCAGATCCTGTTCCGATCTCTGATCGAAGCGTCGCGAGGCGGAGCCGCGGCGAAGTCCTTCGTCGACAGCGCCATCCCAGTAACCGTCGAGGATGCCGCCATAGCGTCGCGTTAGGTAAGTCAGCGGCGAACCGCCGTTCTCGAGTACCACAATCCAGCAGGCCCCGAGGCAGTTTGCAAAACCGCCGGCGAGCATCTCGCGCCACGGCAGTACGCGCATTTCCGGTCGCGGGTCTACCTGCACCGTATCCGCTTCGATTGAGGATAGTTTCTTCCGGTTCCAACCGTTCGATGCGAGGAACGTCGAGTAACTCGAATCGCGGAAGTGAAGGACCAACCGTGGGCGCTCGGTGTTGGCATCTGGCGAGCGAGTCTGCGTGCCCACCAAGGCGTATCGCGGCGCATCAAAAGTGTTGGAAATCATTCCAGCCTCAATCGCTTCGGCGATTTCGTGCGTCGCTTGGTCCAACGAGGGCGGGCGATGCGGCGCACCAGGACCATAAGATGCTTCGACTGAGAGTCCGGCTGGGTGAAACGGAGCGTATTCAACCCAGCGTGCACCGAATGCAAGTTGCATTCCGCCAAGGTCCGGGATCCGATCTTCGGTGGCGATCGCACCAGGAGGCACTTCCAGCCTGAGGCGGACGTAGGCGCGGTCGTCAAAGGAGAGCAGGTGCGGTGCGAGACCCTTCGTTGAGATCACTCGATCAATCAGCAATGGATCGTCCGCCAGCAGACCGGCCAGCTGTGCTTCGCTAGCGGCCAACGTCGATTCGAGCATGGGATAGCCGTCCGTCGCCAGCACCACCTCCTCGACAGCTGACGCGACAGGGAACACTCGCACGTCCGGCACTCGGACTCCGTCGAGAGCCGAGAACGAGAATCTCTCGGTCGTTGGCCGATTGCGAAAGAGGTAAGCTTGACGAAGTAGAGGCTCGATGAAAGCACGCCCTGGATCCTGGGCGCGAAGCTCATGCACGCTTCGTCCCCGGCTTAGTTCCGTCGCCAAAACGAGGGCTCGTGTCGACGCCAGGGCGATGTCGATCGAAGCCTCGCCGGTCAGGCGATCACCCGGCTCTCCGCCGGTGATTAGTAGGGCTTGACAGCCTCCGATCAGCCAGACTTCCCGGCGATTGAGACTGAAGCAGGCCAGCGAAGCACAAGGTCTGTCACCATCGTGATCCGGTTCTAGTCCTAGGGATCGGAGCTGCTCGGCTAGGGCGCGGGTCAGAAACTCGGCTGCCTCATGTGCCGTGCACCGAGGAGAAGTCTGCTGGAGCGCGTTAGCGATCGCGACGGCTGCGATCCGGCCGGAGCGCGGGTCATCAGCGCGATGGGGGCTGCTACCACCGTCGACCACGAATGCGAAGTGGCTGAGAACTCCCGCCGCATCCTCGCACGTTTCCTCATTCCCGGTCTTACTCGCCACGAAGCGTTCGACGCAGCGCATCAGTTCACCGAAGGCCTTGGCCGATTCGCGAACGTGGTCATGTTCTTCCTCGTAGTCCCGTCCCTCGTGCGGCATAGGCTAGAATGGAAGCCGCGAGCAGCCCCTTGCTGGACGAGTACCTTCGGCTGACATCTCTGACAACCGGTGAGCGCGCCCTGTTGATAGGCCTTGAGCATATCCCATTTGCAGGTCTCGCGAACCACAACGCTTGAGTGACTGTTCATGGATTACGATGTCGCGATCTCGTACGCCTCGGAAGACGTCTCGATCGCTGATGCAATTGCTACGAGGTTGAGACGCGATGGTTTCAGTTGCTTCTACGGCCCCAATCGAATGCACAAGCTCCTTGGCTTGCCGCTACCGCCGAAACTAGCTGAGATCTATGGCGCCGAGGGAATCGTTGTCGTGGCCTTGATCTCGAAATCATATCTCGAGAAGGAATGGACCATGCGAGAGTTCCGATACGCGACTAGCCGCGACGAGAACCGGATGATCGTGGTGAAGGTCGACGACGCCTCGCTCCCACCCGAAGTCGCGGATCTGGGCTATGCGGATCTTCGGGTCTCCGGCGCGAACGGTGTCGCGGGTCAAATCTCCGCGGCGTTGGAGGACCGCTTCGAGAAAAAGACCCGTTTCGCTGAGATGACTAGGGGGCGACCCAGTAGCGGCAGCGAAGCGATGCCGGTTTCTGACATCGCCGTGTTGGATCACTCCGATCACAGCTATCGACTTGATCAGGTTACCTTTACCCACGCAGGCGAAGAGCAGATCGTCGATACGAGCCTGGACGCCCTGGAGTTCGATGATTTGGAGGAATACGTGCGGCTCGGAAGCAATGGGCCCAAGCTTGGCGTGACGAAAGAGGACGTCTTCGCGGCGAAGGCCGAGGTCCGCGAACTGGTTGATCGAAAACGAAGCTCTGGGTGGCAAGTGTTCAACGGAAAGAAGTTTGGCGTGTCGGCGTTCCGTCGATCACGAACTGAAGAATCGGAAGAGCACCTGCTCAACGTGGTCGTCTACCTCACGGACTATTTCACCTCACAGTTTGCAAAGCGCCTCTATCGACGGCTGCGCGCTCGAGGGGCCATAGAACCTGACTATTCTCGGAGCCTTACCGAGTACGCGGGCCTTCTGAGGTCTTTCGGTTTCGATCTGTTGTTGCTTGCACCACGTGGCGGAGAGCCGCATCTGATCTTGAGTCAGCGCTCAGCCAATATTGCGAACTCGGATGAAACTCAAGGTCATTGGCATGTTGCGATGAACGAGGGGCTCAGCTTGAGCGATCGTTACGACCAGGAGTTTGATGCTTCCGCAACTACTTACCGGGGCTTCTTTGAAGAGCTCGGGCTCGAACGAGCCGATATCGCTCGAGTCGAGCTATTCGAACCTTTCGTGGAGGAACGGAACTTCGAGCCGGCGATCTTCGGTGTCGCGTACACCCGGCTCGACGCGAATGTTGTCCTGAAGAAGGCGCGTCAAGCTTCGGACACGCTGCTGGAGCACGGTGATCTCAAAGCGATTCCGGCGACCGCTAAGGCGATCCGTTCACTCTTGGATTCCGGAGAACCCTTGACCAACGTCCTGGCTTTCTGTCTCGAGAGCTGTCTGCGTCGCGGAATATTCTTGTAGGTCCTACGCGTTCTCAATGGTTGGCCACCACGATGAGGGAGTTTCCTCGGCGGCCAAGCGTTCGTGGGGCCAGCACACGATGGGGTGTGAGACCTGTGATGTCTTCTTGAGATACCGGAGTTGCAATGGTGTATTGGTCGCGCGGTGGCTCGCCCCTAGGTGCCATCGGCATCGCTGGCTCGAGGAGTTGCCGGAGAACTTGGCCTCGACTCGGCGGACTCGCATTGGGTGCAGAAACTCGGCCGCGTCCTACGTGATTGCCTCGCCATAGACCAGCTCCTTCTGCACATGCGCAGGACTCGTCGCCACGCTGGCCATCAAGGCGTGCATCGTGATCATCGAATTCGCATAGGAAGGCACTTCGAGCACAGTCGGATCAGAGGGAAAGGCGCCCCGTTCTCAGATGGATCTCCGCCCCATCCCCCCACGAACGATCCCCTCCCAACTACGGGTCGTTCCAGTTCACCTTGATTGCCCAGTTTGCGACGCTGGCCGGGGTGGCGTTCGTTGCGAAGTCGTCCCGGTTGGAGGCGCTGAAGCCGTTCGGAAGCGGGGAACCGCACCCGTTGGTCACGTCGGTTCCATCGGTGTCCGAGGCGATCCAGATGCAGGTGTCATAGCTGTGCCAGCGAGCCGCGACGATGGAACGGGTCCCACCAGGGTTGATGGGAAGATCGGGGAGCGCGAACTGCATTCCCGGGTACAGGCCATCCCAGGTTGTCTGTGGGACGTGGACGTTGGTGACGGCGCTTCCCTGGGACAGATCAGGCGTGGACCCCCCAGGGTCCTGGGTGACGTCGGCGGGGTGAACTCCGACAGACGCGAGGAAGCGGTCGTAGCGGGGAAAGCAGAAGTTCGCCAGCTCGATCTCCACGCTGGTCACCACCGCCGATCCTGTCCCCGCCCCCGTGTTGGTGCTGGCGGTGCCCAGGTCGACGGTGAACCAGTCCGAGGGACCACCAGGATTGCTGAGCTTCCACAGCATGCCATCGTGATCGCCGTCGTCTCTCATCCCGAAGCAACCCTGGCAGAAGCCAAGCACGTCGTTGACGACGAGCGTTGCGGTGTTGCCGAGCTTCAGCTTCGGTTTGCCGCTGGGTTTCAAGTCACAGTAGTCCTGGTAAATCGCACAGAACGTCAGGGGCACCTGGGTGAACGGACAGACGGTCGGAATGCAGATCTCCCAGGTCTCAGGCTTCGGGCCTGGAAAGAACGGGCTTCCCGTTTGCAGGAGGAGGAGCGGGAGGACCGGCACTCCGCCAGAGCAGAAGTACAGCAAGGACTTCTGACCCGCGTGGGTCCCCCAGAAGGCGAGGCAGGCGGTCGATTCGACGATCACGCTCGAGCTGACCTGTCCGTTGACCAGTAGTGAGTTCTTGGTCGCGACGCTCGGTCGCGTCAGCATTCCAAGGGTCCAGTTGAGGCTCTGGGCTGAAGCCCCGGTGTTGTAGGCGGTGGAACTGGCGAACGAGCGGTTGAACGCCGGGCCCTGCGAATCTCCGCCGAGCCAGGTGGCTGAATCTCCGGGCCGTGGTTGCAAGGCGACGTGGAGATCCGTCGACCCCAGGTGCAGGCACGGAAGAGAGTAGGAAACCAGGTCCGCGAAGAGATCGTCCGCGGACACCGTCGCTCGAACCTCGGCGACCGGAGAGGCAAGGTCCGGTGCGTGGGGGAACACCGTGGACTCCGGGTAGATGCCCAAGGTCATCACCTCTTCGGACTGAAGTCTGCTCCACACGTCCACACAGATTCCAAGAACCTGATCTCCCTCGGCGGTGTCGTCGAAGTCGACATTGAACCAGTCACTCTGTCCTGACGGATTGCCCAGCTTCCACCACGAGTCGCTCGATCCCGAGCCGAAGAACTGGCATTCCAGGGATGGCGGTGGAGGGAGGTCGGGAGCCACTTGCGCCGACGACCACGACGCCGCGGCGCCCATCGTGAAACACGCAATGCGGAGTGGTTTCATCTTCGCATCCTCGCGGACAGGAATGGCTCGGAAGCTGCGAGTGACTGAGTATCACGGATCTCGAGTTCTTCGCCTAGTCCCCGTTGAATTGCCGCCGCGTTCACCCAGGTCTTCGGCGAAACCAGCGAGCGGTTCGTCCGAGGCGTGCTGGATCTGGAAGAGGTCCCGTGGATCGAGGGGGAGCATTCGCGGGAGGCGACGCTTCTGCCACGGTCGAGCCGTCGCCGGAGCCGGCCGTCGAGGTGTTTCCACTCCCGAAGCAATGCGCATCCCTCGAGAAACTCCGGAAGCGGGATGCGAACAGGTTCGCCCCGGTCTGGATTCGACGCGGAGGGGCTGGAGTTCCCGGCACGGTCCGCGCGTCCATCCGCCACCGAGCCGGAGGAAGAAGGCGGTCGACTGATCGCGACGGCGGAGCGAGTCCGGGCCTTTTCCAATGATCGAGGTACGCTATCGGTGTGGTCGCACCCGGGCGAGGGCACGCGGATCTCCCTTCGGATATTCGATGAACCGGAATCTGAGAATCCTGCGACCGACCACCGGCCTCGCGGAGCAACGCACGAGAGAGTGAAGACCGTTCCCTATGAAGATCACCGCGCTGGCCGCCTTCGAAGCCGATGCCGTTGCCTACCCGTTGAAGCCGATCGGTCAGGATTCGCTGGCCCGCGCCATCGGTCGCTGCCAAAACTTGCCGTCCGCGAGATCGTGGAAGAGCGGGGCCAGATCTCGGCGGCTTCTCGATCGAAGCCCGGCACGACCGGAGAGAATCGTGGTGCACACCGAGAAGAGGTTCGAGCTCGTCTCGCTCACCGAGGTCGTGTTCTTCGACATCGAGCACGGTCAGGTGCGACTGCACACCACCGACGAGGTCGATCGGGTCAAGCCCACCATCCGCGAGTTCCAACCCCAGCTGTCGCAGCCGCCGTTCTTCCTCGCTGGCCGTGACGTGATCGTGAACCGGGATCGGGAAATCGGGCCATCCGTTATCGAACCATCCGTCAAAGCGACCGACGTCCTGCTCCCCGCCGACCGCGCCGGGAGCGAGATCATCGTCAGCGAACGCCCGTTCAAGAAGCTGCGCGAGTCGCTCGAGGACGACCGGATTCCTCGATGAGCGATCGAAGACGAGCGAACCCGTTTGCGAACCACCTGCTGTCCGATCCGTCCTCCTTCGCATGGCTGCAACGACACGTCGCTGGCCGGCCAGCATCGGTCGAGCCGATCCAGTCGCTGTGGAGCGGTTACGGCGAGATCGTGCGCGTGAGGTTGGACGGTTCGGATGTTCCTAGCGTGATCGTGAAACAAGTCGCGCCCCCGCGAGTTCGGACTCACCCGCGCGGCTGGTCCGGGGATGCGTCGCACCAGCGCAAGCTTCGCTCCTACGACGTCGAGTGCTACTTCTATTCGCATTGGTGCCCGGACTCCCGCGACGCTTTTCGGACCGCTACATGTCACGCGGCCGAGAAGACCGACGGTGGCTGGCGCTTCCTCCTCGAAGACCTTGACGCCGCGGGCTACTCGGGGCGTCGGACCCGGCTCGACGGGCCTCGCATCCGCCGCTGCCTTCGTTGGCTGGCCGCGTTTCACGCGCAGTTCCTCGGATCACCCCCTACCGGGCTCTGGGAAACCGGGACCTACTGGCACCTGGCCACTCGCGCCGAGGAGCTGGAAGCATTGAACGATCCCGAACTCCGTCAGGCGGCGCTGCCGCTGGACGCCGCGCTGAGCGGCGCACGGTTTCAGACCCTCGTCCACGGGGACGCCAAGGTCGCGAACTTCTGCTTCGCCGACCAGGACGTGGCCGCGGTGGATTTCCAATACGTGGGCGGCGGCTGTGGAATCAAGGACGTGGCCTACTTCCTGAGCAGCTGTCTCAGCGACGCGGAATGCGAGGCGCATGCGGCGGATCATCTCGACACATACTTCACGTTGCTCCGCGAGCACCTGGCACCGTCCGTGGATGCCGACGCCGTGGAGCGAGAGTGGCGTGCCCTCTATCCCGCGGCGTGGGCCGACTTCCACCGTTTTCTGGCAGGCTGGGCCCCCGGCCACTGGAAGATTCACCGCTACACCCGGGAAATGACGCGGCAGGCCCTGAAAACACTGTAGGGCGAACGGCGGGTCTTTTCCAACCGAGGCGGTGCTCCCCGAAAGCGTCGTCCCGACCAAACTCTGACAGGGAGAGTCAACGAAATCGGTGTGCGTGCGACGCGACCGCGCAATCGCGATGAGGAAGCCCGCCGTGCACACGCTCCGAGATCAAACGGTCGAAGCGTTCAACGTCGCGAGCGATCGGTGAGTTTTCGTCTAGCGCTCGGTGTGTCCGCGATTCGCTGTGGTACACCGCAAACTCACTGAGGAGCGGTTGCAAGTGCTTCTCGCCAAATGGTCTGACATGGTCCGTGCACTCGCGTCGAATCAACCCGATCACGCGCTTGCGTTACCCGTTTTGCCAGGGGCTTTGTCGGGCCCTGCGATGACTCGCCACAAACCTTCTTCAAGAAAGGAACGCGCCGGAAACCTACTGGGGCACAAGTTTGACATCCCTCAGAGAAGACCGCTGAAAACTCATCGTTGAGCGTTTCCGAGCGTGGCGGCCAGGCCGGCAAGGGAGAGGAGAGTGTCTTGGTGCGTGTCGCCCAATGCGCGTGGCATTCCGTCCATGGGTTCCCGGAAGTACGACTCTGCTCCGTCGATCCGACCCGTGGAAGGCAACGTGGTCGCCAGGTTGTGGAGGCTGACGAGGGATGGGAGTGTTCGTCACCGAGGGCTTGGCACCTTGCTTCGAGAACCTCCCGATTGCAAGGCAAGGCCTCGTCGAACCGGCCTTGGTTCTTGCGGAGGAAATCACCGCTCGTGTCGCCGACGGCCAGGGTGCTGCACGATGTCAAGGCATATGGAGAAACGCGCCGAAGGTGCCTCGGCATAACGAAAGCTGCACGGTCACTGGCTCCGCCAACCGGACCATCTCTCAGAGCCTGCTCGACCTTGGTCAGCAGCTCCTCGGTCTGCTGATGCAGTGCGGCGTCACCTCGTGCACGCTTGAGGGCTCTTCGAGGAGCTTCTTTTTCGCCGGCGTTTTCGCATAACTACATCGTAACGGACGCGAGCTACGTTGGTGATCCAGAGGCTAACGTTCTGTCCTGGGGTAACGCTAACCCTGAAATGGGTCGAGTGGACGAGCACACGACCGGTATGTCAGCCGGCACCCATGCGACAGACCGAAATCACTGGGAATCGCTGATTCCTGGCTCCCTTTGGGCGAACCTTGAACTCGTTAGAATACCTGCTACCTCAGCCGAGGTGCAGCATGCCGCTAGTCAGTTGGAAGAGATTCAAGATTACGACCCTATCGGGATAAACAGTAACTCTGCTGCTCAGGCCGTCGCGCAGCGTGCTGCTGGAATGGAGCTTCCTGTGCCTGGTACACCACCTCGAATTGCTCCAATGGCGCCCCCGTCGGGCGTCTACTTTTGGCCTGTGTTTCGCTGAGGAGTTTCCGTGCTTGGGAAAGTCAAAGGAGCCTGGCCCAGCTTCTTGCACAGGTGTCCTCACTTAGTCTCGCTCGGTTAGCGGGTGAACTTGCAAATCGGAGTCGGGCAATGAGCGCTTCAAAATTCTCTATTGCGGCGGTAGGCGTGCTGTTTCTATTGCTGGTCGTTTTTCTTTGCCATTCGGTGGCCGTGAGTTTTTCTAACTGGCCTTGGACGAAGACTCATTCGATCGTGGCCGGAGAGTTCATGGGGCTGAGTATCGGATCGGACAAAGCAGAGTGTTACGGCCAACTGGCCAAGCTGTTGGAGCGAGGCGCGATTCTGTCGCTGGAGGTTTCCGCGCTTCAGCTTGGGGAAAGTAAGCGATTTCGAACTAAGTCTGTGCAGCCTGAAGAGTTCGATAAGGTCAAGCGAGCTAAGCTGTGGCACGTTAGTATCGCGGGGGCGAATGCTTGGCTGCTTCTCCACTTCAAAGGGGAACGTCTGACTGAGATTGAGAGAAAGGACTATCGAGGACCAACAGTGTGGCAATACGACGGGAGGCATGAGTTGTGGGCACATTGCTTGCGAGGCTGTGTGCGATTTCCTAGGAGTACATTGAGGAGTGCTTGAAGTGAGCATCCGATTTCTAGGTGTCCTCATCGCGCTTGCGGGACAAACCGTAACAAGCACTACGGCCAGGGACCTGGAGTGTCAGGCGCTCGACTCCACTCCCGCCGCCGATGCCTTTGGTGGCGGTTGCACGTTTGCTGATGGCTGTTCGTTTGCCGTCAAGGTTAGCGAGGTCTTGTCGGACGAGGAGGGAGAACTTCGTCGGTGCGTTGCTCTTAGTACATTTGCCGAGGGCGCGGTGGGCTTACTGACGCAGAGTACGGTTGCACTGAATTCTCGTCGCCCAGTGGGTACAGCCGCCGAGAGCGCTGTGAAGGTAGCGCCCATGGTTGGAAAAACCTGGGCAGATGTTGAGGAATTCGCTGATCTTCTGATCGATCACGTGCACGGCCAAGAGTTCGTTTGGAGGGGGCCAGGCGGCGTCGTGTTGCCCGATACGCCCTGGCGAAAAGCGTGCGGCAATCTAGGAGCGCTCCTATTTTTTGCCGATGATATGTCAGGTTTGCAAGCGACTTGGGAGACGCAAGCGCAGGGAGTGAGGTTGCCTGAAGTTAGTGCCGTTCGCCGTGGGGAAACGGTAGTAGGGACTATCGTGTTCGGGGGTGGCTCAAAGGATGACCGTGGCCGAGGTCGGCTCAGGGTCCGCTATCGTGTGGTAGACAGTAGAGCGCGGGTACTTGTTCCATGGACCGCCGGTGAGCTATGGGAAGGCAAGGCGCTGCCGGAGCGCGGTGCCCTTCAACTGGCGATCGATGGGATCGTGGTTGCTCCGGATGAGTCGAGCGAGGGGAGGCTGTCTGTTTCAGCTCAGATCCTCGACACGCTTAGTGGAAACCGTTTGAACCTGATGCGAACATTGGAGATCCAATGATCTAACCGTGATGGTGAGCGATCAAAGTCCTGGAAGCGAGCCGAGTCGGGGATGACATGGACCTTGGCTCCCTCGATCGGATGACCGGCCTGGTCTTCGATCCGGCCCGTGAGCTGACGACGACGGGTCACGACCCAGACTTGATGCTCATTGCCTCTTCTCTTCTCGACGCTGCGCCCGAGGGACAGCCAGTCGGCGTCGCGCACTTGGATCACCGCGCTGGGATCCTCGATCCGGGGCAGCACGAACCAGCCGTCGGCATTGCTGCGAGTGGTCGGTTGGTCGACTTCGGTTCGCGTGCCCATGCCGAGGTCGCGGTCGAACTGATCGAGGATCCAGGCGACCTGGATCCCTTCGCGCGGCTGGCCGTCCGGATCGACGATGCGGCCTTCGAGCGGGAGGAGCTTCGAGGCTGGCGTCGCTTTGATCGGATCGGACGGAAGCTCGGATCGAGCATCGGCGTTCCTCTCGACGATCACCGGCGATGCGACGAACTGTGAGTCTCGCCGTTCGCGGAGCGACGCGCTTGAAATCATTCCCGAAGGGTTCGCGGCGGACTCGGTGCCTTCGGAGCCTCCGAACCAATGAACAAACGGGAACACCGCGACGAGGAGCAGGCCACCCGAAACAACGAAGGGCGCACCGACCCAGGAGTTCGATGGGGAGCTTCCGTTTGCCGCGAGAGATTTGTGATGGGGTGTCGGGGCCAGCAGCGCGAGCCACGCCTTGCGTCCACCTTGTTCGCGGTCGAGTCGCTGACGGACGCGTTCGAGACCGCGCTTGATCCGCGTGCGCACCGTCTCCACCGGGAGGTCGAGTTCCGCGGCGATCTGCCGAGGCCGTCGATCCTCATAGAAACGCAGCAGCAACGGGGTGCGATACGTCGCGTCGAGTTCCAAGACCAGCTGCCCGATTCGCTGCTGCAAGGTGGCGCGCTCGGCGAGCCCCTCGTGCGTTACCGCCTCCGATCGCGCAGCGAGCTCTTCCCGCCGTCGTCGACTCTGCTCGGATCGCCAGGACTTCCCCGCCGCATTGCGCGCGACGACTGCGAGCCAGGATCGCAGGTTGCGCGAACTCGACGGAGGCCGCTCCAGCGCCGACAACCAGGTCTGCTGCGCAATGTCGTCCGCCGCGTGCTCGTCCTGCGCCAGCCCTCGCGCCAGCCTGCGCACAAACTGAGAGTGCTCCAAGAGGTCGTCGAGTCGAAGGGGCGAGGTCGGGTCGTTCATGAGAGGCTCCGACCAGGGAATCCAGCTCGACCGGAGAATCGGTTCAGAAAATCTTCGCAGCGACGTGGTCCAAAGACGACATGCGCCGCCACCACAGCACGCGCTTCGTGCGTGGTGACGACGCGTGCAACGATCGCTTACTGTGCGGGTCTGACAATCTCCCAGCAGAAGCCGGTTTGCTTGCCATCGACGCATACCGTTACCTTTGCCCCGACGAGCCCCGGAAGCATCGGAACCGGTGCGCAAACCGTCCCTCCAAAGGGCGGGATGACGCCGCTCGATGCAGGCACACCATTGAGTTTGAAAGTGATCGGTAGGGGGGTCCCTGTATGGTTCGAGACACAAATCGTTTGGCCGAGCTCGATCGTCCCTCCTGCGGGCGATGCGGAAATCGGAGCCGGTGCCGGGGATCCTGCCTCGATGTCCGAAACCGGGACGAGACACAGTGCAAATGCAGCAAAGACCAACAGAGGAAGGTTCTTGAATACAAACATTCTATTCTCCCGAAGATGAGTAGCTGTGGATTAAGAAGGGCTGAGACTGCCGTCGCGACAACCGCAGGCGTACTCGCCGATCGAATTGGTTTGCAGAAAACCAGAAAAGATCTGCATCGCAGGGTGTTTGGCGGACTCAATCCGGGGAGTCTGACGGCATCTCGTCCAGACAATCGACCGTGCCGTAACCCTGTACACGGACGGTGGCGCGCTTTGGGAAAACTGGACGGCCCTCCCTGCGAGAGATGACACTGGTTGGTTGCGACACGCACACACCGTGCTCGCGCGCCACGTCGGAGGATGCTCCCCGGCTCGGCGATCGCCGCTGGGCGACTCGCCCCGCAGACGAGCTACAATGTCGGACGACAGGCAGAGAGCAATACGCTGCTTCGCCCCGCTTTGCTCGATGCCGTTCGAGGGGGATAAGAATGCAAAGTGACAGTGAGCGTGCGCTCTTGACGAGGATTGCTGCACTTGAAGATTCTCTTCGCGACGTGCAAGCGGCTCTCGCCGCCTCAGCGAATCCGCAAGCTCGATGGCAGGAGACGGAGTCGGATGCGGAACAACACGTGCTCACCGTCGTGGAGCAACGGCTTCCTGAATTGATCCACCGTCTGTCGAAGACTGATTCTCGCATCGAATCCGCGTTTGCGCCGGTCGTGGAGAGAGCGCTGGGCACGTCGGTCAAAAACGATCCAAAGGCCGTCGCTAGCTATCTGTTTCCCGTTCTCGGGCCGGCGATTCGCGAGTCGTTTTCGCGATCCCTAGAGACCGCGGCTGAGAGCTTTGTTCATGCGCTGCGCGGTGCGATGACGCTCCGAGGAGTACGATGGTGGATCGAGGCTTGGCGGACGGGCAAGCCGTTCGCCGAGGTCGCACGAATGCACTCGTTGGTCTTTCGCGTCGACCTGGTCATGCTCGTCCACGCGGAAACCGGACTGCTCCTTGCCCATTCAGGACGCACCGATTCCGATGCGGCGAAGGATCCGGATCTCGTATCGGCGATGCTCACCGTGATTCGAGAGTTCGCCCGCGACACGATGGGCCGCGATGAGTCCGACCAGCTGGATCGCTTCGACTACGGCGGGATGACGGTGCTCGTTGCGAGTGGTCCTCTGGCGCATCTCGTCACCTATACCCATGGGGTTCCCCCCTCAAGCACGCAACGCGACTTCATGGAGACGCTCGAGTCGATTCACGCCGACCTGGGACCGAGGATGCGCGAGTTCGACGGCGACACGACGCCGTTCGAACTCATCGCGCCCCGGCTGCAGGCGTGCCTCGTCGAGATCAAGCGGAAGAGGTGACGGGAGGAACGCTCGTGGGATCGGCCCTACGGCGCAGACGGCGGAATCTTGACCATGCGTTCGAGAATCCTCTTCAACGCTCCGCGATACTTGTTTTCGTCTTGCCATCCGACAAAGTCGCACATTAGGCGGTCGTTCAAGGCGCTGTCCTTCCAGTGGGATCCATCGAGTTCACACGTCTCGTCGAGTCGGATGGGAAGTAAGGAACTCATGTTCGTTTCACGTTCCTTTCTGACGACGATCTCGACTTCGTGGGCCACCCACGAGCTCTTGATCGAATTGGCTGACACGACGAGCAAGACGTAGTCGTGCTGCCAGATCGAGCGTTCGATCGACCCGCGCAGGCGATCGCCGACCTGGAGCTCGTCCGCGGCGAGCCAAGCGCGGAGTCCGTTCCGATGCAGATCGTCGCGCAGCTTGCGGGCGAAGCTCAGGTCCTCGCTCGCGTGACTGATGAAGCACGAAGCCATCGGGCTCGAAAGGGGCGGAGCTGTCGCCGCTGCGCGGCTGCCGAATGGAACTCCCATTCCGGCCAGAAAGCCCTCATGCTCGTCTCCAAGGCACGCGAGCGACTTTTGGTCCGCTGACGATGCACCGATGTGAACACAAGCTTCCAGTCCGACGACCTCGCTCAGGTCGGTCCAAGCGAAGACTGTCCCCATCAGAGCCGCGTTTGTCACGTCGGCGCCAGACAGTGTCGTCCTACGAAACAAGGTCTCCGCCAAGTCCGCCCCGATCAGCTGCGAATCCCGAAAGCTCGCGTCCGTCAGGTCCGCTCCCTGGAGAACCGCGTTGGTCAGATCGGCACGGTCCAGACTGCATCCTCTCAAACTCGAGCGATTGAAGTTGGTCTCTCGCGCAACGGCATCGTCCAGTACCGCTGCGTCGAGAATCGCGTGGTCCAGGTTGGCTTCGCTGAGATCTGCTGACCCGAGCGTTGCACTCCGGAGATCGCACATGGATAGGTCGCAGCCAGCGAGATCAGCGCGGCTCAACACAGTACGGCAGAGGTTCGCCCCCGCCAGTCGGGTGCCACGCAACTGAGCACCGCGAAGATCGAGAGGAGGGTCGACGATTGACTGACGCCATGAGTTCCAGGCGTCTACATCTTCGCGCAAGAGTGTGACCTGCTGTTCCCGGTTCATCGGTATGTCCCCCGAACCTAGGCGAGGGTGCGTCGCGCCAGCTCGCGGAATGCCCCCTCCACGTTCTCTCCGGTTTTCGCGCTGGTGGTACGCGGGTCGAGGCCTTCTCGTTCGAGCACATCAAGGTCTGCTCCGGCCACTCTCCACTCGTCGGTGAGGTCGTTCTTGTTCACGAGGGATAGGGCGGGAACGGGGAATGCTTCCCTTGTTCTTCTCCGGATATCGAGTGCCGCTCGCACCGTCTCGGGGCGTGTGCCGTCCGACACGAACAGCATCGCCGAGGATCCACGGAGGTAGCTATCCTTCACGGACATGAACTCGTCCTCACCGTGCAAGTCCCAGATCATCAGGCACACGTCCCGCCCCTCGATGCATACATCCTTGCGATCCAACTTGACGCCGACAGTCGTCATGTACTTTTCCGAGAAGATGCTGTGGACGAACTGCGCGACGAGGCTGGTCTTCCCGACCCCGAATGCACCGAGCATGCAGAACTTCTTCTTTATCTGAGCCATCGGGATATCTTGCGGAGTTATGGGGATTCTTCCAGATATAGCGACAATCCGCTCGTCTGTCGCCACGTTCCGTGTCCGGAGACGTGGCATAGTCTAGCCGACGCGCGAACCTGCCTCGTGCCGCTGACGGGAAAGAACGCGAGTGGGGGACGACCGAGTCGAGTCGGGCGCGACGGTCGGTCAGTCGGAGCCGTTTGCTGTTGAGCTGCTCCTTGAGAACCTGATTCCTTCCGCGGAGGTAGTCAATGACCTGACCTTGCGAGGACGAGTTGGAGGGGAGTGGTCTCCCTCAAGTCAGCATCGCGACCTCGACGGGAAACTCCCTGAGGGGTACGATTCACCCTCCAACGCCGCTTCGCGTCGATGTTTGCGGCGTTCCTTTCTACCGTCGGCGACACATTCTTCATGAGCCACAAGCGCAAGTTCTCAGGCCTCGGATGACCCACCAGCAGCCAGCGATCGTCGTCCGGGATGTGTCGAAAACCTACCGCATCTATGGCAACCCATTCGGTCGGATCAAAGAACTCTGGCCGTGGAACAAACGACCGCACCACAAGAAGGTTCATGCGCTCCAGAGCATCAGCTTTGACGTCATGCCTGGACAGTGCGTCGGCCTTGTCGGTGGCAATGGCGCCGGAAAGTCGACGCTGCTCAAGATTCTGACCGGCACGACGTTCCCGAACACTGGCAGCTACGAGATCCGAGGCAGCGTGGCGAGCCTTCTCGAACTGGGCGCCGGGTTCATGATGGACTTTTCGGGTGCGGAGAACATCTACATGAACGGCGCGATTCTCGGCATTCCGCGCAAGGAGATGAAGCGGCGCTTCGACGAGGTCCTCGAGTTCAGCGAGCTCGAGGAGTTCATCGACGCGCCGCTCCGCACCTACTCGTCGGGCATGATTTGCAGGCTCGGATTTGCGGTTGCCGTCTCGGTGGATCCCGACGTCCTGATCCTCGACGAGATCTTGGCGGTCGGCGACATGCGCTTCCAACGGAAGTGCTCGGAGCGGATCAACGAATACAAGCAGCGCGGCAAGACACTGTTCTTTTGTTCGCACTCACTCTACGACGTGCGCCAGATTTGCGATACCGCGATGTGGCTCGAGCAAGGCCAGCTGCGGATGCAGGGCGATGCCATCTCGGTGACGACCGAGTACTCGACTTGGCAGAACAAGCTCTACGATACCGACGGCGGGTCGCCCGACATGATGCGGATTGACTGCGACCACGAGTTGCCGCACATCGTGTCCGCGACGCTCATCGACCTGCACACCGGCGATCCGCGCCACCGCTTCGAACCGGGCGAGGCGGTGGGGGTCCGCATCCACGTCCGCAACGGAGCCGTGCCGACGGAGATCTCGGTCGGCTGCGCGTTGATTCGAGGCGACAAGATTGTTCTGGTCTCCGCGAGCACGGAGATGGATCAGGTGCCGGTCGATCTGCCGACCGAGGGCTTTGTGACGCTATGCCTACACGAGCTCCGCGTCCTCTCGGGAGAGTTCGTCGTGCTGTGCGCGCTCATGGATGGGACCGGATTTCACCGGTACCACCAGATCCCCACGACCGAAAACCTACACATCACCGTGTCGAAACAGAGGGAGCTCGGCGCCGTACTCCACGACCACGAGTGGCGGATCGAGAGGATGCCTGCACCGGGGGAAGGCGCGGAGCGCAGTGACCCGCCGAGCGGCTAGCCTGGATCGGTCACGTAGGCCTACTGCGAATGGCCTACGTTCCTTCCTGGCTTTTGTCATTCCGACGATCTCTATCCTCAACGGAATGTGCGAATCGCGGACTCTCATCCCGCGAGCGACCTCATTCCGCGTCGTGCTGCCGTCCACCCCACGTGCCTGGCGACGGCGGGACCACGATCGATTCGCCGATGGTGAGCCGTGGCAACGGGTGCAAGCCCGCATCGGCCAGCGTCACGTGCCAGTTTTCCGAGAGCCACAATTGGTGGAGGTGCGGCAGCACCGGGCGGACGGAGAGATAGACTTCGGGGCCGGCCACGACTTGGAAGCCGGCTTCTTGAAAGAGCAGCAGGGTCGGCACGTCCGAGGTCCAGAAGCGCGTGTGCACCGGAACACCCGTGTCGACGGTCAAGGCGTGCAGGAGCGCGCGGATCGACTCTGTATCCTCGGGCTCCACGGTCCAGTCGAGGATCCGACGAACGCCGCCAATGTCCCGGGTGATGGCCATGCCGGTTCGCTCGCCCGCGCGCCAGGCCTGCCAGAGGTGATCGGAGCGTCCGGGAGCTGCCGCTCGCCAGGCATCGAGCTTGCCGTCGTGGCGTACTCCGCAGTTGCCAACCTTCAGTAAGTTGGCTGACTCCGAGCCCTCGCCGTCCTGGGTGATGACGATCCCTTCTCCGCCAAGTTCGAGGACGGGATGATTGGCCGGGCAACGTAGGTCGATGGACGTGGCGACGGCATCATGCCCGCGGGCGCGTCGCAAGTACCACCAGTCCATCTCGTCCCACTGGCCGAACACGGCGGCGAGGTGCTCGCGGATCTCGAAAGCTTCCCGGAACAAGTTGTCGAGGGCATTGAAGAGGCCGTGCACTCCGCCGGTGCGATAGACCGGGTCCACAAAGCAGCTGTGGAAGCGGCCGAAGAGAAGCGGCTCGCCGTTCACCAGCATGGGAACGTGGGTTACGCCCAGGTGCGCGATGATGCGTCCGTCCGGGGCGGCGGCGACGACGCTCGAGGAGCCGTGCGGGTTGTTGTGCAACGCAGAAACGACGTGCGATCGGATCTGGTTTGGGTCGCTGCCGATGGCTCTCGCGAACCCGTCCGCGATGCCGGCCCCGTCCTCGTCCGTCGCGGTGCGAAGCTCGAAGTGCCCCATCAGCGTGCTCGCGTTTCTGTTCCGGGAACCATCAGAGGATGTCGAAGTCGGCCAGCGTGTAGTACCAGTGCTCGCGCAGGAAGTGCGGTTCGAGCTGCGGAACGAACGGACGCGCCGTCATCACGTAGTGCGATGGCCGGACACGGAATCCCCAGTCCTGAAACGCGCCGAACCAGGGCGAGGACGTGGAGCAGAGGAACACGACCATGGAGCGACCGAGCCGCGTGTAGCGCTCGCGCACGGCTGCCTGCAGCGACCTGGCCGCGGCTTGGTCGGTGGGGTCGCAGAGCCAGTCCACCAGGACGCCGACGTCATTGTCGTTGAGGCGCGCGAGGCGGTGCACGGCATAGGCTCGGAGCGTGTGGTCGGTCTTGCTTCGGGCGAGGGTGATCCGGTACGGCGAGTCGGGCGCGTCCAGGAACCGCCAGCGGAGGAACCGTGCGTCCCTTCGCGTCAAGCAGCGATAGCGGGGCAGCAGGCGCTCCCAAAGGGCGGTCACGTCTTCGTCGAGGGACGTCGCTTCGTGAATCTGGATGCTGGTGTCGGTCGGTTCCGACGACTCGCCTTCAGACACGAGCTGCCACTGCTGACGCAGCATCCAGTAATCGGAGTAGCGGTTGCCGATGCGATAGGCGCGCCGATTGGGGAAGCCGAACATGACATCGTTGACGCCGGGGATCCCGTACGTGGAGGTGTAGGCCTGAGCCAGACGCACGAACAGGCCCGGGTTGCGCAGACCGCGGCGCATCGCGGGGTCGATGCAAGTGTCGCAACTCTGCGCGAACGTGAACAACTCATTGTCAGCGCGAACGCTTAGTGGGATGCCGCCGAAGTGCCCGATGAGGTGACCGTCGGCATCCTGGGCCACAAGTCCCTGGAATCCCGCAGGATTGCTACCGTATTTCCAACGCCACCACGCGGCATCGAGCTTTTGAGTGTCGTCGCCACCGAAGGTGGTCGTCATGAGGTCCGCGATGGCCGAGGCATCGGCGGGGTTCGACCGGCGCAGGAGGAGTTCCGCTTTCGTCACGGTCCGTTTCGTCATGGACTTGGGTACCGCCGCAGCACCAGGCACGCGTTGGTCCCACCGAACCCGAAGTTGTTTGTCATGATGGTGGACAGGCCGACGTCGTCACGGCGCTCCGTGACCAGCGGCAGTCCGTCGAGCTCGGGGTCGGGATCGGTCGTGTTGATCGAGGGCGCAACAAAGTTGTGCTCAAGCATGAGCATGCAGTGGATGGCCTCCAGCGCGCCGGCGGCCGCCAGGGTGTGACCGCCCATCGACTTGGTTGACGAGAAGGGCGGCACACTGTCGCCGAAGACTGTGCGTAGCGCTTCGATCTCCCGGAGGTCGCCAAGCGGGGTGCTCGTGCCGTGGGTGTTCACGTAGTCGATGGGTTTGTCGACGGTTTCGAGGGCCAGCCGCATGCATCGAACGGCGCCCTCGCCGGACGGAGCGACCATGTCGTCGCCATCGGACGTCGCGCCGTATCCCAAAAGCTCGGCATGGATCCGCGCCCCGCGTGCCAAGGCATGGTCGAGGGCTTCGACCACGACCATTCCCGAACCCGCCGACATGACGAAGCCGTCGCGAGCTCGATCGTAGGGTCGCGACGCTTGTGCGGGGGTTTCGTTGAAGTGCGTCGAGAGGGCGCCCATGGCATCGAACCGGCAGGCGATGGTCCAGTCCATCTCTTCGCCACCACCGGCGAAGATGATGTCCTGCTTGCCCCATTGGACCTGCTCCATGGCCGCGCCGATGCAGTGGGCGCTGGTTGCGCAGGCCGAGGTGACTCCGTAGCTGAGGCCCCGAATGCGGTAGGACGTTGCGAGGCTCGCGGCGACGCTGCTGCCCATGGTGCGCGGGGCGGTGAACGGATTGACTCGACGCAATCCGCGTTGGCGCAAGGCGTCCACGCTTTCGACCAGGCTCGCTGCCGACGAGGCGCCGGCCGCGGCAATGACGCCGATGCGTGGATCAGAGATGGCATCGGGCGCAAGTCCCGCATCGAGCAGGGCCTCGCCCATAGCGATCCAGGAGTAGACCGCTGCGGGACACATATGGCGTCGGGCCCGTCGGTCGAGGTGCGCGTCGAAGTCGATGTCGACGAGGCCCGAGACTTGGGAGCGCAGTCCAGCCTTCCGGTAGGACTCGTCGTACACGACGCCCGAGCGACCAGCGCGCAACGAGGCAAGAACCTCGGCCACCGAGTTGCCGAGGCACGAGACGGCACCCATCCCGGTGATGACGACTCGTCTCATGCGCGCTTCAACCTCTCAAACGGTGGCGGTCCTCGCCACGGCAGCGGGGCAAGCCTTCAAAAAGAATGCGGGCAAGCAAGCCATTCATGCGGGCGGACGCTCGGCGTTCCAGGCGAACTCACCGTTCGCGGCCTGCGGTAGCTTCTTCAAGATATGGATGCGTCGCGGTTGTTTGTAGTCGGCCAGCCGCGACCGGCAGAACTCCATGAGCGCGGCTTCCTCGACAGGACCTTGCAGCGTGACAGCGGCGACGATGCGCGCCAATCCGCGGGCGTCCTCGACGTCGATGACCGAACTCTCGCGGACCGATGGGTGTGATTCGATCACACGGGCGACCTCTGCCAAGGACACCTTCCAACCGCCGACATGCACCACGCCGGGACGGGTGCGGTCGAGGTGAAGGAATCCGTCCGCGTCAAGGGTCCCCACGTCACCGGTCCAATAACGGCCATTTCGGAAGCCGTCCGTGTCGTGCTTGGTCACCCCGCGGATGTAGCCCGACGCGGTGGCTGCTCCTCCGATGACGATCTCGCCGCGACTCCCAACGGGCAACGACTCTCCGTTCGGACCGAGGATGCTCAGCTGCACGCCGTGCAGGGCCCGTCCGACCGAGTCGAAGTGCCGGGCCGCCGCGGAGTGGTGAGTCAACGAGATGCCGCCAGTTTCCGAGGATCCGTAGTGCTGGCAGATCGACGCATGAAAGCGCTGCGAGAAGGCTTCGGCCACGTCGACAGGAAGTGGCGCCGTGCACGAGATCAGATAGCGGGTCGCGGACAGGTCCGGGGCGGAGTCGAGGTGAATGCGGTTCAACAGGTGGTAGATGGCCGGCACGCCGAGGAACACCGACACTCGCCCACCACCGAGTTCGGCAAGGATCGCCTTCCAGGTGGGGCGCCGACGGATGGCGAGGGACGTTCCCTTGAACAACACGGGGAGGACACCGAGGTCGAAACCGTAGGAGTGGGGGAGCGGGACCGGTGCCAGAACGAAGTCGGACGCGTCGAGGTCGAGGGTTTTCACGACGTTCGTGGCCGCGGCACAGACGTTGGCGGCGGTCCAAAGGATGGCCTTGGGGGCACCCGTCGATCCCGAGCTGAACTTGATCAACGCGGCGTACGAGCTCGCATCGCGAAGGCCGAAGCGCTCTTTCACGTCGAGGACGTTGGGCGCCGTCGAACGGAGCCGGAGCAGACGCAGGGTTTGGTCGCTGCCAGGGCGAGTCAGGTCGTGCTCGGATGCGACATCGAGGTGCGCCGCGATCTCGGCAGCATCTTGCGGCAGCACGAAGACAAAGTCGGGCCGTACGGTGGTGACCACTGCCCGGAGTTCGGATTCCCGGAAGCGTGTCGACACGAGAGCCGCCGTGGCCGGCAGCCGGGTGAGCGCCAGGAAGGCGGCAACAAAGGAAACCGAGCTCGGCAGCATGAGCAGGCCGACGCTGTGCTCACGAACACCGGCGGCTTGCATGGCGATCGCGAGTTCCGAGGCGTGGTCCGCCAGCTGCCTGCGGGTGACGGTCTCGTCGGGAGTGTGCAACGCGGTTGCATCTGGATCGGCGTGGACCGTTCGCTCGAATGTTTCCCAGAGTGTCGTCGCATCGCGTGGAACGAAGGTCATCGATCCACTCCGCGGGTGCCGTTGACACGATCCCGGGGGCCATCTAGGGTCGTGGGCGGGGTCGTATTGAAACGGATGAACGGATGGACCCTTCTGCAGCCCGCGTGAAGAAACTCTACGGGGAGACGTTGCCTCCCGCGTACGACGACCGCCCGTCTTTCCCTTGGCGGGTGCTGCGTGCGGCGAAGATGTTTGTGGGCAACAGACTGTACGACCTCGAACTTCAGTCGGTCCGAGCCATCGAGGCCGCGAGTCTCGCCCCTGGCGACCGAGTCCTCGTCTTCTGTTGCGGGACCGGCCGTGAGTTTGCCGCCATCCGTGAGCGGATCGGTGCCGAGGGGTCCGTTCTCGGCGTGGACTTTTCCCCCGCGATGTTGGCCCGAGCCCAGCACACGATGCAAAGCGAAGGCTGGACCAACGTCACATTGCTCGAGGCCGATGTCACGGAGTTTCAGCCGCCGGAGGGAACATCCTTCGACGTCGGCCTTTGCACCTGCGGGATGTCCATCATCCCGGACTGGACGGCCGCCTTCGATGCCCTCCTCGGTGCGGTGCGGCCTGGTGGAACCGTGGTCGTGGGTGACCTGCAGCTCGCGGCAGGGGTTCGGTCGCTGCTCAATCCCCTCGTCGCGTGGTGGACCCGACCGTACGGTGGTTCGCGAAAGGGCCACGCCAACATGCGCACTCTGTTCGAACGCATGGAGCGGGAGCTCGACGTGATCGCGACTGGCGAGGACGGCCACGGAACCTATCGGTTCCACGTGGCGCGCAAGCCTCAGAGCGCATGATTCTTGAACGCACACCTCCAACGCCACCACCGGGCGTCTTCTGCCTTCCTGGCCCTGGCAACGCTTTGGGATCATTGGCGTCCTCGACGACCCGTCAAGGTCGCCTCGGAGGTCAGCGGTCGCGAAGCTCCGCCAGAACCCGAGTGGAGACGACGGAGTCATCCGTTCCTCAATCGCGCGGGCTAGCAAGAGTTGACTGCGGCGCGTCATGAGACCCTCGCTGCGCGCAGGTCGCGACTGAGCCAGCGCGGGACCACGCCGCAGAGCACGTCCTTGACCTGCCTCCGGGCCGCGTCTCCGACCTCGCCTTCGGCGCCTCGCATACACTTACTGAGCGCGTCGCTGGCGAGGCGCGCCTGGTCCAGACTCAGACCCCAACCCATGTATTCCACGATGCGCATCTCGTTCGAGAGCTCGAGCCCGGCGTCCAGCAACTCGGCGATCCCGGCGGTGACGAGGGCCTTGGCCTGGTCGGAGTTCATGCTCTTGTGTTGCCACTGCAAGGCTTCGCCGTCGAGACCAAATGTCTCCATGGAGCGACCGCGCACCGGAGCCTTGTCGACCAGGTAGAACTGACCCAGGGAGAACGAGTCCGGGCGCGTTTCGAGCAGGAAATCCACCGTGTTGCGGAACGATGCCTCGGTCTCGCCCGGGTAACCGACGATCATGTTGACGTGGACGAACAGGTCGTGGCGTCGGGCCACGGCCAGGCCCTCGTGGGCGTCGGCGACATCGTGTCCCTTACGCATGAGCTTGAGGATGCGATCGTCGCCGGACTCGACCCCGAAGAAGCAACCCCAGCAGCCCGCCCGACGCATGAGCTCGGCCAGCTCGTCGGACAGGTCGTCGACGCGGCTGTAGCACGACCACTCCAGGCCAAGGTCGAGTTCGATCATGAGCCGGCACACGTCGAGCGGGTAGGCGCGGTAACCAGGAGGGCCGTCGGTGAAGTTCGAGTCGCCGACACGGTAGCGGGTGATGCCGAGCTCCGCGTTGCGCAGCAGCTCGGCGCGGATCTCGTCGAGCGGACGGACGACCTTGCCGCGATCGTAGGCGCAGTAGAAGCAGTTGTACTTGCATCCGCGGCTGAACTCGATCGCATAGACCGTGTCACGGGAGCGAGGGTAGAGCGACCAGTCCGGGATCGGGATCGATTCGTCATCACGGACGCGATAGGCCGCGTCGACCCGCCCGACGCGCGCCAGGTCGTGGGACTCCTTCCCGTAGGTCACGCTGCCGTCGGTTTGCCGGATTGCCAGGCCGGGGATCGACGCCGGATCACTTCCGGTGTCGAGAGCCGCCAGCAGTTCGACGAGGGCATGCTCGCCGGAGCCGAAGATGGCGTAGTCGGCGAGCCCATGCAACGACTCGCGACGTCGCACCGTGGGGCCGCCCAGGACGATCGGCGTGTCGGGCGCGAGCTCGCGAATGAGCTCCACCATCTCGATCACTTCGCGTTCCGACAAGAGAAACGTCGTCGTCAGCCCGATCAACCGCGGCCGCTGATCGGCGACCAGCTGCTCCACAGAAGCGCGCCGGTGGGAGTAGCGCCCGAAGTTGTCGACAATGGCGACTACATAACCAGCGTCGCGCGCAACCGTCGCCAGGTCGCACAAGGCCAGGGACGGTCGATGCGGCGGGCGCAACACGTCGCCCCGGGAACGCATCCGCATCCAGAGGTCGGGGTCGTCCACGCCCAGCTCAACTGTTGCGGCAGCTCGTTCGTCCGCATTGAACGTCGGCCATACCTTGGCCATACGGAGGCGTTGGCTGAGGTATTCGTCGTCGGCAAACGACAACGATTCCTCAGCGAGCAAGAGCAGATCAAGTCGGCTCATAGGAATGCCCGGCTGTTGCGAGTGGGGGGGGAGCTGTCATCCGGTGGAGCCCACTAGTCTACCGAGAACCAGGCAGAACGACAGAAGTTAGGGTTCCGCTCGGTATTGGGAGTCGGATTCGCACAGGGAGGACCTGGTTTTGGTCGCTCGAGGGGTGATGGCAGTCGCCTTCATTCCGGGGCCATTGGGTACGCGATATTCAAGAAACTACTGGCGGCCGGTGCGGTGCGGCATTGCTCGATCGAGCGAATCTAGAAAGCGTGTCTTCACCCACCCATGTCGCGACTGACAGAGAGAAGCACTTTGACTGCCGGATCTTCCGAAACTGGTGCGGCAATCGAGGGATTGGACCATGTTACGGAGTCTTGGGGCAGTATGGATCGGTGGCTGTCCATCGAGCGATTCATCCAAGCCATGAATCGCCAGACATTTAGCGGATCCATGTCCCACTTGGAGATCGCAGGTTTCGAGATGAGCTGTCGATGTAGTTTCGTGGGGATAACACCCAATGCCACATCCAAGCAGAAAAGGTCGGGCTCCGAATAAGGTCATGCAGCGGTCAAATCCGAGCCTTCCAGCGATGGCGATACGAACCGAGAAGTTTGATGGCCAAGAGTCGGTGGGCCGAAGCAGTCACAGGGCCCCGCGGCGTCCCACGATGAGTGCCCCTGTACTTAACAGCACCATGGCCAGGCCCATCGTACCCCATGTTGAAAGAGCTGGCACCGTTTCAATCGTCGGTTCCGGTTCAAGAGCTAGGATCCCAGTCCACAGCAAGCCTTGCGGCCCGTTGCAACCGGCAAGAGCTGTGCACTGTATGAATGTGCCGCCGGGTTCCCAGATACAGATCCGGTTACTACTTAGGTCGGAGGCATAAACCTTGTCACCAGGGCCACGCGTCGCGCTTGAGATTGTTCCCAAGCCTGATGCGGAAAATACTCGAACAAACGTGCCGTCTAGGTTCCGTTCGAAAACTTGATTCGTCTGGGAGTCTGCAATCAAAACGGTGTTGGTTGAAACGCTGAAAAACATGGATTCAGCGCCAATCTGGCCATTGTCAAGCGCAATCGAGCCAGTCATGGAGCCAGTGACACGGTCGAATGTGTTAAGGAATCCACCGGCATCACCGCTACCTCCCCACATTATGTTTCCCGGCAACAAGACAACGCTTTCATAATCCCCAGTATCAAACACGCGAAGAGTGTCGCCCCCTGGACTCACTTCTATGAACGCTGATTGTGTCCCGATGAAATAGTTGCCAGAGGGGCCGACCTTGATGTCGACCGGGGCGCCGAGGTCTGGATTCGTGAAGCTACTCACGAGTGTTCCGTCGCAGTCAAACACGCGAACGCTCGGGACCAGCGCAGCAACCGCGACGACGTTTCCATCGCTGTCGAAGTCTATACCCCTGGCGCCATTGATGTTTGTTTCAAGGTGCCCTTTGAAATTGAACTCCGTGGCACCGTAGATGGACACCGTGTCTGAAAGGAAGCATGAGATGATGAAGTCATTCGGGTCAAAGCTACCTGCCATCGCGATCTGAGGAAGTACTCCGAGAGATACCGCGGCGAAAACCAAATACCTGCTTAAGCGATGCTTGTGCATCAGAGCCGGCTCCAGTTTGAAGGATTGTCACTCTCAAACACGCTCGTGAGAAGGATATGAATGCGCATGATATTCTGATCATTCAGCCATTGCTGCTGTGAGAGTCCTGAGTTGTCTGTAGGCCGCGCTGGAGTTCTTGAGAGTTGCGTATGCTAAGCGAGGGCTGACGTGATTCTAGGAAACTTCGCCGCTTAAAGTGCGAAGCGGATCGCCTCGCCTGGACCCTTACGCGGAAGTTGACCAGGATCTCCAGTCTCCTCGTCGCTTCTGAATGTCTTCGACAAGGTATTGAAGCGCTTCCCGAACCTGTTTCACAGCTGCCGGTGCACCACTCTGCAATTGCGCGAGATCAATTGGCATGATCCGAGTGTCTCGCGCCATGCGGATCTCTTGCTGAAGCTCCGCCGTCGCGAGGCGCACGTATGGAATCTTGGCAACGATACAAGCAAATGTCTCAGACTCGAGCCACTGTATGTTTTCCTCCGAGTCTCCTGCAAAAAACTGAATAACTCCGCTACAGCCTGCGAGCTCACTTGCTACACGCTGAGTAATCGGGCGCACCGCTTCGTCCACAACAACGAAGTCATCGGGAAGGATGCCAATTTGCTCGCCGGCCTGGCAACAGATTCCTCTCACTACGTCGATCAGAGATGTCTTACATGAAATGAAGATCGGAATGTGGCGAATTGGACTTACGCGAATCTCGTCGTGCTCAATCTCAGCGCAAGTTACACGCAGCGTGTGAATCCTCTTCTGGGTGGATTTCCAGTCGTCCGATCGTGCGTAGAGTTCGATGACCCCTGCCTCCAACTCCGCTGTATTCTTAGACTCTCGGTAGAGGATCCTCCAAATATTGCAGAGTCCGGAAAGGTCGGAGGAAACTTGCGAAAGCAAGCCACGCGTCGATGAAAGACCCGTTCGTTGATACGGAATCTTCGCGTGCTTGAACTGACTCTGAATCGACTTGTCGATGATCGCAATTCGGATGTTGGACTCGTCGGTGTCTAAAGAAACGAAGGCTCGAGACGGCAAGCTCGACATCACGTCACGAAGAGTGAGCGTGTCGATGAGCTCCGCCGGAAACGGGATAAAGCCCGATTCGCAGGTCGCGCGAACCGGGGTTGATCCGCTTTGCTCGGACACGACGTACTGATGAAAGAACGAAAGCGAGAATATCCGATGTCCCTCAACTGGGGCGCGGTGACTGGATTCGTTATCGGTGCCTCCGAATAGTTGTCCCTGCTCCTTGAACAGGTATTTGTCGCATTCACCCTTTATCAAGTTCACGAGTTGGTCGATCGACGATGAGACATCGGCTCGAATCGAGTTGCAGAGGGCAATTTCCGCGGGAGTGAAATCAACACGCCCACGTTCAATATCGGGCAGGCGGTCGTTGAAGTGTTCCAGGTTGACCGTGAAGCTCCATGTTGAATGACGATGGCCAGTCCGAATGCACTCACAACTTAGAATGGATGCCCGCCCATCAAATGCGTCAATCGTAGCCGCGACGTGGGCGAAAGCGCCGCTCTCGTTCCGCAAGCTAACGGTCAGCTTGCCGAGGGAGTGCCACATCCTCGGTGGGTGCTGAGTGATCATCAGATCATGGCAAGTGTCGATGTTCTCTTTGTAATGATTTGGATAGTACAGTACAAACACCTGAGTCCCTGTCCCGATCCCTAGTGGACCAAGAATGTCTTGCGGAAGATGTACGCCATGAGTGGTTACGTTCCCGATTCCGCCGTGAATCACGTGGTTCTCCTCCCCGGACAATCGGCTTGAGTTGACTTAAGCATAGGGTGGGCACGAGGAAATGGAATCGCACTGCGGTTGGTGTTGTCGCTTGCCGGCAGAGTGCATCTTGGCGAGGCAGCGCTTTGTTTCGCGCCCCGGGGACGATGCGCGTTCGAGGCGCGCTCGCAGGAGAAGGCCCTCGCAGACTTTTGGTCGGTCCTTTTCGAGGCAATCCTCGTCGGCCGGCTTCGAGATGCCACAGGGTGGCCAGGGTCGCGTACGTTCAAGATGTTTAGGAAGTTTTTGACCTCCCCTCGGACTCCAGGTCGGGGGTCCATGAGCCTCGTACCCGCTCAGTCACCATGGCTGGAGCGGTTCAACGAAGGGCAGTCTCACCCTCGCAGTCGCACGGGCCGATTAACAGGGCGTGTCCTCTCATTCCATCTGGCAGTGAATGCGCTATTCTCCACAGTCGTGGTGGCCGGGGGATTTACGTGACTCGCAGTTCGTGGAGAGAACCCATGAAATGGCTTTCTTCCGCTGTCCTCGTCGTCGGTCTCCTTTCGGGACTTTCTGACCAGCTTTCCGCTCAGTGCGAGGGACAGGAAGACCAAAAGCTCCTGGCCAGTGACGGAGCAAGGGGCGATACCTTCGGCAGGTCGGTGTCGCTCAGTGGCGATGTCGCTGTGATTGGTGCTTACCATAACGACGACCTGGGCCTCAATTCGGGTTCGGCTTACGTTTATCGATTCCACGAAGGATCCTGGGGGGATGAGCAGAAGCTCCTGACCAGTGATGGAGATTCTTTTGATCTCTTCGGCTGGTCGGTGTCCGTGAGTGACGATGTCGCGGTGGTCGGTGCTCATCGAGACAAAGACAACGGCTTGTACGCGGGAGCCGCGTACGTTTTCCGGGACCTTGGAAACGACTTTGTCGAAGAACAGAAGCTCCTTCCCAGTGACGGCTTGGTCGGGGACCGCTTCGGTTGGTCCGTGTCGGTCTGGGGCGACGTCGCAATCGTCGGCGCGCCTCACAAGCCTGACACCTACAACGAGTTGGGGGCCGCGTATGTGTTCCGGCACAACGGAAACACTTGGGTCGAAGAGCAGAAGCTTCTTCCTAGCGACGGTTTCGCGTTGGATCGATTCGGAACTTCGATTGCCATTCACGAGGATGTGGCGTTCATCACTTCGCCCCTGGACGATGACATGGGAGATGCCTCGGGATCGGTGTATGCCTTTCGAAAGCAAGGAAACACCTGGGTCGAAGAGCAGAAGATTCTGGCCAGCGATGGCTTTCCCGACCACTTCTTCGGTCGGTCGGTAGCCGTGAGTGACGACCTCGCGGTCATTTCCGCGTTGGGCGACGACGAGTATGGACTCCGCTCCGGGGCCGCCTATGTGTACCGTTACCAAGGAGGGGCGTGGGTGTTGGAGCAGAAGCTTCTGGACAGTGACGGGGAGGAGAGCGACTGGTTCGGCGAATCGGTCGCGGTCAACGGCAACACCATCGTCATCGGCATTGCCAGCGACGAAGAGGTCGCGCCCGCCGGCGGATCAGCGATGGTGTACCGGTACAACGGGAACAGCTGGCAAGAGCAACGGAGATTTCTGGCCAGCGACGGCTCCGAGGGCGACGTCCTGGGAAGCTCCGTGTCGCTCGATGGAGACCGGGTCCTCGCCGGGGCCGATGGTGTCCGGGACAATGGCGAGGATTCGGGATCGGCCTACGTCTTCACGATCCCCGAAATCGCCCTGAATGCCTCGCCGGAATCGGTGATCGCCGACGACACCCTCACGCTGACGACGTGTGGAGGCATTCCCGGCAATCGAGCGGCCCTGTTCCTCATGCAGGTGAATGGGGCGCCAGCCCCGGTTCTCCTGGGATTCGGGACGTTCGACTCCGAGGGAAGGTGGCCGGTGTCGTTTCTCGTTCCGTCCGGTCTGGAAGGCATTCAGCTCACTCTCCAGAGTTTCTCGCGCCATCTTTCTGGCGCGGTCGGTAGCGACGAAGCGACGGTGACCATTGTGTCGGGGGAGTGATCGCATTTGAGGACGGCCCCGTAAGTTGCACAAACTCCGTCTCGGCAGAAGTCCGGCGTGCCAATGGTCGAAGCGCCGTCGCCCGAAAACACTCTGACTCATTCTCGCCACGGTCTTCATGAACCGCCCGGTTTCGGTAGCGAAGCTTCCACGAAGATCATTCGATAGAGACTTTCTTCCTTGACGGGTCACACGAAGCGTTCGACCAGCGCGTTGCACTCGGGAGCCCGGGCTGGGCGCTGAGCAGGCCCGACGTCAGCAAAGCAAAGGCCCCGAAGGAGCTCGTCGCTGTGCTTCGCATTCCGTTCGTGGATGAGGAACGGATTCTCATTCAGGAGCCGATGCTCTTCATTGGTGAGATTCCTGGCGGCCTGAGAAATCGGGAAGTGGAGTACGGCGAATCCAGTCCATGAATGCTCGGGGAACAAAGCATTAAGCATTCGAATCAACGATGCCAAGATCGGCAAACTGCCACGGTTCTGTGAACCGCACGGCGTCTCCCTTTCCGCTCGTTCCTTCCGTCCCAAACCCGAACAGAGCCCTGCGTTTGTCCTTGTTCTCTTCGGCGTGGTTCCGCTCACCAAGAACTTACTCGATTCCGGGTCCAAGGCGCGGCCTTCGGGCACTAATGATCCGCGACGGACCAAATCCCCACGGAATCCCCGGTTTGGCGGTTTCTTGGAGACGGACTGCTTGGCGAGTTCGACGCTCGTCTTTCCTGAATCCCGACCCACGAAGTGCCAATCGAGAGTTTCCGCGTTTGCCCGTCTCGATGTCCTCGGGGCAGCAGGGAGTGGTGGTCGATGGCCGAATGCCTCGGCGTTCCATGACTGGCTGATCTCTCGAGTGGCGTTGCGAAGCCTCCGCGATGGGGGCCTCAACGAGGAAAAGACTCACCTTCGGTCGATCAGTTCCGCCGGTGGTGAAGAAAGGGCCGACTCCGTGCTTCCTTTGGGATCCGCGCTTTGTTGCTTTGTCGTACTTCTCTTTGGGATGCCCGTGACTGCCGTCGCCGTACTTGCGACAAGCAACGCTTCGGGGTCGCTGGATCCGAGGGGGGCTCCTGCTTTGCCCCCACCGGTTTCTCAAGGCGGTGAGTCTTGCGATTCCACTCCCGTGCTTTCTCTCCTGAACACCCTGGCGCCGGACGCATTCCCTCCGGGTGAGAAGGACACCTCGGACACGCTCGGAAACCTCCGCATCGGATGGGGGCTCTGGGACGGGGGTGCCGGAGAGAAGGGGTACTTCCATTGTGTCGCGCGAATGGACGACACCGAAAAGGAGTTTTACCTGGAGCAGCACTTGTGGGCTGCCGACGACCCTTGCAGCGGTGTCGCGGAAAAAGACTTTCCTCTAGCCGAGTTTTCTCCAATGCCTGCCGACTTGGCGGCCGACTACGCTCCCGAGGTTTACGATCGCTGCTACATCAAATTCTCGCTCGATGAAAACGATCCTGATTGCATGAATTGCTGTACGGCAGAGCCATGTAGCGATCTCGATGAGATCGAGGCCTGCACTCCCAATGCGAACTTCTTCACCCACCAGCAGTCCGTGTTTTCACCCCGGGTGACGGACGTCGAGAACGATCCGGAGAACGTCGCCGGTTTCTGGTTCGACGGGTATGACGAACTTGAGAGCCTCGTCAATGCGACGGTTGCCATTCCTGGGAAGGACTACCTCTACGCTCGCAACATCGGATTCGCCGGGCAACCTGGATTCGCAGGTGGTGAATTCAATTTCAACTACCAGAATTCGCTCGTTGCGAAAAGTACCGCCTGTGGGGGATCTTACACTGACTGCTTGGAGCGGTTTCCTGTGGAGTACCTGCACCGACTGGGAAAACTCTCCTCCACGGTCCCTCCGACCGTACCCGTGTTCTGGGCGAGATCGGGAAGCATGCTCCCGGCAGATGCGGCGACTCTGTTGTGGAGAAACATCGAAGAACTGTTGTCGGTGCCGAGCCTTCTTCCTCCGACTTACTACATGGTTGGAGGAGAATTCTCGATCGCATCGAGCTTGGCTCTGCAGCCCGCCTTCGGCCTGGAAGGTGTCATCTTTCCACCCGGCTGCGAGCTCGAACTTCCTTGTCCGCCTCCTGAGGATCCTCAGCCCCTTGGCTGCGACTGCAGTACGATCAGCAGCAGGGAGGAGTTCTTGCGCTGCCTGCCCTCGACCGACTACTCCGACGAGTCCATGCTTCACTTCCGCTGCTGGCTGGAAGAGAAATACACGAGTTTCGGGACGCTGGCCGCAGCCTGGGGAAACCCGGCTCCACACGCCTGCGCAGGATCGTTTTCTGATTTTGAGAACGTGGACCCACTCCGTCCTCCCATCGGTGACTACCAGGCGATCTATGACGACTGGATGGAGTTCCAGGAGGAGCAGTACTGGGTCGAAGCATTTGGCTTTCAGTACAACGCCGCCAAGCTGACCGATCCTGACGGGAGGATGTACCACTTCCATCACCGTGCCAAGGGGATGGAGCTCGCGGCACTCCTGTCGGACGGGAGCGCCAGCATTGACTTCTATCAAGACATCGGTCCAGGCGACAGTGATCCACGAAATCTTGCACTCACCTCGATGAAGCGGACGACACTTCACGGCTTGAGCTACGGCGAGTCGATCAACTTTCCTTTGTTCGAACTGTTGCCGATCTTTGACCAGATGCCTCCCAACGGTATTCCGTGGGCATCTCCCTGCGAAGGAGTCGCTCCCGAGGGATTCGATACGCCCTATCACTACGACTTGTTCGCGGAGAGGACCTATGCGGAATTCTTGATGCTCGGGATCGACTCTTGGGGTGTCAGCTATTGGGAAGACTACGGCTTTGGAGATCGGTACTCCGACTCGATCAAGTACGTGAGGAGGTTCTCCGACAATGCCAAGGAGATCCGTTCCGAGCGGGCGTTCATGTCTCCGTGGCGATCGCCTTTGATTGTCCACACGGGAGAGCGGTTTGTTCAGGATCACAAGATTCGGGAAATGCCTGGGCTGGATGACAAGGAATCCTTGAAGAGGTACGACGACCTGAACGAGGTCCTCGAGGAGTTGTCCGTCTCTCAGGCTCAGTTCTCCTGCTTCGGAGAATCGCTCGGTTTCGAGGATCTCTGGCTGACGTCGAGCCGTGAACTGCTGCTTTCTCCGTTTGTTCCGGACCTGGATGCGGACTTGATCCAAACCTACGTCGACGAGGCAGAGCATCACGGGTGGAGAGTGGTGATCTACACCGACGAAGACACATTCGATCCGGCGTCCTCTCCGCCGCCGTGTCTCGGTGCCTCGCCCGTCGCCAGCTACGACGTTCCCACGGATGCCTGCAATCCAGGGGCGGGGTCGACATCGGTCTCGGTCTCGACAGCTCCGGGCGATGTCTACGAGCTGCTGGATAGCTCATCCGCAGTGATCGGCAGAGTGTTCGTCTTTCAGGATCCAGCCACGGCGTTGCCTTATCTGGAACAGGAGATGCTCGCACAACTCGAAGCGGAGATTTGCACTTCGATTCGTCCCATCCGAGCGATCGAATCATCCCCTTCGTCTCCACCAGCGCTCCTGGCTGTGACGGTCATGACCGATGGCATCAACCTGATGGCGTCGATCGCCAGCACCGAATCGAATCCGACGACTGTCGACTACGAATGGGTCATCGATCCTTCCCTGCCTGGCACCTACGTTGAATCACCGTTGTTCGGTTCGTTCGATGTCACCGTCCCCGATCCCGAGTGTGTGGAGCCTGACGACGCAACGCTTAGTGACTCGGCGCTCACCCACGACCACGACGACGGTGCGCTTGTGCCAGGAGAGGTCGAGGGCACATTCTTCCGCCGAAACATCTCAGGACTCTCGGAACTCAGTGAGGAATTGACCTGCACGGTCGACGATTTCGAAGACCTCATTGAGGCAGAGGAAGCGAAAGTCATGGGATTCGTCGACACCAGTGCCTGCCGGTCGATCCTCGACGAACTCGATCACATCCAGGTCAATGAGACGGATTCGGACATCCGGAACAGCAAGATCCTCGCCGGTCTTCTGCGTGCGTACCGGACGTCGCTCATCCGCTACTTCCCGAACCGAGGCGATCTCGTTGTCGTGACGAACATCGCCGGCGATCCCATCGAGGATGCCATTCTTCAAGTCGAGCACTCCCTCTTCCACCATCGGAGAACAGACTTAGCCTCGCCGCTCCAGACGAATGCGCTGGGGCGCGCCACGGTCAACCCCAATCCCCCGGCGGGCTCGAAGGTCTGGGACTTCCGGATTGCCGACCCCCACGCGTTTCCAGAACCGGTGAGTGGTTACACAACGACTCCTTGGGGTGAAGGCGAAGATCCGCGCTTCATGTTCGAGATACATGCGCTCCATCCGGACTACCAGACCCAGAGTCGACACTTCTATGACAGCAACTGAAGGAGGCCTGACTGTCTTCGTGACCTGCGTTACGGTCGAGTCGGTCTTGATTCGTCTGGCCGGATGAGCAAGACGGCTGCTGGTGGTTTGAGTATTCGAGGTGCTTCCGGGTGAAAGAAGGCGCTCGTTGAGGCGCAGATTCCCACGGTCTCCGGATCCTTGGTCGCCTAGCGATCAGGCGATCCAGGATTCGGAGCCCGGTCGCGTCTTGGCCTACGCCTCGGCCCTCCCCGGACGTTCCGATTCCACGGAGAAGTGGTCAGCTCTTGTCTCGGCGTTAAGGGGAGGCGCTCGGGCTGAGTCCCCGGCGATGTCAGAGCCCAGACACAGCCTTGCAGGGCGGAGACGTCGATGACCCGCAGGCAAGCCAGCGAGCGCAAGGGAGGCAGTGAATGCACCCGCCAATGCCGTGGAGTCCACCCAGCACCGCGTTCGACAAATCACTCCTACCAGGACGACAAGATGTTGGACGGCAACGTCCTGGGGTCTGTCGGCTCGCCTGGGGAACACCAGGGCCCGTCGGTGTTTCTCGAGAGGGTTCCGAATGCGGAGGCTGCGCCCTGGGCAATTCCCGCGTAGGCATCTCCCTGAAACATTCTTTTGGTGTTCTTCATCCCGGTGCTCTTGCCGAAGTCCTTCCAAGACTGGCGAGCGAAGGTGTTGGGGAGGGGGCCTCGTTGGCCCGGGGCCAAGGGGACTTTGGCACCGGCGATGCCACCGGCCCCGATTTCCACCACCACATCGACGAGATCGATCGGCTCGAAACCATTGACCACGCTGCGAGTTGCAATGGCTCCGGTACTGCCACTGACGCCCGCGAACCACAGCGGGTATCCGCCTCTCGCCATTCCGTAGAAAACGAGCCCGCCGACAATGCCACCGACGCCGCCTTCTCCGTAACGGCGCACGACTTCGATCGTGGGCTCTCCGCAGAGCAAACCGGGAAGCGCGTTCGCCACACCGGCAATGGTCCCCGCCAAAGCCGCAAGCCCAACGATGACCGGAATCCCTCCAGAAGGATCAATCAGGTTGATGGGGTCATTCGACACGTAGGCATACAGGTTGGTTCCGCCGGCAAACGTCCCGGGGTCGCGAGTCAACCAACGGCCGACCATCGAGTCGTAGTCCCTCACGCCAAAGTTCACGAGGCCGGTGTCGGAATCGTAGATGCCTCCGGCGAAGCCGAACGGCTGGAACCCTGGATTGGTGTCCAGCAACACGTTCCCGAAGGAGTCGTAGTCCATCCTCTGCGCAACGATGCCTGTCTGGGCATCCACGACGAATCTTGGGGATCCCCGTTCGTCCGAGAGAATTCGGTAGGGGATCCCGGCCTTGATCATCACGGCCGGCACCATCGGCTTGGATCCATAGACGAAGACCGAGGTGACATTCCCGGCGCCATCAAGCTCCGCCACGGGACTCGAGTCGTTCAAGTAAAGGAAGCCCTGAACGAGGGTCCCATCGACTTTCTTTCCGATACGGCGCCCGAACGGCCCCACGACGTAGTCCACGCGAGCCCCGTCGGAAAGGGTCACGGACTCCAAGTGTCCAAGGGCGGAATACTCGTAGCTGGTGGTGCCCGATCCGTCGACGAGGGAGGTTCGCTCGCCATCGGGTGAGTAGCCATAGACGTTGGTGCCGTATTGAGCCAGACGGTCCAGCCCATCGTAAGTGCCGATAAGCGAGCCCACGTGATTGCTTCCCGTCAGCCGGTTTCCGTTGAGGTCATACGAGTACTCTTCCACAAGACCTCCGTTCTTGCGAACTCGCTCGAGGCGTCCTTGCAGATCGTACTCATACTCATAGCGATCCGTGATTCCCGCTACGGTTTCCTGGAAGTCGGTGACGCGTCCAAGCTTGTCTCGAATGATTGACGTGTCCCACAGCGGACTTCCCAGATGGGTCGCGGAGAAAGACTCGAACTCGCCGAAAGAACTGTAGGAAAGAGCGGTGGAGAGATCCCCCACACTCGTCGCTTCGACCGATCCGGTTTCTGCGCGACGCTGGACCGACAAAGGACCTGCCGAGGTGAGGAGCCCATCGGCATCCACGGTGCGATCGATCGTATGAGTTCCGTTCACCACGATGGAAGCGACTTCCAGTTGGGCGTCATAGACCCTCTCGACGCTGCCGCTGATTACGCCGGAATAGACTTCCCTTGTGAGGAATGGACCGTCGTGTTCCAAAGACAACGAGACCTCTGGCGAGGCGAGAGTGTTCATCAGGCCAGATGCCGCATAGCCGTACACCTTCGAGACGCCATCGAAGAGAACCTCTCCTAAGCGTCCGCCGGAATCGTAGATCAGCTGAATCGTCCGCCCGTCGGCGCGTTGGATCAGAGTCTGATTGCCGTCGGCATCATGCTCGAGCAAGACGGGACCAGCCCCCGCGCCGGTTCCCGGCGGGTCCAGCTGTTGAATCTGCCCGGCGGCGTCGTAGCTCATGACATACGCCCCGGCACCGGGCGGGGTGACGGAGTTCATCCGGCCCGCGGCGTCGTATCCCACGGCGACACTGGTGGAACCGGGATACTGGACAAGGCTGACCCGGGAAGCCGAGTCATACTGGGTGGTTGTCACCCGCAACGCGGGGTCCGTGAGGCTTCCCAGCCGACCGGAACTGTCGTAACCGAACTGCACGACCCGTTCCTCCGCGCCCACCCCGCGACGAATCTGCTCCAAGCGGCCCTGGGAGTCATACAAGAAGCGCGTGGGCTCCAAATCCCCTCGGGAAACCTCAATGGTTCGTCCTTCAGCGTCCTGCAGAGACCGCAGGACTCGCCCTTCGGCAGTCGTCACCGTGAGCTGTCTGGTGGCCGCATCGTAGATTCCTTCGACAGTCTTGCCGTTGCTCGACAGGGATCGAGTCGTCGAAAGGATCGACGTCGGGTCGGAAGAGTCCGCGAGGGTGACGCTGCGAGATTCGGTGACCACGGTGGTGAGGCCGCTCGGAAACACAAGCTTTCGCTCTGACGAGATCGGCGAGCGCATCCCATAGATGGGGTGTCCGCTCTGGGTTGCCGAAATCTCCAGACCGTTGGCGTAAGTGATTGTCTGGCCGACCCCATCGCTCGTCGCCACGTCCTGGGTTCCATCGGTGCTGGTGTTGATTCGCTGCACTCCTCCTTCGGGGAGCTCTCTTACGCTTCTCACCATGGTGCGGAGCTCCGGGGATGTGACGACGACATCGAGGCCATTGGTCAAGAGAGTCCGCCCCAGGGTCTTCTCCCGCTGAAGTGGATTCGTGACGGACTCCAGCAGGCCGATCGTGTCATAGGCGTACTGGGTGCCTTCTCCGCCTTCATTCACGGCGGAAACCATCATCCCGCCGGGAGTGTAATCGAACAGAAGAGGGCTCAGCCCCGGGTTGTGAATCTCCTCCAGGTATCCGTCCGTCCCGAGATGAAGCCCAACCTGTTCTCCGTAGGGGCCGACCACTGCCGTGGGAAGGCCCTGACCATCTCGTTGGATCATGGTGAGGTTGCCGTCGCGATCGACAATCGAAGACAGGCGGCCCATCGAGTCGTAGCCAAACGTCCACCGGGTGACGAAATTCAAAGCGTCGATCGTCTCCAGGTGCCGTCCCGTTGCGTCGAATCGGTAAAGCACCGCTCCGTCAATGGAGGGAACGAAGATGTCATCGAGGGAATAGGAAGGGAGGCTTTGTTGGACAACCCGAACGGTCGCGAAGTGGGGTCCCGTCTGCGTTCTGTCGGCAACATGGAGGATCCCGTCGGGGGAAAGGGCAAGGGTTGGATCGTAGAGCTTCTGCGCAGTGGCGGGGCCGTCATCCACGACGAAGGCCGGCTGCCGCGTCAGAGTGCCGCCACCCGCAATTCGGCGAATCACTCCGTCTTGGCCAATCAACCGGATGGAATGGTCACCCCCTTCGTATTCATTGAGATAGATCTCGCCGTTCTTCGCCACCGACATCCTCGTTCCACCAAGAGAGGCAAGAGTCGCCGGCCCTCCATCGCCAAGCGCGCCGCCTGTCCCATTCCCAGCAACGGTCGTGATGATTCCGTCAGGGGTGATGCGACGAATCCGGCCGGTTCCTCCGGAGCCCGCGTCGTAGATGTACAGGTTGCCCGCAGAGTCGCAATCGATGTCACTGGTGTTGTCGAACAACGCCAAGTTGGCAGGTCCCCCGTCCCCGGCAAACCCTCTCGTTCCGGGAATCCCTGCGATTCGTTGAATCTGCTCTGTTTCGGGAACGTACCGGTAAACGCTGTCGACTCTGGTGATCAAGAGATCTCCGTTCGGTGCGACCGCAAGTTGTCCAGCAACCCCGGGAAGCAAAGCGCTCATGACCTCGGTCAACACCCGCCTGGTTCCGTCAGGACGAATCTCTGTCAGGCGATACTCCCGGTTCGAACCGATTCCATGGGTGTGGGAGACGTACCGCGAACCGTTTGGGGCCACCGCCAGGCCAAACGCTTCCTTGAGGGAAGACGAAACCGTCTCCGCAACGTCACTTCCCGGCAACAACCGCATGAGCTTGCCGTCTTCTTCGAGGAGCCAATACAGGGTCCCGTCGGGCCCAAAGGCGAGATCACTGATTCGTTCTGACTGTTGCGAGAAATGCAGGGTGGGATACAGCGTCTTCATCACGGTGTTTGCTGCACCGAGAGAGTCACGAAACTCTCCTGTTCCGAGATGAAGTCGTTGGGCATCGACGTCGTAGACGTGGTGGACCGGTAGGCTCCATCCACCCAAGTCGAACACGGAGCGCCTCAATGCTCCGAGGGATCGAGAGCCTGACCGTGAACGCACCGTCGCCGGGAGTTGCGGATCCTCCACCCGAACCACCGTGACTGGGGTTCCTCGAACCGCTTCTGGAAATGGGTATCCCCATTCGCTCGCCAGGTAGGCGCCGAACAAGGGAAGATCGTTGACGACCGAAAGGGGGAGATTGTCCGGGACCAGGACCACCACGCGACGCTTCTGGAGGTAGGACACGGTGTAAGAGAGTGGAGTGGACCCATTCATCGCCCGCCCATAGGCATCGTTTCCATCCCAGACGAAAGTCGTGGTCAGGTTCGGCGAAGGGGGAAAGCGGTACTCGAAATGGCGGCCGGCAACATCGATCTCCAGGAGAATCTCGAGAACTTCGGCTGCGATCGTCTCTCCTGTCAACCGCAGCTTGGCTGTTCGTTCGACGGCGTACCCGGGCATCCGTTCACTACTGTAGATCAACGGGAACGGGACCCCGGTGAGATCGACCTCCTTTCGAAGGACCTGATTCTCGCATTCCACGATCGACCCTCGAACCGTGCATGGATTCGGGACGAGAGCAGGGTCGCTGATGTCGTCGACATCCGGGGTCTCATCAGGGAGCAAGAAAGGGTAGGCGCCATTCAGGTCCCACGGCGAGAAGTGGGGAATCTCAGCGCGCCAAAGAGTGTCGCCGACCGCGTAGAGACGCGCGAGCTCCTCGCGTTCTTCGTCACTGAAGCCAATCGTGGCAAGTTCTACTGGGTCTTCGGCCAATCCATCGCCGTCCATGTCCACTTCGACACGGCCATCCACCACTTCGAGAACTTCAATGACGCGTCCCGATGTGGAGCTTTCCCAACCATTGTCGGGGCGGTCGAAGTGCCCCAGGGGAATGACGGCGCCCACAGGGAACGACGCAAAGTTCTCCAGGTAGAAGCACATCGGCTTGTCGAAGACAACTTCGACAGCGTCCTTGGCGAACGCTTCGTCCACACTCAGTTCCACGCAATAGGTGTACGCGGACTCTGTGGGAAGGGAAGCGGGCATCGCCGCAGGCCCCTGGTCTCCCACGGTGTACTCGGTCGCACGAATGCTCAAGCGAGAAAGCGCTTCCTGACTCCCATCCTCGAAAACGAGTGCCGCCTCGGTGTTGGGTCGACAAAGGAGAGTCGCTTGACGAGCCCCCTCCTCGTCGAGAGACACGCTTCCCCGAGCGACTTGGAAAGAGGCGTGGGAGGCATGGATCGTTGTCAGGACGGGGTCTACGGGAACGAGGACCACCGTTTCACATCGAACAAACTCCCGCCAACCGGTTGCCACGGAGCGCCGAGCGGGGAGGAACCCGGGCTTCTCGTACTCGACGGTCAGCGTCTCTCCGCCATTTGCCACCAGATCGAAGTGTCCATCTGCGCGACTGGTTGTTCTTCCAAATTCGGGGTGGCCCACGACTTCAACCTCGACGCCTGGGATTGGAGCTCCTTGACGATCCGTCACGGCCCCACGAAGGACGACCGCGCGTCGGGGATCCATGGTTCCCGAGACGACTCCTGACTGAATGGAATCCGGACCCGTGTAGAGGAACTCGGTCGCGGAGGCGATGTCTGTGGGAATCGTCGGGTCGAGGGGAGGTGCGACCGTCGCCGGATCCGGGGGCAATGGAGGAATCGGAACGACCAGGTTTGTGGGGGCGCTCCTGTTTCCGAGTTCATCCAAGGCAAACAGAGTGAGGCGATCTCCTTCTTCGGCGGAAACCTGAACGAGGAAACCCCCGTGTGGAGTTTGACTGACTTCTGCGGACTCTCCGGTCCTGCGATTGATCACAAGGACTTCAACTCCGGAGGCTGCGCCACGCCTTCCCCGGATCACGTATCCGACCGGGGAACCTCGCAGAGACACTCGGGAAGCGTCCAAAGAAGGAGAGAGAGTTGCCGAACGATCCGTCGTTTCCAGTTGGCCGATGATTGTCATGGCTGCCAGAGCGATTGCTCGTGCGAGGTTGTTCATTGCAACGTCCTTCCATCCCAGAGTTTGTGTGCGCATCCCGATCGGGAAAACGACATCGGAACTTGGATCTGGAAGCGACATCCCTCGCACTCGCGCGTTACGTCAAGAAACTCGATTTTGTTTCGCGAACGAAGACCACGGTTCGCAGGACGTTGTCAGAAACCTTCCCTGGAGCTACGTTGACCGGACCTCAAGATTCCATCCCCCCGCTCCTCTTTCGAGCAGTTCCATGGACAGCCAGCCGGAAAGCCTCCTCTCGCAACCCGAGTTAGAGCGCTGGATGAAAGAGCTGGCGAGACAACTCGTCGGACCCATCCCGGAAGCGGACGACCTGGTCCAGGACACCTTGCTGGCGGCGCTCAAGAATCAACCGAGCACGGACCGCCCCTTGAAGCCCTGGCTATCCCGCGTGATGCGTAACCGACTCCACAAGATGCGTCGGGACGAAGAGCGCAGGAATCATCGGGAGGCGAGGTTTGCCGTTGCGGAACGGGACCGGGAAGATGCTCAGCGGTCTCGCCAAGAGACTCAGCGAATCATCGAAGAAGAGGTGCTTCGGCTGGACGAGCCCTATCGCTCCACCATCTTGCTTCGATACAAGAAAGGCATGGCTCCTCAGGAGATCGCCGATCGGCAAGGCGAGTCGGTCCGAACGATCCACACCAGGATGACTCGTGCTCACTCCAAGCTTCGATCGCGAATTCGAAGCCGACTCCGCGAGGCCGGCAACTGGCGAGCCGCTCTCGCGATGCTGTTCATGGACGTGCCGCCACCAAGGAGTACGGCTCGTCCCCGAATCGGTCCATCGGTGACATCCGTGACGGCTCTCGCGGTAATGGCATTGATGATCGCGGTTCTTGTTTGGCTGCGGATGGACGCGAAATCAGCTTCCGCCCGTCCCTCCCACCCGGGACCGACTTCCGTCGCCAAACGAACCTCTGAGCTCCCTGTCGTCACCAGAGAAACCATGGTCAACGCCAACCAATCACGAGCGCGCCCCGCGGAGACTCCCAAGAGCCGTTTGGCCCAGCCCCCCGCAACGACAGCTCCTCTCCGGGGACAGGTTCTCGACCCGGAAGGGAACCCGGTCCCGCAAGTCCAGATCGAGTTTCAAGAAGGAGTCTTGACTGGAAAGCTTCATGTCGAGCAGTCGTTTCGACCGGTTTCAGGAAACCCCGACCCGACAGTCGTGAGGACCGCCGCCGACGGATCCTTCGAGTTCCCCACGCCCGGCGACCTGGAAGGAAGACTGATCGCAGCCAGCGGTCGATACGTTCCCGTCATCGCCGCTGTCATCCCGCGGAAGAGAAGTGACCCCTGCACCATCGTGGTAGCAGAGCGGCGAGCCGTCTCCGGACGGGTCACCAGTCCCTCGGGCGCTCCGGTTCTCGGCGCAAGGGTCACGTTGGGTGTGCCAGAAATCGTACTCCTGAAAGCTCAAAGAAACGGCGACCGATGGGTGGCGATTGAGCCGTGGGCGATTTCCAATGATCGAGGGGACTTTGAGATTCCGGAAGCGTTCGACGCTCGGGGCACGCGTGTCATTGTCACTTGTCCGGGCTACGAGACCACCTATTACGATCTTCCCGGTTCAGGACACGATTTGTCGTTGATTCTCATGCCCGAGACGAACAGCGATCTCCGGGGAGTCGTTCGTGACCGCGATCGCAACCCGATCGCGGAAGCCTTTGTTTGCCTTTCCGGTCAACTCACCCGAACAACGGCGGACGGGGCATTTCGGCTTCGCCGCTCCCATGATCCACACGAAGCCGTGGTGGCGGTCAGCCCAGGATACTTGCCGACGGAGCTCCGGCTGGGCGAGGAGAGAGTGCAATCCGTTTCCCTGACCTTGTCCGGCTCTCCCTTCGCGGTTTCGGGGTGCGTCGTCGGGCCCGACGATGCACCGATTCGTGATGCCAGCGTCTGGGTCATTGATCCCACGCCATTGGCGAGTGGCGCATTTGTCGAGAACATCATCCGAGGTTTCGGGCAACAGGACGAAGCGTTGCTGAGAGTCTTCACCGACGACCAAGGAAGATTCGAGTTCTCCTGTCTGCTCGATCGAGAGTATCGATTCGGGGCGTTTGTCGAAGACGGACTCTTCTCCGTGGAAAGCGAACCCACTCCGAGTGGAGTGGAAGGCGTGGTTTTGCGAATTCCGCTCGACGAGGCGATGACAAACTTCACGGGAGTCGTCCGCGATCGCACCGGGCTTCCGCTTTCGGAGATCGAAGTTCAGCCGTTCCGGCTTCTCGTGCAATCGGACTTCACCAACTCCGATCGTGACATCACCCTGGGAGTGCCGGGGTATGCAAGAACGACCGACTCGGCAGGCCAGTTTCGTTTCTCCCAGCTCGCCGACAACGGGCTCCTTCTGCGCGTGTCAGGGCAAGGCTTGATCACCGATTACCTCGACTTGGACCTCGTTTCAGGCGCTCCGTGCTTGGAAGTGGTCATGGTCCGAGAAGTGAGCGTTCGGGTGGATGTTTCCGGGGCCGGAACCGCAGTCGGATTCTTCGACGACGAAGGCTCTCCCGTGCCCATCACTGACGTGGGCCAACTGTCAGAGTTCCGAGAGACCCGCGCGACCCGAGCCGTTGTCCGTCATGGGACCACTGCCATTCTGATCGTTCCAGAAACGGCTTGTGAAGCCGTTCTTTACCAAGACGAGACGGTCCTGAGCCGGTCGCGCATTCGATTGACCTTGGAGTCGCTCAATGTCGTGAAGCTCTAGAGAGCACCCGGCGATGCTCCCAAGCTAGTCGTGCCATTGCATTGTCTAGCGCCGATTCCGTGCCCCCATGGAGGTGTTAGCTATGTGGAGAGTCCGCAAGTCGCCAGGCGTACTGCGTGATTGTTCTCTCTCAATCAAGGTTCTCAAGGGTCCCTCTGCCGTTTGATAAGATCCACAAGACAGAGATCGAGGCGAAAGTCCAAGTTCTTGCAAGTCAGCTCAAGTCGTTGGAAAAGAATCTGGACTTGGCCCAGGAGTCTCAGCGGGAGTTTCTGGTCAAGGCCGTCCTGATGCCTCGAGCGAAGAGATTGAGGCGGTCGAACCGAAGGTCTCCGATCTCGACGCCCGAGCGGCAGGCAAGTTTCGCCGCGCGATCCCGAGGTTGCCATTGCGTGGGTTCAGTCCGCGCTAGCCGCCTAGGGCGAGGATCAACTGATGGAGCGGGTGGTTCGCCGGGATCGCATCGCGGGATGTGTTCATGGTGGCGCGAAACGTGTTGCCCAAAACTCCTTGCGCGGCCGCTTTGGCCGTAGAGCGATCGGAGTCATTGAGTGTATTGACGACCGTCCTCCAGTTCTGAATCAAGCGCCACCGGTGGTAATGGTAGTACCAAAGCGTCTCCGGCGGGGTAGCGTTGCCGGCCACTCCTGGTCCGTGATCCAAGGAAGTCAGCGCAGTCTGGAAGTCCTGCTCGAAGGTTGACTGGTAGGCATTGAGATCCAAGGGATTCTGGTGATTGTCGTATCGAGCCCTCAGGTCCGAGTCGATCACCAGGCCGTCCAGCATGGTCAGCATGACGTGGTCACGTGAGCCATTCTGCGAGGCTGCGACGGCCGCCGTTCGGCCATTGTTTGCCGCGGACCTGGCGTCGTTGAAGTCCCCGATGCGCCAGGCGGACACAGCCCGCAACAGCCAGGCATTGGCGTGCAGACGGGGATCGAGTTCCGCGATGTAGTCACTGGTCAGCGTCGAATGAACATCCCGATAGATCCCCTCCGCAGCGTTGGCCCCGAAGGGTGAGGTTGACCAGGCGTTGTCCGCCTCGACGGCGTCGACGAAGTTGTCTTGAACGCTTCGGTAGGCCAGGGTGCCGCAGCCGGCTAGGAACGCCAAGGCCGCGACGAGAGTGAATCGCAGGACAGTTTGGATAAGAGAGCGGTTCATGATGGTTCTCCTACGATCAGGCCGCCTCGAGAATCTCGGTGGCGGTTCGGACGACAGCGCCAGTCTCGGTGAGATCCAGCTTGTTCCAGAGCACGTCGGACAGGAGCTCGATGATCAAGGTTGTCAGGTTGTCACCGTTGATGCGCCCTTCGAGGCCGCCCTGAGCCAGTTCCAGGGCCTCATAGACGGCATCGTGGACCGCGTTAGGCGCGTCGACCATCCCTGCCAAGTTGGCGGACACGACCGGGAGCATGCGTTCGGCCAGATCCATGAACACCTCCCGGTTCAGGAGATTGCGAGGGTCTCCCGCGTCGCCGATGGCGCGGACTGTTTGCTGGATGACCTGGAACAGAATGTTGTCCCGAGTGTTGGAGGTGTCCAGGTTCAGGAGCTTGTCCGCGTTTTTGGCCGCCGTCTGCAGGGCGGTCTCGATCAGCATGACGAAACCCTGGCCATTCACGAACCGGCTCGGATCGTTGCCCAGGGCGCGGGAGACGGAGCCGATGATCTGGGCGAGAGCGATCTTCTTATCGCCAAGATCGGCCTTCCCCAGCAGCTGCTCGGGATGCTTGGCGACCTCCTTAAAGACAATCCCCATCAGCAAATTGACTTGGTTCCGTGACAGCAGCTCTTTCACGGTACCGTCGCCGGCGAGGGTGCCGCTGAGACTCTGCGCCACGGCTTTGGTGGCGGTTGCAAGCAGTTGCCGGCGGGGGTTGCTTGGGTCGATCAGCGTCTCGATGTTGTCCGCCGCTACCGTCAGGGCCTGACTCAGCACCGCGGAGACTGTCTCCGGCGCGAACACCTTTCGGCCACTGGCATCGGTCATGGCTTTGACCGTGCCGCCGATGAGTTCCTGCAATACCGTGTCGTTGGAGAACACCTCAACGTTCTCGGATACAGCGCGCAGCGAGCTGTTGAACAGGAGTTGCAGGGATTCGTTAGTGAACAGATCCTCCTTGCCTTTGATCCCGGCCAGCAGGTGGGTAAGGGTCGAGCTGACGACCTTTTTGGAGCCCGCGTCCTCGGGCAAGAACAGGTCGATGTTTTCATTGAATGCTTGTGCTCCACCCTGGAGGATGCTCGACCCGATCCGCCGGATGAATGCCTCGCGGCGCTTCATCGCTCCGACGGATCCCGCCTCATTGATGTCGGTCACCAGGGAGCTGGTTACACCACCCAGCAGCGCTTGGAGCCGCGCATCGTCCGAGATCAGAGACGGATTGGCCTGCACCGTGTCGAGGGCCGAGACCAGCACGTCGCTGATGATTTCGCTGCGTGTCCCCTCAGCGAAGTCGACCTCATCCAAGCTCTCGATGAAGGCCTTCAGCACTTTGCGGGCTCCGGACTTCGCGGCGATTGCTTCCGGGTGGGCGGCGAAGTAGTCGACCCCGATTTCCACCACGGTACCGACCAAGCGCTGAAGGGCCGGCTTGGAGCCGAAGCCCTTCTTGTACTGTTCGAAGGACTGCAGACGCGAGACGATCTCGATCGTGTCGGCGGATACATCGCCCTCTTTGGAGAAGGCCTGGGTGCGGGCGTCCAGGTGCATCAAGGTCTTGAAGGCCGTGAGCTTGTCGGCCTTGGACAGGTTGTGGTAGGGGGCTCCCGCGGCCGTCAGCTCTGGGTGATCGTCAAAGAAATCAACCGCGTCATCCTTCTGCACACTCCCGAAGAGTTCACCGACGGGAAGTAACATCGGCTTCTCGACCGTGGCATCAACGAGCACGTCATTGACCTTCTGGCCGAGTTTGATGCCCGCCTCGATCCCGAACATGATCAATTCAGAGTTCATGGTTCCCTCCTGAGCGACGCACCTTTACGAATGGGCGATATGGATCTGACGGACACAGCCGAAATCCAGGCAGCGTGCTTTCCGGAATCCGCGCGCGGAGAGCATGCTCTTACCGCTGGCGATAGAATGCGAATTTGAGAGTGTGAGTCTGAAAAATGCGATCTTCACAATCCCACCAGTCCTGAGTAGCCAATGGAGATACCACGATTGCACTCAGTCTGTTGGAACTTTACCTGTACCATTAGTGGACAAGCCATCGATCGCTGCGCCGCGCACCCCGAGCCACGACTCCCGCCTTCGCGCTAGACTCCGGCTGCGTCTGGATCGAAACGATCTGGGGCCTCGTGAACTTGCTCTTGCTGAGCTGCTATTCCCCGGGCAACCTAGCCATCTCTCTTTGGTTTCTCAAACCGCTCTCGTAGCGCTTCGAAATCGGTGTCGACGGTGTAGATCGTCTGCCATTCGTCCATCGTCGGTGCTAGCCGGCTCGTCTCGTTTCGCTTGATCTGGGCGTCAAAGCTCCTGCCGGTTATCTGCAAGCATGCTAGATTGAGATACGGATCCACGCCGTCATGCCCAGCTAGACTCTTGAGATCTGGTACGCCGAATCCGGCGGGGTACACGCGACGCTGAGTCTCGCCGACGACGCCCATGTTCGAAAGGCTAGCCATACGACTTTCAATGTAGTTGATCTCGATGCTGTCTAGCTCTTCCAGCGTGTCGGAGAGGCGCGAGAAATCCTGGTAGCTTCCCTTCACTGCCAGTTCGAACTCTTCCGAGAAATCCATGTCTTGGAGATAGACCACTCGGCGGGTTTGAAAAACGTGAGTGGTCAAGCGTACGTTGCGGATCGTTCGGTGTCCAATGAACGGGAACTTCCAATCGAGGACCCACGGAAAGTGATCTCCGTAGAACCACCAGGTACGCTCGATGTTCGGATCCACATCCCAGATGTCCTGGCCCACGAATAGAGTCGTCAAACGAAGACCTGATAGGATTGCGAAACCGCTCGTTTTCGACTCCGAAGAGGCGTCGGATCCGAAAAGGCTGCCAAATGAAATGCCTCCTTCCTTGCCCCTTGTCGAGTCCCACCTCACGACCAGGACCCCGGCATCTTTGATTTCCAAGGAAGCGTCGTTCAACGCGTCATCAAAGCTCTCGCGAGCCGACTCATATTCCCTATCAGCTTGCTCTAGGGAGGCAATTAGCGAATCCAGAGTCGAGAGGTCTGAATCATCTTGCTCCGCTTCCAGGACGAGGGCCTGTGCTTTCGACGCCGTAATCTTCTTTCTAAGCGCTCTTCCCGCTGCTATCCGAACCTTGAGGATTTTTTCGCGGACTTTGTCAATTGCAGCGCTGTCCTTCGGGCCTTCGATCTTGCTCTCGACGTAGAACGACGGGCCACGGCTAATGCCGATCGCCGTTGATGGCGAACGCCCCTTCTTGTAGTGGTAGATACTTCCAACTTGAACTTGTGGAAGAAGGCCAGTAATGGAAAGAATTCGGTTCTGATTGACGTCACTGAGCCCCTGTCGTTCAGTCTCAGAGGTCAAGTCTTCAAGTGAAGTGATGATTGTTTGCTGGCCCGCACAACTTAGAAGGCAGGCGCACAGCAGTGCGGTGACAGTGAACTTTCTCTTGTGAATCATTGTGCTCTCCGCGTAATGGGATTGGCTATCAGTTTCTTCTCTAGATCGAAGTGGCACTTGTTGATAGAGGTGGAGATGTTTCGTCAATTGCTTTTGGACATGTCACTCGCTCGGCAATGCGGTTTGATGGTGGTTCCGTTCTTCGCGTTGATGGACGAAGAATGCGCCTCCGAGGGTTGCGTTCACGAACAATACAGCCGTCCTCTCGATGGTTTTCACCGTGCGGAGGCTCTCCGTGGCGGGAGCGATGTCTTGTGCTGTGCGTTCGTCGCTGATGGCAACACAATGTAGGGAATCTCGTGGAGCTCGAGGGCTCGTACCTGCTCCGTCGCGGGATGGGAGTCTCTTGATCGATCAGCTCATTTGGAGCTCAAAGCGTTCCGTCTCCTAGGAAATGATCCCGCTCCCCCTGGATCCACACCGGCTCAGTGGGAGCCCAGGTCGTCGTCATGGTCGGTCGCGGGGACTGCCATCGAACTGAAACGACAAATGACGTCCAAAGCCGACAAGGATTCTGCGCGAATCCAGCGGAGTGTTTTTTCCGCGCCGAGGTAGACCAATCCTGTGGGATCGGTCTGCTTCCGGAAAGCTTGAATGACGTTCAATCTTGACCCAAAAATAGTGGAAGCTGGCGCAAGTGAGCGTGGCCGCCCGCTACCGGGTGAAGTTTGCCGAAAACCGAAGTCGAAACAACTCGGTCACCAATCTCGGTTCCGCGAGTGACCGGTGAGTTTCCGCAGCTCATTGCAGCGATTCGCCGCCGACTCTTGAAAAGACGTTGCGAATGCGTCTTGCCCATTGGAATCGGAGGGTCCCTGCTTTCGCGTCGAATTGATCCGATCATGCGCGTGCAATACCCGTTCTGCCATGGACAACTGCTCGCGTCCGAGGAGATCGAGCAGGCCTTCGATTCCGGCGCCGTAGATCGAGTCGTGACCACGGTTCAGATCCTTGGGCTCGGTCTCGTGGTCGGGAAAGGCTTTGAGGAGTTGCCTCGGAGTCAATTTCGAAGTCGGATACTGGTGAGAGTGATATGGAGAATGCGGCGTCGGCTGTGGGAGAACACGATGAAGCGGTAGAGTTCAGGACACCTCAATTCACGTGTAGGCGATCTCACTCACACCGGCTGACGATAGGCCTGACTCTCGGTAGATCTGCCACTTGTTCTTGCTTCAATGTCGTGCGACGCCGTAAACCCAGGTCTGAGCCATCATGTGGTTCATGAGGCAGCTTCACACCGTCGCGAGCCCCGTACAATCAGTGAACTGAATCTCCAGAGCTGCGTCGAGAAAACTTGGCCGCCATCTACATTCTTGGCTCGCAGAACGATGGAGCTGGGCGGATGACGTGACCAGGTATCGGTCGGGTCAATCGCTTCCACGAACCAACCCATCAGTTCTTGACCGCTCGAGCCGGGTCGTAGAAATCCACTGACCTCGATCCGCCGCCGAGCACGGCAATCTGTCCGTCGGGCATGGTGGCGGTGCGAACTCCCACGTCTCTGGGGCCTGGCATCGGGTACTCCTCCAGTTGCTCCGCGTCGAGATCGAGCACGGTGACCAGATCGCGTCGGGCACCGTTGTTGGTGTTTTCGCCGAACTGAAAGATGTTTCCGGCCAGATAGGCCGCGGTCGCGGTGGAGATCGTCGGGTCCTGCATCACCACACTCCACGTGTCCGAGTCAGATTCCCAGCGGTACACACTGCGCGTCTGCACGCCGCTCTTCCATCCGCCAACCAGAAATGCGTCGCGACCGTCGGTGGTGAGGGAACCCATCGCGTCCAGCCGCGGAGGGTTCGGATCAAGGCTTTCGTACCATTCGTCTTCGTCGGGCTGGTAGTAGCGCAAGGAAACGGTTCCTCGTTGATTGGTGACGACGAGGATTCCTTCGCCTCCCGGCAGCGAGTCGTTGCGGACCGTCGCGCAAGTGGGGATGCCGACGATCGCCGGGCGCGGGGGATCCACGGGAGGGAACGCCTTCCCGACACTCCAAACGTCAAGGACCGGGTCATAGATGGACACCTCTGCGGGGTCTTCGTCGCCTTCCGTGAAACCACCGAACACGTAGATGCGGCCATGGAATGCTTCCGCACAAGCTTCGCGACGAGGAAACGGCAAGGGCGCGAGCGTTTTCCAGGAATCGGTGTTTCGGTCGTAGGCTTCCACTGTGTCGACCGTCTCTCCTGACTCGAATCCGCCAAAAACGAACAAGGTGTGATCGATGGCAGCGACCGCGAAACCAGAGCGATTCGATGTCAGTCGAGTCCCGTCGCCCCAGCCGGGCCCCCATGGCGCGTTCGCGACCCATCCATCCCTGGCCTCGAAGGAGGAGTCGACCAGTCCGACTTGGAAGTTGTCGGAGAACGAAGTGAAGAAGCCGCCACCATCGCTCGAAAACGTCATCACGAAGGAATAGCCCAGCGGCCCCACTCCCTCCTTGTAGTATTCGGAAGTGGAGATCGAGAACTCTGGATCGTTGGAGCAAATGGTCTGTCCCACCGAGGGATAGTAGGTGCATCCCCCTTCACTCTCTCTCAAGCTTGCCCCCACCGCTTCGGTCGCGGCGAATGAATTGTCGATGCGCGAGGCCTGAGCACGCACTTCGGCCGTGTCCCAACTGGTGAAGAAGCCGCCGCCAGTCCAATCCTTCCCTGAGACATCGAACACGGTTTCGAGGACCTTCCCGTCTTGGGATCCCACGAGTTGGTCCCCATCCATTCCCAAGTGAGTCCAACGGGGTGCAAAGTCCCCGGCCTGACCGCGGACCTGAACCTGGAAGAGCTGCTTTCCCTCGACCTGGGCCGGACGCCCGAGGAGGACGGAGAAGACCCCGGCGTCACTGCGAGTGGACGCTCCCGCACCCATGGCGAACGAGATCGACTCCGTCGACCAGGCAAACTGCCAGAAATCGCCTTCTTGGAGATCAACCAGCTGAATCGCGGTCGCTGGGGGGGGACCCGACTCTTCTGACAGGGATCCGCCACCGCCTCCTCCTCCGCCGCCACACCCCGTCGCCCCGAAGGTCCCGGCCAGTGCGAGGACGAGGGGGAGCATCCGCTTTCCGGAAATCATGGTCGCGAGCTTCATGTCGAGGGACTCCTGTTCGGTTGCCGAGTGTCGTCACCGAGGGGAACTGCGAACGACACGACCGCCTCAACAAGAGAAATGGGTTTTCTGAGCCTCGACCTGCTCTCCGGGCCTTGGCCAGGCGCCCAGCGACTGGATGAATGGGGCCCTCCCGCTCTCAGCCACCGCCCCGGAACTTCTTCGAGCTCCCGTGGTGAGCCGAAGATCGGTGAGAGAGATGCGCCGGCGGAACAGGATCTCCGTCTTCCGGCTTCACCGTTTCCGGTGACTGCGGGCTAGGAACAAGACGTCTTCCATTGCCGTGGTTCAGCGATTCTTCCGCGCCATATGAGTGTTTCGTCGGGCTGAACCACAAGTCAATGGCGGTCCGAGCCCCGCGGCGTTTCGACGTGTGGGCGACTCAGTATCGCTGGTCCAGCGCGAGTGTCACTGACGGTCGTATTCATATTCTGACACTAGCCGGAGTGCGAAGGCGAGAGCGATCGGACCATGACTGAAGCTAGGTGTGACTTGCCCCCCGTCAGCCCCACCCTCGCAGTCGTACGAGTTCTTGGACAGGACGGGTCTGGGGCGAACGACGTTTTCGGTAGCGACAGCACAGACTCAGAGGTGGAGGGCGTACCAGTCGACACAACTGTGCAGTGGGTGGTTGGGGAAGGGGCCTCCGCCAAGGGCCCGGTCAGCTGTCAGGCTCGCAACGAGGAGCAGTGTTTAGCGCATCTTCTCACCGAGGTGGTCGTCGTAACGAAGTTGCGTGACTTCGCCATCGGGGTCGCGCTCGAAGATCAACTTCGACCAGTACGTGCGGTGAATGAAAGCCCCCTCCCCAGCGGGAATCAGCCAGCTATCACCGTTGAACAGGTGACCGTCCTGGATGTGGAAATGAACGGTTCCATTGGGTCGGTAGAAACCGGGTCCGAATTGATAGGTCCCCACAATGGAATCGAGGAACTCGGAGTCGGGAGGTTCCGCACGAATCGGTGACAACGGTGGCGTTTCGCGCATGGCCAGCGAAACCAGATCACCCGCGATGGTGCCCGGGACACCATTGTAGATGTTGCCGAGCACGATGGCCGTGACGTCGGGAGCGATCAGCCGTCGCCACGAACTCCCGAATCCCGGGCTGCGTCCGGTGATCGAGACCTCCTTGCTGCCAAACCGGTTCGTGACGAACCAGCCGTAGCCGTTCTGCGGGTAGTACTCCGTGAAGAGCTTCTCCACCGCCACTCCGTCCAGCAGGGACCCTTCGGCCAGCATGCGATCGAAGCGATAGAGGTCTTCGACGGTCGAATAGATCGAGCCATTCCCCGTCTTCACGCTCCACTGCAGGCCGCCATGGGGCGTGAGCTCTGCGATTCCCGTCGGCCGATAGCCGAGAGCCCGGTGTTCCACGACGCGGGTCGAATCTTCATCATGCGCAGTGCGCGTCATCTCCAGCGGTTCGAAGAATCTCTCCCGCAAGAACTCGCCATAGGAGATTCCCGACACCTCTTCGATCAACAAGGCAAGCACGTTGTAGTTCGAATTTGAGTGCACCGACCGTTCGCCGGGTTCGAACTCGAGCGGCAGATCCCGGAACTTCGCGCACAATTCCGCCGGGGTCTGTGGCGAAAGCGACCAGAGCGGGTATCCCGCGAGTTGATTGATGTTGGGGAATCCCGCCGACAGGGTCAGCAGGTGGTGGATGGTGATCTTCTCTCCCCGCGGCCAGTCCGGAAGATAGTCGGCCAGCGCATCAGAGACCTCGAGGAGCCCATCCTGCTCCAGCAACAAGATTGCCGCGGACGTGAAGATTCGCGAAGTGGAGGCCAGGTAGTACGAAGTGTCAACCTTGTTGGGGCGCCGGTTCTCGAGATCAGCGAACCCGTAGGCTTTGCTGAAAAGGACTTTCCCATCGCGTGCCACCAGGATCGAGCCACTGAAGTTGCCGGTGGAGAGATAGGGAGCGAGGAAGGCATTGGCGATGCCTGCGCCATGGTCTTCCGCGAGTTCCGTCACTTGAGCGGCGAATGCAGGAACCTGGATCGAGAGGGGCGCCACGAGGAACACCAGCGTTCCGGAGAATGAACGAATCGTGCCGGTCATTGCGGTCCTTTCCGGAGGAAACGAGATCTCGGGGCACAGACCATGGTGTTTGCGCCGCTCCTTGCAAACAGCCAGTTTGCGGGATCCGTTCCTTTCCGAACAGAATCCTCGATCTGTTCGGCACGACCACCGCACTGCGTGAGTCCGGCATTACCGTTCCGGTGTCGCGTCGCCTCGCAGCACGGCGACGGCGAGTGGTGCGAAGCGTTCGTCGAGCTCTTCCGGGGACTGCGGCATTCCTTCCCACAGCCAGTCGAACATCCAGGTGATCAGCCCCCCGGTAAGGAAGCGCGCACGACGGACTCGTTCCGACTCGGTCAACTCAGGGCGCTGCTGCTCCAGAAAGTTGATCCAGCGACGGTCCAGAAACTGCCGGAATGCCTTTTCGACGACTTGCATCCCTTGGGTGGATCGTAGCGACGGAAAAAGGTGAGCGTTCGCCGCCACGTGACGGAACAGGCCGACGACCGACAATGCGTCGGGGGCATCGGCGGACGGGGACGAGCGATCGAGGAACGACTCTCCCTGGCGATTCCGCCCCGCCAGCAGGTCGCCCTTGTCGCGAAAGTGTGCATAGAACGTGGTTCGCCCCACGTTGGCCCGGTCCACGATCTCCTGAATCGTGATGGTGTCGTAGTTCTTTTCCTGGGACAACGACAGCAACGCACGGCGCAACGAGTTGCGGGTGCGAGACGCCTGACGATCCAGGCTTCGGTGATTCTTCATGAGGGACGATCTCCGGAACATCAGGATCCAAACCACTCCGCTGCTTGAAGGCAAGGCTCTCCTCCAGCAACGATTCAGTCACTCGCCACTGTCGACGATTGGACTGGCCCGCGCGGATGACAGCCAGCCGGTGAACGGTGGAAGGGAAGGGCTCATGGCGTTCGGATGTTACCGGCACCGCCAGACGTCGCGTCTCGCGAGGGGTGCCCGAGTTTGTCGACCCCGGAGGGAGGAAACCGGGATCGCCCGGGAGAGCAAGAACCGAGGCGGAAAGAACGGGAAGTGCAAGCCATGTCGCGTGCGCCAGCGACTCTCCGTTGACGAGCGCATTCATTCAAAACCCAGTGGGACCATTCCAGATTTCTGGAATGGTCCCACTCTGAGTGGCATCACCGCTCGAAAAAACTCCCGAAGCTCTCGATGCCTGTGACTGACAACTCTGCCATCGAACGAAACCCGCTACAGCGAAATCTGTGCTCGGTACAACGCCACCGTCCCGTCATCCAGCAAGAGTGCGTAAGACTGCTGCAGCTTGGGATTCATTTCTCCCATCACGAACTCATCAATGGTTCGAGGAGTGCCGTGAAAGAAGACCTGGTCGCCTTCACGCATGACCAATCGAGTCTTCCCGAAGGCATGGACGAAGGTTGCTAGGTCGTTGGACTCGTCGATCCCTGGGCCCTGGAGCTCGCCGCAGAAATACACATGATTGTTCTCGAGGAGTCCTCCGTAGCGCACGTCGACGAACGTCGCTCCGGGAACACCGGGAGCCGCGTCACCGGGCACCACCAGCGGTTTGAGGGTTCCGTTCCGGTCCGTCCAGATTCCATGTTCGTAGCTGACACCGTTGGCGAGTTCGACGAACCCTTGGACGACGATGGTGCCTCGATTGTTGATGTCCAAGCGGGTCCAGCGTTGGAAGTAGGCTCCAGGGAGTCCGGGAACATCGTCATCGGGATGGTCGCCGATCAGTTCTTCCGAAGCGAGCATGCGGAGAGAGCCATCGCGATTGGTCCACAGTGCCTTTGCGTCGTAGTCGATGTCGTCTCCGATCATCTTGGAGACGAACACCACATGGCCGGAATCGTTGACGGCGATCTCGACGATCTGGCCCGGTTGGTCGAAGGTTTGCCATCCGCTGCCGCCGCCGGTGAACTCGGCATTGGATCCGGGGCCGGAGGCCGCATCTCCTTCTCGAACCACTAGCTGCAACCCCGAGGGGCCATCCACCCAAACGCCCTGGTCCCGAATGGCATTTCCCTGGAGGTAGCTGCTGAACGCAACACAACCACCCGGGCTGCTACCCCAGGTGCTGATGGGCTCGCTTCCGCTGGAGGCGGAGTCGCCGAAGTCCCGAGTGGTCCCAGGCGCTGGAAGATTCTCATGCATGACCGCCTCGAGAACTCCATTGCGATGCCGCCACAACCCTTTGTTGACTGTGGCATTGGGCAGTCGGTACTCGGTTTCGACGACGGCCGTGTCGGCACTGCACAAGTCAAAGAATTGGGCCGACCTGAGCGTTGTGCCCACTGGAGTCCCCGGCAGCTCCGTGGTCAGCGGCAAGACGTGATCCATCGTTCCCGAAGAATCCCAAAAGAGGTAAGCAATGCTGCTGGCGGATCCGAGAAACGCCGTCGTGCCTCCTTTCAGCTGAGGATGAAGGAGAGCACCGTAGCTCGGAAAGACCGAGAAGGGGAAGGTACTGCCAGGCATGGGATCCCCCGTCGCCGCAACCGATTCCATTCCCGCTCCCCGATCGACCCATAGGGCGAATGGAAGCGGAGGAGTTTGTGGGGGAAACCAGACGGAGCTGAATCCAACATTGCCAAACTCATCGATCGTTCCCGGGTAAGCAGCCACGAGGGGTCCGCTGCCAGTCCCAAACGCCGCGAAGGTTTGACCGGCGGGTTCTCCGGGAACCTGCTGTCCGACAAACGTCACCATCTCCCACTCCACAGTCGCCGGGAAAAGTGCTTGCTTCTTGTCCGGCAGCTCCATGGACAGCGGTTCCGACCCTGCTTGCAAACCCAGACAAAAGACTGCGATGGTGAACGTGTTCATCGAGATCCTCCATACCATTGACCCTGGCTGTGAGTCGCAGTGCCCCTTCGACTCACAGAGACTGCGCCCGCAGACCAGTCTCTCTGACGCGACACTGAGGGAGAGTCTACAGAAAGGGCTTCCGAGTCGCCGGAGATGTGCCGGGACCGGGAAGTGGCGAATGGCAACCTGACCTCCTCCGAGGAACTCCCCCGCCTGAGGGGAGAGCTCCTCTACTCCCGAGGCGGCCCCTCGGGTTTGGACCCGAACATGACACGAACATCGAGCACGCTCGCAGGCCCGTCCGCGTTGGAACTCCCGCCGAAGATCATCGCTCCCTCAGCACCTCCTGAGCACGGTCCGTATCACCCACATCTCGAAAGAACTGAAGCAACTTCTGACGAGCGCGATTCGCTAGCACGTGATCGCGGCCCAGATTTTCCCGGGTGTCCGAGGCAACCTGCTCCAGCAGTTCGACCGCGCTGTCCTCGTCGTCAAGACAGATCAAACTGTCCGCCAGCGCATGGGTCGCTTCCACGATCTTGAAGTGCTCGACGGGGAAGAACTCGCGGCGGATTTCCAGGCACTCGTCGAGGGAGATCTCGGCGTCTTCGAAACGCTCGGCCTCCAGCTGAAGTGTGCCGAGCAGGTAAAGAATGTCGGCCAGAGAGGGGTGGTTGTCGGGGAAGAGCTTTCGGCGAAGTTTCAGGGTGGCTTCATAGTGAGTCAGAGCTTCGTCCCGTTTGCCCTGCCGGCGAAGGGCGCTGCCCAGCAGACTGTGGGCGAGGGCGGTGTCCGGATGCCCTTCGGGATGTGCTTCGCGCAGCCCTTTCAGCGAATCCCTCAACAGCTGTTCCGCTTCGTGGATCCGAGGCTCTCGATAGAAGAGGAGAAAGCTGGCCAGCGACAGCTGGCCGTTCAATGTCGTCGGATGGGACACGCCGAGGGTGTTGAGTTCGATCGCGTGGCCTTTGCGGTGCATTTCCTCTGCTTCGGCGAGCTTGCCGAGTCGGGCCAGAACTCTGCCGAGGTTGCCATAGGTGATGGCGAGTCGCGGGCTGCCAGCCTCCAGATTCTGCTGCTCAACACGCAGGGCCTCCTGGAAATGCTCGAGTGCCGAGTCGTGATCGAGGTTTTCGAGCAGCAAGGTGCCGAGGCCCGTGAGGATGGGGGCCAGGTCGAGGTGATCCGGCCCGAGGTTCTTCCGCGCCAGTTCCAGAGCCTGGCGGTAGTTGGCCTCGGCTTCCTCGGCGGCTCCGCGGTTTGCCTGGATGACGGCAAGCTGTCCAAGGATCAGTGCTTCGTCCGCCTTGCTCGACTCCGGGAGTCCCCGCTCGATTTCGAGACTTTGTCGAAACGCCTGCTCCGCTTCTTCGAGTTGGCCTTTCAGGAACCACGCCCGTCCCAGGTCGAACAGATTCGTGCTCCGCAAGGCGGCGCACTGATCCGGTTTCCTGGCGAGGAGATCTCTCGCTTCCGAGAGAGATTGGACAGCCTTGGTCAGTGCCCCTCGACTGATCTGGTGGGCACCGATCTCAGAGAGAAGGCCAGCCAGTGTCTCTTCATCCGGAGGGATTTCCTCGAGCACTTGCCGCCGGGCTTCCTCGAAGACGAGCTCCGCTTCGTCGTGTCGGGCGAGGTTGCCAAGGCAAAACCCGAGTCGGCCCAGCACCCGTGCGTGATTGCGATGCGATTCGGGATAATGCGCGCGAAGGAACTCGACGGCTGCTCGAAGGTGTGGTTCCGCTGTCGCGTACTTGCCGAGGGTCATGTACACGAATCCGAGAATCTCATGGAGGGATGCTCGAGCCTTGGGTTGGGAATCGAGCTCGTGAATCCTTTCGGCAGCACGGTCGAAGACCTGCTCGACGGTCAGGTCGGGTTCGTTCTCAAAGGGGTTCTCCGAGCCGATGAGATCCTGGAGGAGAAAGCGCAGGAGTGCGGAGTAGCGATCCGACTCTGCAAGTGCGGCGTTGTGGGCGATCCGCAGGTCTTTGAGTGCCGCAGCTTCTCGTTCACGGGCCTCGACCGCGAGATCACGCTCGCTTCGGATGTTCCAGGACTGAATCGTCGAAACGACCGAGAACGCGATCAAGACCAGAACCAACAGGGCCGCGAGAACGGCGATGGCGGGATTTCGGCGCATCCACTTTTGCAGAGTGCCGAGGGGACTGGGGGGACATGCATGAACCGGTTCGCCGCTCAGATAGCGTTGCAAGTCTTGGGCGAACGTGCTGGTAGATTGGTAGCGAGCTTGGGGATCACTCGACAAGCCCTGGGCAAGAATCGCGTCCAGCTCGGGACCGATTCCGGATCGGAGGCTCGAGCACCGTGGGGGCTCTCGCTTCTCGATTCGATCGAGGAGATCCGGGATTCCGTCCTGCACCGGATAAGGAAGTCGTCCCGTGAGCATCTGATACAGCATCACGCTGAGTGAGTAGACGTCGGACCGTTCGTCGGCACGGGAAAGATCACGAAGCTGTTCGGGAGCGGCATAGGCGGGAGTTCCAAGAAACCCGTGAGATGCGGTCGTCTGTCCGCTCGTTGTCGGATCTCCCTCGATCACCTTGGCCAGGCCGAAGTCGAGAATGTGGGGGCTGCCCTCGGCGTCGATCAAGACGTTCGAAGGCTTGAGGTCCCGGTGGATGATGCCTCGCTGGTGAGCGTGCTGGACTCCATCACAGATCTGGTGGAAGGTCTCGAGGATGTCCTGGACGCTCGGGGTGATGCCGGACTTTCCCTGACTCCATTCGACCGTGGACATCCCGTCGATCCACTCCATGGAGAGAACCGGTTGGCGGTCCACCATCTCCGCGCTGTAAACAGTGACGATCGACGGGTGGCGAAGCCCTGCCGCAACCTCGATCTCTCGTCGGAAACGCTGTTGCGATTCGAGCGAGGCGTAGGATCCTCCGAGCAAGAGCTTCAGGGCGACTCTTCGACCCGTTTGGCTCTGGGTCGCCTGATACACGACTCCTTGCCCGCCGCGACGGTACTCCGCCACCAGCTCATGACTTCCGAGCCGACCGAGGCTTGCCGGGTGATCCGCTCTCCGAACCCGGGAGATCCACTCGGCATCCTCGAGGTGAAATCCGAACATCGGGAGATCCTCCTCAGCAAGAGAACCATCGAGGTCGGGTGCTTCACCTTCCATCTTCATCCGCGATCTGCGCTCGCACTTGATCTTTCAAATCCTTGCGAATTCGCTGTTTGATCTTGTGGACCGCTTGGAGGGACAGCCCGAACTCTTGCGCGGCATCGGCGACCGAGTTCCCGTCCAGCAAGGATTGAAATACCTGGACGCTTCTTGTGTCTCTTCGCTGGCGAACACGGGCGAGAGCGATCCGGTAGTGGTGATCCACCCACTCTTGCTCCCAGTCGGCGTCCAGCGTCGAGTCTGAGTGCTCCAGAGACTCGAGCACATCCGTCTCTAGTGGTTTCAGCCGCGAGGATGGACTCGAGAAATCCTGATTGATGGCGTTCTGCACGATTCGACCGAGGTAGTGGCGAAATCGACCTCGAGCGGGGGAGTACTCGAAACGAGGGAGCGCCTGAGCCAGGCTCAGCAACGTGACCTGGCAGATGTCTTCGGCGTCGGTGGCCTGCAGACCTCTCCTCCAGCAAAAGCGAAGAATCAGGCCGCGGTAACGTTCTTCGAATTCTCTCCATGCCGTGACGTCTGCAGGATCTCGCACCCGCTGAAGCAGGGATGGATGAGTGGTTGGCTCACGCAAGAAAATCTCGAATCAGCTGTCCATTTTGAGGAAGGGAGCCCATAGGTGGAATTTACCAGAGAAAGGAGTCGGCAGCCGCTCGGGCACCGATTCCGCTGCAAGGGAAGGACAGCCACGGAGAGAGTCTGATGGGTCGTATTGCGATCGCTTTCTATTTGCCCGGAGTGTTGACTGTGGGCCTTCCGTCACTGGTGGGGCAAGAGACCTTGCACGAGTTCGTGAGAGCGGTTCCCCAGTTTGGAGTCGAGGTGGCGAATGCGGGAGATGTCGACGGTGACGGAATCTCCGACCTGATCGCTGGATCGAGAGCGTGTGTCTTCGGGGGGAGCCCCGCAGAAGTCGTGGTCTATTCGGGGGGAGACGGGAGCGTGCTGCACACTTGGAGCGGCGGGTTCGACTTCGGCGTTGTGGTGGATGGAGCGGGAGATACGAACGGCGACGGGCATGCGGACCTCCTCGTCGGCGATCCGGTTGGAGGAATCGCTTCGCTTTACTCCGGACTGGACGGGTCGCTGCTTCATTCCTGGAGCGGAGATCGGCTCGGCGCGCATGTCAGCAAGGCCGGTGACGTCGATGGAGACGGCCACGGCGATGTCCTCGTCGCGACTTCGACGGGAAACCCATTCATCACTGATTTCGCCCGTGTGTTCTCCGGCATCGATGGCAGTTTGATCCGCGCTCACTCTGCGTCCACCGGAACGGTCGTGAGCGATCTGGGAGATGTGAACAACGATGGGCACGCGGATTACCTCGTGGGAAGAACGGGATCGGAACAGACCGTTTCCCTTTACTCGGGAATCGACGGAGACCTGATCCGTTCCCAAAGCAGTCCCTCGGGGAACCGGACTCTTCGTGACGTCGGAGACCTGGACTCCGACGGAGTCACCGACTTCGCGATCGGAAACCCGCTTCAAGGGACGGTGACCGTGCACTCGGGTGCGACCGGAGCAGTCGTTCTTTCCCTCTCTGGGAGCAGCGACGACAGCTTCGGTTTCTCCGTCGACGGCGCCGGAGACGTCAACGGCGATGGTACTCAGGACCTGCTGGTTGCCGAAGATGACCGGGTCACGCTGTTTTCCGGGAGCAGCGGCGCTGCTCTCTTTCGCCATGCCAATCCGCTGTCGGGATCGGTCCACGGGTCGGGGCTCGCCGGACTGGGGGATCTCGATGCCGACGGTCTCTCGGAATACGCAGTGGCCTCCCCGATGCCTCTTTGTGGGGCCGAGCTCGGGCATGTGAACGTTCACCGGGGCAACGATCTCTACCTCGACATCATTCCAGATATCGCCGCGGAGAACGAGCCGGTGACGGAGATCATTCGCGAAGGAGTGCCAGGAAATCGCCTTCTCTATGCGATCACCGCGATCAACGAGGTGCCGATGTTTGTCAGCCTGGGCATCTTTCAGTTCGACAGTACCGGAACGAAACAGTTCGATTTCCTAGTGCCGTTCGGTCTGTCGGGATCCACGATCGATCACGTCGCCTTCGCGAAAGATGCGACGGACAAGCTGATCGTGAGCGGGGTGAAGCGGCTGACCGTTCCTTGATTCGTCAAGACGCGCTCACCTCTCTGCGAGGTGTTTCCGGGGGCTCGGACCCTGCTCCTCACTCAGCCTTTGCTCGATGTTCGTAGCTCCGTCCGCTTTGCTTCCAAAGCGAGCGTGAACATGGAGAAAGTTCGCGACCGTCAGCTTCGCGATGCCAGTGCTCTCGTTCGTGGCGAGCAGGCGGAAATGGTTTCGGGAGGGTGCTTGTCGATCGCTCGCGAACACGACGACGCCTTATTCGAATGGAGTGGGCCGCCATTCTGGAAATCCGTCATGGCCTTTTTGGAATGTCAGGCGAACGATGTTCGTTCCTTCGATGTTTGTCACAAAAAGCTCGCGGTCTCCATCGACGTCGCGACTGAAGGCGATCCAGTTTCCGTCCGGGGAGTACGAAGCTCGATACTGGTGGACGGCACCGTTGTCGTTGTCCCAAGGGTCCACGAGCCGGGCCTCAGTGAATCCGGCCTCTTTCCACGCGTCGGGCTGGAGGAGGCGCCGGATGCCACTGCCATCCGCGTTCATTTCGTAAAGCTCGAAGCTTCCTTCGCGGTCAGAGTAGAAAAGGAGTTTCTCGCCATTGGGTGACCAAGTCGGGGAGAGGTGATGGGCTTGCCCTGAGGTGAGCTGCTGACGATCTCCTCCGTCCGGCGACACGGTGTAAACGTGGAGGCTGTTTGTGCCTCGATGGTATCCATCAAAGGCAATGCGTTGCATGTCGGGGGCGTAGGTTGGCGAAGCCTCGAGAAGGGAAGGAGTGGAGGCTCCGATTCGAACTGGTGTCGGCTCGTCCACGGAGACTTGATACAGGTCCGAGTTCGAAACGAACACAATCGTCTTGTTGTCCGAAGCAAAGGAGGGGTCGAACTCGTAGTGGCGAGGACTGCCGCTGGGGGCGCTGGTGATGCGTCGCGCGTGGGATCCGTCCGCGTCCATGATCCACGGGTGCCACCCACCTCTTCGGTACGATTGGAACACGACCTTCTTTCCGTCGGGTGACCAACGCGGGTAATGGTCGGGCCGGCTGCCGGACTTCCCGATCGGTTGCATCAGGTTGCTATCGAGTTCTAGGAGGTAGAGCTGCTTGGCTCCGCTCGCTTCGCTGTAGAAGAGAATCTCTCCAGAGAGTTGTTGTTCCGCGCTGGCGTAGCCGGGACGCTCAACCTGCGGCTGCACGACCGGATCTGATGTCGGTCGGGTGGTGGGTTCGTCCACGGAGAAGAGGATCAGAAGAGGGAGGGCTCGGGAGAAAGGCATGGGAGGTTCCGGGAAGGGACAGGTTGGGGGGATCTCCACACCGGAGATTCCGCCCGTGTCATTCGAGGACTCAGCAAAGCCAGCCTTTTTTCTGGCATTCGTCTGCACGTAGAAAGAGTGCCCGAAGCTCAAAATTTAACTCGGAAAGTCCGAGCGTTCGGCCGTTCCTCGTCATCGCGAATCACGATGTCGGCGATTGCCCGACCAGGGGGGCCGACACGGGTCACTTGCCTCGCCACCCGCCTTGGGGTGCATGTTGGGGACCTGGTCGTCGGTGATGATTGGTGTTCCGCCAGCGGGCATGGTCTCGAGCATCGGGCAGAACGTGCCGTTGCGATCGATGATCAAGAGCTGCTCCAGAGCCAGGCGGCTGTTCGCCTCTTGTCCCTGGATTCACCGGCATCGACCCTGGACGCTGGTACCGTCGCCACGGCAAGCCTAGCCACCGGCAGTTTCTGGATTTGGCGCCGCCGTGGATTCCAGGCATAGATTCGACGTCACAGACAGCGTCTCAGTCAGGAACCAAGCTCCAGAACGAGGGAGACGCGATGCGCTGGCTGCCGACACTCACCCTGCTGATCGAACTTTCTGCGAATGCCACCGCCCAGGTCAGCCCCGCCACGGTGCTACGCGGAGAGCTCACCCGGCCTGGGTTTGTCCTGCGCTATCGTCCCGGCTCGCGCGCGGCCGCCAGCGTCCCCTACGTGGCAACCTGCATCGAGCGCGAATTCGCAGACATCACCGGTCAGCTGGAGATGACCTACCGCGGCCGTTTCGAGGTGTTCTTGTACGACGACCCGGGCGAGCTGGGCTTCGTCACCGGCGTGGACGGTGTCGGTGGATTTGCCTCGGGTGCCGAGCTGCACATTCCGTACGACAACGAGCAAACCCGCTATCACGAGCTCGTTCACGTCATCGCGGACCAGCTCGCCAGCAACGGCCCCGAACACCGCTCGCTGTTCTTTGTCGAGGGACTCGCCAACGCGCTGATGGTGTACACGCATCATCTGCACGCTCACACGGCGGCTGCGTTCGAACGGCGTCGCGGCCGACTTCCCGCGTTGCGCGCGCTAGTCGAGCTGAAGGACTTCTACGCCTGGCACGCACAGCACCCGGACTTCTTCGGCTACGACGTTGCGGCCAGCTATCTGTTGTACCTGCGACAGCAATTCGGTGTGGAAAAGCTCAAGCGATACTACCAGGGCGTTCCGGCCGAGAAGGTCTACGGACAATCGCTGGAGCAACTCGAGCGAGGCTGGCACGAGGTGTTGGATGAAGTGGAGATCCTGCCCGAGACGCGGGATCTGATGAGAAGGCGCTCCGGCGAGCAAGTGAGGTTTTCCTCGCTCGAGCGCGACCTCGAGCTGCGTCTTCCGGAACTGGCCCGCCGAGGTCAATCCGACTGGCAACTGCTGCCCGCGGATGCCAAGAATCTTCCTGAAGGCTGGAGCTTCTCTGATCAAGTCGTGGAAGCCCGCCCGGTCGACGGCGATCAGTGGCAGGTTTGCTCGGTGGCTGCCGGTCCTCTCGGAAACGGAGTGCTTCGTGCCACGCTGGACCTGGACGCCGGTTCCTGCGCCCAACTGAGCCTTGGGCCGGAGGTCACGGTCCAGCTGGTCGCGAACGGATGCTTCCTGTTTGACGGCGTCCGCTACAGCGCGGTCAACCCAAACGAGGGCAACCTGTCGGGGCGTGTCGCGGATTGCGCTGTGATCCGGATCGGCGCTCACACTCAGGTGTGGCTCGACGGCTACCTCGTCGTCGAGGGGCCCACCGGTGTTGCGGCGGGCGCGGTTCAAATCGGCGTGCTGGGAGCCGCTTGTCGGTTCCAGGATCTCGCGTTCCGACCGATCGCGAAGAAAGCAGGACCAACAGACGATTTGGGTTCTTCGCGCGAGGATTCGTGAGTCTTCGGGACCGCGTCACACACGCCGTCGGGGACTTCGTGTTGTGCTTCCTGAGAAATGAGCGGGCGTCCACACTTCGTCCGAAAAGAGGTCGGTGGCGGCGATCGAGTCCCAGGAGGTTCAGAGAGAAGTCCCGTACACACGCCTCCCCCCAAAGACGGCGGTGCGGGGTTGACCTACTTGATGCAAATGTCCTCCAATGGCATCATTGACAATGACGATTACCTGTGCAGTTGCACCAAGTGAGTCCACTGCGTTCGTTCAAAGCGGTAGTGAACAACGGACTCATTGATCGCCTGGCAACGTGAGTTTTCGCCAATGTAGCAAGCGCCTACCCGGTGCGGCCCAGATACCGTCGGGCCTTGCCTCCGCTTCAACTATGGCTCTACCACTCGAACCGAGGAGGACTGTCATGAAATTCGGCCTTTTCAGTCCGTTGCTCTCGTTTACTCTCGTCGCAGCCCGGGTTGATGCCCAGGAGACGCAGTTACGCGTTATGACCTGGAATATGCAGTCAAACATGAACAACGCCCAGGAGGCCGATCCGGATCTCCTGGCGAGCCAGATGCGCCGAAAAAAGAACATCGATCTCTGGGGGCTGACCGAGGTTCAGAACAAGGACGTTGCGGAGAAATTCCGCGCGGCCGCAGAGGCTGCCGCTGGAGGCCAGGACTTCCAGTTGATCCTCGGCAAGACGGGACGCAGCGACCGCCTCGCCATCCTCTTCAACGCCGAGCGCCTCAAACTGATCAAGAAGTACGAGCTGAGGCGGATCCAGGTTGGTCGCAATGGCCTGCGCGGAGCACTGGTGGCGCAGTTTCGCGGTCGAGAGACCGGGCAGGAGTTTCTGTTCGTGGTCAATCACCTCCTCCGCGGGAAGAAGAGCAGCAGCAAGGATCGCGCCGACCGCCTCACGCAGTCCAAGCTCCTCAACGAGTGGGCTGCCGGAGAGAGCCTGCCGATCATTGCGGTGGGCGACTACAACTTTGACGTGAACATCGACACCCTGAGCGGCGCTCCTTCCTATCACGAACTGGTGAACGGCGAATTTCGCTGGGTGCGGCCATTGCACCTGGTGAAGACCCACGACGATGACGACTACAAGTCCGTCCTGGACTTCGTGTTCGTCGCCAACGAGGATCGGGCGCCGGGTTGGAGCGGCAAGTCGACGATCATGAACCGAGGGTCGGACACTCCAGCCCAACGGATGGACTTCGGGGACGACGCTCGCAACTCGGACCATCGGCCGGTCCGAGCGACGTTCACCTTCGCGGATCCAAACTCCGCCGACCCGGGCACGATCCAGGTCGGGTCGTTCAACATCGAGCTCCTTGGTTCCAAGCGGAAGGGCCGACCGAAGCGCAAGCAGGAGGACTTGGAGGAACTGGCGAACCGGATTGCCGTCCGCCACGATCTCGAGGTCGTGGTGTTCCAGGAGATCAACACACAGAGCTCCCAGTGGGCAACCTTGAAGAGCGAGCTCAGCCAGTATGGCTACGTCTTCCACGAGGGCACCACCAGCAACCGCAACCAGTTCGTGGTGCTGGCCTGGGACGAGGACGAGGTGAAACTGACCCCGGATTCCCTCCAGGAGCTTCCGATCGGCACCGAGATCACGAACCCGGACGGCTCTTGCCAGGTCGACGGCCTCCGACTCCCCTTGGCGGGTCACTTCACCGCAGGCGAGTTCAGCTTCTGGGTAGTCGGCGTCCACCTGAAATCAAGGAGCACCAAGAGTAGTGGTAGCCAGTGGTGCAACACCTTCGTCCGGTCAACTCAGTGCGAACGGATCGTCGAGCAGGTCGACCGGCTGGTGACGGAAAGCGGGGATCGCGACGTTCTCTTGGTGGGAGACTTCAACCACCTCCTAGGCCACGAGTCCTTCGACTCTCTGGCGGCGGCGGGCTTCACGTCCCAGATGGCGTTCCTCGAGGAAGGTTCCGCCAGGGGCTCCTACATCAAGAACTCGAAACTGCACGAGTCCGATGACCTGATCGATCACGTCTTCATCCGCTTTCACGACACCCAGGAGGTCGTTCGGCGCAGCGGCTTTGTCTACCCGTTGAAAAATAGAACGGTGGCCGAGCGCTACATTCGGGATTTCTCTGACCATGTTCCGGTCTGGGTGTCGTTCAGGACGACTAAGGACGACCTGGTCGTCGTATCCGAAAACTGAGCCGAGCCAAAACTCCGCCGCAGCGTGAGGCCGCGTGGCGTGGAGAACCCTCCGTGGCCATGGGGGATGCAGCCGAAGTTCAGGCGATTGATGAAACCTTGGCGTCACCCTTGCAAAGTGGCTTCGGCTCCCCTTGTAGAGCTAGAAAAACCTTGGCAAAGGTGGAAGGAGAATCGCTCGGTCGGTGGTCGTCATGTGCTCGTCCCAGTCGAGGTTTTGAACACGAGCGCATCAGTCGCCCCCGCAACATTACGCAGTGGCACTTTCTGGTCTGCGTTGCGCCTGGCTGTGACGCTTCGGAGCTGCAACGTCTGGTAGGGTGCGAGTGGTCGATCGACGCCCGCTTTCAGGCAGCGTGTCGGTGGTCGTGACGAAGCAGGCCGCCCAGTTTGCTTCCGGCTTCGAGCACGACCATTGGTTCGAGAAGGTGAGAGTACGGGTTCGAGCAGTTCGATACCGATGTTCTGGTCGTGCCGACGACTCTGATCGTGACAGACAAGAGGGAGATTGCGGGGCATCCGCTGAGTTTGCAAACCCTCGGCGCCAAGTCCTATGCAGAGGGAGTTTGGAGAAAAGCGAGGATGGACAAACTGCCTGATCTGTTTTGCAATCGCGCCCTTAGGGCTCTTGACGAGGTTGCCGAAGCTGTCATGTCCCTTCACGGGCGTGGTGTCTACCGGATGTATGTGGCGTACGGATTCGAGATCCAGCGGGACTTGCACGACTTGATTCGCGAAGGGTGCATGGACACAAATCTCCGCCCAAAGGTTGCTGAAGATGCCGTCGTGCTGCCAGCGTTCTCAATGCAGAACGCGAAGCGAATGCGATACGCATGGGACTACTTCGTGTTCCTATACATGTCACACAAGATCCAGAACATCAAACGACGTCAGATTGCGTCGGGGACGCTGGACCTGCCGACACTCCTCTATCTGCGTGCGACCGACTACGACCTCGCCGTGTCAGAGGGTTCCGCCGGAGTTGGTCTGACCTCAGTGGAAGACTTCAGTTTCGACGTCCGTGTGCTCACCGATCTCGCGGCAGACCTGAACGTTGTCAAGGCGCTCAGTCCTTCGGATCTTCTTTGGGCAATGCAAATCATCGGGATCGCTCTTGCACAAGGAGGGAACAGCCTCGGCGCTGTCGCCGAGTTCGCGCGCTCTCATGAAGCTGGCGTGTTCCTTAACCCATTGTCTTGGAAAAGACGCATCGCCGAACTCATGCCGTCCGCATCGGGATATCTGGTTTACGTCTCGAACCAATCGAACGGGCTGCGCTACGAACTAGAGGCACTCGCCGCGAGACGGGCTGAGCGGCATACGATTCTCGTGCTGGACGAACAGCGTTTTCAGCGTCGACAGTGGTTCTTCGCGACTCAGGAGCGGCTGAGAGAATCCGGCAAGGAGCTGTATCTTGAGGTCGCACGGGACGCCAGCACTGTCGATGATCCGGCAGCATTCGAACGGCTCGTTTCGCGCTTCCCTCATTCCGTCGACCTGCGAAGCGATGTGGAACGTCTCCAGGAGGAGATCCAAGCTCTACTGCCGATCGTTCTGCGTCACGATGCCGACCTGCCCGGGGAGATCCCGTTCGAGTTTCATGTGAATCTAGACCCTGCGGCGGCGGCGCAGGTCGCCGTGCTGCGTCGCCACACGAGTGATTTTGTGGAAGAGATGCTGTCCTGCCGCACTGTTTGCAACTGGCCCGTGTTGCTGGTCCATCTCGAGATGGATGTCTTTTTGAACCTTGCGTTCGGCAATATTTTGGATGCCGCGATGTCGACGGCGCGCTACGCCGCGATCGCGGACTTCGTGCGCGAGTTCATTCGGAAGGAGTCCCCAAGGCCGGATCTGGACCGCATCTTGGAGCAGTGCGGCAACATCGGTATGAGCATTGCCTACGATGCGGCCGCAATGGGAGAGTGGGACGACTTCAGTGACCGGCGTGAGCGAGCGCGCGTCCTTGTCGACACCGAGGTCGCGCGGCTGCAGGAAATCATGTCACGGTCGGTAAGCGCTGCGCGCACAGTTCTTGTGCGGGACTCGAAGAAGGCTGAAGCGAGTGCAGATGTTTCGGGTCATGTCGATCTACTGTCGGGCGTTATCGACCAGGTGATGGATCCGGACGAGACCTGAAATCGTCGTCGTCTGAGTTTTCGGGCGGCCGGATGACCCGCTCTTCGCGGCTGTCGCGGTCCACCGGTCCTTCCTCGGGGAAGATGACCACACGCCACCCGCCTCAAGCTAACGACTGGAAGGTGGTCTCGCCCTTCGAGGTTGCTAGAGCTGAGCCCCTACTGTTCAGCATCGCTCTGCGGTAACCCCGACACGCCCGGTTCTTGAGGCTCGATTGAATCGATGGATGAACGCCGTCCCAATGCCTCTCGATTGCTTCTGGTTGACCTCGCCGAGAGGGTCGACAGGCACCAGCAGGAAGTCAACTGGGTAAAAACTCCCATCGCACGTAAATGGGTGGGGGCGGTTATGTTCCAGCGGCACCCTCAGCTTCTCAGTGACGGAACGCTCTAGCTGCCAATCGCTTCATCGTTGCAGAAGAACTCAATCACTTTCGGGTCGGCTTGAAGATCGTGGTGGTACTTTCGAAAGACCTCGTGAGTCTGTGCTTTCAAGAACGACTTGGGGGCTCCGTCCATTTGCAGAAATCGAACGGATCCGTCCTTTTGGGGGGCGACGAGGATGGTGCGACCAAAGTTCAAGTCAAAGATCCGCTGGCCGATGATCGCATACGAGTTTCCATCGGCGAGGCCCATGGCGACATAGTCAATGTCACCAACCGAAGTCTTGTATTTTCCAGTGACCAAGACGTGTGGGAAGTTTCGAGAAGAATAGTTGTTCGTCTTGTTCTTGAGATTCTCTGCATCCGTCAGCACGTGCAGATTCAAGTAGGTCGCTCGTTGATGGCTGGGTTTCTCGAACATGGCCCGGTTTTCGCGAAAGTTCCCCCAAGTGAACAGGGCGGAGCTGATCGCTTTGTCTTCGATGTCTAGCGGTACTTGGGAGAGCGCTCCTCCCCAATTTGAGTACTCGGGATGGGGAGTCGGCATCCACGTGATGGCAGGCTTGATGGGTAAGCTCTTGTACGACTCTCCGGTGACAAATGACAAGTCTTCATGGAAGACGTCCATGTTCCACGTTCGCGGGTCATTCTGGCGTTCCACCCAGACTTTTCTCTCTTTCCAGTTCCACTCAAACTTGTCTCGAGGCGTCTCTGAGACGCCGCTTTCCTCATTCAAGAAGCCAGTTGCGGTCACTGCTCCGATCAGAAGGCAGAGAAGGTTGGCCAGTCGTTGCTTGTGAAAGCCAAGGCTAGGGATCTGTTTCATGGAGCTCGCCCGCCGGAATTGGTGAGAGGGAAACTGAACGGTCCTTGCGTCCTCGCTCCGCAGTCGCGCGAGGCGTGACGAGTACTCGACGCAGCCGAAGCGTACGTCGAGTCAAGGTCTGGATGTCGAATCAGTTTGGCCAAGTTCGCGCCTCCGTCAGGCTTGAGTCGCCGATGCTCTTGGTCGGCCTCATCGCCGCGAAATCGCTGACTGGTCGTTGCAAGTGTTTTGCGACAAGTGGAATCACACGGATCGTGCTCTCTCTACGGATCGAACCGGCGACTCGTTCGTACGAACCGTTCGGCCAGTGGCTTTTTCTCGCGGTGATCACCGGTTCGACGAGGAGGACATCAGGCTGATCATCGACCGCGGCACCGTCGATCAAATCCGGATCACGAACGAGGGACTCGGGCTCCGTGTGAGTTGCTCGAGCATCGCGCCGACGGCTGGAGCGGCGTCGCAGGTGTCATCACCGCGACAAGTGGAAGCGCTCAAAGAACGCGAGGCGCGTGGCTGGTGGTTGTGAGCCGAGATGCCTGTCCTCGGAACAATCTCCTGGGCTCGCTCCGCTGGCTCGCAAATCGCGCCTTTTTCGACAGGCCTCGGCTGGTTCGAGTTTCTCGGAATGCCCCGGGGGTGCGGGGACCTCACAGTTGCGCACACTCACCAGTTCTGGGAAGGTCTCTCTTGCGCGGAGTCAAAAACGCGCCATCAAGAACAACGCCCCGGCAACGTCATCCCCCCGATCTTCTCGACGCCGAGAGCGCCATGAATCCTCCTCAGCCTGGTCATGCACCGGTCGGTCTCCGGCTATCCCCGTGGTTCATTGCTGTCAGCTTCCTCATGGTCGCTTGTGGAGGTGGAGGAGGAGGTCGCAGCTTCGATCGGGAAGCGACTCTCGAATCGATCGCGTTCCTCGACCCTTGGGATGTGAATCTGGAAGAACCGAGTGAGGCACCACAAAGCGCTCCTTTGGTGCAGCAGATTGAATTCACCTTTAGCGGGCAACCAAACCCCGGGCAGTTGGATCCGCGGCGGATTGTGATCGAGGACCAAAGTACGGGGAAGCGTGTTGCGGGCACCTATGAGGTGACCGGACACCGCGTTGTGTTCACTCCGGATCTTCCCACGATCGAAGCTCGGGAGGGAGCGGAGGGGGATGCCGGGCTCGCACCGGACCGTTTCTATCATGTCGCCATCGGTCCCAACACCTGGCCGGAATTCATCGCCCGAGTGAATCCGGAGCTGCGAGCGGCCTACCCTCACCCAACCAACTCATCCGATGTGTTCTTGACGTTTCGCACGACAACCGTGGTGGAACACTACTACCTCGGGTTGGAACCGCGTCGGCCGCGCCTCGTGTCGAGTGACCCGTCCGACGGGGCGAGCCAGGTCACCCCGGGTCTGTATCGCGACCCCGAGGGCTTGTTTCCGAAGAGACGCAAGTTCCACATGAAGTTCGACGGGCCCCTTCAGCCGACGAAGGAAAACCTGAGTGGGTTCCTGCTCGTGGATCTTGACGATCGCCCTGCCCACGCCCCGTTGGGAGTCACGCTGGGCGTCGATGTTCGTCTGGTCTCCAACGAGTTGGGCATGTCGCTCGTGGAGATCGAGCCGAGCGGCATTCTTCCATTCGGTCATCTGCTCGCGTTGGAGTACCCCGTTGGTCTTCGAGGATTGTCGGACGCTGGGGATGCTGCCTCGGGGACGCGCATTGCTGCGACCTTTACCGTTGCGGCCGCGCCTCGCAGCACGATCCGAGACACCTTGATCGAAGACTTTGATGGCAAGGGCCGTCGCAATCTCGACGCGCTGGAACCGGGGGTGGTGGCGGCCCAGTGGGACGAGTTCGAATCCAACGTATTGCAGCCGAGCTTCAACTTCCACGGCAACGGCGAGCTGGGCAGGTTCATTCCCTTCCCGCCGGATCGACCGACTCAACCGCGCAAGATTGTCTTGGACACCACCAGCCAGGAGTTTCCTCTTTCCGACGGGTCGACGCCGGATGCGCCTTCGGGGATGACCATCGTTGGCGGAGTGTTTCCGTTCACGGACATCGACATTCCCGAGGGAGTTCACCTGGAGCCACGAGGCCCCAATCCCCTCGTCCTGGCGGCGACTGGTTCCGTACGCATCTCCGGGAGCATTCTCATGGATGCTCAGAACGGGACCAACGAGCTGAATGTCGATTCCGCCACGACATCGCGGCCAGGGGGCCGTGGTGGTCCGGGAGGAGGCCGCGGTGGCGAGGGGCAGCCTTCGGTCTTCCGGGGAAACTTCGTCCGCAAGTTGAACCAGATCTCCCCGCCATCGGGGGGCCACGGATGGGGGCCGCGGGATCGCGAGCAAATCGGTGGTCGCGGCGGGGAAAGCGGCACCTTGGACCGAAACATCGGTCGCGAGAAGTATCTGAAACCCGAGGGGGAAGATTGCCCTCCGGACTGGGAGGAAGTTCGTCAAAACGGCAAGAGCTTTTGTCGCCGGGAGGTCGTCGACGACTCGTTCTTTGGAAAGGACCACGAGATCCAATGTGCCGAGACGTTGAACACCCACAGCAACGGATACAAACCACCGGGCGGCGGTGGCGGGTCTTTCTTGAACCGCGGAGGTCGAAGGCCCCATGGGATCGGGAACGTCTTGGCGGATGGCCAAGGCGGATACATCCTCCGAACTCCGGCAACCCATGAGGACTACGATGTCCTCCGCGCCGGGATCGGCGGTGACGCGGTGTTCGGAGACGACGATCGCAACAACAACTTCATTGGGCCGCGAGGAGAGGTGACCGAGGTCATCGGTGGCCAGGGTGGCGGTGCGGGAGGCTCCGCACTAGACAGCTACTATTGCGGCCACTGGTGCAAGAACGATGACGATCCGAGAAACGACCGCATCTGTATTCCCGAGCGGTTCTTTGGCAGGGGGCCTCCCTGGAGGTTCGCCAGCTCCGTGGAAGATGCACGGGGTGGATCGGGCGGTGGCGGTGGGGGAGCGCTGTCGATTGAAGCATTGGGTCCCATCGAGTTCACTGGATCCTGTCGGATCCGATGTGGCGGAGGGCGAGGCGGCGGCGGTGAGTCGATTGGTTGCGGGAACTTTTCGGGATCCGGAGGCGGCGGTTCTGGCGGCGCGATCCTGGTTCGTTCTGCGACGAGCGTCACCGTGCGACCCGGGGTTCGCTTCCATGTGTTGGGCGGGAAGGGGGCGCCGACAACCTCCCAGCTCCCCGGTGCCATGGGTTGCAGCACGCTCGTGGACGAAGAAGGCAATGAGCTAGATCCCTTCCAGTATCCCGGCGCCGGTGGCGACGGTTCTGCGGGAATCGTTCAGCTACAGGTACCGCTCGGAAAAGTGGCAACGGTCGAGGACTTCGCCTTCACTCCGCGGCGAACCTGGCTGGACTCGAAGAACTTGCTCAACCCCACGGAATTCACGAACGTCAGCGTCGCCGTGTCGGACTGGTACGACTTGGGTCGGGTCATCCGCCGTCCGCCCGTGGGAACCAACCCCGTGTTTCGGTTTCAGGGTCTGGATGAACAGGGCTACGTCCTGACCGATGATCACGGCAATGTCTTCGACCCGAAGAACGCCGACATTCGCGTCGATTTCCTCGGCCAGGAAGACCCCCTGAAGCCCGGATCCTTCCTGCCCGGAGGGGAGCCCCGTTCCCACTATGTCCCGCCGGGAACGACCGTGCGCGTCGAGTTCCAAGGAGCAAGCGCAGTGGCGGATGGCGCTCGAGAGATCGATCCTGATTCGATCACTCCCGCCCCCGGAGAATGGGCTCCCACCCCCGCCGTCGCCAATGGCCAGCAGTTCGTCCGATATCGAGTCACCTTCGACCTCGCCGCCGATGGAGGCGAAGTCACACCGGAAACATCGCGCCCCACCGTTCAAAGGTTGTCGATTCACGCGGAGTTTTGATGTTTTGAGCTGTACGTGCTGGGCGGTTCGGTGCGGCTGTATCGGAGTTCGGTTTCGATTCACTCATTCCCGAGGCTTGGCGATTCCGATTCGCGCGGTCGTGCTTGGCACACTCGCTGATGTCTCTGCGGAGCGATGCCTGTCCGAGGAAGCATCCGCGTTGCGTGATCCGGCCGTTGATGAAGACCCTGTCCTGGCCCTCATGGAGACTTCTCTCGGCTGCCCGTCGCGCATCCTTGCTTGCCATGGGATGGCAAGCACTGCATGGTCGATGGCAACCGGAGTGGGATGAGACCTCCTTTGCCTGGAGAATGCGATCCTGTTTGCCTACCGGCGCCACCGAGCGGATGAGCCATCATTCAGCACTTCAACGACAGCCTGTGGCGAGAGCCGACACGAATCCCAAAAGGAGACACCTGTCCAGAGGGGACGCTCCGCACTATTTGGTGAACCGCCAACGAGGTTAGACTTTAGTTTCGGCACTCTGGAAGAGGAGCCAACGATGACCCATTCTCATCCCACCGACATTCCTGGAACCGTCACCGAGGCCCTCGCTTTACTGCGCGAAGGACAGGGGAATCCAGCGGATGTTCTTGCACCCCTGGTGTACGAGGAGCTGCTCGGTCTTGCACGGAACAAGATGCGGGGGCAACCCCCCGATCACACGCTGCAACCAACGGCACTTCTTCACGAATCGCTACTGCGCATCTTCAAGAGCTGCGACATCCCATGGGAGGATCGTCGCCATCTCATTCAGTCGGCCGCGACGGCGATGCGCTCCGTTCTGGTGGACCATGCCCGCGGCAAGTCTCGCCAGATTCGCAAACCACCCGGCGAGCGCGTCCTGCTGGATCAGATCGCCGCTCAGTACGAGGCAAACTCAGCGGACCTCGGAGCCCTAGACGATGCGCTCGAGGACCTGGTCCAGCGAGAGCCTCGGCTCGCTCAAGTCGTCGAACTGCGTTTCTTCGCCGGCCTTAGCCACAAGGAAGCCGCCAAAGTGTTGAACCTGTCCACTCGGCAGGTGGAGCGTGATTGGAAACTGGCACGTGGCCTACTTCGAGACGCCCTCTGCGACGAATAACCTCTTCACACATCGAAACCCGACCGCGACACCTGCCGGGATGTGCGCGGCTTGGTGACCCATTTCGCGCAAGATTTGCGGATCCCACAGATCATTCCGGGAGTGTCCCCAGCCACGGCCTGCCGTCACCACCAGTGGTTGACTCCAAGGTTGCGCCCCTGTGTCCGGCAAGAGCGTTGCAGTCATCTCTGCCACATTGCCGAGGTCATAGAACAGCCCGGAGCCAGCTGTTTGGCGAACCGGTTTGCAGTAGTGGAAGTAGTTTTCCAGGATGCTGGATCCAATGGCGTCGACCATCGTCGGTTGTGGTTCCGAGCGACCGGCCACAATGTCCTCTAGCCAACCACACTCCGATCCACCCTGAACGGCGAAAGCCCACTCCCCTGCAGTGGGCAGCGTCTTGCCGTAGAACTCGGCGTACGCCAGGGCTTGGTCCAACGTGAGCAAGGTCGCGGGACGGGCATCCCAGTCCGACACCGGCGGCTCCGTCGCGTTATCCGGCCAGTGTTGCCAGGCCTCCACCTCGGCGGCCGGAGCATGGGTCAGCTTCAGGTATCGCAGATACTCGCCGTTGGTGACTGGGCTGCGATCGATCAGGAATGACTCGAACGCAGCTTCCTTGGACTTCTTCACCCGCCTCTCTCCCTCCACAATACCTGTCAATCGGATTGCTAGTGAGCCACCGGCCACTGAGACCATGTCGGAGCGGACCTCGGCCACCGTGGTCAGATGGGCACTCAAGTGGTGTTTCTCACCTGCCCGCATCACCCGCACGAGCTCAGCGGTTCCTCCTGAGGCATTGGCGACGCGGAGGCGATAGAAGCCGACGGGTAGATCAAGCCGGGTGGAGGCCTCGGTTAGGTATCGCCGTTGCAACGACGCAAACTTGTCTGGCGATTGCCGCCACTGCAGAATCTCCAAAGAGGCCGGAAGGGGCCCATGCACCTCCAGCATTATCTGTGCGGCTTGTGGCGCACGCGCTTTGGCGAGAGCCCATGCTCCCGCGATCCCCAGGCTGAGGAGTAGAGCAGTCCCGACGATCCATCGGTGCTTGATCGCTTGCCTGCGCAGTCGCCGTGCCCAGCTCGGACGTGGAGGACAGACTGCTTCACCGCGAGCAAGACGCTGGAGATCCTCCGCCATCCACGCCGCCGACTCGTAGCGATCTCTTGGGTCCTTCTGCAAGGCGGTTTCGCAGATTCGCTGCAATGCTACCGGACAGTTGGGCGCTACGGATCGCACCGGAGCGGGACGATCATGAGAGATTCGATGCAGAATCTCATGCTGATCGTTGCCTGTGAAGGGAGGGCGGCCAGCTAAGAGTTCGTACAACACAGCTCCGAGTGAGTAGATATCAGTGCGGTAATCCACCGAATGGCGCCATGACTCCGCCTGCTCGGGGCTCATATAAAGAGGGGTGCCGCGCATCTCGCCGGCGGTGGTGAGGGTGGCCGTGCCTGCGTACTTGGCAATGCCAAAGTCCACTAGTCGGGGCCGGCCGAGGTCATCTACCAGGATGTTTTGAGGTTTGACATCCCGATGGATGATCCCTTGTTCGTGACAGTGATGCAGCGTCTGCGCGATCTGAGCGGTGAATCGCGCACACGATTCGGGGCTAGTCAGATCAGGGGGACGCGGATGGAATGCGCCTGCTTGCAGTTGAGCGAGGTTGCAGCCGCGGATCAGCTCCATTGCGTAGAAGGCCCGGCCGGCTTGCTCGCCATAGGCGATGATCGGCACCAGGCCGCGGTGGGGCTGTCTTGCTGGAAGCTTGGCCTCGCGGACGAATCGCTGCAGCCGACGCAAATCACCCATGTCATCCAGCGCGATCCCTCCGCGCATGACCTTGACGGCCACCGTCCGTCCCAGCGGGTGCTGAACCGCCTCGTAGACGGTGCCCATCCCTCCGCGACCGAGCACCTTGCGCAGTTCGAAATCGCCCAAATGTTTGCCGGAGAGATCCTCTTCAGCCGGCTCAGGTTGCCCCGGCTCCCACCGGGGTGGGTGGAGAAAGGTCGAATCTCCCGATTCAGCCGCTTCAAACAGGCTTTTCACGTCACGATGGAACTCGGGGTCCTCCCGCTCCAAGTTTGCCAGCTCATCACGGCGCTCGCGTTCCGAGAGCTCGCACAACTTGTGGTACCGGCGATATGCCCTTCCAAATCTTTCCGGATCAATAGCCACGGCAACCCAATCCAAGCCAACCCTTGAGCAATCACCCTAACAACAAGCTCAGGTCCGCTCCAATTACGATCATTTGAATCGAAATCCGCCAGGAATCTGCGCGAAGCTAAGGGGCAAGGGGTGAGAAGGCCCACGAAACGTCAATGGCCTTGCGTCGTCTCGACTCACTGAAACCGTCCGTTGGAATTAGCACGAGATTCTTGTCGGCTCCTGACTTCGATTGTCGTCTCTGTTGTGAGGCAAGGCCGCGTTGTGTCACAAGGGAGACGCGGTCCAAGAACTAGGTTCGCTCACTTCGCGAAGGCGAGCGAACCTCCTAGTTAAGGAGGCGAAAGTCGTGAAATCGGACTTTAGATGGATCGTGGCCCGCACGTTTTTCCTCGCGTGTGCAATCGCACAAAGCGCCCCCGCTTCTGATGGGCACGACATCATCCTGTTTACCGACCATCAGTTCAAAGGCGACTCCACGGCGTGGAATCGCGCGCACCACGACCTGAGGCTCGTCAGGTCCACACCCCCCGAAGCCCAGCGTCGCTACCTGAAATTGCCACCGCAGGCGTCAAGAAGGCACACGTATCGTCCGGCCACCAAAACCTTTGTTCCCGTGGCTGAGTTCGAAGCGAGCGACTACACGGTCACTCTACAGGTTGGGATCGTTGGAAAGGGGGAGAAGGGCGTGTTTCAGGATTCCGTCTCTTCCATCGTAGTCAATGCCGGAACTTGGGAAGTCTACGATGAGATCAGCTTCGCGGGGCCCGCGCTACGGCTGGGACCTGGCATGTATGATCTCTCGGGACACCCGATGAACGACCGGATCTCATCCTTCAAGAGGATTGATATTCCGGTTGTTCAGGTGTTCACGGACAATCACTGCAACGGGCACTCCTTTACGTCACACACGAACCTGACCGACCTACGTCCGCTCAGTGGACTTCAAGACACGATATCTAGCATTCGAGTGCACGCGGGCAAGTGGACGTTCTATGAGCACGTCAACTATGGCGGTCGCCACTGGACGGTCGGGCCGGGCACCTATGACCTCTGGGGTCATTTTCTCAACGACCAAATCTCTTCCATCAAGGTGGTTCCGGAGCCCTCCGCCGTTGAGGTGCCTGCACCATCAACTCTCAAAGAACCGAGAGACCCCAGTCGCTCAAAGTGACCAGCCCTTGGCTCTCGTCAAGTTGTTACTGGTTCTTTCATTGGGCTCCCCTGCTCAGTTCAGCAGTAGGAACCCTTGCCGTTGGCATGAGAATGATGGGAGTTTCAGATGTTGCGCATCGCGGTGTTTGGATTGTTGATGGTTACATGTGGATGCAGGAGCGCGACCGAGATTGTGGTGTCTGATCTCGACTATGAGATCGCGAAGATCGCGTGGAAGATGAAGAGCTTCAACAACTGCCTACAGACGTTGGCGGAGATCCCGAGGAGCGCTGATGGGAGCCTGAAGACTTCTCGGGCCGAAGAAACTAGTAGCTGTGAGGTGCCACAGGTCGTCAAGCATCACATCGACAAGGTCACGGCCGAGTTTCAGGTTGTGAGAAGTCTCTCGGGCGCGATCGACGTGGAGGTCCCGGTCATTCCTGTTGGTGCATCTAGTTCGACCGAGCTTGAAAAGTCGACGACACTTACGGTTGAAATTGACCTGAAGATGTTGCCGCCGGCGGATGTGCTCGAGAGGTTCTTAAAGAACAACTTCAATAAGAGTGTGAAAGAGATCACCCTCGCTGACGGTGAATTCGTTTCGTCCAGGGATGCGCCCGAGCTACTGAACCCTACGCGTTGAGGCGCGGTTCCGAGCTGAACTCTCAAGCATGGACTTGTCTGAAGAGTTGACCTCTGTGGAGCTGTTGGAAGGGAGTCCCGAGGTGGCCTCGGTGGTGCGGGTTCTCCCAGATCGGGCCAGGTCCAATGGTCTTCTTTGGGAACGGTGACGTCACGCGACACGCTTCAATATGACGACATGCAGGTGTGCTGCCCCCACGCACCCTCGAACCCAGCTTCACCTATCGGATGCGAACAACGCTTCCCCGGCCGTGAGCGTTCGCTGTCCAGTTGGTTTTGCTTTCTCATCGTTGCTCGGGCGAATGCCTGAGCAAGCTGCAGCCGATTCTGCGTGTCTACTCGTTCCTCCCCGTGCGCATTGGCACGGGGAGGCAGGGCCGACGACGCGGAGAGAGTGAGTGCCAAGGTTTGAGCAGAGAGTTACCCAGTTCTCTAGCGAACGTCAGGTGATTGTCCCTGACTGTCCGGGGTGATGTCTTTGCGGAGCGTGATCATGAGGCTCTTGGATGATCGTCATGGCCCGAATCGCTGGGAACGCAATTGGTTCTCGAGTCATGCCGCCCAACTGCTGGGCAGGATCATCTAGCGTCATTGGCCGCGGCGTACCTCGTGGTGTGTTCGAGAGGGATAAGAAACCACAGCTCCGTAGGGTCGTGAATTCTCTCTCGGAAAAGTGCAGAAAGAACGCTCTTCGGAAACGGATCCTGTGGATCCCTTGACTTCGACGGTTGAGCCAAGGATCCAGCAGCGCGATGAATTGCGTCTTTGATTGTCGAGTCCACCGAATCGAATGGCACGGCTGATTCGCCGGAAGATACTTCGGGAAACACGCTGCGAATCAACTCGCCAACCTCTGACGGGTGTTTCGACGCAATGATGTAGAAGCGCTCATGATTGGCGGCGGAGTCGATTCTCCATGCCATCGGGGTTCCGCTGTGCCAGACTCCCGGGATGAAATGCTCGACATCTCCAGCAAGTGGGTTCTCGGGCTGACTGCGCGTCTCTTGGAAGCTCGGGGAAAGTGGAAACGATGTGTAGTGACTACCCGCGTCGTCTTCGTTGAAGACGTACAGGAAGAAGTCTTGATTGGCTTGCACCTTCAGGAATAGTGAGTCACCAACATTGATTCGATCCCCGGGGAGCACTTGCTTTCGAAGGCCATTCGCATGGGCGTAGAGTTGGTAACGGAACTCCAGGTCTTTCGTAGCAAAGAGACGGCTGCCCGCGAAGATCGTCAGGGCCGTGATTGAAATGAGCGCTGTGGCCACAGCGAGGCGGTTGCGCGCCTTTTGAGGTTCATTACCCACTCTTGCTCGATCAAAGGGACTCGCCGGGCGAGTCCGGGGTGATTCGGGCTCGGGCATTTTTGACATTCGGACGCCTAGTCTTGTTGCCAATGGAGGCATGGTAGTAACTGATCTTGTTTCCCAGATTATGCTGTCCAGATACGGGTCGGTCCACTCGCGAAGTCGTTCTTCGGAAGCATTCGGAGTGCAAACTTTGGGCGCTTATGCCATTGTGTTGACAAATGGTTGTCGTTTGCTCGGTTGGAATCTCACCCGACATCATGCGAAGGCATCTTTGAGTCGTCGGCGAAGGATCTGGCCGGTCGTCGCAGGCGAGGATGCCGAGCTCGACGCATTTCTCATTGCTTCAGGCCTGTTGCAGCGACAGGACATTCAAGAACGAGGTCTCGGAGTTAACTATGCGTCTGATGATACGACTTCTGGATGTGCCCCTGCGCGTCGTGGCTGCGGTCGGGTTCTTGCATGTCCACGCTCTTGCTCAGCAAGAGCTCGCCTCCGGCGAAACCGTCACCATCGAGTTGAACAGTGTTGAGTCAAGTCTTGAGTTTGTCTACGAAGTGGAGAGTCGATCCGTCGTTTACCTCTACGCCGAGTCGAAGGCTCTTGATCCGATTCTCTTGGTAGAGAACGACATGCTGGAAGTTGTGGGAGAAGATGACGCTTCGGGGCATGGGACAAGCGCTTTTCTGGAGATGGAGCAGGCTGCGGGAAGCGTTCTTTGGATCACTCTTGGTACAGCGCATGCGCTGGAGGACGGTTTCGAAGGCGAAGTTGATTTGAGGATTACGGAGGTGCCTCGACTCACGGAGGATCGTTTGCCTGGTCTGCAAGAGGCGAGCCGCCGAATCGATCGATCAGATGATCTCTGGACTCGAGGGCAGTACCGTCCCTCGAGGGAAGCCGCGAAAAAGGCTGTGGATCAGCTTCTCGAGATCTCCGAACCGCCGACTGTGGAGGTCATTGCAAAACTATGGACTGGAGGTCACGCTGCGTTCCGAGCTCTTGATTCTCAAACCGCATATGGAGCGTGGGAGTGTGTTCGAAAGACTCGCTCTCAAACCCTGCCTGCAGACCACCCAGATCTTCAGTCTGCACGCGCGAACCTGGCTTTGGCAATGAGATCGCTGGGAGACCTTGACGGCGCGAGAGAGATCCAAGAGCAAGTGCTGAATGCCCAGCTTGGAGCGTTGCCGGTGGGTCACCCCGATCTTCAGATGGCCCGCGAAAACTTGGCTGCGACACGCTTCCAGCTGGGCGACCTTGAGGGCGCTAGACTCCTGCAGGAGCAAGTGCTGGAAATCCGTTCTCGGACGCTACCCGAGGATCACCCACAGCTGCAGATGACCCGGGGAAACTTGGCGTCGACACTCCGGGCACTTGGAGACCTCCATGGTGCAAGGATGCTAGACGAGCGAGTGCTGGAGGTTTTCTCTCGGATCTTGCCTGAAGATCATCCGCACTTGCAAGTGGCGCGCGCCAGTTTTGCTGTCACGATCAAGCGGCTCGGAGACCTAGAGGGTGCGAGGGAACTGGAAGAGCAAGTGTTAGAGATTCGCTCCCGGACCCTGCCCGCAGACCATCCTCATCTTCAGTCGGCGCGCGGCAACCTTGCCGTGACGTTGTTTTTACTCGGTGATGTCGAAGGCGCGAGAGAACTCGAAGAGCAAGTTCTCGAGTTCCGCAGCCGGAGACTGTCCGCGGACCACCCGGCCTTGCAGAGGGTGCGCGGAAACTTGGCGTTAACGATCAAAGCGCTTGGCGATCTTGACTCTGCGATGGAACTTCAAGAGCAAGTGCTCGAGGTCTTGTCCCGAACCCTGCCCGCAGACCATCCAGATCTGCAAATGGCTCGCGGCAATCTGGCAGGAACGCATTACCACCTCGGCAATCTCAAGCTTGCGAAGCAGCTTCAAGAACAGGTGCTTGAGGTCTATTCCCGGACTTTGCCGTTTGACCACCCGGATCTGCAGTTTGCGCGTAGTAGCTTGGCCTCGACAATCAAAGCTCTTGGCGACCTAGAGGGAGCGAGGCAGATTCACGAGCAGGTGCTGAGGGTCTTGTCGCGCACCCGGCCGTTGGATCACCCGGACGTGCAGTTGGCGCGGGGAAACCTGGCCTTGACCATCACAGCGCTTGGCGATCTGGAAGGGGCCCGGAAGCTTCAGGAGCAAGTACTCCGGGTGTACTCCGAGACCCTGCCAACGGACCATTCGAATCTGCAAGGGGCACGCGGAAACCTGGCCTGGACCCTGGCCAGAAGTCCTCAACGGCAGGGACTAAGGGCGCTGCTCGACGATCTTGCGAGCGGCACAAATATCCGATTGCGGTCGTTCGCTTCTTCTCTGTCGCCGAGAGCGCTTCGAGCGCTCGCGGATCAGAGCCGACACTCGATGTCTTCCTTTTTCTCCCTTTCAAGTGTAGATGGAGGAGGTGCATGCGAGTCTCTCGTCGAGGCGGGCTTCTCGCTAGTCGAAACGTTAAGGAGTATTGAGCCCGCGCAGATGCGCCTGCATCAAGCTTTGGAGTCGATCAATGATGCCGAGTTTCACCGGCTGCATCTGATTGCCATCCGGATGAATCGAGAGGTTGTCCTCCACACTCAGGGACAGGGATCAGAGACGGTCGACCCCGGAAGGCAGATCGCGAATGGCTACCTCGACGGTTTTGCCGAACGGCGAAGAGCGAAAGAGGCGGCGGATTCGCAAGTGGCGAAGCGCGCATCGGAGCTCCTCGGCCGCGAAGGACTGTTGTCTAGCGCCGCATCGAAGGACTTAGCTGCCGTTCTCGAGAAAGACATGGCGCTGGTGGGTTTTTGGAGATACGCCCTAACTAGGATCGATCAAGACTCAGGTGAACTGCTTCCGAGTGTGCCAAGCTACCTGGCACACGTCCTTCTCCCAAGTGGTCAGCTGGCGCGGGTCGAGCTTGGTCCCGCGGCAATCGTGGACGAAGCTGTTCAGGAATGGCGATCGGCGATTCGAGAGCTTGGTCAACCGAGAGTTGAGCGGGGCGCTGGATCGCTTGCGGAAGAGAGGGGCGGTGATCGTCGAGATCTACAACTCGAAGCTGGACAGAGGATTCGACAGCTGGTGTTCGATCCCCTCATGCCACTTCTAGGGAAAACCACGCGGCTGATCGTTGCTGTGGACGGCACCTTGCATCTCGTTTCACTGGCCGTGCTTCCGGAGGGTGAGGGGACGCTCGGCGATCGTTTCGAGTTCAGCTATCGAACTACGCTCCGAGAACTCACGGTTCCGGATGCAGACTTGGCTTCGTCGCCCAGTTTGCTAGCGCTCGGAGGGGTTCAGTATGATCGTGGTCGGCGAGTTGAAATGACCGGTTCAGAAGGCTCTCGCTCCGTCGGTCTTCCAGCCAATCTTCGCGATTCAGCGACCTGGCGGGAGTTTCCGCCTTTACCATACAGCGCCCGTGAGATTGACATTGTGGCGAAGTCGTTTGCGGAGAAGTTTCCTCGGGTGGAGGATGCGCCGAACATCTACCTTCTCGAGGGCCAGGAGGCTTCCCGAGGGGCTCTGCAACAGCTCGCACCCCAAGTCCGCTACTTGCACCTTGCGACCCACGGGTACTTTCTTGACGATTCCATCCCCTCGATGGCCGACGAAAGAGTCATCGACCATGCGCTCGGTCTTTCGATCGATCGGAGCCTTGGAGATCAGGTCCGCGGGTATTTGCCCATGACGCTTTGCGGCCTGGCACTCGCAGGTGCCAACGGTCCTGCGAACGAGTTCGGCCGCGTTCCAGGGATTCTCACTGCACAGGATCTCGCCCAATGGGATCTTGGCAATTGCGAACTTGCGGTTCTCTCCGCGTGCAACACCAATGTCGGTGTACAGCGAGCAGGGCAAGGCATTGCGTCCCTCCAAGAGGCCCTCTATGCGGCCGGCGTTCGATCTTCCATTACCTCTCTGTGGGAGGTGCCCGATCGTCCAACCCAGGAGCTCTTTGCCGAGTTCTATCGACGTCTGTGGTTGCTCGGGGAGGGGAAGGCCGAGGCACTTTGGAACGCGCAGCAGAAGCTTCGCTATGCGAAGGATGCCGAGGGGAGTTCGGTGTATACGACTCGCGACTGGGCCGCGTGGGTGCTGGTCGGTGAGCCGGATTGAGTTTTGAGTTGGGTCACCGAAAGAGGTCGACATCGATTGAGACCAGGAAGGCGGTGGGAGCCCATGACGCTCTTATTCTCAACCAGAACTCTCGTTGTGCCCATCGTGCTCTTGGGCAAGGCAGACGCTTTCGCTCAGGAAGAGATTGCGTCTGGCGAGGCCATCATCATCGAGTTTGATGGAGTTGAGCCAAGTCTCGAGTTCGACTACGAGGTTGCGGGGCGATCCGTGGTCTACCTGTACGCCGAGTCAGACACTCTTGACCCGCTTGTCATGGTGGAAGACGAGGACCTGGAGGTTCTGGGACAGGATGACAACTCGGGAGGTGGTACGAGTGCTTACCTGGAGCTGGAAGTTGAGCCTGGTAGCACGCTGTGGATCACGTTGCGAGTGGCCGCTGCCGATGACGGAGTTTCCGAAGGTGAAATCCGTTTGAAGCTGACCGAGGTTCCTCGCCTGGATGTGGCAAGTCTTCCGCGGGTATCGGAGGCGACTCGGTGGATTGAACAGTCATTGAGCTGCTCGGATCGTGGGGAGTATGAGGTCGCCCGTGAAGTCGTTCGCGAGGCGGTGGCCCTTCTAATCTCGTTTCCCGAGCCAATCACGGTGGAGGTGGCCGCAGCACTCTGGCGCGCAGGGTTTGCTGGGGAAGCTGCTCAGGACTCGGCAACCGCTCAGCAAGCTTGGGAGAGGGTCTGGAGGCTGCGCGACAGCATCCTCCCGGATCAACACACGTACCTGCAGAACGCGCGTGGCAACTTGGCTATCACAATGCAGAAGCTGGGTAATCTCGAGGGGGCACGTCTACTGCAAGAGAAAATCATGCGTGTCTTTAGCCAGACTTTGCCGGACTACCATCCGGTCTTACAGAGCGCGCGCAGCAACTTGGCGAGCACGATGCAGAGACTCGGGAATCTGGAGGAAGCGCAAGAGCTGCAAGAGAAGGTGCTCCATGTTCGAGCCCGCACTCTACCTGATCATCATCGAGATCTTCAGAGTGCGCGCCATAACCTGGCCTTTACAAGGCTGAAACTCGGAGACCTCCAGGGAGCTCGGCGATTGCAAGAGAAGGTGCTGGGGATCTGGGAGCAGGTTCTGCCGGATCGTCATCCGGACATACAAAGAGCGCGCGGCAACCTGGCTTTGACTAAGCAGAAGCTCGGGGAACTTGAAGAAGCGCGGCTCCTGCAAGAGAGGGTGCTGAAAGTCTTTACTGAGATCCTTCCGGACAACGATCTGACCCTGGTCGGGGCACGAAGCAACCTTGCGACGACGCTTCTGAGACTCGGAGACGTTGAGGGAGCACGGCGATTGCAAGAGGAAGTGCTCGAGGTCTTGGTCCCGTCCCTACCGGATCACCACCCGGACGTGCAGAGCGCGCGCCACAACCTGGCCGCGACGATGCTTGGACTGGGGGACTATGAGGGAGCGCGTTTGCTGCAAGAGAAGGTGCTGGACGTCTGGAGTCGCGTCCTGCCGGATCGCCATCCGGTCATTCAAAGCGCGCGCAGCAACCTGGCTTGGGCTATGCAGAAGCTCGGGGATCTCGAAGGAGCTCGGCTGCTGCAAGAGAGAGTGCTGGATGCTCGAACCCGGACCCTGCCGGATCACCATCCGGATGTGCGAAGCGCGCGAAACAACCTGGCAGCGGTGATGCATGAACTTGGGGACTATGAGAGTGCGTTGTTGCTCCAGCACAAGGTGCTTGCAATTGCGAGCCAGACTCTGCCGGATGACCACCTGGAGGTGCAGAGTGCGCGTCACAATCTGGCAGGGACGATGCGGAGGCTCGGGGATCTTCAAGGCGCTTTGCTGCTGCAAGAGAAAGTGCTGGGTGTCCTAATTCGAGTTCTTCCTGAGTCCCATCCGACCCTGCAGAGCGCACGCCTCAATCTTGCTGGGACGATGCAGAAACTTGGAGACCTGGAGGGAGCGCGTGCGCTGCAAGAAAAGGTACTGGAGATCTTGACTCGGACACTGCCGGGTCACCATCCGGACGTGCAGAGAGCGCGCGGCAACCTAGCGCTGACTCGAGCGAGATTACGACTTGACGTGACCGAACTGCTTGGAAGTCTCGCTGATGGAGCGACGAAGCGCGTCGGGATTTTTGCCCCCCGGCTGTCTCCCCGAGAGCTGAGAGTTCTGGCGAGCTTGGAGCGAAAACGGATGTCCTCGGCATTGTCCTTGTCCCGCTTGCCCGAAATCTGCAACACCGTGTCTCTTTCTAGCCAGATGTTCTCACTCATTGAAGCGATGCGCGGGATTGAGCCCTCTACGATGCGCTACCAGCGAGGACTCGCGATGGTGGAGGATGAAGAATTGTTTTTGCTGCAGAAAGAAGCTGCGCGGACAAGCCAGGCGTTGGCGCGGCATTCTCGGGGAAAGCGATCTTTGCCGTCCACAGATGACGTGAGAAGTGAGGTTGACGCAGATAGCGAAGGTGATCAATTCGCTGAGTTTCAGGAGTTGTTTCTTGCGAAAGAAGCAGCGGAATCTCGGGTGTCGAGGTATGCGGCAGCGATTCTGGGCGAGAAAAACCTGATCCCCAGCGCATCATGCGAGGAGCTTGCGGCCGAGATGGATGGGGGTACGGCGCTCGTCGGTTTCTGGGAATACACCTTGACCGAGATCGACGAGAGCACCCGCAAACTGCTTCCCGGTGTGCCGAACTATCTGGCACACGTCCTGCTCGCGAATGGACAGCTTACGCGTTTGGATCTTGGACCGGTGGCGATCGTCGATGAGGCGATTCAGGAATGGCGAAGTTCAATGCAAGTGGAGAAAGAGCGGACTGAGCGAGGTTCCGGATCTCTGGCGGGGAAGTCCCCTGGCGAAGATCGCGATCCACAACGCGAAGCCGGGCAGCGGCTTCGAGAGCTGGTCTTCGATCCTCTCGAACCATTCCTTGGGAATGCCACTCGTCTGATCGTCGCCCTGGATGGGGCCTTGCATCTCATTCCTTTCGCCGCGCTTCCCGACGCCGAAGGTGCGCTGGGGGATCAGTTCGAGTTCAGCTATCGAACCACGCTTCGAGAGCTCACAGCTCCACCGCCAATCTTGGCCTCGGAGCCCCGGCTGCTAGCGCTGGGAGGAGTTCAGTACGACCTGGATCGGGGACTTGAGGCGACTGAGACGCAAGGAGGCTCGCGTTCCATCGGTCTCCCCTCCAATCTCCGCAACGCCGCCTCCTGGCGTGTGTTTTCGCCCTTGCCTCACAGCGAGAGAGAGATCGATCTCGTGGCCAGGTCCTTTGCAGAGAAGTTTCCTCGCGTGGACGATGCCACGAACAGTTTCCTTCTCAAAGGTGAGAATGCCTCGCGCGAAGCGCTTCGACGACTGGCACCTCAAGTCCGCTACCTGCACCTCGCGACCCATGGTTACTTTCTTGACGAGTCCATCCCGTCGATGGCCGACGAGCGGGTCATTGACCACGAGCTTGGTATTTCTGTCAATCGCAGCCTTGGAGAACAAGTCCGCGGCTTCCTGCCCATGACGCTTTGCGGCCTGGCCCTCGCAGGTGCCAACGATCCTGCGAACGAGTTCGGCCGCGTTCCAGGGATTCTCACTGCACAGGATCTCGCCCAATGGGATCTTGGCAACTGCGAGCTCGCGGTCCTCTCGGCATGCAATACCAATGTGGGGGTTCAGAGGGCTGGACAGGGCATTGCCTCTCTCCAAGAGGCCCTCTACGCCGCGGGGGTTCGATCTTCCATCACCTCCCTGTGGGAGGTGTCCGATCGTCCGACTCAGGAACTCTTCGCCGAATTCTATCGACGTTTGTGGTTGCTGGGGGAGGGCAAGGCCGAGGCTCTTTGGAACGCGCAACAGAAGCTTCGCCATGCCAAGGATGCCGAGGGGAACCCGGTGTTCACGACTCGCGACTGGGCCGCGTGGGTGTTGGTGGGCGAAAGGGACTGAGCGACGAGGCTTGTTCGGGGCTTGAAGGACATGGCGCGAATGCTCGGCGGCGTTGACCTTCCGATGCTGCATCGAGCGCACCGATCGTCGATGGGTGATGGGCCCGATCCAAACTCAATCCTCGACGATATGCAGTTCGTTGGCAACGGTGATTCCATGCTGTTCTAGTGTTGTCCTTAGCTCGGTTACGGTATGAGTCCTTTCCATTGATTCGTCCAGTGAGCGGAGTAAGTCTGTGCTGATCGGAGTCTCCCGGTAGCCGACAAGGATGGTCGTGGAACGGACGGAAGGGTTTGAGATGAACCCCATGCCAAGTGGATCCCCATTGGGGGCTAGAACATGAGTTCCCTCGACCAGAAAACCCACTGCGGCCTGTTCCGGGCCGGGGGATTGTCCAACGTTGAGACCCTCGGGAAAAAGGCGCCGGACCTCCCTCCGCTCTTCGATCGAAAACGCAACCACCGAGGCATCGCAGGGAAGCTCGATCGCGATATGGAAACTGGCAAACGAGGCATCGTGGACTCCGTGCTCCAAAGCCCGATCGACCTCGGTTCGGTAGAGTTGGGTGAGGAGGTTCATCGAAACCGGCGAGAGTTCCTCCTTTCTCTTCAGGCCCCTGTCTTGGTCGATTGGCCAAATTCCCGCGAGCTCAGGATGCTTGACCAAAAAGTCGTCGCGTGCGGCAACAAGTGCGATGCGAAACTCCTCGCCAGCAGGCGGACTGTGAACAACTGAGAAGATCGCGGCCACCAGGATCAGAGCTGCTGCGACGCCAGGAATCCACAACCGCCGAGTCGCTGGAATGAAGAGGTCCGCGGGTCGGGAGCCCCATCCTTGAAGGAGATCCTCCATGGCGAATGACGAGTCGACCAACTCCAGCAACGCTGGCTCAGACCTGAGCCGTTGCTCGAAGGCGGTGCGTTGGTCGTCACTCAGGGTGCCGTCCAAATAGGCAACAATCGTCGCCATCTCCCCTTCGGTCAAGTTGTCCGCTGGGCTCACATTGCGTTTCACTTCTCGAAGCCTTTCTCCTCGAGGCAGGCTCGGAGGTGTTGCATTGCGCGGAACACACGCACGTTGACGGTCTCGGTGGGGATCCCGAGTCTTGCAGCGATCTCCTTCGAGGAGAGTCCTCGTCGGTAGCGAAAGTCGACGACTTCTCGGTACATTACCTTCAAGCCGGTTGAGCAATCGTCAAGAGCGGCATAGAGCTCTTTTCGGGATACGAGGCTCTCTGGGCAGTTCTCTCTGGCCCTGTCCGGCGAGTCCATCTCCGTCAGCGGTTCCGGAGCTTTCTCGTTGCGCCTCCGGTGGGTGGAGATGACATGGCGAGCACGCCATCTCAAGAAAGCCCGAAGATTCGAACGAACCTGCCCGTCCCTGGCGAGAAAGTCGAGGGTGTCGCAGATCGCTTCTTGCACGAGTGACGGCCGATGGGCGTCATCAATTCCGCGGTTTGCAAGCTCCGCGTTTGCGACCTGTTCCGCCAAAGCACATAGCTGGTCCCGTGCCCTGCAATCGGTTCGAGCAAGGCTCCACAGATCGCTATCTCTGGAGGATTCGAGGTCCATTGGTCGTCGCGCTTTGGGCTCGACTCTCGCAATTGGTCAACTGGGAGGAGGTTATCACAACAAAGGCGCTCGTCGAATGCCGGTCTGTTCGGTGGCTCACTGGCCAACGCCCCGAAACGAGTGGACTTGCCGCGAGAGTCGGCTGATCAGAGGGTCCCCGTACCGTTGCGAGAACGGAAGAGGCTCGGAAGGAAGCGAGCGCTTCTCTGTTCAGCATTGGCCGAGAATTGGAGGGCGAACTTCCTGTCCGAGTTCTGGTTCCGTGCGATCGTCAACAGCATTGTCGAGTCAGTCTTGAGCCCGTGAGCGTCGCTCGTCGAGTCTTCCCGGGCGCCGCCCCTACCCTCTTGGGGCCTGTCCCACGATCCGAGGCCCAAATTGCGCGATTTTGTCTGAAATGCCGGCGAGTCTAGCTCCTCTAGATACGAGATCGAATCTGTGTCTCACAAGAACGGGAGAGCGCAATGACCCACCACCGCATCGGACTCATTCTCTACTCAGGTTTCTTGACCGCGGTTTCCGCGGCCATTGTCAAAGCCCAAGACTGCTTCCCCAACGAACCAGGCCTTCCCATCGTCCAAGGTACCGAGTTCGATGACACCCTCGTCGGATCGCCTGTCGCAGACCGGATTTGTGGCTACGGAGGGAACGACAACATCAGTGGGTTGGAGGGGGACGATTTCATCAGCGGCGGCGATGGGTCGGACACGATCAACGGGAACCAGGGGGATGATTTCATCCACGCGAATGCTGGCAACGATCTGTCGGTGAGAGGAGGCCAAGGGAACGACACGATTCGGGGGGGACAGGGCGACGACATCGTGCACGGGGACCTTGGCAACGACTGGATGTTTGGCGACAAGGGCACCAATACCGTGTATGGAGGTGATGGCAATGACTGGTTCGTCTTTGGGTTCGACCACGGGCCGTCGACGCTCATCGATACGAGCGGATCTGACAGCGCATGGATCGCAGGCTTACAGGCGGTGGGATGGGCCGATCCCCGTTCGATCACATATTTGCCCAACGTCCCGGGGCACACGGACCTGAGGCTCATGTCGGGGGGGACGATCTTCACGATTCCAGGTTTCTACGCTAGTTCCACAATCTCGACCTTCTACTTTGGCAACAACGGGGTCGCGGTGGAGGGGCCGACGACGCCTCCCGGTAGCGCGCCCTACGGGCACCACGACGTTTCCGGCGCGATCCAGGGGTGGGCATACGACCCCAACTCGCCCAAGACACCCATTCAGGTGCACGTCTATTTGGACGGCGTCCTGATCGCTGCACCCATCGCGAATCTTCCTCGACAAGATGTACTCGATGCCGGTGAGACGGCTCGGGCGGAAGTGGGATTCAGTGCGGATTTTCCCGTCGACGTTGCGTCTGGCTACCACACTGTGGAGGTCTTTGCGATCGACGCGCAAACCGGGACGGGCACGCTGCTCGCCGGTTCCAGCCAGTGGGTGTTGACGGGGGACAGTCAGGACAACGTTCTCCAGGGGACGCCGGGTGTTGACATCATCGTCGGATTGTCCGGTAACGACGTGATTTTTGCCGCCGAAGGTGGGGACAGTGTCCATGGTCGAAGCGGAAGCGATGAGTTGCACGGTGAGGATGGAGACGACTTCCTCAACGGAAACGAAGATGCGGATTTCCTGAACGGCAACAAAGGCGACGATACAGTTCGTGGTGGAATGGGAGACGATACTGTTCGTGGCGGTAAAGACGATGACGAAGTTCACGGGGACAATGGATCGGATGACCTTTGGGGGGACCGTGGCCAGGACGTGATTTGGGGTGGAAGTGGGGCCGATGTCTTTCATTATCGGCTGGGTGACGGCGACGACGTGATCGAGGACATCGAGTCGGTCGATTCGATCGTATTTCACCAAATCCGACAAGAGAGGGTTACCTTCATTCCGCTATTCAATGGTGACCTTCGGATCGAGATCAGCGCCAACCTCTCCTCTGGCTCAATCTTGTTACGCAACGGTGATGGAGTGCCTTTCGGGGTCCAGTACGAATTCAAGCCGAACTTCATCGTGGTCTTTGCGGATGATCTGGGATACGGGCACCCTGGTTCCCTCGGACAGACTCAGATCGCGACACCGAATCTGGATCAGATGGCGGCAGAAGGGTTGCTCTTTCGGGAGTTCTACAGCGGAGCGCCTCACTGCCCTCCTGCGCGTAGTGCTCTACTGGAAGGGAAGCACGTCGGGCATACCTACATCCGAAGCGGCGGTCACTTCATCAATACCCTGGATCTCCTTCCCCAGAGAATGCGAGATGGCGGATACATCACAGGCATGTTTGGGAAGTGGGGAATGGGGGAGCACTCAGAGGGTCTGATCTCCGCAGGTGACCCTGCCGAGTTCTCATTCGATCGCTTCTTGGGCTACATGACCCATCGTGATGCCCATGTCTATTACTTGGACAGCCCCGCCACTTGCGACTTGGGCACGGTGCAGACTCCCTTCTACTGTCCGAAGGATGTCCACCAGTCCCTCTTCGAAACACGCGGTGGACAAACCAAGGAGCGAGTGATTTCGCCCACGGAATACACCCATGATGTGTTCTTCCAAGAGACTCTGTCTTTCGTCGATGAGTTCCAGGGGGCGCCGTTTTTCTTGTACCTGCCGTTCACCATCCCACATGCGGAGCTCGTCGTCCCCGACGACTCTCTGGATCAGTATCTCGATGGAGCCGGGCAAAGCGTGTTCCCAGAGATTCCCTATTCTCCGAACTGTCAGTTCTGTGGCCTGATCTGCGAGCCGACGCCTCAGGGAGCATGCCCCGGTTACCGTCGTGCCAACGACAAGCCGCGGGCAACGTTTGCTGGCATGGTGAGTCGATTGGACCGCGACATGGGCACACTCCTTGCCACTCTAGAGAGTCTGGGCCTTGACGACACCACCATGGTCTTCTTCACAAGTGACAACGGGCCTCACGACGCGGGAGGGATCCAAAGTCCTGCGTTCTTTGATGGGACTGCCGGGCTTTCGGGAATGAAGTGGTCGCTCCTGGAAGGAGGCATTCGAGTGCCGATGATCGCCTGGGGACCAGGCTGGATTCAGACTCCAGGGGAAGTGACGGATCCCTTCGCGGCGTGGGATATCTACCCGACGATTGCAGACCTCGCAGAGCTTCCGGTACCAAACGATCTCGACGGAATCTCGATGGCTCCCACGCTTGTCGGACAGCCCCAACCCCAGCACGAGTTCTTGTACTGGGAGACTTTCAATCCGAGAGCTGACTACGTCCAGGCGGTTCGGATTGGAGACTGGAAAGCCTTGAGACCAGTCGATGGATTCGAGGTGGAGTTGTACGACCTGTCTGCAGATCCCGCGGAACTCTCGGACCTGTCTCGACTTCCAGAGAACGAAGCGATCGTCGCACAAGCGAAGAAGATCATGAACACTGCTCGCGTTCCGCCGGTCTTGGACCCTGAGATGCACGTGACGCCCTATTGTCAGTGCGACCTCGGCTATCGAGGACCGGGAGTCGTGAGCTTGAACGTCTGTGGCGACGACTTGACAGAACCCCAGAGTGTCGCAACGCTGTCGTTGATCGATGCTCCGCCAAACTCGCCACTTCTTTTTGCGGTGGGTCTCAACTCAAATCCAACCCCGTTCGCGGGTGGCGACTTGGTTCCGGTTCCCTGGTTGGCATTGCTCGGCGGTGTCAACGCAGATGCCCAGGGGGTTCTCGAAACACAGATCTTCGGGGGGGCCCAGTCGCCAATTGACTTGTTCATGCAGGCGATCTCGCTAGGCACCGGGAGTTTTGAGTTGTCCAACGCCGTGCAGATCGAGATTGGGATCTGATCCGGATTGCAGTGGTTCTTGCTCCATGTTCGCGTCCTTGTTTCGTCGGTGTGCTTGCTGGACGCGGACATGGAGCAGGCGGCCTGGAAACTCCGCGAGTTTCGAGAGCGGCGAGCACATTCGCCGCGCTGCAGTACCAGGCGAAATCGCAGGCCGACTGGACCGGCTTGATTGACAGGCCGATCGACGACCGCCGGACTGCCGTTCAACCGCGAGCTCCGCGCTCCTTGTTCAACCCTCGTTCGGCAGAACGACGTCTGCCGGCATGGTCGTCTCCATGCAGCCGTCGAGCTCGTTGCGTAGGTTCACCGGCTGGTATTTCTCGGTCGCACCATCGACGGTCGACACCTTCTCGGCCTTGAGTCGCTTCACGACGCTCTCGTGCACGAGCAGCGGGTTTCGGCCGTTTGCCGTCCCCAGGCGTTCATCCTCGCTCATGATCGTGCGCCGGTGCTTGGAATCCTCCCAGGGCTGGAGTTTCTTCGGAAGGGCCTGAATGACCTTCCACCACCCCTTGAGCGATTCGTGGGCAACCCCGGCGGGATCGGGATTGGGGAACTTTGGATCGTTCTCGGTCGGCTTCCACTTCCCCGTCCCGTTCTCCATCCTGCCTAGGGTTCGACCATAGCGGTAGCGGCTTACCTTGAGCCCCTTGGCGCACGCCTCGTGGACCATCCATTCGAGCGCCACCTTCGCGAGTGCTGATTCGGTCTCGGGGTATCCGCCGCCGATGTCGGAGTGCACCCCCGGGAACCAGACTTCCTTGCAATCCTGGTCCACAGAGGGCGTCCAGTGCATCTGGCGAAAGAAGATCCGCCTCTCGTCGATCGCGAGCGCGTGGCGGACGCAGAGGACACTCGCGTTCTCGGTTTCGTTGCGGAACGTGATCGGGCTTGTCACCCAGCCGTAGCTCTTGACCGTGTCGAACAACCCCATGAAGTGGAGCCGCAGCTGGTAGTGGTAGGGGTTGTCTCCCGGTTTCACCCTCCGGGGGTCCTTGGGATCATCTTCCTTGCGGAACCGTCGTCCGTAGGTGCTCCGGAAGCTCGACAGCACTTTGTAGAACCTTTTGGGATCGTCTTTCGGCGGCTTCTGCAGGAAGAAGTTCATCGCGTACGGGATCAGGTTCTCGGCCCCTTTCTCGAACAGGCCGCATTCCCGAATGAATGCCGCGAGGGCGCGAGCGGTGTAGGCGCCGCGGCTGAACCCGAAGAGGAAGACCCTGTCTCCCAATTCGTAGTTTTGCATGAGGTACGTGTAGGCTTCGATGAGGTTCTTGGTGAGGCCCCGGCCGAAGGCAAGTCCGAGGGTCTTGTTGATCTTCCGGGCTGCCCAAGTCTTGTAGGCCGGGTCGCCCATCGTCCCGACTCCCGGATCGTAGTAAGCGACTTGCTCCTCCGGTTTGCGTTCCAGCATGCGAAACAGCTTCACGACATTGGACAGGTCATTGCCAAATTGATTGCCGGTTCCGTCGAGACAGATGACGAGGTTCCTGGGCATTGCCGTCCCTTCTCTTTGAGGTCACGCTGCATGGACCCAACCAATGCACGCCGACTGGCGACGGGACGCTGCACCGTCTGTGCGCTGCGACAACTAGAACCGAACTTCGACCGCGTTGCTGAACGCCAGCTTTCCATCGGGTTTCCGCCCAAGGGTCTGGAATTGCATGGTGAGGAACCACAAGCCGGGTGGCACGGTGATGTCCACAGACCACATGCCTTGGGCGTCGAACTGTCCGAGGAAGAGTCTTTCGAATAGCGGGATGTTGTTGATGTCGACGAGGTATAGAAGCGCCGCCGAACTGGAAAGACCGATGTCTGTCGTGAACGTCAGTGTCTGTCCAGCGGCCGGGGTCTCCGGTGTGGCATCGAGACAGAAGCTGGTCGGCTCCACGAGGAATGTCGTGCCCATGGTCGAGCTTGCGACGAGGGTGTCGCCATCGATCGCGACGCTGTCCGCAAACTGCCCGAGGGACTGGCCACCGTCGCTTGGGCCGATGCGCTCGAGGATCTTCCATTGGGACCCGATGCGACGAAGGAAGAAGGCCGCGCCAGCCCCTCCGCCGTCTGATCTGTTGCCGATGAACGCAATGTCTTCCCCAAGCGCCAGTGAGTCGCCGAAGCTGGAGAGGCTGAACGGAGTCGTGGAAACGAATCTCTTCTTTCTCTGCCAGGTGTTTCCGTTGTCCTCGAAAAGGTAAGCGGCGCCCTGACTTTCATGAGTGTCGTCAGCCCCGATTGCGCCGACCAGCAGCCGGTCGTCCCGTAGTGCGACCGACCAACCGAAGTAGTCGCGAGTTTGCTGTTCTGCGGCGGTCAGGACTTGCTCCACGACCCATTGACTGCCATCGAATGCCACAATGTCGACGCTGCCGTGCAGGGGGCGGTAGGCACCGATGGCGGCTCGATCACCAGACAGCGAAACGGAGCCGCCGTAGTTTCCGTCGAATTCTGGAGTACTCGATCCCAGCTCTTGTTCCTCCACCCAGCTGGTGCCAGAGAACCGGAAGAAATAGACACTGCCTGGTCCAAAGGGTTCGGGGCCTGCGTCGGGAGCCCCGATGACGGCCACCTCGCCTTCCAGGTCGACGGCGGAGCCAAAGTAGTCGTTCTCGGACGCCGTGCTCGGAGTGACTTTTTGCAGTTCCGTCCAGTTCGAGCCCTGCAACATGAAAAAGTAGGCTGCACCGGCGGTGTCGTCGCTGTGTTGATTGGCGGACCGTCCGACGACCAGGTGAGGGCCATCGAGCGCAACGGCTCCGCCAAACCAATCTCCCTCGGCTCCGTCCGATGCCGTGATCGTTGAGTGATGGCTCCAGGCAGACGCCTCGCGGACGAAGAGGTACACCGCACCAGCGTAGTCATTGATCCCGGGTGCGCCGACGGCCATCCAATCGCCGGAGACGGCGACACCTTTCCCATCCGAGGGAAGACCTGCCCCATAGGGAGTGTCTAACGAGCCGCGACCCTCATAGAGGCATTGCCCTTTGGCAGATTCCACAAGCCAAGGGACGGTGGCCAAGCTGAGAAGAACACTCGCCATTCTGGACATCGGTCGTTTCCTCCAGTGCTCTGACAATGCTGGACTGGTCCATCAAACGACGCCACCACGACGTATCGATTTCGCGTGGCACTCCGGGGTGCGGCCTCCAGGATCGCTCGACCGCCGCGCGGGCCTTCTGGGTACGGAAGGTCAGCTTGCGCATTCTAGCTCACGGGGACGGTGTGCAGGGATTCCGCCTGGCGCCTCACCGCATCCGCGGCGCCAGGCTCGGACAGACCGGCATCTTCCGCGGTCCACCTCCAGATTCCCCTCAATCAGCGGGTGGAGACCCTCTCCAGATCCGAAACGACCCGGTTTCGAGGCCGCCCATCAGCGTGCCACTCGATGAGAAGCTCGAACAGGTGATGTCGGCTTCGGGATCATCAAGGAGCAGGGTGAGGGCAGAGAGCTCGGGATCCCACACTCCCACGACGCCGCTTCCGTAGCCGACGAACAGTCGTGCACCAGTGCCATCGTAATCAAGGCTGCGGATTCCCGCGGGACGCGTGGAGGGTGGTGCGAGGCGGCCCTGTTCACTCAAGTCCGGGACACTGTAGAGCACGACTCCGCCGTCTCCGATCCCCGCCGCCAGCACCGTGCCGTCCGGAGTGAAGCACAGTCGTGTGACGTCGCCTCCTTCTGGCGTCCGCACAGCGGTTGCAATGGCTTCCCCTTCCGCGCCGAGACTCCAGATCTTCAGCGTGTCGACGAGTGGATCCGGATCCTCATCGAAGTCGGAGTCCCAGTCATCCCAGTCCAAAGCCGAGCTGCCGCTTGCAAGGAAGCGGCAGCTCGGATGCAGGGCGACCGCGAGAACGTCGCCGGGGTGGGTGAACTCGTGGGTGCGAATCCATGGTTCGCCCTTCTGCTTTCCTGGGCGCCAGACACGCGCCCGATTGTCTTCTCCTGCGGTGGCAAGGAGGTTCCCGTCCTTCGAAAACTCGATGTCACGAATGGTGTCGTCGAAATCGGAATCCGTGTGCGCGGTCCACTCGACACGCGTGCCCGGGTCGTCGCGCGTCCCTAGCTCGATCTGGCCCCGATCGTTGCCCAAGGCGAAGACCGTGGAGTCCGGCGACCAGGCACAGGAGGTGTAGGTCCCGAAGGTATGGACGATCGTCCGGCTCGGACTCGATTGGTCAAGGGACCACAGAAGCACCGTGTCCTCCGAGGAGACCCACTCGGATTTGGTGGGCCGCAAGGCTGGGTCCGCGTTGGCGATCCATCTGCCGCTGACGTCGAGCAATTTGGGTCTCGTCAAGTGGCTACGATCCGCATCGGTGAATTCTTTGCCTTCGATCGTCCAGTTGGACATCCAGCCATCCTCGTGCCAAACCTTGAGCAACCGGTTCTTGTAGGGATTCTCGTGACCCTCTTCCTCGTCGTCTGGGTCTTCTTCGAAGAGCCACCACTGGATGCGCGTGATCTTTCCTCGCGAGGTGGCGAACCGGTGGAGTTCCCGGGCGCCGCTCAGGTCAAGGATCGCGACCGAGCCATCAACCCTCCCGCACGCCAGTTTTCTCCCGGTCGGGCTGACGGCGATCGCAGAGACGGAAACGTCCGATTCATACAGCAGATCCGAGCTCGTTCTGGCCGACACAGCGGTTCTGCGAACACTCCCGTCCACTCCGCAAGTGAGGACTTCTCGCTGGCGCGGCGCAAAAGCCAATCCGTGAATTCCTCCCGGATGCACGTCCGGGCGAACTTCAAAGCTCAAGTCCCGCATGTCAACGAAGCGAAGAGTTCCGGCGTCATCGCCGGCCACGAGCGATTTGCCGCCAGGAAAGAGAAGGTCGCGAATGGCGGGTCCTTGGGGGGGGACAAGTTCGCGCTGCTCACCGGTACGGAGATCTAGCATGCCGAGTCCACCCGCCTCATCGCCGAACGCAAGGAGCATCTCCTCGGAGGCAAAGCGCACGCAGCTGACATCGTGATCCACGGTCACGACCCAGCGTGGTTCCTCAGATTCTCCTTCGTGAACTTCAATCTCTCGGTACGTCGGCTGCCGAACGTCTTGAGAGTAGTCGGCGGGGGCACACGAAATCGCGTTCCGGCCATCCGGACTGACCGCGAGAGCTTCCACCGAGCCGCGATGAGCATCTGCAACCGCTGGGCGCTCGGCGCTTCGTAGGCTCCAAAGCCGTGCGGTGCGGTCGTTGGCTGTGGTGACAAAGTGAATGTCGTCGACAAGCGGAACCACCGATTCCACGCCAGAGCGGTGACCCGCGAGAGTTCTCTCGACCTCTCCGGTCGCGACGTTCGTGAGACAGATCGTCGCGTCCTCGGAACAAGACAAGAGCAAGCTCCCCCCCGAAGAGAATGCGACGGCGGTCACCTTCTTTTCGTGGGGCCGTCGCGTGCTGAGCCGCTTTCCTCCGGCCGCGGCCTGCCAGATGTCGAGGGAGCCATCGTCACGACCCACCACGAGGAGCTCGCCATCCTGGTGGAATGCGAGCGCGGTCGCAGCGGCACCCGCATTTCCGAGGAACCCCAGTAGTTTCGTTGTGGCGACGTCCCAGAGAGCAACCGTGCCGTCTTCTCGACCCGCCGCGAGAACAGGGCTCTTCGGGGAGAACGCGAGATCGTGGACCCAGCCCCTCGTGTTCGAGGGATCGAGCAGCGTGGCGAGAGGCTCGCCGGTCTCCCCATGCCATAATTTGATCGTGTCGTTGCTGAGCCGCAGGTTGTCGTCGTCGTCCAGGTAGGACCCACTCGAACCGCTGGCGAGCATGCTTCCATCGCCGCGGAAGGCGAGCGCCGTGATCGAGTCTCCCCGATGGTCTGTCGCGACATTCGTGAGAGTGACGGGTTCGGCGTTTGCCTTCTCGAGGTCAAGAAGCTCGATTCGATGGCGGTCCATGATCGACCACTTCGTCACATAGGCAACACGTTCCGATTGCGGAGACAACGCCAGTCGACGGACCGCGCCGCTGGTTGGGATCGATCGCTTCCACGCGGCGTTCCGATCGTAGAACTCAATGCTGTCTGCTGTTCCGATCGCGAGGTCCCCGCTCACGCTGCGAACCGCAACCAGAGCCCCGCCGTCGGCGATGATGGTGCGGAGCGAGGGGTCGAGCCGACCAAACAGGTAGTTCCATTCCCAGTGCCGAAGGTCTGACTCGACAGACTCGAGGCGGTTGCGCGCAACATCGACGTTGTCCATCGCCAGTGAGCTGGCGGCGCTTTCCACCAAGTTGATGCCCCGGTGCCGACGTGCACGAGATTCCTGGCGATTTGCTTCCCGTTCCGCATCGCTTGCTCGTTGCACCGCCGCGTCTCGATCGACCTCGGCTCGAGCCGCTTGGGCATTGGCCTCCTGAGCCCTCGACTCGGCCGCTTGCCTTTTGCTCTCCGCTTCGGTCGCGGCGCTCACCGCCAGCGAGGCTTGCCGGATTTTTTTCCCAGCCACGAAAGACGCGATGACCGTCGCGGCGATGAGGAGCGTCAGCACAATCCCGGTGACGCGAGTTGCCAACGACAACCGCTGCGACTTCTTTCGAAACTCGAAGGTCCTTCGGACCCGACGGACCACTCGGTCGGACGCGAGCGGCCCGTCCGGTTGCTCGACTTCTTGCCTTTCCTGAATGGGACGAACGCGCCGAGTCTGGGACTCGTCGGTGACGCTCATCCCTCGCAACAAGGGCCACCACACGGCACTCCGGATGTCGCCATCCAGGTCCACGGGAACGATCCGGCCTCCCGTCGGGAGGAAGTGCTCAATCTCTTGGCCAATCGAGGAAGACTTCCGCGCCGCGGCCGTGGCGACAATGACGAGCACCCGACACCGTCGAATCCTGCGGATCAGGCCCGGCGGGAGCTTCTCGCCTGGATCAGTGCCCCATTGGTCGATGTCGCTAGCGAATCCTTCGTCCACCAGTCGCGAGGCGAGCGAATCTGCGTACTCCGCGCCGTCTTCTCTCGCATAGGAGACGAACACATCATCCCCGTAGAGGAATCGGAACATGGCATCGAGTAGTTTGGCCATGCGTCCTTCCCGCTGTTCAGAATTCTGGGGTTTGTCCACAGACTCCTCCTGTCACTCGCCTTGGCCCTGCCACTCGGTGGTTCAGTCCAAGGGCGTCACGCGATGTTCAAGCGTGGCCCTGAGTTCGCTGGTCGACTTTCATGGGAGGTGGGGCTCTCTGAGTCACCGTGTGCACCGACTCACTCACGAAGCTCGCGGATCTTCTCTTGGAGGGCCAGCGCCCATCGTTCGTATCCGACCTCGGAAAGGTGCAATCCGTCGGGCATGACCTCGTCGGAGATGGTGCCGTCCGGTTCCAGGAACACTTGACCGATGTCGACGTAGTGAATGTGCTCGCCGTCGTCGAACCGTCGCAGGTATTGGTTGACGGCGATGTTGTTGAGACGATCCGGAGCTTCCGGGGAGAAGCCCCGCGGGAACACTCCGAGCAAGAGGACCTTCGTCCCCGGAATCTTGCTGCGGATCGTCGCGAGGATGGCGTCGATCCCGTCGGCGATCTCCTTCGGATCCTGGAGCGAATGTCCGGTGTTGTTGGTCCCGATCATCAAGACCGTGAGCCGCGGCGCGATCCCTTCAAGGTGGCCGTTCTCGAGCCGGTACAAGACGTGCTCGGTCCGGTCACCGCTGAACCCGAGGTTCACCGTGCGAGGAGACGCGAAGGTTTCGTTCCACACGCGAAGCCCGGTGTCCTCCCATCCCTGGGTGATGGAGTCACCGATGAACAGGATCTCGGCGTCGCCTTGCTGGACTCGTTCATTGAGGGCGAGCCAGCGCTGCTTCCACCAGGGTTCATCGGCTCTCGAGGCCGGGATGGTGGCGTCGTTCACTTCGTAGAACCTCCTCAGGTCGAAGTAGCGTCTTTGCATGGCCGCGAGCCGGGTCCGGTGAGCCGGGTCGGCGTGGAGGCTGCGTCGTTCCTTCGGATCCTCGAGCAGGTCGAAGAGCTGCCACTCCTGGGTCCGAGGGAAGTACATCAGTTTGTGGTGTTTGGTGCGAATGCCGTCGTGAATCGGGACGCGATGCACCACGCCATTCTCGTAGTAGGCGTAGTAGATCGCATCTCTCCAGCCCTCCTCCGCTCTGCCAAGGCCCCTCAGCAGAGGAACCAGGCTTCTGCCCTGGACGTCGTCGGGCACCGAGACTCCGGCCATCTCCAGGAACGTCGGTGCATAGTCGATGTTCTGAATCATGGCTTCGGAGCGAGTGCCCGCTCGAACCATCCCGGGCCAGCGGATCAAGAACGGCATCCGTAGGGATTCCTCGAACATCCAGCGCTTGTCGTACCAGCCGTGCTCGCCCAGATAGAAGCCTTGATCGGACGAGTAGATGACGACCGTACTGTCAGCGAGTCCGGAGCTGTCCAGGTAGTCGAGGATCTCCCCAACGCCTTCGTCGACTGCGGTCACGCAGCGCAGGTAGTCCTTGAGGTACCGCTGATACTTCCAGCGTACAACATCCTTTGCGTCGAGTTCGCCGCGATCCATGGCAGCCTCGAAAGACTCGTTTTCGGGCTGGTAATGCGCATCCCAGGCGGCTTTCTGAGCGGGCGTCATCCTTTGATACTCGCCGTTGCCGTAACCATCCCGGAAATGCTCGGGCCACCGGCTCTCGCCGTGGAACTTCATGTCGTGGCCCCAGTGCAAGTGATCCCGGATGGACATCTCGCTCTCGAGCAAGAGCTTGCTTCGCCCGGCATAGGAGTCGAACAACGTGTCCGGTTCGGGCACGTCTTCTTCTCGCCAGCGATCCAGGTGTCTCAGCGCGGGCGACCAGTTTCGGTGGGGGGCCTTGTGCTGGCACATCAAGAGAAAGGGCTTGGACTCGTCTCGACCGTTCTTCAGCCACTCGAGGCTTCGTTCGGTGATCAGATCGGTGCAGTACCCTTCCCGCTGGACCTTACTCCCGTCTTGCTGGAGGAAGTGGGGGTTGTAGTAGCTGCCCTGCCCGGGAAGGACCTCCCAGTGATCGAAACCCACCGGATCACTCGCCAGGTGCCACTTGCCAATGATGGCCGTCTGATACCCGGCGGCCCGGAGCATCGGCGGGAAGGTGGGCTGGTTCCCGTCGAACCAGGAGCCGTTGCGCCGAAATCCGTTCTTGTGGCTGTGCTTTCCCGTGAGGATGGTCGCGCGAGACGGACCACAGAGGGAGTTGGCGCAGAACGAGTTGACGAAGAGCGCGCCTTCTTCGGATAGCCGGTCGATGTTCGGAGTCGAAAGCAGCCGCGATCCGTAGGCGCTGATCGCCTGCACGGCGTGGTCGTCGGAGAACACGAACACGATGTTTGGTCGCTCTGCGGCTGTTGCTCGGTCACCGGGAAGCAGTTCCGAACCCACCATGACCAAGCAAACGACAATGGGGACGAAGGGGCGGAGCATGGGCGCCTCACAACAGGGTCCTGTGCGAACGCGCGGTTTACCAGGATTCCGCCGGGAAAGCTTGTTTCGTCGGCACCGATGGCACGGATCCGGACTTTCCCATCGCCGTCACTCCGGTGATCGACCACCGGTTCATGCGGAGAATACTGATGCTGTGGTTCGTGGAGAGCAGAGGGCTGGAAGTCGTGCAGCACCGGCGTTGGTTGACCGCTCACTGCACATGTTCGACTCTTGATGGCGCCACGTGCATTGACGAGTTTCGCGATCTTGCCAATGACTGTTACCGACGTTCGCTTTCGACGGTACGTGCAATGGCCCCAACAATGTCGTCACAAGGGATGGCCGGGAACAGCCGCCAACGACGGCGCAGACGCCTGAAGAGGTGCGAGCGCGGATTGGGCGCGGTAACCGGTGGCTTCCCAGTTGCCCCAGAATGCTGCCTAGGGGTTTCGGGGAAGGATCTGGCGGGGCTTCCGTCGGAATGAGGGAAGAGTGAAGCTCCCCCTCCGGTCAGGGCCCAGTCACTCCTGATTTTCCGTTGCCGGATTCCCGATCGGCGACATTGGGACTCCTACCATGGCCTCCGCTCCCTACCCCGACCCTACCTTCCAGCTGCCCATGATCCGCGCCATCGTGAGCGATCTCATCCACGATGAAGGCCTCGAGGACGAGGTGACCCAGGAAGTGTTGATTGCGGCCTGGAGGCATCCGCCGTGGGGCGGCCGCTCGCCGCGGAGCTGGATCCGTCGCGTCACGCGAAACTTTCTCCTGCAACGACTTCGCGAGCGCGAGTCCCGGCGGCGTCGGGAAGCAGCCGCCTCGGTCCCGGACCGAACCGAGGCCACGGTCGATCTCCTGGAAGCGCAGGAATTGCGCAAGCGGGTTGGTCAAGAATGCTTGCGATTGGAGGAACCGTATCGCGCCACCCTCATCCTGCGATACGTCGAAGGAAAATCTGCGCGCGACATTGCTGGCTCCCAAGGCATTGCCGTGGAAACGGTGCGTTGGCGTACCCGCAAAGCCATCGGCATCTTGCGCAATCGATTGGGCTTGCGCGACCCCAAGGAGCGAGCGCGGTGGCAGGCTGTGCTGTGGTTGTGGGGCTTTCCTGCAGCTCGGCGACGACTGGATCACCCGAGAGGAACGCATTCTTCGGATGCTTCCTCAGGGGTCGCTTTGCGTCGCTTCGCGCTCGCCTTCGTCGGGATGGCAGCTGTGGCCGTCTTCGTGCAGTGGATGTCGAAAGAGACTCCGGTCAGTGAGCCCCCTCGTCTTTCCGCAGTTGCCCTTGCCAGCTCTCCCGAGTTTGTCAGCACCACCACAAACTTGGACGGTGTCCGCCAAACGACCTTGGATCGCTGGCAGACTCTCCCGGGCCGTGATCCTCTTGAGACGCCGGCCGAGATCGAGGAAGAGCGTCTCCCCGTGCAAGGGCGCATCGTTACGGTCACCGGCGATCCGGTCTCAGGTGCCAAGGTGTTCTTCGAACCCAGACCTCGTGACACGGCGCTGGAGTCACTGCAAACCTTTGGGATGCTGCAGAATCCAATTGCCCCACACTTGAACGGCGGTCGGTTTGTGGCGGGAGCGCTGGCGTTGCGGCCCATAGCGCTGACCGATGCCAAAGGGCAGTTCTGCTTCTCCATTCCGGAGGCCGTGGAGTCGGGGGCGTTGGCGGCCAAGCACGGGGAGCATGGCATGGTTCATCGGCGCGGCATCCAAGTGCGAGGCGCCATGGACTTGGGAGTTCTCGCTCTTTCCGGCGGTCATCCCGTGGGCGGGGTTGTGGTGGGGGAGAATGCAGCTCCGCTCCGAAGTGCGATGGTTGTGCTTCATGCCCAGTCATTCGATCAAACCTGGGACTCTCCCGTTGCGCGGGCCTTCACGGATGAAGCCGGTCGATTTTCGTTTCCGCCGATTCCGGCCAAAGCGGTGCGGGTGGTGGTTTCCGCCAACAACCATGAGATTCTCACGGTGTCCGGCGAAGACGCGCCAGAGTTGTTGAACCGCTGTGCAACGATTGTCTTGAAGCCGACGCCGATGATCCAGGGGGCATTGCGAGTCGCTGGCATGTCTCTTCGAGAGTTCGAAACGGCCTGCCGCGCTTACTTCCAACAAGGAGGAGTGCAGGCAGGGGAACCGTCGTTGCGAGTCTGGTTCTCGGACCGGGATCCGCGATGTGAGCGAGTTCCCGCGACATTCCTGGGCGCGGCCAGGATCGATTTGGACCAGCAGGCCTACCGTGCCTGGTCGCGTGGCGCGGAGGTCCGCTACGTGGCGGCGGTGATTGGCCGGTGGGTGGTGGACGCCGCGCCGGTGGGGGACGGACCCTGGCCGACTCTTGAAATCGGTCCAGAGGTCATTTCGAAAATGGAACGCGGCGTCCGTCTGGAGGTGCGAGTGAAACATCACGAGACGGACCAGCCGATCCACGAGTTCGGACTCCAAGCCAAGCAAGTCGCGGACAACTCTTTCACCAGTTTCATGGTGTGGCCGACACAGACGGTCTATTCCAATGAACAAGGTGTGGCAGTCGTCGAAGGTCTTCTCCCTGGCGAGTACGACATCACCGTATCATCCCCTGGCCGGCTGGATGTGAATCAACGCGTGCAAGTCGGCATGGGTGGATCCAGCGTGACATCGACGGTGGTCGGCTTGTCGATGGGGCGATCCCTGGTAACCGTGGCCGTGCGAGACTGGCAAGGGAACCCTGTCTTGGACGCAGACGCGCAGATTCACCTCCGTGGAGAGACTCCTCATTCCGCCCGCCACCGGGTGCCGATGGCTAACCGCCAAGGCGAATACCTCTTTCGATCGGTGCTCCCGGGAAAGCACTTGCTGCGTGTGGTGCACGAGCCCGCGGACTGCCCATGGGGCTCGACCACGGTTGCTCACCTTGCGTTCGAGGCCGTCGGTGGATTCTTCCCGACGTACGTCGAAGTCACGCTACCCCGATCCGAGCCTGTCCGGTTTGTTCCCCGCGATGGCAAGAACGGATCTCTGGCCTTGCGCGTGGTCGATGACCAGTGGCGTACCCTACGGGACGATTTCACCACCGGTCGCCGGCAGCTCAACGGCACGGTTCACGGTGCCTTTCCGCCGGGCCAGTACACCGCCATTCTCAGTCACAGCGATGGAAGATCTGCAATGGTGCCATTCCGCGTCCCTGCATCCGCGCCCGTGGAGTTCGTCTGGGCGGAGCGGTGATCCTCCCTGAGCCGGAGCGAACTCATGGGCCCACTTCAGTCGGAACGCGGGACGAAGTCTCCCCAGAGTAGAGCTTCGGAAGGTTTCATGATGACGTGCCCAGCAGGGAAAGATCGCTGGGACACAGCGCCATGTCCCTCCCAATTCTGGGCGCTGTTACTTGGGGTCCCGGGTTTGGGAGATGGCACTTTCGGGGAGGCCGCAACACAGTCGGCGGGAGGACGGGCTCCTCGCTAGTCGCGCCCTGTCTCGCGGGCCCGCTCCTGCGCCCCGCTCACCACCCTCGAGGAAAAACCTGAGGATTCCTTGCCGCGATGTCGCCGCCTGTCGTTGTCCCGGCGGCTGCGGTCCCGAGCGGGGGCCGGGCCGGTTTCTGGCCCCGGCGTTTTTGCCGATTCTCGAGGAGAGTTCCGATGTCCGCTTCCCGTGGTCCCCACCCGAATGGTTCCCCCCGACTTGCGCTGCTGGCGATGGTGTCCTCGGTTGCGCTTGGCTCGACCGGCATGGCCGAAGAATCCCAAAGCTTCGACAACGAACTGGGCTTCCCGTTCGCCCTCAACGGTACGGCGACGGTGTCCGAGAGCTCATTGCGTTTGACGAGCGCCGCGACGGGTGAGAGGGGAACGGCGATTTCGTTGGAGTCGTTCGTCCTGCCCAGCGACCGGATCACCGTCGATTTCGACTTCAAAATCGGTGGGGGAAACGGAGGCGATGGTATCAGCATGGTCTTGTTGGATGCGTCCATGCACGGGAGCGACGCCCTGTTTTGGGAGTTCGGTCCCACGGAAGGCGGTCTGGTCGTCGAGCTGGACCGCTTTGCCTTTTTCCACCTGAACCGCGTGGTGATCTACTGGAATGGCGTTGCACTGATCCACCAAAACGTCTCGTTCCCGCTGGACAGCAACGAATGGCATCACGCGACGTTCACCCGGGAGGGCTCGGTTTGCTCTCTGATGCTCCGATCTGCTGAGGGGGACGAACAACTGGTGGTGGACCAGCTGTCCCTCGCCGGGATCCTGGAATCGACGCCACTGCGCCTCGGCTTCGCTGGCGCAACACCGCACGAGTCCAATGAGCACCGGGTGGACAACATCCGTGTCGATCGACCGGGGCGGTACCAGTGGCATCTCGACGCCGTGGAGTTCACGGATGGTGAAACAGCCCAGGGGACGTTTGTGTACAACGCGACCGAGGGCAACGCGACCGATCATGACATCGAGTTCTCAACAGGCACCACCTACCAGGACTACGCCCTCAATGCGCGGGGTGGAGCGGACTGGATTACCGGCATCAACTCTGACCAGCGGACGTTCGCTCTACAGTTCGAGCAACCCTTTGATGAGAGTGTCACCGCCACGAACTTGGTTCCCTATTTCGAAGGCGGGTTCTGCTTCGAAGGAATCTGCAGCGGCCCAGAGTGCAGTGGTGTTCAAGCGGATCGCCTGGGTGTGGACGGCCGGGCGATCCGCCTGCCCGACGGGTGGACCAATCGTGGTGGGTCGGTGGCCGGTGATGCCGGGCGTCCTTTGTTGTGGGGCGACGGGGAACTCGTGGCGAACTCGCCGGTGACCTTCGCCGTCAGCCAGGGCCCCGCGTCCACGCTGTCCTTGATGATCATCGGTTTCGACTTACTGGACGCACCCTTCAAGGGCGGCTCGCTGATTCCGATGCCCGACTTGCTCTTCCCGATGCCCCTGGACAGCAACGGCGAGCTGCAGATTGACGCTCTCTGGCCGACGGACCTGCCGTCGGGCTCTGACATCTACTGGCAGTTCTGGATTCCCGACGCCAGCGCCCCGAACGGCAAGGCTGCCACCAACGGGCTGCAAACCACCACTTTGTAAGGTCCAGCTTGCTCGATTGGGAAAGACTGGCAAGCGAGTGCCGACTGATGGTCGGCACTCGCTTCGTTTCATGGTAGGGGTACTGGGGTACTTCCTCGAGGTGCCGATGACAGCCGTTGGATTGGATTCGAGCACGCCCTGTCGTTGGCGATAGGGTGCTTCGGTTTGTGGACATCACCTTGCAGAAACAACCACCGCCGTCGAACGTCTCCAAGGAAGCCTCGAACGGCTGGATCTCGCGTGGTGCAGAAGCTTGATCGCGATGAAAGCGGGCTGAGAACGATAGGACGAGGAGTCGATCCGGACAGCGACTGCCGTTCAACGGTTCTCATGAACACGAAGAGGGATCCAAAGAACCTCGTCGTCGGACACCGGTGATGGAATCGGTTCTTCCCAAGCCGTTTGACTCGCCGGAGAGACGCGGATGGCCTGCGCTGCTGCGGGGACCCTCCACCGGACCACGGGGCGGTCCGTGGCCTCGAAGGACTCACCGTGAATGTGAACGATCCAGTTCGATCTGGAGTTGTTGTATTGGAAGGTCACCGTGGAAAGTACATCACTTTCGCCGAGGGCCTCGAGCACGACGTCTTGGCGGCACCAAGGAGGCCCCCCTTCGGCTTCGGTGGCCGGGAGGGCGCGTTGGATTCCCGGCTCGCCACTCAGCAGCGCGACGGACAGCTCGAGTTCGTCTCGCTTGCGATCCCGGGCCGGATGAAGCACCACCCCTTGATCACCCGACGAAACGAGGAAGGCATGGGGATTGGCACGATTCACGGTGGAACCGCTGGCATATCGTGCCGACTCCACGATGGCTTCGAGATCGGCGGTCTCGCCGGCGGGAAGGTAGATGGTGAACTCACCGGATTCGTCAGACTTGGCGTGCGATGCCTCGCAACCATGGGCCACCACCACCGCGCCGGGAATCGGGCGATACTCCCGATCCATCACCCAGCCCCTCGTCGCCACTGTGGACGACAAAGAAATGACGATGTCCGTGTCGCCGGGTCGAATCGATACCCGTCGATCTCCCACCCGCGTGTCCGCGTCGATCTCGCGTTGCAAGGGCTGGACCAGGAGAGTGTGGGCGTGAGGGGGGATCCCTTGAATCACGAAGCGACCGTCGGCGTCGGTGATCGACCGACCCAACGACGACTCCGAGTCCATCGCAATGACCGTCGCGAGGACTGCCGTGGAGTCGGGGCCCTCGACGCGTCCCGCCACGGAGTCCATGGCTCCCAATCGCAGGATGATTCCCTGTCGACTCTCTCCATCTCCCAGAGTGACGGGCAGGGACGGGCCAGAGTTCGCGTCACCGACTCTGGCCGAAACTTGATAGTCGCCGGGTGCGAGCCCAGAGAACCTGAACTTCCCGTCCGCATCTGTGAGAGAGCGCTGGAGGTCGACGAAGGGCCACAGCGTGCGGCACTCGGGTTCCACGTCGTGAAATCGGTGTCGGTCGCCATTGCTCCCCCGGACTCGTACTTTTGCGTGCGGAACTTCCTTGTCGGTGGCGTCAAGGACGATTCCTGACAGACTCCCAGCGGGGGACAACGAGAGGTCTCCCAGGTCCAGTGTCTCGTCTCCAGGCAAGACGTCATACGCAACCTGAGCGTATCCTTCACACTGGACGAGAACGGTCTGAGCAACGTTCGGCAAGTGATTCAGTTCGAAGGCGCCCGAGTCGTCGCTCGTCGTGTGCTTCCACCTCTGGGAGACACGCGCTTCTGTCTCGAAACTCCAGGTGGAAATCACTTGCGCGTTGGCGAGGAGGTTGCCGGTTCGGCGGCTGCGGACTCGACCCCGCAGCGACGCGCCCGGAACCAAGGGGAAGTCCAAGCGGGCCGGTGCGCCGCTGGCTTCTTGAGTGACGATCGATCGCAAGTCGGCGAACCCCGAAGCGCTGACTTGAACGACATCTCCTGCCTGCACGCCATTCAAGACAAAGTTGCCGGAGGAATCCGTGCGCGTCATCCGGAAGCCATCGACGACCTCGACCCTCGCGTCGGCAATGGGTCTCCCATCGGGCTTTCCACGAACCGTTCCTGAAACGTCGAGGCCAGCCATCAAATCCACGGGGAGCGAGCGAGTCTCACCCTCCTGGATCCACACTTGGGTGGACCAACGTTTCAGAGGTGGGGGAGGAGTCACATCGATCGTGGACCAGCCGGCGACGACATCGGCGAAACGTGCGGTCCCTGTTTCATCCGTCACGATCTGCTCGACCGACCCGGTGGACGCCTGGACCAGTCGAACGGGGACATTGGCCATCGGCTCGCCGTCGCGCTCACGCTTCGCAATGACGAAGATCTCTCCCGCTTTCGCCAAGACGAGATTGACGGGGCCATTGGCCCTCACGTGTCTCCGGGAGGCAGGAGCGAAGCCGACCTTCTTCGCCACAACGGTGAACTCACCGCTCTCTTCCACCGCTGCCTCAAACCAGCCGCGAGGATCCGTTTGCACTTCGAGGTGGAACACATCCGCGGCGTCGGCTGGCCACCCAAGCTGTGTCGTTGAGCTCACGATGCTGACTGTGGCGCGATCGACACCAGTGCCTTTCCAGGACTTCACCCAGCCTGACAGAAGACCTGCGGCGCGTTCTGTTTGTACCGCTTCGTTCCGCAAAGTGTCCGAGTCGACGAACTGCACCTGTCGAACAAACGGCGAGACATTGGGAGCTTCCGAGGGCATGACCACCGGGGCTTTGGTGTCCATCAAATCGACGTCCATTCTTTGGACTGTTGCATGAGCCGGACTCTGTTGGAAGAACGAATGAACATGGAGACCGATTGCAGCCACAAACACACCAAAGATGCATGTGTACAAAATTCGCATCGTCATTCGTGAGAGTCGATTGGTCATCGGTGCTTTGCTTCGGCGTAAGATCGCTGTCGGTGAATCCGGGCGACCACGCTCATTGCTGTACGAGGTGGCTGGCTAGTGTAACTCGCTCGGTTGTCAGTTTCCGTCCCTTCTGGCTTGGAGAATCCCATCATGCTAAGGCCCATATTCCTGTTCGCTGCCGTTGGATGTCTTGGTGTCGCAATGTGGACGTCGAGTCTTGCGCAAACCAACTGCTGGTCGGCCATCAGTCCGCTTCCGGGACAGCTTGGTGCCGTGTGCCAGCAAAACGGAGTCTCCATTGATGCTGCTCCGGTGCCACCATGCAATTGTGTGGGCTCCGGAGCGAATGAACGCTGCAGGGCCGATATCAGCCAGGGGACCTGCACTGCCGTTGCAACCTGCGTCAACGCGGACCCGGGGAGTGTTTGTCAGCGGTCCCAGAAATCGTGTCATACGTTTCGAAGCAGGGACTGCGTAGTCAATCCCAACTGCATGGCGACTGGCTGTGCACCGGGAGACGCGATCTGCCTCCAGACGGTTGTCACCGTTTGCGGATAGTCATCACTTGAAAACGCTCCGCCTGCTTCGAACTGCAGCTGCACTGCTCATCTCCCTCGGATCGCTGAGCGCGAACTGCGCTGGGCGGTCCGAGGATCAACGCGGGCTCGAGGAACTCGTGACCTTCGCTTTGAAGGAGAACGAGATCCAGTCGGCTCGGCTCATCTTTCGGCGCTCCCAGGAGAGGCGTCGCTCACCTGCGAATCTTCCCGAACTCGGGGTCGCGGAATTCGAGGTGGTGTTTCATCGAGACCAGTTCACCTACTACCGCAAACAGGACTACTTTCCAGATGTCGTCTGGAACTCCGATTCCAATCGCGCCCAGGAAACCCATCAGCTCTTTCAGCATGGTGTTTTCACAGAAGCGCTGGGGCCTCTCGAGCCCAACTCCAACCGCTACACCGTCTATCTGGACGACAATCCGACCACGAACTCAGGAGAGCGCTACTGTTTCGGTCGGATTCCCACGAGCTTGGTTCGCGAGTCACTTCCGCGAGTGGAGGCCGATGGAGATTTCGTGCGCCTCATGTTTGAACACGACTCGCGTTACCTGGTCGCCACGCTGGATCCGAGCTTCGGGTTCTCTGTCATCCAATTCCAGCTGACCGCGGAGCAGGAAGACGGTTGTACGGAGAACTCGATCGACTTCCGGGACTATCGTCAGTTCGGTGAGGTCTGGTTCCCTTGTCACATCATTGATGAAACGGTCGTGCGGAAAGGCGAGGAGATCGAAGAAGAGAGCCGACTCGAGTTCGTGCTCCTGGAAGCATCGTTCGGAGGGGTTTACGAAGAACACGTGTTTGACTTCCAGGTCAGTGCAGGGAGTGAGATCAGCGACCGCCGTTCTCTTTTTGGAGGTGCGCCCGAGCTCCGCACTTATGAGAAGACAGGTGCTCGAGGAGTTTCGTTGACGGAGTCTGCGGTGGACGTGCTCGCGTCTTCCAGTCCCACTCCACCGCCGGAGGATCTCGGCCTGCTGCGACGCTTTCCTTCCCTGCCCTGGCTGGCTCTCGCGTCGATCTTCATCGTCGCGGCGACTCTGACCAGGGGGACGCGTCCGCAACGGCTGGCAAAGTCAACGCTGAGGGGCCCGCAGTGATTCCTTGTCTCCCGTTGTTGCTCGTGCTCTTCGTTGCCGACTCCTCCTCCTCCGTTCTGTGTGAACCGGAATCTCTGAATCTTGGCGCGCTCGAGCGAGGGAAGGTGACCTCCTTCACTTTTTCCGTCAGGAACGCCGCGGCGACCCGCTTCGAACTCATCGTCGCCAGCGATTCTGACTGGATCATCGTCAATGCTGGGGATCGTGGGATCTCCTTGGCGCCGGGAGAGTTGAAAGAGGTGAGGGCATATGCTCACCCGTTCCGGCGAGTTCAGGACCTGCACGCCAACATCCACGTCGGCGGCGAAGGGCAGTCCTCCAGCATCTCCGTCACGGGCAAGCTTTCCTTGGATCCCGTCCACGACGCGGTGCTTCTTCAAGGAACCACCCCTCCGAGCCTTTCGTTCAGTCCCCCGGTCCCCAAAATCCATTCCACACCTTTCTCGCGCCCTCGCATGGTCACCGTTCAGGCCACCAATACGAGTGACGATCCGATCCGCGTGATCGGCATACGAACGACCTGCGAGATCGGAGTGCTGAGTGACCCAGACGTCGTTCTCGCCCCGCGAGAGTCACGCGACTTCGAGTTCGATTTGCGTCCTGTCCGCTACTGTGGTCCCAACAAGACGGAGATCACGTTCGACACGGAAGAGCCACGGAGACGAAGCTACGTCGTTCCGGTGTTCTATCTCGTCGAGCCAGCGGGGTTGCGAGTCGTTCCTCTCAGCATTCGCGACGACGAGCCTCTTCTTTCGGGAGACCCACTCGGGACGTTCTCTCTGTCGTGCTCGGGGAGGGAGGCGCTCGACCTCGAGGCGACCAGCGATCGTGGTTACTGCGAGCTTCGATGGGAGACCTCGTCCCACTTGGCAGGAAACCTGCGCTTGTCGGTGCTTGCTGCTGACCACCTACTTCCTGGTCGCTACGTCGATCGCATTCTGGTGACGGGGGCACCGTCGGGGCCGTTCTATCTACCCGTGGAGTTTCTGGTCGGATCCGCGGTCAATGCCGAGCCGGACTGCTTTCGGCTTGGTGTCATTCCTCAGGGGCAAGCGGTTTCCGCCTCGATCACGGTTCGCTCGCTGGTTGACGAGATCCAGGTCAGCGACCTCCGTGCCACGGTGACCGGTCATTCCCCTCGACCGCGGGTCCAGCTTGATTCGACGGGCGGGGCGGGTGCATTGGTTCAGCTCTCCCTTCCACCGCTGTCGCGGACTGGAGTTCACCAAGGAGTCGTCGCGCTGAAAGACTCAACGGGGCGCCCCGTTCTGCAGTTGCCTTGGAAAGCGCTGATCATTGAATAGACGATTCGACAGCCGGCTGGTCCGCTGCATTCTTGCGGCGAGCCTGGCCATCTTCACTTCTTGCAGTCAAGACGACTCCCCGACCGCAGCTGCCCATGCCCACGGGGAGCTGCAAGTGTTCCCCGACACTGTGGAGATGGGGACCATCGAGAGCTCCGGAACCCTGGAACTCGATTTCGAACTGAGAAACCCCGGGCTCCAAACGGTCGAGATTGGCGAAGTTCGTTACTCCTGCAACTGCATCGTTGGGGGGTCGCCGATCGACTCCTCGCTGGGTCCGGAGGAGTCGCAATCGTTCTCGATCACGGTGGATACGAGCGTTCTGCACGGAGAATTCCAACGGTACGTGTTCCTTCCCTGGTCCGCAGGCGGACACCAGCACCAATCCAAAATCACGCTTCGAGGGTACGCGAAGAGTCCGACCTTGCGCTGCGAGCCTCGACGGGTGTACCTGGGAAGGTTCGAAGCGGAGCTGCCGGTGCGAGTGTATCGTGCGGATCACGGTCGGCTGTCCATTGACGAAGTCGTCTGCCACGGCGAAGGCTTTTCGGTCACGATGACCGACCAGACTCTCACGAGCGTCGTGTTGATGGTCAGGGGGGGCGACGAGACCGTGGCAGTGGATCACGCGAAGATCGAAGTGCGTACCAGTAACCCTTCGCAAACCACCCTAGAGATCCCGGTTCACTTTCTCGACTCGGTCGACCACATCGCGAGTTCCTCGAAGGACATCTACCTCGGGGCCGTTCGAGCTGGGGAGCTCTGCGAAGTCTCGTTCCAGGCTCCTACTGCGAGTGTCACGGATCCGCCACAGGTGCATTCCGATTCGCAAGAGAAGATCGAGCTCGTGACCAGCCGAAAGTCGGGTCACACCTGGGAGTCCCAGATTCGAATCGGAGCCGGAGAGTCGGGTTTCGAGGAGGCCATTCTCGAGCTCGAAGAGCCTCAAGAGCTCATCCGCATCAGATTCTGGCTGATCGCGGAGTAGCAACGCCGTGGGTTCTGTCGTCGCGGCCGCGAGGTTGTCTTTGTCATGAACCGTGCCGCTTTGGTTGCTTCGCGAGGCTCACCGCTCATGTTGTTCGAGGAGTGGGAGCTGGCGGGAGTGTCACGCAGATGTCCGATCCCGATGGTGAAGCCGACGATGACGGCATTCGGGCCCGGCGCGATCGCCAGTCTCGGTCCCGCGAGCGGTGGAAGTGCCGTCAAGAGTCAAGTGCATCCCGCGATCAAGTCGAAGCGGACCTCTGCCAGCGTGACCGGATGGGCGAGCTACTTCCCAGCGCGGGCAGCATGCCGGGCTAGATCATGCTGAGATGGGAGGATGTCGTGCCAGCTGGGTCTTCATCGGCATCGACTTGGACAGTTTGGCGAGAGTTGCGATCAAGGGTCAGTGTTCCGTTAGCGAACTGTGTGTGGGGCGCCTCGGTCGAGGGGATTTCCGCGTGTCATTCGGTCACGGTAAAGTCGCTGACTGTCTTGCGGTGGTGTTGCTTCCGAAGCCAGCAGCGAATCTGTGGGTGAAGGCGGATTCGAAGCGCAGAAGGCCGAGAGCCATATGGTGCCCGAGTCTTGCCTCAGTCAGAGGGCGGTCGTCCTCCGGCTCGCGTGGAAATCGATTTCTACGGCGAGTGTCTTTGGCGTGTTGCTCTGTCTGTTGGTCGAGCCGGGTGCATCAGCCGCGGTCGAGGAAGAGAAGGCCGTCGTGTTGTTCTTCGCGTCCAACCCTGCGTCAATACCTCGCGTGGACCTCGGAGAGCAGGCAAGGTCGATCGCAGAATGGATCAAGCAAGCCGGAGGGCATGACCGAGTCGAGTTCGTCACCAAATGGGGAGTCCGTCCTCGTGACTTGATTCAGGGGATCAACGACCACAGTCCCGTCATCGTTCATTTCAGTGGTGTCGGAAGTGAGAATGGTGGGGTCGTCCTGGAGAGTGATCGAGGAGGTGAGCGATTGCTCGATGCCGACGCAATGCGAGCCCTCTTCTCCGAAATGGGATCCACGATCGATTTGGTTGTATTCACTGGATGCATGTCGCAGACGATCGGCGAGGCCGTCGCGGAGGTCGTGGGGTGCGCTGTCGGGACCATGCATACTGTCAGTGATGAAGCGTCCACGGAGTTCGCGTCGGCGTTCTATGGGGCCATCAGTCGTGGGAGATCTGTGAGTGAAGCCTTCGGGCAAGGAGTCGCATATCTCCACCTGGAGGGACTTGCAGACGCAGAGGAACCCGCTCTCTTTACTGGCGTCGGTGTCGATGCGAGCGTCCTGAGGCCGGTGGTGCTGGAGAAGAAGCTGCCAAGGGGCGGAGAGATCGGCGAGATGATCCGATCGATTCGAGAGCTCAGCTATCGATCCGGGGGTTGGTTTCGTCCCGTCGTGTCTGGCAAGAAACTGCCGGACGAATTGGGCTTGATCGACCCAAGGGGCGAGCTTTCCGCAGGAATTGATCGGCTAAATCGGGAAAGTCTGGAGTCACAGGGGGCACCGGAAGGGGATGAGTTTGTACGGAAATACCAGATCGCCGCTCTGGCCGTCGCTCATGGCAGGTTCGGAGAGGCGCTGAGTACGTTCCATGAAGATGACCTGATGCTTCTTGGGAGCAAAACAGACAATGCGGTCGAGAGGGAGGCGAGTGTACTCGAGCTACTCGCAACGGCCTGCTTGGCCACGCGAGACTATTCGCGAGCAGAGCATTTGCTGGCCCGATTCGTAGAGCTTCAACCGTACTCTTTGTCAGGGCACATCGATCTCGCCGCTGCGCAAGTCGAAGTCGGTTCCTACAGCAAGGCCAAGGTCGTGATCAGCAAGGCTCTTCGAATGGAGCCGGTGAATGTCGAGGCTCTGGTTCTTCGGGCCCGGTTGCTGGCCGCGGAAAAAGACTATGTCGGAGCGATCAACGCGATTGAGACTGCTCTAGACCTTGAGCCCAGGAATCTCGACGTGCTTCAGTGGGCAGGCAAGTTCCATATGGAAGTGGGTCAGTACCAAGAAGCTGTGTTGAGGTTTGACGAGTTGGAGCGAGCGCTGGAGAAGTACTACCAGCCAGTCCAGGGGAACACACACCTCCTCGAGATTCGATTCTTACCAAAGAGTAAGATCATGAAGATCGAATGTCTTGTTCTGCAGCTGCAAGAAATGCTCGCTGATCAGCCAGGTGCCAATGTCCGGAATTCGTTGGACGAGATCGTTGAGCAGATGAACTTGTTTCGGACTGAATTCGATCGATGGAAGGCACACGAGAGCTTTCCTGAGGAAGAGTTTGCGCCATTCTCGAAGAAGTTCGACCGGCTCGACAAAGAGGTCGATGCTCTCCTGGCAGCAGATTCGTCGGAGAAGGCTGCTGCCGCAGAGCGAGCGAAGGTTGCCGCGAGTTCGGCCGCCGGTGGTCACCACATGGAATGGGTGTGCGTCGATGACCCGGATGCCGGCGTCTACTACTACTTTCGATGACCAGGCTTTTTGGATTCGCGATGGACGTCTGGGAGGAGCGGGGAAATCGCTACCAGTCGAAGCACATCATGATCCGGACTCGACCCTCTGGAACGCCCTTCCGGTAAGCTGGCACGAGCTGTGAAACGCTCCTCAGGCGGGCACTCGCTGCGTCAAAGTAACGGGGCGGGCGGCCGAACTTCCCATGGAGGTGATCTCGTAGTAGTTTGGCTGCTGCAAGGCCCAGGGGATCTCCTTCTTCGTAGCGTATTTCGAGTCCTTCCGTCAGCGGTGGGTCCAAGTGTTTCGCGTCAGTTTCAAGGGGAGTCGTGAAATGCAACTCCTCAAGCAGAGGCCAAGCAGCAGCCTCCGACGCGAATCTGTTGATGTCCAGCGCGACATGCGGTCGGATGGATCCGGCGACAAGCACGGAAATGTGCTCCATCCCGAGGTTTGACCGTTGAAGGGTCGTCGAGTTGTTCTCGTCCACCCGAGCAAGGTTGAATGTTCCGCTGTATCTTGGGCTGGAAAAGGTCCCAGACATCGACCGTTCATTCGCACTTATGCCGCCCACGTAGACTGCTGGCTCAGTACGCATGCTCGGCCCATCGAGCCGCTCTTTTGTCTTCCACTCAATGCGCTGGGAAATGACGGTACCTTCCACGGTCCATTTCACGTAGTCGCGTTGGTGCATGAAAGAAAGCTCCCCTCGGAAGCCTTTGCCGTTCCGACTCACCACCAAGAGGTCCGCGGCCATTTGGATCGACGGGCTCTCCTGCGAGATCGTCCCTCGCCAGTACGAGTCGGCAACAAGAAGATCCGGTGCTTGATGTGATCGTGCCGACACTTCCCGTTGGCCGTGATTGATGGAGAAGAGTTGCATGGTCTTTGGGTCGACTCTCTTGGTCGTCAGCAGAGTCGGTACTTCCGTGTCTGGCAATCCTTCCAGTTTGATCAAAGCTCGTCCTTGATCGAAGGCCTCCTTCACCGACTTGTTGTGAGAGAGCGCTCCGTAGAAGGCCCCAGCAAATTGGATCGCAGCTTCGTCGCTGACCGTGTCCTTCATCCCGACCGCGCATCCAACGGCTTCGGCGACGGCGCGAGCATGTGGTTCGGAGAAGCACGCGTTGAACACCACCAGTCGGACGTTTTCTCCCATTGCCTCGAAGAGCACGCCCAAAGCACTCGGATCCAACGGGTGGGGGTCCCCGTTACTGTTGCAGAGGATGATCTCATCACTCGTGTTGCCGTGACCACTGAAATGAACGATGTCGGGCTCATGCTCATTGATGCCTCGAATGACGTCTCGCGGACGCACTGCCCATTTGGTAACGAGCCTGATTCGGTCGTGGCCACCGGCCTGCTTGACCCAGTCTTCAATCTCTCGAGCTTCGCGGTCTAGCGCAAGCCGAGACGTTGCGGAAGGATTCGAAGCTAAGAACAGGACCGTGATACCCTGATGGTTGGGTTGCTGGGCGCTGAGGTCTGTCGGCAGGATGATTGAGTAGACAATCATCAACAGTGGAACGAGGAGGGAGGGAGTTCGGAGTCGAGGATCGCACGAGTCTCTCATGGTCATTGTTTCCTTGAGACGTTGGACGGAGTGATTTGAGAGGTCGACTGCCCAGCACATTAACGACGCTCCTGAGCCCGGTCGAGTTTTCCAGTGATGTCAGATGTGGCAGTCGGCATTGCTCTATTGTCATTCCTGGCGGGCGCCACATTTCTCGCTTGGTGACAATCAGAGGACTTGTCGAGTCAGATTGCAAGCCTCAGCGATATCCCACGGCGAACCACTTTGTCAGCCAATGCCATCCACTCCGTCGGCGTCAGACCAATTGATGTCGTATCCACCTGGTCCCAAACCTGCAGTCCCGTCTGCTCCACCCGAGTCAATGGAGTCGGCCCAGTCGCCATCCGATTCCGGGGGAGTACTGGTTGCGACACCATAGATCTCCCAAGGGTTGGTGATTTGCTTCGTACCGCGACCAATCGCTCGTATGAGTTGGTCCGCCTGGAACGCGGCGTGATCGACGAGGTGACCGTTGTGATCCAGTTTGAAAAGAAGGCCGCGACGGTAGTGTGAGGGCAGGGAGATTCCAGCCGTCGCTGACGCCTCTGCGACTGTCCGGTTCCAATGAGTGGAATACCATTCTTTCTCGAATCGGATCTCCGGAGGCATGACAAAGACTGTCTTCTCCAACCAAGACGCCTGCTTGAGTTTGGACATTTCCCAGAGAGTTCCGGGTCGGTGGGAGGGGATGACCATGATGAGCTTCGAGCGACGCATGAGCTTCACGATGTCGGTCTTCCACTCCTCGTCTCGCGTCTCGACCCGTCCCGCGCCGAAGTGCTCGCCAGGGCTCCCGAGAGCAATCACCGGCACGTACTGTGTTAGCGCAGAAGCGACGACCGTCTCGATGTCGACACCCCCGACGATTAGTTTGCCCGTGACGCCGAAAGTTCTCAGGTACAGACAGAAACCTTCGACCGGCTGGGAATGATGAGTCAGTCGATGGAGGCCCTGTTGGTTGATGTCTCGAGCGATCTGGTCTCTCTCCTCTTGGACCCGTTGCACGCGGCGAAAGCGAAGAAGACGTTCGAACCCGATGGTTCCAAGCGGCGCAGCGATCAACAAGACGGTCAGTGCGGTGGAAGACTTAAAGAGACCAACCAGGAACAGTGTCAAGAGAGCCACCGCAAGTCCCGCAGACAAGGCATGGCTGACGAATTGAGAGCGCTTGACACGACGGCGAACCACGAAGGCCTTTTCGAGCGAATCCCAGCTGAGGCGCAGGAAGCTACTCACGTATGCGAGTTCACGCCCGCTGTCCGTGTGGGAGGCAGAGGGGGTGTCGCTGGGGAGCGAGGCCGTCGGCCGCTCTCCGGTTCGAAGAAGCAGCCCCGAGAGATGAATCAGCGAGGGGAACGCCAGAGGCAGCGCGGGCGCTGCGAGAGCCAGCACGGCCCAGTCGGGAAGTCCCCAACTCACCACGAGAACAGCGAGTAAGAGAAGGTGGAACTGAACCACACCGCGAGTCGTTTTTCTGAAACGCGGCCAGTTCCAAATCGCTGCCAATGGGGAAGCGTACATTGCGAGTAACATCGGCGTGGCATCTTGGTGTGCAAAGCTAATCACTCCGGAGGGAACAAGCAAAATCGCGATGGCGGCTCCGAGCCCTTTCATCTTGTAGAGCTGCTCGTAGTCGTCTGGATCAATGATCCAGTCGACGTATCCGGTGCGCCGTGTTGGCTTCCCCATCGTGGCGCCGGCCTCCTTGAGGACACTGCGGCACTCGACCTCGCCGTCGAGTTCCACCGAGAGATGGTCGATGGCCGATTTCCCGTCCTCATCCACGAGACGCGGGTTCGCGCCACGCTTGAGGAGGTGTCGCAGGACATCGAGATCCCGATGGCACGCGCCGTACATCAGCGCGGTGCGTCCTTTGAGGGTGCGGGCGTCGGGGTTTGCGCCGGCCTTCAACAAGACCCGAACGGTGTCGCTTGATCGACTCTCGACTGCATGAATCAGGGCCGTTTTCTCGTCGAAGTCACGGTCATGAACTCGACTTCCGTAGTCGAGAAGGAGCTTGACGATTCCAACGGAGCCGGATCGCGCTGCGACCATGAGAGCGGTGTGCCCTGTATTGCGGTATGCATGAGGGGTTGCGCCGGCTGACAGAAGAAGGTCGACGATCGTATCTGAGCCAGCTTGGGCAGCGATCAAAAGTGGAGTAGAACCGTTGGGAAGACCCCCATTGGGGTCCGCGTCAGCTTCTAGTAGATATCGCACGGCCGATTCCGAACCGCTTTCGGTCGCGTGAACCAGCGCCGGTTTGCCAGATTGGTCACGCTGGTTCGCTCGCGCGCCGTGGTCGAGGAGCAATTTGACGATTTCGCCGAGGCCAGCCTGGGCCGCCAACGCGAGCGGGGTCAGTCCTTGCGGGTTGTAGAAATTGACCGGTGCACCACTTCGGACAAGAACCCGCACAGCCTTTCGCTGTCGGCCTTCGATGGCCTCGAGCAACCTCTTTTGATTGTCGTCGAGCATTCCAGTGGATTGCTCCCAGAGTCGACGAGCTGTTTCTTGGATGTTCTTGCCATGCTTCGGCGGCGTTTGAATCGAAGTATAGCGTCAGGGCAGACCTGTTCGCTTGTCGCCGGTCAGCTCTCCGGCTGACCTGATCTCATCCGCGGTATTCGCTCAGAGAGTTTTTGACGTTCGTTTCCGATTCCGCCTCGGGGTCCGAACCCAATGCGCCCACGGCCTCGTCCTGGAACCGTAGCTCGGGTTGATTCCGCTCGGCCTTGTTCCAATGGGAACCCCTGTCGACAGGGGAAGCCTTGTCGAGCAGGAGTCCTGCGTCGCTTACCGCTCCGGAAGAAAAAGTCTCAGGAATTGTTGCCACGATCGGGCGAACTGTCGTTGTCCCGGTGGATTCGGTCCCAAGTGGGGGCCGGGCCGGTTCCCCTGACCCCGGCATTCCTGCCGCTTCCTGAGGAGAAGTCCGATGTCTCCCTCCCGTCGTTCCCACCGAATTGGTTCCCCCCGACGTTCGCTGCTGGCGCTGGCG
>JANQQL010000050.1 GCA_028289345.1 Planctomycetota bacterium | reverse complement strand
GCTCGGCCGACTCTGCGTCGGCCGTCGCCGACGACCGTGCCCTCGCCCGCACTCAACTTCGGGCCACTGTCACCCGCTGGGCCGCAATCGGAAGCGTTCGGCAATCCGGCCCTCGTCGGATGCTCCGGCCCGGCAACCGGGCTGACACCGGCACTCATCCGCGGCCCCACCGGAGATTTCCTAGGCTCTGGGCCGGCTTCGTCCTCACGAGTTCTCGTCCGACGCCCCCGCAAACCTCGCTTCCACAATCCCAACCCCACATTCCGACATTCCTGCGACCGTCGGCTGCCCCGCTGGCGCCTCCCCAAGGCGTCCCCACCCAGCCCACCCTTTTTTCCCGCGTCCTTGTTCTTATCCTTGCGGGGCTACGACAATCCGGAAGAAAGGCTGGTTGACTTGAGCGGACGGAAAGAGGAGCTCCTTGCCCTGGCTCGGGACGGGGACAAGGCGGCGCTGGAAGAGAAGTTTTTGGCGGCGGTGACGGCGGCGCCGGACGACCTGGACACGTACCTGGAAGTCGGGGAGAAGCTCCGGTCGAGTCGGCGGTTGAGCGAGGCCGAGACCTTGCTCTCAATGTTGATCGAGCCGCTGGAGAAGAGTGGGCCGGAAGATCGCTCGCGACTGATGCGCTTCCTGGCCACCTGCGCGCCCAAAGAACGCACCTATCGCTCGGGTCTGGTGCGCGCACTGACCGAGATGAACTCCGAACGACCGGTGTTCGAGTTGTTCGTGGAAGCGTCGGACTTGAAGGGCGAAGGGCCCCTGGACGAGGCGCTGGAAGAACTGGACCGCCTGTCCGCCTATGACGTCGGCAACTACGTCTACCACGGCTCCGGTTGGGGAGTGGGCAAGATCGAAGACGTCGACTCCATGTCCCAAGAACTGGTCATCCGCTTCGAAGGCGGGCGCAAGCACCAGCTGCCGGTGCGTTCGGCGGTCGAGATCCTGAAGACAATCCCCGACGACGATTGGCGGGTGCAACGCACCTTCCAGCGCGAGGCGTTCCTGGAGCTTTGCGAAAAGTCCCCCGGAGAAGTCATCGCCAACATCCTCAAGCAGGCGAATCGTTCCCTGGACACCACCTCGTTCAAGGAACTGCTGGCCGGCTCGGTCATTCCCAAGGACCGCTGGAGCAAGTGGTGGTCGAGCGCCCGCCGCAACGCGATGAAGCGCTCCGACGTCGCCCAGGACGGCAAGGGCAACAAGCTGGTCTTCGTCGAGGTCGATCACGACGACCCGTTCGAACCCATGAAGAGCGCGATGACCGCAGTGCAGGTCATCGAGTTCGCCGAGTCCTACCTGAAGAACCTTCCGGATGCCGACGCGGACAACAATGAACGATTCCAGGAGTTCTCCGGACTGTTGATCACGGGTTCGGAAAAGCACGCGCCGAAGAACGATGCTTCGCCCCTCGAACTTCTGCTGCTCGCCGACGAACTGATCGAAGAGCGCAAGCTCGATCCGGGCAACCTGGAAGATCACCTGGCGAGCTACTTCGCTGACGACAAGCGCATCCTGCGCCACCTGGTGCGCTTGAAGACTCAGCGTCGTTCCAAGCGTGCGCTGGCGCATCTCAAAAACCGTCGCGGGGAAGAGTACGCGCGGCTGCTCATGGAAATGGTGCCGGATTCCGCGTCCCTGCTACTCGAGCAGATCGTCACCGAGGCCATGGACCAGGGCCAGGTCGAACCGCTGAAGACGCTCTGCGAAAAGGCTCTCAAGCGACCGGAGCAATTGCCGGACTTGCTGGTGTGGTCCCGAAAGCGCTGCACGGATCCGAAGTTCGCGCCGGTCCTCGGGCACATGGATCCCAAGGTGTTGCTGCAACGCGCATTGGGCCTCGGCGAGACCAAGGGCAAGACCCTCGACCCGTACCTGCGCAAGCTCTCTCGCCAAGTGGCCCAGGACTTGGGTGCCAACAAGGGCAAGGAACTGCGCAAGCTGATCACCAAGCTCAAGAAGAACGAAGCCATGTTGCTGCGCAGCTACGTGGCCCATTTGCGTGGACTGTCAGACAACGCGCGCATGGTACTCGTCGATGTGTTCGACGATGTGCACGGCGGCCCGGCGGTCGAAGCGGAAGAACTCCCCGAGGTTTTCTATCCCGAGGACGTCATCTTCTGCACCCAGGAAGGCATCGACAAGCGCAACGAAGAGTACGAGCACCTGGTCAACATCAAGCTTCCGGCGATCTTCGATGCCATCGGCAAGGCCGCCGCTCACGGCGACTTGAGCGAGAATGCCGAGTACACCGCCGCCCTGGAAGAGCGCGCCGCCATGACGCGCAAGGCCGAGGACATCAAGAACGAGCTCAAGGCCGCAAAGCCAATCTCCAACAATCTCCTGCAAGACGGCCTGGTCACCATCGGGACCAAAGTTCAAGTCACCGACCACAACGCCGGCAAGCAGGAGACGTACACCCTGCTCGGCCCGTGGGACGCGGACTTCGAACAGGGGATCCTCGACTACCGGGCGCCGCTGGCGGACGCTCTGCTGGGGCACAAGGTCGGGGACGTCATCGAGACCAACATCGGCGGGACGGATCGTAAGTTCGAGGTGCAGGCGATCGAATCGGTGATCTAGGCAAATGCGGCCAAGTGATCGTCCTCGGACGATCACTCCGCAAGCCCAGCCCGGAAGCGGTAGGAAGACCAGCGTCTGTCCGACCCGGGTTCTGACGCGGGACGACGCCTCCAAGGAGTGGCTGTCGAGGTCCTCGCTCCCCGCTAGCGGCTCCACCGCCCGCAAGCTTGCCCCCGCTCAGTCCTTCTCCTGTCAGCGTTCATTGACCGCTGCCCATTTCTTCGTGGTCTGACACTCGCTTTCGTTCTCCCGCGCTGCCTGAACTGCCGTTTTGGGGCTTCCGCCGGCGAGCAACTCCTCTGAGGGCGGCCCAAGTTCCTCCTTCCCGTTCAGCGCATCCCGATGCGGGACCATCGAGCCCTCTCGCGTGCCGACACCCCCTGCCGCAACTCCTTCGATTGACATTCCATGAATGCCGGCGTCCGCCACAACTCGAACACCGATGAATTCCCACTTCACCACTGGCCATTGCTTTCACTGATTTCTGGGAACTTTTGTCGTTCTCACTGCGTCCATTGATCAGTGGTCTAGCGAGCCTAGTGAAGGATGCTGTTCATGAGAGGCGCGCCGTCAGTTGCAAATAGCGCCTGGATGTAATGAGCTTGTCGAAATCGTGATTCCGCGGTCGGAGCGTGGCCTCTCGTTGTGCCCGTGAGAGGAAGCTGTTTGGTCTCACGGCAACCGAATGGAAATCCAATCCGACGTTGATGACGTCGCATTGAGCAGACGGCACGTCATCAACCGTCAAATGCAATCCAAGGAGAGCCAGGACAGGCTCTTCGCGTCAATCGAACTGTTCGCCGCGATTCTCGATCACATTCTGCGATTCACAAAAGTCGAAATCGCAGACGGGATCGAAAGTGAAACGGAGGGCAAGTCCCTTGGACCAGAGGACTCACTCGTTCACCATTTTTGCCGAAGCACGGAAAATCACATGCCCGACCGAGCGCTCTGAATACCTTCGACGAGAGTGCACGGGGGATCGTCGATTGCGTGCTCAGGTGGAGGCGTTGCTCGCCAATGACTGCAGGGCGAGCGCCATCGTAGGAATGTTTGATGATTCCCCAGTTCGGCCAAGAGCGGCGGTCGTTCCAGAATCCATCGGCCCCTACCGGATTCGCGGAATCCTCGGCGAAGGAGGAACGAGCACGGTCTACGAAGCAGAGCAAGAATCTCTTCAGCGAGTGGTCGCGCTGAAAGTTCTGAGAACCGAGTTGATGAGCAAGCAGATCCTTCGCCGCTTCGAGCTGGAAGTCGAGATACTCGCCGCGTTCAGGCATCCCGGCATTGCCTTGATCCACGACGCGGGGTTCGCTGACACGGAAAGAGGGCCCTACGCGTATTACTCGATGGAGCGGATCCATGGGTACTCGCTGCTGGATCATGCCATCATCGAAGGGCTCTCCTTCCGCGAAAAGCTGGAGCTGTTTGTCAAAGTGTGCGATGCGGTTCACTACGCTCATTGCCAAGGCGTCATTCATCGCGACCTCAAGCCAGGCAACATCCTGGTGGATCGAGAAGGTCAACCAAAGATCGTCGACTTTGGAATCGCTCGGTGCATGGACCTGGGAGGGCTGACTCAACAAACAGGCAGTCGCCAGCTACTGGGTACGCCGGGATACATGAGCCCCGAGCAGGCCGCGGGAGATGCAAGGTACTTGGACGCTCGCTCGGATGTCTATTCGTTGGGGGTTGTCTTCTACGAGCTTCTCAGCGGCTGCTTGCCGTACGAGTTGTCGAGCATGAGCACACTTCAAGTGCTCGAGGCGATCCAGAAGCACGACCCAAAGCCTCTGAGCAGTCGCTCCACAGAGTGCCGGGGGGACGTCGAGACAATTGCCGGGAAGGCTCTCGATAAGCGACTCGACGCTCGCTACCAGTCTGCCGAACAGTTTGCAGACGATCTCCGAGCTCACTTGAACCATCAACCGATCCGTGCAAGGCGTCCAAGCATTTGGTACCGACTCCGCAAACTGATGGGTCGCAATAAGCGAGCCCTGGCAAGCGCGATTGCATCTGCAGCCGTGGTCGGAATCGTGGGCATCGTCCAAATTCATCAAGCAAGAGCCAGCGAGGCAAGATCACAGCTCCTCGAGAATCTGGCAAGAATCGAGCTGGCTCTCGCTGGGCTGCGTACGCAGATGGCGGAACTCTACCCCCTGCGTCCTTGGATGATCGGACCGATGAAAAAGTGGTTAGCGTCGTTCGAGGAACTCGAGAGGAACTTGGCGGAGTATCAACACCCCAAGGAACGAGAAGCGACGGAAAGAGTCGAAGCTCTCGCAAGCGGTGTCGCAGCGCTTCTTCACTGCGCCAAAGAGATCCAGGAGAGGTTGCAGATCGCGCAAACCGTCGAGTCGGCCACACTGGACCATCCAAGATGGGCGGAAGCGATTCTCGAGATTTCGAATGATCCGGCGTACGGGGGACTGTGTTTGCAAAGGCAGATCGGGCTCATTCCTCTCCATCGAGACCCTGGCTCAGGACTGTGGGAGTTTTGGCTGTGGGAGAGTGGGGCGGAACCGCGGTGGAACGAGTCCGAATCTCGCTGGCGAGTCACAGAGAGAATGGGCCTGGTGTTCATCTTGATTCCTGGGGGAAGCTTCATGATGGGGGAACGAGAACCGCATCTTTATCCCCATCCATCGGGGTCACCGGCAACGCCCGTGCACAGCGTCCTCTTGAACGCTTTCTTCTTGTCCAAGTACGAGGTCACCCAAGCGCAGTGGCGACGAGTGATGGGGGAAGACATCTCGAAGTACCGATATCCCTACTCTCGACTCGTGGATGCAGAAAGGCCCTTCACACACCCCGCAAACCGACTGAGCTGGACGCAGAGCCAGGTGTTCTGCCATCGACTCGGTCTGAGTATCCCCACGGAATCCCAATGGGAGTACGCGGCAAGGGGCAACGTCTCTTCAGGATGGTGGACCGGGGACGCCCCAAAGTCATTGTTCGAAGCCGAAAACGTGGCGAGTTCTGCGCCGGCGGGCTTCGACTACATCGCTCACTCGCCCGTGGGTTCGTTGCACCAGAACGGCTTTGGTTTCTTTGACATCCTTGGCAACGTGTCGGAATGGTGCCGCGACAGCTATGTGCTGTATGAAAGTGCCTCTCCGCGACTGAAAGACGGGCTGCGTGGTTCCAACAACGAACACGTCATGGTGCGTGGGGGCAACTACGAAAAGTCGTCGCCGTTCGCAAGGAGTTCCTTTCGGTTCTATCGCCATCCGCGGGCGATCGAGGCGACAATTGGTTTTCGACCAAGCCGAGAGATCGACAGCGCCGACACAATGGACCGCGGACTCTCGGTGTCAGCTCGGTGAAGTCTGTCAACGACTCCTCTCTACCGAGCTCAGGCGACATGACAGCCAAGCCTTGGCATACGCCCAGTACTCTCGAGCGGTGTCTGGAGCAATGTTCATCACCTTGGCAATCTCTTTGAAGCTCAAACCTCCCATGTATCGAAGGTTGACAACTTCCCATTGCTTCGGCCTCTTTGATCGAAGCTGCTGGAGAGCAGCGTGGAGGTCCAGAGAAACCGCCGGGGACGGCTGAGCAGGCGCAGACCGCTCGTCAAACGTCACCCGCCGCAACAGGCCTCCGCGCTTTTGGGAACTCCGCCGCCGAGCGTAGTCGATCAACACCTGTTCGGCAGATTTGATGGCGAGAGCGCGAATATGGCTCTTCCCTCGCCAATCGTATCCGCGGTTGCGCAGGCGAATGTAGATCTCGTGGACCACGCAGGTGGCACTGAGCGTGGCACTCACATCGCATCTCAGGAACTGTGACCGAACAAACCTTCTGAGTTCTGGGTGAAGTTCGCGGATGACTTGGTCGAAAGCGTCGCGGCGATTGCGGGTCCCCGACTTCGATGCGTCTGGCACGGGATCAATCTCCAAACTTCGGAATCCCGGGGAGCGCAACGACAAGATAAAGATTCGGGCAACTGCCTCAAGTGCATTCACACTTCGATCAACGCGTATTGCAGCGCCTGGACACTCTTTTGACATCCATGGATTTGAAGTGCCGCATCGATCGCGCGATCCGTTTGGGCAATGTTCGGTGGCAAGCGTCGTCAGTCGACGCTAGCCACGACCGGAGACGTGATGCGAGATCGCTTCCGAGCGAAACGTCAAATCACGCGTCCCCGTCCAGCTCCACCATCTCAGGAATCAGCCGCACCCCCGCCCGAGTGTTCCATTCGCGTCGATACTCGCGCGTCTCGGCGGTGTCCGGATACCCCTCGTCTTTCCCGTAGGGGTAGCCGCTCATTCCATGGAACGGCAGGGGCTCGACCAGATTCGCGTACTCCGTATTCGGATCGCCGTCCTTCGCCCAGCCGTCGGTGAACAGCAGATAGGTCCGCGCCATTCCCTCGCCCAACTCGGGCACCTGGGTCGCATCGAAGCGCAAGTCGATCCAGTCCCCGGCCGAGAAAATGGCGAACTGATCATCCACTGCTCCCAGCAACGGCAGCACGTCTCCGTAGCCGGTCAACATGCCGCGATGCTGGTTCCAGCGCGGATGCTCGGTCAGGACTTCGAAGTCGAACACTTCCGGAAGGTCTTCGCGATGCACCGGAATCGGTCGTGAGAAGCCGCGATACTGCAGGTCCGCGCGAGTGGGCTCCAGCTTGGTGATCTGCAAACTCTCTTCCCCTTCGTCCACCGCAATGCGGATCGAGTCCCAGTAAAGGCGAATGGTGGAAAACAGTCGCACGCGCAAGTCTTCCCGGTTCACGCGATCGGTGACGTCGACGACCATGGTCTTGGTCTTGCCGGCGGGGAATCCGAGGGGTGGGCCGGTGTCTCGCCAACCTCCTTGGCTGTCGGGCACTTGCATGAGCGGCGGGACGAACTCGTAACTCTTGTGGTGGCCAGCGGCGACGTTGACGCTGGCGTCAGTCCAGTAGAACCAGCCGGTCATCACCAGGCGGATCCTCGCCGCGTCCCGCGCCGTTTCCGGCAGCGTCAGGTCCAGGTGATGAGGCGTGACCAGACCGAGGAACTGGGACGGCAGCGCTTTGAACGGTACGGCGTGCACGGTGTCGGTTTCCTGAAGCGCCTCGGTCCAATCCACTCCGTCCTGGTCCACGGCACCGGTCACCGGCAACGCACCGCGCATCGCGTGAAGGGTTTGCGGTGGGAACGGCGGGAAGCAGAACCGCTCTTCGGGATGAACCTCGACTTCGGCGGGGTGATCCACCACCCAAAGCTCTGCGCGATCCAGATAGGTCACCTCGCGCAGCTCCTCCGTGACCGCCATCCGGTACTCGCCGTCGACCGGCTTCAGTTGATCGCCCGTGACCCGGATCAGTTCGTCGTGGTCGGGCGGTACGTACTGGCCCTCCACCATGGGCAGGCCGAGGGGGGTGATGCCGAGGATGTCCGAGATGAACTCGTACTCTTCGCCATTGAAGGTGTAGAGGAACGGGCAAGAGCCGACCAGACCTTCCTTCTGCAGGACCACCAGGTCCTCTTGCAACGGCGGGTGCACCACGTACTGGACGACCCCGTTGGGCCAGCTCACCCGCACCACGTCGGATTCGAGCGCGTTGCCCAAACCGAAGTTGAGCACGTCGCCGCGCGAGTAGGTTCGCTGGTACAGCTCGCCCGAACGCACTTCGACGATCGGTCCGACGCCCTGCCGGTTGTCCTTGCGGCCCTGCAGCACGACCCGCAGCACACTGCCGTTCGCCGCCGCCCCGTTCCGCCAGATCTTCAAAGCGCTCGAATCGGCCACGACCAGGTCCGTGTCGCCGTCCTGATCGGCGTCACTCACCGCGACCGGGACCATCGCTTCCATCGCGACCGCTGGCTCCAACGCCTTGCCACCGCGCAACAAGGACCCCCGGCAAAGCTGCACGCCGGATTCTTGCACCACCGCAATGTCGCGCTGTCCATCCAGGTCGAAGTCGGCCAAAGCCGCCGTCTCGTTCATGGCCGCCGACAATCCCGAGCCCACCGGCTGGGACTCCATCGAACCGTCGCCGCGATTCATGCCGAGCCACGGGGTCGCGCCAGCCGCACAGACATCCACGAATCCATCGTGGTTCAAATCCGCGAGCAGCGGCGCCACCGGCAGCGAATCAGGAAACCCCGACTTGTCGGCGGCAATGGCTTCGAAGCGACCTTTGCGCAAGTTGGACACGACCACGGTCGGCGAACTCGCGCCTCCCACCAGGAAGTCCACATCGCTGTCCGCATCGAAGTCGTCGAAGGTCACCCAGTCGAAGTTACCGTCCGGGAACGAAGCGCTTTCGGTCACATCGGCGAAGCTGACCAACGCCGGCGCTTCGCTGCCTTCCTCGACCGGTTCGCCGCCATCGTTGCGCCACAGGTGCAGTCCGGCGTCATCGCTGAACAAGAGGTCCAGGTCGCCTTCGTGGTCGTAGTCCACGAAACGAGCATCCCGAATGGCGGGAGCGTTCGGCAGCGGGTTGTCGACGAACTCGAGATTCGGTTTCGGGGCAAGCAACGTCGTCGCCCCTCCCCCCCACAGCAGCAGACTGCGGCGGCCCCCGTTGTTGAGATCCGCGGCCGCGACACGCTGCCACTGACCATCCCGGACCTTCTGCACTTCGAACTTCGCGCCCTCCTGCTGCAAGGCCAGGAACAGGCCGTTGGCGCCAACGAAAGCAAAGTCCTGACGCCGGTCACCGTTCAGATCCGCGGCAAACAAATCTTGGATGGCCCCGGCGTCGTGAGCGACTTCATCGATCAGCTCGAAGGGCAACGCGGCACCGGAGGCAAGTTGCCCCATGTTCGGCGCGGGAGCGGGGACTTGGACGCGACCCAGCACCCCCATCTCCATGTCCTTCAAGGACGCCGCTTCCATTCCGGCATCGCTGAGTTCTTTGTGCCGCGCTTTGTAGAAACCCCAGCGCTCTTCCGGGGCCCCGCTGCGGCGCAGCACCTGGAACAAGCGGTACACCGACATGAAGTAGTAGCTGCCGCCGAACTCCACTCCACGATCGACGATTCCTTCGAAGGCCTCGATGGCCGCTTCGCGATCGCCGAGTTCTTCCACGGCTTGGGCGTGATGGAACAAGGTTGGCAAGTCGTCCGGCGCCAATCCGCGGGTCTTCTCGAAGAACGTGGCGGCCTGCTCGAAGTCGATGTCGCGCTTGGCCAACACTCCTCGGCAGTACCATAGGGACGGTAGCTCGGAATCCCGGCGCTCGGCCTCGTCCAACGCCGTTCGAGCGCGGATCGCGTCTCCATCCACCGCGGCCATCTCGACACACGCCAGATTGACGAAGTCCTGGGCCGAGGCGCTCGATTGCTCGGTCACCCACTGCAACGCGGCGCGCGATTCCTCGAAACGCTCTTCTTCGAAGAAGGCGGCACCCAGATCACGCTTCACCACCACTTCCACCGAGGCGGCGCTATCCGAGGACCGCTCGTCGAGATGCTTCCAGACCGTGGTGAGCTGGAAGCCCAGGAAGGCCAAGATCACGGCGGCGACGAGCAAGCTGATCCAACGAGCGTTCTTCATGAGAGGTCCTCGTATCACGGGTCGATGAGGGCGTTTTACCCCCCACCCCTCGTGTTTCCACGCGCCGAGGTCGAACGCCGAGGTTCGATGGTGTCCTGCGTTGACCCGGCCCACGCGCGCACCGACAATTCGGGGTTTCGCGCAATCTCCCATTGGCGCATTCCGACAGGTGTGCGCCTCCTGCAAGGACCCCGCAATGTCCCTCGACTCGTTTCCGGCCCTCAAAGACCATGTGTTGCAACTCGCTTCGGCTGCCGCGCCGGGGTCCGACGCGCGCACCTGGAAGCTGTCGGATCCGCCGGACGAAACCGTCGGTGACCTGAGCCTCGCCTGCCATGGCGCAGCCAAGTCCCTCGGCAAAAACCCGAAGGAACTGGCAGAAACCATCGCCGCGGCACTCGCCGGCGATGAAGCGATCGCTGAGGCTTCGGCTCTCAACGGCTTCTGCAATCTGCGTCTCGCGCCGCAGGTGATCTTTGCCGCCGCCGCGCCGAGCCTGGGAGAGCGCGCCCATCAATACGGTCGCGGCACCGACACTCCCGGCGCGCCCTGGCTGGTGGAGTACTGCGGGCCTAATACCAACAAGCCCCTCCACATCGGCCACCTGCGCAACTGCATCCTCGGCTCGTCGGTGGCGCGTATCGCGGACCTGTATGGCCGCGACGTGCTGCACTACAACATCATCAACGATCGCGGCATCCACATCTGCAAATCCATGGTGGCCTACGATCGCTTCGGCGAAGGCACCACGCCGCAATCCACGGGTGAAAAGGGCGACCACTTCGTCGGTCGTTTCTACTCCCTGTTCGCGTCCAAGGCCGCCGAAGAGTTCGATCGCTGGACCCAGGGCCCCGGCCAAGAAGCTCTCGCCGAGTACCTGAAGGAGCACCAGGAATCCCTAGCCACCGCCGCCGACTTGAAACTGCGTCGCCGATTCCTGGAAGAGCGCGTCAAAGAGGGTCAGAAGCTGACCTTCAAGCCGAAGAAGGTGAAGCCCGATCGCTACCCCGAGCTGATGACCAAGGAAGGCCTGGATGACGCCTACCAGAGCTGGCTGACGGAGCGTCAGGCCCTCCTCGAGGAAACGCGCCAAAAGGAGGGAGTGCAGCGTTTTCTGAAGGTCAGCGCCCGGACCTTCGAGGCCGAGACCTCCGAGATCCACGCCCAATCCCGCGACTACCTGCGCCGCTGGGAGGAGAACGATCCCGAAATCCGCGAGCTGTGGCGCACCATGAACGGCTGGGTGCTGGAGGGCCTGAACCAGACCTACCAGCGCCTCGGCATCGGTTTCGACCACGAGGACTTCGAAAGCGACACCTACCTGCTGGGCAAGGACATCGTCGATCAGCTGCTCTCGAAGGACATGGCGCGGCGCCGGGAGGACGGCGCGGTGGTGTTCGACATGCCCGCCAAGAAGCAGGGCGAACCGCCACTCGAAAAGGTGTTGCTGCGAGCGGACGGCACGTCGGTCTACATCACCCAGGATCTGGGCACCTTGACCCGGCGCCTGGATCGCCATTCGCCGGACCGCCTGGTCTACGTGGTCGGCTCCGAGCAGGAGCTCCACTTCGAACTGTTGTTCGAAGTGGTGGACCGCTTGCGTCCCGGCACCAAAGAGCAGTGCGAACACCTGTCTTACGGCATGGTGGAACTGCCCCACGGCAAGATGAAGTCGCGGGAAGGGGAGATCATCGAAGCTGACGAGTTCCTGAACGACGTGCGGCGCGCTGCCGAAGATCAGGTTCGTTCGCGATCTCCGGAACTGGAAGACGCCGAAGTCCAGCATCGCGCCGAAGTGCTCGCCATGGCCGCGGTGAAGTACCACCTGTTGAAGTTCAGCAAGCGCTCGACCGTGAAGTTCGACGTCGAGTCGGCCCTCGACATGACCGGCAAGACCGGACCGTATTCGCTGTACGCCCTGGCCCGCATTCGATCGATCCAACGCAAGCTGGAGGAGGCAGCGGATCCTGCCAAGGCGAATCCTGCGCTGCTCGCTCCCCAAGAAGCGTCCCTGTTACTGACCGTCGCCCGACTCCCGGAAGCGGTGGAGGTCGCCACCCAGGACCTGGAGCCCTATCACTTGGCGGACGCGGTCTACAAGCTGGCCAAGGCCTTCAATTCGTACTACACCGCTCGCGACGAATCCGGCGGGACCCGGTTCCCCGTGGTCCAGTGCGAGGACGGAGAGCTGCGAAACACTCGCGCCACGGTGCTGGCCATGGTCGCCCAGGCGCTGGAGAACGGTCTACGCGTCCTGGGGATCGAGACCCTCGAGCAGATGTAGAAAGCCAAGCCGGGGAGTCGGATCGCAAGGCGTTCGTCGCCGGGGCATGGACCGAACCGGTCCACTCGTCCATCTTTCTGAGATGGTGAATGCCACCCAGGGCGAGGGGGACCGAGGACTCACTAGGCGGAGACGGGGCTGCAGATCCTCTCGGACCGGTGCCACACTCAGCAGACGAACTCGTTGTCCAGATAAAGTCCGTTTGACAGCCAATTACGAAGAAATGGTCCGGGGAGTCTTCCCCAAGAAGTTCTCCCGCCCGGATTTCCGATGAGAAAAGAGTGCCGGGAAGGTGACCTCTCAACCCACCAGCGATTCCTGGCACGATCCTCGGAAACCGGACGGCCTCCTGCGGCACAGGAGGGCCCGATGACAATCGACGGTTCAAAGCGGAAAAAGCCGCACCCATCAAGTGCGGATACCAATCGCAATCCGCCTCGAAACATTCTCCCGCTTTCTGGTGACGGTTTGTGGATTGAGCTAGGATTCTTGCACTGCAAGGAACCGGGATACCGCCGTAACCGAACAACTCGACCCGTAGAGTCCGATCTCGCCAGTCCGGGGTTCTCTCGGCCATGGCTGGGACGCGTGTCACGTTGCACGCCCCCGGTCGTACAACTTTCCACACAAACTACTGTTCCTTCTCGGAGCCAAGGCATGAGTCCGTCACGGATCTCTTCCCTCTTGGCTGTGCCGGTCCTCGGCGCAGCAATCCTCCTTCCCGGCTGTGGTGGCGGAGGTGGCAGCGGCGGCAGCAGCGCTTCGGCAACTGCTACCGATCGCTTCCAGATCCAAGACGTCACCTACGGGCGCTTGCTTGAAGAAAGCACCGGGATGCGCGTGGTCAGTCCGCTGGCCACCGTGGAAACGGACCCGCTGACGGGGAATGTCATCCCCGGGACTCTCTCGGTGTTGTCCGCCAACGTGGACGTCAACCGACTCATCTCTTTGAACTTGGGAACCGGTTACGTGCCCCGCGTGGTGCCGCGCAACGGCGTCATCGTCGCGAGCTTCACCCGGAACATCGACGAGAGCACCGTCTTCCAGGACGTGGCGGACGCCGACGGAGTCGTGTTGGAGCCCGGCAGCGTGCAGATCCGCTTCCAGGACGGACGCGCGGTCCCGGTCGAACTGCTGGTGATGAACGGCAATCAGATCTGGATCAATCCGGTCACCGACGACACCATCGGCTTCCCTGCCAGTCCCGTGGACTTTGGCCCCAACGGCGAACCTCGCGCTGACGCGGTCGGCTTCCTGAACCTCTGGTTCGACCGAGGCATTATCAGGACCACCGAAGGCGAAGAGCTGCGGGCCCGGGACGACCGCCTTGGCACGGCCCCGACGCTGAAGATCGGCTTCAATCCCGGCAACCAGGTCCTGGACTTCGTGTCCCAGTCCGAGCTGATTCCGACAAACGAAACGTTCAACGGATTCCTCCCCGACTCCACGGCTCCTGCCATCATTCGCGACTACGTGTTGAACGCGAAGCTCGATGCGTCGAACGGGGACTCGGCGAACGCCACATCGGTCACCATCGCCAACGCCAAGTTCGCCACCACCGCGCGCTCCGGCGAAGGCGAATGGGCGGGCGAGCAGCTCGTCATTCGTCCCGGCAAAAACAACTCCGAGACCCTGACGATCTTGCGCAACACCGACGAAACCCTGTTGGTTGCCGGAGCGTTCCAGCAGCCGCTGCGTGACGGGGAAGAGTACGAGATCCGCCGGATCGAGTTCTTCGAACCGGCCCCGGACACCCCGATCAAGCCGAGCCGCTTCGATCCCAACAACCCGCAGAACAACAACAACAAGGTGTTCTTGAACTTCGTCCAGGCCTACGAAATCGACGACGAAGGCAACCGAGTCGGAGGCCCGCTGAACCTGCGTTCGGACGACCTGCCGGCGTTCTCGGAACTGGCCGTCCGCTTCAACGAGCCCATCGACGAACGTTCTGTCGGTCAGTGGGAGAACTTCCGCGTCGCCTTTGACCCGGACGAAGGAGCAGAAAAAGTCACGCGCATCGTGATGAGCAGGGACCAACGAGAAGTGCGGATCCAGCCGGTGCGCGAAGATCAGGATTCGGGAGCCTTCGAAGTCGTGGGATGGGGACCGGGCCGTCAGGCTCTCCAGCTCATCCTGCAGACCGTTCCCAGCGTCGACTTCCTGCTTGCGCGATTGGAATCAGAAGACGTGACGGCCTTCGTTGAACAGGGTCAGCGCGCAATCACCGACTTGGGCGGCAAGCCGCTCGGATTCCCCCTCAGCCAGTTCGACAAGGACGCCCCGGCGTTCCACTATCAGGTCAACTTCTTCTCCAACGACACGATCAGCTCGCTGGACACCCCGCCGGTTTCCAAGGACTGGTCCATGCTCGTCCATCGCTTCACGGGGAAGCCAAAGACCGGCACTGACCCGAACACCGAGGAGCCGGGCGTTCGCTTCGGCGACCAGAACAACCTGTACTCGCCGATCGCCGACGTGAATCTCCAGGTGAACGGTTTCCTCGCCGGCCAGCCGGTGATCCAGACCACCAAGATCCTGGACGACTTCTTCCCGCCCCCGGATGGGCAGTTCGGTGCGTTCCCCTCGGGTTCCGCGACGCCGTTGGTGGCGGGCAGTCGAGACGCCGCGGTTCCGCCCAACACCGTGTCCTTCCCTCTCGGCCACTACGGAGCCCGCTTCCAGATCGTCTACCGCGACGTGGACGCTTCTCCGGGATTGAGCCTCGCGGGAACGCTGCTTGACTTGGAGCGGATCTCCTTCGCCCCGGCAGGCGGCAACGTGAGTCGCGACGTCTACGAAGACATCTCCATTCACGCCGGCCACTCCCCGATCCGTCCCATCACGGAACAAAACGGCGCGTCGGCGACCGAGCCGAACTTGGGTCTCCACGAAGCCTTTGACTGGGAGTCTTATCTGCAGGACGCCCTCTCTACGGTGGATCCCACGGAAGATCAGGCCTGCCGGATGAGAAGCACGGTGTTGGCACCGAACGTATACGAAGGGTCCCTGGTGACCTGCGTTCCGCCGGGCACTCGCTTCGTCATTCAGCAGAAGGACATCTACACCCCGCCGTTCAACAATCGCGCGTATCTGCCGTTCCCGGAATTCAGCGAGACCTTCCAGTACAACAACGGCTCGATTCCGGCCAGCCACGTGAAGATGCGCAACGACTTCAACCGAATGATCAATGACATGGGCGGCCCGGCCCAATACTGGCGCGAACGACGCTCCCGGGGCGAAGGCGACTCGCTGCTGATCGAGTACCGAATCCGGACTCAGCGGACCAACATCTCTGGTAACAACAGCTTCACTTTCGCGCCGGGCATCTTGCTCACGGGCAAGCCGAACTTCCGCGTCTTCAATACCGGAACGAACAACAACGACGTGGTCAACAACCTGCTGATCCCGCGACCCGGTTTGGATCCGGACAACATCGAAGGCGACCATCGCGCTCGCTGCTCGAACGGCTACGCGGTCGAGTACAACGCGAGTCCTCCGCAGGGCGGTGCCGACGACTTCCGCCGCATCGACTGGCGAGCTGCCCGTGGCGACAACTCTCGCTACTTCATGGTGTTCGACTACGTGAAGACGACCTCGACCATCCGCTCGCCCTACGTCCGCGGAGGCAACGGTCCGCAGTACTTCCCGGCCTTCATTGATCCGCCGCCGGAATCACAGCCGGCCGGGACTCAGGTGGTGGTGGAATACCGCGGTGGACGCAACTTCCGCGGTGCGGGAAACCAGAGCTGGTCGTTTGATCCCACAGAGCACTCGGGCTGGAACTTCCTGGCCTTCCGTGTGACGTTCCGCGGCAACCGGGACACCCGCCTGTCGCCGAACTTCGAGACCCTGGCGATTCCGGTTCTCGCCGAGTAGTCGCCTCCCAGTTTCAGGCACCATCGACCGGGGCCTCCTCTCACGAGGGGGCCCCGATTGCTTTTCCAGTCCGAACCCCCGGAAGCGAGAATGGATCGGACAGGCTTCTTTCCAAGGTAAACTCCGACCCATGGGCGGCACCAATCCATACATCGACGAACCGGAATACTCCCTGCCGACAACGACCTACCAGATGGTCGTTCGAGCGGAGGGACAGGAAGTGTCCATTGACGTCGACCCGACCAAGATTCCCTACGAACGGGACGGCCTGCCGGGCAGCGTTCTCGAGATCGCCCTCGGCCACGGCATCGACATCGACCACGCTTGTGGCGGAGTGGTCGCGTGTTCCACCTGCCATGTGATCGTTCGCGAAGGCCTGGAGACTTGCAACGAGTCCTCCGAGGCGGAAGAGGATCAGCTCGACAACGCGCCGGGGCTTACCCCTCAGTCACGCCTCGCCTGTCAATGCGTCCCCGACGGCACCCAGAAAGTGGTGGTCGAAGTGCCGGAGTGGAACCGCAACCTGGTCTCGGAAGATCATCACTGACATGGTGGCCCGGTGTCTCGGGCCCGATTCTGACACGGAGTCCGTCGCAAGAACGGGAAGTCTGTCCCGGCCTGCCGTTGGTCTGCGGTCTCTTCGGACCGCGCGGAGACAATCTGCTCCGATGACATGGATCCGCGGGCTCGCCCTGGTTGCGATCTGTGGAGGGACCATTCGCTGCGGTCCTCCCTCTCCCGATCTTCCGGCGGTGCGCGCCGCCGCTGCCAACGCTTCGGTGGTGATCTTGACCTTGGACACCACCCGAGCGGATCGCCTGGGTTGTTATGGCTACCGCGAGGCGCGAACGCCTCATCTCGATCAGTTCGCCGCCGAGGGAATTCGGGTCGAGCGGGCGTTGGCGCCCGCGCCGATCACGCTTCCGTCTCATGCTTCGTTGATGACGGGACAGACGCCTGCCGAGCATGGGGTGCGGGACAATGGTCTGCATCGCGTCCCCCCCGAAGTGGAGACTCTGGCGGAAACCTTGAAGGACCGGGGGTACCGGACGGCTGCGTTTCTTTCGGCGCACGTTCTGTCGAATCGCTACGGACTCGACCAAGGGTTCGACCACTACGACGATCGGATGGACGGCCGCGATCCTCGAGTCTTGGAACCCATCGAGCGACGCGCGGCGGACACCGTCGATGCCGCCTTAGCCTGGATGCAGGCTCACCGCGAGGGCCCGCGATTTCTGTGGCTGCACTTCTTTGACCCACACTTTCCCTACGAGGCACCGCGTCCCTTTTCCGAGCAGATGGCCGACCCATACGACGCCGAGATCAGCTACCTGGACGCGCAAATCGGCCGGTTCTTCGAGCGCTATCAGGCTTTGGACCCCACCGACAACACCTTGTTCGTCGTGACCGCCGACCATGGCGAAGGACTGATGGACCACCAGGAAGCCACCCACGGGTTGTTCTTGTACGACACGACATTGCACGTGCCATTGCTGATGAAGCACCCTGCGCTCGGAGCAGCGAAGACCGTGACCGGCCAAGTGGGGTTGGTCGACGTCGCTCCCACGGTTCTGGACCTGCTGGGCCTGCCCCCTCGTGACGCCGTGGGTGGTCGATCCTTCCTAGCCGCGATCGTGGAAGGGACCCCCGCGGATCACGAGGTGTATCTGGAAACCCATCTGCCCCAGCTCAGCTTTGGCCTGGCGCCCATGCATGGCGTGTGCACGATGGAAGCCAAGTACATCGACGCACCGCGTCCCGAGTTGTACCAATGGCCGACGGATCCTGGGGAAACCCTCAACTTGCTGCCGAAGCAAGCGGCCCGTGCCGAGGAGTTTCGGCAGCGCATGGAGGAACTTCGAGGCGAGCAAAGCGCCGGAGAAGCCGAGCCCCCACTCCCCTTTGACCCCGAAGAACTCGAGCGCCTAGAGGCTCTGGGTTACCTGCGCGCCGAAGCCCCAGAGATGGCCGGGGTCGACCCCAAAGATGCGGTGGAGTGGGTCCAAGCCCAAGCGTATGCCACACACCTCCTGCAAACCGGTGACAACCAACAGGCCGTCCAGATCTTGCAACGAGTGGTGGAGCTGTGCCCGGGCAACGCCACAGCCCACGCTCATCTCGGCGAAGCCAAACTCGCCATGAAACAGTTCGCACAGGCTCGCGAGCATCTGGAGAAGGCACTCTCCCTTCGCCCCGACCTGACCTTCGCCACCTTTCGTCTGGCCCAAACTCACCACGAACTCGGAGACAAGACTCGAGCGCTGGAAGCCTACGAGTTACTTCTTTCCCGGTTCCCGGACATGGGCAAGGCCTACCTCGCCGCCGCCCGCACCTGCCTCGAGCACAGCGACCCGGAAGGCGCCCGGGCCTATCTCCAACGCGGCCTGAGCAAACTTCCGCCGGACAACGCCTCGGTCCCCAAGATCCGGCAAAGGCTCCAGCAGCTCGACGCGCCTTAGCTGTCCGTTGCAAGCATCTTCCCGCGCCCGACCGGACCTTCTCGCTTCGGTCTTCGTCCTCGAATCCTCGACGAACCCACCGATTCGCCTGCGTCTCGACTCCTCGGCGGAAACGAAGATCTCTCGATCGCCATGGGAGGCCTTCTTCCACGGCCTGCGATACCGCGGGGCGGCTTTCTGGTTCCTCAGCCCGGGTTGCGAAGCAAACCCGGATCGATTCGACCGAATCAGCCCTTCTTCGCCCCGGCCATCTTGGTGACGACTTTCCACTCCTTGGCACTGACCTTCTGAATCGAGAGGCGCTGTCCGCGGCGCAGCAGCAGCATGTCTTCCAGACCTTTGGTCTCGCGCAGAGTGGCGAGCGCGACCGTCCCGTCAAACTCTTCGACGAAGCGGAGATCGACGGCGTACCAGCGCGGGTTGTCGGGATCGCTCTTGGGATCGAAGTGCTTGGCTTTCGGATCGAAAGCGGTCGGATCCGGATACCCCTCTTTCGCCACCTCGGCGATGCCCACGACCCCGCTCGGCTTGCTGTTGCTGTGGTAGAAGAACACGCGGTCGCCCTTCTTGACCTCGTCGCGCAACAGATTTCGCGCCTGGTAGTTGCGGACTCCGTCCCAACACGCCGTCTTGCGCTTCTCCTTGCGCAGATCCTGAATCGAATAGTCCGACGGTTCCGACTTGAAGAGCCAATAGCGAGCCAACCCTCACCTCCTACCCGTTGCGCCTCGCCCGAAGGCGAAGAAATCCCTCGTTTCGTGTGTCCGGCCGATCCTGTTCGCCAGCCCTCCCCGATCCGCGTCTGTCGCGGTTCCCTGCAACGTGCGACGGGAAACCGTCAGGATTCGCGTCGGCTCCGATTTCGGAACGGAGCCGGTTCCCGCCGATCGAACCACAGACGCCGGCGCCGACTTCCGGGAGCGTCGCACGGGTCCCGCAGTCCGCAGGCCACCAAGCCGGGGCAAGCTTGGACACAACCCCGAAGTGGCACGATAATCGGGGGCGTCCCTTTCCATTCCGATTCTCCCAAGGCCCGCCGCGCATGCATCCTGATTCCGAGCTTCCTCCTCCCGATGGATCGCGGGCGCCCACGAATGACCGGTGGGCCGAGGCCCCGGGTTCGGCGCACCGGCCAAAACAGCAAGCCTCCCCGAGCCTCTCGCAACGGCATCGGTCTTCTTCCCCGGAAAGGGTTGCTCGCAAGCAGTCTCCCTGGATGAGGAACGCCGTCGCCGGCGGAGTCCTTCTCTTGGGGACCTTGGCGAGTTGCTCGGATTCCCAGGAGGAACCAGGAGAGCCCGTCGCCACACCCGCCACTCCCACAAGTCCGCCACCGGAGGAACCCGCGACGAGCCAAAGTCTGCGCCAACGGTTTCTCTTGGACGACATCCGCGCCGCCGACACGAACTCATTCCTCGTCGACGCCCTTTCCAACAAGCCCCAGGCCAAACGCTACCCGCTGAGCGAGCTGACCAGCGACGGCGTGGACCCGACCACCGGTCACCACATCTTGCGTCTGCCGGCGCCTTTCGCTCGAAACGAGTCCGATGCGCCAGTGATGGCTCGCTTGTGGCATCTCGACAAGCCGTTGAACCCGGAACTCGCCGACGATGACAGCGAACCCGTGGTGGACCTCCGCTTGGTGCCGGAGGAGTTCGAGTTTCGCGTCGCCACTCTTCCCCAATTCGACAAGGGCTGGGCCAAACCGCGGACCCCGGAAGGAGACGCTTCGGTCCTTTTGAATCGGCCCTGCACGATCGAGATTCCCCTCCACAGGGTGGGCGTGCCGATGGAGATCGGCGTCAATGCCCGCGGCGTCGGCATCTGGGACCCGACCAACGTTCCGACCATTCGTTTCCTGTGCGATGGCGAAGAGGTCTACCGACTCAACCAGAACAAGTCCGCGGACGAACTCTCGCGCTTCGAACTTCCCGCCGCCGTGGGATCCCAGACACTGACGGTCTTAGTGGAGGACATCGAACGAGGAGATGACACCTCGAAGATTGCCCTCCATACCTTGGGGATGCACCACCAAGGAGGAGGAGACCGCGCCTTCGTGCACACCGAGCTGCCTCTGGATGAGTTTGAAGTGGAGTATCTGCCGGCGAGTCCCGCCGGCATCCAGGGACTGAAGAGTTCTCGCCCGGCCCGTGGGATCGAGTCCGTGACGACCCGCGTGCAGGTGGTTCCCGGCCGTGCCGCGGTGACCGTCGACCCCCCTCAGCTGCTGGAGATTTCGATGGGTGGCAGGGTTCTGGCCACCCCCAGCGAAAAGGGCGCGACTCGAGAGTTCCCCTTCGTTCTGGAAGAGTCCGGGCCAGCCGAGCTCACGGCGCGCTCGTTGGACGGTCCGCTCAAGGGACGTCTTTGGCTGCTCCAGCCCAACGCAACCTATCAGCAAGATTTGGCGCCTCTGCGTGGCTTCGAGTCCGAGGAAACCGACCACCCACTGGTGCGACACGTCCAGCTGGGTAAGACCACGCGGCGCTCGCTACTGCTCCCCGCCAGCAGCCGAATCACGTTTGCCGGCCAACCGGGAACCCTGACCTTTGCCCTCGGCATGCTGCCGGCAGACCGCGAAACGCTCCTCACCCACCCGCCCAAGGTGCAAGTGCTTCGGGTGAGCGACGACGGCGAAGAGGTCCTGAAAGAAGTCAAGCTGAAGGAAACCCTGGCGTTCAAAGATCATTCGATCGAACTCTCTTCGTGGAAGGCGACCGATCAGATCCAGTTTCGCTGCATCGGCCCCAAGGCAACCCCCGTCGCCGCCCGACAGATGTTGGTGGTGGTCGCCGAACCCACGATCACCTCAAACGTTGCCAAGCCGCGCAAGCCGAACCTGCTGGTCTACTTGATCGACACCCTGCGAGCGGACCACCTCTCCTGTTACGGCTACGAACGAGAAACCAGCCCCCACATCGACGCCTTGGCCGACGACGGAGTCCTGTTCGAACGAGCCTATTCCCAAGCCCCGTGGACGCGTCCGTCGATCGCCACCTTGATGACCGGACTGCTGTATTCGTTCCACGGCGCCGGCAAGACCTCGGGACTGGCCCCGGAACTGCTGACGCTGCCGGAGCTTCTGCATCAAGCGGAGTACAACACCGCGGCCTTCATTGCCAATGCCCAGATCCATGGCCTCGGATTGAACTTCGTGCAGGGCTTCCAGTCCTTCACCGCCGTCGACGAGAATGCCGGACAGTCCCGGGCCGGCGAGGTCCTCGACCAGGTTTACCCCTGGCTGGACGCAAATGGCGACACCCCGTTCTTCTTGTACGTGCACACCATCGATCCTCATGCCAAATACGACCCGCCCGCAGAAACCGCCGGCACTTTCAACAAGGGCTATGAGGGCAAGCTGAATCCCAAAGTCACCGGCTCCCGTAGTCTGGAAGCTTTGATGCCCTTGTCCGACACGGACGTGCAGTACGTCATCGACCTGTACGACGAAGAGATCCTCTACAACGACCTCGAGTTCGGGCGTCTGGTGCAGAAACTCAAGGATTTGGGGCTGTACGAGGACACCGCCATTCTGGTGATTTCGGACCACGGAGAAGAGTTTGGGGAACACGGTCAGTTCGGACACGGCGGTCGCTTGTGGGACACTCTGCTGCAGGTCCCCATGGTCCTGAAACTGCCCGGAGAAGACCGTGCCCGAGGGATCCGCGTGGAAGACCCGGTGCGTTTGATGGACGTCTACCCCACTCTGGCGTCGATGCTCGACGCGCCCTTCCCCGCCGGCACTTGCCAGGGAACCGACCTGTCCTCCATGTGGAAGTCCGAGAGCCTCCCCGAACCTTTGTCGATCATCGCCGAAGAGCAACCGGAGCTGCGCTGCTTGGTGCTCGACGGAGTGAAGGTCATTCAGCAGAACTACGACAACGAGCACAAACCCGAGGTCCGCCACTTGTTCGACCTGCGCAAGGATCCCGGGGAATTTTCCGACCTGGCGGCGGAGTATCCCGACCGCGCGGAAAACTTCGTGAGTCATCTGCTCGGACACTTGCAGGGATATCGAGCCGCCGGGTTCGAACCGATCAATAACATCCTCGACGTGCGACTCACCGAAGAGAACATGGAAGCACTGCGCGCCCTCGGCTACATCGAGTAAGTCGCCCACTCGCATCCCGCTTCGGAGACTCCCGTGTCCCGCTCCCTCTACCTGTTTGACATCGACGGCACGTTGATCACCAGCGGGGGCGTCGGAATGCTGGCCATGGAACGCGCGTTCGACACGCTGCATGGATCCGCCGCCGCGCTTTCCTCGGTTCCCTTCGCGGGCATGACTGACCCGGCCATTGTCCGGGCCGGCCTGGAGGCCTCGGGCCAGCAGGCCACCGACGAGCAGATCGATGCGACCCTCGATCGCTACGTGGCAGAGCTCGGCGGCGCGATCGCGGACAAGCCGTTGGTCCGGGTGTTGGACGGGGTATTCGAGATCCTGGATGCCCTGGAAGCACGAGAACAGGCCGCACTCGGTCTCGGAACGGGCAACCTGGAAGCCGGCGCCCGAGCCAAACTGACTCCCGTCAACCTGTTCGAGCGCTTCTCATTCGGGGGCTTCGGAAGCGATCACGAGCTGCGTCACCGCGTGCTCGAATGCGGCCGCGACCGAGGATTCCAACGGCACGGTTGGACCGAACGGGACTGTCGAGTGGTGGTCATCGGCGACACCCCGGCGGACATCGCCGCGGCAAAAGCCCTCGGCGCCGAATGCCTGGCGGTCGCCACCGGGCCCTTCGCCGTCGAAGAGCTCGCCACCCACGAGCCGACCCTTGTCGTCGAGACTTTGGGTCACCCAGAGGCCCTCGATTTCTTGAGGTAGGTGCCTCGATCGCGAGAAACAACCGCGCCACCTCGCGGAGGCCTGCAAGGGAGACGAGTCGAAACCGTGGAGTCGCGCTCGCTGATCTCCCCACCGAAGCTCTCCCGACAAGGAGAACTGCGGATGAGCGATCGCCTGCGAGAGCCGTGGCCGCGCGAGCCTTCCCTCACCAACGATTCGAATCGGGGGTGAGCCACCAGCCCGCCGCTGCGCCGACCTTCGAGTCGTGTCATCCAAGACTTTTGACACGAAAGCAGGACCCGCCGACAAGGCGAGCCTTGCGGTCAAAAATCTGAGGGCTGACAGCGACGCGGTGACGCTTGGGCGATCAGTCTTCCAGCGCGGGCCAGGGCTGGCTCTTCCAGGGGAAGCCATCCTGTAGCGAGTAGAGTTCGATCGGACTCAGGTCGTTGCGCTCGGTGATGGACGCCAGCAGGTACAGCGGCGAGGCGAACACGTCGACCAGATGAGCGCCGGTGTAGGCGATGTGCTTCAGGCCATGGAGCACGAAGTTGGGAGGGAGAAGCAGGACCGACGTGGGATTGCCGGTGTTCTCGCCCCAATCCAGGGAGTCGTATCCAGCTGCCAAGGGGATATTGACCGGCGAGGTCACGACCACGGCCAAATCCGTTCCCGCGCGTTTCAGCGAACCGCAGCCCACAGTGAGCAACATCGTGGTCATCAAGCAAAGCGAAAGGATGCGAGATTTCACGCAGGCCTCCAGGGTGTGTTGGGGAGGTGATGACTGGTTCCGAGAGCCCCGAGCGGGGAAGGCGGCGGAGCTTACCCGAGGGGACCAAGGCGACGCAACGCTCCGAAGCACTGGCTCGAAGTGGCCGCCGATTCACCAGGGTGCCGCTGGGAATCATGACTTCGTAGTCGTGGTTCGCCCCTTGGTGACGCTCCGTTCGTCAGTGGCGGCCAGGTGAGGATTTTCCCGCACTTACGAACCTGGACCGCCCCGCGGCGATAGGCTGCTGCGGGCTGTCCCGGGAACCGCACCCCCGCAGAATCGCTGGCCCGCGGGGGACCCAGGGCGAAACTGGTCCTGGGAATGAACCGCCCTGCCCGGGGGAACGCGGGATCCGGGAGGCAGCCCGGAGCCGGTTGCCACCGCCCCCCGCCGCACTGATCTGCGGGAAGTCGGCGCGAGTGGCCGGTTTTCCTTCCAACGTGGGATCCGGCCGGAGGCTCTAAGGCCCCATACGAGAGGAGTGGATGAACGAGCCGCGGCGGATCGATCTGGCGGAAGCCTGTCGGCGCGGGGACGAAGATGCCTTCGAGGAGCTGTACCGCACGCATGCGGACGGGGTGTATCACGTGGTGACCCGAGTTCTCAGGAACCATGAAGACGCGACCGACGCTCTCCAAGAGACGTTTCTCGTGGCGTTTCGGCGTTTCTCCACCTACCGCGGCGAGGGTTCCCTGCATGGCTGGCTATGCCAGATCGCGGTTCGCATCGCCCTGCGCATCAAAGGTCGGCGGCGGCCCCAGCAATCCGCCGAGGAAGAAATCGTTCCCGACGTCCCGGTCACCGACGAGCCCCCTGCCGAACACGACTTCCACGCGGCGGTGGAACAAGAGATTCAGCGACTGCCCGAGAAAGCCCGCCTGGTGTTCGTGCTCCATACCAGCGAGGGCATGACCCATGCCGAGATCGCCCGGGTCATGAACATCAACGAAGGTACGTCCAAGTCCCAGCTCAGCTACGCCCGTTCCCTGCTCAAGAAACGACTCTCGAGGTGGCACGATGAACTGTCGTGATTTCGAGAGCCACTTCATCTCCGATCGACCGGAGGATCAGCAGGCGCTGCGCGATCATGCCGCGAGCTGCCCGGAATGCGCGGTCAACCTCGCCTTCGAAGACCGCTTGAGCGAAGCGGCGCGCGCGGTGCGCCCGAAAGCCCCGGCCGGGGCTTTCGAAGAAGTGATGCGCCAGTATCGCGAGAAGCCACCGGTCGCCCCGGTGCTGACCGTGCCGACTTCGGCCTCTTGGTTCGCGGCATTGGCCGCCGGGATCCTGCTTTGCGCGAGTGTCTTCCAGTTGCTGAGTCGACCCGAAGCACCCTCGAGTGACGCGCTCCTCACCTCGGCCGACCTGGCCAGCGCCATCCAGCAAGAAAACGCTCTCGATGCCGCGTCCGAGCGTTTGACCTCGCGGCTCGACGACCCAGTTCCCGCGGCAAGCCCCTCTCCTCTCGCCGAAGAGGTCCGCTTCCTGGAAGACGCGATCACCGAATGCCGTCGCGCCCTGGAGGCAAACCCGAGACACACCCATCTGCGCGAACGACTACTGGAACTGAGCGAGCGTCGTCACCTGTTACTCCGCCAGCTCTCCGAAGAAGGTCGAAGCGCATGACCTTCGGCTTTTGGCTCTGGATCGCCACACTGGCGACAACTTGGAATCCGGACACCCAACGCACCCTTCGTCGCGAGCTGCCGACTCAGCTCGAGGCCCTGCGCATCGTGCACGCCCACGGCGACTGCCGGGTGTTCCCCCTCGCCGGCAGTCAGACTCCCCGTGCAGAACTCACCATCCTCGCCTCGGGAGGCGGCAACCTGGAAGAGAGCCGTTTCCTGGACCAAGTCGAGCTGGTGGTCGACACCGACGAGGACGGCACGCCGATCCTGCGCTCGGTCTTCCCCGATCCCGACTCGAAGCCACCGGAGCTCTCCTTCGCCGCCAATCTGCTGCTGTGGATTCCGGACGCGACGAATCTGTCCGTGGAAAACAAGTTCGGCAATGTCGAGGTTTCCAGCGGTCGCGAAGTCACTGTTCGGTCGCGACTCGGCGCCGTGCGAGTGGCGGACGTCACCGGTCCTGTCGACATTGTTTGTGAGTACGGTCGCGTCGAAGTCGAGGACGTTGTCGAATTCGTCAAGCTCCAAGCGAGCGACAGTGTGGTGCTACGACGCGCACGCGGTGGCGCCGACGTGCGAGGCAAGTACTCTGAGATTCGGCTCGAAGACTGCGGCGGCGAGTTGCTCGCGGAAAACAAGAACGCTCCCATCGTGATGCAGCGAATTCAGGGCAACGCCCACGCGATCGCTCCCTATGGCGCGGTCGACGTCGAGGGAGTGACCGGAACGCTGCGAGTCGAAGGCAACAACGCCGACGTCCGCATCAACGACGTCGGTGGCGACGTATCGCTGAACCATCGCCACGGAACTTTGCGCGTTTCCAAAGTGGGAGGTGGCGTCGAGATCGATGGATACTTCAACCCCACCACTCTGGTCGACGTCGAGGGATTCGTTCGAATCGATGCCACCGCCTCCGACCTTTCTTTGAACGACGTCCGGGGCGGCGCACGAGTGGGTGGAACCAAGGGTTCCATTCAGCTCCGCGAGGTCACGGGAGACGTCGTCGCCCATGGCGAAGGAGGTCTCTTGCTGTACGCACGCAGGACCCCTTGGTCCGAGACCGACGGCAAGGTCGAACTGGAAAACCGCGGCTCGGTGGAGATCCAGCTCCCCGACGACGCCAACTGCCAACTCGAAGTCCAATCCACCCTCGGCAGCGTCGAATGCGAGTTCGAGGGCATTCTCTCCCGGAAGTCCGGTCGGGTTCTGTCCGCCTCGTTGACCCTCGGGCAAGGCGCCCTGGCGATTCAAGCGCTGGCGGTGGACAGCCTGTTGCGAATTCGAAAAGCCGAGAACCCCTAACGGAACAGTCTCATGAAAATCGTCCAAGCCTCCTGGATCGGTTGCCTGCTGATGTTGATGACCTTGTCTTCGGCCTGCACCACGGCGCGCAAGATCCATGTCGCGTCCCAACCCTCCGGTGCCCGGATCCTGATCGACGGCGAGGACTCGGGGTTGACCACCCCTTCTCAGCTCACCCTGTCGACAGCGATGAAGTCGTACACCATCGCCCTCGAGAAACCCGGCTACAACCCGATCGAGCGCCAGGTAAAGCTCGGCAAGGACGTGGATGTCATCGACCCAGACGAGGTGGCAATGCGGGTTTGCTGCGCGCCGTGCTGCCTGGGTCTGCCCCTGCTGGGACTGTTGAAGCCGGTGCGAGTGAAGCAGGGGTACACGCCGAGTCGCATCGATGCACGATTGGATCCCGAGGGCCAGGGACTCAAGGTAAAGATGGACCCCGAAGACGCGGAAATCTACGTCGACGGCAAGCTGCATCGACCTCTCGACGGACACATCCTGATCATGCAGCCGGGGGATCGAGAGATCGAGATCACCCGCGATGGCTATCGGCCGTATGTCCGCGTGGTCCACATCGACGAGAAGCTCTACAAATCGCTGGACGTGGAACTCGAAGTCGAAGGGGAAGGGTTGCTGCTGGAGATCCGGCCAGCCGGTGCCAAGATCTACGTGGATGAGCAATACCAGGGCACGAGCGGCCCCGAGCCGCGGCGCATTCGAACGACCCCCGGCCCCCATTCGCTGGAAATCCAGCGGGACGGATACCAGACGTGGACCGACGTCATCCTGATCGAGGCCGACGACTATCGACCGGTCAAACTCTCCCTGGAACTGGAGGGCCAGGGAGTGATCGTGCATCGCCCGGTGGGCTTGCGAAAGAGCCAGGACAAGCTCGAGATCCGCATCGACGGAGCTTTGCACGGCACCCGGTTCGGGGAACCGATCTTGCTGAGCGTGGGCGCTCACCTGTTGCAGATCAAGATTCCGGGTTACGCCGAGTGGGAGGAGACGGTGCAGATCAAGGAAGGCTCCTATCTGGAATTGAGCCCAGAGGTGAAGCGGGCACGAAGGTGATTCGAGAGCAGACTTGGCCGACACCGTTCGGCCGGCGAAGCCTCAGCGACTTCACGTGGTTCCTGGCGATGGCCTTGGCGGCGTGCCGGACGGCGAACGAGGGGGATTCGTCAGAAGACGCTCCGTCCGCCGCGGGGCTGGGGGCGATCGGCTTCTACCAGGACCACGTGGGTCACCAGTGGGGCTTCCATTGCGACTTCGAGCCGAGCTGCTCGGAGTTCGGCAAGCAGGCGGTGCAGCGCCACGGCCTTTGGAAGGGAAGCCTGATGATCGCGGATCGCTTGATGCGCGATCACGGCTTGGACAACGGCCCTTATGGAGTGACCGCGGACGGTCGTCCCTTCGACCCCGTGCCGGCGGCCTTTCGTCGCGAGGCCCAGGAAGACAACCCTCAGGAACGCATCCCCCCGCGACAGAACCGTCCCGGACAAGGTCGCCAGGAGTCCGACGCAGACTCGACAGCTCACGGACAAACCGTCGATTCGCCGGGTGCAAAGGAGGCGTCCGAGGCAAGTCCGGAAGAGCCAAGAGAGCAGGCGAGCCGGGCGCAAACGGCGGGTGCGAGCCCACTGGGTGACGCCGAACCGAAGGGCCCGTCGTTCCGCGCCGACGCCCAGTACTCCTTTGCGGAAAGCCTGCACGACCAAGAGGAGTGGCGAGCGGCAGCCGTGGAGTGGTCTCGGTACCTCCACTGGTTTCCCGACGATCCGAGAACCGGGGCCGCGCGTCGACAGTTGAGCGTTTGTCACAGCCGCTCGGGGCGTCACGAACTAGCTCTCGAGAGCATCGCTGCTCTCGCGACCCCCGAGCGCGACCTGCTTGGCGCCTATCTGTTGCGCGAGGCCGGTCGGCGCCACGAGGCAGTGCAATGGGCGGACGTCGACACCGACGAGGGACAGCTACTCGCCGGGTTGTTGTCCATGGAACGTCGAGACTTGAGTGGCGCCCGCGGTCACTTCCAACGCCTGCCCGATTCGCAGCGCGAGTTCCTACTGACCCGAGTCGACCAGATGGAGGCGCTGCCGAGGAAGTCGCCAGCGCTTGCCGGCACCCTGTCCGCCGTGTTGCCGGGTTCGGGACAGCTCTATGCAGGTCGCTCGGCCGACGCGCTCGTCGCTCTGCTGACCAACGGAGTGCTGATCGGCGGCACCTGGTCCGCGCTGCACAACGAAGAAGACGTCACCGCCGGAGCGCTCGCACTTCTGGCCGTGGGCTTCTACACCGGCAACATCTACGGCGGCATCAATGCCGCTCGTCAACGCAACCACTCCATCAACGAACGTGCGATGAACGAAACCCGAGGGCTGCTTCGCGACCGACGCTTCGGACTGGGAATCCACCCTCTGCAGGACGGCGGCGCGATCTCTTTGTACTTGCGGTTCTGAGAGCAGCGGCTGCCTCCCTCGGCCGTCGTCATAACGAACGAAGGACTGATCGATTGGAGTCGCTGGCGAGCGAGTCCGACAGACCGACCGTGGCCCGTCGGAATCAACCCGCGTCGCGCCACTCAGGTCCAGGAACGGCCCGACCTCCGAACCTTGGGTGAACGGCTCCCGCCACCTCGTGCCTAGCCGAATGGCTGCGCGGTCCGTCAGAACCCGATGCTGTCGTCCTGGCCCCGCGCGGGGGCCTCGTCGTCGCTCGGAGAGCGAACTACGAATGAATTCGTATTTTTCTGAAATCGCCCGAACCCAGGGGAGCCTCGTCTACTAATGAATTCGTAGACAAAAGGAGATCCCGTGGCTCGTCCCCCTTCCCGAAACCCGACCGAGCTGGAACTGGAGCTGCTGCAGATCCTCTGGGACCACCATCCGCGGGTGGTCGCCGAAATCCGCGAACAGCTTTGTCATCGTCGTGGCGAGGTCGCCTACACGAGCGTGGCCAAGATCCTCGGGATCATGGTCGACAAGGGCTACCTGTCCCGGACCAAGACTGGCCGCGAGTACGCCTACTCCCCACTCCTCTCCGCCGAGCAAGCCCAATCGAACATGCTCGAGGATCTTCTCAGTCGGGTGTTCGGCGGCTCGCCCTCTCTTCTCTTGAACCGCCTGATGTCCATGCAAGCGGTGAGTGACGAAGAGCTCGAACAGCTTCGCGCCGAGATCCGAGATCACGAAGAGAAAGCGGGGGAAGACCGATGAGCTCCTTACTCGTCGAGTACGGGTTCTTCGTCCTCGTCCACGTCACCTGGATCACCGCGGGGCTTTGTCTGGTGGCCGTCCTCGTTCCCTCCGGAATCTGCAGAGACCGACCGAGCCTTCGTCAACGGGTGAGTCTTGTGTCCGTGCTTCTCACCGGAGTCTCCATTCCTGCCGTCCTGGTGTTCGCACTGGCTTCTCCGTCCAGGATGGAGAACACTGTGGGGAACTCTCCCACAGCCGCCGAGCCCCCCGGAAAACTCGCGAGCATCGCCGAGGCTTCCCCACGAGAGCCCTTGTTCGTCGCCGACGCGGCCGACTCCGATGCAACGGGTTCCGTCGGCCCGACGTCTCCGGATCCGGCTCTTTCCGTCTCCGCGGAAGAGGAACAAATCGGACGAGCCTTCCTTCTCAAAACGACGGCGATGCTGGTCTATTCGGCCGGAGCGCTCTGGTGTCTGCTGCGTCTGCTCGTTGATGCGGTGCGCGTGCATCGTTGCAAACGGGACGCGACACCAGTCCCGCAAAACTCGCGGCGAACCACCGTCCCCCAGGGTTTCCTTTCCCCGCCGATTCTCGCCTCGAACGCGGTGGAAACTCCGGTGCTCCTCGGCTTCTGGAAACCCGCCATCGTGTTACCGAACTCGTTCGTCCGCGACGCTGCCGACTCTCAGATCAACGCCGTGGTCCTGCACGAGTTCGCACATTTCCAGCGTCGCGATCACGTGTGGCTTACGATCCAGCGAGTCGTGCAAGCACTGCTGTTCTTCCACCCGAGCCTTTTCCTTCTCGGTCGACAACTCGACCGAGAACGGGAACTGCTCGCGGACCGGCGGGCGTGTCGTTTGCAAGGAGCGAGCGCGACTCAGTACGCCAAGACCCTTGTCGAGGTCGCCGCGAAGTTGCGAGCGGACGCGGGAGACCTGGGCATGGCGTTCCTCAGCCGTTCGTCCCCATTGACCGAGCGAGTCCGGTCGCTAATCCAGCCAGAGCTTGCGCGCCCGGGCACTCGAAAGCTAGCCGTGACCACCGGCCTGGTCGCCACAGGTTGCGTGGGCCTGGTGATGGCCTCCCCGCCGCGGCGGCCGGAACCAGTGCCCGTCGAATCCGTCCGCGCTCCGGACCTCCGCAAGGAGAACTCGGACCAGGAAACGCCACCGACAGACACAGCCCTCCGCTACGTCTTACTCGGACGTCGTGAGGTGAGCCTCGTCGACATCGAGAGTCTCCTCGTCCGCGGCTACCACACCAGCTTCGAACTGCGCCACTCCGACTCCGAGCAACTGGTCGTCGAAGCGTACGAAGCTCTCCCCGACCAACCCACGGCTCCCCAGTGGAGCTGGGACGATGCAGTCTCGATTCGCTCCCAAGGAAACGAGCTGACCATCAAGGACATCCGAGGGCCGCAAACTTCACCAGACCAACCTCTCCTGCTTCGAATCCACCTTCCCCGTTCCCTGCCGATTTCGCTTCGATCGTTTCGGGGAAACCTGGAAATCCACCGGCCTCTCGATCATCTGAGCGCAGAAATCTGGAGTGGCGAGATCCGCATAGGCCCGGTCGATCTCCACGGTGCAGAGATTCAAACATCGATTGGAACGATCATCTCGGACTCCCATCGACTGTCCGATTCGTCGCTCCACAACACCTCGGGTGAGGTGGATCTTCGTTGTCGGGCGGTCTCTGGTGCCGTCGAGCTTCGCTGCGGAAGCGGTCCACTGCGCTGCACCGTGGAACAGATCGACGAATCTGCGTCCCTCACGGTCACCACAAATTCCGGGGACATCGCCGCCCGAATACCCAATGAAGAACGGGCGCAATGTCACTTCCAGACGAAAACAGGAACCATTCATGTCAACGATCGCCCGCGGACTCGCTCCCGTGATTCTTGATCCCCACGCCGCGCAGACGGTGCGCCGAGTCGAACATCGCTCCCCGAGACCCAGTCGTCTGGTGCAAGCGCTCTGCGGTCTTCTCGCTCTGAGCACGACTCTGATCGAAGCCCGAGCCGTGCAAGAAGACCATCGGGAGCTTGCCCGCAAGCAACTCCAACAGCTCGCGGACGCTGGACATTTCAGCGGTGTGGTCGAGGTTTGGAACAAGGAGGGCGTCCAGTTTCGCTTCGAATCCGGACGGCCGTCCTTCGCGCGTCCCCATCCCGTGAACCAGGACACGGTGTTCAAGTTGGGATCGATTTCCAAGCAGTTCACCGCGGCGGCGGTCCTTCTCTTGGCGGAGCAAGGCGATCTCGACCTTCAGGAGAGCGCCTCCGTTTACTTGCCGGATCGCTCGTTGGACTCGAGGATCACCGTCCTCCACATGCTCCGCCATACCTCTGGGATTGCTCGCGATTTCCCGGCTCCCGAGGGAACCCGCTCTCTGTTCTTCGATGTTGACTCGCTAGACGAACTGCTCGCCCAAGGCCTGTTGTTCGACCCGGGAACCGGCTCTTCCTACTCCAACGTCGCCTATCGTTTGCTGGCCGAGATGGTCGAGAACGTTTCCGAAATGAGCTACGGCGACTTCCTGGAACTCGAGATTTTCGAGCCCTTGGAGATGGCGTCCACCCGGACCCTCGTTCCGGGCAAAGAGGTCGAGCGACTGGCGATCGGACACCATCCAGGCCTTCACGGGCCCTTCGCCGCCATGCATGCCCTGGAAGTACCTGGTGCGGGCTCCCTTGCTTCCACGATTGCGGATCTGAAGAAGTGGGTGATCGCAATGCAAGACGAGGCCTTGTTCGCGCCGGAAACCTGGAAACAAATGAAGACTCCCGTCGACGGCGGCTATGGCTGCGGGCTCGGCGTCTATTCGGTGTTTGGAGTGCCGGCCCTTGGCCACGACGGACGCACCAACGGCTTCTACGCCCGGCTCGACTCGTTCGCGGATCCCCGAGGGGGGGTCCTCTTGTTGAGCAACGTCGAAAGCGGAGTGCTTGCCCACTTCGCGGAGAGCGGCGTGCTACACTCGCTGTTGCTCGAGCCTTCAAAGACATCCGACCTGCCTTCGGAACTCGAGATCCCGACCGCCTCGCGACGCTGCACGTCCTTCGAGCTTGCGCAGTTCCCCGGCCGGTATCGGGTTCACGACCAGCTGGAACTGTTCGTCCGTCAGCGAGGCAACGAACTTTGGCTGCGGGGTACGGGCGGCTCTTTTCTTCCCTTGCTTCCCATCAAGGAAGAAGGGGTCTTCTTTTCGCCCCACCGCAACGCGTGGTTGCGCTTCGACAAATCGAAACCGTCCCGCGCTATCTTCTGGGGCGATCGCTTTGGCAAAGAGTGGGAATGCCAGCGATTGGCCTCCGCTTCGATCCCCTCGGACCAGTCCCCCGAACGAAATCAGCCACCGAGGGAACAGCTTCCCGAACTCCACCCTCGAGACCGTCTCTACCGTTCATTGAAGCAAGGCGAGCTGGTGGACGTCGATGGGAAGCTTTGGAAAGACCCTGGCATATCGGCGAACGACGTGGCCATGGCCGCCCTGTGGCTCCACCAGGATGGAGAAGTCGATCTTGCCGAACAAGTGTTGCGGGCCTACGCGGAACATCACCCGGGTTCTCTCCTCGCGAAAGAGAACCTCGCCGAGATTCTGTCTGCCGGCGGAAAGCGAGACGAGCTCCGAGAGGTCCTCCTGCAGATGACCGCGAGGCGAGCGCCCGAAGGAACGCAAGACCGGATTCAGCGACTCGCCCGCCGCCGACTGCGTGGGCTCGATGAAGATCCATCCGAACTGGCCCCCCGGGAAGGTCTCTATCGAACCAGCGGTGGAGAACACTGGTCCCTGCGCCGGTGGGAGTTCGACTTTGGCAAAGGCCCCGAGGAACGGTTGATCTTCTGCAACTTGGAGACCGGAGACTTCCGCGCGTTGCGATCCCTCCATCCCCTTCACTTTGCCGCGGGACGAACTCTGTGGCCCGACGAACATCGCATCGCTGAGTTCGAACTTCGGTTCGAAGCGAATGGCCGCGTCATCCAGTCCCGTCCGATGCACAGCGAAACGGCAACTCGAGATTCCTCGATCATCACCGAAGAATTGATCTTCGAGAATCCTCCCGTCGAGCTAACCGGAACATTGCACCGTCCCAACGCGGACGACACCATGGTTCCCGCGGTGGTTCTGGTGAGCGGATCGGGTCCACAAAGCCGCCACGGGTTTGGCCTTGCCACCATCGCAGATGTCCTCGCCAGTCATGGAATTGCCGGGCTGCGCTTCGACAAGCGCGGCACCGGCGGGTCCACCGGTCACTACGCCGTGGCCGGTTTCGACGACTTTGCGAGCGATGCCCTCGCCGCGGTGGAACACCTTCGCACGATGGATTTCATCGACCCGGAGGCAGTCGGTTTGTGGGGAATCAGCAATGGTGCGTGGGTGGTGGGACAGGCTTGCGCCGCGGATCCCTCCGTATCCTTCGCGATCTTCGTTTCCGGAGGAGGCGTCTCCGTCTGGGAAGAAGAGATCTACAACATGGTCGAGGAGATTCGCTCCCAGGGACATGACAAGACGATCATCGACCTCACCAGGGATTACGCCCGTGCCTACATCGATGTCGCTCGCGGAGAGGTTTCCTGGCAAGAGTATCTCGCCAGGATCGAGCAATGCCGCGAACAAGACTGGTTCGCGAGCACCGTTTCCGATTGGCGCTGGGTCTCTGCCCTCGGAGCCCGCAAGGCGTGGGAGCATGAAATCGGCTTCGACCCCTCCGCCAATCTGGCCCGCATGACAACTCCCTTGCTGGTGATCTCCGGAGACTTGGACCGGTCGCACCCCACCGATGCCAACGATGCGGGGGTCCTTCGTCACGTCCAGGAACCCGCGCCAACGATCGTTCGGTTGGCCGACACCAATCACGACATGCTGATTGCAAAGACGGGAAGCCAGAAGGAATACCCGCAGTTGAGTCGCTTCTCGACCGAGTACTTTCGGGTGCTCTCGGATTGGATCTTGGAGATGGCGCTCTGAGATTGGCTCGGGGCTCATGCGCCTTCGCTCGAAGGGTGAGTGCCGATGCCTCCTTCCGGAGCCCAGGTGTTCGCGATGCGACGAACCCCTCCGCCAGCTTGCTCGTCATAGGAATCGCGACACGTCGAGAAGCCCCCGCTCTCAGGCTTCCGTCCGCACCCACACAGTTCTCGCCTTGCCCGTCCACCGGTTGGGTTAGATTGCGTGAATGAATGCCATCCGAGGGATTTGCCTGAGCTTGCTCATCCTTGGTGCGTGCCGCCAGGAATCGGCGCCGCCGAACTTCGTGCTGATCGTGGCCGATGACTTGCCCTGGTCGGCCCTGGGTTGTTACGGCAACGAGTATCACGAGACTCCCCACTTGGATGGTCTGGCCCGGCGAGGGATTCGTTTTCTTGACGCCTATGCGAACGCTCCGAACTGCTCTCCGTCGCGAGCCAGTTTGTTGACCGGGAAGTACCCCGCGCGACTGGGGCTGACGGACGCGCTGCGTCCGAATCCGCTGGCAGAGCGAGAAGCGTGGGTCGGACCGGAGCAACCTCGCGGACTGCTCCAGGAAGAGATCTCCATCGCCGAGCGCTTGCAGGCCCGGGGTTATCGCACCGCGTGCATCGGCAAGTGGCACCTGGGCGGCGAAGACCTGCTTCCGGCCTTCCAGGGCTTTGACGTCACGTTCGGAGGCGGGGAGCCGGGAAGCCACGACTCCATGTTCCCCCCTTACAAAGGCTTGGAAGACTTGATCCCGGATCCCCAACCTGGGGAGTATCTGACCGAGCGACTGACCCGCGAGGCGGTCCACTTTGTGGAGATCAGCAAGGATCAGCCGTTCTTCCTATTGCTGTCTCACTATGCAATGCATCGCCCCGTCCAAGGACATCCCATCGAAGAGCAAAAGTACCGCGGCAAGCCCAAGGTGCACGAATCCGACTCGGCGGAGTATGCCGCCATGCTGCAAGGGATCGACGACAGCACGGGGGCTTTGCTCGAGGCTCTGCACAATCAGGGGCTCGCCGACAGAACCTACGTTCTGTTCTTCTCCGACAACGGTGGCACGGGCTCGGAAACCTCCAATCGACCATTCCGCGAGGGCAAGGGCTGGCTCTACGAAGGCGGGATTCGGGTGCCGTTGATCGTTCAAGGGCCCGGGATCCAGAACCCCGGGCGTGACGACGACACGCCGGTGATGGGCATCGACCTGGTGTCGACCTTCCTCGAGTTGGCGGGTGCAAGGGTTCCGACGAGCGAAGTGGATGGATCCAGCCTCGTCCCGTTGCTCCAGGAACAAAAGCTGCTTCCACGAGAGCTCTACTGGCATTACCCCCACTACTCTCGAGCCGGGACACCTCCGTGCGGTTCCCTTCGAGCAGACCAGTTCAAGCTGATCGAGCCCTTCGACGGAAGCGATCCAGAGCTCTACGACCTCGAGTCAGATTCCGGGGAACAACACAACCTTGCCCAGGAGTTCCCGGAACGGACCGAAGCGATGCTCGCCGCCATTCGGGAGTGGCGCCAATCTGTTGGCGCTCGCATGCCGGTCAAACGCGATCGATGATCCCTGCCAGGAGTTCTCGAATCGCCTTTACGTCAACCGAGTCGCGCGGACTGACAAAGGGCTCGGGCGCGTCAACGAGCAGAAAGACTATGACGGTCGCGAGCCGCGATCAGTTGTCCGTATAACCCAGCGCTTCCAACAACTCGCGCTGTTCTTCGCTCAATGTCACGGGTTCCGCGGTAGCTTCCTCGAATTCGGGAAGCGCCTCCATGGCGGATTGCATCGCGCCAAACATCTTTTGCACGAACCCCTTGCGTTCCTTGGCCAGGTTGCGAAGTTCTCGCGAGTCTCGGTCCAAATCAAATAGTTCGCGGGGCCCGTCGGGAGTTTCGGCGATGAGCTTGTACTTGCCATCGACCACCGCCCGCTTGTAGCGGTACTCGGCCAGAAAAGGATGCAAACGGCTCGCGAGAAACGTGCGCTGTTCGCCAGTCTCACCGGCCATGAGCGGAAGCAAGCTGATCCCTTGATCCTGTGCTGACGCAGGCAGCCCGGCTGCGTCGCGAGCCGTGGGCAGCACGTCCAGCACGGACACCGGCTGTTCGACGCGGCCTCGCGGCGCATCGGCTCCGGGCAAGCGCACCAGCATCGGGACTTGCAGCAACTCGTTGTAAAGCTGAAACGCGTGGCCAATGTTGCCGTGATCGAGAAACTCTTCGCCGTGGTCCGAGGTGACGATGACCACCGCGTCCTCCCAATTCAAAAGCTCGAGAGCGTTCTGGATCATGAAATCGACGTAGAGAATTTCACTCTCGTAGGCATGCAGCGCCTCCTGCCGGAATTTTTTGACCGGCTCCAGATCGCCCTTGCGCGCTCGCTTCACCGCCGCCGCAGCCGGAGGTTCCAAATCGGTACGGCGCGACTCCCCCACCACCGTTCCCTTTGCCAGCGACGGGTCCGAGCCCTCATACCAAGGCGCCCGGTGGAAGTAAGGCATGTGCGGGTCCATGTAGTGCAGGTAGACGAAGAAAGAGTCCGCCCCGCGAATCTCCTCGAGCCAGCTCTCGAGAGTCTCGTTGACCCGTTGCGCGGACTTGTACTCGGTCATTTCGAAGCGATCGAAACCTCGCTCGAATCCCATGCGCGGCGAGATGTTCGGGTTGTCCGCAATCCCGAAGGTCGCGTAGCCCTGGCGATGAAACGCTTCGGCGATGGTTTCGATCGAGTCCGGAATCCGCGACAGGCTGATGGTCTGCTCGTTGTCCCCGGACTGGTGTTGCTGGTATGCCCGGTAGCCCTTTTCCACGTGGTGCTGGAACGGATGCAAAGACGTCAGAATCGAGGCCGTCGCGGGCGCAGTCCAAGAGGACACGGACCAAGCGGTGTCGAACACCACCCCGGACTCCGCCACCCTGCTCAGGAACGGCGACGTGTTGCGAGAATTGCCGTACAAAGGCAGCGCATCCGCACGAAGAGTGTCGATGACCACAACGATGACATTCGGATTCGAAGCTCTCGAGGAGGTGCCTGACTCTCCTCCGCAACCGGCAGTCGACAAGACTCCCACCGTCAGCCACGCCCATCGCCCACTCGACCAACGGGAGCGTTTGGTCACCACCGCGGAAATCGGAGAATCGTCACAGCGCGAAGCAATCGGCAAGACCCCACCGCGCCCTCGTGCCTCCCTTCGCCTCGGAACATCCTTCCAAGGGCTCTGCAAGAACCAGCGGGGCCGAAACACCGAGGTCTGCTTCACCAACAAGGAAAGAAGGGTCGTGAATCCCCTCACTCCGAAATTCCTGCAGGGATTTTCTCGGGTTCGAAGGTCAGCCCGTCGGAGGCACGCAGGGTCAGTCGATACAGATGGCCTTTCTTCAGCTTCATGCTGGGCGCTTCTCCGTGCGCCGCTCGAATGCCCATCTGTTCGGCTTTCTTCGGATCGTTGGCGTACTCCCAGAATTCATCCCAGATCTTCGCCTCGAACTCGGTCGCCCCCGCGCCACCATAGGCCTCGGGACGGCCGGCAGGATCATCCAAGACCACCCCGTTGACCGGCGCCTCGTGTTCGCCAAACAGTCGCCGGAACAAACACAGCGAGGCCGATCGCAGCGGGTCGTTCTGCTCGACGAACAAGTCATCGAACTTCACCACCCAGGCGTCCACGTACAGCAGGTCCCCTTCGATGGTGATGACTTCGGCCTCCCCCAAAGGATTGCCTTCCGCGTCCACCTCGACGAACTTGAACTTGGTGGTCCCTGGCTGCCCCTCTTCGCCGTCGGTCTGGTCAATCACCACCACGTGGGCCATGCGGCGATCCACCTTCAGTAACCGATTGGCCAGGTCAAGACGCTGAATCGTCTCTTCTTTCTCGCGAATCACCTGTTCTTTTTGCTCGAGGTCCTGCTCGAGCCCGCCGATCACTTCCGCCTGTTCCGTGATCTTGTCATCCCGTTCGCGAAGCTCTCGCTCGTGCTTGTACAGGAACTCGTACCCAAACCAGCTCCCGGCGCTCAGCAGCGCCAGCAGGGTGACAGTCACAACTCCACGGTAAAGCGCCAACATGATCGGTTCTCGCTCCCAGTTGCCGGGACGGCTCTTCCGATCATAACGCCCCCGGAACGCGTCCTCCGCCACTGCAAGCATTTTGACCGACTACCGCGACCGACCCACCTGGGTGCGATACATCAGCGACATTTGCCCCACGTGGTAGGCGGTGTGTTCGCAATGACCGTGCAACGTGTCGTACAGGGAAAAGCCCCCCGGGACGATCGGCTCTTCCAGCGGCGACTTCTCGAGGCGCTGGGCTGCGGCATCCCGCAAGCGCCCTTCGTTGCGACGAAACGTTTCGATCGCCGCCTGCCAGGCATCCTCCGTCGGCTCGGGAACCTCGGGCCAGTACTCTTCGGGCACCTCTCCCTGGCAAGGATCCCCGCCGAGGCGACGCATCAGGTACTCCTGAGTTTCAGTCAGGTGGAGCAGCAACTCCCAGATCCCATGCACGTGAGGGACGGGATTCGCGGCGGCTTGGGCCGCGGTCACCGGCTTCAGGATGTCGAGCACGCTCGGTCCGAGCCAAGGCTTGCCCTCGATCAATTCCCGCATTTGGCCCTGGATTCGTTCACTTTCCATCGCCGCTCCTTTCCGCTGTCTGACCGCCGGCACACCCCGAGCAGGTTGGCCCCCTGCCGGTTGTGCAACACCGAGGGGCAGCGGTCAAGGCTCGGTCGGAAAAGGCAACAGCCTCGGTCAAAGGGGAAACCCATGGACCGAGGCTGCTTCCGAGCGACACCAAAAACAGCGAGAGAGATTCGGGGTCGGCAGTCAAAGATTTCGGAGGGCTCTTTGAACCGCCCCCAGCCAGGGACCGTTGTCGGCAGCGGGCCCACCGACACAAACATCGAAAGCAACTCCCTAGAACGTATGCACCCGTGCTCGATCCTCCACATCCCTCCAGTCCAAACGTGAGTCGCGGTAGCCCACCAAGTCTTTCATGGCGAGCCCGACAACCAGACGGCGAGGACCCGGAACGATCCAGCGGCTGGCGTTGTCGCGGGTGTACTGGAACAACGCACCCACCGTGACTCCAGCGCCCGAACCTCCCCCGGAAGGCGCCGAGACCAAGCGACCGGGGCGCAGGTGAACGGACACGGTCAACGACTCACCCATGGGAAGATCGACGCGGTGGCCGTAGTCAGCGAGGATTCGCAGCAAGGTGTGTTCGAGATCGGCAAGCGCATCAACAGAGTAGCGATAGGTGAGTTTCTCGAACTTCTCCTGGGAGTTGGGAAGCGACTGGCCATCCACCATGTAGACGCCCTCCGACTCCTTCGACCAGGCGAAACCCGTCGAACCCCCTTCCATCTCTGCCTTCGCCTGATCCCACAGATCCGCTTCGCGATCCACTTTCGAATCGCTTTCCTCTTCTTCGTCCTCCACCAACTCCAGCCGCACGCTGAGATCCAAGCTCAGCACGGCGCCGATTCCCGGCAAGTAATCGGAGCGAACATCCGGACGAGCGGATCCGCCGAAATAGGAGTAGCCGTTCGTGTTGAGCGCCACGCCACCCGTCAGTCCGTTCAAGTAGCGCGGCGTGTTCGGAGTGAAGAAGCTCACGCCCTCTGAGGGCCCGGCGATTTCCTTGGCCTGCTCGGCGAGACTCTTGGCGAGCAGGCGTTCCAACACGGCCAGGTCCTCGAGCACCTGGTCTCGCCCGGGATCCTGACTCCACCGGTTCCCGCTCGAGCCCGCACCCGGAACCTCCTGACAGGTCATGGCCGTCACCACGGCAACGCACATCCACATCATGGTTGATCCTCCCTGTGACACGCGGCGCTTCCCTGGGTCGCTTGACCGTCCACTGCGACCCTGGAGAAGCGGTTCGCCATCACGATTGAATTTCGTTGGGTTTGTCTTCCGCGGACATTGGTTGTCCCTCAGAAGCCAGTCTCACCGCGGAATGACCACTCCATTCCACGGCACACGATTGTTCACCGCGTGGATCAGCTCCCCCCACGCGTTCCTCGCCAGGAGAAACTCTCGGCTGGTGTTCTCTTCGAGCTGCCGAAGCTGCTCCCAGTGACGCCGCGAATCCTGCTCGCGAGACAGGTCCATGGCCGCTGTCAGCGCGAGCAAGTCTTCCTCATGGCGTCGTTCGAATTCAGCAAATCGCAGCGCCCACTGCTGGTGCCACGAGTGATCGGTCAATGACTCGGCCTGTGGTGCGTCGGAATCGCTCCAGGCGCACTGCACGGAGAAGCCCCCGTCGCGGAACTCGATCTGCCAGCGCGCCAGGGAGGCCAAGCCGAAGAAGGAGAGCCCCACCAAAACCACCGCCGCCGCAGCTCTCCCCACCATCCTCCATCGCGAGAAATGCGGACGCGGGTCGGAAACCGTGGACCCACTCGATCGAGGCACCGCACCCGATGGGGGAAGAGGAAACCCATCCAAACTTCGGCGAGTCTCCCGGAAAGCTTGCCACACTTCGCCACACGCCGAGCACTTGTTCAGATGCCGCTGCAACTCGGTCCGTTCCTCGAGCTCCGGGTCGTCATAAAGAGCCAGCGCCAGTTGTTCTTTTGCAGTTTCACAGTTCATGGCAAGGCCTCGGTGGTTCTTGGGGAACCGTTCGATCTTCGTCACGCAAATGCCCGAGGGTTCGGGCCAGTTGTTCCAGAGAACGAGTGAGATGAGTGTGCACCGTGGTCCGCGGTCGCCCCACGATTGCCGCGATCTGAGACACGGACTGGCCGTGGTAGTGGCGGAGCACGATGCATTCGCGCAGCGGAGCGGGAAGCCCGGCAACGGCTTGTGCCACCGCATCCCGAGACTCCTGCACCTCCAGGCGCGCCGCGGGAGTCAGCTGAGGAGCCGCCAACCGTTCTTCCAGCCCCTCCGACTCCGCGTGGTGGCTTTCCAGCGAACCCGAACGTCCGAAGTGGCGAATTCGGTCTCGACACAGATTGATCAGCACCTGGAACATCCACGAACTCGGCGAGCCGACGTCCGCCAGCTTGCGGCGATGGTCCTGGATGCGCATCCACGCCACCTGCCGAACGTCCTCCGCTTCGTGCACATCCCCCAGCAGCCGATACCCCAGGGCGAGGAACGTCTCATCCCAAAGGCGCACCATCTCGTCGAAGGCCGGTCCGTCGCCGCGGGCCATCCGCTCGATCAGGTGCTTCGTCCGCTGTTCTCGGGCCGAACTCAACTCGCTCGCTTTCTCCTGCACTGCCCGTCCAGACGAAGCTCGGGAGCTGAGTGACGAGAGTTTTTGACGGGACGCTTGGAAAACGGCTCATCCCCCTCCGGGGACCGCCCCGAGGGCAGGGGAGTCCGGCCGGACGGCGGAGCCGATCCCGCGAAGCGGAAGCGAACTCATGACCCAGTCCGAGAACCTCGAGTTCGTTGACGGCCTTCTGGAGCATCGTGGAAGCGCGGCGAATGAACAGGAGTCTTACAATCAGTCGTCTCTGGGCGAACGCAGACTCAGAAGCGGTCCAGGGTCATGGCCGAAATGAACGCACTCGAAGGTGTCTTCCCAACCGCCGTGACTTCCCCTCACCGAGAATCAATCTTGTGCAGCGCCCTCCAACTCTGGGAGATCGACACAGCGATGGGCGGGGAAGTGCGTTGACTGTCAGGCAATCCTCCTCGAAGCGCGTGGTCTCCGGCCGGGGCCTCTCCGCGTTTCTGGTCATCGCTTGTCTGGGGACACTGGCGAGCGTGGCCCTTTTCTTCCTCGAACCGGATCCAGGCAAGACGCTCCCCGGGAAGTCCGACACGCAAGAGTCCTCACGTCCCAACTCGGTGGGCCCGGCTTCGTTGGTCACCGCCGAGAACGAGACGCCAAAGGAATCCCCGACCGCGCGGGTGCAACGAATCGATGTCCCCACGACTCCCGCGCTGGAGGCGGACATTCCGGGCAACTACGAGGGAGTGCTCGAACTGAGCGTGGTGGACGATGAGACTGGATCTCCGCTCCCAGAGATCGAGTTCCAGGTGTTCAGCGAACGCCGGATGCGCCACTACGCCCGGGGCAAGACTGACGAGTTCGGTCGGGCGACCATCCACGGCCTGCCGGAAGACACGGTCATCGTGGAGAGCGCGCGCCAACCTCCCCATGCCATCACGTGGGCGGCCACGTGGTTGCCGGAAAATGCGACCCGTCACTTGGAGCTACGGGCCGCGCGGGGTGGCACCATCTCCGGTCGAGTGGTCAACGAGCATTCCCAACCGGTCGAAGGGGTCGAGGTATTCTTGACTCACGCAAGCCCAGGGCTCGCCCGTCTCGAACAGACTTTCCGAGAGAGTCTCGGGATCACCGACGAGCACGGACATTACTCCGTCCATGCGGTCAGAGACCGGGCTCGGAAGATCTGGATTCGCGATGGCCAACCGAGCCCCGAGCACTTCCTCTCGGTCTCACTGGTCTTCACCTTCTTCAACAGTCAATCCTTCCAACGCACTTCAGTCGTCGACGGACAGGAAGTGACTCTGCCGGACGTCGTCATCGAGAGTCCGGAGCAACGCCACGGAATCGTCCTCTCGCAAGATCGCACGCCGGTTGCGGGAGCCTTGGTCAGCATGAATCCGGGACGACTCGAGCACTTGCTGAGCCGGATCTACGCGGTGGGCCGGCGCAACGAAAACACCATCTATCACGGCCCCAGCGAGGAGGGTTTCGAGCTGGAGCCCGGCGAGGCGCTGACCGGACCAGACGGAAGGTTCACTCTCACGGGTCGGGCCACCGTCATTGCATCGGTCTGGACCGCCGATGGGTACCGGCACTCGCTCCCGGACTGGTGGCAAGACCCAAACGAGTTTCGAGAACTCGTGTTACCGCCTCAATGGGTCGTCCACGTAAAGACGATCGTCGAGGGCACCCACCGTCCCGCGCCGAGCCAAGGGGCCCACAACGCTCACGTTCAGTTCCTGGATGGCAGTGCGACGAGCTACGCATTAGTGCCTCGCCCTGCGGTCGTGTCTTCGATGGCCACTGCACCGACAGACGAGAACAGCTTCGATCTCTCCCCCATGGGACCTGGGCAACAGGTGAAGTTCTCCCTCTTCCTGGATCGACCCGCGGAAACGGTGGCAGCGCTCGAGATTCAGGTGCCCAAATATCTCCCTCACTCCCTGCGCGTCGAAGAACCGCTTTTCGATGGTGCCCAACTAGAGGTTGTCCTCGAACCGAAACAGGCTTTCGCGGTGCACGGGACCTTCCGGATCCAGAACCCTGTTCTGACCCCGGACGAGCCGCAGAGGCAACAAGCGACGGTGCGGGTCTTCCTGAACGAAGACGACGTCCACGACGATCTCCGTGCTGTGCGTTTCCACACGCTTTCCCCCACCGACTCGATGCGTGAGTTCGAATTCGAGGTACCAAAGCTTCCGTACTGGGTCGTCGTGGCGGGGTCCTTTCGAGAGGCGGACGAGCGAGGGATGGTGGGGCCGTTCGGGCCCTACAAAGACGCGACGGAGTCCATCGAACTTCCGCCGTTGACCTACGTGCCCGTGGTCCACACCGCGAAGCCGAAACCGACCGCAGAAGAGCTCTGGACGGAGTGGGTCGACTCCGTGGCAGTTCCCTACTACGCAAACGCGCTTCACCACAAAGGCAAGCTCCGCCTGGAACTCGTGGAGGAAGGCACCGGCGACCCAATTCCCACGGAAAGCTTGAGAATCACCGGAGGCCCCGCGGACAAACCCGAAAACCATCACTTGCGCAAGCCATACCGGCAATCCCTTGACGGCAACATCGTGGAAACATCGATGCTCGCGGGGAACTGGGATCTCGTCCTAGAGACCCCGGGCTATGAAAAGAAGCGGTGGATGTTGTCTATGCCGAAGAGCGGCCATGTCGAAACCACCGTGGCTTTCACGAGACAGCCGATGTTCCGCGGACGCCTGCGCGCCTTCGATGGCTCGGGGGTCGCCGGAATCCTGGTTCGCTCGACAGGCAATGGCGGCCCTCCACACTGGGCCCACGGGGAAGAACTGGACGTCGCAACGGTTCAGGACGACGGGACTTTCGAAGTTCTGGCCGATATTTCGGACCCGTTTCTCTGGGTGCAGTGGCCGGGGGATCTCCGCAAGTCCGGAGCCCTGCAGATGCTCTCCATTGACGGGTGGGAACCGGGCATCGTCCATGAGTGGACGTTGCCACGGTTGGCGTCGGTCGTTCTAGAGATCGAGCTTGCGAATCCCAGTCCCCACGAAGAGGAGTGGGGCTTCTCGGTACCCCTTGTTTCCGTGGGCGAGGGCGGAGCGCCCAAGGCCCGGCATCGGGGCACCCAGATCCCTCGCTTGGAGGCCCACCTTCCGCGAATGGCCTACCGTGTGAGCCCCGGCGAATACACCTTGTCTCACCGGAGGGGACCGGTGATTCCCGACCGCATTCAGGTCCGCGACGACAACGGCCCCCAGGTGTTCCGCATTCGGATCCCCTGATCCCCGGATCACGCGCCCTCGTACGCCTCTTTCAGCCACTTCTTGAGTTCCGCGTTGACCTCGGACTTTTTGCTCAGCTTCACCCGGTGCGACACCATGGAGTTGAACGACCCGGACTTTTCGAGCCTGCCCTTTGCCGCAACACCCTTCAGGTTGAGGCCCAGGTCGACGCGCGTCTTGGTGGATGGCTGAATCAAGCCGAACTGCTTCTTGCGCCGCAAGCTCACGTAGGCCTTCTTGGGAGACACCTCGACGTCTTTGCCGAGCTTCTGCGCCTCTTTGATGAGAGCTTCGTAGATCGGTAGCAACGCTGCTTTGTCGCCACCGTACTGAGCTTCCACCAAATCTCCGCTGGAGGCACTCGGCTGGCCCGCATCCAGGAACTGACGGGCGATCAGATTGGCGTAGCCGTGGGTGACTTCATGATCGCCCTTCAAGAACTTGACGATCTCGCCGTGCTTGGCAGCGCCGGACTTCTTCACCAAGGTGAACCATTGCTTCAACGTCTTCCCAGTCTTCTCGGGAATGTTGTCCAGCATCTTCTGCGCCATCTCTTCCGGACTTGCCATGAGATCTCCTGGATGGGTGTGGTCGGGGAGTCGTCGTTGCGAGGGCGCGGGGACCGAGACCGCGCCGTTTCCCATGCGATCGCAATCTACATCGGAGAAGTCGGGTGCACGCACTCGCCCTCCCACGCGACGAGATCCCCGCGAAGTCCGCCGAGCTCTTCCCGGCAGTTGGCATCCGTGACTTGGGGGAGCCCCTGCAACCAGCCAGGTTGCCCTTGCGTGGGCCCCTCGCGCGATTGCCTGGCTGTCGAAAATCGGCGCGGCGAACTCCGCGGGAATCCCGCTCGTGGTCGGCATCGGCGACGCCGAAGACTGGTGCGCCGCGAGCCTTCCGTCCCCTTCAGGAAAGCTCGTTTTTTCTCTCTACGAAGGAGCGACACTCCTCGCCGCCCCCGTGAACCATGACCACGACGAATGTCGCCGGTTGCTTTGGAATCGTCGGTCCCCCCAGACGAGCCGCGACGAACCGGTTTCAGAGGGGGCCTCTGCAAATCCTCGCCAGGGACAACTTTGACTCCGTTCTCGCGACGACCTTCATGAATAATGCGAGGCGAATGGGCATGTGCGGCCGACGAACCTATGACCAGAGAAGGGGAACGGATGTTGGCGAAGATGGCAGGCGGTTGGCGATGGCAGAGGGCTTGGATCGCTGGACTCTCGCTGGCTCTCCCCACGGGCTGCGCCCACTTCCCGACCAATGACCCGTTGCCCTCCACGGGCGCGACCAAGGGCTACCGCTTCCGCGATCACGCGCTTTCCGCCAAGGACAAGGAGACCTTCGTGGTCTTGGCGCTCTCCGGGGGAGGGACCCGCGCCGCCACCCTTGCCTACTCGGTCATGCAGGAGATGTCGCGGGCGAACCTTTCTGGAACCAACGGCCGGACCCTGTTGGATGAAGTGGATGTGATCTCTTCCGTGTCCGGAGGAAGCTTCGCCGCGGCGTACTACGGGCTCCACGGCAACGGCATCTTCGAGGACTTCGAAGATCGATTCCTGCGACGCAACATTCAGAAGGATCTGTTCTGGCAGGTACTGCAGCCGATGAACTGGCCGCGTCTCGCTTCGTTCCGCTACGACCGCGTTGACATGGCGGCGGACTTCTACGACCAAACCATCTTCGACTCGGCAACCTATGGGGACCTCGCCGCCGCCGGAGAAGATCGGCCGTTCGTGATCCTGAACGCCACCGACATGTCCTTGGGCTCTCGCTTCGAGTTCACCCAGGACCAGTTCGACTTGCTGCACTCGAACCTGTCGACGTTCCCGGTCGCGCGCGCCGTCGCCGCGTCTTCCGCGTTCCCCGGCTTGCTGAGTCCGATCCGCCTGCTCAATCACCCGGACCAAGGGCAAGTCGGAAAGCCCGGTTGGATCGACGGAGCCCTGCAGTCGCGCATCCAGAATCCCGCGAGCTATCGGCGCGGCTCCGACGCGGCCTCCTACCTCCGGGGCAGCTCGACCAAGGATCGGCGGTTCGTGCATCTGCTGGACGGGGGCATCTCCGACAACATTGGCTTGCGCGGCACGTTGGATGGCTTGTCGTCTCGATCGGCCGCGTGGAGCCTGCTCGACTTGATCGAGAAGAAGCAGATCAAGCGCTTAGTCGTCGTGGCGGTGGACGCCAAGACCGAACCGCCCACGGACTGGGACCAACGCGCGTCGGCCCCCGGGATCCTCGACGTGATGATGACCGTCGCCACCTCTCCGATGGACAACTACTCCGCGGACACCATCCACTTCGTCTCCGAAACCCTCAAGCAGCTGGGCAACGGCAATGGATCCGCGAGCGACATCGACTTCCACTTCGTGCACGTCACCTTCGACGACGTCAAAGACGCGGGCCTTCGAGAAAAGCTCCATCAGCTCCCGACCAGCTTTCATCTGACCAACGACCAGGTGGACCTGCTGCTGGAAGTCGGACCGCAACTGCTTCGAGACTCGCCGTCCTACCAGAAACTGCTGAAGGCCATGGGATCGAGCTGAGGCCACGAATGGACCCAGTACTGCAACCGGTGACCAGGAGGTGTGATGAAAACTGCTGATCTCAGGACCAACCAGCTCTCGACCGACGCCTTCCCGTGATACCTGCGATCCCTCGAAGCGGTCGACCAACAGGGTGTGGGCTCCTACGGGACCTTCCTGGCGGCGGAGGTCGAGATGCAGATGAACAATGCCGATCCCGTCAAAGGCCGTGACGCCATCCTTGCCGGCCTTTCGGAATACTGGAAGTCATTCGCCAGCGTGGAGCACGATCTGCGCAACCTCTACGGCACCGACCAGTCGTTCGTCCTGGAAGCCTTGAACCACGACCAAAGGCACGACGGAAAGCAGGTCACGCTGCGTGCGGTGGCCTTCACGGACCGCGACGAAGACGGGCTCGTCACCTCCGTCCGGCTGGACACCGACACCGCGCCGCTCTTCGCGTAGTGCACGCAATGCGGTGAATCGCCGGCCATCCGGCCGGAGAGCCGGCGCCCTCCAATTCTGCGGCAACTCGTCGCGGGCGACCTACTCTCCCACCGAGCGCTCGTAAACCGGAGCCTTCGGATAGAAGGCCTGGAAGCGGTCGGTGAGGATGGGGTAACAAATGTAGTCGCGCAGGGTTTCGCCTTCAAAGGCTCCCTCGATGCAGGTACCGGTCAGGCCGTCCCAGACGGAATCGGTGTCGATGTCCTTGAACACGAGTTCGGATTCACTGGAGTCCACCATCTCGAAGTGCATGGGCTCGCCATCGACGTCGCGGCCCCAGACCCGTGCCACTCCGGCACTGGAGGAATAGGACACCACCACCGAGTCCCCGAAGAAGTCGTCCTCCAAGATTGGAGCACTCTCCAAGACTTCGTAGGGATACAGCTTGACGAACCCCGGCCGGAACACCGCCAAGCCGAAGTTCTTGTGCTGATCTTCCTTCAGGCCGGTGAAGGTTCCCATGAAGCCTTCGTTGCGATCGCCCCCGAGCACCAGGGTGTCGGGATAGCGGTTCTTCCAGGCTTCCCAGGTGGTCACTGTGGAGGGGAAGATCTTCAGGCTCTTCCCCTTCAACGGTCCCTTCACCGCTTCGGCGGTGACATGGATCCACAGGGAGTCGGTTTCCTTGTCGTAGAAGACGAAGGAGTTTTCGTACAGCAGTCCTTCGTGGCCCAGGGTCAGCACTTGGTCGTCGTCGAGGGTCCGCTCATACACGATGGCGGTTTGGCAAAGCGGTCACCAGCTGACGCCGATGGGCACCCCTCCGACCGTGTCGTTGCCGAGCTCATGGGTTCCCATGACCGGAATCGGATAGGCCTTGGCTTCTCCGTCATGAGCCACCCCGATGATCAGATCCCGGTCGCGAACGACGGGAGACGCCCCGCTCTCGGCCTTTTCTGCCGTCAGCATGGTCGGGTGATCGAACACGGGGAACGAATCCCGCGGCGCTGCCCGCCGAGCGTTGTCGTCGAAGTGCTTCTCGAGATCGAAGGCCGACGCGTCTTCTCCTGCCTCTTCCTCGCTTGTCGGCGCCACCACACGAAGCGCTGGCCCCGCATGGCTGCTCGTGCCGAACGATGGGAGCGCGAGGGTCGCGGGAGAAAGAAACGCGAACAGGGGAACCACGGCAAAGAGTTTCATCAGATTGCGCTTTCTTGCTTTCGGCACCAGTGTCCAAGAGGGTGCGTCGACCGGCAGAGAAGCATCCTCACCCAGGCCTTCAGGAATCATTCGGGCACTGGTCGGAGCCATCGAAACAAATCAACGCTTCCGGCTGGGGCCGGCATCCCGGGGACGATTCTCCAACGGCCGGACGACTCCGTTCGTTGGATTCCTCGGATTGTCTCGAAAATCGACCCGTGGCCATGCATCCGCGGGGCCCGCTGCCCGTCGGGTACGACGCAGTTCGGCGCCGGTTCCGCGCGAATCGACTTTCCCTCACCTTTGCGAAAGCCACCGGGAATAATCCCGGTTCCATCGTTTTCTCGTTCTTACCCCACTCGTCCTGGAGCGTTCCATGCGTGTCGTTTCCGTTCTGATCCTCGCCTCCCTCATCCTGTCGGGTTGTCAGTCCCTGACGGGTCTCGACCCGGTCGAGCAGTACACGATCGAAGAGTTCCTCGGCACCACCTCGGTGCGCGGCAGCTCATTCTCTCCTGACGGACAGAAAGTCCTGGTGAGCACCGACGAGTCCGGGATTCTGAACGCCGCGGCACTCTCCGTTGACGGCGAACAAAGCTGGCCTCTGACCCAGTCCGAAACCGAGTCCATCGGCGCCCTCGCCTACTTCCCTGACGACGAGCGCTTCCTCTACTCCGCAGACACCGGTGGGAACGAACTCAACCACGTGTTCGTGCAAGAGCTGGATGGCAGCGTCCGCGACTTGACCCCGGGCGAGAATCTGAAGGCTTCGTTCTTGGGATTCGCCCATGACTTGACTTCGTTCTACGTCTCGACCAACGAACGGGATGCTCGCTACTTCGACCTGTACGAGTATCAGGTGAGCGACTACTCCCGAAAGCTCGTCTACCAGAACGACGACGGCTACATGCTCGGTCCGGTCAGCACGGACCGCCGCTACCTGGCCGTGACCCAGACCATCACCACCTCGGACTCGAACGTCGTCCTGATCGATCTGTCAACCGGAGAGGCGCGCAACCTGACCGAACACGGGGACGAGGACGTCGCCAACTCGCCGCAGATGTTCACCCGCGATGGCAGCAAGCTTTACTATTCGACTGACGAGAACAGCGAGTTCCGGTATCTGGCCAGTTACGACATGAAGACAGGCACGAAGAAGCCTGTGTTGGAGTACCCCTGGGACGTCGTTTTCGCGGGTCAGTCCTACAGCGGCAAGTACCTGGTGGTAGCGGTGAACCAGGACGCCAGCACCCGAGTGCACCTGTATGAAAGTCAGACGCTCACCCCGGTGCCGCTGCCCGACTTCCCCCAAGCGGAGATCTCCTCGATCTCCATGCCGCGTAGCGAAGACCGAATGGCCTTCTACGTCAACAGCAGCCGTGACCCAAGCGACCTGTTCGTCTACGACTTCGCAAGCGGCAATCTGACCCGCCTGACCGAGAACCTGAATGACGCCATCGACGCACGTCACCTGGTGGACGGCAAGGTCGTGCGCTTCTCCTCCTACGACGGGGTCGAGATTCCCGGCATCCTCTACCGACCCCACGACGCTTCCTCCACCAACAAGGTTCCCGCACTGGTCTGGGTGCACGGCGGCCCGGGAGGTCAGTCACGGATCGGCTATTTCGGCCTCATCCAGTATCTGGTGAACCACGGCTATGCGATCTACGCGATCAACAACCGCGGCAGTTCCGGCTACGGCAAGACCTTCTACAAGATGGACGACCGCAAGCACGGCGAGGCGGACCTCGATGACTGCATCGCTTCCAAACGAATGCTCATCGACACCGGCTACGTGGATCCCGACCAGATCGGCATCATCGGCGGCAGCTACGGCGGCTACATGGTCCTCGCCGCTCAAGCCTTCCGTCCCGGCGAGTTCCAAGTCGGCGTCGACATCTTTGGCGTGTCCAACTGGCTGCGCACCCTGGAGAGCATTCCGCCATGGTGGGAAGCCTTCCGCGAAGCGCTCTACGTCGAGATGGGCCACCCCGTCGATGACCGCGACTACCTGCACCGCATCTCGCCCCTGTTCCACGCCTCCAACATCCAAACCCCGCTCATGGTTCTGCAAGGCGCCAACGACCCCCGCGTCCTCCAGGTCGAATCCGACGAAATCGTCGAAGCCGTCCGCAAGAACCACGTCCCCGTCGAATACCTCGTCTTCGAAGACGAAGGCCACGGCTTCCGCAAGAAAGAGAATCAGCACAAGGGCTACAGCGCGATCCTTGCTTTCCTGGACGAGTATCTGAAGGGCGAGGTGGAGGTCATGCCGTGAGGGAGATCGACTGAGGAAACTGGCGCGGCGTCAGCAGAAACTTGATTTGGCTGGTCGCGAGTCAGTGATTGCTGACGCTGCGTTTGCACCTCACTTTCATCTCTGAGATGCCCGAGTTCCCCACGACACCCCCCCACTGCTTCTCACGAACGCGGAGCAAAGCACTTGGCAATCTTGACAAGGAGGCCAAGAGCCCCCAGCAACAGCGGGGCAGGATCAATCTCATCGACCGCGTTTCTCGCATCGCCTAGATCCTGACCAGCCTCTTGCCCCAACGCTTTACTCAAGACCGAAGCGTTGTTGTGAACAACTCCATCCCGCAACTTGGCGAGTCGCTTGACGACGCTCACGTCCGACTCAGACCAGACCCCGAGCTCCCTTAAGTCATCTGCCATTGTCTTGAGCGTAGCTCTATCAATTCGTCTTCTAATGACCTCGCGACCCGCCTTATCCCTTGTGAGAAACTTGGGAAGATCTCGGCGCACATAGTGTTCTAGCAGGCCGTGCAGCTCAACAATCACCATTGCCGGCTGCCCAAGATAGTAGAGCATGAGGGGAGAGCCAAATATGGCCCATAGTGAGGCCTGAGCAAAGCCCCTCAGCACTGGATCTCGCTTTGGGAACTTCTCATTGAACTGCCGTTTGAAGCCGGCAAACCTCTCATCGCCACTCGCCAGATTCGTACGAACAAGCAACGCATGCTTGGCAAGAACTTCATCAACTTCAAACTTTTGAAGCGCGTTGTGACTATCCTTATCCATGCCTGATCCATACGCATACGCCAAATGCGTTCTTCTTTCCGAAGAAGGCCTTTCGTGTGACTCACCAGTAGTTTTCGGCGTTCTTCAACTCGTTGCTACTCACGTTTTTCGCCGTCGCCCACCTTTCTGGAAAGTCGGGAAACATCAGGGACGCTTCGCGACAGAAAGGAGAAGCCGCCCCCCACTCAATCCACCCACGGAATCACGAACGGCCGGGTGTCGCCACCTCCCGGACCCTCCCAGCGACCGTAGCGCAGCTGCGATCCGTACACGGGCTCCAGCGCTGCTTCGCTGAGGACTTCGTCGGCAGTGCCGTAGGCGGCGACTTGGCCGTCCCGCAGGAGGGCGATCTTGGTGGCGAACTGGCTGGCGAGGTTCAGGTCATGGGTGACGACGACGGCGGCATGAGAGCCTTGGCACAGCTCGGCGATGAGTTGGAAGACGCTGATCTGGTGTTCCGGGTCGAGGGAGTTGGTGGGCTCGTCGATGAGCATCAAGTCGGATTCTTGAGCGAGCGCTCGAGCGATGAGCGCTCGTTGTCGTTGACCGCCGGAGAGTTCATCCAGCATGCGCTCGCCGAGGTCCGCGATGTCGGCCTGATCGAGGGTGCGCTCGACCACTTCTCGGTCTGCGGGGGTGATCTGTCGCCAAAAGCCCAGGTGCGAGTAGCGGCCGCCTTCGACGAAACGGCGCACACTGACGATGGGCAGCGCCTGCAATGCCTGGGGCACGACAGCCACTTTGTGGGCTCGTTCGCGGATCGAGAAACCGCTCAACGGGTCACCACGCCAACGCACGTCGCCTCGGTCCGGCATCAGCAATCCGCCCAGCAACTTCAACAGCGTGGACTTGCCGGAACCGTTGGGCCCCAGAACCACCAGCAGCTCTCCGGCGTGAACGTCCAGGCTGACGCCGTTCACGGCTCGAACCCCACCGGGATAAGAGAACTCCACCCCGCTCGTCGACAGCAGACTCAAAAGCCCCTCACTTGATGGCGATAGCGGACCAGCAGGAACAAGAAGAATGGGCCTCCCAACAGAGACATGAGAATTCCCGGCTGCAAGGTGTACTCCTGCAGAAAAGTGCGTTGCAGGTAATCGGCGCCGAGCAGAAACACCGGTCCCCCGAGCAAGCACAAGGGCAGCAGTCGTCGATGGGAAGGGCCGACCGCCAGACGCAACAAATGCGGGACCACCAGTCCGACGAAGGAGATCTGCCCGGCGACGGACACGGCTCCTGCGGCCGCCAGGGACGCGGCGACGACAGAAAGTAGTTTCACTCGTTGAGTTCGCACGCCCAGGGCCGCCGCGTCTTCTTCTCCCCCGACGAACAAGTCGAGCTCGCGGGCCACGAAGGGAATCACTGCGGTCGACACCAGCAAAGCTCCCCACGCCAACAAGGCATGCTCTCCCGACCGATCCTCCAGAGTGCCAAAAGTCCAGGCGAAGATCGCTCGGGAGACTTCGATGCGCGGCAAGGTGAGGGACTGAATGGCGGCGATCAGCCCGGCGAGGAACGTATTGACGGCGATGCCCACCAACACCAGGGACGTCAGCGAGGTGCGTCCCCCGCGAGACGCGAGCACCATGACGAGAAACGCGGTGATCAGCGCCCCCGCAAGACCACAGCCGGTAACCAACAGTGGAGCGAACCCACTGGTGCGTTCCATCACCAAGGTCGAGGCATAGCCACCCACCAACAGAATCGCCACCGAGGCGCCGACACTCGCCCCGGCGGAAACTCCCAAGATCGAAGGCGACGCCAAGGAGTTGCGAAACACCCCTTGCAACAGTCCACCCGACAAGGACAGGGCCGCACCCACCGCGATCGTGACCAGCACCCGATAGAAGCGCAACGCCACAATGGTCTGATGAGGCTCTTCCAGGGGTGCCGTGAGACCGGCCAGAGACAACACTCCTTGGAACGACTGACGAAGCCCACGCACGCCAGTACTTCCGACTTTCACCGAAAGAAGGGCGACAACGAACAACACCGTTCCGAGCAACGCCGCGACGACGACCGGAGAGATCCCCTTCGCGCGACCGGGCTTTGAACTCGAAGCAGGACTGGGCAAGGGGTTTCTCGCGGCGAATGAAGAATCTGGCCCATGGTAGAGTGTCCTCGCCATGAGAGGAAGCCGAGCCAGACCACGAGGCGGCCGGGACCACGCGCGAACGCGACGGGGGAAGATCCCGTGGTTTGGGGTCAGCCCGCCATTTCTTGCGTTCGGGCCCAACGGTTCGATCCGTTGGCTGGGCATCCTGAGTGGACTGCTGGCCGGCTGCGCACCCGAAGCGAACGACACCCCATCGAAATCGGTGGGAGACGGTTCAACAGCGATCACTGAAACCGAAGTGCGGGAGACACCGGTCCCCTTCCCCGCCCAACGAGCGTTGGCCTCCAGCGCCGCCGGCTTGGATTTCTTGGCCGAGTTTCTTCCCGCATCTCGTGTCGTCGCGGTCCCGGTCACCCTTGAGACCTACAGCAACGTGGCGGTGGAGTCTTCCGACTGGGCCGATCACTCACGTTTCTCCGATTACACCGCGGAAGCGGTGCTTCCGTTCGACCCCGACCTGGTCTTGACCCACGATTGGCAAAAACCTGGAACCACGTCTCGACTCCGAGATCTGGGTATCACCGTGGTGAAGCTTCCCGACGTCTCGTCTTTCGACGATCTGTTGAAGTGCGTGGACATGGTCGGGACGGCACTCGGCGAATCCGACAAGAAGCAAGAGTTGCTCGAAGATTTGCGAGATCGACGCCGTACGCTCGAATCCACGGACCGGAGTGACGTCCGCGTGCTTTCCTATACGAACTATGGTTCGGGAGGATGGGCTGCCGGCGAGGGCACCAGCGCGAACCTCATGATCGAACTCGCCCGCTTGACCAATGTTGCCGTGGAAGCGGGATTGAAGCAGCACGCGCGCATCGATCTGGAACGACTACTGATCTTGGATCCGGACTTTCTCCTGGTCAGCGGGCCCACGGACGAATCGGAACACAGTCCGACGTATCAGTACTTGACCAACGAAGCCGCGCTGCAGACGTTGCGTGCCATCCGTGAGCACCGATTCTTGATCCTTCCGGCACGGCTCTTCAATACGAGCTCCCATCACCTGATCGCCGGCGCCGAAGAGCTCGCCCGCCAGGCGGACGCGTTCGAAGGACGTTCGCCTCCTCGCTCGCGCTGAGCACGATTCCCGGCCCCGGATCCGCGTGGAGCTATACTCATTTCCGGCTGGCGCAGTCGGGGCGCAAGCCAAGGAAGAGGGAGTCGGCGGTTCGTTGACGGAGAACTGTCGGCCGAGGCTGGCTCACGATCATTGATCGCGAACCAGCGAATTCGGAGGAAAGGGTATGGGCCTCAAGATCCGCGTCGCCGTGGCATGTCTTTGCCTGACCAGTCATCACGCCATGGCCCAAATCACACTGCCCACGTTCGAGTTCGTCGACGTGACTTCGACGGCCGGTCTCCAGTTCTACGCATCTCCTCCAGGAATGGCCGCCGGGGTCGCGGTTGCCGACATCGACGATGACGGAGACCTCGATTTCTACCTGCCGAACGACGACAAGACCCCTGCCCAGTTGTATCGCAACGAGGGCGGTCACTTCGTCGAGGTCGCCGCGGCAGCGGGACTCGATTTGGAAACCGGAGACCGCGTGGCGCTGTGGATCGATACCGACGGGGATGGCGATCTCGACCTGTTCACCGCCAACGACATTCCGGGCGATACGACTTCCTACCGCTTGCACCGTCAAGATCCCGGGTTCCTCTTCACCGACGTCACCGCCAGTGCCGGAGTTCATGTCCGTAGCTCGGGACTTCATCGCGGCGGCCTGTGCGCCGGCGACATCAACCAAGACGGCAATCTCGACATCTACTGCGCCATGTGGGACAACGAGTCTCCGTCAAGCGATCATCACCTGTTCCTGAACGATAGCGATGGCACGTTCACCGACATTTCCTTGTCGAGCGGCATCATGACCGGCGCGGGACCAGCCCAGTGGCAGCCGGTGATGTACGACTTCAACGGCGACGGTTGGTTGGACATTTCTGTGGCGGTGGATTTCACCGAGAACCACCTGTGGATCAATCAGACCGACAACACCTTCGTGGACATTGCCGCAGCGTGTGGGGCCGACATTCTGTTCAACGACATGGGTCAGGCCCTAGGAGACTTCGACCAAGACGGCGACTTCGATGTCTACTTGACCAACATCCATCAAGGCGGCAAGCACAACGTGCTGCTGCGCAACGAGAGCAACAGCGGTTCGGTCTCGTTCACCGAGGTCTCTCACCAGAACGGGGTGGAGGATGGTGCCTGGGGCTGGGGCTGCACGTTCTTCGATGCGGACAATGACGGGGATCTGGATCTGGCAGCCACCAACGGTTTCTCCCAGCAAGCCTGGCTGGACGATCGCACTCGCTTCTTCATGAACCGAGGTCGCGGTCCCCGCTGGTACACCAAGGATCTGGCCGCAGGAGTCGGGCTGGACGACGACCTGTGGGGCTCTTGTCTGGTGGCCTTCGACTACGATCGGGACGGCGATCAAGATCTGTTGCAGACGACGCTCAATGACACGATTCGGTTGCTGGAGAATCGACAACGCTCCTGGGTGCCGACCAGTGAAGTGGGACGGTTTCTGGTCGTGAAGCCGCGCATGCCTGGCGCCAACCGTCGAGCGATCGGTGCCGAGATCACGGCACAAGCAGGAACCTCGTCCCAAATCCGCGTGATCACCGCAGGAATCAGTTGTTTGGGCCAGGAACCGGCCGAGGCCTGCTTCGGCTTTGGCACGGTTCCCACCGCGGCGGACGTCAGCGTCAACTTCCCCGACGGGCAGTCTGTTTCCGTTCCGTCGGTTCCTCTGGATGGGATCGTCGAGATCGCGCCGCCCCCGCTGACCTACTTCCAACTCGAACGGGGATCCCTGACCGCTGGCGGAGTTCTCGCGTTGCGAGACTCCGACGATGTGCGCTGGGCTGCCAAGGGGCCCAGTGGTGCTCTCGCCACCGTTCTTTGGGAGGCCGGAGCCGCCGTCGGTTCCACGTTGACCGTCACCCTGGAAGCTCGCTCGTCGGACGACATGAAAGCGCAACTCCTGCTGAAGAACCACAGCACGGGAACCTACGAAAGCGCTGGATCCCAAGCCGTTGGCAGCACCGACACGACGCTCCAGTGGACCGGACTCGACGCGACCAAGTACCTGCGCGGCGACGGGCGAGTGGAGCTGCGCATTGATGCTCGGCGTCAAGCGTCGCCGTTCGCAGACATGAGCGTCGAGTCGATCAGCCTCGACCACTTGGAGGTGATGGTCGTCGCCGAGTGAGGCGATGTGCGAAGCAGCCGGCCCGGCGTTCGACCCCCGGTCGAGCGCCCGGGATTCGGGGCGATCCGCGAAACTCGCAGGCGATCGAAGGGGCCGCAGCCCCTGTCTTTCGAGAGATTTCACAAAGCTCGAACACGACCTCTCCTGCGATGAATTTGTCGCGGTCTGCGGGCCCCTCCGGGAAGAATCGAGGAGGAACGCAGGAAGTCGACAGAGGACCGCGAAAACCTCCACAAGCGCATTCCGCACCATCTCTCCGAAAGCCTATTTTTCTGGGAGAACCTGAGTAAAAGGGGAGTGGTGCCGGCGTCCTTGGAGGCTATCTCCAATGCCGAGGTGTCGCGCTGTTTGAGCACACGCACCGGCACTTTGAGAAGAAGTCGAAAGGTCTCCGCGGGTCGCTTGACGGCTCTTTGGAGGAGAAGAATCAACGTTCCCTGGAACTCGTTCCGTTCGGAAAAGCGGCGCGAGTCGGTGTTTGCTCCGTTGGACGGAACGACACTGATCCATTGCCCACCTGGAGTGTTCACTCATGCGACTGAGTTTTGTGATCGCGGGCCTGACTGGCCTGGCCGTCATGGCGAACAGCGCCAACGCGCAGATTCGCCGCATGCCGTTCAAGTTCGTCGACATCGCGGGTGATCGAGGAATCGCACCCAACACGTCTGACAAACACGGGAACGGCGTTGCCGCCGCCGACGTCGACAACGACGGAGACACGGACCTGTTCTTCCCCCACAAGGACGGCACCGCTTGTCGATTCCTCGTGAACCAAGGGGACGGCACCTTCATCGACCAGGCCGCTGCCGCGGGACTGGACGACACCTCCGGCGTGCGCCTCGGTGTCTGGTTCGACTACACCGGTGACGGTCGCCTCGACCTTCTGACCGTCAACGAAACTTCCGCCACGACTTCTTTCAAGATCTACCGCCAGCAAGCCGGCTTGGTCTTCACCGACTCGACCAGCTTCGCCGGCCTCGAGATCCTGGACGTGGGTTTCAACCGCGCCGGCATCGACGTGGCCGACATCAACAATGACGGCTTCCTCGATTTCTATGCGGCCATGTGGGACAACGGCGGGACCGCCCTTGGCTACATGTTCTTGAACGATGGCGACAGCACCTTCACCGACGTCTCGGTGTCCAGCGGCGTTCGCACCAGCATCGCCAACACCCAATGGCAGCCGACCTTCTACGACTTCAACGGTGACGGCTGGATGGACCTGTACCAGGCCGTCGACTTCGACGAAAACCGCCTGTGGATGAATGACGGCGACGGCACCTTCACCGACATCTCGATTGCTGCCAACGCGAACAACTCCATGAACGACATGGGCATGGCGCTCGGCGACTACAACCACGACGGCAAGATGGACATCTTCGTGACCAACATCTTCAACGGTCCCGAGCACAACATCCTGATGCGCAACGACACCGTCGGCTCCACGGTGTCCTTCACGGAAGTTTCCGAGTCCCTCGGCATCGAGGACGGCGGCTGGGGTTGGGGTTGCACCTTCTTCGACGCCGACCTTGACGGTTACATCGACCTGGCCGCGACCAACGGTTTCGGCGCCAACATTGACTCCACCCGCTTCTACATGAACCGCGGCAGCGGGCCGAAGTGGTTCACCCGCGACCTCGCCAAACAGGCAGGCATCCAGGACTTCGACTGGGGTGTCAGCCTGATCTCGGTCGACTTCGACCGTGACGGGGACCTGGACCTTCTGCAGACGACCAACGCCGCCGGCGGCACCATCCGCCTGTGGGACAACCAGCCCCTCGACAATTCCCTGCCGATGGGCAACCACATCGTCATCCAGCCGCGTCAGACCGGAACCAACACCCGCGGCATCGGCTCCGTGGTCAACCTGAGCACCTCCTTCAACAACCAGATGCGCCACATCGGCGTCGGTTCCAGCTACATGGCTCAGATCCCGGCCGAAGCTCACTTCGGGCTCGGCGACGAAACCACCGTCGACTTCGATGTCACCTTCGCCGATGGCTCCACCGTCAGCCTGGCCGGCATCCCGGCCGGTGGCGTGATGCAGGTCGCTCCGGGTCCGGTCACCGACATGCGTCAGGCCGGCAACACCTGGCGAACTCGCGGTGACATCCTGTCCCTGGAAACCTCCGACGACGATCGCTTGTGGCTGCGCTCCGCTTCGGTGTCCTCGGCCGAGATCGGCTTCGACATCGACACCGGTTCCACCACCTTCGACGCCACTTTCGAAGGCGGTCGCTCGGGCGCCGATCTCGCCGCCAACCTCCAGGCCTACAACTGGAACACCGGCGAATTCGACGATCTCGGAACCTGGGCCATGACCGGCTTCGACACCACCAACACCGTGACCGGCATCGACACCGCCGATTACATGAACGGTGACGGTCGCGTCCTGCTGCGTGCTCGCGGCCACCGTCCGGCTGGCGACAACCTGGCCCTCCCGGGCTCCCAGGTGACGCTGGTCATCGACCACGTGAGCGTGACTGGCAACCCGTAAGTTCCTTGCAACACCCAAGCAGTTCTTCGACCGCTCCTCCCGCTCAAGCGGGGGGAGCGGTTTTCTTTTGGGATCGTGTCAACGCTTCCGCTCAGCGAAGAAGATGGCATCCCCGCGTCGCAGGGGTCCCGCCGTTCCCCCAGGCGCTCCTGGTGCAAACACGGGCTGCCTACCAAGAAAGAGGGTTCTCCCCATGAAGTACTACACACTCGGCCGATCCGGCCTTCGCGTCAGTCGACTTGCGCTGGGAACCATGACCTTTGGCGACGATTGGGGCTGGGGGGCCGAGGAGCACACCTGTCGCGAGCTGTTCGACGCCTACGTCGAAGCAGGTGGCAACTTCTTTGATACCGCGGACCTGTACACCAACGGCCGCTCCGAAGAGCTCCTGGGAAAGTTCATCGCCGACCGAGGCATTCGCGACAAGGCCGTGATCACCACCAAGTTCAGCTACAACGCCGAGCCTGGGAACCCCAACGCCGGTGGCAACGGACGCAAGAACATCTTGCGAGCGGTCGACGGCTCTCTTCGACGGCTCGGGACCGAATACATCGATCTCTACATGCTTCATACCTGGGATCGGCTCACTCCTCCCGAAGAAGTGATGCGAACCATGGATGACCTGGTGAGCGCTGGCAAAGTTCGACACGTGGGTCTCTCCGACGTCCCCGCCTGGTATGCCTCGCGCGCGCAAACCATCGCGGAGTATCGCGGCTACGAACCGGTCACCGCATTGCAGCTCGAGTACAACCTGACGGAACGCAACATCGAAAACGAGTTCGTCGATCTGGGCACCACCCACGGGATGGGCATCATGGTCTGGAGCCCACTCGCCTCTGGGCTGCTCTCAGGTAAGTACCGTCCCTCGGAAGACGGCGCGGCCGGAGAGGGGCGCCTGAAGACCGTCGAAGGATCCGGCAATCCCGCGTTCGAAAAACTCACCAAGCGCAACTTCGCCATCGTTGCCGAGTTGGAGTCCGTGGCTTCCGAGCTCGGCCGGTCCATGGCGCAGGTGGCGGTGCACTGGGTTGCGACTCAGCCCGGGATCGCCTCCGTCCTGGTCGGGGCCACCAAGGTCGCCCAGCTCGAGGACAACCTGCAAGCGCTCGATTTCGAGATTCCCGAAGAGCTCCGCGCCAGACTCGACTCGGCCAGCGCCGAGCCGCTGCGATTCCCCTACAACTTTTTCGGGCCGGAACTCCAAGGCATGTTGAGCGGCAGCGCCCCTCTGGGGGACAAGCCACCGGGCTACACCCCCGCCAGGAGTGTGGCGGGTGAAGAGGCGAGCGCCGCGACTTCTGGAACTGGGAACCGCGACCAATGAGCAGCGGCCCGACCACGGCGCTGGTGACCGGAGGCAACCGCGGCATCGGCCTGGAAGTCGTGCGACAGCTGCTCGAGCAAGGGATGAACGTCGTTTTGGGGTCTCGCGAGTTGGCCCGCGGACAGGTGGCAAAAGACCGCGCCGAGTTTCCTCGCGATCGAGTGCTGGTCGTCCACCTGGACGTCGCACGAGATCAACAATCGCACTTCAACGACGCCGTGAATCTCGGAGTGCAGCAGTTTGGACGACTGGACGTGCTCGTCAACAACGCAGGCATCGACTACGACACCTCTCGTCAAGCGACAACCGCCGATGTGGCCGCGGTCGAGAAGACCTTCGCCGTCAATCTGTTTGGCGCCTGGCGGACCGCGGTGGCCGCGATTCCACACCTCAAGCAGTCCCCGGCAGGACGCATCGTCAACGTGTCGAGTGGCTACGGGGCCCTGCACGAGATGTCCGGGGGAGCCCCCGCGTACTCTGCCTCGAAAGCAGCGCTGAACGTGTTGACCATCAAGATGGCCGCAGAGCTTCAGGAAAGCGGGGTCCTGTGCAATGCCGTCTCTCCTGGATGGGTAGCCACCGACATGGGCGGAGGCGGAAGGCCAATCCCGGAAGGAGCTCAGAGCGTGGTGTGGGCTGCCACCCTTCCCGAAGGCGGCCCCACCGGAGGCTTCTTCCGCGACGGTCAACCGATTCCTTGGTGACGGATCCTGGGTGGACTTGGGCCCACGGAAACTCGGCCTGGTTTGCGAAACGGTGAGCCGCGGGCTTTTTCGAACGCTTGCTGCGCCCCATCTTCAATAATCCCATGATGACCGATCGGGACCCCATCGTTTGTCTGCAAGACGTCCGTGTGACCTATTCCGCCGGCGACAAGGATCTCGAAGTCCTCGAGGGAATCGACTTGGAGCTGGGGGCTGGCGAGTTCGTCAGCTTGATGGGGCAAAGCGGCAGCGGCAAGAGCACGCTGCTGAACGTCATTGCCGGCCTCCTTCCGCCAACCACGGGAACGGTGACTCTCGGCGGGGAAGCTCTGTACGCTCTGGACGATCACCAGCGAACCTTGCTGCGCCGCGCTCACATCGGTTTCGTGTTCCAGTTCTTCAACCTGGTGCCTTCCTTGGATGTTCTCGAGAACGTCGCTCTGCCGCTGTGGATCGCGGGCGAAGACCCTCAAGGAAAGGAAGCTGAGCACCGCGAGTTGCTGGAAATGGTCGGACTCGGTCATCGCGCCCATCACCACCCGTCCGAGCTCAGCGGTGGCGAGCTGCAACGCGTGACCCTGGCTCGGGCTCTTGTGACCAAGCCGCCACTTCTGCTGGCCGACGAACCGACCGGAAACGTCAGCGCCAAGATGGGTCTCGAGATTCTGGAGCTGTTCGAACGAGTGCACCGAGAATGGAATCAGACAATTCTGTTAGTCACCCACAACCACCGCGATGCGGCCCGAGCCCAGCGGGTCGTGTTCTTGAACGACGGTCGAATCCCCCGCGACTCGGTACTCACCGGAACGGAAGTGGATGAAGCTCGCATTCTTTCTGTGCTCCAGAAACTGGAGATCTAGGCGCACCCGCCAGCTGACGTCGACTCTCGGGGTGGCTCTGGGAGGCGCCCTGGTGACGGCGGTGCTCACCATGGATCACAACACGGTGATCTTCAAGGCGAGCAAAGAGCGCAAGAAGTATGCGGAACCGGATCTGGAAGTGTTTCCGACCGCAGACCGGGCAGCGAGCGACGAACTCCCCAAGTGGCTGCGGAGCCTGCCCGGCGTCGAGGAGGTCACCCCGGTCGCAATGGTTCCCGTGTCATGGGGCGATCGTCGCGGAAACACCTACCAACTCACCCAGGTGTTGGCGGAGCTGGATCGCGTCGAGGCATTTCAGGCCTGCGTCCTCGACTCTGGATGGGAGTTCACCGCCACTGGTCTGCCGGAGTCTCCCGTTTGGATCACCAAGCGCATGGCGAAACAGGCCAAGCTTGACGTCGGCGATTCCTTGCAACTGGAGGACCAGCACTTCGTCATCGCCGGACTGCTGAAGAAACTGCACCTGGGCTTCCACCAAGAGATCGCTCTCACCGATTGGTCTTCGTCGAGGACACCTGTCAGCCAGTGGAAAGGACTCCGATACTGGCTGCGTCTCGATGATCCACAAAACACCGACGGGTTCGTAAGACTCGGCAAAGCCGAAGGGTTCCTCGCCCAGCCTCCCCCCACCGTTGGCACCACGGACACTCCCGAGGACATCGCCATGCGCAACGGGCTCACCATCTGCGCATTGCTGGGGTTGGCGTTGGGCTTGTTCATCGTCCTTCACACGCTGCTGATGACTGTCTCGGAACGGCGTCGGGAGATCGCACTTCTGCATGGACTGGGGGCCACGCGACGACAAATCAGCGGAGCGATGTTGTGGGAGGCTCTGGTGCAGTCTCTTCTCGGAACAATCGGAGGAGTGGGACTTGGTCTCGCGCTGGCGTTCGTCTGCGGGAAAGTGGGGATCTCGAGCATCGGCGCGGCGCGCTACCCCATGGTCGGAGTTCCTTGGACAGCCGTTGCGGTGGTGGCAGCCACGGGGATCGTCATCACTCTGCTTGGCACCCTCGCTCCGATCGTCGCCGCGCGACGACTTCCGACCGCGCGCATTCTCTCTCCCATGGGCCTCGAGACCCGTCGTTCGAAAGCGGCGACGTTTCGTTGGCTGGTGCCCCTAGGCCTTGCCGTGGTCCTTGGGATCCTGCACTTCTTGATGAACTGGCTGATCGAAGAACGCGCCGCCCACCTGGCCCGCTTTGCCCTGCAGCTGGCCTCGCTCCTGGCCTTCGCCACATCCCTGGTCTTCGTCGCTCCCGGGATTTTGCATGGCTTGTCGGCGTGGGCAGGTCGCTTGCTCCAGCGCTGGCGTGGACCCCAGTACCATCTGCCATTCCGCAATGTCTCGACCCAGGGGCATCGAAACGCGACCGCGGTGTGTGCACTCATGCTGGTCTTCGCATCGATTTACTGCATGCACACGCTGACCGAGTGCCTGAAGGACGAGGTGCGCACCCTAGGCCGACAGGCAATGAGCGAAATGGTCTTCGTCCATCACGGGGCCGCTCGGGCCGAAGAGGAACGCGCCCTCGTCCGTGAGATGCCCGAGGTCGCCACGCTGTTGGCGGTTCAGAATGAGACCCGTCATCCACTGGTCATTCGTGGAGTGGATCCGCACAGCTTGCTCGACGTGCCTTCCATCGAGCTCAGTTCGGACGAACGGAATGCTCTTCAAGGATTGGCGGCCGGCGAGGGCGTGATCTTGACTCATGCCATGGCCGATCGGCTGCAACTGAGAGTCGGGGATGACTGGGAGGTGTCCACTCGACACGGGATCCGAAGAGTGCCGGTCCGACTGGTGAGTGATCGCTTCGGCTATCTCCGCCCCGACCGCTCCTACGTGCTTCTCGACGGCGCAAGGGTCGAAAGCTGGTTCGGAGAGAACCGCGGCTCGAAGACCTGGTCGATCGTCTACCCCTCCCCAGGAACCTCATCGGCCGCCCTAGTGGAAATGCTGCAAGCAAGTCTCTCCCCGGCGCGGATCGTCGACGGCACCACGTTGTTTCGCAAGCGGGTTTGGAACATCGACGTCGACTTCTTGGTGTTCGACTTGATCCTGATGGGTGCGGTGGTTCTGGCGGGTCTCGGGATGCTGAACTCCTTGATGATCCATGCCCATCAGCGCCGACGAGAAATCGCGCTCTACCGGGCGCTCGGCATGACCCGCGAGGAACTCGTGCCGATGCTGGTGCGGGAGGGGACGTTGCTCGGCATTGCCGGCGCGGGACTGGCCATCGTGCTCGGGTTGCCGAGCAGCTGGTTGGCGTTCGATGCGCTGAAGAAAGTCAGCGGGTTGAACTTGGTCTACCGACCGTCGCTCGGCTGGACCCTGGCTTGTGTGGGTCTTTGCATCGTGGTCGCCCGTGTCGCCAGCCGTCATCCGGCGCGAACCCTTGCCGGAAGCAACGTCGCCGAAGAACTGCGTTACTCGTGACGGGCTGACCCCCATGATTCCCGAAGGCCACTGCGAATGGCCCAAGTCGTTTTTGGCTTCGTCATCACGACGATTTCCATCCTCAACGCATCTTCAGATGGCGCTTCCGTTGAAAATCGTTCGTAGGTCTTCGCCAGAAACAACTTTGACTCACCCTCGCGACGGCTCTCAGGAATCATGCGGCCCTGGCGGCAGCGGGGATCTGTCGCTCGTTGCCGTGTCACCCGACCAAACTCCGAACCGCCCCTTCTCAACCACGCCCTAAGCACCTATCAAAGCAACACTTACAACGCCAACGCGGAAACATCCCCGGGAATTGGTGACCCCGGGTACAGAACCACTTCTCCCGCCGCCGATAAGCCCAGGAAGATCAGGGAAAGCACGCATTCCACTGCAGGAGAACCCTGTGTCGGTGCCCGGAGCGCCTGTCGAGTGACTCCGCATCGAAGCTCCTCGGGATTCCTGGGCTGCGTGAGTGTTCGGCGCCTCGCTTGATCCTCAAGAAGAGGCCCGGAGGGAGACCCCTGCGTTGGGGGGCGGATGACGCGAGGATGAAAGGGACCAAGGACACGGACTTCCTGGATCCCCGTCAACTCTGGATGGCGGTGCGGCGACACCCCTGGCTGGTGCTCGGATTCACGGGCATCGCCGCGGTGATCGCTGTGGGCAGCGCGTTGGTCCAGCCTTCCCTGTACCGCTCCACCGCCACTCTCGTGCTCGACACGGGATTCCCCGCCGGTGGCGTTCTGGGCGAATTGAACACCCTGGTGCGCACCCCCTATCCGGTCACCGAAATCGCCCTGCTGGAATCCCGCCCCGTTGCCGAAGGAGTGGCGAAGTCCGCGGACGGAAACATCCATCGGCCCTCGGGAGACCAGGTGTTACCGAGACATCTCGGCCTGACCACCTTGGTCGAAGACTCGACTCGCCAGACCTCTTCCACCATCACCGCTGGCTTGTACGGCGGAGCCGCTCCCGAAGGACGACTGTTCGCCGACGTCGATGCGGATGCCGACGAGTCCGCCTGTTTCGAGGTCGAGTTCCTTGGCAGCTCCAAAGTTTCGATCCGCTACCCCATCCCGTGGTGGGCGTTCTACCAAGACGACGGCAAGGAGATCCTCGAGTATCAAGCGGGGCACCCGCTGCGATTCGGCGGTTACGACATTCGCTTGCGCGCCGAAGGGAGCGTGGTCGACCGTCCTTTCCTGATTCAGACCATTCCGTTCGACTCGGCCGTTCGGCGAGTCATGAACAGCGTCGATGTGAAGGAGCGAGAACGCGGATCAGGCGTCTTGCTGGTGACTGCCACCGATTCGGACCCGGAGCGGGCGGCGGATCTTGCCAATGCCGTTTGCTTGAACTACATCGATCTGCGCCGCCAGCAAGAAGAATGGCAAGCCTCTCGCACCTTGGACTTCATCCAAAGCCAGCTCGAGGAACAAACGCGAGAACTGGAGTCCGCCGAAGAGGAACTGGTTCGGTTGAAGGAAACCCGACCGGACTCGATCGACATTCAGGCGGTGACCCACTCCCTGGTGGAACAGCTCAAAGAACTCCAACTGCAAGAAGTGCGGCTCGGTCTGCAGGCCGAGGCCCTGGTCGACGCCCTGGACCTATTCGACCGCGGACAGGTGGAAGCGTTCTCGCGACTCGGCAAGCACCTCGACGACAGCATCATCGACCACTACCTGCGCGAAATCAGTTCCCTGTCCAGTTCGCTTTCCCAGGTGGGACGTTCGGACGGCGGAGCCTATCGAGCCAAGCTGCAGGAACGCTGGATCCGGACGGACGAAGAACACACCCGTCTGGAGCTGGAGATTCAGGCGCTGCACGGAATCCTCGAGCGACTGAAGAACGGGGATCGGACCGTGCTCTCCCAGATTGTCGGCGAGAACGCGGTCTCGTCCACGATCCGCGGCGACCGGCTCACGCTCATCGCGATTGAGGCGATCGGCGCCCTGACCCTCGAGCAGGACCGCATGCGCCGGCAGTTCACGCCGCGCCACCCCAAGATGATCGAAGTCCAGGAGAACCTGGACGACCTGCACGAGTGGATCACCCATCTGCTTTCCAAGCGCCTGCAAGGTCTGGAAACCCAAGCCAAAGCTCTCGCCCAGTTGACCCAGCAGCGCGAGGACCTCCTGAAAGAGGAGCCGGAGCAGGAACGCCTCGCCATTCGCGGAGCGATCGAGGAGCTGCGCCAGTTGACGCGTCAGCATCTGGAGAATCGTCTGCGTGCGCTTGGGGCGGAAGGGGTCTCGATCGACCGTGAGATCCGCCGCATGGAGAAGCGTCTGGGTGAGCTCCCGGAAAGCGAGCGGTTGCTGGCCAGTGGCGTGAGGCGCAAGGAAGCCCACCAGGAAATCGTCCGCTTCCTCCTCAATAGTCAGCAAGAAGCAGAGATCGCGAGAGCTTCCAGTGTCCCCTTGGCTCACTTGATCGATCCAGCGCAACCAGCCACTCAGCGCTCCTCCCCGCGGGTTCGTTTGATTCTGATGGCGGGCGTGTTGCTCGGCTTGGGCATCGCCGTGATGGGAGCCTCGTTGTGGGAACGGGCACGGGGCCGGGTTCACACTTCCCGCGAATTGGAAGAAGTGGCCGGGCTGCCCGTGTTCAGCGAGATCGGTGACTTCGGGTCATCGGTCCGCGACGGACAGCTCTACCTGCCGATGCTGGAAGACCCATCCGGTGCCGCCTCCGAGGCCTACCGGTCCTTGCGAACCGAGATTCAGTCCGGGCTTGGGGGGCCGGGGATGGTGCGGACTCTGGGCGTGACCTCGACCTACCCGGGAGAAGGCAAGACCACCACCAACATCTGCCTGGCATTCGCGTTCGCCCGAACCGGGCGCAAGGTCTTGTTGGTGGACGCCAACTTGCGCCGCCCTCGGCTGCACGATGCTTTCGGGGAAGCCCAAGGACCAGGATTCGCCGATGCCATCGCGGGTCACCCCAACTGGCCAAGACTGGTGATCCCCAACATCGACGCCAACCTCAGCATCCTGCCGGCGGGGGACTGCTTCTCGTCACCGGGGGACCTGCTTTCTCATCAGTGCGTGGATCAGCTCGTCCAAGAGTTCCTGGTGTCGTACGAGATGGTGATCTTCGACCTTCCTCATGTGGACGAGATCGCAGACGTGCTCAGCCTCTGCCCGCAGATGGACGCCGTGGTGTACCTCACCCAGCGACGCAGCGTCTCCTACTCGGTGCTGAGCTCTTGCTTGGAGCGGTTGCAGTCGGCCCGTGTCAATCTGCTGGGCGTGGTGCTCAATCGCACCGATCTTCGCTACGAGCAAAGTCCCGACACCTCCTCGGAAGTGGACATCGACGCACCGGTCGAACCGATGGAGGACATCCCTCCCGAGTTGGCCGCGGTCGAATCACTGCTCGCCGAACAACGCCAAGGCGCCGAGCAAGCGCCACTCTCCGACGACGACTTGTTCGCCAGCGGAGCAGACCCGTTCTCCGATTCCTTTCCGGACTCGGCGAGCGACCTCTTGGGGGAAGCTCCTCCTCCCGCGGAAGACGAAGAAGAGGAAGACCCGAGCTGGGGACTGTGATCTGCCGCGGCTCGCAGGCCGGCGAATAAGATCTCGGGATGGCCGATCGGGACTTCGTGTCCGTCAAGGAGTCGGACCGCAGGCGATTCGGAGGATTCGTCGAGGAGTCGAGGAGAAAGACCGAGGCGAAAGATCCGATCGGACGCCGAACCGCTTTTTCACCGGCCGATTAGCCAGAGAGCCCGCGAACGACTTCCTCGAACTGGTCGAAGTTCAGGGACTGGTGGCTGTCGTACCACACCAGCTTTCCCTGATGGAAGAGCAGCGCTTGAGGAGACTCGTGCTGCACGTCCAGGGCTGTCGTCAACCCGCGGGCCAACGGACGCTCGTCGATCACATCGATCCAGGTCACCGCCACCTGAGGAGCCAGATTGCTTTCGTCGAGCCAGCGCCGGAACTCGCCTTCGGCGGTCGAGCTGACCGGGCAGATCGGACTCTTCTTGAACACCCACACCGGCTGTTCGCGGGACGTGCTTTGCAGCAGCTCGACGGCCTCCGCAGGATCCGCTGGAAGTTGAAGCCCCATGGCTACGTTTCCCATCCATCGTTGGCGGCAGGAGTGATCCCCGAGGGAGGGCGCCGCCGCCCTCTCTCCCGGTTTGCCCGAAAAAAAACCCGGGCGCTGGACGGGTCCGTCGCAGCGCCCGGGAAGGCGTTCAGTCACAAATTGCGGATCAAGCGGCAGACGGCTCGTCGACACTCCAGCCGTTGTCCGTTTCCTTCTGCTGGATCGTCTCCAGATCCAGAGCGCCGTCCAGGGGGTCCTTCTGCTCGGTGATGACTTCCCCGCCCTCGAACAGCTCTTTGTTCTTCTCGGTCCATTCCGCGTACGGTTCCGGCAGTTCTTCTTCCGGATAGATCGCGTTGATCGGACAAGCCGGCACACAGGCTTCGCAATCGATGCAGGTGTCCGGGTCGATGACCAGCATCGCCGGGTTTTCGATTTCGTAGAAGCAGTCCACGGGACACACCGCACAGCAGTCCGTGTACCGACAGTCGACACAGCGGCCGGTGACGACGTGAGTCATTCTTCGTTCTCCATTCCAACCGGCCCATCATTCCAGAAGGCCTGTCACCCGTGTTGGCACCCCGTTGCCGACGCTCGGAGAGTGCCGCGTGGGACCAGTTCTTCGGCAGAACCCGGTGCCCCGATGGACCCATCGTCGTCAATCGAGGGGAGCCCTGCAAGAGCCCATTTCTGCGGCGAATCTTCCATCCGCCTTGCCTTTGATGAGACTGAGTCTCGGTAACGCCAAAGTCAGCCTTTACGAACCTTGTCGAAAGTGGTCTCCCAGCACTTGTGCGATGCACGCGGTGAGTTTCTTGCCGGTCGGGATGTGCAAGAACTCGTTGGGTCCATGGGCGTTCGAGTGAGGTCCCAACAGCCCGGTGATCACGAACTGAGCTTGGGGGAATTTCTCACCGAGCATTCCCATGAAGGGAATCGAGCCTCCCTCTCCCATGCTCACGGCGCCCCGTCCAAAGTAAGCCGACGACGCGGAGTCGACCGCCTCTTGGAGCCACGGGCTCACTTCGGGAGCGTTCCAACCGGGAGCCCCCGCTTCCATCTCCATGTTCACCTTGGCACCGTAAGGAGGATCCGCTTCCAACGCCGCCTTCAATGCCGAACTCGCGCGCTCGGGATCGCAGGTTGGCGGGATACGGACCGACAGTTTGAGCGCGGTCAGCGGACGCATGACGTTGCCTGCGTCGGCCAGCGCGGGCATCCCGGCCGCCCCGGTCACCGCCACCGCGGGACGCCAGGTTCTGTTCAGGATCAGCTCCTGGGGATCGTCGGTGAGGGGACGAGTTCCGGAATGGAACGGGAACTTGGAATACACTTCGGAACTCAGGACCTCCGCCGCTTTCGAAGCCTGCTGCACCCGCGCGTCCGGGATGTCGGCCTGCAGTTCCTTCAACAGAACTTGCCCCGTCTCCGGGTCCTCGATTCGACTCAGCAGGTTGCGGATGACCCGGAAACTCGACGCGACCACACCGCTGGCGTCGCCAGAGTGAACCCCTTCACTGAGCAACTCCACCGTCAAGTTGCCACCGATCAGACCGCGCAGAGACGTGGTGTTCCACAACTGGTCGTAGTTGCCGCAACCTGAATCCAAGCAAATCACCAGACTCGGAGAACCGATCCGGTCGGCGAGGTGGTCGATGTAGTACGGCAGATCGTAGCTACCGCTTTCTTCGCAAGCTTCGATCAGCACGACGCAACGAGCATGCTGCCCACTTTGCTCACGCAGCGCCCGAATTGCAGTCAAGGAAGCAAACGCCGCATAGCCATCGTCCGCGCCTCCGCGGCCGTAAAGCTTGTCGCCCTTGCGAACCGGCTTCCACGGTCCCAGGTCCTCGGCCCAACCGATCATCTCTGGCTGCTTGTCGAGGTGACCATACAACAGCACGCAGTCGTCCGAGTCTCCGGGGATCTCCATGAAGATGATCGGGGTGCGCCCTTCCAGCTCGACGACTTCTAGCTTCATGCCATCGATGTCTTGCTCGCGACACCAGTTGGCGATCAACTCGGTCGCGCGCGCCATGTGTCCATTCTTCTTCCAGTCGGGGTCGAAGTGCGGAGACTTGTTTGGGATCGCGATGTATTCCGTGATCTTTGGAAGAATGGACTTGTCCCAAACGTCGTCGACGAATTGAGTGGTTTTCTTGGGGTCCATGGGACAACAGCTCCTGAAGCAGAGGGTCGGGTCCTTGCCTGGACATTCGTCGTTCGTTGGCGGACGATCTCTCGGGAAGATCGAGAGATGGTTCGGAACGAGGATTCCGACAGCAAGGTGGATCGAGCCGGCGGTTGAAGAAGTTTTTCGGCGTCCGATCGGACCTCTTCGCCTCCGTGCTCGAATCCTCGACGAATCCACCGACTCGTCTGCGGTCCGACTCCTGCGCGGAAACGAAAATCTCTCGATGGGCGATCCGAGACCTTCTTCAGCGGCCTGCGAGGCACCTTACCAGGGGTTCTGCGTCTGCACTACGCCACGCAAGGCGGGGACTCCGCACGCGCAGCTCCTCTCTTCCGACGGACTCAGACGGGCCCGCCTCACGCTCCCGCCGCACGCACCACCGTGGACTCCGGAGGGTCTTTGTCGGTCCCACTCACGGGCCCCCTCACCGGTTTCGAAGGCCCAAGAATGGTCTCCACCGCCTCTTGAAGCTGGGCCATCGCGAAGGGCTTGGACAAGCATCGAACGCGGGAATCTCCGTCCCACTCCTGGAGCTGATCGAGAGCGCCACTCATCAGAATGACGGGAACTTGGCGGCCGCTTTCTCGAAGGAACCGCAAGCAAGACTCGCCAGAGCGCTTGGGCAGGTCCAAATCCAGGATCACCAGCTCCATCAATGGACCGCGTTGCATCCGCTCGAGGAGCGCCTCCCCATCGGCCACGGAATGAACCTCCATCCCGATCTTTTGCAGGCATTGCTGCACGAGGTCTCGAACCGCGGGATTGTCCTCGGCAATCAGCACCCGTTCGTGACGGTGCCCGGGCCGGCTCTTCCCGGCCGCAGGGTTGGCAGAATTCGAAGGCTGCTCGACCCAAGGCCAGGACACCGTGAAGCAGGTGCCCTGATTGGTACAGGTTTCCAAGTCGATCTTCCCGCCGTGGTCACGAACGATTCCGAGAACCACCGACAATCCGAGGCCCGTGCCCTGTTCCCGAGTCTTGGTCGTGAAGAACGGCTCGAAGACCCGGGCCTTGGTCGCTTCGTCCATTCCGCAACCACTATCCTTCACCTGAAGAATCACAAAGCGTTCCGGTTGAGTCTGAGTGCGAAGTGAAAGCTCCAGGACCCCGCCGTGAGCCATTGAATCACGCGCGTTGATCATCAGATTCATGATCACTTGCTGAAGCTGGTTGCGATCCCCTTCGACCCAAGCACCCCCTTCCACCTGAATCGAGATGCGCATCTCGACGGAAGCGGGAAAGAGTCGTTTCAGGAGCCGGGCCGTCTCTCGGACGAGCTTCTCGAGGTCGACCTTGACCTTTTCCGTTTTCACCCGACGAGAGAACATCAGGAGAGAGCGCGTCAATCCAGCCGCCTGATTCACGACATACTGGATCCGCTCGATGGGCTCCCGGGATCGCACTCCAGGCTCTTCCTGCAGTGCCATTTCGGCATAGCCGTGGATCGCCGTCAGCAGATTATTGAAGTCGTGAGCCACTCCGCTTGCCAGAGTACCAATCGCGTCCATTTTCTGCGCCTGACGCAGTTCGGCTTCCAGCTTGGCCGTTTGTTGAACATGAGCCCACTCTCTCAGAACTCGTTCCAGCATCACGGGCACGGCTCGCAAAGACTCCTCCGACTTGACCAAGTAATCCAACGCCCCCGCCTTGATCGCTTCGACGGCGACGTGCTCGTTGCCGTAGCTACTCATCAACACCATGGGAGTCGAAACACTCGAAAGATCGGTGAGCAGTTCAATGCCGTCGCCGTCGGGCAACAAGTGGTCGACAAACAAGATGTCCGGGCGCTCCGTGCGCAAGAACTCCTTGGCAGCCTGCAAAGACTGAGTCGCAGAGACCCTGACCTTACGACGGACTTCCGTAAAACTCCTCCGGATCAGCTCGACATGGGAAGGATCGTCTTCCACAAGAAGAACGTGGATGGAGTTCGGTTCAGTCACGGGGTTGGAAGACATGTTTGATTCAAGTGGAGCCAATAACTCGCCAGGCGATGAACCAACAGAGAAAGCTGAGTCGCATTCACCGGTTTGACCAGATAGCTGTTGGCATGCAGGTCATAGCAACGAGCGACATCGGACTCTTCCGCAGAAGTGCTCAAGACAACGACGGGGATGCTTCGAAAACGCGAATCTCCCTTGACCCGTCCCAAGAGCTCCAAGCCTCCCATTCGTGGCATGTTGAGGTCGAGCAGAATCAAGTGCGGACGCGGAGCCAGTTCCGGATCGCCGTACGCTCCTTGCTGATTCAAGTAGTGGAGAGCGTCCTCTCCATTTCGTACGTGATGCACGCACTCGAGCGCTGACACTCTCTGAAGCTCACGTTCAATGAGGACCGCGTGAGCCGGGTCGTCTTCGGCAAGCAACACCACCATGGAGCGGGATCCGGTCAACTTCCCGCCCCTTTCTCTTGGTTGGCACTCGGCCAAGTGAACCAGAACGTGGAGCCTTGATCGCGCCCCTCGGATTCCACCCACACTCGTCCACCGTGGGTTTCCAAGATTCGCTTGACGATGGCGAGTCCCATGCCGGTTCCGGAGCGATCGCTGTCCAGTTTTTCGAAGAGCCGAAAGACTCTTTCATGGTGTTCGGGGGCGATGCCAACTCCATTGTCCCGAACCCAAACCTCCCATCCCCCGGAGTTGGAGCGGGCGCCAACTTCCACTCGGCAGGGGAGGTTCACGCGGCGAAACTTCACGGCATTGAGCAGAAGATTCTGGACGACTTGTCGCAGCCGCCCTCGATCCCCGAGAACGACAGGCAAGTCATCGGCCACCACAACTTCCAAGGACTCCGAGTCATCACCGCTCTTCACCATGTTCGCCAGGTCATGAACCAGTGGACCCAAGTCCACCGGTTCTCGCGAGCTGATCACCGACCCAGCTCGGGAAAGTTCCAACAGCTCGTCCAGCATTTGTTTCATGCGCTGGGTGGCATCAGAAATCCACCGGATGTCGTCGCGGATCCGCTCTTGGTCTCCCTCGGACACGTCCTTGGCGAGGTGCCCGAGAAACCCGCTGATGGTCACCAACGGACCCTTCAGATCATGGGACACGGAATCGGTGAACTGTTGGAGTTCGGCATTCTTCGCTTCCAGCTCTGCGATCAATGCCTCACGCTCGGCTTCGACCTTCCGGCGTTCCGACACATCCATCACGATGCCAATGATCGTCTCGACATGAGCCTCGGAATCCCCCAGCGGGACTAGCGACGCCTGCAATGCCTTCCCGTTGATTGCCAGATACTCAAATTCCCGCGCGGCTCCCTGGGATGCTGAGCGCAGCTCCTCGCCCACTTTCCGTCGATCTTCTTCGGCCACAGTCTCGAGGAACCGCGTGCCGATGACCGGGTGTTCATCAGTGCGACCGAAGATTGTCATTCCCGCAGAGTTCACCGAAAGAAAGCCCCCTGCGGAGTCGATGCGGATGATCCCGTAGGGCGAAGTTTCCACCAACGCACGGTATTTGCGTTCGCTGGCCAACGTGGCTTCGTCGGCGGCCATGCGCTCGAGCTCCGTGGCCGCCCGCTCTGCAAAGACCGTCAAAGCAGCACGGATCTCCGGAGCATTCTGCGCGGGTCGGTCATCAAGCACCGCCAACACGCCAAGGGCACGGCTCATGGTGTCCCGAAGAGCGACACCGATGTAGCACTCCGCTTCCATCTGAACGAGCAGTTCATCCTCGGGAAACTTGCGCTGAACGTCCCGAAGGTGGTAGCAAGTCTCCCCGCGAGACACCTGTTCGCAGGGTGTCCCGCGCAGGTCGTATTCCAGGTTTTCGACCGGCTTGCCATCCCCCCAGATCGCAAGTGTCCGGATCCGACGGTCCCCTTCTCCCACCAAGCGACCAATCATGGCGTGACGGAACCCCAAGGATCGAGCGAGGTGCTTCACCAGGGAGCGAAACAGGTCTTCTCCGGTGGAGCGAGCCGAAGCTTCGATCACCTCCCGAAGTACACGATTCGTGAACTCCACCTTGGAAGGCGGGTCGCCGGTGTCACCGATGCAACGCGAACTGTCACTGTGACTCACATTGTGATCTTGAGGACTGTCAAACTGAGAATTCGTGCCCATCAATGATCGCCTTGTCTCGACGCCCACCACTTCACAAAAAGTGTCGCGCACATCAACATCACACCGCCACACTCTCGTCGCCGTGAGTCTTTGTTCGTTGCTGCAATCGTGGGGAACGATCTTGGGACGACGAATCGCATCGGTGGGATTCGTTCCAGGAGGTCTTCCAACCACGGAGAAGCGAATCCTCGGACCAAATGAGTGTAGCAAATCCAGTTTCGTCAGACGCGCCAGGAAACAGACTCCCACCCAAAGGGAAGACCCGTACACTTTGGCGCTCATGAACCAGCCTCGCTTCCTTCCCACGCTCTCGGTTTCTGCGGCATGCTTGTTTGCGGCCCTGGGGACTGTTGGCTGGTTCCTGGCCGCGGAAACCTGGCTGCCGGACTGGGATTCGGCACTGTACCTATTGACCGCCAAGGCCCTCGAGGTCGGAGCAGGCTACACGTACCTTGACCAGCCGTTTTCCATTCGACCGCCCGGGTTTGCTTTGTTCCTCAGCCTTCTTTCCAAGGACGGAACCTTCGATCTCCACGAGTTGAACGTGACCGCGATGATTTGGGCGGCGGTGTGTGCCACCTCGGTCATGGTGCTATTCGGAATGCGTTACGGAACAACCCACGGTCTCTTGGTCGCACTCTTGACCGTCACCTGCCCACTGGCAGCAGATCAATCCCGCCGAATTCTGTCTGACTTTCCGTTCCTGGCGTGCCTGATGCTTTCCCTTGCTTGCTGGTCGCAAAGCCATCTGGCGCCTCGCCGTGAGTGGATTTGGCTTTGCCTGGGAGCACTGCTGCTCATTGTCGCTTGCTATCTCCGGACGGTCGGTGTGCTTGCCCTCCCAGGGATCTTCCTTGCCTTGCCGTTCTCTTCGCGTCGACGCTGGATTGCCAGTGGTATCGCCACCCTGTTCGTCCTCGCTTGCTTGTTGCCCTGGCAACTTCACGCCTCTCGGGTCACCGCGAGCCACTCCCTTGCGGACCAGCTCCTCGTCCACTCGTACACCACGGCGATGTTCCACGAAGACCCCGGCGACCCAAACTCTGCGCGAGTGACTTGGGAGGGCTGGAAACAGCGAATTGCAGAGAACGGAAGGGACCTGTTTCGCCATGCCGGCAACCAGTTCGCTTCGAACTCTCGCTGGTGGAAAAGTGCGATTGCCGCGATCCTTCTTTTGGGCCTGGCACGCGCCCTGCTGCAGTGTCATCCGGTGGACGGCTTCTTCCTGGCCTATGTGGCGCTTCTCTTGACCTACTTCACCTACGCCAAACGGCTCCTGCTTCCCGTCCTGCCCTGCCTCTTCAGCTACCTACTGTTGGCCGTGTCTCCGCGAGAAAGGACCGCCGCTTCCCGGTTCACGCCCTTGTTGCGGGCAGCCCCCTACGCCCTCGGCGCCGTCGTGCTGGTGGCAAACCTCGGAAACTGGACGGGCGGGCAGCAAACGGCGGTCGAAGAGCGGCACCGCACCCAGCGCTTCGACGCCATCGCCCAGTGGGTCAAGTCCCACACGGCCGCCGAAGACACCATTCTCTATCGTCAGGCACCGATCCTGAGCTTCCTGACCGACCGACGCTGCTATAGCTCGCGCTTCGAAAGCCTCGTCCCGCTGATCGACAAGTACCAACCCAACTACGTCATCTTGGAAGGGAAGCCTGGGGGACAGCACAGCACGATGGAAGCCCTGGCGAAGAAGACCTGGACTCTCGAGGACGGCGCCCGACAACCAGTTCACATCTATCGTTTGACCAAACGAAACAGGAACCGGTCAAACTGAGGAGCCGGGACGCCTTCTGTCGGAATCCCCAATCAGGGACATCTTTTGACCAACAAGTCGTGTGATGGAGCAGCGTTGCTCTTCGATTCACCCAAGGAACAACAACACGTAGGCCGTTGCGATCACCAACTGGAGGATGGCAAACGGCAACGCTCGTCCGACGAAGGCCGCGAAGGATAGGGGGATCTTGTTCTTGTGCATGATGGTGACGGCGACCAGTGTGGACGCGGAACCGATGGGTGTCAAGTTCCCCCCGAGGTTGGCTCCAAAGGTGACCGACCACCACAGCGATGAATCCGAAGCGGTTCCGAGCCCGTCGAGAATCTTGGCCAGCATTGCGGCCAAGGGAATGTTGTCCGTCACGGAACTGGCAACCGCCGAAGAAATCAGCAAGAGGCCGGCCCCTAAGGAGTCACCAAGCCCCAACATGGCTTCGAGTCCCTTGCCGATTCCCTCCAGCACCAAGGCATGTTCCATGACGTTGATCACCACGAAAAGCCCGGCAAAGAAACCGAGCAAGTCCCAGTCGAGCGCCTGATAGAAGCGGTCAGCAACCGCCTTGAAGCGGACCAGCATGATCAAACCGAACGCCAGGGCCACGTACCCCATCTTCAGATCCCGGATCCAGGGCAACACGGAAGCAGTGGCAATGGTGACAATGAATGCCACCAGCATGATGGCTCCAAACCAGAAAAACCCACGGCTTTCGATGCCGTCGTTTTCATCGAATCCGGAGACAAGTTCCTGAGCAGCCACCCGCTCTTCCTCAGTTTGCAACCGAGTGATGCGGAAGATCCTCGCTCCCACGAACAACGTGATCGCCGTAGCAACCACCACGAATGGCGCAGAAACAAAGAAAAACTTCGCAAAGCTGATCCCCGCCGCCGTGCCGACAATGATGTTGGGAACCGAGCTAATCAAGGTCAGCAAGCCCCCCACGTTGGTGAGCAACCCTTCCACGAGCAGGAACCCAAGCAACTTCTCGGATTGTTTCAGTCGATTCAGGGACACCGTGGACAAGGACCCGACGATGATCATCGCGGTCACATTGTTCAGCACCGCGGAAAAGATGACGGTCATCAGCCCGTACAAGACCAGCAACAGAAGAGGATCTCCCTTCGAAAGCTTGGTCAGCTTGATCGCAATCCAGGTGAACAACCCGGATTTCGAAGTCACATCCACAAACAAGCTGGCACCGAGGATGACCGCGATGACGTTCCAGTCGATCCCCGGAATGTAGACGGGCATGGGGATTTCGTGGCCCGCCACAACCACCGGACCCAACGGCAGCAGGTGAAACGCCGCTCCTAGGAGCAAGGACAGAACCGCAAAGAACCCGGCAATGACGGACTTCTTCGCGTGAATCTTCTCTTCCAACGCCAAGCAGGCGATCAAGGCGGCCAACACTCCTCCGAACAGGAGTGTCGTGGACAACGGGACCTCGTGCATCGCTTTCTCCCTCCCTCTTCTCTTGGGTCCTGGACTACAACAAGAGCAGCGGGATTTCGCGGATTTCCACTGCCAGAGGGTAAGACAGGCCGTGCATGGCAAGCTGATCCTCGTCCTTGGTGTGCATCACCAGGAGGTCTTTCTCTTGGGACCGAATCAGCTGCCGAAAATGTTCCAATCGGCTGGCGACGGTCACCGTCGTGTCCACCTGAATCGGCAACCCCGCGTCCTTCAGGGCATCCTGGCAGGAATGGGCATAGTCTTCGGCGTCATGCAACAGCCGATTGCGAATCTCCTCACGCGCCGTTTCCGTGTCGATGGCAGGAATTTTGGAGATCGCATCCATGTAGCGTTCGAAGGTCGCTTCGTCTTCCAGATGGGCCAAGGTGAGCACCCCTCCCGGTTCCGTGAAGCGAACTGCCGCATCCACCAGCTGAGAATCTGCAACCAAGTGGTCGGTCATGGCCAGGACACGGTCCGTGTTTTCGAGCGCATGAGGGAACGCACGACCAGCGTCCGGGTGAGGAATGACCAAGACCGGACAGGAAACAATCTGAGTCATCACATCCAGGTACTCACCCAGGCTGTAGGGCCACTGGTAGCCATCGCTGGTCAAACACCGATAGGTACACAGAAGGTCCGGCTCGAACTCTTGGATCCGTGCCAACAGGGATTGAATCCCGGTCAAGTCGGAGCCGCTCAGAGACAACCACTCCGGCTCGTCTCCCAGAACGGCCAGAAAGCGTCGTAGACCCGCTTCGAACTCCGGCGCCTGTTCCGACGGCAGATCGGTGACCGCAAGGATGCGACGAAACTCGATTCGCTGGTAACGGTAACGCACCTTGTCCGCCGCACGAAAGACGCTCTCAAACTGATCGACCTGCATGGGTCTCTCCGCAGATGGGTGATGGGGCACGCCCGCGCCGTTTCGCGCCTGGCCGCTCGACAGACCGCCAGGATGGCGGCGAATGCGAACCAGCTCAAGTAGGGAACGGTCCTCCCCGAAGCGGGAACCGCGGAAGAATCGGAAGAAAACGGGAACTGCCCTCCCGCGGCCCGGTCGAACTCGAGCATCGATGGCGCCACGGAAGGTTGGCCATCGGAACAAACTTCCGGGTTGCCAACACTTCCCGTTTGCACACCTCGCCGAAAGGACGACTCCCCATGAGCATCCCCACTTTGACCATCACCACGGTGGCCGCCCTGGCCGTGCCGGCGTTCTCCTCCCTGATCTCCGGTGCTCGAGCTTCCGAAGAAGAGATTCTGTGCCGCATTCCTGAACAGTCACCGGTTCGCCAGCTGGACCCGAAACTGTGGATGCCTTCCCCGAACGGTCCCGCCCCGTTCGTCGAGAACGGCATCCAGTGGCTGGTGAACGCCCAACAACCAAACGGTGGCTGGGGAGGCGGGAGCCACGCTTCCCAGCAAATCCGCAACCCCCATGGAGTGCCCACCGATCCGGGAACCACGGCCTTGAGCGCGATGGCGCTCCTCCGGGCGGGGCACACGCCAACCAAGGGAGCTCATCACGATTCGGTGCAACGTGCCACGGAGTATCTCCTGGAGATCGTCGAAACCGCCGCGGATCGCGGTCCAAGAATCACCGAGATCACCGGCACCCAGCCGCAGGCCAAGATGGGTGCCTATGTCGACACCGCCCTTTGTGCCCAGTTCCTGTCCCGGGTCCTGCCAGAAGTGAAAGGCAGCGAACTCGGTGGACGAGTGGCCCAGGCTCTCGACAAATGCTTGCGCAAGATCCAGGACTCGCAAAGCGACGATGGAAGCTGGGGCCAGGGCGGCTGGGCACCGGTCCTTCAGTCCTCGTTGATGAGCAACGCTCTGGAAGCGGGGCAAGCCGTGGGTCGTCGAGTGGACCAAAGCGCCCTGCGCCGCGGTCGTGACTATCAGTCCCGTCAAGTCACCGAAGACGGTCGGGTCGTTGCGGATGCCGCGGCCGGCGTTCCTCTCTACGCCTCTGCAGGCAACATGCGCGCCAACGCGCAGGAAGCCAAGAAGGCCTCCGACATGATTGCCAAAGCGAAGCAAGAAGGGGTCTTGGAGGAAGACGCCGAGGTCTCTCGCGAGGCTCTGCAGTCCTTGGGAGTCGAAGGCCCCCTCGCCGAGGAACTCGAGGCGGCCTACACCCGCAACGAGGCGGCCAAGGAGCGCTCTTTCGACGAGGGTCTGCTCAGCGGATTCGGCAACAACGGCGGCGAAGAGTTCCTCAGCTACCTGATGAACAGCGAGTCTTTGGTGATTGCCGGTGGAGACGCCTGGACCAAGTGGAATCAGAAGATCCACGAGCGACTGGCACGCGTCCAGAACGGTGACGGAAGCTGGTCGGGACACCACTGCATCACCAGCCCGGTGTTCTGCACCGCCGCCGTGGTACTTTGCCTGACCGCGGAACAAGACGCCGAACTGCTGGCCCGTGGCGCGGCCAACACCGGAAGCTTCGGCAAATGAGCCTCCTCGCTTTCCGGGGTCTCGTCCGAGCCGACCGCATGGCTCGGGTGATGGTCGCGGCGACGGTCCTCGGGACCGTCGCCTGCGGCGGCTCCGAATCCCCCCGCAGCGCCGCCGAACCGCTTCGTTCTGCCGCCCGCTGGCTTTGGTCGCAGCAGCAAGCCGATGGAAGCTGGCGCAGTGACCGCTACAGCATCTTCCGCGGCGGACAAGCGTTGACGCCATTCCTTCTGTTCGGGCTCTTGCAAGTTCCCGAATCTGTGGTCGAGCTCCCCCGCGATGGTGTGAATCGAGCGCTCGACTTCCTGCGCCGTCATTTGGACGAGCAAGGCGCTCTCGGCTACGCAGACCCCGCGATTCTCGAGTACCCGGTGTATGCGACGGCCTACGCCATGCGATGCCTCCACCTTGCCGGAACCGAGGAAGACCGACCACTCATCCGGCGAATGGCGCGATGGCTGCGAGACATGCAATGCGCAGAAGGTCGCGGCTTCTCTTCAGAACACCCGGCCTATGGCGCGTGGAGCTTCGGAGAGCGCCACCTTGCCCAAGGCGAGTCTGGGCACGTGGACTTGTCCCACACCCGACGCGTCCTGGAAGCCCTCGAGGCAGTGGGCGAGTGCTCCTCGGACCATCGTCAACGGGCCTTCCGCTTCCTGGCCTTGACCCAGAAACAGCTCCCCGAACAAGCGCGCCAGCCATTCTCTTTGGACCAAGAAGACTCCATTGCCGACGGCGGGTTCTACTACTCCCCGATCGTCTTCGACGCCAACAAGGGAGGCTTCGAGTCTCGCGGCAAGGACTGCTGGTTCGCCTCCTACTCCACTCCCACGTGTGATGGAATCCTTGCGCTGCTTGCGGCCGGAGATCCCGACGACTCTCCGCGGATCCGCGACGCTCGCCAATGGTTGAATTCTCGCCCTCGATGGGACTTGCCCGATGGCATTCCCGCAGAGTCTCCCCTTCCTTGGGACCGAGCCCTTCGTTTCTACCACTACGCCGTTCGCGCTGAGACGTACGCCGCGCTCGACATGGACGGGCCGTGGCGACAAGAGGGCTTGCAGGCGTTGCTTCCTTGGCAGCAACCCGATGGCCGTTTCGAAAACACGGAATCCAGCCTTCAGAAAGAGGACGAGCCGCTCCTGGCGACCATCCACGCAGTGATCGCCCTGACCCGGTTCCAAGCAACGAGCGTGCTTTCCGACGAAACCGGACCTCAGTCCCCCTCGCGCTCCGGCAATGCGATCGCCTCGTCCAGGAATTTGTAGGCGTCTCGCTCGGCGCGGCTGAGAGTGTCCACGTCCAACGGCTCTCCGTCCGTCCCGGGCTCTGCCACCTGGAGGTCGAAGAACTTGTCTTCCCCGGTCAGGTAGTCACGGATCAGCTTGTAGCGCTCGCCACGCACCGCGCGCCGATCCACGTCGTCCTTCTGGTCATCGAACCACTCGCTGTAGACATAGTCTCGGAACGGCTGGTCGGGGTTTTGAAGGACGGGAATCAGACTCCGCGAGTCTTCCGCCTTGCTGACCAGGTTCACCAGGTCCAGGATGGTGGCATAGACATCCGTGGTGTTCACCAAGGCGTCGGTGGTGACTCCCTCTGGAATACCACGGCCCGCCATGATCATGGGCACGTTGATCCCGCCCTCGTACATGGACTTTTTGCCCTGGTCGATCGGAAAGGAAACCCGCGCGGGGCTGCCGTTGTCACCCACCAGAATCACCACCGTGTCATTCAGGTCGACCGCCGCCAACAACCGTCCGAACTCCGTGTCCATGGCCTGAATCATCGACTGGTACTTGACGAACTTGTCCCCCTCCAGAGGAAAGTCGTGGAGATCCGCCGGCGCAAAATGAAACGGGTTGTGTACCGCATGAGTGCTGGCGACGACGAACCAGGGCCCCGGACTGGCGGCGATCACCGCCAAGGAGTCATCCACCACTTTCGATGTCGAGTAGGTCGTTTCCGTGTTTTCCACGGCGGTCCACGGCACGGCGACCGAACGGTTCCAACTGGAATAGTCCTGAATGTTGCCTTGCGATCCCGCGATCACATCGAAACCGTGAAGATTGGGGGCAAACGGCCAGTGCTCTCGACCCAAGTGCCACTTGCCGATCATCGCGGAGAAGTATCCGAGGTCTCTGAGCAACTCCGGCAACGTGATCTCGGACAGCTTCAGGTTGCGGGCACTGGAACGATTGTCACCGAGGAAGATGAAGCTGCCGATTCCGGTGCGGAAGGAGTGACGCCCCGTGAGGAGCATGGCACGGGTCGGGGAACACACTGGGTTCGCATAGCAGTTGGTGAACTTGGTTCCACGACTCGCCAACCAATCGATGTTCGGCGTCGGCGGCTGGTACACCTCCGGCCCTTCGTCGTAGCAGTCGATGTACTCGTTGGCGATGTCATCCATGATCACCAGGAGCACGTTCGGCAGGCGCCGGTTCGGGTCGTGCAGGCCCTCCCCCGGGATCTGCCCAGTCAGTAGTGCCAGAATCCAGAGTTGCAGGCCCATCGGTGAGTCCTCGAAGAGATGCTGGCCTAGAGTTCCGCGTCATCCAACACGGCGGAGAATCGACAACGCCCGGGGGAGCCCTTCCCGATGCCGCTGCCCAGCAGAGAAGCACTTTTAGCTTCAACCCACGAGCCCGGATGGATTCGTGAAGTCCTCCGGCGAAACGACCCTGGTCGATCCCGACTTCGTCATCGCATCTTCACAGACATTCGTGGTGGAGACCGCCCCTTGTCCCCCCAAGAAGGAGCTTTGCAACCCGTCTCGTGGTGGCTTCATGGAGCTCCCGGGCATCGGCAAACCAAACCAAGCTTGGAGAGCGCGGCTTGCACCGCGGACCCACCAATCTGTTCCGCCAAACACAGCTCGGATAACGCACAGAGCCGCTCGGGATCGAAATCATTCGGCGATCCGCTTCGTGCGCTTCGCCCCGCCGTTCCGTCCTTCCTCCCACCAAGGCACTTCCCACGGTCTGCTCCGGTTGGCGCCGTGGCGCTTCACGAATCCCTTCCAACCCTTCGCCTCTCTGATCGCTCATGCGTTCTCAGAGGTCGCAAGGACCTGTCGAACCACTGCCCGCACCGCCACGGTACGTTGCCTGGGCCCCATGGAATCACTCTGGAGAGATGAAGATGAGCGCTGCACGGACCGGATTCCTCGGACTCCTGTTGGGGCTGACGGGTTGCCACCTGGACTTCGATTGGGACGACCCCGACTTCTGGGTCACCGAAACTCGCGAGTACACGGTGGACGCCGACCACATCCGGGAGATCTCCTGCACCACTCACAATGGCGCCATCGAAGTGCGCGCCGTGCCCCGCGAAGAGGTCCTCGTGGTCGCGGAGATCAAGGCGGGTGGTGACAACGAAGACGACGCCCTGGAATGCCTGGAATCTCTGGATGTCGGCGCAGAGCTCGAGGGAGATCGGTTGATCGCCAAGTGGAAATGGGACAAGCGGCGCCGGTCTCAGTGGCGCGCCTCCGTCGCCTTCACCATCCTGCAGCCAGGCAGCGCCGAGACCGAACTGTTCACTCACAACGGCAAGATCGTCGTGGAAGGACTGCATGCCGACGCCGAGGCGTGCACCCACAATGGCGCCATCTACTTGAACGACTGCGAGGGAAACTGGCGGGCCGAAACCCACAACGGACGAATCGAGGCCTCGGGAACTCCGCACCATCTGGACATGACCACCCACAATGGACCGATCCGCCTGGCGGTGAATACCGACGGAACCGTGGCCGGGCGAATCGAAACCCACAACGGAAGCGTCCGCGTGGGGCTGAGCGACGGGGCGAATACCCAAGTCACGTGTCACACCGGGAATGGCGGAATCTCCATCAGCCGAGGATTCAACCACTCGAGCCAACGACGCCGCTTCTTCGAAGGCGAACTCGGCGAAGGCGAAGGCCGCATGCGCATCGAGACCCACAACGGTTCGATCACCCTGTTCGACCCGAACTAGCCCGGATGATTCATGAAGGCCTTCTGCGAATAGCCCAAGTCAATCCGGGCCACTGCAGGTCTGCTTGGCGCGAGGGGGCTCGTCGGCAAGTTTGCTCGGTCGGGTCCAAGCGGGAATGGTGAAAAGGCCTGCGAGGCGCCTTCGCTCAACCAGGGACCTCGGCCAACAAGGCTTGCAACTCCATCATGGCTTCCAGGTCTCGGCTGCGCTTCTCGTGCTGGTAGAGCGCCTGCAGGTTGCGGAGGATGCGCGCCAGCCAATCCCGATGGGAAGCTCGGGTCAGGAGTTCGTCGCGGTGCTCCAGGTCCGCGCAGACCGCGGCTTCGATGCGCTGGAACGCTTCTTCTCGAGACAACACTCGGCCTTCGTCGAACGGATCAACCAGCATCTCGGAAGTTTCGAGCTGAACCGCCACCAGGAAGTGCCCCGGTGAGTTGACCCCCTCCACCTGGATTCCCAGATTGCCCAACACCTGCTTGTAGATCAGGCTGAGGGTGATCGGGATTCCGCGCTTGGTTTGTAGGACCACCGGCAAGCAGCTGTTGTCTCGGTGGTAGTAATTCTCTTCGTTGCCGCGGAACCCTTCTTCTTGGAACAAGACTTCATGGGCGTGGGCGAGGAGAGCTCTGGGTTCTCCGGAAGCGACGCGCCCGCGAACTCGATCACTCAAACGATGCAGCGCTCGCGACGTCTGGTCCAGATCCGTGCGCGGATACTCGTGCATGGAAATCGCGACGGCGCCGTTCCAGAGGGCCTCCGGCTCATCGAGTCGCTCCATTTGTTCGGCGAACAAACGGTAGGCGGCGGGCTGACAGTGTTTCGGGGCCACAGGAACTCACTGCTCACGAAAAGGGATGTTCAACGATCGGTGGAGTGGGTCCCTCTGACATAGCGCGATTGTTCCTCGTCCCAGGCGAGAAGATCCCGGTTTTCTTGGTACCACTGAATGAGCCGCGAGTACTCCCTTTCCCGGTGCAGCGTGCGTCGTACGTCGAGAAATCGCAGGATCCTCTGCACGATCTGGCGAACGGCCGGCGAACGACTTTGCATCGATTTCTCGAGGTGGGAGCGTGCGGAATCGCCAACCGCACGGAGCGCCTGCAGCGCTCTTTCCCGCACTTGGGGCTCGGGATCTTCGATCTCGTCCAACCATTGGTCGATCAGTCCCGGGTTACTGAACCCCGAGGGGGCCGCGGTCTCGACTTCCAGTCCGGCCAGGGATTCGAGTTGCCAGCGCGCCGCATCTCGGGTTGCCGGATCATCGTGACGAAGCAAGCCGATCCAATAGGCGAGGCTGCGAGCCAGCGAAGCTTCCCACCCAGAGTCCGCGGGCTCGTCTTGTTCCAACGCACGAGCCACCACCTCTCGGTCGTCCGAGGATTCCAAGAATTCGTCACCGCTTTCCGCCGGACTCACGTCGACTTCACTATCGCGGACCAACACCATTCCCGGAATCACCGCGACCACTCGGCCGCTGTCTCCCGTCACCTTGCACCCATCCAGCACGCACGGGTAACTGGCTTTGGCAATGACCCCCGCTTCCACGAACATGGAATTGCGAACCAACAGCAAGCTTTCCCCCACCAGGTCGAACACCGGGGACGTCAAGGAAGCTCGCACCAGGTCTCGTTCGCGGCCATCGAAAGTGCAGCGCTCCACCAAGAGGACTCCATTGGTGCACTGAATCGCGCCCCCGCGGGCGCCGAAGTCTTCGACCAGGCAATCCTGGAGTTCCAAGGTCGCTCCGAATCGAAGAATGAACGCGGGAGAGTCGTTGCAGTCCAGGGTCAGCTTGGCCAGCCGAAGCCGCCGGCAGCTCGTCACTTTGGCAGCCAACGTCGTGCGCTCCGCCCCCATCCCGACGATGGCGATGTCTTCCAAGCTACTCCCGCGACGAACGGGCGCGTTGGTCAGAACGAAGGTGCCTTCCCCAAGGAGAATGGTGTCTCCCGGCGAGGCACTCTCGATCGCCTGCTTGAGAGTTTCGTGATCCCCTCCCGGCCCCACTTCGACGATTCGACCGGACAGCCGCGGTGCCGTGTCAATGCGGATGCCGACGTAGTTCAACGCCAACTCGCGGGAGATTGAGGAAAGAAACGAACTCTGCATCGGGGCGAAGACATCCCGCAGGTCTCGAACTCGATGCAGGATCTCGGCAGGGGTGGACTGGGACACCGCTTGACGGATGCGTTCGAATTCCACCAGAGCCCGTGCAAACTCGCGCTTCTCGCTTTGGTATCCCCGCTGAATCCGGGCCCACTCATCATCGGAAACATCGGGAGGACGGGGTACCACGATGCCCTGTTCGGGAGTCTGCAACCACCCGGTGAGCAGCATCAGCATGGCAACAGAGAACATCGACAGCTCCGTGGCTCAATCCGTCCCGGTCCGCGAGTCGGCACTCGGTCCCTCGACTTCCCCACGACTCCGGGCGGCCAGACTCTTTCCGTGCGTCACATGGCGGAGTTCAAGAGTTGCTCGAGTCGCTGGGTGTGCCTCTCCAGGATACGCCACAGGGCATCCGGAATCTTGGTTCGAAGCAATCGCTGAACTTCTTGGAAGTACCAGATCTGTTCGGTGGGCGAACCGGAGAAACGTTCCATGTACTCCACTCCGTGGTGTTCGAGATCCCGCACCATGCTTCCCAGATTGTGCGCCTTGTCACAGGCGATCACCAAAGCGCTGTGCTCGTCGACTTGAGCGAGGTGCTGCAGAAACCGCTCCTTGCGCACCCGCCAAGGGCTCTTGGAATCCGCCTCGTCTCCCTCCAGGGTGTCTGTGCAATCCCGCACGATGGCGGCGACCTCTTTGCCGAAGTGTTGCTCCACGTCACCTTGGGATGCTGCCGTGTCCTCGACGGCGTCGTGCAACAACGCGGCGACCGCCTGGTTGCCATGCCCGCCGAACTCCAGAACCATCCCGGCCACCTGCAGCAAATGACTCACGTAAGGAATCGTCGACCCCTTGCGAGTTTGCGCGCCGTGCCACTTCAACGCGCAGGAAACGGCTTCGGTCAGTCGCTGTTGATCTTCAGATTTCATGAAAGGCCTCGGGACGGCGACCCACTGCTGGACCAGAAGAGAGGCCCCCCATATTGTCTTGCCCCCCACGAATCCTGAAGTTCGCGCTTCACGAACGAGGAGATCTTCATGAAGTTCCGCTGGTGGGCTGCCCCCCTCTTTGCCCTTTGCATCGCCATGGTCCCGTCGATGCAAGACCGCTTCGCGGGGGTCGAGATCGAAGCGATCGAACTGACCGACAACATTTCCATGCTGATCGGCGCCGGCGGCAACATCGCCGTCCACCACGGCGAAGATGGCCTGTTCATGATCGACGATCAGTTTGAGCCCTTGGCCGAGAAGATCCAGGCCGCGTTGCAACAGTTCGGCGACGACTTGCCGACCTACCTTCTGAACACCCATCACCATGGGGATCACACCGGGGGGAATCCGGAGTTTGGCCCGAAGGCCTCGGTCATCGCCCACGCAAGCGTGCGCCAACGATTGGTCGACAACGGCATGGTTCGTGCTGGCTTGCCCGAAATCACCTACGAAGACTCTGTGACCTTGCACTTCAATGGGGACACGGTGCAGATCCGTCACTTTCCTCACGCCCACACCGACGGTGACAGTGTGGCGATCTTCGAAAACTCTCAAGTCGCTCATCTTGGGGACCTGTTCTTCTCGGGACGCTTTCCCTTCATCGATCTCGACAGTGGCGGTAGCGTCGCTTCCTACATCGATGCCATCGAAGAACTCGTCGACACGCTTCCAGAAGACGTACAGATCATCCCGGGTCACGGCCCGCTGTCGAACCTGGACGACTTGCGCGACTACTTCGAGATGCTGACCGAAACCAGCGATCTGGTTCAGGAGCGCATCGATGCCGGAAAGAGCCTGAGCGAGATGACCCGGGAAGGGCTCCCAGAGAAGTTCGCCGAATGGGGAACCGGCTTCATCAACGAAGAGCGTTGGATTCAGATCTTGCATCGCAGTGCGACGGACTGAAGCGCGGGACGGCGCTCCCTCGGGCGCCGGATCGGAGCCTCATGAACCGCAATCCCTACCGCCCGGAAATCGTCGGCACCTTTTGCATCGCTCCGGTGGTCCTTGGCATCGAAACCTGGCGGCGCTGGGGAGAACTCGCAAGCCCAGCGGCTTTGGATGATTGGTTGGTGTTCTTGGCCGCCATGGGCGTCGCGACTCAGCTGGCCCGCCGACGAACGTCCGCACCGTTCCTTTGGGTGTTCGTCTGTGGCGGTGCCTGGTTCCTGTTCTGCCTGAGCCTGTGGGGCTCGATTTACTCCTGGGACGGAGGAGATCCCTCCGGAGCGCCGATGCCGGTCGTGCTCGCGTTCAAGGGGGTCGGTGTGACGTTGACCAGTTGGGCAAGCGTTCGAGCGATCCGTCGGGTGAGCGGCCGGGCTTCGTCAGAGAAGAACCTCTACCATTGAGCCGTCGAACCATTTCCTCTCCCTGAGGCAAACAAGCCGGCAGTGCTCGCGCCGACCGGTTGCCAAAGAAATCCCGGCCTTTGCGTCACCGTCACTCCCCTCTGTGATTCGACGGCTCGGCCCTCGAGTCTCCCGGCCCATGGGATTCGTGAGGGCCGACTGCGAATGATCCAAGTGTCTTCTGATCTCGTCGTTTGCACTCAGTCCACCCGCAACGCGCCTTTCGATCCGTCTGCGGGGTAGCGCGCCGGAGCCTTCGCCAGAAGCAACTTTGGCTCCTTCTCGCCACGGCCGCCATGAAAGAGCCGACTCGGGAAAAAAAGCTCCGAGATGCCACTAATCCCGCTCCTGCGGGAATCCACTTGATCGGTGGACACTGGCACAGCTCACGGAGAACTCCATGCCGCCTCTCAACGCCTTGACCGGGACAGCTCCCCGGAACAACGAGTTCGAACCTCAGCTCCTGCTCCATTCCCGGATCGGCGAATCGAATCGCGGAAAGACTGGGGGCAGTGGTGCGTCGACTTCCCCCTTGCGAGCTGCGGGTCGCTGGAGAACCGTTCGACCATCGACCCGGCTCCCCACTGTGGCGATGGCCATGATTGCTCTTTGCGGGCCGTCGGTGCCCGTCACCGCTCAAGAGATCCTTGCGAAGAACGGGCCGTTCTTGACCGAACCACTTTACTTGGGGTCGGCGGGGGATCAGGACGGGGATGGGCGGCCCGAAGTGATCTCCTCGTACGTGACTCACACCCTCTACGATTTCGTCATACGGTCCATCGATCCGGATGGGACCATGCCAATTCACTCTTGGTCAGGTGACTGGCCGCCGGAGGCGGAAGAATACTACGACATGAGGGGTCCGCGCTTTGCTGGCGTGGGCGACCTGAATGGCGACGGCATCGATGAAGTCGTCATGACCCCGTGGCCGGCAACCGGTGTGCTGTACTTTTCCCCCGATGGAATCGTCGACTCCTTCAAAGACTGGCCGGGGCTCCCTGACCTCCTCGGTTCCGGCTTGGGAGTTCGTGAATTGGGGACTGCCGCCGATGTCAACGGAGATGGCATTCTTGACGTTGTTCTCGGTTACCCAGAATTCAATCTGATCGATCTCGGATTCCTCGACTCCAGCGGTGACCAGCCTCCGTTCGTTCGGATCGGGCGGGGCACCGGTGGCTTCACGGGATGGTTGTTCTCCAGTGATCGATTCGGAGCTTCCGCGACCAGCATCGGCGATCTGGACGGCAACGGCACTCCGGATCTCGCGGTGGGAGCGCCGGGGACGAGCGCTGGAGGTGGCCGCGACACCGGCGCGGTATGGATCCTGTTCATGCGCTCGGATGGGACGGTCATCGACCAAGTCCAAATCAGCCGACGCACTCCGCTCCTTTCGCGCTTGGATCCCGGTTCGGAGTTCGGACGCTCGGTGGCACCGGCCGGGGATCTCGACTGCGATGGAATTCCCGATTTGATCGTCGGAGCACCATTGGACAACGAGGCATGCCTCGCCGCCTCCGGGGCAGTTTGGTACCTCACTCTCACTCGTCGCGGCGTCGTGACTTCCGTCCGCAAGATCGATGGGCTCTCGATGCCACCGACGTTTTCCCTCGAAGCCGAGGCCCGGTTCGGAGAGAGAATCGTCAGCGTTCCCGACGTCGATGGGGACGGTGTGGATGATCACGTCGTCGGAGCAACCGGGTGGGACTGGCAGGAATGGTGGGACGGTCATCCTCACCGTCCACCCGAAGACGAATTCGGGCACCTCTGGGTCATCCGTGGACGCACGGACTGCCGCTTCCGATTCGCCCCACCGGCCGTGGAGCTTGGCAACCAGGGGATCTCGCAACACCTCGAAGTCGCTCTGGAAGTCATGAACCTCGAAGAACTGGATCATTCCTCGCGGCTGCGCCTCGACTTGGAAATGGATGGCGAAGTGCTTCGCTTGATTGAACAACCCGTCGAGCTCGCGGGCAACGCAACCGAGTCTTTCCACTTCGGGTTTGACCTACCTCCCAGCGAGGGGGACAAGATCCAACTGTTCGCTCGTGTGGGCGACTCGGAAACCTGGGACGACGCAGGAGTCGCGGTGGAGATCGATCGGAGTGGAGAGTAAGTGACCTCGGCGGGATGAGTTTCGTCGACCAAGAATGTTCGTTCCGATCGGGGACCCAACGGTCATTCGCGATCGATGGCTTCGTCTCAAAATGTTGCCCTCAGCGCAAGGAAAGCCCCAAGGACTGCGCCAGTTCGTAGGCCGGACGGTGGCGGGGATCGGCCTCGACAGTTTTCTGGAGAGCCCACCGGGTTTGCTCGAGATCGCCCTGATCGCGACACACGGACGCGAGGCCGAACCAGTATTCCGCGGACCCAGGCACCAAGTTCGCCGCGCGGTGAAGGGAGCGCATGGCCTCCTCTCCTTCACCGATTTGGTTCTGGGCCAAGCCCAAGTTGTACCAGGCGCGATGGAGAGAAGGCTCGAGACGGGTCGCGTTGGCGAGCGCTTCCACGGCCCGGCCAACGTCCCCTGCTTCCGCCTCTGCGAGACCCAAGGAATACCACAGAGGTCCATCGTCCGGCGACAGCTCGCAAGCCTTCCGACAAGACTGCAGCGCTTGGTCGAACTGTCCGAGAGAGCTCTGGGCAATGGCCAAGGTGTGACGCAGAACCGAAGAGCCGGGGTCCCATTGCACGCTGCGTTCCAGATGCGGTAGCGCTTGCTGCGCCTGGTTGCGATCCAGGAAGTACACGCCGCGCATGCGAGCGCCGGCGGGTTGATCCGAGTTGTGAATCAGGAACTCCTCGAGTTCGTCTGCCACGGCCAGGGATTCATCCAGGTTGCTCCGCAACGACCAGGCCGCCATCACGCGCACGGATCGAAACGCGTCGTCCAGCAACGTCTGCAGCAGCGGGGCGGTGTACTCCGCCACCGCGTCCATCGCCCGAACCGCCATGGTCCGGACCAGGGGCTCGGGATCTCGCAACAGCTTGCCGAGCGCCGCTTGACCGTCCGGTTGGTCCAGGTACGCCGCAAGATGCAACGCCGCAACCGCCCGCCACATGGGGGCATGGGACTCATCCGTCAAAGAAACCACCCCGGGCAAGGCCGGAAGATCTCCCCGTCGCGCACGCGCCAACGCGATGGCTCGATCGCGGCTCGGACGATCCATTCGCTCGCCCCACCATTGGTCCGTCGCCGCCAACGCCCATTCCACGCTTTCGTCTTCATGACAGCGGTTGCACGCGTTGGGAATGCCGAAGCGTTTGGTCAACAGCGGATCCGGAATAGAGAACGAGTGGTCGTGGCGTGGATGACGCTGCATGTAGGTCGTGAGCGGCATGTGGCAGTTGACGCATTGCCCTCCCGGCCCCGCCGGGTCGTGATGAGAGTGGGTCGCTGGGTCCAGAGGCCCAATGCGATCGCTCACCCCATTGGTGTGACAGCTCATGCAGAGATCGTTCCCGGCCAGGCGAGTCTTCCCCGAATGAGGGTCGTGACAGCTCAAGCAGGTCACGCCCCCCGCATGAAGGCGACTCATCTGAAACGAAACGTACTCGAAGTTCTCGCCCAGCACCTGACCATCGGCGAAGTAGTTGTCAGAGAGATCCGGAATCTCGGGAATGAAGGTGTCGAGGAAACGATCGCCGGGGGTGAATCCGTCGCGCAACTCGGCGCGGCGCGAATGGCAGCGCCCACACTGTTCCATGCGCAGATCCGGATTCCGTCGCCAGGCCGCAGACGCCATCGCCGGAGCGCCGGCCGCTCCCCGGTGGCTGGTGTGCCATTCGACATGAGCCGAGCCGGGACCGTGGCAAGCTTCGCAGCCGATGCTTGGCTCCGCCATCGATGTCTCATAGGTATCGGAATCCGGCCGGTAGCCCTTCTGCACGTCGGTGTTGTGACACGTCGCGCACATGGAGTTCCAGTTCATGCCGCGGTTGGTCCAAAAACCCCATTCCTCGGAACGTCGATCCTCGTCACCGAAGACGTCGAACCATTCCTTCTGACGCGGGTCATAGGCGACTTCGGTGGCTTGGTAGCGCCCCCCCTCGCCGGGCACCAAGACTTGCCAGAGTGGCGCGACGCCAATGGTGCGAGTTGGTTGGTACTGCTCGATCTCTCCCGAAGCCCCGAGAGTGCTGAGACCAAAGCGTCCCTGAGATGAGGAAAACTCGGTCGTCTTCGAACCGTGCTCCAGGGGCGATTGCCCCTCAAACGCGCCCCGGTGGGCCTCCCCGTCGAGGGCCTCTTCTGCCCGCGCGTGGTGACTGTGTTGCCAAATCGAATAGACCCCCTCGTGACACGCACGGCAACTTTCGCTGCCGACGTAGGTGGCCTTGCTGGGCGGGGGTGATGGCGAGCCCCCCTTGTCGAGACGACGGTCGTCGCTGCACGAACTCCCGAGAAGCAACGGCAGCGCAACGAGGAATGCCCTCCTCAATCCAGGATCGGAAACCGTTCTTCGCCAACGTTTGGCCCAAGCGGCGCGCAACCTTCGCGGACCGCCGGCCCATGAGAGGTCAATGGTTGCCGACCTCGCGCGACCAGCTCCGAACGCGGTAGCAGGAGCCACGAATCCTTCCGTGCCTCGCGAATGTCGTGCGCGCTCCCGACCTCTGCACTCAAGCATCGAGAGCTTTCCGCTGCTCCACCAACGCCTGCCCCACCTTCGGCTCCAAAGCTGCGGAAACTTGGTCCAGTGCCGCGTCGAGATGAGCAAGGGACTGGGCTCTTCGCTCGCTCGGCAACAACGCCGCGCATGCCATGGCGCGCTCCAAGATCCCCGGGATTTCCATCGGGCTCCCCGTCGCCGCATGACATCGAGCCAGGAGGGCCAGAGACTCGACCAACGCGGGATGCTGCTCCCCCACCACCTTCGTCTGAATCGCGAGCGCTCCAGCCACTCGAGCGTTCGCTTCCTCCGTCTTGCCTTCGGCCAACATCACCCGAGCGAGGGCAAGACTGGTCGGCACCAATCCCAGGTGCTCATTGCCGAACATGTCTTGCTTTGCCGCGAGCACTCGCTCAAACCACATGGTCGCCTCGACGAACTTGCCTTGGGCTTCCAGGGACTCGGCGAGCAATGTGCGGGTGTTCTGCAACCCGAGAAGGTCTTCTTCCTCATGGATGCCGCGAATTCGCAACGTCTCGCGGAAGGCGGATTCCGCTTTGGAATGCAGCTCGCGCATGGTGTACAGCGTGCCGAGCGCATGATGAATTTGAGAGCACTCGAGGTCGTCCGCCCCAAGTGCCCGGCTGCCGACTTCCAGAGCTTCCACGTAGTAGCGCTCGGCATCCTCGTAGTGCTGACGGGAAACTTCTAGAGTCGCCAGATCGAACAACGTCTTCACAACCTTGTGATGACTCCCACCAAGGTGACCTCGGCGAATCGCCAAGACCCGCTGGTAGAGCGCCTCGGCGGCGTCCGTTTCTCCTCTCATGACGGCCACGTCGGCCTGTTCCTCGAGAGTCAGTGAAACTAGAACCGGGCGATTCTTCGCACGATGGGAAAGCTCGAGCGCCCGCTCGAAAACCCCTTGGGCCTCCTGCCACTTCTTCTGTCGAGCGAGGGCCTGGGCCGATTCGATCAACTCTTCCCATTCGCGGGGCACGTCTTCGTTCAACGAACTGGCTCCTCGGTAGCAGGACGTTGAGAAATGCCTGCCAGGGTTCTTCATGAAGAATCGCGCTTGCGATGACCCGCCGCATTCGGCGCCTCACGAGCCGATTGCGGACAAGCATCAGTTGGTCACGATACGCCTCGCTGCCTTCTGAAGAAGAGCGCGGCTGGGAAATCCGTCGCCCGCCCATGAGCTTCTCAACAGCCGGCGAATCGAACTCGCGATTGTGCTCTCCGTGACTTGAGGCGTTCGAGTTCACCCAATTCCCGGGGTCCTGCCGAGGAGAATCTCGCGCAGGATGGAAGATTCCAGATTGCCCCCCGAGACCACGCACACCGTCTTCCCCGGGATCGGGTTCGCCCCTGCCGCCGCGACAGAAGCAGCGCCGGCACCTTCGGCGATGACTCCTTGCTGCAGAGCCAAGTGGCGGATCGAATCGGCGACTTGGCGCAAGGACACGACCAAACTTTGCGCAACATGGGAACGGACCAAAGGTTCCATCGCCGGAAGGATGCTGCGCCCTCCGATTCCGTCTACGAAGCTGGCGGTGTAGTTCACCCACGTGGGTTCGCCGCTTTCCAGAGCCGCCCTCAACGGGGCGGCGGTTTCCACTTCACAAGCAACGACGTGGGCGGAAGATTCCTTGCCGCGCAACGCGCTCGCGATGCCAGAGATCAAACCGCCTCCACCGAACGGAACCAAGACCCGGTCCACGTCGGGCAGGTCTTCCAAAATCTCGAGTCCGATGGTGCCGTTGCCGGCGATCACGTCCGCATCACAAACTGGATGGACGAAGTGTCCGGGACGCGGATTCGCGGCTCCCTGCATCAACAGCTGCCACCATTCCTCGAACGGAACCGAGTGAATCGTTCCCGAAAGGCGCTCGATCGCCCCGCGCTTGGCCCACGGCGCATGGTCGGGAATGACTGCCGAAAACGGCACCTGCAGCTGCTTGGCGACCCAACCCACTCCCTGGGCCATGTTGCCGGCGCTTGCGGTCCACACCCCTTGTTTCAACAACTCGCGTGGCACATCGGCAAGAGCGTTCGCGGCGCCGCGCACCTTGAACGAGCCGATGGGTTGAAGATTCTCGAGCTTGAGATAGATCTCGTGGGGGCCCACCCCCTGCAAGGGCAGCAAAGGTGTCCGAATCGCGAAAGGCCGAATCCGATCGCTGGCCTGCTCGATCGCTTCGAGAGAAATCGCTCCTGGCTCGCGCACCGTCACTCGCCTCGCATCGCCCCGAGTTCGATCGTCGTCCCCCGCCCGTGCTCCTTCGCACGCTCGTACACAAACTGAGCCGCGGCCAAATCTTCGATCGAAATGCCGAGGGACTCGAACAGAGTGATCTCTTCGTCAGAAGTTCGGCCTTCTACGGTGCCGACCAAGACTTCTCCCAGCTCTCCTTTCAAAGCTTCGTCCGTGACCATCCCTTCTTGCCTGGCAATCAAGAAGTCCCCCGGCTCGTGGAAGAAGGACTCTCGGCAGTCGGTGAACAACGACGCGCGCGCCATGGTGGCGCTGTCAACCTCGCGCGCATTTGGGGTGCAGGCGCCCACGGCGTTGAGGTGCGCACCCGGTGACAGCCAGTCCGCCCGAAGCACCGGCTCCTTGGAGTCGGTCACCGTGCAGACCAGATCCGCACCCTGCACCGCGTCCATCGCCGAATCCACGACCTCCACCAACACAGGGGCAAGGCCCGCGGCCGAGTCTGCGAACTCTCGACCCCGTCCCGATCGACTCCAAACTCGAACTCGGCGCAACTCACGAACTGCCGCCATCGCCTGCAAGTGCGTCCGTGCCTGAGCCCCCGTCCCAAGAATCGCCAAGTCCCCCGCGTCTTTCCGAGCGAGAGTCCGGGTCGCCAATCCACTGGCCGCCGCCGTGCGAATGGCCGTGATCTCCGTCGCATCAAGAATCGCGACCAAGCGACCATGCTCTCCTTCGAACAACAACACCACTCCCTGATGAGAATCGTAGGGACTCGACGCATTTCCCGGGAACACGCTAATGACCTTCGAGCCGAACACTTGATTGCCCATCGTGCTGGGCATCGAGCCAAGGGCGCCGATTTTCTCGGGGAGCCAGACGATGGAGCGCAAAGGTAGCGCGGCGTCCCCGGCTGCGAGTCCCTGAAGTGCATCAGCGACAACGTCGATGCAATCGGCCATGGGGAGGAGAGTGCGGATTTCTTTGTGATTGAGGAGACGAGTCGTTCGAGTGGTCATCGCCAGAGGTTACTCGACACCCCATCCATGAGTGAGGTCTTGTGGGCCTTTCGCCAACAGCTCCCTTTCGCAGCTCTTCCGGGAGCGCGGCGGTCCCTCCACCGAGGGGTCAACTCATCCCCCTTTGGACAGGGACTACTCCCCCGTCCGTCGCGCGATCAGCATCGCCATCTCTAGCGCCTGCTCGTAGTTCAGACGCGGATCGACCTGAGTGTGGTAGGCGCGGCCGAGGTCGCTTTCGCCCAGGCCGCGGGCGCCACCGATGCATTCGGTGACATCTTCGCCGGTCAGTTCGAAGTGGACGCCACCGAGACGGCTGCCGCATTGCTCGTGGACTTCGAAGGCCTGTTCGAGTTCGGACAAGATGGACTCGAAATGGCGGGTCTTGACGCCATCTTGGGTGGTGATGGTATTGCCGTGCATCGGGTCGCAGCACCAGAGCAGTGTGCGACCTTCTTTCTTCACGGCTTCGAGGAGCGGCGGCAAGTGGGCCCGAAGGCCGTCCTTGCCGAAGCGATGAATCAAGGTGAGACGGCCAGGTTCAGCATCGGGATCCAGGGTGTCGATCAACCGCAGCAAATCGTCCGGGCTCGTGGCAGCGCCAATCTTGACGCCAATGGGGTTGCGAATGCCGCGGAAGTACTCGACGTGGGCACCGTCCAGATTCGCGGTGCGCATGCCAATCCAGGGCATGTGAGTTGACAGGTTGTACCAGCCTTCGCGGTGAGGCACCTGGCGCGTGCACGCCTGCTCGTAGAGTAGATGCAAACCTTCATGACTGGTGAAGAAGTCGACCCGGTTGATCTCGTGCATCCGGTCGCCGGCCAGGGTTTCCATGAAACGAACGGATTCGCCGATGGATTGCACGATCTGCTGGTATTCCGTCGCGCGCGGACTGTGATCGACGAACGAGACGTCCCAGTATTCGGGGTGGTGCAAGTCCGCGAAGCCGTGATCCACCAGAGCTCGGGTGAAGTTCAAGGTCAGGGCCGCGCGCTCGTAGCCGCGCAGCAAGAGTTCGGGATCGGGCTCTCGGCTGTCCGCGTCGAATCCCGGTTGGTTGACCAGGTCGCCGCGGTAGCTGGGCAAGGACACTTCGCCCTTAGTTTCGACGTCCGCGGACCGTGGCTTGGCGTACTGCCCGGCCATGCGCCCCACCCGGATCACTCGTTTGCGACTGGCGTGCACCAGCACCAGGCTCATCTGCAACAGGATCTTCAGCTTGTTGGCGATGAAGGTCGGCTGGCAGTCGGCGAAGCTCTCGGCGCAGTCGCCGCCTTGCAGCAAGAAGTTGTGGCCCAAGGCCGCGTCTGCGAGCTGTTCCTTGAGAGACTCGATCTCCCAGGAAGTCACCAAAGGCGGCAAGCTCGAGAGCTGCTCCACCACCGAGTGCAGCCGGCCAGGATCGCCCGAGTACGTCGGCTGCTGGGCCGCATTCTTGGTCTTCCAAGAATCCGGGCTCCACGAACCTGACGAAGGAACTTGATCACGGGTCGAAGACCCGGCTCCCGCAGGAGAGTCAGAGTTCGAAGATGCCACGGCGACTCCTTGTTCGTGCAGACTCCTCTTCCGTCTTCTCGTACGCCTCAGAATAGGGCCGGGTTCCGCAAGGAGTAGCGAGCAACCTCGAGAGCGCTTCTCCAGCCCGAATTCTTGCGCCAATCTTCATCGCGTCGAGGCGGCAACTCGAGGGGAGTCGTTGCGCCCGTCCCGCTCTTCCTCTCATCGACGACCAAACCCGGGCCCTAGCCCACGCGGCCGTCGACCGGCGGTCGCTCACGATCAGGTCGACTTGCGACGACGGAATTCCTCGAAAGGATCGGCGTAGTCGCCGCCCGACTGCCCGCCCGCGCTCGGCGTTGGGGTCGAAGCGGCGGGCTGCGGCGAAGAGGACGCAGGCACTGGGGCCTTGGTCGGCGGCGCCATCTCAGCCGCTTCGGGGTTCTGGATCTTGAAGCCGTTCTGCTCGAGTTTCAGGGCGATGTCATTCTTGTCAGCGGCCTTCTTGTAAGCCTCGAGTGGCTCGACCATGCCGTTGGAGACCAGCTTCATCAGCGCGTCGTTCAGCAGCACCATTCCCGCCTTCGCACCGACCTGCATGGTGGACGGGATCTGGTAGGTCTTGGCCTCGCGGATCAGCGAGGAAACGGCGGAGTTGACCACCAAGATCTCCTGAGCCGCGACTCGGCCTCCGCCGATCTTCTTGCACAAGGTCTGGGCCACGACGCCCTTCAAGGAACCGGCCAGCATGGCGCGGATCTGCGCTTGATGGTCTGCCGGGAACTGATCGATGATGCGGTCCACGGTGGAAGCTGCCGTCGTCGTGTGCAGAGTTCCGAACACCAGATGTCCGGTTTCTGCGGTTTCGATGGCGATCTCGACGGTCTCGAGGTCACGCATCTCACCGACCAGCACGATGTCCGGGTCTTCACGAAGGGCCGCACGCAGCGCCGTCTTGAAACTGCTGGTGTGGCGATGCACTTCGCGCTGGTTGATCAAGCAGTTGCGATTCTGATGGACGAATTCGACCGGATCTTCGATGGTGATGATGTGATCGCTGCGGTTGCGATTGATGTAGTCCACCATGGCCGCCAGCGTGGTCGACTTTCCGCTTCCGGTCGGTCCGGTCACCAGTACCAAGCCCTTCGTGAGCTGGCACATGTCGAGGATGGTCTGCGGCAGGCGCAGAGCGTCGGCGGTCGGGATGTCCTGAGGGATGTGGCGGAAGACCGCGCCCGGTCCCTTGCGATCCATGAACAGATTGACGCGGAAGCGGCCACAGCCCGGAATCTCGTAGCCGAAGTCCGAGTCCCACTTCTCTTGGAACTCGATCCAATTCTTGTCGGGTGAGATCTCCTGCAAGTGGCTGGACAGCTCGTCGGCGTTGATTTCCGCGGCATCCGAGACAGGGCAGATATCCCCATGCAAGCGGAACTGCGGAATGACCTCGGAGGACAGGTGAAGGTCCGAGGCGGACACTTCCACCATCTTGCGGAGCATGCTGTCGACGTAAGCCATTGGGTGCTTCCCCCTCGAAGAATCCGTGTGACGTGGCCATCGAATGCCGCGGGAGATATCGGCCGAGAGTGCGGGGAAACTGACCCAAAACCAGGGGGAGTCAGGAAAAAAACACCGGATCTCCAGAATCCGTGACCCATCGCAGGCTTGCCGTTCGGCCATTCACGAACGGCTGGGAGACGACTGCGGACACCGTGAACAGCGGGCGAGAAAGCCGGACCCCGGAGGCGAGGAACGCGAGGCAACAGGGACCTGCCGGTCTTCCAGTCATCGCAACCAAACCATCACGGCATCCGCCCACCAGGAGCGCCTCAGCCGTCGTCGTCTTCCAGCTCGGAAATGATGTCCGAGAGACTGCCGGACGGCGGATCGATGACGATGACATTGTCTTCTTGCTTGGCGGGACGCCTTGGCTCCGGGGAGGGGCCCGGCAAGTCCGGAGTCGGGTCGGGAGTCAGCTCTGGCAGCTCCTCACGGATCTCGCAGACCGTGCGGTCATCTTCGATGTGCGGGGCGAGCGGGTCCTCGGTCGACCAGTCGTGCTTGCTGGCGATCCACTCCTGGTAGCGGGTGCGCGTCCAGTGACCGTCGCGCAGTCCGGTTTCCATGGCATTGCCCAGCTTGAAGAAGTCGCCTTGGCGAATCAGGTGTTTCACCGGAATGGTGGCACGTAGGACTTCGAGTTCTGGAATGCGAATCCCCAAGTCTTCACGATAGACGAGCTTCTGGGTCACCACCGCGGTCAAACAATCCGCCAGACTGCTGCACACCGCCTCTCGAGCACTGGGCGCGAAGCTGCCCGCCAGCCGATGGAGGGCGTCACCCGCATCCGCTCCGTGGACCGTGGTGAGGACCAAATGACCGGTCTCCGCAGCTCGTAGCGTCAAGCGCATGGTCCGAGCCTTGCGCATCTCGCCGATCATCAGCACATCGGGATCTTCTCGAAGCGCATCCAACAGCCCTTGATGAAAACTCGGCGTGTCGTGCCCCACTTCCCGCTGGCGGATGAACGACTTGCGCGGAGTGAAAAGGTACTCGACCGGTCGCTCGATGGTGAGCACGTGCTGAGACTGGGTGTTGTTGATCTCTTGCAGCAATGCCCCGAGGGTCGACGACTTGCCACTTCCGGTCGGTCCGCACACCAGGATCAACCCGAGGCGGTGCTTGACCAGCTCTTTCAGGTCCGGGTGAAGGTTCAAAGAGTCGATGGTCGGCGCGCTGGCCGCCAGCAGCCGCACCGCAGCACCGACCCCACGAGTGGTCTTGAACAGGTTGATGCGGCAGCGCACTCCGGCGATGCGTCGCGCCAGGTCCGCGGACTTGCGCTTCACGAACCGGTTCCAGTGCTCTCCCAAGAGTTCCTGGGCAATCGCCAGCAGGTCGCTGGAAGACACGCCGTCGGAAGTGCGGACCAACTCTCCGCGGACCCGCAGGGTCACGGGAAGGCCCGGTTCCAAGTGCAGGTCGCTCGCCCCTTGGCGTCGAGCCAACGTCACGAAAGATTCGAGCGACATCCCACGACTTTCCTCTTCGTACAAACTGCGAATCCTTCGGCGCACGCGGACGTCTCCGCCCCTCGCTCGAGCCGCGGAGGCGGATCTACCAGTGCAGAAAGTCCTTCAAAATCCACGTCCCTGGCAAAGTGGGCGCTTCGTCGAGCACCTCCTTCACCGCTTCGTAGTCTCCTGCCGCAACGGCGTCTTTCAAGGACTCATGCAGCATCGTGCCGAACAGGCCTTGGAGTTCTTGGAACTCGGGGAGCGCGGCGTTGACCGCTTTCATCCCTGCTTCGGGCTTGGCCCGCTTGATCTTTCGCGCGGTGCGCTCGGCAAGGCGCACAGCACTGTCCCAGCTCTTGACGTTCGGGCTCACCAACAACTTCCGGAATTCCGCCTGACGAAGCGCCTTTTCGCTCGGGTGCTTGAGAACTTTCGCCCAGTCGAACAACACCTCGAGGGCGGCCTCCGCCTGGTTCTTGCGAAAGTCCTGAGCCGTGGCATCGATCCCCACCAAGGCAGCCTCCAAGGTAGACAGTTTGCGCTGTAGCTCTTTCATGCGCGGATGGTTGACCTTGCGCCCCATCCCCTTGAGCTCCATGAGCAAGGGAACCGCGGGCTCGAGGTCGCCCTGGCTCAAGGCCGATTCGGCTTGCCGTTCCCACTGGTCCAGCCAGGCGAAACTTTCCTCCAGGTTGCGCCTCGCGATCAGGTCCTGGAGAGGCGTGTCGATCGCCGTCGTCATCCCTTGGAACCAGGGCTCGTCCTGGCGGAATCCCGGCTCCCCTTCCCAGACCACCTTCTTGTCCACATCGAGCACTAGCACACGAGGCAAGCTGTACTGCTGAATCAGGTACTTCTCGAAGGTCTCGCCATAGCCCCGACGCAAGTGAATGTCGCCGGCGACCGATCCCGGAAACGGATACTGCAGCAAGTACTCTTCCAGGTTCGGATAGTCGTCCGCCGCGCACACCGAAATCACCTTGAGGCGAACGTGGGAATAGTCCTCCACCGCTGCCTGAAGCCAGTCATGCAGAGGGAGAATGTCGTTCTGAGCGATGGACCAGAACACCAGGATGGTCGGCGCTCCTTGCAAGTCGTTCCAGCTTTCCAGAGGCTCTTGAACCCAGCCGTTGACCGTCGGGAACGGCGGCACGCGACCGACCATCGAGTCTCCAAGAGTCCGCCCTTCGGCGGCCAACCGCTCCTCCAGCTCGCCGATGCGGATGTCCCGTTCCAGCTTGCCACTGCGATCGTTGCGCTCTCGGGCCAGATACTTGACGTTTCGCCACACCGACTCCCCCGATCCCGTGATCAGGCCGAAGGACCCCTCCAAGATGTCGCGGCTCGGGTAGCGATGGGTGGTGAACAACTTGCCATCGACCCAAACGTCGGCCGAGGCGCCCACCACGTCGACCCGCAACTTGTGCCACGCGCCTTCGGTGGCTCCGATGGGGTCGCTGCGATGCACGCGGTTGCCGGTGTCGTGGAACGTCGCCAAGTCCACGTAAGCGGAGCGCGACCCATCGGCCTTCGGCGGATGCAAAATGACCGCCTGATGGTTCGAATCATCTTTTCCGCCGAACACGATCCCGGTGAAGCGAATGGTCCCCGGCCCGCTCCACACTTCTCCTTCCAGAGAGAAGTCCCCCGAAGTCACCTTGTCGAAGGTCACCAAACGGGTGGAGTAGTCGTTGTCATCTTTGGCCGGGAACCCACCGCGAAGATTGATGTCGTCGGCGTACCAGATTTCATTGTCGCCGTGCCAGCCGGTCATGTCAGATTCGTTGTAGGCGAGTTGCCACACGTCCAACCCGTGTCCCTTGGCGGCCAGCCCTTCCTCGAAAGCTCGGTACAAGTCGGCGAAACCGAGAGCATCACCAAAGCTCTTGCCCACCTCCATCGCCATGGAGGGAAGCTGAGCTTGGAGGTAGCGATTGGCCAGTCCCACAGTCGTCGCCCGAAGTTGCGCGTGAATCTCCTGCAGTGCCTTGATCTGGGGATCCCACCGGGCGAGCTTCTTTTCGAGTTTCTTGATGCGCTCACCGTCCGGCTCGTCGGCCCACTCCAAGACGAACAACCCGTGGCGGATCAGCTTGACCGCGCGATCCGCGTTCGCTAGGTGATCGGCCAAAAGATCCGCGAACGGCTCCAGCAAGTCGATGTCGTCAGGATTCTCCAGCAGTCCCTTTTCGTAGAACTCCTTGGCGGTCGCGTAATCCTCTCTCGACACCGAATGAGCCGCCCACTCTTTGTAGGGACGCTCCACGTCAATTCGTCCCACGGTTTCATCGCGAAGATGAAGCAGCCACTCGGTCCACACCGGGTCGAGCTCGTCGACCGTGGTCGGCAGGGAAGGCGTCGGATCCACCCCTGGCGACGGATCGGATGGTCGCCGCAGCACCGTCTCTTCGAAATTCTGGATCGCCGCATCCCCCGTGCGACCCGCCGAGGAATCGATGAACTCGCGAAACGCGTCGCGATAAACGAAACGGCCATCCGCCGGATCCTGAAAGTTGTACAGGAAGTACACCACTCCCCAAGTCGGCGAATACCAAGGAGGCCCCCACTCGTATTTGTTCTCTAGGACCATGCGGAACGTGGGTGCCAATTCGTACGGCGGGGACATTCCACGAACCTCTCGGTGGTCTTCCATGAAGCCACGCTCCATCCGCGCGGCCAGCGGAAACAAGCGGTTGTTGGCCGGATAGTTCATGGCCACGGTGCCATTGCTGAGGATGCGCGTGCCTTCGAAGAACGAGGCCAGTCCTTCGTTCAGCCACCCTTCCGCGTCGGTGGCCAGGTCAGTGAACTGATGGGCTGCCTCGTGGAACAAGGTGCCGACCATGCTCGAGAAACCGCCCGGGGGAACGTAGGTCTCCACACTGCCCCCGGTGTATTGCCCCCCCGACCAGCTCTTGGGACCTTGGCCGCGGTTCAAGTACTCCTCGTGACTTTTGAAGATGTGCAGGCGAATCTTCGGGACCTTGCGCTTGTCTCCCTTCCCCCCGTATTGGAAGAACTCGCGATAGAAGGCGTTCATCTGCTCCATGGACTGGGCTGTGCGCACAAGCACTTCGTATCCGGCGGAAGTGAACGTGTCGTAGTTCTCTCCCTCGAACCTCGCCTTCTTGTCCCAGGACGAATGCTTCTTGTCGTGCTTGCGCACGAACTCTTCCGAAACGCCGGCCATGACGTCCTGAGACTTGGCACTCTCTGCGAGGCTCGGATCCGGGAGATTGGAGATGCGCGCAATGGCTTGCTTTGATTTCTCGTCTTCCGGATCCAGCGCCAGGATCTGCTTGTGGACCTGGATCGCCGAGTGGGGTCGCAGGTCCTTTTCGTACTGCTCCGCCACCGGACGCAGCTTGTCGACGTAGACCTCCTTGAGGTCGAGCAGCGACTGGGCCATCGGGTCGGTCTCGAGAAGCCGTCCGCGCAGATTGCCCACGTCCGAGGCGTCCTCGGTCTGAGCCACTCGCAGTCGGTACTCCTGATGCAGCGAGTAGATCAAGTCGTCCTGGTTCTCTGAGATCTCCGCCCATCGAGCGCGCATCGCCCACGCTTCCGGCGATTTGGGGTCCCGCTCGATGGCTCGGTCGACCCACTGTTTCGCGGCATCGAGGTCCTTGGTCTTGCACGCTTGGGCGGCCTTCTCCAAAGCCTCTTCGAACGGAGTCTCGAATGCCGGAGCAGGGACCAGTGTCAGAATGGTCCACAGAGCAAAGCTGTTCATGACCGGGAGTTCCTTGCAGACGGGAAACGAGGGGGGACTCGCCCAATGTAGCCCGGATGATTCCTTCACGGGGAAAGGGAATCGCCGTGGGCCTTCCTGAGTCCTCCGGGCCCGACCGGACAAGCCAGGCGGGCTCGTGGCGCTCACCGCTGGAGCTGCGACCCCGTGGGTGGCGCGTGAGTTCCCAGAATCCTCGCGGGCCTTGCCGCCCCCGGCATTTTCAGGCCCGCGGGGCTGGTCCCGTGGAACCCCCGCCGACAGGCCGGTAAGTTCTTGCGGAAGTCCACTTTGTGGCACCCCTCGCACGCGGAAGGCCTCGGATGGCCAATCGAAGGACTCTGTCTCCGCCGACGATTCGGAACGCAGGTGAATGGGTGGATCCGTCGAGGATTCGACGACGAAGACTGGGGCGCCGACGGGGCGCCGGAAGACCTTTTCAGCGACCTGCGAGCGCGGATGATTCATGACGGCCGGGGCGAAGATGAGCCAACGTTTTTTCTGGCGAGGACTTGTGGCGAGCGTTGCAGGTCGGCGCGGGGGGCGGCACCGCGCCGCCGCGATGTGGACCGTGGCCCTGGTCGTTGGCTGCGCACCGGAAGCCGCCCCTCCCCGCGCGGATTGGCCGGCGGCGAGTTCGCGGATTCGATTGTTCGACCACCTGGCAGACTCCGAAGTGGGGCTCTCCGCGCTCCCCCCGGTGACGGTGCCTCCGACTCTGCGCAAGGCGACCACCGAGGGGCAAGCCTTCGTACAGCTGGAGTTGCCGTGGAACGTCGACCCGACCGGGGAAATCCCGGAGATTCTGATCGGCCCATCCCTCTGGCAATTCGCCGGTCAGAAGACGCTGCTGCGAGCCAAGCTGCGGGTCGAAGCAGAGGCGATGCGACGGACCGACGACGCATCCCTTCGCAACGCTCGAACTCTGGCGTCGCGCATCGCCCTGCCTTCCGGATCTTCTTTACACGCACCTCTGCCACCGATCCCCGACGGGGCTCAAGCGACCCTGGTGGTCCGCGCCGAAGCGGGCAACGTGACCGTTCAGATCCGGCGCGCCGGCAAACAGATCACCGCATGGCAGCCGAACGCCGACTGGCTGCCCCACGAGTTCGAAGTGCCTCCGGCCTGGAGCGAACAGGAACTGGAGATTCGTTGCCAAGTCGAAGGAGCCAATCCCTCCGACGCGCATTTGGTGGTGAAGCGCCTGGACCTGACTTTGGGAAAGGCGGACCAGTTGTTGTTGGCCATCGACGATTCGCAACAAGCGGCCGAGCTGGAACAAGCCGCCCGAGAGGACCAGTTGCGCGTGCGTTACTTACCTCAGGCACCTCCCCCTCAATGGCAGCCCGAAGGCGACGACTCTCCGATCTACCTCCGAAAAGGTGAGGTGGTCGTTCGCAACCCGGCGAGCGAATTCGCGCTCACCGGATTTCCGGAGGGCGAGTCGCTGACGTCTCAGGAAACCGAGAACGGGCGGACGTTCCGCGTCGAGCGCCCGGGCTTGTATCGCCTCGAGGGAGCCGGGGCCGCCGAAGTGCTGCAACCCGAAGCCCTGCGCTCCGCGGTCCTCCTGGACTCGGAGTTCGTGGGTGCCCCCGAGTCGGAAGATGCCTGGCTCGAGCGCCGCAACTTCGACCACGAACGAAGACTCTGCCGGACACTCAGCCCGAACCATGAGCTGCGCACCAGCGTTCCTGCCGGCAGCCCCGGGACTCTGCGCTTCGGATCAGCCATGTGGTCCGCAGGCCCGAGTCCCGTCTCCTCGTCCCTGGAGATTTGGTGGACGCCCACAGGCGGGGAAGCGCAACGCTTGGGCGAAATCTCCTCGAGTGATTCCGGCACGCACTGGACCGACCACGGATTCGAGCTGCCCTCGTCGGATCGTGGCGGTGCTCTCGCATTCCGTTTGAACGGCGAATCTTATGCCCTGGGCGAAGCCGGGCTGAGCCTGCCGTTCGCCGCGGTTGCCAATCCGACGCTGGTCGATCCTGCGGACCTGCCCGGTGGAATCATCGTCTACCTGATCGACACACTGCGCGCTGACCACATGTCGATCTACGGTTACGAGCGGGACACGACCCCCGTGCTGGAGAGCCTCGAGCACGAGATGGTGATCTTCGACCATGCCTACTCGTCCTGCTCGTGGACTCGTCCGGCAACGGCCTCGTTGCTGACCGGACTGCATCCGACGTTCCACGGTGCCTATGGCCAGAAGATCCTGCCGGAGGACGTCGAAACCTTGGCGGAGCGTTGCCGAGCCGCTGGCTATGCCACCGGAGCGGTCGTCGCCAACCCCAACGTCTCCAATCCTGGGTTGGGCTTCGACCAAGGCTTCGAGGAATTCCTCCAAGCGTTCGTGGCCGGTGGTGAGCTGTTCCACACCTACTCGTCGGCCTACCAGTCGTGGATCACCGACTGGCTGGATCGGCACCAAAACGAACCGTTCCTGCTGTACATCCAATCGATCGACCCGCACAGCCCGTACACCCCGCCAGAAAAGGAGTGGCGACGCTACGACCCGGACTACGCCGGCCCCATCCACGGTCTCAACGAAGGCGAGTTCGGTTTCGAGAACATGCTCGATCCCTCGGAAGAGGACGTGGCCCACGTCCGCGCCCTGTACGATGCCGAGATCCGCATCAACGACCGCTCCATCGGCGAACTGATCGAAGACCTTCGCCAGCGTGGTCTTTGGGACCGATCCGGATTCCTCCTGACCTCCGATCACGGGGAAGAGTTCCTCGACCACGGGGGCTGGCAGCACGGCGGACGCATGTTCGAAGAGCAGGTCCACATCCCGCTCATGCTGAAACCCGCCGCGGCCTGGAACCTGAACCCGGGACGGCTGACCCACCGGGTTCAACTTCCCGACGTCGTACCCACTCTTCGCGGCCTGATGGACCTGCCCGGAGACGAGCTGTTCAGCGGTGTCGATCTCGGCCCCTGGATGCGCGGGGAAGAGAGCAACGACCCCGACCGGGTGCTGTACTTCGACGAGCCACCACTCGTCCATGCCCTGGTGCAGGGACCGCTGAAGCTGATCGTCTACCGCGAACGGGACCAGCAACGATCCCTCTTCCACCTAAGCCAAGACCCGGAAGAGACCGAAAACCGTGTGACCAGCGAACTCAAACGAGCCGACGCCCTCCAGCACAACATGGCGGAGTTCGTGCAGCGCTATGAGGCGCTCGGCCTGGTTCCCCGCGAAGGCAAGGGCCGAATCGCCGTCCTCGACGAAGCGGCCGTCGATCAGCTCATGGCCATCGGGTACCTGAAGTAGCCCGCCGGGACCAGCGGGCGCGGCTCTGAAACGTGTCGACCGGAGAGAGTGAGACCTACTTTCCTCCGGCCATCGTGTCCTTCGCCTTCTCTGCCTCTTCTCGTTCGTTCTTCGTCAGCGAGAACTCGTACATGGTGTTGTTCGAGGCGTATCGCAACATCCCGGTCTTGCACTCCGGGCAGGGCCAATCCAGAAGCGCGCTCATGTTCGGGTTGTAGTGCGTCAGAAGGTTGTTGTTCTGGTTGACGTAGCAGGCGAATTGGCACTCGCGATTGTCGCAAGAGAATTTCAGGAGAGGCACGTGTGTTTTCTTCATGGAACCCTCCCCGGGGGTTTCAGTGGATCGGAACATTCCGATCGGTCCTCGGCGACGGATTGCCGCGCGAGGTGTCGTAGAGGAGTCATCCTTCCACGAGTTTCCCTCAATCCGTCACCCTACGGGGGTTTACCGGGGGAGTCAATCAGGGCACGCTCAAGTGTGTGGATTTCGCTCCTCAGACACCTCGACCGCCCCGGGCGCGTCGGCTTCAGCGCGGGAAACAAACCGTTCGTTACTTAGGGGCCCGACCGCACCCCTCCCGCGACTCGACGGGCGACGGACCGGGATCAGCTCAGGTCGGTGTGGACGACCAGCCGTTCCTGCTCGATTCGCTCGAGCACTTCCCCGGTGACGTCGGCGGTGGGGTAACAACCGCTGAAGCAAGCGTCGCAGAACGAGGTCAACTCTGCATTTCCCTCGCGCACAGAGTCCCGCAAAGCGTCCAGATTCTGATACAGGACGAAGTCCGCCCCAATGGCCTCGGCCACCTGCTGGTCGTTGCGATCTTTGGCCACGAACTCGTTGCGGGTCGACATGTCGATGCCGTAGACGCAGGGGTGCCTTAGCGGCGGTGAATAGGAGGCGAAGTAGACCTTGCGGGCGCCGGCATCGCGGGCCATTTGCACGATCTTCTTTGAGGTGTTGCCGCGCACGATCGAATCGTCCACTAGCAGGACGTCTTTGCCTTCGAACTCGAGTTGGATGGCGTTCAGCTTGTGCCGGATGGAAGCGCGACGGCCGTTTTGGTTGGGCATGATGAACGTGCGGCCGATGTAGCGATTCTTTACCAGGCCTTCCCGGTACTTGACCCCAAGGGTGCGCGCCATGGCGATGGCCGCATCACGCGCCGACTCGGGAACCGGAATGACCACGTCCACGGGAAGATTGGTTTTGGCCCATTCGGCCGCGAGCGCTTCCCCGAGACGGTGGCGAGTCTTGTAAACACTCACTTTGTCGAGGAAGGAGTCGGGTCGCGAGAAGTACACCCACTCGAACAGACACGGGTGGTGGGACTCCTTGGTCAGCTGGCGGCGCTGGACCGAGCCGTCCATCTTCACGATCACCGCTTCGCCGGCCGCAATGTTGGATGTGTTGTGGTAGTCGAGCAGGTCGAGCAGGACCGATTCCGAAGCGACGCATACGGAGCGACCCGAAGGACCTTCCCGTTCGCCCATGATGATCGGCTTGATCCCCAGGGGATCGCGGAAGGCGACCAGCCCATACCCCGCCACCATGGTCACCACGGAGTAGGCGCCCTTGCAACGCTCGTACACCTGCTGGACCGCCCCGAACACCGCTTCATCGGTGATGCCGTCTCGCGAGGTCTCCGCCAGGGAGTGGGCGAAAACGTGCAGGATCACCTCGACGTCGCAATCACTGTCGATGTGGCGATGGTCCCGCTCGGTGAGCTCCGTCTTGAGAGCGGAGAAGTTGGTGAGGTTGCCGTTGTGGGCCATCCCAATCCCGTAGGGCGAATTGACCAGGAACGGCTGGGCGTCGTCGGCGCCTCCGTCTCCTACGGTGGGATAGCGGACGTGGGCGATCCCCAGATTGCCTCGTAGGCGCTGGATGTTCTTCTCGCGGAAGATGTCCCGGACCAGTCCCGCGCCACGCTTCAGGTGAAAGCGCCCGTCATAAGTCAGCGCACCCGCTGCGTCCTGACCGCGGTGCTGGATGGCAATCAGGCCGTCGTAAATCTCGCCGATCACGTCCTGCCCCTCGGGGGCAAGCACGCCAATGAATCCACACATGGGGAGACGCCCTTGGGGTTGGAGAAGGCCGGAATCTCGAGCCCGAAATTCACCATTCCGACCCACGAATCTTAGCTTGGCGGCTGCCGTTTGGCGGGGGTCGATCAAGCCAAATTCAAATGCTTCCCGGTCACCGTCCCACGGTCGTGGAAATCAAGATCGGGACGGACCGCAAGCCGGTGTTCGCCCCCAGGGAAGCGGCCGCAAGTCGATGCGGCCATGGGATGGTCGGACGAAACGGCAACCGGTGGTGTGGACTTCTCAACGCGCACCGATCTCCCCCAAGAAGTCCACTCGCGAGGACCGCAAAACGCCCCTCGAGAACCTGACACCGAGGTGGAATCAGTCCAAGCCAGCTTCCTCGAGCGCGCGCTCGAGCTCCTCTCGGTCGCCTGCCCGCGGAAAGCGGAACACCCCAATCACCGGGCCGGCGCAGGTCGCACTGGCGTCCGGATCTTCTTGGAACGAGATTCCCGCGGCCCGTAAGCACTCGCGCACCTGGCCCAGTTTGTCCAAAGCCACCAAGAGATAGGGCCCCTGGTCATCAAGCAACAACCGCCGACTCATGACTCTCCTTTCGCTCCGAGGATTTCGCCTCGAGAGACACCCGGTGTAACGATCCGGCGACGATCTCGCTTGTGCTTGCAGGAAACTGGCCTCCGGAGCCGGACGATTCGCAAAGTTCGTCGTGGGGAGGAACTCGATCGACTCGTTCTTCCGGAGTCTGAGGGCGGTGATCCCCGCAAGCGTATTCGACACCCCGCGGAGGAGGGAGCACCTTCGGCAAGGCGAACCAGGGAATGCGTGCCTCGCAGTCGTTCTTTCATCGTTCGTGGCTCGGACCAGTGAGCCGAGTCGCATGCCTCCGAGGACAGACCGCCCGATCTGGGTGAGGACGACCGATCTCCACGGCTTCGTCTTCGAGAAACAGGAGTTCGACCGTGTCTCATCGTTTTGGTGGCAACCGTCCCGGAGCCTCGATCCCCCGGTTCTTGCTTTCCTTCGGCATGCTCGCGGTGATGTCGACCGCGCCTTCCTCGGCGGGGAGCAACTCGATTTCCCCGCCCACCGTCTGGGCGGGAGCACCGGACTGGGTCACCGAGCACTGGGAAGAGATGGTTGGCACGTGGGTCACCAGCAACGCCAAGTATCGAAATCTCGACCAAGGTTTGGACGAATACGGCATGCAGTGGCGCTGGGGAGTCGGCCAGCGAAGTTTGGTCGGACGCCTTTACGGCATCCGGGAGGACAAGGAAGTCGGCGACTTCTGGGAGTTTCGTGAATACTGGCATCCCGGGGAACAAAAGCTGATCGCGGTCCAATACGGAGTGGACGGGACCTTTGGGACGGGCTCTCACGAACGCAAACCGGACGGGTCCCTGGAAACACTTCAGAAGTTTCACAACGGCACCACCGGTGAGGCGTCGAGTCTCGGGCACCGCTCCCTCCTGAGCGGGGACGAGCAAACCACTGACTCCTTCGACGTCGATGAAGCCGGGAAGTGGATCCCCAAGCGCTCCTACGTTTGGTTCCGGAGATCTTGAAGTGCTCCTGATCCGTCCTTGAACGAGCCTGGGTGCAGACCTCCCCAGCACAGGGTCTGGCGCCTTCCTCAAAGGGCGTAAGCAATGGACAAGCAGTGGATTTCCAACAAATCTCAGCGCTCCAGCACGCCCCATTCGAGCAGCTCCCAAGAAATCGCCGGGGGTGGGTGATTCCCCGGGGCGCCCCTGGGGAGGAACTCCAGCTCTCGTGGGAACCGCGACGATGAGGGGTTGAAATGCCCGGGCGGCCCCGGGGTATAAGTTCTGGTTCCGCCCGCGCTGTTGAAAACCTTCGACCACTGAGGGGAACGGGCTGTTCTTCTCGACGGTCAGAGCAGGGAGCGCCTCCATGCCTCCGCGTTCGAGCTGGAAAGGATTCATCCGGCTGAGCCTGGTGTCAGTGCCGGTCAAGGCCTACACCGCCTCCGCCACGGGTTCCGAGATCCGCCTGAACCAGCTGCACAAGGATTGTCACAGCCGCATCAAGTACAAGAAGTCCTGCCCCACTCACGGCGAGGTCACCAACGAAGACATCGTCAGTGGCTACGAGTACGCCAAGGGTCAATACGTGGTGGTGGACCCCTCGGAGCTGGAGAAGCTGCGCCCCAAGAGCGACAAGGCGGTGAACGTCCATGGCTTCGTCGAATGGGACGCCCTGGACCCGATGTACCACGCCGGCCGGACCTACTACCTCCTCCCCGACGGTCCCATCGGTCAAAAGCCCTACGCCCTGTTGCATCGCGGCATGGAAGAAGGCGAACTCTGCGCCATTGCCGAGATCGTCCTGGCCGGCAAAGAGCAATTGGTGATGCTGCGCCCGCTCGAGCAAATGATCGCCATGACCATTCTCTATCACGATGACCGCCTGAAGCGTCCGGAAACGTTCGACGACGAACTCACCGAGGTCAAGTCCACCAAGGAAGAGTTCCAACTGACCAAGACGCTGATCCAGGCCTCGATGCTGAAGGACTTCGACTTCGAGAACTACCGAGATTCCTACGTCGACAAGCTCACCGAGGTCATTCAGGCCAAGGTGGACGGCAAGGAGATCGTGGAAGTTCCCGATGTGGAGGAGCCCAAGATCATCAATCTGATGGAGGCGCTGAAAGAAAGCGTCGCCAAGCTTCAGGACGCTCCCAAGAAGAAAGCCGCTTCCGGGAGCAACACGAAGAGCAAGTCCAAAACCAAAATGGCTCCCAGTGCGAAGAAGAAGGCCGCCTCGCGCAAACGCAAGAGCGGCTAGCACGCCGTTCCAAGAAGGCCTCGGGTGGTCGATGGAGAGGTTTTCGTCTCCGCCGAGGAGTCGAACCGCAGGCGAACCGGTGAACTCGTCGAGGACTCGAGGACGAAGACGAGGTGAGAAGATCCGATCGGGCGCCGAAAGACCCTTACAACGGTCGGCGAACCCTCCGCCTTGCAGGACTCCATGAATGGCCGAATCAAGCCCGCGAGAGCTGCCGGAGTTCATTCCGCCGATGCTGGCCAAGCGGGTCTCCCCGTTTGATTCCGAAGAACACTTTTTCGAGATCAAATGGGATGGGTTCCGCGCGCAAGCCTTGATCGACGGCAACGGGTTCCGGCTACTGAGTCGCAACCGCCACGAAATGCGCGGCCGCTATCCGGAATTGGAGTTCCTCGAGGGGCTTCCCCGGGGGTTGGCCTTGGACGGGGAGCTGGTGATCTTCAAAGACGACCGGCCGAGCTTCCAAGAACTGCTCTCGCGAGAGCACGCGGCAGGATCCGGAAAACTGCGTCGCCCGTCGGTGGACCGACCAGCCAGCTTCATCGCCTTCGACCTCATGTACGCGAACTACCAATCATGCATGGCGCTACCCCTGGAACAGCGTCGCGAGCTCCTGTCGAGCGTGATCGAAGCGGCCGACCACCCGCGCTTGGTGTTCTCCCAAGGAGTGGAAGGCGCCGGCAAGGCCTTCTTCGCCGAGGCCCAACAACGAGGTCTCGAAGGCGTGGTCGCCAAACGCCTTGGCAGTCCGTACTTGTCCGGCCAGCGCACCGACGCCTGGACCAAGATCAAGAAAGGGGATCACGCCCACTGCTTGGTCCTGGGCTTCTTGGAAGACGGTCCGAAGGATTTCAAAAGCCTGCACCTCGCCACCAATACCGAAGAGGGCGAGCTTCGCTATGTCGGACGAGTGGGAGGCGGTTTTCCAGCGCCGATCCGGGAACAGCTCAATCGGCTCCTTCGCGAAAACGTTCGGTCCACTCCGCTGGTGCCCTGCGATCAGGAGGGGGTTTGGGTCGAGCCGGGCATCTACTGCGTGGTCAGCTACTTGGAGTACACCGAGACCGGGATGCTGCGCGCCCCGGTGTTTCGCAAGCTGGTCACCGAATGACTTCGGAGCACCCGCAAGGGGGATCTCGACGGGAGGAGAACGAATCAGGAACAGGCGGCGGCCCGGCCTCGAACCGAAGCCGGGGAAGCCCCGATCCCCTCCCAGGATCTTCATTGAGCAAAGAACCGGGCCAGCCGTAAGCTACGCGGACACAGAGGAGAGTCTTGACGGCGCCGGTTCGTCCCGCGTCGTCCATGGATTGAGTCGAGTCATGGCCGCGGAACCCGTCGCGCAAGGTGCGCTCGAAGGAAAGCAGATCGCCATCACTGGTCGTCTGGCTTCCATGACCCGCAACGAAGCGGTGGACTGGATTCGCAAAGTCGGCGGCGAGTATCACCCGACCCCCATTCGCACCACCGACTACCTGGTGATCGGTCAACAAGGCTGGCCTCTCCAGCGCGACGGACGTCTGACCCAGCACATGCTGAAGGCGCAGTCACTTCGCGAGAAAGGCCTGGATGTCCAGATCATTCCCGAGGACGAGTTCCTCGGTCACCTGGGCCTGGGCGAGCGCCAGGACGGAATCCGCCGGCTGTACACCACCGAGCAACTGAGCCGAATCTTGCAGACCCCAGTGGCACTCCTCCGCTCGTGGGTCCGGCTGGGACTGATCAAACCCGCCAAGACCGTGCATCGACTGTGCTACTTCAACTTCGAACAGGTGGCCAGCGCCAAGGTGCTCATCGAACTGTCGCGACGGGGAGTGACCTCCGAGCGCATTCGCAAGAGCCTGCAGCAATTGGGACATTGGATTCCGGATGCAGAGACGTCTCTCAACCAGCTCGGCATTCTGGAGCGCGGCGGACGCCTGCTGGTGCGATTGCAAAACGGCCAACTCGCCGAGCCCAGTGGTCAGCTACAACTTGACTTCGGGCCGCCGGCCGAGCCGGAACCCGAAGACGAGGAAGGGGATCCTCCTCCGACTCCGCACCTCCATCGAATCAGTCGCGACTGGTTCGAAGAAGCGATTCGGCACGAAGAAGAAGACCGTCTGGAAGATGCTGCGGAAGCCTATCACCAAGCGCTCCTCGCCGGCCAAGCCGAGCCCGAGATCTGTTTCAACTTGGGCAACGTGCTGTACCGCTTGGGACGCAAAGATGCCGCCTCTCAGCGTTTCATGCAGGCCGTGGAACAGGACCCGGAATACGTGGAGGCGTGGAACAACCTCGGCAACGTGTTTGCCGAAACCAATCGTCACGAGCACGCCCTGCTTGCCTATCAAAACGCTCTCCGGGTGGAGCCAAACTATGCGGACGCGCACTTCAACCTGGCGGAGACTCTGGAGCATCTGAATCGTCGCGCGGAAGCGCGAGACCACTGGCGTCGCTACCTGAAACTCGACCCGCACAGTTCTTGGGCACGACAAGTGCGCGAGCGGCTCGAGTCCGCTCCAAAGGACTCCGATTGATCCTGGCCTACGATCTCGGCGGCACCAACCTGCGGTGTGCACTCCTTGAGGAGGACGGCACGATCCTGGCTCGCGCTCGCCAAGCCACAGGAACCCGGCCCAAGCCGGAAGAAACCGTGGATCAGATGGGCTCGCTGGCGGATCAGGTCACGGAACAAGCGAAGGTTCACCGAAGCCAGGTGACCTGCATCGGAATCGGGTGTCCGGGCCCTCTGGATTCGCGCATCGGGGTCATCCACAGGACCCCCCACCTGGGCTGGAACAACGTTCCTTTGGCCAAGTTGGTGGAGCAGTCCCAACGGATTCCCACGTTTCTCGAAAACGACGCGACCAGCGCCTGCGTGGGTGAGCACTGGCGCGGCGCGGGCCAGGGAATGAACTCCCTGTTCATCCTCACCTTGGGAACTGGCGTCGGCGGCGGGATCCTTCTGAACGACGAGCTCTACCGAGGAATCGACGACACCGCGGGACATCTTGGTCACATGGTCATCGACCCTGGTGGACCGAGCCTGGTGTTCGACAACCCGGGATCCTTGGAAGCGCTTTGTTCTGCCACCGCCTTGATCCGTGACGCGAAGCAAGCGGCGCTCGAACATCCTCAATCGGCATTGGCTCAACTCTCTTCGATCACCGGCGAAAGCGTCGCGGTTTGCGCGAACGAAGGTGACCAAACTGCCCTCCGCTTGTTCGAACAACTCGGCGAACGCCTTGGCATTGCTTGCGCCACACTCGCCAACGCTCTGAATCCGGAAGGGGCGATCATTGGGGGAGGGCTCTCTTCCGCCTGGCCCCTGTTCGAACCAGCCATGACTCGAGAGTTTCAGCGTCGAGCATTGCCGGCTCCTGGCCAGCGTATGGTCCTGCGACGCGCCCAGCTCGGCGACGACGCGGGCATCCTCGGTTGCGCCCGGTTGGCTTGGAAGCGCCAACGCGCAAACGGCTAGGGGAATCGGGAAACGCCCGCGCGGCGGGGGCCGGATTCGGGCACCTGCAGCCCTCCGGCGATGGGTCGTCGTCCTTCCGGCTTTCGCCACCAGTCCGTCGTGCGCTGGGGCAAGCTCTTCTGAGAGTCCCCCGGTCCCCTCCGGCGCTTCGCTCTGCGAGCGCTCAGTTCACCTTGCCGCTCCGGTGAACGAACTGTGCGTCACGGCGAATGAAGACCGAGCCGCTCTTGACCCGCAACGTGACCTCCGCCTCCCCGTTGCCGAGCTTGCATCGACAGGACTGCTTGTTGACCGACTTCTGAATCCCCGGCAAGTCATAGTCCGTCTCGATCGTTCCGAAACTCGCCTCGGCTTCCAATTCGCAGGACGGAGGCTCAGGCAGCGCCACATCGATGACGCCAAAAGAGGTCCTTAGGTCAATTCGGTTGGCACCCGATTGACGGGAATAGGCCAGCCCGCGCGCCTGAATGTTCGCATTGCCGTTGTCAATGACACAGCTGCCGCGGACGTCTCGCACTTCCACGGGGCCGAAGCTGTTCTGGATCTTCAGATTCCCACGCACGTCGCGGAGTTCGATCGGCGTGTTCTCTCCCAGGATGATGCAGTCCCCTTCCACCTGTTCGATGTCCACGTTGTTGAAGCTCGCACTCAGATCCAACACGCCTGCGACGTCCCGGATCTTTGCAACGCCGTTCTGGGCACGAACTCGGGCCTTGCCGCCACAATGCAGCAGGTCCAAGTTGCCGAACGCCACTTCCAGGTCGGCGTCGTCTTTGACCTCCCGAGCCGACAAGTCGCCATTCTGATTTCGAACCACTGCCTCGCCACCAACGTCGCGCAAGGACACCTTGCCGAAGCTGTTCTCGATCTCCACGGCGCCGACGACGGTCTCGACTTGAATCTCCGAGTTGGCGCTGGAGACCACTAGGGAGCCGCCGAGATCTCGGTACTTTTGGTCTGCGAATCCGACCTGGGACTCCACCGTGCCCTCTACCTCGCGGACTTCGACATCTCCGTTGGAGCACTCCAACCGCAGCCCGCCTTTGCAATCGGCCACCGACAAGTCGCCAAACGCGGTCACCACCCGGAGTTCCCCGTCTTGATGGTCACGAAGCGTGAGATTTCCGTTGCTGGTCGTGAGCTCCGCATTGCCTGTCGCGTCCCGAACCGTCAAGTTGCCGAAGGCCTGGTGCGCCTCGATCTCACCCTCCCAGCCCTCGATCAGCAGATCGCCATTGCTCGAACGGCAGTGCAGATCTCCGGCGAGTCCAGCGATTCGGGTGTCGCCGAAACTGTGCGAAGTGCGCAGGTCTCGAGCCCCGGGAATTTCGACGCGAAGGCGCACGTGATAGGAAAGCTCTTCGTTGTCGCTCTCGGGATAACGAGTGCGAATGCGCAGCGGATGAGCCCGGGGATCGATTTCGATTTCGATTTGTTCCCCAAAGGGCTCGGCGTGATCTCCGTCGACCACGATCTTTGCTTCGATCTTCACTTCGTTGTCCGGACTCTCCGCGACTTGGAGCAGCCCGAACGAGTGCTCGATGTCGACGGCCTGTTGGGCCTCGATGGCCACCGATTGGCGAAACTCTCGCTCGTAGTCCGCCTTCTGCACGGCAGCGAGTTGTGTTCCTTGTTCCTCGCCAAGGCACAGACTGAAGAGGATGGCGGCAAGTTTCATGAGGGATCTCCCAGGAGTTCCTTGAGTAGATGGAGTTTGGTCCGATAGGCGTTCAGCAGGGAGCGCCTCACCTCCGGATTGCCCCGGTTGTGTTGGGATGCGATCTGGCACGCCTCGATATTCGAGTCAACGAAGGAGAGTTGGCCATACAGGCGCGGCGCATCGACGCGAGACGGGTCTCCTTGGAGAAGAAGCTCCTGCCACTCGTCGAGCTCTCGCTCCAGCTGCCGCTGTTCTTGGGAGACCGCCGCGAGCTGCTCCGCGTCCAGCAGCAGAGACGAGCCTTCGTCGGTTGTCCCGGTGGCCCGGTGAAAGACGGCTGTGGCAAGCAGCAGTGCGCCGGCCACTCCCGCCACGAGCTTGCCCGCCACGCGCCGGCGTCGTCGTCCGGATTCCACCTGCAGACGGGCGTCGATGCGGTCCCACAAAGCTTGGGACTCCGTCGCCCCCGAATCGAGCCCGCGACACGAAGAAGCCGCCAGCTCAGAACAAACCCGAGAGAGACTTCGTTCGTCCCGATTCATCGGTCGGTCTTCCGTTGGCCGTCTCTCGCGAAACGTCTTGGGCCGCAAATCATCTCTTGGCCTTCCCGTTGGCGGCGACCCGCTCTTGAAAGTAGTGGCGAAGTCGATGCCGCAAAGTTCGTCGAGCTTGGAACAAGTGGTACCGCACCGTGCCAGGATTCAGGTTCAACGTCTGGCAAACCTCGCTGCGGGACCATCGCTCCACTTCACTCAGCAAGAACACCAATCTCTGCTGCATGGGCAATCCCCGGATCTCGTGATCGAGCAAGCGGGCGGCTTCTCCCACCGGTTCCCGGTCGTGGACTGCGGGTTCTTCGTCCAGCTCCGTCTCCCGAGCACGACTTGCACGGGAACGACGGGCCTTGTGGCAAACGTTTACCAGGATCCGAAAGAACCAAGTTTCCAAGGAGGACTCGCCACGAAACCGGGCGACCGTTCGATACAGCGCCACGAACGCTTCTTGAACCGCGTCCTCGGCATCTTGACGACTCCCCAAGAGGTGCTCGCCCAATCGCAGCGCGCGAGTTTCGACTCGCCCATAGAAGGTCCGGAACGCGGCTCGATCGCCCCGCTTCAGCGCCTTCCACAAGTGCCGATCCTCTGCGTCATTCATGCTCGAGCACGCGTTTGGATCCGTCCCGACGCCCCACCGTTTGGGGGAAACTCAAGATTTCTTCATTCTGTCGATTTCTTCGAGGTCACGCGCCAGTCACCGCCCCTTGTGCCCGACGACCCCCAAAGGCCCGCGAGGAATGGGCCTGCCTTTTCCAGCCTGCTTTCCGGCACGTCTTGCGAACGGTCGCCACCCCCTTCTCGGGCCTGCGGTGAACGACGCGGTGATGACTCCTTTTTCACAGACAGGGTTCGGCCGATCGCGGTTCGCCGGTCACTTCTGGAGCTTGGTGTTCCGCCTCTCGCGCGCAGGCGGGTGGAAACGTCCTTCGACCCCCGACCGGATCTTCTCGCCTCCCTCTTCGTTTTCGAATCCTCGACGAACTCACCGATTCCCCGCCGGTCCGATTGCTGGACGGAGCCCCTCCCCAGCCATCCGCGGCCTTCTTCACCGGCTTGCTAGCGTCCCTGCAAAAGATCCTGCAAGGCCTGGATCGCCGGCATCAGATCCTGACGATCGGTGAGGGCTGCCTGGAACAGGTCTCCTTGGCGTGCGACACGCTCAGGGACGTTCTGAATGGTGAACTGGGACGGATCGAGGGGGCCGGAGAGCTCATCCCAATCGAGCGGCGTGGACACGCTGGGAACTTCCCGTGGCCGCACGACGTAAGGCGGGACCACGGTCTGGCCTCGGCGGTTCTGCAAGAAATCCACGTACACTTGGCGCCCACGTTGTCCCACGACCCGCTCGACAGTCGCGATGTCCGGGTGCTCCCGAACCAGATAGCGCGCCACCGCCTCGCAGAACATCCGCGCGTGGTCGTACGAGTACCCCTCCTGCAACGGAATGTAAACGTGCAGGCCGGTCGCCCCCGAGGTCTTCAACAGCGGTCGCAGTCCGATGCCGCGGAGCACCTTGCCCGCCGTCCGCGCCAGCCGCATCACGTGGTCGAACGGCGCTTGCTTGGGATCCAGGTCGATCACTGCCCAATCGGGAGATTCCAAATTGGCTCGCCGCGACAACCACGGATGCAGGTCGATGCTCCCCAGATTGGCAAGGTAGGCGAGCGTCGAACGATCCTCACAAACGATGTAACGGATCTTCTTGTCGCCAGACGCGATCGATTCGATCGGTACCCAGTCCGGCACGTGGTCCGGAGCATCCTTTTGATAGAAGGACTTGCCGCCGACCCCGTCCGGGAAGCGGTTCATGTGCAGCGGTCGATCGCGCAGGTACGGCAACAGGGTCTCGGCGATTCGTTCGTAGTACTGGACCAAATCGCCCTTGGTGTGCCCCGTCTTCGGCCAAAACACCTTGCGTAAATTGGTGTACTTGACCTGTGAGACCTGGCCCTGGTCGAGTTCTCCCAAGCTCTCTCGCAAGGACGCGCTCTTGGATTTCTTGGCCGGCGCTTCGGTGCGGATGGCCACCCACTCGGAAGAAGGACCGCCGCGATACTTGCTCGCGCTTTGCTTGGCGACGATGCCGGCCAGTCCCCCGGAAGCGACCACCACCGCAAGCTTCTCTCCTTCCCCTTCGACATGATCGACCGGAAGGAGAACCGGCGAACCGGGAAGGATCCAAGTCAACGCCCCCTTGCGCTCTCGCAGAGGCAACCCTCGCAGATCCCGGCCATCGCAGTGCAGCAAGTCGAAGGCGTACAGTTGGATGCCCTGTCCGCCGGTCTCCAAGCGCGTCTCCAGCTCGGACTCGCTGGGCCGCTCGCCCGCATCCATTGCCAGCAAGACCCCGTCCATCACTGCGGCTTCGGCGCGAACTCGCTTCACCGCATCCACCACCGACGGCACTCGGCTCGCCCAGTCGCGACCCGCGCGATCCACCAACCGGACCGAGCCCTCACGTTTGCCGATCCAGACCCGCTTGCCGCGTAGATCGACTTCGAACAGCCATTCGGCGTCGCGGAAGGGTGCCCGGGTGGATTTCGGCTCCATGAACTTCTGGCGGCGAGGGAACTTGGCGGGTGGCGCCGCTCGAAAGTCGAACGGCGTGCCCGGCTCTTCGGCGCTGCGTGCGTAACAGTCGCTCGCCTTGAACAACAGCCACTCGTTCTTTTCGGCGTTGGTGCGAACCAGATGCCATTCGCCGCGTAGCTTGTCCCCGGTCAGGGTGAACTCCAGCTTGCCGTCTTCAATGCCGTGCAAGCCGTCGCCAGGACCGGTCACCGCGAATTCGCCGCGGTCCCAAATCGTCATCGTGCCCGCGCCGTACTGTCCAGCGGGAATGACGCCTTCGAAGGAGTAGTACTGCATCGGGTGGTCTTCGGTGCGAACCGCCAGGCGCTTGTCCTTCGGAACGAATGAGAAACCCCGCGGCACCGCCCAACTCTTCAGCACTCCGTCCATTTCCAGTCGCAGGTCGTAATGCAGGCGACGGGCCTCGTGGCGGTGCACCACGAAGGTCGCACCGGTGGCGGTCTTCGGCACTTGGCCGCGGGGCTCCGGCGTGTTGCGGAAGTCCCGCTTGCGTTGGTATTCGTCGAGAGGCTTGGCCATCGCCCCTCACAATAGCCGGGCTTCCTAAGGAAGCTCTCCCCCGCTGTTGCCACCGGTCGCGGCGATCAAATTCGCATCGACTGTCGCCACCCGCGAACCGACCTTTTCGGGACGAGGCTGGGCCAAGAGCGCGGAACAGCTTGAGCCAATCGAATTAGTGGTTCCAACGTTGATAGCGCCAGAAGCTCGCCAATCCCGGTTGAGACTGACCCGTACTCGGGGCCCCACCAAACGGGGGACGGTCTAGCAAGTCCTCGGGGTTCGACGGGTTGGGATTCCACGCATGTCGCCAAAACGACTGCAAGCCGGGCTGACTTGTGCCAGAACTCGGGGCTCCACCAAACGGTGGACGATCCAGCAAGTCCTCGGGGTTCGACGGGTTGGGATTCCACGCGTTCTGCCAGAACGACTGCAAGCCGGGTTGACTTGTGCCAGAACTCGGGGCTCCACCAAACGGTGGACGATCCAGCAAGTCCTCCGGGTTCGACGGGGTGGGATTCCACGCGTTCTGCCAGAACGACTGCAGGCCGGGCTGACTTGTGCCAGAACTCGGGGCTCCACCAAACGGCGGACGATCCAGCAAGTCCTCCGGGTTCGACGGGTTGGGATTCCACGCGTACTGCCAGAACGACTGCAGGCCGGGCTGACTTGTGCCAGAACTCGGGGCTCCACCAGGCAATGGACCAGAAGCCAACCACCACACCAGCGGTCCGCAATTGTCCAGTTGCTCTTCCGGAGATGTCGCTGATTGCTCGGACATCATGATTAAACAATGATGTCCCGAGTGGTGATCCCTCCCTCCCGACCGTCCCACAGGAGCTGTCGATTGCGATGGGATGGCGACGTTCTGCCCATCGACATTCCCTAGCGGATCTCGCCTTCCCCACATACCCAGGTGCGCCAAGAGCCGCCGATTTCGGACGTCGTAGTGGGTTCCGGCGAGGTGATCGTCGAGTCGATATCCGGCATAGCCCCGTCGGTTTCCGAGACCGCTGAGCACGCCGGCGCCCAAGCTCCCGGAGTAGCTTTGCGCGGCGCTCTTGTCATTGGCGTCGACGTTGCCGTCGAGGTCAAGGTCGGCTTCGACGTCGTAGCCGGAGGCGTCGATGATGGCTTGGATGGCGCTTTCATCGCTGCTGTCCGTGTCGCCATCTTCATCGAGATCTCCCCGCGGAATCCCAAACGGGATGCCGTAGGGCGAATACTTCACCCACTCCCAAAGCTCTCCGCCGTCGTCTACCACGGCGACCACGTCGCCGCGCCAGTTTTGACAGAGGTACCGGGTTTCTTCGAGGGTGCCATCGGATGCCGCCGTCCATGCCGTGTTGGCGTCCCGGTAGCGACACATCACGTGGTGGATCGAAGAAGACCCGCCAAGTCCCTCGAGCCCGGCCTGATGCGGGACGAATTCTTCTTTGGGATCAGAGTCTCCAGACCGGTAGGTGGCCACGTGCCGCCAGGCGTGGTCGTACACCATCTCGTACCAAGGGTCACTGCTGTCGACGTCTCCGTCGTCATCCACGTCGGAGTGGGATCGGATGCATTGGCCCAGCCCGTTGTATTCGTACTCGGCGACCAGGTCTTCGTTGACGTCGGAGGTCACGATCTTCACCAAGCGACCGAAGGCATCGTATTGGTAGCGGTAGTGCTCCCCGTCGTCTTCTAGATTGCCGACCGAGTCGTAGGCTGCCGTGTAGTCATCCGTCCCGTTATTGTCCGTGTCACGCGCCAACAGCTCGTTGGCCGTGTTGAAAGTCCGGCTGTCCTCCAGCTCTCCCGCATCGAGGTAGTCCCCGTCCCCATTGGAATCGACCTGATAGAGACTCCAGTTCCCGATGTGATCCAGGGTCCAGTCGGTCTGATCCGTGTTGTCCCGCACGCTCTGAGTCAGGCGATTCAGGTCGTCGAGGCTGTAGGAAAGATCCCAGGTGTCCTGGATGTCGTCGGTCGTGCCGGTGACGTTGGAGTTCCGATCGTATTGCACGTCCACTTCATGGAAGTCGCGGTCCGTTGAGAGATTCTTCGTCCACCGAGAGGTCACCACGCGATTGAACCGATCGAGATCCGGGTAGCTCCCAGAAGCCGTGCCGTGCTGGAGGGAGCGGACATCCGGTTCGGGATGGAGCACTCCGACCAGATCGGCGACTCCCAAGTAGCGGTACTTCGCGAGCGTCACCGCGCCCTTCTTCAGGGTGCTCACTCGACTCGCCTCACTGTCGTGACGCCCTTGGAAGCTCGTATACTGGTACTGAATCGACGTCCCGCTCGGCAGCGTCATGGACTTGCGCCGAAGGACGTTCCAACCCGAAGTGTTCTTTTCATGGGTGTAGCTGACCTCGTGGTCATTGACCGGGCTCGCCCCCACCGTCGAATCGAGGTCCTGCTCGAGCTTTTCCGGCATCCCCCAGTCATCGAAGGTGTACTTCATTTCGTCCACGGCGCTCCCGCTTCCGACCGTGGCGTGGTCGTACTGGGTCACCAGCTCCGGCCGACCGAGGTTCGAATAGGTGCGGGAGATCCGACGCACTCGTCCATCGAAGCCGCTCGCCAAAGTCGTGACCCGCCGATGAGTGCCTCTCCCTCGGTCGTCATAGTCCGTCTCGAGGACATTGCCTTCCTGATCCTTCTTCCAGACCAACTCTTCTTGGGCGTTGTAGGCAAACGACACCACGTCGCTTGATGAGACAGAGTCGGGATACTCCACTTCCTGGAGAAGATGGCCGGTCGCCACCGACGAATCTCCGGCGCTGACACCTTTGGTCGTCCCGTATGTGTAAGTCGTCACCTGGTCCGTTTCCCCACTCGGAAGATCGGCGGTGACGCTGGTCATCAGACCATCGGTGTAGGCGTAGAGGAGCGTCCGGTTGTCATCGCTTCCCGAGGGGTTGCCACCATTGACGGAAGCATTGTAGTTTTCGACCCGCTTGGTCATGCGACCCACGCCGTCGTACTCCTGGTACGCGACGATTCCCAAGGGGTCGGTGGTCTGTTCCAGAGACCCGGCGGAGTTGTACTCGTAGCTGGTCCGAAGCTTGGTGTCCGAGCGAGCGGGCACCGAAAGCCCATCCCGGTCCAGGTCCGAGCCCCCGTGGGTGCCGTAAGCCACGGAGTCGGTCACCCCCAACAAGCCGTTCCAGAAAGCGTGGATCTGCACGCGTCCTTTCAGATTCGCCGCGGTCAACTTGAGCGCATCGCCGTCGCCATTGGTGTCCAGAGCACCAGTGGTTTCCCCTGTGCCAAAGTCATCGTGGTACCGCTCGATCGTCGCCGAAAGCACCACCTCGCCGTCGTCGGGGTCATAGACCAGTTGACGCTCCTCCAGCACAATGTCTCCCACCACGTCGGCGGCGTCACCGTAAGATGTGTCGTTGTCACTCGCCAAAGTGAAGTGGTGTGTGGTCCGACCGATGCGGTCGAATTGAAACTTCTCGAGGATGCGGCCGTCTTGCTTTACCAGTCGCCCGGTCGCGTCGTACCAGCGATTGACCGGCAGATGGTCGTCGTCCGAGCCGTCGGAAGCGTCGATCTTGTGGGTCTGGGACTTCCAGATCTGGCCTCGCTCGTCATAGAAAGTCTGACTCAAAGCCAGGCGGTTGCTCGTCTCTGTAGTCGGATCATCCGACAAGACGCTGATGCTCGCCGTAGAGTCGAAAAGGGCCGTCGCCGTTTTCCGGCCGAGGTTGTCGTAGGCGTGAAAGGCATGAGGGGCCTCGGGATGGGTTTCGAGCAACACGCGGCCCCGAAGATCGTGAGAGAAGCTCACCTCCCGAGAGTTGGTCGCGGAGTCCTCCACATATGTCGTGATCTTGGTCAGGTGCCCGTTGCCTCCGTCGTTGCCCGAGTCGTACTCCCGCGACTCCGTCTTCACCAGGTTGTCCGTCCCTGATGTGGCGCCGTCCGGCCAGCTCGAATCGTTGGTCCCGACCCAACGCTCGATCAGCCGCCGATGAAGGTCGTACTTGCGTCGGAGGATCGTGCCATGGGCCGCCTCGACTCGGGTCAAGTTGCCACGATCGTCGTAGCCCCTCGTGGTCGCGTCATAGTGCGTCCCTTCGGTCCCCGGAGAACTCGACGGAATCGAAAAGTACTCCCGACTCTCCTTGGAGCGACCTCCCGATTCGTCCGTGACGATCACCGTCAAGCTCTCGAGGGACCCGATCCCCAGCGCGGCAATTGGGTCCGAGTCCGTCTCATCGATGTGAGACGAGAGAGCCGTGGTCGTCTCGTTGTTCGTGAGCCCGACCAACCCGACGACCACGTCGAGTGACGCGTGGTTGCGCACGCGGTAATCCACCGGACCGTAGAATTTCGTCGACGGAGAAGACTCGTAATCGTTGAAAGTCAGCTGCACCCCTCGCTCGTCTTGGAGCTTGCTGTAGTAGTTCTTCTTGGTCTCTCCCCCCGGCAGCACGGTTTCATCGAGCCGCCCTTGGGCGTCGTGGGTAAAGCTCGTCACCCAGTGCAGCGGCGTCCCCGAACTCGAGAATCCCGAAGGAATCGTCACCCCCTCAAAGACTTCCCCTGCCCCAGTCTTGCTCGTGTCGGCATCCTCGACCAACGCCGTCCGAAGCCCATCCGTGTACTCGTGGTAGTCGATGATGCCTTCGGCGTCCTTCTCAAACGCGAGAGTCCCGTCCTGGTTCCAAAACTCACTCGAAGTCACACTCGAGCCCGACCCATTGGAGGATGAACCAACCGCCGGCGCCGTTTCCGTGACTTTCTGGATGACGATCTGATCCCGGCCCGAAGCACCCTGGTACTCGTACGCAAGCTCCCAAAGGTGGGAGCCCGTCGTCCCGGAAGTGATCGCCTCCGGATACTCTCGGACGGAAGCACGGAGGGGACGGATCACCTCGCTGTCGCCAATCGAGCAACTCGGCGTCGCAAAGGTCCAGGATTCCTCGAAGTACGCGGACCCCGAAGTCCCTTCCTTGTACTTTCGGTCGGAAGCAAAGCCGCTCGTGGCTCCCGAACTCAGCACAGGATACGTCCACACCAAGCCCACACTGCTCGAGGTCGTCATCGAGCCACTCGAATGGGTGTACCCCGTGACGTTGGCAGGAGTGTGGATGTCCGTCACCACGCCCCCCGTTCCTCGCACGACCTTGGTTGCCCAGGTCGCGGGAGCAGGGCTGGTGTTGTCGGGGTCTGCATCCGTGATCACCATCGAGAGCGGCTGTCCGACCTCATCGAAGTAGTGAGTCGCGTACGAGCCATCGGGACGTTGCACCACCGTCCGCGTCGACCAAGTCTGGTCATAGCCGGCCCCATCGGAGTAGCTCGAGTTGGTCTCGTATTCGAACTCGTGCTCCCCCGAAGTGGCGCCCGAGCAACCGCATTGCCCATGACGCCAGGACTTGATCACCCGGTGGTCGCTGTCGTACTCGTACCAATGGCTCGCGTAGGGTTTGAGATCCAAGTCCGTCGCGGTCAGGAAATCGTCGTCAAAGGTTGAATCCAACCAGTCGTACTCCCGCAACCCCTCAAAGTGGAGCACCAGGCGAAGGTCATGGTCATTGCCCTCGGTGGCCGGGTCATCCCAGTAACGGTAGTACTTCTGCTTGGTCAGACTCACGCCTGAGTCTGATTGAGGAATCGTGATCTTGACCGTCCTGAGATCACCGGGTCGACCGTGGTCGTCGCTTTCGGAGTAGTAGGTGTATTCCACCTTGCCCACTTCCGTCACCCCGCTGGGACTGGCCCAGGTGCCCCCGCTCTTGGTTTCCGCGACGACCTGGGTGATCTGGCCGCTGCTGTAGCTGTACGTGAATCGACGATCGGATGCGTCATACGCCTTGGTGGTGCGGCCACTGCCGTCGAAGCCCTGGGAGATCGCCGTGCTCCCCGTGCTCGAATCTCCCACGAAGGCGACGTGTCCCGCCGCATCGTTCACCTTCCAGAGCTGCCCTTCCGAAGGATTGGAGTCCGTGTCGAAGCCGAAGAAGACGTACTCCGTCCCCTTCTGGTCCGTGTAAGTGAAGGTGTCCGGCTCTCCCGCCGCTCCGTCCTCTCGAAGCACGATCCCCGCCGCACCGTTGGTGGCACGGAAAGTGTCACTCGTCCCTGGCGAGATGTCCACCCGCCGGAACTCCACGAAGCGATCGGCCCCATAGAAAAGATAGAGCACATCCTTGTCCGCGTCGGTCGCATGCTCAAACAGGTCGATCTCCGGCAAAGACGTCTGAAACCAGTTCCTGCCTTGAGGACCGTCGCTGTTGTGATGACCCGAGGAGTCCTCTTGACGGCAGTTGAAGCTCCGTCCAATGATCCAGTCCGGCCCCTTCGAAGGCAGGGAAAGATCGACGTCCCACACAAGCGGCGCCCCCGTCGCCAAGTTCACCCCCGCCACTCGATGGGTGGCCGGGATCCCCGGCGAGAAGGGATTGCCGTTCAGCGACATGCCAAAGGCCGAGAATCCACGGGCCGCCCCATCCAAACCCACCCCTCGTTGACTCACTTGAGGGCTCAGGTCGTGTCGACGACTCTTTGTCGTCAACGCGTAGCTGGTGAGAGTGTCGTCATTCACTTCAAGGATCGGGTCCGTTTGCCCCCAAGATTCCGGGGCAATGGACAACGTCGCCAGGAACGACAAGACCAGCGTTTCACGGACGGGACTGAGATGCTTGCAAGAGACCATCACGTTCTCCACAGCGAGGAGCGAGATCAGGGCGACCAGCGAGATCAGGGCGACGAGGAACAGGCGAGGTCCCACGAAGAAGCCATCGAAGCCAGGTGGTTGTCGAGACACGCACGAGCTGTCGCGACCGACGATGCGGCACGACACGTCGCGAGCAAACTCTGACTCGCCGAATCCAGCGCTTCTTCCTCGTACTCCACGGCGATCCTCTCCGCCGCAAGTGCTTCGCGAAGTGCGACCCACTCGGCATCCGTCCGCGTCACCACCAGATACTCCACCGGCACACCGTGGCCACGGTGTGCAAGGATGAGCTCCAATCGGGCCCTGTCCTCTGCCGTGCAGTTCCCCGTCGCGGCATCGAAGACACCTTCCAAAAACGCGTCGCGAGCTGCCACGTCCGCCGCGTAAGCAAGTCTCGCCGCTTCCAAGGCTGGCACGATGACCTCCGAATCAATGCCGGTCCGAACCGAACGAGTCAGGCGGTCACGGTCTTGACGGGAAACAAGAACCGCTTGGTCCAGTGCCTCCAACGTCGTGGTTTCCCCGGCCAGGAACGTCCTCGCCGCCGAAACGATCCCCGAAACCTCCGAGCCCTCCACCCCGGCAGCGGTCAGCGCTTCCGCACTCAAACCACCTCGCGAAAGGGTGTTGGCAAGAGTCGCATCCCACTCGACCAGAAAAGAGGCCGAGGGAACCGCGACCGCCGACAGTGTCGGAACTGTGGAAATTCCAACAAACGCCACCCAAACAATTCCAACACGCAGCCACTGCAAACGCGCACGACACTCCCACGCGCGAACGACATTCCGCATCCGTCGTCCCCCTGCTCGACAAACATCAACGCTTCAAAGCCGCAAGACCGCGGCGATTCTTGGAAACAAAGAGTCTGAATCTTGAAGCAGACCCTTGTCAACATGGGAAGGAACCGCGCTTCCCCAATGACTCCCTAACATCGAGAAACCAATGGCGAGCTTGGTGTCGAGTTGTCACTCCGCTGACATGCAATTGCAACTCGACAAAAAGATTCAATCACGTCGTTTCTGAAGCGCGAACTCCGAACCAATCCATGTCGCGGTTCGAAACATGAGATTCTTTCGGCGCGATCTCCACCAACTCTTCTTGATGTCGTTCCGCACACCCATAAGGTTCCAGAATGATGATGATGGCTTGCTGTCGACCGGTCAGAGCGACAGAATGACGAGCAAGGAACGCGGCCTGACGGTTTTCCGTGAGGGATCTGCATTGCTTGAGAAGTGGGAAAACAACCCCGAACGAAACACGAAACAACGGCGCCAAGCCGGTCCGGCTCCTGCAAAACGAGCCCAATCACACACACGGCGCCTCGCATGGGCCCTCTTCGTCCTCAGCATTGCGAGTCTCAACTCCTCCCTTGTCGCACAGCAGGCAACGACCATCCTCTCCGAGAACGTAGAACTTGCCCGCCTTGTCGATCTGTGCGCGCAACGCCTCAAAATCAACATCCAGTATGACGAGTCGACGCTCTCTGGCCGGGTCACCCTTCGCCTTGGCAGAGGCGTTGCTGACGAAGAGCTTTGGGCTTTGACCAATCGGCTCCTGGCGACCCGTGGACTCACATCCGTCCAGATGCCGGGAGAGGAAACGGTCAGCATTGTGCAACTGCAAGAAGCGGCGGGTCTCGCTCGAGTCGAAGACGACTTGAACAGAGCGCAAGCGGGCTTCGTGAAAGTGGTCCGAGAAATCGTGCACCGCCCCATCGAAGAAGTCCAGAAACCGGTCGAAGCGTTCCTGTCCCGAGTGGGAGGCAAGGTCACTCGGATCGGGTCGACCTCCATGATGATGGTGTCCGACCTGCGGCCCCACGTGGAGCAGGTGCTGACCGTCGCCGCGGAATTGGACGTCCCTGTTTCGGAAGCCATCGTGATGGAGCGAATCCCCTCGACTCATGTCGAGGCATCGTCCCTGATCAACTTGATCGAGCGCGTGGTCACGGCCCGTTCCTCGGTGAGCGGAGAAACCCGGAAGGGGAAACTGATCGCGGCACCGGACGGTCGAAGCCTCCTACTTTTCGCCCCGGAGACAGAACGACAGTTTTGGAGGTCACTGGCTCTCGAGCTGGACAAACACGAACATCTGAAAACGGTGAGCTACTCACCCTCCTTCTTCGCCGTTGAAGATGTCGCCGATCTCGTGCGTCAAGTACTGGGAGGGGCAGCCACAGAGACCGCAGGCTGGCGCATGGTGACGGATGACCTGACTGGGACGCTGATCGTCACCGCGACCGAGACCCAGCACGAGCAAGTTGCGCAATTGCTGGAACGACTGGAGGCCGTTCAGCCAGAAACCCGACGACCGATTCGCTCGTATAAGATACGCAACCGCAACCCTAGCGAAGTCGTAGAACTGCTGCAGAGACTCGTCGGAGTAGGCGCCGTCGCTTCCCCCTCCGAAGGCTTAACTCTTGGACAAAACCGACAGAATCGCCGCCGAAACGTGCTGCCGGTCGACCCGGACGATCTCGTCCGTTCAGAGATGAGTTCACCGGCCGAGAGCCCCCAAGGGCGGCTCCCGGCCCCAGGGGAAGCTTCCAAAAACCTCCTCAATGAAGACCTCCAGGGAGGAATTGACCTAGTCATCACCTCTGACGAAGTGACCAACTCCATCATCGCGGTTGGTGAACCGAAGTTGCTCTCTCAGCTAGAAGAGATCATCAAGGATTTGGACTGTCGCCAACCGCAGGTAATGCTGGAAGTCCTGCTCGTTACTTTGACTGAAAGCGACATGCTCGACCTTGGCGTCGAGCTCCAGCGGCTCACCACGGCGGATGACGCGTTCGCTCAGTTAACGTCTCTTTTCGGAATCGGTTCCCCCGCACTGTCAACCACGCCTCCTCTTCCCACGGCCACGGGGGCGACGGGAGTGGTTTTGGATCCCGGTGAATTCAGCGTACTCGTGCAAGCATTGGAGGTCTTGAACGAGGGGCGATCAATCACGGTTCCTCGGGTTCTCGTCAACAACAATGAACAGGCTCAGCTCGATTCGGTCTTGCAGAATCCATTCACGAGCACCAACGCTTCCGACACGGTCGCCACGACTTCCTTTGGCGGAACATTGGATGCTGGAACCACCGTTTCCGTGCGCCCCCAAATCTCAGAAGGCGACCATCTCCTGCTCGAGTACAATGTTTCCATCAGCCGGTTCACGGGGGATTCCGCAGATCCAAGCCTGCCCCCTCCTCGTCAACAAAACAACTTGCAAAGCGTCGTCACAATTCCCGACGGCTTCACCGTGGCTTTGGGCGGATTGGAGATCGAGAGCGACGACTCCGCGGTTTCCCAGGTACCGCTCTTGGGGTCGATTCCCTTGATTGGCGAGGTTTTCCGTAGCCGATCTCGAACGGTCATCCGCAGTCGTTTCTTTGTATTCCTGCGCGCCAACATATTGCGTAACGCCACCTTCTCAGACCTCAAGTACATGAGCAGAGTCAAGCGCGAAGATGCCGAACTCGAAGACTCCTGGCCATCCGTGCAACCAAGGCTCATCCGATGAAAGACATGCCTCAAGGCGAACATGCCGCGGATGCCATCGCCAAGCTTGACCCTTCTTCCGCGACCAAAACCTTCTTGCAACGTGTTCCGCGAGACTTTGCACGCGAGCACCTCGTGTTGTCGCAAGGAACGGAAGACGGCTCCGAGATCCTCGCTACGGCGAACACAACAGACCCCGCGGCAGTTTTCAATCTTGGAGTCCGACTCGGGAGAGAGGTGAAGCGAGTCCTCGCAGACTCGGAGGATCTCGCTCGCTCCATTGACAAATCATACGGCGGTTCGACGGGAGCCACTTCTGACTTCGACTTCGCCCTCGAGAACGCCGACCACGAGGATCTTGAACAACTCATCGCTGAGGTCGATCGGGATCTTCTGAGCACACAAGGCAAGGGGCCCGTCGTGAAGTTTGTCGATGCCCTGCTCCTCGAGGCGCTGGGGAAGAGCGCCAGCGACATTCACGTTCAGCCCCTGGCCGATCGAGTTCTGGTCCGCTTTCGTGTCGACGGAAGACTCCATACCGTTCGTGAGATTCCCAGCCATGTCGCGGCGGCCATCGTGAGTCGCATCAAGGTCATGGGGCGAATGGATATTGCCGAGCGACGTGTCGCCCAAGATGGGCGATGCACGATCACTCTCGGGCCGCGGGCCGTGGATCTACGCATCAGCACTTTCCCAACCAGCTACGGGGAGCGTGCCGTACTGCGGTTACTGGACAATACGAGCACCTTGTTCGAGCTGAACTCCATCGGCATGCCGGAGAACGTCAAAAAAAACTTTCTCGAGTGTGCGACCCAGCCAAACGGAATCGTGTTGGTCACTGGACCCACCGGGTCCGGAAAGACGACGACGCTGTACTCCACACTGCGAACCGTTTCTACCCCTGAACTCAACATCATGACCATCGAAGATCCCATCGAGTACGAACTCGCGACGGTGGGACTCGCAGTGAGCCAGGCTCAGGTGAACTCTAAGAAGGGTGTCACGTTCGCTACCGGGCTCCGCCACATCCTTCGACAGGACCCCGATGTGGTGCTTGTCGGCGAGATTCGAGATGCGGAAACTGCCCGAATGGCCATTCAGTCTAGCCTTACCGGACACTTGGTTTTTTCGACTCTTCATACGAACGACGCGCCGAGCGCGATCACCCGCTTACTAGATCTTGGTGTTGAGCCCTACCTTTTGAGCGCATCGCTGTCCGCCATTCTTGCACAGAGATTGGTTCGTACGATTCACACCGACTGCCATGGCCTGGGTTGCACGGGCTGTTTCAACACGGGACTCCAAGGACGCACCGGGATTTTCGAATTGGTCGTGGTTGATGACGCGATTCGCCATTTGATTGCTGAAGGCGCCGAGCTGGACGAATTCCGCAAAACCGTGGCTGCCGCCGGGACGCGAAGTCTCTCCGAAGAAGGCCGTCGCCTCGTCGACGAAGGCAAGTCCACCTCGATGGAGGTGGCTCGGGTGGTGCAAACCCGATGACTTTGTTTCGTTACAAAGCGGTTGCGCTTCGCGGAGCCGAATCTGGCCGCCAGTCCGGGGAAATCTCCGGAGACGATCCCGCAGCAGCTCGTGCGGCTCTCCGACAGCGAGGGCTGCAGGTTCTCGAGATTCGCCCGGCCGTTCCCTCCTCGCTTTCCATTCCCAACCTTTGCACGGGTTGGATCAACAACCACCTCCGCCGGCGTCGCCGCTTGGAACGCGCAGAGCTGTTCGATGGCCTTTCTACGCTACTCGAATCGGGCCTGCCGCTGCTGGAGTCGCTGGACACGATGCGGAAAGCTCGGGCCGATCAGCGAGCCAGCATGCGATCCATGATTCTGCGTCTTCGGGAGGACGTGCGTTCCGGGCGGTCCTTCGGCCAAGCCCTCAGCGCTCAGGAATCCTGGTTCCACCCATTGGAGGTTGCGATGGTTGAAGCAGGACAACACGCCGGAACGTTGCCTGACGTGCTACGCACGCTGGTCGAAAGACACCAGCGATCCAACGGCATTGCTCAGAAGGTAATCGGTTCATTGGCGTACCCGCTCCTGGTTTTGTGCGTGGGGTTCGGCGTCCTGCTGTTCCTCAGCAATCACACGCTTCCGGACCTCGCGGCCATTCTCAGTGACTCGCGCATCGAGGTTCCGCGGTTGACTCGTGGTGTCATGTCCATCGGCCAAGGGATCGCGACAAACTGGCTTGCTCTCACCGGAACACTCAGCATTCTCTCCGCAATCGTCATACTAGTGAGAGTCTCGGCCGGAAAGCATCAACGCGAACTCCCGTCTTGGCTGATTCGACTCCAGCCATCGCTTTCGCGTCGACTTGCCGTGGCACGAGTTGCCGTGGGGCTTACCGAGCTATCTCGAGCTGGGGTGCCATTGGTCGAAGCCTTGCGGGTCTTGGCTCCAACGGTGGGGAGCCTCACACTACGCCGCCGCCTCGACCAGGCAGCAACCCGAGTGGAACGCGGGGAGGAACTCTCTCAGGCACTCGATGATGAAGCTTGGTTCGATGCCGAGTTCCGGCGTTTGCTGGACGTTGGACAGGAGAGTGGAGAGCTGGACCGCCTGCTTGAGAAACTGGGTGCAAGACACGAACGCAAGGCCCTCCGGACGATTGATCGAATGGCGACTCTCCTTGAACCGATGAGCCTTCTCATCTTGGCCGCGTTGATTGGAGTTCTCGTGATGGCCGCGATCCTTCCCATCTTGCGCTTGCAGGAAATCTTGTGATGAGTCGTCCGACCCGCGTCCTGCGAATGAATCCAGCGACCCCGGGCTCCACGCCTCGGTGCTCAGTCCTCCATTGGCAATCTCGTTGTTCTGGATCTCACGCGAATGCCCCGAGCAAATCGTCGGGAATGACTCTGGTGGAAGTCCTTGCAGTCGTTGTCATTCTGAGTCTCCTCGCGGCGACTTTGGTGATCAGCTTCTCGGGATCGGTCGCAAAAGCCAAACAGGACGTTGCCCGAACCGCAATCAGCCAACTGATTCAGAAGCTGGAGCTCTATCGAATGGAACGAAGTGCGTGGCCGGAGAATGAGCTGGGGCTGAGAGCTCTCAGCGACGGTCATGCCACCCCCGGTGACCCTTGGTACCTCGAACCCGACAAACTCCTCGACCCGTGGAACGAACCGTACTGGTTCGTGACTCCTGGACCTGATCAACACCCTTACGAAATCCTCTCGTATGGAGCAGACGGGCAGCCTGGCGGTACCGGAGAGGATGCCGACGTCACCTCCGCAGATCTACGAGGGCTGAAGTGACGTCTCATGACTTTCTCTGAATCAAGGGCATGGTCACGAATCACCAGGAGCCACGCAGCGAAGCGCTCCCGCCCCCCTCACGGTGTCACGCTCCTCGAAACACTCGCAACAGTCGTTTTGATTTCGATTGTCGCGGGGTCGCTGGCCGTCGGATTTTCGGTCGTGTCAGAGTCGTCGAACCGATTTTCGAAAGTTTCGCTTTTGCGCCAGTTGGATGTCCGTGCCCGTGTGTTTGCTCAGTTGTCCGGTCCATTGGTGTTGCAGCTGACGGCAAACGGCACGGTCGTTTCGCTTCGTGACCAGAAGAGCCGCCGACCGCTACGGACTCTCGAGCTGGAGCCCGGCCGCCTCCAACTTTTCGCTCCAAACCCGGTCCGTGAGATTGTCTTCGATCAAACGGGCCTCAGTCCAGACTACACGGTAGTTCTTGAAGACAATGGAAACGTCACGTCCTGGGCGGTGTCAGGAACCAGCGGATGGCACTCGTCCGAGGAGGAGTTGTGATGAGATCCTCGATGGACTCTTCGCTTTCACGACCGACGTCCCGACCCGGTGTTATCCCCACTGGCACCGCCAACTCCACAGGGATGACCTTGGTCGAGCTACTTGCCGCCGTCGCTGTTCTTGTGCTTCTCGTCGTTGCCGTCGGCCCGTGGATGCGGGATTCCCTGCGTATCTTCACGCGAAAACACGACGTGTGGCGCGATCCCCGACTTGCGGTAACAGCCGAGAAGCTGCTTTCCGAGCCAGAACAGTTTGGGTTTTCGAGTTTGCCATCTCGCGGGAGCCTGGTCACCGCTGATGGCTTGATCACTTTTGAGCGAACCATTTCAGTCAACCCGAAACCTTCTCACGCATGGTGGACCTTTCGCTGTCGGGAGGCGCGCGAGTTGCGACTTGTGATCAGCGATGACCCACCCGACGAATCGAAGCAATCGCGCCCCCGAAGACCGCAGCGATGATTCTCCAATCAGACCCAGCGCGGCCCCCGCGACCATCCGATCACAGCTTCGCTGCCGGCGATCGCCGTTGGGATGCCGAGGCAATCACCGACCTTCGTGTCTTTCGTGGCAAATCTCCAGATCGGACGGGCAGACCGTCGCGCCAGGAAGGGCTGACCCTGATTGAATTGTTGGCAACATTGGGTTTGCTGAGCGCATTGAGTCTCGCCGCGCTTTCTTGGACCCAAGTTGCGGGCCAAGCAGTGCGGAGCGCCGCCCCCTCTCGCTGGGAAACTGCCGTCAACGCGGTGTTCCGGCGAATCCACGACGACCTCGTCACGGGCGACTTTCATCGTGACAGCGACGGCGGAAAAGTGAACCTGAGCGAGAAACGGGTTCGCATTCGGACTCGCTCTCGAGCTTCCTTTGGGGGGAGCGTCTTCCGTGAGTACTCCTATTCGAATGAGGACCGGTCTCTTTTCGTGATGGAAACTCGACTGTTCCCATCGCCGGCGTCCCCAGTCGCAGTGAGTGCGCCGTCCGTAATCCTTGGAGACCTTGACGAGTGCCACTTCGGTTCTGGCCGGGTGGAACGCTCACTCCACGTCTCCTTTCGGAGATCCGGGGGCAAAGAAATCGAGCGAACGTTTCGATGGTAGTCGCGATCCAACCATCATGGAGTACGGACTTTCCGAAGAGCCGCTCGGAACGAGGTGCTGCGCTGCTTGTGGTGTTGGCCACGTTCGTCGTCACAATCATCGCCGTGACGTTGATCGCCGAATACGCGACCAACGTACAAACGAGGAGGCGATTGGATCACGGGACCGACCTCGCAGACGCTCTGCTGCCGGACGTCGAGAGAGTCATCGTTCGTTGGCTCCGCAGCGCTAGTCCCAGTGTGGTGCTGTCCGACGCCGCTCAGCCTCTTGCTCCGGTCTTTCAAGACCAACTGGACCTCGATGGCATGAAAATCCAGGCCAGGGTCACAGCCTTTGATCAATGTGGCATGGTGCCGCTCGAGATGGCGCAGAAGGGATCGCCACTTCGCTTGACTCTCGACGAAGATGTGCTTCGAGTGGTGGATCGGCTCCAGGTTCCACGTGGTGAGGTGGCCGGCCTAGACTTGTTCCTCCACCACGCCGTGAAGACGGACGCTCCAATCTTTCCTAGAGTTTCGGGCAACTCGACTCCGGACAGAGGAAAGAACGAGGAGGTTGATCGCGGAGGAATTGCAATTGGCGCACTTGTCGCGACGCATAGCAACCGCAGGATCAACGTAAACACAGCTCCTTTGGATGTTGTGGAATCCGCGTTCCGCATGCTTCGACGGGGTGGGATCGAAGCAGTTCGTCAATCGCGAAGCACCGGCCTGTCTACTCGATTGAGCACACCCCAAGAGCGAGAGTTGAAGAACAGCGGATCTCCGCTCCCAGAGCTGGTTTCCGCGAGTGAGTCGTGGTCGTTTCGTGTCGATCTTCTTGTCGGAAGGGCCAAGCGCGCCTGGTGGTGCATCTATGAACGCGAAGGCAAGGAATGGAACTGTGTTGAGCGACTGGTTATTCGTGGCTGACCACCCTGGGAGACTGCCCCGGGGGATCGTCTTGAGCGCGATCTTCGGCTTCTTCGCCGTGGTCATCGCCGCGGGATGGGCCTGGCGGGCTCCCAATCTGGCCCCTTTGCCATCGGTGGATGTGACGTCGTCGACCCCAACGGTGAATTCCGATCCCCCGGAGGTCCCCCCTGACGCACGTTGCTTTCAAGTAGAACTGTGGCGCTCGTTCCCCAAACAAGACACCGCAGAAAACCAAGCCGCGAACGACCCTCTGGGAGCCCAGAGGGGCCGGGTCGTCCCTCTGCAGGTCGAGTTAGTAGGAATCACTCAGGACCCGGTCTGCTTGTACGCAGCAGTTTATGACCGAGAACACGACCGGCTATTCATGGTGAAGGAGGGGGATCAGCTCAAACGGCACACGGTGTCATCGGTTCGTTTGGATGGAATCGACGTTCAATCGGGCAACCACCTTCAGAGTTTCAAGCTGACGCGGGAGGAACGGTGATGACGCAGATCGACTCCCCACGTCTTCGATGGCCGGCAGAGGAGTTCTACTGGGCTCTCCTGGACCGTTCATTGGTCAGACGTCGCTCTCGGGGCAGCGATGAGCAGCTTGGATACCTTTTCGAACCGCTGATCCCTCAATCCTTGGAAGAGATTCACGCCGTCTACGAACCGCTACCCGACAATCGCATCCTCGCCTGTGGAGCCTCTCGAGAGGCTCTTGCTGAGGTGCCCGAGGGAGTGATGCGACTCACTCCCTCGGAGCTTCCTTTATTCGTGACCGCGGCCATCCCGGACCTGCATGACTCCTTCGACATCAATCGTTTGAATCTCCTTCGCGGCGATTTCCTCCCCCCGAAGCTTCGCAAACTTCGGAGAAAATGGGCCATGTTGATGGCATTCATCGCGATCGCATGCGCACTGATCGTAAGCGTTGGCCAGGCGCGACGGGCGACCATGCACAATGTTCAGAGGAACGAGTTCAACGTACAAACTGCGACAATTTACGAACAAGTTCTTGGCCCTGCCTATCGAAGCTCAGCGCTCCCGCCGGCTCTTCAGCTCGAGGCACACGTCCGTGAGCTCCGACAGACTCGAAGCAACGCGACTCACATCGAGAAGCCTCCTAACGCTGGAGTGACTCTTGCCAAGGTTCTTCAACGCTGGCCTTCCGATCTGTTTCTTGAAACAGAGTCGATCCACGTAACGGAGGACGCCGTGCACATCCAAGGGAAAGTCGGGACTGCTGCCGACGCACAAGCCTTCGCCTCTTACTTTGAGGGGATGGAAGGCTGGCGGCTTCAGCAGCCGAGTCTTCGCTCCTCCTCCAACGGCGTGCAGATCGCGGTTCGCTTGAGTCGGGAATCGGTGGAAGCGCCATGAGGGCCCCTTCACCCCGATCCGCTTTGTCAATCTTGTTTGGCGTGATTGTTCTCGCGCTGGCGATTGGTTCGCACCGCCTTTCCCGCGCGATCGCGGAGAGGCAAGCAGCGAGCCGAGTCTTTCAGCGGAGTCTCGCCATGGCGAATGAAGCCTCCGCACTGGGCCGGCGCCAGGAACAAATCGCGGTCCACCCCAGGCCAGACCAGGATGTGATTGCCCAAGTCAATGCAGTGATGGCTTCACTTGGAATCCCGACCGATCGATTCCACTCTCTGGAGGCCGGCACTGATGTGGCTGTGTCGGAGCCAGGCGGCCGCGTCTCCCGCTATCGGCGCCAGTCTGTTTCTCTCGCTCTTCGCGATCTCCGCCCCGAGGAGATTGGGGGCTTTCTTGAGAGCTGGTGTACTTCTCAGAAGATTTGGATTCCTAGTCGCGTGGAGCTGCATCACGCGCGAGATCAACGCGAAGCAGAGGGTCTCTACGATGCCCGTGTCGTGGTCACCGCGACTTACCTCACCGATGGGGGAGCTTCATGAGCTCGTCAAACAAGGCCCGCAACCTCGACCGCTGTCGCGGTCGACGGACGCTTACGAAACTCGTGACTTTGGTTGCGATTTGCTTGACCCCGACGTCATGCACAACCTCGCGGTCGGACAGCTACGAACCAGCTGGGGAAGAATCAAGAGAGCCCCTTCAAGCGGATCAGCTCGCAAGAAAGGCTGCGACTTTTCTCGACAGGGACCCTGACCGAGCCGAATCCATGTTGAGGGAAGCGCTCAATATGGATCTCTTCAACGGGCCGGCCCACAACAATCTGGGAGTGCTCTATCTTGCCCAAGACAAACTCTACGAGGCGGCTGCAGAGTTCGAATGGGCGCGCAAGCTCATGCCAGGGAACCCGGATCCCCGGCTCAACCTCGCTCTCACCTTGGAGCGTGCGGGACACATGGAGGAGAGCCTCACGGCCTGCCGCGCGGCTCTGGAGGTTCGGCCTGAAGACGTCGGAGCAATGCAGCAGATCGCACGCATCACGCTTCAAACGGGCCGCACGGACTCACAACTAGGAGAGTTCCTAAGAGTGATTGCAATTCGAGGTGAGTCGCCGCGCTGGAGAAGCTGGGCAAAGGAACGGCTCGCGATACTCCAAGGATGATTGATGCTCCGATCAGCGCTCTTTTTCTCTCGTGCCTTGGGCAACTCGATCACTCCATCGCATCGATTTGTCCTTGAAGCTCGATGAGGTTCGCCAGCCTGTGCTCAGGAAGATCTTTGAGCAGATCGAGGGCATCTTCCACGAGGATCCAAGCGTCATCCAAGTGGCCTTGCAGTATCAGGATACTCCCGAGTTCATGCCACGCCTGGACGTCATCTGGACAGATCCCCGTGCGTCGCTCAAGTTCCCCACGCAACAGGTCCGTTTCGCCCAGGGTTCCAAGCACCTCTCGCAACTTCACAGACGCATCGAGTCGGCTTGGCTCGAGCTGAAGCGCCGTTTCCAACAGTTCGCGAGATTTCTCGAGGTTGCCAATGTTTTCTTCATACTCGGCAAGTCGAACATAGGGGCCGGCCACCGGCGCCTTGACTGCAACGGCCATCCGCAAGGGGCGAATGGACTCCTCGATCCACCCAGCATCTCGCAACACATTTGCCCACTTGAGGGGATAAGTGCCGAGAAGCGGATTCTCCTTGAGGCCTTTCCCCTGAGCCTCCAACAACACCTCCTCCAGGCGCGCATACCATGCTTTTCCCTTGGCGAGATCGCGCTGTGCCACAACACAGTCTTCTGCAAGGCTGACCATCGCAGCCATACTCTTCGGATTCAGCTCCACCGCGCGTCTCAGTAACTCCACTGCTCGCTCCCGGTCTCTCCCAATGATGAGGTGTCCAGCCCAGCTAAGGGCAATGTCGGAGTCCGGAAACAAATGGGCCAAGGCACCAGACAAGGCGATCTCGATATTCTGAGCTTCCTTGAAACTTCGTTGCCGCAAGACGTTCGTTGCGCGAGCGAGATCCAAATAGAACAGCAAAGTCGCCTTTGGAGAGAGAAGAATCGCGGAACGAAACGCGTAGAAGGCCCGGTACAGAGACTCTGTCGGGTCGATCCCTCCTTCGAAGCAGAGGTAGGAAAGCGAACCAATGGTGTAGCATTCAACCGGGCCGGCTGATGTGGCGGGATCAGTCGGTGGAATTCCTTGGAGAAACTCTCGCACCCGCTGCAAAGCGGCTTCGCCATCGGGATCGTCAGCTGGAGCCGTGACGATCTCAGCCGCGTCGTCGTCCATTCCCAGGTTGAGAAAGTCCACGGCCAGGAACACTCTCACCAGTGCCAGCTCTGGATGTTCGTGGGCCGCCTGAGTCAGCGTTTGGCGGTCGTGGAAGGTTTCTTCTGGGCCGCTTTCTCCGAAAGCGCGTCCCAGCAGTAGCTCAAACTCACGCTGCTTCCGCGCCTCCTTTCCCGCTTCCCAAACCTCTCGCTTGGCGAAGGAGAAGCCACCGATGCCCGTCACGGCCAGTAGCAACGCCACCAGCGAAAGCACGAGCGAGGCTTGCTTTGGATCCCGAACCACCCAGCGTCCAAACCGTTGCCACGGGCGCAATGGCACGACCGACACCGGACGCCCTTCGGCCACCGCGTCGAGGTCGTTGGCGAAATCCTCGACCGTTTGGTAGCGCGTGGCGAGGTCCTTGGACATCGCGGTTTGCAGCACCAGGGCGAGGTCTCTCGGAGTCCCCGGCGCCGAGCGGCGAAGGTCCGGAGGTTCGTCTCGCAGGATCGACTGGAACAAGGACTCGCGCGTCGCTCCTTGGAACGGTCGCTGCAAGGTGATCCACTCGTAGAGTAAGACTCCTAAGCTGTACACATCGACTCGGGCATCACCGTGGCTCATTCCTTCGATCTGCTCCGGAGCCATGTAGGCCGGACTGCCGAACAGATCGCCGGAGCGAGTCAGCGTCGAGTCATCCCCGGACAGGTCCGCCGCCAAGCCAAAGTCGAGCACAACCAGCTCGCCACTGGCTCGATGGATCAAGTTCGCCGGCTTCAGATCGCGATGCACCACGCCCTGCTCGTGAGCCGCGTGCACCGCTTGGCAAACTTCGGCCACCACGCGCACCCGCTGAAGCGACTCCTGACGAGAGACGATGGTGCCGGTTCGCTTGTCCTCTTCGATCTCGTAGCGGAGACTCGGCCCCTCGACGTACTGCATGGCGACGTATTCTTCGTCGTCGACGCAGCCCGACTCGTACACCGTCGCGATGCCAGGATGTTCCAGCCGTGAGGCCAACCGAGACTCACGGTCGAAACGACGCTTGCGCTCCTCGGAATCGAACAACCGGCGGTTCAACACCTTCAACGCGACTCGTCGACCCAAACGCGAGTCTTTGGCCAGGTAGACGATCCCCTGGCCGCCACGCCCCAGTTCTCGCTCGATGACGTAGGGACCGATGCGCGATTCCTGGTTCGCACCAGTGCCGGTCACCGGCGCGCTCATCTCGTGGAACTCCTGCTCGATCACCTCTTCGAACCCGGGGAACAAAGATCGATAGTGATCCGCGCCGTGATCCTTGCCTTCGAGTCGGTCGCGTAGCAGTCGCTCGCGGAAGGTCACCAGGATGCGAGAGGTGTCGGAAGTCGCCATCGAGCTGGGTCAGCCCTCCAACTCATCGAACACGGACTGAGGAAACCGATGGCGCAGTTGGTCCAAGGCTCGTCGGTACTTGACTGCCACGGTGTTGGGTTTGAGTTGCAGAAGCAGCCCAGCCTCCGCGGTGGAGCACTGCTCCACGCACCGCAACAGAATGATCCGCCGATCCAACTCCGGTAGATTCTCCAGCGCGGCCAGGATCTTCTGATAAAGGTCGTTGCGCCCGACTCGACTGATGATGTTGGTCGACTCCGTGGGGAGGTCCCCGAGTTCCTCCAGATTGGAAAGACTCGCCCGGGTTTCGTCCACCTTGCCCAGGTGCTTACGCAGCAAGTTGTTGACCTGATTGACGATGCACGTGCTCAAAAAGCGGAGCACCACCGGGACCCGTCGCCCTTCCCGTTCCGGAAGCTCGGCCAGGCGTGGCAAGGCGATGCGCCAGGCCTCCTGAACCAGATCCTCCGCCTCGTAGAGCTTGGAGAGGTACGGGCCAAGTCGCTCGCGAGCCTCCATCACCAAGATTGGAGACACACGCACCACCAGCCACTCCAGGCTCTCTCGGTTTCCTTCGACCGCTCGGCGCAAGTGGAGGGACGTTTCTCCCGAATCGTCCGCCGCATCCGAGACGCTTTGCGAAACCATCAATTGCATTCCTTCACCCCTTCCCATCACGAATTCTGACGCAGGCGGCGAATCTCGTCCAGGGACCGGCGTTCGGCTTCCACGGACGTCCGGGGGACCGTGTCCCTCGAAATCGAGGGGTGACAAAGAAATCCGAGGAATTCACGGCCCCCGGACAAGGGCGAATGGGGAGAACGGCCCTTCGGCCGCTCGTCAGCCGCCCCGAACGGGGATCTCCCGCGAGGACCGGGTGGGGTCCATCAAGAATCCGGCGAAAAGCCCGGGGACGGATCGAGAGGCGCCGCGTCGCTGGCAAATCGAGCCCCGCCATCCAACAAGCTGCCGGCCTCAGATTCTCTCCTTGCCCTTCCGCGCGGGCGGACCACGCCGGACGATCGATGAGCCCCGACTGGCGTGGCCCAGGGCCTCATTGACTTCGTCCCTACCGACACCCGACCTCCCTCGGATCGTCAGCAACGTCTACCGTGGAAACTTCGCAAGTCCCCGCGGAAGAAAGCCTGGCCGATTCTCGCGACCCTGCATGAGTCGACCGAGGAAGGCACTTCCCGGTCAGCAATCGAGCAGCGTCCGCGGCGACCCGACGCCGACTCTTGGAACGGGAACTCGCAGCGGTTCCGCGACCTCCCAAGGATGCGACCACGTCCGGTCTTGTTCGCCTGGCCAAGCGGTGCCCGGTTCGAAGCCTGGCACCCGAGGCAGGAATGTTTCTGTGTCATCGAAGCACCTCCCTCGACACGGGTTCGGCATTCCCCCAGAGCGCTTGCGCGCAGCGTGCCGGCGGAACCCATTCGAATCTCGAGCGCCAGGACTCACCGCGCTCTCTAGGGAAGGAGGCAGTTCGTCATGTTGTTCTGGAACACGATCGCCCTGTCCGGCTTGCTGGCGAGCTCTCTCGTCCACAGCACCGAGCAGAACGCGCAGCAAACCTCAACCACCACCCGAGCGAATCAAACATTCTTCGTCGACGTGACCGCGGGAGCCGGCGTTGCGTTCGAGCGCGCGCCCTCGGCATCCCACCAACGTTTGGTCGACTTGAAGAATCAGACGACGGTGACCATGGACGAACTGGTCGGCTCTCCCGTTCGAACCCACGGCCTTCCCGGCGTGGCCCTGTTCGACTACGACGGGGACAAGGACCTGGACATCTATGTCAGCAATGGTCCCGGTGCGGCCAATAGCTTGTTCGAGAACCAGCTCGTCCCCACAGGCACGATGAGCTTCGTCGACGTGGCCTTGACCGCCGGCGTGGGCGCGATGGATCAGGACAGCACCGGAGTTTGCAGCGGCGACATCGACAACGACGGCGACCCCGACCTGGTGGTGCTCGGGCACATGCAGCCCAACCGTCTGTTCGAGAATCAGGGCGACGGCACCTTCATCGATATCTCAGCCTATTCCGGGATCGATGACGTGGCCCTCGGCGCCTCGAGCGCCACCTTGGGAGACGTGAACGGCGACGGACTGCTCGACTTGTACGTGGGCAACGGCACCGACCTGGAGAACTACCTGACCTTCGTGCAGGAGCCCCACGCATTCAATCACCCCAACCATCTGTACCTGAACTTGGGCGCCAACCAGTTCGCCAACGTGACTGCGACCGCCGGGCTGACCCTCCCGGGCGACGAACTCACCTGGGCGGTTTCTCTGGTGGACTATGACCAGGACGGAGATCTCGACATATTGGAAGCCAACGACCAAGCGGTCATTCCTCGCGCACAGTTCGGGGGCGTGGATCGCGCGTTCCTGCGCATCTGGCGGAACGATGGCACCGGCAACTTCCTGGACGCCACGGACCCGGACATTGCCCCCGGTGCCATGATGGGCATGGACTTCGCCGACTTCGATCACGACGGCAACCTGGACGTGTTCGTAACCAACCTCGGCAACTGGATGGGTCCTGCGTTCGGCCTGCCGACGGATCCGGCGCTGGACAGCAGCCGTTGGTTCCTGGGAGACGGGAACGGCGGATTCGAAGATCCCGGCGTCGGCGCCTTGAACGCGACTCCCTTCGGTTGGGGTGTGGCCGCCGAGGACTACGACAACGACGGCGACACAGATGTGATCTACGCCGGCGGAATCGAAGCCATGATGATCATCGACTCCTCGAATCCCGGCACCGTGTTGCGCAATGACGGCCAGGGGAATTTCGAGTACGACGAAGCGGCCATGAACGGTTTCTGCCTGCGACGCAATGACCAGGGTTTGGCCATGGGCGACCTGAATCAGGACGGCGCCATCGACCTGGTCGTGGCCAGCAACATGGACTTTCCCGCCAGCGTCCCGTTGGTGCCCTATGCCGACGACTATGGCAGCGAGTTCGATCCGGCGCAGCTGGTGCCCATGTTCGACATGCCACCCACCGGCGATCTGGTATGGACCGGCGCCGAGCCCAGCAACGGCACCGTCGCCGTATTGCTCAACGAGATCCCGTTCGAGGCCGGCTTTGTGCAAGTAGAAGCCCAGGGTTCGGCGGGAATCTGCTCCGACGCCCAGACTCCTCGGGACGGCGTGGGAGCGATCGTCTCTTTCACCCCACGGGGAGGAAACACCGCCATGAAGCCGATCATCTCCGGCTCGAGCCATGCGTCTCAGCACAGCCTGGTCGCTCACTTCGGCACCGGTCGCGCGATGGCCGGTACGGTCGAAATCCAGTGGCCCGGCGGCATCCGCAACCGGCTGTACAACGTCCGCAACGGTGAAGTCCTGACCATCCCCGAGATCCCGTGCAGCTTCGACGGGGACTGGAGCAGCTTCGAGGAGTACCGCGCCTGCGTGACTTCAGCCCTCAAGGATCTGCGTCAGGCCGGAGTGATCAACCTCACCGAAGCCTTCCGACTCAAGCAAAGCGCGATGCGGGCCTATCGCGAAGAGCAGCGACCGTAAGTCCGAGCAAGACCCGGTCGACTCTCATCAAGGGCGCCCTTCGAATCCGGAGGGCGCCTTTTTTCTTGGCGACTTCGGACGAAACTCACGGGACGTGAGTCGATCCCTTCGTGGTCCATGCTCCCATCCGGTGACGTTTGCCTACGCGGCCTCCCCGCGGCGAGCAATCCCATCGCACAGACGGTTTCGCGCGTTGCCACGAAACGGTGACGCGAAGTGGGCCTCGTCCCGTGCCTTCGCAAATTCGCCAGCGGTCGCGCCGAGTTTCCTCAACTCCGCCCCTCCAGCTCCTCCCACCGTTCGTAGAGCCGCTGCACTCGTTCCTTGGCCTCGCCGTGACGGCGAACGGCTTTCTGGATTTCGTCCGGGCCCTTTTCGTAGAGGGCCGGGTCGCTGATTCGCTGATCCCAGTCCGCCAACTCTTGCTCGGCGGTGTCTATCTGGTCCGGGAGTTCTTCGTATTCCTTCTTCTCTTGAAAGCTCAGGCGCTTCCGAGTCGGCGCCGGCTTCGGATCCTTGGCGGGCTTTTTCTTCTTGGCAGGAGCAGCGGGCGGAGTCGCCTCTTTTTCCATCCTCGTCAGCAAATCGCTCAGGCTTCCCTCGTGAAAGCGGACGTTCCCTTTGCCATCGAATGCCAGGATGTGAGTCGCCACGCGGTCCAGGAAGTAGCGATCGTGGCTCACGACCACCACCGCACCGGGGAACGTCAACAGCCCTTCTTCGAGAGCCCGCAAAGTCATTAGGTCAAGATCGTTGGTCGGCTCGTCCAAAGCAATCACGTTGCCGCCCGACAGCAACAGCTTGGCAAGAAGCACGCGATTGCGCTCTCCGCCAGACAGGCTGCCCACCTTGACGTACTTGCGGTTTCCGGGAAACAAGAACTGTTCGAGGAAAGACTCCACCCGGCGAGCCTGGCCCTCGACGAACACGTAGTCGTTGTCGCGCGCGACCTCTTCGACGACGGTCCGGTCCGGATCCAGCTCGGTGCGCTGCTGGTCGATGGCTGCGACCTTGACGGTCTCTCCGACCTTCACCTCGCCGGCGTCGGGATCAAGTTCGCCAAGGCACAGTTTCAGCAAGGTGGTCTTGCCGGCCCCATTCGGGCCGACGATCCCAAGGCGCTTCCCGCCGTTGAGCTCCAAGTCGAGCCCTTCGATCAAGGCCCGGCCGGCAAAGCCCTTGCTCACGCCCACCAGCTCGATGCCTTTCGTGCCAAGACGCGGGCCGGGAGGAATCGAGTACTGCAAAGGAGCGTCTCGCGCGTCGGGGGCCGCGTCCACGAGCGCATGAAACCGCTGGATGCGCGCCTTGGATTTGGTCGTCCGGGCGGGGGGACCGCGTCGCATCCACGCGGTTTCTCGCCGGAGCAAGATCTGGCGAGAGGCTTCGGCCTTGGCTTCCTGTTCCAGCCGTTCCGCACGCGCAACCAAGTAAGCGCCGTAATTCCCCTCGTACTCGTAGAGCTTGCCTCCGTCGAACTCCAGGATCCGATCCACCACCCGGTCCAGGAAGTAACGGTCGTGGGTCACCATCAGTAGCGGGGTCTTCGTCGCAAGAAGCTCATCCTCCAACCACTCGGTGACAATGGCATCCAGGTGATTGGTCGGCTCGTCGAGCAACATCAGGTCCGGTTTGGAGAGCAGCAATCGAGCGAGGGCCACACGGCGGCGCTCCCCTCCGGACAGATGGCTGCATTGCGCCTCGGGATGCGGAAGCCCCAGGTGGTCGATCAACGACTCCACCCGATGCTCGACGTCGTAACCACCGCGCTCTTCGAGTTGTTGTTCCAGCCGGGTCTGTCGCCGTAAGAGCTTCTCCATGGCCCCCGGATCGGTGACCGTGGCGAGCTGTTCGTGAATCTCTTCGAGCTGCGCCAAAATCTCGGAGCGCCCTTCCAACCCCTGCACCACCACATCACGAATGGGCTGGTCCGGCAGTTGAGGCTCCTGGTCGAGATAACCAACCCGGATATCTGCCAGAAACGAGACCTCCCCCGCGTCCGGCTCTTCAATCCCCGCCAAGATCTTGAGGAGCGTCGACTTTCCGCAACCGTTGGCGCCAAGCAAACCCACCCGGGAGTCCTCACTCAACCGGAAGCTGATCTGCTCCAGGAGTGGGCGCTCGTCGTAGCGCTTGTTGAGGTTCTCGACTTGCAGGACATCCATCGAGACCTTTTACAGTTCCGGATGGACTTCTTGCTCTCGTCTTCGGAACCGGAGCCGCTGAGGCACCCCGCGACTGCGAACTCCTCGCTCGCACGGGACGAGATTTCGGCAACCGGAGAGTCGATGAGTCGCTCCGACCCATCATTCCCCCGGAGCTTTCGTGGCGTCTCCCACCTCGAACCGTCGCTCCTTGCGGACGGTGCCGGTCCGCAGGCAATAGCTTTCGTACCAGGACTCGATTCCCTGGCGCTGGGCAGCTTGGTGAGCAGCCACGTTGCGCCAGGCCTCGATGGAATCGGAGTCCTCCCAATAGGAGATCGTGATGCTCCGATCGTTTCCGCCCACGGTTTCGAGTCCGAGAAACCCAGGTTGCTTGCGAGCAAGTTCGATCATGGCATCCGCCACCACTCCGTAGCCAGCGTCGTTGCGCAAGCGGGAAGTGAAGATGACCACTTCGTAGGGAGGCTCAGGAGTGTTGGCGAAAGGTCGGTCGTTCATCGTTCGGCTCGGATTGGGGGCGGAAGGCGTCGTGCGTAGGCCCGGCCGCACTTCTCGTACGGGGGCGGCTCTCTGATCTAGCAACTGGCTGGCGGTCCGGTTCGTCGCCGGGAATCGAAGCGAGCTGGCCTGGTCCTCACTCCTTCCCGATCACAAGCATGCTTCGTCGGAACCGGGTCGCGAGTCATGGAAGAGTGCTTGGCCGCCTCCACCAACCCGCGAAACAACGGGGGCGCGGGAACTTGGTCATGAAGCTGGGGCAGGAACAGACTCGCAACGTAGAAGGGATGGCCGCGCAGCTCGACCACTTCGGGGGTGCCCTGGTGATCTTCCCCTACCACGGAAAGCTCGGTGTTGTCGAGGAGCGCCCGATAGCGCGGGTTGAGGTAGTACGTGCAACGGTGTTCCTCCACCGACGATTGACCTTGGTAGGCCCGGGCCACGCGACTCCCTTCTCGAAACAGAACCTCGCGCCGCGCTGCCATGGCCGAGCAGGAAGGACGATGGATCAGCGGCAGCCAAGCGTCCGGGTCGTATTCGGTGTGCTCTGCGTCGGTCATTCCCACCGAATGACGCACGAACTCGAGGACGACGTGATGGAATCCGGCGCACGTGCCAAGCAACGGAATGCGCTGGCGGCGGCAACTGCGGAGGAACGCCAGAACCCGATCTCGTCGTTCGAAGGGGCTTCCCGGCCCGAGCACCCAACCATCCTTGCTCGGCGCTGCGTCGGCCCCCACGTGCCGACTGCGAACCACATCGACGTGGATGGGAACCCCCTGAGCCGTGGCCGCCGCGTGCAGCGCGTTCCGCGTGCGAGCGACTTCTTCTCCGGCGGAATCGAGATCCGACAAGATGCCAAGGAATCGATAGGAAGACATGGGCGCTCTCCTGGACTTGGGACAAGCCGGGGGACGGCCTGCCGAGGTGCCCATAGACTCGCCGGTCGACGGCTATCGTGGAAATCGATAGTTTGAATCTGAGTTATCGGAATTTCTGAATCAGACCCTGCCGCTCCGGTGGCGATCGAGCTTCTTGGAAGCCGTGCCGGCGATCGCCGACGGCTGCCCGGCGAAGTGAGGGAAAGAGTCCAATGGTCTCGGAGACCTCGTTTCCTCAGCCCCGCTGTGACGTTGCCACTCTCCGCGCGTTCGTCGCGATCGCCCGCCAAGGCTCGGTGCTAGCGGCCTCCAAGACCCTGCAGCGCACCCAGCCGTCCCTCACCGCTCGCCTTCAAACCCTGGAGCGCGACTGGAACACCCGGTTGTTCCTGCGCAGTGGCCGGGGAATGACCCTCACTCCGGAAGGCGCCGCCTTGCTTCCCCTCGCGGAAGCCGCGTTGCGCTCGATGATCGCCGTGGACGAGGCCGCCGGAGTTTCTCCCACGGCGACCGAGTCCCTTCGCTTTGGCGCTGGCGACTCCCTGGGACGCGAGTTGGTCCCCCGTGCCCTGCAACGACTTCTTCGCAAGCACCCATCCCTTCCGGTTCACGTGGTCGAGGGCCCGCGCGCGAAGCTGCGCGAGCGCTTGCTTCAAGGACACCTGGATCTGGCGCTTGCGGTCGGCAACTCCCACACTTCCATCGAACAAGACTTGGAGGTCGAGTCTCTTCTGCAATCCGAAGTCGTGCTTCTGGTGCCCCCAAAACAAAAGGTGCCACGCCAGCCACTGCGTCTGCTGCAATCCCTGCGAACCATCGCGCTCCACCCCCAGTCCGCGTTTCGCCGACACCTGGAGACGGTGAAACCCGACTTGGCCTCGAGCGGAGTGATCGAAGTCGGGAACCTCTCCTTGGTGGCTCGGTTCGTTGCCGCGGGACTCGGCGCGGCCCTCGTCCCCGGCATCGCCTTCCCGACCGCCAGCTCCGCCCCTCGAACCCAGCGCATTCCCATCCCTGGGATTGCCCCCGTCCCTTACCAGGCGTGGTATCGCAAGCATGTGCCGCGCAATCCCATGGCGGAGTCGTTCGTGCGACAACTCTTGCGGGAAACGGCGGAGTAGGTCCCCGTCTCAAACCCACAATCTGCGCCAGGACAGAGTTTGCTCACGCGTTATCGGCGAGTCAGCTTGAGGCCGAGATTCTCTGCGACATAGATCGAGACGAAGTCAACCAACCACTCGGCCGCGCCCTCTTCGGTCAGCTGGCGTTCGATCAGGCTCTCGTCCGGGGCCTCAGTCAGATGGACGATTCTCCACCGGTTCAGCGGCTGCTCGTCACTCCCGGTCACGGCGTGCTCGACGTGAAACAAAGGCTGATGCTCGCTCGCGGCCAGAGACACGTCATTTTCTTTGCGGAGCTCTGTGCGCCCGAAGAAAAGCACCGATTGCTCGGTGGGGCTCGTGTAGACCTCTTCCAAAACGCGACCGTCGGGGACTCCATCTTTCCAGGCTCGTTGCACGCTCGCCCTGACAAAGCACTCTTCCCCGTTTTCCAGCGACTGTCGTCCCCAAGACTCGCCCTCACGAACGACGCCGGGGATGTAGGTGCCTGGATCCCACGCCTTTTTGACCTCTGCGTCCCAGAGCATCCCCTTCGTGAGACGGAGTCCTTCGTGCGGCTCGAAGAATTCTTCGAGAAGTGCGTTCACGTCGACGGCGGGTGGCTCGATGCGTGTGTGCGCCGGGTTCTCCCACACCCGATCGAACTCGCCTCTGGCATGGGAGAAAGAAGAATGAGCTTTCATGGAAGGTCCCTCCGTGCGATGGGGAAGCACTCTTCGAACATCCCCGCGCAAGGGCATCGAGGATCGTCCTGGGGCAGGTCGCTTCTGTCACTGGTCGAGGCGGCCCACGGATCGCCAAAGGACGAATGCGCTTGTCGACAATCGAACCCGTCCGAGTGCGGCCAAAGTTTATCAGGGACCGCTCCCCGACCTCGGACCGCCTCTGTCGGACACCAAGCTCGAGCCGCCTTTCGGCGGCGCACACGCGGCAGACAACGCACACCCGACTAAATGAAGTCGATCTCGTCCTTGTCGAACGAACGCTCGCAATAGAAGCAGCGCAGCTTCAGTGGGTCCTTGCGCTCGGTATAGAAATGGGTGCGCACCAGTGGGTCCTGACTGACGCAGGACGGGTTCACGCAGCGGATGAGCCCTTCCACGGAGTCCGGCGCGTTGGGCTGGATCTTACGCACGACTTCGTAGTCGCGAATGATGCTGAGAGTGGCTTTCGGCGACAGGAGCGCGACTTTGTTGATCTCCTCCTGGGTCAGCTCGCGCCCCTCGATTTTGATGAGATCTTTGAAGCCTTGCTTGCCCGAAGGCAAGTTAACCCCGAGCAGAACGGTCGCGCCTCGGTCCAAATCCAGCAGCTGCAGCGTCCGCGGCGCCGTTCCTTGGGTCAGGTGGTCGATCACCGTCCCGGACTTGAGGGCACTGACCTGCAGCTTGCGACCCTTCTTGACCTCCAGATCGCGCTCCTCGGTCACCGCCTTCTCCTCCTCCTTCATTGCTGCAGTCGCCATTCTTCGCATCATCCTGCCCCCAACAACAACGCCAGTAGCGTCTTGCGAACGACCACGCCGTTGTGGGCCTGGTCGAAATAGGCAGTTCCAGGATGCGAATCCAGATCCGGGTCGAGCTCCGTCGTGCGCGGAAGCGGATGGAGGATCGTGAGCTTGTCCGAGAATCGCTTCACACTGTCTGGCGTGAGCTGGTACGAGTTGCGGACTCGCTCGTATTCAATGGGATCCGGAAACCGTTCGCGCTGAATCCGGGTCAGGTAGAGAATGTCGAGATCTTCGGGAAGATCTTCCACGTTTTCGAAGTCCGTGGATTGAATTCCCTGTTCCTGCAAGTCTTCCAAAAAGTACGACGGCAAGCCCAACGACGGCGGATACACCATGTAGAACTCGTTGGGGAACAGACACAAGCTCTTGATCAACGAGTGCACGGTGCGGCCGTACTTCAGATCACCGACGAAAGCGATCTTCAAGTCGTGCAAGCGTCCGGCTCGCTTCTCGATCGTGTAAAGGTCGAGCAACGTCTGAGTCGGATGCTGATTGGAGCCGTCTCCGCCATTGATCACTGGACGCGTGGTCGCCTCCGCCGCCAACCGCGCAGAACCTTCGGCAGGATGGCGAATGACGATGATGTCGCAGTAGCCTTCCACCACGCGGATGGTGTCCCAAAGCGACTCCCCTTTTTCCGTGGAGCTGGTGGCCGCATCGGTGAAGCCGAGAGTCTGTCCGCCGAGTCGCTTCATCGCCGACTCGAAGGAGAGACGGGTGCGCGTGGATGGTTCGAAGAACAGAGAACCCAACACGCGGCCATTGAGCAGTGGCTTGGAAGTGCCCTCGAATTGCCGACAGCGCGCCAGGAGGTCTTCCACCTGCCCCCTGTCGAAGTCCCGCATGGAGATGAAATCCCGGCCGGCGAACGGCTGGATCATGGGCGTCGACCCGCTCTCTTTTTCCCCACCCTCGTTCAAGATGCTCCGCGGACAAATTATCCGCCCCGCCGAAAGGCCACAAGGAGTTGGTCGGTCAGGCGGACGATTCCAGACGACCGCGCCACGCTTCGCGGACCAACTGGAGCCCGTTGACCGTGCCGTGGACCACCATGGAGCACTGCAGCGATCCGGTCCACCAGGCCAGCGCCCCAAGCCCGAGTCCCATGAGAAACGCGGACCCGGCCCAGCCGAGCAAGCGGCCTCGCCAACCATGGGCCAGACCGAACAGCACGGAGGAACCCGTCAGGCCGAAGACCGGTCCCCCCCACGCCGTGAGCTCCGGTTGCACCACTCCCCGGAACAACAGCTCTTCCGCGGAACCACTCAACACCGCGAGCAGGATCGCCTGGTGGGGCCGCAAGCCACGCATCAGCCTCCGGATCCAGCGTTCCAGGGATTGGGCCCAAGCAGCCTCGGAAAGAACCTGGTCGAGGACGACCACGGTGGCCCATCCCAAGACCAAGCCGAGGCCCCCGTTCGACGCAAAGTCCCTCGCCAATCCGAAGCGCGAGGCCGGCGCCGACGGGTCCACGTCCAGCAAGTCGAGCCGTCCACGCCATCCCATCACCCCCAAGCTCAGCGCCAGCATTCCGCCGTAGAACCAAACAGCCAGACGAGTCAGTTCGTCGGCAGGGGTACTCGGACCCGTGGCGAGTCCGGAAGATTCGGGTGGGCTGTCGCGAAGATGAGTCAACGTTCTTCCTGGCGAGGACTTACAGCGATCTCCACCGCAACGGGATGGGGAGGACCCATGGAGGTGGGAGTTTGGGTGATGACGAGGTCCGCCACAACTTGGACTGTTCGCCTCAGCGCTTCATGAATGCTCCGGGCTACCATGGGCCGTGCTCTCGCGTCGAGGAATCGCTTTGAACCAGTCCGCCCCGTCCAAGGTGTCCATCCGTCTGCCCTGGTGGTGCGGTGCCGTTTCTCTGATCCTGGTCGCGCTCTTCTGGCCTTCCATTCGCGGCCACACCACCCTTTCTTCGGCGGATCTACTCGCCCATCAGCTGCCGTGGTCGACGGACTCGTCCTTGGCGGGAGTCCAGCCCGAAGGCTCGAACTCGGATCCGGTCTACTACTTCGATCCGTGGTTCCGCGATTCCGCCGAGGCGGTGCGAGCCGGTCAATTCCCTCATCGAAATCCGCGCTCCTCCCTCGGAGCCCCGTTCCTCGGCAATGCCCAGAGCGCACTGCTGTCGCCGTTCACCCTGCCCTATTACCTGTTCGATGAAGCCACGGCTTCCTGGATGTCGGCGTTGGCCAAGCTCCTGGTCGCGTTCTTCGCGACTGCATTTCTGGCGAGGGTCCTCGGGATTGGCGCGGTCGGGGCCGCGTTCGCGGGACTGGTGTACGCCCTCTCCGGCTTTCTCATTCTGTGGCTCCGCTACCCGTTGGCGTCGGCTTTGGCTGTTCTTCCCCTGTGCTTGCTCGGCGTGCGGTGTTTGTCCTTCGCCCCGCGGCGGGGAGCACTCTGCCTGGCCGTGGGAATCGCAACGGCGATTCTCGGTGGCCATCCGGAATGTGCCTTCCAAGTCGGGTTCGTGACCTTGTTGTTCTTCGTCGCCGAATGGTGGCGGACGGGCCGATCCTTCTCGTTGCTGCGCCGTTTCGCTCTCGCGGGAGGAGCCGGGGTCCTCCTTGCTGCTCCGCAGATCTTGCCCTTCCTCGAGTACCTGAATTCCAGCTTTGCCTTGAAAGCGCGCAGTGATCCGCGACTGCGCACCATGCGCATCGCTCATCCCCCGGAGCTCGAATCGTTCTGGGTCCTGGTTTGGATGCCGGGGATCTTGTGGATGGCATGGAAGGTGTTGCGCAAAGCGTTCCCCAAGGACGGGACCTGGGCGGGAAGCCGCGGAATTCAACATCCCACGGCGTTGGTCCGTCACGGAGACCTTGTGCTGGCCTTGCTCGCGGGGGGATTCTTGGCACTGTTCTTTCATGCCGCGCTGCGGGCAGGAGCCTGGAACGGGTTTCCGCTGCTGGTCGAACCCAATTACTACGGCATCTCGGATACGGCCCCCGCCCCTCACCGGTACTCCGGTCCGGTGAATCACATCGAGCTCAACGGGGGATACGTCGGAGCTGCCGCGTTGCTGCTGGCCCTGCTCTCTCCCGCTCTGGTCCCGCGCCGTGGTTCGTCGTTTCGTTTCTGCTACTTCGGACTCGTGCTGTGCGTGTTCGTTTCCTTCGACGTCGCGCCGTTCTCCCAGCTCTTGTTTCAGGTGCCTCCGTTCGACATCACGGTGAATCGGCGATTTCTGGGAGTCGCCGCGTTGTTCGGGGCGTTGCTCGCCGGCTGGTCCCTGCATGGGTTGATTTCTCATCATGTCCGAGCGCGCAGTGTTCTCACCGCGGGGGTCGCGCTCGGGACCACGATTCTCACCACCTGGCTCGCGTTCGACGGACAACGGGTCCCGGACCACCGAGGCATCGAAGTTCCCGAGCTGGTGCCCCCGGTTCTTGGAACGTCGACGGCGCACTTGGTGCATCCCAAGGGGCGTTCCTTGGTTTGGGGCGAACAGGTTTGGGCCGAAGGCTACGCCCTTGCCGTGGACCCATTGAAGCGCGTGGTGGTCCGAGCCGTCTCTCGAGTCGACGGTTCCCGTGCGGAGGTGGAGGCGTCTGTGGGACGCGTCTCTCCCCAACCCTCGAACCCCACCCTTCGTCAGTACCCCAACGCGCCAACCTCGGGCTTTGCCACTCACCTCCCCCTCGACGGATTTCCCGGCGGGGACATCGACTTGTGGGTCTTGCGCGTCCAGGACGGCGACGAGCAGATTCTCATGCGCCGCCGGTTCCGCCTGGTTCGCCCTTCCGGGTTGGGACGCGGCTGGTGGACCATTCCTCTTTCGCTGGTAGGACTGATGATCGCCTTGGGGAACACCCGTCGCCGAAGGTGGATCGGCGCGGGGGTCTTGGTGCTGGGAACCGCCGCGGACCTGACCACGTTTGCCGACTCGAACCTTCCCCAGATTTCGCCCACCCATCATTTCCCCGAATTCGATGGGTTGGAGCATTGCCGTGGCGCGAATCATCACCGCCTCATTTCCGGAGGCAATGTCTTGAGCCCCAACACGCACTTGGCCTACGGACTCTCATCCGTTCTTGGACAAGATGTGATCACGGGCGAAGGGCTCCGAGAGCTCATGGATCAAACGCGGCATCCCATGCCATCCACTCCCTTGGAACGAGCGGCGGGGTTCCGCTTCGACAATGTGATGTACCCCCTGCTTGGCGCCGACCGCCTGATCGTTCCGGCTTCGATCCCCGTGGGAGCCAACGAAGGCGAAGTGTTGTTTCGAGGCAACGGTTACCAGGTGGTCGAGCCGTCGAGAAAGGGCGTCCGCGCCCGCTTCTACACCAACTTCCTACGACGGAGCGCCGACCAACGTCCTCTCGACGTCCTCCTCTCCGCGAACCAGGACTGCATGGAACTTCTGGTCCTGGACAACCCGGAAGAAAACGGCGCCTCTTCGGGGCAGGCAAAAGGTTCCGAGGACTCTTCAATCGCCGCAGAACTTCTTCAAGACGATCCGAACGAGATCCGAGTCCGAATTCCCCCTGGTCCCGCCGGCTACTTGCTGATCACCGATCTCTACTCACCACACTTCGAGGCATCGGTCGACGGAGCGGCCACGAACGTCGAGCCGGCTTTCGGATCATTGCTCGCCGTGGAAATCTCCACTCCCTCGGATCAGCCGCGGTCGGTCGTCGTTCGATACCGTTCGTCGGTCTTTCAGGCGGGGTTGCTACTTGCGGGACTCGGCCTCTTGATTTTGCTGGCTGTGGTCTTTGCGAGACAACGCAACCGAACAAACGTCACCGGCACCTGGAGTTCCCACCAGAACGGCAACTGACAATGTTTCCGGGCCGGCTTGTCTCTCTCATCGAACCGCCGCGCGCTGCTTGAGCCAGCACTCTTCTCTGTCGTCCCGAATTGTTTTCCGGTCGGCTTGAGCACTCGCACATCCGAGGTACGTTTCCTCTGCCGGCGACTGTCCCTCAGTCCTCTCGGCTCTCGTTCCCATTGCGTCAACATCCGTTGACGCGGTTGCCCCATTTCCCACTGATCGAAATGCGTCGTGCCGTCCTGGCATTTGGCGACGCTTGTGCCCGTTTTCCGTCACCCTTTAGGAGTCCCGAATGAGACGTCTCATTCCCCTTGTCTTGGGCGGAGCAGTGTTGCTCCCTGCGCCCCGGGCACTCGCCCAATGCGATGGCGATCCCGGATTCGTCATGTTCTCGACCCCCGAACTCGGTCTTGGGGAAGAGCTGGTGGTTCAAGCCACCACGCCAATGAACACCTTTGCCATGCTGTTCCTGTCCTTCGAACAAGGACTGACCGAGTTCAAGTGGGGCCCGATGTGCTTCGACTGGCCCCCCGCAGCACAGGTCCCGCTTCACCTCAACGCTGCGGAAACCCTCGAATTCCGCTGCATCCTTCCCTGCGAACCGGCGTTCAACAACATCGACATGTACTTCCAGTTCCTCGCGTTCAACAAAGCAGACCGCAAGGACGTGGGGATCTCCAACCAGTCTCACACCCACATCAACGACGAAATCTGTCCGGAAACGTCCCTGTGCCCGACTCCGGCAGATCCCGACGACGAGTACTCGATCTTCGGCGGCGGCCATGCCTTCTGGTTCCCCGGCATCGGCACCGACTTCATCTTCATCGCTCCGGGTCAGTTCAATGAGCATCCCATGAGCGGCACGGCCAAGTTGACTGGTCTGATTGCCAGTGAATCCGATCCGGACAACATGTGGGCCGTCGACGTGGACTTCACCGGCCGCATGGCTCACGGCGCGGAAGACTATCCGCCGGCCGACAGCCCGAAGAGAGAGCTGCACGACGAAGCCTATGCCGAAGATGGTGGCCCCATCGACACCAACAGCTGGCACTACTACCTGACCACCGAAGGCACTCTCATCGGCATGGGTGACAACGAAGGTCTGACCATGACCATCACCCGCAAGGGACCAGCATTCCAGGTCGGTTTCGGCGCCAGCGGTAAGAACCTCCACATGGGCGCCTCTGGCTGGCTGACCGCTCTGCTCCACGATCCGTTCAACGACGAGACCACCGAGTACCACGGCGACATCAACATCGACCTGAACGAAGAGTGCCCGAGTTGCCCCGAAGCGGCCGAGTCCCACGCCATGTGGATTCCCTCGATCGCCACCGACTTCCTGTTTGCTGACGGCGCCGAGTTCATCCAGTTCGACGACGGCACCGCCGAGATGAGCGGCCTGTTGATCAGTGCCAGTGACCCCGGCAAGGCCTTCGAAGTCCTGGTTCACTTCGCTGGCGGCATGGGCCCGCTGAACGAGTCCTACCCGCCGACCGACAGCCCGAAGAAGGAACTGCACTCCTCCAACTACGCCGAAAACGGCGGTCCGATCGACACCGACACCTGGTACTACTACGAGTCCGTGGAAGGCACGCTGATCGGCCTGAACGACTTCGAAGGCGCCATCCTCTCCATCGAGCGAGCCGGCCCCGCGTTCCAGATCGGCATGGGTGCCAGCGGCAAGAACCTGAACTTTGGTGGTTCCGGTTGGCTTGTCGGCGAGACCCTCTCCCAGCCCGATGACGGTCCGGACCTTCCGGAAACCATCGACCGAGGCGACTTCAATCTCGACCTGAACACCTGCCCCCCCGAGGACGATCCGATCTACTGATCGACTCCCCTTGAGCAGTCATTCCCAGGGCCGTGGCGGATCTCCGTCACGGCCCTTTTTCGTAACGGACGGCCTTTCCAAGGCGAGTCGCGTCGGCCAGAACGGGTTTGTCGAGTTGCCCGCTGCGGTCACCACTCGAGGGGGACCCGTGTGCAGCAGAGCCCCCCCACTCCGGTCATCGGGAGTGACGAGCGAGCAGGTCCGCAGCCACCGATTTGGCCGGATGCTGAGGATCGATCTCGGGACTTCCCACCACCTCGTTGGCCAGATCGACCCACTGCTCGGCGGACCCGACCTGCAAGGAATACTCCAAGTGTCGGAGGGAATGGTCGGCGAGCTCCTGCCAGCGACCTTGTTCCTGCATGTACTCCGCCATCATGATGAACGCATAGACTGTCAAAATCTGATCGGGACCCAGCTCCTCCCAAGAGCGGTCCCATACATTCTGCGCGGTTTGGATGGCGGAGTCGCGGTCATCTAGCTGCCACAAGCACTCGGCTTCGACCAGCTGCGTATTCCACGTTGGCAGACTCTGGTCGCCTGGAGCCACCGCGTAGAGCTCCAATGCACGGTGACAAGAGTCCATGGCCGCATCTGCTTCCCCCCGCCAGGTCTGGACTCGGGCCATCAGGGCGTGGGCATCGGCGGCGGAAGCCGGCATCTGTTCTTCCCGCAAGAGCAAGACGTCGCACAAGGCCTCGGCGAGCTCTTCGATCGCTGGCACCACTTCCTCCCCGGCATAGATCAACGAAGCCGCGAGAAGTCGGGCCATCAACAGCGCCCGGTCGTCCGCGGCCGGCAGAGCGCGCAAACACTGGGTGACTCCCGTGGCGGCGACGGAGAAAGCCTCGGGCCGGTCCCAGACCATGCCCGACGAAGTGGTCAGCAAGAGATCCAACGGAGAAGAGGGATTCTCCAGGCATCCGGAGTCGACGACCAGCAGTTCTCGAGTGCCTTTCCATGCCAGCGTGAAGTCCGGGGCGAAGGCCATGGCGTGGAGAACCTCATTCCCTAGGGGTCGGGCCGCGGAAGGTCCTTGGTGGGCCAACACCGATTTCCAGTGCCGCACCGCGGCGTGGATGGCGGCGGGGGCGAACGGTCCCACGGAGTCCCGGAGTTCCTGGTGCGTCTTCGCCAGCAGGTCCAACCCCGCGCCCACCTGTCCATCCAAAGTCAGGCACAGGCCCCAAAGAGATCGGGCCTGAGCGATTCGCCAATGCCCGCTGGCCAGGGACGATTCGTTGATGTCCAGAGCCTCTCGAACCCACTCGCGAGCCACTCGATTCCGGCCCAGGTCCAGGCTGACCCGCGCCGCATCGATCAGGACTCGGGCCAGATCAGGACTTCGCGGGTCATGGGTCTCACGACGAAGCCTCAGCGTTTCATCAAGGAACACGACGCCATGGATCTCGCCGAGAACCTCCACCAAGTAGTAGGCAAGGTCCTCGTAAACATCCGCAACAAGGTCCCAGGAGGCCGGCTGGTCCTCGACACTCTTCGACACTCCTTGGATCAACTCGGAACCACGTTGCCGCAGTCCCACCGGATCGGTGTCACACAAGCTCCACATTTCGAGCAGAGAAAGGCTCGCCTCGGGAGAGAACTGGGACACGATCTCGGCTCCCAGCAAACCGGTGCGGTAGCGGATCCCCACTCCTCCCAACTTGCCCGAGTCATGGTGCACCCTCGCCAGGGCTCGAAGCGTCTCGTAACGATTCCGACGGTTTACCTCGGGCTGCTGCTCCTCGATGGCGAGGGCTCGGCGCAGATGTCGGTCCGCTTCACTGAAGTTGCCCAGAGAGTAGAGCGCGCGGCCGAGGGTTCTGCGGACCCGCGCCTCCCCCTCGGGATGCTCGGCCAGTCCTTCCCCCACGTTCTGGGCCGCCCAGCGCAGGAGACCTTGCGCATCCAGGTCGCTTCGAAACGACACCTGGGGATCGGCAAGGGACAAGGTTTCGTCCAGGTAATCCGCAAGGGCTCGCGCTTCGAGGGACTCCTGCCTGGCTTGTTCTTTCGCAGTCTCCGCAGCGGTCAATGCGTTGAATGCTTGAGCACGAGCCTCGTGCGCCTCGGCTTCTCGTTCCCGCGCCAGCTTCGCTTGTTCGACGGCTCGCACCATCCCCCAAAAAGCGAAGACCGTTCCGCAGACCAAGCCAGCGATGGCGAGCCCGGCGGCCAGGACCATTCGCCGGTGACGTCGGATCATTCGGCCCAGCAAGTAGCCCGGGGTTGGCGGGAGTGCCAACACTGGATAGCCATCCAAGTGCCGGCGAATGTCCGCCGCAAGCTCCGAGGGGGTCGAGTACCGTAGCTCCCGGTCTCGTTGCAGGGCTCGCGCCAAGATGGCGTCCAAGTCTCCCTCGAGTTGGCGAGCCATCCCCCGAAACGTGCCCTTTGATGCAGGCTCACACCGTCGACTGGCAGGCGGGATCTGTTGGTCATCCCGCCAATCGGCAAGCTCCCCAAGGGTCTGACCGCTGGCTTTGTTCCATTCGATCGGAGCCGTTCCGGTGAGCAACTCGAAGAGCAACGATCCGAGCGAATACACATCGGAACGGGCATCCAAAGCCTCGCCTCGAATCTGTTCCGGACTCATCGATGCCAAAGACCCGAGAGCGTGTCCAACCTCGGCCGGAGACAAACTCGAATCGGCGGCCTCTTGCAGGCCGCACGCAATGCCGAAGTCGATGACCACGGGGACTCCCACTCCATCCCGAGTCGCGACCAGCAAGTTGCTCGCCTTCAGGTCGCGGTGGAGCACTCCCTTCACATGGGCATGCTGGACCGCATCGCACACCTGGAGGAACAAGGTCAAGCGATCCCGCACCGAGAGCCCCGCTTTTCGGCAGTACTCGTCGATCGGCAGTCCCTCCACGTACTCCATGGCGAACCACGGACGACCGTTCTCCGTCGTTCCGCCATCGAAGATCCTGGCGATGCCGGGATGGTCCATCATGGCGAGGACCTGCCGTTCCGACTCGAAGCGGGTCGCCGCCTCCGCACCGATGAGGCCGAGTTTCAAGATCTTGAGCGCAACGCGACGTCGCACCGGGTGCTCTTGCTGAGCAAGGAACACCTGACCCATGCCGCCCTCGGCGATGAGTTTCAGAATCCTGTGCCTTCCCAGGAAGTCCGGGGTCGCGGACTCGGCGTCGCTTGGCGGAATGCGGGTGGGGCTTCGCAAGAAGTCCTTGGTTCCTCGATCGTCCTCCTCGAGCATTTTCGCCAGCTCTTGGCGCAGGGCGAGGTCGGCGCCACAGTGCCGGTCGAGGAACGCTTCCCGGTCTCCCCGCGGCAGTTCGGTCGCGAGAAGGAACAGCTCTTCCATGCGTTTCAGTTCATCGTTCAACCAGTCACCCGTGGTCGCGCAGCTTCGATTGCAGCCAAGAGCGAGCGAAACGCCACTGCTTCTCGACATGGGACAACGAGCATTGCAAAACGTCCGCGACCTCATCCATGGTGAGCCCGGCAAAGAACCTCAAGCTGACGATCCGCGCCTTCTCTTCATCCAGGTTCTCGAGCTGACGCAGAGCCTCATCAATTGCAAGCAAGTCAGCGTCGGGCATTTCCACGAACGGCTCTCGACCATCCAAAGCATCCAGGCGACGAAGCTCTCCCCCGTGCTTGCGCGAACCCTTTCGACGAGCTGCATCCACCAAGATGTTGCGCATCGCACGAGCTGCGGCACCAAAGAAATGGGCTCGACAGTCCCATTGGGACCGGTCTTCGTCGGCGACTTTCAGCCAGACCTCATGGACGAGAGCTGTCGCCTGAAGAGTTTGACCGGGTGCCATGGCCGCAAGCTTGGCTCCCGCAAGCCGCCGCAGTTCGTCGTAGACGAGAGGAAGCAGCTCGGAGGCACTGACGCGGTCCTTGTGGACGGCATCGCGCAGCGAGGAACTCAAACGGGAGGTGATCTCGGACGAGGACGGGTCTGGCGTCGATGGATTCATGGGATGCCTTGGCCGACTCGTATAGCACAGAGGGTCACCAGGACGGGGGTGGGCCACGGAGAATCCCATCCTCCGTGGCCCAAAAGCGAGGGCGTTCCCAGCCCATTGGATTGTCTTCGGAAAGTTCCCTGATCGAACCAGTGTCGTCGCTGTCGAGCCTTCCGCAGCACTTGCGTTGAAGATCGCTGGAAAACCTCACGAGAAGATGTTCTGGACCATCCTCGCGAATGCCCACACGAATCACCCGGGCTAGAAGACCTCCACCGTGGCATAGTTGCTCTTGTTGAAGGACTGCTCGTAGAAGAAGTTGGACGTCCCGCCACCCCGACCGACAAAGAACGGGTGGGCCGGCGCCAAGCTTCCCAGAAAGTCCAACCCGACGGTCACGGTGTCCGCAGATCCGGGGGTGTAGGGCGCCAGCTGATGCACGGCCTCGCCGGCGGCATCGGTCACCACCTGGAAGGTATTCGCATTGGCGCCGATGTCTCCCGCCAACCGGCCGTTCACCGGGACCCCTGCCACGGGATTCCCCGCTCGGTCCGCGACCTTGAACTTGGCTTCGAGGATCACCGGGTTGTTCTGCAACCGGGTCAGCTCGATCGACTCGACATGCAAATGCGGAACGACCGTGGTGAAAGATCCAGCGACCTGCGAGGAGTTGGCGTTCCGATCGAACGCATCCACGGTGTAGGAGTGCGAAGTGCCGGCAGGGAGTCCCAGCAAGACCACTTGATGAATGCGCCGGAGCTCGTCCGAGGTGAACAGAATCGCGGAATCGCCACTCGGTGTCACGGCCACGCTCAAGGTTGTGGGTTCATCGGTTTCGACGACCAGGGTTCCCGAAGAAACGAACAAGTGTTTGATCTCATGGGAATCCACCGTGGGGCTCGTCACGTCATTGAGGATCGCGTCGAAACTCTTCGGATCTCCAGCCAACGCAAGCTCTGCGTGATCTCCGTAACCGTCACCATCGGAGTCCGGCTTCGCGGGGTTGGTCCCGAGAGCTCGCTCCAGCCCGTCGAAGAGTCCATCTTCGTCCCGGTCCACGCCCAACCGAACACCAGTCCCCGGAGGAACTGCCGTGAAGGTCACGGACATCAGACCCGCTTCGATGGCGTCCAGCAGGTCATCCCGGTCCGCCCAGGTGTCGTCGTCCAGGCGATAGCGCCACTGGGCCGTTCCGGTGTCGAACTGATAGACCATTCCCAAAGGGACGAAGGCCCCCTCCTGGAACCTCCACCCTTTCCCGATGAGGTCCACCCAGGACTTCGGCGGCTGGGCCTGGAACTCCGCCTCTTTCAAGAACCCGACGTCCCGCCCTCCGAAGAGCGTCGGCTGCAGGGGCCCGAAGTGAGCCTGGTCCCCCACCAGAGGAGAGATCCCCGAGTCCCAGGCGTTCAGGAAGCTGGACAGGTCCGCCATGTCCTGGTCGGTCAACAAGTCGAAGGCGTCAAAGCCAAAGACCACCGCATCGAGGAAACCCACCACTCCGTCGTGGGCTCCGTCGTGGTGAGTCCCGAAACCGGTCAGCTCACGGTACTCCTTGTCGTAGATGCCACGGAGCTGCCCGGTATTGAACATCTGCAGCAGGCCTTCGTCGTCCATGAACGGGGAACTACCCGTGAAGTTGTCGTTCTCGAAATCTGCTGTGTGACAAGTCACACACTTCAGATTCCCGGCGAACAACGCGTAGTTCTTTCCGGTGAACGGCGGCATGCCAAACAGCTCGCGGCCTCGGGCGGCTGCTCCGGTATAGGTGCGATCGGAACGCTGGCGAGGATTTGGCGGAAAGTCGATCGTGTCAACAAACGCCACGAACTCCTGCATGTTCTGGTCGGACACTCCACTTCCGGCCTGCAATCCTTCGAACGCACTCTGAAAGTTGTGAAGGAAGCGCCGGTCTCCCCGCCAGTGAAATGGTTCCAGATCGCCAACAATGCCCCGCAGGGTTTGGGTGGTGAGAGGGCCCTTCATCGGGTTCTGCACCTCGGTCGTCGTCCGCGCCAGAACACGGTTTTGCAGGAACGAGCCCGGGCCCTGGGCCGTATCCGGAAAGAAGTAGCTCAGTGCCCCTTGAGAATTCCCCAGGTCCCACGACATTCCATCGGTGTCCCCGAAAACGTGGCACGTGGCACAGGAAGTGTTGCCATTGCCAGAGCCCAGTGCCGGGTCCGACCCATAGAGCAGCCGGCGACCGGCAGCGACCAAGGGGAGTTCGGCGTCGTAAGGCGTGTGACGGCTCGCGCCAACTTCCGCGTGACTGGCTTCCACATCAAAAACGCGGATCTGTTTGTCATCCCGGCTGTAAGCAAAGAGGAAGCCGTCGTCATCGACAGCCAACCCTCCACAGATGTCGCCGACGGGCAATTCCGCGACGAAACCTCGCGTGCCGGCATCCAGGATGGTCACGAGGGGAGATCCCAAGGACGCCACGTACGCGTAGTCCCCGGAGGCCCCCTGGTAGAACGCGACGAAGTGCGGCTGCGCGTGATGGCGGGACGTGAACGGGGGCGCCAGTTCGACCTGGTCGATCACGTTCCCCCCGGGACTGGACTCCACCACCGTCACGAGGTTGCGGACCGTGGCACCGTTGATTGCGTACTCTTGGCGAATGCGGTTGTTGGCATCCGTGTTGGCGATCCAGAAATCTCCCGACACCGGGTTCTTCGCAATGTGAAACAGCGTCGTTCCCACGCCGGTCGACTTTGCGGCTTCCACAAGATCGTCCGTCGTGTCAATCGCAATGATGTCGTGGTCATCCAGCTGCGGGACGAGAGCCGGAAACTCGGAATCGAATACGATTCGGCTGGTGTCGGGAATGTTCCACCCATCGCGCGTGGTCGAAATGGTCTCGGCGAGCACCTCGTTCAAGACGAAGTTCGTATCGAATGCGTCCAGATCGAGCTGGGTGAGGCCCATGCTGACCGCTTCGCTTTCGGTCAAAAGCGTCGTGTGATTCCCCGAGTTGGTCGGCACCACATAGAGGTGATCTCCATCGACACAGAACGCGCGTGGCTTGTGACCATCGATTTCAAGGGTTTTCAGGCGACGAAATCGATTTCCGGCTTCGTGCACCAGCACCACGTGGTCTCGAAACTCTTCGGGGTTCGACTTCTTGGCGATGCGTGCACACGCGACGTACAGCTTGCCATTGGCAAGCGCGACATCGCGCGGCTCGTCACCGACGGGGATGATCGACTGCACCGCGGCCGCGCTGAGATTCACCACGGCAACTGAGTCCGAAACATGGTTTGCGACGTACAGGTAGTCCGCCTTTGCCGGATCGAGAGCCATGGAAACCGGTTCGAGCCCGGTGAACACTGAAGCGCGATGGCGCAAGAACACGCGCCGGGGGCCCCCTGACGGAGCAGTGGCTCCCTTCCAGTAGCGATAGATCTCGAGCCGATGGTCGGCGGTGTTGAGAAGGTAGAGTTCCCGCCGTGTTTCCGACACGAGGAGCTGTCGAGTCGGACCGGATTCGAAATTGAAGGTCGGCGCGGTCGCTGTCGAAGCAACCTGGGCCGACGCGTCCGCGAATGCTCCCAGTCCCAGCACCAATGCGGTGCCGATCCATCGTCTCCGTTTCATGGCGATCGATCTCCGTTCATCGTCCAGGCAGGAAACAGCAACAGTCGCCCATCCGAAAACCAAGACCACCGGCCTTTCGAGAAATCGCGAATTCTCGCGATAAGGTCACCGCCTCCCGGGTGAAGCGGGAAATGGCGGGCCTCTCGCCCCCGATCGCCTTCAGCGCTCCCCGAGGACTCGCCCGGATGACTCATGAAGCTCGTCGCGGGAATGAGTCAAAGTTGTTTCCGGAGAGGGGTTGCCGCGGTTTTCACCGAGCGGCTCGCCTTGGTCGGGCGAACGGTGTCTCTGACGAGACGTGGAGGATGGAAGCCGTCGTCATGACGAAGCCAGAAACAACTTGGGGCTATTCGTCGTCGGCCCTCTTGAATCATCCGGGCTAGCAGCGAATCGTCTTGCGCTTCTTGAAGGCGCGCCCGGCCTTCTCCACCTTCTGAATGTACTCGGTGGCGAGGGGCACCTTGCAGGAAGTGTCGCCCATGTCGACTTCGACTTTGCCGAGACGTTTGGCGAGCGCCTTGGCGTCCTTGCTCAACGGCTTGACGTAGGCACCGACCGCAATGACAAAGCCATTCATCGTGTACTTGACCCGGTTTTTGGCCGCGTCGATGCCATCCTCAACGCGCCCCAACAGATCACTGATCTCGTCCAGTTCGAGGCCTTCGTCCTCGGTGATGGTCACGATTCCGGAATAGGTATTCCAGCCACACGCAGCGACGTGCTCCTTCTTCGCCGCAATCCACTTCATGGCGAGATCCCGGCCATGGGGACTTTCCGAGGCGACCCAGGGCACGGTGTACTCGGCCACCATCTGCCAAGAAGCCTTGCGCACCCAGTCCTGAAGTTGTTTCTTGGTCATTGTGGTCCCGTCGGCCACGATGCCCGCCAGGTATTGGGCGTCCATGTTCCCCGTGTCGTACAGCGCCATCGCCAGCTCTTGCTCGCCCTTGATCTTCTTCGCAATGACCTTGAGGTCCGCAACCTTCACGCCATACAAGTCGCCGCTTCCGCCGTGTCGCTCGAAGATTTTGCGAGTCTTCTCGCTTCCCTTGGCCTTCAGCTGCTTCATGACTTGTTCGACGCTGGTGGACATTTGCGCTTTGCTCATGGCTTTTTTCTTCCAGGGAACATGGTGAGGGCGAGCGGAGAGGAAACCTCGGTGGGAACGAGGTTCTACTTTCTTTGCACAAGCCGGCGATCATAGTTTCGAGTTCACCCGGAGCAGCTCGGGGAAAGCCTGATTGCGTCACACGATCCGGGCTCTTTTCCAGAGCGCGCGTAGGAAGAGCAGCCAGGAATGTGAGCGCTTGCGGCGGGATCGCTCCGGAAGGCTGGACGGCCCGGGGAAGTCTGCTGTCCTCGCCAGTGGGCGATCGGCCGCGGGGGAGAAGCATCGGTCCGCGGAGCGGCCTCAGCATTGGCCATCATGCCCGGAGCATCGGAGTCGGAAGATCGGGCTAACGCGAACGAGTCTGCCGAAGAAACACCGCGTCCAGCAGGCGTCGAGCGACACGATCCACCCGGCGGAATCGGTGGGTCTTGGCGCAATAGGGCTGCTGCCCCCACCAGATTCCGTCGATGACCCGCTCGTGCAGTTTCTCGAAGACCGACGTGTGCCGGAACTCTTGACGCAGTTCCCAGCGCCCGTCTTCCGCCTCGAGAAAGTCTCGCAGGATACTCCCGGTCCGAATGTGGGTGTCATCGACGACCAGGGTTCCGCCCACCTCGAGACGACGGGCGGTGTAGTACCAGTCGATGAACGGAGTCGGCAGCGCGTGGCAACCGTCGATCAAGACCAGGTCGAGTGGCCCCCCGTGCAAGGAAGGCAGAAGCTCACGGGAGTCCCCCACCAGGAACTCCACCTGGTCACAAGAGATCTCGTGTTTGCGGCACCAGTCCTGGATCTTCTGGTGCTCGTCCGCGACCGGAGACACCACGGTGTGAGCACCGCCTCCCGCCGCAAAGACGATGGTCGACAAGCCGCAGCCGGTCTCTAGAGATCGTACCTCGGGCCCCACTTGCTGAGCCAAGAAACGCAACACCTTGCGGTGGATCCCGAACGACCAGGTCTTGCCTTGTCGCCCATGAAGCATGGGACGCTCGGTGCACAACTGCTCCGCGATGTCGAGAGGACGCTTGGTCCCAGATTCGGACGAGTTTGCTTTCTGAATCATGAGACGGATCGCTCTGGTGGTGGATCTTCTTCGACGCGCAGCCACACGGCGAAGCAAAGAGCGGTCAGCCACCCAATGGCACCTCCCACCACCACGTCGGAAAGGAAGTGAGCCCCTTGCAGGACCCGCGAGTGGGCGACCAGAGCACCGTAGGCAACAACTCCAGGAACCGCGAGCATTCGCAGCAGGGGGCGGCGGCGAGAAATGCTCAACGCGCCAATCATCAGTCCAAAGGACATCGCCGTGTGACCGGAAGGGAACGACGGTCCATGGTCGGACCCGCCGGGTTGATACCAAGGCAGGTACTCCCGGGGACCCCGGAACGGCTCCACGTTGCGCGGACGCGAACGCCCCCAGAAATTCTTCATGACCCCATTGACCACCAACCCGGGACCAATCGCAATGGCGAGAACGATGGCGAGCCCGGCGCGGACGCTGCGTTCCCGAGTCGCACCTCGTCTCCAGCCGGACAGCGCCAACCAGATTCCCCACGCCACAAGCAGCAATCCAGGCACGTTGCCAAACCGGTCCATCCATGACCAAGGAGGACCGTCCCCGTAAGGCCAATGGTCAGATGCGCCGCGGATGTAGAACTGCCTCGACCAGCGCAAGTCCAAGTCGGTCCAAGCGGTGACCGCAAGTCCGCCAATCAGCAGCACAACCACGATCAGAATGTGCAAACGTCGGTGCCAGGTCATGATCGTGCCGATCTTAACCCGCATGATTCCTCGAGACCGGCGCGAGAATGAGCCAAAGTGCTTCCCGCAAGGGCCTGCGGCAACTCGACCGCAAACCCATCCCAATGATCCGCGGAAGATCGAAAACATTGGAGTGACGAAGCCCGAAGCCCCTGGGGCCTCCTGCCGTCGGTCTCCCTGAATCCGTCGGTTCGCTCGGCCACACGGAAAACTCGGGGGGTCCGAAGGCGGAGGAGCACTGTCCCCGACTCCCCCATGGAACCCAAGTTCCTCGGATCAGCCTTGATGATCTTGGCGCGTGGCTTCGTCTTCTTCCTTCAAGCGGCGATCGATCACGAACGGCCCAAAGGGAAGCAGCGCCGCCAACAAGACCTTGCCGGCCTTGATGAGACTCCACCGATACTCCGACCGAACCTCCATCAAGAAGTAGCACAGGACGATGAACAAAACCCCGTGGGCCATCCCGACGACGCTCACGGCCATCGGCATGTCGGCCAAATACTTCAAGGGCATGGCGACAAAAAGCAACAACACGAACGAGATCCCTTCCAAGATTCCGACGCGGCGAAGTCGGCCGAGGGGAGTGGTGTTCATGGGGAAAGGTTCCTTGGTTCCGTGGCAGATGGTTTCGCGACGCAGCTTCTACCACGAGTCTTCCGTCCCCCACCCCCGACTCCGCGGATTCCCTCGGCCTGGTTCGTGTTTCGCACCGCCTCCCGGCGATCGAGGGGCTAGGCTCCACCGCATGGAATGGGGTCGTGGACCCAGGAGTCCCTTCGAAATGAACTCGTCGCGCCCCCGGGATATTGTCGCGAATGTCCAAGAAGAGCACGAGTACTGCGATTCCAACGATGAAGAGTCAGACGAATCGCTTCGAACCCCCGGTTTTCATGACCTGACAGCCATTTCGTGGGCATTGGGGATCCGGGGAGCGGGCTCCGACCTGCTGCCTTCCGCACCCGAGAACCCCGGTTTCCTGGCAAGGACAAGCAATGGTGATCTACGCTTTGACGGCCGCCCTGGCACTCGTCGCGTGCCAGACGCCTGCCACTCGTGAGCTTCTCGCTCTCGAGAGCCTCGAGCTCCCCGACGGAGAGTCTCGCATGGAAGCCGCGGAGGAGAAAGTCAGCGATCGGCCCGACGAAGAGCGACTCTGCTTGCTGACCCGCTTCGCCCATTTCGAAGAGGACCACGAAGCCGCGGCGAGTTACGGGTCACAGCTGTTTCTCGGGTGGCGAGAAGGCAACTATGAGGATCGGCGAGGCAAGCCCCATGAATATCGTCGTCGTCCCCCGGACGAGAGAGTCGGCTCTTGGACGCTCACGCACGACGCCATCGAACTCACTTCTCACGATTTCATCTTTCACGGCCTCTTCTTCTATGCACGGAGCCTGGTGGCTCTGAATAGGTTTTCCGATGTCTCCGAATTGTATGAACCACTGCGAGACCTACTTCGAAAACCGCCGGCGCACTGGGGGGATGACGCACCTGAGTTCCTATTGATCATCAGCCAAGCACTCTTGCTCACGGATGACAAACTGACGGCAGAACGCCTGCTCCGAGATCTCATCAAGAACCATCGGGAATCTGACACCGGCCAGCGAGCTCACCAGTTGCTGGAATGGAGTCGCGGCACCAAAGAGTTCGATCCAGTCAACACCTACTACCAAGGGAAGTATGCCAAGAAGGGTGAGATCAAAGCCACCCTCCGCGAACTCCCCAAGGCTCATGAGGGGTCGCTCGAAGTCGTCAAGCGAACCTTGGGCCTGCAACCATTGCCAGACCGGCTGTACTCGATCCAGTTGTCCGACTCCACCACCTACGGAGCCGCAGCAGTCACATCTTCCGACCGATTCCTCGAGAACCAGATGCCGGTCGTCCGCCTATTCACCGAAGGAATCGTTCAGAACACCTACGACTGGAGGAAAACACTCACCCACGAAATGATCCACGCGCTCATGCATGCCAACATGGGCAAGCGTTTCAACGAGATCCCCTCTTGGGTCCACGAGGGGCTTGCGGTCTATGGGGCCGAGCAGGGCCCTGGCCGCATTCGAACAGCCCTTTCCAGCCATCTCTATTCCCTGACCAAGGATCACTTGAAAACCAAGATCGACCGCCTGGTGGACGGCCTCGAAGACGACGAAGCACAGGACGGCCTCGATTATTCCGAGAACTACTTGGCCTTTGAGATGCTTGTCACGACGCAGGGAGAACAGACGTTCTTCGAGCTCGTGCACATGATGTTCGACGGAGCAAACCACGAACAAGTCCTCGCGTTGAAGTTCGATCGAAACTTCGACACGTTCCGGGAAGCTGCCAAGACGCACGCTCGCCGCCGATACGAGGCCATCATTCAGCCCACTCTTCCTCTGCTCCGGGAAGCCTTCTCGGAACGTCCAAACTTGCGCTTCTTCCCGACCGCGGGAGCGCTATTGGTCCGACCCGAGACGCCGAAACAAAAACTTGAGCGTTTGCGTAGTTTCCTTCACGACAAGAAACCCAGCCTTTCCAAGGAAGAAAAGAAGATGCTTCAGCGGTACGAAGGACGTCTCCGCGACGCGATCAAGGATGCCTCCGAGGACGCCTACTTCCTTCCCAACCTCGAGTTCGAGCTGGCCATGGTCGCAATGGCTCAAGATCGATACGGCGACGCGGCACGTCGGGCCAAGGACGTCGCGCGCCAGTTCAGCGACGACTCGCCACTGGCTGCCGATGCCTTGTTCTGTGCCGGCGCGGCGTACATGAATATGAACAAGAACGGGGATGCGCGTCAGTGCTTCGTCCGAGTCTCCCGGGATTTCCCCGGAAGCGCGTACTCGTACCTTGCGAGCTCCCTACTTCGAGAACTCTGATCTCGTTGGCCGGCGCGTTGGAGTGCTCGCAGGCCGCGTGATGCATCAGGGCACTTTCGAAGACGACCTGTCACCGAACCGAAATGATGTTGGCGACGTTCATTCCGGGGACCCATGGACATAGGGACGCGAGTCGCGATAAAGCCCCAGGCGGGACTGGCGTTGTTTGCGCTGGCTCGGGTCAACGGTCGCTTCGATGGCTTGGGAACAGCGGTCGATCGCAGAAGAAAAATCTCCGGCAGACGCGTGACAGGCGGCCAAGGTGTCGAGCAGCGAAGCGCTCGGAGCCTCGGTCAACGCCATGCCCTCTTGGGCGATCTTCAATGCTCGCTGCGGATCTCGAATCTTCGCGTCCGGATGAGTGGCGAGTACCCAGGCGAACGCGTCCCGAGGCTCTGCGTCCTCGGGTCGTAGCTCGAGAATCTTCTCGTAATGGGGAATCGCTTCTTCGGCCATGCCCATGGCGACCAGGGCCCGGGCCAGCTGGCCGCGCAAGGTGGGGGAATCGGGAACGGCCTGGATGCCGCGGCGCAAGGTCTCCAAAGCCGCTTGCGGTTGGGCGGCGGCGCGCAACGCCTGCACTGCACCCAAGATCGTCGGTTCGTGAGTTGGGTCGCGTCGCAAGGCGTCTTCGAAACGCGCCACGGCGCGGGCGGGATCGCGCTGCACCATGCGCAAGATCCCGAGGTTCCGAATCGCGGACACCGGGTCCTCGAGCTTTTCGATCGCCGTTTCGAAACTGCTCGCGGCTTCCTCCATTTGCGAGGAACCAGGGTTCGCCCGGGAAGCATTCAGCAACGCGACTCCCAGGTCCAACCAAGCCCGCCCGTTCTCGGGAGAGAATCGCGCCGCTTCCCGCGCGTGGAAGATCGACTTCGAGGAGTCGCCCAGCGCTTGCCAAGCCCGGACCAGTTGACCGTGCGCGGGCGCGGACTCCGGATCGAGCTCGACCGCCTTCCCCAAGGAGTTCACGGCTTCCTGAAAGTTGCGCAAGCGGAGGTGAGCAATCCCTAGGTTCAAACGCGCCTCAGCCAGGGTGGGAAGCAACTCTACCGCTTTCTGAAGAATGGGAAGCGCCGCGTCCGGTTGACCACTTTCGAGCAGCGCAGCTCCCCAATTGCTGTTGCCCATGGGGTAGTCGGGTCGGTTCTCGACGGCGCGGCGGTAGTACTCGATGGCTTCGCTCAGGTGCCCGGTCTTCTGAAGCACCGTTCCCATGTTGTTCAAGGCGATGGGATAGTTCGGCGCTTCCTCGAGGGCTTTCTCGCAGTGCTCTCGAGCTTCCTCGAAACGCCCTTGTTCCATCAACATCAGAGCGAGGTTGTTGTGCTTGACCCCGTGATGGGACTTTTGTTCGGTCCCCTTCGCCTCGGCAGCGGCCACGGCGTCTTGGGGAGTGGCGGCGGCACGTTTGTTGGCCGCAAACTCCTGCAACTCGGGAAGTCGCTGGAGCGCCTGGGACAAGCCGTGGGCGGCGACTCGACATCCGGCTTCGTTCGGGTGCATTTTGTCGCCGCGGGTCGTGAACAGCAGCCGCGGATTGCCCTCGTCCTGGACTTCCTGGGTCGCCCGAAACGTCTCGGACAGCCGGACCGTGGGGATCCCTTCGGCCCAGGCCAGTCGCTCGACAATCAGATCGCCCCCCGGTTCCAGGTAGTGGACTTCCTCGATGCGCTCGTCCACGAACCGAGGCCAAATGGCGACCAAGGTGTCGAAGCCATGCTCTTCAGAGAGTTCGCGCAGCAGTCGGAACCCGGCGACCACGTTGTTGTCCCCCAGAGCCTCGGAGTTCCACTGCAAAGGATCCGCTTCCACGTCGTAGCCGAACCATCCGAGCTGCAGGCAGGTGGCTCGAAAGAAATGAGAGGTTCGGAACAACCAATCAACGAACGCTGGTCGCTCCGACTTGCCTTCTAGTTCGAACAGTTGCTTGTTGAAGTTCTCGAAGTCGTTCTCGACGAAGACAAAGATCACTTGGTCGGGATCGAAGCGCAGTCCCTTGGTGCGCAGCAGTTCGACCTCGGCTCGAGTGCAGTAGCCGGCGACCCCGAAATTCAGCACTTGGGTCGAGCCGGGGAGCAACGCTTCGAGTTGGCGGTTCATCAGGTCGTCGATCTCGCGCACGTGCTCGCCTTCGACCACGGAATCGCCGAACAGAAGGATGCGCCGCACTCCGGGGGGCTTGGTCAGATCACGCTCGATGTCCCGTTGGCCATGGGAGTTGGTGCGGGGATATCGAATGACCAGGTCAGCGTCGTCACTGCGGTAGTTGGCCTTGAGCTCGTAGGCCAGCAGCGGATTGTCGGAACGCTGGTAGACCGTGTCCGCGGCATTCATCACCAGGGGTCGCACCCGCGGTGCAAGCCCTGCGACCCGAATCACCCCCTCCGCAACCCCCAACCCGATCACCGACACCAAGACCGCCAACAAGCCGCGCCGAATCAGCGCCCCAGACTTCGCCTTCCCATGAGCGCTCTCGGCCAATCTCGGTCTCGATCCGGTGTCGCACACTTGGTCGCCTTCTTGCGGCAGCGGAGTGCCGCACTCGCTGGGAGGATAGCGCGCCACTCCGTGCCGGACACTTCGTCAAAACCGTGAGTCACCGGAGTGACCGGCACCGTATGTCCTTTCCCGGGAACTCGTGAAGATCTTCGCCGGCCTTCGGCTCCCTGGCGTCGTTGCGACTCCCCCGGAACTCACCCTCCCCGGGGCGGGATCAGCGACGGAGCAGAAGGAGTTCGATGGCGTCGGCGAGGTCCGAGGCCGCGGAGTCGTAGTTGGAGAGGACCGCGACATCGACGCCGGCGTCGAGATACATGCGCAGCTCTCCGTTGATTCCCGAGAACCCCCCAGAGTGACCCGTCCGTCGCCCCAGAGCAGATTGGGACACCCCCATCCCGTAGCCATACGTTGCCGACCCGAGTTCCGGTTTGGCCGACCAGAGGGCCTCAGTGCTCTCTTCGCTGAGCAGTTCGAACTCGCGAAGCCCGCGGGCAAATGCCAAGAGATCGATCACGGTGGAGAAGCCACCCCCCGCCGGTCCTCCGCGAAGGACGTGGGCGTAGAGATTGTTGCGCCACTCCCCGTTCGAATCTCGGCTGTAGCCAATCGCCAGGTTGGGCACCGGACGATCCATCTCGTAGCAATCCGTATGGGGCATTCCGGCCGGCTCGAAGATGTTGGCTCGCACGTAGTCGAAGTAGTTCTCCCCCGCCGCCCCCTCGATCACGGCGCCGGCCAACAGGAACCCAGTGTTGCTGTAGCGCCAACCGTCGCCGGGTTGGAACGCAAGCCGCTCCTCGCGGACCAAAGGCTTGTAGTCATTGACTTCGCGAAACAAGGTGCGCGACGACTCCATGAACTTCTGATTGAAGTAACTGCCGAGCCCCGACGTATGGGTCAACAGGTGACGGACTTCCACCTCCGCAAGGATTCCCGAGTCGAGCCAGTCCTCGTCCAGATACCCGCCGATGGGATCGTCGAGGAACGCCTCGCCACTCTCGACCAGTTGCATGACCGCCACCGCCGTGAACATCTTGTTCATCGAACCAAGGTTGAACTTCGTGTCGAGTTGGTTGGGAACTCCGAATCTTTTGCTGGCTAAGCCACCGGCGGCCTGGAAAGACGGCTTCCCATCGATCTGCAGCATCACCGCACCAGAAAACAAGTCGCGGTCGATCAACGACTCGACCAGGGTGGTCAGCTCGGCCAGGAAGGCCTCTTCCTCCAAGGCGGGAGCCGGAGGCAAGTCTCCGGGCGGGGAGGTTCGGTTGAATCCAAGGCCACGAATGCGATGCGGCGGTTCCGGCATCACGCTGACCTCGAGGGTGAACCAGGTCTTCCAGGCTTCGCTTTGGACCAGCGCTTGGGCCTGATCCAAGCCGACCGCTTGTTGCCGGTGAACGATGAGAGATCCATGACGGGTCGACAGATCCTCGAGCATCGTCACCAGTTGTGAGACCGACACCTGCTCCCGAAACGACGGGTCCACGGCCTCATCGACGAACGCCAGGGTGGCGGATCGATCGCCGGACGCCACGACCTCGAGTAGCTGTTCCAAACGAGGCAGCGCTTCCATTCCGAGCGCTGGACCCGCGCTCACGAGCAACAAAACGAATGCCCATCCCGCACCAATCATTTGAATTCACTCCTCATCGCAGACCCTGCGCGTCTCTACGCGCCAACGCCCGTCCTGTTGGGTTGCGACCGCGCCCCGGCCAGGCGAACCCTGGGCGTGTTCTCCACGCTAAATCCGGCACACTTTCCCCCACCCACAGCAGCGACTTTGTCGCATACTCCTGCTTCCCCGCAGGGTCATTCCACAACGGCCTGGTGCGATGATTCACGAGGACTGACGGCGAATGGCCAAAGTCCGTTTTCGCAACCGTCTTCATGGATCATTCGGACGAATCACCAGGCCATTGCAGCGAACGGAGTTTCCGATGATTGCGATCGCTCCCATTCTGCTCTTGGGGATCTTGGTTTGTGAAGAAGGGTCGACCTCGGCCGAGTACGTCGACGACGCCCTCCAATGCTCGATTCGACTTCCCGAGAAGTTCCGAGATGCGAGTCAGAACGAGTCCTCGTCATCGCTCTGCCGGGCCAGCTGGTCGGCCAACCTGGGACAATATCGGTGCGACATCGACTTCTGGGTGTTCAACCGGCCGTTCAAAGACCCCGAGGAGGCGGCCCAACTGTTCGTCGCCTCGCTCCAGAACCCAAATCAGTGGGGGAAAGAGAAGAACTTCGTCGAGGAGGAGCGCGAGCTGGTGGACCGGCCGGTGGGCCGGGCGGGGTTTGGCATGGTCGTTCACGGCACTCGCCATTCCCTGGCAAACAAGCGACCGGTGTCTTCGGCTCACCTGTTGACGACGGTCTTCGACGACAAGATCGGCGCGCTGATCGTGGACTGCTCTCCTCCCGCGGGCAAGAGCCAACGAAAGGTCATCCAGCAATTCTTGGAAGAGGGCCTGCGCTATGACGGACCCGCAGACGACCCGAACTGGACGGAAGAAGAAGCGGTGGGGCGATGGGAAGAGCATGCTCCCGAAAGCGCCAGCGGCAAAGAGTTCAAGAAACCCATTCGCACCAAGCACTACATCATCTTGACGAATTCTTCCGGGGGGACGTCCTTCGCCAAGAAGATGGAAGAGAACTACAAGAAGATTCAGAAGATCTACCCGTTCCTGGAAACCTCCAAGCGCAAGCTGATGCCGGTGTTCTTGTTCCGGACGGCAGATGAGTACTACGACTTCAGCGTGAGTGTCGCTGGCTGGACTCTCGAGGCAGCGCGGCGCACCAAAGGCCACGCCTGGCGCGACTACTACGCCACCTATTACGAGTCCCCCAATGACCCGGTGCACATTCACGAGGCCACCCATCAGATCTTCGCCAATCGCCTGCACCTGAATGGTGGCGGTTCTTGGTACCAGGAGGGTGTTGCGGAGTACATCGAGACCAGCAAGAACGACCGCAACGAGATCTCAGGGATGGTCGAGCGCGGCCAAGCGACGCCGCTTCCGGAGCTGCTTCGCATGCCGGGATTGATCGCCAAGGGGGACAATCAGCGGCTCGGAGACATGGCTCGCTACAACTACAAACTCGCCGCGTTGTTCATCGAGTTCCTTCGCGAGAGCCGATTCGGAAAACGCAAGTTTCCGCAGTTTCTCAAAACTCTGGGTTCCGTGCCGCGAAGCAACTTGAATGCGATCGATCGTGGATTCCTCGACGTGTACGGCGTAGGTATTGACGGGGTCGAGGAAGAGTTTTTGAAGTACTGCGAGAAACGCTGAGGTCCCTGATCGCGATCCACGCCGTCGACCGCGAATGCCTCAGCGGTCAGTCCCGTAACCCAGGGCCTTGAGCTGCTCGAGCTGTTCCGGAGTCAATGACTCGGTGGGGGAGTCCACGCCAACACGAAGTTCACGACCGCGAGCTTCGTGTTGGCTTCGCGCCGTGCGTAGTTTTTCGAGAAGACGGTGGGCGATCGCCGGTTCCGAGTCCGCCAGGTTTTCAAGTTCGTGAGGATCCTTGCGACGGTCGAAGAGCTGCAGTGCCGGAAGCTGGGCGGGGCGTTCCACCCAAATGAGCTTCCAGTCCTCCGTGGTGAGACTGCGTCGGTAGTCCGGATCGCCGAGCTGTCGGCCGGTCTCTTGGCTCACAGCTCCGGGACCCGTCTGGTCTGCGAGAACGTCGCGTCCAGAGACCTGCTCGAGGAAGGAGTCGAATCGGTTCAAACCCAGCCGGCCCAGGAACGTCGGCAGGGCATCGACCACCGAAACGACTTCCGCCACTCGACGGGGCGCTTCCCCGGGAACCTTCATCAGGAATGGCGCACGCAATTGTTCGTGCCAGGTACCGCCATGCGAAGCGACGCCGTGTTGGCACAGGCCTTCGCCATGATCGCCGATCACCAGGATGCCGGTCGCTCGAGAGTCGGGTTTCTGCAATGCGTCCAGCAAGCGCCCCAGGTGTTCGTCCTGGTAGCGCACATGCCCGTCGTAGATATTGTTGACGTTCTCTGCCTCTTCCAGCTTCTGGGACATCTTGCGGCGCGCCTCAGGGTGGAAGCTCCGCTCGTCCAGGTACTCGCGCAGCGCGTCGTTGGACTTGAAGTGGCGCCGGTACTCCTTCGGTGCGATGTACGGCGCATGGGCGTCGAAGTAGTGAACCCAGAGCAGAAGAGGGGCGGTGGTTTCGCGAGTTTCCAGCCAGCTCAACACCGCGTTCGAGGTTTCCTCGGAACTGCGGCGCATCTCTTCCGGCTCGTCGTAGACGTCGAAACCGATCTCCATGCTGCTACCCCGCTTCACCGGCAGGGCGCTCACGAATGCGGCAGTCTGGTAGCCCTCCTGGCGACAGACTTCGGCAAACGGCTGCAGGAGGGGAGTCGGTTGGAATCGCGATCCCCCATGGTCGACGTTGGCGAAAACCCCGTGCTCGTCGGGGTAGGTTCCGGTGAACAGCGACACGTGGGTGGGCAAGGTCGTCGCCATCACGGTAATGCACTCGTCGAACACCACGCACTGCTCGGCGAACTCGTCGAGTCGCGGCGTGGTCTCTCGGAAGTACCCGTAACACCCCAGGCGATCCGCACGAGTCGTATCGAGAGTGATGAACACCAGGTTCGGCAAAGCTTCGGCCGACGGGCTCGCGCCCTTCTGACAACCGGCAAATGCGAACACGGCCACCACGGCAGAGAAGAGCCGGCGATACGGTGTCGGATACGGTGTCGCACACTTCGTCGCGTCTCCGCGGCAGCTCGGTGTGCGGCACTTGCCTGCCGCGAAAAGGCGACCAGGTGCGCGGCACCGTATCTCAGACAAAGGTGGCGATCTCGTCGAGCGGCTTTTTTTGGATGTTGGGGACGACGGTGCCCGATTCTGGGTAGCCGACGACGAGGAGGAGGAACGGGGTCTCGGTGGACGGGCGCTTCAAGATTTCGTTGAGGAACTTCATCGGGCTGGGGGTGTGGGTCAAGGTGGCCAGGCCGGCGTGGTGGAGTGCGGTGATCAGGATGCCGGTGGCGAGGCCCACGGATTCGACCGCGTAGTAGTGCTTGATCTTCTTGCCGTCGTCAGTGTTGCCAAAGCGCTGGGCGAAGACAGCGATCAGTGCCGGAGCCCGTTCCAGGAACGGCTTGTTCTCGTCGGTGCCGAGCGGTGCCAGGGCATCGAGCCACTCCTGGGGGGCACGCTTCTCGTAGAACTCGCGCTCTTCCTCTTCGGCGGCCAGGCGAATCTGCTTTTTCACCTCGGGGTCGCGCACCACCACGAAATGCCACGGCTGAAGGTTCGCGCCACTCGGCGCGGTGCCGGCGGCTCGCAAGCAACTCTCCAGGATCTCCGGAGAGATCTCTCGGTCCGAGTAGTCGCGAACGGTTCGCCGACGCTCGACCTCTTGGTGGAACTGCTGAGCACGGCGGACACTTTCTTCCACCGGGTACTCTTCGTATTCGGGAAGCGGGATGAAAGACGGCTCGGTCATCAGATCCTCTCGGGCGTCGATCGCAGAGACAGGCATCGACAGTATAGGACTCGTTTCCGCAACGGTTGGCCGACCGTTCTCCCTCCGCGCTGCCCGCCGCGAAAGGGCTCGCGGTCCCGGTGACCGCCCCCGAGGAGCCCGCTGCCACCGAGCAAACCCCGCGGGGCCACAATCCGGTCAATCCTCCCTGCCCTGGTTGCCTCGACGGTTAGAGTCGGATGGCCGGCCCACACCATTCTGCTCGCAGGAGATTTCCCGGCGCGATCCCCCTTCGAGCTCCTCTTTCACTCCCCAGCCACTCCGATGACGGATCTCTCCCCCCTCGTCCACGCGATCGACGCCGCCGAGCAACGCATTCGCCCGTACTTGATCGAGACGCCATTGCTTCCGTCTCCTCTGCTCGAGGAATCCACGGGAGCCCAGGTCGCGCTGAAATGCGAGAACCTCCAGCACACCGGCTCTTTCAAAGTCCGCGGCGCGTTGAACAAGGTGCTTTCTTTGGACGAAGCAAGCCGGGCCCAGGGGGTGGTGGCGGCATCGACAGGCAATCACGGCGCCGCCGTCGCCCACGCGATTCGACTGTGCGACTCCACCGCGACGGTCTTTGTCCCCCATCAAGCCTGCGCCCAGAAGGTCGAGCGCATGGCGGCTCTGGGAGCCAAGGTCATTCGTCACGGCGACGATTGCGTCGAAAGCGAAGCCGAAGCCCGCCGCTTTGCCGAACAAAAGAAGCGAACGTTCGTGTCTCCCTACAACGACCCCGACGTGGTCGCCGGCCAAGGAACGGTCGCCATCGAACTCCTGCGCCAGTGCCCGGATCTCGACACGGTCGTGGTCGGGACCGGGGGCGGCGGACTCGTCAGCGGGATCGGTGTGGGTCTGAAAGCCCGAAGGCCTTCCGTCAAAGTCATCGCTTGCTCTCCGTCCAACTCGGCAGTGCTTGCTCATTCCCTGGAAGCAGGAGAACTTCTCGATCTTCCGTCCTTGCCGACCCTTTCGGACGGAACTGCGGGCGGCGTCGAAGCCGGCTCCATCACCTTCGGCCTGGCGCGCCAAGTGATCGACGAATTCCTCTTGGTCCCGGAGGAAGAGATTCGCACCGCGTTTCGCGATGTCCTTCATCACCATCACCTGGTGATCGAAGGGGCGGCGGCGATGGCAGTGGCCGCGTGCCGCCGTGCCGACCTTTCTTCCTCGACAGGAACGGTCGCGGTGGTCCTTTGTGGAGCCAACGCCAGCGCCGAGGTCTTGGTCGACATTCTTAGCGATGAACCCGGCGCCGAGTCATGAGGGTGAGTTCGTCGACCGAGCCAGAAGACCCGCTTCTGACCTCCGTCCGGAGAGAGACACTCCCTGGATCCCCATCCGCGAAGCGGCTGGTTCCCATGAGCTCCGTCGAAGAAGGACCGGCTCGCCGCGGAGGCCGATGGGTCCAGGTCCTGGCATGCCTAGGGGCATTGACGAGTCACGGCTGCAGCCCCCCCAACGACCAGGTGATCACTTCGCGGATCCATCATCTCGGAGACAGCGAGTTGCCGGAGTGGGACGCTTACGGCGCCAGACCGGAAGCAGCGCGTCTCGACCTTTCGTTTTCGAGTCCGGCCAACGATCGGGAATGGACTTTGTCCCTGGTTCAACAGGACGTCGACGTGGATTGGATGGTGTGGATCAACGAGCGAGAAATCGCCCAGCTGCCCTCCGGAACAGAGCGCCGCACCTTCCACCTCCCGCTGCCCGCCGGCGTTTTGCGGGCCGGCCAGAATCGCCTATCCCTGGTGCCTAAGCGCGAGGGCGACGACATCTTGATCGGCGACATCCGTCTGCTGACTCGGCCTTTCCGCGAAGTGCTTGGCCTGAAGAAAGTTCGCGTCATCATTCGCGACCGGGAGAACCGGCCGCTGCCGGGGCGTTTGGCGGTCCGCCTCGACGACGGTTCTCCCTATGGCAAAGCGGCTGAGATCTTCTACGCCGAGCGTCCCCTGACCGCCATTCGCCCGGGCATCGCTTATACCGCGACCGGTACCCTGGAAATGGAGCTTCTCCCGGGTCGCTATCGAGTTCACGCGACGCGTGGTGTGGAATGGGGAAAGGACGAGGCCGACTTCGCGCTGGATTCGAGTTCCGACCTGACCGAAGTGACCCTCACTTTGAGCCCTGAGGTCGACACCACGGGCTACGTCGCCTGCGACACCCACATCCATACCTTCACTCACAGCGGACATGGGGACGCTTCGGTCAAAGAGCGTCTGGTCACTCTCGCCGGCGAAGGCGTAGAACTAGCCATCGCCACGGATCACAACCACAACACCGACTACCGACCAGCTCAGACTTCGTTGCAACTCGACAAGTCGTTCACCGCAGTCACCGGAAACGAGGTCACCACGGACAATGGACACTTCAACGCGTTTCCGCTGAACCCCAAGGACGAGATCCCCAATTACATGACCCTGGATTGGTCCGTCGTCGTCCAAGGAGCCAAGGACTTGGGGGCCCAGGTGGTCATTCTGAATCACCCCCGCTGGCCGGGAGATCGCAGCCCCTTCGACCACTTCGAACTGAAGCCCCTTTCCGGGCAGCGCCGGGATCAGCGACCGTTCTCCTTCGACGCCATCGAGCTGATCAACTCCGACAGTTTGGAGAAAGACCCGCTGCGCACGTTCCGCGACTGGTTCGGTCTGCTGAATCGAGGCATTCGCCCGACGGCGATTGGCAGCTCCGACTCTCATGCGGTCGGGGTGATCGTGGGTCAAGGACGGACCTACGTGCCGGTTTCCGAAGAGCATCCGTCGAAGATCCCGGTGGACGAGGCTTGCGCGGCATTCCTGGAAGGGCGCCCGTCGGTCAGCATGGGCATCTTCGCAGACGTGTGGGTCAACCAGGGCGCCCGCCCCGGGGACGTGGTGGCCCTTGGCGATGGTTCGGTAACGGTTCGACTTCGGGTGGCCGCGCCCTCTTGGGTCTCTCCGCGCCGCGCCATGGTGTTCCTGAACGGCATCCTCACCCACGAACGGGCCCTGTCGCCCCTCCTGGATCGGCCATTCGACCGCTTGTTCGATGTCGAACTCCCCGCTCCTCGCGGGGACGCAACGCTCGTCTGCATCGTTCTTGGCGACGGGATCGAAGGACCGTGGTGGCCGACCGCCGAGGACTACACCATCGCCGCCACCAACCCCATCTATCTGGATCGGGACGGCAACGGTCGATTCGACTCTCCCTTCGACCAAGCGCAACCATTGATCGCCGACCTCGGCGACGAAGCCACCCTGCGGACCGCGTTGACCGCAAGAGACGCTGCCGTGGCCATTCAGCTGCTGGCACACTCCCTCGACCAAGCCCCGGAGCGGGAGCACGAGTCCCGGCGCCAGGAACTCCTGGCAATCGTGCGCCCCCTCGACCTCCCTCCCGAGATCACTCGCTATCTTGAACGACTCGCTCCCCCTCCGGAGGAATCGCCATGACCCAATCTCTTCAGGAACAACACGCACCCACGATGCGCTGCTTCGGCTGCGGCCCCGCCAACGACAAGGGACTGCAGCTCAGGAGCATCGTGAACGGGGATCAGGTGCACTGCGAGTGGCAGCCTCAAGAGCACCACGAAGCGTTCCCGGGAATGCTCAATGGCGGCATCATCGGTGCCTTGCTGGACTGTCACTGCAACTGGACCGCGGCCTGGCAGTTCATGAAGCAGCGCGGCGACGATCATCCTCCGGCCACGGTGACCGCGGAGTACACCATTCGTTTGGAGCGGCCGACGCCGACCAAAGACCCGGTGTTCCTGAAAGCTTGGGTCGAAGAATCCAGCGAGGATCGCGCCACGGTGCACGGAACTCTCGAAGCCGGAGGCAAGATCACCGCGACCTGCCAAGGACTGTTCGTGGCGGTGAAAGAAGGCCATCCCGCGTTTCATCGCTGGTAGTCAGGATTCGATGTCGACCCCTTCCCCCACGCCCACGCCGGCCCCCGCCTGCCGCCACTTCGGAACCTGCGGCGGCTGCCAGACGTTGGACCAGGCCTACGAAGCCGAGGTCCGCGACAAGGAACAGTCTCTGCGAGCGCTGTTCGAAGGCGGCGGCATTGCTTCCTCGACCGTTCGGCCGCTGCTTTCGGCCCAGGCACCGGAAGGCTATCGCACCACTCTCAAAGTGCCCTTCGCCGGCTATCGAGGCGAACCCCAGGCCGGCTTCTATCGCGCCGGAACTCACGAGATCGTCAACCTGGAAGAGTGCGCGATCCAGCATCCGGCGTTGGTGGAGCTGTTGCAGATCGCTCGGGAACTGGCGGCGGAATGCCGGGTCTCGATGTACCACGAAGCTCGCCAGAGCGGGGTGCTTCGGGCTCTCGCGGCACGAGTGGGGCAAGGAACGGGAGCCCTTCTGGTGGGACTGGTCGTGCGCCGAGCCGACGACCGCCGCGTCGCGCAGATGGCTCAGAAGCTCTACTACGGCATGCGTCGGCGCGGTCTGGTCGGAGTCGTCGAGAACCACCACGACCAGGCTTCGAACGCCTTCTTCGGCAAAGTCACTCGGGTCCTCCACGGAGAAGGACGCCTGCCCGAGACCTTCGACGGCCTTCAAGTGCAAACCTCTTTGACTTCGTTCTCCCAGAGCAACCACACCGATGCGGAAACCGTGTATCGCGTGGCCCGGGAGCTGCTCGAACCGGTTGCCAACAAGACGATCACCGAGCTCTATTCCGGCTGGGCTCCCCTCGGTCTCCGACTCGCCGCCGCCGGTGCCAAGCTGTTTTGCGTGGAGCAAAGCAAGATTGCCGTGCGCGATGGCCAACGCAACGCCAAGGACAACGGTCTGAGCGACCGCATTTCCTTCTGCGCCATGGACGCCGCCCACGGCCTCCTGCAGGCGCCGCCTTCGGACGCCGTGATCGTCGACCCGCCGCGCAAGGGGCTGGACGAAATGGTTCGGATCGGCCTGCAACGCGGCCCCGCGCCGCATCTGGTGTACATCTCCTGCAACCCCGTCACGCTGCTGCGAGACATCGAGGCGCTGGCGGATCGCTACCAGCTAGAGTCGATTCAGCCGGTCGACTTGTTCCCACGCACGCCCCACGTGGAGTGTGTCGCGAGTCTGCGATGGCGCAACGGGTCGTGACGTGGCTGGACTGAAGACTCGCCCGCGAGACTCCGAAGGCACTCGCGAGAATGAGACAAAGGGCCTCCTCGCGTGGGCTTCCGTCGCTTTGCACCGCCAACCAGTCTGACAATTCGCGGAAGACGCAAGACTTCGGAGTGACGAAGAGCCATGTCCTCTGCAATCGCCGTCATCAATCATGCCGGCCGGATGGAGAAGCAACGGACGTTCGTCCTCGGGTTCGCCTGATCTTGGCAGTCGGGCTCATGGACGGGAGGCTGGACGGACCGGAACCCAGGCGCTCATGGCGGAACCCTCAGACCTGATCGGACGTCCGACGCTGTTTCCACATCCTGCTCGGGCCGCGTTCGATCAGTCCGGGAAATCCGCGTCGCGATAGACCACGTCCTCAGGCCCCGGCTGGGTCTTCCACCGGCGGTAGTTCCAGGCCCACTGGTCCATGAACTCGCGAATGCACTTTTCGAGGAACGCGGTGACTTTGACCATCACGCGAATGGCGTTCTCTTCCGCCGAGAGGTTCTCGAGCGGAAGCAGAGGCGTACCCTGGCGAATGCCGAACTGGAACGGCTCGTCTTTGTGGTAGCTGAACACCGGAACCACCGGGACGTTGAGCCGGGTGGCGATCACTCCCGGGCCACGGACGGTGGCGGCCGGTCGGCCGAAGAAGTCGATGAACAGTGGCTGGTGGCGTTCGTTCAGGTCCGCCAGCAATCCGATGCTGTGACCCCGCTTGACTGCTCGAACGATGCCGGCGGCGGCGCGATCGGTCTGGGGAATCATCATCACCCCCAGCTTGTCGCGGAAACGCAGCACTCGGCGGTTCAAGTAGGGGTTGCTCATGGGACGAACCACGGTGGCGGTGCTACCCACCCGTTCTTTCCCACCCGCCATCATGAGTTCCCAAGAGCCGGAGTGGGCACCGACGTAGATCGCCGGACCGGACTCCCTCTGTCGATCCACTGCCGCCGGATCGTCGAAGTGAACGAATTCTCCGACCGGGGGCTGCGGATGGCGGCGGGTCAGAATGGCAGACTCCAGCGCGTTGCGCCCGAGGTTGCGGTAGTAATTGCGACCAATGGTGCGCCGCTCTTCTTCCGTGGTTTCGTCCCCGACGGCCAGGGCCAGGTTGTCCAGAGTGACTCGACGGCGGCGGAAGTCCAGCGCCCACGCCATGGATCCCAGGCTGTAGCCCAGGTTCGTGGCCATGGACTGGGGCACTCTCGAGCATGCTTCCAGGATGCCGATGCCCACCCCCGCCTCGAGGCGGTAGCGCAATCGTCGAGCGATCGGGAGTTCGGGAATCTCGAAAGCAGAAGTCGTTGCCGTGCCGCCCAAAGGAGGTGTGTCCTGGTGAGAGAGAAACTTCCGGACGGATGTTACCCCAAGGACGACACGGCACGATCATGGCTTCGAGGTCAAGCGTTCAGCGGGAGGCACTCTTCGGACCCGTCACCACCTGCACCAAGGAGTGCTGGGACTTCACCGCGTGCTGTTCCAGATCCTGAACGGTCGCTTTGGCGCTTTCCCACTGATGACGGGCGGCGAGAGCCTGGCTTTCCAGCCGCCTCTGACGATCGGCGAACTTTCCGTAGCGCAGCACTTCTTCGGTCAGGTGGGCCACGTGCTTCTCCATGGCCGCCACCTTCGCGGAAGCTTCGGCCAGCTCCTCTTCCGCGTTCAGCAGGTCCTTTTCCCGACGGTGATACAGCGGGTTGTCCTGATCGATGTCCGGACCCGGCAACTGCTGCGGGGTGCGTTTGATGTCGCTGCTGAGCTGGGTGATCTGGCGGCGCATCTCATTGATCGCATCGGTCAGAGAAGACTCACCCGCTTGTTGTTCACGCGACAGGATGGAGAGCTCCGTCTGCGCCGCCTCCAACCGCGCCTCCAACTCGTAGAAATCCGGGTTGGGGCGTGGCTGACCGGGCACCGACACCGTTGCCGGGACCTTCTTCAGCAAGCCGGCGTAGTGCTCACGCAATCCCATGATCACGTCCATTTTCATGCGCATGGACCAAAGCGAGGACTTGGACGATTGCAGTTCGTCTTGCAACCCTGCCAGCCAGCTGCCGGGATCGACCCCTTCGCATTCGTGGATCAGTTTCTCGAGCCGAGCATCGAACTCCTGCACATGCGCCTCGGCTCGCATCAGTGCTTGGTCCGCCTGGATCCGTTGTTCCTTGACCTGAGCCGCCTTGGGAGACCGCATGTCCGTCAAGACGTCGATCAGAGCATGCAACTTCAAGGCGGCAGCCTTCTCCGAGGATGCGATCACCGAGACACTCAGCACGTATTGACGGATCCGGTTGGCCTGCACGTAGGAGAGGTTCGGGTGGAGTTCCGGGAGATTCGCCCCTGCCCGCTGAATGTCGACGTCGGCCCCATGGCGCAGCCCGGTCAGGGTTCGTTCATCGTCCAAGGTGACCATTCCTGGCACCGCGGAAGAAAGAAACGCGTCGGAAAGAAGCAGCGCGACAACATCGTCGGCCTGCTGCTGCGGGCCGCATTGCAGGATCGCTTCCTGCAAGCTCCAGGTCGTCACAGACGAAGAAGAATTCGGCGTCGATCCAAAACTGAGCAATGCACTCAGTAGGACACCGAACGCAGCAAACAGCCGGGGAGTGGAAAATCGGGTGTTCATGGAAAGCTCCTTCAGCGAATCATGGCCAATTCTTGGCGGGCGAGCTGTCCGGCGGTCGTGCCCTCGTAGTGACGAGCGAGTTCGCCGTAGCGTCGCACAAGCTGATCGCGGTTGAGCACGGTCACATCGGTCCTTCTCAAGGAGGACAGACGCAACAGCGCGACTTGTTCTCTTCGTTCGATTCCCGTGTCAGAAAGCTCGGCCAGCATTCCGTCCACCGGGCTGTCGGGTTTGTTCGGTGCACTCGTCGCCACCGGTTCGCCAGGGTTCGGCGTTTCGGCAGGACGAAGGACCGGTTCGACCGAGGGGGGCAAATCTGGGGTTCGCACCGGTTGCGCCTTGGCGAGCTGCAGCTCGTCGGCCACCAACTCCAACCGTCGCTGCAACAGCTCCAATTCGAGTTCGACGCTGACCGCACGACAGGTCTCCAAGTTGCGTCGGACGACTGCTTGGTCGGCAATGGCCGATTGGCCCGAGGGATTCGACTCCGTGGACGTGACCTCCTCCGGGAGTTCCCGCATCGAACGGTCTTCCTCCCGAGTCATCAAGCCATCGTCCTCCGCCAGAACCAATGGGTCCGGTGAGTGGACGGTTCTCTCCACTTCGCGATTCGGTTTGGCGCCTCGCTCGGGAGCTGCCGCCACTTGCACCGATTCGCCTGGCACGATCTCCCCAGGCTCGCTTCGCGTGGTTTCCCACCCCGGTCCGCTGACCATCAACAGGAACGCCGCCGCGGCCGCCAGACCGATTCCCGTCGGGACCAACAGCCGCCACTTCCGCGAAGGCATCTCCCGGCGATAGGTTTGCAGGATGCTCGAGCCAAGTTCCGGAGAGGCCAGAGGTGGGTCGCGATCCAACGCCGCAAGGGCGTCCATCCAGGAGTCCTCGAACAGTTCCGCATCCCTCGCTTCCGGATTCGGACTCTCGTCTCGTTCTTTGTCCCGAGTCATGGCAGCTCTCCTTCGAGAGCGTCCCCACTCAGGGACCGCAGATCCCGGAAGTGCTGGCGTGCGCGAAACAGCCGATGCCGGACCGCTTCACTCTTCAAACCCAGGACCTCGGCGATCTCTCCCGGCTTCAGTCCTTCGTAAACCGACAACACCACCACTTCGCGCAGGGTCGGCGAAAGCCCGCGCAGCCAGGTCTGGGCCTGGGCGATCTCCTCAGACTGCACCGCTTCGGAGAGCGGGCTCGGGTTCGAGGCGTCCGGCGCGGCGGGGTCGAGCTCGTCGAAGCTCCCGTCGCGGACCGGCGTCGAGGCGGCGCGGCGCCGGGATTCGCGCACCAAGTTGGCGGCGATGCCCAGGGTGTAGGCGATCCCGCTCGCTTGGTGCTTCCCACGTTTCCAGCTCTCGATCATCCGTACGAACACCTCTTGGGTCAGGTCGTCCACGTCTCCTTGGAACCCATTCAGCCGGTAAATGAACCGGCGGACGCGGGGCAGCAACCAGTCGACGAGACGGCGAAACGCCTCCTCGTCCCCTCGTGCCGCGCGACGCCAAAGGGCGTCTTCTTCCCGGGGCTCCTGATTCATGCTCCCTCGATGGTTCTGACTCAGGAGTGACTCTCCCGGCCGGCGCGTTAGCAAGAAATCCTCGATGTTCCTGGTCTACCGCGCTCAGATAAGAGCCGTGGCTTGCCGCTGAGTCGGACCGGGGGGCCCACCCAGAAACGCGGATTCATTGAGGATCCGAAACAACAACGGGCAGGGCTCGGCATCCGTCCGACGGCCGTCCCCCTTTTGCCACAGTGGCTGTTCCCTACCTGGAAGATGGACGATTGCGCGGGGCCCGGATTCCCGCCGACGTGAAGAATCGAGGTCGATGAGCCAGTCTCCCGCCCAGCGCCGCCTGCCCTCCCTCGCACCCCTTCTCCTGGCGGTCACGGCTCTCGCCTACGCACCGGTGTGGCAGGCCGGATTCCTCTGGGACGACGACGACTACGTCACCAACAACCTCACCCTGACCGAGCCCGGCGGGCTGCAACGGATCTGGTTCGAACCGGGCGCCGTGCCTCAGTACTACCCTTTGGTACACACCACTTTCTGGTTTGAAAAGCGACTCTTCGGGGACAGCCCGCGCGGCTACCACCTGGTGAATGTCGCGCTGCACATCCTGGGCGCGCTGCTGCTTCGACGAGTGCTGCAGCAACTCGCGGTGCCCGGAGCGTGGGCCATCGCTTTCTTGTTCGCCGTACATCCGGTCCACGTCGAGTCCGTGGCGTGGATCACCGAGCGCAAGAACGTGCTGTCTGGGGTCTGCTACTTCCTGGCCATGCTGGCCCTGGTGCGCGAACGCTGGTCGTCTTCCGAAGAGCCTCGTTCCGGGATGCCGGGAGGCTGGTACTGGATCGGCTTGGTGGCATTCGTCGCCGCGATGTTCAGCAAGACCGTCGCCTGTTCGCTACCTGCGAGTTTCCTGCTGCTCGTGTACTGGAAAGAGGGCCGCGTTCGCTGGCGCGACGTTGTGACCATGTTGCCGCTGTTCGCCATCGGCGTCGCCCTCGGGCTGCTCACGGTCTCCATGGAAAAGGAACGCGTCGGTGCGGTCGGTGCCGAGTGGGCGTTGTCGATGGTCGAGCGCTGCTTGATCGCGGGACGGGCGCTTTGGTTCTACGCGGGCAAGCTGGTGTGGCCCCATCCCCTGGCGTTCATCTATCCGCGCTGGAACGTGGATGGGTCCAGCGTGCTGCAGATGTTGTTCCCGGCGCTTGCCGTTGGGTTCCTCGGAATGCTGTGGCTCCAGCGTCGTTTCCTGGGACGCGGGCCGCTCGTGGCGGCGCTGATCTTTGGCGGGACCCTGTTTCCGGCACTCGGGTTCTTCGACGTCTATCCCATGCGTTTTTCCTTTGTCGCCGATCACTTCCAGTATCTGGCAAGCGTCGCGGGAATCACTTTTCTGGTCGGGATCGGTCTCGTCGCGTTGAGACGTTTCCCGAGCTGGGAAGCGCGCAGGGTTTGGATCGCCGGTTCACTGGTCGGGCTTCTGAGCGTAATCACGTTCGTCCAAGCCCGCGCCTACCGAGACCTGGAAACGCTCTGGCGCGACACCGTCGCCAAGAACCCCCAGGGTTTCCTCGCCCAGTACAACCTCGCCCATCTGTTGTTCGAGCGAGGCGACCGAACCGAAGCCCTGGAACTGTTCGAAGAAGCGGCCCGCAATCACCCCACGGACCTCCCCATCGTCTTCACCTTCGGACGCATTCTCGAAGAAGTCGGCGATACCGCACGCGCCGAGCAAATCTATCGCAGCGTCCTGCAGCAAACCCCGAACAACGCCGATGGACGGCTCGGTCACTTCAACGCACGGCTGAACCTCGGCAACATCCTCGGGCGCACTGGGAGGATGGCGGAAGCGAAGCAGGTGTTGGAGCCGGGTCTGGAGGTGACTCGCAAGGACGTCGCGGACCTTTCCCTGCATGGAATGTTGCGGCTTTCCTACGGACGGGTTCTTGGCTCCCTTGGGGATTCGCGCTCCGAAGAAGTCCTTCGGGAAGCCCTCGAGATCACTTGGACCTTGGCCACGTCACCGCAAGACAGCGCTCGCAATGGTCCAAAAGCCGTCCAGCTGGCCATGGCGCTTGCTCAACAGCTTCCCCCGGGTCCTCGAGTGTTCGATGTGCTGGCCGCGGCTCATGCGGAAGTGGGCAATCGAGACGCGGCGGTGGAAGCGGCGGAGCGAGGGGTGCGCGCGGCGAAGGCTCGGGGGGATGGGGAACAAGCGAAGGCGATCGAGGCGCGGCTGCGGTTGTATGAACGGAGGGGGCGCTACCGGTCGTCAGAAGCCTTCCGCGATTGAATCCGCGAGTGCCTCTCGAAGGCCGTGCTTGCCGCTCCGGTTGGCGCGAACCATGAATCGATCCCGCGGATTGTCAGCGAAAATCGGAATCGTCTCTGCCGAACCCGAATGTTTCACGAAGGCTCGCCGCGAATGTGCGAGGACGCTTGGTTCGCACCCGAGAGGTGGCCAGACAAGACGGTGCGGTCCAAAAGCCCTGTTACTCGAGGACGAGCGTTGCCAGGTTGGAGAGGTTTCCGGTGCCAGCGTTGTAGGCGATGGCCTGGATGTACACCGGGATGCCTTGGGGGTAGTCCAGCGGAATCTTCTGGTGGAGGGTTGCCGGGACCGTCGTCGGGAGGAGGAGGGACGTCCGGGCCAGGTCGACGAGCAGGCTTCCATAGGGTGAGAACTCGGTCTTCTTCGGAGCCAGCCCCAGGATCAAGAAGGCCGGCAAGCTGCTTGTGCCAGTGACATCGAGCTGGACGACTTTGCCGGGCTCTCGCTCTCCGCTCAAGGCGATGCGGACATGATTGAATTCGAGGGCTCCCATGTCCGAACGACAGTCCCCATCCAGACGTCCGTCCAGGGCGCGAAGATTGCCCATGGCGTCGAGGAGTTCGGTGGCCTGCGGATTTCCCGCATCCACGCAAGGAGAGTCCGCTTCCAGCGTGTAGTCCTCGTTCGCGGGGTCGCGAAACCTCGGGTCCAGGTCAAGGTTGCCGATCCCTGGCCAGCCCCCCTGGATGTTGGAGTAGGCGACGGTGGGAGTCCCCCCGATCGCTTCCATCGCGGGTCCGGAGCCGTCCAATCCCCAAACGATGCATCCGAGGAGTTCGGAATTCGGAGCGTCCTCGAAAACGACCTGCGGACGACTGGGGACCAATGTGGTGTTGAATGCGAAGGTGCAATCACGGGCCCAGATGTTTGCGCCGTGAATGTACAGAGCACCCGCGGAATCACCGGCCTGGTTGTCCACGACGACGTTCTTTCGAAAGTCAACGGTGCTCCTGAGGCGACGAACGGCCAACGCTCCTCCGAGTCGATCCGAGCGATTGCCATGGAACCCGCATTCCCGAACCTTCAGGCGGCCAGCGAAGTCCGTGGCAATGGCCCCTCCGTCGACCGCGGAGTTCTCTGAGAATGTATTTCCCAGGAGTGAAGCTTCGGACCGCAAAGCGAACAAGGCACCGCCTTCTCCGTCCATTGCTCGGTTGTCGGTGAATGTGTTCCCGGTCACGGAAGCACGACTGCGATAGAGCGAGATCGCGCCGCCAGAGGATTCCGCCAGATTGCCCTCGAGGATGTTGTCTTTGATCTGGACTCCACGGCTGTACTCGATTCTGAGTGCACCGCCCGTCCCGTCGTGGGCAAGGCTGCGTCGGTGGCTGTTGTTGCGCAGCACATTCCCCTCGATGATTGGTTCGTTCTCGCTGTTCAAATCAATCCCGATGTGGAGATTGTCTTCGATGAGGTTATCTCGAATCTCAACAGTGTTTCCGAAGTGGCGGATGCCCCCGCCGTTTCCGACGATGATGTTGTTTCGAATCACGACTGGTTCGAAATGGAACCCGGACGACTCTCCCGTTCTGATCCCTCGACTGAAGTACGAGGACTTGATCCCGTTACTTCGGACGACGTTGTCCTCGATGACAGCACGCCCTCGGACACGGATTCCTTCTCCGTCGCTTCCCTCGACTACATTGCCTCGGATTTCCAAGAAGTGTCCGGGAATCGGTGTTCGGGAGCCTGCGGTGACATCGATTCCGTCCGAGGTTGCGTTCCTCACGACATTGTTTTCGATCAGCACTTCGCGTCCATCAATGCGAATTCCTCTCGATTCATCTCGAAGGTCCAACTGATTGTTTCGAACGATCGTCGATCCCACGCCCCAAATGTAGATGCTGCCGAAAGACTCGCCGGCAACGACTTCATTGCCTTCGATCACTGTGGTTCCAGAAATATCTGCGAGCAGCACTTGGTAGGCGCCGATGATTGAAAGGAATCGGTTGTCGCGGATGCAAGCTCCCTGAGCTCCGCGGCCCTCGATGACGTGAGTCGTTCGAATCGACTCGAATACGTTGCCGACAATCGTGGGACTCGAGCCAGTTCCTAGCTGCACGATGGGCGGCGAGTCATTCGAGGGGTTTTCGAATCCGAGGATCTTGTTATCGCGGATCTCAGGAGAAGCGCCAGGATCCATTCGCATCACCGCCTCGCGGAACGAACGACCTCCGCCACGGATCACGAATCCGACGAAGGATGTGGTTGCCGCGGTGCCTGTTTCGAAGACCACTCGGCTCGTGTTGGGACCACCCTCGAGAATCACGTTCCCGCCGCTCTGAGCAATCAGGCTCATGGGGCGATCTCCCGGGATGACGAGGTCTTCGACATAGGTCCCGGGATCCACGAGGATCGAGTCCCCGGCCGCGGCTACATCGATCGCTTCCTGGATCGTTCCGTAATCCGTGGGGACATGGATGTCTCCCGCGAATGCTGTGTGGACAGTGTTGACAACGGAAATGATCACCATGGTCACGCAACGCATGACAACGCTTGAGGCGTTCATCAGAAGATCTTTCGTCCGAGACGACTGCGACGATCTAACTCGACAGTGGATTATGCCTGTTTGGTCGTGGAACGACAGCCCGACCATTGTCCGAACAAAGAGACTCCGGCGGGCGCCTCGCGACATTCACGTTGGGTCCCGTGTGCGTTTATCAATCCCCGTTGCTTCGTTCTGGAGGACGGGGCATTCGCACTCGAGCGGCTACCGCGGCCGAAGCGCTATGGTGACTCGAGGACGAGCCTCTCCACATCGAGGCGCGATTGCCAACCTCGACAGCCTGCGAGTGACGCTGTGCAACCGACCGAAGTACAAACCGACGTTCACCGGCCATTCTCATTGCGCAATTCGTCAATCGCCTTGGCCAGGACTACGTCGACTCCGGCGGCAAGATCGCGGGGGCTGGGACGAACGCGAACGTCGGGAATGACCCCCACCCCCACGAACTCGCGGCCATCAGGATAGGTGTCCCGCTTCGTACAGATCCACGCGCTACCTCCTCCCGGAAGCGAGAGAATCAACGGTTGTCCGGTCGACCCACAAGTGGGCTCACCGACGACCAACGCGCGCTTCGACGCATGCAGAGCGACGACAAAGTCCTCGGCCGCACTCGCGGTGTCCGGTCCGACGAGCACGGCGACGGGCCCCAGGAACGGGTCCCCTTCCGGCTCGATCGCTCCGTGATCTCCCTCAAACCAGTCCTCTTCCTCTCCCCAGGCCCGATGGGCGGGACGGTAAAGGCGGGTACGCCACCGCGAACTCGGCAACGGGCGGTCGATCAGGTGGCGAATGATGTCGTAGCCGATGCCCGAACTTCCGCCTGCATTTCCCCGCACGTCCAGGATCAATCCTGTCGACCGTCGAATGTCTTCCATCTGCGAACGGAACAGGTCGACCACGGTGGGATCCTGGAACGTCGGAAGGTTGACGTAGGTCATTCCGGCACCGACGGATCGCACCTGGAATGCACCCGAAGGACCCAGGTCCGGAACCGGACAACGGCTTCGCGTCAGGACTTCCGTCCAGCGCTTCCCATTCATCCCTTCGAACTCGAGTTCGACGGAGGAGCGAAAGGGGCCATCAAGCAAGGTTTCACAGGCGACCTTCTCCCGAAACTGCGAGGTCGAGGCGCTGATCATGGGAGAAAGCTCCTCGAGAAGCTGACCCACGGGGCGGCCATCCAAGCTCACCAGGCGGTCGCCAGGACGGATTGCCGCCTGGCGCAGCTCGGAGCGCAGGTCCTCATCGGGAATCGAGTTCTGGGAAGCGACGGATTCCACCCGAGCATCTCCCGCGGAGTCGAGGGCGACCGAGAAGGGCAACCAGCTGTCTCGAACGCGGCCGATGCCAGGGCCCGAAATCCGGGTATGGCCATCCTGCAGCTGAACCAGGCAACGGTGCAGCACCTGATAGAACTCAGACGTTGACTCCGCTCTCCGAACCTGCGGCAGAAAATCCTCGAACGCATGGTTCCAATCCAGCTCCGGCACCTGATCGAAGAACGCGAAGTTGTATCGAACCTCACTCCACAGATTCGCGAATGCGGCGATCCGTTCGTTCTCGGTCAACCGGGGAATCGGGAAACACTCCCAGTTGCGAAGCAACGTGGCCAGCTCGGGATCCGGCTTCGATGGGTTTGCAAAGTCCTGGTTCAGATCCGGGTCGTCGCTGAGACACGCCCGCACTCGCACAACGTCCGCCACGACTTCCCAGGACGCGATGGCCAGGAAGGGGGTTCGCCCCATCTGATACGCGAGCCTTCGGCTTCGGTTCCAGAAGGCGCTGGATCGTTCCATGACGAAACCGTCCACATCTCTGGCGACCAACCAAACCTGTCCATCAGGGGCAAAATGCAGGACCGCAAAGTCGATCCCGAAATCGTTGTCCGAACACTGGAGACGCAGGGCTTCGCCAATGGGAAACTCCGCATCGACGAACTCGCAGAAGTCCAAGTCCCGCGCCTGAGTCACCGCAGCCTCGACCTGGTCGCTGGAAAGGTCTTGCAAGTCACCAACCCTTGCCTCGTCGAGCGCGATGACCAGAACCATCACGACCCACGGATTGCCCGGCATCGAAAGCATCGCAGCCCCTTGCTGAACTCGGAAGGCGAGGAATGGATGCCTGGCAATCTAGACCGCGTCGACAGCGATCATGAGCCCTCGAAGAGACAAGAATGGAACGGTTTCGGCCAATTCAACGCGGCTCAACGCTCCCACGCAGTGGCCCGGGAACAGCTCCGCGAATGAGCAGCCCCTCCTTGAGGTTGCCATCCGCCAGCTCGAGCTCAATTCGTCAGCCAGCGATGTCCGCACCAGCGTGGTCTGCAAATTCTGGTTACTGCGAATGCGCCTCCGACTCGAGGCAACGTTCGGGAACTTGGGCATGCTCGGTGGACCGACTTTGTTCAGTCGTTCCATCAGGCCTTGAAGCGCCCGTGGGAAACGCACCGGGGGCGGCGTCGGGAAAGCAAGACGTATTGACGTCTCGCGCCAACAGAGTGCCGGAGCCAACCAAGAAGGGATCGCCCGCAACTCCAACCTTCATCGGTCCATGCACTGGGCGAGATGTCCGAGATCGAAGACAGCGGTGCCACGGGAGTCAATGGAGATCAGAGTGACAACCGTGCTTCACAGCGGTGCTGGCTTCCACGCGCCGTCGTGCACCGACCAGGAGCTTCTCGCCGAGTGACGACTGGGTGACGAGGTTCGATTTCTCGGGCCAGAAGCCCTGCCGGATCATCCCCCGCCCTTCGCCCTCATCTCCTGGTCGATCAGGATGATGCCGCGGCCCTCCTCTCCGACCAGGCGCAGCCGATCCAGGACCTCGTCGGCCTCGGCGGTGTCCGCGATCTGCTGGGGGACGAAGCCTTGGAGGAAGCTGCCGGCGAAGTGGTCGCTCCGGTCGTGGGAGACCTCGATGAGGTTCTCGATCTGTTCGCAGAGGCTGTGCTCGAGCTCGACGACGGATTCGAAGACGGCCTGGATGGAGTCCCACGAGCACCTGGGCTCGGGCTGGGCTCCGAAGGTGGCCTGGAATCCGCGGTCGTTGAGATGCTGGACGAACTGCTCCATGTGCACGATCTCGCCGGCGGCTTCCTTGCGGAACCAGGTCGCAAAACCCGATAGCCCGCGCACCTCGGCCCAGGAGGCCATGGCGAAGTAGGCGAGCGCGGACTGCGCTTCGAAGCTGACGTGCTGGTTGAGCTTTTCGGCGAGTTCGGGGTCGAGCTGTCCGGCGCGGCGATGCTGCGGCATGGTCAGTTCCTGTTCTGAGGGAGGCCTTGGATCCTGCAAAAGGGGCTGGTGTGGTACCACATCTTCGCCCGGGACCCCATGCTTCGCGGTTCGTCGCGAGCCGGATGCGGCACCGGCCCTCGGGCCGGGTTCCCTGGTTCCGCATTGACCGCGGGAGGGCCAATGTCACCGCGGACTCCTCGTCCCTACCGGGGTCAGGCCTCCCTATGCCGGCCAGCGACTCCCTGGACCTGTGACGGGCCTCGGGATCTCGCACTCGGACTCTTCCTGGCCGAACGCCTTCTCCTCAGATGGGGAGGGCGTATCTGCTGAGCCCGATCGTCCTTGTGACGATCCGCGGCAGGGCCCGACGAACTCTCAGACCCCCGTCCCCAACACATCCCCCCGAGGAAACCGCCACCGGCGACGTCCCTCAAGCCGCGGTAGCAACCGACTCGCCAGCGAGCCCAAATCCTCCACCGTCGTGTACCAAACCGGCAGCGCGACCAACGTAAAGATCGTCGAAGTCGTCAGCCCGCCAATCACCACCACCGCTAGCGAGTCGATGTAGTTCCCCGCCACAGTCGCGCCCGCCAGCGCGAGCGGCACCATCCCGAAAATGGTCGTGATCGCCGTCATCATCACCGGCCGCAAGCGATCCCCACAACCACGCAGCAACGCCTCGATCCGCGGCACGCCTTCGCTGCGAAGCTGGTTCACGTGATCCACCATCACGATGCCGTTGTTGACCACGATCCCGATCAGGATGATCAGTCCGATGAATCCGATCATGTCGAGTTCGTAGCCACCGAGCCACAACGCCCATAGCGCGCCAAAGAACGCGAACGGCAAGGTAATCAAGATCGCGAGAGGCTGAGTGAAGGACTCGAACAGCGCCGCCATCAGCAGGAGCACGATGAGTACCGAGACGATCACGCCGACCAGCATGGTCGACAGGCGTTCCTCGCGATTCCTGCCCCACTCGCCGAAGCTCCACCGATAGCCGTCGGGGAGTCGGACGTTTTGCATGAACCGGGCGACGATGGCTTGGGCCTGCTCGGTGGTGACTTCCTTTTCGTCGAACTGGACGCGAACGCCGTTGGTGGTTTCGCGATCGTTGCGCTCGATCCTTGGGGGGAGGCGGGCCACTTCGAAACGGGCCAGGGTGGAGAGGGGAACGGTGGACGTGCCCGATTCGCCGGCCCGGCTGTCCGGCGGAACCGGAATGGGCAGTTGTTCCAAGACGGCCATGCCGCCGGTGTTCTGCTCGGGCAACCCGACGATCATCTCGAGTTCCCCGGTGTCCGTCTGGAACCTCCGCAACCGACGCCCGCGGAACGCAAATCCCACGCTTTGGGAAATGTCCAGGGGAGACACGCCGACGCGGTTGGCCTTGTCCGGATCGACCAGGATGCGGATCTCTTTCTGGCCGCGTAGGCTTGGCCCCCAGACTTCGACCGCTTCCGGGATCCCTTGCAGCTGTCGCTCGATGCCGAGGGTGAGTTCTTCCAGGTATTCGGGATCCTCGCCGGTGACGTCGACAGACACCATGCGTCGGCCGTCGTTGCCGCGACGTCGGCGGCGCCATTCGCTCTCGCCGATCTGGAGCTTGACGCCGGCGATCTCCGGCAACGTCCCCTCCAGCTTGCGACGGATCTCCGCCAATCGATCCTTGGTCGCCTGGTCTCTCGGCAAGTAGAGACGCGTCATCACACCGCGGTTCTCGCTGTACCACGAATAGAGACTGTCGTAGCCCAGCTCCTCCTTGCGGACGTCGAGCCACTCCTCGACCTTGTTGATGTGTCCTTCGAGGACTTCCTTGGTCGAAGGGTCGAGCACCTGATAGTTGATCTGCACGCTGTACTGCTGCTCGGTGGTGTCTCCCGAGATCTCCAGCAGCGAGAACGGCACCACCGCGCTCGCCGCGAGGGCAATCAACACCACCAGCGCTTTCAGGCGGTGACGCAGGGTCCAGCTCAACAAGCCGCGGTAGGCGGGCACCACGCGGCGCAGCAGGAACCCCTCTTCCGGTTGGGCCGGCGGCGCCAGGTGAGAGGCGGTCAGGGGAATGAACGTCAGGGAGATGATCAGCGAACAGATCACCGCCAGGCAGATGGTCAGGGCCGCCTGACGCATCATCAAGGTGAGTTCGCTGGTCGGCGAGGTGAACAACCAGGACCACACGATCAGAGTCGTGGCCGTGGAGGCGACCACCGCCAGGGCAACGCTGCGCGCGCCTTCCTTGGCCGCCGCCCGCGGCTCCATCCCCTGCTCCTGAAGCCGGTGGATGTTTTCCATCACCACCACGGCGTTGTCCACCAGCATGCCGACCCCGAGCATCAGGCCGAGCAGGGTGAGCACGTTGAAGCCTGCGCCCAGCAAGTACATCGCCCCACAGGTCACGATCAACGAGAACGGAATCGCCGCGGCAACGATGAGGGTGTTGCGAACCCGCCGCAGGAAGAACCACAGGACGAACACCGCCAGGAACCCGCCGTAAACCCCGGCGTTGCGTAGGCCCGCAAGGGAGTGGCGGATCTGCTCTCCCGCGTTCTCCCAAACCAGCAAGGTGATTCCCGATAGCGCGGGATCGCGCTCGATCTCCGCGATCTTCGCCATGATGCGGTCGACGGTCTCGACCGTGTTGGCGGACGGTTCTTTGAAGACGTCGATGCCGATGGCAAAGCTGCGATCCAGGTGCCGTCCGTAGTTGACCTCGGGCTCGCGGGCCACGACATTGGCCACGTCACGAACGCGCACGCTGTCGGCCAGGACCAGTTCGCGGATCTCGTCCAGCTCTTCGAATCGAGCCACGGTCCGCACGTCGTAACGAACCACGTCGCTCTGCAAAGAGCCGAGATCCATGTCCAGGTTGGCGGCATTGATGACCCCCAGCACGTCGGCGGCGCGCAGCCCGTGGCTCTCGAGCGCATCCAGGTCGAGCTCGACATGCACTTCCTGGGGCTCCACGCCGTTGAGGCTGACGCTGGCCACTCCCTTGATGCGCTCGATGGGCCGCTTGATGCGGCGGTCGAGCAGCTCCCAGGATTCGGAAAGATCTCGCACTGCCGAGATGCGGCCCTGGAGCATGGCGCCGTCCGCCGGCCCCGCGATCTCACCTTCGACGCGGATGAACCCGATGCCTTCGGGAAGCAAGGGACGGGCGCGCTCGACGGCTTCGCGCACTTCCATGCGCTTGATGTCCAGATTCGTGTCCCAGTCGAAGTTCACCTCGACCCGCGCCTGACCCGAGTCCGCCCGAGTCCGGATGTGGGTCACATTCGGAATCGACGCCAGCTCTTCTTCGATCGGGACGGCGACGTCGCGCAGGGTCTCCAGCGGGTGACTGCCGGGGAACGGCACTTCGATCTGCAGTTCGGGCTCGACCATCAAGGGCATGAAGTCGAGGGGCAGGCGAAAGATCGCCACGACCCCGAGCACCATCAGGCAAAGCAGCAGCATGCAGGTCGCGACGGGTCGGTCGATCGCGGCATCCAGCAGCGCTCTCATCGCGATTCCCCGGCGAGCTGAGGAGCACCGTTCTCGGCACCCACCGGCTCGGGATCGGCCGGCCCATCCTCGGTGAGGGGACGCGATCGTTGGCCGGCTCGGTTCAGCAATCGATAAGTGCACGGCACCACGAACAGGGTCAACAAGGTGGCGATGGTCAAACCACCGATCACGGTGATGGCCATGGGCCGGCGCAGCTCATTGCCGGAACCGAGGCCGAGGGCCATCGGCAACAGCGCAAGGACCGTGGTCGCCGTCGTCATCAAGATCGGACGGAGTCGCTCCTGCCCCGCGCCGACCAGTGCCGGGTCGAGCTCTTCCCCCGAACGGCGTCGACGGTTGACCGCATCCACCAGCACGATGGCGTTGTTGACCACGATGCCGGCCAGCATCACTGCCCCGATCAACGACAGCACGCTGATCCCGGAACCCGTGAGCCATAAGGCACCGATCACTCCGATCGCTCCCAGCGGGACCGTGAACAAAATCACGAAGGGGTGTACCAAGGACTCGAACTGCATGGCCATGACCACGAAGACCAGGAACACCGCCAGGACCAGGGCCAGGCGCAAACTGTCCAAGGAAACCTGGAGCTCGTCGTTCTGCCCACCCAGGGTCGCCGTCGCCCCGGCCGGCAGCGGCGTGTCGCGCAGCACTCCTTCGACACGTTCCGCGATCTCGCCGAGGGCGCGGGCGTCGGCCGCGGCGGTCAGGAACGCGACCCGAGCGCCTCCTTCGCGGTAGATCGCGGCCGGTCCCCGACCGACTTCAACGTCGGCGACGGCGGACACCGGCACGGAGGTGCCGCCCGGCAAACGAATCGGCAGGTCGCGCACCACCGAGGCGCGGTCGCGATCTCCTTCGAGCGCCCGCAGGCGGATGTCGAGGCGCTCTTCGTCTTCTCGGAACTGGCCGACCAGTCGACCGCGGATCTGGGCTTGCAGCGCAAGGCTGAGAGCGTCAGCCGGAACTCCGAGTGCCGCAGAACGTTCCCGATCCGGGGTGATGCGCACTTCCGGGCTGCCCGGCTCCACCGTCGTGGCGAGATCGCGAATCCCCTCGACTCGGTTCAACGCCGCGAGAGTGATCTCCGATGCTTCGGCGAGCACGTCCAGGTCATCCGCGTGGACCTTCACTTCCACCGGAGGCTTCATGGCCATCACGGACGGACGCACCAGTTCCGCCTTCACCATCGGAAACGCGCCGAGCACTTCGCGGATGCGGGCCACCGCCGAGGACTCGGTCTCTTCGGTGCTGAACTCAGGAAGCACGAAGTTGATCTGTGCCAGGTTTTCGCCCAGGGTCTGACGTCCCGAAGCCGTGGACGGCAAACTGCCCACCACCGAGAACACCCGATCGAAGCGGGAGTCTTGCTGGAAACGCGACTCGATCCGCTGAACGACTTCCGCGGTGGTCTCGAGCGGCGTTTCTTCGGAAAGGCGCAGCTGAAACGCGAACTCTCCTTGGGCCAGGTCGGGCACCAGGTTGGTGCCGAGGGACCGGGCCAGAAGCAACGCACCCACGAACAGCACGAAGGTGGCAGGGAGGAGCAGCGCTCGCCTCTTCACGGCGGAAGCCAACGCATAGGGGTAGACCTTGCCCACCGCGTCCACGACGCGAGCGGCCGGCCAAGCGACGACGTGGAAGGCCCAGGTCACCGCCCACCAAGCAGCCAAGATCACCCCGGTCGCGGCGACCAGGAGCAGGCGCAGCGGGGCCAGGAGCACGGTCAGCAACTTGCTGATCCAGTGCACGCCATTGCCGATCGGAGCCAGTACCAGGCTGCCGATGCGCCACGTGAACGGCTGGTCTGCGCTGCGCGGACCTTGGTCCCAATGGAACAGCGTTTCTGCGCTGGATCGCGACAGGTCCCCCGGATCGAAGGAGGACAGAGTCGGAATCAAAGTCAAGGAGACCAGCAACGACGCCACCAAGGAAAGGCACACGGTCATGGCCAGGTCGTAGAACAATTGTCCGGCGATCCCAGTGACGAAGACGATCGGCAGGAACACCGACACCGTGGTGAGGGTGGCCGCGGTGACGGCGCCGGCCACCTCGCTGGCTCCCCGCGCCGCCGCTTCCCGGCGCGTCAGACCCTCGCGACGTCGTCGATCGATGGCCTCGAGCACGACAATCGAATTGTCCACCAGCATTCCCACCCCGAGCGCCAAACCGCCCAGGGACATGATGTTCAGGGACACGCCCACCCGAGACAGGGGCAGGAAGGTGGCGACCACGGAGGCGGGAATCGACAGAGCAATGATCGCGGTCGGCAACACGTCGCGCAGAAAGAAGAACAGCACGACCACCGCCAGGATTCCTCCCACCAGCGCGCCGGACCAAACCTGCTCGACCGAGTCTTCGATGTAGCGGGATTGGTCGGTCAGGAGGGTGAGCTGCAAGCTGTCCGGCAACTCGCTGCGCAAGTCCTCCAGGGCATCTCGAATGGCCGCCGCCACGGTCATGGTATTGGCCGAGCCTTCCCGGTGAAGCGCCAGCTCGACCGCTTCGTTGCCCGCGTTGCGGGTGATGATGTCGCGGTCGATGTGACCCCGGGACACCTCAGCCACGTCTTCGATGCGGATCCGACCCTGGGGAGTTTCGCGAACGATGGTGCGGCGGATCTGTTCCAGGTTCTCGTACTCGTGCAGCGTACGCACCAGGAACACCGCGCCGAAGTCGTCCAGGGTGCCCCCGGGTCGATTGACGTTCTCGGCTTCGAGGGTCTGGGCAAGATCGTCCAACGTGAGGCCCAGCGCAGCAAGACGGTCAATGCGCGCGTCCACGTGGATTTCGGGATCGAGTCCCCCACGCACCTTCGCTGCAGCCACTCCGCGCACTGCTTCCAGACGCGGCTTGAGCATGCGCTCGGCGATCTGGCGCAGGTCGTCCAAGGAACGAGACCCGGTGAATGCCAGGCGAATGATCGGGTCGAGGGATGGATCGAAGCGCAGCACCCGCGGCCGATCGGCTTCGAGGGGGAGCTGCACCAAGCCCAGCTTCTCGCGGACGTCGAGGGCGGCGAAGTCCATCTCTTCGCCCCATTCGAACTCGAGGACCACCTCGGACATGCCCGCACGCGAGGTGCTGCGCAAGTCACGAACGCCAGGAATGACTCCGACCGCTTCCTCGACCGGCTTGGTGATGAACTGCTCGACCGACTCGGGAGCCGCATCGGGATACTCGGTCTGCACGGTCAACGACGGGTAAGCGACGTCGGGCAACAACTCGACTGGAAAGCTTCCCAAGGACAGGAAGCCGAAGACCGAGACGGCGACCGTAGCCATCAGGATGGTGACGGGACGGCGGACGGCGAGGCGAGCCAGGCTCACGTCGACTCAGGTGTTGCTGGAGGGAACGACGGTCTCTCGGGCGAGCTTCACCGAGTCGCTTTCGGCGTCTTGAGACTCGTCCTTCAGGATGCGAATGGATGCCCCGTCACTCAGGGCAGCGGCACCCGCCACGACAACCAAGTCGCCTGCGGCCAGTTGTCGTTCTCCCACCGAACGGGCGATCTCGACGCGATCGCCTTCTTCGAAGCCCAGCTCGACTTCGACCGCGGTCACGGTTTCGTGGCTCGGATCGACCCGGAACACCAGCCAGCGGCGCCCTTCCGAAACCAGGGAGCGACGCGCCACGACCAGAGCTTCTTCGTGCACCGCCGTCACCACGTCGATCTCGACGAAGGCACCGGGACGAAGCGCGACCGAAGCGTCCACCGCGACGGTGACTTTGACCGTCCCCGTGGCCGCATCCACGACGGGAGCCAGACGCTCGATGCGGGCTTCCACCGGCGCGCTCAAGACCTCGGCGGAAAGTCGCACGTTCTGGCCAGGCGCGAGCCGAGTCACGTGACGCTCGGGAACGTTCACGTCCACGAACAGCGGGTCCATGTCAGCCAAGTCGAACATGGGCGAGCCATCGCTCACCGTGGCGCCCAGGTCCAGGTAGCGCTGCACCACCTTGCCGTCGAACGGCGCTTCGATGGTGGTGCGATCCAGAGTGAGACTGGCGAGCTCGAAGTCGTGTCGCGCCTCTTCGGCTTCCCGCCGGATCAGCTCCAGCTCGTTCTCACTGACGAGCTCTTTCTGGCTCAACGATTCGATGCGCTCGAACTCCCGCTGCTTGATGTCGCGGATCGATTGGTAGCGAGCGACAGCCAACTTCTGCTCGCCGTCTTCGAGCTGAGCGAGAGCTTGGCCTTCGGTGACCAAGTCGCCTTCTTCGACGAAGATCTGCTGGAGGACGCCGCGGGTGCGGGAGGTCACCGTAGCTCGTTTCTCGGCGCGAAGCGTGGCGCTGGTCGAATAGAGAGATGCCATCGGCTCCACTCGAACGGGGGAGACGCTGACCACGATGGGATCCGCTTCCCGGACCATTCCCTTCGCCGCGCGATCTCCCTTCGGCGCCTCGCCCCCACATCCCACCAGCCCAGCGAGGGCCACCGTCACAGCAGAGACGCAGGGCTTGGAGGTCAAAAGGGACATGGCGATCCTGTGAGTCATGCGGGCAGAACGATGTGGCAACCAGTTCGGGGAGGGGGGAAGGGTCAGTGCTGCAACCGCCCTGGTGCGCGTTCTCTTCCTCGCGTCCTTCGCGCAGCGAGTCCGATCGGATTCTCCCCTAGGTCTTAGCCTAACGGCGCACCGTTTCCTGGAATCCCGGAGAGAGGGGTCGCCTCACCCGTTCCCTCGAAGCCAATTCCCGGAGCGATCTCCCCGTTCATCGGGCGATTTCGGCGCGCACAGAGACAGCAACCCAAGAGTCACCTCTTCCTACGCTTCGTTCCGCATCTTGGACGGGTTCATTCGCGGGTTTCCCGGAAAGAACTCGCACAACCGCTTCCTTGGTCAGGCAATGAAGAAGGCGGTCAGGAGGTCCCGACCGCCTTCGATCCTTGATGGAGTTGCTCGAGAAGAGCAGGCCCAACCCGCAACCTGCTACTTCATCGCCGCCGCCAGGGTTTCTTCCGGCGACTCGATCATCGGCTTGATGCAGCCAGCACAGCAAAACTGGACGATGTGGTTCTTGTACACGGCGTGAACGTTGGGATCCGCGTCCCCGTCCATGATCGGGCAGGCGGTGTTCACCACTTTGGCGTCGGGATGAGTGGCCTTGGTCAGGTTCAGGGCCGGCGCCGCGTCAAATTTCGAGACACAGCCACCGCAGCAAACCTCGGCTTCCTGTCCCTGGAAGCTGACCGTCTTGGCCTTGGCCGCATCGATCGGTCGGCCGCTGATCGGGCAGGTCTTGTTTCCAACCGAGTTCTTCTTCGCGTAGGCCTTGGCATGGGCTGAGGCCGGGTCCTTGGCGCCCATGGCCTTGCAGTCCTTGCAGCAGAAGTAGATGGACTCGCCGTCGTGACTGATGGAGTTGCCTTCGTCCACTGGGTTGCCGGAGAACGGGCACTCCTTGTTCCCGTAGAACGGGACGATCACTTTGGCCGCGGTCGCTTCCTTCGCAGCCGCCTTCTCCCCACCTTCACCGACCGGACCCGAAGTCCAAGCCACCGCCACAGCAGCAATCAGAGACAGGCCGGCAGCCACCAGCCAGGGCTTCTGAGAAATCGTCATCGTCCTCTCCTATACGGTGTCGCACACTTCGTCGCGGTTTTGCGGCAGGTGAGTGCCGCACACGACTTTGCCGCAAAACCGCGACAAAGGGTGCGTCACCCCTTCATACTTTCGTCAGAAATCGGAGGTGGATTCAGGATCTCGAGGGCCAGGCCGGCCCTCCTCCGAGACCACCTCGTGCACCGTCATACGACCTGCATGCCGCGATCGGTCCGGGAATCTGCGAAAAGCGCACTCGCCGCGACCGGTTCCCCTCCGTGAGGGGGGAGCCGACCATCCCCGGACCAAAACTTCACTGGTCGCTGATGTATCCGAGCTGCTCCAGAGCCTCGTAGTCCACCTCTTCCAAATCTCGCGTCGCCAGGGAGCCGCGGGCCGCTTTCATGGCCCGGTACTCCTTCAGAATCCGCTCGCGGTGCTGTTCGAGCTGACGGGAGCCGGACGGATCCAGGGGAGAGGTTTCGTTCGGATCCTTGGTCATGTCGTAGACCTCGGTCCGGGTCAGCACGTCGCCCTTGCCCAGATTGAGGATGATTTTGAAACGATCGGTGCGCAGGCCCAGGTAGGACTCATCGTCCGAGGTATGCACCTGCTTTTCGCGCATGGCTTCCAGCAAGATCTCACCAGGAGCCTCGGCCTCGGGGGACTCGGTCAAGGGAACCAGGGACACGCCCTGAATCCCGGCCCAAGCGTCCCAGCCCAGCAAATCCAGAACGGTTGGCGCCACGTCGATGGTTCGCACCAGCCCGTTCACCCGAGTTCCCGCTCCCACTCCATCCGGACGCCGCAACAGGAACGGCACCTTCATGACTTCGTCGTAGAGCTCGCCGTTGTGCTCCCAGACTTGGCCATGGTCGCCGAACGCTTCGCCATGGTCCGCGACGATGATCACCACCGTGTCGTCCCAAAGCCCTTCGCGACGGACCCCTTCCAGGAGCTCCCCAATCCACTCGTCCATGTAGGAGACCTCGCCGTCGTAGCGTGCTCGCATGTGGCGAAGGTCTTTCTCGCGATCGAGACTGCGTTCGCGCACCGCTTTCCAGAACGCCCCGGTCGTTCCATCCATCGCCCCTTGGTAGTTGGGGTCGTACTTGGTCTCCCATTTGCCCGGGGCCTGATAGGGAGCGTGGGGATCGAAATAGTGGGCCCACAGGAACCACGGGCGATCGCCCTGTTCGCGCAACCAAGTCAACGCTCGCTTCGTGATCGGAGGAGCCCGGCGCTGGTAAGCCGTCGCCAGTTGCTGAAACCAACGTCTCTGTCCAGCAGGCAAGTTCTGCGGCACCTTGCTCGGATCGTCCCCACTGAGGGGCAGGTCGACTTCGTCGTCGTAGGTGGTGAAGCCTTGGTCCAGGTTGAACTGGGCGTCCAACACGAAAGCCGACACGAACGCACCGGTCGCATAGCCCTTCTCTTGGAAGCACTCGGCCAAAGTGTCCGCTTCCTCGGCCAGCACATAGACCCCGTTGTCGTGCACGCCATGAGCCGCCGGATACAGGCCCGTCATGATCGAGCAGTGGGAAGGCAGCGTCGAGGGAATCGGCGTGAACGCGTTCTCGAACAACGTCGACTCCGCGGCCAGCGCATCCAGGTGAGGAGTTTGGACGGTCTCGTTGCCGTAGCACCCCAAGCGATCGGCACGACAGGTGTCCAGGGTGATGAGGAGGACGTGGGGGCCCTCGGCCACGGAATCGGGAACGGTGGGGCTTCCGGTGCCGTCTCCCGACGCCGTCGTGTCTGCGCTCTTCCCGCAGGCCACAATTCCCAGGCAGAGGCCGGCGACAACCCAAGCAGTCAAAGTACTGTGGGCCAAACCCGAGACGCCCTGCCCAATGAGCAAAGGACAAGTTTCGGACGAAACCAGGGACCCCGTTCGCCCGGAGACTTGCCGACTCACCCGGGAGAGCAGGCGCAGAGTTGCGAGGCGGGGAAACCAGAGTCGCGGGGAGACCAACATCCACAACGACAAGCGGGGACGTTCACCGTCAGCTTTCACGAATCCCCCGAACCGGCACCAGCATCTCGGAAGAGGAAGTCCCCAGGAACGGGCAATCCGCTGCGCCGTCCCAGGAACAAAAAAACTGCCGAGGCGCGAGCGACGCGCACCTCGGCAGTATCTCTTCTAGAGTACGGATTCCTCCGAGGCGTGAGAACCTCGTCGAGAGAAACTCCGGCAAGACCGGCTGGAGGAGAAGGCCAGCGCGGTCACGGCTTCGCGCAACTGGTTCGGGTTATTCCCTTGGAACTGGTCCACGCCATGGGCCAGATGAAACGTGGATCCTGTCAGATCGTTGGCGAGCCGCTGGTTCCGCTTCGCCGCGCCTAACGCGAGAAGCGGCTTTCGTTGTTCGGTGGAGTGTCTTGTGTCATGGGACATCCTCCTTTCGAACTGTTTGCGAGTTCAACACTCTGCTCGACCAAGCGTCCCCCGTCGAGGTGACTTCGTCGAGTTCGCCCCATCGCGCTGCAGCACAACGAGGCAAAACCGCGGCACTGAGGATCTGATTCACGCGCGCCCTTCAGTGCATGCGTTCACGCAACCTCCATAGATTAGATCAACGTTAGGGTTCGTCAAGATGCAAGGTTGAAAACCCCGCAGAGATCGTCGTGCACAAGCCTCGTCGCCCATCTTCCCGAGTTCCGTCCGTTGACGACCTCTTGACACCAACGCTGTTCGCTCTCCGTTTCCCTCGATGACTCGTCAACTTTTCGATACCTTTGACAGGAAGTTGGCTCCAATTCACCAACACGCGCCGTGGGAATGGCTGTGAGCTTCTCTCGAAAGTCCTGGTGGATCGGGACCAACGACCTCGATGCCCAGACAATGCGCATTCGGGGCAAGTGGCCGTGACAAGGCTGGCTCGAACGTTCGATTGGTTCTCTTTCCTCACCTCGTCTTCGGACCTGACAACGACTTTGCGAGGTTCGTTGTTCCGATTCGTCGACCAAGGAAGAGTCACCGATCGGTCATTCGGCGCCTCTCACGGCCGACACGGGCCAATTCCGGCAAGTGAGCGATGCTTGCTTTGGAGCAGGCGAACGTCTCCGGGGGGAGGGCGGAAGTTTGCATCGAACCAAGAAGTGTGCGCGATTCTGGTTGGCGTTGGGTGGTTGGGTCGCGGCGACGCTTCCCCTTGCGTGCACGCAAGGGCCCGTGCCGGTGTCGACAGCCGAAGCCGGGTACTTCAGCAACAGTACTCAGCTGGGCCGGAACTTCGGACGCCCCTGGGGAACTCCTTATTCGTCGGAGCCCGAACCGGGCGATTTGGATGTCGTCGCCGAAGCCTCGTTCTTCTTGCAAGAACTTGCCGTCGGCGGCCACAGCGACGATGCCCTCGAGGGCGAAACGTTTCTTGGCGTTCTTTTGGGACCTCGCGTCCGCTTCGTCGCGAACGAGCAGTTCAGCATCGAACTCGGCGGAATCCTCGGACGCGATTTCGGCGACGACAACGCGCTGGATGATGCCGAACCACTGGTGCGCCTGATCTACGAGCCCACCGACGGGTTGTACTTCATCGGCGGCACGATCTACCCGACTCACGCCATGCATGAGGCGTTACTGAACGACATCCAGAAGCTCCGCGACAACATCGAAGAGGGCCTTCAGTTCCGCGCCGACACGGACCGTTGGAAGCAAGACTTCTGGCTGAACTGGCAGCGCCAAGAAGAGCCCGATCGTCGCGAAGAGTTCGAAGTCGGCAACGTCACCCAGTTCCGCTGCGGACGGTTTCGCTTCGACGCCCAGGGCTTGTGGCACCACTCTGGCGGCCAACGAAACACCGTCCCCGGAACCCAGAACAACATCACCGCCCTCGGTGGAGCGTCCTTCGGCATTCCGATCGGCGAAGATCACGAGGTCCGGGTCGGTGCCCACGCGCTCTACAACCGAGACGACAGTGACGATCGCGACGACACAGGATCCGGCGCCGAAGCGTCTCTCATTGGCAGCTTCCTGCTCCGCGAAAACGTCACCCTGCACCCGTTCCTCACCCACTATTCGGGGGAGGACCTCGTCTCCCGTCGGGGCGAGCCCCTGTACCGCTTGGACCGCTACTCGACCCTCGGCTCGTCTCTCGTCTTCGAGACCGCCGCCGGGCTACGCATCGAACCATCAGCCGCCGTCTGGCTGGCGGAAGGCGAAACCGACTTCATGTTTCAGCTGGTGATGTCTTGGGGCGCGGGCTGGACGACGCCGGTGAAGATCGAGCCGCGGGTGCGGTGACAGCGAGCACCTAGCGGCGGACATCCGGGTTGTCCAATTGCCCCGGGACCCGGGTTCCAGAGGTCGGGGCCACTCCGCCCGTGAGCATCTCAGTTCAGTCGCTCTGCAATCATGATTCGCAGGCTTCTGTGTCCCCACAGCGGACTACGGATCGAATGGTGGGACGAGTGTCGTTATTTGACAATATCGGCCACAGGCGTTACCACAGAGGTGACTTCAGCGTCAGAAGGTTTCCATGGCCCGATCCATCAACCTGTCTCTCACCGACGAGCTCCGATCCTTCTTGGATGAACACTCTGGCGACGGAACGCTGTTCGCGACGCCCAGCGAATTCGTTCGCTCACTCTTTCGCGAAAAGAAGGAGCGACTCGACGCCGCCAAGCTCCGGGAGGCGGTGCTCGAAGGCTACGACGACGTTCTTCACGGCCGCACCTTGCCGCTTCGAGACGACCTACGCTCGATGATCGAGGAAGCCAAGAAGCGAGACACAAAAGGCGGGAGCTGATGCCGGAAGGCGATCCGAAGTGTCGTTCCGCCTCCGCTTCTACTGAGTCCGTGAACACGTTCTGATCTGTGACGCCATTGGTGATCGCGTCTTCGTACTCGCCGTGCGACACGCGGTGATGGATTTGCCGGAGCGAATCGCCGAACTCGAACCGCAACTCGTGGAAGAAGCCGAGATCATGGCACGCCGAATCGGAGCCGGTCGCTGACAACAAAGGTCGCAGCGCCCTCCTGGCTCTGATTCGGGCGAGGGTCACTCCCCTCCGCCGGCCGCGCCCGCCCCACCAAACGCCGGAATCTTCCGACCGGAGGTCCAAGGCGCGTTCGCCTCATCGAGCTTGCTGCGCAAGGCTTCCAGGTCTTGCTCCACCACCTGGCGAATCTGTCCCAGCACCGCTTCGTACTCCTCGCGAGCGATCTGGTACTGCTCGCGGTGCGCGAGAGTCGGGCCATATGAGTTGCCGAAGCCGGCGAACAACACGTTGCTCAGACGGCTCAGGATCGAGGGAGCTCCCACTTCTCCGTAGTTTTGAGACGTCGAGTCCCCGCGCAGGCTCTCTTGGGCATCCAGGAGTTTGATTTCGAGATCGCGGGCTTCTTGCCATGCGGCCAGATCCATCTCACGAGCGGTGCGAATGACGTTGGCCATCGCGCGTACCTCTTCGAGCGCTTCGTCGATGGTCTCTCGCGCGGCGTTCACCGAGCGCTGCATCTGTCCGAGCTCCAGGTAGAACGCCAAAGTCTCGCCGCGGTCCTGACGTGGCACGGCGGACTCGCCGATGGCCTGGACGTCAAAGCTCATGGGTTCCCCGAGCGGCGTCGTTTCGCCGTTGCGACGTTGAATCGCTTGCACCGTGTACGCACCCGGCAACACCCGGGGGCCGGCGCCGAAATCGGCTGTGAACGGAGAGTAACGCAGGTCCCAGGTCACCCGGTGCAGGCCTTTCGAAGTCGTCCCGCTGACCCGGTTGACCACGTTGCCGTCGGCGTCGCGAATCTCGAACAGTAGCTGCGGCGCCTCTTCGCGATCCTCTTCTTTGAGGGCTTCCCAACCCGGGAACGGGGTGTCTCCTCCGGACTTCTTGGCTTTGGCTTCACTCTTCTTGCGCATGGCTGCCTGGGTCTTCCAGGAGTCGCGCTTGTGGTAGGTGAACACCGCCCCGTAAGGAGGGTTCTCGGCCACGAAGAACGTGTCCCCTTGAGAGCCACCGGCTCGGGTCTGCTCGTAGAGCAACGCCGTCTTCACCGCGAACAGGGTCAACTCCTGTTCCTTCATGGTTTCCTCGTCCAGCGAACGCAGGAACGAGTAGTCGTCCAGAACGTAGAAGCCACGGCCGAAGGTCGCCCCCACCAGGTCGTTCTCGCGCCGTTGGATCTCCAGATCGCGGAACGGGATGGTCGGCGCACCAGACAGCTTCATCCACTCCTCGCCCCCGTCCAGGGTGCAGAACACGCCGAACTCGGTTGCCAGGAAGAGCAGTTCCGGTTTTTCGTGGTCCTGGATGATGCGCCAGGTCAGGTGGCGTTCGGGAAGGTCCCCAACCATCGGCTCCCAGGTGCGGCCGCGGTCGGTCGACTTCAGGACGTAGGGCGCGAAGTCCCCCTCCTTGTGATTGTCGAGCACGGCGTATGCCGTGTCGGCGTCGTGCAGGTCGGCCTTGATGTCGTTGACGAACGCGAACTGGGGAATGCCGTAGATCTTGTCGATCCGTCGCCAGTTCTCCCCCCCGTCTTCGGTGACGTGAATCAGACCGTCGTCGGTGCCGACGTAGATCAGCCCTTCGACCAGCGGCGATTCGCTAATCGAGGTGATGTTGCCGAACTGAGACATGGCGTACAGGTCCCAGGTGTCGTCCACACTCCACGTGCGCCCCATGATCGGCATGGTCAGTCGGTTCTGGCCTCGGGACAGATCGCCACTGATCGACTCCCAGGAATCGCCTCGGTCTTCGCTCTTGTGCAGCAGTTTGGAACCGAAGTAAACGCGCGTGTGCTGATGGGGGCTGATCAGGATCGGCGAGTCCCAGTTGAAGCGGAAGTAGTCTTCTCCCTTGCCCGGCTGGGGCCGGATGCCGATGGATTCGCCCGAGGTGCGGTCGTAGCGCCGCAGGTAGCCCTGCTGGGATTCGCAGTAGATGACGTTCGGATCGACCGGATCGATGGCGCAGTCGTGGCCGTCTCCGCCGATCACGATCTTCCAGTCGCTGTTGCGGATGCCCTGGCGATCCAAGGTTCGGGTCGGACCGTACTGGGTGTTGTTGTCCTGGGTCCCGCCGACCACGTGGTAGATCGGCCAGTCGTAGTCGACGTCGACCTTGTAGAACTGAGTCAGGGGCAGGTTCTCGGTGAAGTCGTAGGTCGCGCCTCGGTCATAGGACTTGTACAGGCCACCATCACAGCCGACGAGCAAGAAGTCCGGATCGTGGGGATGGAACGCGACGGCGTGATTGTCCACGTGCTTGCGACGATTGCGCAGACGGGTCCACGTCTTGCCGCCATCTTCTGTGCGCTGCAGGACGACGTCGGCGAAATACAGGACGTTCTCGCGATGGGGATCGGCCCAGATCTCCTGATAGTAGTGAGGCCCGGTGCCCCCGCTGATCACGTCGCTTTGCTTGGTCCAGCTCTCGCCGGCGTTGTGCGAGCGCCAGAAGCCCCCCTTCCGCTGGGGTAGCTCGATGGCGGCGTAGACCACGTCCGGGTTCTGGGGAGACACGGCTAGCGAGATCTTGCCCTTGTCTCCCCCGGGCAGGCCATTGCCCAGCTTGCGCCAGGTGCGACCGCCGTCCATGGATTTGTGGATGCCGGATTCGGGACCGCCGTTCATCAGTGCGGCGACCGTGCGGTGACGTTGATGAGTTGCCGCGTACAGGACGTCCGGATCGCGAGGGTCGAACACGACGTCCGTGACCCCGGTGTAAGGGCCATCCGAAAGCAACAGCTCCCAGCTCTGCCCACCGTCGGTCGTCTTGTAGAGACCCCGTTCACCACCCGGCGACCAAAGAGGACCTTGGGATGCGACGTACACCACGTCGGAGTTCCGGGGATCCACCAAGATCTTGCCGATGTGCTCGGACTCTTTCAGACCGACGTTCTGGAATGATCGACCACCGTCGCGGCTGCGATACACGCCGTCGCCGAAGCCCACGTGCCGCCCCCCCACCGCTTCGCCGGTGCCAACCCAAACCGTGTCGGGCACACTCGGGTCGAGCGCGATGCAGCCGATCGAGTACGACGCGTAGTTGTCGAAGATCGGGGTGAAGGTCGTTCCCGCATTCTCGGTTTTGAAGATGCCGCCGGAACCGACACACACGTACCAGGTGTTCGGCCGCGTGGGATCCACCGCCAGGTCCGAGATCCGTCCCGACATCAACGCCGGGCCGATGGATCGAAACCCAACACCGGACAACAATCCCGCATCAATCTCGGTCGAAGACTCCTTGTCGTCCGACTCCTGAGCGACCGCGGCGGCGGAAACAAGTAAGGCACTGAAAAAGACGATGGATCTCATCACGGCGAATGGCTCCCGGTTGCGGAGACGGCGAGTTGAGCGGCGAATCGGACTTCCCCCTTCTTTCGGTCGAGTGGAACCTACGAGGAAGTCGGGCGCATGTTAGGGAGTCAATCAGGAAACGCACCAGGCTTCCGACACTCTTGGATCGACAGAAAAGGCCAATCACCCAAGAGAAAGGTCGAGCACCGCACACATGCGTCTTTACGAACCGCGGAAACGTGCCGTGACTCGAATCAGGGACCGTCGCGTTTGGCGCCAGGGCGGCAGTTGCCGGATGTTGGTCGCGTTGCGGATGCGACCGGAATGTCTCATGACAAACAGACCCTCGGCCGGATGTCGAAGATCGACTCGGTGATTCGAACGAATCTGTGGAAGCATGGTCTTCCCCATCCAGCCATGGAACCCCGGAATCAGTTCCAACCGCGAATGCTCTTGAACGAGTCGTAAAGCTCTTTGCGAAGCTGGTCGGCGTTGTCGCCACCGGAATTGATCAAGAACACAATCCCTTCGCCGCGGCCCGGAGAGCCGGCCAAGCGTGTGGACGCTTCGTCGTGGGCGCCGGTATGGGCGAACCATTCGTCGTTGAGAGGACTGACGGGACTGTCGGAGAGGCTCAGCCCGAGCCCGTAGTTGGCGCCGGCTGCCTGCTTGGTCATCATGGCAAGAGCGCTGTCGCTCTGGAGCAGTCGCGTCCCGCTCAACGTCACTCCGGTGTTGATCATGACCAGCACCATCTGAGCAAGATCTCGAGCTGTGGTGTAGAGACCGCCTCCGGCCGCCCAGGGGTAGAACGGCCGATAGCCGAGAAGAACGCCATCGATGTGAGGCTCCGCCGCCCGTGCCTCGTACTTTTCCTCCAACGGCTGACGGAACGTGGTGTCGTCCATTCCCAGCGGCTCGAACACAAACTGCTCCGCGTAGTCCTCCAGTTCGATCCCGGAGAGAGTTTCTCCCATCGCTTGCGCGACCAGGAATCCACCACCCGAGTAGTCGTACGCCTGCCCCGGCAGGCAGAGGCCGCCATCATCCAAGATGTCCGGGTCATAGCGCACCCAGCGATTGGTCGGGTAGGAACAAGACCCGTCTTTGCAGTCGAAGCCCAGCAGCATCTGAATCATGTTCGGCACCGGGTACCAAGGCTCGAGCTTGGTGGTCGCATGAGGACGAAGGCATGCCGAGTGGCTCAACAGCTGACGCAACGTGATCAAGTCCGCGGGGGTGTCCTGACCTCGCGCAAACTTGGAAAGGAACATCCAGCCCAGGAGGGGATTGGGAAAGATGCCGCTGCTCACGACTTCGAGGAGAGTGGTGTCCAGTTCCAGATCGATGGAGCGATCATCTCGCATGTGCATCAAAGTGAAGGCCGCCACGAACTTGCTCAATGAGGCGGCGTCGAACGGCGAGTCCGAGCGCACGAATCGCTGAGTTCCGGCCTGCAACTCCCCATAAGTACGCGCCCACATCACCTGGTTGTTCTCGATGACCGCGAGGGTGACGCCGGGGACGTCCAGATCGCGCATGCGCTCCCAAATATTGCCATCCTGGATCGTGCCTTGATCGTCGACATACGGCAGACCGTACTCCAGTCGGTCGATCGTCGAGGTGGGATCCGGCGCATAGTCGCCGTGGGAGTAAAGCACCCAGTCCCCCTCCGGCCCCAACGCAAGGTGATCCAAAGTCCACCAGTTTTCTTGAAACGAGCGCACCCACTTGTAGCAAGTGGAGCGCACACCGCTGGCGGCGAACCAGTTCCCCGCCATGAGTCCCCAGTTGCCCTGGGGGTCCATGGCAATGCGCTGAATCTGACGGCGCGAAGGCCCTTTCTCGAGGATCGCGTCGAACAGGTCCCGCGGCATCTTCACCGAGTAGTCCCAATTGCCAGACACCAGAGTGAATCCGTCGCCATCTGCATCGAACACCAGTTCATTGATGCGATTGCCGCCGGAGACACGCTCTTGAATCAGATCCGCCAACAACGCGTCGTGACCGACCACGCCTTCTTGGTACCACTGGGACTCGGCAATCACGATCCAGCCACCGGTGCGCGAAACCGCAATCACGTCGATCTCGTAACCCAGCACCCGGTAGTCCTCGACAATGATCTTGGCCAGCGCCGGAAACCCGTCACTGAACACCGAAAACGAATCGGCCACCACCGCCCACTCTCCCTCGGGGGTAATGGTTAGCTCCTGAAGATCCGTCTGATTGTTCAGGTGCAGGAGCAGGACGTCCTCCAGAGCCTCGGGCTGCTGGCAGTGGCCGACCTGGAGACCGAGGCTGTGGGCCTGGGCGAGCGACGAGGCAAACAGAGTGAAGGCCATGGCGGGGATCGCGATTCTCGAAAGCATGGCAGAGGACTCCTTCCGTTGAGAACCGCCGGCCAGCGACAGCATCTCGTCTTTGGGGGCGGGCAGGGTCGGACAGGGCTCCCCGTGACCTCGGCCGGGAACTCTCGTCCCACCCGGGATGCTGGCCGTCCGGCGCCGCTCAATCTGGCCAGCCATCCGGCGCGCCACTTCCCCATTCAAGGAGAGGATGTCCGCGATGGCTGGCTGACCGTTCACGCGACAGGTGCTTGGCCCCACGGACATCGAAAACGGAAATCCTCGGAGGCGTGCTCGGGCGAGAAGCGAGCGATTTCCCCGGAGCTTCCCTGGCGCGCTCGGGGAGGAAGCTCGGCGAGGGGATCCCCGCCAGGCGTCGCGGTCGCTTGGCAGCAGGACGACTCCGCGGACCTCTCGAGAGCCACGGATCTTCCAGCTCGAATTCTCGGGTGGGCGATGCAGAGATCCACACTCCTTCCGATGTCACCGACGATCGCGAAGGACCGGTTGCTCCGAGGACTCGGATTATTCGTGAAGACCTTCGCGAGAATGAGGCAAATTCGGACCGGTGTTCGCCGCGATCCCCGACGACGTTGTTCCGAACGGTGCTCAGCAGGCCGCTGAAAAAGGCTTCGCTTGGCCGATCGAGAGACTTTCGTTTCCGCCGAGGAGTCGGACCGCAAGCGAATCGGTGGATTCGTCGAGGATTCGAGGACGAACACGGAGGCGGAAAGGTCCGATCGGGCGCCGAGAGGTTTTTGACGGCCTGCTAGGAAGCCGCTTGCCGAAGAGTTCCCCCGACACTTGGGAGCCGTGTTTGAACCGAAATGGCCCATGGGGCATTGCTCTCCTCCTTGCCCTGACCGCCTTGGTTGGGTGCCAACACTCCTGGTTCGGCAACCAAGACAATCGCCCCTACAACATCCTGCTGATCCTGGCCGATGACCTCGGAGCGATCGGCCTTTCCTGTTATTGGGAGGAAGCGCCAGCCACTCCTCACCTGGATCGATTGGCGTCTCAGGGAGTTCGCTTCGAAACTTGCTACGCGACGCCGGTCTGCACTCCCAGTCGAGTGATGCTGCTCACCGGCCAGTACGGGTTCCGGACCGGCTACTTCAGCTTTCTCCGCAGCAAGTACACGCCGGACTTCGGCACCCCCCAGCGCGACGTGGGGTCCAAACTGACCTTCGCCGATGTCTTGAAGGAAGAAGGCTATGCCACCGCCTTGGCGGGCAAGTGGCAGCTCACCGGCAACGGCCCGGACCTGATCCGCGACTGTGGATTCGACGAATACCGCATCTGGCGCGGCCAGCATCACTTGTTCGAAACCAAGAGTGAGATCAAGTCCCACATGGCTCGCGGATCCCAAGACAAGGGACGTTATTGGGGACCGGAGATTTTGGAGAACGGCGCCGCACTCTCGACAGAGCCCATGGACTACGGTCCGGATCTGTTCACCGACTTCCTCATCGACTTCATGAGACGCAATCGCAAACGCCCGTTCCTGGCGTACTACCCCATGGTCTTGCCCCACGATCCCTGGGAGCCGGTGCCCGATCCCACGGCTCCCCATGGATGGAAGCCAGCCGGCTACCCGGAACACATCCAATACATGGATCAGCTGGTCGGACGCCTGGTGCAGGCTCTCGACGACTTGGAACTCCGGGAACGAACCCTTGTGATCTTCACTGGGGACAACGGCATGCCGAAGAACCAGCTGGTGGAGCCCGCGGTTCGGGTGCCACTGATCGTGTCGTGTCCCGGCACCATTCCTCGAGGGGAAGTGAGCCGCGCTCTGACCGACCTGAGTGACCTGTTCCCCACCCTCGCGGACTTCGCCCAGGCCGAGGTGCCCGGGGATCATGTCGTCGACGGAGTGAGTCTTGGCCCCACTCTGCGCAACCCCCACTGGCCCCACCGCCAATGGATCTTCAGCTTCCTGGCGGACCAAAGAATGGTGCGAGACTCTCAGTGGCTCCTGGACGCCGAGGGGCGCTTGTTCGACTGTCGTGAGCCGGCTGCTCCGTTCGAGTATCCGGAAGTCACCGCGTCGACCGACGCCGACGTGCAAGAGGGCCGGCGGCGACTGGAAAAACTACTGGAGAGACTTCCCGCTCCCGAGGATGCTGCGAGTTCCTGAAACCCTTCCCTAGCAGGCCGTTGAAAAGGCCTCGGATGGCCGATCGAGAGATTTTCGTTTCCGCCGAGGAGTCGAACCGCAGGCGAATCGGTGGATTCGTCGAGGCTTCGAGGACGAAGACCGGGGCGAAAGGATCCGATCGGGTGCCGAGGGATTCTTCAACGGTCTGCGAAAGAATCCGAGAGATCCGATGACCGCGAACCGAGACGAAGTCGTCAAGAACCTCGAAGCCTTGCTGGCCGATAGCTACACCCTGTACTTGAAGACCCATAGCTACCACTGGAACGTCACCGGGCCAATGTTCACCACGCTGCACACCCTGTTCGAGACGCAGTACACCGAATTGGCTCTGGCCGTCGACGAGATCGCCGAGCGCATTCGAGCCCTGGGGGCGCCGTCTCCTGGCAGCTACAGCCAGTTCATGGAGCGCGCCACGGTGAAAGAAGACACCGGCGTCCCGAAAGCCAACGACATGATTCGCAATTTGGTGGCAGACATGGGTCACGTGGTCGCCGCAGCCCAAAAAGTCGTCGCCGCAGCCCAGGCCTGCGACGACAGCGCGAGCGAGGATCTCGGCGTGCGCCGCATCGACGTGCACGAAAAGGCGGCTTGGATGCTGCGCGTGCACCTGGAGTAGTCGCGGCAGCTCCCTCGGGAGAGCCCCAGGGTGTTGAGCCGCGCGGCCGAGCCGCATGGTTCGCGGCGACTCTGCATTGAAACGACACGCCAAAACCAGGGGTTGCGTTGGGCGGGGCATCTCGGGCAGGAAAGGAGGTCTGCGCCCTTTCGAGGGGCGCTGATCGCCGATCCATCCCCCGGGCGGAGGCCTGGTGGCAGGACGGCTGGTTTCAGCGATTGCTTTCGCGACGCCAACACTTCGAGACGCCCCACCCCGCCACCAGCACTCCCAAAAACCCGATCAGGTTGTACCAGAGGAATCCAATCGGCGGTTTTTCGATGCCGTCGATGGTGACCAGGCTTTGGTTCCACCAGAAGTGCGTGAGGAGGACCAAGGCGAACCCGCTGGCGAGAGCGATCCAACCGACGGGGCCTCGCGCCCGCGGCACCCAGCGTCCGAGCATGAATACGCCGAACAGAGAGCCGTAAAACATCGACCCGATCAGGTTCACGACCTCGATGATCGGGCCCAAGTTGCCGACCACGAAGGCCGTGGCGGTGGCGAACACTCCCCAGAAGAGAGTGCCCCAGCGACCGGCTCGAAGGAGCTGGCCCTGACTCAGATCACCTCCCCGAAACGGTACGTAGAGGTCCATCACCGTCGACGTCGCGAGGGAACTCAGAGCCGAGTCGAGGCTCGACATGGCTGCGGCGAACACTCCCGCGATGAGCAGTCCGAGCAAACCCACCGGCATTTCCGAGAGCAAAAAGTGGGGAAACACGAAGTCCGAGTCCGGGCGCTCCTGGTCGCTCACCTGTTTCAAGAGAGCGATCCCGTCCTTGCGGACCTGCTGGAGTTCCTGGTTGGCCTGACGAAAGTTCTCGGCCTCTTGTGACCCGGTTTGCCCCTGATTTCGGGCCGCGAGGAAACGATCCGCGGCGTCCTGACGCTGGTCGAACGTCGTCTCGAAACGAGCTCGCAACCCTTCGTACACAAGTCGATTCTCGGGCGACTCTTGGATCTGCAGCTGACGTTCCAGTTCTCCGGCACGGAAGAACATCGGCGGGGCTTGGTAGGTGTAGTGGACGAATAACAACACCCCGGCCAGCAGGATCACGAACTGCATGGGGATCTTCAGGAACGCCGACATCATCAGCGTCCATCGCCCCTCCCGTTCGCTGCCAGCGGAGAGGAACCGTTGCACTTGGCTCTGGTCGGCACCGAAATAGCCGAGGAACAAGAACAGACCGCCGAACAGCGCCGACACCAGGTTGTACTTCTCTGCGAGGATCCGCTCGAGACTGCTGTCGAATCGGACCGCCTCCATCTTCTCGGCCGCTCCGGCCAGTTCGAGGGCATCGACCACGGAAACGCCCTCGGGGAGCTTGGATACCAAGAGACCGAGAGTCAGAACCAGACCAAACACCATCACTGCCATCTGCTTCACGTCGGTCGCGACCACCGCGGCCATCCCACCCCGGAAGGTGTACGCAATCGACAAGCCGCCCATGCACAAGATCCCTTGCCACTCTGGGAGACCAAGGGTGAGCGACAAAATCAGGCTCGGTGCGTAGACGGCGGTGCCGACGGCGAGGCCCCGCGAGATCAGGAACAACGCGCTGGCCAACCATCGGGTCGGGGCGTCGAAACGCCGCTCGAGATATTCGTAGGCGGTGAAGACTCTTGCCCGCAGGAACCAAGGGACGACGGTCCAGCAAAGCAGCACCATGGCGAATGGCAGGGCGAAGTAGACGTGCAGCCATTGCATGCCGTGGTCGTAGCCATGGCCCGTCGTGGACAGGAAGGTGATCGCGCTCGCCTGAGTCGCCATGACCGACAAACCCAGAGCCCACCACCGCGAGCGATTGCCGGCCAGGAAGTACCCGCGGGCATCTTTGGTGCCTTTGCCGAGGCGCCATCCGTCGAAGAGGACGTAGCCCAGGAACAGGACCACCACGACCCAGTCGAGCGCCCTCAGAAGAGGAACCTCGCCGTCAAGAACCACAGCACGATGATCAGCACGATTCCGTACACCAGGGCTGCGATTTCCAGGGGATGTTTCGGGGCAGACTTCGGCGGGGTCGGGGAGCCCGACTCACCTGGTTGCGGCGAAGGATCATGTGGATTCACGAATTGTTCCCGTTCGGTGAAGCACCACCCCATGGTGTGGTCACGGAGGACCGACGAAAACCGGGCTCGACCACGCGACCTCTCCATCCACTTGAATGGTCCGAGCGTAGTACCAGCTCGCCTTGGAGGAAGGATTTTCGTCGACTCCTCGGGTCTCGAGCCCGGAGACCCCGAGGGACCGCGTGGGATCGACGAAGGCCTCGGATCCACCGAAGGGCTCGAATCGGATTGACCAACCGTCGGCGTGACCAGCGAAGCCCCCCTGGCGAAGTTCCCCCACCGTGGCGGACCAAGAGACCTCCCCCATCGCCATTTCGACGGTGTCCGAGTCGGCGGCCACCAAACCAATGCGCTGGTCCACCGGCGCACGCAAACCTTGGTATCCCCGTGGCTCCAAGTACTCCACGTGGCGGGCATCCCGGCGAAGCCACCCCGGTCGTTTGGCAGCGCCGCTCTCCTCTTTCAACCGGTGGCGCCGTGCAGAGACGAACCGGCCGGCGCTGAGCTCGAGCGTGAGGGTTGCGTCCGTTTCCACTGGCTGCGCGGACGGGATCATCTCCAGCACCAGAGTCAGCGCGCCCTCGGTCGCCTGACGTTCCCGTCCTTCGACGTGCAACACTTCGCCATTGCGGAAAATTGCGAACTCGGCAAGCTCCGTGGTTCCCTGCGCGCGCAGGGACCAGCGCACCGAGTCCGTGAACGGAATCTCCTGCCCCATCAGCGCTCCGTTGAGGCGGAAGTCCATGAGCATGCCCTTGGTGGTGGCGGCGTAGCTCCGACGTTCGTACAGCGCGTCGAAGATCGAAGCGCGATCGAGGTCCTCGGCCAGCACGGCGGCATAGGCCGTGCCCCCGCCGTGGTCGGAGCTGGCGATCAACCCCATGCGCAAGCCGCGGTTCAGGCCATCCTGCACGAAGCTGCCGTCCTTGGTGGCCGATTTCGCCTGGCGAAAGCAGCCTCCGAACTCGTAGCTGCCACGCAGTGCCTGGAACACTTCCACCAGCCGTTGTTTCTCCGGGTCGTGCAAAGCCCAGTTGCTGCCGTTGTTGGTCGCCGCGCTGTGATGAGGGATGGTGAGCGAAGTCCTGTCCGGCAGCGAAGACCAAAGCGTGGGCAGGTCCCAGCCCGCGTCGTGCGAAGGCGAGAAGACCCGATCGGCCCGATCTCGCAGAATCACGTTGGAGTGACCATGTCGCTTGCTCGACCACTCGAACCCCTGGAGCGGCAAGAACTCTGGCGTGCGATAGGCGTCGACCCATTTGCTCAGCTGCCACCACTGATGCGGGTCGACGTGGCCGGCGTGATCGGTCAGCACGAAGAAGTCGTATCCCATGACGTCTCGGCCGAAGTCGTAGCGGTCCTGGGGCCGCGGTTCGACGCCGACGCTGCAGCGAGACACCGACGAGTGGCGATGCAGGTCACCCCAGTAGACCCGGTAGTCACGGCCCTCGTGGGAGATCCGCAAGTGCTCCTTGCGGGTGAAAAGAGGACTTTCCGGATCAGATGCAGGATGGAAGCGTGGCTCGACAGAGCCGAGTCCGCGTTCAGCGAGCTTTGGTATTCCGAAGGCCGGTGCCGGCTCCTCGGTGGCCCCGGAACCAGAGTCACTTGCCACCGCCCGCGACTCAGGGACGAAGGCCACCGACACGGACGAAGGCCCGAAGTAGCGAGACAGGCAGATGTCCTCCGATTCCAGCCGACTGCCGAGGTCTCCCGGAATCTGCGCGCGGCGGGAACCAGCGCCTTGATCGAAACGCCGATCGTGCTGCCACGCGATCCAGGTTCCGCGATCGGTCCCGGCCGCGGCGACTTGTTGGGGTGCCCCGCCGCTGTCCGGCAACATCACCGGTTCGGCCAAACCTCCGCCGCTCAACACCTGGGAAAGAACCGGATAGGTGTAGCGACGCGTCTTCGATCGCGTCTCGCGATGGTGGAACCGATGGGTCACTCGCAGCCCGGAAGGTCCCCTGCTCAACCGAGGCACTCCCCCACTTTGGGAGAGCAGTCCCGGCGTGGGGAGAAGTCCCTCGCCGCTCTTGCCGGCTGCCGCGACCCGAAACGCCTCGCCGTCGAAGCCCACCAAACGCAGCACCGACCGCGAAAAGGAATCGTCGTCGCCGTCAAGCCGGGGCCAGGAACGACCGCGTTTGAGATCGCGGATGGAATCGAAGGCGATCCACGGCATGCCGTTCCAAGTCGCCAAGCTCGGATGCAAGTCGTCGGCCATCGGGTCCGCGCTCACCGAACCGAAGCCTGTCGACGTTCCGTCTTTTTGGATCTGATAGAGCATGACTTCGTAGTCGCGGCCCGTGTACTCGGAAGCGACCAGCCAGGTACGTCCGTCCACGCCTGTCACGGCAGCGGGGTGAATCGCGGATCGCGAGCCGTCTGTCAGCCAGCGCTGTTGGTCGCGACCGGCGGCGGGTGCCCGCGCTCCACGGATCGCGTAGCGCCGCTCAGGCGTTCGGTACTCCTGCCAGACCAGTGCCGCATTCCCGTCGTTCCCGAGATAGGCGCACGGGTGGGTCGCGGTTCCCTCAGTCGAAATTCGTTGGGGCTCGCCCCAGCCGTCTGCCAAACGAGACGTGATTCGTAACTCGACCTGCTCTCGGGTGTTCTCGGCCCAGCACAACCAAGGAACACCCTGACCATCCACCACTCCGGTCAGCGCGAGAATCTCCCGCGGCGCCGCGACGACGACTTCCGCTTCGCCTCGAGCCACCGGCGGCCCGGCATCCACCGACACGACGCGGATCCGATCTCCGACTCCGAGTTCGGTGCAGATCATGGCGACGAGGGTCTTGCCGCCCTTCGAACCCAGCAGCACCGGGGAACTGCATTCCTGTTCGCCGGCCTCGAGCCTGGTCGCTTCGTTGGCCAAACCTTCGAACGAATCCAGCGATTGAGCCTCCCCCCCGTTCATGGGAAGCAAGCCGTCCAAGGATTCCTGGCTTTCGCCGCGAAACGACCACCACCACAAGACGAGGAACAGGCCAAGAACTCGAATCAGTGGCTGCCAAACACTCGCATCAGGAGCAAACTCGCGGCGCCTCGAAGGGTTCATCGCACCCGGCCAATCAATCGTCGTCCCCGAGGTAACCCAGCGCCCGCAAGGTCTCGAGTTCTTCTTCCGTGAACTCCACGTCAGGCACCGAGGCGTCGGACTGTCGATCTTCGGGAGTCATGGCTTCCAGTTTGCGGGCCATGGCACGACCGATCGTGGACTGCTCCATGAGCAGGTTGCTCAACTCGTCGGGATCCGCCGTCAAGTCATACAACTCGTTCTCGCCATCCGAAGACGAGATGTACTTGTAGCGGTCGTGGTACAGCACCCGGCGCACTCGGCGAAAACGCATCCCGAACGGGGAGTTGATGTCGTGCAACCGCGAAAAGTAGTTCTCCGCCAGAATCGAGTCTCGGGGCCAGTGCCGGGTCAACATCGCGTAGCGACCTTCCTGGGGATCCAGTCCCAGGGCGGCCGCGATCAGACCGGGAATGTGGACATGGGAAATCCACTCGTCGTCGCGAGCCGGCTCCTGCTGACCCGGGGCCTTCACGATCAACGGAACCCGCATCGCGCCCTGATAGACATCCTTGGAATGTTCAATCAGGTGGTGCTCTCCGAAGTACTCCCCGTGGTCCGAAGTGACCACGATCAGCGCGTCCTCGTACCAGCCGTATTCCTTCAAGCGTTGGAACAGCCTCCCGACTCCGTCGTCCAGGTTGGCCAGGGCGATGTCGTACTGACCAATCAGGCGCGCGATCTGCTCCGGATCCGGCTCTTGGTCGGGATCGAGCACCGGACCGTACATTCCTTTCAGCATCCTGCCCGAGTCGCGGGGTGTGCCCAGATCCGGAAACCCCTCTCTCGCGACACAGTTGTAAGGACGGTGGCAGTCCATGTAGTTCACGAACAGAAAGAACGGCTCTTCGTCGTCCTGATGTCTCCGCAGCCAACCGAACACCCGTTGGTTGATTTCGTCCACCCGGCCCTTTTCGTTCTGATAGACGTCGAAACCCTGGTGGATCGCGTAACGGTCGTTCAGATACGCCTCGTTGGCGGTGTATCCGATGGTCTGGTAGCCCCTTTGCTGCAGCACCTCGGACAGAGTGGTGAAGTCGTAACTCAGACTGCCAACGTTGCCTTTCACCCCCTCCGGAATCTCAGAACGGGCATAGGTGCGCGCTCCGTGCTCGAACGGGTAGAGGCCAGTGAACATCGACGCATGAGACGGCAGCGTCCAAGGCGCGGTGGCTTGGGCGCGGGTGTACACCGTCGCCTGTTTCGCGAGCTCTTCGAGATGGGGAGTGGTCGGCGCCGGGTTGCCGTACAGGCTCATGCGATCGGCTCGCAAGGTGTCCAGGCTGAGGAACACGATCGGCGGCAAGGGCCGGTCGGGATCGGCAGGAGGGGCGTCTTGCTTGGTTGGATCGGGGGGGGCGGTCGCAGCGGCGGAGGGTGCCGGCGGAGAAGAACCCGAGGGTGGAGACGCGGCAGGCGTCTCTGAGTCGGCGGACTCGGAGGTCGCAACGGCCGCCTCCGCGGAGTCCACCGGCACGGAGCCTTCGTGGCGAGGCTCGGCCGAGTCGACGACAGAGTCGGAACAGCCCAACGCCCCGGCAAGGGCGAGGGTCCAGACCGCGCGGAATCGGCTGCGAAAGTCACTCATTGCGATCGAGATTATCGGGGATCGCGATGGTGCAGCTGCAAAAGTCGGCCAACGGAATCCGCGGCTTTGTCGGCTCCGAGACCCGAGTCGCCATCGACCGGCCGAGCCCCGTTGGCGGCGCCACGGCATCCGGGACAGCCGCGACCAACCAACCCGTGCTCGTCGATTTCCCCTCCGCCTACTCCAGCGTCCGTCGCCGAGACACCCGGTCCTCGCAAGACGGCGCTGACGTGTTCCCGAGCCACCGATCCCACTGGCCGTGGTCGCCGACGTCGACGCCCTCTCCTCGTGCCTGGTTTTGCAGCTCGGCTTGGAGCTTGTCGAGGAACGTGCAGTCCATCAGCTCGAGATGGTTGCTGAGGCTGCCATGGAGGACTCGGTAGACCAGCTTCCAGTCTTGGACCGAGGCGGAAAACGAGGGTTGCTCACTCATGGGGTCAAGTTCCGTCGAGGGGGAGGTCGGACGCGCGCATCATCTCACTCGCCGCCTGGCTTGGGGCGAAAAACCGGACCGACACGCAGCCATCGCGTCCCTCAAGGAGTTCGCCCGACCTCGAGCGGTGGATTCACCTCACCCCGCTCAGTACGCAGCCCCGACCATTCGCTCCAGCGCTTCCGGATCTCGTGGCAGCTGGGCCGTCAGGTTTTCACAGCCATCCGGAGTCACCACCACAACGTCTTCGAGGAAGACCGAGATGCCTTCGACGTGGTTGTAGTACCAGGGCTCGACAGTGAACACCATGCCAGGCTCCAGGAGAGCGTTCTCGGGAATCGGATCGCCGACGTTCAGCCCGAGGGGGTGACCGAAGAACAGTCCGGTTTGCATGTAGGGCCGCTCTGCTTCCGGAATCCGTGCTTCGGCGAGATCCTGCAAGCTGCGCAACGACTGACCAGGACGAACTGCCGCAAGGATGGCGGCACTCACGTCGGTGATCATTTCGAGTCGGCGACGCTGCTCCGGGAGAAAACGACCGGACACGGGAAACGTTCGCCCGACATCGCTGGCGTAGTGATCCAGCTCGCAACCCACATCGAACACCACCAGCTCCCCATTGCGCATCGAACGGTTGCGCCGGTCGTAATGGGCGGCAAGGATCCGCCACGGCCACAGCGAGTTCGGTCCGGACTTGATGATTGAATCGAAAGCGCGGCGCTGGGCTCCCTGGCGTTTGAACTCCGCTTCCAATTCTGCTTCCAGGGTTCGCTCGTCGACTCGGTCACGAACGAAACCGGCCGCATGGATGATCGCCGAACTCGTGATGGCACAAGCGCGGCGAATCGCGGCGATCTCGGCCGGCTCCTTCACCGCGCGCAAGGCCGCCAGGCTTTCCCAAGCGCTGCGCACCGGCAAATCCGGGTGCTGGTCTTCCAAATGCATCGCCAAGGACTCGACTTCCGATGTCGGATGTCTCCACCCTTGAGGTCCCGCCGCCACGGGGCTGGGCTTGCGAGCCAACCGCACTTCGCGGCCCAGGGTCGTCCAGGAACCCAGGGTCTCCTCCAACGTGCCGATCGGACGGGTTTGGCTGATTCCCGCGTGCTCGGCAATTCGTGGATCCGCGCCCAGCTTGCGGCCCGGAAAGTCGTTGCTCCGGGCAGGATTCTCGAAGCGCGAGTCGACCCGCGGCAGGAACAGGATCGACTCTCCATGATTTGCGTCCACCGCGAGGACCGAGTCGGGGAGTTCCAGTCCAGTCAGGTATTCGAAGTCATTGAGCTGTCGAAACGTCTCTCCGTGAGAGCGAGCGGCCCGACTCGGGATCAGCAACACTCCGCCCCCGGTATTGCGCAGCAGTCGCACCAGACGCTCTCTTCTCGCCGCATAGGTCTCCGCCGAAAACTGCAGCGCGGTCCAATCGAAGAAGCTCTGCTCGGGCGTCGGGACGTAGTCCGGCGCTCGGGTCCCGGGAGCAGTGGGTGGAATGACGTCCAGGGAACGAGCCACACAACCGAGCACCAACAAACAACTGGCCGCCAAAAACCTGCGCATCGCGACATCCTCCCCATCCCGGCGAACGAGCCGTCCAGAAGTGACCGTCGAAGGAGAGTATGTCGTCTGCCGTGGGCTGCTGCACGCGGCTCCCGGCGCACCTCGATCCCGCCCGCGTCCCGAACGTGCTGTCGCTCGACCAGCACTTCCTCGAGTTGAAACCGTCCACCCCCGCGCCGCGAAAAACCGACTCACCCGAGTGACTTTTCCCTGAGACGCAACCGGGTCGGACGTCGAATCCCCTCCATTCAAGAGAAAGCGCCCTCCCATGATTCGAACCCCTTGTTTCGCGCTCTTGGTTCTTGGTGCCGGCGTCGCGACCGCGGCCCACGCTTCGGACCTCCCGGACTCCGCCAAGAAGATTGCCGCGGACGTCATGGCTGAGCAGTCCCTGGTCGGCCTGCAAGTCGCCGTCGGCCAGCGCGGAACACCGGAAGTACAAACCCATTGTTTGGGTCTGGCTAGCGTCGAGCTGAAAAGCCCCATGGCCCGCGACACACTGGTTCCGATCGCCAGCGTGATGAAAGCGCTGACCGGGATCTTGTTCTTGAAGCTGGAAGCGGAGGCCGGGCTCGATCGGGATCAGGGAATCGAGGAGCTGGTTCCCGAGTTCCCCGAGAGGGAGCTCCCGCTCACTCTCGACCATCTGGTCGGTCAGACCCACGGGATTCGCCACTACCGCGATGAGATCTATCCCGACTTCTTCGTCTTGCACTATGACCAGTTGGTCGACGTCCTACCGATCTTCGCCAAGGACGACTTGGTCGCCGAACCGGGCACCCGCTTCACCTATTCCAGCTATGCCTACACCTTGCTCGGTCTTGGGTTGGAGCGACACACCGGGCGTTCCTTCGAAGCGCTGCTTCGCGAACACGTGTTGATTCCGGCAGACATCGAGCGGGTTTGCGCGAACGACATCCGGGTTCCGATTGCCGATCGCACTCCCTGCTACTCCTTCTACGACTTCCGCTGGCCCTTCGAACCACGGGCGACACTGAGCACCGTTCCTCCCCTCGACATGAGCTACAACCTGGTCGGCGGCAATCGACTCGCGTCCGCCGAAGACCTGGTTCGGTTCGGCCGCAGCCTGCTCGAGGGCAAGCTACTGGACGAAGCCTCCATGCAACGTCTCTTGTCCTCTCAAACCACCGACGACGGCCAAGCAACGGGATGGAGTCACGGCTGGTTCCTGGTGGAGACGCCTCACGGTCTCGAGCTGCGCATCAATGGCTCGAACCCTGGTTCTTGGGCCAGTCTTCGGGCCTATCCCGAGAGCGGACTGGTGCTAGCGATGACCACCAACACCACGGGCCGCGGCAGCCGCGAGCGCCCCAAAGGACTGATCGGCCCCATGGACGCGCTTCGCGATGCGATGCATCGATCCTGAATCCGGGGAACTCGTTTCACCATGCAACCCGTCGCTCGTCGTCGGGGCACTCCTACGGGAAAGCCCTGAGTGAGCGCAGGCGGTCCGGCGGCCGATACCAGGGATCAGAAGCTTTTTCCTGGAAGAGAGGCCCCGATGCATCACTCATCCGAAACTGGCGTCGAATTTCTGACTTCCCGAGAGCCTGACCCGAAGCTTTTCGCCGAGCCGACCGGCTGCTCGCTTTGTCAACGAGGTCCGGTGCTTCCCCACGCGGAGAAAGCGGGCATTCCCTTCGTCCGCTGCCACACCTGTGGCTACGTCAAGGCAGACCCGATGCCGAGTCAGGCAGAGCTGGACGCCCTCTACGACCAGGACCACTTCCTGTCGTCCTACCACCCCGATCAGGCCGAGGACCAAACCCTGCTCGAGCAGCGAGATCAACAGTACTTGGAAGATCGGGACTGCCTGATGCGCTTCGTGGAAGGCGGCAAGTTGCTCGACTTCGGCTGCGGCAACGGCCGGTTCCTGAGCGTGTTTCCGGACTCGTTCGAGAAGATTGGCTACGAGCTGAACCCGGTCACGCGCAAGTACATTCGCGAGCGGGCCGGGTTCCAAGTGCTCGAAGGAGAGGACGAGCTAGAGCAGATGCCTGAGGCAAGCGTGGACGCGGTGATGATGCGCGGCGTGATTGAACACTTGCTCGATCCGGAGCGAATCGTGCGGCTGCTGTCCGAGAAGCTGGCTCCCGGGGGACACTTCCTGATCTGCGCCACGCCGAACATGGACAGCCCCTGCGCTCTGGTCTATGACACGGAATGGAACCAGTTCAACCCGCCCTACCACCTGCACTACTTCAGTCCGCGCTCCTTAGGAATCCTGTTCGCTCGCTACGACCTGGCGCTGATCGAGTCGGCCACCCCGTATCTCGAGACCCCCTACGCCAATCCCGACTCGGATGCTCAGCAATTCGTCCGCGACACGCGAGCCTACTTGGATGGTGCCCCGATCGAGAAGAAGTCCGCGGCGTTTCCGGGAACGATGATGACCCTGGTGTTCCGCAAGGTCTGACGAGTCCGCAAGCAGCCCGCGCCCGAAACTGCGGATCAGTTGCTTCGCACCTCGGACCGAGATCATCGATGCGGAGACTCATCGTGCTTCGAGTGCGACTCCGTCTTCGATCTCGGAAGCGGGAGCCGGGCCGCACTCGACTCTACGGCTGATCGATCCCGCGCGCGGGGCGCAGTCCGCTGTCGGGCATCCGCTGGTCGGGATCCTGCACGCTGTGGCGGCGAGCGCTACGAGCATCGTCAGCCCGAGAGCGGTAGCTTCCGCCACGCATCACCCGCGGCTCGCCTTGAAAAACCGCTCCGCGCGTTCCTCTCGGTCCTTCGGCCGGACTCAGGTACGAGCCAAGCGGATCGAGACACCACTCCCGGACGTTGCCGTGCATGCCCGGCAATCCGAACGGGTTCGACGGGAACTCATCCACCGGAGCGTGGAGAAACCAGTGATCCGCGGCCCCTTCACCCAAGTTTGCCCTGCCCACCAGCGAGGACGAGGAGTCGCCACACCAGTAGTTCGAAGTCGTGCCGGCCCGGGCCGCGTACTCCCACTGGGCTTCCGTCGGCAAGGTCAACCCAAGTCGTTCACACGCGTGCAATGCCTGCTCCCACGACACGGACTCGACCGGATGCCACAACGAGGACGGCTGACCGGGGAAGGCCTCCTCGGGCGGGTGCTGGCTGGGATTGCTCCCCATCAAGTGCTGCCACTGCCACTGGGTCATCTCGAACTTGGACAGGAAGAAGGGGGCGAGGGTGACCGGATGAACGGGCGATTCGAGCCTGCCGTCGTACTCCGTCGGGTGGGAGTCGCTCGGCGTTCCCATGGAAAACGTGCCCCCCGGCAACAACACCAAGACCAGCGCGGAACGTTCGGACAACAGCAGCTCGCCGCTTTCCAACCGCGAAGGCACTTCTCCCGATTGCACCACAGCAAACTCCCAAAGATCGGAGTCCGGGTCCGGGCCGAGGGGAACGAGTCCCAGTTGCGGCGAGAGTTCGAAGCCGTCGTAGCGTGGGTGCTCGGCAATGGCGAAGCAGGCGAAGTCCCAGTCTTCCGCGACCCTCTCGTCGTGCAAGGTGCGTGACGCGAGAGTGCGAGCTTCCTCAAGCCGGGCTCTCACTTGGGCGATGGTTCCGACCCGAGGATCTTCGCCGGCAAACACTTCGAGCCTGGTCACCAGTGCAGCCAGAGTGTCGTGCTGCCACTGGCGCTCCGCGTCTTCGAAGTGCCAGGACAGCCGCCCCCGAGTCCGGGGCCCCACCTCCTTCAGCTTCGCTTCTACGGACGCGATCTTCTGCTCTTGCATGGCAATGACGTGATCGCGCACCGGAGCCGGCTCCCTCGCACGGCGCCGGTGGAAGTCGTCGGTCATGGTCAGTGCCGCCCTGCGGCGCTCCAGCTCTTTCCGCTCCCTCGCAAGGGGATGCTCCCTCTGGTCGCGCTCGCGCTGCTCCACCGTGTACGGCTGCGCCTCCTTCCGCAAGCGAGACAGGCGGTCCCGATGGGCCGGAAGGCGCCCCACCAGGGGTTCCGCAATCACGGCCAGCCATTCCTCCATGGCTTCCACTTGCTCGGGATGAGCGGGCCACAATGTCTTGGCCGCGCGCTCCGCTTCTTCCAGACGCTGGGCATCGGCAAGCATGAGCACTTCTTGGTGGGAGGCTTGCTCGCGCAAGAAGAATCGCATGCTGATCCCAAAGCCAACGACCAGGGAAAGCAACAAAGCGCCGATCAGTCCGGCGGCCACCTGGTGTTTGGCGAGGAGTTTCCTCCACCGGTACCAACGACTCGGAGGGCCCACGCTGACCGGGTCGCCAACCGCCGCTCTTCGCACGTCCGCGGCCAACTCCTCCACCGTGGCGTAGCGCCGCTCTCGGTCCTTCTCGAGAGCCCGCAACACCACCCAGTCGAGGTCGCGATGCATCCCTCGCCGGCCGGCGCGCAGAGACGAGTGAAGACTCGGGGGCGGTGGGACCTCCTCGCAGATCATCTTCTGCAAATCGCCCAAACTCGCGCTCGACGCCCGTTTGGAATCAATGGGAGGGCGGTCGGCGAGAAGTTCGTAGAGCACCAAGCCCAGGGAATAGATGTCGGTGCGCGTGTCTACCTCGGCATCCGTCCCTTGCGCTTGCTCCGGACTCATCGCGGCAGGGGTGCCCACCAGCTGCCCGGGACGGGTCGCAAGTGATCGCTCGGCCAGTCCCTGATGCAGGACCTTTGCCACTCCAAAGTCGATGATCTTCAACAAGTGCTGGCCGTGCTCGGCATAGACCAACAAGTTGGCGGGCTTCAGGTCGCGGTGAATGATGCCTTTCTGGTGAGCGTGCTGAACTCCGGCGCAGACGTCCAAGAACAGGCCCAGTCGTTCCTCGAGCTCCAGCCCCTGGTCGCGGCAGTAGCCGGTGATGGGCTGGCCCGGAACGTACTCCATCACGAAGAACGGCAAGCCACTCTCTGCAAGCCCGCCGTCGAAGACTCGCGCGATGTGGGGGTGATTCATCAGCGCCAGCACTTGACGTTCGGCTTCGAATCGAGACTTCACCTCGGGCGAGCCAAGTCCCAAACGGATCACTTTGATCGCCACCTCTCGGGCCACCGGCTCGTTCTGCTGGGCGAGGTAGACCACCCCCATTCCGCCGTGGCCGAGAACCTTGACCAGCTGGTAGCGCTGCAACCACTGGCCGATCCGTGCGGCGGGATCGGTCAGATCCTCGCGCAGATCGCGAGCCAAGGACCGCATCTCGGCCACTTCCGAAGGAGGCGTCAGCAATCCCGAGGAATGGTCGTGATGTCGCAGGAGGGATTCGGCGTCTTGCCGCACTTGCGCTTCAAGGCCAGGCAGGCGGTCGAAAAACTCTTGGCGCTCCGACGGGGCCAAGACCATGGCCTGCTTGAACACGGACTCGACCACCCGTTCATGCTGGCTTCCCTCCGACCGGGGCGAGGGCTTCCCGTTCTTCTCTCGGGCAGTTCGTCCTCGCGCCTCCTCGCCGAGTTCTGGCGAAGCCTCGGGACTCGAGGCTGACTCCAATTCGTCGCGGGGACGCTTCGCCGAGGGACCATTTGCGGTGTCGTCCCGTCGCTCCGGCGAAGACGAATCCGAGCCGCAGCCCATCAATCGTCCGCCGTGGAGCGTTGCACCTCTCGGTGCAACCACGCGCGCGAGTAGTTCCAGTCGAGCTTGATCGCTGCCACCGAGCGGTCCAACACTTGGGCGATCTCGACCAGCTTCAAGCCGGCGTAGAAGCGCAACTTCACGATCTCGGCTTTTCGCGGCGCCCGTTGCTCGAAGCGCTGGATTGCGTCATCCATGGCCAGCAGGAATGGGGCGCGGTCGTCCGGCAACGTGCCGTGATCAAGGACCTCATCCACGTCGCTCCAGGCGATTCTCTGCCAGCCACCTCCCCGCTTCTGTCGAGCGCCCCGGCGGGCTCTCTCGACCAAGATGCGTCGCATTGCCAGTGCTGCCGCGCCATAGAAGTGGCGCTGGCTCTGCCACTGAGCCGCGGAATCGCGCGCCAAGCGCAAGTAAGCTTCGTGAACCAACGCGGTGGGTTGGAGGGTGTGTCCCGGCCCTTCTTCGCGCATCAAGCGACGCGCCAAGTCTCTCAAGAACTCGTACACGCGCGGGAACACCTGGTCGGTGTCACGCCCGGCGTCCTCGGTTTGGAGTTCAGGGATTGGCTCGTTCACGAACAGATCTTCCGGCCGCGCGAAGGCCTCGCCTCCGACAGCCTTTCGTCGTTGGATCTGGCCGATCCAACCCAGGGGCTCGCCCGGTGGATTCGCGATTCGTGGCGCCGGAGCAGTCCCAACGGTCTGCTCGCTGGCACTCCGGCCAAGGCTTGCGTCGACGCGGAAAAAGAATAGCTCTTTTCCACTCGGGTGGCGCATGACCTCATGACAGCGCACGTTCTCCGAACGAAAGTGCCGCAGTCGCCGAACGACTTCTCTCTTCGCTTCGACGAGGACACGTCTTTCGAGGCTGTGTTAGCACCAAATGCGCCACCGAGTGGTTCGGCTCGTTCTCCGTCAGTCCTTCCGGCGTGGTGATGGACGCGATGGGAGAGGGTCTGGGCGCCGGGGCCAAGCAGCCCCCTCGAAGCGGGTTTCGATCTTCTCTCCGTGTCCCGCCACGGACCGCTCTACAATCACCGGCCTCCTCTTCTCCCCGGTGACGTATGACTGACCCCGGTCCCTCTTCCCAGGACTCTTCCCTCGGCGTCCGGACGACTGTCTGTTCCGTCGCGGCGTTCGCCGTGCTTGCGGTGATCGTGACCTGGCCAGCCGCGACCCAGCTTGGGACTCACATGATCGGCGGCGATCGCGACGGGCCGATGTTCTTGTGGAACCTCTGGTGGGGCGCTCATGCGCTCCTTTCCGGTAACAACCCCCTCGCCACCGAACATCTGTTCCACCCCGTCGGCACCAGTCTGGTGATCAACACTCATGGGGTGCTGCCGGCCATGGCGTCGGCTCCATTGCAGAAGCTCTTCGGACTGATCCCCGCTTACGACCTGATGATTCTCGGCACCTACGTCCTCTCGGGTTGGGGAGCGGCACTGCTTTCCTACGAAATTTTGAAGGATCGTCGAGCAGCTTTCGTCGTCGGCTGTGCTTTCGCGTTCTGTCACTTCCGCAGCAGCTTCGTGATGTTCCTGAACTTGATCCAGAGCCAGTTCCTGGTGCTGTTTGCCTGGTCCCTCTGGTGCACTGGAACACGCCGTCACTTGGGCTACGGGGTGGCGGCGGGAGTGTTTGCCGCAGCCTTGCTCTATTCCAGCTACAACTTGACCGTCCTCGCGACCCTCTGGGCGATCGGGTTTGCATTGTTCGTCGTGACCGCCAACTTGACCAAGCGTCAGGCAACCCCGCCCCGACCGGTGACCCACCGGTGCGTCACCCAGTGGGGAATCGCGGCCGGCGTGGCGCTGCTGTTGGGGGCGCCACTCCTCTGGCAGATGGTGCAGGAGATTCGCGCCCACGAGTACTACGCGGGCATGGAGTTCAGCAAGACTTACGAAGCCTCGACACCGTTGCGCCGTTATCTCGTGCCGGGGCCCCTGTCAGGCTCCGCGGAAGATGGCCACGGGCCCATTCGCCAGGCCAGCTATCTGGGCGTCGTCGTGATGGGTTTGGCCCTCCTCGGTCTTGTTCGTCACTGGCGTCGAGGAACGGTCTGGTTTTGGGCAGTGGTCGCGTTGTTGTTCCTGATCACCTCTCTGGGACCGGTCGCCGACTTGACCGGTCTCGAGTCCCTGGAGGGCTGGTTCCCGGAGAAGTTGCCGTTCGCCTTCCTCCGAGAATGGCCGCTGCTCACCGAGATCCGTGTCGCTCATCGCTACGGATTGGTGGGCGCCATGGCACTGGCGGTCCTCGCTGGGTTCGGCGCCAAATCCATGCTGGGATGGGCCGCGCGCCGGCACCCGAAACTCGGAACCGCTGGCGCCATCGTGCTTGGCCTGGCCATCGTCTTCGACTTCTTGCAGCTGCCGTTTCCCAAGCGGTTCGAGCTTCCGGCTCCGCCAGATGCCTTGGCGAAGGTGGCCGAAGACCCTCGAGATTGCGCCGTGCTGGAGTTTCCGGGAGGGCGTCCGGGCTTCAAGGCGTTCTCGTACTTCGAAACCCTTCACCAGAAACCGGTGTACCTGGATGGTCAGATCGCCCGTCGCGTTCCCCATCTGGAAGAACTCCAGGAAGAGTCGAGCTTGCGTGCCGCGTTGGAAGAGGCGTTTGTCGGCAAGAAGGCGGTTGAGGACATCCTGACTCGCCCTCGCAAGAAAGCCATCCGTCAAGAAGTCGAGGAACATCGCATCGGCTGGGTGCTGTTGGCGTGGACCGATTACCGCCAATCGGAGAAGAAGGGCGCGTCTGTGACGATCGAGCGTCTCCAGGCCATGCGCAAAGTGGTCGAACGAAGCTTGCCCATCGAAGCGACCGTTTATGCCGCGACGGACGAAGAAGCCCTGGCCTGGAACGACCTCAAGGGAGCCGAGCGCAAGTCCACCAGCTGCCTGTACCGCATTTACAAAATCGACTTCGCGAACGCGCGGACCGGCGAGACCAAGGATCGAGTTCCGGCCTCGAGACCGGAGTCAGGAGCTTCCGAAGAGGCGGCGGTGGCTCCCGAGATTGACGAAGAGGAACTCTTGCAGGCGCTCGAGGCGACCGGCTACGTCAACTGGGACTCCACGGAAGACCGCGAACAGACCGGCGTGGTGCACCACGACCCACGTGCCGCCCCGGGCTACAACTTGTACGCCAATGGCGAAGATCAAGTCTTCCTCATGGACATGGACGGCAACCAAGTGCACCGCTGGGAGTTTCCCGAGGATCAGGGAATCTCGTTCTACGAGCTTCTGGAGGACGGCCTCCTTGCGATCGGGTTGAGCCAAGAGCTGGTGCTGTCGGACTTCGACAGCGAGATTCTCTGGCGCCTCCCGGTGTTTGCCCACCACGACATGGACGTCGCCGAGAACGGGGACTTCCTGGTCCTTACGCGAGACACCCAACCGCTGAACGAACGGACCGTGTACTTCGACGGCATCGCTCGGGTGTCTCCCCGCGGCAAGTTGCTGTCCCACTGGTCCACCTTCGACCACCGAGACGAGCTCCGGGATCACCACGAACCCCGCATCTTGGATCGCCCTCCCCGAGCAAACGCACGGAAGAAGAACACCGAGTATGACTACTACCACGCCAACAGTCTCGAGGTCCTGGCGGAGACACCTCTTGGGCACGCCGATTCACGGTTTCGCCCGGGGAATCTGCTCCTCTCCATGCGACACACCGACTGCGTGATGATTCTCGATCAGGACTCCTACGCGGTGGAGTGGTCCTGGGGCGTCGGGGAGATCGAGGCGCCACACATGCCGACCCTGTTGCCAAACGGCAATCTGCTGTTGTTCGACAACGGATCCCGTCGGGGGTACACACGAGTTCTCGAACTCGAGCTGCCGAGCGGCAACATCGTTTGGGCCCACGAGGGCGACCCACGCGAGTCCTTCTTCTCCAAGTATCGAGGCAGCAACCAGCGATTCGCGGGTGGCACCACCCTCATCTGTGAGTCGGAGAAAGGCCACGCCTTCGAAGTCACCAGAGACGGCACCGTCGTCTGGGACTTCTGGAATCCCGAGGTCGTCGACGGCCAGCGGCGTCTCATCTACCGACTCGTGCGTCATCCTCCCGACTTCATCGAGCCGCTGCTCCGATAGGACCGGACGGTCGACGCAGACGAGTCAGTCGGCCACGGTGATGAGAAAAAGCAAACGCTCTGGCCCCTCCAGGCGCGGGGTGCTGCGGCCATCGTCTAGTCAGAGCCGGGGCCGACCAATGGCTCCCATTCCCGCGGCTCCTCCGCGAGCATCTCAGCGCCGATCTTCTTCACCGTCTCGACGAGGAGTGCAAAGTCCTCGGATCGGGATCGATGGTTCGTGTGGGCCACGCGTAGAGCGAACTTTCCGTCGACGGAGGCGTTCGACGGCACGGCAACACCAGACTCTTGGATCCTGACAAGAAGCTCGACGTTGAAGTCGTTGCACGCCCTTTCCTCCAACTCTTCGGGCGCGTAGCGGAAGCACAGGACATTCATCTCGGACGGCCCCACTTGCTCGAGTTCGGGATCTCGCGCGATCAGATCGCGGAGGTAGGCCACCTGGTCGATGTTCTGCCCGATGATGTTCCCGATCGCGTCCGTGCCATAGGAAGTTAGCTGCATCCAAGCCTTGAGCGCCCGAAATCCGCGGGAGAGCTGGATGCCCTTGGAGGCGAACTCCGTCGGGTTGGGAGCAATGCCTCCACGGAAGCTGTTCAGGTAGGAGGGCGCGAACGAAAAGGTGGCATCGTGGGCCCCCCCATCACGGAAGAGAATGACCCCGAGTTCGTACTGCATGTAACCCCACTTGTGGAGGTCGAAAGCCACCGAGTCGGCGCGCTCCAAGCCGGCGACGATGTGTCGGTGTCGAGGCGAGAGCTTGACCATTGCCCCGAAGGCGCCGTCAACATGGAACCAAAGCCCTTCCTGGGCCGCCAAGTCCGCCACAGCCCCCAGATCGTCCGTTGCTCCGCAGGCCACCGTTCCGGCATTGCCCACCACGCAGAGCGGAGTCCGGCCAGAGCGCCGGTCAACCTCGATGCACTTGTGGAGGGCATCGAGCTGGATGCGGTGATGGGCATCGGTCGGGACCTTGCGCACCGCCGCCTCACCGAGTCCGAGAAGATCGGCGGAGCGGTCGACCCATCCATGGGTTTGGTCGGAGCAGTAGAGAACCGCCTCGCGTCCACCGACCCCCTCAGAGCGAACACGGTCTCCGAGAGCATGGTTTCGGGCCACGGTGATCCCCAGCAAGTTGGCAACGGTTCCTCCACTGACGAGCAAGCCGGTCGACTTCGCTGGGAAGTCCATGAGCTCTGCGAACCACCCGACGACTTCGCGTTCGACCAGCGTCGCCCCTTGGTCGTAGCCGGAAACGTGACAGTTCATTGCCCCGCCGAGCAACTCGGCGAGCATGCCGACAGGCGTCCCGTTTCCCATGACCCACCCCCAGAAACGGGGATGAATGTTGCCCGTCGGATACGGAAGGATCGAGCGCTTGAACTCGTCGTAGACCTCGCGAAGGGGCCGCCCGGCCCGAGGCAAGGGCGAGGCCATCGTCGCTCGAGCTTCTTGCGACGGACTTTGCCAGACCGGTCGATCGCGCACGTCGCGGACGTAGTCGACCATGTCATCGAGCATTGCGTGTCCAATCGAGCGAATCTGTTCCCAGTCGTCGGGGTCAAGGGTTTCGTTCGGTGGCTCTTGTCCGTGGCGTTCGTCCTTCACGGGTCTTGCTCCTTGGCGCCTCCAAACGGACTTCCGGCGCTGACCGCATCGACGACGTCAGTCAATGCTCGGAGCTCCTCGACGAGCTTGCTCCAGCGACGCCGTCCGAACCGGTTCACGACCTGCGACTGCATGGATTCCCAGTGAGGCGCCGCGCGGTCGAGGACCCTTCGACCGCGCTCGGCAATCACGGCACTCCGCGATCGAGCATCCGGCCCGTCGCTGAGCATGAGCCAACCGTGGTCCTTCATCTTTGCGACGGATCGGTACATCGACGTTCGATCCATCGAAAGCTGCTCGGCGACCCGACTGAGCGGCTCTCCCTGCAGACGCTCGATCGCACGCAGGACGGCCAGCTGGGTGACATTGAGGTCGGTTCCCTGAAGCGCGGAGTCGTAGGCCCGCGCCAACCGCCGGGAGGCGGTTCGCACGGTGGTGCATGCGCAGGGTCGAGGGACAGTGCGGGTCACTTGGGATCTCCCAATTGATGAGTATACATCAGTAACCCTTCGCGCAAGGAGACCAAACCCTCACTCTCTGAGTGCATGTGAGCTTTCCGGACCGTCGCCGCTCACCCGCCTCAGAACGGCCCAAGCACAGCTCCCGGACGAGGCGGGGAGCCCGGAAAAGCGCGCTGGTCGCCACGCCTCCGCGGAGAGCCTCGCGGCGGTTCGCTCGCGGGTGAACCGGCAACCACCGTCCGCCACCCTGCCCCAAAGTCCGGGGGGACGTCACTCCACAATCGAGGCCAGCCGCGGATACTTCTCCACCAGCGTCTGCGGCGCAGACACTTTGCGCCCGGTGAGTGCGTATTGCATTTCGAGCGCGTTCGCCGGCCCCTGGCCGGCAAAGTGGTTGTTGGCCACCACGTACAGCTGATCGGTTTTCTCGATGAGCTTCTGGGCGATCTCGGCCATTCGGTCGAGTTCCTGTTCGGAATACAGGTAGTCGTACTTCTCGTGCACCGGGGCGCCCTTCTGGAACCATTTTTCGGCGTTGCGTCCATGCAAGCGCAAGTACCCGACCGGGCCGGTCACCACCTCGCCGACCGGGATCGACTCCTGCGCAAGCGGCTGGTCCGCGTTGCAGAACGAGTACCCCAAGGACGAGATCCGCTCGAGGTTCGCGGTCTCGAGCCAAGAGCGATGCCGGACCTCGAGCACCAACTCGTGCTGGGGGAAAGCCTTGCGAATTCGAGACAGACGGTGGAGGTTGTCGTCGGTCGCGTCGTAGTAGAACGGGAACTGAACCAACAACGCGCCCAACCTCCCGGCTTCCCGCAACGGCTCGACTCCGTCTCGAAAGTCGTCTCGGCCCTTCAAAGTCCAGGTCTTCGGGTCGTCGTGAGTGAACAGACGAACCAGCTTGGCAGTGAAGCGGAAGCCGTCCAGATCCGCCACCGCGTCTCGCCAGCTTTCCGCCGACCTCGGTGACGGCGAGCGATAGAACGTCGAATTGATTTCGATCACCGGAAACAGGCGAGCCACGGCCGGCAGCCGCTGCTTCCCCAGTCCGCGGCGGTAAACGATCTCGTCCCAATCGTCATAGGACCACCCCGCCGGTCCGACGAACACCCTTGCTCCGTCATTCATCTCGCTCACCATACGGCGAGTGCAACGGGATCGCCCATTCGGGGTCGAGAAAGAGGCGGCGCTTCGTCGCCAAAATGCGACGGAGTGATTGGCCTCGGTTCACAGCAATTCGCGAGCGCGGATTTGCACGGCATGCATCCGCTGGGTCAGTTCTTGTTTGGCTTCTTCGAGCTGGGTTTCACTGGGGCGGCGCGGCAGATGCATGGGCTCGCCGAACACGCTGGCGACCTTGGCAAAGGGCGCGGGCACCAGAAATCGATCCCACGAGCCAAGGACCTTCTGCGGCCGTGCCCATGCTCCGGTTGGCACAATCGGCCACCCCACCCGTGCCGCCAGATAGAGAACCCCCTCCTTCACTTCTTCCGGAGGACCTTTCGGCCCATCCGGGGTCAGCGCCATGTCTCCCGTGCCTTCCTTGGCGAAGCGCAGAAGCTCGCGCAACAAGCGACTCCCGCCCCGAGTGCTGGATCCGCGGGCGGTTCGATAGCCAAGGCGGTGGCATGTTTGGGCGGCGAGTTCTCCATCGGCGTGTTCGGAGATCCCGACGCACGCCCCGACGTCTCGTTGCAGGAAAGATTGAATCAGAAGTGCCCGGTGCCAGAGCGAGTAGATCACCGGCTGCGTGCGGTCACTGCGGCGCGGATGAGCTCCCTCGGCGGCCTCCTCGACGACCCGCCACGTGCTCCCCAAACCACGAAGCGCTCCGGTGAACAAGGGGGAGATTCTCGACGGCGAGATTCTCACGAGGAACCGGTCCGCTCGTAGTCGCGCACCGCCAAGTAGCAAAGCAGCCATCCCGCGACGGCCAGGGCAACCCAAGTCAGGCTGCGCAGCACGGCCACGATGACTGCAGCAAGGCCGATCACAGCCACCGCACGCTGCCCCAAGGATCCCCCGGCGAGAACGCTGACCAAGCGGGCCGGAGTCGTGACCTTGGCAGCCTCTTTGACCTTGTGGACTCGTCCGAAAAACATGCCCGCGGCGTCTCCTCTTCCTCGCGGCGGATGCCTGGGAGAAGCGCCGGGGCGCGAGGCACGGGAGGAAGTCCGAATCACTCTACCGCGGGAGCAGGGACCATCGTTCGTCGCTGCCGCAAAAAACAGCGCCCCCCGTGCTTCACGGAGGGCGCTGGGGATGCAGCCGAGAAAGCGGGGGGTCAGCGAGAGACCACGAGGTCATCTCCCTTGCCGGAGTCGTTGGTCCCGTTCGGGCCGAAAGACCACAGCTGGTAACCGCTGTCCCGCTTCAGGTACTGGTACGAGTTGCCCCATGGGTCGGTCGGCAGCTTGCCGGACAGGATTCCTTCGGGGTAAGCGTCGGTGGATTGCACCAAAGCGTGGAGGTTCAGCGGCGGCTCGCCGTTCTCGACGGTGTACACGGTGATGGCCGCACTCAGGTCATTGAGGTCATCCCGTGCCTTCTGGCGAGGATCCGAGCCCGCCTCGTGATGCTGGTCGCCCATCTCGATCATGGGCGCCTCTCCCAACTTGCTCATGTTCATGAAAGCAACGCCGCCGCCAATCGCCATGGCCGCCGCAGCCACCCCGAGTCCCGCTTCCGCACCGAAGGGTCCCCGCACTTCCATGATCTCCGCATTGCCCGCTCGATAGGAGAAGTTCACGGTGCCGAACAAGTGCTGAGAAATCGACTCGGCAGTAGGCAGCAGGGAGAGGTCGACCGGCAGCTCTTCTTGAGGAACCGGCATCTGCATCATCAGGAACGGCATCGCGCCCACGATTCCCTGATACGCCGACTCGAAATTGCTGGCGGTGTCCGAGTAAGACAGACTGGTCAGCTCGGCGTCCGCGGGGATCGCCCCCACGTGTCGAGCGAAGTCTTGCTTCGCGGTGATGTTCTCCGCCGGCGGCGCCTTCAGGAAGCCCAGCAGTTTCTTCAATGCTTGAGGAGAGGAACCGAAGTAGCAGCGTCCATCGTGGATCGCGTAGGTCGGCTTCATGCCACCCATCATCATGGCCATCGGGCCAAGCTGGGTCGTGTCGAGCACGCGCATGGAAACACCGTCCTGCACATCTTCCGCGAAGGAAATCGGGAACCCCCACATCTGCCCCGGAATCGAGGCGAGCACCTCGAGGCTCTTCTGCAAGCCCTGGGGATTTCGGCAGTTCATCCAACCCACACTGTCGGTGCCCGGTCCAAACATGGTCGGGGCGCCCGGAGTGCTCATGCTGAAGTATTCGCCGCCCAATGCTCCCAGCAGGTCACGGCGCAGATCCAGCACCGGGTTGCCTTGTTCGTCGGTGCCGGCAATCTGCCCCACGGTTGCGTTCAACATGGCCATGGCCTGATCGTGAATCTCTGGAGCCACGTCCTTCAGGGTCGCCACCAGCCAGTCGTAAATCGGGGCCAGGTCGAAGGAGCCCATGCTGAACGAGCTGGCGTCCTTCGGAACCAGCTTGAGGCGATTGCGATCAAGAGAGCCCACGCCAGAGCGGACCGCGGCGATCAAGCCACGGGCGTTGTGAGCATTCAGCTCTCCATAAGAGCGAGACACGGCCACCGGGCCGTCCCAGAACGACGTGGTGTAAGCCGGGCCGACGTCACCAACTCCGGAAAGCTCCATGGCCCGGTCGATGATCGAGATGATGGACTTTTCCTCGTCCTTGGCGACCGCTTGTCCCGTTTCCATCAGGCCGTGGAACAACTTCATCATGCGGCCCACGTGCACGTAGATGACCGGCGAGTCGGCGCCCTTGTGACCGATGTTTTCGACACAGCGCTGGAAGTCCGGGCTCTTGGCCAAGCCCTGAGCACTCCCGGCAGCGCGCTGCAACATCCCTCGCATGGTGGTTTCAGAAAGGCTGAATACGCTGGTGCCATCGATTTTCGCGAAGCACAGCGACATTTCCTCGATCTTGCAGCGCTGGAACGACCGCCCCTCCACTTCGATGGTGGAGAACTCAGGCTCGACGCCTTTTTCTTTGGCGAGCCCGCCGATGAGTCCGTAGCAGGTCTGCAGGATGTCAACGGCACCGGGTTTCGCCTCGAGGCCAAACGTCAAACCGAAGTCCGGACGGAAGTTGTTTTCTGGCGAGACCGACAGATGGGTGAAGGCGAAGAACATGCTGCCGAACGGACCATTGAGGATTTTCTCCGGGTCCAGGTTCAGGCCCTTCATCGCCTCACTTTGCGCGCCCATTTCTTTGAGCTTGCCGAAGGCGGCGTGAGCGATGGCCATGGGCTTCTCGAGGAAGTCCTTGACCTCTCCCTCTGCCATGATCTTGTCGAAGGCCTTGCCCTTGAGGGCGGCGCGCGACGCCTCGAAGTCTTCGACCCCGATGTAAAAGACGGTGTCTTCCGGCAACAAAGACTCGGCGCCGCCGGGAGTCGCCCCTGCGGCGGCCACGAGGCCAAAAAAGGCCGCGAAGGCGGTGGGAACGAGACGGCTCATCGTGCTGCTCCTTCTGGTTTCCAAGGTCTGGCTGGTTTCATGGGGCTGGTTCGAAGGACTGGCTGCTCTGGATTCCAAGTCCGCTCCTGACGAGAGCGAGCGGGGAGTTTCGGCAAATCGCCAGAGAATCTGTTCTGCAAAGTCGGTGCCGGGCTCTCTCGGTAACCGAGCCCCCAGAGACGCCGTCGCGAAGCCGTGCCGATCCGGCGCATCAACGTCCAGATCGACTCGGGATCCACCGATGTTCCCCAGACGCCTTCCCCATCAGCGACTCTGCTTGGGAAGCGCACCAAATGGCTCGGATTTGGCGCAATGGTCCTTGGCCGGAGCCCAGGACTATTCGGTCCCTCAAACAAACGAGCAGCCCGGTCCTTCGGACCGAGCTGCTCGAATTGCGACAAACAAAGATACCGGAAACTTAGCCGGCGAACGAGGCGACGTAGGCCTCGAAGGAGGCGGCACCCTCGGCCGCCATGATGGTCTCCAGCTTCAGGAATTCCTTGGCCAGGTCTTCCCGAGTTTCGGAGGAGAGCTTGGTCCGGACCGTGTCCCACTGCTGACGGACCAGATCCGGGAGATCGCCGTCCACCAGGTAGGACATCAGCAGACCCGACTGCAGCACGGTCTGGCGGGAAATGTTGAACGGCTCGAAGAAGGTGTCGAGGCTCACCAAGCCACCGTCATTCTGCAGGTTCTGAACGTTCCAGGAAATCAGCTCGTTGATGCGCTCGCCGACGTACGGATCCCAGTAGCGACCGCAGTACGCGCCGATCCCCGTGACGAACCAGCGGGGCATGTCTTCCGACGCTTCCACGGCTCGCACCGCCGCTTCCGCGGCCGCATGGCGGATCAGGTAGTAGGTCATCGAGTTGTTGATCTGGTAGTTGTCCGGATCAACGATCGTGTACTGAATCACGCCGACGTGACGGGCCGCGTTGGGATCCTGGAAGGTGAAGCACCCGTAGGGAAGCGACGACATGAGAGCGTCGTTGTTGTCCTGGATCTGATTGCCAAGGCGATTGAAGTCGTCGACCTCGTAGACCAGGAACAGCGGCACCTTGGAGGCGTCCGCGCTGCGCTCGATGCCGAGCACGTCGTGAGCGCGCTGGATCGCGAGATCCGAGTGCTGCAGCGCGTACTTGCCGTAGTCGTGCCAGGTGGTGGTCAGCAAAGCGGTGTGATCGCTGTCCATCTCCCAGGGGTTGTCCATCTTCTGGTGAGCGGCGTCGGCGTCTTCCTTGGACACCCACTCCTCACCGACCAGGAACATGCCTTCGTCGGCCTTGCCCTTGTCAGCGGCCGGCACCCACAGATTGTTGTGGAGCACGTGACCGGCTTCGATGTGGTTCTTCTCGCGCTCCGAGACCCACTTGGTCTGCCCATCGATTTCGACCGGGAACAGGCCCTTCTCGAACATCTCGACTTCCGCAGCCGGATACCACTCGCCCTGCCACTTGCGCAGGCCCTTGGCGAGCATCTCCTCTTCTTCCTTCTTTCGCTCGAGACGTTCCTTCTCGCGCTGGGTCACCCAGCGGTCTTCGTAGAAAACGTAGCCGAGAGCTTCGCGAGCCTCTTTGTGATTCTTGTCGACCTTGATGACCTTGCGCAGCATGCGCTTGTAGTCAGTGCGAAGGCCGTTGTCGTTCGCCCAGTTCGCCAGCTCGAAAAGAGCCGCGGCGTCGGACTCGTCGACCGCCTCTTTCTTGGCTTCGTACTGCGCCTTGATGTCGTCGGTGTTGTCCTGCATCACCGGCGCGGCATCGACGAAACTCCAACCGCTCGTCGCGACCACGGTCGCGAATATCCAAAGCCTTCGTTTCATGGCCTCGATCACCTCTCTCACCAATGGACTACCGATTCGGATTCCCACTCTCTCGTCTGGGCCCGGGGAGTTTTCTGCCCGGCCCCAGGTCAAACGACCTGGCGCCCGTCGGGACCGTCGACCAGCAAACTCCTCGCCGAAAGCGAGGCGGATGACGGCTTTTGATTATCCGAGGCAGGAAAGAAAACTTCCCGGGAATTCTTCCTCTGAGCCCGGGATACGAGCCAGGCCGTGGGAGTGCTGGCTCTCTCTCGAGGTTCAGAGGGACAAGTTTACGTTAGTACTGCCGGTCCGTTGATGTTTCAGTGCGGGTCTCGCCCGACAGAAACCGGTCCAGCCACGGCACTCCTTTTCCGAGCGCCGCACTCCACTGCGGTTGAACGGGCCGTTGGAGAAGCCGCATGCCCACCTCCTCCGGCCGGCGTCCACCCTTGCGGCCGTTGCATTTCGCGCAGGCCAGCACGCAGTTCGTCCAGCTGGTGACGCCACCGAGGCGTCGCGGCTGGACATGGTCGATCGTCAGGTTCTTCGTGCCGGGCCGGCAGCCGCAGTACTGACACCGCAAACGGTCGCGGCGAAACAGGTTGCGGCGGGTAAAGGGAATGTGGCGCCGGGTGACCCGGTCGAAGGACCGCAGAACGATGACCTCTGGTAACGGGATGCGTAGGCGAACGGTTCGAACGCATTTCCCGGGAGCGACCGGCTGGCGTGCCCAAGCCAGGAAATCGAACGTCTCGTAGGTGTCGGTCTGGACCACCGAGGCGACCCCTCGGTACACCAAAGTGATCGCCCGCCGCGCCGGGGTCACGTGGATGGGCAACCACGACCGATTCAGGACCAGGGTCGGGCGGTCCAAGAGACTGCGCGGGTTCGAGAGTGGGCGTTCCATGGAGGTCGACGAGCTCCGGCGGCATCCACGGGCCTTGGCGCGATCCGCGGGGCGGCGAGCTCCCCTCGGCGCCGCCTTCGGGGGTCTGTCAGTTTTATTGTATACGACCCACGGCACCTCGGTTAGATATGCGCGGTTTCTTGCCCCTCCCCACGCGGCGGGATGTTTCGCCCGCGCGTCCTCCAGATTCCATGCCCAGGTGAAGTCATGGCTGCCGCCGATCTGCCCGATCTGAATTCTTCGGTCGAGTACCTCAAACAGAAGAAAAACCTATTCCTCGGCGCTGGCGCCGTCATTGCTCTGGTCATCGTGGCCGTGATGTTCACGTCCTCGCAGGTCCAGGCCTCGCGCGATCGGCCTTGGGAGGCCCTATTCGCCGACGCGCCCCCGTGGACCCTCGAGATTGATCAGATCGAGGCGATTCGGGAAGACGTGAAAGGCACCGACGCCGAGCCCATGGCGTTGTACTGGCTGATGGTCAAGCTGTACGACTCTGGCGAGACCGACCGAGCGATCGAGAAACTCGAAGAGTTCCGCAGCGCGTTCCCGGACCACTACTTGGCCCAGCGCGAGCTTCCGACTCTTGGCGAACTCGACGAAGCAATGCTTTCGCCTTTGGATCGATTCTCCAAGACTGCCGCTCGATTGGACGAATGGGCCGATCGCTATCCGGCTCCTACGGAGAACCCGGCCCCCTCCGGGAACTCAGTGGTCCTGGTCACGGATCGCGGAGAAATCGAGATCCAGCTGCACATCGACCAATCGCCGGAAAGCTGCGCAGCCTTCGAGAACACGGCTTCCACGCTCAAAGGCACCTTCCTAACCAAAGCCATGGCCGATCGCTGGGTTGAACTGGGAACCGACTCTGCGGGCTCGCCGATCGAGCTCGAAGAAGCCATGGACGGCTTTCCTCCGTTCGAAGAGAACAACGGCCTGCATCACTTCGCAGGCTCGGTCAGCTTTCGTCAGCGGCCCTTTTCGACCGGACCGAGATACGGCGACATCCGCATCCTTCTGGAAGACAGCTTCCGAGAAGATGAACAGTCCACCGTGTTTGGCAAGGTCACTCGGGGACTCGAGGTCCTCGCGAGCATCTCCAACGAGGAAGCAGACGAAGCGCGTTTCTCCTTCCTGAAAACCCCGGTCGAGATCACCGACGTCCGCATTTCGTCGGGAGGCGGAGCCGAGAACTCTCCGGAAGACCCCGGCGAGGAAGATTCGGACGCTTCCGAGTAAGCCGAAACGACGTTCCCTGCGAAAAGTGCTGCGCGATCAAAGCTTCGGGCCGCGTGGTAGACGACCCTGGGCCTATTCCACCCGATCCAGCGCTTCGCGCGCAGATTTGCTCAGAAACGGGGACTTGCAGAGAGAGGTCTCGATCCGCCTCAGGCGGTGACTCACGAACTGGTTCACGACTTGGTCGGACGCAATGAAGTCGGAAAACGCACTATAGCCCCCACCGGAATCGTTCCTGAGGTACCGAGCAATGAGAGACGCCTCGAAGAGTGGGCGGTAGTGCTTGAACGTTTCTTGATAGCGGTTGTCGTTCTTGAGGCGCCGCAGACGTTCCCGGTGGTCGTGCGAGGGCCTCTTGTCCGTGTACACAAGTGACGCTTCGATGACCTGGACCGACTTGTAGAAGGCGATCGTGGCAACCCATTCAGGGAAGTCCTTCGCCCGATCCATCACATAGAGCAAGGCTGCGTGGTTCCGATTGGCGAGCGCGATGTGATCCTGCTCGGCCGATGAACTCAACCCGCAGTTTCCCTCAGAATCAGGTTGAATTCAGGGTGCATGAACGAGGCGAGGCCGTCAGAAGAGACACTTGGCAGAGCAAGAGTGTCCAACTTCACCAGCTTGAGGTCATGGTCACTGGCGATCTTCAAGTCCAACTCTGACAGATTGTCTGCAAACTCGGCGGAATACTCGGCCTCGTTTCTGACCACGAGAAAGAGGAACTCGCCATCCCTCAAAGTAACATACGCCGCCCTTACGTCTCGTCTTTCCCGCAACCATTCAACCAAAGTCTTGAGGAGTAGGTTGAACTGCCCCTTGAATTCGTCTTCTTCGACGGCGGCATGGCACGCTTTGATGACTCGGCCGATTCTCAAGCTGAAGCGATCTTCATCCTCGGGCGTAATGACCACCTGCCCGTCAGAGTCACTCCAGTTGAGTTGTAGAATTTTGTCCGTCGCGACCGACATCCCTTTGCGCCTCCGAGCGCTTCTCCTCTCCGCCCGAAACATCCAAAAATTCAGATTAGCATCGGCCTCCGGATGTGGTGCAGGAAAGCTGTGTCAAGACAAAAGATATGTTCTCTTTTCCCGGGGCATTCCCCGGGTTGCCCCCGCGCCCTGCCCCAAGGTGGCTCTTTGGACGAGCCTCGCTGAGCGCCAATTGCCATTTTTCCGAAACGCTAGTGGCCACTGAAAGAACGTGACCTCTCAAGGACCCTGTCGAACAATGCCGCCTAAGGGGCGCGCATCACCCCAAAACACGCCAAGGCGAAGACTAAGCCCCATTGGCCGTATGGGTCAGACGTCCGGGGTCTCGCCCGTGATGGTGCGATAGACCAGGTCGAATTCTTCCAGGTTGCGGTAGCTGATGACGATCTTGCCGCGGCTGCCTCGTTCGCGAATGTCGACTTTGGTGCCGAGACTTTCCCGCATGTTCTTTTCGAGCACCTTGGCCTCGTTGGACTTGGTGCGACGCTTGCCGCTTGGTGGAGCTGGCACCGGGGCCTTCGCAGAAACCCCTTCCTCGGCCTGTCTTACCGTCAAATTGCCTTCAAGTATGTCTTTGTAGACTTTCTGGCGTCGTTCCGGGTCGGCTTCGGCAAGGATCGCTCTGGCGTGTCCTTCGGTGATCTTCCCCGAAAAGACGGCTTCTTGCATAGTGTCGTCGAGCTCGAGCAACCGCAGGCTGTTGGACACGGTGGACCGCCCCACTCCGGTCGCATCCGCGACCTGTTTGTGAGACATCCCTTGCTTGGTCAGCTCGCGAAAAGCCCGCGCGCGCTCGATCGCGTTGAGATCCTGGCGCTGGATGTTTTCGATGAGCGCCACCACCGGCATTTGCTTGTCGTCGAGATCTCGGAAGACAACGGGGACGCTTTTCAATCCCGCCTTCTTCGATGCCAGCAAGCGCCTCTCACCAGCGACCAGCTCGATTTCCCCATTCGCTTTGCGGCGGACCACCAGCGGCTGAATGATCCCATGGGTCTTGACCGAGCGGACCAAGTCCTCCAGCGCCGAAGGTTCGAAATGGGTCCGTGGCTGCCACGGGTTCGGCACAATGCTCTTGGGGTCGACCTGTTCGTCCTCACGAACCGCCTCGTCAGGAGTCGCAGCCTCTTCGCCCTCACTCCCTGAGAGCAGAAAGTCCAGGCCGCGTCCAAGTCGTCGTCCACTCACCTTCGACACCCTCCCGTCATGCCGCACACACTTTCGATCCGCCCCGGGAATCATAGCCCAAGGATCTGATTTCGATCCCTCCCAGGTGGAGCGGGTGTCCGGATCCGCAGCCGTTGGCTCCCCCGGCGGAGAGAGCTGGCGTGGCGGCGAACCAAGCTCCACCCGGGGCCTCAATGGGCGGCAGCGGTGGGGTGTTTCACGTGAAACGCGCGGCGCCCCGCTGCCAGCTGGGTTGTCTTTCGCCCCTTGCCTAGAACTTTCCTGGGGCCGTCGCGCGGGGATCGGATCCGCCACGGGCAGATCTCCTCCCTCCGGAACGGCGTCAATAGCACCGCGACCACTCATTTCGGCATGGGCACTCGGCCCCGGGCCTCACCTGCCCGGCTCTCTGATGGGGCCCACGCCCCAAGGTCCTTAGGGCCAGGTCAACGCGACGACCCGGCAAAGGGACTTCGCCGCCCCTGATGAACCTCGTCGGGAAGCCCCAGTGGGACGTCGCCTCCTCGACGTGCTGCCACCCGACTCCAAAAGGCGATCAGCTTTCGCGGGGGTAAGACGAGGCGGCTCACGGTAGCGAGCGCGGGAGGAACGGAGTCTGTCACAACGAAGCTCTCCGGCTCGAACACCTCCCACCAGGGGGTCGGTGAGAGTGTTTCACGTGAAACCTCCCTCGGTGCCCGCGGTGGCCACCGAGCCTTCGACGAAAGCGCTGCTGCTGTGTTTCGCGGCGAAACAAGTCGGCCGAAAGGAGGGGCCCGGAGCCGAGACTGGTCTCGCCGGCTCCAACGAGGACGGTTCCGAGATTGATCCCTCCGGCCCGCAAGAAGGGCACCGGTCGGTGCCTCCAAAGCGGGAGGAGAGTCGAGAGCCGAACAGCCAACGGTGGATGGATCCGGTTGTTGCGACGTGTTTCACGTGAAACACACCTCGAACGCACCTCCCAATGAACTCGCCTTGGGGCACTTCGGCAACGTTGTGGGCGAGCTGGTGGGGTCCCGAGTCCGCGGAAGTGGGGAAGAGATCCGCGGCCCCGGTCACATTCGGGTCGCCAAGCCCCCCGCGGCCAGGAGGCGCGGAGTGGACCATGACTCGTGCCTCGGCCGGCTCCGAAACCCAAGAAGCTGCCCAATTCGGAAGCGAGGCCACCCTGCCGGCGGGTAGTTCGGGGCGCTCCGGAAACCCACCCATCCGCCGCAGTCAGACGACGGCCCCCGGAAAAGGCTCATGATCTCGGGCATGAGTTGGCTGGTTGCACCTGCTCCTCACCGTGGGTCCCCTTCAGAGATCGCGGCTCGACAACGGAATGTTTCACGTGAAACACCGCGCCAGGCACTCGCCGCAGATCAGGAGGGAGAGGGAAACGGGAATCGGCGACTCTGGCATAGAACCCCAGGGAGGAGTCGGCTGCGGCGGCCCCCCAGTTCTCGATGAAGCGAACACGAGGTCCCCAGGAACCAGCCAGGAAGGAGAGCCTGGCGTGCATCGCAGTTCCTTCGGGAACCCCCTGCGGCTGATGTCCCCGGCGGTTTTGTTTGACGGCTCTTGCGAGACGCGAGTCCCCGTGTCCAGGGACCTTTGGCGCAGCCGACTTCACAGAGCAACCACGGCCTTCCTCTGAGGTGAGTGTTCCCCGAGTCCCCGGGAAACCTCCTCGCCTCATGTTCCCATGGCCAGAGGGATCCGCATGGGATGTTCGGGCCCAAGGCGACCCCAGCAGCGGACGCTCGAGAAGCTTGCCTGTTTCACGTGAAACACCTGCAAGCTTGTCCACCAAATCGGGCGGCCGCTGACGATGGGGGCGCGCACGCTGGGTCCGAGCCGGCGCCTTCCAGCAGCGCGACTGCCCCGCATGGAGACAACTGCCTGAGTGGGGTCCCGGGCCGACGTTTAGGAATGAGTGTCGCCACCGCCACTCGGGTGGAGGCTCGGCCGCTCCAGATGTTTCACGTGAAACATCTGGAGCCCGCGCCTCTGCCTCTCGCCAGTTCGATGGTTAGTCGGCTGCCCACGACGGGAGATTGGGATCGCCGACTTGTGTGAGCTTCAACAACTTGGCAGAGAGTGGACGTGGCGGCCCGTCTTTCAGTGACCAACGCCCGCCGGCCCGATCGCCAGAAGTTCCCACGTGCTTTCGGCACCAGTAGGACGAGCGGAGATGTTTCACGTGAAACATGCCGCCACTTCCGCGGACGTTGGCAGACCTCCCAAGCTGATCCACCCCAGAGCTAGCGGTGCTTGCCGCTCAGTTTCCCAAGGCGTCTCGCCCGCAGCTCATGAGCCAGTGGCGCGATCACCCGGATCCGGTGAGTGGACCTCGGCGTAGGTTGGTGACGGGCACCGATCGACAACGGCTCCCCACCTGGGTCGCGTCCTCCGAGGAGAGCTCGGCTTCTCGCTCGACCGCAACGCGGGGGACTTCCTGCTCTTTGCGGCGCTTCGCGGTCCATGGCCGCTCAGATATGATCGAGGTCCCTCGGCCACGCACAATCCACATAACTCTTTGCAAGGAAATAACTTAGGTGGCCACCCCAGGTCTAACCAGTGAATCACTGCTCTTCCTCGGCCGGGTCCAAGGGGTCGGATTCCGATACACCGTCCAGACGGTCTGCCGCGCGCTTGGGGTTCGAGGCTGGGTCAGGAATCTGACCGACGGCAGCGTAGAGGCTCACTTTCACGGGACGCCAGCGGTTGTCGAAAGGGCGGTGGAAGAGATTCGCCGGGTTCGCGACGGCTTCGTCCAGGAGATTCAGCGCCAACCGGCCGATGTCGAGGATTCCCATCCCGAGGAGTTCCAGATCCGGTATTGATCTCGGGACATGAGCCGTCGCTTGCACGCCGTCGTTGGTCCCTCGGCCCAAGGGTGGATCCTGGGCACTCGACTCTACCTTCGGTCCCTTGGAACTTGGGTCGCGGCGGTTGCGGGTGTCGCTTTGCTCTTGACGCCCCTCCTGTTCTCGACCGCCCCTGACGGCCGAGGGTGGAATCTCGCTCCGGAACTGCTGATTTCGACGACTTGGTTATGGGGCTGGTGTGCCGGTTTGATCGTCATGCCGGAGCTGGCAATCCTGACGTCGGAGTCCGCGGGGCCGCCGAGCGCCGCGGGATTCATCTCTCGGAAGCGCCTCGATCTGGGGGCATCCCTGGGTGGGGCGGCGGGGATCCTCGTTGTTTCCCTCGGGTTCGCCGCCGCCCTGGCGGTGGCGAACCCCCTGGGGCCGATCGGTGTTGGCGAACTGCTGCTGTCGGGGCTGGTTGCCTGGACCGGCGCCTGGAGCCTGTGGACCTGGATGCTGCTGCTCCGAAGGGCGATTCCCTCCAACGCGGTGGCTGCGGTGGCTTTGGCCCTCCTGCTTGGAAGTCTCAGCCCCTCTCTCCTTCATGAGCTTCCCCTGGGCTCCTGGCTCCGTGCCCTGTTTTTCCCCGTCAGCCCCCAGTGGTTCTCTTCCGATGAGTGGGTTCGCGGCATGAACCGATGGCGGGTGTTGTCCGCCTCGGCGCTTTACGTGACCGCGCTTCACGTCGCGCTCCTGGCGCCGACTCGTCGACAGGACGGACCCACGGTTTCCGCATGAGGGCCTCGGATGAAGACCGCATTTCTCAGCGACATCCACGCCAACGTCGAAGCATTGATCGCCGTGTTGGAGAGCGCCCGAGGGCGCGGAGCCGATCGCTTCGTTTGCCTCGGCGATTGCGTGGGTTACGGCGCGGAGCCAGAAAAGTGCTTCCAGATTCTGATCGAGACGTGCGACATCATCGTCGCCGGCAATCATGACTTGGCCGCCGCTGGCACTTTGGACACCTCACGTTTCAGCGAAGTTGCCCGGGCATCCACGGAGTACACCAAGCAACGCCTTTCACGGGGCATGAAGCAACGCTTGGCGGAACTTCCACCCGTGGTTGTCGAAAACGGACTGGTGTTTTGCCATGCGTCGCCGGTTCAGCCGCTGTCGTTCCCTTACATTCGCGATCTGGCCGGGGCCACCGACGTGTTCGAACAGTCCGACGATTTTCGCCTCGCCCTTTACGGGCACACCCATCAGCCCATGGCGTTCTCCCGAGGACCCGATGGGGAGGTCCGACGTTGGATTCAACCGCAGCTCACGGTTGCGGAAGACACGTCGGTGTTCTGCAATATCGGCAGCGTCGGTCAGCCCCGCGACCACGATCCGCGGGCCAGCTACGCGTTGCTCAACTCTGATGACAACATCCTGCGCCTGCATCGCGTGGACTACGACGTGGACGCCACGGCCGACAAGATCGAGCGCGCCGGGTTGCCACAGATGTTGAGCCGTCGCTTGACCGCCGGGATCTGAACGCGGGACCGAACTCCGGAGAGTTTTCGGAACCCGCCGCCGAGGGCGCCAGGCCCTGGGGCGGACTTCTCCAACCGCGGCAGAGTGTCTCGGGCCCTTCCATTCATGACCCCGATCGCCAAGCTCCGGCGGATCTGGTGACGAACGTCTCACGCCTTCCCAGCTCGCCAGCTGTTGAAACAAATTCGGCGCCCGATGACGGGGACGAGAATCCTCGTTCGTCCCCCCGAGGCCGTCAAAGGCCGCCTAGCTCCGCAGATAGGAGAGCTGCTCCGGCAGGACGTCCATTCCCTTCTCTCCGAGACCGTAGTCGAACAGCAGCTTCAGGTCTTCGAGGGGACGCCGATCACCACGGAACTTGATGGTCCGAGCCTCCGCGTTCTGGCCAACGAACAGAATCAGTCCCATGATCGAGTTGGCGACGGTCGAACTCTCGCCAATGACGAGGTCGACCGAAGTTCCATGGTGACGAACGATGCTGACGATCAAGCTCAGCGGTCGCGCATGGAGCATTCCGGCTTCCGGCAGATGCAGTTCGATCTCATCCTGTTGGACGAAGTAGGGGAGGAGCGACTCTGCCACCGGTCGGGCCGCCACCACCGAGGTCAACGCACTGCGCAGTCCGAAATCGATGGCGTGAGCCAGCACCTGTTCTCGGGGAACCAGTTCTGCGATGCGGCTCTTGGCTCGGTGGTGCTGAATGTTGTTCTCGTGACGCTCGTAGAAGTGCACCAACAGCGTGGCGATCTCGAGCATGTGCAGGGCGAGAGAAACATGGCCGCGAAACACCCGCAGGTCGGGGTGGCGGGATTCCAGAACGGTGAACTTGATGTGGGTGTCGTACGCCGACTGCACGTTGTGGATCATCGACTCGAACGCGCGCGCCTTGGTTTCGTCGTAGCGCTCCGCAACGAACTTCTCGAGAGGACTACCATCGGCGGGCAAAGCGGTTTCCAGGCGCCGCAAGGAGTCCGCCACGCCGAGGAACCCGGCCAGAACGGTGGCCGTCATCGCCTCGTGGCTGACCTCTTCTTCGGCATCGATGTCGTGGGGGAGGTGTCGACGGACGTTCCCTTGGCCATTTGCCCCGGAGGGCTCGGTGGTCTCCGGTCGCGGCACTCCCAAGCCAACGAGCTGTTCTTCCAACTCGGTCAGAAGCCGACCCAAGACCTGGTGGACGAAGTCAGCCGATTCGCGCAGGGTCCGGTGGAATCGCTCCATGGCCCCGACTTCCAGCCTCACCTGATACTTCGGGAAGCGGATCCGGACGTGGTGGAGAACCTGGGCGATGGCGGCGAAACCTCGCAGCGATGCCACGAGCTCCACCAGGAGAGAGAAGCGCCGGTTGTTGCGGGCGTCGAAGTCGTCGAGAAAGCTCTCGAACTCGTGGGCTTTTTCCGCAAGCAAAGACAGCAGCCGACGCGGCCAGCGAGCCGGGTCCGCGGGGAGGCTGCCGAACCCGTGGCCGTAGAACTCCGCGACCGGCTCGCGCAGGTGCTCGAGGAATTCGTCCTCGGTGATCACCAATTCGCGAGCTCCCTCGTCCAAGGGATCAGTGACCGGACGCCTCGCGGCGGTGGATGGGGTGTCTTCGATCAAGTCGCTTGCCGTTCTTCCCGAGTTCGGTGGCTGACCTGGCTGGGCCGGAGTCTAACGGAGAGTCCGTTCCTCACCACTTTTCACCACCCCGATGGGGCGGGGAGCGGTGTGAATTGCGCACGCCTTTGCCTCGGAGTGTCCGAGAATTCGCTTCCTCTCGCTCCCCCAACACGGCCGGGGGCACCTTTCTCAGTACGGGCGTGGCCGGCTTCACCGGTCGCACCCAAACCTCTGCCTGATCTCGGTTTCCGCACGCCTGAGGGGCTCCCCCCAACCGCGTCGGGGTGGGCGTAATCGTTCGCATTCCGCGCTTTATCAATCGGCGCTTCTCAAGAACCGCTCCCCAATCGGCCGAGAGAACTCGCGGAGCAATGCATCTTCGAACCCTGCGACGAGGGAAGGGCCCGGCGTGAACGGCACACTGAACATCTATCTCAAAGAGATCAACCGGGTCCCGCTCCTGAGTGCCGAGGAAGAGAAGGAGCTCGCCGAGCGCATTCGCGAAGGCGATCCGGTCGCCCGTGAGCGAATGGTCCAAGCCAACCTGCGCTTGGTGGTCAGCGTAGCCAAGAGCTACATGCGCAAAGGGCTGCCGCTCCTCGACTTGGTCGAAGAAGGCAACGTCGGATTGCTGCGCGCGGTCGAGCGCTTCGATCCGGACGAAGACTGTCGCTTTTCCACCTATGCGACCTGGTGGATCAAGCAAGCGATTCGCCGGGCCTTGCTGAACACGGTGCGGACCGTTCGGGTGCCCTCCTACCTGGTCGAACTGATTTCCCGCTGGAAGACCGCGGAACAGCGGCTGCGCCAGGCCCTGGGTCGGGAACCGACGTTCCTCGAGATGTGCGAGGAACTCGAAGTGGAGCCTGGCAACCAGCGTCAAATCCACCGAGCGCTGCGCGCGTCCCAGCTTTCGACCCAATCCCTGTCGATCGACGACAACGAGAACCTCGCGGATATCATCGAAGACGAGCAGGCCCGACGACCCGAGGATGAGCTGTTCGATGCCTACGAGCAGCGACGCATCCTCGAACTGCTGGACGCGATCGACGAACGGGAAGCCAGCATCCTGCGCCTGCGCTTTGGATTCGACGACCAGCCGCCGATGACCCTCCGGGAAATTGGAACTCGCATGGGAATCACTCGTGAACGAGTCCGGCAGATCCAAAACGAAGCTCTCGGCCGGCTCTACGAAACCCTCTTGCAAGGGCGCGGCGGCGAGCCCTGACGCTCTCTACGTTCACGTCCCGTTTTGCGTGAAACGCTGTTCCTATTGCGATTTCGCCATCGCACCGTACTCCACGGATGGCGCCGCTCGCTATCTCGCACGGCTCGAACAAGAGCTGGAACAACTCCCGGCGCCCGCTTCCTTGCGAACGGTCTACATTGGCGGCGGCACGCCCTCGGCGCTGTCCCACGCGGAACTGCAGCGCTTGCTCACCAACATCCGTGGCCGGCTCGCGGTCGACCCTGACGAGTGGACCCTGGAGGCGAACCCCGAATCGGTCGACGCCGAAAAGGCCGCCTTGTTGCACTCCTTCGGCATCCATCGGATCAGTTTGGGAGCCCAGTCGTCTTCCGCGACCACCTTGCAAGCGATCGGACGGGATCACGACCCCGCGGACACCGGTCGCGCCCTGCAGTTGCTCCGGCAAGCAGGGGTCCGCAACATCAATATCGACCTGATGTTCGCCGCCCCCGAACAGTCCATGGCGGAACTGGAAGTTGATTTGGACCGGCTTCTGGAATTGGATCCGGATCACGTCTCAACCTACTGCCTGACCTACGAAGACAACACGCCGATGACTCTGGCCTGGAAGAACGGGAAAGTCGCGCGTGCCGATGACGAGACCGAACTCGAGTTCTACCGACTCGTTCGCCAGCGGCTGGCCGAAGCTGGCTACGTCCACTACGAGATCAGCAACTTCGCCAAGCCCGGCCGCGAGTCCCTGCACAATCAGGTCTACTGGAAGGGCCGCGAGTACTTTGGCGTGGGGCTCGGCGCGGCGTCCTACGTGAACGGGGTGCGGCGCACCAACACCCGTCACCTCGCGGAATACCTCGGCGACTGGCAGGGCCGGCCGCCCCACGAATCCGAGGAACTGGACCCCCCGGCACGCGCTCGCGAGCTGGTCATCCTTGGGCTCCGCATGCGGGAAGGCCTCGAGGAGTCTCGGGTCCGCCAATTGGGCTTCTCTCTGGAACAGCTTTATCCGGATCGTTCCCTCGATCGTTTGTTGCAGCAGGGTTTGCTGAGTCGCGCCAACGGCCGGCTGTGCTTGACCGAGCGCGGTCTCGAACTGGCGGACCACGTCAGCGCCGAACTCGTATGATGCGCGAAACTCCTGGGAGGATTCGCCATCGGATCGCACGTTTTTGATCGCCTCGACCAGCTTTGCGAGAAGACCGGTTCGCCTGTTTGCGTCGGGCTCGACCCTCACTTGGACCTGGTGCCCGGGAGCGGGGACGAGGTCGATCGCTGCCGCCGATTCCTCGAAGAAGTCCTCGAGGCGATCCAGGGCGTGGTTCCGGCCGTCAAACCCCAGATCGCATTCTTCGAGCAAATGGGTCCGGAAGGAGTCGCTCTCTATTTCGACATGATTCGCCGCGCTCGTCAGCTCGGCTTCTTCGTGATCGGCGACATCAAACGGTCCGACATTGGCTCCACGGCCAAAGCCTATGCAAAAGCTCACTTCTGTGACGAGGAGTTGGCGGCGGCGGACGCGGTGACCCTTAGCCCCTATTTGGGGCTGGATTCCATCGCCCCGTTCTTGGACGTTGGACGAAAACGCGACCGCGGAGTGTTCGTCCTGGCCCGCACTTCCAACCCGTCAGCCCGAGATTTCCAAGACCTGCGCACGGATGGGCAGGAGTTGTACCTGACCGTCGGGGCCACCCTGGAACAGTGGGGGGCGTCGAACCGAGGGGAACGCGGGTTCACCGACGTCGGTGCGGTCGTCGGCGCAACCCACCCAGAGGAAGCCAACAAGCTGCGAGCGCTGCTTCCTCAAACCTTCTTCTTGGTGCCGGGCTACGGAGCGCAAGGAGCCGGTGCCGCAGATGTGGTCGGCACTTTTCGCGACGGGCGCGGGGCGCTGATCTCCTCGTCCCGGGGAGTGTTGTTCGCCACCCGCGGAACGGATCGAACCGACCATGCACAAGCGGCTCGCGAAGCCGCCGAAACGATGAATCGTGAGCTTCGCGATGCGCTCTCGACCGCCAGTCAAAAGGCGGCCCCGGGATAGGAAACGTCACCATGCGCGTCCACGCTGCCGCTCCTTCTCAGGCAGCGGCCGTTCTTCAGGACCTTCAGGCAGCCACCGCGTTCCCTCATTCCTGTGATCTCGAGGGAGCCAGCCACGTGTTGCAATCGTTGTCTCCTCGGAGCTACGCGCCCGAAACGAGGGAGGCCTGGCGCACGTACTTGCAGCAAGTCGGCGCCGGGGATGCCGTGAATCGCCAGTTCGAACGGCTGGGTTCTGGAGCCGCGGTGGTCGTCACCGGGCAGCAGGCAGGACTCTTGACAGGCCCTTTGTACACCTGGCTGAAAGCGGCGCGCGCCATCTCGGTCGCACGCGAACTGGAAGCTCGATCGGGGCAACCCGTCGTGCCCGTGTTCTGGGTCGCCGCGGACGACCACGATCTGGGGGAGATCAATCACACCTTCGTTCGTGATCGCGAGTCCCAAGTGCGCAGGATCCGGGTCGACTTCTCCGCGACACGCCGCGCCGCGGGAGAAATGCCGGTTCCGGATCAGGCCAAGAACGCGCTCTCGGAACTTCAAGAGTTCGGCTCCCTCGACCCGGAGTGGTTGACTCGGTTCGATCCGCAATCAGGGGATACCTGGTCCCGATGGTTCAGCCGTTGTCTCCTCCAGGTCTTCGGTGAAGAAGGACTGGTTCCCGTGGAACCGGCTCTGCTGGGGAGGGAAGCACAACCGCTGTTCGACGAAGTCCTGTCCGACGTGACTCGTTATCAACTGGCGTTTTTGGCAGGCAGCCGGCGACTGCAAAACGCCGGTCTGGCGACTCCCCTGGATCCGAATGTCGTTCCAGTGTTCTGGCTGAGTGAGGATTCCCGCGATCGCCTGACCGATCGCGGGGACGGATCCTATGGCTGGCGCGGAGGCCCATTGGATTCCCGAGAGTTGTCCCGCGTCGGCCCCTCGACGCCGCGAGTCTCCGCCGACGCCTCGCTCCGTCCCCTCATCCAAGATCGAGTCCTTCCCGTGGCCGCGTTCATCGCGGGCCCCGGTGAACTCCGCTACTGGGCCCAGCTCCGCGAACTCCACGCCGAGTACGACATTTCGATGCCCGCCGTCCTGGCTCGACCAGAGGCAACCTTGGCGGACGCGGCCTCATTACGCACGATGCGTAAGATTGGAATCCGAACTGACCAGCTTTGGCAGGAGATGGCCGGTCCGCGGGAGGAAGCCAGTCACCCCTCCGAAGGCATTGGCCAAGACCTTCGTCAGCAGCTCGACACCTTTCTTCAGTCCCTGGAAAACGAGGGCGGCGAAGTGTGGGCCGTCAGTGCTCGCAAAGCCCGACAGTTGTCCGACACTTTCGATCAGCTGCTCGAGCGATCGACTTCGGCACGCAAGCAAGGTCAGGAGCGCGCGCGACTCCACCGCGAGGGACTCGGCACGTTGATCCGTCCTCGAGAAAAGCCCCAGGAGCGAGTTCTCAACGGGCTCCCTTTTCTGGCGTCGCTGGGGCCGGGGTTGATCCGGGCTCTCCTTGACCTCGAGGCCGAGCCGGGTCACCATTGGCTGCTGTCGCCAGACGGAGAGTGGTGATCGCTTTCCGATCTCGACGAGAACTGAGTCACCATGCGCCCGCTCTACCTTGATTATGCATCCACGGCCCCCCTGCGCGACGAAGCCCGCTCGGCCATGGTCGACGCCTGGGAGAGAACCGCGGGCAATCCTTCGAGTGTCCACCATGCGGGACGTCAATCCCGCCAGTTGTTGACCCAAGCCCGCCGCGACTTAGCTCAACTGCTGGGATGTCAACGGGACGAAGTGGTGTTCACCGGGAATGGCAGTGAAGCCAATGTCCTCGCAGTCGTGGGAGTCTGCAGGGCACTTCCCGAGGACCGGCGACACGTCCTGACGACCCCCATCGAGCACCCCTCGTTGCTCGATGCGCTCCGTGATCTCGACGCCCAAGGGGAGATTCGGCTGACCGAGGTCAGGGTCGATGAATCCGGCCGTGTCCACCCAGACGAGATTCTGAGACAGGTGCAACCAGAAACTGGATTCGCTTCCATCATGTTGGTCAACAACGAACTGGGAACGATTCAGCCGGTGGCACGGATTGCCGCATCGCTGGCCGACCGGGACATCATCCTGCACACCGACGCGTCCCAAGCCGCCGGCAAGATTGCGTTTGATGCGGCGGCGCTCGGTGCACCGCTTGTCACGGTTTCTCCACACAAGTTCGGTGGACCTTGCGGGCTTGGGATTCTCCTCGTACGACAGGGGGTAATCCTGCAGTCGCCCTTCTCAAAAAATCGTCAAGAACGAGGCTTGCGTGGTGGGACCGAAGACGTCCCGTCCATTGCGGCGGCGGCCGCAGCTCTTCAAGCAGCCAGCACAGATTTGCTCTCAGAGGCCACACGGCTCACGGAATTAGCGAATTTCCTTCGAACCCACCTGGCAGAGAAGTTCCCCGAGGTGGTGTTCCACTCTCCCGCGGAGCAAGTTCTGCCCGGTCTTGTCAATGCCTCGTTGCCAGGAATCGAAGGTGCTTGGTTGGTCGCGGCGCTCGATCAAAAAAACGTGGCCGTGTCTCACGGCTCGGCTTGTTCCTCACGGTCCGAACTCCCATCCCATGTTCTCGAAGCCGTCGGCGCCGGAGAACTCGCACGAAGTTCCTTGAGAGTCTCGATGGGACGGGGATCTTCGCGATCCGACGTCGAAGAGTTTGTGGATCGGCTCCGATTCGCGGTGGATGACATGCGGGCTTCGGGTTTTTTTGACGGGTCTCAAAATAGATGTAACCAGCGTACTCACCGGGCATCTACGCCATGATGGAGAACGCTTGCACAACGCTTTCTTCGGTAGGGCGTTGACCCTTCGGCATCGACTGCGTTTACTTCTCCGCGGTTTCGGAGGAGTGAGTTCGAGGAACAAGTTGTTCGTGACCTCTTGCTCGCGACCATCGACACCCGTGAGAGCTGTGCAAAAGCTGTCCCTAGCGGTGGATAGGACGAGGCACCCCATCCCGAGCTCCCAAAGCGGATTTATCTCCGCAGGCCGGACCACGGAACGGACCTCGCTCTCAAAGCCCCGGGTCCTGGCCTTGTCGGCTCGAGTTGGCTCGCAGGAGTGGTCTCAACTCCCGCCTTCCGACCCACGGGTGAAGGGGGGTCGCCAGCCAGAAGATGCGGACGACCCAAGCTGCCGGGAGTGCGGCCGGGTTGATCTCCAAGTTGTCAGGGAGAGATCCAGGCATTCACTGTCGGACAAACGCCAGGATCCAAAGCGACATTTGAGTTGGCTGCAGCCTGAACAGTCATCTCCACTGTGTTCGCGATACGGAAAAACCTGACGGGGGGATTCTCTGCTCACACTTTCCCCGGAACGTGAGGCGACAGGGGGATGGTTTACGAGGGAGTCCCGCCTGGGCGGCATCTCACCGGGGTCTAGAACCAAGACGTTCCATCGGTGCAGTTGCAAAACGAATGCTGCAGCAAACGCTGGACTCGATCCGTCGTGCCTCGCGCACGGCGTAGGGATCCCTTCAGGGATCGGGGCAAGAGAGGAAACAGGAACTCCTGGGTGGGCGCCCGGGTAGGGAGGGGAAGACATGCCATCGTCCGCATCGCGGATTTCAGCTTGGCCGGTCATTTTGGAGCACATCGAGCAGGAAACTACGCCGCAACAGTACGCCACTTGGTTTCGGAATCTCAAAGTAGAAGAGATCACCGACTCCAAAGTCGTGATGTCCATTCCGAGTCGTTTCCATCGCGATTGGATCCGGACCTACTACCGGGAAGTACTCGAACGCGCAGTGGCCGCGTCGTTCGATTCGCCAAGGGAAGTGGAACTTCTCGTGGCGGCGCCTTCGCCGACGCCCACCCAGCAGTCCTCTCCTTCTTCTCGTCCTGGATCGGAAGAGCCCGCACCAACTGCGGCCGAGGCTCCTCGCGATTCTGGGACAACCAGTGCCACCCCGGCACCCAGCAACGAAGCCACTCCTCCCGCCCCCGCTCCGAGTTTGGGCGAGGGAAGTCGTCTGGCGGAGGGACTCGACTTCGACAACTTTGTGACCGGGTCCTGCAACCAGTTGGCCTCCGCAGCGGGAATCTCTCTCGCCAAGAACAGCAATTCCGACTTCGCCGCCATGCTGGTATCCAGTGCGACCGGACTCGGGAAGACCCACCTCTTGCAGGCTATTTGCCGCTTGGGAACCCAGCACTTCGGGGGTCCCTCCAAGGTCGCCTACATCCGAGCGGAAGCTTTCGTCAACGACTTCGTGCAGTCCATCGGCGGAGGGCAGAGCTCGGCGTTCCGGGAACGCTATCGCAGCCTCGACTTCGTCTGTTTCGACGACCTGCAGGTGCTTGCCGGGAAAGAGCGCTCTCAACAAGAGTTCCTGCACACCTTCACCGCTTGGATGGATCGCGGCACCCGGGTGGTTCTCGCCGCTCGCTGTGCCCCGGGAGAGAACCTGGAGCTCGACCCGCAGCTTCTCGCCCAACTTTCCTCGGCATTCCGCATCACCTTGCACCAACCCGATACCGAGACCCAGCGGAAACTGATTCACGCCAAAGCAGCGGCCCGTGGGGAAGCTCTTCCCGAAGACGTGACTCTGTTCTTGCGCGATCTCCCGGTGACCAACATCCGCGAGCTCGAAGGAGCGGTGACGAGCGTCATCGTGAACAGCCGCCTTTCCAACGTGCCGATCTCCTTGGCTTCGGCGAAAGCGGCGCTTCAGCACGATTCCTTCGTGCATCGCCCGGTGGCTTCTCCCGATCGCATCCTGAATGTCGTTTGCCACCACTTCGACGTCAAGCTGACAGAACTGACCTCAGCTCGGCGGCCCCAAGCGCTCTCGTTCACTCGTCAAGTGGCGATGTACTTGTTGCGTGAACGGACCGAGCTTTCCTTGAGCGAAATCGGCGAGCTGCTCGGGGGTCGCGATCACACCACGATCCTGCATGGCATCCGCAAGATTGAAGGCGCTCTCGACAACGACGCACGTCTGCGGGACCATCTGACAAGGATTCGCGCCATTCTGGATCGCTGATCGACGCTGCGCCCAATCGCAGAACACAACCTCCGGCCCTTCCTGATCTTCGGATCGGGAGGGGTTTTTTCGTTGCTGGCGTTCTCGTCTGGAAATGACCTCGGAGAAACTCTCAGGAGCAAGACTTCCCCCAGGGTCCATGCGCGGACCAGGACAGACGGTGAGACACAACACGGCATCGCCGAGGCCAGGGCAATCCCAACGAACGATGCTCCCCGTGAACGAGCACCGCACCACGCTGGCCCGCATCACCAAGATCGATCTTCCCCACCTCTTGGACCGCCAATCCCGGTCGATCCGTCCGACTTCATTCGGCAAGTCGGGAGCCATCCACGCCTCGATGGAAGGCAGACTTCTCACAGATCAACTGAGTCAAACCACCTTCGCGGAACGACAGGATCCGTGGACAAATTCAGGACAAGCACCGGGGAACAAACCCAAGGTCATCCCCAACGATGAGACCGGCTCGATCCGAGTGCCATGGGAGTGGGATTTTGGGGATTGAAACTCACCGGATTTCAACCGACGGAACGTCGCCGTTGGTGTCGTAAGAGACTACAATTCCATGGGTTACAGAAGCACCGGCGAGTCATCACCGTTGTCTTGCACAGTGTTGCTTCCACCATGAAGTAGTTCTTTATCTAGAATCAAAGATCCTGAATGGAAACCACATCTCGAAAGGTTGGAGACACCCATGAAGATTCGCTGCGACCGAAAGACCTTTGTCGACCGCTTGGGTCTTGTCGCAGGCATCGCTGCCAGTCGTAGCACGCGACCCATTCTCCAACACGTTCTTATCGTCGCCGAAGAGAACTCCCTGAAGCTCGTTGCCACCGACCTCGAGTTGTTTCTCTGTTGTGAGTTCCCCTTGCTCGAGTGTGAAGAGGCTGGCTCTCTTACGCTCCCTGCCGCACGTCTCCTCGCCATCGCGCGGGAAGCCCAAGGGGAATCCTTGGACGTTCAAACGGACGGTCCAGTGGCGCTGATTCGTTGTGGCAAGGGACAGTTCCGCTTGTCCGGAGAGCCACCCGCGGACTTTCCTGAGCTTCCGGTGGCGGAGAACGACTTCTTGGAGATTCCGGCAGACCTGTTCCGGGAACTCGCGGAACGCAGTGAGTTCGCGGCGTCTCGGGAGCTGGGGCGCTATGCCATCAACGGTGTGCTGCTGGAGTTTGAAGGACAAGCCGTCCGCTTCGTGAGCACCGATGGTCGGCGACTGGCCCGGGCCGAAGGGGAGATGACCACGGATGTGGGGCCTCTGCAGCGAGAGATCATTCCCCTCAAGGGGCTGACCCAGTTCTTGAAGGCCGCGGGTCCGGGCACGGAAGTCTTCCAGGTGGCCCTGGGCAACCGCAGGACGTTCCTCAAGGCGGCCGACACCTTGCTGGTGGCAACTTCGGTGGAGGCGGACTTTCCGGACTACCGGGCGGTGGTGGATGTGGAGCGCGGGTCGACGGTGCAGCTCGAAAAGGATGAGTTCTTCGCCTGCGTGCGCCAGGCAGCGGTCATGGCCGGGGAGGACGCCCGGGCCATCACCCTCCGATTCGAGGAGGGCAGCCTGGTCATCACCAGCGCCATGGAGGGGCTCGGCGACGCCCGAAGTGAGATGGCAGTGGACTACGCCGGGACCCCTGTCGAGGTATCCTTCAACCCGGATTACCTGACCGATTTCTCCAAGGTGACCCTGCCCGAGCAGATTCCCCTACAGTTCAAAGACGCCTCGGTCTCCGCCCTGTTTCAGCCGGCGGAGAACTTCATGTACGTTGTGATGCCGATCAGCGCCTGAGAGGAGCGGATTTGGAGTCGCTTGGCCGTATCCTTTCTCGGATCACCCTCCCGGGCCCTGGACCGCTTCAGCAGCGGGAAATTCAAGCCTCGGTGGGACGAGTCCTTGGGGAGTCAGGATCCAAGCAAGTGCGGGTGGGTTCGATTCGACGGAATCGGCTGACACTGGAAGTCCGGTCTGCCGCTCGGGTGTTCGAGTGGGAGGCCTTTCGCAAACAAGAACTTCTGCAAGACCTTCGAAACGTGCCCGGGCTCGAATCCCTGGAAGAGGTCAAGTTTCGGGTAGGCGCGTGGAGAGACCATGGCATCGGATAAGGAAATCGTGGATCAAGACGAAGCGGCTCGCGAGCCAAGCGGCGATGCCGCCAACGACGCGTCCTATGACGGCGGGTCGATCAAGGTCCTCGAAGGACTTTCCGCGGTGCGCAAGCGTCCCGCGATGTACATCGGGGACACGAGCGCTGGTGGGCTTCACCACCTGGTCTACGAAGTGGTCGACAACGCCATCGACGAAGCGATGGCGGGGTATTGCAGCGAAATCACCGTGCGCATGCGCAAAGACGGTGCAGTGTCCGTCGAGGACAATGGTCGTGGCATCCCCGTCGACATGCACCCCACCGAAAAAGTTCCCGCGGTAGAGGTGGTGCTGACCAAGTTGCATGCGGGCGGCAAGTTCGACCACAAGTCGTACAAGGTCTCTGGTGGTCTGCACGGCGTGGGTGTGTCGGTGGTGAACGCCTTGGCCGAATGGTTGGAAGTCAACGTCTTCCGCGATGGGGAGTCGTATCACCAGAGTTTTGAGCGGGGGAATCGCAAGACCGAGCTGACCAAGGAAGGGAAGACGGACAAGCGCGGCACAAAAGTCACCTTCCGTCCCGACAAAGAAATCTTCGACACGGTCGATTACTCCTACGAAACCTTGGCCAAACGTCTGCGCGAGCTTTCGTTTTTGTTGGGCTCTCGAGGTCTCACGATTCATCTCATCAATGAGAATGACGATCGTTCCGAAACCTATTCGTATCCGAAGGGTCTCGAGTCGTTCGTCGAATTGCTCAACCAGAACAAGAACCCGCTGCACAAGAGCGTGATTCACTTCCGAAAGGAAGTCGATGACAACGTGGTGGAAGTCGCGCTGCAATACAACGACACCTATCACGAAGACGTCTACAGCTTCGTCAACAACATCAACACTCTCGAAGGAGGAACCCATCTTTCGGGATTCCGCTCGGCGTTGACTCGGACGTTGAATCACTACTCGAAGAAGTCCGGTTTGCTGAAGGACGGGAAAGCGGCGCCAAGCGGAGAGGACTTCCGGGAAGGATTGGCGGCGGTGGTCAGTGTGATGGTTCCCGATCCGTTGTTCGAGAGTCAGACCAAGATCAAACTCGGCAACCGCGAGATCGAGGGCATTGTGCAAACCGTGGTCAATGAAGACCTCGGCACGTTCTTGGAAGAGAACCCGGGCGAAGCCAAGGCGATTGCCAACAAGGCGTTGTTGGCGATGCGCGCTCGTGAAGCGGCTCGCAAACAACGAGAGCTTGTTCGCAAGAGTGCCATGTCGGGCGGAGGACTTCCCGGAAAGTTGGCCGACTGTCAGTCGCGCAAGCGCGACGAGACCGAAATCTTCCTGGTCGAGGGTGACAGCGCCGGCGGCTCGGCGAAACAGGCGCGGGACCGTCGAACCCAGGCGATCCTTCCCCTTCGCGGAAAGATTCTGAACGTCGAAAAAGCGCGCCTCGACAAGATGCTCGGGCACCAGGAGATTCGCACGATCATCACGGCCCTCGGCACGGGGATCGGAACCGAAGACTTCGACATCGAAAAGCTTCGTTACGGCAAGGTCATCATCATGACCGACGCCGACGTCGATGGATCTCACATCCGAACGCTCTTGTTGACGTTCTTCTATCGGCAGATGCGTGATCTGATTGAAGCCGGTCGCGTTTATGTGGCGGCGCCACCGCTGTATCGACTCCGCAAAGGCAAGACGATCCGCTACATCCAAACCGAGGCCGAGTTGTCTGCGGCCAAGCGGGATTTGGGAATTCGCTCGGCGGTGCTGGTGCTCGAATCCGGCCAAGAGATCGAGGGAGAGAAACTGCGCGAGCTGATGGATGGCATCGAACGTCTCGAGGCCTTGATTCCTGCGATCGAACGGTCGGGAGCAACGTTCAGTGAAGTGTTGGCCGCGTGCGCAGGGACTCCGCCCCAAATGCCGGCCTACCGGGTCGAAGTCGCCGAGGGAGATCCACTCTTCTTCGCCTCCGAGGCAGAGCTCGACAAATTCTTGGACGAACAACGCCAAGCCAAACCGGAGGTGGTGATCAGCTTCGATCCAAGACCCGGGGAAATCACGGACTTCGAGGTGTTCGAGTTCCGGGATCGGGACGCGGTGAACGAGGTGCTTGCCCAGTTTGCAGAGTTGTCCGTCCCCGTGGAGCAGATCCGGACTCGCACGGAGAAGTCGGAGTCCGGGGATGTGGTGGACGAACTTCTCTCGCGAGCCTCCGAAGACGGCGAAACGCCGATTGGGGAAGAGGGGCCTCTCCTGGTGCGATTCCCCAAGCACGAGGACCGGGTCGCCAGTTTGAGCCAAGTTCTCGAGCAGATCCAAGCCGAAGGCGAACGGGACTTCGAAGTCCAGCGCTACAAGGGTCTCGGTGAAATGAACCCGGATCAGCTCTGGGAATCGACCATGGACCCGGCAACGCGCACCATGTACCTGGTCAAGATCGAAGACGCCGTGCGCGCCGACGAGATCTTCACCATCCTCATGGGCAGCGTCGTCGAACCGCGCCGAGAGTTCATCGAAACCCACGCCCTCGAGGTGCGCAACCTGGACGTGTGAGTTCTGATGTTCTTGCGATTCGGTGTTCTTCGCGGGGCGCGCAGCCGAGTCATCTCCGGCTTCGTCCTCGCGGCACTCAGCGCGGTCTCGTCCTGCGCAGGTCCTCGCCCGGACTCGCACCCGCAGCTCGAACCCCAGCAAATTCGTTGGTTGCAGGCGGCGCTTGATGACTGGGAGCGCTGCTGCGTGGAGTTTCTCCACATCGATCCAGTGCCTCTGCCGTGGATCCTTGTGATCGGAACCGAGGTCACTTGGCACCTCGAGGCCCCGTCGGATCAAGGAAGCCCCTCGGTCAACACCAGTTTGAATCTCCGAGGACAACCCGTGAGCGTGCACGCGGTTCCGGGAGACGGTGCGGTGCGTTTGCCGACGGGCCAGGAGATCCCGCGCGCCGGGACAGCGTTCGCCGCTCTCGCGGAAGATGGCACCCTCCCGTTCTTCGTTGTGGCGATGCCTGAAGTTTGGCGTCTTGACCCCCGAGCGGCTGGTCATCCGGACTTGGACGGATTGATTCGTGGCGTCCTCAGTCACGAGATCATCCACACTCGACAGCTCGTGGACGTCGGGCGTCGCGTTGCGGAGTTGCGCGTCTCCTACCCTTCGATGCCCGAATCACTTCACGACGATCTGATCGAGGAGTTGTTTCAGGATGTGCCCGAGTTCGTCAAAGCCTGGGAGCTTGAGACGGAGCTCCTTTTTCAAGCGGCTGACGAGATGGATCCGACCGCTTGCAAGGCCAAGGTGCGAGAAGCCCTTCGGATCGCCCAACGCAGGCGCGAGACGTTCTTCGTTGGCGCGAACGCCTTCCTTTCGGAACTGGAGGATCTGTTCCTCAATATGGAGGGTGTCGCCGTCTGGGCGAGCCACCGCTTGACGGCGGAACCGGGAGTCTCGATGGTCGAAGCTCGTGCAGGAAACAGCTGGTCCCAAGACGAGGGTTTCGTCCTGATTGCACTCCTCGAGCGCTTCGATCCAAATTGGAGAAACCCCATTCTCGGTCCCGAGCTCGTGGCACCCTTCGGGCTGCTCGCGGCCGCGCTTGACGCGCAGGAGTGAGACATTCTCGCCTTGTTCCGCGAGTTCACCGATTTGGCCGGCCGCAGCGAACCGTGGCTTGGTGCTACGACGACGTGATTCGCAAGGAGCCGCAGATGTCTAACCCAAGAGAGCGGTGCAATCTCACACCAGTTCCATAGAACCTGATTCGGTGATTCGGTGATTCGGTGATTCGGTGGAAGCCGGGGTGCGTACGAACCGCATTGAAACCGACGATGAGCGGACCTATCGCGAGCCAAGTCTCTCTCGACTGGGCCTTAGCCCCGCAACATCTCGCCCGGGTGGAATGCACTCGTGGCACAGAAGCCTGACGAGGAATCCTTTTCCCGTTTCCCCCGCCTCTCAAGCCCCACGCCCGGGGTGCCGATAGCGGATTCATGCGTAGCTCCCACAAACTCGGACAGCTTTCCACGGAGCAGGTGCTCCGGGCGGAAGGCCTGGTGGACGCTCAGCAGGCGGAAGAGATCGTCGAAGAGCATCGCGCGACGTCGGAGCGAATCACCGACATCGCCCTCGCCCGCGGACTGGTGACGGAGTACGACCTGGCCAAGGCCATGTGCCGCCAGCTCCAGCTGCCGTACATCCTGCCGACCCAGTACGACACCCCAGACGAGATCGGCAAGCCGCTGGCCGGGACGTTCTTCCACGGGCACCGCTTGGTTCCCATGGACCGCTTCGGCTCCACCTTGATCATCGCCACCTGCGGTGACCTGGACATGTCCGCCATCGAACACATCGAGTCCGAAACCAAGGGGCGGGTGGGGATCTACATCGCGCTGGTGTCCGAGATCGAGCGCGTCCTCAAAGAGAAGTACCCGGTCGAGGATTTGGGGACCGCGGTCGCTTCGCGTCTGGACGAGTTGTTCGGCGGCTGAGTCTTTCGCCGAGGGCCATTCGCAACTCCCACTCGTCGAACGTCCCTACGACGTCTTCTCCGAAGCGCTCTCTCGCGGGCTCGGAATCTGTTCCGCCTGTCGCGTCTCGATCCGGTTTGCTTCCGAAGCCGCGTTCTCGACCTCGTCTTCGACGTCTTTCAGGCCGCGTTTGAACTGGGTGAAGGAGCGTCCGAGGGAGCGGGCGACGGTGGGGAGGCGGCCGCCGAAGATGAGCAGGGCGATGGCCAGGATGATGAGGAGTTCCGGCGCGCCGAGGCTTCCGAAGAGTGCGAGCGACATAGTCTGACTTTCCGACAGTTCGGGGCTTCCCCCGAGAGAACCACCACGATTCTATCCCCCGAGCGCAGATTTCCCAGGAGTGGGGCCACCGCACCCCTCTGGCCGAGGAGAATCGCTCACCCCAGGAACGCCTCTGCGTTTCTCATCCTCGAGCCGACCCGGTGTTCACGGCCGTCGCGAAGGCACTGGAGTGGGACTTGGGTCAGCTCCATCGGTGCCGGTTGCCGAGTGACCGGCCCGTGGCCCTGTGGTGCAATGGCCCGGAGCTCTCGTCTTGGAGCGTGAAGGGGAACTCTTCGGGCGATTGCGCCGCTCAGAAGTCGCTGGCGTCCAGGAACTCGAGCCGCGAGTCGCGCAGGTCCAGCGGGCTGCTGGCTGGCTGGCGACGGAAGTAGACCGGTCGGATGGAGATGGCGAAGGCGGTGTTGTCTTCGCCTTCGTCGCGCTCGAGGGACATCTCCATGAGCCAGTCGTGGCCGTAGCGACCCAGGGTCACCCGCAGCTCCTGGGCTTCGTCGCGGCGCAAGTCCCACTGACCAAGAAACGAGGCCGACCATTTGTCCGTCAATAGATACTCGAAGGCGGTGGTGAATTGGCGGCTGCGCGAGCGCACCGTGCGATAGCGAAACTGGGTGCGGGTTTGACTGTTCGGCCGAACGGTGACTGAAGTGTTGAACACGTCGAAGCGGCGGCGGTCGACGTCGGCTTCGGCTTCGAAACGAAGCGAGGTGCCTTGCAGCCACGGGTGACTGAACCCGGGGCGATAGACAAAGTCCAGCAGTAGCGGACCGGCGGTGCGGCCCACGTTCTGGCCGTTGGCATCGACCCCCAGAATGTTGTCCCGGTCTTCTTTGGGGAACAACTGCATCTCGACATCGAAGTCCAGGAACACCACCTTCTGCCCGTTGCGATAGGTTTGCAGTCGTTGTCGGACGCCGACCAGGTAGTTCTGGAACTCGTCCTTGTTTTCCATGGGATCGAGCCCGAAGAAGTCGGTCGGATCCTGGGTCGCGAAGTAGTAGTTGTTGTAGCCGGCCTCCAGGATCACGATGTGTCGCAGGCCGTCGATGGACAGGGCCGGCACGTCGACGAAGTAATCGCGGTGGAAGGGAAGCTGGGCCCGGGCGCCCACGTTGCCGAGGGTCTGAGCTAGGCTGTGTCCGCCTTGCAGGGAGTCGCTGGAGGCAAAGAACTGGGCCCCGGCGTGAGGCCGCACCCCCACCGGCCCGACGTCAAATCCGGTGGAGAGTTCGGCCATGGAGGCGTAGCGAGTGACGCTTTCGCTGGTCGTCGCCACGTCGTCTGCGGGATGGCGGCGAAGGTAACCGAGTTCGTGGGTGTGGGTCAGGAGCAGGGTGCCCGCTCCCCCTTCTTCGAAGCCCGGCAGAGTGAACAGCGGCATGGCGACCTGCTCGAAACCCCCGCGAGGCAAGGAGTCGAGCTGAGTGTCGAAGTCGTTCAGACGGTTTCGATACAGGGCCCGGGCTCGGGTGTAGTCGTTCTGCCAAACCAGATGCCCATAGCTTTCTGGCTCCTTCTCCTCCTTGAATTCGCGTTCGAAGTACTCCTGGAGGAAGTTTCGATCGGAGAGGTAATGGACTTCGGCGTCCAGTCGGGTGTTCTCGCTCAGGAAGAAGCGATTGATGGTGAACGCGCGCAGGCGTTGAGGCTGATCGAGGTCGAAGCGAAAGGGGTCGCCCATGCCGCCGGGTTCGGGCATCTGCAGACGGCTCCCATCTTCGTCGGCGCTGTCGCGAATCCAGTAGCTGCCCACTTCCCCGAAGTAGAGACCTTCGGAGCCGTAAGAGACGCCCGGTCCCACTCCCACTCCCCGGCGCGTGTACACGTCCAGGTTCAGATCGAAATCGCCCCGGAACGGGGCATCGATGCCGAGGGCATCGTGGACCTTTTGACCGGTGCGGGAAATGTCATCGCCCCACAAGGTCTGCAAGAACACGCCGTTCTGGGAAGAGCGGCCGGCTCGAAGGCGCTTCAGGGGCAACGACTCGCCCTCTTCGATGTCGACCGAAAAGGAAGGCAGCGGCGCCACCGGAAGGTTGCCCACGGCCACGTGGTTGCCCTTGGCAGAAAGCGTTCCGGTCAACACCACTGCGTTCTCGCCTTCCAAAGCGAGACGGTCCGAGTGCACGTGGAAATGGGGATTCCCGAAGTTGCATGTGGTGAAGGTGACGTTCTCGGCGACGAGTCCTTGGCTGCCCATGGCGCGGATGGCGTCGGCGCGGAGCTGCAGTCGGTACAGGCGACCCTGGTTGGCATCGAGCTGCTGAGCGAACATCGTGGTGTGCAGGATCACCCCGCGCTCTTCCACCAGGTTCTGGTAGAGGCTTTCGGCGAACAGCACGCTCTCTTCCCCCTGTTGCCAGGTGACGTGCCCTTCCAGGTAGATCTCCTGGATGTTTTCGAGGGCGAGCTGGGTGCGCGGTCGCAGGCCGAGGGGCGCGCGTCGCAGCGGCGTTCGCCCCGGAGAGCCAGGAACCCGGGGCCCTTGGAACAGCGGGCCACCGTCGGAAGAGCGGTCCCCGGAGCTGGCCTGGGACAAGCGGTTCTTGTCGAGCCAAAGCACCGCCCGGTCAGCGCGAAACGACAAATCCTTCTGACGAATCTCGATGCCGCCGGTGATGGCCACGATGAGCCGGTCGGCATCTTGGCCGATGCTCTGCATGTAACCGGTGTAGACCTCTTGCGCGACCAAGTCCGAGGACGGATCGGCGGGGGAGGTGGTCCCCGATTCCCCGTCATCTTGAGCGCGAGCTGGCAGACACCAGCCAACGCCCAGCATCAGCATCGCACCCGCGAGTCGGCCTCGCCGTGCGACCTGCTGTCCCTCCCCGATGGTCGCCATCGCCTCAGTCTAAGAGAGCCCTCGGATGACCAATCGAGGGATTTTCCTGGGCGCCCCAGGGATTGGCGACGAAGGTCTGGGCAAGAGGACTCGATCCGCCTCCGCAGGACTCGTCCCGGGGCCGCAGCCTCGCGGGAACACCGGCGCAACTCGGATGGTCGGGGCCGGAGTTCGGCCTCGTCGAGCTTTCTCTCCGTTCGGTCGTTCCCTGCTTGTTGGAAAATGCACGGGCGAAGGTTCGTGCGAAGAACCTCGCGGGGATTGACGTCGAGGTCGCTCTTCGCCGGTCCGGGTGGAAGAGGTCGATGGTTGGGCCGAGGGATGGAGAAGATCGTCCGTGACCCGCTGAAAGACTCCCCGGCAGCGCAGTTCGGCCTGATGATTTCGGGGAAGACGATGGCGGGTGCCCCCATCCTGCGTCAAACCTTGATCCGGGGTCTCATGGAATCAGTGGTTTCCATTTTCGATTGGCGAAGCGCATCTCGGTGTCGGCTTCCTCTGCTCTGCCTGATGGGAGCGGTCGCGGCGTGCGGGGATGACCGGGTCTCCCCCGAGTCGTCCCACGAAGGCACCCCGCCGGGGGCTCGAAGCGAGACCTTCGCGGTGCGACGGGTCGCCTGGGAGACCGCGGAAGAACCGGTCGATGACTCCCGAACCTTGTTCCATTGGTCGGTGGAGAATGACCCCCGGATGTGGCAGGTGGAGGCTCCGAGGTCGGCGAGAGTGCTTCTCGACGAGCCTGGCGAAGCTTCGAGGACGCCATGGATTCGGCTTGCCGGAGAAGGACCGCGGCGGGTGCGCATCGAGGAGGCCCTGGACCCCGCCCTGATGAACCACGTGTCGGTCCGCCTGGCGGCGCCGAATCCCACGGTGTTCCAGATCGCGCTGACTCGCGGGGACAAGACCGTCGCCGAGAGTTCTCCGATCTCGCTAGCTCCTGCCAAGGACCCGCGTTGGGTCTCCTTGCCCGGCTTTCCTGAACTCTCGACGAGCCCGGCTTCCTCGTTGGAGATCCGTTTCGTCGGCAGCGCCCCCAGTGTCGCCATCCAGCAGGTCAAAGTAAGTTGGGTTCGTCCGGAACGATCCCTTGATGGAGAGGCACGTCGTCGCCTTTCAAGGAACGAAAACCGGGACGTGCGCCACGCCATTCTGTTCAGTGCTCAGCGCGAACTGGTGGCCCACGCGACGACCACCGCGGACGACGAGCTCCGATTCTGGGCCGCGTTTCCGGAAGTGGTGCGCCATCGGCCGGGCCCCTCGACGAGTTTGCAGATCACCATTGCCTCCCAGACCCAACAGCAAACGAAGGAGTTCTCTTGGGATTCCCCCGATCAGGGTTGGCAGCTGATCCGTTGTCCGGCGGGCTCGTTCCCGACCGGCAACCTCGAACTCCGTGCGACGCTGTTCTCTTCCTCGGGGGTGGTGTCGCCAGAAGAAGCCCTTTGGGTGACAGACTTGTTCGTGGTGCCCACGGATCCGAATCCGACACGAGTCCTCCTCGTGACCTCGGACACCCACCGGGCGGACCACGTGGGGGCATCTGCGTCGGGTGTGCAGATCGAAACGCCGGGCTTGGACGGGCTGGCCCAGCGCGGGGTGTTCTTCGAGAACGGGTTCTCGACCACGAACATTACCAACCCATCCCACGTCGCGATCATGACCGGGCAGCACCCTCGAGACACGGGCATCGTCAACAACACCACCGCTCTCTCTCCCGATGCACAAACTCTGGCGGAGGTCTTCCACGAGGCCGGTTTCCTGACTATCGCCAGCATCGCCACCCAGCATCTGTCGAGCTTCAGCGGTTTGGAACAAGGCTTCGATGTGTTCTTGGGACCGAATCGCCAGGACAATTACCTGAGCGCGGAACAGGTCATCGACGACTTCCTCGCGGTTTGGGAGCCGTGGCGAGACGTTCCTGTGTTCGTCTGGTTGCACGTGTTCGACGCCCATCTGCCCTATCGGCCGCCCCAAGAGTTTGCGGACCAGTACTATCCCGCGGAGCGCGACCCGTTTGATGACTCGCACTCGCTTCTCCCTCGAGTGCAACGTCGCGGTGTCGACTTCCAAGCGCTGACCGATCTCGACTACCCGCCCGCGATGTACAAAGGAGAGGTGTCTTATCTCGACGCTCAATTGGAGCGGGTGCTAACCCTGTCCGAATTCCTCGATTCCGTCGTAGCCGTCACGGCGGATCACGGGGAGTGCCTTGGGCAGCATGAGATCTACTGGAGCCACGACGGCCTGTATCCAGACACGATCCACGTTCCGTTGATCCTCTCGGCACCGGACCTCCCAGGTGGAAAGCGTCTGGATCGCCCGGTCCACAATCATGACCTGGGGCGAACCCTGCTCGACCTCGCCGCAGTCGCCGCCCCGTTCCCGGGGAGAAACCTGTGGCGCGACGACACCGGTCCCCGGCCTCGTTTTGCTCTCAGCGCCCATCGGATGGCGGCGGCGGTGACCCACCAGGATTGGCACCTGATGCTTCAACTTCGCTCCGATCGACGAAAGACCGAGCACCAAGTTGAGCTTTATCACTTGGTGACGGATCCCGAGTGCCGGGACAACGTCTGGGATCGGGAACTCGCGCGCGCAGCTCAGATGCGGACCGCGTTGTTACGCTGGCTCGATCAGGCAGAGGCCGTTTGGCAAGGACAAGCCGTGGTGCTCGAAGAGTCAGACCGGCAGCGCCTGGCGGAGCTTGGCTACGTGGAAGACGCCTCGGCGTCGCCGGTCTCGTTCCCCGACGATTGCTCATGTGAGTGGTGCGAGCCGTTCCAAGGAGAATGAGCGTTCGAGAAGGCATCCGCGGCCTGAATCAACGCGATGCAAACCAGGTGTTCTGTTTCTGACTCACACCCAGCTTTGACGACTTCGTTTCTACCAGACACGCAAACGGCGGGAGTTGCAAGCTCCCGCCGTTCTTCGGCGACTCAGTGCTGCAGAAGAAGAAGCATGGCGGCCGATCAGTCGGGCACCGGCGCCTCGGGCTCTGGGTCCCGCAAGGTTGCCTCTCCGCTCAATCGATACAGAACGACCCCGTCCTTGTTCGTCACACTGAGGTCCCATGCACGGGTCTTTTCATCGTGAAACACCCAAGTGGCGTCAAAAAGCAGGTCGGCATCGCGGGAGCTCGCCCAGACCATTGTCTGCTTTTCCTCATTCCACTTGCCCTGGAGCTCCTTGCACTGAGCGCCTTTGCTGAACACCCAGTTTCGAAACAAGCCAAGTTGCTCGTCGTACGACACCATGAAGATGTCTTCGGCGTCATCCGACCTCTCGAGGCTCTTGCCCTGCAAGTAGGTCCCTCCCAGGACCCACTTGAACTCTTCGACGCCGGTCATCTGCACCGACTTCGGCTCGTGAACCGAAACCTTGATGTCCCAGACGCCAACCATTTTGTCGAGCACGGCAGAGTTCAGTTTGGCCGTACTCCCGTGACTCGATCGAACGACTCCGACTAAGACGGCCACTGTCAGCAACATCTGCAATCTGAAAACAGTCTTCATTGGCTCGCCCCTAGCTTTCAAGCGACTTGATCGGAATCCCATCTCTGCCATCCCCACTGGGAAGCAGGCGTTTCGAACCCACGATTTTCTTCGCAGAGGGAGAGCCGTTCAACCTTTTCACCGTTCTGTAGCGAACCCACGCAGCGGAAGCACGGGGGCCGCCGCCATGCGTCCAAAATCTATCCGCCTGGTGCCGAGGAAGCTCCGCGGCCCTCGAAAAACTCCATCAGGTTGGCCTCGAAAAACTCGGCAAATCTGATGCGGTCCTCACCGCTCTTGAGGTTCGACAGGATGTGAAACGCTTGTTCGAGCACCGGGTTCGAACCCCGAAAGGTCTGGAAGAACTGCTCGAAGACTTTGAAGTCGTTGTGGCTGTAAACGTGCTTCAAAGAATCAGGAAAGTAGCAGCGAGTGCAGACCGTGTCCGCGTGTTCGAGATCGGGGACGGCTGTCCCGGCAAACGCCGCCCTGGATTTCTTGTAGAGATCGCCGTTCCAGACGTCCGCAAAGCGCGTCTTGCCAGGGACAACGGTGCCCAGTCGATCTGCTTCCTTCGGCGTCATACAGCAGGGCGAGACATGCCCCCCCGGCTCGATCACCGCGACTCCGTAGTGCCAACCACAATACGAGCCGACCTCGGGGCCCCGGACGGGAATCCAATCGTTCCCGGGATGCACCGGAACCCAGTAGGCATGTTTCTCGTAGTCCCGCCAGTAGTCCGGCTTGCCTGCGGCGGCCCATTGCTGGTTCAAGTTGTTGACGTCGTCTTCCGAAAGAAACGGCTTCTCGCTGTTTCGGTAGCTCGGAAGCCAGCTTGCATCGGGGACACTCGCATCGTCCGTCTGAAAGATGATCCCAAGATCCTGCGCATAGCTGCGGGCCGCGTCGACCTCGTGCTCGTTCCAGCGAAAGACAAGGAACTTGTAGATGATGCGTGTCTTCAGTCCGAGTCGATCTCGGATCCGGGCGGCGTTCTCCAAGTTGCTCTTGACGAGTTCGAGGTTGCCTCCGATCCGAAACTTCTCGTAATTCTCCTGGGTGAAGCCGTCCACCGAAGCAAAGAGAAAGTCGAGACCAGCTTCCAGGAGGCCTTCGAGACGCTCATCCGAAAGAGGCAACGACAGGTTGGTGTGCATGTGGGTCTCGATGTGATTCGCCTTCGCCTTTCGGACAAAGCTCGAGGCCCATTCGTTGAGCAGAGGCTCTCCCCAACTATGGAAAGCGATCAGGAACAGATACTCTCCCATTTCCTCGAGAAGCGCGTCGAAGAGCTCCGGTTCCAGTCGCGACCGCTTGCTGCGAATCTGGGTGTCTTCTCGGTTTCCGCGTCGAAGGCCCTCGGACTCAATCCCCGTTGGGCAGGTGGGGCAGCGCAGCTGGCAGATGTCGCAAGGATCGATCATCGCGTAGCAGGGCAGGCTCTTCACCTGAATCGCACCGGTGAAGGCCTCGTACTTTGATCGCAGGAAGTTCAGGTACGCCGAGACGTTGGCTTTCTCGAATCGTTCCACCACGACGTTCTCCTGCGGCCCGGCTCGACGTTCAACACTCACCGGCCCAAGAGGCCAGCCGAGAACGCAACGGCCTCACTGAAAACAGTTTAAGTTGCCTGAGACCCTCAGAGAGCGCATTTCTTCGCTCTCGTCGAGTGCAGGACTCCACGAGCCGTCGCCTACCTGCTGACTTGCTGAACGACTCGCACCATTCACGAAACGCTCTTTTCTCATCTCCGATTGCTTGCCTTGGCAGGTCGGTTCGGCCGTTCCCCAACGCCGCTCCCACAGTCGACTCTACGAGGATCCGCTCGTTGCCGATCGACTCTTGATGTCGAGGGGCCACTCTGTTTCTCCCGCGGCAATCTTCAGGTCGTAGCGAATCCTTCCGTGGCTTGATGACTCGATCAGGAACGGCAACGAAGGTCCGGAAAGAGTCCCCAGAATATGGGGTTCTCGGTGAATCCCACGAAACGGTCGTCCTCGAATTCCCTCGTGCTGAGAGCGCATCGCGGCGAGCTGTTCCTCCCGGTCTTCGCAAGAGGAAGTGGAAACGCCACCGTGGAACTGATGAAACGTCCCTTCGCCAGCAAGGACGACCAAGCTTGTTTCTGGAAGTTCACTGATCCGGTTGTAGATGTCTAGGTTGATGCAGCCACCTCCCGGCATATCGAATCGCTCGTCCGCTCCACCGATGGTCTGGAAGCTTTTCTTTGTGCAGAACAGACAGTTCGACTCCAAGAGTGGATTGAAAAACCCGTCGTCATTGCCCGGACCGAGACAAGAAACTTCGAACAGTCGGTACCCGTCATCCTTCCACCCAAGCTCTTCGAGCATCGCCTGCTCCGTGGCCTCAGAGTGGCCCGTCCGGTGGCTGTGATGCTGTTGTTCCTTTCCAAGGTGGTAACCAGGGACGGCGACCATTGGGGAGTCGAACATTTGGAAGGCTCGAAGGGCATGGTGAATCACTCCAGGGGTCACCATGCAGGCCCCGTCGATCATGATGCATAAGTTGTCGGCCCGACTTTGAGAGACCGCGAAGTTCAGGGCCGGGACCGGCGTTGGCTTGTCCTCTGTTCGATGGAAGTAGCGAATGTTGCCTCCAAGCTTCGTCACTTGTGACGCGACGAGCTCATCGTGGGAGTTGTTTTCAACGACAATGATCTCGTACTCGTCCTCGCTGACTCCCACCTGGTGCTGTGTCGAGAGGCTGTAGACAGAGTTGTATGTTTGCCGGCTGGCTCGGTGTGAGATAAGGACGACCGAGAGCTTCGGCGTTTGGCGTTGCTGACGAGGTTCTTTCCATGGAACCGGCTCCGACCACATGGAGATTTCGCGCTTCGCACAGGCTTGATGCCTCAGCCGCGCCCTCTCCGCCGCCCAGCAGAACTCCGGCTGAGCCAGTCCGTGCACGACGCCGAACACCGTTGGCTCTTGATGAAAGCCGTGGTAGGTGCCCCCGTTGATCTGGCGTAGTTGCTTCCGATGCGAGTCGAGAACCTCTTCGCGGTCCTCGAGTTCAGAGGTCGTGACGCCGCCGTGGAACTGGTGAAACGATCCCTCGCCGGCGAGCACCAATACCCGACTCCCCGGAAGTTTGGCCAGCTGGGTGTACATATGAATGTTCACGCTGCCGCCACCCGGTAGGTCGAACCGCTCGTCCGCCTTGCCAATCGCTTCGAAACTCTCGCTGGGGCAGAACATGCAATTCGACTCGAGGAACGGCGCCAGGGCTCCCTTCGGATTTGCGCTGCTCAGACAAGATGCATCGAACAGTCGATAGCCGTCCTCTTTCCACTGAATCCCCTCGAGCAGCTTCTCTTCCGTCCTCTCGTCGTATCCCGAGCTCGCATGGAAATGCTGCTCTTGTTCTCCAAGGTGATAACCAGGGACCAGCACCAAAGGACGGCGACAGAATTCAAGCGCTCGCAATCCATGCTCGACGACTCGGGGGCTGACCATTCGCGCCCCATCAATCATCAGGCAGATGTTCGGCGCTCTGCTCCGACTGAAGCCGAAGTTGAGAGCGTGGACCGGCGTCTGGGACTTGTCGTCCCTGAGGAAGTAGCGAATGTTGGTTCCGTGAGAAAGCGCCCTCTTCTTCCCAAGAACAGAACTGGACTTGTTCTCAACCGCGATGATTTCGTAGTCGGACTCGCTGACGTTTCTTTGATACTTCGTAGAGAGTGAGTACAGCGTGTTGTTGGCTTGCCGTGCCATCCGGTAGAAAATGACGATGATCGAGACCTTGGGCCGCGGTCTTCCGATCAGTTTGCGTGTCCAATTGCGCATCGAATTCCTCAATCTCGACAGCGGCTCGTGATCAAGATTCGCCACCAAGAACGGTCGGGGTGATGAGGTGCCGGTCGCAACCCGCGGGGGAGTCGAGCAAGACGCCTCTTCCCATTTCGGTTGTTCGGCTACGGAACATCTTCGCCCGGCCGCGGTGAGAGCTTTCGGCTCTCACGGGCTGCGGAAGGCTCGCCCATGCGGTGGGTCGCAAGGTTCCTCTCCGCTGATGTTGGGGCGTGCGCCATCAGTCGTGCGAACCTTGCTCGGAAGGCAGCCTCTGCCAAAGGGTGTTGTGTGCCGGCTGGACTTCCGTTGCGGGGCGACCGATGGAGTAGTAGTAAAGCGAGATCGACTTCCTCATCACGTTTTCCGGACACGTCAGGGGGTGCGGATGTCCGTGAAATGAGTGCGAAGTTGTGCTGAAGATCACGCAACGATTGGCGATCGGCAGGATCCTCTTCTCACATCGACCCATGTCCTTGGTCCACAGCTCCAGGTGGCCCCCGTAGCTCTCCTTCCAATCAGGGTTGAAGTACAGGAGCAGGTTGACTCGCCGATCCAGTCGGTACCGATCGTGCCGATTGAAGTCGGCGTGAACCCGAAGCAACCCGCCCCGCTTGACGAGATGGATCCCCCCACCCTGGAGAAGAGGATCCGGCAACAGTCCTCGAATCCCGGTGATTCTTTGCAGAGCTTTGAGGAAGGAGAAGGAGCACATCTCGAAGACGAGATTGCGGACGACCGGGTGCATTTCCATCACGCTCGAAAGATGGATCTTTCCTGCCTGGGCCGGTGAGCCATCTTCCAGATTCGCGCTGTAGTCCTCGAATCGAACCGTTTCGCTGGGAAGGGTGAAGCAGCGGTGAACCTCATCGAAAGTTGACTTGGGGAGGAAGTCATCGATCACAAGGTTTGGAAACGGCGTCGCGTCTAGGTACTCCCGGCGCCGGCCTCTCGTCACCTTGAACAGGTACCGAAAGTCGATCAGAGTTTCCGTCTCCCCATCAAACGAACTCGATCTCAGCATCGGCACGGCTCCTTCCAGGAAGGCTTTTGGACCAACATTTGGGGAGTGCGGCGGCTACTTTGCTTCCTGCTCAGCACTGCGTTCCCGGAGTTTTGCACGTTGCTTGTGTGCAATTCCGAATTTTGCGGAGCCGAGCTTTCTTCTCAGCTCGTGAAAGCGGTTTGCATGCACGTAAAACTCGCGGAGTTGCTGCTGCTCTTCCTCAGAACTCTCAAACAGCAGGCGCAGTAGCTGAGACTCATTGGGGGTTGTCGGGTGCCCGTTTTTTCTCAGCACTCCGAGGCCGAAGCCGTGAGCGAATGCAAAGGTCTGGTACTCCGAGCCAAGGTTCTCCCAGAACCGCCACACGCCAAACCCCTCCCTGCGCGAGGCGATGTCGTGAAACAACATGACCCCGCCCGGCTTGACCTTGGGAAACCACTCATTGAAGTCATTCGTCACGGCTTCTTCCGTATGGGTTCCGTCCACGTGAACCAAGTCGATCGACTCATCAGCGAAATGATGGACGGCCTGCTCAAACCTCTCTTTCAGCAGGTAGGAGAACCCATGGTAGTGCTCGCGATTGTGGCTGTTGACGCCGTCAAAAACAGATTCGTCATAGTCGCCGATGTGCTGGTCTCCCTCCCAGGTATCCACCGCGTAACACAAGCCATCCACGTCGTGATCCAGCATGGATTGGCAGAAAGTGAAGTACGAAAAAGCGTTGTGGGTTCCTAGCTCGACCAGGAGCTTCGGCCGCACTGCATGAACGATGTCGTAGCCAAAGCACATGTGGTCCACCCACGCACTAAAGACAAAGCGTTTCGGGACGAAGTTTCGGACAGAGGGAGGAAAGTAGATTTCCATGTGGCCTCGCAATCGCTAGGAGGAGGAAGACCTTTTCGGTACCCAGTCCTACTCGAAACGCGATCATACCGGACCCCTTTTCCGGGTGAGCGGGTTTTCACCGTTCCACGTGTAGCCGCCCATTTTTTGTACGGGTCACTCAAACTCTTGGGATGAAGGCGCTTGCAACTCCTCTCTGCAGCAAGAGTTGTCTGGGGTGGGTCGAAACGGGGTTTGCTCTTTGATCCAGGTGACTCTTGTGCGTCACGGCAGCCGAATCGTTCACGCGCGAGGTCTTTCATCAAGACGAACGAAAGCCATGCAGGCTTCTTTCATGGGTAGACTCCCGCGTTTTGATGATCCCAGAGCCTGGCCAGACAAAGATCTCTGGCGTGTGCCATCTGTTGCCTAAACGCAAATGTTGCAGAACCGCAATCTCTCTGCACTCCGTAGAAGAGACTCAGGGGCGAGTGCCGACCCACGCGGCCAAGCGGATTTGTCGACCGAATGGCTGCACCGCTGCGGAACGCGAACTTGCTGGATCACCTTGACGCCTCGGCCGACTCCCACTTCGTTCGATCCATGAATTGGCCGGTGAGTCGTTCGCGAAGTCGTTTTGGGTCGCCGATTCCGGCCCATCGCAGAAAGAGGATCCCCCGGACTCTCGGACAAGAGCCGAGCACTTAGCGGGCGCTGGGCTCGAGAACCGAGGGCCGTTGCTTGCGATAGGCGTCGAGGAGATTCAGGTACCGCGGCCTGTCTTTCGGGCTCAGGGCAAGGATTGTCTCCACGGTGTCGAACGCGGACTCTGCCTGACCGGTCAAGGAGTAGCCCAGGGCGAGCGTCTCGAGAATCCGAATGTTCCGGGACCCGGTCAGCTCGGCGGCTCGGGCGGCCAGTCGGAGGGATTCGGCTCCGTTCACTCTCGCGGGGTCTGGATGCAACGCCAGGCACCGGGCGACGCCCTCCAACGCAACGGGAGAGTCGGGATTCAGCTTCCTAGCGATGGCGAACTGTTCCATGGCGCCGTCGATGTCGGAAACCTGGACGAGCGAGCTTCCCAGGCCACAGTGCGCGCGCACGCTTTCCGGCCAAACTTTGACCGCCGCTCGAAAATAAGAGGCCGCCTCCTCGAAACGGCTCAGTCCAAAGAGAAGCCCCGCACATCGAATGAGCGCTTCCGCATCGTTTGGCTGCAACTCGGCAGCTTGCTCAAAGTGAGCCACCGCTTCCTCTCGCTTTCCCCGCCGCACCAGGCTGTTCGCGAGATTGAAGTGACCACGCGAATTGTGCGGAGCGACTGCAACCACCGTGCCCCAGATCGTCTCGAGAGAGCGGTAGTCGGCGTTTCGGCGGACGGTCATGGTTGCAAGCAAGATGGCCATTCCAGACACGATCAGCAGTTTCGCCCCGAGTTTCTCTCGGCGGCCAAGATGCCGCAGAGCTGTTTGGACCGCTGCCCCAGCGACCACGATGACCGCGGCCAAGGGCAAGTACATTCGGTGCTCGGCTGCCGGTGCCATGATAGGGACAAAGCTTGATGAGGGGGCGAGGATGACGAAGAACCAAGTCCCGATGAAGCCCAGCCAGGAACGCCTCTTCATGAAGTAGGCCGTCAGCCCAAGCAATCCAAGGATCACCGCGAAGAAGGGAAGTGTCGCAGAGAGCGAAGTTGTGAGGGGCCAGGCGTAATCGAGGCACAAAGGGCTCGGCCACAAAGCAAGGCGGAGATAATGGAGAATCACCGCCGGTTGCGTCATTCCGTAATTCAGCGCCGACGCCGTTCTCGCTCCGAATCCGACCGAAGATTGGTCGTCAAAGAGTAGATGAAGGGTCAGTGCGCCGAACACCACGACCCCCACGGCCGAAATCGCTCCATAGAGTCGGAAAGGGGTCCTTCGATCTCGTGATAGAAAGACATAGTCGTACGCGATCAACAGTACAGGAATGACGAGCGCGACTTCCTTCGTGGCCATTCCCATGATTGACGCAAAGAGCGCAAGCGCGTACCACAACCACCGGCGACCGCGAACGCTTCGAATGAGGCAGTAGATCGAGAGCAGGATCGACAGCCCGGCCATCGACTCCGATCGCTGGTAGATGTACGTGACCGATTCTGTCTGTAGCGGGTGCACGAGCCAAAGCAATGAAACACAGAATGCGAAGGTCGTTGCGGAGCGTTGAGTGTCTTGGGACAATGGGATTCGCGGAATCGTCTGGCGAATGACACCAAACAACGTGATCGCGGCAAGAAGGTGAATGGCGAGGTTGAAGAGGTGGTAACCGCGCGGGTCATTGCCCCCGATCACGAAATTCAGGACGAAAGAAAGCATGAGCACGGGGCGGTTGGAGACCTTGATCTGACGCCAATACTGAGAGGCGTCGCCGCTCAAGCCTTCGAGATCTTTGACTTCCTGTACGTCAGAAAAGACGAAAGGCGAGCTGACGCTCGAGTAGTAAGTCAAGATTCCGGCAGTCACAAGGACCCACCCGAGCCAGCTCCAATCTTGTGTAGGGTTTTGGCGCATGACGTGACGGTCGCTCGGAAACGACCTCTCCCAGAGAATCCGAGTCGTTTAGAGTATTCCTTGACGACAACCGAGTCCAACCGAAGCGCCGTTCTCGGAGAGAGACGGCGAAGGCTGGAATTGGTGTCGTTGTTGCAAGTCGGGAAATCGCCCTTCGGTCTTCGAGACAATGGGAGCGCAACCTGCGCCGCTTAGAATGAACTACTCGGACCTGGTTCTCTACAAGGCGTATGCGGATCTACGGATCCAAACTCACCGAACCTATGCGGGTATCTTGTGGTGGGTTCTCGAGCCCGTTCTCAGCATGGCGGTCTATTACTTCGTCTTCGGGGTCATCTTGCTTCGCGGCACCGACCCGAAAGAGTTCGTCGCTTTTCTGCTGATCGGCCTGATCCCGTTTCGCTGGTTTACCTCCAGCATTTCATGTGCGGCAAACTCAATTCTCGAGTGCCGGTCACTCATGCAGCAGGTCTACTTTCCAAAGACCATCTTGCCGATGGTGTCTAGCGTGACGGTCACCTGTAAGTTCCTGATCGTGTTCGGCATTCTGCTGGCGTTTCTTTGGGTCTACGGTTACCCGGCATCCCTTGCTTACCTTGCCCTGCCAGTTGTTCTCCTTGCTCAGCTTGCATTGATCCTTGCCCTCTCGTTTGGGATCGCTGGCGTTGTTCCTTTCTTGCCCGACTTGCGAATCATCGTCGACACCTTCTTGACGCTCTTGCTATTCGGCTCGGGAGTTTTTTGGGACGTCGCGAGCATTCAAAGCGAGCAGATCCGCTTCTACGTAGATCTCAACCCGGTCGCCACTCTGCTGACCGCCTATCGCTCGATTCTGCTGCACGGGGATTGGCCGGCATTTGCCCCCCTTTTCGTGATTGTCGCGGTTTCGCTGCTTGTCAGCCTTCTGGGCGCCGCGTTTATCCGCATGAACGACTGGAACTATCCCAAGCTCACCTGATGCCTACGCCTTCTCCCATTGTTTCTATGCAGCATGTTGGTCTTCGATACCAACGGAAGACGTCGATCTTCGACCGGCGGAAGCGAGACTTCTGGGCGCTTCGAGACGTTTCCTTGGATCTTTTCCAAGGCGAAACTCTGGGGATCGTCGGTCGCAACGGAACCGGCAAGAGCACGCTGCTACGCATCATCGCTCGCATTCTCCGGCCCACGCGAGGGACGGTCGCGTTTCAGCCCCATTGCAACGCCACCTTGCTGTCGCTCCAGGTCGGCTTCCTCCCTCACTTGTCCGGGAGGCAGAACGCGATTCTCAGTGGCTTGTTACTTGGCCTCAGCCGTCGTGAGATCGTCTCCAAGATGGACGAGATCATTGCGTTCTCTGAACTCGCAGACTTTATTGACGAGCCCCTTCACACCTATTCTTCTGGAATGAGAGCTCGGCTCGGCTTCGCGACCGCTTTCCAGGTGGACCCCGACCTTCTCCTGATCGACGAAGTCCTGGGAGTCGGGGACAGCTCCTTTGCGAAGAAGTCCTCGGACGCTCTGCGCGAAAAGGTGAAGTCCAACAAGACCGTGGTTCTCGTTTCGCATGCCGCGCCAACTCTCGTCGAGCTGTGCAATCGCGCGGTGTGGATCGAAGACGGCAAGACGGTGCTGCAGGGTGAGACCCAGAACGTGCTAGACGCGTATCGAAAGAGCTGGAAGCGTCCATAAATTGGACAGCTCCTCGGGCTGGTCGAGCTCGGGGTCAAGGGATCTCGCCGTCTCCATCCTGCGTTCCACCTGCTGCCACTCCCCTCGTCACGAACCACCTGCTCCCGAAAAAGTGACATTGGCAGAAATCTCCAAGTTTTCATCCCCTCGTCACGAACTGTTTTCCGTTGTTGGAAGTGAGGACCGAGGTGTCGCCGTGAACGAGATCCCTTCGGTCGTGGGGAGCAGTCGATCTTTCTGAAGACGACGGGTTCGTCTACCTGTCGACGACATCGTGATATGTTCAATCGCCATTCAATGGGCCCATGGGCTCCGGCAACTGCCGTTGGATTGATCGTTCTGATTGCATGCATGACAGTGACATGCACTCTGCCTCTTCATTCGTTCTGGATCATCGACTGCGCGAGCAAGGGCCTTCTTGCCGAGCGGATTGCGGAAACCGAATTCGAGCGCCTAGATTTCGAGTACCACGCCAAACCCGTTGATCCGAACTTCAAGTTCTTTCCCAAGCACCTCGCGGTTCCACTCGGCCAAGGCTACACGTCCACTTACCCTCCCGCCTATTCGATGCTCGCGGCGTGTTGCTACTCCCTGGTGGGGTCTCCGGGGCTGAGAGTGCCGGCTGCGTTAGGAGTGTCGCTCTCCGCCGCCTTCCTGGTCGTTCTCTTGGTCCCCTCCATCGGTACGGCCGCGGGGGTGATCGCCGGCTTGGTGTTGGGACTGGCCACTCCCCTCCTCTTCTATGGAGTTACGGTTTGGGAGCATAGCCTGGTTGTTGCCTTGTTCTTGGGATCCTGCATCTGCATCGATCAACGCTCCAAGCTTCGTGCATCCATTGCGGGTCTCCTCATGGCCGTCGCTTGTTGCTTTCGAGAGGACGCGCTTCTTCTGTTTGCCAGCATGGCAATCGTGCTGATTGCGGTTCGCAGCATGCGGCCCGTCGCCCTCGCTTTTCTCCTCGCCGGAGCGCTCCCATTGGCCGCGCTGGTAGTCACCTATGCCACGATCTACGGCGAACTTCTCGGGCCCCACCTGATCCCAGAGATTCACCTGAGTCGAACGAGCGCGACTCCGGGACAGCGTTCCAATCCCCTCTTTGTGCTTTTGGCGGGAGTCGGGGCGACACCCAAAGAGCAGTGGGCTTTTCTGATTGTGTTCGCAGCAATGCTCGCCTTGGGACTTGTCTCATCGCGGCGCAAATCTCTGCAGGCCATGGCCGCGGTCGTTGCGGTCCTCGTGGGGACCGGGCTTTGGGGCTTCGCCACTTGGAAAACGTTGACCAGCTCATCACCGCTGTGGGAGCTCTTGCGATTCAACGGAATGCTATTTCGTGTGCCGCTCTCTTGCTTCATCGGGTTGGGCGTCGCGAGTCTCTCAAGGGGAGAAAACGAAAGGCGTTTGCGGCTCACTGTCGCAGCAAGCCTCTTGTTCGCAGCATCGATCATTGCTTTTGAGTTCACCACACGCAGTGGTGTGGCCAGCGGAATTGGTGTCCACTGGGGGCCGAGACTGCTTTCTCCGGTGTTTCCTGCGATCGTTGCGCTTGGCGCCGTGACCTTTCATCGAATTCTCGAGGATCGGCCCATCCGATCGCGCGTCGGCCTCACGGCGCTCGCCGGATTGACGACCTTGGTGGCTGTGTTGTCTTCCGCGCAGTCGATTTGGTTCCTGGCACACCAGAAGTTCGAAGCCGAACGGCTTCAGGACCAGATCCGAGCGATTCCCCAGGAGATCGTGGTCTGCTCGATCCCTGTGCTCCCGATGCATCTCGCCTCGCTTTGGGACGAAAAAAAGATGATGGCTGTTCGCGATGGCTCGCAGCTCGTCGAGCTGACGCGAGATTTGCGAGCGATGAAACTCGAGGAGTTTCTGCTGCTTGTTCCAGCCGGTTCCAGGGTTTCGGAATCATTCGCGGGCTGCAAGTTCACACGTGTCCTTAGGCACCGCGGTCGAAAGGTTCACTACTTGGAAGTTGATGGCTACGTGGGATCCATCCGCTGATGACGAGTCAAGGAAGAGCGACGGAACCGAGCCCGTGATGCGGAGGGGGATCGCGACCCGTTGCTGTCGGGCACGACGCCTTCAGACTAGGTTCCTGGGGAACCCACGCTGACAAAACACGCTCCATTGGACGGCACACGAATGCGAAGCTCGAGCTTCCCATCGACAACGTCCGCCTTGAGCTGGGAAGCCTCCAGGGCGGCCTTGCTCTGAATTCTCTCGATGACGTCGGCGGGGTAGGCAGCAGGTTGAGTCAGTCGCTGGACTGCGACGAACGCTTGCTGGCGAACTTCGGTTACGGAAGACTTCTGAAAGACCTCCTGCACGGAGGGGACAAGCGACTCCGCGGCTTGCCCGAGTGTCTGAAGGGTTTCAAGTCCACGGACCTGTTGCTCCGGATCACGGCCTTGGATCGCTTCAAGCGCATCCAGAAGCCGAGAGACCGCGACCTGGTGATCGGCCCAGACTCGATCACGAAGCGCACTCGCTAGCCAGTAGTAGCTGTTGTTGTCCTTGTCAAATCGCACCTGTCGAACTTCTTGCGACCCCGGAGGGAGGTGATGGATTGTCAAGTCGATCTCGAATTCCTGCTGCGATCGAGACTGAACATCGAGACTGTTGTGTGCATAAACAACGACGTTCACTTCTCCCTCGCGCATCGAAGCGAACCCGCTGACAACCGCACCTTGTGACTCGTACTCGGGGAGAACCCAGTAGCGATCCTGCATCCCGCCCAGGAGGGTGAGGAAATGGAAGATCTGCATCGGCACGGTGACGGTCCGATCCTTGATCCCATCTTCGTCGTCATCGACGTGAAGCATGCGAGTGCACGCGTTCGATCCTCGAAAATTCTGGTTGGGCCAAGGCCAGAGGGTCAACAGCGTTTCGCCGAAGCCAAACCTGGGATCTTGCTTTGCGCGGAGAAGCTGTCGGCGAGCGACGTCAGCGCACCACGTGGCGAAGTAGCCATTCCCCAGATAGGAGTCTTGCGCGGCGACGTCGGGAGAAGGAATCCATCCCGGGCAAGACTCGTGAGAGTTCACCCACATCCTTTCGTAGAAAACTGGATCAATCTCTAGGGCGATCTCTTTGGCCCGCGCAAGCTTCTCGGCCATGAGCTCGGAGCTGTTGTAGGAGTGAACCGAAACGAAGTCGCAGGGGGAACCGCGGCCATCATTGGCAGAACACAGCTCGTCCACTCTGCGGGATCGCTTTCCGTGAAGTCGCCGATCGGCGTAGGCAGCGTTCTCTGACAAGGCGTCTGGCGATGTGGCACTCGGAGAACAGTGAACGAGAAAGTCGTGGATTCGTAGGCTCGATCCGAAGATGGCTCCCAGCTCTAGCCCTCCGACGAATACGCGATTCGAGTCGTAGCCCCGATCTTCGAAGGCTCTCAGGATTCCATCCACACAGTAGTCGTAGAACCTTTGCAGGTCCTGCCAGCTTCCTCTCCAAAAGAGGTCCGGTTCGTTGAAAACACTCCACACGAAATCCAGGCTGCTTGGCCCGTACCGGTCGATGATGTGTCCGGTGATGCGACGAGCCACCTCGTGAAGTTGCAGGTAGTCCTTGGCAGTGTTTCCGTTCATTGCATCAATCGAAACATCACCCGGTGCATCGACGAAGTTTGGCATCAATCGTCGATGGAAAACCTGATGTGCGAGATCCCACTCTCGATCCAGTCGGTCCCAGTAGAAATAGGGGGTTCCCGGCGGAGACTGCCTGAGGAGGTGGATGCCCCCGAATGCAAACAGTCCAGGAGCATTTGGGTCGTCCACACTGGGCAGGGGAGAGTCGTAGGCGAGTTTCCAGTTGCTGGCGTCGCCAGGCAGGCTTGTGATGAGTAACGAATTCGAGTCGCGGGCGACCGTTCTCACTCGCGCTTGGGCTGACTTGACCCCGTCGGAAATCAGAACCGTATCCCCAACCTGGTAGTCTCGGTGCGTGGGGCGAGCGCTGGGGATCCCGTACTGCTCATGACCGAAGAAGTCTTCGAGACGCAGCCAGGTTCCATCGGCGAGCCACTCCATTTCCACGACTCGCCGGGTCTCGAGTTCGCGAACGATGTTTGGCAAGTTGGTGGGAATGATGGTGGGGGATCGCTGGGTCCCGGTCATCCAAAAATCCCGCTGCAAGCTCCAAGCACTCGGGGACGACTTGCGGGCCTCTGCCATGAGTTCGTAGCCGGGGACCCTGCCGTCGTAGCTGGTACAAAAACTGGCCTTGCAGAAGCCCGTGAAGAAACCTCCTCGCCAATCGACGGCCTCTTCTTCTAAGTCGAAATCGAATCGGACCGGCTGGACCCGTGCGCCCTCGGATGTGGTGAATCGCCAGGTGTTGTCCTTCGACACTTGATGTCCGTGCAAGGTCTGAGCATCGACACTCACTGCGTATCGAGTTTCGGGAAGTAGTGGCTTCTCACTCTCGATGTAGACGGACAACACCGGGTGTCCCTGCCGGTTCTTGCGAGGCATTGTGATGACTGAGTATCCGCGGCCGAAGACGAGGTTTGGGGAGACTGGGTGATCGATCTCTCCGGTTTGCGCGGCCAACGTGACGGACAAAGTTCTTGGAAGGATTCGGTCCCTGGGATTCGGGGGAGACACTCCCAATTCGAAGTAGATGGACGAGTTCGTCGGGACCGAAGTCTCGCCGGAAGCGGGTCGAGGATGGCCAAAGGGGTCGCGCTTCGCGGTCAGGATCTGGATCTCTGGGGGCTTTGTCGGTTCAACGAAATCTTCCACATGGGCAGGCGTGCACGCCACCACTGCGAACAATGCCCAGGAGGCGATCCATCGGGCAGACCGGGGAGCGACCCGCTCGCACTCGAAACTTGAACGCCTGGGCGCCAAGGCTCTTCCGACCCTCTCCCCCATGCGTCGCGCCACTCTTCCGTCGCGTCCGTGCGACTCAATCGTGCAGAGCTGGGGCCGACGTGCGTCTGGGAGTCGCATCACAGGCCTCCATCGGCTCGAGGGTTCGATCATGGGTCAGGCATCTTCCTGAGTCGTGCGCGACTCACGGAGGGGACGCTGACAAGGGATGATTCACAACGAAACGCGATCGACAAGTCAATCTATCGGGGACGACGGAGGGATTCCACATGGCCAGGAACGGTTCTCCTAAGAGGCCCGGCTCTGCGAGTTGCAAGGGCGTCGACTCAATCGCGCACTACTTCTCCTGGCGGCTTCTTGCCAGACGACGCAACCAATCCCAACGCGGTTCCCAGTAAGGCAAGGCTTCGCCCGGACGCAGCCGAGACCCGGATTTGAGCACGATGGAGTTCTTCGACGGGGAAGCGGGCGCCTGCTTCGGGGCGTAGAAGCCGACCCTCGAAGGCATTTCTGGCAGAAACGTGTGCGCTTCACCGGTCAGAAAGATGCTTCGCGTTGGTCCCGCTTCCGGAACGAGTACTTCGACGGGTTGGTGGTGCTCGGCGTTTACACGCTGCACCGCGGCGACCCACGACGCCGAGCCACCAGAGCCTCCAACGACAAGCCGGAACACATTGTTGTCCCTCCAGGCTTTCTCGCCCGTGCTGAGATCGACGACGAGGAGGGAAAGACTGAGGCTGACCACGGCCCATCGCCACTGACGGGTGAGCAGTTGGGCACCTCCAACCACCGCGATCACGATCCCCAAGGCGGCAGTGCAGATGTAGTGGTCGTAAAAGTGCGATGGCAGAACCAGCACCGGCGCGAGACTCGCGGCGAACATAGCAACTCCGCCCGCGACGAGGCGTGCGGCGTGACTGCCGCGGAATGCAGCCCAAGAAGCGGCCGGCACCGTGACGAGAAGAGCCGCACCGATGGCAGTATTGATGGTCGCGCTCACTTGCATGATTGTCAGCAAATTGAAGCACGATCCCACGTACTGCCCAAGCTGCTGCACAATCCAGAGGGGGTCGAACGTGACACGGTAGACCCCCGCACCCACCAGAGTCGTCGGGAGATACAGAAGCTTGGTGATGACATAAGCTCCGACCAACCCCGCCGAGGGCAGGACCGCCATGGCACGGCGCCACGGTTCTTGGCGGATCAGCGCGACAATCGCACAAAGTACGGGGGCTGCAATGGCGTGCTCGCTCGCCAGGAGGCCGCAGACCTGCAACCCGGTGCAGAGGATCACTCGAGACCAACCTCGCAGAGAGAGCCAACACCAGAGCATCAAGAGAACCCAAACTGTCGTTCCGGACACGGTGAACGCCGAGAGCCAGAACGCGTTGACTGCTTGCCCTGGGGCGAGCAAGTACAACAACCCCGCGCCCACCGCCGCCGCCATGGACTCCGTGATTCGCCCGACGATTGCGACAACCAACAGCACGTTTGCCGTGAAGATCAGAAGTTGAACGGCGTGGTGACCGCTGGAGTCAAAGCCAAACAGTCCTTGCAACAAGAACGAGTACACGGTCGTTGTCAGTGGTCGGTAGAGGCAGAACTCCGCATGCCCGAACCAAAAAAGTTCCTGCAAGTTCAAGATCGAGTCGAGATGTACGCGAGAGGCATCGCGCATGACCCAGAAGTCGTCCAGAAAGTAGAACGTGAGGATTGCCTCGCGGAATCGAAACAGCGCATACCCAGCGAGCGCAATCACGGCGAATGCGGCGGCGACTGAGTGTCCGCGTCGAGGGAGCATTCTTTGGATCCTCCATGTCATCGAAGCCAGCGTTCCTCGCACGCAAGAAACTCAGCCGGCCTGGCGACTGGGCCGATGGGCCAGAAAAGTACCCAAGATTCATGCCGGAATGGAGCTTAGATCGCGGCCGCTCGTCGCGCGGGATCGTGACGCTCGGAGGAGGCTCGAGTCGAAAGCGTCGCTTGCGGCGAGGGGTGTCCAATTGCTGGACTCTTCGGTTGACCTGCAATCCGGCGTGAGTCAGGGGAGCCAGGCAATCCGTTCCCAGCGAGCCCGGTCTAGAGGCTCATCCTGGAAGAGGCTCGAGGGCCATGCGATGAACCATCGCGGTGGTTGGGGCCAGGATCCGCAGGTGGACGGGCTCGTCGGCGATCGCGGCGTCGCGGAACTTCAACTCAACAGCGGACCAGCGCTTTGGCGTCAAAGGGAGTGTTTCGCTGGCCAGGAGTCGGGATTGACCTCGTTGAGATTGCCAAGCTTCCACCGTCACCGTGGACTCTTGCTTCCCGGTGCCGGCGAACTCGAGGGTCACTGCTCCGCACTCTTGCGAGGCGACCAGGTATCCGTCGGAGACCTCGCCTGCAAGGCGCATGAGCTTTCCCTCTGGGCCCTGCCGGGCCACGCCCCACCCAGGACCGGTATGAGGCATGTCGTTTCGCCCCATGATCACCTCGCGGTCGACCGGAGCGATGTGCCATGCCAAATGGCCCTGATCAAACAAGTCGGCGGGGAACGACCAATGAAACGGGCGAGTCTTGGCAGCACGGACGAAAAGGTGGTCTTTGTGTGCACCGGGAGCGCGTTTGCCGAGGAACTCCAGGACTCTCTCGAGGATGCCGATCGGCGTGACGTAGTGCTGCTGACCAAGGTCTCGATCTTCCGCGATCTCGATGTCAAACCCACACTGGTTCAATAGCTTCTGGAGTTCCGTCAGGGTGTACTCTCGACTATGCCGCGAACCACGGAGTATGGCTCCTAGGTGGTAAGGGTCGAACACGTTGAGACTGCGCCACAAGCGAAGAATGTTTTCGACTCGAGCCACATTCGGCGTGGACAGGATCAACTGTCCGGATGGCTTCAAGACCCGGTGGATCTCGCGCAAGGTAAAGACCGGGTTCTCGGTCAAGTGCTCAATGACCTCGCACCACATGACCACATCAAACTCGTTGCTTGGAAAAGGAAAAAGCTCTCTTTCGAGGTCGAAGCAGGAGCACGCGAATTGGTGGCTTTCTCCAAATGCTTCGCTCACGAGTGTCTGATTGAGCCGAGGTTGGTCGTCCGCGGTGGCTCCGGTCAGCGTCATTTGGAAGTTACGAAACTTCTTCACGAGTAACGTCAAGTTGAAAGGGGGGCTGCCCAGTTCCAGCAGTTTTCCTTTCTGTGTGCTCTTGGGCACCAAAGAAAGGATCTGCAGCCAAAGAGGCATGCCGCCATTGACAATGACTTTCGCAACGCCTGGATCTCGCATCGCCCAGTCGAAGCTGAGCAGGTACTCCGCAACGGACTCTGCGTCGCTCTCGGACAGCGTCCGGTCGAGTGCCCGGGAGACCCCTGTGGCGTTAGGCGGTGCCAAGTGCTTGATCCTCTGACTCCGAAGCCAAGCCTTCCGAGGCTGAATGTCTTGCGGAAGGCCGGGACGATTCGCGTGTGGACTCTCGAGACTTGTCCTGGAGGAACTCCATGGTTTCTCCCGCGACTCTCTTGAAGGTTGTCTTCCTCCGTTGGTCCCATCGCTCCCACGGGCGACGCTTGAGGTGTTGTGGGTCCTTGATGCTTCTCACGTCAGCAACGGTCCGATTCCCATGGCTCGAGTTGATTCGTTTCGTCGACAGGAACGCCGCGGGAGCTTTCGATGGAACGAGTGCCAAAAACCGTTGAATCTCTTCACAGACAGAAAATGGGTCTTCCACAATGCGCTCGTGCCGGACGTGCAGCACTCTGTCTTCAGCGCGAGCCTCGAATTCGAACCCCTTGCGAACATAGTGCACCCATGTGCGACAGGCAGTGCGAAAGTCCTTCGCCCAGGGAGCCGGAAAGCCGCTCTTCATCATCGAGGTCACCACCGCGCGTCCATCCCGAACCAGGTGGATGAAACGGGCCTTTGGAAAGAGCGGCAACAACTCATCGGCGATCAAGGTGTAGCCGGGGGACGCATCCACCCAGATTCGATTTCCCGAACGGCTCCGAAACAGGCGGTCCACCCCACTTCCGATGGAGCTTGCGAACTCCTCAAAGGTCACGTGGTTCTTTCTCAACCATCCGGTGTCGGGGCGAGCAAACGCCTCTTGGTACGCATTTCTCAACTTCCCCTGACCGAAGAGAAACGCGAGAAAGTCAGACTCTGCGGAGGTCCAAAGGCGCGGGTGTTGGGCAAGTGCCCAGGACAAAGCGCTCGTGCCAGAGCGAGGGCAGCCGACGATGAAGACGCAAGCGGTATCCGTGTTCTTTCCAAGCCACGGCCCGCCGATTCCGGCGCTCATCTTGCGGAGGCGTTCGAAGAGTTCCATGAAGAAGAAGAGTATAGTGGATCTCGTCAATGGCACGGGTGAAAACCGACCCGACTCAGTCAACCGTCCAAAGAACAAACGAAACGAGCTCGCCAAGGCAGAACGTCGCCCCGAAAAACGGAGCGAGCCCCCGAAGGCTCCCCGCGTGGCGATCGGTGAGTGCTTCGCGAATCACTCATGACGGTTTTCGCACCGATCCTCTTGAAGGTCTTCGTTTCAGAATCGGTCCTGTTCGCGGTAGGCATGCGGGATCCAAGCTCCCCACTTTGATTCGTAGTAGCGCTTGTTGCGCTCGAAGAGCTCATCGCGGACGCCACGCTCCAAGACGCCAAAGGACGCCGAGAGGTGATGATGGACAAAGACGTCTTCGGCGCACGCGACTTTGTAACCACAGCGCCGGACCCTTATGGCAAAGTCGTCATCTTCAAAGAAGCCGACTTCATAACCTTCATCCAGTCCCCCAGCTTCATCCCAGATCTCGCGAGGAACCATTGCACAGAACAACGCGGCGACCGGCAACTCGAAATACCGGCCACGCCGACTTCGTGTGTGCGCTCGTGCCCGGTCGATCATTTCGGCCATGTCGTGGTACTCGATGTCGATTCGGGCTTCGTTTCCAATGTTGTTCGTGCAAGGGTTCAGCAAGCCGAGGTGAGGGTCTCGGCGAAAATGTGCAAGTAAGTCTCCGAGCCAGCCCGGTGTCACGTGGGTGTCGTTGTTCATGAGCACGAGGTAATCGCAGTCGAGACTACGAACCCCTTGATTGAACCCCGCCGCAACCCCTCGGTTCTCGTGATTCAAGATGACTCGGGCTCTCGAGGATGCGCTCGAGAACTCCTGAAGAAACTCCGGGGTCCCATCCGTGGAGGCATTGTCAACGATCACCATTTCCCAATTTGGATATCTCGTGAGTTGTCCAATGCTGTGGAGGCAGGCTTTCGTGAACTCCAGTTGGTTGTAGGTCAGGATGACGATTCCAATTTTCGGGAAGAGACGTCCCAGTTCTTCTTCCAAGAGGTCCGCCCGACTCGTCCAGGAGTTGGCGCTTGCGAAGCGCCTTCTTGCGTCTTGCAGCCCGGGGGAGTTTTCTGAAAGGGAGACCCGGATTCCATCGACGAAGTCACATGCCGAGTCGGCAAGGGTCACCAGCTCCTTCATTGGCTCCAGTTCCGGGAGCCTCGTGGCGACGACTGGTTTCCCTCCACTCAGATACTCGTAGACCTTGACCGGGTTTGTTGCAAGGGTCAGTGGCGTCAGCTTGAACGGGATCATGCAGACGTCGAATCTTGCGAGATAGTTTGGCAACTCTTGGTAGGGGACCTCGCCCACGATTTCGACGTTCGCCAGTTCGGCGATGGGACCGATGTCGGCGCCGTGGGTGGATCCCACCAGCACGAATCGCCACTCATCCAGCTCCCTCGCCACCTCGGCAACGAGCTCACAGTCAAACCACTCGGCGATCGCTCCAAAGTACCCGACAACCGGCTGATCTCCGACGCGGGGCTCCTCGTCCGAGATGCGGAAATGTTTCTCGTCTGCGCCATTCGGAAGCAGCAACGCCTCATGCCCGTTGTCCTTGAGCGACTGTTGTAGGCCCCTCGATGTGCAGACAATTCGATCGACCTGACGGAGCAGCTGCTCTTCCAGTTTGCAGATGATCGGTGTCGTGTTTGAGAAGCCGGCATGATTGTCCATGCAGTCATAAACGGCGATGTTGTTCTCCAGCTGTGCGACGATGGGCGCCCAGAATGGATGATTGACGATGGAGACCGTGCAGCCCATGCCGAACTTGTCTCGGAGCTGGCGGATCCCGGCGTGCAAGGCCGACACGAGCTCCTTCGAAGGAGCTTCGGCATAGATGACCGGCTGACGCCCCACTCCCGGCAACGAGACCAAGCAGACGTTGGGCTCAACGAATTCGACATTCGAGTCGAATTGTCCCGGGGCTCCATCGAACGTACTGGAAAAATAGAACACGCGATGGCCGCGCGATCCAAGCTCTTTTGCGAGTTGCTGAGGCCTTTGATATCGGAAGTGCCAATCGATGACCGGAAAGATCAATACGTCGTACGCGTGGCGCTCCGCATCCGTGGGAACTTCGAAGGCTTGGATTCCGGCCGGCGGCGGCCTCTGATCACTGATTCGACGAGTCTCTCGGTGCTGCTTCAGATGAACTGATTCGGGCGAAATCCTGCCGACGACCTTGAAGAATGCTCTTGTGGCAGCCTCACGCACTCCGCCGGGTAGGATTCGCGACGCCGCGTGAAGGGAGAGCCAACTGGCCTCGCGCAGATGAGAGCTCACTTTCGAGTTTCGCAGTTGTAAGTCGTGAACGTGGGCGCTGAGGGCCTCCACCTCGGCTCTCATCCCGGAGACCACTCGCTCCAATTGAGAGCGCTCCTCACGCGAGTCCTCGAGCGACTGCCGCATCTCCTCTTGATCACGTCTCGCGGCGTCCGTTTGTTCTTGGACCAACCGGGCTCGTTCGGCACTCGCCCCCTCTCGCAGCAAGGCGGCGTCCTTTTGATTGACCGCATCGTCCAACTCTTGGCCAAGTCGAGCGACTTCGTGTCGAAATCGAATCTGCCAATCCAGAGCTAGCTGCGCCATCCGTGCCGCCTGCGTCGAGCTTTGCTGCTCGGACGGCTCGCCGGACGCCTTGTCGTTCTCGGTGACGGTCATCCCTGGATTGCTCGGCGTCGACCCCGACCCCACCGAAGGGATCGCATTCTCCCAAGTCGCATGGCTGAGCAAATCTCGGGCAGCGCTTCTGGCCAACAGGTTCAGTTCCTGTGTGGGTGTCTCTCTGGAAGCACGATTTGCGAGCAGTTGGGTGTACAAAGACTTGCATCGATAGTTGACCGTGGCGGAGTCCAGCACATCGCCCAGGTTCGAAGAGAAACTTCTCTTGGAGGGGTCGATGAATTCCTCGACCGAATCTCGGATGTCTTCTGGGCTCGCGAGGGGCAGGCCCAGAGTTTCGCCAATGCTCTTGACCACCCCGGACCAATCTTCGAGCAAGGACTCGTAGTGCACGATGACCCGTCGTGCCGGATCTGTATTGACCAGTGCAGCAACGTTGTACTCAAACCATAGGTCGAGGGCCGTTTCGACAGGAAGCCGGTTCCTCTTGACGATCGAATTGGCGACAGAAACTGGATTCCGAACGCAAATCACGAACTTTTGGTGAGGTAGCACTCGATTCCAGAAGGGCAGTGTGATCGAAGTGCGTGGGTCTTTCCATCCCCACAGCCGATGGCCGGAAAAGCCCTCGAGCTCGGTGCTCGCGCAGTGGTAGAGATCGTCCAGAATCGGATCCATCTCCCAGCCGGGAGGAAGTGCGGGGGGATGCGCCCAACTCCCATCAAACCGCTTCAAGATGGACTCGTTGATTTGGCGGAAGGGCGGGAACTCCCAGTACCCCGAAGGATTGTCTCGGCCTCGTTCTTCCGCAAGGCCGCGACCGAGGTGAACTCCGGCCAATCCCAGCACTCGCGTCAGCGCGGAGGTTCCCGACCGAGACATTCCCACGACACAGACGACATCGACGACTCTACGAACCAACGCTCATGCTCCATTCATTCTTGCGTGCGACAAAGGCCTGCGTGCGAGTTCCGCTTCGAGCTGCTCGTAGGCGTCGGCCATGGGGGTCATCAGTTGGTCCCATTGGTGCCGATGAGAGAACTCCTTCCCATCCCCTCGACCGGCATCGCGAGCCATCTCGCATGCTCGAGCGATCGATCGCGCGTCCGAGGGATCACAATAGTGGCAAGAGTCTGACGCCCCGAAGTATTCTCGAACCGGCGGGACATCGGCCACAACGATCGGCAGTCCACAGGCCGCTGCCTCCATCGCAACCAGCCCAGGTGTTTCGATGTAGGAAGGTTGAACAACGGCGATCGCTTGAGCGAAGAGGAGTCCCACTTCGTCGTGGCTGACTGCGGGGCGAAACTCGACGTTGGGGCCAGAGAGTCTTCGTACTTCACGATCGTATGCGTCACAACCGGGGCTCGCGTTTCCCACGATCAGGAGGTGGGCGTCGATGTTCCGAAAGGCCTTCACCAAACCGAGTTGGTTCTTCCTCGGCCCAATCCCTCCCAGGCAGAGAAAGTAGTGTCTCGCTGACGGAGAGCTGTCGAAACTTGGGTGAGTCGGCACTCGGATTCCAAATTGCACGACATTTGTCCGGAAGGAACAGGCAAGCCGATCCTGCAGATGCCGCTCCTCGGCGACCGAGCTAGGAAACACGCAGCGCGCCCAAGACACCGTCTTCGACTGCAGTTGCTTGACGTCGCGAAACAGGTGGTCGCGGTTGAGTCGCCTTTGAAGAAAGGGAGCGCTGACCAACATTCGAAGGCTCCGCGGAAACTCATACGCTTTCCACGGGATCACGCTCTGAAGATCCCAGTAGACGGGCGACAAGAAATAGGGCGTTGTCTGCCGTCGCGCGTTGCATGCTTGTCGATAAGTCTGAACTGGCCGCGTCAAATTGAATAGATGAACGACATCGACCTCTTCAAGGTCGGGAGCATCGTCGAAGGAGAAATTGACTTGGTGGCCTTGGGAGCGGAGGAAATCCGCGGTCTCATCCATCTGGACCGTGTCACCGCCGATGATCTCTCGAGCATCATGCCGGTTCTGGATCAGGATTCGCAGCACGGGCGATCTCGACTAGGCACCCACGCGTTCCAAAGGAGCCGATCGAGGCCTTTCGAACGGGCCCCCTTGCTCCGGGATGAACTCGTTGTGGGTGGGGCATGAACTGTGGTCATCTCGACGAATCGACCTCCCGTGCATGACCTCGTGGTCGAAGTCCACGAGCACGCGATCTTAGCATCATCCGCAGTGCGACCTGTTCGACCAGAGTTCAACCACGCACGATCATCGAACACCTGTCATCCCGCGAACTCAGGAACGAACGGCGACGAGCGCAGAACGTCTTTGCCGCGTCGATCTCGGGGGCATCCAGCTACCACTTCGGCTCAACTCGGGCGGAAACGTTCTCGAAGTCGATGGAGTGACCGAGGGCGTCACTCATGCGCTGTCCCGAGGTTGGTGCGCTTTGAGGAGGCCGTCCATATTTTGAACGCCTTGCCTTGGCGAAGCAGAAGTCCGCGCGCACTTTCGACTGGTCCCGAGGATCAAGGTTCTCCCCTTGTGCGGACCACGGGGAAGGCTTTCGTAGCAACTCTGTTCTCCGGCGGCTTCGTAGCGGAGAATGGAACTCCTTCGCAGATTTCTGCTCGGCGAGTGTCGCCGTTCGCAAAGATCGCCACTTTCCAAGGAAGGCGCGCAAGCCGGAACTTGCTGTCTTCCGCAATCCCAATCAGGAAAGGCGCGAATCCCCAACGAGGCTTCTACGCACCCAATCCCCCCGCGAGAGGCTTCCTGGCCGTAGAAGCGCTCGAAATGCGTCACAGATGCCAATTGCAAGTGCTCGAGAGCGGAACGCAGCACTCCTTCGAGGACATGAATGCGTTCGTCCCGCGCTTGAAGTCGAGCGGAGTTCCATCCCCGGCTTGACGGATCGAATCAGAGCAGAGTTCACTGCAGCCACGCGGTTTCGGTTACCAAGGAAGGTCCTCGGAAGCGGAACTGCCGCACTCGCGAGACTCGCTCTTAGGGGGCGGGCAAGAGCTTCGGGGAGACAGCCAAGCCGGTCGGCAGGCCGAGAAAATCGATCACACCGGAGTGACCGATCGATGACGGGAAGGGTCCCGACATCATCGCTTAGCGGATATAACGGAGTGCTCTGAAAGGGCCGCTCTTGTTGAGATTCCGGTTTGCTCAAGAACGAGCGCAGGACCCAGCGAGAAACTCGAATGAAGCATGCCTATAGGGTGGTTGCGCTTCCCGGGGAAGGGATCGGTCCAGAAGTCGTGGCCGCGACGGTGTCGGTCCTGAATCATGTGAGCCGGATTGCCGGAATTCCCATCGAGATCGAGGTGCATGACTTTGGGATTCCCGCGTACGAAAAGCATGGATCCTATTTCCCGGAAGAGACCGCACGCCACTGTGAAGACTCCGATGGGATTCTCTTGGGCGCGGTGGAGCGCGGTGGGTTATTGGAAATCCGCAAGCACTTCGATCTCTTCGCGAATCTGCGCCCAGTGAAGACCGTGGACTGTCTTCATGAAGTTTCTTGCTTGAAGGAAGACGTCGTTCGGGACGTAGACATCCTCTTTGTCCGAGAGCTGACGGGCGGGATTTACTTTGGCCCGTCCGATCGGCGAGAAGACGAACGCGGGCCCTACGGATTTCATACGATGTCGTACTACGACTCAGAAATCCGACGCATTGCCCGGGTGGCTCTTGAGTTCGCGAACAATCGCCGAAAGCGACTCACCGTCGCACACAAAGAAAACGGCTTGCCCAAGATTCCCTGGTGCGACCTCGTTCAACAAGAAGCCAAGCAGTTTCCGGAAGTCACGGTGGAAACAATGCTCGCGGACACCTTGGGAGCGAAGCTGGTGATGGAGCCACGTAGCTTCGATACCGTCCTCTCGGGGAACCTCATGGGGGACTGGATCAGCAGCATTGGGGGCGCTCTCGCTGGCTCGATTGGCGTGCTTCCTTCGGCCAGCTTGAACTCTGGGGGATTTGGTCTCTATGAGTCGGTTCACGGCACGGCCCCCGAGCTCGCCAATCAAGGCGTTGCGAATCCCATGGGAACCATCGGGGCAGCGGTCTTGATGTTGGAGCAGTGGGGACAGCAGGAGCTCGCCAAGCTCATCGACCATGCTCAGTGGGAAGTGATTCGCAAAGGGTATCGCACCCCCGACATTGCCAGTGGGAACGGTGACCGGATCGTTTCGACCCAAGAGATGTCTGACCAGATCATCGCCGAGATCTCGGAGGCATGACGCCGGACGAGACGATCATCGATGTGATCGAGCGCCGCGCGTCAGAACCCTCGACGAGAGATCGTTGCATGGCAAAGATGGGCGATCGGTCCCTTAGCTATCGGGACTTTCGAAATCAGTCCATCCATTGGGCGCAGGTGTTTGCGGGTCATTGCGCCCCAGTGTCTGGCCAAGGGCGAGTCGCGGTACTCATGCACAACAACTTGGAGTACTTGCTGGCCTGCGCGGGTGCCGCGTATGCAGGCGTCCTGGTGTTCCTTTTGAACACAAGCGTCTCTACGAAGTCGCTGTCCTCGGTTTTGGAACACAGTCGTGCCGACCTGGTTGTGGTCGACCAGGCGAATCAAGACAAGCTCAAGCGGGCAATCAACGGGCTTTCGTCGAAGCCGGTTGTGCTCAACCTGAGCGCAATGGACCCCTCGGGCTCGCTGACCCAAAGTCCGGTCGATCCTGTTTTCGACGCGCCGGGATCCGAGACTCCATGGTTGGTGATGTACACCTCGGGGACTACGGGAACACCAAAGGGTGTGATTAGTAGTCACGGAAAGGTTCTCGGAATTACAAGAAGTGTGGGCAAGTTGATCGGGCTTCGGCCGACCGATGTCGGCTACATCTGTACCCCGTTGTTTCACTCCAACGCCCTTTGGTTGAACTGGATTCCAAGCATCCTTCATGGTGGGTCTGTGGAAATCCGAACTCGATTCAGTGCCTCCGATTTCTGCCGAGACGTCTTCGATCATGGAGTGACGTTTTGGAACTATGTTGGCCAACCGGTGCACTACGTTCTGCAGGCGATCGAAAAGTCTGCCATCGACGGAGGCGTCGAGGCGGCATTCCGAAAGGTCCGGGAGCACCCGAACAACAAGATGCGACTTGCTCTCGGGACAGGAGCGAGTGGGCGAGACCGGCAGCGGCTGAAAGACTGTTTCGGGCTCGAGCATGTCTATGAGGCCTACGGCAGTACCGAAGGTGAGATCATTACGTGGTTGAAGCCGGGGGACCCGATTGACAGCGTGGGCGAAGTGACCGACGACGCGGTATTCATTGCCGATGAAGAGGGACGACCATGTCCGGAGCTTGCTCTCGGGGAGTGTGGTCGGCCGACAAATCAGCAATCTGCGGTGGGAGAAATCGTTCGTCAGGGCATCAGCGGAAACTTCCAGGGCTACTACAACATGGAAGAGGAGTCCCAGCGAAAGTTTCGAGACGGCATCTATCACTCCGGTGACCTCGGGGCGATTCGTTCCGAGTCGAGTCGGCGGTATCTCTATTTCTTTGGACGAACCAATGACTGGATCCGCAAGAACGGAGAGAACCTCTGCGCAGAGTCTGTGGTCGATGGGGTGAGGACTTTTCCAGCCATTGATCTCACCGTTGCGTACGGTGTGCCTCACCCAATCGCAGACGAATGGATCATGATTGCCATCTCCGTAAAAAGCGGGTGGGAATTTGAGTGGGATCAGTTTTCTCGTCATTGCGAGAGATTGACCGAGGAGATCGGAAACGCGCTGCTGGTACCCGACTTCGTGCGCTTGGTGGACGATTTCGAGTGGACCGCGACACACAAGATCCGCCTCGACAGCCTGAGAGCTGACTACTACCACCCGGGACGCGCGGAGAGAGTCTTCCACCGGCCAGGTCGTGGGCGACGGTTCGAGCCGTTTTCGCTGGAAGACTACGAGCGGGTTTGTGCTCAGTTCGCCGAGGCTGGTCGAGAGGCATCGCTCCCAGCGACGCAGTCCTAGGAGACCTGCACTGCACGCGATCTTTTCCGCGCGCGATGTCGGGGGACGGCCCTTGGTCGCGCAAAGTTGTTGTTCGGAACGAGTGATCGTTCGCAACTCGCGGAAAGCGTCCAATCATTGGTCACTGGTGATTGGAGCGGGTTCCGTTCCTGTTGCCGTTCGTTCGCCTCGAGCGACGCCCGCGGTGCGGGACTTCTCCGTGAGAGAGTTGTCGGTTGGTTGGATGCGAGCATTCGACCCAGCGGTGTCCCGCTCCAAAGCCCAGTCATCCGTGAAGTGGTCGGGTCGGCGATCTTTGTGGCGGCGGAACCCTCTCGCATTTGCGTGAGAAGCGTTGAGTGCGCCGCGCGTGGAATGAAATTGCGCGCCGGAGGGAGAGACTCTACTTTTGAGAAGCCCGGCTGAAGCACTTCACGGAGTTTTGGCGCGGACGCAAACATCGCACGTCAAGGGACGCCTGTGGAAGAAACTCGTCCATCTCGCTGGATTGTGACAAGCGAAGGGTACCGAATCCGACCTCTTCGTTCCGAAGACCAAGAACTGATGTTCCTTTGGCGTACGAATCCTGAGACTTCCAAGTATTTGAAAGCACCACCTCCCCCGTCGCTCGAAGCCCAACGGCGATGGTTCTCCTCCGTGGAAGAGGGGACGGACATCTATTACTTGCTGACTCTCGAAGGGGAAGAGGCGTCGGCGATCGGATACGCCTGCTTCCTCTCCAAGTGCTGGGAGGACCGAGCCGCGAAGCTTGGTTTGGTGTTGGGAGAGCAAGCGAGATCAGGAAAAGGCAAGTCCTTTGCGTTCCTCTTGCTCAGGCTCGGTTTCGAGAAGATGGGGCTGACGAAAGTGCTTGGCAGTGTCGATCCGGAGAACTCGCCCGCGGCACGGTTGCTCCAGTTCGTCGGTGGGCAATCTGTTTCAGGGCCTCATGCTTATCGAAAGGAGAATGAGGACCTTTACGAGATCAACAATGACCGCTTCTTCGCGATCGAAGAGAAGTTGCGCCGCGAAGATCCGCAGTTTCCTTGTCTGCCGGAATACTCGGCAGCTGGGGAGGAGTGAATGGGCAAGGCTCAGGCCGCTTGCGTCGGACGGGAGTCCCATTTCTACAGACCCAGTCATTGGGTGAGATATCCAGTGACTTTTGCGTCCGCTCGCGGAAGCTTCATCCAGGATACGAACGGGACCCAGTTTCTCGACTTGTTTGGTGGGATGGGGGCGATCAGTTGTGGCCACGCCAATCCCGTGATTTCTCAGGCTCTGATCGAACAGATTGACAAGCTTTGGATCACTTCCTCGTTTTCTTCGGAAGCACAGGAAGCGGCCATTCAGTGGATCGATGGCATCTTGCCAGGGAACCTGACACTCGCGGCGCTGTGCAGCACTGGCGCCGAAGCCATCGAGCAGGCTCTGCGACTTGCAAGGACCGCGACCGGAAAGCGGCGGTTCATTACGTTTCCTGAGCATTTTCATGGGAAAACTCAGGGAGCGATGCACCTACTGAGCTACTACCCAGATTGTTACGGAGATCGTCCAGACGATTACTGCACGCCGCTCGAACTCCCGCCATTTCAGAACGAGAAGCAGTTCTCGATGGACTTTCGCGCGAGGTTGGACAGCGCGTTTTCCGAGGACCTGGCCGGCGTGGTGTGTGAGCCTGTGATTGGGTCCTCAGGGCCCAAGTCTCTTCCCGAAGGGTTTCTCAAGGTCGTCGATCAGTTCTGTCGCGAACGAGGCGTCCTTTTCATCGTCGACGAGGTGTTGACGGGAATGCATCGCTGCTCTGGATGGTTCGTCTCGGACTCCGAGCGGGTTGAGCCTTCTATTTTGGTGTTCGGAAAAGGGCTCGGGAACGGCTTCCCCGTTTCCGCGATTGCGACAACTCCGGAGATCATCGGGGCGATGGAGAACGCCGTCCCCGGCAGCACGTTCTCTGCAAACAGTCTCGCCTGCGCGGCGGCGACGGGTGTTCTCCAGTTCATGGCCGAGCGTCCCATGCGCGAGCACGTGTCCGCGCTCGAAAGCTCCTTCTTTGAGTACTTCAAGGGCTGGAGCCATGATCATTCGTTTCCGTTGGTGCTGGATGGTTGCGGCGCCTTGTTGTCGATCAGTGTCTCCGGCGCTTTCGCCGACTTGCCTTCGCTCTACGGAAGGATTTTGTCAAAGAAGGCAATCATCTGCCCAAGTCGGGAGCGGATTCGCCTCATGCCTCCTCTCACGATGACCGTCGACGAGTTCCAGCAGGGGTTGGAGGTCATTGGGTTGAGCCTCCGCGAGTTCCTCCATGAGGGAAGGCTCGAGGCCAGCTAGCTCGGCGTTCGCACGACGGTTCGTTCGCCGTCTCCGTGAGCCGTCCGGTTTGACCAAGTCCTTTCCCTACGCACCTCCGTCTCGGGTGCGACCCGACTCCGTTCGAGGTCGTGCTTTCGGGGCAGCCGAGTCTTTGCACGTCGCTGGCAGCGATGATCAAACTCGGCAAGCGAGACCCGTACATCGATCTCGCTTTCGTCAAGACCGTTTCCTTTCGACCAAGTGTCCATATTTGCAACGCTGTTCCGTGATCGATTTTGTGCAACTTTGTCGAAGGTAGGTTCACGTTAGGGATCGGGTTCGTGGCATCGAACCGAATGCAACAAGGAACGAAGAACTCGCGTGCAGACACGAGGCAGCGGTCCACTCGATCCGCTAAAGTTGACGCGTCAAGTCGCTCCCTTTGTTCTCTCCGCATGTCAGGCGTCGAGTTTCGGGTTTGACGCTTGGCAAGCGTTCTTGCTTCACCGACACCCAGACGGAGGTTGGATGATGAAAAAGACCATGGTGTTATTGGTTTCAGTTCTGGTCGGCGCGTTTTGTTTTCACGGCATCCGTGCTCAGCAGCAAGCCGTAGTGGGAACGCATCAGATCCTGCCCGTTCCACGATGCCTGAACAGTTATCAGTTCACGCAGGACGTGATCTATTCTCGGACGGATCCTCAGATCGACTGGATCCTGACCAAGGTGAACAGCGCGAACTTTTACTTGATGCTCGATGCTGGATTCACCAACGGAAACGTCGTGAATGCGATGGACCAGCTCGCCCGCCTCACCGTTCTCATTGACATGTTCTACGCCATCAACCCCCGAGGGACCCCTCTGACCATCAAGTATGACTGCATTCCGATCAGCAGTTTGTCGGGATACTCCTCGGGGCCATCCAACTCATTCTTTGGTGACTCGAACTTCCTCACCCTCGACGCCTACGAGACGCCCTACGGTTTGGGCGGCGAAGGCACCGACTTCTGGGATGAATGGGACTACGACTTCGAGTCTGACGGGGGCTGCTGGAGCGGTTCGGTGGTGCATTCTTCAGGTTTCACGTTGGGGGCGGGCGGTTGCGAGGGTGACCCCGGGTTTGCCTTGGGCGTGAATCAGGTTTCCGTCGGATGGACCTGGAGTTTCTAAGGGGCCGGAGGACCGAGCTCAGTTCTCAATAACTCAGCTCTCAAGAACGAGTCGGGCGCGAATCTCGATTCGGTTGCGAACGACGCACAGCCGCTCTTTCCTGCGTTTCACGCGCGGGAGGGAGCGGCTGCTTCTTTGGTGGAGACGATCAGGAACTGCTTTCCGAAGACGCGCCATGCGAGAGGAACTTGCAGGTACAGCTTCAAGAAGACCAGGGGAGGGTTGAATCCGCCGGCCATCGTGAAAGGCAGGAAGCGGTCACGGCAGATCGTGATTGAGAAGTGCTGCATCCCCAAAACCTCGGCAAGAGAAGCTTCCGTCAAGGGCACTCGGTGGTCCCAGAAGTCCCAATATCGAGTCCCCGTAAACTTGATGTTCGGCCCCATCAAGATCAGTTTGCCCTGGTCTTTGAGGCATGTGCGGATGTGCGCAATCGTCTGAAACACGGCAGCGTGATCCGGGAGGTGCTCGAGGAAGTTGCTGGAGAAGATCACGTCGACAGAGCCTGGTTCGATTTCCCAGGGCTCGGTGGCTTTCTGGTTGAGAAAGGTGATGTCCTCGTTCAGGTGCGACTCGGCCTGGTCATTGAGGTCCAAGGCGAACTTGCGCTTGGCGCTGATGTTGTTGATGAACTCTCCCCACCCGGCGCCGACATCGAGAACCGTGCTCTCGGGAGGAATCCACCGCTGAAAGAATTGAGACGTGAGCACGCGCCAGACCGCGTCTCGATACCGCGCATTTCCAGCAAAGCGCATTTCATACTCGGCGGATAGCTGGTGCTGCTCGCGCGGGTTCATCTCTTCTCCAGAGCCAACTGCGTCAGCTCAGCCAGTTGTTCTTGAGGGCGAAGACGTACCACTTCAAGTAGTTGGGCAGCCAGTGGATGAGGCGGAAGCGAGACTCGCCACACGCACGATCGGTCCACACCGTCGGCACCTCTGCGACACGGAACCCTCCGAAATGCGCTTTGACAACCAGCTCGAGTCCCAGCTCGAATCCACCAGTGCTCTCGATTTCGAATGCATCGATGACTTTTTTCGTATAGAGCTTGAAGCTGTTGGTCGGGTCATGGGTTGGTAACGAGGTGAGGTGAAACAGGGAAAGTCCAGCCAAACGGGACAGCGTGGTTTTCACAAAGGGCCCGCCAATCTGCCGGCCCTCACGCATGTAGCGTGAGGCGCAGACAAGATCCGCCCTTCCTCTCCTCGCTTCCGAAAGCATGCGATTCATCACCGCAGGTGGGTCTGACAGGTCGGCCATAGTGACGACCACGTACTTGGTGTCGGCCGAGTGAAGTCCCGTCTTTATGGCGCCGAGCGCGCCCTTCCCATAGCGGTTTCTGAGGAACTTCAAATGGAGTCCGAGTTCGTCTCGAACACGCGATGCGACGGGAAGCGTCTTGTCTTCGTCAAAGTCATAGACGATGAGTATCTGATAAGGGGACGCGACCTGGTCATGAATCCCCCTTAGGCATGTCTCGATGTTTTCATCTTCGTTGTAGACCGGGATCACGATGGAGAGTTCGCGGAGGGTGTTTGGAGAGTCCGCGCCGACCGTCTCAGATTCCACCAAGCTCAATCTCTTTTGCGATCCACGGGATGACCTCGTCGAGGGTGTCACTCAAGGATGTCGTTGCTTCGAAGCCGAGTACTTCGCGGGCCTTGGAGACGTCGGGAATTCGCCTTTGAACATCGTGGACGAAAGGCGAGTCTGAGACGTACTGGAAAGGGTCGTCCGGTCGGAGTTTGCTCCAAATGAGCTCCGCAAGCTCGAGCACCGAAGTGGTCACTTCGGTCGACAGGTTGAAGTCCTCATTGAGCGCGTCGCGGTGCTCCATCGCGAGTCGGATTCCGCGGGCCAGATCTCCGCCATAGGTGTAGTGCCTTAGCTGATTGCCATCCCCCAGAATATGGAGAGGGGATTGACCCTTGAGTAGCTTCTGGACCAGGTCAGGCACCACATGAGACATCGCCAACCGGACATTGCCAGAACTCACGACCTTATCGATGCGTGCTCGCTTCTCGCCAATTCCCACGCAGTTGAAGGGGCGTACGATTGTGTACGGGAGTTGGTACTGCTCCCACGCACCTTTGCAGTAATACTCACAGGCTAGTTTCTGAAAGCCGTAAGTGGATGCGGGAGGGGGGCAGCGCAATTGCTCACCTTCGGGCGTCGGGTAGAGCGAAGCACTCTCAAAGACCATGGACGAAGAAACGACCGTGATCTTGTTCAGGTGACCGTGACGGTGGGCGTGAATGGCTGCATCAAACTCGGATGCGATGATGCGTTCGTTTTCAGCGAGCAAGTCATACGCGAGTTCGTGAAAGAGGGAGATCCCTCCAATGATTGCGGCGCCTGCGACGAAGTGGTCACAGTCGGTGAGTAAGGACTGGAGTAAGTCGACATCCTTTGCGTCCCCTTCCACAAATCTGTAGCGCGGGTGGTTGTCGTAGCTCTTCTCCACATCGCCATACTTGAACAGGTTGTCGAGTCCAACCACCGTGTAGTCGTGGTTCAAGAGCTCATCAATGAGGTAGCCCGCGATGAACCCCTTCGCTCCCGTCACAAGGACCTTCATGCGGTTCCCCTCGCTGCCGAGGCGGACTCTGACCAGTTCCAGATGTCGACGAGTGTCTTCGTGGTCGACAGGGACCGGTATCTCTTGTGAGGAGCGGCCAGAATCAGCACGTCTGCCTTGCGAAGCACCGTTTCGAGGGGTAGGAAGCGGTCGTCCTTGATGAACTCGTCCGTGCAGAGCACCTGGTTCGCCTCGAACTCCAGAATCCGTTTCAGCTTGTAGGAGAGAGAGTCTCGCTTGTCGTCACTTTCGCTCTTGAAGGCCATGCCCAGAATGCCAACCGTCAATGGACGAAGGTCCATCTTCTGCTTGAGTTGTTGAACAATGAACTGGGGCATCTCTTCGTTGATGAGCATGGCCGAATGCCCAAGAAAAAACTGATTTCCCGAGAACGCGGACAGTTGCATCGTGTCTTTCAGGAGGCAGGGGCCGGCCGCGAATCCCGCGCGCGGGAAGCCGGCGGCGCGGGGGTAGTGATGGGTGATCGCGTGATGAATCTTGTGGAAGTCCAGGCCCTTACTCTCGGCCAGCATGTAGTACTGGTTCGCCGTTGCAAACTGAATGTATCGCCAACTGTTGGCGAAGAGTTTGGCCAACTCCGCTTCCATCGGCGACAGCTCGATGAGTTCTTTGGTTAGCAAGGAAAAGAGGTCGCGGGCGACATCCAAGGCTCTTTTGTCAAATCCCGAGACCAACTGCGGAAGATTGTAAAGCTCGGTCATGGCTTCACCCTCGGCGATGCGCTCTGGGCAAAACGATACATGAAGTTTGAGCCCATGGGACTCGAGCCGCTCTTTCACTCGCTGTGACGTCCCTGGATAAACAGTGCTGCGAAGGATGACTGTCTGGCCATCCCGAAAGTAAGGCATGAGTTCTTCGAGCATGTCGCGAAAGACATTGAACGCGGGATTCAAGTGGCGGTCGATCGGTGTACCAATCACCAGGATCAGTGCGTCCGCAGATTGGATCACGCGGGGATCCGTCGTCGCCGACAGGTTTGCGCCCAAGACCCGTTCGAAGCGCGGTCGAGCAGCAATCTCTCGAAACGGGAGCTGCTCGGCGTTGACCATCTCGACAGCCTCTGGATCGATGTCGTAGATGACCACGTCATTCGCATCGCTGGCATCCGCCAGTGCGATGCTGAGCGGTAAGCCGATATGGCCCGCACCACCAATCACGACGACTTTCACTGGTGGCGGGACTCGGCGAAGGCAGCGCTTCGCATCAGTTTGTTCTCCTGAGCAAGGCCGAACTGGCCGAACGCGTTCTCGCTTTGAGCAGACTAGCCATCCTCTGGGCTTGATGGAATCTCTCTTGCCAAGGCGGCGACCGTACTTTGATTGGTTGCCGCGATCGTCAAGAGGGCCGTGAGCGAAGTGTTTGCAACGAGATCAGACGGAGCGGGTGAATGCGAGAATGCAAAGCGTCCATCTATTGGTCACATCTGCTTTGGCTGAATTTGACAGGACCCGTGCAACTCTTCATCCTCCCTGTATCTTCTTGAGCATGTCGTGACGCTCGAGCGAACGTGGTGGAGAGCTCGCTTCGAAGAGTGAGAGGGCGAAAGAGGGATGTCCCGATCGAGGCAGGGCGGTGGCGGAGAGTCGAGGTCTCTCACGAGAATCTTCTGGTTGACCCACCCGATCCTGTTTTCTGCTTTCCCGGTCCTCTTCTTGCTGTCCCACAATTTTTCAGAACTGGATCTGAATCAGTTGTGGTGGCCGCTTGGAGTTTCTGCGTTGGCGGCAGGTGTCCTCTTTCTGGTGTCACAGTTGTTCTTTCGATGCGTTCACAAGGCGGGAATCGCGACCTCTGTCTTTGTGTTGCTGTTTCTTCTGTATGGACACGTTTTCGAGGGTTTCGAAAGTCGAGGCAGCTACCTGGCGAGCTATCGCCACCGACAGTTCTTGCCACTGGCTTTCCTGGTATGGGGCTACGTGGTCTTTTTCCTTCGTCGCGCTCGTTTCAGAGTCGAGCCGATTAGCAAGTCGTTGAGCGTCGTGGCACTGGCTCTCGTGCTACTCAATGTCGGAAGTCTTGCTGGCACGATTGCCACAACCAAAGCGCCGAAGCTCGCCAGAGACACGGCGGGAGTGGTGCGCGCCAAGACTTTTCCGCCGGCACCGCGGGAGCCGACTGGCGAGATGCCAGACATCTATTACGTGATCCTTGATGAGTTCGCTTCGTTGGAAACTGCGGAGGACGTCTACGGCTACCAGAATGAGGAGCTCGCACTCTTTTTGAGGGACAAGGGGTTCTTCATTGCGGAGCGAAGTGAGTCGCGGTACTCCTCGACTTGGGATGCGCTGGATGCGGTCCTGAACATGGAGTACGTCGACAGCAGGGAGCCGGTGAAGAGCGGCTTTCCGAGGATCTTGGATAGTGCGGTATCTCGCCACCTCAAGGACAAGGGATATCTATTTGTCTACAACTCGGATCAGAAACTTCACCGGGGAACCTCCGAGAATCCGAGCGCGCATGTGGATTTTCAAGACCTGGCGGCGAAGGGCAGCGTGACGACGACCAATCTGAGCCCTTTTCAGGTCATGCTGCTCAAGACCTCCGCGCTGCGCCCTTTCTATGACAAGCTCGTTCGGGATGGTTTGCTGCGCCGCCGAGGAGAGCTCGCAAAGCTCAGCGCCTTTCGACAGGCCATTTCCCTGCCTTCGCCGAAGTTTGTCGTTTCCCATCACCTGATCTCCCATGCGCCTTTCATGTTTGGGGAAAACGGGGAAACCGTCGACATCCGGAATCATCGAGATTGGTCCAAGAAAGAGTTCTACCTAGGGACGTACAAGTACTGTTCGCGGAGGGTCATTGAACTCATCGAAGATCTGTTTTCGAAGGCCCTTCGACCATTTGTTCTCATTGTGCAATCGGACCACGGACCTCGCGCCGGACAAGCAGACGTGCATGCCAAGGTCCTTCCCAGTGCCCTGGGTGAATGGAGGAAGGTGTTCAACGCCTTCTACTTCCCACCGAATTACCAACCCGAGATCGCTTTGGATGTTGCTCCGGTCAATACGTTTCGCATGGTCTTTCGCGAGATCTTTGGCGAAGACTTCGCCGATTTACCGCACTAGGTGAAGGAACTGCCATGACTCGTCGGAAGCTGCTCGTTCACCCGCTGATTCTCTGCGCCTTTGTTGGCTACTGGATTTCAGTGGATCGTGTCTGCGCGCCGACGCCACTTGAGATCGTCAACTATGGTCCGCGACAAGCTTCGGCCGGAGCCGCCTTCAATTCCCAGGGGAATCAGGCGGCTCTGTGGGTTTCGACAAAGGGAACGCTCGGAAAAAACACCAAGGTGTTCTGGGGGGACACGGAGTTGAGTACAACCGTGTCACTGAGCAAGAATCTGGTGACCGCCACGGTCCCTGAGAGGCTCTATCAGAAGCCGGGATCCTATTTGATCTATTTGCTGAATGAGGACGAGATCCTTCAGTCGAACAAGGTCCCGGTAGTCATTGGTGAGTGAAGGGAGGGCGGAGCCATTGTTCCACGGGGCCCGGTGCTGGACGAGGCCGAGCGAGGGGTTGCACGAGCCGGCGATGGCAGCGAGAAACGTGCTCGCATGCCGCTTTCGCGGCGTGAAGGCCTTCACCGTGGGCGGTGGATCTGATTTGATCGTGAGGTTTGAGCTGGTGGCCGCTGTTCATCCGGCCCCAGAAGCGGGTGGAAAGAGCTGTCGTTCGTGGCAAGGGCGGAGTCGAGGGTGTTTGAGAAAATGATCGGGGTCTGGGACCTGAGGATGTCAGTTCACGAGCCTGTCTCCGTCGAGCTGACGGGTGTGGAAGAGTTCAAATGGGTGCTAGGCGGTAGCTTCCTGCAAGGGCTTACGCTCGAGCGATCGGATGGCGAGGAACACCTGCTCATGGTGAACTACGATCCGGAGATCTCGCGGTACACCGCTCGGATATTCAGTACCGGAGGCAAGTTCTTGCAGCTCGAGGGAATCTGGAATGACGAAGACCAGACGATGGAGTGGGCGGGTCCCTCGGACGACGATGTGACCGTGAGCGCGACTTGGGTCTTTCATGATGAGAGAACCCGTGAGTTCTCGATGACACTGACAGGCAAGGAGGGAGAAGTTCTGTATCGATTGACGGGAACCGCCACCCGTCGTGCTCAAAAGCCAGCGGACGCTCAATCGGAATGAGGCGAGAGTCTTTTTCGCCGGAGGGACGACTCTGCGGGCGTGACTCCGGGGGAGCCCCCTCTGTTCGCACGGTTGCTGTCGACCGGCGCTCTCGGTGAGAAGAACGGGTGCTGAAGGACGAGTTTCATGTCCGTTGTTGACGCGAAACGTCTGTTGGCCCGAAACGTGGGTCTTGAGCTCTGCGTGGCTCCCAGCAGCGAGCTCTTGCGGCGAAGCTTCCCACTGACCGCTACGCTCCTTCCGCGAAAGAATGCGGTCCTAGCCAGTCTCTCCAGCGCTCACGGAGCTGTTGCTGCGATTCTCGATTGATGGCAGAGCGAATGTTCGACGGGTCTCTGACCGCGATCGAAGGACCATCGGCGATCTTGAAATCTCGTTGCGCCGCCTTGAAGCAAAAGTCGATCTCGGACGCTCGAGGATCAGAGTACGTGTCATCGAAGCCTCCGACTGCTCGGAACACCTCCCGACGAACGACCATGCAGGCCGCCGCGCCCCACGGCGCGAATCCGCTCGCGGCTTGGCCGGGAGCGTCGGCTCCTATTGGGGCCACGATGTCGATCTGGCTCTCCTCCATTGCTGAAATGACCTTGTCCACGGTTTCGATGGACTCGATCGAGGTGCCTCCCGTGAGAAAGCAGACCAGAGGTTTCGTTGAGTGCAAGGCCCCATGGTTCCAGGACGCCGAGGGTGACCGGCCTCTTGTCACATCGACGGAATCCGGGTCGATGCCCGCATCGACCAATGACTGCACCGTGTGCTTCCAGAGTTGTCCGTCGCCCTCCGCCTGAGCAATCACGAAAGCGACCAGTTTGTTGTTCAGCGGTTCTTGCTTGAGGCGCTCATACTCAAAGGGAACCGATTGGTTGGTTCGCTTGATGGGGAGACCGATTCGGGCGATCGACAGGTCGGCCAGCCTCCGCCACATTTCAAAGGCTGCTTCCTTCGTTAGCTCGAGGCTGGTTCGCTGTGGGTTGATCCGGTAGTAGTAAAGAGTCTCGTCGACCAGTTCGATCGATCCAACTTCCTCGATCTTGAGAAACATGTCGCAGTCTTCACCGGCATACTGAAAGTCCTCGAATCCTTCCCAGCCCGTTGTCAGATCGTAGGCGCTCCGCCGGATCAGGTATGGCTGGCAGTGATTGTGGAGGTCGGTGGTCATCCCCCGCGAATAGTGCCTCGGTTCAAACGGAAACCACTGGGCGGTATCCAGTTGGTGGCCTTGCTCGTCAACGAAGCGTCTCTGAGCTCGAATGATCCCACTCCAAGGCTTCGCGAGGGCCTCGGCGAGGAGTCGCTCGACGGCGCGGGGATCCAGAAGATCGTCGTCGTCAAGTGGGAGAATGTGGTGACCTTGCGATCGTGAGCTGAGGACTCTCCGAGCTCCCGCGATCCCTCGATTCCTTTCAAAGTGCACAGAGATTCGTGGATCTTGCAAGGAGGCGACACGTTCGAGAATTTGGCGGGAAAGCTCGTCGCCGCCATCCCACAAGAGAGAAAGGCTCCACTGATCTGAACTCTGCAAGAGGACGGACTCGATGCAGGGGATCAGCCAGCCACCCTTGAAGACTGGAACCTCAATGGAAACCATCCGCTTTCTATCACCTGGCGATGCCGGGCCGGGCCTGGTCCCACGAACCCGCTCTTCGAACTGTTGGAGCTCGTGGAGAACGGCTTGGTGGGAGGCACGGCTTAGGTCGCAGTGGCGGATCGACGACAGATTCGGCGGCAGGCTGTTCGGAGGCATTCGATGACTACCGGCCTGTGGTTTCTGCAGAGTTGGCGGAGTCGCGAACGAATTTCAAAGCGTTGGGAGGAACCGTGCCCAAAAATGTGGCTGGTCGTTCCGGAAGCTCGTAGGGTTCTCCGCGGATGGAAACGTACTCCTCGTGAATGCGTTTCATGAATTGATCCCGGTCTTGGATCCCTCCGGTCGTGACGCCCTTGTGAAACTGGTGGAAAGTCCCTTCTCCCAATAGGACGAAAAGGCTTGTCTCGTCGCGCTCGCACACCCTTTTGTAGAAGTCAAGGTTTGCCATTCCACCTCCGGGAGAAACGAACAAAGGGTCGAACCCTCCCAGTGATTCGAAGAAGTCTCGCCCAAGGAAGAGGCAATTGGTTTCCGCAAACGGTCGAAAGTAGCCTGCATTGCAAGACCCGCTGAAGCACGCGACATCGAATAGTTTGTAGCCGTCACTTGGCCAATTGATCCCGGCCAAGAGCGCTGATTCTTCGGCCTCGTCATAGCCCGACTGAACCGCGTTCTGCTGCAACTGCCTACCCAGGTGGTAGCCTGGAACCGAAATGACGGCATTCTCGTCCAGCTTGCGGGCCGCCAGTGCAAATCGGAGGACATTCGGAGTCAACAGTCGAGCTCCATCGATCACGAGCCCGAGCAGCTTTCCATTCGTCTTTTGGACCCCGAAGTGGATCGAAGGAATCGGCGAAGGGGAATCCTCGGTGTTGAGGTAGTAAGTCACATTCGGTGCCGCCGAGACGGCTGCCTCCTCGCCAAGAATTTGATCGGAGGCGTTCTCGACGACGACGATCTCATACTGCGAAGCGTCGATTCCTTGTTGGTACTGGGGCGACAGCGAATGCAAAGTGCGCAACGCTTGATCGCGCATCCGATAAACAATGACGACCATGGAAAGCTCGACTTCCAAAGGAGCCATCGGATGCTGTCCTCCCAGAACCAGGTCTTGTGGAAAGATCTTCGGCGCAGGCCATCGAGGTTGAGGCTCACCCTGTCGGCTCGGCCGACCCTGCTTTCTCGGTTGAGTTTAGAGCCTTTCGGTTCGGAGTGAAGGCGAGAGCTGTGGGGGCTGCGCTCCGCCCAACCAGGGCCTCACTCTGAGGCAGCCGGGTAGCCAAGAGCTCGAAGGTTCTCAAGGGTCTCTGGATCCAGCGGTGCGTCAGACTTCTCACCTTCACCCGAAGAGGTCTTCGCAAGAAAGGACTCCAGGTGCCGCAGCATGTCCATCGCCTCGGGATAATCCTCGAACTTGAGGGATGAGCGTTCTTGCGGGTCGTTCTTGATGTCAAAGAGAACGGTCTTCCCCGAGGGTTTCTGGACGAGCTTGAGGTTCCCCCAGATGACCGCTTCGGAGTGCTCCGTCATACGACCCTCGGACGCAAGTTCCGCAATGACGTGGTTGGTGTTGGGAAGAGGCGTTGACACGCGCGATTCCCGGGAGGGGTCGATCTTGGAGGCCAAGGATCGCCCTTGGAACTGGTGGGCGGGAGGGATTCCGGCAAGTTCAAGAAGTGTGGGGGCAATGTCGATCATCGACACGTTCTCTTGCACTCGTCCGCTCGGGCAGTCGGGGGCAAGGAATAAAAGAGGGATCTTGATCGCGGAGTGAAACAATGTGGCCCCGTGGAGCATCCAGTTGTGCTCCCGGAACTCTTCTCCGTGGTCCGAGGTGACGACAACGACGCAGTTTTCAAGGAACCCTGCGGTTTCCAGCTCCGAGAACAGCGCGCGAAGTTGCTCGTCGAGATACGCAATCTCGAGATCGTAGGACTCTTCGAGTGTTCGAACCTGATCGTCGCTTAAGTCAGAGAAGCGAAGCTCTGTCAATGCGCGATTCGCGATCGCCAAGGACTCGGTCATGCTGGGATCGACGGATGGCAGGGTCAAGCCATAGGGGTTGTGTGGGTCAAGGTAATGGACGTAAAGAAGGGTCGGTTTCGAGGAATCCTCGGGCGATCGCTCCGCAAGCCACTGGGCGGCTTGGCGAGTGAGATCTTCCCCGTGGTATTTTGGGTCCCTTTTTCCATTTTGAAGGTCACCCATGTAGGCACGCCAGTGGTCGAAACCTTGGGCAAATCCAAGCTGCGCGCTCAGTCGAAAGTTCGCGGTGAATCCAGCCGTCTCGTACCCCTGGTTGCGAAACGCCTCCGCCAGCGTGTGCTCTTCGGACCGCAGCTTGGAATCAAAGGAGGAGACTCGATGCTGCGATGGGTGCCTGGACGAAAAGAGCGAGGCGACGGAGGGAGAAGTCCAGGAGCTCGTGGAGTAGGCGTTTTCAAAGAAAACCCCTCTTCTTGTGAGATCACCAAGGAAAGGAGTGAGATCGTGTCCATTCGCGGCCTTGCCCCAACGATCGGCTCGAAACGTATCCAAGACGACGATCAGCACATTGGGTGTTGGAGTCTCTCGTGAGCACGAAGACAAGGCGAGAGCCAGCAAAAGAGAAAACGTTGTTCTCATGGGCTTTGAGCTCACTTGTGATCTCGGTCGAATCGTCCATGGAGTATTGCTGTCAGTCGATGGTCGTGCAATGTCACAACCCGTGGCGGTCCGGCACACGTCCCGAACTCGAGTCACGAGGAGCGAGGATTTCTCTTTTCTTCCGATCCGGGGGGCGTGATTCGCGGCCCGATCGAGCTTGTTGTGCAATCTCGTTCTACGCATCACGAGGGCATGTGGTGCGGGGTTTTCCGTGAAGCAGGGGCAAGCGATGGATGGTACGATCGATCACTCTTGGTGGCGGCTTTCAAGGCACTATCCAAAACTTGTACGGTTCCGAGTTTCTGCCTTCATGCGGTCGGGCCAAGCACCCTCCCCTCGTTCCTTTCGGTAGACTGGTTTCGCCTTGATCGCAGAGGAGGTCTCTCGCAGGTTGCGGTGAAGCAAGGTGCGGTGAATTCGATTCGGGAAACTGGACGATGACCGACTTCGAACGCGCGCTCGCGTCCTATCACGAGCACAGGCAAGCCGTTCCCGGCGAGCCGTTCTGCCACGCACCGTTCGTCAATATCCACTTCTCCCATGGCGGCGAGGTCCTCGCTTGCTGCCACAATCGGACGTTCCCCTTAGGGACCTATCCAACAAACTCTCTGGAAGAGATTTGGTCTGGTGACAGAGCACGGGAGCTTCGTCAGGCAGTCGTCGCCGCCGACTTCTCCAAGGGGTGTCACACCTGCCTTCGACAGCTGCTCGGAGGTGATCTCGTTGGTCTTGACGACATGGCGGGCTCGTATCGCGACGCTTCCTTCACCGAGCTCTGGAAAGCAGATCGCGCGAGTGCCAGTGTCGAGTCCTTGACGCGGCTTCCTGTGACCTTGGAATTCGAGCTTCACAATACGTGCAATCTCGAATGTGTGATGTGCCACGGTGTTGCTTCCTCGCGGATTCGCAAGAACCGTGATGCGTTGCCCGCGGTTCCATCCCCCTACGACAAGAACTTCGTGGATCAGTTGGCCAAAATCTTGCCCCACGCCCGCTCGGCGGGATTCACCGGTGGCGAGCCATTTCTGATCCCGGTCTATGACGAAATCTGGAACAAGATTGCGGAGTTCAACCCTGGTCTTCACATGATGCTGGTGACCAACGGGACGGTTCTCAATCGCCGAGTGAAGGACCTTGTCGAGAGCTTGAACTTTACGATCAATGTTTCGCTCGATTCGATCGTCAAAGAAACCTACGAGTCAATTCGTGTGGGGTCCTCCCACGACTTGGTCATGGAGAATTCCCGCTACTTCGCCGAAGTGATGCGGGAGCGTGGACGTCCGTTTATCTGGCGATGTTGTGTGATGCGCGAGAACTGGCGCGAAGTTCCGGCCATGGTGCATTACTGCAATGAGAATGGGATTCGAGTGATTTTCAATCAGGTCGACTTCCCTCTCAACTTCTCTTTGCACACGCTGCCTTTGTCTGACTTGAAGGAGATCGCCCACTTTCTGAGCGAGTCGGATGACTTTGACGAGAACGACTCCGTGCAGACCTTCAACCTTCAGCAGTATCGCGGGCTTCTGGCAAGAATCGAATCCTTCGCACGCGCCGAAAACTGGAAGAACGGTTTCGTGGATCGCCTGGAGATCGCGAGATCCAACCCGATGCTCAACGCGATCTCTGTGAAGGGGGCGGGCTTGAGTCCCCATGCGGATGCCGATGCACTTGCCGAAAGGGCCTCGGTCTACGTGGCGACTCGTCTGACGGTAGATCAGGCGATGGAAGCGGCGGGACAGGACGAGGTGCCCGAAAACGCTCGGCGCTCTTTGGCGGAGCGTCGAGCCGAGGTCACTGAGTTCCTGACTGAGATGCCGTGGGATGTGTTCTTGCGGGTCTTCTTGAATGTTGCCATGCGCACGTATTTGAAGGTCATGGGCGTTCGGAAAGACCATCGCTCCGAGGTCTTTCGGGAGATCGACCCACTGGTCCGGTCCATTGGTTTGCGGGCCGATCGGGGCGAGATCGTGGGCGAAATCGTGGATCGGGCGCCGGAGAAGATCTACGAGCTGGTTTCTCGACGTTCGTCAAGCGACGGCGACGTGCTGGCTGGAGGCGAGGGGATCCCTGGGGAGCGACGGAAACGTCGCGCCAACGTCGATCCGCTCGAGTTCGGTGCCTCCTCAGCCCACTCGTCCAGGAGGAAGAGGTGACAAAGGCTCAACCGATCCGTTCGGCTCCTTCGCCCAGAACCTTCTGCAGCTTCGCCTGGGACTTTGTCTGCGTTTCCCTCCGCTCGGCGACCACCCAAGTGTGCTGCAAGACACCGATCCACAATGTCACGGCGAGCGAGATCGACCAGTTCGGCTTCGACGTCATCGACAACACCAATGAGTACCGCCAGCGTCGATCAGCACTGCTTGCGGGAGTCGAGCACTCGGACTGTGCCGTGTGCTGGAATCTCGAGCGCGTAGGAGGAATGAGCTTTCGCAAAAAGGCGGCGACGTGGGAGTTGCCCAAGTACCTCGAGTCGATCAACGCCAAAGGGGGGCAAGACGCGGACCGCGACAATCAGTCGCTGCTCGCGGCGCTTCCGAGTCGGTCGAGTCCCAAGTTCGTGCAGATCAAACTGGGCAATCCCTGTGATCTGAAGTGCATCTACTGCTGTTCTTACTTTAGTAGTTCGTGGGAAGCGGAAGAAGAAAACGCGGGCATCCAAGTGATGCGCGAGCCGGTCGCGTCTCCCGAATTGCAGGAGCAGTTTTCAGATGCGTTCTGGAGTTGGTTTGGCAAGTTGGAAGGGGAGGTCCGGGAAGTCGAGTTCATGGGCGGTGAGCCGACTTTCAATGCATCCCTCTACGAGGCGCTGGACAAAATGAAGGCCGTGTGCTCGGGCTGGGATGCCTCCGCGATGCCTTTGGTCAGTCTCATTACGAATTTGAACACACCGCCGATTCACTGGAAGAGACTGCGCCGATTCGTTGAGGAATCAGACCTGCGCTTTCGCTTTACGATCAGCAACGAGGCGTGGGGAGAGCGAGCCGAATACATCCGTTTCGGGCTCCAGTGGCCGCGTTTTCAGGCAAACTTCGCGGAGCTCGTCGAAATGGCGAGTCGCAATGATCGAATCGACCTGCTTACGTTGCCGTCGCTCACCGCGCTTTGTATCAGTAGTCTCTCTCAGTATCTCGAGTGGGTCCGTGACCTCTCTGAAGGACTCCACGGTCGAACCGGTCGACACATTGGCGTGTTCGTGAACGAAGTGGTCGATCCACTTTGTCTTTCCATTGGTGTGCTTCCGGCGCGGTACGCCGACTATCTTGATCCTGCGGTTGAGTGCATGAGGCGCTGGGACCCTCCGGAAGTGCGCGTGGGCGAGGTCCATCCGCCGGTCTTCCAAGTTCTGGAGGAAGCCCAGCGGCGGATCCGGTCTCAACACGTCGATCCCGAGCTTTCGGCGCAGTTCAATGCTCGGATTCAAACCAACGATCAACGTCGAAGCTTGGACTGCCGATCCGTCTTTCCGGAGTATGGAGATGTCCTCACCGGGGAAGGGGATTCGGGGGAGAATCACGAACAGCGCCAGTCCTGAACAAGTCTGGCCTTGGGTTCGACCAGTCGGGTTTTCGTTGGCGTCCAATCTTTGTACGCCGTCGAGCGAGGGCATCGGGTTTCGAGGTCCTGATCGCGAAAGGGGTTGATGGTGCAATCGCATCTTGTTCGCCTGGCCAAGCCGTCTGCGTGGCTTTGCATCGCGGCCATTGCTTTCTCGGTCTTCGTCCAATCCACGAACCTGAAGAACACCTTCAGGGACGATGACTTCATGCATTTGTACGACTTGGTGGACCACGGCTTCTTCACTTTCGTGTCCGCCCCGCACGGCGGTCATGTCTTGGTGGCACACAAGGCCGTCATTGGCCTGTTGCACAAGCTGTGTGGCCTGGACCCACTGCCATACTTTGCTTTGGCTTTGGGACTCCATGCGCTGTGCGTCTCTTTCCTTTTCCGAGTGATCTTCTCCATTTCAAAGCGCTCTTTTCTTGCCGCTTTTCTTGCTGGTCTTTGGGGAACTTCGCCGATCCACCAGGGAGTGGTGGGGTGGATCTCCGTGTTTGGTCAGTTGTTTGCCACGACTGCGATCCTCTGGGTACTCGCAGACGTCGTTTCCGTCTCTCGTGAGGAACGCAAAGCAACCGCGTGGTTGCAAGTTCGCTGGTCCTTGCTCTTGCTGATCGCGGCAACTTCATTCGGAAGTGGCTTGGCGCTCGTCGTTCTCTTCCCTGTCATCGTCTGTTTGATCGCACGGCCGGGCTCGCCTTTGCGGCGAGTCGGACGACGACTCAGCATTGTTTCTGCGATCGCGATCCTGCTTCTTGCTGTCTCGGGCTTTGCTAGCCGGGGATCTTGGTCTGACTGGGCCCCGGTGTTTGGCTGGAAAGGGGCGGCCCTCACCGCGGTGTTGACCCCACAGCTCGTGATTCTCCAAGCTGGCTATGGGTTCAGCTCTTTGTTTCTGGGGCCTCTCACCACCGCGGTGAGCGGCGAGATCTTGATCGGTCCGTTCATGGCGGCGTCCCCGGAACAGATTGCTTGGGGGGCGGGCGGTGTGGGGGCCTTGGCACTCCTCGCGGTCGGGGTTTGGTACTGGCGAGGCTCTGAGGCGAAGGACCGGGGGATACCGATCGCGAGTCTTCTCTTGGTCTTGGTTCCGGGGATCGCGACCTCTCTTGCTCGTGCATTGCTCTACGGATCTCAGCTTGTGATCCAGGAGCGATACCACTACCTGCCCATGGCGGGAATCGCCATCTTCCTTGGTGCGGTGCTTCCCCGCTTTCGGTTCGTGGGACCCGCTTGGTTCTCGGGTGCCGTTGCCTGTGTGTGGTTTGCCGTGCTCGTGCCCTTTTCCAGTGACGCGGCTCGGCAAAGTGAATCTGAAATGATGAAACGGAACCGAGACGAGATCCGCGTGGCTCGGGCGATCATTGACCGGGCGATCGAGGAAGCGGGAACCAGTGAGAGAGTGTGGATCAAAAACCTGGACTTCCCCCCGATGTCGATGTGCTTCGCATTTGGCGTTCGGCAGCGCGACTTCCCACGCCTGGCTGCGTTCTACCTGCCCGCCTACGCGGATGATGTCGATGCGTTGAGTCGGGTCCGCTTCGTCGAGTCGGACACCTCCTTGGTGGAAGAAATTCGCTCGAAGAAAGGACGTCATAGCTCAGAGATGATCGTGAGTATGGCCGAATGTCAGGGAGTCCTTCCCTTCGACGGTTCCGCCATGGCCGAGTCACTTCGCAATCGTTTGCGCCTCCGCGGTCAGGATGGAGAAGGGGCTGCGTTTGTCGAGCCGACGGGTCCCTTTGTCGCTGGAAGCCAAGCCACCATCCGGGTGACAGTCGAAATTGGCGAAAGTGGAATTCCCGTGGGAGGAGGCGTCGGCCTCGGGTTTCACCACGGGTCAGATTGGCCGGACCTTCAAATCGACTCTCCCCTTCGCCCAGGGTTCATCACGGTCACCGGTGCGACTCCCCACAACTTCGAACTCAGTTGGTACCCGAATTGGGCTCCCCGCGAGATCTTCAACATCCAAGGGGAGCACACCAACTGGCATGACAGGATGTACCACCGCTCGGTGTTTGCCAAAGTTGTCGAGGAGCCGCTGCAACCCGGGGAGCGAGTTCAGATCACTCTTGGCGCTGGGAAAGGGATGCAGGTTCAGACGCAAACAGACGCCAATCAGGAGCTTCGCGTATTCACCGATGTTGACGGGGACGGACGATACGAACGGCTCGCGGATGTGGTCCCGCGACAAACGGCAAGTTCGCCCAAGGTGGACATCGTGGCGGCCAACCCCAGCCACCTGGTGGGCTCTGCCCCGTCTTTGGTTGTTGCAGGCGAAGAGTTTGAGTTGCATCTGCGTGCGGAGGACCGCCACTTCAACCCCGTCGATGGCTATGCCGGTGACATTGTCGTTCGAACGGACTCTGGAGAGACCATTGCTCAGGCCTCGGGATTTACCGGCGTGACAACAATTCCGCTGACGTTGAACACCCTTGGCGCGACACGTCTCGAGCTTTCCGACGGGAATCTCGTCGGTGCGTGTTCACCGATCCGAGTCGTTGCAGAACAGCCGAAGTACCGCCTCTATTGGGGCGATCTACACGGTCACTCGAGCTTCTCTGATGGCCTTGGGGACGATGCCGATGAGTACTATACCTTTGCTCGGGACCTTGCTGACTTGGACGTATGCGCGCTGACGGATCACGGTTACGTCGCATGGGGTCACGCCCAAGAGGCTGTCAGGACGTACTACGAACCAGGTCGATTCGTGACGATTCTCGGCCATGAAGGCCCCGGTGGATGGGGGCACATGAATCTGTACTTCCGGTTCGACCATAGTCGGCCGCTCGGGAGCTGGTCGAATGCGTACGACGCATTCAATCTTGCGGTGGCATCGCAATACGACATCGCCAATCGGGAAGTCATTGTCGGGCCGCATCACTTCACCTACAACCATCGGGTGAAGGGGCAGGAGGACCTCTATCCCTTTGGGGCCGTGGATCCTCGCTTCTTTCGCTTTGTGGAGCTCTACTCTTGCCATGGAAACTCGGAGTACTTGGGTAACTCGAGGCCGCTCGCCGGGGCAAGCAAGGACTACAAGTTCTTGCAGGCGGGCTTGGCTTCCGGGCAAAGGTTCGGGGTGATTGCTTCCAGCGATACCCACGACTCCCATCCTGGTCGTTCTCGATGGGGAGCCTATCCGGGAGGATTGACCGCATTCCTGGCCACGGGATTGACGCGTGAAGAAATCTGGGACGCCTTCTGGAACTATCGGGTCTATGCCACTTCGTTCGACCGAATCTACATTGACTTCTCGATCGATGAGGCCGTCATCGGGGAAGGCTGTGTGACCGATCGATCTTGCGAAATTCGTTACGAAGTCATTGGGCAAACCGAAGAGTTCACGGTCGAGCTTATCAAGGACAACGAAGTGTTGCGCGTGGACTCGGCTCTCGAAGGCGCACTGGAGATCAAGGTGGAAGACTCTCCCGTTCCCGGAGAGCATTTCTATTACCTTCGAGTTGTTCAATCCAACGGAGAAATGGGGTGGACGACTCCGATCTGGGTCACGCGGACCTGAGTTCGAAAAGCGCCTCGTCATGGAAGTACCGAATCGGTCGGTGGAGCGCAGGTCTTCCTTTCCGCGTCAAAGATCGCCTTCCCGCGAGGGCGAAGCGTCTCGTGACTTCGCGAGTGGGCGGGGCCATTGCCTTGGCTCTGCTTCTTTCCACCTCTGCGCTGATGGGGTGCAAGGGATCCGAGAAAGAGGAAGGGCCTCCCAACATTCTGATCTTGTGCGTCGATGATCTGGGGAACAACGACCTTCGCGCCAACGGCAATCCAAAGATGCCAACACCGCAATTGGATCAGCTTGCGCATCAGGGGGTCCGATTCACCAGACACTACGCAGACAGCACCTGCTCACCCGCGCGCGCCGCTTTGTTGTCCGGGCGCTTTCCGTCGAAATCAGGATTCACACCGAACGGTCCCGGTCTTTCGCCCCAAGTCGTGACTCTGCCCCGGGCTTTGAAAGAACTTGGCTATCGGACTCACCACGTGGGGAAGTGGCACATGGGCCACATTTCTCCCTTGGCGTGGCCGGACTCCGTGGGATTCGATTCCTGGTTTGGATTTCTGAGCCAATGGCTACTGCGCGGGCCCTATCAACACCCGCCAACGGACGAGATGTTTCACGATCCGTCCTACGTCAATCCGTGGCTGAACGATGGACCCAACGACAGTCGCGAATATCGCGGACACCTGACCGACATCCTCATCGAGAAGTCATGCGAGCTCATTCGTGCAGGAGCGAAGCGGGGTGAGCCGTGGTTTCTCAACCACTGGTTTTATCTCCCTCACACACCCATCGAGCCAGCACGTCGCTACGCGGAAAAGTATGACGACTCCCCGGACGGTCGCTACTTGGCCATGATCGAGCACCTCGACGACAGCGTCGGAGCGCTCTTGCGGGCCCTGGAAGAATCGGGGCAGGAGAACAACACCTTCGTGGTGGTCGCAAGTGACAACGGTGGAACCAACAAGCAGCTCGATAACAACTGGCCATTCTTTGGAAAGAAGGCAGAGATGCACGAAGGCAGCCTTCGGACGCCGATGTTGATGCGCTGGCCCGTTGGTTTGCCGTCGAACCGAGTCATTGATCACACCGTGTCTCTTCTGGACGTGTTCCCGACAGTTCTCCGGGCAGCGGGCGGTGACGTGGAGCCGTCGCTGGATGGAGTGGACTTGACGAGTCTGGTTCGAGGGGAACGCGAGCTTCGGGGGCGTCCTTTGTTCTGGGAGCAAGCCGTCTTCGATCGGTACGGGTTTGGAGTGTTGTCGGCGGACGGCCGTTGGCGAATGAGCTCCCACTTTCTTGCGTGGCCCGTCGAGTCTTCGCTGGTGTTGAACGACTTGGAAAGCGACCCCGCAGGAAAGTTGAACGTGGCCGACCAGCACCCGGGCCAGGCAATGGAGTTGCTGAATCAGTACAAAGAATGGTTTCGGGCCGTGCACCAGGTGGAGCTTCAGTACAAGGAGACCGTCGGTCGCAAGGGCGGGGTATTGGAGGGCGATGACTTGCAGCGCACCCCTGGACATGGCTCCTACTCGTTTGGAATCGCCGTGGCAGGAGTGGACAAAGCGGAGAGTGAGGCCGTGTCTCTTGTCGAACAGGCCGGTGTGTGGAGCGTTGAGTTTTCACCTGCCTCGAGAACGGTGTCCGTGGTCTTTGGTGACTACCGTCTCGAGGGGAGGCTGGACAACGACTCGGGCGCACAATCCATCATCTTTGCCGGCGATTTCTATCGGCGACTCTCGAGTTGGAAAGGGGCTGGAAACCGCATCCGGGCGAGTTTGTATGTCAATGGGGAGTTGGTTGACGAGATGGACGAAGCCGGTCATCTCGAAGTGTCTGACTACCAAATGGAACCGACGCGAGTGGGAGACAGCACGCGAGGGCCCTCTTTCGGCGGATCCTTGGGGACGCCGCGGGTCTTCAACGCCGTGGTGAGCGCTCGCAATTTTCTTCCCCCGGAACCGTTGCACAGGGAGCTTTGCGCGGAACTACAGGCGGTGGTGAATGGCCGGTAGGGACCCTTCCCAAGCGTGACCGTGATGTCGAGCTCTTAGGACGGGTGGCGACTCCATTTCCGTGGTCAACGGTCGGAGGTGCCATGAGTCGGCGCGGATGCCCTCCGTTCTTTTTGCCGACCAAAGGGAGCGGCCCGAGTTTGTATCAAGCTTGGGCTTTGTCCGAAGACGTTGTTGTGTGCGAGGCAGCTCAGCGCGGGCTGTTGGTCGCCACCTGGAAGCCTGTTTCGCCAAAGTATCGCTTTAGGTGGCCTTCGAAGTATTCCATGTAGCGCAGACGTTCCGCTTTGCCGATCCCCTGAAGGATTAGCTGAAATGCGCGCGAAAGCGCCGGCTCGGAATCCTTGAAGACCTCGTGAAACTGGTTGGACACAAGAACATCGTTGTTACTCAGCACGTGCTTGAAAATGTCCGGGATGTAACAACGTGAGCAAAGCGTGGTGGGCGGCGTCTTTGCGTCCGGGTTGGCAAACTCTGCTCGGGTTTTCTGGTAAGCGCTTCCATTCCACACGTCAGCCAGGCTCGTCCGCCCCGGCTCGATGGCGCCCAGGCGATCTCCTTCCTTTGTTGTCCAGCAGCACGGTGTGAGGTGTCCACTTGGCTCGATGGTGGTCGCGGTGTAATGCCAGCCGCAAAAGGAGTCGTCCTGGGGGCTGTTCTGGGGGATCCAGCGCAAACCGGGGTGGGCGGGGATCCAATAGTCATGGCGTTCGTGGTCTTTCCAGTACGAGGGATTGCCCGCCGCAGTCCATTCTTTCGCGAGAGCGTCCACGTCTTCTGAGGACAGGAGGGGCTTTTCAGACCTTCGGTAGCTCGGAAGCCAGTCCTCTTTGGAAATGATCGGATCCTGGAGATGGAACTGAATTCCGAGTTGTTCCGCGAACTTTCGAGCCTCTTCGACCTCGCCTTCGTTCCAGCGAAAGACAAGGAACTGGTAAACGATGGTCGTTCCCGAGCGATGGCGTTCCACCGACTCTGCCAAGCGCTCGAGATTTCGTTTCACTAGCTCGATCTGACCTCCCACACGGTACTGCTCATAGGCTCTCTGCGAGAACCCGTCCACGGAAGCCCACAGAACGCCAAGTCCACAGCTTGCCAAGTCATCAATGCGCTCGTCAGAGAGCTGCAACGACAAGTTTGTCCGCGTCTGAGTTTCGATGCCCAAAGAGTGGGCTTTTCGGATGAAGGACGTTACGTCCTGGTTGAGCAACGGCTCTCCCTGGCTATGGAACTCGATCATGAATAGATACTCGCCGATCTCGTCGAGCACCGAATGGAAGAGGTCCCGAGAGAGCTTCGCACGCTGATTTCGGTAGACCGTTTCTTCCTTGAGGCCTTGGCGGCGGCCTTCGTTTTCGATCCCCGTTGGACAACCCGGACAACGCAACTGACAGATGTCGGATGGGTCAATGTCCGCGTGGTAAGGCAGAGATCGGACGCTTGTCGCTCCGCGGTACGCTTCGTACTTGGAGAGCAAGAAGTTCAGATAGGCCGACCGATTTGTCTTGCGAAACCTCAGCACGTCTTCTCCGATCGGGCGTCAGGCACTCAGGACGCCGCGGTGAGGCAGTCTGTTGTCGCGCGCTCTTCTGATTCTCGAGGAATCAAGTCGATCGAGTCACGTTTCATGCTAGGACGCCCTTGGCAGTGATCAAGGACAATTGAAGCGTCCTCGGAAAGGCTGTGATTCTTCGGTCATCGGATTGGCGCTCGCTTTGCGTACAGAACGGTCGCCAACATTCCGAGTCCTCGGGAGCCTTCGGAGAGTCGTTGTACCGCGTGTTTGCTCAGCGTTGGCGGAACGGGAAGGGCCGTCCAAGAAGCGCACGGTTTCTGTCCCGTGTTTCGCGGGGCCGCCCGAGTCTCGATCAACCCGGGAGCCTCGGGGCTGGCTGGAGAGCTTCTCCTGAGTCACGCGGACATCTCTTGGTCAGAGGCGAGGAATCGAGTGAGACATTGTTTGCCGGAGCCGAGCGGGTCGGTGGTCAGCGGAGCCGCCACGGCGCATCGGTTCGAGGCCGAGACGCCGGGTGACAAGCTCCGTCATCCAGATACGATCCGCCCCAGTGGCAAGCGAGACTTGGCAGATTGTTCACCACCCAAGGGCAAGAAGATGGACCGCAGTTGCAGAACGAACGGCGATCAACGAAAGAGGGGGCCCTGTGACCACTGTTGAGAACGCGCGACTCCTGTTTGTGATCGACAACGACTTCGGCGAGCTGACCCTAGCGATGTTGTTCGTCCACGGCCGCTCGTTGGCTCCTCGAACAACGATGTTGCTTCCCCCTCGGTTGTACGATTTGAACGGCGAAGGCTTACCAGTGCGAACTCGCCGATACACCGGGTACGACGACCTCAAGGAGGCAATCGCCGACGAGTCCCCGGATGTCGTCGTGCTCTTCTCCGGGTACTTACTGCCCATTCACCAACTCGTTTCTGTGAGCCAGCTAAAAGGGCTTACCGACGAGTTGCGCGAAGGGGGGAGTCGTGTGGTGACCTCTGACCCGTTCTGGGGTTTGCTGACGGTTCCTGCGCCACGCATTTCTCCGCAAGTCAAAGCGCTCACGGATCCCGTTGCCGTGGTCAAGGAACTCACACATCTCTATGTGATTCCCCTCGAGGTGGAGGGAATTCGGAGTGTCTCCTTCTTCAATCCGTCCTTTGTCGCTTCCGAAATTGCTGCGGTCCCCGACGAGTTTTGGTCCGGCGCCGGGCTTGTAGAAGCCCCTGGGGATGGGGGGCACTGGCTCTTCGCGCTGACAGGGGAGGACTATGCGACGCAAGTCATGGAGTCGAGTCGGGCCCAGTTCGCCCAGCGTGTTGCGGTGATGATCTCCGACACCGTGTCCGCAGGAAGGTGTCCCGTTCTGCTCGCGCCGAATGAGTTCCTCGAGGATGTCGCTCCGCTGTTGGGCGAAGCTCACCGAGCGGTGCTGCTTCCCTATTGCGCTTACAACCTCTTCCTCGCGCTCTTGGCCCATGCCGAGTACGTGTTCTACTGGAACGCGGGCTCGACCTCGGGGCATTTGAGGATGCTCCTCAAGCGCCCTCAGTTTAGTTTTGAACCCGGCCACATCGCGCGACACGTGGAAGACTGGTTGCAGCGATCGGTTCGTGAGTACTACCTCGGATGGGAGCCGCGCTATCTTGGCGCAGAGACGAGGTTGCACGTTTCTTCCTTAGCGCGGATGGCGGCCGACTACGGGGAGGCGGCGGAGAGGATTGGGAGGCAACGGTCTCGGCTCGCAACTCCCGAGCAGGTCATCGAGCAAGTGCTGGGCATGTATCCATAATTTGGTCGCTTTTGCGTCGGTGCTTGTGCCGTGCGGGCGATTCCGGAGATCTTCGGCTTCCGAAGTTGTCTTTGACGCTTAGCCCATCGGTAGCGCCAAGAGCTTGGCGCTTGCGCCTGCGGATTGCTTCGGGATACACTTCAGCGTTGCTCACGCGGGCTCATCGGAATTACGCTGATGTTTTACGACACACGCCTATTCCCTTTCACCGAGATGCTCGAACGCAAGTGGAAGGTCATCCGCGAAGAGCTTGATGGAATCTCACGTCCGGAGTTCGAAACCTACCGCGATTTCGAATCTTGGAAGGTATTCATCCTCCGCAAGGGACTCGACCCGAGCGATATCACCGAGTATCCAGAGAACCAGGCGCGGTGTCCGCGGACGATGGAGATTGTCGATTCCATTCCCGGCGTCACATCCGTGGTCTTTTCGCGCTTGGTCCCAGGAACGCGTTTGTGGCCGCATCATTGCCTGGGAACCGACATTCGTGTGCATCTGGGGCTCGTCTCTGTCGACAAGTGCGCCCTTCACGTCGAGGGAATGAAGCAGACCTGGCATGACGGGAAGTGTCTGGCGTTCAATGCCAAGCACATCCACGAAGCTTGGAACCGCGGCGACCGAGCTCGCACAGTGCTACTTTTCGATGTGCTCGCGGAAACGCTGGACGAGCCTCTCGAGCACTACGCGATGTCGAAAACAATGGGTGAGAAGTTCGCCGGTCAACTCCTTCGTGCACGCTACGTTACACGAAAGACCGCGGATCGGGCGAAAGGGGTGCTGCGCAAAGCACTTGGGCGCGAGGAGCCATCCGATGAGTCAGAGTGATCCGCCGCCGAAGGGTTGTCGATTCCATGCCTGCTCCTGAACCATCTCGCTTGGTCGAAAAGTCACCCGACGATCGTCCACTGCCAGAATACGGGACGGGTGAGCTACGTACGGCGCTTGCAAGGGGGAAACTGCGGCAAGCAAACGCCCAGGCATACCGAAATGCCCAACCTTTCCCGCATGTCGTCATCGATGACTTCTTACCCAAGTTCGCTTTCGAGACGTTGACAGAGAAGCTTCCCCTTCCCACGCATTGGAGATTCCCGAAGCTGATTTGGGATGACTACGACGCGAAAACTGAGAACAATCGAATTGCGCAGTACCGAAAAGAAAGCCTCTCCAAGACCCTGTTCATGGACCCGTTTGTTCGCCAGTTGATTTTTGAGCTCAGTGCCGGACCGTTCTTAGAGGAGCTCGAGCACTTGACGGGAATCCGCGGTTTGCTCCCCGATCCAAAGCTGCTCGGCGGCGGTGTCCATGTTGTGCATCGAGGCGGTGTTTTGGGAATCCATGCCGACTTCAATGCGCATCCAGACTACTTGCTGGATCGTCGTGTCAATCTGCTCCTGTATCTGAACCGAGAATGGAAAGAGGAGTACGGGGGACACTTGGAACTCTGGTCTCGAGACATGGCTCAATGCGAGCGAAGCTTGCTTCCGATTGGGAATCGTTGCGTGATTTTCAATACCGACCAGACTTCTTTTCACGGACACCCGAAGCCGCTCAATTGCCCGCATGGGATGATGCGAGAGTCGATCGCTCTCTACTATTACACGATTCGTGAAGAGGGAGACCGCGAGGGCGCGACTTCCGAAACTCTCTGGCAAGAGCTTCCTGAGTCTGGTTCATAGGGGCAGGAGCCCGAGCCATGAGTCGTCAGGCCATTTGCGTTCTGGGAATGCATCGCAGCGGGACAAGTACATTGATCGGTAGCTTGGAAGAAGCCGGTGTGTACTTGGGTGAGAAGAATTCCGACTCTCCCTACAACCCGAAAGGCAATCGCGAAAACCCAGCGATCATGAAGCTCAACGAGGATGTGCTGACGAGCTGCAATGGTTCCTGGGAGAGCCCTCCCCGAATTGTCAGCTGGAGCGATCCGTTGAGGCGCCGACGCGATGAGATCATTGCTTCGTATGGAAGCAACAGGACGTGGGGCTTCAAGTGCCCGCGAACACTCTTCACGTTGGATGGGTGGCTTGAAGCGTTGCCCGAGATGCAAGTCGTCGGAACCTATCGCCACCCACTCCTCGTTGCGCAGTCGTTGCAGCGAAGGAATGGAGGAATGATTGACCGCTGGCTGGGCATTTGGAATTGCTACAACCGGCAACTCCTTTCGGCTCAGAGACGGCTTCGGTTTCCTCTGGTCTGTTTCGACCTCTCTGCAGAGGCTTATGACCGGGTGCTTCGGCAGGCTTGTCGCCGACTCGGTCTCGGTGCCCCGGACCGCTTTGATTTCTTTGATGAATCGCTGAGACACGCAAAGCCGGGGTTCGAGGGGGCGCTCCCTGATTCTGTCGCCCTGCTGTACCGCGACCTCTGTTCTGTGGCCGAGAAGGCCTGAGAGGCAGCGAATCCGCGAAAGTCAGTTGCGTTTCGGCTGTCTCTTTCGAGCCTCCAGAATCTCAGCCTTGATCCGCTCAAACTCGTCGGACTGAGTGCTCTTGAGGTCGAGGATTTCTTTCTTCATCTCATCGTGCAGTTGTGAGCCGCCGGTCGCCTTCTCCTTGGCCAAGCGGTTCTGCACGTTTTCGTAGACCCTGTTGCGACCCTCCAGGGTTTGGAGATGGCTCGCGTAGACGTACAGATTCCTCAGTTGGTGATGGCGTTCCTCGTTGTCATCGAACAGCAAGTCAAGGAGCGGTTGCGACCGCCGTTCCCCGCCCTGCTTTCGAATGACACCCAGGCCAAATCCGTGTTTGAACTCGAAGGACGGGTGTTGTTTGCGGATCTCGCTCCACAACCTCCAGACGCCGTAATCTTTCACCCGCGCGCAGGTGTCGTGGAAAAGAATGATTCCGCCCGGCGCCACTTTGGGAAGCCAGGTTTCATAGTCTCCGCGAGCGGCTTCGTAGGTGTGGTGGCCGTCAATGTGCAGCAGGTCGATGGAAGCATCTGAGAAGCTCTCTGCTGCCTCCTCGAACTCCATTCGCATGAGCGTGGAAAACGTCGAGTAGTTGGAATCGTTGTAGTCCTTGACCTCCGAATACACCGACTCGTCGTAGGGGTCCATGTGGTAGTCGGGAGTCCAAGCCCAGGTGTCAACGGCATAGCATCGGCAGGAAAATTCGTGATCGAGAACGGATTGACAGAAAGTGAAGTAGGACTGCCCCGTAAAGGTGCCAAGTTCAACAATGGAAGATGGCTGAAACGCGCCAACGAGGTCGTAACCAAAGGAAAGGTGGTCATACCAGGTGCTGAATACTTTGCGGCGTGGAAGAAACCCTTTCAGCGATCTAGGAAAGTAGATTGGCATCGAGTTCCCGTTTCATCGGTTGACTTGGAGTGACCGATCAGTAGAGAGGCGAAGAGCTCCCCCGTTTTCCAAGGCCGCAGCTCCTGCGCGAGAGGGAGAGTCGTGAGTGTGTTTCGAGCTTTCATCATTCAAGTCAGCCAGCAAATCTCCGATGCCGTGGCCTGCTCTAATCGCTCCGAGAGTGCAGGGCCTTCATCTCGCCTGCGTAGGGAGCGTCTTTCGGCCACACCAAGTAATCACCGACCGACAGGCTGTCCAGTCCCATGGACTTCATCGTCGCCAGAGCGTTCTCGGGCGTTTCGACGATTGGTTCGCCGTTGCCATTGAAAGAGGTGTTCAAGACGATGGGGATATCGGTTCGACGGTGAAACTCTGAAATGAGTCGGTGGTATCGCGGCTCACCCTCTTCGGTGACCGTTTGAATCCTCGCACTGCCGTCGACATGGACGACCCCGTCGATCTCCGAACGCACCTCGGATCGAGTGTCGGCGGCGAGCAGCATGTAGGGGCTTTCGCATTCCAGGTCGAAAAAGCGGTGAGAGTGCTGCGCCAAGACGCTGGGGGCATACGGCCGAAACCACTCTCGACGCTTGATTTCTTCGTCGAGTCGCTTCTTGCTTGCCGTAGTTCTGGGGTCTCCCAAGATGCTTCGGTGCCCCAAGGCCCGAGGGCCAAACTCGGCGCCACCCTGAAACCAACCCACGATGTGCCCTCGGCTGATGAGCTCTGCGGTGTCGGCGCAGATGTCCTCGCTGCGCTGATACTCGACGTTGGAGCACTCCTTGAGTGCCGCACCAATCTCGGAATCAGAGTAGCTTCGACCAAGGTAGTCGGTGCTAGGAGGATGGCGCTCCTTCTGTCCAAGAACCACGTGATAGCCATAGAGGGCAGCCCCCGCCGCCAGTCCGCGGTCGCCGGCGTTGGGGCAAATGTAGATGCTCTTCATTGGCGACTCTTCGAGCATCTTGGTGTTCGCGACGCAGTTCAGGCCCACTCCTCCAGCGATGGCGAGTCGGTCGTGTCCCGTTCGCTCATGGAGCCCCCGCGCCGCGTTGATGAGGACGTCCTCGGCGATCTTCTGCATCGCCCAGGCCACGTTTCGATGCCGTTGGTCGAGTTCCGAGTCCGGTTCACGCGGAGGGCAGTACTCGTGCATGGCCCGGGCGATCTCAAGGCCCACAGCCTTTCCATCTTTCCACTCCAAGTCGAAGTTGAAAGTCCCATCCGAATGAACCGAATAGGCGTCCTTGACCTGCTCGTAAAACTCGTCGCCGCCGAACGCGGCAAGGGCCATGGTGTTCCCTTCCTGGTGCTCTCGGAATCCCAAGTGGGTGGTGACGGTGCTGTACATCCCGCCGAGAGTGGAAGGAAACGTGACTTCCGACATCGTGTTGACGCGCGCTCCGCTTCCCGAGCCGAGAGTCATGGAGAGGCTGTTCATGTTGTGCCGCGCCAGCCTTTCACCGCTCCCATCCACCGACATGAACGCACATTCTTCAAACGGGCTACAAAGGAATGCCTGGTATGCGTGACAAAGGTGGTGCTCGAAATCGAAGTGGGTCTTTGTGGAGCCGAAGTACTTCAAGAATCCGGCGTAGACTTCCTCGGACACCGCACCGAAAGGAATGTTGTCGTTGGGCTTGACGATCAGGTCGATCTCAGCCTCTTTCAGCGAGTCCGTGCCAGTGACGTACTTCAACATCTCCGGAAAGACTTCGTAGAAGTTGAAGTAACGCGGTGTGTCGAGCCTGAAGTAGTTGGTGCGAACCGCATCGATTGCGGGTTGCATCTCGGGAATCGTTGCGCGCGAGAACTTGGTTCGCGTCATTCGTTCCAAGTTCACGGCTCGGCAGATTCGACCATCCTCGACCAAGCACATTGATGAGCCGTGGCCAGAGAAGGCCATCCCGAGAACTCGCATGTGTCAGCACGACCTTTCCATTGTCAAAATCACCCTGATGGAATCCTGCTTCGGCCTGACCAAGTTTCTTCGAGTACTCTAGCCGCCACAAGTGGTTCGCACCCCATTTTTCACGCCCTGGTGGAACCCGAGCGACGTTCGATCGCCGTGACTCAATGGGAGCCTTCGAGGTGAGGATGCGCCGACCGTTCCCGAAGTATCCAAAAACCAGACGCTTTGAGATTTGCTCTCGAAGGGTGCGTGGCCACGCCGTTTGGGGGGCGGCCTATTCGGAAGCCAGTCGATCCGGTTTCTTCCAGTGGTTGCGATTCAGGCTGAGCTTGGTGGCCAGCCAGGTCGGAAGCTGTTCGGCAAAGTGACCACTCACCGTTCCTGCGGACTTTGCCAGCGTGTACAGCGCATAGTAGGGCAGCTGTCGTGGGTAGTTTCTGGCGATGTACTTGCACTCGCTGAGCAGGTAGGAAGCGCCCATGGCCGCGGAGGTTGAAAGGCCGTGGCGTGGAAAGATTTCGGTCAGCGAGTAGACGCTGTCAAAGTACCGTCGAAAGGCATAAGTCAGCGAGTAGTCGTGCGAGTGGATGACCGTGGACTTTGGTTCGTAGACCGTGGCGTAGCCTGCTTCGATGACGTCGCGAGCCCACTGTTGGTCTTCGCTCATGATCAAGGTCGGATCGAACGGATACGCAAGCAACAGGTCTCGTCGAATGGCGGCGCTCACGTTGGAAAAGAACACGGACTGGAGGTCCAGCGCCCCTTCCTTGCGCTTCTCGCGGCGAACCGTCTCCTTCGGAAATCGGGTCCTCAAAAAGAACTCTTCCATCGGGTTGACGTCTGGCCGCGGAATCTGACGCGAGTACGTGGCGGCAACTTTGGGGTCGGCAAACGGTGCAAGGAGAAAGGAAAGCCAGTGGCGATCCTTCGGGAGCGCATCCTGCGTGAGGAGTGCCACGATCTCTCCGCGGGCGAGCTGTGCGCCGTAGTTCCGAGTTCCGCCGTGAGAGAAGTTTCGGATTGGGTAGAGAGTGACTTGGGGAAAGCCGCGCGCAATCTCGCAAGTGCGGTCGGTCGACATCGAGTCAAGCAGAAGGATCTCTTCCACGGGCGTCTCCTGGTCAAGGATGGCTTCCAGGAGACTTCGCAAGTAGGGCTCGGCGTTCAAAACTGGAATCACGACCGAAACACGGGGAGTGGTCATCGGTGACGATCTCCCGGCTGGTCGTGGAAGCGGGCTTCGGTTTTCAGCTCAGCGAAGCCCGAATCCCCGGGTTCGCGGACGATCGGGGAGCCGGCAGTTCCCCCCAGTGCGCGGAGCCACCGCCGAGGGACGTCTTCGGTCTGCTGCGGCCTGTGGTCAGAACCCATCCGTCTCGAGGACTCCTGACTTTGGTCCGAGGCGGACGCGCACCGATGGCCGAAGGAAAGTCTTCGCGGAGACTCGAACAAGTCGCGAGCCTTGACGGCCTGGATGCTGCGAGCGAGCCCCTGACTGCGAGCGCTACGTTCCATTGGAATTGGAGGCGGGGGAGCCCCGCTCGATGGGCCCTTGGGGCAGAGAGTCGTACCGGCGAGGCATTGCCATGATGCTAAACAGGAAGCACGAGGACCAAATCTGAGCCCCATTGATAAGACACATGATTCCCAGAAAGAACGGTTTTGCCTGCGACAGCTCCCCGAACCCGCTTGTGGTCCAGACGTACACGATGCGGAGCACGACAAAGAGTCCAACGAGGATGAGGGGCGCCGCAAGGAGGAGAGCCCTTTCAAAGGTGAACCAGCGATAGAACCAGCGAACAATTGGGTCTGGCCGAAGGCCGCTCAGGTGTGCGTACGCTTTGGACAAGAGCCCGATCGTGATCACTTGAATGCTGATGATGTTCAGCAGCCCCCCCGTCATCATGCAGTGAATGTCGAAGACTCTCCCTTTGATTTCCAGGGGGCCAAATGCCATGGGGATGGAAATCGCGAGGCCGAGAAACCAGCCAATCGCCCCGGGAATCAAGAGCATCCAGGTGGGGCTATGCAACATCATGAACCGCAGGTGCCGCCATCCATCGGGGAAAGGGTGCAGCTTGGAGTCACCGAGACGAGGGTAGTAGTTGATGTTTCGCTCAACCACACGCAGCTTGCTGTCAATGGCTCGAACGACCATCTCGCTTGCAAACTCCATCCCCGTCGTGACGCAGTTGAGCTTGGCGTATGACGATCTCCGAATGGCCCGCAGGCCGCAGTGCGCGTCCTTCGTGCGATTGCCGTGAAACATCACTCGAAGCGCGAGCGACAAGATCGGATTTCCGACGTAGCGGTTCATGAATGGCATTGCGCCAGGCTGGATGTTCTTCATCCGGTTGCCAATGGCAAAGTCAGCTTTGTCCTCGAGGATGGGCTCTACCAAGTCGCTGATTTCGCGGAAGTCGTAGGTCAAATCGGCGTCACCCATCACGACGACTTCATGGGATGCACTGTTGAAGCCACGGCGTAGCGCGGACCCGTATCCTGTTCGAGGCTCTTCAAGGACCCTGGCGCCGTGCTCCCTTGCGATCTCCGCCGAACGGTCTGTACTGCCGTTGTCGACGACGATGATCTCGGCGTCCAGGTTCAGCTTCTTCGCGCCTTCGCGAGCTGCTTTGATCACTTCGGCAATGGCGGGCTCTTCATCGAGACAAGGGATGACGAAGGTGATTCCCGATCCGCCGTTCGAAACGCTTTGCGGAGAGGATTGCTTCCAGGAGTCGTTCCGCTTCATCTTCGAGCCCCGCTTTCAAGTCCTTGAGTTTCAAGTCCGTCGACTTTGGGTCTGCGATTTCAGGGACAGAAGTGTGCGCGTTGCCTCGCTCCGATTGTGCAAGAGATTCAAAGCTGTTTGATTTCCTTCGGCGGATGCTTCGTTGCTGAAGAACGGTAGGCAGTCGCCGAGCAATCTCATGAGTTCCATGATGCAAGAAGACGACACGAAATGGAATTTCGGTCGGCCGTTGTTGGATCAAAGCAGCGAAGTCTGGTGACCAATGTTTGCTCGGTCCAATGATCCGAGTATGAAGCGAACGACAACGTCTGCAGGTGAAAGACGTTTCGCGTGCTTCCTCATCAAGGCAAATCACGTCTTCACCGTCCATTTTCGCTACGGATTCTGGGGACGTCGCTCGACGACTCCACCGGGATGGAGATTGCTGACCGCCTCTAGCCGCGGAAACTGCTGGGACATTGGCAATATCTAAAGGGGTACATGGGCTCCGGCACTCGAGTCTGGCGACGTGTCCGTCATTTGGACTCTCCGCCAACGTCATTGCCTGGCCGAATTATGGACGCGCTAAAGCTCTTGGAACTTCGTGCCGAAGTCCATAGAAAGATGTCAATGCCGGCGTTGTGATTTAGGAAAAAATTTGTTTCGCGTGTGTTTGCCGGCTTCGAGGAGGGTTCAAGTGATGTGGCGTGGTGGAATCCTGAAGGTGCTTGCCATTTCTTCAAGCCTGGTGGCTTCGGCGACGCTGCTGATCGCCCAGACACCTTTGTTCAAGGATGGCGGAACGAGTTTGCGCTTCGAAGGGGGTCAGGTCGGCGAAAGCTGGGTCTTGGCAACCTTGGACCGTGACACGAACACCGTCGGCGGAGTTCTGGCCCAGGGGGTTTTCAAGTCGGATGGTGCCGTCGCCCATCTGCCAAGCATCCCTGCCGGAATGGACACACTCTCCATGGTGCTCGTCACCGAAAGTGAATCCGTCGGGCTGAGCTTGTCCAGCCTGACCGCCACGGAAGTGATGTTCGGCGACGACGTCATCGAAGAAGAGAGCGTCACGGTCATCGTCGATGACATCGTGATTCGCCCCTGCCGCAAAGACTTCGATCCCAGAGATCCGGACAACTTCGACGGTGACGTGATCGGTGGAGGGGCCGGCAACAGTGGATCGCCGACCCCAACCGTCGACGGAGTTGATGGTGTCGATGACGTTGTCGGGGGCATTCGCCCATGCCGGATCGACGTGGATCTGATCGACGGCAATGATGACGTTGTGATTGGTGGCCGCGGACTCAAGGTGTCCATCGATGATGATACCGGCGCCCTCGATATCGGAACGGCTGGTCAGCTGTTGAAGACCTACCACCCGGATGGCAGCGTCAGCAAGATCGACCTGCACGATGATGAAGGTCGCCTCATCAAGTCTGCCGCCTTCACTTATGAAGCAGACCAAATGGTCGAAGAGAAGACCAACTTCCACTACGACAACGCGGGTGACCTCGTGCAAGTGGACGTGTGGCGCAACGACGTTCTCGTCTCTTCCGAGCAGCAGTAAGCTTCAAATTTGAGAATCTAAGGAACGGCAGGTCCACGCAACGTGGGCCTGCCGTTTTCTTTTTTGAGACTCTGATTCACTGACCGAAGCCACACCAGCTCACGCCTACGCCCGCGCATTCAGTGATGCGGACGGGTGATCCCTGAACTCTTCCGCGGCTTCCTCGTCAAGGCTGTGGTCTTCTCACAGCAGGCGCCATCAACAAGAAGGGACGGGCCGGCAGCTCAGTTCTCGACTTTGCTCGGCTTGGGACAGAAGGAGCAGGACTCGCAAAAGCTATCGAAGTCGCCGTTGGCGTATGCTTGGATCTTGCGAGCTCTCAGGTCTTGAATTCGATTTGTCGCTAGGTTGCCAATTCGGTTGACCGCTGCGTAGTCAAGGGCGCACAGAAGCAAGTCACCGTCCGAGCTGATGAAATCCAGCTTGCTTGCAATCTTGCAAATGCCCGTGTCCGAGCCAGCTTTCGAGAAGATGTCGACGATGACGATAGGATCATTGGCGTACTTGACGGCCACCTGATCCACGCGGACTTCGGACAACTCCGCGTTGACGAGATTTGCTCGGTTGTTCAAGGGGTGGATGTAAATGCTGGATGGCTTGGCCGCCCTCCACTCGTCGATGAATTCGTCAAGTTCCTCGAAGTTCTCCCGACAAAGAACGAAGCTGATGTTTGTTTGGAAGTCCTCGAAAGATCGGGACTGGCGAATCGCGTTCTTGGCATTGGAAATGACGTCTCGGTAGCCATCCATCTTCATAACCTTGCGGTGGGTCGATGGTTGGGATGCGTTGATGCTAAAACTGATTTCTTGGAGCCCCGAGTCGACAAGTCTTCGCAATGCGGCAGCGTCGACTTTCTTGCCGTTCGTCGTCATTGAGACCGAAGCACCCGCCGCGCGCAACAGTCGAATGATCTCGTGGATCTGCGGATGTAGGATTGACTCGCCAATGCCGCAAAGCACGACTTCTTGACGCAAATCTTCCTGCTCGATCTGACGACAAAGTGATTTGACCACTTCGAGATCGAGGAACTTCTCTTGGCGCGTCATTTCTGACCGAGGACAGAACGTGCAGACCGCGTTGCACAGGGAGGTGACCTCAAGGTCGATGACGACGGGGTTGACGGCGATCAACATTGGCTGTCTCCCTCGAACGCGAAGCCGAGGTCGATTTTAGACCCTCGCGATCGGAGGTTGGCGCCTGTTCGGCGGTTCTGCCCGAGATTCGCGGGCGTCTGCGTGGTCGATGCTTCCGGTGTGCATGAATTGGTCAGCTCAGGCTTGGCAACGACGCGCGGGGGTCCCGCGTCCATGAGATCGAGGACGACGACTCACCGTCCAAAATTGCTACCGCGTCAACGGGCGCCGCCCGCTGCCCGAGGGTTACCGAAACGCCATCAGCTCGAGCTCTTCGACCACGAACTCATCCACCGGGAGGCCACCGTCCCTCTGCCTTGGCAGCCGGCCCTTGAGCCGCTGGAACTGGGACTGCACGGGGAATGGCAAGTTCCCTGAGGAGCTGATGACTCGGCACGGGTCGAGGCCCGCTTTCAGTTCCAACCATTCGGTGAGGAAATCGAAGGCGAGTAGTGAGCCGGTGCACTCGAACTGAGGATGCTCGAGCAATACTCGCTGCTGAGCGAAGATCTGGGTGGGGCGACCGCGCTCGTGAAGCGGTTTGTCGAGCCGCACCTCCACTCGCTCCGAGCGGGCGCCGAGCGAATCCCCGTCAGGAATGCTGACCAGGGTTTCCACGCCTCCCAAACATTGCAGCGTCGTGCCGCGGAGCTCCGTGCGGCCGCCCACTCGAATCTCGACCCGGCGCGGGATCGCGTCGTCATCGCGGGACGCCACGTAGAAGACCAACGCGGTTCCTGGTGGCAGGTCTGCGAGTTCGCCTCCGTTGGCAAAGCTCACCCACTCGGCGATCAGGGATTCCCATTCGCCCGGCGCCTGGGGGGCGGGCCGGCGCATGGACGCGGGGGAACCTTCTCCGCCGCTCATCCGTGCCGATCGAGAGGCCGTCTCCACCGAGAGGCTTTCCCCGAGGAGTTGCGATCCGTCACTCCCGCGCTCGACTTGCACTTGCCCGTCCGCGTTCAGTTGGGTGAGGCGCGGACGAGAGGATCCATCGGGAAGTTCTTCGTTGCTGGCGCGAAGGGCGATGCGACGACTTTCGAGGACCACTTTGCTCGAGGCCGGGTCGGCCCCCTCGGGCAACTCGTTCTCGGGAAACGCGTCTCGCAATAAGGACTCGGGCCCTTCCAGGCGGGCCAACCCCTGGCCGCCATCGGAAACCAGGGTTTCGAAGCTTGCGTCGAGGTTGAGCCGGGCGCCTTCGATGACGGCCAGCCCCTCTTCCAAAGGAAAAGTGAGCCGTGCCGGAGAACCGGTCGCCACCGCGACTTCGCCCCATTGCAACGATGTGCAAGCAAGCTTGGCTCCGCGGGCCGAATCCTCCATTTCGACTTCTTGTTCGGCGAGCAGGCCGACGGCACCGTTTTGATCTTCCAAGGTGAGCGAACGACACACCAGTTGCCGGGACTGCTCCCCTTCCTCCATCCGGTAGCGGCAACGACCGCGGAAGTCGAAGGTTTCGTTGGTCGCGACGAAACGGGTGGGCTCAAGAGGTTCGAAGTGCACCGGGACGAAATCCGCGGTGGTGCCCGCGGCACCGGGCATTGAATCTCCGGGAACGGTCAAGTGACCGCCGATCAGATCCTCGACGATGAGAGTGAACTCGGGGTCTTCGGCGACAACACGGATTTCGGGGCCGCGGACTTCGGCGTCACGAAAACGCGGATTGTCGGGACCAGACAGTTGCAAGCGCGCCTGCCCCGTCATGGTCATTTCCCGTCGGCCGTCGCGTTCCTCCAATCGGATCGCTTCGGCAAAGCCATCGGCATGGACAGGAGTCTCGCCAGTGGTGTCGAAGGCCACGGACGCGCGTTCCAAAACGTCCACTCCTTCGAGTTGAAAGCCGGTTCCCGCTGCCTCGGAATTTGGAGGCTCCAAGAAGTGCAGAGAGATGCGTTGGCCGCGCCCCGCGAACTGGCCCGGGGAGGCGAGTTCTGCTTGTCCGTGCAGGTCGAGGCGCATCTTGCGACTCACATCGGCGGCGCTGCGATCCAGGTTCTGGACCAGCAGCTCGACTCGGTCGCGAGCCGACAACCGTTCGATCCGCCAAGCGTCTTCGCCGTCGGCAAGGGCCTCTCCTTGGATGTCGGTGAGGGTGACTGGTCCGGCGAAAGACAGCAGTTCGGCGGTGGCGTCCCAGGACAAGCGCCGCGCGTCTCCGGTACCGCCGAGCAGCCCAAACGCGACCGGAGCCACTCCGTCCCCCAGCTCCAAACTGCGGACCCTCAGCTCTTCCCGCCCTTTGGGATCGGCTAAGCGCGGGGCTTGGTCGAGTTCCATGACCAGCCGCGTCCCGGAGAGCCAACGATCCCCCTGTTCGATGCGCACCTCTTCCGGGAAGGTAATCGTCCCGGCTCCCATCAGCTGCGGGAGAGAGTCTTCGCTGTCGGAGGCGGCCCGCTCTCGCCAGCGATAGGTGACCGGGCCTTGGGTGGTGGCGACCAACGGAGGCGACTCTTCGGTCGGTTGATCCGAGGAGCTGGGATCGAAGGAAAGCCCGTTCGCGAGAATTCCAACCGGTGCTTCGAGTCGCAGGGTTTGAGCAGCCAAGTCCAGCTGGGCCGCCGACCCTTCGATGATCAAGGAGCCGTCTTCGCGACGAAATCTCACAGGACCTGGGCAGTCGATCACCCCCGTCGGCCGTTCCGAGTGCAGGACCGTGCCCGGCAGGAACACGCGGTCGGTTTCGAGACGAAACGGTGCTCCGTCGGAGCTTTGCAGCACCGCGAGGACGTCGTCGACCATCTCGATGCTTTCTACTTCCCGGTCGCTTTCCATGAACTCCTTGAAGCGAGTGCCTTCGGGAAGCCGGATGATGGTGCGCTGTGCGGTGACTCGCGAAACGACTTCTTCGGTGTGGCGATCGCGCAGCTCGAGGACCGGGTCGGTCGAGGTCAGTCCGGACTCCCCTTCGTATGGCTGGATGTCCGGCAACGAACACCACGAAGTCGATACTTGTTTCAGGGTGCCATCGGGTTGCTCGACTTCGACATCGCGAGTGACCGGGCCTTCGAAGAACGGCGGAAGGCCGATCTCCAAACGCTGACCTCGACCCTCGGCGACCATCGCCTTGTCCGGCGCGGTCAAGGCCTTGGTGCCAATGTCGGGACGCTCGTAGTCCCGCAGTAGGTCATCGGTACCCAGAGTGACGGCCAGCAGGGCGAAGCCACTGGCAAGGATTCCCAAGAAGAGCAGCAGCCGTTTCATGAGAGAAAACGACTCACAACGTCGTCCCAGCGATTTTGGGCCTTGAGAATCCGCTCGACCACCTCCCGGACCGCGCCGCGGCCGCCGGGGAATTCGGTCACGAAGTCGGCGCGCTCCCGCAGCTCGGGCGGGCAACCCGGCACGGTGATGGCGACTCCTGAGCGCGCCATGGCGGGCAAGTCCTGTAGGTCGTCCCCAAGGAACGCGACCTGTTCGGGTCGCACCTGGTGTTTCTCACACACGCTGGTGATCGCCGCCCCCTTGTCCTTGGAGTCGAGCACGACGTCGGCCACTCCCAGCTCTCCCGCGCGACGTTTCACGACCGGCGAATCGCGCGCGGTGATCCACGCACTGATGCCGCCGGCCAGGTGGTAGCACTTCAGGCCCATGCCGTCGCGAGCGAAGAACGCCTTGAACTCTTCTCCTTGTTCGGACAAGTAAATCTGCCCGTCGGTGAGGACTCCGTCGACGTCCATGGCGAACAACCGGACCTTCTCTAACTTTTCGAGGAGTGCTCGAGAGTTCACCATGATCTCGTCTCGCCGTGATTGACTTCGGTCGTTGGCCGTTTGCGTTCGGAATGGAGGGTTCGTTCGATTGGCAGGCCCCCACCGAATTCCCTCCCTGGTCCTCCGGCCGATTGTCGCGCCAACGAGCCCGACGAATCAGACGTCAGACCAGCCCCACCTCGATCAGGTCCTGCACGTCCAGTAGGCCGACCAGTCGCCGTTCGTCATCCACCACGGGCACTTGGTCGAGCTGTTTTTGCTTCATCAGATGGACGGCTTCGGTGGCGAGCTGATCGGGACCGATCGTGATCGGCGAGCGAGTCATGAACTCGTCGATCGGCCGCCCCACTTCGAACTCGCCCTCCTCCACCAACAGATAGCGGCGCAAATCGCCGTCAGTGAAGAACCCTACCGCCCGCCCTTCGGGATCGATCACCGCGACGGCCCCGGCCCGGGTGTCGGTCATTGCCTGGAGGGCCTGTTGCACCGATGCTCCCGACGAGACCGTCGGGCTCTGGTCTCCCTCCCGCATGACCTCCGAGACCTTCAACAGGCGGCGTCCCAGATCGCCGGCCGGGTGGAACCGGGCGAACTCTTCTTTGGAGAACTTGCGCAGGTGCATGGCGGAAACCGCCAACGCGTCTCCCAGGGCGAGCATCACCGAGGTACTGGTGGTCGGGGCGAGTCCCAGCGGGCAGGCTTCCACGACGGGGCCGATGTTCAGGCACAGGTCGGCGTGACGGGCGAGGGGGCTTTCCCCGTTCGACGTGATGGCGATCAGCGGAGTCCCCACGCGTTTCAAGGGAGGCAGCAGCCGCACGACCTCTTCTGTGGTCCCCGACCGAGACAAGGCCAAGACCACGTCTTCGTGATAGATGCGTCCTAGGTCACCGTGCACCGCTTCGGCCGGGTGCAGAAACAACGACCGAGTCCCGGTCGAAGCGAAGGTGGCTGAGGTCTTGGCGCCGATCAGTCCGGCCTTGCCCATTCCGGTCACGACGACCATTCCCGAGCAACGCCGCAGCAAATGAACCGCCTGTTCGAAGGGCTCTCCGAGCAGGTCCGCCAGGTGACGGATCGCCTCGGCTTCCTGGCGCAACACATCCCGGGCCGCTTCGAGCAACTCCGATGGGGACTTCTGGGGCTTTGCCATGGGGGGTCTCCAATCCCGGGGTTATCGTAAACCTTCCGCCTCCGATCCGCTCACGGCGACCCCAGACGCAGTGTCGAGCCGCGGCCCTTCCGCTCTCGCCTTCGCCGAGGGCGAACCGGTCTCCCGGTAACCGCGCTCGCGAAACCAGTGTGTTCCATGACTCAGTGGCAGTGCCTCCCCCTTCTCGTCGATTCCACGGTGGTCAAGCTGGGGATGTTTGGCGCACTCGTCGTGTCCCTCTCGGTCCATGAATTCGGCCATGCTTGGGTGGCCGACAAGCTCGGGGATTCCACGGCGCGCAGCCAAGGGCGGTTGACGCTGAACCCGATTCCCCATCTCAACCCGATCTTCTCCGTGATTCTGCCGCTGGGTCTTCTACTCAGCGGAACGCCGATGATCCTCGGTGCGGGGAAACCGGTCCCCGTGCAGCCCAACAACCTGCGACGTCCGGCACTGGATCTCGTGTGGATTTCCCTTGCGGGACCATTCATGAACGCGGTTTTGGCGCTGTTTTTCGTGGCGATCTACCACGGGCTCGTCCATTGGGAAGGGGATGTGCGGAACAGCCTGCCGCAGCGCCTGGTGTGGTTCAGCGTGGGCCTCAACCTCGCTCTCGGTGTGTTCAACCTGATTCCCGTCCCACCTCTGGATGGCCACCGTCTGGTGACCTTCTTTCTCCCGCGACGCTGGGCGGAACAGTTCGAGCGGGCGTGGTGGCTGGGACTGATCGTGCTGGTTGGATTGATCTCGATGGGCGGGTTTGCATGGCTGCGCAAATACGTTCTGTCACCGCTCGGGGAACTGTTTAGTCTGCTGACTCCTTACGGCATGAACCCCCTGTCGGGCTGATGGAAACACGCTTCCAACTCGAGAACTTCGCGGGTCCCCTCGACCTCCTCCTGTACCTGGTGCAGCGGGAAGAGGTGGACATTCGTGAAATCCCCTTGGTCCGCATCTGTGACCAGTACGTCGAGATCATGGACGAGGTCAAGAAGACCGACATCGACCGGGTCGGGGACTTCTTCGTGATGGCGGCGACTCTCATGGCGATCAAAGCCCGCTCGCTGCTGCCGAATGAAGAGGTGAACCTGGCGGAGGAGCTGGACCAGGAAGAGTCCCTGATTCAGCAGCTCCTGGAGTACCGCAAGGTCAAAGAGGCGTCGCGATTCCTCAACCATCGCGCCGATGCCCGGCGACTGGTGCACCCCAGCCGGCCCCTGGTTAGCGACGCCGGCATCCCGCTCGACGAAGTCGACCTGCACGACTTGGTGGAGGCGTTCCGGCAGATCCTTCAGGAGACCGGACTGGATCGGAAGTCGCCGATCCTGATGGACCAAGGCCGACCGGTTTCTGCCTACGTGGAAGACTTGCTCGAGACGCTTCGCGAGAGTCCGCGAATCCCGTTCTTCAAGTTGTTCGAGGGAAGCGGGACCCGCGAAGACCTGTTGGGGATGTTCCTCGCGGTGTTGGAGTTGATCAAAGCGCGGATCATCCGGGCCCGCCAGGAAGAGCGCTTCGGGGAGATCGACATCGAGGCGCGGGGCGAGATCCCCGATTCCTTGACTTCGCTTCCCGAGCCCCTAACTTCCGATGGCTCGGATCGAGCCGCGAATGGGTCCTCGGCCAACTCCGGACAGGACTCCGCGCCGGAAGAGACCCGTCCGACCGACCTGGATCCAGAGCCCGAGCGGGAGCCCGACACCGTCGATGCGACCGAGGACTCCGCTGGCATCGATTCCGAGGCACAGGAATCCCCCGCGCCCGAATCCGGCGAGGCAGTATCCTGCGAGGTCGATTCCAGCGAGCCGGTTCCTGAGGAGCCCTGTTCCCAGGACGGAGCGGAACCCAACGAAAACGCCGTAGCGGAACCATCGGAGACGGAGCTTCCCGACGCGTTCCCATCCACTGCCACAGAGGAAACCCAACATGGCCGATCTCCTGGAAACGACTGACGATTCTTTCGAGCAGGAAGTCCTGAAGGCGTCCGAGCCGGTCGTCGTCGACTTCTGGGCACCTTGGTGTGGCCCCTGCCGAGCACTGGCACCCACCATCGAATCCTTCGCCGGAGCGACTGCCGGCAAGGTGAAGGTCGTCAAGCACAACACCCAGGATCACGAGCGAACTCCGTCCAGCTACGGAATCACCGCGATTCCCACGCTGCTGGTTTTCCAGGGCGGAGAAATGAAGCACAAGTTGGTCGGCGCGGGACAGCTCACTGTCGACAAGCTCAAGGATGTCGTGACCCAGGCGACCGGCGTCCAATTGTGAAAGAGTCTGCGGGCAAAGTCGGAATGAGCGTCTTGGGAACCGCAAGTCTCAGGAAGGGCCGATACGAATGAGAGTTGTTTACTTCGGCACTTCGGAGTTCGCGATTCCCACCATGAAGGCGTTGGTCGAAGACCCTCGCTTTGATTTGGCCATGATCGTGACCCAGCCCGATGCCAAAGCGGGCCGAGGCATGCGGGCTACGTCTTCGGCGGTCGCCAAGGTGGCGGAAGAGATGGAGCTGGAAGTTCTGCGCGCTCCGGACATCAACGATGCCGAGCACGTGGAGAAGCTCAAGGAAGCCAACGCCGAGGTGTTTCTGACCGCCGCCTTCGGGCAGAAGCTGTCGGACGAGGTGTTGGGGCTGCCGAGCAAGTACGCGTTGAATTTGCACGGCTCTTTGTTGCCGAAGTACCGCGGCGCGGCGCCGGTGCAGCACGCGATTCGCTCGGGGGACAGCGAAACGGGAGTCACCCTGATGGGGATGACTTCCAAGATGGACGCCGGCCCGATCTACGCTGCCAAATCCATTCCCATCGAGAACACCGACACCGGTGGCACCTTGATGGACAAGCTCGCCGAGTTGGCTCGCGACCTGTTCCTCGAAAACTCCGACGCGATCGAAGGCTCGTCCTTGAAAGGCACTCCCCAGGACGAGTCCGCTGCCTCACCGGCCCCCATGTTCCAGAAAGAGGACGGGCGGGTGCGTTGGCCGTTCACTGCCGAAGAGATCGACCGCCACGTGCGCGCCATGACCCCCTGGCCCTCGGCATTCACCTTCTGCCCAACGGATCGGAGCCCGCAGCGCATCATCGTCGTCAAGGGCGCGGTGGTGGATGTGCCATCCCCCGCAATGCCTGGCACCGTTGTCGCCTTCACCACCGGCATTGAAGTGGCCACGAAGAAGGGCGTGTACCAAATCCTGGAAGTGAAACGCTCCGGGAAGCGCGCGTTGTCCGCCGTGGAGTTCCTGCGCGGATTCCCGATTCCGGTGGGCACGCGCCTGCAGTAAGGCTCGCCATGGTGCGCGCCGTCGCCACGCGAATTCTGGGGGACCTCGAACGCGGTTCGCGAGGATTCGCGACCGAGCGCATTCACCAAGCCTGTCAGGAAAAGAACCTTAAGAAGCGGGAGCGCGGGTTCCTGACGGAGCTGGTCCTGGGCGTGCTTCGTCACCGTCGGACCTTGGACGCCATCCTCGCTGCCTACTCGCGAGTGCCTCTCGACGAGTTGGAACGGGCGGTCCTCCAATCCCTGCGTCTGGGCCTCTACCAGTTGCTGTACTTGGACGGAGTTCCCGCGTTCGCTGCGATCCATGAAACGGTCGCCCAGCTGTCGGGCCCGCCCCGCCGGCGAAGTTTCGTGAACGGAGTTCTGCGGGCCATGGATCGCCAGATTCGTCGCGTTCCCTTGGACCGCGATCGAGGCGGCGCGTCCGAGACCAAGCGGCTGCTGATCCGCGACAAGAAGGTGTGCTTCTTCTCGCGCCCGGTGTTCCCCGATCCTGAGCAACAGCCGGCGGAGTATTTGGCGGCGATCACCAATCATCCGGCCGAGATGGTTCAGCGCTGGCTGGATCGCTGGGGTCGGGAGCGCTGTGAAGAACTGTTGCATCGAAACAACCGTCCAGCGCCGCTGTTCGTGCGAGCCAATCTATTGGGAAGGGATCGAGAGCACACGCTGGAGCAGCTTCGCGGCGAAGGCATTCGCTGCTTGGAGGGCAAGCTTCCCGAGTCCATCGTCGTCGCGGCACCTGCCGCGGAACTGGTGCGCAGCAAGGCGTTCCGCAGTGGCCGGTGCACCGTGCAGGACGAAACAGCCATGGCGATCGCTCCTCTATTGGGCCCGGAGCCCCATCACAAGTACTTGGACTTGTGCGCCGCACCCGGGGGCAAGGCAACCCACTTGGCCGAACTCAGCGGGGATCAGGCGCAGATCCTGGCAGTCGACCGGGAAGAGAGCCGGGTCGATCGGTTGAAGGAAACCGTCCTGCGGCTGGGAGTGAAGTCGGTGTCCGTGGTTCAGGCGGATGCCCGGGACCCGGAGCCGTTTCCCGCACCGTTCGATACCGGCTTTGACGGGGTCTTGCTGGACGCGCCCTGTTCCAACAGCGGGGTCTTGCGGCGACGCCCCGAAGCTCGGGATCGTCTCGATGCCAAGCACCTGGAGACCTTGCGACAATTGCAGGGCGACTTGCTGAAGAAGGCCGCGGCTCGAGTGGCTCCGGGCGGCAAGCTGCTGTACTCGACCTGCAGCATCGAAGACGAAGAGAACACGCAGCAAGTTCGACGGTTCTTGGAGAGCTCGACCGACTTCGCATTGATCGAATCTCACGAGACCCTTCCCGAAGATGATGGTGGGGACGGTGGCTACGCGTCGTTGCTGGAGCGAGCCCGATGAGTGGGCCGCCCTCGTCGTCCATGTACCTGGCCTACAACACCAATGGCCTGGCCCACCATCGACTGGAAGACGCGGTCCGAATGCTGGCGGATCTGGGCTACGGCGGAGTCGCGCTGACTCCGGACGTGCCTCACCTCGATCTGCGCGCGACCGGCCCGGACGACTGGTCCGCCTTTCGACAACTGCTCGAGGACCTCGGCTTGCGCTGTGTCGTCGAAACCGGGGCGCGCTACGTCCTCGACCCTCGTCGCAAGCACTGGCCCAACTTGGTGACCGCCGACGAGTCGGCAGCCCAGCGGCGGCTGGAGTACTACGCGGACTGCTGCCGTCTGGCCCAAGGGGTCGGGGCGAACCTGATCTCCCTCTGGAGCGGGGCTCCGGAGCCGGGCACTTCCCAGGAACGGGCTTGGGAGTTGTTGGAGCAGCGCTTGCCCCACGTGCTCGACAGCGCGACCGAGCGGGGGGTGGTCGTCGCCCTGGAGCCGGAGCCCGGCATGCTGGTGGGGGATCTCGCCAGTTACCGAGAGCTGCGCCGCCGTTTGGGCAGGGATGATTTGGCGACGACTCTCGACGTCGGGCATCTCCTGGCCACGGAACCCGGTCAACCCGCCGATCACCTGGAAGAGTTTCAGGCCACTTTGCGCAACGTGCAGCTCGACGACGGTCACCGTGGAGTGCACGAACACCTGCCCATCGGCGAGGGGGAAATCGACTTCGCCTCGGTGCTCCGCCAGCTTCGGGCTCAGGGATATTCCGGTCCTCTCGGGGTCGAGCTGTCCCGGGACAGCCACCGCGCCGCCCAGATCGCCGAGGACGCCTTCCGCCGGCTCTCCGTTTTCCTCTGAGCACGGGCCCCGCCCCGGCCGAAAGAGAACACGGGACCGTTGTCGATGGCGAAACTCTTTCCGATCTCGATCAACCTGGCTCACCCGCGCTGGAGTCGTTGGTGGGTGGCGCCAATCTTTGCCCTGGGCGCGCTACTAAGCGCCGAGGGTGTGTTTCGTTTGATTGGCATCGGACAGGCCAGCGGAACCCCGACGGCCCATGGATTCGAGGCGGCGCTCATCCGCTTGCCCCGCAACCGGGTCACGGGAGTGAGCACTCAGCTCCATCCCGGATCCGAAGTGCATTTCGTGTACCCGTCCAACCCCCGCGGCTACTTCGGGTTTCACGGCGAAGTGACCTGCGTGTTGAACAGCGAGGGCTTTCGCGGTTCGGATTTCTGCGCGGAGCGGACTCCGGGGGTGCCGAGGGTCATGATTCTCGGAGATGCGGTCGCTTTCGGAGAAGGCGTGCACCTCGAACACACCATGGGGAAGCAGCTCGAGTCGGTGCTCGAGCATCACTACGGTTTGGCCGTGGAGGTGTATGTCTGCGCCGTGGGTCCGTGGAACACCGAAGACGAACTCAACTACCTGCAGTTTCGGGGCCTCGAGTTCAATCCCGATGTGGTGCTCATGGTCACGACCCTGGACGACACTCGGGACTTGGGCGAGCTGCAACTGTGGAACGAGTACCGCAATCCCGAGAACCCGGGCTTCGGCAAATGGTCATCCCTGGCCAACTGCGCCCACGAGGTGTTCGATCGTCGAACTCAGACGCGTCGCTTCTTGGAAGAGTCGGTGATGCTCGGTTCGAGCCAAGCCGCACGTTGGGAGAACAGTTTGTCGCTCCTCACTCACGCCAAGCAAATCGTGCAGGCCAGCGGGGGAGAGTTCTGCGTCGTGTTGTTCCCTTTCTTGCACAACCTCTCGGATTCCTACCCGTTCCACCGGCTCCACGAAAAGCTGAGCACCCATTGCCAGAACCAAGGGATTGGCATGTTGGATTTGCTGCCGGCCTTTCGCGGCCAGGAAGCGACAGACCTCTGGGTTCATCCCGAGGACCCTGCCCCAAACGACGTCGCTCACCGCTTGGCCGCCCGCACCATTGCTCCGTTCCTGTTGCGACGGCTGCCCTCGGGGAGCTAGCTGGACTCCCGACCTTCCGTTTCCGTCCTGGTCTTCGCCCTCGAGTCCTCGACGAATCCATCGGTTCGCCTGCGGTCCGATTGCTCGGTAGACACGGAAATCGATGGATGGGCCACCCGAGTCTTCTTGGACCGACCGGGCGGTACCGAGGTTTTTCGCCCCCCTGGTGGCTGCGCTGGTTTCCACCGGGCTGAGTCTTCGAATGATCCCGAGAGACTCGAAAACAACAATGTCCGCGGCGATTCGTAGAGATGGCGGTGAGGGGCTGAGACCCTTCCCTTCCTCCAGGGCTCTGCCCCCGCCGTTCGCGACAACCCGGGATCCGATCGCGACACAGAAGCGACCGTTGGCAAGTGGCAGCGTGCTCTAGCAACATGCCGTTTCTGAAAAGGGATGCTGACGAATCGAAAATCGGTCACCTTTCCTCTCACGGGAGTCGAGTGATGCCAACCAAGAGCCCTCAGGAGTTCCTGCGCCAGCGCCGGAAATGGGGGATCGTGGCTTGGTTGGTTCTCGGCACCTTCCTCGGTGGCGCTTTTGTGGTCAGCGACGCCATCGCCGGTCGCATCACCTCGATTCCCTTTGTGGTCGTGCAGGGCTTTCTCTGCGCGGCGCTTTGGATCGTCGCGGCTCCTTGGATCTGGAGGTTGGCCGGACGATTCCCGGTGATCAGTTCCCGTTGGGTGACCGGCTTGGCAACCCACCTCATGGCGTCCGTGGCGTTCTCGGCGCTCTTGACCACCGCCTTCGCAGCCCTGTTCTGGGGGCTGCATGGTGTTTGGGTGGGGACCGACTTCGGGTTCACCAACGCGCTGCGGGTGTCGTCCTACTACTTCTTCCTCGCCAAGACCATGTTCTACTGGCTGGTGGTCGTGGCACGCATCGCGTTCGACCAAGCCGCACTGATCGAAGAGGAGCGGTTGCACGCGTCTCGCATGAAGGAACAACTGACCGAAGCGCGGTTGACAGTGTTGCGCATGCAAATGAGCCCGCACTTCTTGTTCAACTCGCTGCATGCGGTGAGCGGCTTGATCCGCGGCAACCAGGGCGAGAAGGCCTTGGGAATCCTCGGACGCTTGGGAGATTTCCTGCGCGGCTCGTTGGATTCGAAAGAAGAGGGAGAGGCTTCTCTGGAAGCAGAACTGCAAGCTCTGGATCACTACTTGGAAATCGAGCGCTGCCGCTTCGAGGATCGACTTCAGGTGCGGCTCGAGGTGGACGACGCACTTCGAGTCGTGTCCTTTCCCCGTTGGGTGCTCCAGCCGCTGGTCGAAAATGCCATCGTGCATGGTGTGGAACAACGGGCGGCGGGGGGCTCGGTGGTGTTGCGCGTTCGCGAGGACCACGGCGACCTGGTGGTCGAAGTCGAGGACGACGGACCCGGAGTGAGCCCTGAGGCCCGCGAGCGCATTGGCTGGGGCAACACCCGGTCGCGTTTGAGAGAGCTGTATGGCGAGCGGTTCTCCATGACCGCGTCGGTGCCAGAGACCGGCGGGACCCGAGTGACCCTGCGCTGGCCGCTGGAACCGATCGGTTCTGCGGGAGAGCTTCTCGTTTCCGGGAAGGACGCGTCGTGACCGTTCGCTGTGCAATCGTCGACGACGAGCCGCTCGCCCGACGCAACTTGGAAGCGTTGCTCGGGTCTCGAGACGGGTTCGAAAGCTTGTGGTCGCTCGGAGACTCCGAGCGGGCGCTGCGGTTGCTGCTGTCCGATCCTGTCGACCTGGTGTTTCTGGACGTTCGCATGCCGGAGCTCAACGGCATTCAGCTTCTGGCGGAGCTGACCAAGCGGCTTGATGTGGCGAGGCGTCCCTACGTGATCTTGGTGACCGCGTTCGATCGCTACGCGCTGCAGGCGTTCGAGTACGATGCCCTCGATTACCTGGTGAAGCCATTCGACACCGCGCGTTTCGAACAGTCCTTGGCACGCGCGGAAGAGCGGCTTGCTTGGCGCCGCGCCGGGCCACCCTCGGCCGCGGGCGCGAGTCGGCCCCCTCTTGCCTTCAAGACCAGCGGCGGCGAATTGTTCTTGAGGCCCGAGGAAGTGTGCTGGGTGGAAGCCTGCGACCATTACCTGATGATCCACGCCCGTGGACGCACTCATTTGGTGCGCCAGACCATGCAGGCCATGGAGGATCTGCTCGCCGACCACGGGTTCCTGCGGGTGCATCGGGGAGCCCTGGTGCAGATGACGGCGATTGCCCAGCGCCGAGCGCTGTCGGACGGCGGGCAGGAGTTGACCCTTTCCGAGGGCAGCCGGGTCCGGGTGAGCCGCCGCCGCTGGCCCGCAGTCCGGGAAGCCCTCGCCTCCCGTTGAGAGTGTCTCCGGCTCCGGCACCCAGAGCTTCGCCCTCAAAGGGGCTCTCCGGATCTCTGCCACTCTCTGAAAAAGCCCGGTGGGTGATTCTCTAAGATCCGCGGCTCGGTCCCCGTGGGTGAGCGGGACGATTCGTCAGTACGAAGGGGCGTGTCATGAAGAAGGTCCGGTTTCCCGACGCCTTGGTCCTCATCTTCGGGCTCGTGGTGCTCACCCAGCTTCTGTCCTATGTGATTCCCGCCGGGCAGTACGAACGCAAGGTGGTCGAAATCAACGGGGTGGAGCGCAACTTAGTGGTGCCCGGCACCTACCAACCCCTGCCCACGGTTGAGGAAGATCCCGAGAACGGTGTCTCGCCGTTGCCCTGGTGGGGCATCTTCACCAGCATTCCCAAGGGCATGGAGGGGGCCGGGGACGTTATCTTCTTCGTGTTGTTGATCGGAGGAGCCATCGGGGTGGTGAAAGCCACCGGCGCCTTGGATGCGGTCATCCTGCTCGCGGTTCGGCGCTTCAGCGGCAACCCCATCACGCTGGTCGTGGGGCTCACGGCCCTCTTCGCCATGGGCTCGGCGGTGATCGGGATCGCCGAAGAGTACTTGGTGTTCTTACCACTGATCGTTTCCATGTGCCTGGCGCTGAAGCTGGATGCCATGGTGGCCATGGGCACGATCTGCATCGGCTACAGCGTGGGCTATGGCTTTGCCACGCTGAACCCGTTCACCGTGTTGATCGCCCAGGGCATTGCCGGCCTGCCTCCCGCGTCAGGCCAGTGGTACCGCTGGTGTTTGATGCTCCCTGGCCTCGCGATCGGCATCCATCACCTGATGCGCTACGCCAAGAAAGTCCACCAGGATCCCTCCGCCAGCCTGGTCAAGGACGTGGACTACTCCGAAGGCTTCACCATGCCCGAGGACGTGCCTCTGACCGGGAGTCGCAAGCTGGTCCTATTGGCGCTGGTGGCCAGCGTGATCATGTTCGTGGTGGGCATCAAGCGGTGGGACTGGTACTTGACCGAGTTGGCCGCCCTGTTTGTCGGTCTTGGTCTTCTGTCGGGCATCGTGGCGCGCCTCTCTCCAAACAAGATCGCGTCCGAGTTCTGCACCGGTGCCTCTGAGCTGGCCGGGATGGCGATCATCATCGGCGTGGCCCGAACCATCGAAGTGGTGATGGACGAAGCCCTGATCAAGGACACCATCGTCCACGCCATCGAGGGAACCATTCAGGGCCTCGGTGCCCATCTGACCGCGGTTGCCATGTTGGCGGTACAAAGCCTGACCAACCTATTCATTCCGTCGGGAAGCGGTCAGGCTTATGTGACCATGCCTTTGCTGGCGCCGCTCGCCGATCTGACTGGGGTCTCGAAGCAGGTGGCCGTCCTCGCCTACCAGTTCGGTGACGGCTTCACCAACATCATCGTGCCCACCAACGCTGTCATCATGGGCATGCTGGTCATGGCCAAAGTCTCGTATCAGAAGTGGTTGCGCTTCTTGCTTCCGTTCTTCGTGAAGATCTACCTGCTGGCCACCATCGCCCTGGTCATCGCGGTGGCGATCGGCTACGAGTGATCGGAAGTGGCGAGGACCGAATGGACCGAGAAATCGATTCGCGGCGTTTCCGTCGCTACGAATTGGAGGGCGGCTGGACCGTTCTCGCGGGCAAGACCGATGCTGACAACGAGTTCCTGAGCCTCCGCTTCGCGAAGCCGAAGGACTATTGGTTTCACGCCTCGGGCTGCCCCGGATCCCACGTTTTGCTGTTGCAAGAAGAAGGGCGCGAGCCGGACGCGACCGCCTTGCGAGGAGCTGCGTCGGTGGCGGCCTGGCACAGCAAAGCTCGGAACGCCAAGAAGGTGCCGGTGTCCGTGACCCGTGGCTGCGATGTGACCAAGACTCGCGGCAGCCCGGTGGGCGAGGTCACGATTCGCCGGGCGAAGACCTTGAAAGTCAGCCCTGGCCTGCCGCCGTCGTCGAACTAAGAGTGGCTTCGGAAGCCACGGGAAAGCTCCGCCCCATCGCCCGAGCGATTCCTCCGACCTGTTTCATCAAATCGGCGAAGGCTTCGAACGACAGGGCCTGGGCACTGTCGGAGATCGATTCGTCGGGAAATGGATGGGTTTCGATCATCAGTCCGTCGGCTCCGACCGCGACCCCCGCCCGAGCCAGGTCGGTCACGAAGTCTCGATCGCCGGTGCCGTGGCTCGGGTCGACGACGACGGGCAAGTGGCTTCGTTGCTTGAGTTCGGGCACGATCTGCAGGTCCAGCCGCCAGCGGGTGCGTTTCTCGTTGGAAGGCGTATTGAGAGTCGGTGAAAGAATGCCTCGCTCACACAGGATCACTTGGTCATTGCCTTGCTGAGCGATGTATTCGGCGGCTCCGAGGAATTCGTCCAAGGTCATCCAAGTTCCGCGTTTCAGGAACACCGGTTTGCGCGTCTTGCCGACCTCGCTGAGCAACCGATAGTTCTGACTGTTGCGGGTCCCGATTTGCAGGATGTCGGCGAATTCGACGACTTCTTCCACGTCGCGCGGATCCATGACCTCTGTGACCACGGGGAGGTCGAGCTCTCGCGACACTTGTTGAAGGAGGCGCAGAGCATCGCGTCCGTGGCCTCGAAAGGCGTACGGGTAGGTCGCGGGCTTGTAGGCGCCGGCGCGGAAGAACTGTGCACCTTGGGAATGGACCCAGCGCGCGGTGGACCAGACTTGCTCTTCGGTTTCGACCGAGCAGGGCCCCGCGAAGATGGCGATCTCGTTGCCACCAATCGGCTTCCCGGAAACATTGATCACGGTTCGGCCCCGATTCGCCTGCTGCCGAACTCGATCGTAGGTCTTCATCACTCGTGCCGGTTGCTTCATGGTTTCTCCTCCCGCTCTCAACCTGACACGATGGTGGCACGTGTTCAATGAGGTTGGTGTCGACATGACGAGGGACGAGGCTGGGGAAGACCGCTTGTTCCTGTGAGAGCGATCGAGTCGGCCTACTCGCTTTGCTATGAACCGCGCAAGGCCACCAAAGGCCTTCCCGAGACCGTCGCGGACCCTTACCTAAGATCCGCCGTTTCTCAATCTCTATGGCTGACCGCCCTGGACTCTCTTTCCGTGGCACGCAGCGTTTGTCGTTGGGGAGGAATGGCGGGAGGTGGCATTCCTCCGCCCTTCTGGAACTCACCATGCATGGACAAATCGAAAGGAATCGATGACCCACGTTGTTGCCATCATTGCTGCTCGGTCGGGTTCGACCGGGCTTTCGGACAAGAACCTCCGTGAGGTGTGTGGAGTGCCGTTGATCGGCCACACGGTGTTCCACGCCCGGCAGTCGTCGCTGGTGGAACGAGTTCTGCTGTCCACCGACTCGGCGAAGTATGCGGAAGTTGGCCGGTACTACGGTGCCGAGGCCCCCTTCCTTCGGCCCGAGGAGCTTTCCCACGACACGGCCAGTGCAGAGTCCGTGCTGCAACATGCCCTGGGCTGGCTGGAGTCCCACGAAGACTGGCGCGCGGATGTGGTGGTCTACCTTCAGTGCACCGATTTGTTTCGGTGTCCCGAGTGGATCGATCAGTGCGTGCAGCGCCTCCTCGATTTTCCCGAACTCGACTCGGCGTTCGTGGGACACCCCACTCACAAGCATTACTGGAAGTGGACCGACGGGGAATGGGGGCGTGTGGGAGCGACCGATTACCAGCCTCGACAGAAGGGAGCAGAGTTCGTGCGGGAGGACACCGGGCTTGGTTGCGCCACTCGAGCGTCATGGATTCGCCAGGGGCGACGGCTGGGCGATCGGGTGTGGATCCTGCCGAACGACGATTCCGCCTCCGGCATCGACGTTCACACTCGCGAGGACCTGGCGGTCGCGGAGTTTCTCATGGCGCGGCGGGTTGCCGAGGGAAGGCACCGGCTGCCTCCTTCCATGAACGGCCAGGGGAACGCGGCATCGGCGGCCCACGCGGGCTGATTCGCCGACGGGCTTCGCGGATCATCTGCGGCTTTCGATCCCCTTCGAAGTGAAGGATGCGAGCGACCTCGCGACCCTGGTCGTGCTCGGGAAGGGCGTTGTAGAGAGAGGCTTCCAGCACTCGGATCCTCAGCTCCCCCACTCGAATCCTCGGCCCTTTCCCGTGGGCGAGGAGCAACGAGGCGAGAACCTGTTCGTTCCCTCCCCAAGCTTGTTCGGAAAGGGGGCGTTGTCCGAGGCGGGTGAGGAGTGCCTCGTAGAGCGCGACCAGCGGCGCCTTGTTTTCTGTGCGCGCCAGCAGCACGCCGTTGTTGAACGGCCGACTTCCTCTCTGGGTGCGTCGAGTGACCGCGAAGTCGAAGGAATGACGAAACGCGTCCAGAGGTCGGACGAGCAAACAGTCGCTGTCCAGGAAGGCGACTCGTGCGCCCCTGCTCTGTTCCACGAGAAACTGGCGATGGTGGCGGAAGCGTTCCAGCATGAGAGCTTCGGGATCCACTTCCCGGCGAATCACTTCATCGAAGCAGCGAGGCGCGGAGGTTCGAGAATCGGTCAAAAGAACCAGGGTGGCATTCGGATGGGAGGAGCGGATGGCGTCGCAGAAGGGTTCCAACAAGTCTGGCTGGGGACCGCGCGGGCCGACCAGAGGATGGACGCGATGCGCCCAGCGCGAATCGTCGCAGTAGAACGTCGCGAAGTGGGTCGGTTCGGAGTGCAGAGGCAGACACTCCGAGCGAGACGAAACCATGGGAGTGTCCGACATGCCGGGGGAGTGTAGAGCGGTGCGAACAAGCGACAAAGATGGCAGCGCCCCATGGGTCGTGTCGCGAGTGGTGGCTTCGTTGATGCTCTGGAGCGAGTCGATCGCCACACGCCGAGCCGATGATCGGACGCGCGAACCCGAGGCGACCGAGCCAGGGAGAAGGTCCCTGCGCGAACACTGACGAGTCGTGCAGCCGGAAAACCGGAGAAGCCACCCCCCGTGGGCTTCCCGATCGAGGAACCGCCGTGGCTACTCGGGTGCGAGGGCCGCCTCGCGAATGGTCGCAATGTCGTCCGCGGTCACTCGACAGCAGCCGCCGATTCCGGCAGCACTGCGGTCTTTCCACTCCGCTACGAGCGCGGGGTAATCGAGTGGTTTGGTCGCGCCGACCCAGGAACGAGTCTTCGTGTCGTAAGTCTCGCCCGAATTGGAATAAACGATGAGGGGCTTGTCGGTGTGGGCACAGGCCAGGTCCAGCAATCGCCAGACGAACTCCGGCGAGGTGCAGTTGATGCCGATGGCGGCAACGTTCTCCACCGAGTCACAAGCGTGCACCACGTCGGTGAAGGATACGCCGTCCCGGAGGTCGGTGTCATCCTTACAGGTGAAGCTCATCCAGGCCCAGAGGTCCGGAGTCTCGGTCAGTAGGTCGAGCAGCACTTCGGTTTCGCGGTGACAGGGAATGGTCTCGCACGCGAGGAGGTCTGCGCCCGACGCGGCCAGGACTTCCCAGCGGGTCAGGTGAAACTCGCGCAGCTCCTCGTCCGACACTCCGTACTGACCCCGGTACTCGGAGCCGTCGGCCAGGTAGGCGCCATAGGGGCCGATGCTGGCGGCGACCAGCGGGCGGGCTCGGTTGGCGGCGGCGTCCTCCTTCAGGAACTCGTTGCGGGCTTCGACCGCGAGTTCGGTGGCCAGGGTGAAGAGCCGACGGGCCTCGGTCTCGTCGATGCCGTGCTTGGCGAACCCGGCAATGCTGGCCTGGTAGGTGGCGCTGGTGATGCAGTCGGCTCCGGCTCGCAAGAACTCCAGATGCACCTGGCGGATCAGCTCTGGCGAACTTTGCAAAACTTTTGCAGACCAGAGTTCGTGGTCCAGGTTGCAGCCATGAGCTTCCAGGGCGGTGGCCAAACCGCCATCCAGGACGACGGTGCCCTGGCGGTCGATCACGCTTTGCAGTGGGTTCGGAGGGAGAGCCATGGCGAGGACGATAGGGACTTTCCGAGTGGGCCCCGAGCGCATTCCCTCAGAATGCCCGGGTCCGACAGCGTGGGTGCACGGGACCGCCATCGGGGGGAGAGCTGGTCGGGGTCCGCGTGCGGGTCACGGAGGTCTGTTCACCACGTGGTGAACCCGCCGGGGGCTTTGTCGATTCCTCAGGCCACCTCGTTGGTTGGATCGACGCCGGCACGCTTGAAAAGCATTCGGGGATCTCGACAATCCGGACAGTCTCGAGCCGCGCCGCGTGCTAGGCACACCCTGAATCCGTCCCACTTTTGATCGGCTCTTCGCGCTTCGTCCACGGCAACTCGAAACCACTTGCCCTGCTCCGCTCGAACCTGTTTGACACCGCGAGTTGCGCTTCCGGGAGACCGTGTCCGGGACCTTGGAATCGCCACTCGCGCAAAAGGAGTTTCGCGATGAAGTCACTCTTCCTGGTCGCTGCTGCGGCGGCCACGTTGGCGTTCTCGGTGGCGGACGAAATGAAGATGCCCGAAGTCGGGCAACCCGCTCCGAAGCTTCGCCTCAACAATCACGAAGGAAAGCTGACGGAAGTTCCGGCCGGCGAAGACTTCGACTGGACCGTGTTGGCCTTCTACCCCAAGGCCGCCACCCCTGGCTGAACCATGGAAGTGAACTCGCTGCGGGACGCAGCGGACGACTTCGAAATTCTAGGGGTTCAGGTCTACGGCATCAGCCTCGACGACGTCGCTTCCCAGGCCGCGTTCGCCAAGAACGAGGGCCTGAATTTTCCCTTGTTGAGCGACCCCGACGGTAGCGCCGCCCGCAAGTACGGCGTGCTCATGCCCAACGGTGCCTACAGCAAGCGCGTCACCTTCATCATCGACAGTGAAGGCGTTCTTCGCCACATCGACGAAGAAGTGGACGTGCGCGCGCATGGGGACGCACTGCTGACCCTGATCGAGAACCTGGAGTAGCCAGGAGTCCGACTCGATCACTGGTCGGTTCCTCGTCATCCGGTGCCGTGGCAGTTTCACCGGCCCGAGGATCGCGCCTCGGCGCCGGATGACGACTCACAGTTGGAAGACTCGGCGGAGGACCCGCAGGTTTCCTCGCAACGCGGAGCCGCCGTACTCTGTGGCCAGACGCTGGAGGGCGTCGTGGAAGCCCTCGTTGGGGATTGCGTTCTCGACCCGGGCAACCTGGTCCTTGGACAGTCCCTTGCGGAACATGCCTTGGGTGGCATCGATCCAGTCGGCTCGCCGCACGGCATTCACCACTCGGGCGTCAGGGCCGCGATAGGGCGTGACCTTGTGATGCCAGTGAATGGCCCTCACCACGGTCTCGATGTCGAGACCCCAGTCTTGCCGGACCGCATCCTCCCGCGCCTTCGCTTCCGAGGGTTCCAGGTAGGCCAAGTCGTGGGCGGTCCACAGTCCGAGGTCGTGATAGACGAGGGCCGTCTCGACGGTTGAGCGGACCGATTCGTCCTGCTCGAGGAAATGCATCGCGTAGGTCAGCACGCGATAGACGTGGTTCCGGTAACCGGCGAAGTCCTGCCCGATGCACTTCTGGTACCGAGCCAGAAGTTCTTCGATACGAGACGAATGGTCGACGATCTCGATCTCGGGGGCCTCGCTGTGAGTGGGTGCTGGGTACGGCGCCGGGGGTAGCTCCTTGGGAACCACCCCCGGCTTGGTTGTCGTTGATCGACCGAACGACTACTTGTTCCGCTTGGGACCCGCCGGCGTCGGCGGGGTGACCGGCGGAGGATTGCGCTCGAGTTCTTCGAGCAGGTGTTTCACCGCGGCTTCCAGGGTCGGCTGGCGGCCAGCCTGGATCTGGGTCGGGTCATCGAAAACCTCGATGTCCGGATCGACCCCGACGGCTTCCACGTCCCACTCCCCGTCCAGGTTGACGAACGAGAAGCTGGGAACGGCAAGCCCGCCGCCGTCCACCATGTTGGGCGAGCCGGAATAGCCGATCAGTCCGCCCCAGGTGGTCTTGCCGATGAGCTTTCCGAGTCCCAGGCGACGGAAGTAGAAGGGGAACGCGTCACCGCCGGAGCTCGAGTAGCCGTTGATCAGCATGGCCATGGGGCCGTCAAACCCGGTGGCCGGGGTGGCGCTCAAGGTGGTCTCTCGCTGGGACCAATAGTTCAGGACCGGCGAGGCGAGGGAGGCGATCATGCGCGCCGGGATGAACCCGCCACCGTTGTAGCGGTCGTCGATGATCATGGCATCCTTGACCCGCGCTTGGGGAGGGAAGCCTTCGAACAGGGCCCGATGACCGGGCACCGCGGTGTTGGGAACGTGCACGTAGCCGATGCGTCCGTCCGAGAGTTCGTCGACCATCGCCGCATTGGACTCGACCCAGTCGATGTAGCGCAAAGTGACTTCCGAAGCGATCGGCGTCACCACGACTTCCCGAGCACCTTCCTTTTCCGGCTTGTCGTTCAACAGCAAGGTGACCTGAACACCAACCCGGTTCTCCAGGAACCGGAACGGATTGTCTGAGGTTGTGACGTCGTGCCCGTCGATCTCCAGCAGGTAATCATTTTCCTTGGCGTCGACCCCGGCTTGGGCCAACGGGGAGCGCTCGGAGGCGTTCCAGCGGCGACCGCCGAAGATCTTGGAAATGCGGTAGCGGCCGGAGTCCTTGACGAAGTCGCAACCCAGCGTCCCGGTGTCGACCCGGTTCACTCGCGGGGACTCTCCCGGGAACACGTAGGTGTGACCGGCGTTGAGCTCACCGATCAGCTCACCCATCAGGAAGTCCAGATCGTCGCGATGGGCGACGTGAGGAACCAACGGTTCGTACTTCTCCCGCATTCCGCGCCAGTCGACGCCATGCATTTCGGTGTCGTAGAACCAGTCGCGCATGATGCGCCAGGCGTCCATGTAGATCTGGGCCCACTCGACTCGCGGGTCGATCCGCACTTCGACCTCGTCCACGCGCACCGGAGAGGCACCCGCCTTCTGTCCCGGGGTCGCACCAGAGATCGCGAGATTCCCGCGGTAGCGATACAGCAGCTTCTTGCCATCCGGCGTGGTCATGTAACCACTGACGCCTTCCAGCACGGTCTTGGCCTCGCGCCCTTCCAGGTCGTAGCGCTGGAGGTTGCCGTTGCTCACGAACAAGAAGCCGCCGGGGACGCCTTCCAGATTGAAGTAGCTGCCCGGGCTCCCTGGCAGCGCGACCAAGCGATCCATGATCCCGTCGAGGTCGATCTGGAGCGGTTCGTCTTCCTCTTCTTCGGAGTCTCCGGTGTCATCATCCGAGTCCGCGGCATCCTTGGCTTCGTCGGCCGCTTCTTCGGTGTCACTCGCTTCGTCCTTGGATTCGGCGTTCGCGTCCGCGCCGGCGTCTTCTTCGCCGCCATCCTCCTGCTCGTTCCCGCCGTCTGCTTCGTCTTCCTCCTCTTCCTCGGTGGCCGCCTCCACGTCTTCCTTCGGCGCCAGCGGGGAATCCACGTCTTCCCGCAGCAGCAGCGCGTACAGACGCGAGTCGAAGTTCATGTCACCGAACTGGAAGTCTCGGGCCGAAACGAAGTACAGGTAGTTGCCATCCGGGTCGAAGGCGGGGCTGCCGTCTTGATAGTGATCGGTGGTCACCTGGGTCGGCTTGCCGTCACGAATCGGGCACACCCACACCGAGTTGAAACCATTCGGCGAACTCTTGGTGTACGTCAGCCAGTGGCTGTCTCCGGACCAGGAAGCGGAGTTGATGGTTCCTTCCGTCGATCGATCCAGGGTCGAGACGTCGCCACTCTCCACATTCACCAAGCGCAGCTGATTGGCCTTGTCGGCGAACGCGATGTGCTCCGAGTTCGGCGACCACGAAGTGCCGAGGATCCAGGCGCCGCTGTTGTTCGTGAGCTGGCGCTCTTCGCCGCTCACCGTCGAACGCACGAACAGCTCGTAGTCCTCTCCCACCTCTGCCAGATAGGAGATGTGCTTGCCGTCCGGCGACCAGTTCACCGAGTGCTCGCGGCGATCCGGGGTCCTGGTCAAGTTGCGGCCGCGACCGTTCTTGGCGGGCACGTCGAACACCTCGCCGCGGTACTCGACCACCGCTCGCTTGGCGGAAGGAGAAATGTCGTAGGAGGCCACGCTGCCCGACTTCCACGACGGGCGCAGCCACGGGCGGTCGTCGGCCAGGTTGATGGACAAGCGACGCACGGTTTCGTCTTTGGTGTCCATCACGTACAGCCAGCCGCCACACTCGAAGATGACGCCCCCGCGACCACGACTCGGGAAGAGCACGTCGAAGTCGGTGAAAGTGGTGATCTGGGTGGTTTCCTTGGTTTCGAGGTCGTGCCGGTAGAGATTCAACGTGCCGGTGCGATCCGAAGTGAAGTAGATGCGATTGCCCACCCACATCGGGAAGTTGTCCGTGCCATTGAAGTCGGTGATCTGGTCGATGGTGTCTCGCTGCAGGTCGTAAACGAAGATGTCCTGAGCTCGCCCCGCCTTGTACCGCTTCCAGGTGCGCCATTCGCGGCTGATGATGTTGTAGGCGAGTTTGGTCCCGTCGGGAGAAAAGGAAGCCGGGCCGCCTTCGGGAATCTGCAGCGGCTCTTCCAGTCCTCCGTTCCACGGGTCGACCAGGAAGTAGCGAGCGACTCGCTGTCCGTAGGGCGTTCGATTGGCCTTGATCAGCAGCTTCTTGCCGTCCGGCGTCCAGTCGAACGGCAGGTGGTCGTAGCCACCCCGCGGAGGCATGGGGCCGACGTCCGGATAGAACGTGAGCTGGCGCGGCTGCCCACCTTGGAAAGGCACCAGGTAGATCTGCCTCGATCCGGAGTACTCGGCCGAGAAAGCGATCCACTGACCGTCGGGAGAGATCCGCGGGAACAGCTCGAATCCTTCGTCGTGACTGGTGATGCGTCGGGCCGGTCCGCCCTGAGCGGTCGAGGTCCAGATGTCCCCGCCGTAGACGAACGCGATACGATCGCCCTGAATGTGGGGGAAGCGCAGCAAACGGGCTTCTTCCTGCCCGCTCGCAGGATTGGCCATCCCGGCCAGAAGCAAAGTGATCGAGCCCAGCAGTCGGTTCATGTGAAGGTTGCTCCCATCGTTCAAGAGATTGGAGGCGCGATCATCGCTCGGCGGAGATCACGCACAAGGTGTGACGGCCCTGACTTCCTTGGGCGCGCGTTCCCGGGCGGAGTTCGGACGACGGGTGACACGACCGGGACCTTCGCGGCAGCGATACGGCGGGGACGGCCGGATGTTGGAGGGCAGGTGGAGGTGCTGGTTGCGAGCGTGGCTCCCCCACATCGGCGAACCCGAGTGAGAATGCTCGCGGAGGCACACGGTGCGGTCCGAATGCGGAGGGCCTGGCGAGCGGGTTCTTGGGCTCGACCCCGCCGCAGAAGTCTCGTTCCGAGGGACACTGTTGAATGAGGAATGACGCTCGTTGAGTCAGATCCATCACGCGGACATCGTCATCGTCGGCGCCGGAGCGGCGGGACAATTGGCGGCCCTGGCGGCTCGCGGCGGACTTTCCGAAGGCCCGTCAGGAAAGCCGTCGGGGCCGGTGCCGTCCGTGGCGGTGCTCGACGGATCCGCGCGCCTCGGACGCAAGATTCTGATTTCGGGCGGTGGCCGTTGCAACGTCACCAATGTCCGAGTGGGTCTCGAGGATTACATCACCCGTTCGCCTCATCATGTGCGCGCGGTGCTTGCGGCCTACTCCCCTCGCGACATGACCGAGTGGCTGGAATCCCGAGGAGTTCCTGTTCGCGAGGAGTCCCTTGGCAAGGTGTTTCCTCGCAGCAATCGCGCGCAAGACGTCCTTCGTTCGTGGTTGGATGCAGTGCGCGGAGCCGGTGCCACGGTGCACTCGGAACAGCGAGTGGAGTCGGTGGATCGGGAGCAGTTCGCGACTCCCCCATCGCCTGGTCACGAAGCGACTCCCGAGGATGGGAAGCCCGTGGGCTGGTCGTTGCGCACGAGGTCCCAAGTGTTTCGAGCCAAAGCCCTCGTCATCGCGACGGGTGGCAAGAGCATTCCGTCCACAGGATCGACCGGGTTCGGCTTTCAGCTTGCCGAGTCGCTCGGCCATTCGTTGGTTCGTGTGCGACCCGCGTTGGTTCCGTTGCACTTGTCGTCCGATCAGGTAGCCGGCTTGGCCGGGATGACTCACCCCGTGATTCTTTCGGTCGTTCCCAAAGGCACCGCGGTCGAGCAGATCAGCGGGACTCGTTTTCGCCCCCTGGCCCGCAGCGCCGGATCGATGTTGTTCACCCATCAAGGCATCTCCGGCCCGGCGGCGCTTGACATCAGCAGTGAACTTACGGGTGATTCCGACAACGCCTTCGAACTTCGCGCTGACTTCTGGAGTTTGACCGAAGAGGACTCGCCCTGGGAGCGATTTCGGAGGGAGGCCAAGCCCCCCGGTGCTTGTTTGCGATCCGCGGAAACCCCGAGCCCCCTCGCCTGGGAGTCGTTTCGGGCCACTCTGGCCGGGGAGATTCGAGAGGTCGCGGTTGTGCTCCGGTCTCGACTGCCCCGTCGTTTGGCCGAAGTGTTCCTGAGCCCCCTCGACATCCCTCCTACGACTTCCTGCCGGCAGTTGAGCATGAAGCAGAGCCGCCGACTCTACGAGGAGCTGGTGCACCGTTCTCTTTCGGTCACCGGCAACGCCGGCTACGCCAAAGCCGAGGTCACTGCGGGAGGCGTCGACTTGTCCGAGCTGCGCCGCCAAACCCTGGAGAGCCGCCACCATCCGGGTTTGTTCTTCTGCGGCGAAGTGCTCGACGCGACCGGCCGCCTTGGTGGCTTCAACTTCCAGTGGGCCTATGCGAGTGGCGTGGTTGCGGGCCGCGGGGCGGCGCAGTTCGTGGCAGCGTCCCGGGAAGCTTGATCGGGAAGTTCCGCGCCTTGCCGTTCGCCATGGGTGGCTGACCGCCTTCTGGAAGCCCCCAGGGAGTTTGCTCTTCTCGCAGCGCCGGGTCGGTCTCAACAAACCCCCAAATCGGGTGCCTCGTGGCGTCGCTGGTTCGCGTCCAGCGGCCCTTTGTTTTCGCGTTACCGGTGGGAAACAGCGTCGCCTTCTCAATCCATGGCAGAAACACCGAAAGGAGTGCCATCGCCCCCGATCAGGAGAACCTCTGAGACAAGGCACACCGTTTGCCTCAAGAGCTTCCACTGGGCTCATCCATGAGGAGACTCTCCATGTTCCGGATTCGAACTCTGTCCGCGGCCTCGTTTGGCCAGGTCGTTCTTTCGGGACTCGCGTTCTTCGTCGCGACGCCCGCCTCGGACGCGTTGCAAACTGCGGTCGGGCCAGCGCCCGCTTTCGGGTTTGCGAGATTCACCGCCGACCGAAAAGGTCTCATCTACTTCGTGTTGGAAGACAACCGGTATTCACTGCGAGTTGCTTCCTTCGTAGGAATGCCCAGGGTCACGGTTCCACTCGAGTTCGATTCGTTGCCGGACTTCAAGAGCAGCCCCGACGGCCGGACGTTGGTCTTTGACGGCAGAGTCCCCATCGGAACGTCTTTCGAGTACTTGGGTTTGCACGCGATGCCTCTCGATGGGAGTCGTGCCCCGTATGCGTTGGACCCCACCAACCGCCAAGCGTTGGAGTTCTTGTTCAGTCCGGATGGCCAGTGGGTCGTATTCATCACTGCCTCGCGCGATGGCGGTTGGGAGTTCTACACGGTCCCCACCGACGGAAGCGCGGAGCCCCGAAGGCTGCATGCGCCTCAGTTCTCCGATCGCCGGGTCCGATCCTTCCGCATCAGCGCGGACGGACAATCGGTCGTCTACACGTTTGGCGAGATCTGGCCGGGTCCGTCGGAGCTGTTTCGGGCGCCGATCGACGGCAGCGAGCTTGGAGTTCGCCTGCACCGACCGTTTTCTACATCGGCGTCGGTGCTCTCCTTCGAACTCAGTCCAGACGGGACGCGAGCGGTGTATCTTGCGGATGCAGAGGTCGATGGCGTTGACGAACTCTACAGCGTCTCTCTCGACGGGAGCTCGGAGGAAGTTCGGTTGCACTCACCTCTCACCGGTCCCGGTGACGTCGGGGGATTCCGCATCAGTCCAGACAGTCTGAGGGTTGTCTATCTCGCTGACGACAGTCAGCCGGCGGTGTATCAGCTCTACTCCACGGCCATTGACGGCTCAACGCCAGGCAAGCGACTCCACCCATCGTTCTCCGAGAATCAAGCCGTTCGCCTGTACAAGATTTCCCCCGACGGGCGCCGAGTGGTCTACAGCGCGGATGTTTTCGAGGATGGCGTCTTCGAGCTGTACAGCGCTCCGATTGATGGGGCTGCGCCCGAAGTCCAGCTGAGTGGCCCGATTCGGCGAGGCCCTGGGACCCGGGATTTCGAAATCTCTTCGGACGGTCAGTTGGTCGTGTTCGATGTCATTGAAGGCTTTTCTTCTCGGGTCGTGAGTTCGCCAATCGACGAGAGTTCTGCCTCGCTCGTCCTGCTCGAACGTGGGACTCTGAACATTGACGCCTCACTGACTCCCGATGGGAGGTGGCTGATTCACCTCGAAGACGGAAAACTGTTCAGCATGCGGTCGGATGTTCCCTCGGAGCCAGTCTTGCTCAGCCAGGCACCGCGAGGAGGGGTGATCGACTACGAGGTGAGTGCCGAAAGCCGTCACGTCCTGTATCGCGTGTTGGCCGACCGCTTTGGAATCACGTTCAACCTGCATGTCGCGCCGATCGACGGAAGTTCGCTGAATCAGCAGATCAACCAGGACGTTCTTTCAAACTTCTCCGTGTCCGATTTCGGGCTGGATGGTTGCCAGGTGATGTTCTCCACGGACCTTCTCTACACGAGTGACATCTGTTCCCCAGGGGGGGACCGAAAGCAAGGGGAGCGAGCGGAGAGTTCCTTGAGTCGAGTCTCTCGCTCCAGGCGAGAAGCGAAGACACTCTTGGAAGACCTGCGGGTTGATGCGTCCCCGAGGGCCAAGCTGCCGGAGTCTCAAGTCAAGATGGGATCCAGCAACTCGGCGGTCGTTGATCACGACCGCCGAGAGTCTTCCCATCGCGATCGGCCTCGACGATTACGGAATGGGCCGTGACCATCGTTTCCGTGGGCTGGAACGATCCCGATTCACGGTTCCCGATAGAAGATCCCAACGCTCGGTGCGCTGAGGATCGGCTTGTCGCCCACCGGGTTGAACGAGGTCTGGTAGAAAAGGCAGAAGAAGTCGAGGTTGGGAAGGGTGGGGGCGTTCAGAGTGACGTCTAGCTCTCCGCTCGCGGTCGATCCGAGAGGAGTCAGCAGCGGAGCCACCGGGTCCACGAGCAACACGCCGCGTCGTTGCTTCCAGAGAGCGCCGTCCGGGTCCAGGTTGCGAATGACCAACAGGCCATCACCTGGTTGGCCCCGAAACTTCGTGGTGAACGGCTGACCATATGCCGTCGGTCCAGGCAGCGAGATGCTTCGCGCCTGGCCCGGGAATTCCACGACGCGGGTGTTTGCGAAGGCGTTGATGGAGAGTCCCGAAACACCGCCGCGTCCGGGCGTGAGTGCCGAGTCAAGGACGTGCAGTTGAGCTCCGTTGCCTGCGATCCGAACGGCGTCCCCATTTCGGTGGTTGTTGGTGCCGCTGCCACCCGTGACGGTGGAGTCAGAGAGGAACAGCTCTCCTCGCAGATGGTCCACCCCGTGACCGCCGTCTCCCCCAACGAAAATTCCATGTCCCCCCGTCAGTTCGCACCCGTACAGAGAGGCACGGGTGTCGGTCAGAATCAGGGCGGTCTGCCCAAACCCGAGCGAGGGATCCGATGGTTTCAACTCGGTGCGGACCAACACCAAGTTGTCGCAGTTTTCGGCAACGACTCCGTGCTGAGCCTCGACTCCCTCGATCCAGACCGTGCCCTGGTTGTTCTTCAACTCGAGTTCGAGGATCGTCCCCTTCAAGCCGACAAGAGCGACCACTTGATCGGGTCCAAGGTTCTGGATGGTGAGGCTGACGACGTTGAAGTCAACGGTGGCCGTGGGATCGACCGCGATGAAGGCGCTCCTGCCGTCAATAGTCGGCCCGTCCAAGGCGAAGAATCCGTCCCCGCGAACGACCAAGAGGTCGCCGTCTGCCATGGCATTCACGGCGTTCTCGAATTCACCGGCTCGAGCTCCGGTGCCATCGGTGACATGAACGCCTCCATGGGCGAAGCAGGGGCCGGTGCTGAGAAGCAATCCAAGTGACCAAACAGCAATACGCAAAGGCCATTTCATGACGGACTCCTTTCGAGGGGGGAGCGAAAGACCTCGAGCCTCGGACATTCGTCATTGTAGAAAGGGAGCGTGCCTGCGCCAATGTCAGTGAGCAAGATCGCTCACGGAAGACGGTCAATCCCACGATGTTCGGGAAGTTTTTGGCGTTTCTTCGCTTCTGTTCGGCAGTGTCTGGAAGGGAGAAGCGAGATTCCGTGATCTTTGTGGCGATTCACCGCGGTCGCATCGATCGGCTCCACCGCCAACCGAAGCCCCCTTGCGCCCGGCGGGGCCGTTCACAAAGGGACCGAACGGAAGGCGCCTGCGCAGGGGCTAGCGTTGGACCGGAACCGGGCGCCCCCATGAATGACGCATTCGTCGGGGAAGCGGTTGGCCGGTGACCGATGTTCGCTGGAAGTGAGAGCCTTTCGAGGTCACGCTTGCAGCCGCAGATCCATCCGTGATGTCCAACTCGGTGCTGGAGTCGGGCTTGAAGTAGGAACTGGAGCTCAGGTCCGAGAGCGAGTCCACTTGACCCCACATCACTCCGAAAGCTTTGACCAGTTTGAAGATCCCCGCAGTTCCCGTTCCTCCACCATCGAAGGTGATGGAGCTGACCTGGAAGGGAGTGCATCGCTTCACGTCAATGGGTCCCACGTTCACCGTCATGTCGACCCCGGTCGTGTCAGTGATCTCCGCTCGGAACTCGAGGTCCGAGCAGCCGCCGTTGTCCGTCACGGACACGTGAATCTGATAGTGGTCCGGGTCACCGGGTTCTCCCGCGTAGACGGTGAACTGGGTGGCGCTCGCGTTCGCGCACAAGACCATGGCAATGAGAGCAGTCAGGGGAATTCGCATCAGTTTCTCCTCTGGGAACAGGCTTGGGGGCCCGCGAGATCGATCTCCACGACGACGGACCACCCGACGATGGCAAGGGATCGGGCAAGGCGCACCCTGTCATGGGGCAGCGTTCGTGACGTTCCCAGTGCTTGCCGCGCTTCCCACGGGTCAACAAAACCAGGAAACTTTGACGTCGGGGCAGGGAGCAAAGCGCGTCGTTAGGGATCGGGGCTCGAGGAAGGCGTCCGGTTTCGTCGACCTGGTTGACGTGGATGAGGGTCCGCGGATTTCATGGCGGCCGGGTCGTGGATCCGCCTTCGCTCAGGGAAAGCGAGTGATTCTCCGCGCTCCCTGTCAGCTTTTCGGCAGAGGAGAATGGGTCGCTGTCCGAGCGCTGTGTCGCAGTGGGAACAACGGGGTCGACTGCCGGATACGATCTCGTGCATGGACTCTGACAGCTCCATTTCTTTGAGCGATCGGTTTCTCTCCGACGTCACTCAAGAAGTGCGGTCGGTGGTGGCGGCTCGACTTCCTTCCGTTTACTCCGAACTCCGTGCAAGGGCGGACGCGTGTCTTCGAACACTTCCCCCTGGGCAGAGCGTCGCCCCCACGGAGTTGGTCCATGAGGTCTACCTGAAGCTCTCTGCTCGTCAGAGTGATGTCGATTGGCGATCCGATTCTCACTTTGTCGCCGCCGCGACGATCGCCATGCGCCAGATTGCCATCGATCGGATCAAGGCGCGGGTCGCCCAGAAGTGCGGTGGCCATCAAGAGCGCCTGTCTCTCCACGAGTGCATGCAGGGATCTGACGACAAGGACGAGCGGGTCCAACTCCTGGTGGACCACGCACTCACCAAGCTGGAACAGGAGCACCCTCGCTGTGCTCGCCTTGTTCAGTGTCGTTTCTTTCTCGGGCTGTCGGAGATCGAGGCGGCACGGGCCGTGGGGGTTTCCGATCGCACCGCAAGAAGGGACTGGGTGCTCGCGAAGGCCTGGCTCGCTCGCGCCTTGACCGAAGAAGGACTCTCGCCACCGGGGAAGCTGACGTGACTTCCTCCTCGGATCGAATCGGTGAGCTACTCTACGAGGTGAGTCGACTCCGAGGACGAGAGCGGGAGGCGTTCATCCTCGACATCGAAACCGAGGATCCGTCGGTGGGGGCTGAGTTGCGGTCCCTGGCCGAGCACGCCGATGTTTCTGACGACCTGCTGCTCGGGCACGCGCTCGTTTCTTCCGCCAATCGCCCGCCCGGAGGGCCAAGTCGAATTGGCGAGTACCACGTCGTTCGACGCATCGGGCAAGGCGGCCTCGGCGATGTCTACGAAGCGGTCCGGCCTGGCCCGATCGAGCACCGGGTCGCCATCAAAGTCATCAAGCCCGGCATGGACTCCGAATCTGTCCTGCGGCGGTTTCGCAACGAACGACGCATCCTCGCCAGGCTCTCCCATCCGAATGTCATGCGGGCACTCGAGGCCGGCTCGGATGCCAGTGGTCGACCATACATCGTCATGGAATTGGCGGATGGGCCGTCCATCACAGACTATGCAACGCTGCACCGCCTGCTCCTGGACGCGCGCATTCGCCTTTTCGCGCAGGCCTGCCTCGGTGTCGAGCATGCGCATGGGAAGGGCGTGCTTCACCGAGATCTGAAGCCATCCAATCTCCTCGTCACGACCGAAGGGGGCCAGCCACGGGTCGTGGTCATCGACTTCGGCATGGTCGCGCTCCTGGATGCCGACGAACTCGAGTCTCCGGCCTTCGAGCGGAGCATCGAAGGCGAACGCCGCGGTCCCATCGGCACACTCGAATACATGAGCCCCGAGCAAGTTGCGGCAAGACACCTCGACGAGCGAAGCGACGTATATTCGCTCGGAGTGGTTCTCTACGAACTCATGGCGGACCGCCATCCCTATGACCGGCGAGAGATTCGTTCGATGTCCGTCGATCGCATCGCGCGCTATCTCTCTGACGCGCTGCCCACGCCGCCCTCGGAGGTTCTTGGCGCCGAGGGCTCGGGATCCAGCACGGAAAGCCTCAGAAAGCGCGAACTCGACTGGATCTGCCTGAAGGCGATCGATCCGGATCCTGATCGCCGGTACCCCTCGGTCGCAGAATTTCGGGCCGATCTGGAGCGCTGTCTGGAAGGGGCTGCGGTTGTGGCAGCTCCGCCAACCCGTCGTTACCGCATGCGAAAGTACATCTCACGCCATCGCGTGCTGGTCGCGACCAGTGTCGGGGCGGTTCTCGTCAGCTCGATTGTCGTGGTGGCCGCTTTGGCTGCCTACGTTCGCATTCGTGACGCGCAGCGAGACACATCCGCGGCCTTGGCGGAGATGGAAGCGGCCACCTCGTACCTTTCTGACATCATTACGGTTTCAAGCCCATTCGAGATGGGTTCCGACATCACGATCGATGACGTTCTGGAGGAAGGTGCTCGGAGCTTGGACACGGCGCTGGCCGATTCGCCGCGGGTGCGAGCCCGCCTTCGACCGGTGTTTGCTGCTGCCTATGCGTCCATTGGAAGCCTGCGCACGGCGGAAGAGCTCTATCGACAGGGCGATCCGGAAACGACAGAGCAGTTCGGCCTCGAGTCTGTCGAGCGAGCGGAGTTGCTGACGGGATATAGCGGCTTGCTCGAGCGACAAGGGCGGTTCGACGAAGCTCTGGAGAGAGCGGAGTCCGCGGTCGGAGTGCTCGAGTCCCTTGGTTCCCCGGAGACCCAGGAGCACCTGAAGATCCAGGCTGGCACGGCTCGAGCGCGCGCATTGCTGGGTGGCGCAGGGATTGCGGCGGGACTTGATCGCGCACGCGAAGTCGTCCAGTGGGCCAGGAAAGCAGGGCTTTCCCATTCCCTCGACGGGATTCGTGCTCGTCTGGTCCTTGCCCTTGGGCTTCGGCGAAACGGGGACCACGAGGAGGCTCTGTCACTCTTGCTGTCACTCGCGGGGGATCTCGAAACCTACCGGCCCGAGGACTGGCCCCACCGCACCTATGTCATGAGGGAGCGGGCGGCAGCGCTGATGTTCGAGGGCGAACTCGAGTCGGCCATCGAGCTTTACGATGAGGCGCTCGACCTTTGGGTCGCGAACATGACCGGATCCCGCCAGGTGGAACTGAAACTCCGATCGGATCAAGCGATCGCAGTCGCTATGTCTGGTCGCCATGCCGAGGCCGCAGCGCTGGCGGAGGAAATCATTCCGCTCTATGCGCAAGAAGTCGGTCGGCTGGCGCCGCGAACCCTGGCGATGCGCGTCAACCACCTGGCAATGCTCAACGATGCCGGACAACCCGAGCGAGTGTTGGACGAAGCGACCGGACTGATCGACGTGCTGGAATCGTCCGACCAATCGGAAGCAGTCGTGTGCGCCCATGCCTACTCGGTGCGCGGAGACGCCAATTCTCACTTGGCGAAGGAGTTGCAGGCCGGCGCCGACTACGAACGAGCGATCGAGATCTTTGAGCTTCGAAGGGCCCAGGGACTCGCGGCCTATCGAATTGTGGTTGGCAATCACATGGCGACGATGCGAGTCCTTGGTCGTGAGGAAGAGGCCGAAGCTTCCCGAATCAAGTACGAGTCTCTCGGCTCTCGAAAGAGCCCGTGATCCCGAGTCATCGGAGGCCTTTCCGCGTCAATAAGTCTCTGCGTCCGTGTTTGTTGCGGATGCCGTCCTGGACTGCAGCGACCGTCGTCGTGTCCGCCGCTTGGGAAGGAACCGTTCTGCGGGAAATGTCGCGGCACCGGCGGACAAATACTCTGATTCGATGTCCGGTTGTTGGCCCCGTTTTTCGTGTCCCTCGTGAATCTCACCTCAACCCAAGGAGATGCCATGCCAACCACTGTCACTGCAGCTCTTTCGGCGGGACCCGACTCGTTGAGGGCACCCGTCCCGAACCAATTCGTGGAAGCCGAGGGAGTGCGCTTCGCCTACCGAGTCATGGGCGAAGCGGCTCCCGGGACCGTGCCACTGGTCTTCTGCAATCGGTTTCGGGGTACCATGGACGAGTGGGATCCGGAGTTTCTCGAGAGGCTTGCACTTTCCCGCCAGCTGATCCTCGTCGACTACGAAGGGGTTTCGAGTACCACAGGAGAAGTTCCCACGACGCCCGCGGGAATTGCCAAGTCCACGGCCGCATTCATCAAGGCACTCGGACTCGAGCAGGTCGATCTCCTCGCGTTCTCGATGGGCGGATACGTGGTACAGGTCCTCGCACTCACGGAGCCGGATCTCATCCGGCGCTGTGTGCTCTGCGGCGCCAGTTGTTTCGCCGGGGAAGGATCCAAGCCGCCGGAAGACATCTTCTTTTCGACGGCAACCAAGCCCGATTGGGACTGGGAAGACAAAGTCATCTTGTTCTACGCGGAGTCTTCGGACTCCCGCGCGCGAGGACGACTCGCCGAGGGCCGGATCGAAGCACAGCTTCGCCTGGGCGCGGAGCCCAAGGTCCCCGAGCCCGCATGGCGCAACCTCCTGGCTGCCATCGAAGACGCGGCGAGTCCGAGCAATGAGTGGTTTGCTCGCATGCCAGAGATCCAGCAACCGTTCTTGATCATCAATGGCGACCGGGACCCTTGCTATCCCCTGGAGAACCAAGTCGTCCTGTACAAGCACATCCCGAATAGCCGCCTGGCAATCTTGCCGATGGCGGGACACGCTCCCCAGCACCAGTTTCCGGAGTGCTGTTCGCTGTTCATCAATGATTTCCTCGCCTGATCGAGAGGCCTTGCTCCTCCCCTTCCACGACAGCGGGGCAAGTCGAGTGGGTGGAGCCGTCTTGCGAGTCATTTCATGGACAACGAAATCACCGTGCTCATGCAGTTCGTGGCCAAGCCCTCCGAGGCCGATGCGTTCGGCGCACGCCTTCGAGAGAGTGCCCTCGATCGCAGCCGTCACCCGGGTTCACTCCGGGTGACGGCCCAGCGAGATCTCAATGCCCCTTGGCGATTCACGCTTCTGGAGGTTTTCGAGTCCCAGCAGGCGATCGACGCCTACTACGCGACCTCGATCCATCAGCGGTGGGAACAGCGAGTGGCACCTTTGCTCGTCGAGATGACAGGGGAAGACCAATCGGTCATTCTTGATTGGTGTTGCGTTCGCGGCTTGAGGATTCCCGATCCGGGGGAGTCTGGCTCATGAGTTCAGGGAGAGTGGTCGTCTTCGACGCCTATGGAACACTCTTCGACTTGATGGCTTCGGTTCGGTCCGTGGTCGGCCAGACCCGTGATTCGGAGCGTCTTGCGGAACAATGGCGCGAACGGCAACTGGAGTACGCCTGGGTCGAGATGATGACCGGAGCGGAGCCTGATTTCTGGGCTGTCACCGATCGTGCTGCGCGAGCCGTGAGCCGTTCCACCGCGGAGGCAGAGGCGCTACTCGTGGCCTACCGCCGGGTTTCGCCGTACTCCGACGCGGTGTCGTGTTTGACGCAACTGGGGGAGCGCGGTTTCCAGCGGGTGGTGTTCTCCAACGCGAATCCCGGCATGCTCGCGACCAGTGTTAGCGCCAGCGGACTCGAAGAACAACTCGACCGAGTCGAATCGACCGCGCCAAGTGGAACTTTCAAGCCGCACTCGCATGCGTACGAGTACTTGCAGGCTCTGATTGGCGGCGCGCCGCGTGAGATTGCATTCGTGTCTTCGAACGCCTGGGACGTTGCCGGCGCGACAGCGGTAGGGCTGTCTGCATGGTGGATCAACCGGTCACGAACAGAGTTCCCGTATCCGCATGTGTCTCCCCGCTCGGAATTCCATTCGCTCGCCGAGTTGGCGGAGGCTCTCCCGTGCGCGTCATGAGTTCTTGACCACGCACCCCATTGGTTCCTCCCGTGAGTTGAATGTCGTCGCGGTGCTGGCGCGACGGCGATCGCCGCAGGGGGAACGGTGGATCCGAATCGAAACATCAACACAGCAGAAGGAACCAGACGATGGCAAAGATCGACATTTCAGGACGAACGGCTCTTGTGACTGGTGCCAATCGCGGAATCGGCAAAGAGATCGTGCGGGCCCTCGTTCAAGGAGGCATTGGCAAGGTTTACGCGGCGGTCCGAACGCCCGCCACGGCGGAGGTCCTCTTGAGCGAACACGGCCCGGACAAAGTGACCGTGGTGCCGTTCGACTTGACCGAGGAGAGGTCGGCGGAACACGCGGCAGCCAAGGCGCCCGATACCGACATTCTCATCTGCAACGCGGGTGTTCTTCAAACCGCCACTGTGTTCAGCGACAACGTGTTCGAGGCGCTTCGTTTTGAGATCGAAGGAAACCTGTACGGGTTCATTCGGCTTGTTCGCGCGTTCGCCCCGGTGCTCGAGAAGAACGGGGGTGGGGCGATCGTCCAGCTCAACTCCATCGTGTCGATGAAGTGCTTCCCCGATTTCACCACCTACTGCGCATCGAAGGCCGCCTCGTATGCGGTCACCCAGGCATTGAAGTTCCAACTGGCGGAACAGGGGACCAGCGTTTTCAGCGTCCACCCTGGGCCGGTCGCCACCGACATGGGCGATGCTGCGGGGCTCTCGGAGGTTGCTCAGCCGCCGGCTCAGGTCGCGGACGCCGTTGTGGAAGCCTTCCGCACCGGGGAGTTTCACGTGTGGCCGGACCAGATGGCCCAGCAGATCCAGTCCGCCTATGAAGGTTTCGCCAAAGGAGTCGTGGAGGTGGAACTGTCCGAGGGGTGATTCCGCGACAACTCTGGACTCGACCCAGCGAGGTTCGGCGGAGAGACACTTCGTCGATCTCGTGAGGACCGGCATGGCCGAGTGCTGGGGCCGTCTACATTGTCCGTTTGTGGGCGGACATTCGCACTCAACGGTGACGGCTGGTGACGTGGAAACGGTTGATGCCAGTCGTCGAGGATGGTCAAGGAGCGCGGCGGCGTGTCGGTCGGGCGTCGCGCTCCGTCAGCTCTCGCAGGCTAGCGCCTTCTCGATGCTGTCGTACTTCAGCTCCTTGCGACGGCAGGTCTTGGTTTCCAGGTCGAAGGTCAGGCAGGAGCTGTGGGGACGGGAGTAGACGTGGAGGGTGATGGTGGGTTCGCCGCCGGGGGTCTTGTCGGCATTGCCGAGGCAGTGGATGGCACGGTCGGGGTCGACCGCGGAAACCTCCGGGCCGGCGGGAACGTAGATGCGTCCGGTTTCGTTCAGCTCGACTCCGTGGCCGACGCCGTCATCGTCGATGTCCAAACACAACGGGTCGAGTTTTCCATCGGGCGTGGGGGCACGATAGGACACTTCTTCGATGTTGCCGCGCAGCACCCGGACCCAACCACACTGACCATTGTGATTGTGGACCGGGGTGGCCTGGCCAGGCTTCCAGCACAGGACGATGATGTCGAACAGATCGCTGCGGTGGACGAGGTTGCGGGTGTAGTGATCGTCCTGGAATTGCACGAACGGGCGATAACAAGACTCGGCCAGGTCTCCCGAGCCAAGCACCTCGGCAACGCTGTCCACGCAGATCGAGGCTTCGGGAATCCGATGGAGTTGATTCACCAGCTCCTGCAGTCGAATCGGTTTCATCGGGGGTTCCTTCGTCGCGAGCAGAGTGAGTGCCGGGCGACTCCGGGGGTCGCCGGCACGAGAGAATGCCGCATTCCCCGCCGACGCGAAAGACCTGGCTTGGTCCGAGGTGCCCCCACGGGCGGTCCGTTGTCGTGCACCGCCGGGGAGCTCTTGGTTTCCCGGCCGATCGGGGATCTCCGAACCAGGGAACGACCGTCCCGACTCGGCGTGTCCTCAAATGGGGAAGGCGGTCTGGTGCGGGGTCATTCGTTGCCCCGGCCTCGTGACCCGAACGCGGACAAGAGCGGGGACCGTTCGGGATTTCCTCCTCGGCCCTTGGCCTGCTGATCCGGACAGGCTCGGAGGTTCCGTTCGCCGGGTTTGCGAGCCGCCCGATTCGAATGTCTGGCCGGATCTGAGTGTCCCCACGAAGACTCCGCGCCCCCTCATCCGTGGGCCCTCAGAAACGTCTGTGTTGGTGATTGCTGTTGGTCCTCGCCCAAAGGAACTTTGGCTCATTCTCGCGACGACCTTCCTGAATAATGCAGGCTCACACCCGCGGCTTCCCCTTGACCCGGGGAGTTGCGAAATGGCAGAACCTCTCGGACTCACCCGACTCGAGTTGCCCACCACCTCCGGAGAACTCCCATGGCGATTTCCTGGTTCGACAAGTTGGCCGATTCTCTCGCGAGCGCCGAAGCCGACGGCAAAGTCCACCTGTCCTTCTTTCACGCGGAGGGCTGACTGGGCTGCAAGCGCATGGATACCGTGACGTATCCTGACTCAGCGGTGGAAGAGGCAATGAACGGTGGTTTTGCGGCGCTGCAGATCGACCTGCGCGCCCGCCATCCGGACTTCAAGGAAGCCAGCCTCGGGCAAAAGGTGATCTGGGCGCCGACGTTCGTTTTCTCGGACGCTCGTCATCGAGAGCTGCGGCGCTTCTGTGGGTGGTTGCCCCCGGAGAGCTTCTTGACCGAGCTGCGCTTCGTGCAGGCGACGGCCGCGTTCCAAGCCACGGACTTTCCCACCGCCTACCAGCGTTTCGAAGCCATCGCCAAGGAAAGCAAGAGCACCGAAGTGATGGCCGAGACCATGTACTGGACCGGGATCTCCGGGTTTCTCGCCGGCAAGATGGACTGGGCGCCGCTGAAGGAATGGTGGGGTCGGTTGCAGCAGGACTATCCGAACACCCGCTGGGCCCGCCACGCGTCCGTCATCGAAGACGCACCGGCCTGATCAGAGGACGGCGAAGGACCCGATTCGTCGTCGCCGTTGATTCATGAACACCGTTGCGGACCGGGGTCCATCGCCTTGGCCCACGGTGCTCATGAATCCCGGCTTCACGAACGTCGAGATCAGTCTTCGATGAACAGTTCGCGGTACTTGCCGTACCCCTCTTTGTCGAGTTCGGCCACCGGGATGAATCGGAGGGCGGCGGAGTTGATGCAGTAGCGCAAGCCCGTGGGCTCGGGACCGTCGGGGAACACGTGCCCCAGGTGCGAGTCGGCGACCGCGCTGCGGACTTCACTGCGCACGTAGCCAAGCTTGCGATCTTCGTGGAAAGCCAAGGCCTGTTCCGCCACGGGAGCGGTGAAGCTGGGCCAGCCGGTGCCCGAATCGAACTTGTCCGTGGAGCTGAACAGCGGCTCCCCAGACACAATGTCGACGTACAGGCCGGGCTTTTTGTTGTCCCAGTACTCGTTGCGGAAAGGCGGTTCAGTGCCGTCCTCTTGGGTCACCCGGTACTGGAGTTCGGTCAAGGTCTTCTTCAACTCGTCCTTCGTGGGGAGCTTCTTCGAGGCAGAAGCGGGCGTGGAGAAACTCACCTGGCGATCCTTGCCCCACACCGAGTCCAGGTAACGGTCGCGACCGGAGCCGGTGCGATAGCGCTGGTAGTGACTGGGCTTCTTCTTGTAGTAGTCCTGGTGGTAGTCCTCGGCGTCGTAGAACTTTTCGAGCTTGGTGATCGCCGTGACGATCTTCTTGTCAAAGCGGCCGGACGCCTGCAACGCGGCACGCGACTTTTCTGCGGCGACTCGTTGAGCTTCGTCGTGATAGAAGATCTCGGTCCGGTATTGGGTGCCGCGGTCGGCGAACTGGCCACCCGCATCGGTCGGATTGATCTGTCGCCAGAACACCTCGAGCAGGTCTTCGTAGCGGATGACCGAGGGGTCGTAGAACACCTGTACGGCTTCGGTATGGCCCGTGGTGCCGGCGCAAACCTGCTCGTAGGTCGGTTCGTTCACGTGCCCGCCGGTGTATCCGGAGACCGCGGACGCGACTCCGGGAACCTTTTCAAAGGGGGCCTCCACGCACCAGAAGCAGCCCCCTGCCAGGGTGGCCACGGAAAGAGTTTCCGGAGCGGCCATCGCTGCCGGAACCGAGTCGGTCGCGGAAACGGATCGTTCGTCGTTCGCGCAAGCGGCCACTGCGAGGCAGGCGGCCAGAAGCCATCGAGACATGGTCATGAAAGTTCTCTCATCCAGAGCGGGACAGGCCATTCCACGAGGCGTCCGGGAAGCGGATTCCTGGTCAGCTTCCCACCGCCGGGACCGGTCTTGTCTTCGATTGATTGAGGACCACGGATCCAGGGAATCTGCAGAAACTCGAACCGAAGACCGCGACCGGAACATTCCTTCCAGGCCGAATGGTGGACCTGCGAAGTGAGTGCGGGCACCACCTCCGCGGCCAGTTTTCTCCCGGAGGACACCACGGTTGCTTCCTTATACGACCGAGTGCGCCATTCGATCCCGGAACTTGCGCGACCCGTAGGGGAGGGAAGAAATCAACCGAACACGAAGCCTCGAACCGGCGCCCCGGGAGACGGAGGGATCCGCTTCTCAGGCCGTTCGCCTTGGGCCCGTCGCCCGCCAGCAGGCCTGCTCAACGGCCTGGTGGGCGCGAGGCGAAGAGAGCCGATCGCCATAACCTTCTCGTAATCCTCGCCCGGGAATCCCGGGGCTATTATCGATCAGGCCTTGAAAGCGGACGGAGCGAGCCGTGCGGCGTCGCGCTCCTCCCACCAACGCCGAGGAGGATGAGAGTCCCGAAGAAGCGCGTTCCTCAAGGAGTTCTCAGGATGATTCGGTCCCAGTCTTTTGCCGTCATTGCCCTTTGCTCGGTGACACTGCTCGCTTGGCAAGACTCCAAGAAACCCGAACCGATGGTGCGCCTGAAGGAAGAGCGCATGACCTTGGAGTACACGGTCAACAACGGGGAAGCCGCGGTGGTCTTTCAGGCCGAGAGCGAGCATTTCTTGGGGCACGTCGAAGTCCGCAGCCCCCTGACCACGGAAGTGTTCCGTCTCGAAGCTCCCCAAGGTCAGCACCTGGCACTCGCCGGCTTCAAGCTGGAGTCTCAGGAGTACACTCTGAACGAACTCAAGCAGCGCTACCGGGAAGGTGTGTACGACATGCGAGCTCGTACCGCGGACGGTCGTCGTGCGCGCGGCAGCGCGGTGTTTTCCCATCGGCTTCCCGCCGCACCGTTCGTCACCTATCCCCGCGAGGGGGAAACTGACGTCTCCCCGACGGTCTGCTTGCAGTGGACGCCGAACCCCGAAGCCGTTGCCTACCAAGTCGGCCTGGAGCAAGGGGATTCGGACACGATGCGCGTCACTCTCCCCGCGATGACGAGCTGCTTCCGAGTGCCGCGAGGAGTCCTGCGCCGCGGCGCCGAGACCCATGTCGAGATCGGTGCAGTGGGGCGCAATGGAAACTGTACCTTCGTTGAAACCACGTTCACGACTCGCTGAATCGCAATGCGTGTGCTCGTGGTCGAAGACTCTCCGACTCTCCTCGAGTCACTGAGGCTGGGCTTGTCTCGCGAAGGTTTCGCGGTGGACGTGGTGGCCGACGGTGAGCAGGGCCTGAGCTACGCACGCAACAACCCCTATGACGTGCTGATCCTCGATCTGCTCCTTCCCAAGCTCGATGGCATGAGCGTGCTTGCCGAGCTTCGCGACAAACCGGACCGTCCCCACGTCCTGGTGTTGACCGCGCGGGACCGACTCGAAGATCGGGTCCAGGGGCTCAACATGGGCGCCGACGACTACCTGGTGAAACCGTTCGCGTTCGAAGAGTTGCTGGCGCGCATTCATGCCCTGGTCCGACGGCGTTACCAAGAGAAGGGCTCTTCGGTGGAGGTGGGGCCCTTGGCAGTGGACGTGGTGGCCCGTCGCGCCACTCTCGATGGCAAGGCCCTGGATTTGACCACTCGCGAGTACGCGTTGCTCGAATACCTTGCCTTGCGGCGTGACCAAACGGTGTCCCGAGAGGAGATCGAGGATCACATCTATGGAGTCCACCGGCTTCCTTCGAGCAATGCGGTGGACTCCACCATTTGTCTCCTGCGCAACAAGCTGGGTGATCGCAAGCACCTGGTCCGCACGAAGAGGGGGCAGGGTTACGTCCTCGAGAGCCCGTCCCCGTGAGGTCTTTTCGGAGCTTCCTCATGAGTCGGCTCCTGGCCGGGACGACGCTCATCGTGGCCGGTGCGGGGGTGGTGGTGTACCAGGCGGTGAAGGTTTCCCTGGAAGAGCAGTTCGACCGCAATCTTGCCGATCGTGTGCAGGGGCTTGCCTCGATTCTGTTTCAAACGGAAGACGAGGTGCACTTCGAGTTTTCCGATGAGCTGATGCCGGAGTACGAATCGGCGACGAACCCCTCGTACTTTCAACTGACCTTCGAGGATGGCACTCCGCTGGAGGTCTCGAACTCTCTGGGAGAAGAGGAACTGTTCCCCCCGGAGATTCCCGACGTCGATCCGAGCTATTGGTCGGAGCCCCTTCCCGATGGACGTCCCGGCCGGCTGGTCGCTCAGTTGATCGAGATTCATCACGTCTACCCCGAGTGGGGTCCGAATCGACCGGAGGCCGCCAAGGTCGTCGTGGTGGTGGGCCGCGGCACCGAATCTCTCGTCGCTGCCCAAGGCAAAGTGATGGGGAGCTGTGTCGGTGGCTCGTTGCTGCTGATCACTTTGATCGCGATCCTGGCCTGGGTCACCGTGGAGCGGGGCCTTGAACCCACCCGTCGCCTGGCCTCGACCCTGGACGCCATCTCGGTCAACGATCTACCCGAGTCTCTCGAGACCGGCCCGCTCCCGTCGGAGTTGACCCCGGTGGCGGACAAGGCGGACCTGCTGATTCGCCGGGTCGACAAAGCGCTTCAGCGTGAACGTCGAACCACCGCCGACATCGCCCACGAGTTGCGAACTCCGATCGCTGAATTGATCACTTCTTCGGAAGTCGCATTGCGCAATGGTGAGGACCTGGAAACCACGATGCGCGCGTTGATCACGACCCGCGAGATCGCCTGGAAGATGGGTGGCTCCGTTTCCACTTTGCTGAAGCTCGCGCGCTTGGAAATGGGGACCGAAAGCTTCGAGAAACAGCCCGTCGAGCTGACCCCGGTGTTGCAGGAACTTCTGCGATCCATCGCGGAGCCGGTGCGGGATCGAAAGCTTGTCGTCGTGAATCGAATTCCCGAGGACACCCGGGTTCAGGGAGACGGGGAAGTGATTCGCATCGTCCTATCGAACCTTCTTGGCAACGCCGTCTATCACTCGTCCCCCCACTCCACGATCGAATGCCAGCACCGCAATGGCGGGTCGAATTGGTCAGTTGCCGTCGAAAACGAGGCTCCGAATCTCGAAGACCACGACCTCGAGCTGCTCACCCAACCGTTCTGGCGAAAGGACAGCGCCCGCACGGATCGAGAACGCTCGGGCTTGGGGCTGGCGTTGTCGTCCGCCTTGGCGGCCAAGGCGGGTTGCGAGCTTCGCTTCGAGTTTTGTGAAGGCCGTTTTCGGGCCACGTTGAATGGCCCCCAGAGCTGATCGAAGCGGTTGAAAGCGACCACGAGCGGTCGTGGTGAACGGAGTCCTTTCCCGCTCTGTCATGGCGTGAACGACCACGACTGTGTTTGCAATTCTTGCGATCGAACTCATGAGTCAATGGCTCTCAGGAGGATTGGCCCCACGCGAATTTGCTGATCACCGGTAATGGTGCGGTAATCCCCTCGCGAGGAACCGTGGAGATGATTCACGGTGTGCGAGTTCTCTTGACATGCAAGAAGCGGGGATGGAACGGCGAAACGGCGATGATCCAGATGTTGTGCCGTGGCCTCCTCTCGGAGGGGCACGAGGTCACCATTGGAGCGCAGCGGGGATCGGCGTTGGAGTCACGGCTCGCGGGACACGGCGCAAGGGTCGTTCCCCTGAATCTGGTCCACGCCCCGATCGCACTCCGATCCCTTGCTCAGGATCTTGGCCGGATTCGTCGACTGCTCCGCCAGGTGGATGTGGTTCACACCCATGCTTCTTGGGACACCTGGTTGGTGGCCTGGTCGCGATCGATCGGGGCGTGCCCAATTCCCTTGGTGAGGACCCGGCACAACCTCAAGGCCATCAAGAATCACGCATTCAATCGTTGGCTCTACCGATCTTCGGTGACTCGGACGGTTGCAGTTTCCCGAGCGGTGGCGGCAGACCTTCGGCGTCAAAGCATCGTGAAGGAACGTCGCCTTCGAGTCGTTCTCAACGGCATCGACGAAGACACTTTCGATCCCCGCAGGCTGGATGTCCTTTTCGCGAGAAGGAAGCTTCGCCGGCAATTGGGCGCCCCACCGGAAGGCCTGGTCGTTGCCTCTCTGGCCCGAGTCGTTCCTGGCAAACAGCCCGAGGTGTTCGTCGAGGCGGCCCTTCGCCTGCTGCGGAAGGGAGTGCGAGCTTGGTTCGTGCTGGCCGGCGAGATGGGGGGGACGCCGTCGTGGCAGCGGTCTCTGCAGGCGAAGCTCGAGGGATCGCCGCGCGTTCAGCATGTCGGTTTCGTGGAGAATGTGGCGGAGCTGCTTGCTGGTGCGGACGTCTTTGTTTCGGCGTCTACGAACGAGGCATTCGGGCTCGCCCCCGTCGAAGCGATGGCAATGGGATGCGTTCCGGTTTGCGCTGCCGCGGGGGGGATGCGAGAGGTGGTCCAGGATGGTGCGACGGGACTCCTGTTTGTCCCCGGTGCGGTGGACCAATGCGCGGCGCGGATTGAGGAGTTGCTGGCGAATCGAGGGCTTCGCGAAGCCCTCGCGTGCCGCGGCCGAGTCGATGCTCGACATCGGTTCGGTTCTCGCCGAATGGTGGCGGACTATGTGGCGCTCTACCGTTCATTGGTCGACCGACGAACTTCGGCGGCCCCCAGGTTGTCCAAACGGCTCACCACGCGGTCCGTTCTTCGAGGGACAGGCTCCTCGACGTGAGTGAGCGTCAGAGAGTCCTCATTCGACGAGGGGTTCCCGACGGCCGACAGGAGATCGGGGCGCCGGGTGAGTTTCGAGCAACGTTGGCTTCCGTGGCAAACAATGATCGCCACTGCCGAACTCATCCGCGGACCCCCATCGCAGGTCCACATTTACGCGTTGCCCGAACCTGACATGGATCTGCTTGTCGGGGCCTTTGCATCCATGGCGAGTTGCCGCGATTCGGTATCGACCGGGAATCATGTCGTCTAGTTGGATTCTGCCTTGGTCGTCCGCAGTCACCCCGTGTTCGAACCACTCCTGACTGGCCACGCACGGGGCTCCTTCGAGAGTTCGTAGGTCGAGGGTGGCGCCGCGAAGCGGACCTCCGTCGGGTCCCCGGACCGTGGCAGTGACGGCGCCAGCGAACCGTGCGGCCAGTTCAAATCTCTTGGCGCCTCGGGCCAATTCAATGGTCTCGAACAACGCCAAATCGCCGCGATCGTTCTCGCCGAATCCGACCACGTGGTACCTGCCAGGTGCGAGCCCCGGAACGACCACGGTTCCGTCACGCGTGCTCCGAACCCGCGTTCCCAACAAGAGCTGGCTGAGACCGGGTCCGTCTTCTCTCCAGAGCAAGAGTTCCATCGACAAGGGATGACCGGCCGCGTCATGAACGAAGCCGTGCCAGTCGACGGATGCATCGAGCGTGGCATTCACCGGAGCGAGTTTTCCGTGCACCGTGAGCCGGCGAACCAAAGTGGTCGAGCCCCGCTGCTTCCAGGTCACGAGGTAGTCACCGGGAACGAGTGTCTCGAGCGAATACTCACCCCGGTGATTTGTCCGGATGTGGCCTCCCGGAGACATCAAGGCGAGGTCCATGACTGCGGCCGCCTCGGACAGGGAGAACAACCGGACTGCTTGGACCCGAACTCCGGAAAGAGGGGAGCCATCGATTCCTGTGACCCGACCGTGGAGTTTCTGATCGGGCATCTCCAACAAGCAAGTGACGTCGGGTGCGACTCCGTTCAGCATCAGATTGTCGACAAAGGCTCCGGTCTGTTCATCGAGAACGACGAACCCACCGGCGGGCAGGGATTGCTCGAAGCGTCCCGATCCATCAGTTTCCACCCACCCCAGCTCCTCACCCTCCCGAACACCCGTCCCCAAGGGTCGGAATGCCAGTGCCCGTTGAGCACAAGGTTGTCCGCCAAGAAGCAGCTGACCGCGGACGCGAACGCGGGAGTACCGGGTCTCGACTTTTTCGATGGGACTCGTCGTGGGGATCCGACGGTCCCATCGGAGTGATTCCTGCGCGGAAGAGTGGAACCGATCGGGTTCTCGAACGCGAAGGACGGGGTTCTCGGGACCGCCGGAGATGGCGCTCGAAGACAAAGGTCCGCTGGAAGGCGCGGCCCGGGCGGGGACGGGGCGAGGAGCCGACCTCGTCCCCGAGCACAACCAGCTCACGGTCCCCAGCAGGCCGATGGCAAATCCCCAGGCAACGACGGCCCAAGGTCTCTTGATGAGTGCGGGGCAAGTCATGAGGAGTCCGCTGGTGACCCTGACTGCTCTTGGGGAACCGCGTTCGCGGTCCGAATCGGAGGAGCAGCCAGAGCCACCAGTGAGGAAGCGGGGATCGATTCAGGCGTCGGGGACTTCATCCACGGTGCACAACGCCATTTCCGTGAATGTCAAGTTGCCGCTCGATTCTCGAGCCCCGATTTCGATCTTGTACTCGCGACCCGGGAAGAGGAAGTCGCCGGGAATCTCGGCAAAGTGAGTGTCGGCGTCGACATCAATGGTGACCACTTGAGTGACCTCGACGCCCATGATCTCCAGATCGACTTCTGCAACCACGACGTAGCCGTCGATGTCGGAGGCGAGTGCTCCCCCGCGATAGTCTTCGGTCACCGCCAGCCACTCGATCTTCAAGTTGCTTCCGTCGAGCTCCACCTCATCTTCGTCTTCGTGAGAGGTGATCACCGGGCCGGCGGGAAGGTCATGGGTGAGATCAGCGGTCGAGACCAGTCGTCCGTCTTCGACGGTCTTGCCCCGAGCCCGATACTCCCCTTCTGGGAACAGCGCCAAGAAGTCGGCGAGTGGAAACTCATCAAAAGGCGGCTCGTTGCTTTCCCACTGCACTTCGGTGACGCCATGGTCGCCGAGATTGTCCTTGGCCCGATACTCGAAGACCACCGCCTCGTTCGGACCATAGATGCGAGCGCGGTGCCAGGCATCGCCGTCGATCTTGCCTTGCAAGCCGGCGTCCCCGTCCGTGGCATTGATCTCGATGAAGATGGCGAACTCGGCGAATTCCTCGGGTTCTCCTGCGATGGCGGTCGCACCCAAAGAAACGATGCCGAGGGTGCTCGCCAGAAACCGTGAACACAACATGATGACTCTCCTTGAAGCCGGAACAATTGCGGTCAGGAGAGATAGTAGAAGTGGGCTTGTTCCCGAGCATTACGGCGGAGTTACTCGCGCGAGTCTGATTTGCCGCATCGAGTTCGGACGTTCAAAGTTCGATCAGCACGGGCTCACGATGGGAAGCGAACGAGTCATCGTCCTCATCGGGGAAACGCGTCCGGAAGTCCTCCGTCCACCGTCAGGATGTCGCCGGTGGTGTAGGCGAATCGATCGCTTGCCAGCAACACCGCGATCTCCGCGACGCTGCGTGCGGGAATCAACGAAGTCCCCATGGCATTGCGTTCCCGGTACTTCGCGAGCTGTTGCTCGAGAGTCTTGCCTTGGGACTCGGCACGAGCCGCGACGAACGCGCGGAACAAAGGGGTGTCCACTTGATCGGCATTGATGGCGTTCACCCGGATGTTCGAGCTGCCGAGCTCCAGGGCGGCGACCCGGACCGCTTGCTGCAACGCGGCCTTGCTGCCGCCATAGGCCAGGGCTTCTTTGCCCGGAGCGAGAGCTGCTTTGGAGACGGAGCACAGGATCGACCCGCCCAATCCTTGGCGTTCCATCACCTTGGCCGCGGCGCCCATGGTCAGCACCGCGCCGTGGTAGTGCACGTCGACCTGCTTTTGCAGATTGGCTCGGTCGAGTTCCGTGATGCGTGCGAAGTGCGGAGGGACTCCCGCAGTGTAGAACAAGCAATCCAGGCCGCCAAACTCGAGGACCGTGTGATCGATGGCCGCGGCGATCTGGGCATCGTCCCGCACGTCCAAGGAGACCGCCGAAACCCGGGTTTTGAACTTTGCCCCAATCTCGTCGGCAACTTTTTGGGCGTTCTCCAGAGTCACGTCGGCGACGACCACGTGGGCCCCTTCTTCGGCGAATCGCCAGGCCGAGGCCTCGCCAATGCCGCTGCCGCCGCCCACGACCAGGACCACGCGCCGCGGCAAAAGTAGCGACTTGCGTTCCTTCTCGATGCTCTCCTCGACCTTGCGCCGCTCCAGCGGCCAGTGCTCGAACTCGAACACGTCTTCTTCCGAGATGAACTCGAATCCGGAGGCTGCTTCTGCGTTCTCCAAGGTGTCGATGCAGGCGTGGTAGCAGAGCGCCGCCGTCGCCGCGCTCTTCTTGTCCTTGAAAGCAGTGACCATGCCGAGGCCAGGGATCAACACGACTTTGGCCCAGTCTGGAATCGGCTTGGCTTGAGAATGGCGCTGGTGGTAAGCGCGGTATTCCTTCGCCGCACCTTGCAGTTTTTCCTTGGTCCGAGCGATCAGCTGGCTCGGTGGTGCCCCCAGGTCGACATCCACCCAGAGCGGCATTCGGCCGGCGCGCAGAATGTGTTCCGGAGTGACCATGCCCTTTTGCGAAAGCGGGCCGAATCCTTCGCGGCCGATCGCGCCAAGCACGTGCTCGGAGTCATCGAAGTGCAGGATGACCCGTTCTTCTTGGCCGAGTTCTCCGCGGATCACCGGCATCAGCAAGGAGGCAAGTTCGCTTCGCGAAGCAGCCGGCGAGGGTTCCACCGACACGCTGCCGAACACCGACTTGCCTTGCTTCTTCTTGCCGAAGAATTCTTCCATCACTCCGACCAGGGAGCGCAGGTGTTCGTAGCACTCTTTGGCGTTGTCTCCCCAAGCGACCAGGCCGTGATGGGCGAGAGCGAGGCCCCAGGCATCTCGGGGGATCTGGTCAACGACCTGGGCCACCTGGGCGGCCAGGGGAAAACCCGGCCTCACGTAGGGGACGTAGAACAGCCGCTGATCGAACAGCTCTTGCATCCACTCTCGAGACTGCTGCTCGGCGATATTGGTGAGGCTCATGGTGGCGACATCGTGGGTGTGGGCGATGACCCGGTGCGGCAGCAAGGAGTGCAGGGGGGTCTCGACGCTGGGGACGGGTCCACCGCCGGCCAGCATGCAGCGATTCATGAACGCCATCATCTCTTCGTCGCTCATCTCGCCACGTCGTTGCAGCCCGGCCAGGCGTTGCATGGACAGTCGCGTGAATCCTTCGCGAGGAATGGTGCGCAGGTCGGTCCCGCTGCCCTTCACGGCGAGAACCAACTCCTGTTGGCCATCGTCGCCGGTCTGGGTGACCTTGACCGACGTGTTGCCGCCTCCCGGCTGGACCAAGGTCTCTTCCTCCCCGAGGATGTGGGAGAGGAACACCAGCTCGTCGATGTCGTCCTGGGCGGTGGTCGGGCCACTCTTCCAGCGGTCCTTCATGGCGTTCTCCTGGATCGGTTCGGGAAGGTCCCGGGACGATACCCGGGCGGTGCGGTTGGGCAGATCCCGCGAGCCGCGGATTTGCCGAAGTCTCTCCGTCCCGGGTCGCGGGAATCTGGCTACTCTGGCGGAGGGTGTGCCCGCAGGCGTCCATTTTGCGCCCAAGACCATGACCCGCGGGACGGGGCCCGGGAGGAGGAGCGATGAAGTCGTACCTGGAGTTGATGCAGCACGTCCTGGACCACGGGACTCGCAAGGAGGACCGCACCGGTACCGGAACGCGAAGCATCTTCGGCCACCAGCTGCGCTTCGACCTCTCCGAAGGGTTTCCCCTGGTCACCACCAAGAAGGTGCACCTCCGTTCCATCATCTATGAGCTGCTTTGGTTCTTGCGCGGTGACAACAACGTGCGCTGGCTGCAAGAGCACAAAGTCACCATCTGGGACGAATGGGCCGACGACAACGGCGATCTAGGACCGGTGTACGGCACCCAGTGGCGCTCTTGGCCCGCGCCGGACGGCCGCAAGATCGACCAGATCTCCCAGGTGTTGAAACAGATTCGCCAGAACCCGGATTCCCGCCGACTCCTGGTCAGCGCCTGGAACGTGGCCGAAGTGGACCGCATGGCCTTGCCGCCTTGCCACACCATGTTCCAGTTCTACGTGGCCGACGGGAAGCTCTCCTGCCAGCTCTACCAGCGCAGCGCGGACATCTTCCTGGGAGTCCCGTTCAACATCGCCTCGTACGCGTTGTTGACCATGATGGTCGCTCAGGTCACCGGACTCGAACCGGGGGACTTCGTGCATACCTTCGGCGACGCGCACCTTTACTCGAACCACTTGGATGCCGCGCGACTGCAGCTTTCTCGCAAGCCGTTCCCACGACCGACCATGAAGCTGAATCCGGCGGTGAAGGATCTGTTTGCCTTCCAGTACGAAGATTTCGAGATCGAGGGATATCAGAGCCATCCCCTGATCAAGGCGAAGGTAGCCGTCTGATGCGCATCTCGTTCCTGGTAGCAGCCGCGAAGAACGGCGTGATCGGTAAGGACGACGGTTTGCCGTGGCACCTGCCCAAGGACCTGCGGCGGGTCAAAGAGCTGACCATGGGCAAGCCGATCCTCATGGGCCGCAAGACATTCGAGACCGTCGGGAAGCCGCTGCCCGGGCGCACCAACATCATTCTGACTCGGGATCGGGACTACCGGGTCGAGGGCACGGTGATCGTGCACGACTTCGACCAAGCCCTGGAGATCGCCGAGGGTCACCCGGAGTTGATGGTGTTGGGCGGGGGCGTGGTGTACCGCGAGCTTCTCGACCAGGCCGATCGCATCTATCTCACCCGAATCGATGCGGAGTACGAGGGCGACACAGTCTTTCCGGAGTTGCAGGACGAAGATTGGGTCGAGGTCGAAAAGGAGACGTTCGAGCCGGATGAGCGTCACGCGGTCCCGTTCGTGTTCCTGACCCTCGATCGCCGAAAAGGAAGCTGAACGTCGCTCCGGGGGATCGGGCCGATGCCGCCACCAACCCCTGCGACCCCAAGCAAACGAAGGAGGCTGCCGTGAGCCGCGACCCCGAGGGTTTTGGCCCGTTTCGAACCAAGATGGAAGGCGCCGGACTGGCCCCCATCGCCATCGACACCTTCGCCCACTACTTTGACCTCTTGCGCAAAGGGGAGACGGGACTGCTCACCCAGGCGGACATCGCGCCCGTCGAGAAGGTTCCGGCCTATGAAGATCTGACCGGTCATGAAGATGCCGGAGCCCAGGCCTTGAATCGCGCCGTGGTCATCAAGCTCAATGGAGGCTTGGGGACGAGCATGGGGATGACTCGGGCCAAGTCGCTCTTGCCGGTGAAAGAGGGGCGCTCGTTCCTGGACATCATTGCCGGGCAGGTACTGCATCTGCGCCGAACCCATGACTGCAATCTGCCTTTGGTGTTGATGAACAGCTTCCGAACCCGGGACGATTCGCTGCAGGCGTTGAGTCGGCACGAGGGGCTGGCGAGTGGAGTGCCGCTCGACTTCTTGCAGCACAAAGTGCCTCGGATTCGGGTGGACGATCTGGCCCCGCTCGAATGGCCAGCGGACGCGAACGCGGAATGGTGTCCTCCCGGACATGGCGACATCTACACCGCCTTGCAAACGTCGGGCATGCTCGAAACGCTGCGCAACCAAGGGATCGATTACGCGTTTGTTTCCAACGCTGACAACCTGGGAGCCGTCTTGGACCTGAACCTGCTCGGTTGGTTCGCCGGCAAAGAGGTGCCGTTCGCGATGGAAGTCGCGCGGCGCACCGAAGCCGACAAGAAGGGTGGTCACTTGGCGTTGCTCGCCAACGGACGATTGACGTTGCGAGAATCTGCCCAGTGTCCGGACGAAGAAAAGGATGACTTCCAGAACATCGAAAAGTACCGGTTCTTCAATACCAACAGTCTGTGGCTGAACTTGGGCGCGCTCGAGAAGACATTGAAGGAGAACGACTCGGTGCTGGGGCTGCCGATGATCCGCAACCAGAAGACCGCGGACTCCGGGGACCCGGCGAGCCCGAAGGTGTACCAGCTGGAGACCGCCATGGGGGCGGCGATCTCGTCCTTCGACAATGCCCAGGCAGTGGTGGTCCCGCGCTCTCGCTTTGCGCCGGTGAAAACGACCAATGACCTGCTCGCACTGTGGTCGGATCAGTATGTCCTGACCGAAGAGAGCCGAATGCTTCCGGTGGACGAAAGCCGGCTGCGGAAGCTCGTGGTCGACCTGGATTCCCGGTATTTCAAGGGAATCGACGATTTCTCCGACCGTTTCGCCGACGGGGCGCCTTCATTGATCGATTGCGAACGCCTCGAGGTTCGGGGAGACTTTCGTTTCCAGGAGGGGGTCGTCGCCCGAGGCAAAGTGTCCATGCAAAACGACGGATCGGAACAGGCCATCGTGAAGAAAGGGGAGGTTCTGGAAGGCTGAGTGCGTGATCGAGATTCGCGACAGTCTTCCGGAGGCCAGGAGGTGGAAATGATTGAGATCGAACAACTCAAAGGCATTCGCGCATTGTTTCGAAAGTTCGCCGACAAGAACGATGACTTGCTGCTGGAAACGCCCACCGGATTCCGCAACAACATCCTGTGGAATGTTGGCCACGTGGTCGTCACCCAGCAGCTCTTGCACTACAAGCTCTCCGGGCTCCCAATGATGGTCGACGATGCCACCGTCGAGATGTTTCAGAAGGGGTCCTCACCCGAGCGCTGGGAAGAGTTGCCGGATCTCGCGCGAATCAAAGAACAGCTCACGGCGTTCCCCGAAATGCTCGCCGAAGACTACGAGTCGGGACGGTTTGAAAAGTTCCGCCCGTACGTGACGTCCGCGGGGATCCCGTTAAAGAGCGTCGACGAGGCGATCAAGTTCAACAACTTCCACGAAGGCATCCACCTGGGGTACGCGATGGCGATGCTGCGCGCCTTGCGAGGAGAAGTGGCAGACCTGTGACGGGGAGTGCCCAAGGCGCGGACGGATCCGAACAATGTTCGAGTCGGGGCTTGATCAGTCGGGAAAAGCCGAAACTTGCCGGGACGAGGGGCCACTCGAGTTCGTGACCACTTCCTCTTCACCGGAGAGAGGGAACTGGAGTTCGAATCCCCCGGAGTTCTCTGCGGGTGTTGTCAGGGATCCTCCGTGACGCTCGACGACTTCCTGACAAAGACCGAGCCCGGCGGGAGGGAACGGCTCCGAGTGGTCTGTCTCACTCCCCCCCTGGGAGGTGAAACAGATTGCGGCGGTTTGCGAGTCGGTGCACCGTCCTTCCACGATCAACTCCGCGCCCAGGGGAGATTGGCGGGCCAAGGTGGCGAGCAGGTAGCGAAAGACCTGTTGCATTCGCTGACGTTGCCAAAGAAACCGAGCGCCCCCGAAGTCCGGCATCGCGATCGCGCAAGTCTGGTCGCGACGAGAGAAGCGCTCTCCCAAGTGCTCTTTGCCCAACGCGAGAAGCTCCGCAACGTCGGTTGCTGAACGGTCCCATTCGAGATCGGGGGATTCGAGAGCCGCGCAGTCGAGCGCATCGTCGACGATTCCTTCGAGGTTCCGGCCCCGCTGCAGGAGAAGAGTTGCGTGAGAAGGAGCCGACTCGGGCGCCGCTGTTGCCAGCTGCTCGGTTGCTTGGCGCAGATTCTCCAAGGGCTTGTCCATGCGCAGCGCGACGTTCTGCAGAAGGTTGTCTTTGAGTTGGTCGACTTGCTCTGTTTCTTGGTAGGCCGACTGCAACTCACGCTTGCGCTGCTCCACCGCGAGTTCGAGGGAAGCGTTGTGCGCTTCGAGGTCTTCGTGAACCGCGATGATGCGATCCGCCATTCGTTGGAACGCGCGTGACAGAAGACCAAGCTCATCGCGGCGTTTGGTTGCCACCGGAGCCGTTCGGTCTCCATCTGCCACTTGTCCCGTTGCGCGCACGAGTTGTAGGAGCGGGAGAATCAGTGACTGGGTGGAGATCCAGGCCAAGATGATCGCGGCCATGGTGACTCCCAGCACGATCCACAAGATGCTCGAGGCCGCACCCAGCAGCGATCGAGTCTCTTCTCCAGGAGACACGAACGCGGCGAAGACGAAGGGAGACGGGGCGTTGGTCGCAAGATCTTTCGAGTCGACGGGCATGGGTGCCCGATCTGCCTGGGACCAGTGTTCGTTGTCCGGTCCCGGAATCGACTCCGGAACGGTGCCGGCCCGAGCGATCACCTGACCGTGCCTGTCGAGGACCGCTGCACCTTCCAGAAATGGGTCTTCGACGAAATTTGACAAGAGGGAGGAGAGAAGCTCTTCGTCGAGGCGATCGGTGGCTTGCATCCATCGGTGGGCCACTTGCTCGGCAAGAAGATTGACTCGCTGCGAACGAAGGATTCCCGCTTCCTTGGTGGCGGAAGCAAAGATGAATCCGGCCAGCGTAAGGGACAAGAAAAACATCAGCCCACCGACCGTCGTCATGGCTTTCCAGCGCAGTCCTCGGCGCGCTTTCATGAGACCGTCTCTTCGCTTCGGAACTGAGCCAACAGCGCCTCCGGATGACAAGGGAGGGCGAGACAAACTCGAGTTCCCTGGCTCGAGTCGTCCAGTCGGATGAACCCGCCGTGCACGCAGGCGACCCGCTGACAGAAAGCCAGACCGAGCCCGGTTCCCGAGGGCTTGTGGGTCATGAGGTCGCCGCCTTGGCGGAATTTGTCGAACACGAACTCTCGGATCGGATCCGGCAATCCCGGGCCTTGGTCGACCACGATCAAGCAGAGCATGTCGTCCTGCTGCTCGATCCGCAGCGTGACTGCTCCAGAATCGGGCGAGAACTCGAAGGCATTGCGTAGCAGCTCTTCCAGGGCGGCGAAGACCAGGCAGGGATCGGCAGGGGGCTCACCGGTCGGAGTCGTGGGGGCCTCGACCAGGAACTGGCGTTCCGGCCAAAATCGAGCCACGAGCTCCCTTGCGGCACGCACCAGGTCGTCGACGGATGTCGGCTTCCGTTCGATGCTCGCCGACCGAGATTCCACCCAGGCGACTTGGCGGAAGCTTCGAGCCGTGCGCTCGAGCCGCTGCAGGCTTTCCCGGATTCCGTCCAGAAACTCTGCTTGTTCCTCGGGGCCCAGCCCCTCCATCTCGAGGATTTCTCCCATCCCCATCAGCGATGCAAGGGGTGTGCGGAACTCGTGGGACACGGAGGAGAGGGCTTGGGTGTTCTCCTTGTCCAGCTCGCGGAGTTCCTGCAGCGCTTGTTCGAGTTCTTGGGTGCGCTCTTTCACCGTGAACTCGAGACGGCCGGCTTGGTCACGAAGAAGTTGGCGGTTCTGTTGCACCTCGTCGACCATCCCGTTGAAACGGTGGGCCAACAATCCCACTTCGTCCCGTGCAGTGATGGTCACGCGAGTCAGTTCGCCGTCTCGGGAGCCCGCTTGGACGGCCTCGGTCAAGGCTCGAACCGGATGAGTGAGGGCTCGTGTCAAGAACCACGCGGCCACCATGGAGGCCGCGCCCAACAACCCGGTGACGATCCAAATGCGCGACTGCAACTGGTTGGCGCGTTGTTCGAACGCTTGGCGTGAGTATCCGACCAAGATGGAGCCGACGGGAAGTCCTGGAGGAGATCCTGGGGCAGAGTTGGCGCCTCTTGCCCGCACCGGCGAGTAGACCAACTCGACACCCAGTGGGTCCGTGATGTGCCGGAGCCCCTTGACTTCATTGCGTTGCCCGAACTTGACCAAGCTGGGTTCCAAGCCGGGGATCTCGGAAGAAGCCGAGTAGGAAACCATCTCGCCGCGGCGGCTGTAGCAGGCGAAGAAGCGAGCAACGCTTTGATCGGGGAGAGATCGCAACGCTTCGATTGCTGCCACGCTTTTTGTTTCGAGGGCTTCGGCGGCTGCGCTGGCTAGCCGGCGCTCAACGAAGTCTACTTCGGATTCGTAGTGCCGGTTCAGCAGCGTGGACGCGATGTCCCGTAGCAACCAGCCGAGCAGAATCGAAAGCGACACCACCAGCACGGTCGAGAACAGAACGAACTGTCCACGACAACCGAGCCAGCGCCGGGAGCCGGAATCGGAATCCGCGGACCGAAGAACGGGTCCTGGCTCAGAAATCCCAGGAGGATCCGGTGACAGACTCATCGAGGACGTCTTGATACCAGCTGACCAACTCGATTCCGCTGCTGATCGTGGTCGAGGCGATCGCCGCGGCTTCCTCGGTGAATTCCACCGAGATCTCGCCACACATGCTGATGCCGGGCGCGTAGGGCTGGTCGGCGCTGTCTCCTTCGACCCACAAACCGCCGTCGATGTCGACGCAGCCCATCATGTTGACTTTGCCTCGCACAATGATCAGGCCATCGAACACGAAGTCGCCGTTCACGTTCAAATCGCCGTCCACCACCAGCACGCCGGCGCCTTCCACGACTCCGGTGATCGAAAGATTCCCGGGAGCATGAACCACGGCGCTTTCCATGCCCTCGGGCAGAAGGTCGGTGACGAGGCCGGAGCCAGCGCCGGAGGTGGCTCCCCACAGAGCCGCTTCGTCGGAATCCGCAGCGACTCCTCCGACCATGAGGCCGAGGGAAGGAGACATGTTTCCCGTGGCGACCAACGTCGTTTCTGGAAGGACGAGGTCCGCCGCGCGACCAAAGTCGCTGATCATGCGCGGGATGTCCAACTCCGGGGTCAGGCCCAGCTCGTCCCCGTCGTCTTTCTTCCAGGTGGAAAAGCTCGCGTTGAGAGCGTCGAGGTCCGTGGGACTCCCCACCGAATAGACGTGATCTCCTTCGCCTTCGTTTGCGTCCGGGTCCTCGGGAACATATCCGGGAGTAGCGTCCTGGCCTTTGAACTCGACATTTCCGAAGCCGATTTCCACCGCTTCATAGGGATTGCCCAAATACACGGTTTGGTGAAACGCCAGTTGCTTTGTTCGTTGGGCGACCTCAGCAATGACGACGCTTCGGTGCCATTGACTCGAGTCATCTTGATCGCTGGCGGTGGTCTTCTCGTGCCAACCCTCGGCGCGGAGCTGGAGTAGAGGCATCGATCCTTCGGTCGCTTCAATTTCCTCGACGAGGACGTTGGCGAACCCGTTGTCGAAGGTGATTTCATGGCTTCCGCGAAAACTGGGATCTTGATCCAGGATGTACAGGGTTTCGTGTGCCCCGGAGGCCGCGGTTGCCTGCGCGACTCGCAACCCCGAACGGGTCCGGACTTCGCGGCTGTAGTTGTTGAGCGCCGACATCATGCTGCCGCCCGCAACCAGAATCGGTGTCAGGATGGTCAGGGCGAGGATCACGACCGACCCGACTTCCTTGCGGGACGGGCCGCGGCCCTTCTTCTGGAACTTCGAACGCGAACGTTTGGGAGAGGGAGAAGCCATGGAAGGTCACTCGCAAAGGTCGGTGGCGGCCAAACTCTTTGACTGTTTCGGCGATCCGTGGTTGGAAACTCGCTTAGGGAAACCCTGCGGGAGTGACCGACTCGGCTTCGTCCCATGGGTGCGCGGAATCTTCCTCTTCGTCAGCACCTTCCTCCGAGGACGACCCCAGCAACTCGATCGCATCGAGCTTGGCGGTCAATTGAGACAGCGCTTCGGGATCTTCCGCCGATCGATGGGCAAGTGCGCGGAGCTCTTCGATCTCGCCACGCATCGAAGCAACCGTTTCGTCGAACTCCCGTGCGACGTCTTGCAGGTAGTCCCCTCTTCGCAACTTCACCCCGGCGGGCACCTGACCGTTTCGAAGACTGCGAAGGATGGTGCGAAAGCGGTAACAAGGGCCGGCGATCCGAAACATCTCGAGGGTGGCAAAGCCGAAGAACCCGACCAGCGCGCACAGAAATGGGAGGCCGAGGAACGCCACCATCCCAACGCGGTTCTGGGTTTCCCCCCAACCCCATTCCCATTGACTACCGAGAATCCCGCAAACGGCGGGGAGAAGTACCGCAAGTCCGGAAAACAACACCGCTTGGAAAAGCAAGATGCTGGCCAGCCGTGCGACGACCTTCAGTTGAAAGCTTCGGTTCACGAGGATCGTTTGTCGTGCTCGAAGTTTGCCTTGCTGACTCATGCGGATCTCGGTTCCTGGTGAGCGCTTCAGACGTTGGTCTGGAGACAGGACACTACTCGTCGATTCGGAAGGCCTCTCTCCTTGAGAGTCGTTGGTTAACCCGGATCTCGAGATGATTTTCTTCTCACCAACAGGACCCGCGCCAACCGAAGGCGACGTGGTTGGCTGTGTCTGACAACTCCCTCTTGTGGAGCAAGGGTTCATGGTTTCGGAAGCACGAATGCGTCGTAGCGCCGGCTACGGCCTTCTCGACTTGGTGGTGGGGGCCGCGTTGCTCGCCGTAGCGGTGATGGCGGCGGCGCAGCTTGTTCTCGACACCAACAACATGCGCCAATCGATCGAGATCCAACGTTTGGTGGGTGACCGTCTGGATGAAGAGCTGAAGATGGTCGAAAGCGCGAGCTTCGCCACGATCTTCGACGACCATCATCAGCGGGGTTTCTCGTTAGAAGACGAGCGCATTCGCCTGCAAGCACCTCAGGGGGATCCGGATGGCCTTCCCGGTCATGTGGAAGTCTTGGTTCCCGACCCACCCAACGATCCGTCCTCTCTCTTGGAGGCACGCGTGGAAGTCCAGTGGTCCGATCGCACGGGCACCCACGAGCGTCAGTTCCGTCAGCTCGTCTCTCGATTTGCAGGAGGTCCGTGATGCGGACTCGAAACGCTGGTTTTGCCATGGTCGAGATCGCCGTCGTCAGCGCCGCGACCGTAGTGCTGTTCGTGGCAGGAGCGACCACCGTCGACCGGGCGATGGACACGGTTTCCGACTCTGTTCGAAGCGCGGAGTCGTCGGCTCGAGGTCGACGCGCCCTGGACACCATCGAATCGATCCTGTGCTCGGCGGGGCGCTCCACTCTTGAAACACTGCACATGGATGTGCCGCCCGACACGACGGACTCGAACCCCATGGGTGTTTTCGAGCTGATCGGTGGCTACCTCTCGGGTGACATCACCTACGAAGGCGGGGGGTGGGAGGAAGTGATGGCGGATGCCGGCTGGGACTCCGAGTGGACCAAGGATGGGGCGCCGGCCACTGCCATGCTGCCGGTGGGTGCCGATCCGACAGATTCGCTCTACTTCCGGATGCCTTCGGGACTCGATCCTGAGACGCGGGAGACGATTTACAGCCCGACCGATCCCCACCGTTGCGGTCTCTACACCAAGCCCGGCTCGAAGCCCGGTTACTTGCAGCTCATCTACTTCGATGGTGCCGAGGACCATGTGGTCACCCGAGGCTTGGCACGCGTGAGCTTCCAGCTCGAGGGAATGCGTTGCTGGGTGCAATTGGACTGGCATGAAGAGAACGACAACGAAGTCCAGGCGTGGGCTCACAAGAAGGAAAAGAACACGGGGACTGGAAACGGGAACGGCAAGGGGAACGCCTACGCTTACGGACATGACAAGTCGACGACGAGCGGCGAGGACGGGTCCGAGGAAACACCGGTGGACACCACGACGAACATTCGCTCAGAGAAACGACTGGTCCTCATTCGCTTGCCCTGATCGCGAGGAGAACTCCGATGAATCTGTCACTTGCTGCACTCCTCGTGGTCGCTGGTTTCCAGGCACGAGAAACCTCTCTTCCCCTTGGTCTTGTTCCCGACCGGGTGTTGTTTGAAACGAAGGACGGCCGCGTTGAGGGCTATCCACTCAAGAACGACGCTTCTTCCGGGAAGCTCGCGCTTGTCGCTGGGCATGAGATCCAGGAACACCCGATGGAGTCCGTGCTGCGCTCCGTCGACCGTCGTGCCGGCAAGCTGGAAGACATCTCCAGCAAAGCCTTGGCAGGAGGACTGGCTCACGACGACCCCATGGTCCGTGACCACTGTCTGCAGCTCTTGCTGGTCGGAACCGGCAAATTGCCCTCGGCCTTTCGAGGCTTGTTAGGGCATGAAGAGGTCGACGTGGTTCGCCGCGCGCTTCAAGTACTGGTGCGCCGTCCAGGCGGAGAGTTTGCGGGTTCGATCAAGCCGCTTCTCAAGCACGAAGAAGAGATGATCCGCGCGATGTCCTTGGACGCTTACGTGCTCGGCAGGCCCGACGAGCTGATCCCCACTTGCGAATCCGCGTTGCGCCGCGAGGAAAGCCCCTGGGTGAGGCACAGTGTTTTTCGCGCACTTGGGCAGTCCGAGGACCTTGCGGTGGTCAAGCTACTTCTCGATCAATTCCCGGATGCTTCCAGGACAAATCGCAAGGTGATCGTGCGCTCTCTCCAAACCCTCACCGGTCAGAACTACGGCTTCGAAGAGCGTTACTGGCATGGCTGGTGGAACGTGTACGGGAAGAAGCTCCTCGAGGAGCAAAAGGCGGGTCGCTCCTCGTCTTCGTAGCTCCGGCGAAGTGGTAGACTCGGTCTCGGTGGCGAGAACACGGAGACCAGACAGGCATGCCACTTGGAGAGTTTCACCCGGCGGTTCGCACTTGGTTCGAACAGACCCTCGGGGCGCCGACACCACCCCAGGTGGATGGGTGGCCGCGGATCCGCAGCGGCAAGAACGTGCTCATTGCTGCGCCGACAGGCTCCGGCAAGACCCTCGCCGCATTCCTCTACGCGATCGACGAGTTGTTTCGCTGCGGCCGCCGGTTGCCCGATGAAACGCGGGTCCTCTACGTCTCGCCTCTGAAGGCCCTCGGCAACGACGTCCAGAAGAACCTCCAACGACCGTTGAAGGCCATTCGGGAACGGGACGTCACGCTGCCGGAAGTGCGAGTGGTGGTGCGAACCGGCGACACGCCCCAGAATGAACGGGCCAAGATGGCCCGCAAGCACCCCCACATCCTGGTCACCACTCCGGAAAGCCTCTACATCTTGCTGACCAGCGCCGGCGGACGCGACATGCTTCGCCACGTTCGGAGCGTGATCGTCGACGAGATCCACGCCACCCTCGGCGACAAGCGCGGGTCTCACCTGGCGCTCTCTTTGGAGCGTTTGCAAGCTTTGGCGGGCGACGTGCAGCGCATCGGGTTGTCGGCAACTCAGAAGCCTCTCTCGGCGGTGGCCAATTTCTTAGTGGGTACCGATCGGGAGTGCGAGTTGGTCGACAGCGGTTTCCTGCGCCAGATGGACGTGGCGTTGGAAGTTCCGCCTTCGCCGCTTTCCGCGGTCTGCTCTCACGAAGTGTGGGACGAGATCTACGATCGCATGGCAACCTTGATTCAGGAACACCGGACGACCCTGGTGTTCGTGAACACGCGCAAGATGGCTGAGCGGATCGCCGCGCGTCTGACCGACGTGCTCGGCGAAGAGAAGGTCGACTGCCACCACAGCAGTCTGTCCAAGGATCGCCGGCTCCGTGCCGAGCAGCGCCTGAAGGATGGCGAACTACGGGCGCTGGTGGCGACCGCGTCTTTGGAACTGGGCATCGACGTGGGCGATGTCGACTTGGTGATCCAAGTGGGGACGACCCGCTCCATTGCGACGTTCCTGCAGCGAGTCGGTCGAGCGGGTCACCGCATCGACCAGATCTCAAAGGGACGGCTCTTTCCGCTGACCCGGGATGAGTTGTTGGAATCCATCGCGTTGATGCGCGCTTTGCAGGGCAAGCGGCTGGACCGAACCCCGATTCCCGGCAAGCCTCTGGACATCCTCGCCCAGCACATGGTTGCTGCGTGCGCGGCGGAGGACTGGGACGAAACTCAGCTGTTCGAAACCGTGACTCGTGCCTGGCCGTACCGGGATCTGAGCCACGAGGAATTCGAGCAGCTGTTGGAGCTTCACAGCGACGGTCGTCGGGCGCTTCTGCACCGGGATGGCGTTGGCAAACGAGTTCTCGGCACGCGCCGCTCTCGGCTGACCGCCATGATCAACGGCGGGGCCATTCCCGACAACGCGAACTACCGGGTGATCCTCGAGCCAGACGGAACCTATCTAGGAACTTTGGACGAAGACTTCGCCGTGGAATCCAGCGCCGGGGATGTGTTCCAGCTCGGCAATGCGTCGTGGATGGTGCTGCGGGTGGAAAGCGGGACCATGCGGGTGGCGGATGCCCAGGGCGCGCCGCCGTCGCTGCCGTTCTGGTTCGGCGAAGCGCCGTCGCGCACCGAGGAACTCAGCGAAGAGATCTCGGTGGTGCGCGAGAACTGTCGAGACGCCGAATGGGCGACGCGCGAGGTTGGCGCTCCCCCATCCGCTTCGTCCCAGGTGTTCGAGTACTTGGACGAAACTCGTCGAGTCCTCGGCACGGTCCCCACTCAGTCACGCTTGGTGCTGGAGCGATTCTTCGACGAGAGCGGTGGAATGCAGCTGGTGTTGCACTCGCCGTGGGGCGGTCGCATCAATCGGGCGTTCGGCTACGCCTTGCGCAAGCGCTTTTGTCGTGGGTTTGGGTTCGAACTTCAGGCGGCGTCCACCGAAGAAGCGATTCTGCTGTCCTTGGGGCCGCAGCACAGCTTTCCCCTGGAAGGCGTGTTCGACTACGTGAGTCCTTCGTCGGCGCGCAAGAGTTTGACTCAGGCGATCCTGCCGACGCCGGTGTTCAAGACTCGCTGGCGCTGGAACGTGACCCGTTCGCTCATGTTGGACCGGCGCCAAGGTGGCAAGAAGGTGCCGCCGCCATTGCTACGCATGCGCGCGGAAGACCTTCTGGTGAAGTGTTTCCCTCAAGTGATGGCCTGTCCCGAAACTTTGCCGGGGGGCGATCTCGAAGTTCCCGAGGATCATCCCATCGTACGGCAGACGATCGAGGATTGCCTGACCGAAGCCATGGACACCGACGGCTTCATCGCTCTGCTAGAAGGCTTGAAGGACGGTTCCATTGAGCGGGTCGCGGTGGATGTGGCCCAGCCGTCGCCCATGTGTCAGGGGATCTTGACCGCCCGTCCGTACAGCTTCCTGGATGACGCGCCTCTCGAAGAGCGGCGAACCCAAGCGGTCATGAGCCGTCGCGTGCTGGATCCCGAAGCGCTGGACACGCTGGGGGAACTGGACCCCGAGGCGATTGAACGAGTGCGTGACGAGGCCTGGCCCCAGCCGCGCAACCTGGAAGAAGTCCACGAAGCACTGCTGTGGATGGGCTACCTGGAAAGCTCCGAAGCGGACGGCTGGATGGCCTGGCTGGAAGAACTGCGCGGTGCCGGACGAGTCGAGCTCACGGATGGCCGCTGGTACGCCGCCGAATCGAGTCGCGATCCTCTCGAGTGCCTGCGGGGGCGGATGGAGGCGTTGGGGCCGGTGCCCAGCGACGATCCACTGATGGCCCAGCTCGAAGTGGAAGGGTGCGTCCTGCGCGTGCGCGTTCAGGGACAAGAGCAGTGGTGCAATCGTCGTTTGCTGGCGAGGATTCGCCGCTACACCTTGAATCGTTTGCGACGCGAGATCCAGCCGGTCAGCGCGAGTGAGTTCTTGCGCTTCCTGGCCTGCTGGCAACACGTCGACCCGGAGCACCAGTTGGAAGGACCCGAGGGCACTCGGGAAGTGCTCGATCAACTGGCCGGTTGCGAAGCACCCGCGGCGGCTTGGGAGTCGTCCATCCTCACCGCGCGTGTGCGCGACTATCGAAAGAGCTGGCTCGACCAAATCACCATGAGTGGGGAGATCGCCTGGGGCCGTTTGTGGGGATCGGGCGCGGCGGCGATTCGTTCGACGCCTCTTTGCTTCTTCCATCGCGAGGACTTGGAGTTGTGGCTGGGGGTCGTCGAACCGAAGGATCCCGAGGAACTGTCTGGTGCGGCAAGAGACGCCTACGAAGCTCTTCAGCAGCACGGCGCGATGTTTCCTCAAGAAATGTTGCGGCGGGCGCGGCTACTGCCCGCGCAACTCGAAACGGCGTTGGGCGAGCTGGTGGCGCGCGGCTTTCTGACCGGCGATTCGTTCGGCGCGGTGCGTCAGCTGATCACCCCTCGTTCCAAGCGTCGCCGCCGCCTGGTGGGGATCGGACGCTGGAGTCTGCTCCAGCCCGAGACGGAACAGGAGCCGGCCCTCGACTTCTTCGCTCGACAGTTGTTGAAGCGGACCGGGGTCGTGTTTCGCAAGATCCTGACCCGTGAGCGCATCCCCGTATCGTGGCGGGACCTGTTGCTGACGTACCGACGCATGGAACTTCGTGGAGAAGTGCGCGGCGGCCGGTTCGTCGCCGGGTTCGATGGCGAGCAGTTCGCGTTGCCGGAAGCGGTGTCCCTGCTTCGAAAGGTGCGTCGCTTGCCTGCGCGTGATCCGCTGACCGTGGCGGCGGCCGATCCCCTCAACTTCCGCGGCATCCTCACTCCGGAAGACCGCGTGTCTCCCCAAGCAAGGAAGCGGGTGGCGGTGGGATGAGCGATCCAAGTCGGTCGGCGCCGGATTGGGAGGCGATCCGCGCGCAATTCCCGGTGACTCGGGATCAGATTTACCTGAACTGCGCGACTTATGGACCGGGACCCGACTGCGTCGCCTCTGTCGTGCGCGAGTCCCTGGAGCAGTGGCAGTATGGTCAAGGCAACTGGTTCGGTTGGGAGGCAGACGCCGACCAGGCGCGCCGGTTGTTTGCGGAGCTCATGAACTTCGGGGAGCAAGAGGTGGCGCTGATCCCGGCGGTTTCTGTCGCCGCGGGGCAGGTGGCGGAGAGCCTTCCGTCGGGCCCCCGCAGAAACTTGGTGGTCGGTACCGGAGAGTTCCGGAGCAACCTCTTCCCATGGCTTGCCCAAGAACGGCGGGGCTTCCAAGTTCGACTCGTTCCGTTTCGCGACGGACGATTGGGTGTCGAGGACGTGGCCGAAGCCATGGACCGGGACACCGCGTTGGTTGCTGTTTCTAGCGTGCAGAGTTCCAACGGGTTTCGAGCTGATCTGCCAGGCCTGGGAGCTCTCTGTCGAGAGCACGGAGCTCGGCTGTTCGTCGATGCCACGCAATCGGCAGGAGCCATGGACCTGCCCCTGGCGGAGCACGCCGACTTCGTCGCGGTCGGCGGCTACAAGTGGTTGCTCGCTCCGCGGGGTGCGTGTTTCCTGCGAGTTCGCGAGGACTGCATCGATTCGATGGTTCCGGTGGCTTCGGGTTGGCGCACCGCCCAGGAGCCGCTGCAAAACTTCTACGGACCGCCGTGGGATCTGGCGTCTGACGCCTCCCGCTTCGACATCTCTCTCGCTTGGCACAGTTGGGTGGGGATGCGCCGTGCCCTCGAGTTCGTGAAAGACATCGGCATTCCGGCGATTCACGAGCGCAACCTGATGCTCGCCAAGAGGTTTCGCGATGGTTTGGAGCCGATCGGCCTCGCCCCCTTGTTCGAAGAGCACGAGAGTTCCTCGATCGTCGGGCTGCGCGTGCCGAATGCCGGTGCCGTGCGCCAATCCCTGGAGGAGTCTCGGGTGATTGCCGCGGTCCGCGGCGACTACCTGCGCGCCGCTTTCCACTTCTTCAACAACGAAGAAGACGTGAACACAGCGTTGCGCGTACTCGGGGAATGCGTGAAAAACTAGCGGTCGGCCTTCACCAACTCGTCAGGTGGATTCGCGGCAAAGATCGCCGCAATCCCTCGCCAGAGAGACGTTGGTTCGATCTTGCGACGAGCATTCACTCGGAAATGCGAACTAGCGCAGATCCCAGGCGGTGATCCAGGTCACCTTGGTCGGCACGAAGCCCTGGGCCTGTAGTCGACGGTCGAAATCTTCCATGTGGGCAGCGCCGTAGAAGATGCCACAGCGCTTCTTGCCGGCCTTCCACTGCTTGCCAAGCACGTTCATGCAGGCCAAGTTTCGGTCTTCGATGACAATGCTGTTGAGGGTCTTGCCGAAGGTGTCGGCGGCGCTACTGAGCATCTCTTCCGCCAGAATCGCTTTGAGCTTCTTCGTGCCGTCGGGATCGAACAGGATCGACATCAGATCGAGAGGCGCCGGAGAGCGAGCCGGCGTGCGGGTCTGCATGTTCTGCTGACGCAGCATGTCCGCCATCATGCTCAACCCTAAGGTGAACGCATTGTCGCCGCGGGCCTCGATGGCCTCCCACATCTGCGCCGGTGACAGGTCCGCGTGAACGAAGTTCTTCTTTCGGTAGTCAATGTGATCGGTTTGGGATTCCAGTTCGATCGCATCCAGGCCCATGGTCATCAGCATGCTCAAGGGGTCTAACGACTGGGACGGACTCCCTTCGGGAAGGGGCGTGTCCTCGGTCTTGACCAGCTCGAAAAGGAGGGCGTCGTAGCCTTCGAACTGATGCTGCAGGCCGCGGTAGTAGTCCAGGTCGCCGATGTGGATCGCCGAAATCAGATCGACGGTTCGAGGGTCTTTGGCGCGCTGGTAGTGAATCGTCGAGGTTTGCAGCGCCAACGTGTTGCCGAATTCGTCCTTCACCAGTCGAAGGGAACGAGGAGCCACCGGACGAAGTTCGGGAGCTTCGCTCGAGGTCTGCGCGGCGACGTTCGGCGCCGTGACGAGAAGCACCGCAATCCCCCAAACGATCCGATTCATGGCAGCCCTTTCTAGCAGGTCCGAGGGACCTGTTGGCGCGGTGGTCGGCCACCTGGCGGAGCGGCTCTCGATGAGAACCGCGGCGCTCTCCGTGAGAGCGATGCCATTGGGGCAGAGTCCGCGGGTTTTCGGACAACCAAACTACCCGGCCGAAGGGCGTGCGGTTCAGGGGCCCGGCCCGCCGGGCGCCAATTGGCGGATTTCACGGAGAGGAGGCGCGGATCCGAGCGGGCCCGTCCCGTCCGGAGCCGTCTCGTGCGGGACGTTCGCAAGGCGAAACGGGTTCGGGGCGAGGCCAGCGACGACGTTGCCACAGTGGTCGATGACGGATCGGGAAACTCGTTGCTTCCACGGAGTTGTCGGACCAAGCAGCGGATCGAGGACTTGGCAACCAAGTCGGTGCAAGAGCCCTCGAGCCCACGCACCGAATGACTCCCTTCGACTTGCTCAGGACTCGGACTTTTTGCGCCGCCCCTTCTTCTTGGAAGGACTCGGACGGTTGGTCATTTTGAAGCTGTGGTCTTCAATGAGTCGCAGCAGGTCCAACGAGCTGAGAATGCCGACCACGGCTTGCTCATGGGTCACGATCAGGTGATGGATGCCATGGTTGACCATGACTCGAGCCGCGAGAGCGACCTCGGCGTAAAGAGGGACGGTGTAGACCTTGCGGGTCATCACCTGGCTGACCCGAGTTTCGTCGTTCTGGTGTTGCATGAGGTCGGTGGAGGTGATGACGCCGACCGGGGTTCCTTCGGGATCGACGACCGGCATCGCATGCACGCTGTGCTCGTTCATGACCTTGCGTACGTGCCCCAAGGTCTTGGACGACGTCGTGGTCATCACCTGCTCCACCATCAGGTCCTTCACGCGCACGGAACTCGGGGTGGAGGTGTTCAGTTCGTCGCCGGACTTGTTTCGGTAGTGCATGGAATTCTCCGGGAGCCGGGCCTGGGGAAGCAACGAGGGGATGAGAGCAAACCTCGTTCCCCTCCATTTGCCGGAGACGCCGCGAAAGATTGCGCAATTCTTGGGGATCGTTGAGAAATGGGCCCCAGTGCGGCCCGGAAAGCGGGGACAGTTCACCATTTTTCGGGGGACCGTTGCGGCTTTTTCGGCAGCCGTGCATGATCGGCGTCGCCCCGGAACGACTGCCAATCCACTGGGCCCGATCAGGTCGATCGCACCCTTTCGTGAGGAGCGCCCCGATGCCGACCGTTGCCGATCGACGTTTCGCCTTCTTGGCCTTGTGGGTGGCCGGATTCGCGGTGACGGGAAAGGCCCAAGAATTCGATGGTCGCGGCGCGGCCGCGGCGCCGATCCGCTACGGCAAGGTCGCCGCGTTGCAAATGACTTCGGACCAAGTGACGGACGTGGTCTTCTTGCATGGCAGCCAGCCTTGTTTTCTCTATGGGCCCTCGCTGTATGACGCGGAACGTCGCTTTCCACGCCAGGCCTTGGACTTCGCGGTACTGCCGGAAGCCTCCCCGAAGCGCTTGGATGCGATCCTCTTCGTGGGCATGCATGGTGCTGAATTCTTCTGGATGGAAGATGGCAAAGACGACTTCACTCGACGTGAAGTCGGGCTTCCGGGTTGGCGCAACTGCCAGTTGGTGGCAGCGGCAAGCGATTCGATCGATCAAGGCGTGATCGTCGTTGGAGTGCGCCGCAACCGCCGCACCATTCGAGTGTTGTCCATGCCGTCTGGCGTCCACGCGACTCCTTTGGATTTGGCGGGGTTTCGTAGCAAAGACACCGTGCGTGACATCGAGATTCTGCAATTCGACGGCGACGAACCTCTGGAAGTGGTGGCCATGACCGATGTGGGCCTGGAGGTTTACGACCTGGATGGGACGCTGCTCACGGTGTGGGGCGGGTTTCAGCCTGGCGATGCGATGACCGTGGTACGACAGGACAACCAGCACTCCGATCGGTTGGCGTGGATCACCGCTGTCGGGCGCGATCAATTCCTGTTCACGATGGATGCCGGTGGGGATCTCGAAGGTCCGGTCGCGTTGAACCGAATTGACGTGATCGCCGCAACGGCGGGAGATCAAGACGAGGACGGAGACGACGACCTCATTCTGAGTACCCGCGATGGCAAGCGACTGTGGCGCGTGTGGAACGATCGTTCGCCGGAGTCGCCGAACGCTTCGTCGTTCGCGGCTTTTCCCGCCAACGCGGAACCGCTCAAGGTTCCCGGAAGTGGGGTGAACGGGAGTTCCACGGACGTGCCGGTCGCGGTGTCCGATGCGGATGGGGACGGGGACGAAGATGTGTTGACGCCACTCGAGTTCGCCGGCCAGATCCACGTGTTGCAGGGCACGATCACAGTCGCTGATGACCAGCGCCCGAAAATCCTGTCCCTGGCCATGGATCGTCAGCCCGCGGTTTCCACTCTGCAACTCGAACTGGGGCAACCAACGCAGTTGCCGAGTCAGGCCAACGCTCTTCAGATCACCGTGTGGCAAGAGGAGTCTCTGGGCGCGGGAGTCGTGCCGGTCGCGGTGGGAAACCACGTGTCACCCTTGAGCTCGTGGCCCCTCGTCAAAACCATCACCCTGCCGGATTTCGGTGCTCAAGAGCTGCGCGTGTTCTATCTCGAGATTCGACTCGCGGAAGTGAATGCTAGCGAAGAGCTGACTCAAGCGTTTCCGGCCGTACTCGGCGGATTGGCGGTCCACGAGCCGACCATTCTCGGGCTGCTGGCGTTGCCGGGAGCCGGTGCTCTCATCCCCGTCACGACGTTGGAAACAGGCGGCCCGGAAGGGATCGAAGGCGGTTTCGTTCCCCAGGCAGCGATCCCGATGTTCCTCGCGCCGCCGCAGATTCCGAATCCGGGAGTCTGACGGGCTGGTCAGCGGTCAAGAGGGTCGCGGCCGTCGCATCCACCAACTTCCGAAGGCAAGTCCCAGACCGGCCGCGCCAAGGACCAGCAAGAACGGCACCGGTTTCAACAACTCGCGGGCGATGAGTAGGTGGGCACCGAAGGCGATGCCGAGAAGCCCTCCGAACAAGAAGCGACGATGGGCGCGCCAGGGACTGATCGCGACCAGAAACACGACCGCCGCCAGATACCAACCCACGTCCGACCAATCCGCCAGCTCTTGGCAGGCCCGTCCGTACAGGCCTCCCAACAAGTAGAGCGGTGCGAGGAACTCGAACAGGCGTGCGCCTCGACGAAGGTCCAGGCTGCGGGCTCGTTCCAGGAGGATCGTGAGGACGAAGTAGCCAAGGCCGTGAAGAGCCAGGGACCAGTGGAGATCGGCACCTTCGGGATGGGCGGAGAATCCCAGAAGCTGCCAGGTGGTTCCTTCTCTCGCGATGATATCGGCGCAAGTGATCAGCGTGACGAATGCCAGACCGTGGAACGGCAGCGCCCAGCGCACCCAGCGTTTGGCCTCGAAAGCCAGCGCGGCGATTTCGACAGACACGAGCGGCAGACACCACAGGGCTTGCGTGGCAGGTTCCTGATCCAGCCAGCCGCAGATGAGTAAGAACGACCACCAGGTCGCCGCGAACAACGCCAGGCTCGTCCAGGCCAAGGAAGTCAGGCGGAGGATCACCAGTCCACCGATCGACAGCACCAGCGAGATGGTGCTGGCTGCGAAGACTTGGTGGTTGGAGTAGGGTTCGGGAAGAAGCTGGGACACTGCTTCGGGCCGAGTGGACAGACCCTCCCACTCCGCCAGGGTCGACAGCGACGCCGGAACCGCGGCCAGCGCCGCGCCGGCGATCATTGCCGCCGCGGTGGGCGTTTCCCGGAGGACGCGGAACACGGCGCCCCCCAACAGCAGCAGGACAAATCCCGCCAGGGGGACCAACCAGCGCGCGGTCGCCGGCAGCTCGTCTCGTCCGAGCCACACCAGCAAGGCGATCGCGACCACTCCGATCCAAATGCCGGCGTGCAACAGAGTCTGCGGAACCGAAAGCCGACGGCTGTCCAGAATCCAGTGGTCTTCATCGGAAAGAATGCGGCGATACACCGTGCGCAGTCGATCCCCCTCCCCTTCCGAGATCATTCCTTGGGAGCGCCATCGGTCGACCTTCCCTAGGGTCTTGGACACTTCATTGCGCAAGACGTCTGCGTAGAGCGTCGGTCGAATGCGCGGATCGTCGCCTTGCAAAAAGCGCCCCAGCTCCTCGGCGACTTGGGCAGCGGTGGGGCGCGTGGCGGGTTCCCGCGCCAAGCAGGACAGGCAGATGGATTGCAGGGCGACCGGAACTTCCGGATTCACTGTTCGAGGAAAGGGCGGGTCATCCTGGGCGATGTGCTCGAGCAAGCGGGTCAAAGTCACTCCGTGAAATGGACGCTTGCCGGTCAGCGCCTCGTACAAGACGCTGCCGAAGGAGAACACGTCGGACGCGGAAGTGAGCGGTTGCCCGCGAGCTTGTTCCGGGGAGGCATACAGCGGCGTCCCGCGGAAGACGCCTTCCGCCGTCGAGGGTTGAGAGCCCCGAGCCAATCCAAAGTCGAGGATCTTCGGATGTCCGTCTTCGGTGACGAGAATGTTCTCGGGTTTCAAGTCGCAGTGAACCAGCCCGTTTCGGTGAGCGGCTGCGATCCCTTCTGCCACCTTCCTCAGCAATCGCGCTTTGTCTTCGATGGACAGGGAGGCGACGGCTTCGATCAGGGGACGTCCCTCGACCAGTTCCATGACGATCGCTGGAACGTTGCCCCTGTCGGCGACCGCATGCACCGTGACCACTGCCGAGTGATGGAGAGAAGCCGCGTGACGAGCTTCTTCGAGAACCTGGTGATCCGTTCCTTGGCGCAGCACCTTCAAGGCCACTTTGCGCTGCAGCGTTTCGTCCCACGCTTCGAAAACCCGGCCGAGAGAACCTCGACCCAGTTCTCGCTCAATGCGGTAGCCGGGAACGACCGGCTGGGTCTCTGATTTCGTGGGCGCGGGGGCGCGCAGCGCTTCCGTGACGCGGCGCAAGGACTCGACTTTTTGCCGCACCGGTCCGCGAAGGTGGTCCGGCAACGCCAGCAGGTGCTGAGTCAGTTGCTCGTCACGACCCTCGTCGAGAAGGCGGCAGGCTTCCAACAACGCTTCTTCGGGAATCGAAGGGTTGTCGCTCACGGTTCCGGCTCTTGGTCGTCGTCCAGGACCACGTCAAGGTGGCCGCCGCGCAGTTGTTCCACCACCTCGGTCAAGCGCAGCAAGGCGCGCTGACAACGCATGCGGGCCGCGTCTTCCGAGATGCCGAGGTCTTCACCAATTTCTGCGAAGCTGCGCCGGTCCCACTGACGCCACAGCAACAACAGGCGTTCGTTCTCGCCGATCAACTCCAAGGAGAGGCGGACCAACGCCTGCCACTCGTTCTGCGCCGCTTGACTCGACGGTTCGTCGGGAGTCTCGACCGGCGCGTCCAAGGTGAGCACCGTATCCGTGGGCAAAGGCCGCTCTCGAGACAGTGCCCGGCGCCGTGCCGTGAACCAGTCGTGTTCGTCGCGCAGGACGTTTTCGGCAATGCGCGCCAGGAGCTTTCGAAACTGCTTCTCGCTGTGGAGACGAAAGCGCGGTCCGTACTGGAGCAGCTCGATCAGGGTCTCTTGAACGAAATCGTGGGTCTCCCCCTTGCCGCGAAGAACCGGCCCCAGACGCCGGGACACGTATTCCTGAACCCACGGCAGGTGACGTTCCACCAGGGTTTCCAAGGCCGAGGGCTCCCCCTCGTGCCAGCGCCCCAGCAGTTCCACGGTCGTCGGAGAGGTCACGTTCAGAAAATCTCGTTCGGTTCCAGGAGGACTCCCGCTCCTTTCTACAACGAGACACGAGTCGAGGGCACCCCTCAGGAAGGAATGCGATGACTGCTGACCACTTTCCGTCTGGTTTCCCGCGGGCCCGCTTGCCGGTGCTGTTGGTGATTCTGCTCGGGTTGGCCGGGTGCGACCTGGAATTCACCGATCAACAGATCGTGCTTCGTCACAACCAGGCGTTGGACACCCTCGACATCCTGTTGATCTACGAAGGGGTGTATCCCGGAAATCGGGGCGACGACAAGATGGAGAAAGCACTGGCGGCGGCGGAGCGCATCCTCGCCGGCCACCGGGAGTTCATGGCCATCGACTGGCCGTTCTACTGGGATCTCGAGGAACTGACCAAGGCCGCCGAAGGGACTCTCGCCCAGGACCCGGCCGACGGCGAAGGCGCCCACCAAGGAAGCGCTCAGGGACAGCAGGATGCCGGCGACGCGTTGTTCGCTTTGAATCAGTTCCGAGTGAAGTCGGTGGGAATCTATCTGGACCACGAAAAACGCCTCTCTGGATATCAGCTGATTCGCGTGACTCGCTGGAAAGAGGTCGAGCGGTTGCTCAACCGGGTCATCTCGTCTGCGCTACTCGAAGAAGACAAAGAGGAAGCGGCGCGGGAACAAACCGCCGGGAAACAGGCAGACGAACAAGGCGGAGCACTCCTGGATGCTCAAACCTTGGCCTGGTGGAAGAAAAAAGCCAAGACCGACAAGCCGTGGTTCCGCTTTCGTGCCCGGGCTCTCGAAGTCGAGCTACCGCTTTCGAAGAAGGTGATGCAGCGAATCGGCAGCAAGCTTCTGAGCGGTCCGCGGCTGATGCCCGGGGAGGAGGACGACGACAAGTATTCTGCGTTCTTGGGCGCGCTGTTGTCCCAACTCGACCAAGTCCATTACCAAGGCGAGTCCCTGACCATGGTCTTTGAAGACCTGGAGGACCGGGCGGTCCGACTCGACCTCAAGATTCCTGGGCGACGTTACTCCGCCGCGCTGCTCGATGCTCTTCAAGAGCGCAACCACCTGCCGGACCTCAGTCTGGACAAAGCCGGGGTGCGAGAACTTCTCGATCGGCTGTGATCTGACACGACGGAGGCGGAGCGGCGGCGGTGTGCCGGCCGTCGGCGGCGGCTGGGGAGCAACTCGTTCGTTTTCTCGCGACACATTCGGCACTCCTTCCGGATTCGGGAGTGGGCCGAGGAACCTCCGCCCCCTGTGGTGAAGAGCGCCCCCCGTTCTTACCCGGGGGCGCGGGTGGTTTTTCTCCACTCCTACTCTTCCTCCGAGGATCCGGTCATGAGCGTGATCGCCGCGCTGACATCTCTGCTGGTCGGGAGCCAACCCTGCCTGTTCCCTCCTTCCCCCCACCCGGTCGTCGCCTCTTTCGCGCACGGCGAGTCCAAGGAACTTCGCGTGCGTGGTGCCCCCGGGGCGCTCTGGTACGAAGACGACGAGGGCCACGCGATTCTCCGCCACGGCAACGATTGGGTGTTCGCAACGCTCAACGAGAAGGGGGAGCTGCAACCGACGAATCAAAAGTTGGGGGGTGGCTCGCCCTCGGCTGGGACCGCCCGCCATCTCCACTCCGCGCAGATCGCTCCCGACTTCCTGCGCAGGGCCGACCGGCACGGGGCCGTGCTGCACCCCCACCTCGAGGGCCCGAGCAAGGACCTCGGCCACCAGCACCAGCGCACCGCGTCCCCTCTCGCGACCAGCGGTTCTCTGGCTCGATCGGCGCTTGGCACGGTGAAGAACCTGGTCATTGCCGCCCGTTTCTCGGATCACGGTCCGGCGGGGCAGAACCGGACTCTTCCCTCCGACAGCGATCTCGACGTCATCTTGAACGCCGTGGGTGGTGATCCGGTCTTGGCCCCGACGGGAAGTGTGCGTGACGCCTACATCGAGTACTCGTTGAACGGACTCATTCTGGATTCCACGGTGATTGCGTGGGTCAACCTGCCGAATACCGAAGCGTACTACGCCAACGGAAACTCGGGGCTGACCTCGCTCACCTGGGATCTGATCCAGGATGCGTTGAACGCGGCGGACCCGTTGGTCAACTTCGGCGACTTCGATTCTGATGGCGACGGCGCGATCGATGCCATCACGTTCTTGCACAGCGGCTACGGTGCCGAATGGGGTGGCCTCGACCAGTACGGCACGGACGTGGTGGATCGCATCTGGTCTCACCGCTGGAGCATTCCCACTTGGACGTCGGCCGAAGGCGTGACGGTTTCGGATTACTCGATCTCTCCGGGATTGTGGGACGTGAGCGGCTCCGATCCGGGACGCATTGGCGTGATTTGCCACGAGCTCGGACACTTCTTCGGGCTTCCCGATCTCTACGACACCGACGGTTCGAGCCAGGCAATTGGCAACTGGGATCTGATGGCCGCCGGGGGCTGGGGGTTCGATGGTTCCCAGCAGTACCCGAGTCATCCTTCGGCGTGGTGCAAGCAACACCTCGGCTGGATTGAAACCCAGGTGATGACCGACACGTCTCCGGGAACCTTGACCATGGAGCCGACCGGTCCGACCGGCGACGTCCGCAAGATCGAAAGCGGTTACCCCCCGGGTGAGTACCTCCTTTTGGAGTACCGTCGTCCGGTCGGCTTCGATGCACTCATTCCCGAAGAGGGACTGCTGGTGTGGCACATCGATGAGACCCAGGGGTTTGTCGGTTTCAACAACGTCAACCAGCTCGAAGGGTTCCCGGCCCAGGCCGGATGGCCGACCAATGGCAATCACTACCGAGTGGCGTTGCTCGCTCAAGACGGCCTGTTCGATGGAGAACAAAACGTCAACCGAGGGGACGGAGGGGACGTCTACACCGTGGGATCAAATCCCTTGAATGGTGGAACGACGCCGAGCTCCGACCGCTACCAGGAAGGGGTGGTGGGAACGACCGACAACCAGTTCTCGAACGTCGTTCCGACGGTCTCCCAGCTCGACGTCGACTACCAGAACCCGTCGGCACCACAGATCGGACCGGGAACGTTGCCGTCGCCGGTGGTCGGCGTTCCGTACTCTTTGTCGTTGAGCGCCACGGGAGGCGTGGGCGGCCTCGAGTGGTCGGAGTACAAAAGCCGGCCCGGTTACGCGGAAGCGAATCTCGGCTCGAGTTGGTACAGCGGCGTGGGCGTTGCTCAAGGTTGGAATGCGGACGATGGGATCTGGCCGCTGGCCCTTCCCTTCTCTTTCCCGTTCTACACCTCGTCCTACTCGACGGTGTACGTCAGCTCGAACGGCTTCCTCGACTTTGCTCCGGTGGATTCCCATTACGGCAACGACGCCAGCCTCCTGCGCTACGGCTTGCGGATCGCGCCGCTGTGGGACGATTTGGACACTTCCGTGCCATCCGGGGACATCTGGGTCGACACGTCCATTCCCGGAGAAGTGACGATCCGCTGGAGCGGCGAAGTGCTGGGTGGACCCAGTCCGATTCAGTTCTCCGTTCAGCTATTCGAGACCGGTGTGATTCGTTTTCACTACGGCGGTGCGAACAATGGGCTGACCCCCACGGTCGGTTTGGGAGGCGGCGAGAACGGACGCTTCTTGCTCGCCGAGCATGACGGTGCGACGTCGCTGAACCATGCGAGATCTTTGGAGTTTCGCCCCTTGGGGTCGGAGATTCCGCCGGGGATGACCCTCAGTGACTCTGGTGTCCTGAGCGGGATTCCGGCTGCCACGGGAACGTTCCACCTTCAGGCAGAGGTCACCGACAGCGATTCCCGGCACGACATCCAGAGGTTTTCGTTCGACGTTGCGTCCAGCTCGCCCACGATGCTCACCTTCACCGCCTATCCTCAGTTGGTCCAAGCGGGAGACATGCTGACGCTTTACAACGAAGGAGCCGCGCCGGTCGCCGGGCAAGTATGGGGGCGTTCGGCTCACTTCATCACCGAAGTGAGCGGCGTTCCGATTCCCTGGTTCTTCTTGGTCGGCGGAACCTTTGATGGCAACGGCAAATTGTCGACGTCCCTCACGGTACCGGTCTACGACCCAAGCGTTTCCGGAGAGTCGATCACCATCGCGAGCCTTGCACGGCACCCCACCAACGGTTTGCAGATGAGCACGGACGTAGTGACGTTCCGATAGCACGGGGCAAGCTTCGGCGAAGCTCACTCGGCCACGGACCAAGTGGTCGCGAGGTTCGGACGCAGGGGGCCCCGATCGGTGGACGGTTGCGGCAGACCGACTCCCCTCTCAAGGGCGCATCCCGAGGAACCTCTCCCGGGGGATCCACGCGGAGTCGAGGAACTCCTGGCGCTCCCATTCGAAGAAGTCTTCGTTGGCTTCGGTCCAAACCACTCGCTCTTGTGCCGGTGCAGAGGCTCGTTGGAACAACCTCTCCCCCTTGCTCATGGAGCCGTTCCAGCTCGCGAAGCGAAAATCCTGGTTGTCAATGCTCCACGCGTTCCAACGGGGAGGACTCTGCGGGATGTACGAGCGGACCTGAAAGAGCTCGTAGGAACGGTCTTCGGTGGAATACAGCTCAATCACCGCGCAGGCATTGATGATTCGAGCTGCCCTCATCTGAAGTTCCGACTCGGCGAGGACGTTGCCTTCTTGGTCCAGTTGTTCCCGGATGACTTCCCAAGATCCGAGAAGGAACTCGAACTGAGCGGCCTCCGGTTGGGTGCAGAGAACCTCGGGGTCGATTTCCCCGAACAGCCGATCTTCGGTCATGGCGGAGATCGGTGCGGTCCGAGAGAACTCCATGATCCAGTCGGTGGACCAGGATCGCCCTTGATCCGAGGAATAGGACGAGTCCCAACGGATGCTGTCCGGCAAGGTGTCCGAGAACGAATAGCGGGTCCAGCGTCGGGGACTGCGGGCGAAGAACTCTCCGCGTCCGTGGCGAAAACTTCCTTCCAGAGTGCCGAATCCCGGGACTCCGCCACCGGGCCAGTTGAGCAACAACACCCACTTCTTCTTCCAAGGGTCGAACGCTCTCGCACTGAATCCGAAGACCCGTCGGCCGCCCTTGTTCCCGTCCCACTGTTCAATCACCAGTCGCCGATCGAACAGAGGAGTGATGCGCGCCCGCGACTCTCCGTCATCGCTCCAGCTTCCGTCGGGTTGAATCGCGCGATTGTTCACGCGCCATTCCCCGAGCCAGAACTCGAACTGGCGAAACTCCGGGCGGTTCCGGTCAAGCCCCTGGTCAGACTCACTCGTCCCCAGCCACAACGCAGCAGCAAGCGCAATGGTGATGGCAGCCATAGGAGACACTCACTCTTTGAGACGCGCCCAATGGAACTCCCGCGGCTTGCATCGAAGGGTGGTTCCCCTCGGCGCCCCACCACGGATTTCGGAAGAGTTTGCGACACCTCGCCGGTCAGGGGAAGCCGTTGTCTTTTCGACATGCCGGCCCCGCAATCCCGTCGGAGGGGAGAGCCGGTGTCCGACCGGCGAGTCCGTCATTCATCGCTGTTCGCAAGCCCGCCGCTGGTTTGATCAAGTGGCCGGAGTGCGCTGGACGTGCTGTCGGATGAGAAGTTCCGTGGGCACGGCGGCAGGCGGAAGGGGCCGTCGACCATGGCAGGTCAGCCGTTGTCGCTCAGTCCTCCGCCTTCCTCCAAAGGTCCCACAGTCCGTAGATGGCTTCCTTGGGGAGCTTGTGTCCGGAGAGCCGCACGCTGACGATGGCGAGGCCTCGGTGATGGGCTTCGTGGGCAGCGTGGTAGCCGAGATACTGGGCGAGGGATCCCCGCCAGCTCTTGATCTTGCCTTGCTCTTCGAAGTGCTCGATCAGCTTTTCCATCGCTTTGGCGGAGGCTTTGAGCGCGGTTTGTAGCTCACGCTTTTTCGGTTGCGCGCCCTTTTCGAAGGGGCGCACCTTGCCGACGAATGCTGGTCCTCCTCGGAACTCCAGATTCCGGTGGCGGACGTAGTGGATGTGTGCGAACTGGGCAGCGACGGTGCGCGTCCGCGGCGAATACTGATCCTTCAAGAACGCTGCCGGAAGAGCGTCAAGCAAGGTCATAGTGGCGCGGCAGTTGGATCGCCAGGCGCGCACGATGTCTGAGGGCATGGTTCTTCTCCGATCAGTGGCCCCCATCGTCCAGGTAGCCCAAGGCCTCGAGCTCCTGAATGGCGGCCGATTCCAAACGCACGGTGTCATCGCGAGATGCGTCGGAAGGAAGCACTTGATCGTAACCGGCTGCTTGCAAGCGGCGTTGCACGCCGAGCAAGTCTTGACGCACCTTTCCGCGCAATCGCAGCAGGCCCTGAAGCACCTCGGGCTGCTGATTCGCGAGGTCGTGGATTTCGTCGGGATCCGCGTCCAGGTCAAAGAGCTGTTCGCGGTGATGCTCATCACTGCTTCCGTGGGTCCAAATCAGCTTGTAGTTGCCGTGGGCCAAGGCTCCGATCTCGTCCCCACCCCAGGTGATGTAGTCCTCGGCAAGGCAGGGCCGCAACTCCCCGTTCCCGGCCAGGAGCGGCACCCAAGACGTTCCTTGGCGAGGGAATGGATCGTCAATGCCCACGGCGTCGAGAAGCCCCGTGGCAAAGTCTGCCTGAGTGAGTGGGGCGACAATGCGTTGGGGCGTCCAGCCTCGCTTTTCCCGGAGTGCGGTCGGCATCCAGAAGACGAAGGGAACACGCAATTGTTCGTCCCACATGCGGTATCCGTGGTTCCAGTCGCCGTGCTCCAGAAACTCTTCTCCATGATCCGAAACGATCGCCACCACGGTGTTGTCTTTGAGGCCCGTGGCTTCCAAAGCATCGAACAGAGCGCGGATCTCGTTGTCCTGGTGACGAATCTCGTTGTCGTAGATGTCCTCGACGTAGCGAACGTCGGCCTCGTCCATCTGATCCGTCAGCGCCCGCAGCCGTGACGCGATCATGGTTTCTCCGCGAAGCATCCCCTGGTAGTCCTTGCCGAACACCGGCTCGAAGTCATCCGGGGGTCGGTAGGGCGTGTGTGGATCCATGGAGTGCAGGTACAAGAAGAACGGCTCGTCTCCACACTGCTCGAGCCACGGGATCACGCGCTGGTTGATGCGCGTTGAGGTGGCGACCGTGTCGGTCTGGGTGTTGATTCCGAGTCCGTCCTGGGCAACGAAGCGATGGAAGCCCTGGTGGAACTGCAAGCCTCGTGCGGCGACCTGTACGTTGGCGATGAAGGCCCAGGTGGAGTAATTGGCGCGACGAAACGACTCGGCCAGGGTGTCGAGGGATTCGGGCACGGGAAAGCCTTTGGCGACGCCGTGCCAGGACGGGTAGTAGCCGGTCAACAACGTGGCTGTGGTGGGGCGGGTCCAGGGCGCGACCGCGTAGAAGCGTTCGAACAGAAAACCATCCTCGGCCAGGGAGTCCAGGAAAGGAGTGGTGGGCTGATGGTGGCCGTAGGCGGAGACGTTCTCGGCGCGCAAGGTGTCGATCAGGTAGACGATCACGTTGGGTCGGGAGCGATTCGACGACGGAGGGACCACTCGCGGATCGGCGAAGGCGGCCGGGATGCCGACCCCATCCGCGGACTCCGTTCGGAACTCCAGGATGCCCGGGCCGTGAAGACCTTTGAGGGAGACTTCCTGGTCCCGCCAGCGATCGCGAATTCTCACCTCGGAAACTTGGTCCAGGACTCGTGGTTCGCCGATTTCGGGACGCCACAGCACTTCGAAGTCGACTCGATGGGTGGGAAGGACTTCCGGTCGGTTGCCGTTCCAGTCTCCTTGCTCCAATCGCTCTTCCATCGGCCGCGGCGGTGACCGGGGGAGACCGACCGCGTAGCGCAGCACGCCCTGGAGTTGGGTGACGCGAAACGCCACCGAAGACGCGGTGGGAAGCCAAAGCGAGTTGCGTCGATCTCCCCACACTTCCATGCGTGAGAACAGTCGGGTCGTGAGCGCTGGGGAGAGAGTGCTGGCTTCCGGGTCCAGGTTTTCAAGACGGAGATCCGGGTGGACCGCTTGAGCGACCAGCGGGGCGAGGTCTCGCTGGAGGAGATACGGCGCACCACTTGCCGGCGCCGGAACCTGGACCAGACCCGCGGCAGGGCTCTCGCGCCAGGGAGAGAAAGAACCCGGATCCTGGTCGCGAGCGGTGCCTTTCAAGGAGCGAATCGAAACCGGTCCACCGACGGCCAGGAAAGACAGGTTGCCATTCGCGTCTGGATACCGCGTCGCTTCCTCGGTGGGGAGGGCTGGGGAATAGCGCACGCTCGAAGACTTGGGTTGTTCGGCGTGCACGAGGATCAGCGGAGGCGACAATCGATCGAGTTCCATCCACGCGACGTGGACGGCTCCGGGCACCGTTTGTGGGATCAAGTGGATCAAGCCGCGGCCGGGGATGGACTTGTAGTCGACCGTGAAGTCTCGCCATTCCGAGTCGACTTCCAGGGTCCCGACCTTGGTGTCCCCGCGATGCACTTCGAGTTGGGCGATGCCTGGGCCTTGGTGGCGAGCAAACACGGTGAGGCGCGAGCGCTCAGCCACATGGAAGAACGCATGGGAGATGCGCTCCTCGGAGGCCGAAAGCTCGGCACGGGGCGGCAAGATCTTCGGGCTGAGTTCCCGCGGAAGCAGCTTGCCGGTGTTGTGCAGGAACGAAGCCGCCGCCACTCGCTGCTGGGGCAGAATCGTTGCAAACCCTTTTTCATAGAGTGCGGCGGATGCGAATCGGTGGCGAGAAAGAGCATTGCCGTCGGCGTCCAGAACGGTCACGGTCTCAGGAGCCGGCAAGCAGGGCAGAGGCGCGACCAAGACATTGTCGCCGAACGATTCACCTCCCAGCGAGCCAAGGGGGCGTTCGACGAGCCACTCCGTCTCGAACTCGGTGAGGGATCCGCGGACTTCAACGACCGACGCTGGGGTATCTACCCAATGCAGGATCCGAGCATTCGGTCCCTCGGGATGAGTGGGCGAGCCGGGGCCGCCGTCGGAGCAGGCGGCGCACAAGACCAACACCATCGTCGACCCAAGCCGGTTCGTCATTTCTGCAGCATAGGGCAGGCATTCCTGGAAGCCATCGAGGGGATCCGGAAGAATGCTGGGTCGGACTGGCGAAGCGCCCCGGCGGAGGGAGCTGTCGTTGGCATCGCACGGAGAAACTCTGCTCAATGCGCGTGGAATATCGTTCCCTGACCCCGTTCGTTCATTGGTGGGAGATGGCGGGGAAATCTGCCTGGCCCGACCAGTTCGGGCGAGATGCCCCTCGCCAACTCGAAATCGGCTTTGGCAACGGGGAGTACTTGGCGCGCGAGGCGAAGGCCCATTCGGACCAGGACTTCGTTGGTCTCGACTTGCGTTGGGGCAGTTTGAAACGCGCGTTGCGCGCGGTGCACAAGGAGCAGGTCAGCAATGTCCGCCTGATGCTGGCCGATGCGCGAGTGGCACTACGCTGGCTGTTTCCGGCGCACTCCTTGACGCGGATTTACATGCTGTTCCCCTGTCCGTGGCGGAAGAAGAGCACCGTCAAGCACCGGCTGATGTCCCGGGATTTCCTGCACTTGGTCAGCCGACGCCTTCGGCCGGGAGGGGAGATGCTGATGGTCACGGACTATGCCCCTTACCTGGAGTGGGTGCTCGAGCAGATTCCCCGGGAGGGATTTCAGGTGCGCCAGGAATCTGTTCCGGCGCGCCGAGACACCAAGTATGAGAGAAAGTGGGAGTCTCAAGGGCAAAGCGAGTTTTACGAACTCTGGCTGACCCAGACGGCGGAACTCCCCATCCTGGAAGAGGACCTGGCTTCTTTGAAATCTCACCACGTTCCCCATTTCGATCCCGCGACCTTTGAAATGCCGGATCTGCGCGGCGACATCACCATCGAGCCGAAAGACTTCCTGTTCGACCCGCGACGAGAGGTGGCCATGCTGCGCTTCATCGTGGTTGAAGGAGACCTGCAACAGAATCTGTGGATTCGCATCTCTCGCGGCGACGATCACTGGCGCATCTATCCCTCCACGGGAAGCGGGTTTCTTCCGACTCGAGGGGTGCAGAAGGTGCTGGACCTAGTGCGAGACGCGTCAATGGGGGAGGGCCCATGATGACGCTGCCACTTGCGGCTGGCGATTCGTCAGGCGTGCTCGAACTCGGTTTCCTGTGGTTGGCGGAAGTGCTGATGCTTGCCGGCTACATTTGCTTTTGGATGGCGTTCGCCGTGCGTAAGACCGACCGGGCGCGACACATGTTTCTCGGCAAACTCGGCGCGGCCATCGTCGTTGCGGGCCTGATCGCCGTGGAAGTCGTGACTCGCGTGCTCGGCTGGGAGTTCCCCGTTCGCTCTCACGAGTGGCTTCGCTGGCACATTGGAGTCGCCTGCGTCGCTCTCCTTCTTCTCGTCACCGTCGTCGTTACCGGGATCACCCGCCAGCGCAGCATTCACGTGCGCCTCTACCCCGTGTTTCTCCCGACCTTCGGACTCACCATCCTGCTGAGCCTGTTCGCCTTCCGCCTTTGGTGAGATACGGTGTCGCACACTTTGTCGCCGTTCTCCGGCAACGAAGTGCCGCACACCTCACTCCATTCGCCGGTGGATTCGTGTGCGGCACTCTTCTGCCGCAAAAGTGCGACGAAGTGTGCGACACCGTATCAGCCGTGGTCAGCGACGAACTCCTTGAGCTCTCCCTCGGTGAGGAGTTTTCGGGAGGACTTGGCTCGTTCCAGGATGGCGTCGACGAGGTTGTCGGAGGCGGGGAAGTTGTTCTGTTCGAGCCAGAAGACCACGTTGCTTTTGCCGCTCATGGGACCAATCCGGATTCGTTGGTCGAGGCCGAATAGGTCGGACGGGACTCCAGAGTAGACCCGGTTGGCGAGCCAAGTGTCGCCCTTCTTCATTGCCTTGATGACGGCGGCGGCATGGACTCCAGTGCCAGTTTCGAAGGCGTCGGTGCCGAACACGGGATAGTTGTAGGGAATCTCGACTTCCGTGGCCCGAGCGGACTTCTCGACGTATTCGCCGAGACGAGTCAGGTCGTTCTCGATCCAGCCCATCAACCGCAGGTTGACCAGCATCAAGTCCATCGGCGTGTTGCCGGCTCGTTCGCCGACCCCAAGAGCCGTGGCGTGGACCCGGTCGGCGCCGGCTTCGAATGCCGCGACCGAATTCAGGATTCCCAGTCCGCGATCCATGTGCCCGTGCCAGTCGATCTTGACCTCGGGGTTCTTCGCATCCACCATCTTGCGCACGTAGCGAATGAGGTTGCGCACCCCGCTCGGCGTCGCGTGCCCGACGGTGTCGCACACACAAATGCGATCCACTCCGAGGTCGATGGCGAGTCCGTACAGCGCGTCGATCGTTTCCGGATGCGCTCGGGTTGTGTCTTCGGTGACGTACATCACCGAAAGGTCGTGCTTCTTCGCGAACTTCAGCGCCTCTTCCGAGTGACGCAACATCGCGTCCAGGCTCCAGTCCTCGGTGAACTGACGAATGGAGGAGGAGCCGATGAAGGTGCACACCTGGATCGGGTGGCCGACCTGCTGAGAGATCTCCACCACGGGCGCGATGTCTTGCACCACGGTGCGCGCGGCACAGTTCGGCTCGATGGAGAGCTTCTCGTCCCGGATCACCTTGAGCATTTCGGTGACGTGTTCATTGACCTGACCGCCGGCCCCGGGAAGACCGATGTCCGCGGCGTGAATGCCGAGGTCGTCCATCAGCCGCACCAGCTCGATCTTCTTGTCCAGATCGGGATCGGTCACGGACGGGCACTGCAGCCCGTCACGCAGGGTTTCGTCGTTGAACTCGAGCTGCTGGGGTGGTCGCTCGGGATCCTCGTTCCAGTCGTGGATCAGACCGGGGTGAGTGGTGCTGGTCACCGGTTCCATCAAGGCCACCTTTCTCGGGCGAGACTCCGCGGTCCGCCAATCTCCGCTCGGGTCTGCCAACAGACCGCTGAAAAGTCGATTCGTTGCCGGGCGAGCCTCCGCGCCTCGCTCGGTGTCTCGGGGCTGCGAGTGCCAAGCGACTCGAGAGCCCCGAGGTTCTTATGGCCGTTGCCGGCCCATGTTCCACGGATCGCTTGGGGCGGTTTCCCACCGCGTCGACCCGTCGTCGGCCTTGGCTGCCGAAGAGCAGTCGAGAGCCGGTGGTCCGAAACCGGCAGTTTATCCCACAGCCTCCAGCTCCGGGAGATCGACCGGCCCCGCTACAATCCGCGCTTGGGGAAACGGGGGAAAGAGTTCGTCCGCGGGGAATGGTCTCCGAATGATCGTGATGAAATTCGGCGGTAGCTCGATCGCCGACGCCGCGGGCGTCCGGCGGGCCGTGGGCATTCTTCGCACCCAGGCTTCGGAGAGACTGGTTGCCGTGGTTTCTGCCCACGGACGGACCACGGACCTCCTGGAGATCCAAAGCCGTCGGGCGCTCCACGGCACCCACTGTGTGCGCGAACTGCGCCAGTTTCACCATCAGCTGGTGGAGGATCTCGGTATTCCGGTGCCTGCCCATGGCCCCCTTTTCGAAGAGTTGGAGGGGGTTCTGCAGCGTGTTGCGGCCGAGCGAAAGCTCAGTCATGAATCCCGCGATCTGGTTCTCTCCTTCGGTGAGCGCCTGTCTTCGCACACCGTGGCGGCGGCCCTGCGCGATCGCGGTTTGGAAGCGGCGGCGCTCATGGCCTACGACGCGGGCCTGACCACGGACTCACGCTTCGGCCAAGCCCGCCCTCTGCTGCAAAGCGACCGCGGAATTCGCGAGTGCTTGTCGGGTTTCCCAGGCATTCCTGTGGTGACCGGGTTTCTCGGCAAGGACCGTGCTGGCCGCATCACCACCGTGGGCCGCAATGGCAGCGACTTCACCGCCGCCGTGTTCGCTCGCGCCATGGATGCGCGGGAGATCCAGATCTGGACCGACGTGCCCGGAGTGATGTCGGCGGATCCTCGCATCGTTCCCGCCGCCCAGCCATTGCGCCGAATTCCCGGGGTCGTTGCCGCCGAGCTGGCCCACTATGGCGCCCAGGTCTTGCACCCCTCGACCTTGGAGCCAGCCAAGGACGCGGACATCCCCATTCGCGTGTTGCACACTTTGGATCCGGATGAACCCGGCACTGTCATCGACTTCTCGATGTCACCGGAACCGGGAGTCGTTCAAGCCATTGTGCAGCAGCGTGCTCGCGTCTTACTTCACGTCGGGGCTCCCTACCTGGTGCCACTGGAGGAAGTCGTCGCGCGTCTTTCCGAACTCTGTGGAGACCATCACGTCAACTTCGACATGACCACCGTGAGCGAGATCTCTGCCACTCTGGCCGCCTCGGACGGAAACGGTCATGCCAGCGATGTGGAGAGCGTCGTCGCCCAGCTGCGCGAGTTCGCCGATGTTTCTGTGCGCCGTGACGTGGCTGCCGTGGCCGTCGTCGGCCAGCGACTCGGTGACGACCCGGCGGTGGTGGGGAAGATGTTCCGTGTGTTGACCGACCAAGAGATTTCGCTGCACCGAATCTCCATGGGCAGCGATCGCTCGCACATCGGACTGGTGGTGGACGAAAGTCAGGTCGAAGTCGCCGTACGCGCGCTCCACGCGGCGCTACTGGAAAAACGCACTCGCCCGCTCGCTCGCGCTACAAGCGCTTGAAGAAGTCGTCGGAGTCGTCGATTTCCCGCAAGAACTTGTGGAATTCGATCTGGGTGTCGGCGTCAATCGTGCCTGCCGCTGACGATTTGCCACCCAGCATCTGATCGATCACTTCGTTCGGCAAGTACACCTCCGCGGTGAGCGCCTTGTCATGGACGATCTCTTCCATCACGACCAAGCCTTTGCGGATCAAGGGAGAGCGGGGGCTCAGAAGGCTGCGCTTGCGAAACAGGTCTTGCTCGGACCGGGAAACCAGTTTGACCAGGTCCACTGCATCGACGTAGGGGTTCCCTTCCAACATCTCTTGGAACAGTAACGTCACCAAGATCATCAGGTGGTGTTCCTTGAGCTTGCACAGGTTGGTGAAGCGAACGAGAGGGAAGTCTGAGGATCCGGGGGTGGCTTCCAGAGACGCGCGGATCGCGGAGCTGTATCCGGCAATCTGCCGGTTCAGGAGGATGACCGAGTCCGGCGAACCCACGCTCCATTGGTCCCAGTCGGGTTCGTGAAACACCTTTGCGGCACGTTTGCGGTACACCAAGGACAGGCGGCGCAAGTCCATGACGTATTCGGTGGGATCGCGGTAGGTCCGCACCGGCGCATCCAGGATTCGTTGCAAGTGACTGTTGCCGGGCCGCAAGATCTTCAGGAAGAAGCGGAACACGTGGTCACTCAGTCGATACTGCAGATCGAGCAGATCCTCTTCTTCCTTGGTCCCGTAGAGGTCCGGGATCATGATGCCCGTTGTCAGTAAGCGAGCTCCCGGCGCGAGCAAGCGCACGCCTTCGAGCCGAGCGAACGTTCCCTCGAACAAGGACGACAGCAGGAAACGGCCCTTGAGGTGACCGTCGTCCGACAGCAGGCGATGACGCAAGAGCTGCAGAAGGATCAGAACATGGTTCTTCCCCAACCGCTGACGCTTCACGAACTCTCCCAGCGCGGTGTCTTCCGGAAGCTCGCGAATCCGCTGATCGAGCGCACTGACGGCGCGGCGGGCCTTCTTTTCCAGCTCGTCCCGGTCCGGCCGGTGAGGGTCCTGGGACAGGGCCCCCCGCACGCGGAACAGCTCATCCGCATGCTTCATGAGCTGGCGCAACACCGTACGGTCGTGGTTGGTGGTCATCGAGATCTCGAGCGAACGAAACGCGTCTTCCTTCCCCACTAGCGCCGCCGCCACGCGACGGTTTCAGATTCCTGGCCCGTGACCCGTTCGGGGAGTCGTAAATATTTACAAACAAAGAAGTTGTAATCTATTCGGGGGCGCGGCACAATCGCCCGGTCTTGGTCCGCGTCCCCTCTCTGGTCGTGTTCGCGACTCCGGAAGCAGCTCTCGGCAAGATCGTGGAAGGTGGCCCCCGGTGAATGTTCTCGGGATTCGCTTCCACCATGGAACCGAGGTCCCGCGGACTGGTGGGCCTCGAGTCCGCCCCAAAAACCGAGCCGACAACGCCTTGTTCCTTCCCGAGTGATTGCGAACCTCACCGCGAAGCCGGCCGCACATTCCGCCATTTCCAGAACGAGCCGATGCCCGAGGAGCAGAGCACGCAGATCAAGGCCCTTGGTGAACTCGCTCAGATCCTGAGCGAGGTAGAGGACGGTCTGTCCCTGCCGGGCGACCAGCAGCTTGCGCCGCTCCTCGAATCGATCCATCCGTCGGACTTGGCCGAGTTGCTGTCTGCCGCTCCTGACGAGGCGCGACTGCGGGTTTTCGAGTGCATTCCCGATCAAGAAGACGCGGCCCTCGTGCTGTCGCGCCTCGACGAAGGCGTGAAGGAAGAGTTGCTCGAGCAACTGCCTGTTCCTCGAGTCGCCGAGTTGATGCGCGATCTGGCGCACGACGAAGCGGCCGACGTCCTGGCCGAGCTTTCGGACGAAGACAAGAACCAAGTCCTGGCCGAGCTGGATGCGGATGAGGCGGCCGATCTTCGAGAGCTTGCGGCCTACGATCCGGACAGCGCCGGTGGTTTGATGACCGACGAGTTCGTCGCCGTGCCCGTCAGCTACACCGTGCGTGCGGCGTTGATGCAGCTCAAGACCGGGGACGAAGACTGGGAGGCCGTCACCGACGTCTTTGTCGTCGACGATCAGAACCACCTGGTCGGAGTGGTGGCCATCGAAGATCTGTTGCGCGCCCGAATGCCGGATCCGGTGCGCGAACTGATGGAGAGCAAGCCGGTCTGTGCCAAGGTCGACGAAGACTCGGAAGAAGTCGCCCAGCGAGCCGCCCACTATCGACTCACTCTCATGCCGGTGGTCGACGAGAACGAGGAGCTGGTGGGCGTCATCACCCATGACGACGTGACCGAAGCCCTGGGCGAAGAAGCGTCGGAAGACATGTACCGCTTGGCGGGAACGTTGGATCAGCATCCTTCTCGCGAGGGGCTCGTCGACCGCCTCCTGGCACGTTTCCCGTTCCTTCTGGTGACGATCGTCGGGACCTACTTGGTGGCCGTCGTCATCGAGCTGATTCTCGGAGACATTCCCGAGTTCGACATCTTGCGCTTCGTGCCGATGATCGCGGCGCTGGCGGGCAACGCGGGAATCCAGGCCTCGACCACGATGATCCGCGGATTCGCGACCGGCGAAGTGCAGGCAGACGACTTCCGCGAGACCATGGGGCGTGAGGTCAGCTTGGGGCTGCTGACCGGAGCTGTCGCTGCCTTGGTGCAGTTGCTGCTGCTGGTGGCGTTCCAGGAAAGCCTCGAACTCAAGATCGTCGTCCCTGTGGCTCAAGCGTCGTCGGTGGTGGCGGCGAGTTTCTTCGGCACGGCGATTCCGTTTCTTTGCTGGCGCGCGCGCTGGCGGATCGGATCTCGCGAGATCCGCATCGACCCGGCGCTGGCGGCGGGGCCGTTCATCACCACCTTGAACGATGTTGTGTCCACGGTGATTGCGTTGATGCTCGCGGTCAAGATCGAAGACCTGTTCCTGTGAGCTCTTCTGCGAAGCCCGGCTCGGGGCAGCGACTGGCGGCGCTGGACTTCGGCTCCAACACGGTGGGTTACCTGGTTGCCGACGCCGAGGGCCGCATCGTCGAACGCGCTGGAAGATTCGTGAGGTTGGGCGAAGGGGTGCGCGAACACCGGCAGCTGGCGGACGCGGCTCTGGAACGCACGCGGAGCTGGGTGCAGGAGATCGCGGATCGATTTCGCGAGCTGCAAGTGACGAAGGTGCGCGCCGTCGCCACGGAAGCCGTTCGGTTGGCGCAGAACCAAGAAGCGCTGCTCGACCTGGTCTTGGAAACCCTGGGTGTTTCCCTCGAGGTCATCTCCGGGGAAACCGAAGGGACTCTCACTTTTGGGGGCGTCCGCGCCGGCTATCCGGATCAGCCGCTTCTGGTGATCGATATCGGCGGAGGATCGACCGAGATCAGTGCCGGCAGCGGAGGGCGCGCCGAGAGCGTGTTCGCTGTGAGCTTGCCGTTGGGTGCGGTGACTCTGACGGAAGCCCATGGAGAGGATCGAGATGCGTTGGCGATCGCCGTGGCTGGGGAGCTGTCTCAGGTCCCGGCGGTCGACGGGTCGCCGGACGTCCTGACCGTGCTTGGGGGAACCGGGGCGAACGCGGCGATGCTGGATCAGGAGCTCGCCGAGTTGGATGACGCGCGAATCGAGGGGCACGAAGTGACCAAGGATCGATTGCGCGAACTGATTGCCCAGGCCGCGGCCATGACTCCCCCGCAGCGGGTTGATCGTTGGGGATTGCCCCCGCTTCGTGCCGACGTGCTGATCGCCGGATTCGCTATCTTGGAAGGAGTGCTGGATCGTTTCGCGCTGAACCGGATCCGTGCGTCGCGGTACTCCCTACGGCATGGCGTCCTTCGGAGTTTGAGCGAACACGGACGCTGAGGTCGGCTCTCATGGCGAGGAAGCTTCGCGGTTGAAATCGACTTCTCCCCCAAGGCGTTCACTGCTCGCGCGGGTTGTTCGCGCCAGTGTCCTGTTGTTGGGACTGGTGATCGTGGCGCGCTGGCTGCTGGTCGACACGTGGAAAGTCCCCACGGATTCGATGCAGCCCTTCGTTCACGGAGATCCCGAATCTGGAGACCGTGTCGTGGTCTTCAAACCTGCGTTTTGGTGGAGCGAACCGACGCGCTTTGATCCCGTGCTGCTGCGCGAAGACGGCATTCTTCAAGATCAGGCGGAGCAGTACCTGCTGAAGCGAGTGGTGGCCCTGGGCGGAGAACGACTGGAGATCCAGAACGGCGACTTGTTCATCTCGCCAGGGCCGGATCAAGACGCGGCTCTGTATTGCAAGAGCTACCAAGAGTTCGGGGAGCTGTTGGTCGACGTTTGGGAAGAGCCTCTCGCGCAACCCCACAATCAGCGGCTCGAATGGGATACGGCTTTTGTCGAGCGTCGCGACGCTCATTTGTATTTGCGCCCCGTGGCTGTTGCAGATCCGCTTCCTTGTCGCTACGGGCAGTCCATTCACAGCGGATTCGTGGACGCGGATGGTCAAGCCGTCGCCGGCAGCCAGGAAGTGCACGACGTCCTGCTGGAAGTCTTGTTCATTCCCCAGGACGCGGAAACCGGCTTCGTCGCCGAAATGGACGAGGGACTCGACCAGTTTCGGTTCGTGCTGCATCCGGGACGAGGTCGCGCCAAAGTGGAAGTGTTGCACCGCCGGCCTGACGGTCTCGAGTATCCGACCACGGCGCAGTTTGCCGGGTTCGTGGAAGGGCAAAGCCACCGGATCGAGGTGTGGAACATCGACGACACCATCGGAGTCGCGGTGGACGGACAGGTGGTCCTGACGTCTCAGCACTCGAGAGTGGAGCGAATCTTGGGTGTTCGTCGCGCGGATCCTCGCTTTGGCGTGATCGGTGGCGAAGCGGCGGTGTCGGGAGTTCGGTTGCGGCGGGACCTTTACTACTTGCCCGGTCCGTTGGGATCAGCGCCGGTCTCTCTGGCCCCAGGAGAGGTGTTCGTTTTGGGGGACAACAGCGAGAACTCGCGGGACAGTCGTCATTTCGGACCCGTGGCCCAAGAGCAGCTGGTAGGTCGCCCCTTCGCCGTGTGTGCGCCGTGGAGTCGAATGCGCATCCTGCCCTGACACGATCGCTTCGAAGCTTCACGTGGCTCGAAAGAAGGAATCGAAATGTCTCCGATCAGCTTGCTGGTTTGCTGGATGGCATTGCAAGCGGGTGCCGAATCGTCCGAACGAACCCGTGAGCAGGAAGTGGCCCGTGCCCTGGCTCCAGTCCTCGAACCAGAGGAAGGCGAGACCCGGTTTCCCGCTCTGGTGATCGGGTTATGGAAGGAGGGAAAGCGCCACTTCTTCCGCTTCGGGGACTTGGAATCCGAGGGAGAACCGGAGACGGTGCTGTTCCCGGTGGCTTCGTTGACCAAGCCGGTGACCGCGTTGCTCTTGGCGCGAAGCGTGGTTGAGGGAGAGAGAGAGCTCGATGGCCCCGCGGTGCTCTGCGAAGAGATGCCCTCGCTCTGTCCGAGGGGACGCGCCATCACTTGGCGACAGCTCGCCACCCACACCGCCGGGTTTCCCATGGTGGTGAACAATCGTGACGATGCGTCGAGTGACTACGACGAAACTCGCTGGCAGCAGTTTCTCGACCAATTGGTCCTGAGTGCCGAGCCGTCCTTTTCCTATTCCACCGTCGGCTTCACGCTGCTTGGGCGATCGCTCGCCGAAGAGCACGGGAAGAGCTATCCCGAGTGGGCGACCCACCAGGTTCTGGGACCCCTGGGAATGAAAGACGCGTGTTTCGAGGTGGGCGAGGAATCCCTGGGGCGGCTGGAAGCGGGCCACGGCCGAGATGGGAAGCGGCTGAGAAGCGAGACGATCACTCCCCGGTTCTTCGCACCTTCGGGGGGGCTCGTGGCGACTGCCGAGGACCTCCTCACTTTCTTGGAAGCGCATCTCCGGCCGACCGCGGAATGGCAGGCGGCGGTCGATCTGGTCCTTCAGCCCTACGCCGAGATCCCCTCATTTCCCATGTCCGTCGCGGGGTTGGGCTGGCAATACCTGACCGTGTCGGGGGTTCACTGGCACGCGGGCCATGGCTCGGGCCATCACACCTTCATGGCGCTCCATCAGGAGAACAACACGGCCATCGTGATTCTGACCAACGCGGCCACCGTTCCCTGGGACACCCGCCTGGCCACCGCCTGCTTCGGACTTCTGGAATGACCGTGCCGCACGCTTTGTCCCGCTTTCGCGGCAACAAAGTGTGCGGCACGTCGCTGTCCGTTCGAGTGTTGGGTGAGTGGCGGCTCCCGTTCCCCGCCAAGCGGCGAACGAGCCACCCTCCCCGGTTTACAGTCCGAGCGTCCAGTCCTGGGAGTTGGTCAGGCCGAAGCTCGGAGCCCCACCGAACAAGTAACCCTGGGTGTAGATGGTGAGTCCGCAGAAGACGGGGTCGGTGACTCCGCTGAGGTCCAGGTTCCACTTGGCGATCGGACCGTTGTCGAGGATCTGGAGGACTCGCGTGGAGGTGACGTCAAACAACAGGGTCCGGTTTCCCGAGAGGGTGAGGTTGTCCGGGGCCAGGTAGCCGAGAATCATGGCGTTGTTGTACGGCGAGAGGGAGACGTCGATCTGAGCCGACAGGATGCTGCCGAGAAGCGGCTGCGAGGTCGTCGTGTATGCCGTGTCATAATTCGCGCCGCCACCCAAGCGGGTCGCGACGCTCCCGGGGGTGCACGGCAGGTTGGAGCGCCATTCGAGGATGGTGCAGCGCATCCGATTGGTCTGCTCGGGGGTGAACATCTCCATGCAGATGTCGTCGGAGTAATCCATGTAGTTGTCGAACGGCGCGGGCAGGCTGCAGGAGGTCCTTGCTCCCGGGCAACCGAAGGTCGGCGAGGATTCGGGGTTGGTGTCGCAGATGGTGTCCCCCGAGGTGTAGCACGCCGAGGTGCTGCCGCAGCCGTTGTCGAAGGTGTGCCACAGACCGAAGTAGTGGCCGACCTCATGAGTGGTGGTCCGGCCGAGGTTGAACGGAGAGCCGATCGGAGCATTGCGGCCGAAAGAAGACCACAAGACCACCACGCGGTCCGCCGCGCTTCCCACGATTCCGTTTTGCGGAAGGCCCGGGACGTAGCCGAGCGCACCCGAAGCCGAGTTGGTGTAGATGTTCAGGTAGCGGTTCGTGTCCCAAGCGAGGGTGTTCCAGTAGGAACCGCCGTCGTTGAACCAAGTGTTGTTCGTTGAGCGCGTGATTCCGTTGGTGGGGTTCCCGTTGGGATCAACCTGAGCCAGGAAGAACTGGATCATGGTGTCCGTGCCGTTGGCACCGTTGGTCCCTGCCATCGCTCGGAAGTCTTCGTTGAGGATGTCGATTTGGCTTTGCACCAAGCTGTCGCTGATCGCGCCGGCGCCGGTGGTGCTTTGAATCACGTGGACGACGACCGGAATCTGAATCAGATCCACCGGGTCGTACTGCGGGATCGGATTGGTGGAGAAGAATTCACAGTCCGAGGCGGCCCGGAACACGGGCATGTCGCCGGTTTCCATCGTGCAGCGAAGTCCGTTCTCTCGGAAAGTCTCCGACGACGTGTAATCGGCCCACGAATAGAACGGCTCACCGTCGACGGTGATGACCGGAAGTTCCTGGCCGATTTGGGCGAGACCTTTCGGAGTCGCCAGCGCCACAAGGGCCAGCGGAAGGAGGCGGGTACTTCGAATCATGGGAATCCTCTCGGGGTAGGAACCAGATCCGGCGGGGCCGGAAGAACGGAGATGTGACGCCTCGTTGGGAGGAGCGGGTTCCATCGTTTGAGGATCTTTGTGGCCCCTCGGCGCGGAACTCATCTAGCCGAGGATGCGGGTGGTGTGGAGCTGGAGTGCGACATGCGCTCTTCTAGGCCCAGAGTTTGGGTTTCGCCCTCGGTGGATGGCGGGCCGGTCGGAACAGGTTTCACTCGGTTTCCGGCGTCGGATCTGAGGGAGCGGTTGTTGGCAGGAATCGAATGGCGATTCCCGAGTCCGGATCTCGCCAGGGCGACGAGCCAATGATCGGCGCCGAGGAGTTCTCTGGCTGTTGCTTCAGGAAGCAAGCGATGTCGTCGACTTCTTGCACTTCCATCAACAAAGCCGAGGCCGACAATCCCCTCTCTTCCGTCCTCGGCAGTCCATGCAGCACCACGGCCGCCACTCCGCGTCGCTCGAGTGGCAGCGTGGTCGGGAGATAGTCACGACTGAACACCTTGAATCCCAAGTCGACGAACAACGCTTCGGCAGAGTCCATGGTCCGACCGTTGACACCGAAGTTGAACAGACGAGGGGGCTCGTCGGCATCCATGGGACGACTCTCGAGGGTGAGAAGGTTGAGTGGGTTTCCGGCGGGATCTCGAACGCGCAAGCTCCAACCAAGCGCAAACCGCTGTGGTTCCTCACTCACCACCGTTCCCTTGGCTTGTCGCACTGTTTGCGCTGCTTGGGACAGGTCAGCGACCTGAACGTTGGGGTAGCAGCCGACACCTTCCGAAGCTTTGGATGAAAACGCATTGAGGTGTTCGGTTCCCCCTGGCGGCGTCTTGCTCGTGCGGATCAACGAGAGCCGCAAGTCACCGTGGCGAAGCTGCATGCCGTGCTTGTTTGGTTCGGCAACGGTGAACCCCAGGAGTGCTCGGTAGAAATCAGCACAAGGCTCGATTTCAGGGACGGCGATCTCCCAACCCACCACGCGCACCTCGAGGGACGTGGCTGAAAGGGACGAGGGTTCTTGGGGCTCATGGTTGGCAGCGATTCCCGACACCAAGATCATCCATCCGTTCGCAAGAGAGACCGTCATCGTCTTTGCTCCGTAAGAACTCGTTGGGGAATGCTCATGGGTGGAGTTTGCCGGGCAAACGGTTGCATCGGAGAGCGACCCGCCACGGAAGTTCCCCGTCCATTCGGCAAGACTTCCCGGGTTCTGGCGACGTCCGTCGAATCAGGAGCGGCGCCGGGAAGGGTGATGAACTTCGGTGATCGGGCGTTTGTCGCCGTTGAACGAACAAGTGTCCCGGCCGGGTTCTTGTGCCCCAGTCTTCGTTGTCGAGTCCTCGTCGAATCACGGACTCGCCGGCGTCCGGCTCCTTGGCCCGCACGAAAACCCTTCGAACTTTGGATCCAAGACGCTAGGGACGAGCGGTCTCCCGAAGTTCCAGGCGACCCCCGTGAGACAAATGCGGGCAGCTCTTGGCGAAATCCATCGCAGACCGGAAGTCGCTGGCCGTGAATCGGAAGAACCCTTGGAGCTGCGTTGCTGCCGTCGGATCACCGGTCTCCGGGAGCATGGCTCGTTGGGAGCTCAGCCGTTCGCCATCAATGGTGCGACCGTCGTGGCGAGCGTTCGTCGCCCACTGAGCATACTCCTTCGCTCGTTGTGCGCCGTTCTCTTCGGGTCTCTCGGGGTTTCCGTACAAGAGCAGGAAGTAGTCTCCAGTCTCCGCAACCAAGGGAGCTTCGTCCCCTTTCCGAAGCACGGCCCAAGACGCCAAGGATCCCAGGGCAAAGGCCAGCCCCAAGGCCGTGGCAAGCCGGAGTTGGCGCGCGCCCCACTCGGAGGCTTCACTGCGCAGCCAGCCGTGTTGCCGGAGTCCGCGAATGACCCTCCCCTCGAGTGGTTCAGCCGGTTGCTTCGCTCGCGGAAGTTGCGAATACGCCCGTTTCTCGAGGTCCGAACGAGTGACTTCCTCTGGGGATTCATTCATGGTGTCCTCGATTGCTTTTCGGGTCCGAGGCGTTCCACTTTGAGTCCGCCAGCCGATGCCGCACGGCGCGCCGTGCTCGACTGAGTTGGCTCTTGGAGGTGCCTGACGCGATGCCCAGCAGCTTGCCAATCTCTTCGTGGGTGTAGTGTTCGACGTCGTGGAGTACGAGTACGGTTCGAAACCCGTCCGGGAGGGAAGCGATGGCTTCCTCCAAGGCGAGTCGATCGATGCCCTCGGCGAATGGGATTTCGGGAATCTCCGGGAGCTCTTCCCACGAATCCCTCTGACGACGGCGGAGGTTTTCTCGACAACAGTTGATGGCGATCCCCGACAGCCAAGTGGACAGCTTCGAGTCTCCGCGGAACTCCTGCAGCCGGTGCACCGCTCTCATCCACATTTCCTGGATCACCTCTTCCGCTTCCTTCTCGCGACCGGCGAGCAGGCGCAAGGTCAGCTGGTAGAGAGCCGGAGTGTGACGGCGGTACAACGCGCGAAAGCTCCGCTCGGATCGGCGGCGCAGGAACTGGTCCACCAAGCGGCGGTCGTCAGGATCGGCGGAGCGTGGAGGCATGATTTCCCTGAGTGACGCCGACCGTGCTCATGGTTGCATCCCCGCTCCAAGAGCGTGGGTTCGGAATACTCTCTCCCGGTGCGGCCGGAGGCGCGACGCCTCGGAGGAATCCGTCCGGCAAGGGCCGGGTTGGTGCATTCTCGCCTGGTTCCGACGGATGTCCCGGTCGAGACCACGGAAAACGCGCCCCCTCGGCCGGACGGACGAAGCGCTTTTTTCCCAGCCGGCGCCAATGCCGTAACCTTCGGAAAAGAAGAAAGTTACAGACACGGCGAGAGACGTGAACCAAGCGAAACCCAAAAGCGGCACCGGGGTTCAGCCCCCCTGTGTGGGACATTCGAGCCACCATGGGTGAGGTCGAGGATCCCGGTCGTGAGTGGATGCTGGATCTCAAGGGCGGCGACGAAGGCGCTTTCCGGCGGATCGTGCACCACTACGGCCGGCAGATGGTCGCGTTCTTTCGGCGCTATGGCGCCGATGCCATGACCGCCGAAGATCTGTCCCAGGAAGCATTCTTGAGGATCTATCGCGCCAGGGAGCGTTACGAGCCGACGGCGAAGTTCAGCACTTGGCTCTACCGGATTCTCCACCGACTGGCGATGAACGAAGGAACTCGCAATCGATGGCGCCGATCGGTTTCTCTCGACAGCCCCTCGGACGACTCCGAGGGCCCGGGTCTTCCCTCCGAGCCCGACGATTCCGCCTTGGACCCAAAAGCGGAGCTGGATCGGGGAGAAGCTCGAGCCCAGGTCCGAAAAGCGGTGATGGAGCTACCGGAAAGCCAACGTACGGCGCTGGTGTTGAATCGCTTCCAAGGCCTGTCCTACGAAGAGGTGGGGGAGATTCTTGGCCTCAAGATTCCGGCGGTGAAATCTTTGTTGTTCCGGGCGAGGGACAACGTGCGTAAGAAGTTGATGCCCTATTTCGAAGAGGAAGTCCGCGATGAATCGTGAGACGTTCGAGCAACAACTGGTTTCCTACTTGGACGGGAATCTGGAAGGCGAAGAGCGGCGCGCGTTCGAAAACTTCGTGAGGAACGACGCGGAAGCACGTCGCGAGCTGGAGTGCCACCGCCAGGCGGACGCGATGCTGGGCATGTGGGATCCCACCGAGATCGCTGACGAACGCCTCGACGCCCTCGCGGGTCGGGTGTTGCAAGGCGCGGAAGCTCCGTCCTCGGCAGCCTCGAAAACCATTCCATGGCGCTGGATCGCGGTCGCTGCCGCCGTGGCAATGCTCGTTTTCGCAGCGCGTAGCTGGTGGCGAGCAGAGGCTCCTCGCGAGGAGTCACCAACTACCGTCGCTCAGGATGCCACGCGTTTCCCGGACGAACCCTCGGTCGACGGGGGAGAGTTCACCGCCGAACTCTTGGAGGACCCGGAGTTCCTGCGCCACTTCGATGTCATTCGCGACCTGGCGAGACTCGAGGAATGGGGCGAGGTGCTGGATTTCGACACCGAGGATATGTTCTACGAAGCCGCCACCTTGGAAGTCATGGCGGGAGTGTGAATCGATGAGCGGGGTTCGCGGAATCTTTGGGTGTTGGTTGGCGGCGGTGACCGTCTTCGCCGAAGGCGAAGAGGCCAAGCCGAAGCCTGTGCCGGGAGCTGCCGCCGGAGAAGCTCAGCGCAAATGGCAAGAGTTGGCGCCAGAAGAGCGGGCGCGCATGATCGAGGATTTCCGCCGCTGGAAGTCCATGTCGGAAGAAGACCGTTCTTTGATGGAGCGACGTCACCGGCGGTTGGAGAACATGCGTCGCCAAGTCTCAGAATCGTTGCCCGAAGACGAACGCCGCCGACTGCAGTCGATGAATGAAGGAGAACAGCGCAAAGAGCTCGATCGCCGCAATGAAGAGCACGTCCGGCGCATGCGGGATTTCCTTCCCGAAGAGGTGCGTCTGCGGCTGAAGAAAGAGGCCCGTGGATTGTCGGACGATGGGCGGCGCGAGAAGGTGCAGGAGGTCTTCAAGGAAGAGATTCATCGACGCCTTCCTCGACTACTGCGCTTCTTGATGGAGCGTGGGGAGTTCAGCGACGAAGAGCGGGAGAAGTTTCGAGAGCGGTTTCGTTCGGCCAAGCCGCAAGAGCGTTTCAAAATGCTGCGCCGGCTGATGGGCAAACACCCCGATCGTTTCGGCCTCCCTCCCAACATGCGGGACATGATCAACGAGGTCGAGAACCCGTTCCGGGCGATGGATCTGGCCGACGGACTGCGTGGCCCAGACCTGTCTTCAGGCCGCAAGGAGCACTACTTCCGCCAGCGCTTGACGGAAGCCGGAGTTTCCGCCGAGGAGCTGGACCAGCTGTTCGACGCCGAGCCCAGCGAACGCGCAGAACGTCTCGGTGCATTGCTCCAAACTCATCACATTCCCCCGCCCCGTCACGTGATGCGCCGCTTGCGAGGACAGGGTGCTTCGGAAAGCGAGATTCGCGAAGCGATGAAGGCGCCTCCGGAGGAGTTCTTGGAGCACTTGCGGGCGTTGATGGATCGCTACCCGGTGGAAGAGGTCTACTAGAAGCCGGCGATCATTCCTGGCCGCCGGTCTGAACCTTCCCTTCGAGCAAGCCGAACAACGGGCTCTGATAGGTCACGCGCACTTGCAGCGGGTCGGTGGGCGGGGCGTCCTTGCTCACCAGGAAGCTCTCACACAGAGAGTTCTTCGCGGCGGGAAACCGGGATTGATGGAGCACGCGGTTGTCGCGAATCCGCCGCACCTCTCCCAGAGGAGTTTGCTTGATTCCTCGCCAATTCTTGAACAGTAGCCAGTCGAAGTACTCTTCTCCGCGGGGGCCACGAATGACGATCTGTTGGGCGGGAACGATCCATTGGTCTTCCCGCTCGACACAGGGAAACTCCAAGTGAAAGGGAGATCCCCATTCGATGGTCGTGGTTTGGCCGGCTTTGACGACGAAGGGTTCGAGGTCTCCGTTCCTGACCAATGCCTGACCATCACCGCGAGTCAGTCGGCCGCGGGCAAGAACGTAGCGTCCCACGGGAACCCTCAGACCTCCGCGCGCGGCGGCGACGTCGAAGGACAACTGGCCCCGCTGCTCCAACACCACCGCGGTTTCTAGTGTCGCTGGGCCCTGCCACTTCGTGGTCAGGTCGAGGACCCCGAACGGTCCCTGATCCGAGGAATATCGCAGGGTTCTGCCCGAGGGGTCGACGTCGAGGCGATACAGCTTGCCGCGTAGCGAAACGATGCGGGACAAGTAAGTGGCGACGTCCGACTCTCCGACCGAAAGGAAGTCGATTCCATAGTCGTCGTAGCGTCCGTTCCCGTTGCCATCGATCAACCGGATGGGCTTCCCCGCCATTCGGCCCACCATGGCACCTGCGGCCGCGAAGAAGACCCGGGGAAACGGGCCGCGCAGGCGGGGGAAGGGACTCAGCATGTTTCGTCTTCGAAATCGAAGGGAGTATTCGAACGGCCGACCTTCGAGATCTTTGGCGCGTAGAGTGATGATCGGCGGAGAACGCAGTCCCATCGAGAACGAGGTATCGATTTCGGTGTCGCCGTCAGTATCGAATCCCAGACCTTTGGTTTTGTCAGTGCGTTCGAACCGAAACCCAGGGCCCTCAGCATGGGGAATTGGAATCCAGCCACCGGTGGCTCCCACGAAGTCATCGTTGGGGAGAAAGATCGGCCACTCGTTGTAGAACTCGGAGATTTCGCGGTAGGAGAGCGTTTCGTAGCGGAGGGACACTCGTTTGGAGTCTTCGGCACCAGCCGCGTTGGCGGCTCCAAACACCGAGGTCGACCAAAGCGAGAGGCTCGCAACGAGCCACCTCAAATGAGCACAAAGCTCCCGACGAAGCGCCGGCGCAGTCTCATCGGCTTTCGGACGAATCCTCGGGGTGAGCGGCAGTGTCATCAGGGTTGCGAACGTTCTGCGTTTCTCTCTTGTGCCGACGGAGTTGCTCTTCGAAGAACCTCATGATCGCCGATTCCAGGGGGGGAATCTTCTTCCAACCGTGGCTCGCCCCTTGGACGACGAAAAAGTTCGCCGGAACCCCCGCGGCTCGCAGAGCCTCGAACAGGATCTCGCTTTGCTGGACCGGCACGACTCGATCGTTCTCACCGTGGAGGATCAGAAACGGAGGGTCGTCGGAGGTCACGTAGTTCACGGGATTGGCGAGCCCCACCAGGTCGGGGTGATCCTGGATGGGCCCCCCAATCAGCAGCGACTCTGGAGAGTCCCACTCATCGTGGGTAATCGGCGCGTCGTCCGGCAAGTGGGAATCCATGTCGAGAAAGTTGGTCGGACCGAACAAGTCACAAACCGCGCCGACATCGCTGGAGTACTCAAAATTGCCCAGGGTCCCGGCGAACTCCTTGTGGCCGTTGGTGGTGCCCATCAAGGCGGCCAGGTGCCCGCCCGCGGAGGTGCCGAGCACGCCGAGTCGTTGCGCATCGATTCCCAGTTCGTCGGCATGAGCTCGCAGCCATCGCACGGCGGCCTTGCAGTCTTCGAGTTGGGCGGGGAACACCGCATCTTGACTCAGGCGGTAGCGCAGAGCGGCCAACGCGTAACCATGCTGCACGACGTAGCTGGGAGGGGGTCCCTGGGCACGACTTCGCCAAGCTCCTCCATGAAGCCAAAGGATCACCGGCCACGGCTCACTGTTCGGCCAAGGAGGGACGAAAAGGTCCAGCTCCAAGGAGAAGTCTTCCTGTGGCGTCCCGACGACGAACGTCTGGGGAGAGTTCATCGTGTCTGTCAGATTCACGGGGACGGAAGGTCTCGCAGCGCTCGGTCGGGAGGAGGGTTTCCGACTGCCTCGAGGTTTGCGAGGGTCCTTGCGCTCGCCACGTTCCTGATTGAGCGGGGCACGCAACGGTTTGGGAGGATGGGCGCGAGGTGGCCTTCCCCTGCGACGCTTCCGGGGTTGTTGGGTTTCCTGCCCCTCGCCCGGAGGGACGATCTCTTGCGCTGGTATCCCCGCCACCAGCGCCAAGAAAACCAGCAGCCGCATGGGTTTGGTTCCAGTTTGGTCGCTTCAAGGCGGGGCAGACCAAGCGACAGCGTAGCCCGACGCGGCGGTGCCAAAGCGGACAAGCGAAGCCACGCCGTCGGACTTTCAAAAATAGCACGGGTTTCGTCACGACCAGCACGAGTTCCGCGCGGTCCCACCCCACCCAATGCACTGTTCGCGAACCGAAGCGGTTCCGGTTGCGTGTTGTCGACGTGAAGACGGACTCTGAGGTTCGTGGAAACAGGTCTTTTTCGAGAATGAAGAGAAGTTCCTCAAAAAAAACGGGTCACGCCTTGCGCAACTGCTGGTTTGCCAAGGCCGCTCGTGCACTCGGATGTGTCGCGATTCGACGGGTGCGTTGGCCTCGATGGCCGTTGGTGAGCCTCTTTCCGAAAGCGCGTCCTTTTTCGCGCCGTGTTCGGCGCTTTTCGAGCTGGTGTTGGCGCGAGAACTGAACAGCTAGTCGTCGGTGACCTGGCCGTCGTCGTGCGCATCGTCTTGGTAGCTGCGCAATGTTCGAAACATCTCTTGAAGATTGCGAAACCCGCCGATCGTGAACCAGACCATTACCGTCAATCCGGTGGCGAAGATGAACCAGGTCCAGCCTCGCCAGTAGGCAAGCCATGCATCGTCCGAGACCTCGACGTTCCAGCAGTAGAGGGTTCCCATCAGGAAGATCGCGGTGAACACCAGAGGCCAGGCCAAAGTGACGAAGGTCACCCAGCGATCGACGCCGGTGAACTCGTCGCTGAACCCGAGCTTCCGCAGCCAGGAGGGGATGCGAGACGGCGCCCGTGGCTCTTGCTCGATCTGGTCTGCGTCGACGGCGTAGACGCCGCGGTGAAGGAGCTTGTCCAGATTCGCCTCCCTGCGGGGGCCAAGCATCGAAACGAGCACATAGGACGAAGCCGAAGCCACGATCGCCCAGAAGGTCATGACTTGTCCGGTGGCGTAGTTACTCAAGGACACCAGTCCATCCGCCACGGAACCCCACCAGGCTCCCGAAGATCTTTCCAGCCATTCCAAAACAAAGCTCTGCTTGATCACGATTCCGACGATGCTGAGGGTCATGCCGGTGATCATCGCGGTCCAAGCCGCGGGGGTGGAGCCACGCTTCCAGTAGAGGCCGCCGATGATGGCGGATCCGGCACCGCCGACGAAAACAGCCCCCGTCAAGGAGAGGAACATGGCGATGTACTGGTTCGGCGTGTAGTACCAGCTGAACAAAACGGCGAAAACGGCCACGCCGAAGATCGCGCTTTTCAGCAGTCGCAGGTGATGTTTGGGAGAGAGCTTCTTGCGCCGAAACGGCAGCACCACGTCCTGGATGAAGATCGCTCCCCAGGAATGCAAGTAGGTGTCATTGGTGCTGAGAAAGGCGCCAAGCATGGCGGCCCCCATCAGTCCGAGCAGGCCCGCAGGCAACAGAGCGGCAATGGAAAGTGGAGTTCGGATCTCTGCGCGCAGGGCTTCTGGCTCGACGTTTTCGAGTGCCTGATGCACGGCTTCCGCGGGGATCGCGTATTCCGGGTGGTGCAACAAGGTCCGGATGCAAATCGGCAGGACGTAGACGATCAGCATCAGAACGCGAAACCGCCAGCCTCCCAGAATCCCGGCCATCTTGGCTTCGTGGGCGTTCTTGGCGGCTGCGTTGTAACCCTGGTCGCCTTGCCAGCCGCGCGCTCCGTAGAACAAGACCACCACACTGATCATCCAATACCAGACGTTGAACTGGTCTTCGTTCTCCAGCTTGAACGGATGAACCAGGGACTCACCCTTCGGTGGGGTGATGCCGGATTCGGGAGTCACCCATTGGCCTTCCCAGACTCGGTTGGTGAGGGTGTCCGCGATGTGCTCCCACGGAATCGTGACCAAGAGAAACAAGATGACCGCGAGGAACACGAGATTGCTGAACACACCCTGCAAGAAGTCGGTCACCATGACCGCGATCTGCCCACCGAGGAACACGAACACCAAGGCGACGCTCATCAGTACCAGCATGAACGCGAGGAAAGTGTCACAAAGGAAGCCGGCGATGACGAACTGGTCGGGGAAACCGCACAAGGCGATGAAGAAGCGCGCCGCCACTCCCGGGAAGATGCCGTAGTTGATGATGCCGGACAGAAACGCCACCAGGCCGGCGAAGACGCGAAAGCGACGGCTGTAGCGCATTTCGAAGAACTCGGCGAGGGTCATCGCTCGGGTTTGGCGAAAGCGGTAGATGACCCACCCCGTCAGAGCCATGACGATCATGGCCGGGCCTTCCATGAGCCCCCACCAGATGGCCGTGAAGCCGACGTCGTAGCCTTGCTGGAAGTACCAGACCAGGGTGATCACCCCGAGCTGAGCCATGTTGTACGCGACCGAGATCAGGTAACGCCCGGCGCAGCGGTTGGCGGCCAAGAAGCCGGAGACGCTGGTGGCGAAGCGTCGGGTGTAGAGAGCGGCCACCGTTAAGACGGCAAGGAGAACTCCGACGATGGTCCAGTCGAGCGCGGTGAAGTTCATGAATCCGCAGGACCGGGGGTCACCAGCAACGTAAGGATCTGGTAGGGCTGGAGGTGCAAGGAGCACTCCCCATACTCCGCGGGCAGCCCTTCATCGGCCGCGGAGGATTCTTCCGGCCGAGACACGGGGATCCGTTCCGGAAGTTGTTCCATGAGGTTCACCCGTGACACGGCGTTCACCGGACGCTTCCAGTTTAAGCGAACCGCCGCTGACCCGCCGTGTCGCTCGACCATGCGAAGGACCCAACCCGTGCCCGACTCCGCGGGCTTCATGCTGGCAAACTCTGGCATCGCGCCCTTCAGAGACTCGGCCCGGAACCAGTCGATCGATGGGGGCTGTCCCCCACGCTGCGCGTCCTTGGAGACGGAGACGGCCAATAAGGGTTGGCGCAACTCGTCGGCTTCGGCGGGGACGTCAGCTCGACGCCAGTCTCCTTCATGGGGATACAAACTGTAGGTGAAGCGGTGCTCCTCTCGGTCACTGTTCGGGTCGGGAAACTTCGGGCTCCGAACCAGCGACAAGCCCAGGACGTTCCCTTCCGCGGATCGTCCGTACTTGCCATCGTCCAAGACCGCGAGGCCAGATCCTGGCTGGGAAAGGTCCATCCAGCGTTGACCGGGAACTTCGAAGCGGGCCTCTTCCCACGAAGTGTTGCGGTGAGTGGGGCGTTCGAGGGCCCCGAAAGCGATGCCAAAGGTGGCGAACCGCGACCGAACCCTGGTTTCGAACTGTGCTCGAAGGAGCACCTGGTCCTCGCGCCAGTCGACGAAGGTCTCGATGTCCAAGCGTCGCGAACCGGCCTTCAGTACGTGTCGCTGGACGATTTCACTGGATCGAAAGCGACGACGAACTTCCAAGACGCCGCGGTGAGGACCCGACTCGAGGACGCGGAACTGCACGTTCTCTTCCAAGCCTTCGAGTGGTCGGACCATGGTGTCAAAATCGAGATCCCAAGCTTCCCACCGCCGCGGCCGATCCTCGTAAGCAACCAATCGGTGGAGGCGGAGTGATCCCGCTTCGGAGTTCTGGTCAGCAGAAGCTTTCGATGCCGGCGCGTTCTTGGAGCGATCGAGCTGCACGATCCACCCGGCGTCGTTCAGCGCGACGGTCAAGTGTTCATTGTTCAAGGTGCGTTCGGTGACTCGGACTGCGGGGGCGGGTTCGCTGGGCTCGTCCACGGAGAGGAATGTCGATTGCATTGGGCCCAGGGTGACACGATGCCACTGGTCTTCGTGGCACACCCACTCGGAACGGGCGTGAGAGCTCGGATTCAGGACCCAAGCGCCGGCGTGGGAAGGGGCGTGGCCAGCGTGGGAAGCGATCTTTGCGAGCAAGGAATCACGCAGTCGGTCCACGCGGTCTCCCATGGCTTCGAACTCTCGCTTGGCTTCCTCGTACACCACCCCGATGGAAGTCCCGGGCAAGATGTCGTGGAACTGATGCAGCAAGAGTTTGCGCCACACTTGGCGGACGGCTTGCGCATCGGCCTCGTGTTCCCCGGGCGCCAGACACATCAACATCTCCACCAGGCGCAGGTCCTCTTCGAGTTCGCGATTTGCCTGCTTGAGCCAACCTTGCGAGGTGAACGTACCGCGGTGCAGTTCCAGGTACAGTTCTCCATCCCACACGGGAACGTCTGGCTCGCCGCGGTCGAGCAACTCCTGGCGTTCGGCATGAAGATCTCGGGCGAAGGCTGCCATCGTTCTTTGGCGAACAGCAGGCAGTCCCGGAGACTGCCGAGCGAGCTGTGCCCGCATCGCACATTCCCGATCCGGTCCACCGCCGCCATCGCCGTAGCCGTAGGGCTGCAACCACTGCTTCAGCCCGGAGCTGATCCGTCCCACGAACTGGTGATCTTTTCGTAGCAGCTGTGCTTCTCCGGCGACGAGGTCGTGGGGAAGCAGGGGCGAGTTGTAGTTGTCCCCGGGCGTGAAATGAGAAAGCAGCTCCGTTCCGTCGATTCCTCGCCAACGGAAGGTGACGAACGGGAAGTCGTTGCGTTCGCACCAACTCATCTTGTTCGTGACGAAAGTGTCGAAGCCGGCGAGTCTGGCGATTTGGGGGAGCGATGCGGGAAAGCCGAAAGTGTCCGGCAAGTACATCACGCGTTGCGAAGGGTGCGACTCGAAGCGAGACTCGAAGTACTGACGCCCGAGCAGGACTTGGCGCACCAGGGACTCTCCCGAGGGGCCATGACAATCGGGCTCGACCCACATTGCCCCCACGGGTTCGAAGCGACCTTCGACGACGGCCTGCTGGATCCTCCGGAACAAGCCGGGATGATCTTCTTCCAAGTAGGCGTATTGCTGGGCCTGACTGGCGACGAAGTGGAAGCCGGGAAACTCCTCCATCAATGCGAGGGCGTTCGACCAGGACCGAAGGATCTTGCGACGAGTTTCCGCAATCGGCCATAGCCAAGCGGTGTCCAGGTGGGCGTGCCCCACGGCGATGCAGAGCGAGCGAGCATCCTCCGAGTGGCCGACGATGCCATGGTCCAAGTGTGCTTCTTCCTCGGACCAATCCTGCTCAGGGCCGGCTTGGGTCGTCACGCTTTGATCGACCCCACGGCAACGCTCCACCATCTCGCCGAGCCGGTCCAGCAGTTTCCACGAGCGCGTGGAGTTCTCCGGCAAGCTGAGGGCGAGTTGCCGAAGGAACTCGAACTTCTGCCAGACTCTCCATGCCTGTTCGTCGACCGTGACGAGTTCGCAGCACTCCACCCGGCCGGGGCGATCTTCGGTCCAGCGCCGACGGATCTCGGGATGGTCCCACCAGAACGTGCTGATTCCCAAGGGCTGGTTGCAGGCGGCTTCCACCAGGACGTCGACCGGTGCCCCTTCCTTGGCGGGGCCGGGCAGATTCCAGCGATCGCGGTGATCGTCCAGGCCCTGCTGCGGTTCTCCGTCTCGCCAGATCAGGGCTTCGGTGCCGCTCGAAAAGCGCAGCGCGACCTTCTGGCCGGCCATGGGGCGGGGAATCTTGCCGCGGATTCGAAACCAGGCGGTGGACCAAACCGGACCCCAGCGGAACCCGGGTTCCGCACGGGTGAAGGTCTGATTCTCTGCTTCCGCCGGCGAAAGACGGTGCCGGGTCTGGTGAACTGACAGCTCCAGTGGATGACGGAGCGGATGGACCCGAGACCGGAGCACCTCCGATGCATAGGATTCCAAACGGATCGCCAGGTACTCGCGGTCTCCGATTCCCTTCATCCAGGCAGTGTATCAAAGGCCTGTCTCGCCCAGAGGACTCATGAAGACCACCGGTCGGTCGCTTCTGCTTGTGCAGGGCTGCGTGATGGGGACCGCTTTCGTTGCCGACGGAATCGTCCCCAAGGACGGCTGTCGGGTTCCCCGCAAGTTTTTCGTCACGAAGGCTTGCGTTACTTTGCAAGGCTCCTTGTCCATCGTCTCGGTTCTCTCGTTGACAGGAGAGACGATTGCCGGTGCCGAGTGTGAGACACGATGACGAACCTTCTCGAGAAGCTCTTGCCGTCTCCTCAGTCTTGCGAAGCCAAAGCGGGGGCTTTGCGACTCAGCCCTCGGCCCGAGGTTTCGTTCGACGCGAAGGTGCCGGAGTTGTCAGAGCCCGCCAAACTCTTGGCCGAGTCCTGTGGGTTTCCCCGAAGCTCCAGCTCGAGCTCGAGTGTGCGAACCGATGGCATTTGGTTGACCCTTGAACCGGATGTTGAACTCGGTCCCGAAGGCTACCAACTGACCATCGAAGAGCAGGGAGGGAAGCTATCGGCGCCAACCATCGACGGCATCCTTCACGGGGTGCAGACGATGATTCAGCTCGCGCCGGAGTACCCGGCTTGTTTCATTCGCGATTGGCCGGCGTTTCCCTGGCGTGGATTGCTTCTGGATTGCTGCCGTCATTTCATGACCCCGGACTTCGTCAAGAAAATGCTGGGGGTCCTGGCGCGCTACAAGATGAACCGCTTCCATTGGCATCTCACCGAAGATCAAGGTTGGCGCTTGGAGATCCCTCGGGACCCCAAGTTGACGGAGATCGGCGCCTGGCGTGGCCAAGGGAAAACTCGCCACGGCGGGTTCTACACCCAGAACGACGTGCGCGACATCGTGGCCCATGCCAAGCTCTTGGGGCTCACCGTGGTTCCCGAGATCGAAATGCCGGGCCACGCCAAGGCGGCCCTCGCGGCGCATCCAGAGCTATCCTGCCGCGGCCAACCCATCGAGGTAGAAACCGAGTGGGGCATCTTCGAAGACGTCTACTGTGCCGGACGCGAAGAGACCTTCGAGTTCTTAGAGCGCGTCATGGCTGACGTGCTCGCCTTGTTTCCTGGAGAGTTCGTTCACATCGGCGGAGACGAATGTCCGAAGACTCGTTGGAAAGACTGCTCTCGATGTCAGCAGCGCATCCGCGAAGAAGGATTGCGCGATGAAGACCAACTGCAAAGCTACTTCGTGTCGCGGATGGGGAAGTTTCTGGCCAACCACGGCCGTCGCATGATTGGGTGGGACGAGATTCTCGAAGGTGGGTTGGCACCCGGGGCGACCGTTCAGTCTTGGCAAGGAATGGAGGGGGCCATTGCTGCGGCCCAGGCCGGGCATGACGCGATCGTCTCTCCGACTTCGCATGCCTATTTCGACTATGGCTTAGACAAGATTGACTTGCGCCAGGCGTTCTCGTTCGATCCGGTGCCCCCTTCCCTGAGCAACTCCGAGCGCAAGCACATCCTTGGCGGAGAGTGCAACATGTGGACCGAACGGGCGCCGCAAGCCCAGGTCGAGGCCAAGATCTTGCCGCGCATGCTTGCCTTCGCGGAGCGCCTGTGGAAAGGAACCACCGGAAACTTCGAGGAGTTCCGCAATCGGGTCGCGTTCCATCGGGAGCGGCTGCACGATCTCGGCATCGAATGTGGTCCTGACGGGGAGGAGTGCTGACCGTGATCGGGCAAACCAGAGTCATGAAGAGCCGGCATCGGCTGGGGCGGGAACTGCTGCTGGTGGGAGCGCTCGTTTCTTGCGCGACCGGGCCGTCTCTCCTCGAAGAAGAGCCGTTCGTCGAACCGGCCTTTGCGTGGACCCCGCGGGAGTACGTGTGCTACCGAGCAGGGAGCGCGATCCAGGTGGACGGTCGATTGGACGAAGAGGATTGGCAGAACGCTCCATGGACCGAGGACTTTCGAGACATCGAGGGGGACTCCCGACCCATTCCACGGTTTCGCACGCGCGCCAAGATGCTGTGGGACGACGAATTCTTCTACGTCGCCGCCTGGCTCGAAGAGCCCCACTTGTTCGCTACCTTGACCGAGCGCGACTCGGTGATCTTCTATGACCACGACTTCGAAGTGTTCCTGGATCCCGATGGCGACACCCATCAGTACTACGAGCTGGAAGTCAACGCCCTCGGGACGGAGTGGGACTTGTTCCTGGTCAAACCGTACCGTGACGGCGGACCGGCCTTGCACGCCTGGGACATTCCAGGATTGCAAACGGGGGTCGCCTTGCAAGGAACGCTGAACGATCCCTCGGACGTGGATGAGAGCTGGACTGTCGAGATCGCCTTTCCTTGGGCGGCCTTGACCGAGGCGACCCGTGCGGCTTGCCCGCCTGCTCCTGGCGATCAATGGGCCGTGGACTTTTCCCGAGTCGAGTGGCGGACCGAGGTGGAAGGGGCCGGTTACCGCAAGCAGCTCGACCCCAGCACGGGGAAGCCGTACCCGGAAGACAACTGGGTTTGGTCACCGACCGGGCTGATCAACATGCACTACCCCGAGCTATGGGGACAGGTGCAGTTTTCGGCAAACGTGGCGGGTGGCGTCCCCGAGGCCTTCCAGGCGCGAGACCGCGAGGAACGTTGGTTCTTGCGACAGCTCGACTACGCCCAACGAAAGCACGTGGGACGCACGGGTCGATACAGCAATCGTGTCGCGGCACTGGGGTTGCCGACGCTCCCGACGAGCGCGTCTCGCGTGAACTTGGAAACCCACTCCCGAGGATATTCCGCGACGATGGAAATGCGCGACGGATCGATCTACTGGATTCGGGAAGACGGTCGCCTAGTGCACGAAACCCGGGAAGCCGAGGAGACCTCGGAATGAGCCCGGTCTTTCGACGTTGTTGCGAAAACCCGCTGCTGACCCGTGCCGACTTGCCCGATCTTCCTCCACAGCTGGTGGACGCGTCCAGCGTGTTCAACCCCGGAGCCATCCGGCACGCGGGCAAGACCTGGCTGATGCTGCGCGTGCAAAGCCGTGCCCGCGAAACCTTTCTGATGATGGCTCACAGCGACGACGGGAGATGCTTCGACGTGGTTCCCGAGTTGGTCGAGATCGAAGGGCTGGAGGATGTCGGAGAAACCCTCTACCACGTGTACGACCCAAGGCTGACCCGCATCGAAGACTGGATCTACGTGGTCTTCGCTGCGGACACCGACACCGAGTGTCGGCTTGGCATCGCGCGTAGCAAAGACCTGAAGCGATTCGAACTGGTTAGCTTCGATGCTCGCGGTGACACCCGCAACGGCGTGCTGTTTCCGGAACGTTGGGGAGGGCGTTTCCTTCGTTTGGAACGCCCGAACCGGGGGGTGGAGGGAGGTCCACCCACTGGCGAGGTGGTCGTTCTCTCCGAGTCGGAGAACTTGCGCGACTGGAACGTGGTGGGGTCCGTCTTCGAAGGGCGACCGCGTCTTTGGGACGAGCGGATCGGCTCCGGCCCTCCACCGATCAAGACGAAGCGAGGGTGGCTTCACATCTACCATGGAGTCGCCACCCACTTCCAAAGCGTGAACCTCTACCAAGCGGGCGCCGTGTTGCTCGACCTCGCGGATCCCACCAAGGTCCTCGGACGCACCCACGCCAACCTGTTGGAGCCCCGCGAGCTCTACGAAACCGTGGGCCAAGTGCCGAACGTGGTGTTCCCGAGTGGAATGGTCGCGTCCGAAGTTGATGATCAGGGCTTCGTTCCGGACGATGCCACTCTCCGCGTCTACTACGGCGCCGCGGATACGGTGGTTGCCGCCGCGGAGGCGACGGTGTCAGACATTTGCAAGCACTGCCGTTAGCTGTGGTGTCAGTAAATTGTCCACCGCCATTGGTGATCCACTGGAGATCTGGTTCTGCATCAACAGTTGCAGACGCGATGTGTTGACTCCCTTAGACTAGTTCTGATTTGTCCTCCGTCCTTGCCCCCATTGGCGTAGACCGCCACCGACGTCGAGGGAGTAGAGCTGTCTCGATGCCGGCAGGAACAGAAGGTCGGTGATGGGCTGTGGGTGCTCTCCCAGATCGGGCAGGCGGTCTCCGTATGGAGTGCTGAACAACTGAATGCTGCCTCGATCGGTTCCGGCTGCCAGGACTTTCCCGTCGTCCAGGAACGACAGACAGCGAATCTCGCTCTGGGACGGACAGGGCAGCGACCAGCGCACGTCACCGCTGCGCTCGTGGAGTGCGATCGCCCCGCCACGAGTCGCCACCGCGACCATGTCTGGATTCGTGTTCACGGCCACCGCCGAGATCTCCTCACCAAGATGTTTTCGGTGTTGCTGTCGCTCTCCCGTGTTCTGGTCCATGTGCTCCAGTGTTCCATCCTCGAGCCCCATCCAGACCTGCATCCCGGAGTGGCCGACTGCCAGCACCGTCCGATCCGGGTTCAGGGTCTGCACGCCAGCGACATTCCGCCAGAACAAAGGGCCCGTGGCTGCGCCCACCACGACCGATCCATCGGCGGCAGCGGACCAAACGATCCTTCGCGAAGCCGCCACCGGCCATGGATCGGTGTTGTCGACTCGCTCGAACCCGCCCGAACCATTCACTCGATAGGGATGGAGGGAGGTTCCGTTCCACGCCATGACCTGCGCCTGCAGATCGACGCCGAAGATGCCGACCGGTTCGCCAAAGGTCGGGTCGAGCCGGTGCAGCATCACGGGAGCCCGCCAGGAACGAACGGTTCCGTCGCTGCCCACGGATACGAAGTTCGACGCCCCTGGGGAGAAAGAGAGCGCTTCGACTCGGCCACGGTGACCGAGCAACGTGGCCAGCAGCGAACCCGTCGCCAGGTCCCAGACTCGGATCGTGCTGTCCCGGGAGCTGGACAGTAGGCGCCGCCCCGCCAGATCGAACTCCAGGTCGAGGATGAAGTGAGTGTGGCCGTCGAGATTGCTGCGCCGTTCCCCGGACTCGAGTTCGAGAAGCGTGATTCGATTGACCTGGGTCTCGTTGCCGGTCAACCCCACTGCCAGCAATCCCTCGCCGACGTGCAGTGCAACGCTGCGAATACTGACCGGGGAATCGAATCCGAGCTGCAGAGAGGAATAGGTTCGGATCGGCTCGGGAGCATCCAGGCTCCAGAGGCGAACGATCCCTCGTCCTCCTGTGACGACGCGGCGCGCCACCGGGTCGAGCGCCAGGCACTGCACGCCTGACAGCGCAGACGATGGGTCCGGCTCGGCCGAGGGATGCCGGAACTTCCACTGCGAGCGCAGCGAGCCCTGCTCCAGGCTCCAGGAGAATACGCGGCCGTCCGTGGTCGCCGCGAACAGCTCGTTGCCGTGAGCCGCCACGACTTCCAATCCTCCCGTTTCGACCTCCAGCATCCGGAGGTGTCGACCACTCTCGCTGTCGAACACATCCACCCCGGTGCTGCCTGCGGTGACGATTCGAGTGCCCTCCGCTACGAAGCGTACCGCACGAACGTCAGGGAGCAACTCTCCCTCTTCCCAGATCAACGCACCCGAGGCCGCCTCGAGGAGCTGCAGCCTGCCGTTCCACGAACCGGTAACCACTTGTTCACCATCGGGACTGCACGCGGCAGCGAGGACCACGTCGTTCTCGAGTCGAACGGTCCACTGATTCAACGACAGGCTCGCGCTGAACCGGTCCGCGAACCAGCTCCGACGAGGGGCTGGAATGCTCTCCAGGAGTTCAGTCACCCGCTCCAGGTTGGCCTGGTTCCAGGCCTCGTCGAGGGCTTCCAGTTCCCGTGCCTGCAGGAGTGAGTCCAACCGCTGGGCCGTGTTCCGGTACTGATCGTACAACGACGCGAGGTGGGAACGGTTGATCACCCAATAGCCGGCGAAGCTGATGGCGAGGAGGAGCACAACTCCGACCGCTCCCGCAAGCCAGCGGTGCTGGAACAGTGACTTCCGCAACACGTACCAGCTGCTGTCACGACGAGCGGAGATGGGCCGCCCCTCGAGGTGCTGCTCGAGATCTCGCGCAAGCTCCCCCGCGGACTGGTAACGACGGTCCGGATCCTTGGCCAGACACTTCAACAGGATCGTCTCCAGATCCTCGTCCATGGCGGGCTCGTAGCGACGTGGCGGCGTCGGCGTCGCATGCACGACCTGCTCGAAGGAATGCCGATAGGAGCCACTGATGTCGTAGGGAAACTGCCCGGTCGACATCTGATAGAACACCACTCCGAGGGAATACACATCCGTCCGAACGTCCAGTGCCCCCGCGTGCCCCTCCACCTGTTCCGGGCTGGCCCAGGGAATAGAGCCGACGAACTCCCCCGTACTGGTCTGGAACTGGCGAGCGACCGTGGCCAGGGCCGGACTCAGCATCTCCTTCGCGTCCCGACCGTCTTCGTCGGCCTCCCACTTGGCCAGACCGAAGTCCAGGACATGAGGTTCGCCCTCGAGGTCCACACGAATGTTGCTGGGCTTGAGGTCCCGATGAATCACTCCCCGCAGATGCGCCGATCCCACGGCCTGGGCGATTGTCCGGAACAGCTGCACCCGGTCCCGCAGAGGTGGTGAGTCCCGCGAGATGACGACGTCGAGATTGTTGCCGTCGATGAAGTCCATCACGCAGTAGAAGCTCCCCTGGATCTCACCGCTGTCGTGGATGGCGACGATGTTGGGGTGCCTCAACAAGGCCAGGACACGCACCTCTCGCTCGAAACGTGCCCGTCCCATCCCCGAGGCGAACAGTCCCTCCCGCAGGACCTTGACCGCCACTTCCTGCCCCGTCGCCTTTTGGACGGCGCGATACACCACTCCTTGACCACCCCGGTGCTGTTCGTTGACGATCTCGTATCCTGGTAGCCACTGACCACCGACTCCTGAAGCCGCCGATCGGGTCGGTGAAAGCTCCCCCACCTGGCGGAGTGCCGAGTCGATCAGAGATCGATCTCGCGATGACTCTTCCGGAGAACTCGACTCAGCCACTCGGTCCCTCACTGAAGAACAAGGTCCGTGATCCGAGCAGCTCTCGAAGCCGGTCATGTGCCCGGACCCGGAGCATGTGCATCGCTCCCGTCGACCGTCCCAGCTCCTCCGCCGTCTGCAGGGCGGACTTCTGTTCCAGGTCATAGCAACGGATGACGCGAGCGTAGTCACGAGGCAGCTGGTCCAGGGCACGTTGGAGCAGCGCCTCGATTTCTTCTCGCGCCACCACCTGACTCGGTGTGGTGTGGGTCATGCCCAGCAGTTCGAGAAGTGCAACGCTGCCACTGCCGTGGTTCTGAGCGACCGTGTTCTGACGACCGTAGGCATCGGGCCGTTTCACTCGAGCGAGCTCGCGAAGAGCGTCGCGGAGGTTGTTCTCGGCGATGGAGAGCAGCCAGTGACGCAGCATCCGAACGCTGTTTCCGGCGAACTGATCCCAACGTAGGATCGCCTCGAGATAGGACACCTGCATCACGTCGTCCTCGGTCAACAGGGCTTGCCATCGATCCGGAACTCGTCCCCGGATCCTCCCGCGAACCGTTCCGCCCACTCCTTCCAGCAATCGAGCGAGCGCGTCGAGGTCGCCCTTCTGGGCGGCTTCGAGATCAGCGAGCGCTTCGGGTTCTTCCGGCGACGAGTGCAGAGTCATGGGTGGCCTCGAGGCAGCGAATGATAGTGAAAGCCCTCTCGCCTCCCGGGGGGAGGACTTTTTCCGGGAAACCGCGTGAAAGCTCCGGACCTACTGGCGCCATCCCAGCCGCGAGGGACGAACTGCGTGCCCTCCTTTGGGGCCAAGCCGAAAGGTGCTCGAAGATCATGAACCCTGACCGTGTCCAACCAAGATCGAACAAGGTCCACATGCCGACATCGATGCTGACCGCGGCCTTGCTGCTGAGTGGCGTTCTCACCAGCCACCTCCCCTCCGCTCCGGCCGACAGCAGACGTTCCCGACCAGAGGACAATCTGCTCTCCAACTCCGGAGCGGAAAAGGGCAGCAGGACTCCTCGGGAATGGGATCGCACCCAGCCAGTGACTGGGGTGGAGTACCTGTGGGACAAGAAGACCGGTTTCGAGAGCAAGCGCAGCCTCAGTCTGAAGAAGACCGTGGAACGCTACTTCCCGATTGCGTCCTGGAGGCAGGAGATCTCCCTCGACGAGGTGGGTCGCCGGTTGCACGTGGGAGCCATGATCAAGGCGGAGCGGGCCCACAAGGCCGTGCTCGACGTCGAGTTCGAACTCGACGACGGCGAATTCCGCCACCAATGGGCCAGCTACGTCGGCGCTCGCGAGACGGGGGATCCGCCGGCACAACATGACTGGCAATGGTATTCGGGGATCGTCGAGGTTCCCGAGGGTGCAAAGCGGGCGTTCGTCGGCTTGCAGATGTACGGCCCCGGTCAGGTCTGGTTCGACGAAGTCACGGCGCACTCCGTGGCCGATGACACCCTCGTGACCAAAGCGGCTCAACTGCAAGGTCGGCCGGCCTCCGACCGCGGTCGACTCCCGGTGGCGGGCACCCGGACGACCCCGCAGAGTGGAGGCAACCCATTTCCGGCCACGTCACGAGCTATCGACAGCGATGACGCCAAGCGTTACTTCCTGATCCCTCCGAGGCAGAAGAAGGCACCCGAACAGGGCTATCGTCTCCTTCTCGTCGTGCCTGGGGGGGATGGCTCCGCAGACTTTCACCCCTTCATCCGGCGAATCGCCGAGAACTCCCTGCCCGCTTCCTACCTGGTGGTGCAGGCGGTAGCGCCCGTCTGGAGTGACGACGAGAACCGCGTGGTTTGGCCGACTCGAAAGCTTCCGGACCGCAAGATGAAGTTCGCCACCGAAGAGTTCCTCGAGGAGATCCTCGAAGCAGCCATGAACGAGTACCCCATCGATTCACGACACGTCTACGCACTCGGGTGGTCTTCGGGAGGCCCCCCCAGCTACACCGCCAGTTTGCAGAAGTCCTCCAAGTTGACGGGTTGCCTCGTGGCCATGTCGGTCTTCAAACCAGAACTACTGCCTTCCCTGAAGCATGCCCGGGGCAAGGCCTACTACCTGCTCCATTCCCCCGAAGACTTCATCTCGATGAGCTTTCCCGAAACTGCCGTGAAGAAGCTCAAGAAGGCGGGCGCCGAGGTCCATCTCGAGCAGTACGACGGGGGCCACGGCTGGCACGGCGACGTCTATGGCCACATTCGCAAGGGAATCCAGTGGCTGGAGAAGCAGTCGAACTGAAAACACCGCTAAGGTTGGTCGGCCGCGGGGAGCGTTCCGAGGGCGCTCGAGGGACGAAAGAAGGGGAGCCAACCGGAGTCGGCTCCCCTTCGAGGAATCTGCAAAACTCTGGGGTATGCGGAGGAGTTACTCCGCCAAAGCCAACGACACCGCCTGTCGGGAGGCCCGTTCGGCGCTCACGGTGATGTCCAGGTCGAGCGCGGCGTTGCCAGCGACTTCGACGGTTCCTTCGTGTTCGCCGAAGAAACGATCGCCGGCACCGCCGATGTGACCGTCGCCGTCGTCATCCGATCCGGCGTAGAAGCGGTAGGTTCCGGTGGGGAGCCGCGAGAGTCGGTAGTCCAGCCCCTCTTCCGGGTTGACCTTGGAGCGATCCACGGTTTCGCCCGTGGCCTGGTTGACCGCGGCAATGTACAGGTCGACGTCGCCACCCATGGAGACCGGAGCTTCCACCATCATGTGGATCTGCATCTTGGCGGTGCCACCATTGGTGCGGAGCGTCAAGAAGGCGCGGTACACACCCGGCTCCAGTCCATCGCGGTCGACGTCGATCAGGATCGCGCGCTTGTCGGTCGGATCGTCGGGCTGCTGACTCGCGATGGTCGAAACGTTGAGCCAGTTGCCGCCCGATTCCACTCCCACGATGGGCTCGTCCACGAGAAGCAAGCCGTCGCCATCGTTGAAGATGCCGAGGGAGGCGGAACTCTGGTGAGGCGCGAGTTCAATCACCCGCCGTTCCACTCGAAGAATCGGGTTGCCAGATTCGCCGAGGGCGGTCTTCACCGCGAGGAACGTGTTCACCAGGCCGTGACCGAACATCTCATCCTTGCCCTTGTCGCCGAGGTCGGTGGCGGTGCTGGTCAGGATGGACTCGACTTCGTGGGGCAGGGCGCCCGGGTAGGCCGCCTTGATCAGACCGGCCACACCAGCCACATGCGGGCTGGCCATGGAAGTGCCCTGGTTGGTCGCATAACCCCACTCGAAGGTGTTGTCGGCGCCGACGTAGCGTCCGTAGGTAGACCAGACCGCGGTGTCGACCGTGTAGTCGCCGCCCGGTGCCGCGATGTCGACGGTGTCGTGGTAGTTGGAGTAAACCGCAAGAGTGTTTTCGCGGCTGGTCGCGGACACCGAGATCACGCCTTCGGTGGCCGCTGGGTAGGACGGAATGTTGGAGCCGTCGTTGCCGGCCGCGGCGATGACCGTGACCCCCGCGGCGTTCGCAGCGATGACCGCTTCTCGAATTGTCTGACTCTGCCCACCGCCGCCGAGGCTCATGTTGATCACGTCCGCCGCTTCGGAGGGGGGCGCATCCGCAGAACTCTGCTTGCCAGCGGCGTACAGGATGCCATTGGCGACCCAGCTGTTGAGGGCGCCGGAGCCAGCCCAGGAACCGTCCGGGAAGAAGAACATGCCGAACACGCGGAGAGGCATGATCCGCCCTTGCCACATGACGCCCACGACGCCTTCGCCGTTGTTGGAGGTTGCGCCGACCGTTCCTGCCACGTGAAGACCGTGCAGGTCGAGGGTCGAGTCGGTCGGGTCGTCATCGACGCCATCGCCATCGAGAGCCATCTCGATGTCGTCGACGAAGTCGTAGCCTTCGAACAAGCGATCGCGGATGTCCGGGTGGTCTTCGATTCCGGTGTCGATCACGGCCACGATGACGTGCTCGGCACCGATGGTGATGTCCCATGCTTCGGGGCCGAGGATGGCGTCCATGTGCCACTGCTCATTGGCGATGGGGTCGTTCGGAATCTTGGTCGTGCGATAGATGTATTCCGGCTCCGCCCAGTCGACCGTCGGGCTGGCGTGGATCGTGGCGCGCACGACTTCCACCAAGCGACGGCGACCATCGAGATCCAGTCCCGGATCCATCGAGTACTTCACGCGGAGCGCGCCCAAACCACCGAGCTGCTGCACTTCGAAACCGCGGCTTTCCAGGAACTGAGAGGTTTCCTCCTGAGAGGCCTTGGGCTTCACCACCACGTAGCCAGGCATCGCTTCCGCGACCGGTTGGCCAAAGGCCTGGCTGGTCGAGCGGATCACCCGCTGTTCGTTTTCCACCGGCGCCAGTTGACGGCCCAGGGGCTGACGTCCAGCCAGGCGCGCGTTGGCTCCCGCCGATGCGCTGATGCCGAGTTCGTAAGAGATGCTGGCCGGGCCCGGGGGAAGCTGGAACTCGCCCACCGGGTTGCGGTTGTCGATGTCGGGGCCTTCCCGCAGGTCCGCTTCGTCCGGAGCTTCTGGCGGAGGCGACCACTTGACGACGATTTCGAGTGCGGTGAGCTGGTTGACTCCCAAGGTGCCGCCTTCGTTGGTGGCCGCGGCACTTTGGAACTGCTCCATGAGCACTGGATCGAACAGGTCTCGGGTCACGTCGTGAACGTCGATGTCGATGTTGTGATCGGACGAAGCTTCGAAGGAAGCCGAAGTGGCGATGGACGCGTTGGCCGGAATCACCACCACGAACCGGTCCATATCGGTGTTGCTCGAGAGTTCGCCCGAGATGCGGACGCCTTCATCCACTTGCAACTCGCCGAGGTATTGACCGGTGCCAGGCATTCCGTTTTCGGCCAGCTTCTCCGGAATGATCTCTTCCGCTTCCGTTGGGTTCAGAGTGAGAACGTAGTTGGAACCATTCAGCAGAGAAGATTCGAGGACCGCATAGAACGGGCCCTTGGTGTGGAAGGAGGCGTCGCTGGTCCCGTCCAAGGGAATGGACTCGACGAACTGACCGGCGATCGGGTCGTAGATCTTCAGTTCGGTGTCGGCGGGGCTGCCGCGGTCGAGCTGAATCTCCGGGGTGATCTTCATTCGATCCAGGGAGATCAGAAAGAACGCATCGAACACGTCGCTGCCGCCGGCAGTGTTGCCGAAGACCTGGATCCGCTCTCCCGCGGTGAGTGCGTCCAGGAATTGCGCCTGGTCGATGGCGTCGTTGGGTTCCGATTCCAGCGTCGAAGCCGTGGGGATCGACACGTCGACGCTTCCCGTCACCGTGGCACTTGCACCGTTGCCGCCGGCTCCGCTGGCGCCTCCACCACCGCCACTACTGCTGCTGTTAGAACAAGACGGACCCAGGAGACCCAACGCCGCGATGGCGGCAAGGGAGCTCACGCGAAAACGAAACTGAACCATCACCGTCCCCTTTGGAATTCGTGGGATTCGAAACGCTCAACACTTTCTCAACGGGCAGCTAGCTCGGAAGAACCCCCGATTTGAGTCGATTCGCGTTTGCCCCGCAACATTACGAGCGATATCCGCCCTGCCTCTTGCAGGGATGCGGATTGAGCCCGGATCTCCGAACGGAGACGTCTCTTTTTGCGCAGGACTCCGAGGTCGCCACTCCCCAGCAGGTTTTCTTGCCGAATCGATCGGATTCCACCCACAGGGGATTCGGAGGATTTGCCGGTGGACGGATCTTGGTGGCCGCGGCGTTCCCTGATTTCGGAAGCCCGTGATTGGCTCGAGGCCCCGGAGAGGGATGGTCCCGATTCGTCGCCGCCTCAGCCCCGGGGGCCGGCGAATGGTCGTAGGCCTATTGGTCTTGCTTCCCGGGCGGTGACTCCAGGGGGAGTCCGTCGTTTCTCGCCTTTCTCGGGCCCGCGAGTGTCAGCACCGAAATCTCGGGAGGGGAAAGAAAACGAATTGGCGGGGCGAATCCAGCCTCCATGCCCACCCCGCGGGAGACGTAGAGAGTCGCCTGGTGAGACAGTGGGTGTGCTCCCCCCGCGCAGACGTGTCGCGGGAGCGGGGAAGCGGTGATGGGAGGGCCGAAGCCCGGGACGGTGACTTGTCCCCCGTGGGTGTGCCCAGCGACGACCAAATCGAAACCAGCTTTGGCGATGGCTTCGGCATAGCGAGGACGGTGGACCAGGCCGATTCGGAAGCGCGCCGACGGGTGTCGTTCGAGAGCCGCCTCGAATGCGTCGGCTTCCCCCGGATCGAACCCACCGATTTCGATCAGATCATCCATCAAGGCCAGCGCTTTGTTGTCCAAGTACCGAGTCGACGTTCCCTCCACCAAACGCGCCATGCCGCCGCTCACGAAGCAATCTGCATCGCCGTTGACAACAAAGATTCCGAGAGGTGCTTCGATTCGTTGCAGCACGTAGCGGACGGATTCCAGCGAGTGGTTCTCGTCGAAGGTTTGCGAAGCAAGGTCGCCGGGAATCAGGATCAGGTCCGGCTTCTGTTCACGCACGAGTTCGACGGCGAGGCGTTCTCGACGGGTGAGCAGTGGTGACTGCAGGTCGGCGAGCACGACCACTCGCAAGGGAGGGAATTCTGCGGGCCAGCGGTCGAACTCCAGACGGGTGGTCTCGACCTGCAAGCGAAACGGCTCGATGAAGATCGACCAGCCAACGATGGCGAACGACGTGGCGGCCCAAAGAACCGCCACCGCGCGTTGACCCGGCGAGCCAAGCCCGGGTCGCAGGCAGAGGACCAACCCCCAGGTGGGGAAGATCACCATCCACGAATAGTAGGCCGCTCCCAAGCCAAGGAACTTGATCGAGATCGGCTCGTAAGACAGCCATTCGGCGATCGGTTGTCCCACGATGCGAATGAGGACCGCCGCAAGGCCAAGCACAAGGACTCCGCAAGGGAACTGGCGGATCAGCAGGTGACGGATGCTCGAGGCTTTGTCCGGGGACGGCAGCCAGCGCATGGTCACTGCGGTGAGAACCAGACCCAGGACGAAGTCGATCCCTTGGTGGATGAGGTACGAGGCGAACATGCGCCGGATGATGGGCCAATGGCAGGGCGGCGAAGAACGAAATTCGTCCCATCTCCCGGTGTGACGAAAGGGCCATCACGAGAAACCACCCGTTGTCGCGGGTGGGCGGAGGAGTCCCCCATGACCCGGTCCATCCGCACGGAAATCGAGATCGAGGCCCCGGCGACGCACGTCTGGGAAGTGCTGCTTGACTTCGAAAGCTATCCCGACTGGAACCCATTCCTCGTCGAGATTCGCGGAAAGGCGGTGGCGGGGAGGTCACTGGCCATCAAGGTTCAGCCAACCGGGCGCAAGCCCCTGTCCTTCAGACCTCGGTTGTTGAAGGTCGAGCCATTTCGCGAGCTGCGTTGGCGGGGTCGTCTTTTCTTGCCAGGCATCTTCGATGGAGAGCACTCGTTCGTCCTGGAGGCGACGGATGCCCATCGGGTTCGCTTTCGCCAGGAGGAAACCTTTCAAGGGCTGCTCGTCCCGCTGCTTTGGAGAAGTCTGGATCGAGACACACGATCCGGTTTCGACGCCATGAACGAAGCCCTTCGCCAGCGAGCCCTGGCTTTGCAGGACTCCGAAAAGCCCTGAAGCGCCACGAGTGAAGCTGCGTCAGCGATCACTCAGGAAAGAAGGAAGGAGGTCCGGACTGATCACGTCCCCCTCTTGAAGGAATGCCTGGGACAGAGTGGCCTTGAGTTCCCGCACGTTGCCTGGCCAAGAGTAGGCGCGTAGCGCTTGCCACAAGCCGTCGTCGACTTCTTTGTGGCGGCCGGTTGCACACTCGAACTCGCTCAGGAACTGTCGCGTCAGTGGCTCGATGTCGGACAGGCGATCCCGCAGCGGCGGTAAGTCCAAGTGAAAAACCTCGAGTCGGTAATAGAGGTCGGGGCGCAAGGTCCCTTCCTGCACGGCTCGAAGCGGGGGCGTCGTGGTGGCGGTCAATAGCCGGACTTCTCGAAACCCCGGATCTTCGAGCAAACGCAGTAGTTGGAGCTGAGCGGACTCGTCCATCGCCACCAGCTCGTCGAGAAGCAGCGTTCCGCCGCGCGCCTGGACGAACGGACTCTCCGCATCGGGCTGAGCGTTCGGGGTTCCCCAGCACTGCATCCATTGGGGGTCGAGCGATTCGCAGGAGACTTCCACGAACGGGCCGTCGCTGCGGTAGCTTCGCCGATGGAGTTCGCGGGCCACTCGCCGTTTCCCGGTGCCGTATTCGCCGCTGAGAAGAACTGGCTCGGGAACATTCGCCAGCCGCGAGATTCGGCGGAGGATGCGCGTCATGGCAGGGGATTCCCCCACCATTGTTTCTGCCCCGGTCGCGACGCTGTCCGACGCCGATCGTCGGCGCGGCACGGACTGTCGCAACGGCGCACGGGTCCGAACCAATGGTTCCACGGCCTGATCCCCGAGAACTTCCGCGGCCCCGAATTCAGGCGGTCGAGGCGCGCGTGGATGATTGGAATCCGCTCGAAAGCACCCTCGCCCAAGGACGCCCAGCGGTTCAAAGGCAAAGCTCTGATGCGCAGGGCGACAGGCCAGCGGTCGCCATTCTTCCCTGGGGATTCTCGGGGGAAGGGTCAGTCCAGGCCGGCGGCTCGACAAAGGAACTGTTCGATCTGAAGAGCCTGGGTGTCGTCGGGCGCGACGATTAGCACCGTGTCGTCCCCGGCAATGGTGCCCATCACTCCCTCGACCTTGCCACGATCGATGGCCAGGGCCAAAGGTTGGGCGTGGCCCACGGCGGTCTTCAGGACCAAGAGGTTGCCGGCCCGCTTGCAGCTCACGAGATCCTGCTGGGCGGCCTTCTCCACGGTTTGGCGGGGGGTGGGCTGCTGCCCCTCCGGGGGAACGAGGTAGCCGTTGCTCCCCTTGACCAGGGACAGTTCCTTCAGATCCCGAGACAGGGTCGACTGGGTGACCGAAAGCCCCTCTCGCTCCAGTTTGAGGCGCAGATCATCCTGGCTCTTCACGCCTCCGGCGCGAACCAGGTCCAGGATTCTCTGCTGGCGGAGGGTGCGGTTCATTGGGACTCCCTCGGAACGAGGATCGCGAAACATTATCGGCCCAGATTCCCGGGTTTCGACCATTTCCCGCAACGACGCTGTCGGTGAGAATGCTCCTTGAGGTGTGCCTACACGTGCGAAGTTTGATGGAGAGAAGGCCGTGATCGCCCCGAATCAAGATCAAGGATTCGACCTGGAGCCGTTGGGGGAGAAGCCCCCCGCTTCCACTTCCCCGCGGATGTTGGTGCCGCTGTTTCTTGTTCCGCTCCTGATCGTCGCGGTGGTGGTCGGCTTGTTCCTCGGGATTTCCGCCCTGGTCGGCGGGGAGATCAACGCCGCGGAGCTGGTTCAGCGGGTGGAGAGCGGCGGCTTCAATGATCGCTGGCAGGCGGCCGGAGCGCTGGCCGATTTGGCGGTGCGCTCGCCGGAGGAGCTGCAGGACCCCGCCCTGCGCAACCGGATCCGCCGAGCTTTCGAGCTGGCCGGGAACCACAACCCGGAGTTGCGCCAGTATTTGGCCAAAGTGATGGGCATCTTGGGGGACAAGGAAGCGCGGCCGCTGTTCGAACAGGTGATCGAAGAGCACCTGGAAGCCAGGGAGTCGGGCGTCGCCTTGAGCCGCGATCCGGACCAGTCCGGCCGAGTGTTGATCGATTGTTTGGTCAACCTGGGCCGTTTGGGCGACCCGGCTGGGGCCGAGTTGCTGCTGCGCCTGACGAATGACGAGGACGCGGGGATTCGCAAGGTCGTCGCGAGTGCCTTGGGCGACCTCCATCGAAACGAAACGGAGCGACCCGCGCCGACCCTGGCCGCTCTGCGCCAACTGCACGAAGATCCGGACGCCTGGGTACGCATGAACGCGGCACTTTCTCTCGCAAAGTTGGGGCAAACCGACGGTGTGCCGACCTTGGAGTTCATGCTCAATCGGAGCAACCTGGCCCAGCACGGCCTGTCGTTTCCGGACAACGGGGAGATGACGGTCGGCAATCACGACCCGGCCTATTGGCCGATTCTCTACGCACTGGTCTCGCTCAAGCACCTCGGCGAGTCGTCCGCCACGGTTCGAGAGTCGGGCCCGCTGCTGGCCTCGTTGCGCCAGGTCGCAGACCAGGACCCGAATGGAGAGCTGCGCTCCATCGCTGCTGAGTTGCTGGAGTCCTTCGAGAGCCCGACCGCGAACAATGACGCCCCGGGCGGAGAATTGCGCGATTCTTGATTGGCGTCGCGCGGGATGGTCCGCACCTCCAGTCGACGCGGAAGGGCCGGGTTGTCCGCCAAGAATGGGGCCCTCCGCCGTCCTTGACCCTGGGCTGCCGTCCTGATTATTGTCACCGGTTTTGCAGGGCTCATGCTCATCGGAAAGGGGATTGGTCCGGCGCCGGGTCCCAGGGGACACGGGGTCGCTTGGTCTGTAGGGTTCCCATCCTTCGTTCGATGTGCCCGATCGATCAGTGGTATCCCTCGGTCGTTCGCTGGGCTTGCAGTAGCGGTGAACACGGCGGTTGGCCTTGCGGTCATCGTTCCCGAGCAGCGGGTCGCCTGTGCTTGCGGTGGCAGCGTTGCTTCGAGTGAAGATCCACGCGGGTGAAGGAGAAGGAATGGCAGACACTCCCGACAAGCCGGCTTCCGAGTCGAACGAGCCCGCGGATTCCAAGCCCGCTGCTTCTGGAGACAAGCCGGCGGAAACGCCTGCAACTCCCCCGTCGACTTCGGAGAAAACAGATCCCGCGGCTGCGGAAAAGAAGCCTGCTCCCGCCAAGCCCGCGGCGGACAAGGCGCCGGCCAAACCCGCCGCCTCTGGAGACAAGCCGGCGCCGTCGAAGCCTGCGGCAGAAAAGAAAGCCCCGGCCGCGGCGGCCGCCAAGCCGAAGCCAAAAGCGAAGCCCAAGCCGAAGGTCCAGACCTTGTGGCAACCGACCGACATGGGTCGAAGGGATTGGTTCTTTGCCGTGGGATGGCTGTCGTTCACGTTTTCGACGGCAGTGGGCGCTTTGTTCTACGTTGCCCGCTACTTCTTCCCGAACGTCACCTACGAGCCACCGCAGCAGTTCAAGGCCGGCATCCCCACCGAATATCCGGTCGGACAGGTCAATGAGGCCTTCAAGGAGCTGCACAGCACCTGGATCGTGCGCGACGACGAAAAGCTGTACGCGCTGTCCACCACCTGCACACACCTTGGCTGCACCCCCAACTGGTTGGAGGGGGAGCAGAAGTTCAAATGCCCTTGCCACGGAAGTGGTTTTCGAAAGACCGGCATCAACTTCGAGGGACCGGCGCCTCGTCCTCTGGAGCGATATCGAATCGTTCAAGCAGACGATGGTCAGGTGCTCGTCGACAAGAGCAAGAAGTTTCAGTGGGAAAAGGGTGAGTGGACCAATCCGGAGTCCTTCCTCTACGTGTGAGGTGGAGCTGGCTCAGCCGCTTGGCTGACCCGTCCGTTCATGTGAGGGAGAGACGTCGGGAGCTTGACCTCCCGCAGTGCAAGCAAAAGCGGTGCAAGCAAAAGCGGTCCAGGCACAGCAGTGCAGGCAAGAAGAGTCAGGAGGGCCTCGATGGCCGAACAGACCACACCGGACAAGAAACCAGCGCCGAAGAAGAAGCCGGCGGACGATGGCCGAATTCCGCCGCCTCCGTCATCCCACTACGAACGACCGGGGATGATGGATCAGGTCCGGGATAGCCAGATCTGGCGCTCGATCTTCCGCCACGGCTACCCGAACACGGTGCGTAACCGTTCGCTGGCGGTCTTGTCGAACATCTTCCTGCACCTGCACCCGATCAATGTCCGTTCGTCCGGGCTGCGCCTGTCCTTCACCTGGTGCATGGGTGGGTTGACCTTTTTCCTGTTTCTGATCGAGACCATCACCGGCGTCCTGCTGATGTTCTACTACCGGCCGACGGCCGAGTACGCCTACCAGGACATCATCGCGCTTGCCGAGCACGTACCCATGGGGATCATGCGTGAGCTGCACCGTTGGGGTGCTCATGCGATGGTCATCACGGTGTGGTTACACATGTTCCGGGTGTTCATGACCGGCTCCTACAAGCCGCCACGAGAGTTCAACTGGAACGTGGGAGTGATTTTGCTGGTGTTGACGTTGTTGCTGTCCTTTACCGGCTACCTCCTGCCGTGGGACCAGCTCGCCATTTGGGCCATCACCGTCGGTTCCAACATGGCCCGCGCGACTCCGCTGCTCGGTTACGAGGGGCCGTTGGCCTCGCTGATGGCCGTCGGCGACGTGGGCCTGGTGCACTCGGGAGACGACGCGAGGTTTGCCTTGCTTGGCGGCCGATTCGTGGGCGAAGCCACGTTGCTTCGCTTCTACGTGCTGCACTGCATTTTCATTCCCCTGGCGGCAGCGATCCTGATGGCGGTGCACTTCTGGCGCATCCGCAAGGATGGCGGCATCTCCGGCCCCCTTTGATCTCTGCGCGAGATCGATCCCGTGATTCCTGAGCGAGAGGAACCGCACGCGTGACCGAGACCCTCTACGGCTTCTTCAACGCGCTTTCCGAGCCGAAGATGTTCTTCGCGCTGTTCACGATCATCGTGTTCGTGATGATCTGGAAGCGGGAGATCGTCTGCACCAACAAGTTCGGGATCGCGATGTTCATCGTCTCTTCGGTGTTCTTCGTGTGGGCGCTGGGACATCCCGGTTTCTACAAGAACGTCTCGAAGGCCGACAACGTGCCGATCGTGTTCATGCTGTTCCTGGTGGGTTACTTCACCTGGCTCAGCTTCCGCCGCGCGGTCATCAACGACAGGCGCATGGAGCGAGGCGAGCTGCCCGAAGAGGCCGTCGAGAACCCGAAGAAGGTGCTCACCTGGCCAGACCTTGTCTACAGCGAGTTCATCTGCTCCGTCCTGTTCATGGCGGTCATGATGATCTGGGCCTTGGCCCTTGACGCTCCGCTGGAAGAGCCGGCCAATCCAGGGAAAACGCCGAACCCATCCAAGGCGCCGTGGTACTTCCTCGGACTCCAGGAAATGCTGGTGTACTACGACCCGTGGCTGGCAGGGGTGGTGCTGCCCGGGATGATCATCGTCGGTCTGATGGCGATTCCCTACGTCGACACGAACCCGAAGGGCAACGGTTACTACACCTTCAACGAGCGCCCGTTCGCCATCACGACTTTCCTGTTCGGCTTCATCGTGCTGTGGGTGTCGATGATCATCCTCATGACATTCCTTCGCGGGCCGAATCAGGCATTCTTCGGCCCCTTCGAAGAATGGAATCTCCACAAGGTGGAGCCCACGGTGAACATCCAGTTCAGCCAGATCTTCTGGGAGAGCTGGCTCGGCATGAAGCGTCCCGAGTTCTGGCTGACGCGTGAAATGCCAGGAATCCTGCTGTGCTTGGGATACGTGTTCGTGTTGCCGTTCCTGTTGGGCCAGACGCTGTTCCGCAAGATGCTGGGTCAGATGGGAATGCCGCGGTACCTGACCATGATCTCGATGTTCCTGATCATGCTGGCGCTGCCGATCAAGATGATCTTGCGCTGGGCTTTCAACCTGCAATTCATCGTCAACATCCAGGAGCTGTTCCTGAACGTTTAGTGAAGCTGTTCGCAGCCCCCGGGGGCCGCGAGTTCGGGAAGAGCGATAACTCCTAGATCGAAAACCTCTCCGGAGGAGGGAACGAAGTGGCGGACGAGCAGAAACGCAAGAACCCTGCGGCCACCTTCTACAAGCCGGGATTGCTGAACAAGTGGTTCATGATCTCGAGTGTGGTTCTGGCCCTCTCCTACGTCTGGAGCATCTACGACGACTACAACCGTCCGTGGAAGCAATACCAGCGGGACTTCATGGCGCTCGAATTCGAGATGACCCAGCGCGCGCGTGATGCCGAGTGGCAGGAAGCGGGAGGCCGCAGCGTTTCGGAGGAGCTGGAAGAGCTGCAGGCCAAGGCCGAGCGCCAGCAGAGCTTTCTGGACTCGGACGCGGAGGAGCGCCCCAAGCTCGTTGCCGCCGTGTCCGACGCCAACTTCGAATACAACGTGACCAACGCCGAGATGAAGTCGGCCAAGGCGATCTTCGAAGCTGAACGCTACCACTACGAAGAGCTGGTGCACCTCGAGCACGACGACCTCTGGAATCCCCAGAAGGAAAGCGTCAAGGAAGCGCTGGCCCACTACCTCGACTTGAAGGAGAAGTACGAGGTTTTGGCAGACGCGGACAAGGTGGCCGAAACCAAGCGCAACGAAATGGTCGCCCAGCTAGACACCTACGACTCTCAGATTGCCCGAGTGGAGTCGGAGTTCGCCGACCTCGACCGGGAAATGGATCGTCTCGAACGGAAGATGCTGAAAGTCGACCCAGAGCGGATCTTCAGCAGTTTCCGGAACTCGGTGTTCTTCGACTTCATGGCCCCGAGCCTGACCGTCAACAAGATCGTCGTCAAAGAAGTCCAGGACGAATTGAACTTCCTGCAGGTGCCCAAAATCGACATGTGCACCACCTGCCACCTTGGCATCGCCAGCTATCGGGACTACCCACACGATTCCCCGATGTTCCATGGCGAGGACCCCTACTTCGGCGACACGGTCGTGGATGCGGTGTTTCAGGCCCATCCTCGTCCCGAGCTGTTCGTGACGTCCCTGTCTCCTCACGACATGGAGATCTTTGGTTGCTCGGCCTGTCACAGTGGCGGCAATCAGCGGGTCAACTTCAAGGACTCCGCCCACACGCCTCAGAACGCCGACCAGAAGTCCGAGTGGAAGGAGAAGTACCACTGGAAGAAGATGAAGTACTGGGACTACCCGCAGCTCCCGGCCAACTACCTGGAAGCCTCCTGCTACAAGTGCCACGCCGACCAGGTGGAGATCCCCGGAGCGGATACCTGGAACAGAGGTCGCCAGCTGGTCGAGCGCTACGGCTGCTTCGGCTGCCACAAGATGGAGCCGTTCGAAGACCACCGCAAGAGCGGCCCACCGCTCTATCACATGGCTGATAAGTTCCAAAGCGTCGACTGGACCATGAAGTGGGTCGAAGATCCGCGCAGCTTCCGTCCCACCACGCGCATGCCCTCGTTCTTCCACTTGGAGAATCGTCAGGACGATCCGGAACGTCAGCGTGCCGAGATCGCGGCACTGGTCACCTATCTCTACAACCAGACCTCGGCTCTGCCGCTGGAGCGGACCTATCCCGGCAACGGAGACGCCGAGCGAGGCAGGGCATTGTTCGGTGACAACGGTGGCGTGGGCTGCCTGGCCTGCCACAACATCGACGATTACGCAATCGATGACTTCGACGAGCGGCATGGCCCGGATCTGTCCGGCGTTGGATCGAAGCTGCGCGAAGACTGGCTCTACAACTGGCTGTTGGATCCTCAGTCGATCTGGGAAGACACCAACATGCCGAACTTGCGTCTGACCGATCAGGAGGCGGCCGACCTGGTCGCGTACCTGATGACCAAGCGCAATGGTCAGTTCGAGTCCATGGTCTTCGAGAGTCCAGCGGACGACGGCATCTATGAAGACATCGTCCGCGAGAAATTGGTCGAGAAGATGACCGAAGGACGGGCCAACGAGCTCATCGCCAGCATGAGTCCCCTCGACAAGCGTCTGCGGGCCGGGGAAGCCTTGCTCAATCACTATGGCTGCTTCGGTTGCCACATGATCGAGGGCTACCAGGACGCGAAGCAGATCGGGACCGAGCTGAACGGCTGGGGTTCGAAGCATCCCGACCGACTCGACTTCGGCATGGCCGAAATGGATTGGAAGCACAACGGCAAGTTCAACCGCATCGCCTGGCTGGACCAGAAGCTGCGCAACACGCGCTTCTACGATCGAGGCAAGGACAAGGGCGAGTTCGAAAAACTCAAGATGCCGCAGTTCCGATTCCCGGAAGATCCGGAGGACCTGCACGCTTTGATGACTTTCGTCCTCGGGATGACCAAGGACCACGTGGATGAGTCCATTCAGCGCAAGCTGAGCCCGTCAGAAGACGCGGTCGAGCGCGGCCGGCAGCTGGTCAAGGACAAGAACTGCCTCGGCTGCCACATGATGTACGACATGGGCGGCGAGATTCGCCAGTTCCAGGTGGCGATTGCTGGTGGGGATGCCGACGCGGCCCGTGCGTACTTTCCCCCACTCCTGGACGGTCAGGGTGCTCGCACCCAGCCGGAGTGGCTGTTCAACTTCCTGACCGATCCCTCCATGGGAGCGGGGGCCGGCTCCAAGGCCCACCTGCGTCCGTGGATGAGCGCCCGCATGCCGACCTTCGGCTTCAACCAGCAGGAACTCAACGACCTGATCGCGTACTTTGCCCACGAAGAAACCTGGCACACCGCCAACGATCCCGCGAAATGGGACGCGCTGGCCGAGGAATTCCGGAGCAAGTTCGATGGGTACGATAATCGCGGGATGAAGGAGGGCGGCGCCGAGAAGCGCCAGCTGTACGACGCCCTGCTTGCGCGGAACTATCGCGACTCTGGCGGTACGTTCCTGCATCAGACGGACTACCCGTACCTCTCCCAGCTCGAGTGGGAACTCGGCGACGAGCGGCACGAGATGGCCCGGCGTTTCTTCACCTCGCCCCAGTTGAACTGCATTCAGTGCCACATGCCGGGTGGGATCATCCCCGAAGGGAAGACCGCCGCCGACATGGCCCCGGTGCTGAATCTGGCCAAGAACCGACTGCAACCGAACTGGGTCAAGAGATGGCTCGAAGGCCCGGGTCGCTACCAGCCGGGAACCAAGATGCCCTCGCTTTGGGCGGAAGAGAACGGCGTACGCGAACCCATCCATGACAAGCTCCAGGACGCCCACGAGGAGATGTACCTGATTCGGGACTACCTCTTCTCCGAGCCGTTCGCTGAGGACTACGAAGCAGCGGCGCGCTGACCAACGACGCCTCTGACGAGGCTTGAAGCGAAGTCCAGTCGCTAGAGAAAGCGGAACGAGTGATGAAACAATCCTGGAAGTTGGGCCTGGCGACGGCCGGCACTGCAGTCGCGGTGGTGGCTTTGGTCGTCTCCTGCGGGGCCGACACCTCGAAGTACCGGAAGACCCGGGGAGACACTCTGACAGGCGGGGGCGCAGCGGGCCCGCGCACCGTCGATTTGGCCACGGCGGGAACGGTGGCCGGCAAGATCTCATTCGCCGGCACTCCGCCGGCTCCGAAAGCGATCAAGATGGGCGGGACTCCGGAGTGCGCGGCCGTGCACACGGTGGACGTGATGGACGAAAAGCTCGTCGTCAACGGCGACGGCACTGTGAAGAACTGTTTTGTTTACGTCTCGGTCCCGGGCAAGTACGACCCGCCGAGCCAACCTGCTGAAATCGATCAGAAGGGCTGCGTGTACTTCCCCCACGTGATGGGGCTGCAGACCGGTCAGCAGTTGAACATCAAGAACAGTGACAATTTCCTCCACAACGTCCACTACATCCCCGAGATCAATGATGAGCAGAACATCGGGATGTCGAAGATCGGCGTCCGCGAGCGCTCGTTCGAGTTCGCCGAGGTGATGATCAAGTTCAAGTGCGAGGTTCACCCCTGGATGAACGCCTGGGTGGGCGTGCTCGATCACCCGTTCTTTGCCGTGACCGGCGACGATGGCAGCTTCTCCATCCCGGGCGTACCGCCGGGTACCTACGACTGTGTGGTTTGGCATGAAAGCCTCGGAGAGCAGAGAGCTTCAGTCACCGTGGCGACCGGCCAGACGGCCCAGGCGGACTTCTCCTACAGCGGCTGAGTCTCGCTCTCCCGAGTGAGCTGGCCCACGGAATCGATGTCCTTCGAGACGACTCAAGACGTGCGGAATCCCCTGGCGGAAGCGGTGCCCTTGGCGACCTCTTCCCGCGGGGTCACCAATGAGCCTCGCACTCCAGTGTGGCGCTTCCGGTTTGCGTGCACCCACGTCTTCTTTACCTACCTGTTGCTGATCGCAGGAGGGTTGGTGACCAGCCTCGATGCCGGGTTGTCGGTGCCCGATTGGCCGACTTCCTATGGCAATTGGGTGTTCGTTCAGTGGATCGGCAACGTTCGCTACGAACACGGTCACCGCATGATCGCGTCTTTCGTGGGACTGCTGACCATTGTCTATGCCGTGTGGCTGTGGCGCAGCGAGCAGCGCCGTTGGTTGCGCTGGTGGGGCGTGGGAATGCTGTTCGCGGTCTGCGTCCAGGGACTGTTGGGCGGATTGACCGTGCTGCACTTCCTTCCGCCGCAGATCTCTGCGACCCATGGAACTTTGGCCCAGACCTTCTTTTGCATGTCGGTTGCCGCCGCCTACTTCGTCTCTGACGAGTGGCGCGAAACCCGGCAGCGCGAGGCCTCCAAGAAAACCCGAGGTTTGCGACGCGCCTGCTGGTTCGCCGTAGGCGCCGTCTACGTGCAGCTCATTCTGGGTGCTGTTGTCCGCCATGCAGGGGCCGTGCTCGGCGGAGAAGAGTCCCCGCCGCTGACTCTCGAAAACTTCTTCTCGGATCCCTCGCTATTCGTCCACGGGTTTCATTGGATCGGAGCGCTGACCGTTCTCGTTGCCCTCTCCCACCTGCTGCACGTCGCGACCTGGAATCACCGCAAGGAATCATTCATTTTGCGTCCCGTCGCGGCGGTGTTCCTGCTGGTGCTCCTGCAGATCGGATTGGGTCTTTGGACGGTGCTTTCTCAGACGGCTCCCCGTGCCGCCACTTCTCACGTGGTGATCGGTGCGCTCCTCTTGGGAAGCTTGGTTTTCGTGCTGCTTCGTTCATTCCGCGAGCCGCGGGGGGGAACTCCATGAGCTCTCGGCAAGCGACCCTGCTCACGGACCTCAGCGCCCTGACCAAGCCGGTGATCGGATCGATGGTCGTGATGACCACGTTTGTCGGCTACCAAATGGCGTTGAGTCGTGGAGGAGAGGTCGCCGTGCCAGAGGCAGCTCCCGTGCTGGCCGCGCTGTTCGGTGTGTTTTGCTTGGGATCGGCCTCCAGCGTTCTGAATCAGGTCATGGAGCGTTCCCACGATGCACGCATGCCACGCACCAAGGACCGCCCGCTTCCCTCGGGTCGAGTTTCCGTAGCTTCCGCAACGGCCATGGGGATCGTGCTTTCTCTGGCGGGTACGCTGGCCCTGGGACTCTGGACGAATCTGCTCACCACGGCTCTGGGCGTGGCAACGCTCTTGGCCTACTTGTGCCTTTACACGCCACTCAAGCGGCGGACGAAGTGGAACACTTGGGTGGGTGCCGTCCCGGGTGCGATGCCGCCGGTGCTGGGCTGGACCGCGGCCACCGGCCAAGTCGATGCCCTGTGCTTGGTCGTATTCGGTTGCATGTTCCTTTGGCAGCTGCCTCACTTCTATTCGATTGCATGGTTGTACCGCCGGGATTACCGGCTGGGCGGCTTTCATATGGTCACCCGCGATGACGAGACCGGCGAGATCACGGCTCGCAAGATGATGCGCAACTGCCTCGCGCTGGTCGTCGTGTCGGCCCTCCCCCCGCTGTTGGGAGATGGGGGAGCGATCTACTTGATCGGGGTCCTGCTGGCGGGCGCGTTTTTCTTCGCGGCAACCGTCGGTTTCTGGACCTCCCGTACTCGGCAGTCGGCCCGGCGGGTGCTCACCGTCTCCCTGCTTTACATGCCCTGTCTGTTCGGGCTGTTCGCTTTCGGTCTCTGAGTCGCGGTCTTCCGATCGTCGAGCGGGGTCTGCGGGAAACCCGGAGTCCTCTGTCGCTTCTCAACCCAAGCGCAATTCTGTGAGCGGAGTCGATACACTGGAGTCGGGCGCGTTCGCCGAGGAAGTCGGACCGCTGGCGAATCCACGGAGTCGTCGAGGATTCGCGGGCAGGATTGAGACGCAAAGACTCGAACAGGCAATCTTCAGTCGCCTGCTCGCCCACAACGATTTCTGATTCGAGAGAACCCAACCAGCGATGGCCGGAAACGATGCGGTGGTGGTGAACGAGCTGTGCCACTCCTATGGCGATCGCCAAGCGTTGAAAAACGTGAGTTTCACCGCAGCCGCGAGGGAGACGTTCGGCTTGCTCGGCCCCAACGGGGGGGGCAAGACCACGACGTTTCGCATCTTGTCGACGTCTCTGCGTGCTTCCGGGGGGACCGCGACCATCTTCGGAGACGACGTGGCGAGCCGTCCCGATGCCGTGCGGCGCAGCATTGGCGTTGTGTTCCAGTCTCCCAGCCTGGACAAGAAGCTCACGGTCCTCGAGAACCTGATCCACCAAGGGCATCTCTACGGTCTTTCTGGCCGGGAGCTGCAGCAGCGGGCGGCAGAGTTGTTGGACCGCGTCGGGATGCAAGACCGTGCCAAGGAGAAAGTCGAGAGCCTCTCCGGCGGGTTGAAGCGACGAGTGGAGCTTGCGAAAGGGCTGTTGCATCGGCCCCGATTGCTGCTGCTGGACGAGCCGTCCACCGGACTGGATCCCGGCGCTCGCATCGACATGTGGGAGTACTTGGCTCGGCTTCAAGAGAGCGATGGGGTCACGGTTCTGGTCACCACTCACTTGATGGAAGAGGCGGCGAAGTGTCACCACCTGGGGATCCTGGATGAAGGCTCTTTGGTCGCTGCTGGCAGTCCCGAGGAGTTGTGCCGCGAAGTCGGCGGCGATGTCTTGATCGTCGAGAGCGAGAGTGCCGACAGCCTGGCCCCGAAGATTCGTGAGCGATTCGGAGGCGAACCGAAGGTGTTGGACGGTCAAGTTCGCTTCGAGCGAGAAGAAGGGCACCGGTTCGTGCCGGAGCTCATCGAGGCATTTCCCGGCGAGATCGAAGCGGTGTACTTCGGCAAGCCGACCCTGGAAGACGTGTTCATTCGCCGCACCGGGCATCGCTTCTGGACGGAGGAGGCGGCTTCATGAGCGCGGCGGCACTGACTACCTACAGCTTGTGGCGACGGGAGGTGATTCGATTCTTGCGGCAGCGCAACCGCGTCATGGGCGCGCTGCTCCAACCGATCATCTTCTGGTTTCTGTTCGGCTTCGGGTTGGGGGCATCGTTTCGACCCAGCGAGGCGCCGGAAGGTCTGAGCTACCTGGAGTACTACTTTCCAGGCACCATCGCGCTGATCGTGTTGTTCACCGCGATCTTCTCGTCGATCTCAATCATTGAAGACCGCAACGAGGGGTTCTTACAGTCGGTGTTGGTGGCTCCGGTGCCGCGGCTCAGCATCGTTTTGGGCAAGGTCTTGGGAGGCGCCACCTTGGCCCTCATCCACGGACTGGTGTTCGCCCTGCTGGCACCGCTGTTCGCGCCGTTGACGGGATTCCAAATCCACCCGCTGTCCTTCCTCTACCTGGCGGGAACGATGTTGATGGTGGCGGTTGGGTTGTCCGCGATTGGATTCACCTTGGCGTGGCGAACCGACTCGGTGGGTGGCTTTCACGCCATCATGAGCGTGATTCTTTTCCCCATGTGGTTGCTGTCTGGCGCGTTCTTTCCCGCGGCGGGTGTCCCCACTTTCCTGCAGTGGCTCATGCTGCTGAACCCGATGACCTATGGGGTCGGGGCAATGCGCTACGCGATGTACCGTTCCACAGACGTCGGCATGGAGATCCCGTCGTTGGGAGTCTGCTTCGGAGTGACGCTGGGGTTTGCCGGACTGATGTTGTCACTGGCCCCGCGTTTGCTCAAGAAATCGTGACGGCGAAGCAACGCGCTTGGTGAGCTCCCGATTGGCTGCCACGCGACTTGGGTTCCCGTCGGATCGCATCGTACGCACACCGTTTCCGGTTCCGGAATGTTCGTTCTTTGAAGCGGAGAGGTCCGGATCGGACCCATGGTGGGGTGGGCACCAGGCCGCTTCCTCACAGGGGCCCGGGCCCGGCGCCGCGAAGCCCCCATGGTTTGAGCGTTCGTTTCGGTGAGCGATTGTCGCCGAGGACAAGATGGAAGAGAGGTGAGTCAGTGATCCGGGCATTCCACCGATTGGCATCTCGCGACCGTTCCGACCAGGGGGAGCAGAGTTCTGGCCGAACGGCGCTCTCCACGGAGATTTCATCGACTCCATGTCGTCGCATCGGGGGCCGTGGACCAGGGTTTGGTCAGGGGGTCGCTCTTTCGTTGGCCGTGTTGATGCTGTGCACGGGGTTTCCCTCGTGCGGGGAAGAGAGCGTCACGGATGCGTGGGAAGGCAGCAAGCTGGCGGAATTCGAGATGCTGCCGGAGTTCGAGCTCATCGACTGCCTTGGTCAGCCATTCCGGCGCGCAGACATGGATGGCAAGATCTGGGTCGTGAACTTTCTTTTCACCCGTTGTCCTTCCGTCTGCCCCGCGCTCAGTCAAGAAATGCGTCAGTTGACGAACTTGGTGGAGTCGGAGGGGCTCGAGGAAGAAGTTCGTTTCCTGAGCATCACGGTGGACCCCAACCATGACACTCCTGAAGTGCTGGCTGCGTTCGCCAAGAACTACAAGGCGGACCACACCAAGTGGCATTGGGTGACTGGAGAGTCAGAGAAGATTCGCACGCTGTTAACCCAGGGCTTCCACGTTGCCATGGGAGATGCCGAAAAGGACGAGCCCAACCATTCCACCCGCATGGTCGTGGTGGACTCTCGGGGGGTGGTTCGTTCCTATCATGACGAACAATCCGATGACAAGATCAAGCGCGCCATCGTGCGTAACATCAAACTTCTGTTGAATTCATGAATCTCCCCACCGTCAATGCCTGCCTGAATGGCTTGAGTGCCTGCTTGTTGATCGCAGGCTTCCTATTCATTCGCCGCAAGAACATCGCTGCCCACAAGCGCTGCATGCTGGGGGCATTCGCGAGCTCCACGGTGTTTCTGATTTGCTACCTCTACTACCACTACCAGGTGGGCTCGGTGAAGTTTCAAGGGGAAGGAGTGATTCGCACGGTCTATCTGTCGATTCTCCTGACCCACACCGTGCTTGCAACCGCCATCGTCCCACTGGTCCTCTTGACTCTTCGAGCGGCGTTCAAGGACCGAATCCCCCGTCACCGCAAGCTCGCCCGTTGGACCCTCCCCCTTTGGATCTACGTGTCCGTCACCGGGGTGGTGATCTACTGGATGCTGTACCACGGGGACTTTGGTCCCTAGGACGCGTCACAAACGGCTCCCGCGAAAGATCCAGGTGCGAAAGCGATGGGCCACGACCAGGGTCGCGAGAGCCAGGGGACGGCCGCTGGCGGCGGGGAAAGCTCTCCGAGAAGCGACCGCGACCGGATTGCCTTCGGTGTTCTCCAGAGCCGCGCGTCCGCTACCTCAGAGCGAGGATCGACGGGACGGAGCGATTGACTCAATCGCCGGGATCTCGATTCGAACCGGGGGGCTGTGGCCCTTCGTGGCGAGGGAGGATCACCCGGAACTTCGTCCCGCTGCCCGGAGCGCTCACGAACTCGACGGTTCCTCGATGGGCTCGCACGATCGCATCGACGGACGCGAGTCCCAGGCCGACTCCGTCCTTTTTGGTGGTGAAGAGCGGTTGGAAGATACGAGGTTTCGCGTATTCCGGAATTCCCGCGCCGGTGTCTTCCACGCTGAACGCGACGTGCGCCTTGGATCTTGGAAGGTCGCTCCGAACCAACAGGCGTCCACCATCCGGCATCGCTTCGACGGCGTTGCGAATGAGATTTGTGGCCACGTCCAGGATGGCTTCCGAGTCGCCGTGTGCGACAAGCGTTGCGTTCGTCAGTTGGACCTCTGTTCGCAGCTTCTGTGACAACAGCGGGCGCATGAGCGAGATCGCCCTCGAAACCACCTCGTTCACGTCGAAGGCGCTCTCTCGGATGGTAATGGCTTGCCCGCGTGCGAGCCGTAACAGATTTTGGGTAAGCGTGGCGGCTCGGTACGCCGCATCTTTCGCGGCTGCCAAGGACTCACGGGACACTTCCAGCTGCGTGGTGCGCTCGGCAAGTTCGAGGTTGCCGACGATCGCGGCCAAGCATCCGTTCATGTCATGAATGGTGCGCCCTGCGGTTGTCCACAGGGCGGCGAGCTTGTCCGTGACTTCTTCGAGTTGTTGTTGGTACCTGGGAGCCGTGACATCTTGGGCGATCACCACCAGACCCTCGATTCGGCCAGACGGTGAACGCACGGGGTACTTGTCCGTTTCAATCAGTCGCGTTTCGCCAAACGGGCTTCTCTTTTCTTCAATGATGCCCTTCATGGCCGTTCCCGACCGGAAGACTTGAAGGTCGTCTCGATAGAACTTGTCGGCGACCTCGGGGTACCAGTATTCCGATTGGGTCCCCGACATCGCCACGGGTGTCGTGCCCAAAGTGTCGGCAACCGCCGTATTCACTGCCAGGATCTGGTTGGTCGTGTCTTTCACGAACACGAACCCAGGGACCGCGTCGAGAAGGGACTCCATGCCATCCCTGCCGAGGAAGTCCATGGTGAGGTGATCGAACGGCAGCCCACGGGAATCGGCGTCAGCCACAGGGAACTCCTCGAGAGTGGTCGGTCTTGGCCAGTTCCCGATTCTGGCGTTGGTAGAGTCCGAATCAAAACGCCGGGTTTCTCACCGATTGCCAAGCCCAGTTTGGATGACGAGACGGTCGCTTTCCGGTGACGGTCCTGGTCTTGGGCGTCTTCGCCCCAGACGCCGAGACGGACGCGCCGAGTCTCCTGGGATGTTTCTCGCGTTGGCAGGTCCGAAGTTGCCGGGAAGGGTGCCGGCCTCTGGTCGGGTTCGGCATGGGTTTGGGGGAGGAGCCGGGCTAACGTTCGTGCGTCGCGAGATCCTGGGGCGGCGGACGGAACCCTCGCCTCTGCATGGGGTCACGGCTCGTTCGACTTCTTTCGAGGCAATGCGCTTGTCCTGTTTCTTCGTTCGAGTTCGCCAGCTTCCTTTGGCGCGAATCGCCGGACTGCTCGGCGCTGCTCAGGTCGCGGCTTCCTGTTCCCGAGAGCCACCTTCCTCGTCGCCGCCGCCAAACATCGTGCTGATCTTGACCGATGACCAGGGCTACGGGGATCTCGGCTGCTACGGCGCCGAGAACCTCTCGACTCCCCACCTCGATCGCCTGGCCTCGGAGGGGATTCGGTTCACCAGTTTCTATGCCGCCGCCTCGTGTAGTCCGGCCCGGGCAGCGTTGATGACCGGGTGCTACGCGGAACGCGTGGGCATGCCGGTGGTTCTCTTGCCCGAGTCGGGAACGGCCCTGAACCCGAGCGAGGTCACCGTCGCAGAGGCTCTTCAGAAGCTGGGTTACGAGACCGCGTGCGTCGGCAAGTGGCACCTCGGCGATGCGCGATCCTCCTTACCTTTGAGTCACGGGTTCGACGAATACTTCGGCATTCCCTTCAGCAATGACATGGCGCGGCCTGGTCAGAGCGGCCCCCCGCTGTTCGAAAGCCGGGAAGCGATCGAAGAGCCGGTGGCCATGAACGAGCTCACGCGCCGCTACACCGAACGTGCCGTCGAGTTCGTGGGGCGCCGGCGAGAGCGGCCGTTCTTCTTGTTCCTTTCTCACGCCATGCCCCACGTTCCGTTGGGAGTGAGTGAAGCCTTCGACGGAGTGTCGGGTCAGGGGCTGTACGCGGACGTGATCCAAGAGCTGGACTGGTCGGTGGGTGAGATTCTGGGCGCCTTGAAGTCTGCGGGTCTGGAGGAGTCCACCCTCGTCGTGTTTGCTTCGGACAACGGCCCGTGGTTGGAGGAGGGAAGCGCTGCGGGGTCGGCGGGACCCTTTCGCAACGGCAAGGGCTCGACTTGGGAAGGAGGAGTTCGAGTTCCCTGCATCATGCGATGGCCGGGAGCGATCCCCGCAAGCGTCGACAGCGACGCAGTGGTCACGATCATGGACCTCTACCCGACCTTCGTGGAAGCGGCCGGGGGAGTGTTTGATGCCCAGCAAGTCGTCGACGGCCGCAGCCTTCACCGGTTGTTTCAGGATCCGAACGCGCCATCGCCTCATGAAGCCTTCTTCTACTTGCGAGCCGGCCGCCTCGAAGCCGTTCGTCAAGGCGAGCACAAACTGCACCTGCAACGACAACGTGGTGACGAGAGCGGTGCGTACCTCGTCAACCTGACGAAGGACCCTGGAGAGAAACGCAACCTTGCCTCTCGTTTGCCCGAGAGAGTGCAAGAGCTGCGGCAGCTCGCCAAGGTGTTCCAGGCAGACTTGAAGGCAACCACTCGGCGTCCTGCCCAGGTGCAGGGTCGTCGGAAGCGGTGAAGAGTCCGGCCCAAGGTTTGAGGCCTTCAGCTTTCCCTTTCGTCCCCGTCTGGATGCTGGAGCAGAGGTTTGTCGAAACGGGTTTGGGACGAGACCACTGCGATGTCAAAAACTCGCGCCGAGCAGCCTTGGGAGGGCCGCCCGGCGCGAGCGAACGTCTTCTTGGTGCGGGACTCCTCGACGGGGGAGCCTTGTCACTCCCCTGGCACAGGGAACCCTCGATCCCGCATCAACGCCTCCATCTTCGCGTCTCGACCCCGGAATGCGCGGTAAGCCTGCGCCGGATCCACCGCGTTGCGGATCGCGAACAGGTGGTCCACCGCCCTCTTGGCCAAGTCCTTGTCGTAGTACCCCCCCGGGGCCTGGGCGAAAGCTTCGGCGGCGTCTGAGGTGAGGACGTCGGCCCACATGTAGCCGTAGTACGCGGCGGCATAGCCTTCGCCGGAGAACACGTGACTGAAGTGGGGAGTGCGGTGCCGCATGACGATCTCTTCGGGCATGTTCAGTTTGGCGAGGGTTTCGCGCTCGAAGGAGTCCACGTCGATGCCGGTTGGGTCCATGGTGTGGAGGTACATGTCGATCAGTGCCGAGGCAAGGTACTCGGTCGTCGCGAAACCCTGGTTGAAGGTCGCCGCGTTCTTGATCTTTGCCACCAGAGACGCGGGGATCGGCTCGCCGGTCTTCACGTGCACCAGGTAATTGTTGATGACTTCATCGGTTAGCAGCCAGCGCTCCAGCAACTGTGACTGAAACTCGGTGTAGTCACGCACACCACTTTGCAGTGTGGGATAGGCCACGTTGGCCGACAGGAAGTGCAGAGCGTGGCCGAACTCATGGAAGAACGTGGTCGCATCGTCCCAGGAAACCAGCACCGCTTCACCGGGGGCTCCCTTGATGAAGTTCGAGTTGTTGGAGCTGAGCACCGTCTGCACGCCGTCGAAGGTTTCGTAGGAACGGTAGGTCGTGGCCCAGGCGCCGGAGCGCTTGCCGGTCCGCGCGTAGGGGTCCAGATACCACAGGCCGATGTGCTCGCCGCTGTCTTTGTTGGTGACCTCCCAGACCTTCACGTCTTCGTGGAAGACGGGGACCGACCCTTCGGCAACAGGGCGGAACGCGAAGTCGAACAGCTCGCCAGCAACGAAGAACATGGCTTCGCGCAGCTTGTCCAGCTGCAGGTATTGCTTGACCTCATCGGAGTCCAGGTCGTACTTGGCCTGGCGCACTTTCTCGGCGTAGTAGCGGTAGTCCCAGGGGGCGATGGTGATCCCGGCGCCATTTTGGTCGGCGATCGCCTGCATGTCTGCGACCTCTTCTTTGACCCGCGCGATGGCGGCGGGCCAGACCGTTTCCATGAGCTCGAAGGCGCGTTCCGGCGTCTTCGCCATGCGATCCTGGAGACGCCATTCGGCGTAGTTCTTGTGGCCGAGCAGATTCACTCGTTCGTGACGGAGCTGTAGGAGTTCGGCGATGATCGCGTTGTTGTCGTGTTCGTCGCCATTGTCACCGCGCGAGTAGTAGTTGCGCCAAACTGTCTCCCGAAGCTCCCGCTCGGTGGAGTAGGTCAGGAACGGGTCCATGGAGGAGCGGGTGTTGGTGACCGCGTACATGCCCTCTTTGCCGCGTTCTTTGGCAGCGGCCGCCGCGGCTTGAACGAAAGAACCGGGCAGCCCGCCAAGCTGGTTCTCGTTGAGATAGGTCACGTAACCCTCTTCGTCGGCCAGCACGTTGCTGGAGAAAGAGGTATACAGCGCGGCCAGGCGCTGGTTGATTTCGGCGTAGCGAGCCTTGCCCTTGCCGTCCAGAGTCGCGCCGTTCATCGCGAAGCTGATGTAGGTGAGCTCGACGACACGCCGCTGATCCGGTCGGAGGGTCTCCATCTCGGGGCCGTCATGGACCGCCTTGATGCGTTCGAACAGCTTCGTGTTCTGAGTGATCTTGGAGCTGAACTCGGACAAGATCGGCGCCATCTGTTGCTGAATGGTGCGGAACTCCGGTGAGGACTGGTTCGAGCTCCAGATGCCCCAGTAGGTGAACACCCGGCCAAGGGGTCGTCCCGATCGCTCCATGGCTTCGATGGTGTTGGCGAAGTTGGCCGGTTGCGGATTGTTGGCGATGGCCTCGATTTCGGCCAGGTTCATTGCCATGCCCTGTTCGAGTGCCGCCTTCAAGGCGTCCAGGTCCATCTTGTCGAAAGCGGGCACGCCTCCGTAGGGGCCCGACCAGCCATCGAGCAATGCATTGCCGTAGTTTTCGGCGGACGTGGTGATGTCCGTCGCGGCTGGCGAGGAGGAGCTGCTGGTGTGGGCACAGCCCCCAGCCAGCAGCAAGAAGACGGCGGACAAGGAAAGCAGACGAATGTTCATGGAATGTGGCTCCTTCTGACGAGACGAGGGGCGGCAGGTTACCCGGAATGGTCGGCGTTCCCGGTCATTCTCCCGGCATGCCGGAAGTCAACTGTCCCCTGGGCGCGAGGCTCCGAGATTCTCCGGCGACGCGTCTGGCGCGGGCGGTTCCCACGGCGGATCGACGTCGCCACCGGGGCTCAGCGACCGGACATCGCCTCGATCTTGCGCCGCAACAATCCCGCCTCTTCTGCGTCGGGGGCGAGTTCAAGAGTCCGTCGATAGTGTTCGCGTGCTCGGGCCGGATTGCGCTGTTGTTCGTAGAGCATTCCCAGTCGGAGGTGGGTTTGGGCGTGGTCCGGTTCCGATTCCAAAGAGTGCTGCAGGGCCTCGACCGCGGCAGCGACATTGCCGGCTTTCAAGCGCAGGTCCGCCAGGTTGCGCCAGTGCACGGCGGGCTCCATGGAGCCTTCAATGGCGATCAAGAACGACTGTTCGGCGGCAGCCAGGTCGCCTTGCTGCGCGGCCATGGAGGCTCGCAGCAAGTGGGCGTTCACGTTTTCAGAGTCGCATTCCAGGGCATTGGCGATGGCTTGCATGGCCGCCGGTCCCTGCTGCAAGCGGAGGTTGGCCCGGCCGCGGGCCACCCACAGTTTGGCGCTGTCTTGCTCCACCCGCAGTGCGCCCTCGAGGACTTTCAGAGCGAGGCTGGGATAGGTCGGACCTAGGAACTCGGCCAAAGCAAGTTCCGCGTAGGGGAATCGTTTGCGCCAGAAAGTGGAGGCCGGCGTCGGCTCCCAGTGCGGCAGCTTGCCATCCTTCAGCGATTGCTTCAGGTCGAAGCGTTCCATGAGCGCCGCGTACTCCGGAAGCTTGCGCACCGCGACCAAATAGTGGTGATCCATGAATACCGGGTGCCAGTTCTCTGCACTCATGAGCATGCGCGCCAAGGGTGAGGAGAGCTGGGAGTAGGCCCACTTCAAGTCGTGGCGATCGGCCATCTCATCGAGGCTGATCGAGCCGCCGGTCATGCGGTCGTACTCGTCGTAAAAGTCGATCGGGTAGCCGCTGGAGTAGCCGTTGATGAAGGGCATTCGGTCGGGATAGAACCACCACAGGTAGGTGGAGCCCATGCCGATGTCATTCAGAACCGGCGCCGGAGGAATGTGCTCTGTGACAAAGTCCAGGGAAGTCGGCGCGAACAGAGTTCGGTCGTAGCCGAGGCCGGCGTGCAGCTCGGACTGTTCGTGGATGGATACTCGATTCGTCGCGTACGCGTAGGTGCCAGCGATCATGGCCAGCGCGGACGCTCCTGCGAGGGGGAGCCCGGCACGGCCCGCGATCAATGCGGGACACCAAGAACAACGCGATAGCTGAACGGCAGACAGCGTTCCAAGGATCACGCCAAAAAGACCGATGTTACGGAACGTCCCCCAAGCCATGGCGGTCGCGGCCAAACCCATCAAGAAGTAACCGAGTTGGAACTGGCGTCCTTGAGCGAGTGCGGTTGCCAGGAACAGGCCAAGCAAGGGCAGCCACGCTTTGACGGCCACCAGATGGAGGAAGTAGGGTCGCGGTGGCAACATCTCCGCGATGCTCTCGGCGATGAGTCGTTCCTCGGACCACAGGGCGAGCAACGTCTTGACGGGATACAGGGCTCCTTCGACGAAGAATGGGGTGGCGAAGCAGGCTGCCGTGCAAAGCAACAGTGAGACGCCCAAAGCAGTGACCCGCTGTCGCGACGAGTTTCGGCGAAACAACGCCCAGGCTTCACCTGCAAGGGCAGCGCCGATCAAGATGGGCCCCACGATGAAGTAGCCGTGCACGTTTGCCCAAAGAGCTTGCACGACGGGCAACCACAGCAAGCGGGTGCGCCTTCCCTCGAGGAAGTCGACCAGTAGTTTGAGGTCTGCTGCGATGAACAGCAGACTCCAAAGTCCGGGGCGCCAGAAAAACCGTGGCTGCGCCACCAGCAAACCAAGGCCCAGCACCGCCAGCAACACACCGGTCCGTTGTGTCCCCCGCACCGACAAGATCATCAACCAGCCAATCAGCAATGCGATTCCCAGTCTCACCCATGCAAGTCCCGCCAGGCCAAACGCGGAAGCAATCCAATGGGTGACCACCTGAAACGCCCACTCGTGTTGCAGGATGGGGTGGTCTTGGTGGATTTCAGAGAAAACGTTGGTTTGCGGGATGCCGTGCTCGACGGTGTGTTGTCCCGCGACCAGGTGGATTCCCAGGTCTTCGCTGACGATGTCGAAGGCGCCGAGGGAGGCCACGAACAAGAAGAACACGGCCAGTCCGGCGATCTTGGTGGCGGAACGAGGAGAGTCCATGCAACTGACCCGTGAGTGGTTGGCTCCGAAAGTTTGCGGGCAGCCAACTCGCCCGGATGATTCATGAAGTCTATCGAGAGAACGGGCCCCGTGGTTCTTGGCAAGGACCCGTGATTTTCGCCGGCCGGTTCGGCGACTAGAGCACCACCTCAAAGCCTTCGAACACGGGGTGGCTCAACACGGTCCCCTCCGGCGACTTCGCCTTGGCGTGGGCGTTCTTGAAGTGATCCGATTCCGTCCAAGCAACGAACGCCGACTCTGTGTCCCACACCGAATGAGATGCGTAGAGGGTCTCTTCTTCCCCCGTCGGGCCGCGCAGCAAGTGGAACTCGCGAAATCCCTCGACCTGGTCCAGATAGGACTCGCGCTGGCGCCACATTTCCTCGAACACGGATTCGCGACCTTTGGCGATCCGAAAGCGATTCATCGCGATGTACATCGGTGACTCCTGTCGTGGGCTCTTCCGCCGGATCTGCCTGTTGCGTCCCGGAGGGGCGAATATAATGCGCCCATGGGAAAGCTCGCGTTCACGAAACTCCACGGCGCGGGTAACGACTACCTGTTCGTGGAGCAAGTCGCGGCCAATTGCTCGGACCCCGCGGAGCTGACACGTCGCATCAGCGATCGCCGCACCGGCGTCGGCTCCGACGGGCTGATCTTCGTCGAACCCTCGCAGGTCGCAGACGCGAAGATGCGTATGTTCAACGCGGACGGGAGCGAAGGCGTCATGTGCGGGAACGGGCTCCGCTGTCTGGCGAAGTTCTTGTTCGATCGTCGACGAGTGGGGGCCGAAATGCGTCTCGAAGCCGCGGCCGGAGTCGTTCCGGCCCAGGTGACTTCCCAGGACTCGGCCGGTCGGGCCAGTCAGGTTTGCCTGGAGTTGCCGAGCCCTTCCTTCGAACGCAGCGACATTCCCATGATCGGACCCCCGGGACCGGTGTTGGGCGAACGGCATCGGGTCGGGGACCGGGAACTCGAACTCCACGGGGTGAGCGTCGGCAATCCCCATTGCGTGGTCTTCGTCCCGGATCCGGAATCCTTCCCGGTGTTGCCGATTGGTCGAGCCATTCAGGAAGGGCCTTGGTTTCCGGACCAGGCGAACGTGGAGTTCGTCGCATTGGATTCCGACGGGGCCTTGCGCCAGCGCACGGTCGAGCGGGGTTCTGGCGAAACTCTCGCCTGTGGTTCCGGTGCAGTCGCTGCCGCCGCGGTTGCCATGGTCACCGGTCGAATCGAGGCGGAGGAAGTCGCGGTTCGCCTGCGAGGTGGTGAATTGAGCGTGGCCTGGGAAGGCCCGGGTTCGCGGGTCAGACTGACTGGGCCGGCGGTGGAAGTGTTTGCCGGGGAATATGCGGAGCCAAGCGCTGCCTTTGCTGTGAGTAGCCTGTGAATTGATCCCGTGCTCGGGGCTTTCCTCGACGGTCTTTGTCCACGGTAGCGGATATACTGCAAGGGGTAGGAGGGGCGCTTCTTGGCGGGAGCGAGGCGGTGTCAAGGTCCGTCCGGATCGCTGAGGACCCTCCGTTCGAGGGTCAGTCTTGGTCAAGCGCAAAGATCGGCTCACGCGAGCCAAGAGCAACAAGGGCAAGAAGAAAGCCTCGGCGGGCTCCGGGCGGAATGTCGCCAAGGCCATCGATGCCTTGGAAGAGGAGTCAGCCAAGGGCGCAGCGGCGGTCGCTTCTCCCGAGCCCACCCCTGCAGCCCCGGTGCCAGCAGATGACGCTCCCGCGGCTTCGTCGACTCCGGCTCCTGCCGCGCAGAATGGTGCGGTCAATGGGGCGTCTGCCAGTCCTGGGTCCTTCGAACCGGAGAACGGTTGGTTCACCGTCTCTCGTGCGGCGGAAATCCTCGACGTGCCGATCACCAAGGTGTTCGACGGCATCCGTGACGGCAAGCTGCGGGTTCGTTTCCAAAACGGCGAGGCGGGGGAGACCCAGCGCCCGTTAGTCAGTTCCGACGAACTGATTCGTGGGGCCGGCGGTCCCGCATCCGTTTCCTCGGCCAATGGCAACGGCGCCGCGAAGCCCAGCAGCAAGGGGAAAGTCAAGGCCGGTGCGTCGGTGACAGACCCCGCGGTCCAGGAAGTGGCTCGGGAACTCGCGCGCCTCAAGGCAGAAGAGCGGGCCTTGCGTCTCGAGCTCGCGGAAAAAGATGCCCTTGCTTCGGAAGCGGAACGGGCGCTCGATGCAGAGCGCACCATTCGTCAGGAGTTGGAGCGTTCCCTCGCGACGGTCACCGCGGAGCGCAAGGACCTCGAAGATTCCTACCTGGTGGAATCCGAGGAGCGTGCCCGGACGGAAGCGGAACTCCAAGACGAGCGCACCGGTCGCGAGCGGGTCGAGGCCGAGAGGCAGATTGCCGTCACCAGCCTGCGCGAAATCGAGCGTCGCGCGGACACGTTGGAAAGCGAATTCGGCCGCACGCGCACTTCTCTCGAGCAGGCCGAGGACAAGCTCGAAAGCTCTTTGAAGGCCGTGTACGAGCGCGACGTCAGGATCGCGGGCTTGCAGGCCAAGATCGAAGCGACCGATCAAGGGCGCCAGGAGAGCAGTCGCTACACGGAAAAGCTTCAAGAGCGCATCACTCGCATGGAGGATCGCTCGGAAGAGAAGGAAAAGGAAATCCGGCGTTTGGCGCTGGGACTGGGAGAGGCGCGGGGGGAGATCCGCCTCCTGCGTGCTCCCGAAGAAGAAGCTCGCAAGGCCACTCGCTGGCGGCGCGCTTTCCCCTGGGTCATGGTCTCCGCAGTCGCGGTGTTCGTGTTGTGGCTCGCTTACGTCCTGACCAAGCAGCAGCAGGCCGTGGCGACCGGGCTGGTCGCTGGTTTGATTACGGTCGCGGGTTTTGCGGCGGGACGTTTCCTGGCCCAGCATCGTCGGGTATGAGAGGTTGCTTGCCCCAGGACCTCGAACCCGCGAATCCTTGATCCAAGATGCTCCTCCTGCGACACCTCCCTCTGGCCTCGAGGTGGATCCCGCTGTCCATTCTCTTTTTGATGGCGTGCGCACCGCCGCCGTTGGAGGATCCACCGTTCCCCGGGGCGGTGCGACTGGGCACCGATTGCTTTGCCGAGCGCCGTGCCGCCACTCCCGACGAATGCCGAGAGATCGCCGCGGCCCTGGTGGAGGCCTACGGCGGCCAAGAGCGCCTGGAAAACTTGCAATTCCACTGGCTGTTGGATGCCTATTACCGGCGCGGCACGATGATGAGCAATCACGCCACCCACGAGCTGTGGATACGGCCCGACGACCACTACCGCTTGCACGTGGATTTTCGCGGTGGCTTGGCTCAGTCCCTCGTGCACGAGGGCGACACCTATTTGGCGTTGCGCGGCGAGTCGATCCTTCCCACCCGCGGAGCCAGCGGCCAGATGGTGTGGTGGGAGTACGAATCCCTGCGCTTGCCGGTGTCTTTGTTGGCGGACGACGTGTCCTTGAACGGGAAACAGCCCGAGGAAATCGAGGGGCGTTGGCTCTACCCCATCGAAGTCCAAGACCGACAGCACCCCGATCTGATTCTTTGGGTGGACCCCGAAGGCCCGGTGATCCGCGTCGTCGACGGGGTGTTGCCCCTCGATGTAGCCCAGACCTTCGCCTCCAGTCTGATCAAGCGTCAGACCTACGATGAGTTCCAGCGAATCGAAGGAGTGTTGGTCCCTGGCAAGATGCGAATCCAAACGAACGAAGGGAGCGACGCCTGGGAAACGGTCACCCTGGTGGAATCCGTGGAGTTTCGCGTGGTCGAATCGATTCCTCTGGAGCTGTTCGACCCGGTCTAGCTCGCGGTTCGGTTCCTCGTTCAAAACGAGAACCTCTCGATCGCCCGTCCGAGGCCTTTTTCGACGGCCTGGGAGCCGAGGATTCGAACCGGCCCTCGGAGTTCGGTCAGTTCGCCGAGTCGACCTCGAACCAAGCCGTCGACTCCGCGAGCAGTCTTCCTTCGCCGTCCGCGCACAGAATGCGGATCTGGTGGCGGCCGTGCCGGAAGGATGGAGGATCAGGAATGTCCAACGACCATGCGGCGAGATCCGTGGCATGGTTGACGGAACGGTCCAAACGACGTTTTCCGTGACGGTCCATGATGACAACGCGGGAGGACACTGCTTGACGGGGCCCACTCCATCGAATGGAGCGCAGCGGACTCTTCCACGCCCCCACCGGTTCGAAGATTGTGACGCTGCTCGCAGGTTGTTCGTGCTGCGCGGTGCGAATGGCGAGACGAGTGGCGACGATGGCGAGAGCAACCCACACCAGCAGGTTTTGTCGTGGCTCCCAAAAAGAGCGGTTCCCGCTTGCAAATGGTTGGTGGTTTGAAAACAACGAGCTCAAAACGGTCTCGTTCCCTTGCTTGTGAGGGGTCTTGGCCCCCGTACAATGCCCGCTTGCCGTGCCTTTGAGATCCAGCGGAGGTCAACATCGGACCCATGAGAGATTTCCAACGGTCTGCTCGCGCTCGCACTTGGCCCTCGAGGCTGGATCGATTGCCGGGCATCGCGAGGATCTTGGTCGCCACGCTCCTTGCCGCTCTTCTGTCGACCGGCACTCGAGCCCAGATGCAGGTCAAGCCCAAGCTGACGGCCATCACGGGAGGGACGGTTCACGTCGGCAACGGTGACGTCTTGGAGAACGCGGTCGTTCTCATCAAGGCGGGCAAAATCGAAGCCGTGGGAGCCGCACTGGAGGTACCGGAAGGTGCCACGGTTGTCGACGCGTCGGGGAAGCACATTTACCCCGGATTGATCGATGCCGACTCGCAGTTGCTCCTCGCACCCGGCTCCTTGGAGGACGGCAAGGCGCTCGCCACGAGCAACGTGTTGGATGCGGTGGACCTGCATCAACCCCGGGTGCTCGAAGATGCCCTGTCCCAGGGGGTGACTTGCGTCTACCTTTCGTCGCGGAACCGCGGGCTTGTCGATGGCAAGTCGGCGATCTTGAAGTTGATCCCGGGCAAGGACTCGGAGGACTTGGTGGTGCGGCGAGACGTCGCGCTCACCGTGGATCTGTCCACGGATGGGACGCGACCGACGGCTCGTCTCAACAATCTGAGCGGGCTGGAGTCGTCGCTCAAGGAAACCCAGGACTACATCGAAGCCTTCGAGGTGTATGCCGAGGAGCTCGAGGAGTACGCCAAGAAGCTCGAAGAGCTGCGCAAGAAGGAAGACGACGCCGACGAAGAGCCCGGCAAGTCCGAGCAGGGCGAAGAGAAGAAGCCCGCGGACAAGAGAAAAGAGGGCTCGGACGAGGACAAACCGGACGCGCCGAAGCCTCCCGAGACGCCGAACCCCGACGAACCCAAGCCCGACGAACCGGCACCCGAGCCGAAGCCCGAAGAAGAAGGCGCTGGCCGTGCGAATCTGGAGAACAGCACCGAAACATTCTTCCTGAACCTCGCGCGGCGAAGTGGCCGCGCCTCCGCGGAGGGAGAAAAGCCGGCGGCCGGTGGCGACGCCAAGAAGGATGAGAAGGACCAAGAGGAAGAGCATCCGAAGAAGCCCAAGAAGCCGGCGGTGGACCTAAGGAAAGAAGTCCTGAAGCAGGTGTTGGAAGGCAAAGTTCCCGTTCGCGCCAGAGCCCACTACGCGGCAGACATCCTCAACTTGTTGGAGCTCCAGGATCGCTTTCGCTTCCACCTGGTGCTGAGCGGCTGTGGGGAAGCCCATCACGTCACGTCCGCATTGAAGAAATCCGGAGTGGCGATCGTGCGTGGCCAAGGGATCGCCGAGCACGACGACGAGGTCGGGGCCGCGGCTCGATTGAAGGAGGCCGGGGTTGCCTTCGCACTGTCGTCGCACCACGGACGCGAGACTCGCTTCCTGTCCCTGGGCGCGGGAGTTGCCGTGGCCGGTGGCCTGGACGAGAGGGCAGCGTTGTCTGCCATGACTCTGGATGCGGCACGGATCCTGGGCATTGCGGACCGGGTCGGATCTCTCGCGACAGGCAAGGATGCGGATGTTGTGATCGCGTCGGGTGCTCCGACGGCCACTTCGTCCCGGGTGGAAATGGTGATGGTGAACGGCAAGGTCGTCTTCGAGCGCTGAGAGGCCTCGAGAAGGAAGCACTCCATGTTGGGTTTGTTGGTCTCCTTGCTGAGTTCGACGATTGCCCCGGATCCGGTGGCTGCGGACCGCGCAATTGCGGTGAAAGTCGATCAGGTCTACACCGGAGAAGGGGAAGTCCTTCGCGGCGGCTACCTGATCATCCGCGACGGGATCCTGGTTGACGTGGCGGCGGCGTCGGTGCCGGAAGGTGCTTGGGTCCTGGAGTATCCGGGAGCTTCCGCTTGCCCGGGATTCATCGATCCGGTCACTGGCCTTGGCGCGGGTCGAAACCTACAAGAACCAGCGCGGGCCGTGCTTCCGCAGGCTCACGCCAAACACTCCCTCGCCCCCTTTCATCGCGACTTTCGCCAAGCGGCACGCCAGGGTCTGATCACCGTCGGATTGTCCCCGACCAGTGACAATCTCATCGGCGGTCATCTTGCGGTGGTGCGCACTTCCGGACCCGAGGAAGCGGCGGCCTTCGTGCAGGACGGACCGATGCGCATGGCGCTGGTGGATGACGCCTTCGAATGGAACCGAGCGCCGACCTCGCGGATGGGCGCCATGCATCTCTTGCGTCAGGAAATCGGCGAGGACTTTGCCGACTCGGTGGTGATCGACGCGCGATCGGCGGATCAGATCCGCTTGAGCCTGGAGTTGTTGGGGGGAAGCGGACAATCCGTGACGGTGCTGCACGCCACGGAGGCGGACGAGGTCCGCGACTCGCTGGCCGCTGCGGGAGCGTCGGTGATCCTCGGTCCGTACACGCTTTCGAGTTCCCGACATGACCTGAAGCTGGCCGCCGAACTGGCCGATTCCGGGGTCCCCGTGGCCTTCACCGGAAACGGCCACGCCGCTCATTTGCGAACGACGGCCGCTCTGGCCATGAAGGAAGGGCTTCCTGCGAAAGAGGCTTTGCGCGCGTTGACATCGGTTCCTGCCAAGATCCTGGGCGTCGAGAAGGAATCCGGCACCCTTGCCAAGGGCAAGCGAGCCGACCTGCTGATCTTTTCCGGTCATCCCTTGGATCTGGCTTCGCGACTGGAAGCCGTGATGATCGCCGGTTTGCCGATCGAGCTCGGATCCACCGAGTCACCCAAGAAGGGGCAGGGACAATGATCATGGCGCGTAGCAAACAGTTCGCGGGACTTGCGGTCGCGGCTCTGCTCTCGGTGACTGCCGAGGCGGGGGAAACCTTGGCTCTGCGATGTCGTCAGGTGCATGACGGCAACGGCGAGGTTTTCGAGCCTGGCGTCGTCGTTGTCGAGGACGGCAAGGTGGTCGCTGTCGGCCAAAGCCCCGCTCTCCCCTCCGCGGCCAAAGTCGTGGATTGTGGCGAGGCCGTTTTGAGTCCCGGCCTGATCGATGCGGCTTGGCAGCTCGGCACTCATTCGGACGTGGGCTTTTCCGAGCAGTCTTCCGAGGTCATTCCCCACTTGCACGTGGCGGACTCGGTGGACCTTCACTCGGAAGTGTTCGAGACCTTGGCGCGAGAGGGCGTGACCTCGGTGTACGTCACGCCGGAAGCTGCAAGCGTGCTCGGTAGTCAGGGGGCGTTGCTGAAGACCGGAGGCGCGGGCATCTCCCGACTGGTTGATTGCCCACCGAGCATCAAAGCCAACCTCGGCCCCGAGTCGTCTCGTCGAGCCGGATGGAATCGCCGTCCCTTCTCGAACAACGTGGATTTCCACGTGCGTCGACCCACGACCCGCATGGGCTCGACCTGGGTGTTTCGCAAGGCGTTTGCCAGCGCCAAGGAGTACGCGGAACTCGGCATCGAAGCCGTGAACGGGGAAGGCCACACGGAAGAGTCCATCGCCGCCTTGCAAGAGGTGTTGAGTGGCAAGGTCGGCCTGCGTTTCCAGGCACGCAAGGCTCACGACATTCACACCGCCCAGCGTCTGTGCACCGAGTTTGGTCTGACTCATATCTTGGAGTACGCCCAAGAGGCGTACGAGTGTCTCGAGCTGTTGGCGGAGACTCGGACGCCGGTGATCTTTGGTCCCCTGGATGCGCAAGCCCGCGGGATGACGCGGAACTTCGGGGATCGAACCAAGCCGTGTCTGCGCGCGCCGATGCTGCTGCAGGAAGCCAATGTGCCGTTCTGCCTGACCGCCTGTGACGGGCTCGGAGAATCCGGGTTGGCGCGAATCGCTGGCCGAGCGGTGCGCCTGGGAATGGATCGTGAGGCGGCCTTGGCGGCGGTGAGCAAAGATGCCGCGGCGATCCTCGGGGTGGGCGATCGACTCGGCGTCATCGCTGCCGGAAACGATGCCGATCTGGTGCTGTGGAACGGGACGCCTTTGGACGACACCAGCAAGCCGGTGCTGGTTCTCATCGACGGCCAGGTGGCCCACGACGAAACCGGTCTCTTGGACGACGAATCGTGACCCACGGGGGAGAAGCCCGCATGACGTCTCACTTTGAATCGAACCAGCCGACGAGCGCTCGGCGACTCAGTCGCAGGAGGTGGCTGGCCGCGATCGCATGGATGTTGCCGCTCGGCACTCTGCAAGCGGCGGAGTCCGTCGCCATCACCGGCGGCACGGTCGTCAACGCCAACGGCGATCGCTGGGAAGGCACCACCGTGCTCCTGTCCGATGGTGTGATCCAGGACGTGGGAGCCGAGGTCGAAATCCCTTACGACGCCACGGTGATCGATGCCGAAGGAAAGACATTGTTCCCGGGCATGGTCCTGGCCCATACCTCCCAGGGACTGGACCGAGCCAATGAGAACAACTCGGTCACGCCCTTCGTAAATGTGTACGACGCCCTGGATCCCAGTTCGCTGTCCTTCGAGGATGCGTTGCGCGCGGGGGTGACGACGATGCACGTCATTCCGGGCAACAACTGCGTCATCAGCGGCATGTCGCGAATCGTCCAGCCTCACGGGATGACCGTGGAAGCCATGACCGTGCGGCCCGAAGGTGGTCTCAAAATCAGCATTTCGCCGAAGAACGGCTTCAATCGCATGACCCAGATGGCGGAGCTGCGCAAGGCACTCCACGAACTGGAGCAGCACGTTCGGGAGACCGCGGAGCGCCTCTATGAAGAGGAGCGAGAAAAGCAGGACAAGAAAGTCCTGGTGCCGCCCGAGGACGCCATCGAGAAGGGCATGGAGCTGGTCGAAGTGAATGACCTGGACCAGCGTTGGCAAACCTTGTTCCGCTGGAAGAACGGGGAACTGCCGGTTTACCTGCACTGCGACCGCGCTTCGGATCTGTTGCGCGGGATCGACTGGGTCAAGAGCTTGGACTTGTTGGAGCGCACGACCTTCGTGGTCGGTGGCGAGACCCACAAGGTCGCCGCGGCCTTGAAGGCGACCGGTCGGCCGGTGGTGTTGCCGGGCAATCTGATCTACCGCGAAACGGATCCTCTGACGGGCGAAGAGTCCGAGACGTTCGTCCCCAAAGTGTTCGCCGACCTCGGGATTTCCTTCGCGCTGCAGACCTACGGAGGTTCGATGGGCGAAGGGTTCCTCTGGTACCAGGCTGCGCGCTTGGTCCGCGAGGGCATCGATCGTTCGGTGGCGCTGCAGTCCATCACCCAGTGGCCGGCCGACACGCTCGGTCTCGGCCAGCATCTCGGAAGCCTTGAACGGGGCAAGGACGGCAACATCTTGATCCTGTCCGGCGATCCGCTGGATCAATCCACCGTGGTCGAGAAGGTGTTGCTCGGCGGAGTGGTTGCGTACGAACGCGAGAACGATCGACGCCTGAAAGAGCTGTTGACCGGTGACGAGATCCCGGACGAAGGTAGCGCCGCTGACGGCGAAGAAGGGACCGGCTCATGAAACGACGCGGTTTCACGAGGTTCCTCGCGGCTTTGGGCGCCGCCGCCTGGTTGACCGCCGGGGCGAGCGCGAGCGAGCTTCCTTCTCGCTACCTGGTGAGGGCCGGCAAGATCTACACCGGAGGCTCTCCGGCAGTGTTGTCTCCCGGATCTCTGCTGGTCGTGGACGGCAAAGTCGCCGCGGTGGGCGAAGACCTGGAAGCACCTCCCGGCATTCGTGTGTTGGATTGGCCCGACGCGGTGTTGATGCCGGGTGTGGTGCTGGCCACCAGTTCGTTTGCGACTCGCGGAGCAGGCTACGACAGCATCGGCGCTCATCACCATGCGTCGGAAGGTTTCCTCGCCTACCAGGACTTTCGCAAAAAGCTCCTGGGGGGAGTGACGACCGCCTACTTGAGTCCCGGCAACCAGCGTTTGGTCAGTGGCCAAGGAGCCGTGGTCAAACTTGCTGCCGGCGAACTGGGAGAAGCGATCTTCCTGGCCGACCCGGCGCACCTGGAAGTGCACCTGGGGCCGCTGGCTTTCCGTCCGCCCCTCAAGGTGGATTTCCCGGACACACCGTCTTCCGAGAATCCGATCCAGCCGGCCACCCGCCAGCTTCCCACCACTCGTTTGGGACAGCTTCTCGGTCTGCGAGAGGCGTGGGATCTCGCGAAGAGTGATCCTCAGGACTTGTCACATCTGGCCCTGGCGCAAGCGGTGCAGACGGGGCGAACGGTTCGGATTCACGCCAACCAGATCGCCGACATCCTCGGCGCTTTGGAGGTGGCTCCCGAGCTCGGCAAATCGGTGCTGCTTTGCGGCTTGCAGCAAGGCGATCGCGTGGCGCGTGAGCTTGGCCAAGCCGGACATCCGGTGGTGGTGGAGATCGGCTTGGACCTGGATCGGCCCCCTGCGGATCGAAACCTCCTTCAGGAAGAGTTGGTGACGGATCCGGAAACCGCCGCGAAGCTGTTGGCCCAAGGTCTGAAGGTGGCTTTGTCGACTCCCTACTCCTCTGATGGAGAAGACATCCTGGTGTCGGGCGCCATTGCCATGCGCGGAGGATTGACTCGCGAACAAGCGGTGCAGGCGATGACTCGGACCGCCGCCCAAGTGTTGGGAGTGGCCGATCGCGTGGGGTCTCTGGCTCCGGGGAAGGACGCTGACTTCTTGGTGCTGAACGGCGAGCCATTCCTTGGCCAAACCTCGGTCCAACGCACCGTGGTCAATGGCAAGGTGGTTGCCGACCAGCACGGGTCTGGCTCCCTCGCGGGATCCGTCGTCATTCGCGCCGGAACCATTCTTCCTGTGGATGGCGCTCCGATTGCCGATGGCGCCGTCCTGTTGCAAGACGGCAAGATCGCCGCGGTGGGCGCGCACGTTCCCGTGCCGCCAGGCGCGCGCATCGTGGACGCCGGCCCCGACGCGGTGGTCACGCCCGGGTTCCTCGACTGCAACTCGCACCTGGGACTGGGCTCCGAACGCGGGGCGTTGGCAATGTCCCTGGACTTGAGCCAGCTGGTGGCCCATCCGGACGACGATTCCTTGGAAGTGGCCAAGGCGGGAGTCACCACCGTGTTGATGCAGCCAGCCGTTGCTCACAGCACCGGCTCTCGAGTGGTGGCGGTCAAGACCGGAGGCACCGATCGTTCGGACCGCCTGGTGGACTCTCTGGCAGCGCTCAAGTTTCCTTGGCGCGGCAACGTTGATCCGCTCCTCCAGGCCAAGAAGATGCGCGACGCTCTGGCCAAGGGCAAGAAGTACCACGAATCGTGGGAGAAGCACTTTGAAGAGCTGAAGAAGTGGGAGGAAGAGCGGAAGAGCGGCAAGGTCAAGAAGATCGAGAAGAAGCCGGAAGTCGAAGAAGAGGTGAAAACCGAAACTCGATCGGACCCGGTGACGGGCAAGTGGGAAGTCTCCGTTTCCGGCGGTCCGCTTCCTCAACCCCAGTCCGGCACCATGTATCTGAAGCTGGAAAACGGCGGCACCGTGTCTGGAAGTTTCGCGGCTCTGTTCGGCGGGGACGACAATCCGGTGGGGCTTGCGGGAACCTTTGCCGACAACCACCTTTCCCTGGAACTGGAAGTCGAAACGCCGATCGGGCCTCCCACGGTTGAAGCAGACATCGATGCAGAGGATCACCTTCAAGGAGTTCTGGCAATCGGCAGTCAGTTTGCCTTGGACATTGAAGGAAACCGGACCGAGAAGGAATTCAAAGAAGTCACCGTCATCGCCAAGAAGAAGAAGTCGGCGGACGGACGGCCCGAACCTCCCGAGACGGTCGCTGCCTTGGAACCCTACCGCCGACTGTTCAAGAAGGAGGTCCCTGCGCTGCTGGACATTGACGCGGCCATCGGGATTCGCCATGCCCTGGACGTCTTCGTCGGCGAGTTCGAGGTCGAAGTCGTGTTGCTCGGTGCCGAGGGGGCGAATCGAGTCCTCGAGGAAGTGAAAGAAAAGGCTCGTGGGGTGGTCGCTCCCAAAGAGATCGTCCAGCGGCGCCGTCACCTGGACGTGGTTCCTGCTGCGGAGCTGTCCGCGGCGAGCATTCCGGTCGCGTTCCAAAGCGATGCCGGGAATGGCGGACGAGGCCTGCCGTTGAATACTGCCTATGCGGTGCGCCGAGGGATGGGACCGGGGGCGGCGTTGCGCGCTCTCACATTCGACGCGGCTCGCCTGTTTCATCTCGAAGACCGAGTCGGATCTCTGAAGCCGGGAATGGATGGAGACGTCGTGGTGTTCTCAGGCGATCCGTTCGAACTCACCAGCCGTGTTCTCTCGGTGTTCGTCGCCGGGAAAGAAGTCGATCGGGAGGCCAAGCCATGATGATGACTTCACTCTTGCTGGGACTGGTGGCGTGGACGACCACCAGCGCGGAGCTTCCGAAGTACGCGATTCGATGCAACCGCATCGTGACGGTGAATGACGAGTCGGAAGTCATTCACCACGGAGTCCTCCTGGTCAAGGACGGCAAGATCGAAGCCGTGGGACGTGCGGCCGAGGTCGCGATTCCGGACGGTTACGAGCTGGTCAACGCCCCGAACTTGTGGGCCGTGCCGGGCTTGGTGGAAGCTCACAATCACATTTCCGGGTCGCTGATGGACCTGAACGACGGGGTGTACCTGTCGAATCCGGGATTGCGCACTCTGGACGTGGTCGAGGCCAACAATCAGAACCTCAAGAACGGCATTGCCGGCGGGGTGACGTGCACGCTGCTGATTCCAGGCTCCGGCAACAACATGAGTGGCTTCGGAACCCTGGTGAAGACCGCCGGGGACAACCTCGACGAGATGTTGGTGCGCTACCCCGGGTCGCTGAAGATCGCCCAGGCGGGCAACCCGGAGAGCTACTGGAACGGGGTGCGCCGCAGCTACATGAACTGGAACACTCGCCAGACATTGCTGTCGGCACGGCGCTACCACGATGCGTGGACCGCCTACGAAGAGGGCAAGGGGCCGAAGCCTCGCCACAACCCGGCGTATGAGGACTTTCGCGGCCTGTTCCGCAAGGAGTTCCCGACCAGCGTTCACACCCAGATCTACCAGGTGGTGTTGATGACGATCAAGATGCAGCACGACGAACTGGGATTGTGGGCCGTGCTGGATCACTCGACTTTCGATGCGTTCAAGCTTGGCAAGGAAACGGCGGATCGCGGCATGTTCGTGATCAACGGTCCGCGCCAGATTCACTTCGATCGGACCGAGCGGAAGATCTGGGGCAATGCTTCGGAGTGGTGGCGCATGGGTGAAGGGCGGCAGAAGCTCGGCGTGAACACCGACTCGCCGGTCATTCCTCAAGAAGAGCTGTCGGTGCAGGCCGCCATGGCGGTGCACTACGGGATGCCTCAGGAGCACGCCATCGCATCGGTCACCCGGATTCCCGCCGAGGCACTCGGGATCTTCGACCGATTGGGTTCCCTGGAAGTGGGCAAGGACGCGGACATTGCCCTGTGGACCGGTGACCCCATCGATCCCGCCTCTGCCTGCCTCAAAGTCCTAGTGAACGGAAAGCTGGCCTATGACGCCGACCGTGACGGAAGGCGTTTCTGAGCGTGGAACACGACACCATGCCCCATGACCCAAACTGGCGACGAAGTGCGCCCCGTCAATCCTCGGTGAGCCAGCCTTCGGGGAAGGAGCTTCCACCCATGCAATCGAACGATGCTCGCGCGAGGTCATGGTCGGGCTTTCGCCGCGGCGGGAAGGCGGTCGCCGTCGCAGCGCTGGCGGTCGCGACGTTCGCTCCGGCCGGACTTGCCGCAGCCAGTGATTTCGACGACTACGTGGCAGTCAAAGTGGGACGGCTGATCGTCGGCAACGGCGAGGTCCGCGAAGGGGCCACGATCCTGATCCTGGACGGCAAGATCGAAGCGATCGGTTCCGAGATCGAGCTGCCTCACCCGTGCAAGATCGTCGATGCCTCGGAGGCGACGGCGATGCCTGGATTCATTCATGCCGCCAGTCGCCTCGGTCTGCTGACCTATCGCCGTCAGAACCAGTCCCGGGCGGATCTGCGGGTCGCGGACGAATTCCTGCCCGAGAAAGAGGCATACGAAGAGGCGTTGGAAGCGGGGTTCACCACCCTTGGACTCGTCCCCCCCGGCAGCACCGGCATTCCCGGACGCGGCATGGTCATTCGCACCGCGGATCTCGGGAACGGGTTGGTGCTGGTGGAAGACTCATCTGTCGCCGTCAATCAAGCGGATCCCGGCAAGGACAAGGCGAAGCTCAAGGCTGCTCTGAAGAGCGCCCAGGCCGAGATCGACAAGATCGAGAAGGCTCGCAAGGAGTGGGAAGCCAAGAAGAAGGCCGCGGAAGAAGCTGCCGCCAAGAAGGCGGAAGAGGAAAAGAAGAAGAAGGACGCGGAACCCAAGAAAGATCCGCCGAAACCGAAGGAAGACGGCAAGAGCTATCAAGAAGAGCAACCCAAGCCAAAGAAGGAAGAGAAGAAGAACGGCAAGAAAGATGAGGTTGGGGAGTTCGAGCCGCCGGCGGTGAAACCCGAACTGCAACCGTTCGTCGACATGCTTCAGGAGAAGGAGGGCGCGTTCGCTCACGTGCGACTCGGGAATGCCTCGTCCTATCTGCACTTTCGGGATGCCCTCGGGGACTACGAAATCCCGTACGTCCTGACGGCGGACCTGATGAGCAGCGGCGGTTTCTTCTCGCGACCGATCGATCTGTTTCTGGTAGCCGACCAGCTGGGCGAGAACGAAGAGCTGATCGGCGTGACGCCGCATCTTTCGAACTTGCCCTACTCGAGGGACAAGACCAACGTGACGCGAGCTCTTCTCGAGGCCGGGGCCCGGGTCGCCTTCGTCCCGGCGAACCCCTTCCAGTTGTTCTCTGACGAGAACGACCATCTCGAAGCGATGCGCTACCGGATTGGCGAGCTGATCAAAGCCGGGGTTTCCGAAGAGGACGCCATTCGTGGCATGACTCTCCACGCGGCAGAGCTTCTGGGGTTGGAGGATCGCCTCGGGAGTGTGGAGAAGGGCAAGGACGCGAACCTGGTTCTTCTGACCGGCGATCCATTTGACGTGCAAAGCGAAGTGGACAAGGTGCTGATCGAAGGCGTGGTGGTCTTCGACCGAGAGGATGATTCATGAGCGCGAAGAACTGGTGGCCCGTGTCCTTCCTCTCGTTCGGTACCCGATGGGTTGCGCTTTTGCTGGTGGTCACGTTGCTCGGTGGCTTGCTGCCGGGAGTGGCCGTTGCTGGAGCGACCGGCGTCAGTGCCTGGTGGGAAGACGACAAAGAACAGTCCGACTCTCCGGGATCGAAAGCCACCGAAGAGGACGCCGGTGCCGACGCCGAGGAGGAGGAAGACGAGGAAGAGCCGGATCGCTACCTCGCGGTGGTCGGAGGCACTCTGTATACGGTCACTGGCGGAGTGTTGCGTGGCGCCACGATGTTGACCAAGAACGGCAAGATCGAGCGCATCGGCTACCAGTTGGAGATTCCTCCGGAAGCAGACGTGTTGGATGCTTCCGGGTTGCGAGTCTATCCCGGATTGATTGCTTGCCGGTCCCGCAGTCTGGTGGGGCGTGAGCCGGTGGATGCCAACACGGATGTCTTCGCTCTCAATCTGACTCTGGGCCTGGCCAGTGGTCTGACCACAGTCGTGTCTGACAACACTGCGGCGAAGTTGACCTACGGGACCCTGGAAGGCTTGGAGTTGAAGCGCAACTTGTTCGTCACGGTGAACGTGAAGAACGCCGAGGCGGTGAGAAAGCTTCGAACGGAGCTGGACAAGATCCGCGAGTACCACCGCAAGAAAGCTGCCTACGACCTGGAGAAAGCGGCTGGCAAGGACGTCGAAGAGCCCAAGGCCGAGAAGCTGAACGCCGGCTACCGTCAGCTCATGGAAGGGGCGGCGGTCGCGAAATTCGAGGTGGAAGAAGCTCATCGCCTGCGCACGATCGCGAAGCTGGCCCAGGAGTACGGATTCTCGGCGGTCGTGTTCGGTGCGCGAGAAGGCTGGGTGGTGGCGGACGAACTGGGTCGTGCCGACATCGACTGTGTCGTCACCCCGCGGCAGATTCGCCGGCGAGATACCCGTTCCAACTTGCCAAATGGTCCACGGATCGAGAATGCCGCGATGTTGTACGACCGCGGAGTCAACGTCGCGGTTGTGCCACCCAGCACGGGAATCAGTCTGAGTGGGTTGGTGGGGCGAGACCTGATGACTCTGCCCATCGAAGCTGGATTTGCGGTGCGCGGCGGAATGTCCCGCCAAGCGGCTCTCGAATCCATAACCATCAGCGCGGCGCGCATTCTCGGGATCGACGATCATGTCGGTTCCCTGGAGGTCGGCAAGGACGCTGACTTCGTCGTCACCGATGGAGATGTTCTCCACTACGCGACTCTGGTCCACTACACCGTCGTCAATGGCCGACTGGCCTACGACAAGAATGAAGAATCGCTCCTGAACCACATTCGTCCCCTCGACGGCGACTCGCGGTTCCAGGCAAGTCAGCTCGTGGAAGAGCTCGAAAAGATCCACCCCCCCGAGGAAGAGGGGGCGGAGGAACCGGCCGAGACAGAGGGCGGTGGCGAGGCCTCAGACGAAGGCAATGTCGAGGAAGAGCCGGCGGAAGAGAGCGACGGCGAGGAAGAGGACCAGGACGACCCCGATCCCGAGGGTTGAGTCGTCATCCGACGACGTCACACGGTCCCACGACAACGTCTTTGACCTCCCTTGCCGCGGGTCATGTCGCGGTCCGAGAGGATTCAGTGTGTCGCGGCACGGCAGGGGCGACGAAAATGCGAACGGCGGGGCCGGTCGAGTTGCGGTAGGAAGGTCGGAACAGTCTTGGAACCGCGTTTTGCTAGTCCTCAGGAGCCGGAACAATGAATGGGAATGGAAGAAGGGTCTCGAGTCTCTTCGGAGTGTTGGCCGTGGCGGCGATTGGCTGCACCACGCCGGCAGACTCTCCTTCCGGACCTCAGTCTCGTTACGCCCCGTTCGGCGAGCTCCGGGTTCACTACCAAGAGCAGGGCAGCGGCGAGGATGTCCTCGTTTGCGTCCATGGCTGGGCATCGGACGCGACCGTTTGGGAGGGGCAGTGGCCGTTGTCCAGTGACTGGCGGCTGCTGCTCGTGGACCTTCCCGGTCACGGCCAAAGCGACGAGCCGGAAGGCAATCCCGGAGAGGTCTACACCATGGACTTCTTCGCCAACTCCGTGGCGGCGGTTCTCGACGACGCGGGAGTCGAGCGTGCATTCCTGATGGGGCACAGCAACGGCACTCCGGTCATCCGCCAGTTTTATCGCCGCCATTCCGAGCGGACCCGGGGATTGATCGTCGTCGATGGTGCCCTTCACCAGGTCATGCCCCCGGAATTCCAGGAGCAAATGCTCGCCCAGTTCCGCAGCCCGGCATTTCTGAACAACCCGGAGCCGTTTCTCCTACCGCTGTTGAGTTCCCTGCCGCCTCGCTTCCAGGAGTCGGTCAAGGCAATGATGTTGCGGACCACACCCGAGGCCATGCTGGGGGGGATGGAAGCTGCGGCGGACCCAGGCATCTGGGGGGACGACCCGGTTCTCGTTCCGACTCTCTGCATGATGGCCAAGTCCCCGTTCTGGACGCCGGAGTACGAAGACGCGGTCCGGCGCCTGGTTCCGGGCGTGGACTACCGAGTGCTCGACGGCGTCTCCCACTTCCTGCACATGGAAGTCCCCGAGCAGTTCAACGGGGCCGTGCGCGAGTTTTTGGGCAAGTAGCCGATCCTCCTCCTGCGCCACCGCGGTGATTCCTGATTCCCGCTTCCAGAATCCATGGATCAATTCGACCACGCATTTCAACTGGCGGAGGACTACTGTCAGTGGTTGCGCGAACCCTCCCGAACCGAGCGGGAAGAGGCGCGACGGCTTCTCGCATTACTGCTGGATCTCTATCGGGCAGCCATGGAACTGGATCTTCCAGACGAAGCCGATGTCGATATCGACGCCGACCGTCCGAAGCTTGACGAACTCCGGGCCCTCTCCAAGGCGAAGGCTCTTCCTTTCGGCTACTACGGCGTGACTTTCGACCCGCACATCGTCACCCCGGAGGAAAGCACGGTTGGTGATTTGTATGACGATGTGGAAGACATTTACGGAGATCTGAGCGAGGCGATCTCGCTGCGAAACGCCGGCCACCTGGTCGAAGCCCATTGGGAACTCTGTTTCTCATTCCGAACCCACTGGGGTCGTCACGCCGCTTCGGCCATCCACGCGTTGCACTGTTGGTTCGCGAACAATCATGAGTGGTAGGCCGGACGCCGATTCAGGATTGGCGTGACGCTCGATCTCTCGGCTCCCGGTCGACGCGCCCGCCCCGGGATCGCGCAGTTGGCCGCGCGAACGGAGTGTGGGTTCTTCGTTTCGGAATGGCTTTCGTCTTTCTCGACGGCGGACCTTCCTCGCGAGAATCCGAACTCCGGGTGATTGCGACATGGCGGACGACCCCGGAGTGATCTCCGAGCCGGGCACTCATCTCGATGCTTGCCATTCGATTGTCAGAACACCGAGCTTCGCGGGACAGGAGGTTGTCGCGCCCCCGGTGAAGAGGGCGCGACATCCCGCAAGTTGGTCTCGAGTCTCGGGACGAGGCTTCACTGCCGGAAGCGCGAGGTCATGTGAAAACTGCGAATCGTGGGCTGATCGATCAACGGGAAGAAGGCGATGCAATCGTCGCTCGGCTTGGTGGTGATCGCTTCGAAGGCGGCCTTGGCGTCTTTCATGGAGGCCCAGGTCACGATGTCGAGCCAGGTCTTCTTTTCGGCGTCGAAGGACAGTTCTCGCTCGAGAAACCCTGGTTGTTTCTCGAGGGTCGGGAGAATCGCTTCTGCGGCGCTTTCCATCTGCTCGACCGTGACGCCTTTGGCGGCGGTGAAGAGGACCACTTCGTAGACGTGTTCGGAAGCATCGTCGCCGTCACGGGCAATCGCGAGCCCCGCACACATCAGAATCAAAACGGATGCGGTCAGAAGTCCCAAGTGTTTCATCGTTTCAGCCTTCCTTATTAGAGAACGATCGGTTTCCTACGAAGCAAAAAAATGGAAAACTATGAACTTCGTAGAGTTTTCAGGATTCCCTCCACTACGTCGTCCGCGATCTTCTGTTGGTGATGAATCTTTCCCATCAAGGCGATTCCTTGATCACAGCAGACCAAGTAGCGGGCCAAAGCCTGAGGGTCCGACCGTCGAGGAAGGTCTCCGTTCTTTTTGGCCGCCTCCAAATTGGCGCAAAACAACCTCTCTTGGTTGCGGAAAAAGCCACGAACCACTTTGAGTGCTTCCTTGTCCAAGTTCTCGCTTTCTGCGGCGGAGTTGACCAGCAAGCAGCCCCGAAATCCCTTGTGGAAACGCGTAGAGCGGAAGTAGTCCGTGATTGTCTGGAGTCCGGGCTCGTCGGTCTTCAGCTTGTTCAGAATCCGCATCCCGATTCGTTGAACGTAGAGGACGAGGCTGGCATGAAACAGATCGTTCTTGCTGCCGAACTCTGAGTACAAACTCTTCCGTGAAACACCCATCACCTCGACGAGGTCGCTGATGGAGGTCGCACTGAAGCCCCGCTCCCAGAAGAGATCCATCGCGGCGAGGAGTGCTGCCTCTCGGTCGTAGGTTTTCTTGCGTGGCACCAGGCACCCAGGGTGGGAGAGCGAGTTGTCTTCGTGTGGAACGTCCGCGCCGCGGGGGGACATCGCATCCGAAAGGGTATTGGTTGGCTCTTCTGTGCGATGAGATCTCACGAGCGTCGCGCAGCCAAGGCAGGCACGATAACCCAACTCCTCAGGAACTTGAGGGATGACCACGGATGTGGCCCGGGCCCTTCGGGTCGTGGGTGACGTCCGCTCGAACCGCGTGGGTCGTTCCGTATGATCCCGTTCGAACTGGCCCGGGAGGGAGAGCCCATGCTCGTCGAATTGCACATCGAAGATCTCGCACTGATCGAGCGGACCATGCTGCCGTGGGGCGAAGGGCTCAACGTGGTTACCGGGGAGACGGGAGCCGGCAAGAGCTTGCTCATCGACGCCCTCGAGTTGCTCCTCGGTCAGCGCGCGCGAAGTGGACTGGTGCGCCGGGACGCGGCGCGCGCTCAGGTCGAAGGGCGTTTTCTTGTGGCGGCGGGCGGTTACGGTCACCGCGTGAGAAGCTGGCTGAGCGAGCACTTGCCGCAGGTGCTCGAAGACGAAGAGGATGACCAGGAGCTCGAGCTGATTTTGACTCGCAGCGTCGGAGTCGACGGCCGCAGTCGAGCTCAGGTAAATCATCGTCCCGTCACCCAGCGGGTACTCCGCGACCTGGCCTCCCAACTCATCGAGATTCACGGGCAGAACGACCACCAGCGCCTGTTCGAACCGACCGAGCAGGTGGAGCTGCTGGACTCCTTCGCCAAAGTCGAGGAGGTGAAGGCCCGCTACCAACGCCAGCATCGAGCGTACCGAGACCTGTACCAGCGATACGAGTCTTTGTGTTCGGGCAATGAATCTGCTTCCCAGCGCCTCGAACTGCTTCGTTTTCAGGCCCAGGAGCTGCAAGAGTCGTCGCCTTCTGTGGCCGAGCAGGAGGCTCTGACTGCGGAACGGGAGCGATTGCGCCATGGGGATCAGCTCGCTCGCGAGCTCGGCGCATTGCTCGGCAAGCTCCGCGATACAGATGGTGCAGCGCTCGAGCTGTTGCGAAGTGGCGAGCAAACTCTGGACGCGTGGGAGCGAAAGGTCGCGGAGCTCGGCGTTCCCGCGTCTCAATTGCGAGACGCCGTGGCCCATACCGAAGAAGTCTGTCGCTCATTGAGCGAGTTTCTTGAAGGGATCGAGTCCGATCCGGTCCGGCTGCATGAGGTGGAAGAGCGTCTGCATGTGTTCGGCCACCTGGAACGTAAGTACCGGACCGACATCGAAGGCCTTGAAGGGTTGAGCCAGCGTCTCGAGTCAGAGATCGCCGAACTGGAAAAGTGGGAAGGAGGCTCGGAGAGGGCGGAGCAGGAGCTGCTGCAACAGGCGGCGGCACTGACGAAAATCGGGAAGGAGTTGGCGAAGGCGCGGCACAAAGAATCTCCCCGACTCGAAAAGTCGGTTCATCGAGGCCTTGCCGAACTCGGGCTCGAACACGCGAAGTTCTCGGTGTCTTTCGAGGAGACCTTTTCCGAGGCAGCGAGTTCGCTGCCACCATCCCCCTCGACGTTCGGAACCTACGGGTTGGAGCGGGTCGAGCTGCTGCTGGCAGCCAACCCGGGAGAGAACTTGGCACCGCTGCGCAAGGTGGCGTCGGGAGGAGAAATGGCCCGCATCATGCTGGCGCTGCGCGGCGCTCTTGCGGTGCAGCAGTCGACTCCCACGCTGATTTTCGACGAAGTGGATACCGGGGTGGGCGGGCGACTCGGTCCGCAAGTGGGGGGGCACCTCAGAAAACTCGCAAAGCATCACCAGGTCGTGTGTGTCACTCACCTTCCGGCTCTCGCTGCTGAAGCACACCATCACCTGAAAGTGAAGAAACAGGTGTTCGAAGGCCGGACTCACACCCAGGTGACAACCCTGACGACCGAAGAACGGGTGGAGGAGATTGCGGACATGATCGCCGGCGGTGCGGATCAGGAAACGGCAAAGGCCGAGGCGCGCCGCCTCCTCGAAAGCAAACTCCCCAAGCGCAAAGCTCGAGCGAAGAAGAAGTCCCGAGCGACCGCGACGAAGAAGAGCCGCTCTCACTCCGCGTCGTAAGACTCCCGCAACCACTGCATGGCCCGTTCGAGTACCAGGTCTTCGCCGTCTTCGTTGCTGCCGAGTTCGCGTTCTTCAAAAACCTCGTCAGGGGCGATCGTCGCTCCGTAGGCCACACCGCGACGATCCGCGTAAACCGCCGTGGTCACCAGCATGGTCGATCCATCGGACAGCTCGTAGTTCTCGTTGGCCGTCGAGAGTCCTGCAGTCGGCATCCCGAAACTGCGACAGCGAGGGCGAGCGCGAAAGGCCACTGTCACGACCTCTCCGGAGCTTGCGGTTCGTTGATCGGTGAGTACTGCCACCCATGGCATCGGTTCCGCAAGTTCGCACGGACGACTCACTTCAGTCAGCACCTGCTCGGGATCCCCTTCCCAGGCACTTCCCGCGGTGGTCCCCCATCGAGAATCTCGTTGGGCGTTCTGGAACGACCCGACCACGCCTTCTCCCAAGACGCTGGAAATCCCTGCCAGCATGGGCCAGCAGTTGCCGCCACCATTGCCACGAAGGTCCACGACCCAACCGATCGGCACCTCGGCATCAATCTGGCAGATCAGATCCTGCAGAGTTTGCGCATAGGTCTCGAGGAACTCCGGATTGAAGCTGCCGCATTGGGGGATCCGCACATAGCCGATCTCCTCCTCCATCAGTTCTCCCTCGGGAAGAGGGGCGGGGGTCGGATCGGCGGCCTCTTCCCCGGTCGCCTGTTCGGAAGCGGGAGGGGCTTTCCAGGCGCGGGTCTGCTCTGGCGTCATGAAGAACGAATGGCCGTCGTCGAGTTGGCGCAGCACCCAGCGGATGGACTCGTGGAGCTCTTCCTCGGTGGGGTTCTTCTGAAGGCGTGCGGTGGTGATCGTGCGGACCTGTTGCCAGTTCACCCGATCGCGATGAAGAGCGTTGGTCTCCACGTAGGCCAACGCTTCTTCCAAGACTTCGGTCAGCGTTTCTGCAGACCCAACTGCGGGCCCGTCTTTGATCGTGACCGTGCTGGTCCAGCAAGTTGCCGCCAGTGCCCAGTGGCACCACAAGATGGTCATGACAACCTCTGTCGAGCGTTCGAGGAAATGAGAGAAGGGCCGCAAGCACTCCCGTCGAGTGACGCGGCCCTTCCCACACTACGTTTCCCGGAACTCGAAGTCGCAGATTTCGGCCATTGACCGGCGATCGCGAATTGGGGGGAGTCGAAACCTCTATTCGTCAGGAGCTTTCTCTGCATCACTGGCCTCCTCGTTGGCCTTGGGGCGAGACAGCTGTAGCAGCATTCCCGGACTGTCTTCGCCCCAACCTTGCACGGTGATGTCGATGCGGCCGGTGTCTACGAGTTCGTAGGTGATGACGCGCGGCTTGCCTTCCTGACGCTCGAGCCCTTCGAACACGGCATAGCCGTCCTCGACTTCGGTCAGGCGATAAACCAGGGGGGCGGTTTCCCAGGATCGGTAGTCCGGCTCGAAGTGCTGGAACCGATACAGCGGACCGTCGGGAGTGTCTTCGATGGTGACGAACTCGAGCACGACCATGCCGTCGTCTCGAACGAGCCGGAACATTCCCACCATCGTGCCTCGACGAGGGGCCGACCAGGTCTCCTCGCAGATCCCCCCCAGCGCGTTCCCGCTCCAGGCGCCGCTGAGCCAGGCCAGATCCGCCACGGTTCCCACCGAAGGCCGATCTTCCTCGACAGCCGCCTTCCCCTCGGTTCCCAGGGGAAAGGCCGCACCGCAGCCCGCCAGCAACACAGAACTCCAGAAATGTCGAAACTTCATGTCCAGCTCCTTTTCTCGAAGGACCATCGTCGTCTGCTGGCACGACGAACTCCGAGACGTGCAATCGACAGAGAAATCTGGATTCCCGAATTTGCACCGAACTTCCTGGGGAAATCGGGGCGGAAGTCGGCCTTGGTGATCGGGACCGGGGTCGCTGGGAGTCCGTGAGGGGGAAGGCTGTTGGAGAGCAGAAACGGCACCGCCGCTTGGCGTTGCGGAGGTTCTGAGCTACCGATATTTTGCTCCTCCGCCGATTTCTCCCGATCCACGGTCGTTTCGCGGCACACCAACGTGGCAGGCTTGATGCCCTCTCATCCCCAAGATCTGCAACTCGTTCGTGACGCCCTGGCGGGATCTTCCGAGTCTCGAGAGCGCTTCGCTCTTCGCATGGAATGCGTGGCTCGCATTTTGGCAGAGAAAAACCGTCGCCTCGGTGGCCCCCTGAATTCGTCGGAGCTGGAAGACGTGGTGCAGGACACGGTGACCAGTATCTGGCGACGACTGAAGAGCTACGAGGGGATGGCTGCTTTGGAGACCTGGGCTTATCGGTTCTGCCAGTACGAGCTGGCCAACCGCTTGCGTCGGCGGAGTCGCTCTCCCGAGAAGCCGTTGAGCCTGGAAGACGAAGAACTCGTCGATCCGCAACATCGGAAGCAGCTCGACCACGACGAGGTCTATCAAGCGCTGGATCGCGTCGGTGGGGAAGAGGCGGTGGTGGTCCGACTCAAGCATTTCGAACAGATGAGCTTTTCGGAGATTGGCGTTCGCCTTCAGATTGCGACGGCCACGGCAAAGTCTCGCTACTACCGAGCCATGAAGCGACTCGAGATCTTGCTTCGCCCGCAGCACCGGGAGGTCGAGTCATGAGGTCGGGAGACGCGGACTCGGAAAATGTCGAAGGGGTTGAGTACGAAGGAGAGGCGCTGCGCCGCCGTCTGGAGGAGACGGCAAAGGAGGAGGCAGAGATCCTCGCTCGCGTCGCCAAGGGTGGCGACGCGCCGGGAGTGGATCGAGTCCACACCACCCTGAGCAATCACTGGTCGTCGACTCCCAATCAGCGGCGATCGCGCTGGGTGCCGGTGGCGTGGATGACCCTTGCCGCGGCTGCGGGGTGGCTCCTGCTGATGTCTTTGCGGTCGGAGCCGCTCTCGGGAAAGGGGCCGACCGACACCGTCCTGTCCGGCAGGGTTCAGGGAGTCGTTGCTCCCAAAGGAGAGGTGACCGGTTACGAACAAGTGGCTTGGGACGTGCCGTCTGCTCCGGGCCGCTGGTTCCTGGTCAGAGTCCTCGACGCGTCGGGAGCTCGGTCTCTCCCCATCTTCGAGTCCTCCCGGCTGGGTCAAAGCCCGTTGAAACTGCCAGCCGAATCTCAGGGATGGCCTCCCCGAATCACGGTGGAGTTGGAAGTGAGCGACGGCGAAGGCTTTGAGCCGAGAATCTTCCGGGCCGAGGCCACTCGCGGAACCCCTCCGTGACTTCGGGCATCGCGAGGTGAAACGAATCACACAGATCGTTGGGCTGGTCTGGTTGGCAGCGGTCGCGACCCATGGCTTTGGCGCCCAGGAGGCGATCGAAAAGTACTTTCCGCCAACCGCCAACGACAAAATCTATGCGGAAGCGGATGCCCACCACCGTCGCGGGGATCTCGAGAAAGCTCTGCAGGTGTACTTGGACGGTCTGGAAAACGAGAGCCACTCTCCCGCGGAGGAGATCTTCCTACGAGGGTCCGCGGCAAGCTGTCTTAGCTCGTTGGGGCGCCACGCGGAGGCCCTGGATCAAGTGATCCTCGCCGAGCCGCTGTTGTCCAAGAGCTTTCGGGAAAAACAACAACGGGCCGAACTTGCCGGTCACCGAGCGTCGATTTACAGCCACTGGGGATTGATCGACCTTGCGTGGCGCTGGAGCGATCTAGAGTTGCGGGAGCTCGATCGCGCCGAGAAAGCAGGGGACGAGGTTGGCTGGAGTCGATTTCAAGCGCTTCTCCAACGAGTGAAACTGGAGCTGGGGAGGGGTCACTACGAAACGGCGGAGAGGCTGGCCATCGAGGCCCTTCGCATGGAGATTGCGATTCGGTTGCCGAGCCTGGAAGGGCACCTTCCCGGCTATCGAGCCACGATGCAGCTCATGCTCGGTGTGGCGCTCTGGGAGCAGGAGAAGCGAGATCCCTCGTTCGAGGGGCGTTCCTCGGTGGTTGTGGAACAAGCGGTTGCGAACCCGGCGCTGATCGGTCGCCACCGAGTCCAGGCGGAGATCCTGCGAGCAGAGATGGCGGTCGAAGATGGCGACTGGGATACCGCACAAATCTGGTTGGATGCCGCCGAACGCTCTCTCGACTCCATGCCACCCAGTGAAAGGCCCCCTCAACGGCGCAGCTGGGCGGCCATCTCTGTAAGACAGGCGATCGAAGCGGGAAGCAGCACCCAAGAGCTCGACCTTTGGCGCGAACAGATGGAGGAACTCCATCTTGAGTTTCTCGAGTATTGGGAAAACACGCCCACGCGCGAAGGGGGCTATGGAATCCTTCGGAAGAAGGTGGCGACGGACTTCTACTCCGAGTTCATTCGGTTGGTTCTTTCTTTGGAGGGGGAATCCGGCCCCGAGGTTGCTCTTGAGCGGTTGATCGAGATTCAGGAGTTGTCGCGCCTGTCCCAACGTTGGGCCAATGGGATCACCACACTGCGCCGCCTCAGGAAGGAGTTTCTTCAGGAGGACCACGCGGTACTGGTCTATCTCCCGGCAACCGCGAGAACTCACCTGTTCGTGGTCGACAAGAATGATGCTGCCCATTACGCACTGCCCGGTCATCGCTACGTGAGGGAATTGCGAGCGGATCTTCGGTCCAGTCTTGGTTCAAGATGCGAGGATGAGGAAAGCCGGCTTTCCCAAGCCTCGATCCGTACGGAAATCTCTCAGCTGTTGTTCCCGAAAGACGCGGTTCCCACGCTCGCTCGGGCCCGTCGTTGGAGCATCGTGGGCCTTGAAGATTTCGGACACATTCCCTTTGAGTGCTTGCCGTTCGGTGATCACGAATTCCTCGGTGCTGCGGTGGCGATCGACGTGCTTCCATCGCTCCCGTTTGGCCTGTTTGCAGCCATCCGGTCCAAGGAAACACTGGGGAATGAGGCGAACGACGTGTGGTTGATGGTCGCGGACACGAACCCTCTGGGCTCGACGGAGTCGGCGACGGGAAGCCGTTCGATCCCTGCGGTTCTCAGCCGATCCTTCGCTTCTCCCATCCTGGAGTCTTACCCAGCGTCACAACGGCGCGGTTTCTTCGGCGCCGAAGCCTCGCGAGAGACGCTCGGTCGTCCGGACTTCGAAAACTGTCGCGTGCTTCAGTTTCTCACCCACGGCATTCATGATCCGTGGCGCGAGCAGCCCACCGGACTCCAGTTGTCAGCGGGGGAGGGTCAGAACGGCTCATTGTTCGCGGAAGATATTCAGTCCATCAAAGCGCCGCCTCTCGTCATCCTCACGGCCTGTCAAAGCGCGGTCTCCCCCAATCGATCGGGCGATGCTGCCGCAGCAACTCTCTCCGGAGCGTTCTTGGCCGCCGGTGCCTGCGCGGTCATCGACTCGGGTTTCGATCTGGAGCCGGAGTCCACCCGCAGAATGTCCGCATCGATCCACCGATCCCTGGGGGAGGGGCGGAGCCCGGCGGAAGCACTGCGGGATGCACGAGCCGATCTCTTGCAAGACCCTCGTTTTGCCGACCCTTACTACCACTCCCTCCTTCGCGTGTTCGGCGTCGGGCAACAGCCCGTGTTTGAACGGCCGATTCGTATCGAGGAACCGGTGGCGAGTGGTCCATCGAATGGGTGGGGAGCGTTCGCCGTCTGCGGCGTCCTGTTGGGAGTTCTTCTTGGCTTTTGGGCCCGCGGCCGAGCGGTTTCTTGACGCCGGCTGGCCACAGCTCTCGGAAGACAACGGCAGGACCGAACGAGAGCGCGATCGGGTTGTCACTTCTTGGGGACGATCGTCGATGAGGTCGGCGGGTGGGCTGGTCAGAGCCACTTGCGACCCAGGAGTACGGCACTTGGAAGAAGCCGCGGGCGACGCTCGGTCGCCATCCTCGCGAGAGACCCGATCACTGACGAATGGCCATCCGTACAATGCGACCGCCAGGGGCTCTGGATGGACCCGTGCCCCCGGCGCGGTTTCGAGCCCGTGCAGGATGGCGAGAATGCAGGATCACCCACGGCAGGAAGTGAGCCGGATCCAGGAGTTCTTGAAGATCACCTTCGAGACGATGGATCAAGGCATCACGATCTACGACGACGAGCTGCGGCTCGTTGCTTGGAACGATCGCTACGCGGGAATGGGGATTCACCCGAAGGAGCTCCTCTGCGAAGGGACGAACCTGCTGGATCTCTACGCGGTGGTGGCTTCGACGGGAATTTTCGGGCCGGGAGATCCCGACGCCATTGCCTGGGCTCACGTCGAGGCGATCCGAAGCGGCCCCTTGATCCACACCGAGGTCCTCACTCCTCCGACAGGCCGTTCGATTCTCATTCGTCGATTTCGTTTGCCGAATGGTGGCATCTGCGCAACGTTCAACGACGTCACGGATGAACTCCGCGCTGAGTCGGAGCTTCGACAATCTCAGAAGATGGATGCGATCGGGAAGTTGACCGGCGGCGTGGCGCATGACATCAACAATGTCCTTGCCGTGGTCGAGGGCAATCTGGAGCTCGCGCTCGAAAAAGTGAGTGACCCCGAGGGGAATCGCCTGATTCGATCGGCACTCGATGCCTCGGAACGTGGGTCCAAGCTCACCCATCGATTGCTTGCATTTGCTCGACGCCAGCCCTTGTCTCCGACCCTGACCGATGCGGGAGCTTTGCTCTCCGGCTTCGTGGATATGCTCCGCAAGATGCTGGGCGCTTCCATTGAAGTCGAGCTGATTCGAGATGCCAACCTGTGGCTTTGTCACGTCGACCGCAACCAATTCGAGAACGTCGTTCTCAACCTGGCGATCAATGCGCGGGATGCGATGCCGGAAGGTGGCAAACTGTTGCTTCGTGTCGCCAACGTGGAGATCGACGATGGCTACGCGGCGAGCGCCGAGATTGATGCCGGCCCCTACATCTGCGTGTCCGCCACGGACAGTGGCTATGGGATGGACGCGGCCACTCTTGATCGGGCCTTCGAGCCCTTCTTCACCACGAAAGCGGTCGGTCGGGGCACCGGGCTGGGATTGTCGATGGCTCATGGCTTCGTCAAGCAGTCGGGAGGCCACATCGCCATCGAAAGTGGAATGGGAAGTGGCACCGTGGTCAGTATCTATCTGCCACGGGTCAATGACGAATTGGTGGAGGCCGCGGCGGAGAAGTTGCCTCAGAGCTCACCAAGGAACTGCTCCGGGTTTGTGGTCGTGGTGGAAGACGACGATGATTTGCGCCCGATTCTGGTGAGCCAGCTCGAAGCATTGGGGTTTCGCACCCTGCCTGCGGTGAACGGTATCGAAGCACTGGAGGTGCTTCGTGAAGCCGGGCAGGCGGACTTGCTTCTCACCGATGTCATCTTGCCCGGGGGGCTGAGCGGCTACGAACTTGCCGAGGCCGCACGCAAGTTGGTTCCGAGCCTGCCGGTCGTGTTCATGTCGGGCTATACGGAAAGCGCTGCCGCCATCCCGAGTCAATTCGAGCCCGATGCCGAGTTGCTGCGCAAGCCCTTCCGGAGGGCGGACCTTGTCCAAGCACTGACCCGCGCCGTCGAGGCCCGGTGACGCCGCACGCTTCCTAACGAGCGCATTCCGCGGCGCTCCGCAGAAAAATTCGGGTCGCTCCCGTTTTTCGCGCCACACCTGAGCTTGTCCCTGGATTCCGCTCGGACCCACCAAGACCGAAGCGTGTCGCCAAGGAGAATCTCATGAAGTTTCGAATGCAGATTGTTGCTGGAACTGTCGCCGCCGCCATGGGAGCCGCCGCCCTGTGTGGCCAGGAAGGTCTCCTCACGGTTTCGTCCCACCACAGCCTCATCACCGACATGCTGGGGACGATTCGTTCGCAGGAACGGGCCGACCGAGAGTTCTTCTTCGAGGCAACCCGCTCGGTGCTCGAAGGAGTCCAGACCGAGATCAAGAGTCGCATCCAGGTCGCCGAAGATACGCTCCAGAACGAGCACTTGTTCACCCATCTGCGCATCGCGGACACGAGGAACGAGATCAGCCAGTTGTCCGATTTGAATCAGACCCATCAAGCCGAGCTACTCTCTCGCCTGGATCTGCAGGACGCCAAACTCTTGTCTTTGGAAGCGCAGGTCGACCAAGTCATGCAGGCGGTGATTGCCGTGGGAGATCAGAACCTGCGGATGCGGATCGAAGAACATCTTTCCATGTCCGACGACGATCCTCGTCACCAGCGAATTGCCTCGTTCCAGCTTCCCGCTGCCGCGGGCGGGGAACTCGAACTGGTTCGCCAGATCGTACTGCAGACGTATCAGATGCATGTCGTGGCGGGGTTGGACACTCATCCACTGGCGACCCAGGAAGTGGGACTGGGGGACGCTGCTTTCAGCAATGGTCAGTATCCCGAGGCGTTCGATCACTTTCGGAACGCCTATCGGCTGATCGTGTACTGACCTGGTGGCCCCTCGTCGGTTTCTAGGTCAATCGGTGGCGGCTTGCTTTGCGAGCCGCTTCACCTTTACCTGGCTCGTTTGAAGTTCGAATCGACCGCTGCGGCTATCACTCCAGACCAGCTGAAAACTTCCGTCGAGGCGAGCCGCGATTCCGAGGTAATGGCCTCCTCCGGGGAACTTGTTGGCGACATCGCCGTTGCCTTCTGTTCGGGGATCGCTACTGACTCGCGTCACTCGGACGGGTTCTGAAAAACTCTGACCGCCGTCGCAGGACGCGGTGAAGTACACGTCGTTGCCATTTCCCGTGTTGTGACGGTCGACCCAAGACACTCCGAGAACTCCTTGTCGATTGACCGTAGCGCTGGGAACGAGTGCCTCACTGGGCCTTGCACCCGCAAACAGGTCGATTCGCCGATCCGGGTGCCAGGTGAGCCCCCGGTCTTGGGATTGATTCAGCCAAATCCCGCGTCCGGCAGCGCCCCCCACGGCGCGCACAAAGTACAGCCGGTCCGTGAAGGCCGACTCCTCGTTGGTGTCCGCCGTGAGGTGCAAGTAGCCCCGGGCTCCGCCGGAGTTCTGCGTGACGGAGTCGGCCGCGGAGAGTTCTTCCGTGAGTGGATCGTACGCGTGAACCCAGGCAGATCCACCGTGAGCCACCGGAACGATGACGGTCCCATCGGTGAGCATTGCCGGTTCGCAGAAGTTCAGCCGCCGACCTTCATTCGGAATCCTTGCCATTTCCTCGAAAAGACCGGCTCCGTCGTTGTGATAAAGAACCACATCTGCCCCGTGGCCGCGAAAGTGTACGGTGGTGAAGTAGAACTCTTCCTCGAAGCCGACGACCTTGGTTCCGTCGTGTCCGCCTGGCAAAGTCTGGATCTGGTCACTCCAAGTCAGTCCGCCATCCGGAGAAGAGAAGAATCGAATTGGGTACTGCCCCTGAAACTCGCCGGGAGTTCCGATCCAGGTCATCACCGTGGTTCCGTCGCGAAGGATTGCCGTCCACGGGTCATAGCCCCACCAATCATGGGCAGTTTCCGTCCACGACTGACCGCCATCGAGAGAAACAAAGCTCGAGAGTCGGCTACTCTCGTAAGCGTTTTCGATGTCCGTGACGACCATCGCGGCGATGAGGAGATGGTCGTTGTTGGAAGGGTGGGCAGACACGTGAGGCTCTACGACGGGAAAGCCCTTGAGTCCAGATCGAATGGAAGTGGTCTTGCTGGTGGCGCAGATGATCGTGGAATCCAGGTTTGCACGAATCGGCAAAGACTGAGCCAATCCACGACCGGTTTCGACAACTGTTGTCGTGGTCAGCAAGGAAATGAAAGTCGCTCGCGAAATGGGTGAGTTCATGAGGGATCTCCGAGGCAATTGGCAAAGGGAGGGCGCCTTCTGCCGGATATCCGCAAGCTCGAGCGAATTCTTCCGCCCTTTCTTCGGGAGTTCTGCCGAAGGGCGGTGTTGCCGGAGGTTCGTCAATGGGCCGGTGGCGGCAGGGATGACCCACCGCCACCGGTTTGACGCGATCAGAGATCGACCCGGAGAGCGCTACGGGGTGTAACAGTATTGTTGCGGGCTGTCGTGACCCATCTCGGTGGACCAGTTGTTGGGTCTGCGGTAGTCGTTGTAGTGGGTCGTTGCCAAGGTGTTTTGGTTGACCGCTTCCATCAACCCGGGAAAGTGAATCGAATCAAAGGCCATGACTCGATTTCCAGGGGAGACCCAGAAGTAAGACTCCGGAGCACGACCGTTGTTCGGAAAGAAGGTGACCAGAGGCCAGGTGGAAACCGGGCGGGCCCAGAAGCGCTCGGAGAAGCCTTCGCCTCTTTGGAACTGAAACTTGAAGGGGGTGTAGTTCCCATCGACAAAGGACTGTTCGAGGTCTGGGAACGGAACCGCTCCAGCGAATCCATAGCCTTCGTTGGGAGCGCCTTCAGAAGGATCGGGTTGGGACCCATCGGGCGGCCATTTTTGGTCACCGTCGTAGGCAAACGCTCGGCCACGAACGACCTCGCCGTAGGTGCCGAGACCATGGTCGTTGATGAAAGAGTCCGCATCGAGCAGACGGCGAAGCATCGCCACGCGCACCATGTTGCGCGTCAGCGGGTAACCAGAGGCATGGGGGGACGCCGTGGGGTTGTTGGATGACCAACTGTCCATCCAGTCGTCATAGGGGTCTTTCTTCGTAGATGGTTGTGAAGCTTGCGGAGAACTGGCCCCCTCCTCGCTATAGAAACCCCCGAGGTCCAAAAGGAAGGTCACGATGTGATTGACGTCGGATGCACTGAGGACCGACTTCACGGTGCCATTGGGGAGGTACAAGCTGTTGTAGACGTCTTCGCTAATCTCCAGATGGTTGGTGATGGTGTGGAGTGAGCCTTGAGGCATCCACATCGAAGCCCAGGTCAACCGAGGAAACGCCATGGACTCGAACTCGTTCCACGACCTCGGATCGTTCAGCAGGAACTCTCCATCGTAGGAGAGTCCAGGAGCATCGAGCTCATCATCGCCCATCAGTGCGTGGGGCAAAGCTCCGGCCACCAGTGGGATCGTTGTTTGGGGTTGGTTGGGAAAGTCCGCGTCGTCATAGGGGACGCTCGATGACACCACGGCACCATCGAACACGGGAACAAAGCGACGGGCGTGAGGGTAGTTGGCGGCTTGGAAGCCCTGTTTGAACTCTTCGAAAAGGAGAGCCGAAGCGCTGGAGGCGTTTCGTTGATAGGGGACGGGGCCATCCCAAAGAATCAGCTTGTTCAACGCAACGTCGAGGTCGTTGCGTTCCTGAGCGCTGAGGCTGACTCCGCCGTCTGCCTTTGGCTCGACACCCTCTGCGAGCCAAGTCTGCTCCCAGAAGAAATCAACCAGTGCTCCGTCCTCCGGCATCTCAAAGTCATACGCCCGATTCTCGAAACCCGTTCCGGGGAACATCAGATTCGGGTAGTAGAAAGTGGACGCTGCATTGTCGATCCACGCGTTCTTCAGGTTCATCCAGACGGCGAGCGTCGGAGTCACCGTCTTCAGATGCCAAAGCCCTTGGGGTCTCCAGAGAGCTTCCCACAAGTCCTTGAAGAATCGAGACTCTCGATCGGCTTCTTGCTCAATGGAGGAAAGGTTGTTCTGGAGCTCCTTCAGGACGCGCACCGTGACGGGCAAAGTGGCGAGTTGAGGGTCCGCGGGAGGGACGTAGGCCTGAGCATTCTCGTCCCAAGATTGGAAGTCCTCGGGGACATACAGATCTCGACTCACGGTGAATTCTTTGGCTTCGGCCAAGTCCATCAAGTTTCCCGACTCGTCGATGTCGAGGAAGTGATCGATCATCTGCTGATTCTTGTCGAGCGCTTCGAACGTTTCGCCATAGGCCCACACGTGATAGAGGGTCCAGCTCTTGAGCGTGCGGTCGAGAATCGCGTTGTCGCCGATCACCGGATTGACGGGATCCGAGAGGTCGATCTGCTGGTAGCGCTTCTTGTAGAAGTGCCAGACGACATCGTTGGAAGCAGTCACGAATCCCGGATTCTCGTAGTCGTTCTGGCCTGGTGTGTAGGGGACTTCGGCCGGTTCGTCGTCGCTGTCCAGGGGGTTGAAGTAAACGTAAGGGAGGTACTCGGCGGGGTTGCCGGTTTCTCCGGGAACCAGATACTTCGGATGTCCGTCGCTTTCGAGTTGCCAGTCGAACTTTCGATCGCTCGGCCAGCGAGCTGGGACGGGCTCCCCGTCTTTGTCGTAGATGTCGAACTTGCTCAAGGAAGTCCAGCCATCCAGGAGCAACTCGGAATCCACTCCGCGTTGGGGAATGGTGCCCGCCAATGTCGAATAGAGCCGGCCCTCTCGATCGACCGCGCAGATGTCGACGGTGTATCCGAGATCGTGGTTCTCCAAAGCGACTCGAACGTCTTGCACGTCACGGGCCCGCATCAGACGATAGCCTCCGACCACGAGCCGCGAATGATGGTCGTCGGAGCCGGACAGGTCGTCCACTGCATTGTCATGGGGGCACCGGTAAGCAACGACGACGGGGACTCGTGCATCCGGATCCGTGGGGTCGGGCTCGGTGTAGAAAGCGTTGGAGGCTCCCCAGCTCGTGGTGTTGTCTGCCCAGAAAGGGGTGGTGTTGTACACCACGCCGAACGGGCCAGCCCGCTGAAACGAGACGACGAAGTCTGGACCGTCCTTCCGGACCACGGTTACGGAGTCGTTCACGAAGTCGACGAAGTCGCCGGTCCCGCCATTTTCGTAGTAGGAAAAGTAGCGAGGGGGATCTGCGATGCTCTTGTCGGCGTTCTGCTCGAGGCGCAAGAGAAAGCCGTCCGCGATGTTGGCGGCCGCGACGCTTCCGCCAAATGCCACGTTGTCGTTGTGGGAGGTGAAGAAGGCACCCGCTCCGTGCCGCAGGAATCCAAAAGTGCTGTATCCGGGGTCTGTGCCGCCCGCGGGCTCGACATCCAGGTGGGCGTAGTAGATGTGGAACTCGGCCTCGTCGACGCCGGTCCCGTTGGGATACAGGAATGGCAGCTGCCCGGCTCCCTGCTGATCGCCAACACAGCCGGCGTAGCCGACTCCTTGCTCTTCCAGAAAACCGAAGCTCCAAGCCATCCCGTTGGACCCGCCGAGTCCGAGCGGTGCGAACACTGATTTCAGAAACTGAGTTCCTGGATCGGTGTCCCACCCTCCGATCGCAACGCTAGGCGTGGAAGCCGACAGCGGGGGGACGGGAGCGGGATGGGGATTGGCGTCCATCAACGCCGCCGCGGTGAAGTTCGAGACGGCTTTGGCCCAGCCCCCCCAGCTGGCGACGTCTTGCACGTCGATGGTCTCTTCCAACGCCCAGTTCGCGTTATGGTCCACGAGCCACTGACGCATGTCTTCTTCTTCGGGAAGAAGACCGGAGTTTCCTTTCAGGTGTTCGCGAAAGTCGTCCAGACCCCGGGCATAGGCTTTCAAGTTGTGGAACAGCTGGTCTTGCAGAGGGCCGGGAGCTGAAGTGTCCTTCAACAACTCCATCAGGTCGCTTTCGGTCATTCCCCCAAGGTGAGTGTCGTAGATCTTGACCACCATGTCGGAAAGCACATGGAATCCCATGGGGAAAGGCAAGTTTCCGACTTTGACCCCGTCTCCGAGACGTTCGGCTGCCCGCCCTTGGAACAGCTTGATGTTCTTCTGCACTTCCCAAAGTGCGTCGCGCCCCTCCTCGTATCCCAGCGCATACCAGGCAGCCTCCTCGTTCTCCGTCCGAATGTGAGGGATGCCGTTCTTGTCGCGGAAAACCACTGCTTCCAGCGCGCCGCCCGTACAAACCTGAGCTGCTTGCAACGAGCCGGGGGCCGCCGTGGCGCCCAGTAAGAGGACGCTCATGGCCGTGTCGACAATCGCTCGGTGCTTGCCGCCGAGCCTCGGGTTTCTCAGTTTCATGGCTGTCTCCCAATAAGGAACGAAACGGGTTCGGCCGTGAAAGCGACTGGCAGTGAGCGCAAAGTTTCAGGATCAGCGGTGCCGTGAAGGGCGCGGGACCAGGGGAAACGTCCCGTCAGCAAAGATTCTCGGATTTTGTGAAACTATGGAGGTTGCCCCGATCGCTTCGTTCGCGTGCCGCAAAAGCGGCCCCGGAGACGGGTCGACCGCTGGAACGGCAGAGCACATTCGGCGGGGGTTGAGGCAGGACATCTTTGGAAGAGAGCACCGCTAGCAATGAAGAACGCCTTGGTCATGTTTGGGTGGTGGGGAGTGTCTTTGCTCCTGGGGCCTTCGGGGTTTGCGCAATCGGCGACTTTTGAAGCTGCCAGGTTCACCGTGATGGAGCCATCGTCGGAGTTCGGCCGCCTGGTGGCCGCAGAAATGACGGGGGACCTCGTCCCCGATGCGATCTCGCATCGCAACGGCACCTTGCTGTTTCTGTTTGGACCGGGGCAGTACTCGTCGTCATTGAGCATCCCCCTGGCGGCGAACGATTTTGCCGTCCTCGAAGGAGGAGCACCGACCGGGACGGACTCGCTGGTGGTCGCGAACGACGATGGGTTGTTTCACCTGTGGTTTGACTGGGACGCGTCCCTGTCCAGCAGTCCGACATCAACGGTCATTGCTGACTATTTCCTGTACGAAGAGATTTCCTCCACCGGACTCTCGAATGGCATCACTCGTCTCGTGGCGACTCGGCGCTTCGAAACCTACGAAGTCGTCGGATACAAACCAGGTGCTGGGCTCAGCAAGATCGAGAACGTTCTCGGAAACGCGATCACGACGGCGTTGCCGACGACGTCCACGGTGATCGACTTTGCTTTGGTCGACTGGGACGGGGTTCCCCGTCCCGACGTGGCTTATCTCGCGACAGACCGAATCGAAGTCGTCTCTTTGGACGGGGCGTTGCTCTATTACCAAGAGGCATCCTTGGTGACGGGGTCCGTGGCAGCATTTCGACAGAATGCAGGGACCGCACCGTCGCGCTTGGTGGCTGTTCTGGTGGCTGCAGGCAGCAACAACCATCTTCTGCATGTCATGGATGCTGCTTTCCAATACGAAACCCCGATCGACCTTGGGCAGACCGGCGTCCAGGGCATTGCTGCTGCCGATTTCACAGGAGAGGGCGACGACGATCTGGTTTTGACCAGCGAAGCAAGCACTGACCCGGTGGTGTTCATCAATCGTGGGGTCCCGGGAGACACGTTCAGTTGGCTCAGTGCGCAGCTGGTGGACGCGGGGCTCGGAGGCTCCCCCGCGCTCGGACAAACGGGTCGGCCGGCGGTGGCGGACTTCGATCTGGACGGCGACCATGACCTGCTGGTGGGGATTGACGCGTTCGACCAAATGGTGATGCTGCCAAGTGCCTTGGCGGATGATGACTCGCAAAAGCTCTTGGTGCCATACGTCGAGTCCGAAGACGAGACCACCTGGGCCCCCGGCGGGGAATACCAGTGGGTCGCGGGCGACCCCCTTCAAACCTCCACCGGTACCCTCGAGCTCGATCTAGAACTACCCACCGATCCGATTCCCAACCCCACCCATCTCGAGCTGGTGGTTTGGCGGCAACCTTCCTTGGATGATGCGGTCGAACAAGTCGCCCACTTCACTGACGAGATCCCGTGGAGCGAGATTGAGGCCTCGCAAACCCTGACTGTCCCGATCGATGGGGAGGTCGATGTCGTGACGGACACTGTGTTCTGGTTGGAATGGAGATTGGTTCAGAAGTCGGGTTCGAACCTCTCTCTGGCGGGGCCACGAACTTTGTACAAGTTTTCGACTCTACTTGCCGTCACCGAAACCCATTTCGACGAAGCCATTTCTGTGCCGATTGTTCTTCCAGCCGATGTCGGGGTCGATCGTGCCGGCGGTTCGGGCATCACTCCATTGGACGATCCTGGTGAGTACGACGACAACCCGCCGAAGGGGGCCACGGCGCCGCCCAATTGATCTCGGTCGAGGATTCACGAACCGGGCGGAGTGGCTTTCGGTTTGGTCAGTTTCCCCCTTTTCGTCCACACGAATGCCATCGTGAGGAAGCCTGCAAAGACCAGAAGCCACCAAGCCTGGTTCGTGTTTGGGGAAGACCTTTCGTGGAGAGGAAAGACCGGCTCGAGTCCGGCCCCAACAATCCGAACCATTCCCAACAGGAGCGGAGCTTGCCCGCCATACTTGTTCCAGAAGTCACGGCGAACATCCTGTAAGGCAATGGCAGGAGGGAGTCCGGCCCTTAGCGATTCATGAAGTGACTGCGAAAGTTCCACCGCGACGTCGTATCGCAAGTCTGCCTTCGTGACGAGCACCGTGGGCGTGCCCTTGGCTAGCCATGCACCGGCCAAGTCGGCCGCGTGGTGGTCACCTCGCCGTTCGCGACCGCTCCCCGATCGACAAGACGTCAACATGGCGAATGACGCCTGAGGCAGCGTCGCGATCTCTGGGGCCCAAAGAACTCCGTCCGTTTGATCGGTGGGAGCGAGCACGAGCCCCAGCGGGGCCCCCGGCCGATTGCCGTCCCAAACGGAATGGCCGAGAAATTGGAGGACGCGAGTCGCGCTACCTTCCATGGCCTGGAGTGCGGGCTCGGTCGCGCTCTCATTGAGGATCGCGGCAATCCGATCGCTCGGATAGCTGCCGAGGAGATTGTCAGCGGTTGGCTTCTCGATGGAAAGCTGGCGGAGACCGGTCGCGAACGACAGGATCTGGGAACTCGGCCGACTGCCGCCGATGAGCAAGCAATGTCGGTCCACGTCTTGGTGGCGCCAGTCACGAGCACGTTCGTCGAGTCGTGGTGCCAGGGTCGCCGAGGGCAAGTAGTGCACGGAACGCGTAAGCCCCACCCGACTGTCGTCTTCGAGAATCAGCCACTCCAGGGGAATCGAGTGAAAGAAGCCCGTCCCCACCACTTGGACATGTGACCAGCTCTTCAGCTTTTCTTGAATCGTGGCAGGCAGGACCCGCTGACCGATCTCTCGAGCAAGTTGTCTTTCTCGGTCCTCGGTCGCTGCTTGGTGACGATTGCTGTCTGTGGCAGGTCGGAACAGGCATTGCAAGTACGCGCCTGTCAGATCTCGCAGAGCTCGGTACGACTCCAGTTCTTCGTGCGCAATGCCACGGTCATCGACGGCCACGACATGAGTGACGCGATCCCCCGGAGGAAACATCAGGAGCCCGCGTTTTTGATCAACCAAAGAAGCGATGGCATCCCGTGGTTCTTGAGGAATCACCGCCTGCAGTTCAGCGAATACCGAGCCAAGTGAATCGATGCGAAGAAGGTGCTGCAGAGCACGCCATACGCCTTCGTCGCCAGATCGCGCTTTGCTCACGCGAAAAAGTTGGGACACCAGAGCTCTGGCTTCTCGGTAAAGAAGGAAACCGACCTCTTCTTGGCTGAGGCGCGCGGCGTTCCAGGATGACCACAGCTCGTCCATCCGGTCTTCGAGGCGTGCTTCGATCACTGGGAGCTGCGCGACAGGTGCAGGACTCTCGAGAGTCACGCGGGCGGCAAGGCAATCCGCCTCGAGTTTCTGAGCAAGGGTGCGAGAGGACTCGGGAATGGATGTTTCGAGCGTTTCGAGGTGCTGGGAGGCTTCCTCCCAGTCCCCTTGGCTGAGTGCGTCGTCGGTAAGCAGCACGTAGCATTTCCACCGATCGGCTGCGTAGGAATTTGGCGAGGCCAGCACGTCCTGACACTGACGCACTCCGCGTTCCCGCAGACTGGGCTCCTCTTCAACCCGTGCCATCCAAGCCGTGGCGAGAAGCGTGCGAAGAGTCATTGCGGCCCGGGGCTCGGCACGGAACAGTCGGCGATCCGCCAAGTATTCCTCGACGATTTTGTCAACCGCACGGAATTGGCCTACCGCCAGGGCGTGCTCGACGTTTCGCAGGTAAGCAGTCACGACCACGGTGCTGGCGTCGAGCCCTTCGGAGCGAAGTCGCGAGGCGAGTTGCAAAGACTTGTCGATGAATTCCCGTGCTTTGTCCGGTAACCCCTGTTTCAGGAGGATCCCCGCGCGCTGAGCTGGAAGGGACAACGCAACTCGAGGTCCCGTACCCTGATGTTTGTATTGCTCACACGAATCCAAGGCTGCAAGGGCCTCTTGGTACTGACCGCATTGCGCTCGGAACTCGGCAAGAGTCAGGAATGCCAGAGCAAGGGTGTTGGGGGCCGCGGGGCAAGCATTGATGGCGTCCTCGAGCAGACGGATGGCATGCTCGAGATCACCGCTTTCTTGGTGCAATCGAGCCAGCCGAAAGAATCGGTACAAAACCCACTCTTCGTTCTCGGCGGTTCGGGCGGCGCTGATCGCGATTTCTTGAAAGGTGAACTGTTCTTCTGTGTCGAGTTGTCCGGAGCGGACCACCAAGCGGTCCACCACTTTCAAGAGATGATAGGCCTGCTGACCAAGCTCTCTTTGATCCGCCGGGCTGTGCTCGCTCCACGCCCCTTCGATCAGGCCCTCCTGCAGATGGGTTTCCCAATCAATCCAGTGATCGAGGCAATCGTCTGGCGCAAGCGTTTCCGCGATCGCGCTCCATTGGATGAGTTGCTCAACCGCCGTCGACGGCTCGAGGGATTCCTGTTTGGCTGCAGACGTTTGAACAAATCCCCCGGCGATCAGAAAGGTGGCCCACAAAACTCGGATCCGGCAACTCGGACGGGTTGGATCTGTCGAAATCATTCCTCGACCGACGGGGTCAGGGATACGGATTGACGCAGCACTTGGGTTGGGAAGGATCCACTCGAACCGTCGTACACCTCGAGCTCCCAGAAAAACTCCTGCGGCCATGTGATGCCGGAAGGAGCTCGCCAGGTTTGATCTCTGAGTTCTTCGCTTTCCAGGAACGGTTTGCTGATTCCGGGTTGGTTCTCATAAGCCTTGACCACGAACCAGCCACCTCGCGGCAACGGTTTGTCCCAGCGGAACTCGCGAACCGCACTCACGGTGCCCGACGGCCACAAAGACGACTCCGGTCCCAGCAGGGGGCCGGGATCAGGGTGGGGGGGCGCGCTCCTTTGCCAAAGAATCACTCCGAGCACAGCGATGATCGCGGCCACCGCGACCTTTCTACCGACTCCGCGCGCGCCCCACGTCCGACTCGGCCGGTCCGGTCCGATCTCGTGTCGCAAGCGCTGAATCGCGAGCTCGTCGCGCGGGGAGTTCCCCTTGTCACGGGACCCTTCGATGCTTCGTCGCTCATCCTCCCCGATCTCGTTCAAGAAAGCCTGGAGTTGGTGCATGGCCGTGAACTCCTCTTGGCAGGTGCGACAGTCCGCGAGCTCGGACTTCTCAAAGCTCCTCTCTGGATCTGATTGCTGCAGAAGTTCTCGCAGCCTGGATTCGTGGGCCGAGGCGTCATGAGAGTTCATCGGGCGCCTCCCTGCTGCTGCCCTTGTTCCTTGCGAAGGAGCTGGCGGAGCTGCGGAAGGGCGCGGTAGTAACGAGTCTTCGCGGTGTTGGTGGAAACCTGCAAGCGCTCCGCGATCTCTTCGAAAGTGAGTTCTTCGAAGTGCTTTAGTCGAATCACATCCGCGACCGGGTTGCCCAGCGCATTGAGGCAGCGGTACATTTCTTCGTAGCGAACCGGGTCCGGTGGCGGACGGCCCGCGGCGGGCGCGTCAAGCGCTGCATCCCGAAGAAGCCTCTGTTGCCGGCCTAAGCTGCGAATGCGAGCCATCAGTTCCAAAAAGCAGAATCGATAGACCCAGGATTCCAGGTTTCCCTGTCCCGTGTACTGGTCGAGCTTTCGCCACACGGCCAGAAGAATATCCTGGCTCACATCCTCGAGTTCGATGCGGTTCAGCGGGGATCCAAGCTGGGAGTTCTTGAATGCCAACATTCGCGGCACGCACTTGAGCCGCTCCAGAAATGCTTCGACGGCCGCCGGCTCTTTGCGGCGAGCTTTCTGCACGAGGACAACATCCGCGTGTCCGGTTCGTTTCATCCACTCCGACTGCCAGGTTTGAAATAGTTTCGCAAAGTGAACCCAGAGCGTTTGGGTCACTAGATTAGCACCGGCAGGTCATTGGTTGGGCTGGACCAGAATCTTCGAGTTTCTGGATTTCGTGAAACTTTGCCGCGGAGGGGAGTGGGCTCCCGCAGGGAGGCGCCGATCATCGAATCCGCGAAAGCCGGCAGACTCTTGCTCGGACCGAACTCTCTCCGCGATTCGCGAAGGACCGGTCAACCCCGGGCTTCTGCTGTCTCGATCCAACTCCGCATTCCGGGTCGCCAGTCAGGAGGAAGATTTGCGGGGGGGCGATGGATTGTCTTCGGCCCGTGCCCACGGACGGGAGGGTCTCCGGCGGATGGCGGCCAGGATTTTGGAAGGAAAGGGAATGACGGGATCCTGAGTGGACGACGAGCACGCCATGAGTTCGATCCGCGGCACCGGCCCACGCCGCGATTCGTGGATCGCCTTTCGGGCGCGTGGGAACGGAGCGGCGTGGCGGTCGAAGTGAGGGGAAGGACGGGAGGCACGCCGATGATCAAAAACTCGGGCCCGGCCGTCGTGCCAGTGTGGCAGGCGGCCGAGCCCGAGCGATGCTTGTGATTCGGATCCTACTGACAGTTGTAGGTCGGAACGGGCAGTGACGTCCCGTCGCAATCGCAGTCAACGAGGGTGGGGATCGGACAAAGCACCACCGACGGGACGACGAGTCCGCCACCGACGCTCTTCAGTTGGTCCTCGTTCAACTTCCGAACTGTCTCTTTGTTCAAGCGGAGTTTGTTCTCTTGCTCCATGACTTGGACTCCTTCTTTTTTTGGGGGGACAAGCGCGCTTGCAGCCACCGATGGTGCCTCATTCCTGGGTGGCGTCGCGTCCGCTTGGGAATTTCGAGATTTACGGAGGCAGGATCGGAAGGGTGTTCACCATGCAACCGCAGTCGCCGGTCGGGCAGTTTGCGGTGGTGAAGACGTTGCACTCTTCCCCGGTCGGCAAGATGGTTCCCCCGGCCATTCCGCGCAGCTCGTCGTCATTCAGAACTCGCACGGTTTCTTTGCTGAGTTGGAGTTTCTTGACGTCAGGCTTGTCCATGTTGTTCTTCTCCACTGGTCAATAGGGGAGCGTAGTCCGCAATCCATCCCACGGATCACGAACACGTTCCGTTGCAGGAGTTGGGGCGAAATCCACGACGTCGTCGGTGCGTAGCATCACCCAAGCGGCGACGTCGCGCTTTCAGATTTCTGCTCTTGTCGTTGCTCAGTCCGTGATTTGTTTCAGGAACACACCACGGCTTCTCTGCGAGAAGTCATGACCTTGGTGAAGTGGTGCACGAAATCTCGAAATTTCTTCCGCGGCCTCCGAACGCCGCACTTCTTTGCGTGGTTTCCAACAGGGATTTCGTCACTCTTCCCAACAGCATGACCGTGCTTAAATGTTCGTTCTTCGAGTGAAGCCCCGTCGTCCAGGGGTCTAGGACGCCGTCTCTCCGGCGGAAACAGAGGTTCGAATCCTCTCGGGGCCACCACTCTTGCGCCGGTCCACTTGGTGGCGCTTCTCCAGGTCGCAGCACGAGATTCCCACGCTCATGTCTCATCCCCGCAACAAAGCAAGCCAAGGGACGAGTGACTTTGAGGAGAGTGGTTTCTTCGTAATGCGCACCCCGTTGCTTCCCATCGACGAACTGATTCGGTGGGGAGACTCTCTTGGCGCTTCGCTCGCACTCCAGACCACCCAGAGCGAGTGGGAAAAGGTCGTGGAGCAGGATCGCAAACGACTCGTAGAGAGACTTCGCTCTTTGGTTCGACGCCCACGAATTCGTGAAGCGCTGCTGCTGGCATCTCCGGCTTTGGTCAAGGCGATGGATGCTTGGGTGGAGGGGGAGCTCGAAGAGGAAGTGGCCGAGAAAGTGCAGCGTTCCTTGGTTCGTTACTTGTCGAGAATGACCACCCGTGCCACGCCCTTCGGCCTGTTCGCCGGGTGCTCGACCGGCAAGATCGGGGAAACCACCCGCTTGGTGCTGGCGCCATCGTCTCAGGCAAGGCGGCGCTCCCGGCTCGACATGAACTACTTGTCATTGCTGGTCGCTGCTGTGGAGCGAGAGCCGTCGGTTCGCGCGACTCTGCACTTTCGACCGAACTCGACGCTGTACCGGGCGTCGGACCGTCTTCGCTACGCAGAGTCCCGGGTAGAGGGGAAGGGGCGAAGCCACCACTTGGTGGCCTTGGGAATCACCGACTACCTGGAAAGAACGATCGCTTGTGCGGCGAGCGGAGCTCCGATTGCTGAGCTGGCCAGGGACTTGGTTCGCCATTGCGAGGGGGTCAGTTTCGACGAGGCCGAGGAATTCGTCCACGAGCTCATCGACAATCAGGTCTTGCGATCGGACCTGGAGCCGGCGGTGACCGGTGACAATCCCGTGCGCGGGGTGATTCGCGCGCTGCGACGGGTTCCCGAGATGACGGAGGTCGCGGACTCCCTCGAATCCGTCGCGTCGCACTTGGAACAACTCGACTCCGTTGCCATGGGAGAGGATGGCGAGGACTATGCCGACATTTGGCGCGCACTCGAGAAGCTCTCGATTCCGGTCGATCCGGCCCGAACCGTCCAAGTCGACATGGTCAAGAAAACCGAGGAGGCAATCCTTGGGCGGCAAGTGATCGACGAGCTGAAGCGAGGTGCTCAGATGCTTCATCTCCTCGCCCCGCTGCCTTCCCAGGAGACCTCGCTCGCCCAGTTCCGTTCCGCATTCGTGACTCGCTATGACACTCGCGAGGTGCCGCTGGCCGAAGTGTTGGATGAAGAAATCGGCCTTGGGTTCCAGAGGTCCGCGGGACCTGCGGCAAGTGCCTCTCCTTTGCTCGAAGGCCTTCGGTTTCCTGGTCCGAGCCAGATCCCCTCGGTGACCGCCGGGGCTCGCGAGCATCTCCTGGCAACCAAACTTCACGAGGCGTTGCAATCGCGTTCTCAGGAGATCGAGCTCGATGCCCAAGAGCTCGAGCCTTTGGCTAAGGAGGAGCGCCCGCCGCTTCCCGATGCGATGGCCATCACTGCCACGTTGTTTGCGACATCGACTTCCGCGGTGGATCGAGGCGAGTTTCGCGTGTTGATTCGCAACGTCTCCGGACCCTCGGGGGCCTTACTTCTCGGGCGTTTCTGCCATCTCGAGGAAAGCCTGGACCAAGGAGTGCGGGATCACCTTCGCGCCGAAGAGTCCATTCGGCCGGATGCCGTGTTTGCAGAGGTCGTTCACCTTCCCGAGGGTCGCTTGGGGAACGTGCTGCTTCGACCGGTGCTGCGCTCCCACGAGATTCCTCTCCTGGGTCGATCCGGTGCGGGCGACGACCAGCAAATTCCCCTCTCGGATCTCATGGTTTCGGTGCGGGAAGGACGGGTCGTCCTTCGTTCGCGGGCTCTCGGAAAGGAAGTGATTCCGCGGTTGACCAGCGCCCACAACTATTCAGGTCCCAACATCGGAATCTATCGGTTCCTGTGTTCGCTTCAGTCCCAGGGGACCACCAGCGTTCCTGGGTTGAACTGGGGACCGTTCGAACTGCTCCCGTTCCTGCCTCGAGTGTCCGTGGGCCGAGCCATGCTTTCTCGCGCCCGTTGGTTGGTCCCCAAGGAGGAGCATGGAGGGCTCCGCCACCCGAAACGCTTCGTACAGTTCCAGCGGGTCCAAGAGTGGCGCAAGCAGCGGAGGCTGCCGCGGTTCGTGGCGCTGGTCGAGATGGATCACGAACTCGTCGTAGACTTGGACAATGCCCTGAGCGTGGAGACGTTCGTCAGGTTGACAGAGCGGCGTGGAACCCTGGTGCTTCGTGAGCCGTTTCCCGCCATCGAAGACCAGTGTGTCACCAGTTCCGAAGGTAAGTACACCCATGAGCTGATCGTCCCCATGGTCCGTCGGACTCCCACGAGACCGCGGAAGCCGACTCCCGATCCCTGGTCATCCAAGCAGCGTCAGCGAGCGCTTGGCTCCGAATGGTTGTACGCCAAGTTGTTCACCGGAGAATCCACCGCGGATCTCCTGATTCGAGAAGTCCTTGCCCCACTGCACCGGGAACTGGTGGCAAGCGGACACGTCTCTCGGTGGTTCTTCATCCGCTATGGGCCGCCTTGGCATCTTCGAGCCCGTTACTACGGTGAGCCAACCAAGCTGATTCAGCAGGCGTTGCCCGTTCTTGCGGAGGCGTTTGCTTTGGCCAATGACCGGGGCCTGTTGTGGAACGTGGAGTGGAGCACTTACGAGCGGGAGCTGGAGCGATACGGAGGCCCTCGAGCCATGGAGCTGGCGGAGGGCTGGTTTCATGCTGACAGCGAGGCGGTCTTCAAAGTTCTGGAGCATTGCTCGGGCGATGTCGGGCTCGAGGAACGTTGGCGCCTGTGTTTGGTTGGAATGGACCGAACGCTGAGGGACTTCGGTCTTTCCCTCGAGGAGCGCCTCGCGGTGGTTCAGGCGACCCGCGATGGTTTCTCTCGAGAATTCCGCGTGGACCGAGGTTTCTCCAAGCAGCTCAGTACTCGTTTTCGAAAGACCCGGAGATCTCTGGAAGCATTGCTCGACGGAGAAACGGAGGGGCGACAGGTTCGTGCCGCCGGATTGCGCGCCTTCGAACAGCGCTCTCAACAGACGCGATCGATTTTTCAAGAGCTGGGGGAGTTGACCTCCTCGTCAGCTGGGCGTGTCGCCAGGGGCGATCTTGTCGCGAGTTTCTTGCACATGCACGCCAACCGGATGATCCGAGATTCGGCCCGGGCTCATGAGCTGGTTCTCTACGACTACCTCACGCAGCTCTATCGTTCTCGCTATGCACGGCAGTCGAAGGTGGTCAGTTCATGACTTCGACCTGCATCCCGATTCGTAGCTGTGAGTATCCTTCGGCGGGCTGGAGGATTGCCTCCATGTGCAGCATTCCCGAGGCGAGATCCATCTCGGGAGAGCAGTGGTGGATGATGGCGGGCAGTCGGATCCCGAGATCGGGCGCGCAAACCTCGACCGGGTCTCCTTGCTTCAGTGCGCCAATCGTCGCGGGGTCGACGGCGAATCGCACGTGCTTGTCCTCGCCTCGAATCAGACGGACCAGGACGGTCCCGGGTCGAACCAGGGCGCCCGCGTCAACGTATCTCGCCGCCACTTGGCCCGCGAACGGAGCGCGCACCAAAGCGTTGGCGAGTCGGGATTCGATCTGTGCGATGCGAGCATCCTGCTCTTCGAGCTTCGCTCGAGCAATGGCCCGTTCCGTGTCGGCGAGTTGGACGTCATGGATTGCGGATTGCTTCTCTTCTTCGGAAGCAAGGTCTCCCAAAGCCTCGACCCGTGAGCGATGCAGCCGGGCTTCACTCGCACGAAGCTTCGAGGCCTCCTCTTCGCCGGTGAGAATCCGGTGGCGAGCTTTGGCTCCGCGAAGTTCGTGTTCGATGTCTTGGGACCCCAAGCGAGCAACGACATCTCCTTGCTCGACCTTATCTCCCAAGGCCACCATCATTTCTTCCAGGATTGCCTCGAGTCGAGAAGCCACTTCCACGGTTTCGCGCGCGACGATCACGCCAGGGAGTCCCCGAGAGCGTTCCTCGGACGGAGAGGCTGTGACGCGAGGCCCGAAGCTCGCTCGTGTGGGGGATATGGGGTCAGACTCTTCGAACGGCATCCACCACGATCGCAGCAGAAGTCCCGCTGCCACAAGAAGGCCGAGGATGGTCAGGCCAACGAGGACGGGCATTTTGCGCTGCGAGTCGGGGAATCGGTTCATTGCGGGAACGAACTTGTGGGAGGGAGTTGCGAAGACTTCCTTTGGCATCGCGAACTCGAGAGTATGGCAAGGGCCGTTGTCCCGTCGGCTTCGCGTTCGGTCAAGGCAGCCACTCTATCGATTCGCTGCCGATCAGTTTCAGCCATGGTTCGCGAAAGATCAATCCCTTCGAGGGTGGCCATGAGCAGTTCGTCGGGCATCTATCGCCAAGAAGCGGTGGATCACTATCAGCGCGGACTTCAGGACGAAGGCAGCCTGCTTCGCATCTCTCCCAACTGGACGGGGTGGATGTATTGGGTCCTCTTGTCGGTGGTCGGGTTCTCGTTGCTGTTCTTGTGCACTGGCAGGATTCATGAGTACGCCTCTGGCCCGGCGGTCGTTCGAGCGGGAGGTCGATGGGAACTCACCGCGCAAGCAGGAGGAATCATCACGGCGATTGACGTGCAAACCGGAGATTCCGTCACCCAAGGTCAAGTGTTGGTCCGATTCTTCGGTGCCGAAGAGCTGGCGCGCTTGGAAGAACTCGATCGAGAGTTTCAGCGAGCTCTTCTCGAAACGCTGCGCGATCCCGCTCGAGAAAGCTCGCGTCAGTATCTGTCCACCCTGAGAACCCAACGCGAACAAGCCAGAGCCAAACTCGATCTTCGTACCCTCCGTGCACCAAGATCCGGAACCGTGAGCGACATTCGTGTTCGCGCCGGAATGCACCTTTCTCCGGGAGAGCTGGTTCTGGCCCTGGTTGCGGAGCAGCCCCATTTCTTTGTCACTGCGTTGTTGCCCGGACGCTTTGGTCCGCGGTTGGTTCCCGGACAAGAGCTTCGCATCGAGCTGATCGGATATCAGTACGCTCACCAAACCTGCATCGTCCAAAACGTTGCTTCGGAAGTCATCGGCCCGAGCGAGGTTCGTCGCTACCTGGGCCCCGAGATTGGCGATGCGATCGGCGTGTCGGGCCCGGTGGTTCTGGTCGAAGCCGCGCTTGCCGGGCCCTTCTTCGAAGCGGATGACCGAACCCACGAATATCGCCACGCCATGCTGGGACAAGCCGAGGTGCGGGTGGACTCGGAGACGATTCTCACTTCGCTGGTCCCTGGCCTGAAGTTCTTCACCGAGCGCGATGTCTAGCAACGGCCAGGCGCAAGCTCTCAAACATCGATTCCCGGCGCTGCGGCGTCTCGAAGACATGTTCCAATCCCGGCGGATCCCGTTCGTCGAACAGCTCGAGACTTCGGAATGCGGCGTCGCTTGTCTGGCGATGGTCCTGGCGTACCACGGCAAGACCGTGCCCATCTCTCGAATTCGCGCGGCGCTGGGTGGGGATGGAATGGGGACCGATGCCTGGACGCTGCTACGTGGCGCCGAGTCGTTCGGCTTGCGCGGTCGCGGAATCAGCGTGGATGTCGACGATCTCGAGTTCCTTCCTCGGGGAAGCATTTTGTTCTGGGAGTTCAACCACTTCGTGGTCTTCGAGCGTTCGAAGGGGGGAGTCATCGACATTGTCGATCCCGCGAGAGGGCGGCGATCGGTTCCCGTCGACGAGCTTCGGCGATCATTCACCGGGGTGGTGCTCACCACGGAACCCGGCGAGAACTTTGTTCGTGGGCGGCACGAACAATCGACCACCTGGGCCTATCTGCGCCGTCTGTTTCTCGTGTCCGGCAATCTCCACCGGGTCGTCATCATGTCGGCCCTGGTCCAGCTCTTGGCTCTGGGGTTGCCGCTCTTGACTGGGGTCCTGGTGGACCGTGTGGTTCCCCGAGGTGACCACTCCTTGCTGTCGGTCCTGATGGTGGGGCTCTTCGCGATCGTGAGCTTCCACTTCGTGGCGACGTTGATTCGGGGTCACTTGCTACTGCACATCCGGACCCATCTGGATTCCCACATGACGCTGGGATTCTTGGATCACCTTGTGGACTTACCCTACAGCTTCTTTCAGCGGCGATCCACCGGCGATCTGATGATGCGCATGGCGAACAATGCCACCATTCGAGAGTTTCTCACCTCGAACATCCTGTCCAGCATTTTGGATGGGATCCTGGCATCGTCCTATCTCCTGGTGTTGACGATCGCCGATCTGCGTCTGGGAGCGATTGTCGCCGGTCTTGGATTTCTGAAGGTCCTGATTCTGCTGTTGACGCGAAAGCGACAGCAGCAGCTCATGGGACAGCATCTTCAGGTTCAAGCGCGCTCCCAGGCGTTTCTCGTGCAACTTCTCTCTGGAATCGAGACCTTGAAAGCTTCCGGGTCCGAGAAACGAGCCACGGAGCTGTGGTCCCATCTGTTCGTCGATGACCTGAATCTATCTCTGCGAAGAGGAAGACTGAGTGCCACTGTTGATGCGCTGCAAGGAGCGCTCACGTTTGGAGCCCCATTGTTGATCTTGGGAGTGGGAGGCTACTTGGTGTTGGACGGTCAGATTTCCATCGGGGTCATGCTTGCGTTGAATGCTCTTGCGATTGGATTTCTGAACCCCCTGGCCAACTTCGTGAACAATGCTCAGCAGTTCCAGCTGATTGGGACCTACTCGCGCCGAATCTTGGACGTCCTCACTCAACCCCCGGGTCAGGATCTCGAGACCGTGTCTCCGGCACCGACCCTTCGAGGTGGCATCGTCGCCGAAGGGCTCAAGTTCCGCTATGGCACGAACCGGCCGTTCGCGGTGAACGGGGTCGACCTCTCCATCGAACCCGGGCAATGCGTGGCGATCGTCGGACGCTCGGGCTCGGGAAAGTCGACTCTTGCGTCACTGTTGATTGGATTGCTGTCTGCGGAAGTCGGGAGAGTTCTCTACGACGACCGGGATCTTTCCGAGATGGAACACCGGTCGGTGCGCAGTCAGGTCGGCGTGGTGACTCAGCAGGCCTACGTGTTTGGCCTCTCGGTGCGCCACAACATCGCATTCTCCGCGCCAGAGACTCCGCTCGAAGAAGTGATCCAGGCCGCGCGCTTTGCCGAGATCCACGACGAAATCTCTCAGCTTCCCATGGGGTACGAGACCGTCCTTGCGGACTCCGGAAGTTCGTTGTCCGGTGGACAGCGGCAGCGGATCTCTTTGGCGCGCGCGTTGATCACCAACCCCCGCATTCTGGTTCTGGACGAAGCGACCAGTGCTCTGGACGCAGTCACCGAGAGGAAGGTCCATCAGAATCTCCAGCGACTCAACGGGACGAGAATCATCATCGCTCACCGACTGAGCACGATCTCCCACGCCGATCGAATCCTCGTGATGGATCGAGGCATCGTGGTCGAGGAGGGCTCCCATGAAGAGCTGGTCGGGAGGAACGGGCCGTACGTCGAGCTTCTCCAGGCTCAGTTGCGGAGTTCGTCTTGAAAGAAACCCGCAGGGAACCGGCTCGTGATGCAGGACGTTCCTGGGACCTGCAGTTGGATCCAGCCATGCGTGCCGAGTCCGAAGCGGCGGTGAAAGAGATCCGGGACGGACTTTTGGAACCCTGGGATTCTTGGGAACTCCACCGCAATCCGTCCGCGCTTCGGTCCGTGTCTTTGGCGAGCGGTCGCGTGGGAGTTGTTCTCTTTCTTGCTCAGCATGCCGGCGCCCGGGGTGATGCCGTGAGCGAATCGCGGCGGGACCTGCTCCTGGATCAGACCTTTCGACTCCTTCCGGAAACAACCCTTGATGGCTCCCTCTTCTCGGGGTTTGCCGGAGTCGCCTGGGTGTGCCAGTGGTTGAGCAACGAGCCGCCGCGAGACCATGATGCCAACGAACAGATCGATCAGGTGTTGGTCGAGCGATTGCAGAACCTGGAGATGGCTCTCGAGTTCGACCTCATGAGCGGATTGGTCGGCATGGGTCTCTACTTCCTCGACCGGATTCCGACTCGAGCGGCGTTCGACGGACTGTCCTTGATCCTTCAGCGCTTGGAGCGGACCGCCCACCGTGAACCGGAGGGGGTGTGGTGGAAGGCGCGACGGGATGGCGCCGCGGCGCCAGGAAACTTGGGAGTTTCGCACGGAGTCGCCGGGGTCATCGGGTTCCTCGGCCGCCTGATCTCCGCAAAGTTGTTCCGAGAGCGTGCGGAGCCATTGCTTGTCGACGCGGTTCGGTGGTTGGTCAGTCACCGGCAAGAGGTGTTCGAGGGATTCGGGTTCCCCCATCACACGTTCCCCATCAACCGTTGTCGACTTTCCTGGTGTTACGGAGATGTGGGAGTGGCTGCTGTGCTCGAAGCGGTGGGCCTGGTTCTTCGGCGAGACGACTGGAGGCAGGTCGCTCTCGAGACGGGGCACTTGGCCGCAGCCCGCGGCCTCGAGAACAGCGGAGTCGTGGATGCCGGATTGTGTCACGGTTCCGCGGGGCTGGGTCACGCGTTTCATCGCCTGTACCACTCAACGGGAGAGGAAGCGTTTCGTGAGGCGTCGATTCGATGGTTTCGGCACTGCCTTGGACAACGAGATCCACAGGATTCGCGCTGTGGTTTCCAAGCCTGGTCCCACGAGCTGGTCAGAGACGGGAGTTTTGTCGCCGATCCCTGCTGGTTGACAGGCTCCGCGGGAGTTGGGCTCGGGTTGTTGGCGGCGCTGGAGTCGCAACCTCCGTGTTGGGACCGACCCTTGCTTCTGGACTGAGGGCCCGCCAACCGGATCTTGGAACGTCGGGATCCCCCTGGGGAAACCGTTTCACTCCGAGGCTTGGCGCTTCTGGCCGGCTCCCGTAACGTCGCGGTCGCAGCCTCGAGCGGTTCTTTCGATCGAAGAGTCGCCCCCCGGAAGGTCTGGGAACTGGAGTCGATTCGATGAGCGGTCCATCCACGAATCACGAAATGACCCGTGCACAGCGAATGATCACTCGTCTACTTTTCCCGTTTGCCGAGTCAATCGAACGCCACTCGCGCAGCTGGCAAGTGACCTGTTCGTGTGGGTACTCCAAGTCGGTTTGGGAACGCGGCGGAGTGCGTTGGTTGGCGGCGGGGAAGCCAAGGACGTGGGGGAAGTGCTCGGCCTGCAGCGAGCGAACCTGGCACCGAATTCATCAGGACGACTGAATTCACGAAGGACGCAGGAGGAGGGGGCCAATTGCTTGGACCTCCGCATTCTTGGAAAGGAATGTCGTGGCGAAACTGACCATCGTGGCTCACATCACCGCCAAGCCTGATTCTGTTGCCATGGTGAAAGCGGAACTGGAGAACTTGGTCGGAATCACCCGGACGGAAGAGGGCTGTCTTCAGTACGACCTTCACCAGGACAACGAAGACCCGGCCCACTTTCTGTTCTATGAGAACTGGGAGTCTCGCGACCTGTGGCAAGCGCATATGAACAGCGCCCACATCAAGGCCTACAAGGCCGCGACAGAAGAGGCCGTGGAAGCCTTCGCCCTCCACGAGATGACTCACGTCGCGTAGGGACCGCACGGGTGAGGTTTTCGGGAAGACTGGTCGCGGATCGCCGTCGAAGACTGCATCGCTCGGCATCTCTCGTCGGGAAGCCGGGCGGATGCCCCGCTCTCCTTTTCGCGGCCCGCTCGTCCCCATGATTCATGACGGCACCGCGCGAATGAGCCGAAGCTGATTCGGCGAGGACTTTCGGTGGTCTCAATCTTCCATGGACCAGGCGTCCGTGGACGACGAGGAACGTCGGCAAAGTTCAAGTCAGAAGAGGCTCGGATCATTCGCGATCGGTGTCGATGAATGGTGCGTCGACTCTTTCACGGGCGGCCTCAGTCACCCTCGTTGCAAGCACTCCCTTGCCGCGAGTCTGGAAACTTCTTCCATGCCTGTCACGCCTCTCCATCTCGGTCCGGGACTGCTCTTCAAAGCGCTCGGCCAAAGGCACGTCAGCTTGACGATGTTCGCGGCGTCCCAGATCGCGATGGATGTCGAGGTTTTGGTTCGGTTCTTCCTGGGGATTCGGCCGCTGCATGGTTTCACGAACACGGTGGTCGGAGCGACAGTGGTGATGTTGATCGCCGTGCCGGTTGGAAAGCCCCTTTGCGAATGGATCCTTCGTCGATGGAATCTCCGGCTGCGCTCGAGCCAAGCACGGTGGGCGGTCTCGGAGAGGGTCTCCTGGGGATCGTGTTGGCTGGCCGGGGGGCTCGGCGTTTCCAGCCATGTTCTTTTGGACGCGATGATGCATGGGGACGCGCGGCCGTGGAGTCCCTTCCTCCATTCCAACTCACTCGTTGGCTGGATTTCTCTGGGCTGGCTACACGGAGGGTGCCTGATCACCTTCTTCCTCGGGGGACTGTGGCTTGTCGTGTGTCAGTTGCGACGCCGGGCGAGAGGCAGCAGAGGGGCGGGGACGTCGCACCACGCCGTACAGCACCGAGGCAAGAACTAGGCGACGGCAAGACTCAGAAAGGATCGCGAAATGTCGTCGTGGCTTCGAAGGGACCTCCTTTCGGGAACTGATGCTCAAGGAAACCGAAAAGTGTCATTCGTGCCCCGCGATCTGCCTCGTTCCTTCCTTGTTCTTGCGGAACCCGTAGCGGGTTCACTCGAACATCTCCAATCCTTCCGCCAACGCAATCGCCACATACTCTGCGGAGTCGCCTCCGAGATTGCCGACCACACTGAGAGCCATCTCGGAGTTCGAGACAACCACCGCGCTGACTCCTTCCGCGCCACCCGCGATCGCTTGGGCTGGCCAGAACTCCGGGATGATGTTCTCCGAAGGATCGGGCCATCGGTCGAAGAAGTACCAGTAGTTGGCTTCCGGGCCCAAGAGTGCTCCTTCCCGCATGGCTTGATCGAACGCGATCAGATCCTGGGACGTCGAGTAGTTGCCGCCCCCGGAAGTCGCAACGAGTTCGAGTCGCCAGTAGTTCGTGCACCAGATGTCGGGCTGGTCGGGATCGCATCGCCAGTAGCCGGTGGCCACGGGGACGTGGGGACGATCCAAGTCGACGAAGCAGGAGGACACCATCCCTGCGGCTTCGAACACGTACTCTTCGACTAGCTCTTCCCACGGCCTGCCACCCGCGGCTTCGAGGACGGCACCAAGAACGATGTACCCAGCATTGGAGTACTCTTCGCGGGTTCCCGGGGCGAACAAGAGCGGTTCGTCGGCGAACAGTTCGATGTAGTCCATCGGTCGGCGAATGCTCGGCATGTAGGACTCCAAGTAAGCGCCGTAGTTCATTCCACCGAGTCCCGAGCGATGGGAAACCAGCTGCTCCACCGTGATGTCGCCCGCGATATCGAGTCGTGGATAGTCGGGCAGCAGGTCGGCGAGAGTCGACTCGCGGTGCAGTTTTCCGAGCTCGATCAACTTGGCGACGGCTACTTTCGTGAACGACTTGGTGATCGAGCCCACCCGAAACCGAGTGTCCAGAGTGTTGGGAATGCGGTGGGCCTTCTCGGCAAATCCGTAGGCCTCTTCAACGAGAACGATGCCGTCGCGCACGAGGGTCACGACTCCGGAGAACTCGTCGGCGTCCGCGCGCGCCTGGACCCACTCGAGGATGTCCTCTTCCAAGTCTTCGTCGAGGGCAAGGTCTCGGGGAACGAACTCCGGCAGGGGATTTTCCGGCATGGAGTCGTCCTGCGCCGTCGCGCTTCCCGCAAACCCTCCGACCGCAACCATCAGCATCAGTTTTCGCATCTTGAGTCCTTGTCTCTTTCGGGGAACCGGCCCGCGCCCCGTCGCGGGGAGAAATGTACGGCGGACGCTGCCTCCGTCGGGCAGGGGCGGGCGAGCCAAACGGGGACAAGCCAATTGGTTCCGCTTTGGTTCCCAAAAAACTGGAACGCGCTCCTCGAACACCGACTCGGTCACCCGGATTGCTCAGGAGCCCTCGCTTCGAGAACCTCGTTTCTTGGCCGCCCTCTTTGAAGCGAGGCTGCCCGCCGCAGTTCTTCCCGCGAGCGTCGAGAGTGCTCCTCCGACACGGCGCCGTCTTGGCAGGACTCAGGCGTCTCCCGCGGGAGAAACGACGCTCGCGTCGGAACCAGTCCGCTGGGCAAGCCACGCGGCTCGCTGGACTTCGTAGCGGTTCACGTCTTGCTCGAAGCAAATCGAGGTCGGGGTCGTGCGATAGCGTCGAACGAAACGGAACCCAAGCTTGGGAAGCACGGCATTGGGTCCCGGGTTTTCCGCGTAGGGCTCGCACGCAAGGAACTCGAGCTGGAATCGCTCGAAGTAGATGTCGATCGACCGGGCGAGCAGCTCTCGGCCAGCACCTGACCGACGCAAGTTGCGAACCCACACGTGGAGATGACAGTGGCCGGTCTTCCCGAACTGGATGTGACTCAGGCTCGAATGACCCGCGATCGAGCCGTCGATGAGCCACGCCACATACAGCCGCTCCTTGGCGCTGTCGTCTCGGCCTGCGTCTTCCAGCGCGGCCGCCAACCACTGCTCTCTGGTAGGCATCTTGGAAGGCTCGATCCCCATTCCTCGGAGGAAGCTGTGCTCTCCCCCAAGGAAGTAGTCGATCATTCCGGCAAAGTCATCTTGATGATGGAACGGGCGTACTTCGAGCTTGTCCATCGCAGGCGGTCCAAAGATCGAGGTGGCGGGGAGACGGGGTGATCCGTGCACGGTTGCGCGGGCCGGGAGAGGGCGGCGACGTGGTCGAGAGTGATCGACAACCGGCGACACCGTGGAAGATTCTCCGCTGCACGACCAGGCAGTGGGTTCGCATCTCCGAGGAATCGCTGGAGGGTCCTGAGACAATCCTTGCGACGGCAACTGTTGGGGGGCCAACAGCAGCTTGCCTGGTTTCCGGGGCGCGACGAGGCGGCAGACTTTCCGAGACCTGCGGTCGTCTTGCCGCTCTTTCGTCGATGAGGAGCGGTTTTCACTCTTGGCTTGCGCGCCAGTACTGCTGTTCGACGCGGGAGTCCGGCAGATTTCGATTTGGTGTGATGCGGTGTTGCGACGTCTCGTCACCGAACTCCCGTGACTCTTCCTTCCGTCAGACAGCGTTTTCACCGCAGAGGCGGTGATGACACTCGCGGTTGTGGAAAACACCAAGCCCCTCTCCCGCGAATGGAAGAAAGGCTTGGTGTCAGTCAGCGAAAAATCGAGATCAGTTCAGTGCGTCTTCGAGATTCAGCTCCGAGCCCTGCAACACTCCTCCGACGACGGCCGGAGGAGCGTCGATGTCGGGGCGATCTCCAATCAGGGGAGCCTGGTAGTCACTGGCATCCGGCAGCGTCAAGCTTTCCGCCACGCTCAGGTCAAGTCCGGTGTTGGCGCCGGGATCCTCGTTCAAGAGCTGTTCCATCTCGATGGCTTTCACGACGTACTGCACATTGTTTGCTTCCAGAATCACTCCGTCCTCGAGGCTCACTTCCGGATACCAGCGGTCTTCGAAGCCGTCGTTGTCCAGGTCTTCTCCGCTGTGAGGGAAGCCCCAGAGGTTGCCGGGACCGTTGTAGTTGAGCAGGAAGATCTGGCCGTCATAGGTGGCGTCTTCGTTGCGATCGTTGGCGGTGGAATGCATATAGTTGAAGGTCAGCGGCGGTTCGAACTCGACCGGTTCGTTGTCTTCGTCGACCAGCGCGGTGAGGCGGTTCCAGGGGTTCGGACCAGTTTCCCAGGTGTAGAACTCGGTCGCGCTCCAGATGTCGTCGGGAGAGGCGAAGCCGCTGGTGTCCACCACCATCGGGCCGCTTTGCATGCCCCAGGTGTAGGGTCCATCGGTCACTTCCGTGCCGTTGGCCAAAGCGACGTTCTGGAAGTCGCCGCCCCCCACGTCGTAGGTGAGCGCCATGTTGGTGCTGTCGAACACGAAGGCATGAGGGCTTCCGACCATGGTCGCGTCGGCGAGATACACGTTGCCGTTCTCCGCATCAGTCTGATTGATGCCGGTCTTCAGGCAGTCGTAGTATCCGTACAGCGTCACTTGATCGCTGTTGTCGAACAGGTCTTCGGTGCCGTCCACGAACTGTTGGGTCCAGAAGCTGATTTCCGGGTCTCCATCCACGTAGTTCACGTTTCCGCCAAGAGCGTCGGACCACAGATCCAGCCAGCCGATGGTTCCCACGTTGATGAGCGTCGGCGGATTGATCACGTCCCACACTCCGGTGCCCTCGTTGAACTCACCGGTCAAGACCCACTGACCGCCGGTGGTGTACTCCACCAGGTAGTCCTTGGGGGCCGCCATGCCGTCTGGAGAGAAAAAGTAAGCGTAGAAGGTCTGCCCCTCGATGTCGTTGAGGTCGAGGGTCTCGCGGGTGTTCTTGATCAGCTTGCCGGGAGCCACGAGTACCGTGAACTCTTCATCGTCCGTGGAGTCGTCGAAGTCCTCTTTCGCGACGGTGTCACCGTGTTCCACCGTCACATCTTCAGGGAACCACATTCCCCAGTAGTCGATCCAACCGTAGTTACCCTCTTCGTCAAGGATGTTGAACCCGGACACGCGATCCACTCGTTCCCCCGCGTCCTCTCCCGTCAGGTAGTAGAGGTTGTAGCGCCACACCTGGGTGTCGAAATCTTCCCGGTCGAACTTCTGCTGAGTGCCGCCGGGCAGCTCACGCAGCATGTATTGATCGTTGAAGGACACCAGGAACTCGTCATCGATGATGCCGGTGTCGCCGAAGCCCTCGTTGCCGCGATACCGTTGGCGAACCCGAGCGTCCCCGGAGGTCTGATCACCGGACATCACCACACTGACCTGGGTCGTGATGGCGCGCTCGCCCACGGCGGGCACCGCGTTCAGGTCGCCTTCCTCCATGAAGAAGTTGTAGCCGAGCGCGCCCGAGAGCGTCTCGAACGTTCCCAGGGTGCCAAAGAACCGCGGGTCGTTGACATCACCCCCCTCCTCCACCTCGGCAAAGTCCATGGCGAAGGAGCCAAATGGGTTGTTCTCGCTGGCGGATTCGCTGATTTCCATGAGTACTCGGATGAAGCTTTCGTCATCCCCCGGCATGCCGGATTCTTCCTCTCCCTGGGGAACCCAAGCATTGACGAACTGGCTTGCTCCGTTGCTGGATCGGGTGCTGATGAGGGTCCACTCTTCCAGCTCTGGACTTTGAGATCCCGAAGACTGTCCCGTGTCACCGCCTTGATTGCCCTGCTCACACAGGCCCACGTCGATCTGAGCGATGTAGGTGCCCTCATTCACCATGTCGGTGTAACCCGCTTGAGCGACCTGGCACAGGATGCTGTTCACCGTTTCCAGGGGTTCCATGGCGGCGTCGTAGATGAATGTGAAGGTGTCATCCGCGAAGTAGTCAGCGTCGGCAGGGAAGCTCTCGATGGACTGGCCGCGGATGGAAGAGGAATCGGCCTCATCTTCGGGAACAAGCACCGAGACTTGAGAGGCCACCGAGAGGCCGGTGACCGGGCCACTGGATCCGCTGGACCCACCGCATGCCGCAAGGGCCGTGGTCAACAATGCCAAGCAACAGATTCGAAGTGGATTCATCGCACTGCATCCCCGCCATGTTGCGGATGACCCCCGTCTGTCGAGAGCCGATCCCTGCATCCCTGATGGTCGACGAGTTGCGCTCGTCTCTCTGCCTCGCGACAGATGCTTTGCCGACAGTCGGATGGAAGGTCGGTCGAGATGAACTCGAGGGAACGCTTTTCGATGGGGACTTCCCCCGAACCGGGTCTGGGTTCTTGGCGGTTGGATAAGGCGGGACAATGCCGGAGGGGATCGGGAACTCGCCCTCCATGGGGATCGGATCCTCCATTCGTTCTCGCGGGAGGCTGAGGGAAGATCGAAGACATGTCAGCGTTCTTTTCCCTTGGGACCGGGGGGACAGCCAAGCGCACGGAATCCATCAATCATTCAGGGGAGCGGCGGTCTGGATTCGCCCGAATCATTCCTACCGGCAGCGGCGAATGGCCCAAGTTCCTTCTGGCTTTGTCATTACGACGCTCTTGATCTTCGAACGGATCTTCGGGGACGCCGGTGGTGAGCTGCGTCCGGGGTCCTCGCCAGAAAAAACTCCGCGAGCTAGACTTCCCTTGGTCTTCGGATACGCGGCAGCGAGATCGAATCGAGAGTCTCCATGAGCCCAGGCTCCTTGCTCACGTTATTGCTCGTTTTCTCCCTTGCGCCTTCTGCGGTGGCGCAGCAACGCGTTTCTGAGTTGCGCTGGCACTTTGTGGACCGGGCGACGATTCCTGATCCGGGCGAAGACATGCCGGAACACGTTCGCTTGCTCTACGCCGACGTGGTCGACATGCGCGAGGTCCAGCGGGCGTTCGACGAGTACTACGCCAAGCGGGACGCCGACGCGCCCTTTGAAGATCTCGAGCGCGATCCCTACGCGAAGTTCTTTCACCAATGGTTCCGGGCTGCCCGTGATTTCGTGGGTGACGATGGTGTCGTGCGAGCCTTGGACACGAGGCGGCTGGCTCGTCGCCGTTCGCGAACGAACGCACGAGCTTGGGCGACGGACTCGAATCCGCCGCCTTCGGCCACTTGGTCTTTCGTGGGACCGGAGCGCACGCGGTGGCGCGCCGACCACGAACCCGGTCAACCGGCGGCACCATGGCAGGTGAACATCTACTCGGTCGCGGTGGCACCTTCGGATCCGTCGACTCTGTACTGCGGCAGCGAGACGGGGGTGCTCTACAAGTCCGTGGACAAAGGTCTGAACTGGGAGCCGTTTGACAACTTCAACTGGGGCGGTGCAATCAGTGCCGTGGCCGTGCACCCGACCAGTCCGGACATCGCTTTCGCCGCGTCCCACGCCGACGTCTTTCGTACGACCGATGGAGGAGCGTCGTGGGACATCGTATTGACCCAGAGCGGCCTCAGCTGCAACTCCCTGGCGATCAGTCCCTCCACGCCGACCACTCTCTTTGCGGGAGCGGCGACCGGGCTGTGGCGGAGTACGGATTCCGGAGACACTTGGGCCCAGGTGTTGGCCGAGCACGTGGACGACATCGAGTTCCGGCCCGGAGATGGAAGCACACTGTACGTGCTCACCAGGACCGGATCGCCGGACACCTTCACCTTCTACAAGTCAACCAACGGGGGAGCGTCGTTTGCGCCGAGCATGACTGGCTGGGGAACGCTGTATGAACACAGCGGCGGTCGATTGACCGTGACTCCGGCGGGCATCGATCATGTCTATGCGATCCTGCTGACCGAGAATGACTCGGGAGGGGACCAGAAGCCGGTCATCTTGAAGAGCACCGATGCGGCAGTCACTTGGAGCACGGCGGCGACTTGCAACGGCGGAAGCTGTTTGTTGAACAGTGGGCAGGGTTACTACGACCTGGACATCGTCGCCTCCCACGTCAATCCCGAACACGTGATCGCGGCGACGACTAGCGCTTACCGTTCCACCGATGGGGGAACCACTTGGTCCCTGTTTGGTGGCTATGGGGGAGCGTTCGACATTCACCCGGACATTCAGGCCATGGTGTCCATCATGGATGGGGGGACCGAGAACACCTGGATTGCGACCGATGGTGGGACGAATCTGTCGACGGACTTCTACGGCAACCCCGCCCACTGGGAAGCGCGAATCGACGGTCTCGATGGCACGGACTTCTGGGGGTACGCTCAGGACTGGAACGAGGACTTCCTGGTCGGAGGCCGTTACCACAACGGGAACACGGCGATCTCCGACCGGTTTCCTCCCGGTCAGGCGTTGCGCCTTGGAGGCGCCGAAAGCGTGACCGGTTGGATGCTCCATGGTCGAGAGCGCTATGCGGCATTCGATGACATCGAGGAACTCATCCTCCCTGCCAGCATTGATGCCGCTCCAGAAGCTAGCGCGTTTCTCTTCACCAAGCATCCGCACAACTTCTACTACGGCGACGCTTTCAGCCGAGTGTTGGTCGACCCCGAAGACTTCATGACGGTGTACCTTGGCGAAGGGCAGTCGTTCTGGCGCTCGCGAGACGGAGGGGCGAGCTGGGAAGACACCCACACGTTCAACGGATCGGTGTACCACTTCGACATTTCTCGGGCGAACCCGGACATCATCTACCTGACCACCGACCGAGGACTGCGACGTTCCCTCGACCGCGGAGAGACGTTCCACGCTCGGCCCAAGCCGCCGGGGATGACCGATTGGCACGCGCAGAATTTCCGAGTCGCGGCCAGCGCCACAGACGAGGACACGCTGTGGGTCCTGAATCAGCGCTCGAGTGCCACGAGTACCGCCGGGCGGGTGTTCGTTTCTCACGACGGAGGGGGAACCTGGACGGATCTGACCACGGCGATGCTTCACGGTCGTCAGTGGACCGCGCTGGCGCACCAGGCGGGAACGAATGGCGGGATCTACATTGCCTCGCGTCGGGGAGAGCCGGGCACCAACCCCGCGCGAGTCCTGTATCGCGACGCCACCATGGCGGACTGGGTCGATCATTCCGACGGACTGCCCGCCAGCGCCAACCCGATCAAGCTGTTGCCGTTCTACCGTGACGGGAAGTTGCGCTGGGCGGGGAACCGAGGGGTGTGGGAGATCGACTTCTACGAACCGAACTGGACTCCCATTGCTCAGGCATTTGTGAGCGGCCGGAATCAGATCTGTGTGCGCGACATCGTCGAGTTCGATAGCTATTCGGTTTGCCGGGGATCGGCGACTTGCCAATGGAACATCCCGGGGGCCTCCTGGACCTCGGCATTGGATCAGCGCGAGGTTCAGGCGACGTTCCCCTCACCCGGAACCTATTCGGCGACGCTCACCATCGACCAGGATGGATTCGTCGACACGAGTACCGTCTCCGTGACGATCACCGACGAATGCGGCGTCGAAGCAAGTCCGGGGAATGCCCTTTCCCTGTCGGGAGCTGCTGGGGACTACGCCGCCACTTCGAAATCCCTGGGGATCACGACGAACACATTCACGATCAGTGCGTGGATCAAGCGCGACGGCCCTCAGGAGCCCTACGCGGGCATCGTATTCATGCGCACCGGCACGGCTCACGGTTTGAACTTCGTGAATGGCACCAATCTCGGGTTTCACTGGAACAACCAGGAATGGTGGTGGGACAGCGGCCTTCGGGTTCCCAACAACGAATGGGCCCACGTGGCGATGGTGGTCAATCCGACCAGGACCCGGTTGTACTTGAACGGCGTCCTGTCCGCGAATCAAACCGACCCTCCGCTCGCGACGTTCGACGGCACCATGAACTTCGGCGCCGATCCGCCCTGGGGCGAACGCCGTTTTCGCGGCGAGATCGATGAAGTTCGAATCTACGACCGGTCTCTGAACAAGACCGAGATTCGCGAGCTCATGCATCTGACTCAGCGACCGGATGACGAGCCGAATCTGGTTGGGTACTGGCAGTTCAATCGAGCGGCGGGCCAAGTGACCGACCGGGCCGGGATCAACCACGCAAACCTGATCGGCGGCGCAACGCGAGTTCCTTCGCTGGCCCCGGTGGGGGCTGGAGTGAGCGCGGTCAAGAGTATCACGTCCGCTGGGAGCTACGACTTCGAAGGCACCGGTGTGACCCTGACCTTTGGTCAAGGAGCAAGCAGCTTTCCGGAGGGAGACGTGCTCGTGACACGAGTCGATCGCGCGCCGGACGTGTTTCCCGACGACGTCAACGTGCTGCCTTCCACGCACTGGATCGTCCACAACTACGGTGACCGGACGAGTTTCTCGGAACTCGACAGCCTGACCTTCGTTTCCACCGATGTTCCGGGTTTCGCTCCCTCCGCTCCCGCGGGAACCGTGCGCCTGTATCGCCGGGAAGCAACCGGTGGCTCGGCGTGGGGCCAGGCGGTGGATCGGTCGGACGGAGGAAGCGCGACCAGCGTCGTGTTCCGCGAAGGCAACGGTCAAACGACGTTGGGGCAGTACACCCTGTCCTTCGACCCGCCGAAGTCGAAGCTGCAAACCTTGCGGTGACCCGGAGAAGCGCTTGGTTCACCGTTGAGCCATTGTCTCGCGACGAAACATCAGGGAACGGTTCCACTGAGTCCGTTGCTTGTGGTGAGGGTCGGACCGGTGAGATCAGCGACGAGCCACTGCCAGTAGAGAGTGAGGCCGCTCGAAAGCGTTGGCGGGAGGGAGAGGGAGAGCGCGATCGACCCGCTTGGCCCGGTGTTCACCGGGACCACCAGATCGGGACTCGGCACGAGGACTCCCCCACCGGGTAGCGGCGCACCGACCTGGCTCAGTCCCCAAACCCACAATGCCGGGGAGTTCGGGCTCGCGTTTTCGAGAGTGAAGTTCACGGGGTCCCCGGGATTCATGGTTCCATCTGCTGCGAAGCATGGGATTCCTTGGGAAACCGGCAAGGGGGTTGCCGAGATTTTGCAAGGGGCTCGACGGAAGCGCATGCAGGAAGACCAGGGAGCGCACTTCGGCAGCACTGTTGGACCAAAACGTGGAATCTCCGACGGACACATCGTTGGGCGTACTCAAGGGAGCCCCGTGGGGCAAGGACAGCTGCGCGATGCCATCGATGAAGAGCTCACCTCCTGAAGCGTTGACTTCCAGACGATACTCATGGAAGTCATCCGTGGTGTCGAACGCCATTTCCACGACGCCGGGATCCCCAAAGGGGAGAGACCAATCGTTCAACAGGTAGATCATGGATTCGCCGAAGCCGATCTGAAAATTGCGTGACAAGTGGTCTCGAACCGCGATCCGGAACCCGGCTGCCGGATGGTCATCGCAGCGGTGGGTGAGGTATTGAGAGGCCACGATCCGCAACTCCGCCGCGAACGTCAGACCCTTGTCGAAGTCGAAGACTTCGTCGTCGAGGAACCAGTTCAAACGCTGCGGATTCGTCGAGCTCGTGCAGGCGGTGGATGTGAACGGCAAGGACGATTGGAACAGCACGTTGTCCGAGACGGAGTAGTTCCCGCCGCCGGTCGGTCCGTCATCTAGCTCCCAGCCTTGCTGATCGGGCGAGGTTCCCAGAGAGGCGTCGTACCTCGTGCAGGTGACTTGCGCATGCAGCCGTGCCCCAGTCAGGACTGCCGTGAGAAAGGCGATTCGAGGGATGTTCATGGCGGCTCTCTGCTCTTGACGTGGTTTGTTCGGAGTCCGCATCCAGCGGGATCTCCAGCCGTTCACGTCAGAACCGTGCTGACGGGCCGTCTCCAACAGCTGTTTTCGAATCAGGGAGGTCGTGCCATCCCCGGGAGGTCTGAGCGGCCGTGGAACAGGTCTCCCGGGGCCCGATCGGATCTGTTCGCCTCCGTCTTCGTCCTCGAATCCTCGACCAATCCGCCGATTCGAACGGCGGCTCGACTCCTCGGCGAAAAGAAGAACTCTCGATCGACGATCCGAGGCCTCTCTTCAACGGCGGGATCGGCTCGATCTGCCACCCTCGGATCGGCGCAGGGTAGGGTGGTCTTTCCACGAGTCCGTGCGACAATGAGCGGCTGCGGAGAATGATTGCGCCGGGTGACCACGAGGGGAGGTTTCCATGAACCACGCAGCAAACAGCGACAAGTCGCCGATTGTGCTGCGGGATGCGACGTCGACAGATTGGCCGGCGATCGTGGCGATGAATGGAGCCGTGAGCGAGCTCACCAACACCATGGACGAGGCGCAGCTCACTGGCCTCGACCGCCTGGCGTCTCACCACCGGGTGGCGGAGGTCGAAGGTGTGGTCGCGGGCTTCGTCTTGGTCATGCGGGAAGGCTGTGGCTACGACAGCGAGAACCTACGTTGGTTCGAAGCACGCTATCCGCAGTTCTTGTACGTCGACCGGATTGTGGTCGGGAAGTCCCATGGCGGCCGAGGTGTTGGATCCGCATTGTATGACGATGTCTTCGCGGCGGCACGAAAGCAGGGGATTCCCCGCGTGGTCTGCGAAGTCAACCTCGAGCCACCCAACGAAGTCTCATTGAAATTCCACGCCAGCTTCGGCTTTCAAGCGGTCGGGGAGCGCCGCGACGAGGCTCGCCAGAAGACCCTGGCGATGCAAATGGCCGAGGTTCCCGAAGACTAGCCTGGATCGATCACCAGGACTCGACGAGCTCCGCGAGTTGGGTGCCCTTGTGCCGCTCGAGGAACTCGTTGCGTGCGGCCTCGGAAACACCGAACTCGGCATCCAGGAGTTCGAGCAACTCGAGTTGCGCTTCCAGGTCGTTCCCGCGGTTGGCAATCGCTGCTTCGAGTTGGCGGAAGGTGTCCTCCAAACCGGCCCGCTTGGCACGCGCCTGCAAGCCTTCCGCACGCGATCGCGCACCCACCACGTCGGGCGCGAGGTTCAGCTCCGGATCGAGCATGGCGGTCTCCAGGAGGAGCGTTTGTTCGAGATCTCGGGCAAAGCGATCTGCCAGAAGTGCCGGATCCCAAGCGGGGATCCTCTCGGCGAGGGCCGCGGCGCGCTCTAGGAAGCCAGCGGAGTTGCCGGCGGGGAGAAGTCCAAACAGTTCGCGCGCCTCTTTCACCGTGACCCCTGCGTCGAGCACGGTCAGCACCTGCATCCCGATGTCGCGCACCGCATCGGATTCGCTGCAGAAGACGGGGCCCAGGGGAACGACTAGGTCGGCTGGCCATCCGGTGCCTTCGGTCACGACGCGCTGGATGGGGGTTTCCCGAGCGTGCACGCCAAGGCGGAATGAAGCCAGGCCCGACGGGCAGTCGAACGTGGTCGGGATGATTGCCCAGCCCCCGGTCGAGCGGCCTACCGAAACACACCGATCCGTCTCGCTCATTGCCCACGTGAAGGTCTCCGCTGCAGAGATCTCCATCTCGTCCTGAAGCATGACCACGGGACCTTCGAACTGCCAGTCGCCGGAAGGCTCGAGGTGCCCGTGCAGGCCGTTGTCCACGCCGTCCGGGAATAGGCGCCCACACATTTCCCATGCCGCCTGGTCCGATCCTCCACCCATTCGCCGGCAATCGAGGAGCAGGGCATCAACCTCCTTGAGTGGTTCCAGTGCACGATGAAATGCGGTCACCGTGTCCGGGTTCATGCTTCCGGTGATGCGGAGGTAGCCAATGCGACTTGATCCAGGACCCTGCATCACCCGAGAAACGGCGCCCCGGTAGGCCGAGAGTCCGCTGGGGACCGTCGCCGAGCGTGGATTGAATCGCTTGCCTTCCGGTTCCCACCGCGGGAGCTCGACGACCTGCGTCGCTCGATCACCCACATCGAAGAACGTCGCGACCAGTGTTTTCGCATCTCCAAAGGGGAGCATTCGATTGCCCATGGAAGCGAACAACGAGTGGTCCGACGACGATCCCTGAAACATCGTGATGCGGCGTTTCTCGCGCTCCATGACAAGCCATGTCGGCAGTCCATCGATTGCAACGATGGCGGACCCGGGTTGCAGCTTTGGCGCAAGAGGATGGCCGTCGACCAGGCCGCGCAGCATGAACCGTCCCCGCCCCCAGCCGATCCAAAGCCCAGCGCCATCCATGCCGTCGTACTTGGAAGGGCGGGTGCCCTCGACCGAGGTCCGAGTGAGCCCCGTGTGACTGTCCGACAGTTCCGCCAGGAGTCGACTCAAGTTGCAGACATGCTCGAGGTCGTTCTGGCATTGCTCGAAACGCGGACGGTGGGCATCCGTGATGCGCGGCCAGTCAAGCTTGCGGAGTTCGATGGCTGCCGCTCGATCGGCGACGGTTTTGGAAACGAACTCGAAGTCTTCCACATATCGATCGTCTTGAACACCAAGAGAGAAGATCAATGCGGAGATCGTGAGGTTGGTCCGTGGAAGCATGCGCAGTTCTACCCCTGCCTGTTTGCGTGGTCAGTGGTGCCCGCACCGACCGCGCCAATCGCGAAGGGCCGAGGAGTTCGCCCCCTCAGCACCGCGAAGTCCCACGGTTTTCGGTCCTACCTCCCCTTTGGCCGAGACGTTCATTCCATCAGGAGCCGGGGGAAAGGGAGCTCCGAAGCTCAGCGACAGGGATGGGCCCGTTGAAAATCCCACACTGGATGGATCTTTCCGGCGCCTCAAGGCGGAGTCGATTCACCGCCGATACCTGGCATGGCTCTACGGAGACGGTTCATGCGCATGTCCTTGCTTGTCGCCCTGTGCCTTGCGATTTCACCGATGCTCACGAGTTGCTTTGGCATCCGGGACAAAGTCGAGACCTCCCAGGAGATCTACGGCGTTGCGAAACGCCTCATGAGTGGCTCTCGAGGGAAGTATCACCTGGACTACGTTTCCGAAGGCGAGATTCTGATCTACAACGGCGCGAAGTTTCTCGGGAGGGGGGAAGACGCCCGTCAAGTCTACGACCTCCTGCGACACCACGACATCCACTCCCTGGGTGACTTCAGCTTGTCACTGGGCGCGGAGATCACGAAAGAAGTGGCGTTCGAGCTGATCGAAAGCTTGGTGCACGCGGGCATGCACATTCGAGCGGGGTGACGATCAAGAGAACCCGACCCGCAGGGGACCCCGTGACTCTCTTGTCCGAGCTGCTTAGACTGTTCTCGAAAATGGGGTTTTCACGAGCTCGAGACTTTGTCGCAGAACTACGCCGCCGAATTCACGCGTCTTGGCTACGCGGTTGCAGACGACGTGCTGCCGCTCCCGTCGGTACTCGCTCTTCGTGACGTCGTGGCAGCAATCCGACAGGGAAGCGAAGTGCGACGGCGCCGCGATGTCTATGGAGTGCGCAACCTGCTCGAGATTTCTGCGGGAGTTCGAGATTTGGCGTCAACTCCGGAGATTCGCAAGTTCGTGACTCCGCTTCTTGGCGTCGAAGCATTTGCCGCGCGAGCAATCTTCTTCGACAAGGTGGAAGGGGCGAACTGGGGGCTTGGCTGGCATCAAGACAGCGTGATCTCTGTCAAGGAGCGGCACGAGACCCCGGGGTTCGACGCGTGGTCTCAAAAGTCTGGTGTCTGGCAGGTACAGCCCCCGGCATCGGATCTCGCCAAGATGGTGGCGGTCCGCGTTCACCTGGATGAGTGTCCGGAAGACAACGGCCCCTTGCTGGTGATTCCTGGATCCCACCGGCATGGTTGGCTGGATGACGAAATTGACGAATGGAAGAAACGGGGGCCCATCATTCCCTGCACCGTGGGTTGTGGTGGGGTGGTGGTCATGTGTCCCTTGACGCTGCACGCTTCGCCTCCGGCGAACAAGCCCCGTCACCGGCGTGTCATCCATTTCGAGTTCGCCGCTCATGAGCTGTCAGGCGACCTTGATTGGAACAACCGAATCGGGGCTCCTTGACTCGAGAACCGTTGGCAAGTCGCGGCGAGTTCTCGGGTTCGGTGCGCCCTTCGGGGGCGCGAGCGTGGCGACGAAAGGCTTCTCGACCCGGAGCAACATGAGCGACCGACAGGCGGATCGTCAGGCCCAGTCTTCCGAACAATCTCGACCGCAGAGCGAAGAACGTAGAATTCGTGGAGTGGCTGACCCTCCGCAATGATCGCTGATTCTCGTGGATGCAAGGGACCCATGCTTCTCTTGATTCTTGGGACGTCGTCTTCCGGAAAGACGACTTTGGCAAAGCACCTGCAAGGAAGCCTGCCGGATTACTGGCAGCGGATGTCGCTGGACTCCTTTTTTTCGGGAGTTCCGAGCGACTACGGCGGTGGGGCCAATGGTCTCTTGAGCAAACGCGGATTCGCATACGCGAACAAAGACACGGACGCCAAGATCGTTTGCGGTGAACTGGGACATCGTTTGCTCCGGGGGATGATCGACGGAGCGCTGGCGATCGAAGCACAGGGCTTGAACGTTCTCTTCGACGACATGATTCTCGATCGAGTTCACGCAGATTTGTGGAATCGCGCTCTTCCGGGAGTTCATTCGTTCGCGGTGCGATTGGAAGCTCCGTCCCATGTGCTCGAACAAAGAAACCAGGACCGGAGCAACCCGCCACGTCTCGCACTCAATCACATCAAAGAGAACGAGTGGGTTTCGGCCGATTTGATCTTCAACACCGCAGAGCGGGAAGTCGGGGATTGCTCCGGGGCGATCGAAACTGAGCTCGCTCGTCGAGTGATTCATCGAACCCGCTGAATGGTCCGCTCGCCTGGTCGATTGAGGCGAGCCACCGGGAGGCATTGGAAGCCGCGGTTGATCGGAGACCCGCTCCGCTCGACTCTGTTTGCTCGATGGCGACAGCCACAGCGAGCAAGCTGCGGGGAACAGGGGTGCGCGGACCGCGTCTTTGGTCGATCAACCTCCCCGCGACGCCTGCCCGGAGGAAGGACCCAGATCTCTTGTCGCGGAAAGAACCCCAAATCGACTTTCGCCGGTGAACGGGGTTCCATCCTCCAACCGCCCCCAGATCTCGAGAGACTCCCCGCGGGCCGGCGGGGACGAAATCAAATGCAGGTCCGCGAGTTCCGACAACGGCACCACGAGTTCGAGATCGAGTCGTCCGTCTGGCTGAAGAAGCAAGCGCTGGTTGTCACTCGCCGACCACGTGGCGACGTCGTGCACCAGCGTTCGCATCTCTCCGTTCTCCGTCCAGCCGCATGGCAGATCCGAACGGGAAATCCGCAAGCCCCCCGTCGAGACATGACGGACGTCTAGATTCGGGTTTCCAAGCACGGTGATGGAGAGGCAAGGTTCCTCGAGAACCGCGTTGGCGAGCCCGACGGCGATGCCGATCCGCACGGGAACCTTCAGGCCGGCCTGCGCTCGAAGCGAGCGCGCGGCGTTCAAGCGACCGTGACCGAAGAACTCGTCCCAGCCGGGTGTGTCACGACCGGGGGCACCCACTCCGTCTTCGGCCCCGGCGATGAGCAGTTCGATGGCGCGTGATTGAGTGAGCGTGGGCTCTCTTGCTTTCAGCAGGCACAGAATCCCCGCGGCCACCGGAGTCGCCGCAGAACAGCCTCCCATGACCGCCCGGCGATCTTCGAAGACCGATCCGGGATTGGTCTGCCAGTACACCGTGCCGACGTTGACTCCCGGTGCGGTGAAATCCAAAGCCGCTCCCGTGGCCGATTGTCCGACCCGTTGGTCTTTCCGATTGAGGTGGGCGATGGAGATGGTGTCGGGGCTGGCTCCGGGCCAAGAGGTGTCTGCGTTGCCCATTCCTCCATTGCCGGCGCATGCCACCAGAATGCACCCCGCGTCCCGTGCGGCGGCGAGTCCGTTGCGAAACAGGTTGGACGCAGGAGCACCGATCAAGGACATGTTGATCACGTCGGCTTGCACGTCCGCACAGTACACCAGTGCTTCCACGACGTCGGAGATTCGAGCAAAGCCTGCGTTGCCGAAGACTTTCAAGGGAAGGATCGTGCAGCCTCCATCGACTCCCGCGACTTGGAACGCGTTGTTGGCACTGGCCGCCGCGATGCCGGTGACACGTACCCCGTGGCCGGTGTTCGCCGTCGGGTCAGGATCGTTGTCCGCGAAGTCGTATCCGGGAAGCAAACGTCCAGCGAACTCCGGGTGATCGAAATCGATCCCGGTGTCGATGATCGCAAGCACGACTTCCGGACTCCCTGGTTCGATGGCCCAGGCTTGCAACGCTTCGATGTCGGCGCCGGGCCTGCCTCCCAGCTGTCCGGTGTTCTCCAGGTGGTACTGCTGCCCGAAGAAGGTGTCGGCCGGGACACAGCTGGCTCCCCCGGTGGTGACCACCCCATTCAGTTCTGCGTAGGCGACGCCGGGCAGGAGACCGTACGCGTTCGCAGCCTCGACTTCGTCGCGACCGGAGGTCAGCTCGATCCGGAGGACACCCAGACTCGGGATTTCTCCGAGCAGACGATCGCCCTTGCCATGGACTTCCGCCAGCAACGCGGAGGAGGACTCCGCCTCGACACAGACCACGATCTCGCCCTCCACGAACGGGTCTCCCGAGGCGGTGTGGCCCAGGGAAAGCTCCCGCGGGGAACCCCATGAATCCGGGAACTGCGCGTGGGCCGGGGGGCAGCTCATCAGGGCGGCGATGACCCCAAACACGGTGGTCCTCATGGAGTGCTCCTCTCGTGAGACCTGAATCTCCTACGGAATGTAGGAGATAGATCCGTCGGCTCAAGAGGCAACCGCGATTGCTCGGATTTTCACCCTGTCGAAAACACCACACCTGGACGAAGCTGGTCCAATGCGGTGCGCGTCGATCAAAGGGCGGCGTGGCCTCGTCGCCCTGTCGACCGATCGGCTCGTTCATTCGGCGGGCGCACAATTCGAGCCCATCTCCCGAACAAGCCCGAGGTCGATGAGAAGGCGCCGCGTTCCCGCGCGAGATCGTGATCGGCGAGTGTGTCGTGTCCGGAGTTCCGAATCCCTGCGCCGGACCGACATCGGGACGAGGCTCACCCATGGTGGGGAACACCTTCGACTGAGCGGGAAGCGCCGGGCGGCTTGGGTCGTCTCAGGCACTCAACCGGAGGACACGTCCGGGGACGACGCAGAGCCCGGCTCCAAGGCCTTCACCGCCTCGCCCCACTGCTCCAATTCCTGTTGCCCCTTCGGCGACAAAGCGTAGTGCCCGAGCTTGACTCGATCGAACCAGCCATAGTGATTGTCGCGCAGGATCGATCCGGCTCTTTCCACGGCGACGCGATCGCGCAGAACGCTGACTTTCAGCACGCCCGACTTGTCGAGTTCGTGGGCACAGCGCAGCACATCCTGACGATAGGCAGTGAGCCTGGGCCGGGATGCCGATCCCCCCGCTTCGGGGTCGCCAACCCGTTCCGAGAATTCCTTGAGCAGACGCTCTCGACGATCGGTGTTGGACCTTGGGCGATAGGGGGCAGGATCCAGCACCGGCGTGACCGTGCCTCGCGCGGAGACTGTCAACAAGCCAAGGCCCAAGCGCCGGAGCAGGCTCCTCACTTGCTTGGCGCGGGTTCGCCAAGTGGCGCTTTGGCCTTTTCCAATGCGAAAGGCGATGTACACCGATTGGGAGACCGGCAGGCGATCGACCGCCTGCAGAATCAGGGCGAGGTTGAGTCGTTCCTTGAGTTCGACCAGAACCGGCGGCTCGTCGCCGCGGACCGCGACGATGTCGCAGGCACCGATCTCCCCCTTGACGGAATAGCCCTGGCGCTCCAGGAACCGTTTGACGGGTTTGTAGAGTTCGACCTCGGACATGAGTGGTCGACCGGCTCCCCTGCCCCACGATTGAGCAGGCCCGCCAAAGAAACGGGCCCTCGAAAGAAACTCGCCTGGGATCTTATCGAACCCGATCAGTCTTCGCCGTCGGCCCAACGTTTCAGCTGCGCGTCCCAGGATTCTCTGGAAAGTGGTTCGATCTCCAGCAGCTCGAGCTTGTTGCTGGTGTACCCCGCCTCGTCCGGAAGGTCGATTTCGAAGGCGACCAGGAAGCCCGCCTCGAGATCACACCACAGATGTCCTCCGCGCTGGCGGAGCCCTTCTCCATCGATGCGGTACTTGCGGCAGGACCGAGTGCCCCGGGATTCCTCGCCGACATACTCGAGGTCCACCTCTCCTTTGAACTCGAGGCCACCGTTGCCCGCGTCGTAGATGGCAAAGGTCAACAGCTCTTCGGGATCGATGCGATGGGGAAGGGTCGCGCCGAGACTGGCAAAGTCGAAGTCGTAGCTGTGCCACGGGAAGTGCTCGACCTTGGTTTCCGCCTTTTGCGATCCAGCTTCGATCACCAAGCATTCTTTCGCCGGGTCGTAACGCAGTCGAGCAACGGTCTGTCGGTTGTTTCCGGGACCCAGTCGAGACGATTCGAACTCGACGACCGAGAACAACTCCCAATCCATCTTGGCCGAAACCAGCGTGATCCCTGCTCGTCCCGGGGTCCACTTCGCCGAGTGCAGCGTGCGTTCATCTTCGGTGTAAACCGAAACGCGGCTTGCATGGGAGCCATCGAGGTTGGACTTCCGATAGTGAGAGACGGTGCCGACATTGATCAGCGCCGCATCTTCTTCGTACAGGTCGAACTCTTGAGCAAGGAAGGAAAGGGCGAAACAGGTGCAGAAAGCGATCACAGGAGCCTCCGGGGTTCGGGGAATGGTCGGGCGATTGGGTCGTGGGAGGCGTGTCCAAACGTTGCTGAGTGACTGCTACCAAGGAGAGGAATCCGCGGTTCACGTCGGAAAGGGCCGGTTGGCGTTCCACCAGCGCGGATGCGTCGATTGTGCGAGAATCCATGGGAACCAGATCTTTGCGAGTCCACCCCTAGACGAGGGTTCCCTGCTGCCTGGGGTTGCAAGGAGTTCCCATGAATCTCACTCGTGGTGTGCGGTTTCTCGCGTGGGGAGTTGTTGTTCTCGTCCTTGGCGTGTTTCTCGTGGAGGCATTCCGCGGAGTGATCCACGCGGGGCTCGTTGCGCTGGCGTTTCCTCAAACTGTTCAGAACTTCGAGTTCGGCAATCCGAAAGCGATTCGAGATGGGGGCGAGCACTACTTGTCCAAGGACTCCTATGTGGCCTTCGTACTGTGTGTTTCCGCGGCATTGATTGGCGTGTACTTCGCTTCACTCTCGGTGCTGACTCGTCGGAGTCAGTCCACTCCTTGGCTCGTAGGAACGGCGGCGATGTTGTTCGGACGATGGCTATTGGGAGCGTGGAACAGCTCTTGGAAGACGGGTCCGTATCCCGTGAACGACTTCTACATCCCGCCCTCACCAGGTCCGGGTTTCTTCGTGCCCGGGTACTTTGAGGGGAATGGGTAAGAACGTCAGCGCCCGGTGCGAGTTGACCGACGGTGATTCCCCGAGCTTCGAGGGTAACCTGCGGGTCTAGAACCGGGTCGTTCTTCCGAGGCCGGTTACGAGATGTGCGTCCTGCGACAACCAACCGTGAGCCTCTCCATTTCGCTCTAGGGAACCCCACCCCCATGACCGTCAGCTCCGCCGTCGTTGCTCAACAGAACCGCTGCGTTCGCAAGTTTCGCGAGGCCGAGGCCACTTCCCGGGAAGCGGCCAAGACGTTGGAAGAGATTGGCGTTCGTGACTCGCGACTCTTCACTCGGATGGCGGGCCGCGGGGTGTTCGTCGACGCAGGGGCAGGGAAGTACTACCTGGACGACGAGGCATGGGAGATGTTTCGTCAACGGCGACGGCGGTTGATGCTGACTCTCACCTTGGTTGCCGCGGCGATTTTGGTCTCGCTGCAACTGTGGTATTGGTCGAAGCGCTGAGCAACGTCATGCGTTCCGAAACGATGACTGGCTGAGGATTCGTGATTGGTACCCCGGGATTCCGATCTGCTCGGCCGTGAGCCGGGATCGGCTCGACCGGGTTGCGCGACGACTGCCGTGCCGCGATTTGATCTTGGCCGCCCGCAAGGTTTCTCTGGGAGTTTGGCGCGGTCGGTCGTGAGGCCCATGACGAGGGCGTCCCTTGCGGTCGCCCCGTCGGTGCTGCCCCTCCCGCGGATGGCGCAAGCTCCACGAAATGCCAACCCGGCCCTTGTCGTCAATCGCGAACGACGGACCCATGGGCTGAGGATGCTCTGCTTCCTCATTCTGGGGCCGGGTTCAGATGAGCGCACTCCCGTTGCGATTCATGTTGTTCTAAGTTTAATCTATCAAGTGGCTTATGATGTTCTTGGGTGGTCCGGTCGTGTTTGCGAGGACAGGGCTTCGATCTCGCGGCGACGGCCGATCAGCGACTCGCCCCCTCGGGTCACCGGTGAGTGGGCCAGCGCTTCTTGGCAAAAGGGTGTGCGCGGAACTCGATCGGTTCCTCGGTCCAATTGCGGACGTCATCCACCACTTTTCCGCCGCCACCAATGAATTGATTCATTTCGCAGGCAGGGCCAGAATGACGCCCCGAGATTGGAGACCTCCCGTCCCGGCTCTGCCTGTTCCAGCGCGCCGGGAGCACGACGGTACTGCGTGGGGGAGTGCCATCCTCCACTCAACAGCCACCACGTCCTTTTCCTCCCCCGCCCATTCGACCTCGGGGAGGAAAGAAACCGAGGCCACTCATGGCAGACCGTCCGCGCCGTTCCTCGTCCCGTCGTCCTTCTCATGGTTCTCATCACCATCGCGATCGACGAGATCATCATCATGGTTCTCATGACAAGAGAGGAGGGGGCGGCGGCGGACAGCAGCGACGACGCCGTCCAGGCCCGCGCCTGCCTCCTATGGGTTGGCAGAACAAGATCGATCGCCTGATCCTGAAAGAGATCGACTCTGCCAGCAACCACTCGGACCGCAAGGAAGAGTTGGGAACCTTGGTGCAGGACTACCTGCGCATGAATCCGTCGCGCTCAGAAAGCTTCTTCGCCCTTGGCTACGCGGAGCGATCCGCGGGGGTCATGCTGGAAGCCTATCCGGTGGAAGAACTGGAAGAGGAATCCCGCCTCTGGCACTTGTTCGGACGAACGCTGGCCAAGCCTTCCCGTTCGGCGCGTCGTTCCAGCAGCAGCGACGAAGAGGGCGAAGAGGCTTCGGAAGAGCCGGCGGAGCCTGACTACGGCCCGCTTCTGCAGGACCCGCGCATCGCCAAGAACCTGCTGCCGATCCTGCTCAAGCAAAGCTTGGCCAGCGGCAACCTGGAAGACTCGGTGAAGACCTTGGAGTCGGTTCTCAGCTCCGGGGCTCCCGACGAAGAGACCGCCGAACTGTTGCGCTCCACACTGTCCGAGATCCTGCGCCGCGCCGAGCGTCCGCGAGAGAAGCTCGAGACATCGACGGTTCTCGGCCTGCTGCAGCGCTGCATGGCGCTGCCCGGTTTCGACGGGCTGCCCGCCGAGATTCGCGCTCCGTTCCATCGCACCCTTGGCAAGCTCGAACAGCACGTCGAAAACTATGACGGAGCCGCCGACCAGTTCCGTACCGCTCTCGAGATCGCCGGTGACGGCCATACCTTGGCCTCGGTCCTGCACTTCGACTTGGCCGCGTGCCTGTTGCGCATTCGCGGGGTGCCCGACCTGGAACCGGATCCCGATCGCGGCGACGTCGACCAGGCCATGACCCACTTGGATGAAGCCACTTCGGACGCCAAGCGCGCTTCCTTCAACGCTTACTTTGCGCGCGGCGTGCTACGCTTCGAGAAGGGCAACTACGAAGAAGCGGCCGGCGACTTCCGCGCCGCTCAAGAGCGCATCGAGATGTATCGCAACCCGCTACCGGTGACCCTGGCCCGCATCCGTTACTTCTTGGCGGTGTCGTTGCTGCGTGGCGGCAAGCCCGAAGACCAAGAAGAAGCGGTGCGTCACCTGGAAAAAGCCATGGACCGTGTCCGGCCCGACGCGGCAGCGATCGAAGAGTTGATGCCGCTGCTGGAGAGTGAGCACAAGCGAACCGCGACTCGAGTCCTGGGCCGCATCGACGTGTCCCAGGTCACCGATCCGGCGCTCACCATCGCCGTCGGCAAGTACTACCAGCGCTTGGGCGATGCCGAGAACGCTCTGAAGGTTGCCGAGCTCGCTCTCGAGAAGATGGAAGACATCAACCTCCGACGCGAAGCGCTGCTCCTGGAGCTGCGTGCGTTCAACATGTTGGGTGAGCGTGAGAACGCCCAGGACGCTCTCTATGACCTGCGCGACGTTTGCTACCAAAGCGGCGACTTGGCGTTCTGGGAAGAAGTTGTTTTCGATCGCGATCTGGTCGGTCAGGCCTTGGACCGCGTTCGCGTGCTCGGGGAACAGGCCGAGCTCCTGGGGCGACTCGACGGCCGCGAGGAAGAGCGCTTCGGCATCTTGCGCGAGATTGCCAAGTCGTACTTGGACCGCGCCGAGCCCCACTGGAAGGTCATTGGCCTGAACGTGTTGAAGGAAGCCGCCTCGAGCAATCCCAACGAGTTCGAGAAAGATCTGGAAGAAGCCCAGGGGCGCATCAACGCCGACGTCCCGGCCTTCGATCGTGCGGTGGCGGACAAGTGTCGCGAAGCCATCGGCCGCAATCCGACGATTCTGGTGGTGGGTGGCGACGATCATCAGGATCGCCGCGAAGACGACCTGGACGCGCTGGCTTCGGAGTGGGGCTTGGACGCCGAGTGGTGGGCCACCGACTATGTGAACCCGGACCGGGTCGAAGAGAAGCTGAAGGATCACCTGACCTCGCGTCAGCCGGATGGGCTGCTCATCCTGCACTGGAACCGCAACTCTTTGGTCCAGGACGTGCGCAAGCTGTGCCGCAGCTATCGGGTGCCGACGCGCTTCAGCTACTACGTTGGCCAGGAGGCCTTGCGCCACGGTGTCGGCGAGCTGTTGGACGCCGCGGCGACCCAGTTCGGCGAGAGCAACGCCGCCGGAGCTTGACAACGTGCCCAAGATGAAAGCGGTCGTGAAAACGGCCCCCGAGGCGGGGGCCGTTGAGATCGAGGACCGTGATGTGCCGACGCCTCGACCCAACGAAGTCATCATTGCCGTCAAGGCGGCAGGGATTTGCGGAACCGATCGGCACATCTTCCACTGGGACCCTTCGGTTCAGTTCATGAAGCCGCCGGTGGTCTTCGGCCACGAATTCTGTGGCCATGTGGCAGCGGTGGGCGCGGCTTGCAGTGATTTGTTCTCGGAAGGGGAGTACGTCTCTGCCGAGATGCACGTCGTTTGCAACCGCTGCTACCAGTGCCGGACGGGCCGGTCCCACCTGTGTCGCGACACCAAGATCCTGGGGTTGCACGAGGACGGATGTTTCGCCGACTACGTGCGAGTGCCCGCCAGCAACGTGCTGAAGCTGCCGGAGAGCATTCCGCCAAAGGTCGGGGGCTTCCTGGATGCGCTTGGCAATGCGGTGCACACGGCTCTGTCTGCGGACATCGCTGGCAAGCGAGTCGCCGTCATGGGCTGCGGGCCCATCGGGGCGATGACCGCCGCCGTGGTGGACTTTTGCGGCGGGGCGCATCTGTATCTCACGGACGTCTCCGATCAGGCTCTCGCGCGTACTCAGAGGTGGGCCGATTCGCGGCCGAAGGGGCGAGCGACGCCAGTGACCGTGCTTGACATGCGCGGGGACGGCCGAGAAGCGGCCTGCCAGGCCATGCTCGACAGCACCGGCGACGGGGTCGACGTGGTGCTCGAGATCTCCGGGGCCGAGCCAGCCATCAACGACGCCTTCCGGGTGGTTCGTCCCGGTGGGTCGGTGCGCTTGCTGGGCCTCACCAGCAAGCGCGACATCGTCATCGAGAACTACAGCCGCAACCTGGTGTTCAAGGGTTTGGACGTGCAAGGGATCATTGGTCGGAAAATGTACGACACATGGTTCCGCACACTGAATCTGTTGCAGGGCGGATTGGATGTCGAAGGAATCGTCACCGCGGAGCATGATCTGGCTCGGTTTCCCGACGCCATGGATCAATTCGATCGCGGCGATGCCTGGAAAGTCGTGGTGTATCCGCAGGGGAAGGAGTAACGATGGGCGGCGTCAAAGCCATGCTCCAGAAGGAGCTCGACGACATCAAAGAAGCCGGGCTCTTCAAAGAAGAGCGAGTCCTGCAGTCTCCCCAGGCTGCCTCGATTCAGGTGAAGAGCGCCGAAGTGTTGAACTTCTGCGCCAACAATTACCTGGGCCTGTCGAACAACCAGGAGCTGATCCAGGCGGCGAAGGACGCCCTCGACCAGTGGGGGTTGGGGCTCTCTTCCGTTCGCTTCATCTGCGGCACCCAGGAGATCCACAAAACTCTCGAACAGAAGGTTTCGGAGTTCCTGGGCACCGAGGACACGATCCTCTACACATCTTGCTTCGATGCCAACGGCGGCATTTTCGAAACGATCATGCCCGCCGACTGCGCGATCATTTCCGACGAGTTGAATCACGCCTCGATCATCGACGGGATCCGTTTGTCCAAGGCCAAGCGCTACCGCTACCGCCACATGGACATGAATCACCTCGAGGAATGCTTGAAGGAAGCCTCCGGAGAGCGGATTCGCATGGTGGTGACCGATGGCGTCTTTTCCATGGATGGCGACATCGCTCCGCTGAAAGACATCTGCGATTTGGCAGAGAAGCACGGTGCCATGGTGATGGTGGATGACTCCCACGCCACCGGGTTCGTCGGCAAGACCGGCCGTGGCACTCACGAACACTGCGGGGTGATGGGGCGCGTCGACGTCATCACCAGCACCCTGGGCAAGGCCCTGGGAGGCTCGTCGGGTGGCTTCACCAGCAGTTCCAAGGAACTGGTCACGACCCTTCGTCAGCGTTCCCGCCCGTACCTTTTCTCCAACACCGTGGCGCCACCCATCGTGGCCGCCACCATCAAGGTGTTCGAGTTGTTGAACGCCAGCACCGATTTGCGCGACAAGCTCGAAACCAACACCCAGTACTTCCGCGAGCAGATGACCCAGGCGGGTTTCGACATCCGTCCGGGGGTGCATCCCATCGTGCCGATCATGTTGGGCGAAGCCCGGCTGGCTCAGGACATGGCCCGGGACCTGTTGGACGAAGGGATCTACGTCATCGGCTTCAGTTTCCCGGTGGTGCCCAAGGGCAAGGCCCGGATCCGCGTGCAGATCTCCGCCGGTCACGAGCGCGAGCATCTGGATCGCGCCATCGAAGCATTCGCGAAGGTCGGCAAGAAGCACGGAGTGCTGTCCTGAGCCGTCGGAAGGTGGCAGCGAGAATGAGTCAAGGTCGTTTCCGGTGCAGGCTTCCGGAGGTTTTCGCCACAAGCAGATCCGACGGTCCGTGGACGATGGGCAGCGCCGGATTGACGAAACCAGAAACGACTTGGGTCACCCTCGTAGGCCTTCATGAATGATTCGGGCTAAGCCACCGTGCCCGACGAGGCCGGAGCGATGATCCACAAGGCGGCCATGGTGTTGGTGCTGGCGCTGGTGGGAGCGTTGTCGTGGTGGTTCCGTGAGACCCACAGCATCGCGTTGACCCTGTCGGCGGAACGGGACGCGGTCGAAGAGATCGCGCCTGGCACTCCCGCGGGAGAAGTTCCGGCCGCCGAGGGTGACCCTTCCCAAGACCCGCCGGCGTCTACGGAGTCGGAGGACTCGGGCCTCGGTGCGGAAACCTGGATCACCGCCGAACCGGACGGGTTGTATCACGTGCGCCGGCTGCACCGCGCGTGGACCGAGGGGCTGCCTGTCGCCGAGACCGATCCGTACTTGAACTACCCCAACGGTTCTCGGATTCCGTGGCCGCCGTACTACACGTTGTTCTTGAAAGCGGTGCTGGCGCCCAGGGCTCCGGCGGTCGAGAGCGAGCTACGCGGTTACCTGGAACGCGGGGTGGCGACCGTGCCGATGGTGCTGGGGGTGGCCAACTCTCTGCTTGCCACCGTGGCGGTGGCCTCGGTCGCGGGGCCCGCGGCGGGACTGTTCGCCGGTGCCTACCAAGCAATGCTCATGGGATCCGTCAGCTACTCGATGCGCGGCGTGGGCGACCATCATGCTTGGGTGGCGTTCTTGCTCACTCTGCTCTTGATGGTGTTGAGCGCCGGCTTGGGGCGGGACGCGTTGCGCCGGGTTCCACGGGCCGTGGAATGGGGGGGCGCCAGCGGGTTGATTGCGGGGCTGTTGGTCGGCTCCTGGGTCGGCGCTCTGGTCTACGTCATCCAAGTGCAGTTGATGTTCGCCGTGCTGCTGTTCCTGGCTCACCGCCACGAATGGCGAGCCCTGGGCTGGTTCGGCTTGAGCTTTCATGGCTTCGCGTTGGCGGCCTTGTTCCCCGCGGTTTGGTGGAGCCAGTGGAAGACGGACTCTCCTTGGATGCTGGTCAACCTGTCCTGGATCCACCTGTTGTTCCTTGCCGCGGGCGGGGCGGTGTTCGTTCCGTTGTGTGGAAAGCCACTGTCCTCCGCCATGATGCGCCGCTACCCGTACCTGGTCGGCGTGGCGCTGACGGCAGTGGCGGCGCTGTTGTTCGTGTTGGATGCGCCACCGGCGCGGGCGATCGAAGAAGCGTTCGCGTGGGTGACCCGGACCGATCGCTTCATGTCCGCGATCTTCGAATCCCAGCCCCTGTTCACCTACTTCGATCCGATTCGCTGGGTCGGCTGGGGAACGTTCCTGATTCCTGTGGTGTGGGTCGTCACCTTGGGAGTCTTGGTTCGTCGAAAGGACTGGCGGTTGCTGCCGTGGGTGGTCGGTGCTCCGTTACTCGCGGTGCAGGCGGTTCGACAGTTTCGATTCGCGGATGCGTTCTCGGTCACCATGGTGGTGCTACTGGCGGTCGGCGGGCGTTGGATTCTGCTGTGGCTTCTGCGCTGCTTCGGCTTCGGTCCGGAAGACTCGACGCCGCGGACCCCCTTGGCGTTTCGCCTGGTCGGTGGATTGGTGTTTGCGCTTGGTGCCGCGCTGGCGATGCAAAGCAGTTCTCTGGCCCTCACTTGGAATCAGTCCCAGTCCAGCGCCGAGACCCTGCGCGAGATTCGCGAGCGAGCGTTTCGCGAAATGTGCCACTGGATCCGACGACGGACTCCCAAAACTGGCGACTACAGCATCATGGCTCAGTGGCGCTACGGCCATGTCATCGAGTGGGCGGCGGATCGCCCCACAGTGACCACCAACTTCGGCAGCTACGTGGGCGTGGAAGGATTCCAGGCCATGAACGAGTTCTTCCTGACCGAGGACCAGGAGAAGCTCGAGCAGCTCTTGGTGGATCGGCGCGCCCGCTACGTGTTGATCACCAGCCACACGCCCGGACAGCTCCTCGCCTACCGATTTGGCGCCCAAGAAGACGCGGACCGCCTGTTCGAAATGGACCAGGGCAAGATCAACCTGAGCGAGGACTGGTTTCGGACCCTGGGCATGCGGCTCATGTACGGAGGGCTCGACTTCTTCGCGGCGACCGGCAACCAAGTTGACCCGATTCGTTGCCTTCGATTGGTCCACGTGTCGCCGACCAAAGACCCGGTCCCGCCCTTCGAGGAGTTCGGGCAGATCCCGGTCGGCAACCTTTGGGAGCACGTCCCGGGCGCCCGACTCGAAGCCCAAGCTCCCCCCGGCACCAAGCTCTCCATCCATCTGAGCCTGGTCTATCCCAAGTCGAAGTTCACCATCACCTACCGCGACGAAGCCCACGCCGACGCCGAAGGGCGGGTCACGATGAGGGTTCCCTACAACACCACGTCGCGCAACGGCGACGGGTTCCTCTCCAGCCGCCCCCTGTGGACCCTCGGCATACAGTCCGGAACCCTCGCCATCACCGAAGAGGACGTGATCGAAGGGCGGACCGTCCCGCTGAAGTGAGAGCTGGTCGCCCGGGCGGTGATGCGGTCCCTCGGGTGGGGTGGGGAGTGTTCAGAGCGAAGTCTCACCGGCGGGAGAGCGTGACCAACCGAGTGCGTCCGACGTCTGGGGAGAGGAGCCTGGGGCGGGTTTGACTGCTAGTCATACTGAGTTATACCATGAGTATGAAAACTGCGATCTCCATCCCCGATGACCTTTTCGAAGACGCGGAACGTCTCGCGGCGTCCATGCAGACTTCTCGCAGCCGGCTCTACTGCGAGGCCATTCGTGAGTACGTCGCTCGCCATTCTCCCGATGCCATCACCGATGCGCTGAACGAGGTTTGCGATCGGGAGGGGACCAAGGATCCTTTCCTCGACGCGGCGGGCCGCCGGACTCTCGAGCGCACCGAGTGGTAGTTTCTCAAGGGGAGATCTGGTGGGCGGACCTGCCCGACCCCTTGGGATCCGAGCCAGGTTTTCGACGACCCGTCTTGGTCGTTCAATGCGACGCATTCAACCGTAGTCGTCTGTCGACCGTGGTTTGTGTTGCTCTCACCAGCAACCTGCGCTGGGCAGATGCACCGGGGAACGTGCTGCTTCCTGCGCGAACTACCAAGTTGGATCGAGACTCGGTCGCGAATGTCTCGCAGGTCGTGACCCTGGACAAGGGCTCCCTCCGCGATCGCGTTGCAAAGTTGTCGAGGACCAAAGTTGGACTCGTTCTCGATGGAATGGGCTTGCTGCTGGGTCGGTAATGGTGAGTTCGAGGATTCGTGGGACGCGAACCCCGCATTGAATGCAGCGGACTCAAAGAGCTTGGTGCCGAGAAACGAGGGGACGCGATGCTTCAGCGCGCCCTTTCGAACACCGTGATCACGTCCTTGTAGGCCCCCAGATCATGCTCGCCATTCGGCCCCCAGGAGTCGAATTGGTCGACGAGCTTGAGTTGGTGTTCCTCCAGCAGTTCGCGGAATCGTGACGCAGTCATGTTGCTGCGCCAGCCGCCGTGGCCGCCACCTTCGCCGGGGTGGTGAATGACGGCGCGCCCCCCCGAGCGTAGGACGCGGGCGAACTCCTTCAGGTATTGGCCGGCTTCCTTCGGACTGATGTGGACGAATACGTCGTAGGACCAGATGTGATCCAGGGAGTCCGTGTCGAGGAAGTCGAGAGTGCAGCCGTCGTTGACGTGGAACTCGATCTTGTTCGACTGGGCGAAGCGCTCTTTGCAGACCTGAATGCAGGACTCGGACAGGTCCACCAGCACGAGTTGGGCGGCCAGGGGTTCCAGTGCCTCGGTCCACCGACCGCCGCCCGGGCCAATCTCCAAGATGCGAGTGTCAGGCCTCAGGTGTTTTCCCATCACTTCCTGGATGATGGATTGCTTGAACGCTTCATCGTGGGTCCACTCTTCCCCTCGTTGGTTCCAGTCCCACTCGGTCCAGATGCGGCGATTGGTGCGCACGCTGTGACGGCCCGGCAGGTTGTACTTGCTCTCGAGGCCACGCATGCGCTGTTCGCTGGCGCGTTCGAGGGAGTCCAGCCCGAGTTTCCTGGCGACTCGGGCGACGGTCGCGTGGGCGCTCCAACGCCAGCCGTTGGCGGCGAGATACTCGTTGGCAAGTTGCAACCAGGCCATGGATTCATCCGAGGAGTGGACAGCGACTTGAGTTGACCCGCCTCTCAGGAGGTGGAAGAGTTCTTCACGGCCTGCGAGCCCGTGGAATCACTTGGGCCCACCTTCCCCAGGGGCTGTTTTACCCGCGACCGCAGCACTTCTTGAACTTCTTCCCGCTGCCGCAAGGGCACGGATCGTTGCGTCCCACTTTGCTGCCGCGGCCGACGATCTGCTCCGAGGGAGCGACGCTGGCTGGGTCTGCGGAGCCGATCTCCACGGCAGAGAGAAACGCCGAGGCGTTCATGGCCAGCGCCTGGCGCAGTTCGAAAGAGTGCACCACTGTGTGCCGCGTCTCGAGGTCGTCGAGGTACGACTCCAAAGTGTCTGAAACCTGTTGGGCCAGGGGTTCCCGACGACGAAAGTGGCGAGGCAAATGGTCCCGCAGGATGGCACTCAGGTCCTCGCCGTCCAGGTGCTGGGGCGCTTTGGCCACGCGCTCGTAGGCGCACTCCAGGAAACGGTGCAAGACCTCTCGTGCCTCTTCGCGAGGCACGGAGCTCGCGCGCGAGTCGTCGGAGTCCAGGTACTCCGCAACCTCCAGGGTGATCTCTCTTCGCGTCATGGCTCGGGTCGTTGGCTTCGCCAGCGGCGTGGAGTTGCTTGTGCTATCGTCCGTGTTTCGAGGGAACGAGCGGTTCAAAGCTGTTGAATGTTTCGCGAAACGCTCCCGGGTTTGATCCGCCACCCCCGGTCGAACGATCCGTCCCGCTGACGAGAACGCTACCGTTCCAAGGAGTCTTCGCGGTGAGCAATTCGGTTCTGTTTGTTGAGGTCACCTGGGTCCCGCAGACGATCGTCGTGGCGGCACTCTCCCTCTGTGGATCGGGCCATGTTCTGGCGGAGGAGGCCTCGAGCCCCGAACGGGAAACCAAGCCGCCGTGCGTTGTGGATCCGGACCTGCGTTCTCAGGATCAGCTCATTTGTTCACGAAGCAAGGAAGAGATCTACCAGCAGTCGCCGATTCACTTGCGCTGCCGGGACAACCTGGTGGTCATCCCATTCTTCGGCAATCGAGCCTGCCCGATGTCCGGTGATCCGGTGTTGCCGGACGCGTTCTACGAGTACCAGGGCCAGCGAGTCTACTTCTGTTGTCAAAAGTGCGCTCGGGATGGTTCCCAGTCGGCGAAGGCCTGGCACCAACGCGCGTATCCAACGGCTTCGGAGCCGTGGAAGATCTGTCAGAAGCTGGTTCCCTCTCGTTCGAAACTCGGGCAAGAGTCAGAGGGGAAGACGAGACAAGAAGACCGCCAACAGCAGGCCGCGGAGTTACCCGTCTTCCAAGGGCGACCGGTGCAAAGGTGCCACGAAGAGTGCCAGAAGTCCTTCCAGGAAAACCCCATTCGGTCTCTCACCCTTGGCATGTTTCCGAGGGCCAGGTTTGCGAACAACGATCGTTGCCCGGTGAGTGGTGAGGAAGCCCAACCCGACATTCTCGCCATTCACCAGAACACGGTCCTGCAGTTCGGTTCCTGGAGCGATCTTCGCGAGTTCATGACGCAACCCGACAAGTACCCCCCGGATCGCTAGGCCCGGGCGTTCGATGACAGACTCGTCGAGGGCTCTCGTCCGGATGGTTCGTTCTTGCTCGACGAAAGGCGACGAGCCCGTCACCCGCCGGCCTTCTTCACCACCCAACCCTTCGCTTCGAGCAACGGCAGCAGAGTGTCCCGGTGATCGCCCTGAATCTCGATCACCCCGTCTTTGACGGTGCCCCCGCTTCCGCACTTCTTCTTGAGCTCCTTGCCCAGCTTGGCGAGTTCTTCGGAGTTCAAGGGAACACCGGTCACCAGGGTCACTCCCTTGCCCTTGCGGCCCTTGGTTTCCCGGCGAAGGCGAACGACGCCATCCGTGGCAAACGTGCGAGGGGTGGACTTGCAACGGCAGTGGTCCTTCGGGCGCCGGCAGTCGGGACACATGGCGCCGAAGTCGGAGGAGTAGACGAGTCGGCCGTGGTTGTTCATGAGCTACTTCTTTCGCACGCACCAAGTGGTCATGCAGCGGAGGTTCTGCACGATCGTGGTCTTCAATGGGTCGAGGAGTTCGCCACCGATTCGATCGGTGGCTTGAAGCAGCATCGCCTCGTTGACCAGAAAGCGATCGGAGCCATCCGGCAAGCGGTAGCGGCCCTCCCCGAGCGGACGGACTCGGTCTTCGAGCCCGATGTCGGAAGCCAATCGGGTGAAGAGGATTCCCCCCGGTCGCAACACCCGACCGAGTTCGCTCACCATTCGCCAGAAGTGATCTTGATCAGAAGCAAAGTGCAGCACCGCGTTGCACAGCACGGCGTCAAAACTCGCGTCGGAGTACGGCAGCTCCTCGGCCGTGGCCTGACAAATGTTCGTCTCCGACAAGTGGGGAGCCAACTGTCGGACCAGATCCCGGGTGCGTTCCACCGCCGCCGCTTCCTGGTCTACGGCGAACGCCTCCAAGCCATGGCGAAGCAGAAACACCAGGTTGCGCCCACTCCCACAGCCGACGTCGAGGACCTTGTGGCAGCCGTCGAAGCGGCCGCGATGGAGCTGGTCGAACAAGTAGATGTCGATCGAGCCGAACGTGTGGCGAAGGTCCGAAGAGAAGTCGGTCACAGCAAGTTCCTGAGCGGGGGCAAGCGTCCAAATCGTGGCCAACGTGGAAGCTACGGGCGGAATCCAGAGTTACCGGGAACGAGCTCCATCTCCCGGGAAAAAACGGGCCTGCCCGGAGCTGCTCGATCGGGCTTGCCAACCAGGGAAGCCGAGGGCGGTTCCTCGTCCGCCGTCGGAAGCTGCAACGGTCCTTGCAACGAGCCGCCGGCCGAGGCTGCGAAGGGTTACGAAATGGGAACCCCTCGGCCAGGTTGCCATGTCTTGCCCAAGGACTACCTGCGTCTCATGGCAGGAACTCCCGGGACTTCCGGGGGAGAGGCAGGACCGCGTGGCCAGGGGGCCCTTGGCAAACTCGGGCGACTTTGGCGCAACCTTCCCGCCTCGGCCATCGAACGGTGGGTAGGGCGGGAATGGTACACTCGTTTGGAGTCGGTTTTGCATGACAGGAAACCGCGCGATCCTGGTCCGGAGGGGCCACTCGTTGCCGATGTGCCTTTGCCGCACCGAACTCACAAAGGCACCGGTGCAAACGTATCGCCATCGTCCTTTCAACCTCGAGCCGCTGTCGGCTCGCCGGAGATCTCTTCCATGACCCTCAGGTTGCGTGACGCGCTTCGAGTCGGACTCTTCCTCCTGGTCGCGACCAGCTCGCAAGGCTTGGCTCAGCAGCACTCTTCTCCCCCGAGCGACAGCAAAGAGGACAAGGATCGGATGAAGCCTTGTCCGGACTTCGGGATCGCCCGGCGCGTGTTGCTGCGCGCCGAAAACGACGAAGACCGAATCCTCGCCTTCGAAACTCTGGCAGCTCACGTGCCCCATACCGGCGGGGCCAACACCTTGAGCGAAGAGGAATGGCGGCAGTTTCGCGACAAGGAGTACGCGACGGTCGCGCCGCTGCTCGAGACCCTGGGACTGCTTCAGGTCATCGTCAAGGATCCCAAGCACACGGACGTTCCCGCAGTCACGGAAGCAGCAGCCATCCTGGCCGACCGAGGCGGGCCTGAGAATCTCGCCTTGCTGCTCGAGGGAATTCACCAGCGACCGGAAGACTCCAAAGTTCTTCCGGGAATCGCGCGCCATCTTGGACGTGGTTGCAAAGACTTGGTCGATGCGGGCAAGAAAGAGCCGATCGTCCGGCACACCTTCGAGACTTTGTACCGGCTGCGCGATTCTCTGGCGCCGAGTTCTCTGGGAGCCTCGATCGAGGGGCTCTATCGAGCGGGCGACGTTCTGGAAGCGCGAGCCAGCTTGGAGTCGCTGATGAGCTCGGAAGCCTCGCCGGTCGAGGTGCTTCCGATCCTGTTCACTTGTCGAGGACTGCTGCGCCATCCGGACATGGATCCGGAGATGGCGGACCACGCCGACGCCATGGCGACTTCCGCCACCAAAGCGATCTTGGAGAGCGAGCGGGAATCGCGGCAGCTGGTCTCCGCGGCGGGGGAACTCTACCGGGACTCGGTCAACTTCCTGATCTCGGACGGTGCCAAGAACTTGGACGCGTTGCTGCACTGCTACCAGCATCCGACTTCTCCGCGCTTGCTAGGCATCGATGGAGTGCAGCGCATCCGAGTCGCGTTGATGAAGGCTCGCAAGGGGCTGACCGACGAGAAACGAATGGCCCTCGACGACCTGTTCGTGTCGGCATTGCTCGACATGGGAGAGCGACTGTTCTCCCTGGAGGAAGAGCCCATGGACGAAGACGAACGGCGTGAGTTCCTGTTCTCTCGCGACCTTCGCTACAACGCGACGGAGTATGTGACCACCCTGTGGGAAGAAGAGGGCAACGAAGAGTTTCAGCAGTCCCTGATCGACAATCCCGATGCGGTGGAGTTCCTCTCGCTGATCGTGGCTGCCACGGAAGACGAAGAAGAGGACGGTTTGTTCTTCCGGGTCGCCGAGAAGCTCGAGACGCGCATCAATTCAGCTCGCATCCTCGCTTTGATGGAGCAAAAGGGTGTCGACAGCGGCATGGACTTGGCCGAGTACTTCGTCGAGATGCTCGCCGATGAGGTTCAAGCCACGAAGGAGGAGGTCATGGCTTCCTTCGACAAGTTCCGAGAGCTCGATTCGGGGTACTTCGTGCTGCGCATTCCTCAGATCGTGAAGCCGGAAGATCTCTACGTCAAACACGCCCTGCTGAGTGGCCTTTATGACGTGGGATACGACGTGTACCAGTACGTCGATGGCGCCACCATGCTCGCCAACCCGAAGGTGGCCGAGGAAGACTCGAAAACCGAAGTTGCTTCTGGGTGAGGCGGGTTTGCCCAGGCGTCGCATGAAGGGGGCAGCGACCGGCGCGGGTTGAGCGAACTCGCACTTTCGCGCACGGCGTTCGGTGATCCCTTGTGCTCGCCAGAGGTTGAGGCCGGACGACTTGCGTTGGCGGTCTGTTCCCGGAACCGGGACCTCGGTGGATGATTCCTGAAGGCCGAGTGCGGCTGATCCAGGTCCCTTCTGGCTTGGTGATGATGTCCTCGGTCTTCCACGCGATGAAGACAGATTGATCCTCGCCAAGGGGGTCTTCCCTCACCGTTGCGACGGTTGATCGGAGTGAGGCGGCGCGTCCCCTCGTCGACCAATCTGTCTCGCCGCTGACGCTCCGAAGTGTCCCTGACGAAACACGAACTTCTCGAGCGGACCACAGTGCTTCCAATGTGGTTGCTTTGCCGATCCCTATGGCGATGGGTTCGATCGGTCCGTTGACACAGTTCTTGGGCCTCACTCGGGTCCTTGGCCGAAGTTTCCGCAGGCCTTGTCGGTTTTTCGACCGTGCGGCATCATGTCAGTCCCCGTGGCAGAGGGAGGGCTGCGAACGTCGGGCTCTCGTGCCTTGGGGTTGGCTTGCTTCGGAGGAATGGCGTTGACCGATCGGTTGCGGTGGCGCGGGAGTCGGCTGGTTCTGTTGGCAATGGTCGGCTCGTGGATGGCAGGAGTGGCAACTCCTTCGACGACGATCGGGATCGGTGTTCCCCCGCACTGGGACGGTCGGAAGGTTCCCTACCGCAAGTTCCAACCGATGCAGATGACCGCGGATGGCATTCAGGACGTCGTCTTCCTGCGCGGTGAGCAACCCTGGTTCTTGTACGGGCCCGGCGTCTACTCCATGTCCACCGAGTTTCCGCGAGAGGCGCTCGACTTCACGGTACTGCCGAAAGGGGGGGAAGCGGGACGAGACGCGGTGGCGTTTGCCGGCATCGACGGGATGAGCTTTTGTTGGTTCGATGAAGTCACCAATCAGTTCCGCGAGCGCCAAGTGAAAAAGCCGGGCTGGGGAAACTGTGTCCAGGTTGAAGCCGCGGCCGTTTCTGGGTTCGACTCGATCGCCGTTCTGGGACTGGACGAGGATCTGCTCACCATCCGGACCATGACCCTCCCCGATGGCGCCAACGGGCCCATGATTCCCGGGGTCACGTTTCAGGCCCGTCAGCCGGCCCACTGTGCCGAGTTCTTCCAGCACGATGACGACGATGCTCTCGAAATCATGGTGCTGACCGAGGAGGGACTCGAACTGTACGAAACGTCGGGTCAGCTGGTGGGGGAGCTGAGAAGCATCGAACCCGGCGACACCATCGCGGTGGTGCGTGAAGAAGGCACTCAGGGCGATCGCTTGGCCTGGGTCACGTCGTTCAACAACAACCAATACCTGGTCGTTCTGGATGCCGATGGCACCATGGAAGGCCCGGTCTCTCTTGGCAACTTGGGCGTCGTGTCCATTGCGTCCGGCGATCAGGATGACGACGGCGACGACGATCTGGTCTTGAGCCTGAGCCACGGCCAGTCGCTCCTGCGTCTGTGGAACGAGCGCGGTCCGGACTCCTGGGACGTGCCGTCGTTCACCAGTTATCCGGCAAACTCCGAAGAGATGCTGCTTCACCCGGTGACGCCCTCGTCGGAATACGAAGCCACGCCGGCCATCGTGGATCTGGACGGGGACGGAGATCAGGATGTCCTTGCACCGCGACAGGAGTTGGATCGACTGGCCACCTTCGAGAGCAACACCTGGGCGGCCAGTGACCAGCACCCTTCCATCAACCGCCTGAGCTTGGGCTACGAAGATGCGCCGTCCGAGGACGCAACTCTCACGATCACCCTCGGAGAGCCCAAAGTCCCGCCGGAGGGTGCCAATGCCGTGCAGATCACCGTCTGGCAAGAAGAAGAGTTTGGCACCGGTGTCGAGAACACCTCGGTGGGCTCCTATCTCTTCCATGTCAGCCGCTGGCCCTTGGAGCGGGATGTGGTGCTTCCGGACTTCGCTCCCGGCGATCTCAAAGTCTTCTACCTGGAGTTCCGCTTGGTCGAAGTCGATGCCCAGGACAATGTGATCACCGCGTTCCCCACTTTCGTCGGTGGTCTCTCCGTCGATGAACCGACCCTGGTTGCTCTGGAAGAAGCGCCGGGCGCCGGTCCGAGGATCCAGGTGTTCGAAGCGGCGAGCGGTCCGGGCTGGCCTCCGTTCCTTCCTGGAGTGGAAGGGGGATTCGTTCCCCAGGCCGGAGTGCCGTTCTTCTTGCAAGAGCTGTTGCCCGATCCGGGGGTGTGAGAACGGCGGCGAATCGAGGCACCTCTACAGCTTGTCTGCGTACGGGTCTCGGTAATTCGCGTCGTGGTCGTAACGGTCCCGATGCCGCAGCCATTCCATGCCGTAGGAAAGCCCGTCTTCGTTGCGACCCTTGGGAACGAGGTCGAGGAAGTCGTACGCGCCAAGGAGGTTCTCCAATCCGCGGGCGTAGCACGAGTAGGTGTGATACACGTGTCCTTCTTCATCACGGGCGAAGACGCTCAGCCCGGGGGCTTCCTTGACCGGGAACGAGGACCCTTCCTGGTAGTTGTAGTACGCGCGTCCGGAAAGTTCGTCTTCGCCGAAGGACACGTGGAAATCCCGGTTGAAGTCGCTGTCTGCCGAGGAGAACCACGGGAACGTCCAACCCATGCGCTGGCGGAAGGATTCCAACCGGTCTCGAGTCGCGCGGGACACGGTGGCAAAGGTGACGTCTCGGTGCGCGAGATGAACGATCAGTCGCTCGTAGTGATCGGCCATGAACGAGCACGCCTTGCAACCTTCATCCCACTCGCTGTCGAACATGAAATGGTACAGGAGGAGCTGACTCTTGCTCCCAAAGAGGTCAGCCAAGGTCACTTTGCCTTGGGGGCCGTCGAAGGAGTACTCCTTCTCGACCTTGACCCACGGCATCGCTTGGCGAGCCCGCGTGAGTTCGTCCCGGGCGCGCGAATGAGCCTTCTCTTGGGCGAGCAGCTCGAGTCGTGAATGCAGCCACTCTTCTCGGGAGACAACTCGGGGGTTCATGGTTCGTTCCTTGGAAGGTTCGGGGGAAAAAGGCCTTCGATCGGCGAGCAGACCTCCGCGCCCACCCGTTGTGTTCAGTTTGCCGGAGGAAAGCAGCCGGTTCCAATGGCGTGGGGTTTCCCTCGCACGGGTCAGCGGGTGACGAAGCGAGAGCAGATGCCCCAAACGACGAGTCCGGAGATCAGAGCGACAAGGACGAGTGGTCCAAGGAATCGAAGCGCGGGCGTTTCTTTTGCCTCGACCCGGCGGGAACCTGATTCATAGCTCGGCAACTGTCCCAACCCGTGCACATGCACGAGGGAGGAGTAGAACGGATCCGCATAGCCGGTCGAGTCGCGCAACTCGAAACGCGCCTGTCGCAGAGCTTCGGCAGGGCTCGCACCGTCGCGAAACGCACGGTGGAACTCGCCCATGAGTTGGGCGGTGGCGTGCTGTTCCAGGTCAGCGCGGGCGAGCAGGACGGTGCGAGCACCGGCGCGCAGGAAGGCGCCGCCGAGGTGGGTGACTCCGTCGTCCCCGCGGCGCAAGGGACCGCGGGCGGCGCCGCAGGCGGTGAGAAGGACGACCGGAGGGACGCTCCAGGATTCGACGTCGCGACACCAGACCACTCCCGGGCTGTCATCGCTCTTCGCAAAGGCCAGTCCTGCGGGCCGCTCTCGCGAGGAGTCGTAGACGCCATGGGTCAGCAGTTGCAGAACTTTGCCCTCTGCAAGGCGGGGATCTTCCAGGCACGAGGGGTCGGCGGCCTGTCCAGAGAACACAGCGGTGCGTGATTCTCCGTAACACTCGATCCAAGGTTGCCAGTCGTCGTCGCCCAGCTCGAGTCCTCTGACGGAAGGCCAGCGCTCGGAGGTCGACGGGTGGTAAGTGGGGGATGTGAGGAGCCAGAACTCAGGGCTCTCCGATGATGGCTTCGAAGCTTCGGGTTCACCGAACTCGGCAAGCGAATCGGTCGAACTCGCGTTGCTCGCATCTAGTTCCCGCAACCTCAATCCCACCGTCAGAGACGGCAGGTAGCTGGTCGCTTTGCTCGCGAGAGAGACCCCGCCCGGACCGTCCAGCCACTCGAACGGCACGTAGCCCAGCATGTCGAGTCCGTCGATCTGTACGGACTCCCAGAGGTCGACGCGGTGGTGGATGGATGAGGGGACCAACCATGCGGCCACGCGGTCCACGGCGCGCTGCCGATCTTCCAGAAAGCGGTCGAGGTCGTCGCCTTCGAAGCGGCTGGGCGGAACGGTCACCAGACGCAGCATTTCTTGCCGGGCCTCTTCCATCTCTCCGAGTCCGGGCATGTCGAACGTGAGCACGGACTGGCGATCGATGGCAAAGCCGACGGAGCCGTCGGGTGCACCGACGTAGATCAATAGACCGCCTCGTTCGGGAAGAAGCTGGTCGCGAATCTGATCGAGAGTCCCGGACACGGCCTCGAGCTGGCGAGCGAGGGTTCCCCGTGCTTGACCCTGCATCAAGTGCTCGAGGGACTCACGAGTGCCCTGATCGGTTCCGCGAACCTCGAGGGTCAGGCGCACCAGCTCTTGGAGCACCGTCTGCCGCTTGGCGCCGAAGTGCAGGTAACCGATGCCGCCATCGCGTTCCGGACTGGTCGCCCAGTCCTCCAGAAGGTCGTGCCAGGCAGTTTCCAACTGGGCGTGGATTTCGATTGCGTCTCCTTCGCCACCCCGTCGCAGGAGTCGGCTCTTGAGAGATGCCAGGCGGCCCGCTTCATCGGCGGGCTTCCCGTTGTTGGCCTGGAAGTTGTCGAACAGCTGTTGCGCATTGGCCAGCAGGCTCGGTGCTCCGGACAAGTTGCCGGAGCGAATCATGGAGTCCGCAAGCACCAACGTGGCAGACAAACGGCTCGGGAGTGGAAGGGAGCCGATCGACAGGACTCGCCGAAGAGTCGCCGCCGCGCGCGGTTCCCTTCCAGGCTCGCGATGCTCTAGCTCTGTTTGTGCCCGACCCAGTCGCACGAGGAGCTGACCTTGGATCGTTGACCCGTCGGCAAGCCCCGGGGTCTCCAGCACAGCAAGAAGCTCTCGTTCTGCCTGTTGCCACTGATCCTGAGCCATGCGCACGTCGGCCATGTGCAGCTGGGAAGCAAAGTCGAGGGCAAGGACGCCACTGGCGCTCGCTCGTTCTTGTTCCTTCCGGAACCAGGGCATGGCTTGATCTGGCAAGCCCAGGAGCAGTAACACTTGGCCGCGCAGTCCCCACAAGGTGCACTCGCGCAGACGATGATCCGAAAGCTCTGGGTCGAGAACCGATTCGGCTTCGTCCAGCCACTGATCCGCTTCCTGATACTGGCCGGCATATAGTTCGATCTGCGCCAGGTCCAAGTACATCGCCGGCAGCCACACCGAGTCGGCAAAAAAGTCCACCGCTTCTTCCAGGCGCTCTCGTGCCCGATCCAACTGCCCTTCGTCTCGCAGTCGTTGGCAGAGGGCGATCTGCAGACTCGCTTCGGTGTTCCCATCGTCGTAGAGCGCGGCGGCTTCGATTGCCTCTTCGTACAGTTCGATCCAAGGCTCCTCGTCCGCTCCCGTCGAAGGAGTCGCGTTCGCCAAAGTGGTCGAGGCGACGATGAACGCTCGAACTTCCATCTGGCCCGGTGACGACACGTCGAAGACCTGGACACGAAGCTCGGGAAGGAACTCGCGAAGTTGCTCGAGTGACGAGCGGGACGCGGCCTCGTCACGAGTGACCACTTCGCGCGCGAGCTCCTGCACTCGGCGTAGCGAACGAACGCCCGATTCCTGAGGAGCACCGAACAGCGCAAGGATGAGCGCCAGCGACCGCATCGTCGAGTTCCGCTCCTACCGGGGCATCCGAGTCAGGGAGACCGCCGGGCCGATTTGCGGTCCGAGCTCACCAGCTCGCGGCTGGCGTCGTACCACAAGATTTCCCATTCGATGGCCGGGGGCAGGGCCGCGCGTTCTTCGGAGGTGGGAGTCCACTCCGGCTCGAGCAACGGAGTCACGGACTTGGCGGTGCGGGATCGATCTTGAAGGTCGCGAATGCGTAGTTCGTAGTACCCGCTCGCCAGGGTTTCGCCACGCCAACGAAACGTCTCGTAGTCACTCACCTCTCCCACGGGGGCGAGTCCTTCGATCGACCCCGATCCCAGGAATGCTTGCGAAGGTGCGTCGTCCCGTCCAACAAACCAGAAACCTGCCAGCACCAAGAATCCCGCGGCCAAGGCCCAGGGGAGATGTCCCCCGCTTCTTCGGGGGGGCGTCGACGCAGTTCGAGTTTGCGCACTGCTCTGCTGGTGAAAGACTTGGGCCACTCGATCTCGGTCGGCGGGTACGGTGTCTCGGACGGCTTGGTCGATTTCGGATCGAGTTTCGCTGCCGCTTGCTTCGAGGTCGCCTTGCAGTTCGCGGAGCTCGGCGTACAAGTCTCGGCAAGACTCCGACGATGACAGCATTTCTTGAACTTCGGGCGAATCGAGGTTCCGTTCGCCAAGCAGAAGTTCTTGGAGCAGGGTTTCATACTTCGGATCAGGCTCTCGAGTCATGCCGCTTCCTCCGGAGCAAGTCCTTGGAGCACCTGGCGAAGCCGGCGCAAACCGCGGTAGTAGTGGCTCTTCGCGGTGTTGACGGCAGTGCCGGTGCGTCGCGCAATCTCGTCGAAGGTGAGGTGTTCGAAGTGCTTGAGGCGGATGATGTCTTCCGCCGGGGGCCCAAGCTGTTGCAAGCCTTCCCCCACCCGATGACGATCTGTCGCGACCAGCTCCTCCTGACACGGCTCGGGCACCGATTCCACGACCTCGGTTCCGGCTGCCGAATGCCGATCTCTGGCACGCAGCGCGTTCATCATTTCCAGGGAACAGATGCGGTGGGCCCAGTGTTCAAGGGGAGACAGGCCGGCGAAAGTGCCGAGCTTCTTCCATAAGACGACGAGGCAATCCTGAATCAGGTCTTCGACTTCGTCAGGACGCAGGGCCTGACCCCAGCGGCGATTGCGAGCTCGAATCATCGCCGGCACGCACTGCAGCCGTTCCACCAGCCGATCCACGCAGGCGGGCTCTCCGGCCAGGACCTGCTTCACGAGTGCCAGATCTCGAGCCGCAAGGTCGGCAGTTTCGGCGGTCGTGGACTTTTGGATCATTCGGCGTTCTTGGGTCTTTTCGTCCGGGGATGGTGGCAGCGCGCCTGGGGGGAAGCTCGGTCCCCCAGCGGCGCTTGTCGGGCGGGGCCGACCGCCGGGTGGGTTTTCAAGCATAGGCCGGGGTGCGCCGGACGCTAGGAGTCTGCGTCATGGAAGAGGTTGGCCCAGTTTTGCGTGCGTTTGGCGCCAGGGAATTCTGCAAGAAACAGAGGTGAATCGGTGGACGGGATTCGTCCAGGCTCTCGCTGGCAATGGGGCATGCAGTGGTTGCGCTCTTCCGTCACGCAGGCTCCTGGCCCCCGAGGAGTCTCCCGAAGTCTTTGACGAATCCCCCTCGAGCGATCCTGATCCCTCGGTCTCGTTTGCACCGGGAGACTCCGGCTTGTTCGGCGGCATGCCCCCTTGGGTTCGTCAGGATGAGTGGATTCCGTGAAGGATTGACGGGCTCGGATGCAAAACTCAACAGATCCGGAGCAAGGAGATCCACGGTGCGAACAGTCACGACACGAGCCGGACACGCGGTGCCTCGCATGGGCCTGGGAACCTGGCGCATGGGGGAACGGGCGGACCAGCGGGCCCAGGAGGTCCGCGCGCTGCGCGAGGGTATGGATCTCGGAATGACCCTCATCGACACCGCGGAAATGTACGCTGAGGGGGGCGCCGAGGAGGTCGTGGCCGACGCAATCGACGGACGACGAGACCAGGTGTACTTGGTCAGCAAAGTGTTGCCCCACAATGCGTCTCGGCGGGGCACCATCTTGGCGGCCGAGAACAGCTTGAAGCGCTTGAAGACCGAAGTCATCGACCTCTATCTGCTGCACTGGGAAGGCTCTCACCCGCTCCAGGACACATTGGCCGCGTTTCAAGAGCTGCAATCCCAGGGGAAGATTCGCTCCTTCGGGGTCAGCAACTTCGACTGGGAGGCGTGCCTCGCTTTCGAGGAACTGCCGGGAGGCGATGCGGTCGCGGTGAACCAGGTGCTCTACAACCTCGGGCGGCGGGGCATCGAACACCGTTTGCTTCCCAGGTGTCGCGAACGAGGCATCGCGGTGATGGCCTACTCGCCGCTGGAGCAGGGGCGCCTCGAAGTTCGTTCCGCGCTGCAGTCGGTGGCCAAGCGTCACGGCGTCACTCCGGAGCAAGTAGCTCTCGCCTGGTGTCTGCGCCACGACCATGTGATCGCCATCCCCAAGGCCAGTCACGGAGACCACGTCCGCCAGAACGCCGCCGCGGAGCAACTCGAACTGTCCGAACAAGACTTCGCGGAGTTGGATGCCGAGTGTCCGCCGCCCACCGATGACGTCCCGCTGGAGACGTTGTGATGAATCGGGCGATGCCGTGGCTGGTGGCGCTGACCTTCCCCTTCGGATGTGAGGCGCCGGCAGAGGATTCGGCGCCCGCGGATCCCTACGTCCTGGTGCTCGGCGTCGCTCAAGATGCGGGGCGGCCCCAGATCGGCTGTCGCAGCAACTGCTGTGAGTCGGCGCGGCGCAATCCTGACGATCGTCGTTTCGTGACCTCGCTGTTGCTTGCGGATCCACGATCCGGCAAACGTTGGCTCCTCGATGCGACGCCGGATCTTCGGGAGCAGGTGGAAGTTGCCGAGGGCCACCCGGTCACGCGGAAGGCGCCGGGGCCGAGACCCCCCTTGTTCGAGGGGGTGTTCCTGACCCATGCTCACATGGGCCACTACACGGGTCTCTTGCAGCTGGGCCCCGAGGCCTACAACGCCCAGCACTTGCCTTTGTATGGAACGGAACGCATGGAGGCCTACCTGTCCCAGAACGGCCCCTGGAATCTGCTTCTGGCCCAAGGCAACTGGGATTACCGGACGATGGTGCCCGGCGAGGCCGTGTCCTTGGCCGAGGACCTGACCGTGACCGCGATCCTAGTGCCTCACCGTCGCGAGTTCACGGACACCTGCGCGTTTCTGATCCGCGGACCGCGGCGCTCCTTGCTGTACCTGCCGGACATCGACAAGTGGGATCGCTGGGACACTCCCATCGAGGAGGTGCTCGCTCAGGTCGACGTGGCGCTGTTGGACGGTGCCTTCTTTGCCGACGGGGAGATCCCCGGTCGCAGCATCGACCAGATCCCCCATCCGTTCATTTCCGAGACCTTGGAACGACTGGCGCCGCTCCCTCGGTCCGAGCGGGCTAAGGTGGTGTTCACCCACCTCAACCACACCAACCCGGCGCTGGATGAGGATTCCGCAGCGGCGTTGACGGTGCGCGAAGCGGGAATGGCGGTGGCCCGGCGCGGCACGATCTATCCTCTCGGGAAATGAGGGGCGGGCCGTATCCTGCGACCAAGGGGGAGATGGCTCTCGACCGTGCCTTGCTGGGTGTTCCGACCTCGGCCCCCTCCGAAGATCCGACGAATCGCAGCCCGTTGGAAAGATCCGCGAATGGCCGACCGAGGGCTTTTCGTCCTCAGTCCCGGTGCCGGACCGCCGAGGAAGTGGTGGATTCGTCGAGAATTCGGGCCGAAGACGGAGAGGCAAGACCCGATCGGACGCCGAAAGACTCTTCAACGGCCCGCACGGTGCTGGCTCGGGACGCGATCCTTTCGTCGCTCTCGGGGGATGCTCGGCGTCTGATTTCTTGGTGTTTCCCCCTCGTTCAAAACGAGTTTCGATGCCCATGGAAGTTCACAAGTTCGGCGGCACCAGTCTGGCGGACGCGACTTGCATCCGTCGTTGTGCGGACCTGTTGGTGAAGGCCCGCTTGCGCGGCGCCGTGGTGGGGGTCACCTCGGCGGTTGGCGGACTGACGGATGAGCTGCTGTCTGCCGCCGCGGCGGCCTCCAAAGGAAATCGAGACGGATGTCGGCAGGCTGCCGACGCCATCCGCAAGCGTCATCAGCAGATCCTTGCTGACTTGAGCGTGAGTGACGCGGAAAGCGTCGACGGCGAACTCGCCGCGCTGCACGACCAGTTCACCCGTCAGCTCGAAGGGGTGCTTGCGGTCGGCGAGCTCACCGAGCGAACCCGTGACGCCATCGTCTCGTTGGGGGAGAAGTCGGCGGCTCGTTTGACTGCGGCGGCCGTCCGTTCGCTCGGCAAGAAGGCGCGAGCGATCGACGCGGACACTTTCTTGGAAACCGACGGGTGTCACGGGGAAGCCATGCCCCTGCACGGGGTGGCCGAGCGAACCATGGAGGCGACCCTGCGTCCGCTTCTCGAGGCCGGAAACATCTTGGTCACGACCGGCTTCCTTGGCCAGGCTCCCGATGGCAGCACGACGACCTTGGGACGCGGAGGGTCCGACTACTCGGCGACATTGATTGCCGGTGCATTGTCTGCGGACCAGGTGGTGATCTGGACCGACGTCGACGGCATCTACACTTCCGATCCGCGCATCGCGCCGGAGGCTCGCAGCGTTCCGCAGATGAACTTCCGCGAAGCCGCGGAGTTGTCGTTCTACGGTGCCAAGGTCCTCCACCAGCGCTCGATCATTCCCGTGGCGTCTCGCGGCATTCCAGTCATCGTTCGGAGTTCCATGCAGCCCGACCTGCCCGGCACTCGAGTCGATGGTCAGTTCACCCGTGGTAGCCACCCTGTCAAAGCCATCGGAGCCGTACGCGGCCAGGCGCTGGTGTCCGTGGAAGGCAAGGGCATGGCGGGGGTGCCGGGGATTGCCGCGCGAGTCTTCGGCGCGTTGGCCGCCGAATCCATCAGCGTGACGATGATTTGCCAGTCCAGCTCCGAATCCACCATCTGCCTCGCCATTCCAGGAAACGAAGCGCTGCGGGCCGAGATCGCTTTGAAACGCGAGTTCCACACGGACCTGTCCCATGGGGACGTGGAAGAGATTCTGGTGCAACGCCGCGTGTCGCTTTTGGCGGCGGTGGGGCTGGGCATGGCCCACACCGTCGGCGTGGCGGCTCGCGTGTGTCAGTCCCTGGCGCAGCGTCGCATCAACATTCTCGCGCTGGCTCAGGGATCCTCGGAGCTGAACATCTCCTTGGCCGTTGACGAGAAGGACACGGATGCGGCGGTTCGCGGCATCCACGACGAATTCGACCTGCAGCGACTCGACACCGGCGAAGACACCACGCGCCGCTTCGACTTGATGATCTTGGGACTTGGCAGCATTGGCCGCGCTCTCGCGGAGCTGTTGCAAGAACGGTCCGAGCACATCCAGCGCCGGTTCGGTTTGAATGTTCGTCTGGTGGCTGTGTGTGACCGCAAGGCGTTCCTCTTCCATCCCCGAGGTCTGCCCGAGGAGACCTTTCAGGCGGCGCTTCGTTGCAAGGCCGACGGTCGCTCTCTGACCGAGGTCGAGGGTGCCGTTGCCAGCGACGACCCGGCAGAGATGCTGCGCCATGCGGCTCAGTACCGTTTGGCCCGTCCGGTCTTGATCGACACGTCGGACTCCAAGACCAATCACGGCATCTTCCTGGACGCGATGCGAGCGGGATTCGACGTCGTCACTGCGAACAAGAATCCCCTGGCCGGCTCGATGGAGAGCTATCAGCAGCTGTGGCAAGTGGCCCACGATCACCGGCGCATGTTGAAGGCCGAAGCGACCGTGGGCGCCGGGCTCCCGACCATCGATAGCATGGAGAACCTGCTCTCTGCGGGAGATCCACTCCTCAAGATTGAAGGGTGTCTGTCGGGAACGTTGTCCTACTTGCTCGACCAAGTGAGCCAGGGTCAGCCGTTCTCCGAAGCGTTGCGCGAAGCGGCGCGCGTCGGTTACACCGAGCCGGACCCGATGGTGGATGTTTCTGGAGGTGACGTCGCGCGAAAGGGCTTGATCCTGGGACGCTGGTCGGGGCTCCTCGATGGAACCGAAACGGTGCAGCACGAAGGCCTGATTGGCGAAGTGGGCCCTTGGAAGACCATGGACGAGTTGGTCGCACAGCTTCGGGTGTTCGATGAGCCACTCGCCCAACGCTTTCGTCGAGCCAAGGAGAATGGGCTGGCCCTGCGATTCGTCGCGAGGGTCGAGCCCAGCAAAGTCTTCATTGGGCCCACCGAGGTTCCCTTGGAATCGCCACTCGGTTCCTTGCAAGGGACGGACAACATGATGGTCTTCACGACCCAACGCTATCACGAGCAACCCTTGGCGATCACCGGACCGGGCGCCGGCGTGGACGTCACCGCCGCCGGAGTCTTGAGTGACGTGTTGCGCATCGCCGCGGAGCGAAGCTGACATGACCTACCCCCTCGGTCACACCATCACCGCGGAAGCCCCGGCGTCCATTGGAAACGTCGGGATTGGATTCGATTTGCTCGGCTTGGCGCTCGAAGGGCCTTGTGACCGTGTCACGGTTCGTCACGTGGCGGGAGACGAGGTGAAGGTTGTGGCCATCACCGGAGATGGTGGAGTCCTCCCCCAAGGGGTGACCGAGAACACCGCGGCCATTGCCGCGGTCGCCACCATGCAGCGAGCAGGCGTGCAGCTTGGCTTGGAGATCGAGTTACACAAAGGCTTGCCGATTGGCTCGGGCCTTGGAAGCTCCGCCGCCAGCGCCGCCGCCGCGTCGTTCGCGGTGAACGGACTCCTCGGTTCTCCCTTGCGGCGGGCAGAGTTGGTGGAGCCGTGTCTCGAAGCGGAGGCGAGAGTCTCGGGACGTCATGCGGACAACATTGCCCCGGCGCTGCTCGGCGGCCTCATCCTGGTGAAGTCATTGCAGCCTTTGGAGCTGGTGCGCTTGCCCGTCCCCGAAGGATTGTTCACCGCGGTGGTGCATCCCCACTTCGTGCTGGAAACCCGAGTGTCTCGCGAGGCGCTGCCCGACCAGGTCTCTTTGCAAGACATGGTGGCCAACAGCGGTCAGCTGGCCTGCTTCGTGTCGGCTTGCTACTCCCGCGACCTGGGTCTCATCGGTCGCAGCATTGAGGATCCCGTGGTGACTCCGGCTCGCGCACCGCTGATTCCCGGAGCCGTTGAAGTGATGGAAGCGGCGCGCAAGGCCGGCGCTTTGGGAAGCTCCTTGAGCGGGTCGGGGCCTTCTGTGTTCGCCTTGTGCCACTCCGAACCCATCGCGCGCCGAGTGGGCTCCGCCATGGCTCAGGCTTTCGCCCAGGCAGAGCTCGATTCTACGGTTCACGTTTGTGCCGCGGACAATCCAGGGACGCGGGTGGTCTGAGGCACGGTGGGTGAATGTCGGTAGCCCGGCGATCCCGGAGCTTGTGGGAATGCCGGTCGGGCGACGGCAACGTCAAAGGGACGCGGCGATCCCTTTGTCGAATCCGCTGCGGTGGTCGGGGCTTGTCGACTAACCGCCGTGGAACTGAACCGTCGAGCCGTCCACGGTGTCCGTGGGAACTTCCGACTGGCCTTCCGCGGGAGTGACTTCGGCACCGACTTCGGCAGGACGACGCATGGCGTCTTCCAGCTCGACGAGCGTCTGTTCGCGATCGCGGCCGCGGAACTTCTCGACGCCGTACTCGTCCATGACGGCTAGGCCGTTGCGGAGTCGCAGGGCGTCGCGGCACTTCTCGCGGCCGCCGGGGAAGTTGAACATGCCGAACTCATCGTACGGGTAGTGCAGGTACGCACCCTGGTGCACTTCCTTGTGGAAGCGCTGCACCTGGCGGTGGGCGTCACCGACGTTCATTCCATCGTGTTCCCAGTCGATCAAGTGACCCTTCATGTTCCACTTTTCGCGTTCGTTGTCGGCGGGAGTCAGTGGAATCGCGGTGAACACCCAAGCGGTGTAGAAGTTAATTCCGTCCCCGGTCTCGGAGAACTGGTTGATCAGGTCGATCGTGTTGGTGACCGACTCCTCGGTCTCCCCGGGGAAGCCGACGATGAACGAGCTCGCGGTGGAGATGCCCTTGTTGTTGACCAGGTCGATGGCCTTCAAGATTCGCTCGGGCTTCTGCCGCTTGCGCATGTGCTTCAAAACGTCGGTGTCGCCGGATTCGATGCCAAGGCTCATGCCCTTGCAGCCGGAGTCGGCCAGCCATTCGACGTTGGTTTCCGAGATGCTGTCGACCCGGACATAGCCGTTCCAGCCGAGCGGAAGGTTCTCCTCGGCCATCATCTTCGAGTAGCGATCCACGTCGCTGCGGCGCAGGAACACGTTGTCGTCCGAGAAGCAGATGTTCTTGATGAAACCGCGGCTGGCAATCTGGCGCAGCTCGTCGCGTAGGAAGTCGACGCTCTTCATTTCCCATTCGGGATAGAGCACCACGAACGAGCAGAACTTGCAGCGCAGCGGACAGCCGAGGCTGCCGCGCACGGCCACGGTCGGGCCGAGGAATCGCTCCGGGAGGTTTTTCCAGTCCACGGTCCACTGGGTCTCGTCCAGCTTCTCGGGCTCCAACGGGTTCACCTTCAGGCGATGGCTGCTGTCGTAGTACGCGACGTTCGGCAGGTCCTGGATGTCTTGGCCTTTGCGGACCCGATCCAGGATCTTGCACAGAGTCTGCTCGCCGCGCACGTCCACCACCAAGGCGTCGATGACCGGATCGGGCTCGACGTCGCTCTTCTGGAAAAAGTAGATCGCATCGATCAGCGGGTTGTCCCGCAGCTCGGGGCGTTTCTCGACGATCATGTGGGAGTAGCGAACCAGCGGCCCACCGACGACGACCTTCACATCCTTGTCACGATCCTTGATCCAGCGGGCGATTTCGGTGATGCGGCGGCGATTGGGGATGAAGGTCGAAGAGATCGCGACCACGCGCGGTCCCTTGGCCAGCTCCTCGGCAAGGCTGCTGTAATCTTCCGGCAGGCGATTGATCACTTCGACGGAGTAACCGCGGCGAATGCAAAAGTCGGCCAGGAAGATGCCGTTCAGGAATTTCAGGTCGTCGTTGGCTCGGGCGCGGAAGTACGCCTGCTTTTCTTCGGGAGTGATGGTCAGCCGACGATTGTTCCCGAAGTAGTTGTCCATCGCCGGGAAGATCATCTCGGTGTTGTTGACGGACCAGCGGGGAGCTTTGGCATCGACCATGTCGCGCCAGTCCTGAGCGCTCATTCCGTGCTTGCCGTCGAGGCCAACGAAGTCTTCGTGGCTGTAGTTGGTGACCGATTGGGCGTCGGAGGCGATGACCAGAAGATCGTAGCTCATGAGGTGAATCCTCCGGGCACTCAGGAAGCGCCGGTCGGTGAGGTGGCTTGGAAGAACGGGGGGTCGATCGTAGCGGTGCCCCGGAGCGGGTACATAGCCCCAAACCACGTCCCTGTCCGGTCAGAGGCGGCCCCGGCAGCGACTTCGCTCACCGGGGTGCCCGCCCCCGGGCAAGAAGGGCTCGGGAGGTTCTAATCCGCACGTTTTCATCGGGAGATTTCGGGGACGATTGAAGGACGGATTCAGGGTTTCCGCCGATCGGGGGGCCGCCCTGGAAGACGTTTCCTATGGCACGGCCCCGGGAGCCCGGACGGTGCCTCGGTCGCTGACTCAATCCAAAGAAGCAGCGGAAGGACCCAGGGCGCGGCGAATTTCCCGCAGGGCGTCACTGGTTGCCATGGTTTGCGGATGGCTGGGCCCGAGCTCCTGGGCGAACAGCGAGTCGCATTCTTCCAAGAATGGCAGAGCCTCTCGGAGTCGGCCCGTTTCGGCCAAGATCTTGGCCAGCCATGCTAGGCAATTCGCGAGAGCCGTGGCGCTGGATGGGTGCTGGCGGCGAATCTCCAGCTCGGCTCGCGCATGAGACTCGGCGGGTCCCCAGCTCGCATTGGTGGCGGCCAAAGCGACCAGGCTCTGCAAACTGTCGGCGATGGCGGGATGGCCGGGGTGGAGTGAACTCCGGCGGAGGGCGAGGGAGGTTTGAACGTGGCGTTCCGCCTCCTGCTGCCTTTCCGGAAACGCGGCCAACCAGAAGCTCATCGCGTGATGGAGGTCCGCGGCGACAAGAGGGCGCTCGTTCAGGGATTCGTCCGCATCAATGCGCCGAGCCGCCGCCTGAACTCTCTGATCGACGGTGATCTCGCTCAAGTTGCCCGAGCCAGGGGGCACCAAGAACTCTTTCAGCAAGAACTCGTTCACCGCGGCGACTTTCTGCGATTCAGAGACCGCGGCGGCCTCGGCGTCGGACGCCCTTTGCGCGGAGTGCCGGGCCCTCTTGATGAGCACCCCCATGGAGATCCCGAATCCCAACGAAGACACGAGCAGGACAGCCAAAAGTGCCGACGGGACTCGATGGCGCCGAACCAATGCCGCAACGCTTGACCACCAACCCGCTGGTCGGGCGTCGATTGGTTCGCCGGCCAGGACCCGTCGCAGATCTTGAGCAAGGTGCGATGCCGAGGGGTAACGCCGCTCCGGAAGCTTGGCCAAGCAGCGCAAAACAATCCGCTGCAGGTCACGACTCGCTCCGCGGCGCGCATGACTGAAGCGCGACGGTGCCCGATGCAGAATGTTCGACACGACCTGTGCCAAGTTTCCCTCCACCGGATAGGGAAGTTCGCCGGTGAGACCGTGGTGGAGGAGCAAGCCGAGCGAATACACGTCTGACCGCACGTCGATCTCTTCCGGGTGTCCTTGAAGCTGTTCGGGGCTGCTCCAGCAGAGTGTGCCGAGGAATTCGCCGGTGTGGCTGATGCCTGACCGGTGGCGATCTTGCGACGGAACCGGTTTGGCGAGGCCGAAGTCCAGGAGCCGGGGATGCCCGCGTCCATCGATGCGAATATTGCTCGGCTTCAGGTCGCGGTGAATGACTCCGCGTTGATGGGCGTAGTGGACCGTTTCCGCGATCTCCGCCAAGAGCTGGACCCGCTGGTCGGTTGTTTCGAGAGCTTCCCAAGCTTCGTCCAGCGACACTCCGTCGACGTAGTCCATCGCGAGGAATGGGTGACCGTCCGAAGACCATCCCGTCTCGCGCACGCGAACGATGTTCGGATGTTTGAGCCGGTGAACCAGGTCGACTTCTCGCTCGAAGCGACGCCGGCCGCGAGGACTGCAATGCAAGTCGTCCGTCAGCACTTTGAGAGCGACTCGTCGTCCGCTGAGTCGGTGTCGGGCCAGGTACACCACTCCCTGGCCACCTCGCTGCAGCATGCGCAGGTCTTCGTATCCCAAAACATCGGGTGGCGAGCACGCGTCTTGATGTTGGGCGCGCAAGTGGGTCAAGAGCTGTCGGGCGCTGCGGTACCAAGGAATCGGTCGAGACTGTGCCATGGTGGAAACGAGTCATTCACCCTTCGTCGGCCACTTGCTCGTGAACGAGCTGAGACACTCGTCGCAAGATGCGTGACTTGGCTTGATAAACCTGGTCAATGCTCATCCCCAGGGTGTTCGCGGTGTCTTTGACGCTGCGCCCCTCAAGGGCGTGCAAGGTGAATGCGATGCGATCACGTTCGTTGAACTCGCGAGCCAGGCGAGTGAGCGCGCGTCTTACGTGATACTCCCGCCACGCGGTTTCCCACCAGGTCTCCACCTCGGAAGAGTCCGTGACCAGGGCGCTGGCGTCTCCCGGAGCAATGTCCTCTAGGCCAAGCGCGGCGGATCTCTGATGAGTTTTTCGAGAGAGAAGGCGGGTCGTGATCGCTTTCAAGTAGGAGCGCCACTTTCCTCGTTCCGGATCGTAGCGAAACTCGGGAAGCGCCCGAGACAAGGCCAGGAGGACCTCCTGGAGCACATCGTCGCAGTCCGCTGGTTGAAGTCCCCAGCGAGAGGCATAGCCGCGGATCAATCCTCCGTAGCGAGCGGTGAACTCTTGCCACGCATCTCCATCCTCGCCGTCGGAGAGGCGGATCAAGAGGGACTCATGAGTGGAAGGAGTGCGCACGCTGTGCATGTTAGGGAGACGGCACGGTGGTTGTTCCGGACTCATTTTTCGTGGGCGCCGACTTTTTTGTCAGACGCGGGACACCGGTCGCCTAGGGGCTGGCGGTATGGACCTTGAACTTTTGCTTTCCGGTTCCTGCGCACTCCCGACCCGATGAGTTGACGACGATTCGTCATTGAGTGGGAGCTCTCGGAGAGGGAGCGCACAGGGCCGGATCGGCAAATGGCATCGCACAGGCGAGACAGACGCTGAAAAGAAGCCGTCGCATGTCCTGGGGTTCTCCTGCCTGCTTGCGGTGTCCGTGCCCTCGCCGACAAAACGCTCGGCGGGGCGCCTTGTTTCACTTGTCTGCCGGATTCTGGTTTCCACCGTCTCCGGCATTTTGCGGAGACCTTGGACCGATGACTTGTCTTTCTCTCTTCTTTGCGGCAATCCCCACGCTGGCGGCGAGTTTTGCCGAAGCGGCAGATCTCGAGTTCGATGAGGCAGCCAAGCTTCGTCCGATCCAGCCCTACGAAAACACCTGGGCGCAGTTCGGGTATCAGGAAGGGCAGCGGGTGCCGGCGCCTTCTCCTTCGATCTCCGAGGTGCTGGAAACGGTGACCGTCGATGGTCGCCGGTGCGTGAAGCGGGTGCAAACCACCACTCAACAAGGTCTGGATATCTATGGCGAAATCCTGCTAGATGCGAAGACCTTTGAGCCGGTTCTGATCCATCGCGAGATGAAGGGGCTGCCTCCGTCCGCCCAGTTGCCGGAAGGAATGTCCGCGTACACGCGCTGGGAATTCGACGGCATGGACTACACGCGGGTCACCAAGAACTCCTCGGGAGACTTGGTGAAGGTTGAACGCAAACTCGCGGCGCCCATGTTCGAGGGCGGAACTCTCGGATTGCTGATCGCTCGACTTCCCTTGAAGCGTGGTTACCACACGGAGATCCCGGTGGTGATGTCGCTGGGGTTCAGCCCCGACCTGGTGAAGTACCGGTTGGTCGTTCGTGTTACAGGCACCAAGGAGTACCTTGCCCATGGCAAGGAACTGCGGCCATGGGTTGTGGAAGTCGACTGGTTGGACTGGGACAGCAAAGAGGTGACCTCTCCCGGTGGCGAGGGCGAGTCTGGGGGCGCCTACTACGTGTTGACTCATCCCCCGAAAGGCGTGCCGTACGTCTTGCGCTATGCCAACAACAGTGTGCTCATTGACTACGCTTTGTTCGAGTCGGGTGGGTAGTCATCCCAGGGAGTTTGGGAAGGGGCCCGATGGCTCCGCGTTTCAGAGGTTGCGCGACAATCGACCTCCGCGACCGCAAGGACATGCCCTTCGGATGCCCTCTCGTCGGTCCGGAGAGAATGTGGTGACGAGAGCGTTCTGTTGGGTCGGCCGGGAACGCTTGCGGACGTGTGTGCGAGAAGGCGAACTCCGAGCTGCCGTCTCAACAAAGCGGAACCCCTCGGCTCGCGATGGGTGCCGAGGGGTTCCTGGTTGGACCTTGTCACACTCGTACCCGAGGCTCCGGCTGCGGAACCGAGGGACTCCTCAGAATCCTCTGGGTTTGCCGGGGACCTCCTCATCGAGGACGGGGGTGATCAGTTTTGTGAACAAAGGGGGGATCAACGCCAAGGAAGGCGAATGTCCCGATCTCGTGGAAGGGAGCCGTGATAGCGGCTCGGGTAGCCGTGTTCGGCGAACGAGTCGTCGATCTCCAGGGCGTGGGGAGTGCCATTCCAAAGCTCGCCGTCATCGTCATCGAGAACCAACAGGTGGTCGCGAACGATCGTGCAGACCTGGCTGTCGTCGAAGGCGTTCATCCAAGCCAGGAACAGCGTGTCGGCCATTCGGTCCCCGCGCGCATTGCCGTAGCGTTCGTCGAGTCGCTCCCGCATCTTCCAGAAGGAGCCCATGTGCGGCTCCCCATCGGTGTGGAGCTGGCCGTAGCATCCCGCGCCGCAAGTGCCGCAGTATTGGCGGTTGTTGGTGGCGGTTCGCTCCACGCATCCGGGCCCACACCAGTCGCGACCGATGATCGGGTCGTCATAGAGAAACGTGGCGAACACGTCGGCGTTGCCTTCCCCAAAGCCGTCCGGACCGTTGCCGGACCCATAGCGGTCGTTGGCCCAGTGCCCGATCTCATGACCGATGACGGAACTGAACGCCATGTTCACGCAACCCGCCCCGGCGCGGTCGTAGTTGGTGGACACCCCGTCGTAATACGCGCGGCAGGTCGGATTGCGATTCACGACCGCCAGTTGCTGGAAGTTCATGGTGTTGTCGTCCGGGTCGATCGAACGAATCCAGTTGACGAATTTCATCACGTGGTAGTGGACGTTGACCTGGGAAGTCTTGCGCTCGGCGAACGCGCCGTTCAAGTTCCACTCTTCTAAGATGTCCGGGGACATGGTGCGGGTCGAGGCGACCGGGTCCCCGACGAAGGGGACAATGTTGACCAGCGGGGAGGACATGTTGAAGTCCACCGTCGCTTCCAGGTCGAAGGTACCCACCGGAGGTGCCGTGAAGAAACCGTTGGCGTCGGTTTCCGTTTCGTAGATCGGAACCCCTTGGAAGAACAGCTCGACGTGCACTCGTTCCAGAGAAACGAGCTGCGGGGGGTTGCTGGCGATGTCTGGGTCGAGCCCCGGAGTGGCGTAGCCTTGCACTCGGCCGATCATCTCGGAGAAATAGTGAATCGTGTTCTCCTTGCGGAGCACGTCTCCGGTGCGTCCGTCGATGGTGAACTTCTCCTGGATCGGTGCGCCGTTGGGTCCTTCGGTGCGAAGCTCCACGACCCAGGCGAACACCGGCCGGTGACTTTTCTCGCTCCAAACCATCTGGCATTCCACGGAGCGGGTCTTGGGATCCTTGGCTCGGAATCCCGCTCGAGCCACTTCGATGGCCTGATGATCCTCCAACATCGGCACCATCTCTGCCTGGGATACCCCTGGGAGGCAATGGTTCGACACGGAAAGCAAGCGGCACTGGTCGTCGAACAGGAACGTGAGGGATGCTTGGCGAACGGGAAGCCCGTCCACGTGCTGGTCGAAAATGACCGCGGTCTTGTCGGTGGTTCCCAGGGCAGCCAATTTCAGCCGCTTGATGCGGCGCAATTGCAGAACTTCGTCGGTGAATCCGAACATCGGCTCGAATTCGTTGACGAGCGCCCGGCACATCCACTCCAAGTTCGCTTCGGCATCTGCCGGGATTCCCAAGTCGCACGCGCTGCCGAAAATTTGCTGAACGCAGCCCTTCTCGGCATCGAAGCGCGTGGTCGGGTCGCTCACAAAAGAGGCGGTGAACTCCCGCAGGGTTTGACGAGCGGCACGGTGACGCTTACTCGTCTCGCCTTCGGCAACCAAGGTCAGGGCACAAAGAAACGCAGTCGTCAGCATGGAAAGTCCTCGGGAAAACGCAGCGACGGATGGTCGGTCGTCTTCGGTTGGTTCCCTCCGTGGCCGGATTCTCGTCAAGGTTCTCGGTTTTTCTCATCGAGGGAGCCCCTTTCGGAGGAGTTCGGGGACTGGGGCGGAGCTTTGTTGGTTCTTCCGCTGAGGGGCGAGGAAAGAGCGGAATCCGGCAGGTCGAGCCAACAGAATTCGCCGGAGTTCGTCGTTACCTCGAAGATGGGAAGGAAGCTATCAGGGGGGCGATGACGTCCGTGGGGGCTGCTGAACCCCGGGCGAAGAACGATGTCGAACGACTTGTTCGTTGTCACTGCGTCGAGCACTTTGAGAGAGAACCGGCCCGTTGGAAGTCGAGCACGATCCGTGGATGAAGTACGCACCGGGGTTGCGAGCCTTGGCTCGGCAGCTGGTGTCGGACCCTCATGGTGCCGACGATCTGGTTCAGGAAACCTTGCTGGTCGCTTTGCAGACTCCAGCCGAAAAAGTCGCTTCTCCGCGGCTTTGGATTGCCGGAGTCTTGCGAAATCTGTTGCGCCATTGGCGCCGTGACGAAAAGCGCCGACGGGCCGAAGGGGGAGAGCCTCGCGCGTGGGTGGAGCTGTCCGACCCCGACTCCGTCGAACAAGGGGAGCAAGCTCTGACCACGGCGGCCGTTGCCCAAGCGGTTCATCGGCTCCGCGAGCCTTACCGGAGCACCGTGGTTCTCCGTTACTACGAAAACCTCCCCCCCCGCACGATTGCCGCGATGCAGAGCGTGCCGGTCGCGACGGTCAATACTCGTCTGTATCGCGCCCATCGTTCTCTCCGATCCGTGTTGCGCAAGGAGGCTCCCCGATCGCGCCGAAGCGTGGGAGCTACGTTGGCGGCACTCTTTCTTCCGTGGCGATGGCGAAAGATTCCTTCGAGTGACGAAGAGCGCGCCCCACCACGGCGCCGCGTGTGGTCACTGGCGACCGGGCTGGTGTTTCTTGTCAGCTTGGCCGTGGTTGTTTCGAAGGCGAGACGCGAACCCGAACGGTGGAACGCAGCATGGACATCAGACCGCGGGATACCGGTTCGTCTGGTGGACCACACTCTGGCACCTTCGCCGCGAGTGGACCGGGCTTCCCGCTTCCGCAATCCCGAAGAGGTCGTCGCCGAAGATTTTGTGCACGGACGGCTCGTGGATGTGCAAGGACGTGGCCTGGCGGAGATCGCGATTGAGTTTCAACCCGGGAGTGCCGACATTGCCGCCGTGCTCGGACCTCGTTTCTCCGCCGAGGGACCAACTCGGGCACTCGGGGTGACCGCTGCGGACGGCCGGTTCCACGTTCCACGAAGTTGGGGACCGGGCGTGGTTCGAGCCAAGGAGCCCGACTACGCGACCGTGTTCGCCGCCCACGTCAGTCCCAGCACTTCCCGCGAGGAACCGCTTGCCGTCGTCGCCCCGGTTCGTTCCATTCGCGGACGAGTGTTGGATACCGACGATCGCTCGCTGCCGTCATGGAAGGTACGGGACACTTTGCTCCGCTTGAAAGTTCCTTCTCGACTCTATTTCGAGTTCCCGTTGTCTCTTGCGCACTCGTTGCCATGGGAGCATTTGAGTCCTTTGGGGGATCCGGGGACGTTCGCGTTCGACCATGTCCCCGACGTCGAAGGGGCTCGAATGGAGCTGATCCAAGCGTCGGGACACTGGCAACCGATTCCCCTCGAGCGCGGGCCTGCCCACAACCTGATCGTCACCGTCGAGGACTCGGAAAGACGCCTCGTCATCGGTGAGATCCGTGATCCCGAAGGACGTCTCATTCCGCGGGCGCTCCTTGTCGCGGGAGATCGGGTGGTGTTCGCTCGTCAAGGCATCTACCGTTTTCCTCTGGAAGAGTCCGAGGAGTCGGTCGAAGTCACCACCTGGGCCAATGGCCTGCTCCCCGTCGACGTCACATTGAGCAGGCGCTCGTCCCCGACGATTCGGTTCACCGACCCCGCTGCGATTCTGGAAGGCACGGTTCGAGATGCTCGAGGTGCCCCCGTTCCCGATGCGCTGGTGTTGGTCGTCGATGAGCCACGCTTGCAGCGGGAGGGAGGTTCTCCGATCTTGTTGTACGACTGGCTCGGTCCCAAGCCGGGGCCTGGTGTCTGGCACGACGGGTTTGACCCCGCGACGTTCTATCGCAAGGCTGGGTTCACGGGACGCGCACCGTGTTTCACCGACGCCGAAGGACGCTTTCGATTCGTGGGAGTTCTTCCCAAGTCTCACCAGCTCGTGGCTTTCCGTTCCGAGACCATGGAGATCACCGCCCCGGCGCCGGCGATTCCCGGAGACTCCGCACAACTCGTCTTTCCCCACTCGGAACGGGTCCGAGTCGCCGGCCGGGTCACCCTGAGCAATGGGGAGCCGGTGGCGGGTGCTCGCCTGTCTCCTTGGAAAGTCACCGTGGACTCGGAACTCGGTGGCTTCCAGGAGTGTGGCGACACCGTCATCTCGGACGATCAGGGTTGGTTCGAGTTTCCCCCACTGTGTCCTCGAGGACTCCGGATCGGGGTGGATGGGGAAGACATCCTCGAGCAGGGGTTCGCGCTCGATCCCCGATGGGGACCCGGGGATCAGCGATTGGTGGTGCGGCGAGGCGTGCCAATGCGAGTCGTCACCGACCGACGCACTCACGCCGCCGTCGACTGTTCGTTCTTTGGGCCGGAAGGAAGCGAGCGCTCGGTCATTGAAGTCACGGATAGTGACTTGCGAGGTTGCCGTTGGACCCGACGGGTTTCATTCCATTCCGGTCGCACCGGCTTTCTCATTGCTCCCGATGACGTCACGACGTTGGTCATTTCGCGAGAAGGCGTGGAGATCGACCGCTTCCCCTGGGAGCCGCGGGTCGGTGTCATGAACATCGTTCGCTGGTAGGCGCAGCATCCGCGCTGATTCTGCAGTTTCGCAGCCTCCCGAGAAGCCTCCGATATGATTCCATGTCGTTCGATCGACCAAGGAATTCGTGGAAACGAGGCAGAGGAGGAACGGGAATGCAGGGGATCCGTCAAGTGGTCTTGACCGTGTGGGCTTTGGGAGGAATCTCCGGGATCGCTGCTGCCAACGCGACAGATCAGTGGCCCCAGTGGCGGGGCCCTGACGGAACCGGTTCTTCCGCGGGATCTCCTCCGCTCCATTGGGATGACGATCGCAACGTTCTTTGGAAGACACCGATCGAGGGAGAGGGAACGTCTTCCCCCATCGTTTGGGGGGACCAGGTCTTCCTGTTGACTGCCGTCGCGACCGATGAAACCGTCGAGCGGGAACAGCCGGAACCTGATGACCGGGGTCGCCAGCGAACCCTGCCGACCAAGATCCACGAGTTCGTCGTGCTTTCTGTCGACCGCGAAGATGGGTCGATCCTTTGGGAGGAAGTCGCTCGGCGCGAACTGCCCCATGAGGGTATCCACTCGACCGGATCCTTCGCCGCGGCCTCGGTGGTGACCGATGGAGAGTTGTTGCTTGCCAACTTCGGGTCACGCGGACTTTATGCCTATGACCTCGAAGGAACGAAGCTGTGGGAAGTGGACTTCGGCGACATGAGAACCCGCAACTCGTTTGGGGAGGGGAGTTCGGCGGTCTTGCACGGCGACACCGTGGCCGTGGTCTGGGATCACGAAGACGATTCCTTCGTCGTTGCTTTGGAGCGAGACACGGGCAAGGAGAAGTGGCGCAAGGCGCGGGAAGAAGCTACCACCTGGGCCACGCCGTTGGTGGTCGAAGTCGAAGGGAAAGCCCAAGTCATCGTCAATGGCAGCACCGTTCGCAGCTACGACCTGGCAACCGGCAAAGAGCTGTGGCACGCCGAAGGAATGACGGGCAACGCGATCCCCACTCCGATTCACGTCGACGGGACCGTCTACGTGACCACCGGGTTTCGGGGCGATGCCATGAAGGCCATCGACTTGAACAAGGCTTCGGGCAACGTCGAAGAGTCCGGAGCACTCGTGTGGGCGTTCGATGAAGACTCTCCCTACGTGCCCACCCCGGCCTACCACAATGGCGTGCTCTACTTCTTGAAGCGGATGTCGGGCATTCTCACCGCCGTCGACGTCGAGACCGGGAAGCGGATCTCCGGACCGACCCGTCTGGAGCTCGGCAACATCTATGCCTCCCCCGTGGCGGCGGCGGATCGGTTGTACGTGACTGACTTGGAAGGACGCACTTTGGTGTTGGACGTCGAAGATCCCTCGGAGGTGCTGGCCACCAACACGATTTCCGATGGCTGTCGGGGTTCTCTTGCCGTGGTGGGTGACCGCATCTACTACCGGGGCGCGGAGTTCCTCTATTGCCTCGCCGATCAGGAGTGAACGACATGTTGTTCTCGATGATAGGTGCCGGAGTCGTGGCGGGATGTGCCGTGCTCACCTCGATGAGTTTGCCCGATGGGCCGGTCGCGATCACCGGAGTCACCGTGATCGACGTCGAAGCGGGCCGTCCGATCGAGCAGCAAACCGTGGTCGTGGACGGAGAAACGATCGCGGCGGTGGGGTCGACGTCGGACGTGTCGATTCCCGAAGGCGCCATGGTTGTTTCCGGGGAAGGTCGGTATCTGATTCCCGGCCTGATGGACTCCCACGTGCATTTCAACGCGAGTCCCGCGACCTACGCTCCCCTGTGCGTGGCCCATGGCGTGACTTACGTGCGCGATCTGGGTTCGACCACCAGCTTGATCGTCGCCATGCGCGAAGACTTGCGCGAGGGCACCATGTTGGGGCCCGAGATGTTGGTCACCGGGGCCATCGTCGACGGCGACCCTCCGGTGTGGCCGTTTTCGGAACGCTGCGACACCGAAGAAGAGGGACGGGCAGCGGTCCGCAAGCTGCGGGATGCCGGGGTCGATCAGATCAAGGTCTACTCGCGGCTGACTCGCGCGGTGTATGAGGCGATCCTGGACGAAGCCCAGGAACTGGAGATGCCGATCACGGGTCATGTGCCGAACGGGATGGACGTGGCCGACGCGGCGGTCCTGGGCCACGAGTGTGTGGAACACCTGACGGGATTCGATCGTTTGATCGGTCGTTTGCTCGGCGAATCGGTGAGCGACTCCGACTTCTCCGACGGCTTCGCGTTCTGGCAGCGCATCGACGAGGTGGACGTCGAAGAGCTTCGCGAGGTCTGCGAGGACCTGGCGGATCTGGGCGTGCACCAGTGTCCGACTCTGGTGGTCATGGAAGGCATCGGTCGGATGGTGGATCCGGAGCTCGCGAACGACCCGGACTATCAGTACCTGAACCCCTTCGTGAAGCAGTTCTGGAACGCGGGCAAGTACAAGGACTTTGCCGGACCGGCGGCGGCCGCCGTCCAGTCCATGCAGAAGATGGTGAAGCTGCTGTACGACGCCGACGTGCCGTTGCTGGTGGGCACCGACTTGGCGAATCCCAACGTGTTCGCTGGTTCTTCGGTGCACCGCGAGATGGAGCTGTTTCAGGAGGCCGGTCTTGCACCCGCCGACATTCTTCGCTCGGCCACTTTGATTCCGGCGCGATTTTGCGGGATCGATTCAAAGGTTGGCAGCATCGCCGCGGGAAAGACCGCGTCGCTGGTGTTGTTGAACGCAAATCCGCTCGAGGACATCCGCGCCACTCGTCGCATCGAGGCGGTGTGCTTGCGCGGCCAGTACTTCGATCGGGCCGCGCTCGAGGAATTGATGGATGACGTGCTGCGCAGCGTGAATCCTGCGGCGTTTGCGGAGAAAGCCGCGGAGAGAGCCACCGGTGAGTGATTCGCTGGGTGGAAAGCCCGAGGGTTGGATGGGTGAGCGGGCTCGTCCAAGTCATCGGCGCGGCACGGAGAGTTGTCGACGGACAGGCGGATACCACGGAATCTCGTCGGAGCTTCTCGCTGCGGAAAACGTCGGGGCCTTGGGGATTGCTGAAGTCCTGTTGACAACCGCAAGTCACCAATGGCCCGAGTGTTCGGCACCTTTGGGAACCCTCCGTTCGCGATTCCGCGAGCTGTTCCGGCGGGCCGTAAGGTCGAGCAACCTCGCCGTCGGTTTGATCGCCGTGCTTTGCTCCTGTGCGGAGGATCCGGGCCCTCCTGCTTCGGTTCCCGCAACAGCCCCCAAGGAGTTGGCTCGTCCGAGCCGCGACCTCCCGAACCTGGTCTTGGTGTTGGTCGACGACCAAGGTTGGACCGGGACTTCCGTTTCGATGGACCCGACTCGTCCGGGGGCGCAGAGCGACTTCTACCGAACGCCTCATCTGGAACGGTTCGCGGCTCAGTCCATGCGGTTCTCCAACGCCTATGCGCCTTCGCCTCTCTGCTCTCCTTCCAGAGCGAGCATTCAGACCGGCAAGAGTCCGCAGATGCTCGGCATGACCGACAACATCTCGGCCATGAAGAAGTTCGAAGAGGACTATCAAGGAAAGCGCCTGCGGCCCCCGCGGCCGGTGCTCAATCTGCCGGAAGAAGAAATCACCATCGCCGAAGCGCTCAAACGCAGCCATCCAGAGATGGTGACCGCCCATTTCGGCAAGTGGCATGTGGAGGCGGACAAGGAAAAAGGGCCCGGGTTTCACGGCTACGACGTGCACGATGGGGCGACTGGGAACAAGGATGGCATCGTCGGCGGTCAGAACCCAAAAGACATCTTCGGGATGACCGACCGTGTCAACCAATTCATGGAAACTCAGGTTCGCTCGGGCAAGCGGTTCTTCGTCCAGATGTCTCACTACGCGCTGCACGCGAAGGTTACGGCGCGCCGAGAGTCGTCGGAGTTCTACCGGGGGCGAACTCGCGGAGAGCATCATCACGATCCGGTGTACGCAGGGATGACCCA
>JANQQL010000027.1 GCA_028289345.1 Planctomycetota bacterium | reverse complement strand
GTTTCCATCCGCGCTGAACTGACCTTTGTGCTCCTCCGTTACTCTTTGGGAGGAGACCGCCCCAGTCAAACTGCCCAGCACTCACTGTCCCCCGCCCGGCTTCACGGGAATCGGGGTTAGGCCGCACACGTGAACAGGGTGGTATTTCACCGACGGCTCGCCGATCCCCAAGAGGACCGGGTCAACACCTCCCACCTATCCTACGCAATCCATGTACACGACCAATGAAAGCCTACAGTAAAGGTTCACGGGGTCTTTCCGTCTTGCTGCGAGTAGGCGGCATCTTCACCGCCACTACTATTTCACCGAGTTGGTTGGGGAGACAGTGCTCCAGTCATTACGCTATTCATGCGCGTCGGAACTTACCCGACAAGGAACTTCGCTACCTTAGGACCGTCATAGTTACGGCCGCCATTGACCCGTGCTTAGGTTACGAGCGTGAACCCGCTTCCGTGACATTCGGGCATTGGGCAAGCGTCACACTGTATACGGCGTCTTGCGACTTAGCACAGTGCTGTGTTTTTGATAAACAGTTGCCAGAGCCTTTTCTCTGCGCCCCGAAGGGCCCCCTTCTTGCGAACGTACGGGGTTAATTTGCCTAATTCCTTCCCAACCATTATCTCGAGCGCCTGAGGCTATTCGCCTCACCCACCTGTGTCAGTTTTGGTACGGGCTCTATCAGAGGAGCTTTTCCAGGAACTCCCTCCCCCAGCATCGGCCCGAAGGCCTGGGCACCACTGGTCGCCCCGCTGAGCTTGGGAATCCGCACTTCCTCAGAGGTTCCGGAATATTAACCGGATGTCCATCGACTACGCCTTTCGGCCTCGCCTTAGGTCCCGACTAACCCTGGGCGGATGTACCTTCCCCAGGAAACCTTGGGTTTACGGCGTGCGGGATTCTCACCCGCATTATCGTTACTCAAGCCCACATATTCACTTCCTGACGCTCCACGAACCCTTCCGGGTTCGCTTCGCCGCCGACAGGAACGCTCTCCTACCACTCATTGCTGAGTCCGCGGCTTCGGCTCTACGCTTATTCCCGATCATTATCGGCGCCGGATTCCTCGACCAGTGAGCTGTTACGCACTCTTTAAATGGTGGCTGCTTCTAAGCCAACATCCTGGTTGTCACTGCAATCCGACTTCCTTAAGAACTGAGCATAGATTTGGGGCCTTAGCCGGCGATCTGGATTTTTCTCCTTTTGTCCGCGGATATTGTCACTCGCGGACTATCTCCCGACACTTGGGCGCTGGTATTCGGAGTTTGGTTGGATGGGGTACCCTGGGTAGGGCCCGCCATCCATCCAGTAGCTCTACCCCCAGCGCTTGCACGTCGAGGCTAACCCTAAAGTTATTTCGGAGAGAACGAGCTATCTCCCGGTTTGATTAGACTTTTACTCCTCCCCACAGCTCATCCCAACTCTTTTCAACGAGTACGGGTTCGGGCCTCCATGGGGCTTTACCCCCACTTCACCCTGGCCATGGGTAGATCACACGGGTTTCGCGTCTAGCCCCTGCAACTGAGCGCCCTATTCAGACTCGGTTTCCCTTCGCCTCCGGCCCGGTAGGCCTTAGGCTCGCTGCAGAGACTAACTCGTGGGCTCATTATGCAAAAAGCACGCGGTCACCCCGGAGGGCTCCCACCGCTTGGAGGCACACGGTTTCAGGTACTCTTTCACCCCGCTCATCGCGGTGCTTGTCATCATTCAGTCACCTTACTGATGCGCTATCGGTCGTCAGGGAGTACTTAGCCTTGGAGGGTGGACCCCCCACGTTCAACCCGGGTTTCACGAGCCCGAGCCTACTTGAAGGCTATAACGGTCGGCTACAGGGTTTTCACCTTCTACGACGCTCCATTCCAGAAGCTTCGCCTGACCTTGATCCGCTTTCGCTCGCCGCTACTCACGGAGTCGCTGTTGCTTTCCTTTCCTCCGGGTACTTAGATGTTTCAGTTCCCCGGGTTCGCTTCGCACGCCTATGCATTCAGCGTGCGATGACCCATATGGGCCGGGTTGCCCCATTCGGAAATCCCAAGATCCCAGCCTGTTTACCGGCTCCCTCGGGCTTATCGCAGGTTACCACGTCCTTCATCGCCTCCTGACGCCAAGACATCCGCCGTGTGCCCGTACTCGCTTGATCACACCAACCCGACGCCGCGACCCGCGGTCTCTCGACCGCACGCCCCGACCCGGCCAGGTGTGCCTTTGCTTCGCCGTTTGCACTCGAGCGAATACGACCCATCCGATGGCCGTCCCCATGAGCAGGACGGCAGGTCGCACTCGGCTATCTCGTTAATCTACTTGCTTCCGCAACGATCGCACCCGCTCTCCGCACCGCCGAGGCGGTGCATCGATCGCGCGTGATCGTTGCCGTACGTATGCGGTTGCCACAGAGCGTGACGACGCCTCGAATCCTCGATTGGCCGTCTGTCCAGCCCCCACCAGGGCTGTCCACCACCTCAGAGTTCCCTCATCGGCGAAGGCGATAGTAGGCTGCGACCAAGATGGGTCAAGCTGGGTGAGCCTGTCGCCATCACAATTTCTTCGCGGAAGTCAGCCTCCCCCGCCACCACCACCGCCGCCACCGCGAGTTTCGCGGGGCGGGGGCTCCCAGCCGCCGCGGCCATCGCCGCGGGGGCCATCATCTCGGCCCCGCCCCGGGTCCTGCGGGCGTTCACGCCTCGCCTCACCCGGGATCGAGGGGATCTGGTCGGAGCCCACGCGGGCCGAGTTGGCGATCCGCTGGTAGAGCGGGTCGGCCTTCTCCTGGTCCGGGGATCGGCGGGAGACGAGGCCGTCGGGCCCGCGGATCACCGCGTCGAAGCGGACCGTGTCCACGCCCGCCAAACCCTGTCCGGAGGTGAAGGGCGAGGGGACCACGTCGAGCAGCCAGGCGTTCGCCGAGACCGACATCTCCTCGGGCAACAACTCCAGGTCGTCGGGCTGCTCGGCACCCTCGCCGGGGTTCCAGGCCTGCTCGTTGGCCGGGCGTTCGGTGTCCCAGATCTGAAGCCCCTCGGGCAGGTCAACCTCGGCGACGAAGCGGTCGCCCGGCTCGAGCGAGACGACCGCCTTGCGCCAGTAGCCGTAGTGGAAGCGGTACAACTCGCCCCGCGCTGTTGGGCGTG
>JANQQL010000024.1 GCA_028289345.1 Planctomycetota bacterium | reverse complement strand
TGTTTCAGTGCATTGACGTTCGCCAAGTGAGTAGCGTTCAAAAGCATCCAGCGGGCCATCGGGGATTTGCTCAGATAGCGGTAGGCCTCGGCCTCGGCGGGTAGCTGTTGAAGTGTCTTGATGGAATTTAATAGCAATCATATCAAACGGTATTTGGTAAAGGCATGCTTAGGATACGTTGATACGTGTGTTAGTCAAGCACTACAAGGGGTTAGGTCTATACTGATTGCTAGGCCGGCAGATTCGGAACTAGTCACTGTGTAACTCCAAGCCTCCCTCGATCAGTTCGTCGTCGCAGAGGTCCGGTGGCGGCTGGGGCAACCCGAGGCGGGGCGTGAACTCTATGAGAAGGCCCGAATTCCCTCCGCCCGGTTCGTTGATTTAGAAGCGGCCCTGTCCCGCGCCGAATCAGGAGGAGGCCGCCATCCGCTCCCGCTCGCCGAAGACTTCGCCCGCACCTTGTGTGATCACGGAATCGGCAAGAGTGACTCCGTGGTGGTCTACGACGATATGGGAGGTGCCGTCGCGGCTCGACTGTGGTGGATGATGCGATGGATCGGTGCCAAGCCACCAAGACTCTTGGATGGGGGATTCGATGCTTGGCAAGCGCTTGGGTTGTCGACCGAAACCGGCCCATCCACAAGGCGTGAGCGCTGCCGAGAGCCACTCGTTCCGCAACAGAATCCCAACCACCTGATCAACGGCGAAGATCTCCTCGGGCAGCTCGGCGACTGGCTTGTTCTCGATGCGCGAGAGGCTGCTCGGTATCGAGGAGACACAGAGCCCGTCGATCCGAAGGCTGGACACATCCCTGGCGCTCGCAGTGCTTTCTTCGGGAGTAATCTCGACAAGGACAATCGGTTTCGGCCTAGCGAGGATCTGCGAGCCCACTACGAATCATTGGGAGTGAGGGAAGCGACCCGCGTGGTTTGCTACTGCGGTTCGGGAGTGACTGCGTGCCACGACGTGTTTGCGATGGAGCTCGCCGGGTTGTCGGGAGCGAGGCTGTATCCGGGGTCGTGGAGTCAATGGTGTGAGCTTCGGGGTGCGACGGTCGAGACGGGGGAGGGGTGACCGTTTTCGCTGGCGGCCCCTGGGTTGTGGGACCGGACGGTGGGAAGCAATCACCAGTGACGGGAAAGCGGGCCTCATGGACCGTCCTTGACGAGCAATGAGGCAGTTGTCACTGATCGTCCAAAATGTGGACAGTGTGCGCCATTGGTACCTTTGGCTCTGTGCCGACACTTCGTGCGCACACGCCGATGTGTTCCTTTTTCAGCATGGCTAACAGTCCGCACTATTGGACTCGATCGGTTGCACTCGAATGATCGAACTTTGGGACGTCATGGCTCACCCTTGAACGCCGTGATGCGGAATCTCGTCCCACATCTCTTCCTTTCATCATGCTCCGAAGCATTCGCGATTCTTGGTCGAGGCAATGGAAGCGCCCTTTCGCAGAGTTCTAGCGACGGCTGAGTCGGGCTTCTCAAGCTTCCCAAATGGTTGTGAGTTGGACTTCCTCGGGGAGAGCCAGGCGTGACTCACTCAGTCGATCAGTTTGTGTGATGACGTTTCACCTCAGTAACAAGCGTGTGTTGCTCGTTACGTGATCCAAGGTCGGCTAGGGTGACAAAGTCCTAACGCCAAGATGAAACTCGAATTGGCGAGTGTTTTGCAAAGAACCTTGCCCGTTCAAAAGCGTTGAAGAGAAGCGATTGAACGTTTGACAGAGTGGGGTGGTGACTCCTATGAAGTATCGCACCACAACAACCGCTTCTGTTTCAAAGGTTGTTCCGAGTCTCTGTGGAAAGTCCGACCAGGAGAGACGCATGCACCTTGTGATTTGCGCAGCAGAGATGTCTGTTGACCGGCTCAGCCCCTGGATTGTTCGTCCGCCAGGGGATTGATCATCCTCCTGCCGCAGCCAAGCTCATCGGTGAGCCTTCAATGCGTGGCCTAAGGTTGTTGGCTCCTTCGTGGCCCGTCGTCTCCGCCGAATCATCGTTCGAGATCCGGGATCTGGTCGACGGTTCTTAGATCTGATCTGTTCAATCGGATCTGTTCAGCGGATCAATTCTTGAGCTTGGAGTTTCGCTCCTTGAGAGCGGAATCTCGTCCGGTGTTGGCGATCACCTTGTGTTCGCCTCTGCTTGTGTGTTGTCCTTTCTCTAGCCGGCGCGGCCGTTCGGCGCGTTGGTGCAGCTGATGTTCTGGAGCGATAAATGCGATTGAGTCAGATGGCGTTGTCGTTTTTCTCGGTAGTTGCTTGCTTGCCCATGGCATTTGGCTCCGAGGAGAAGCCTCCTCATGAGAACTACGAGCATCCGCCGGATGAGCCTCCGGACGAAGAGGAGGTCGGCGACGAGTCAGGCGGTGGCCAGGTAGACGCCGACCCTGTCCAGGTGGCGACCGGGTTGTTCACTCTTTCGGAAACCGACGTCACACTGCCGGGAATTGGTCTCGGAATCTCATTCACTCGCTCTTACTCCGTGACAGCGATCGGCAAGAACCTGCCCTTCGGTCCTGGGTGGGATCACAACTACAACCAACGAATCGAGTTCTGGGACGACCCCAATCTCATTCGCACATGCATGGTAAGGCCAGGAAACGGTCGGGCTCACGCGTCAGAGATGATCGATGACGGCCCTGGCGAGGACGAGACTTGGCTTTCCAAGCCCTTTGCGCCCGGTATGGTCCGCAAGCATGAGCGAAAAGTTGATGGGAATGGGAACGCCTACGTCTTCAGCGAAGACGAAAACGGTCTCATGTACTACTACGAAGAAACCTATGAAGATTCGGGGCCGTCCTACGCCTACGAGCGGTTGATGGTTCGTCGAATCACCGATGAGTGGGGAAACTCGGTTCGCCTTGACTACAACCAAGTGACAGGGCTTCTCGAGAAGATCACGGCTCCTGGCGGCAAGTTCCTGACGATCAACTACATCGACTTGAACAGCAGTCCTTCCGTTGAGAGCTGGCGAATCAGCAAGATCACGGACTCTGAGTCGAGGGAGTGGACCTACACATACGTGGCCCAGGGCTCGAATGCAGGTCTTCTGAAAACGGTGACGACGCCTTCGCAGGAAACGACGACCTACTACTACGACGTCAATAAGAACCTCAAGAGGACCTATAGCCCGGATGCCGATTCACCATTCGTCAACCACTACGACGGTCGGCGACGTGTGATCAAGCAAGATATTGGTCCGGAGGACTCCCAGGGAAACAGGGCCTTCTACACCTTCAACTATGAGCTCACGGACAACCTTCTTGGCGACTACACCGAGGTGATCGACCCAGAGGGGAACGTGACGTGGTACCTCATCGAAACCCACTCTTCCGGCTACAAGGTGATCAAGGGGAAGTTGGAGTACGAAACGCCGGGGAGCCTGAACACAGCACTCTATACGGTCTACAACTACAACGATCAGATGGCGCTCAGCTCGACGACTCATCTGGGGGCCTGGCCCGAAGTGCACGGAATACAACACGTTTTCGTCTACGACACCGAGAACACGGACCCGAATCTCCGGCGAAATCTCAAGCAGAAGAAGGTCAGTCCCAGTGGTGGATCTCCCACCCTGCTGGAGGAGTGGGACTTTGAGGGGCGGCGGGTGAAGGCTTATCGGGACGCACGCACCAATGCCGAGAACGCCCTGAATGGGACATCCATTGATACCGTCACCTACGACTACTTCTATGGCACCCATCCCAACGGAACCCTTGGGCTGCCAGATGGGAGCACCTACCTTGATCGATACGACCGACACCACCGGGATGTCACTCTTCCGGATGGCTCTGTGCAGTCGATCACGGAGTCATGGGACTTCAATGACAAGGGGCAGTTGATCGAGTACACCGATCCAAGAGGGATCGTAACTACCTACACCTACAATGTTCTCGGACTGCAGGAGGAAATTACCGTCGACTTTGGCGGAGTGGGTAACCCAGCAACTCAGGCAGTTACCAAGATGTTCTACGACGCGGTGGGAAACCTAACTCAGGTGATCGATCCCGAGGGACGGACCACCGACTATCAAGTCGATATCAACCAGAATGCACCGCAGAAAACCACCGGTCCGGGTGCCGTCCCGCAGGAGCGGCTCGAAAAGAATCTTGGTTACTCAGACGCAGGCCACCTGCTGACCGAAGGTTTGGTCGACGATACCGCATTCGGAGATGGGGAAGCGGTGACAGAGTGGATCTACGATCCTCATGGATATGGCTTGCCGATCGAGGTCATTCGTGACATCGATGCCAACAACCAAGTCCATGTGAAGCGCGAGTACGACGCCATCGGTCGAGTGATTCATGAGTACTTCCAGGCGACCGGTGGTACGCACAACCCGAGCTCCGACCGTCACACCAGCTATGAGTACGATTTCCGCGGGCTCCCGAAGAAAATCACTCTTCACTGCCCCGAGGTTGGCGCGCAGGATGTCGTTCGAGAGTTCACCTACAACTCCAAGGGGTTGTTGGTGGCCGAGCACCGGGGTGGGTGGCTCGTTGACGAGAGAGAGTACGACGACTACGAGCGATTGTGGAAGATTCACAGGAAGGACGGGGCGGCCGTCATTTCGACGACAGAGTTCCTCTACGACGAAAACAACAACATCACGCGAGTCAAGGAGCTGGATTCTACGGGAAGCTTGCTTTCCAACGTCCTGACGGATTACGACGAAGCAAACCGAGCTTGGAAGATTCGCCGTCGCTACTTGGATCACAATGGAAACTCCGTCGGGTCGGGATACGTCAAGTCTCTCTACTACCATGACGAGTCTGGAAATGTCGTAAGCGAAGAGCACGACGACCGCATGGACATCGAGAGAGAATTCGATGGCCTCGGACGACTCGTGAAAGAAGGTGACCAACTTGTCAACCCGCAAGTCACTCGCATTGACCGAGAGTATGACCGGTCGGGTTTTCTGTTAGAAACCAAAGAGCGTCTCTATGACGAGAATGGCAACGAGACGCTGGTCGAAACTTCTTTTCTTCCTGACGATCAGGGGCGAGTTTCGCAGTCGACAAGCGCGCTGGGTACGACAACCACCGAATACGATCGACGAGGCCGGGTGGCTCGGGTGACGTCGCCGGAGGGGGTGATTCAAGAGTGGTACTACGACGAAGCGGGGAACGTGCGAATCGAGGCTACGGTTACGGATCCCAGCACCTCCTGGCAAGCTGTTGGTGACGACCCGAACGATGTGTGGACAGAGTTTGTCTACGATGATTGGGGGCGCCTCTCCGAGGTGACACGAAAGGACCCCAACGGCGTCGGTGACGAGGTGACCAAGCACTACTACGACGCGGCCGGCCGGAGGATTCGCACCGTTCGTCAGGAGGGGACCCCCGAGAAGTACGAAGAAGCCTACACCTATGGGGTTCGGGGAAACCTCGATACCGTCACAAAGTCGGTCTCGAACACCCTTGATGTCAGGATTGACCACGATTACGGACCGAGGGGCGAGTTGGCCTTCAGCACTTTGCAGCCCGTGGATCCGACCAACGGGAATCTTCTGGATCCGAGTCTCCTGGAAGGGGCGACCCACTATCAGTGGGAGTACGACCAAGCGGGTCGATTGGAGTACTCGATTGCGAGCGTTCCGAGTGACTTCTCGGTAAAGGTCAGCCGGCTCTATGACAGTTTGGGAAACGTCCGCCAAGAAACGTTGGACGTGGATTTGCCGGGTGCAGCTCACGAGATTTTTGTGACGAATGCAGACTACAACAACAATGGCCTCTTGAAGGAACTGACCTATCCGAGTCTTCAAGGCGCAAAGTACAAGTACGACTCTCATTCCCGCCCCGACCGACTGGATGATCGTCTTGCCGGCACTTTGCTTGAATACGATTTCCTGGGTCAGAGTCGGATCTCTCACCATAGTTCGCAGCACATCGAGTCGTTCTTCAGTTATGGCCTTCACGGCCGTCCTGAGTCCATTCAACATCAGTCCGTGACTTCCAGTGGACAGATCGGAATCGGGTGTGTGCCCGGCTGTCCATGTCCTCCTCCGCCCCCGATCATTCGACCGATCTACGATCATGCGGTGGGCTATGACGGAGACGGTCGAACGACCTACTCGAATCATGACTACTATGATTCCAGCGGGGCATTGATGACCACCGGGGCCAACGTTCGCGGTGAAGTCCCTGAGTACAACTCGCTCGGTCGTACCATTTCCGTGTACGAGAACGTCCCGGCTTCGCAGATGGGGGCCTTTGATCCTGTCAGTCCACCAACGAGCCATGATCGACTGGTCGAGTTGGACTACGAGCGGAGAGGGTTGAGGAAATCGGTCACCGATGGCACGACGACGGATACCTATACGAACAACAATGTCGACGAGCTTACGAGCCTCAACGGATCCAACTGGAACTACGACAAGCGCGGAGCAACGACGAAGACGATCTACGGAGGCGTCGTCACCGACTATGGATTCGACGGTTTCGGTGGGATGGTCCGTACCGATGTTGGTGGCGATGAAAGCCACTTCTACTACGACGCGGACGGGCGTCGAGTCGCTGTCGAACGTTCCGATGGATCGACTCAATACTTTGTGAGTTGGGGGAGCTGGTTGACGGAAGTTAGCGTCGATGATGGGGCCGGCGTCGAGCGTGAAGTGAACTTCTACTACCGCCTTGGAGAGCGAGCCCCGGAGGCGTTGCGAAAGGGGGTGAACGCTGCCCCCATTTACCTCCTCAAAGATACGCTGGGTTCGATCCGAGTTGCCGCGAGAGACACTCAGCAAGACCCGGGCATCCCCCTAGAGCAGTATCGGTCTGACTGGTTTGGAGTCCCGCGGGTGTTTATCGCGAGCGGTGGGGCGTTTGTGGAGGATTCGGACGCTCGATCATCACTGGGGAACCAGTTTGTTGCGGGTGGCGAATGGGTTGACCCAGGGGCCGCTCCCTATCGCGTCGGACTCGGCGGGCGCCCGTTGCTTGTGGAGGTCGCGCGGCCATTGTCAGGCAGAGATTTCGGAGCCCCGCTTGGCAGCGTGCCAGAGATGACCGCGGTGTCAGCTGCTGCGACGTTGGACCTTTCCCCTGGAGTTTCTGCGGTAGGCGGGCAAAGCTCGCAACAAAGGCGGCGCAGTCAAGTTGTGAATGGAGCTGACCGGATCCGCAAGATGCGGGCGCGGCAAGGGCTAAGCGGTCGGCCTCCGGCTCCCGTTTCGCAGTACTCAGGGCCCGGTCTGCAGCTGCAGAGCAATTGGTCCACTCATGTGGCGGATATCGCCGCCGCTGCCAAGCGAGTCGGCCAGGCCAACTATCTCAAGCAGCAGAACGAAATCCAAAGTGGAAGACTGGGGCGCGGTGCGGCGAATCCCAATCAGAAATGGATAGAGCCCGTTGACGTTGAGGAAGACGATCCGCCGTGTCCAAGGCCTCCCAGAAGGGGCAGTCAGTTGTTCGGTGGATTGCCGATTGCGCAGGAGGCCGACTGGCGCAAGCCAGAGGGTTTTGTGGGACCATGGAGGTCGTCGGATCCACAGTCAGGAACGATCATACAAATTGGCTACACCGAGGCAGCCGCCCACGTGATCCACGGACAGTATCATGGATTTGCGATGATCATCGATTCTGCCACCGGAGAAACTTACATCACTCGCGCTGGTCCCGGAGTTCCTTCCATACCCGATTTTCTGCGCGTCGGGTCGGACGAGCTCGGATTCGGAAATCTTCGTGCGCGAGGTGGTATCTGGTCAGAGAGCTTGGCGTTCGATAGACCCTCAATTACGTTGGCGAGGCAGGATGTCGGATGGCTTGACCTGCCCTTCAAGGAAGTTGTTTCGAGAGCCAAGGAGTTTGAGTCGATCACAAATGCTGCCCAGAACCCTTATGAGCCCTTCGGTCAGGGGAAGCGTGGCTACAACAGTAACTCCTATGCTTGGACCTTTGTCGAAAGCCTGGGCTTCAGGCGACCTAAGCCCATTCTCCCCTCACCTGGTTGGGCCACGGGACGCCCTAGCAAAAAATTGAGCTACTATCCGGTCCGGTGATTGAAATGGAAACTCTTCAGAGGTTAGTAGTTCGGGCGCGGTGGCTGGTAGTGTTGGGAGCAGTGGTTATGGGTTGTTCAGACTCTTCTCGTGATGAAGAATCAATCCGAACGGTCGTTGGGAACGGATTGAAGCTAGGCGACTCCGTCGAAGTGATTGAGGAGTTCTTGCGAGGACAGGGTTGGCCTTTCGATTACGACAGTTCTCGCAATCGCTATCAATCGCATTGCCCGCCTGCGCGTGTTGATGGGCTAGTCGAGAAATCGGATGTCGCGATTTGGATCTACCTTGATGAAAACAAACGCCTTAAGGAGGCCGTCGTCGAGAGGGTCCAAACCGGGATGTGAGGTGCCTTCCTTTTCGCAAATCTCTAGTGCGACTGGTTGTCGTTGAGGCAGCTGGCGATGCAGACGGCTCCTTCGTGAAAGGTGTGTTGAGCTTGGGTACCGACTTGCAGTGCACTCCGCCTATTTGCGCGTTTGCAGCAGAGTGCACGCGATCGAGCCCTGATGGCGTGCCCTACGCGATGAAGTTCTGCTGACCATTCTCGCTTTGTTGATCCGCAGTGCCTTCCTCGCGAAGGTGCGAGGAAGGCACTGCGGATATTGCGGGAACCGCGGGGTTGAGACTGTCAAATCTCCAAAAAGTGAGCCGGTGAAAAAGAGCTGCATCCGTCGACGGTGTATGGTGGTGATCTGCCCCTCGTGAACGCGCCAATGTAGGGTGAGAGTTCATGCTGATCCTGAACCACAGGCCGGCCAGGGGTCGAGAGCATCGGTGTGCTGTTAGTTCGGAGTGACATGTCCCGGTGAACGAGGGAAAGTTCGAGCTGATTCTGAGCATGAATGAGGCTCCTCAAAGCGAGATCCGCCGGTTCGACGATCAACCACGGCTCGAAGCTCGGTAGGCGAGTGGTGCGCATCGGAGATCGGGAGCATTAGGTGTGTCAGTTCTCAGGAGTCTCTGTTTTCGGTACGCCATGTGTGTCCTTGCGTCTGCGGCTACGAGTTGCGGCTGGGGCGATGAAGTGGTGTACCTGATTCGCGACGGGTATGTCGGTCCCGTGGTGGTCATCTATGGAGACCCAGGAGGCGAGAAGCTCGTGGAAGAGGACGGGGCAAAGATCCTTCGCGTGCCGTCGAGTGGTATTCTGCGTCTTAGTGCGCCTCCGCCAAAGGGGTCGTATCAAATTCGCCACTTCTACACCCTTTCAGATGGAGATCGCCGCGAGATTCCCCACCAAGGTGCAGACGATGTAGTTCAGATTTGCGTGTACGCTGATGGGTCAACTGGTTCGAGGGATGACTCTCGTGTTCTGTGGTCAGCGTTTCTCGTTGGCGTTCCTGGCGATCGGGGCCAAATGGTGTCTCGAAGACAGGCGGCGGTGGGCCGAGCAGTTGCTTCTTCAAAAGGAAAATGAGCCGGGCTCCAGATTGAGTTTGCGAGGTGGCTGCCTAGATCCACCGCTCAGTAGGGCCCTGAATGAGCGGCGGCCTGGGATGGTGCCACTGATGAGTCGCGCCTGGCGAGTTAGCTGACCTGCGCCGGGCGAGCGCGGCATTGGAAGTGAGAACTCGCTCCGATCCGAGATGGCCCAATCATGCTCAAACTCAACTCCGTGGCGGATGAAGATCGGACCAAAGTGTCTGTTGCCTTTGACTACTACGTGACTCTTGATGTCTCAATCGAGATTAGTGATCCACCCCCTGAAAACCTGTACTGGAGAGCCTTGTACCGAAAGCGGTCGCTTGTCGAAATCGGTGTGGATTCTCGAAGTGGGATCGTCGTCTCGATCACGATGCCTTTCGTCGATCGGGAGCGATTTGAAGAGGTCGGCGATCTCGGAGAGCTTCCTGAATCGACGAGTGGGGTCCCGGTCGTTCGCCTTGATCATTGGAAAGATGAGCCTCGAGAGTACTCGGATCAGTTTCGAGATTTTGAGCTACCAATGTTGTTTCGATACGATCGGGCTTCCGCTTGGCTTCTTCTGACAGAGGGTCCGTGCTCACGCTTCGTTCGGGCCGGTCGAGTACTCTTTGGCTTTTCTGCGGAAGAGGAGCTTGTGCGAACCGGCGTTGCGGATCTGTCTTCCGATGAGTTCCAGACCGTTGGCGAATGTCGTCGAAAGCCGTGAATCTGCCGGTAACAGTTGGAACCATTCTTTCATCCATCCAAAGGCTCGTAGGCGTGAAATTGGCTGCTTGGAGTCCGTTGGGAATCCGAGCGACTGTCACTTCCGAACTCAAGAGTCGAGTCGTCTAAGGGCAGGGAAAAGATGTTGATGTGGCGCTCGGATGGCTCGAGGAATGCACCACCGAACAACGAAACGAAACTGGCCAGGGGGCTCTCATAGCGGGTGGACGTGTCATTGGGGGCTGATCAAGGGCAAGAACGTCGTGGACTTGCGAAACAATTCGGGGTGTCCGAGCAGACTCACCATCGCTGGCGAGCGACGATGGGCGTTCACCACGAACGGGTCATCAGGGCATTCGTCAATGGACCGACGCGGTCGCGCCGCGGTGGGCGCGTAGGTCATAGTGTCGCTGGTGATCCCCATCGGAGACTGTGATGCGAAGAAGCGCTGACTTGACGGCGGTTCGCTTGATCGACGCCCCCGACCGTAGGGAAAAAGAGTCACAAGGAAAGAGGCCTCCGAAGAAGGCATTGGGGTCGATACCTTCGAATTCAATCACGCTGATCGAGCAGGACAGATCGCAAGACCCTGAGTTGTGAATCAGCACTGGAGTTGTATGAAACTCAATCACATTCTCGTCACTTCGTTGAGAGATGTGGTCGACGGCACAGAGTAGGCGAGGCGCCTCTCGCCGAATTCCCATCAGGAGCTGTTCACTGCCAACGAGGGCAGGGAAGCTGAGCCTGCCGTCGTCCAGTACGCGAGCCTGAGCTGCCTGCGTTGGATTGGCGATCGAAACGGCAGCTGCCCCGATCCACTCATTGAGAGGAGATCCTGAGTCGTCCACGGCAGCGACGATCCATTCTTGCTCGAGTGGCGCAGACAAGTCGATCAATCGCCTTTGTCCCGCCGTGAGTTCGAAAATCTCGAACCGATCACGAGAGCGGACGCGGTAGCTCCCTGGGGGGAGCCTCTCAAAGCGCTGACTGTTGTCCGACGTTCTTCCTCGAACGACCTTCCATCCTGTCTGTGTGGCCTTGGAGACCTCACAACCCTGTAGATCGCTGCAGACGACTTCGAGGGACGCTGGGTTGAACAGAGTGATTGAGCGAAGGCCGGCAAGGAACGAGCTGGCGGGCCAGGCTTGGTCTTGCACCAACCCGTCTCGTTCTGCGTGCAGCTCGAAGTCTTCAAGGCGCCCCACCTCAATCGTGATCTCGAACTCTCCGAGGTTGTTCGTGGTGGCGGGACCTCGAACATGGAGACCATCCACCGTGCGGGCGTATACGGAGACGCCCTTGAGCGCGGCGCCAGAGTCGTCGACGGTTCGTCCAAGCAACACGAGCGGTGCATCGCAGTTGACAGTGAACCGAACCGGGTGTTCACCAATGCGTAGCTCGCGAGTCCATCTTCTCTCAGAGCCAACGAGTACTGTGGCTGTGTAAACGCCAGGCTCTAGCTTCAAGGGAAGCGTGGAGTCTTTCGGGACACGCTCTGTGATTTGTGCTTTGGTTCCTGGAACTGAGATCACCAGCTCCGCTCCGTCACCATGTGTTGCACCTGCAAACTCAAATTCGACTTCCACCAGCTCGACGCGAGGTACGATGATTGGCTGGCCATTTCGATCTAGACTGAAGGACGAAGTTTGCAAGCCATCATTGATATCACTACCTGTCCACAGACTGAATTCACTGCGCAGATAACGTCGAGGAACTGTCACCACTCCAGAGTCGTTTGCTCTCGTTTTGTGAACGACTTTGTCGTGATCTGCGATCTCGACGATCACATTGCCGGCTTTCTCGGCATTGTCCTTGTAGATGACCAACTGAGCATTCGATTGATCAGGAAACTCAAGGCGCAGGCGCGCCGGAGAGTCGCATGTGGTAATGCGCACCGCTTTGCTTGTATGCGCGCCGCCGTGTGAGGCCGTGACCTCATACAGACCTTTGGGAAGCCCTTCGACGGCGAACATGCCCAGAGAATCGGTCATTGTTGAGTGGTGTGCGGTGGCCCAGTTGGGGGCAGCAGTTCCAGCGACTTCGATGGTCGCTTTGTGTACGGGCGTTCCCTTTGAATCAAAGCACTCCCCAGATAGGATTGCGCCGCATTCCATGAGGACTGTCAACTTGGTCGAGGAGGCGCGAGCGAAGACCCTCTGATTCCAAGTCGAGTAGTTCGATGCCTCCACTGTCACGTGGATTCCAAGCCCAACAGGCAGTTCAGAAATGGAGAAACGACCCTCAGGATCCGTCGACTGAACGATGCTTTCGCGGACGTCTCGTGCGGGGTTTGTCCAGGTGACGCGTACGTTGGCCTGCACCGGTTGAAGAGTTTCGTGAGATTGTACGGTGCCAAAGAGCGACGTGACTGGAAAGAGTTTGAGCTCCAATCGCGAGTCGTCGACCCGCTCGAGAGGTAATGTCAATCGCTCTTCTCGATAGCCGGATGCTGTTGCTCGAATCGCTCGCTGTGAGGCTTGGGCGAGCTGAAGCTGAAAGTTCCCAAAGCTGTCGGTGCTCGTCGAGCCAGCGAGCTGCGAGTTTCGATCAAGTAGGTCGATGGTTGCGAAGGCGATTGGCTGCCCGCTGTTTGCGTCGATGACGATCCCATTCAGTGCTCTCACGGGATTGATGGTTTCGTCGCGGCGCGTCTCTGGTGTGGTTGAATTGACTGATTCCTGTGTGGCGGCGCTTGGATTGCTGACAGCAGAGAAAGTGAGCGATGGGTTTTCACTGGAGGATCGGCGCTGGCTGAGTATCCAAAGGCATGTCAGCAGGAGCATCGCTGCCAGCGCCAATATTGTCTTCGTCGCGGCTGTCACTCTGAGGTGGCCAAGGCGCTTTCGTGGAGCCATCCACGAACAGGAAGTGTGATTGATTGATGGATGGGCGCTGTCGTCGACACCTGGATTTCAAGATCGATGAGCTTGTTGTCGACTTTGCCACCGAGCGGGTCGAAGTTGATCGTCAACGGAATGGTCTTCTTGTCAACGGGATCGGGAGCGTAGGCCAAGGATATGCGAGGATCGGCACACTTCGCATCGATTCGAACATCGGGGGATGCGAGAAGAATGTCCACCTGTCTCGTGACGGGTCCGTCGATGCCGCTTCCTAAGAAAATGCCGGGAGGGACTGGTTGTACGAGACCCTCGACGTCAAGGCGTATCGTGGCTTCCACGGGGGCGATGCTGGACCTGTTCGTCGTGAAAATCAGGCGGCCTTCCTTCGTTCCGGGAGAAGGCTTTGATGAATTCGTCGTGACGCGAACCGTGCTCTTGAGTTCTCGTTGGGTCCTTCCGGTCTCTGTTACTTTGCTAGTGAGAATCTCGGCCTCGACCCAGTCTGGCGTCTCGACGATCAGTTGAGGGGCCTCGTCGCCGCGGTACTTGGCTTGGACGAGGATGGTCCCTTCGGGGCGCTGTCCCTGCATCGGCCATGCAAGCTCAAGCCTTGACGGATCCAGCAGCAAGCGTTCGGAACCGTCAACGCGAGTGAAGAGGGTCATGCGAAGAAATGTATCGGGATGAAGCTCGCTTGAGCCAAGGGTGATTAGCACTTCCTTGCCCAGTTGGGAGTCTGCTCTGATTGAAACAAAGACTCGGGCGATCTCACCAGGGGCAATTGTGTCGGGGGTGACCCTCGCGTCTGAGCAACCGCACGTTGTGCGAAGATAGTCTAATAGGATCGGCGAAGACGTATTGTTGGTGACCTGGAACTCATGATCCAGCTGAGAGCCAAATGGAACGATCCCAAAATCGTGCACTGCGTTCGAGGTGAGTGCGATGGGTTTCGAGTTGTCCCGTTCCCCTTGATTGCAACCCACAAAGGGGAGTGTCAAGAGTAGCGCTAGAGCGACTCCTTGCGCCGTCCGACGCGTAAGGCCTTGCGGGTCAATCCCACGCATAGTACCAGTACTCCCATGATGCTGACACTTCGGCTGAGTAGCCGTGCGCGCTTGTGAGGTATCTCAAAGTCGGTTAAGTAGCGGATTTGGCCCGAAGTCGCTTCTTCGTAACTCTCTAAGGAAACCGAGTGGCGACCATCAATGGGATCGGCGATATGCAGATCGGTGTCGGTGGCCTTGGCGAGCACAAAATGGCCAATGCTCCCGGAGTGGTTTTCTAGATGGGCAAGGACGTATCGATCCAAATCGGCCAGCGTCGATAGGTCGGAGGAATAGCAGTAGAGGTCCCTTCCTCCGGATGCTAGCGCTGATTGAATCTGATCAAGTGTGACTTCTGATTCGATGCCATGAGGAAGTGCTGTGAGGACTTCTTTGGGTGAGGCGTGAAGTGAGTACAGTCGGGAAAACATGTACGCAGCCGTCACGCCGCAAGACACGTCCAGCGGTTCTGTCATCGGTTGGGCGCGCTCGAGGGGCAGTCCTTCCTCGTCTGCGATTTCAGCGATCAGGCTCTCTAGCGAGTCTGGGTGAACAATTTCCGGTCGATGCGCATTGTGGAAGGTCAGTTTGCCTGTCTCTTCGTCTTGGATGCGCGTGCCCTTCTTGAGGGCTTGGTCGAACAACCGGCGATCGAAGGGACGACCGAGTTGGGTTTCTTGCTGGTCGACCTCAAGTCGGAGGTACTCGACGTCCGCCTCGAGGATGCCGGGTGAGTCCTGAATCCCCTCGGATGGAAGCCAGATCCCATTCACGGAGTAGGCGCGCGTGATTCGCCAGCGAAACACGGTGTCAAACGAGCGACCGTCAAACTGGACGCCGGGGTGCCGGCGATTCGACGCATTGGAAGCAGGTGCGAGAGTTTCGATCTGCCAGGCAAGGAGTGTCTTCGCATCGTCGACGAGAAACCGGGCCATGGGTGAGCGAATCCCATCCTCTTCTCGGAAGACGATCAGTGAGACACAGTCAACTCCACTGATCGTCTCCCTGCCCGTTGCGATGACCGAAAAGCCATCTTGAACGAACTCCGAGAGGGACTTCCCAATCAAGCCAAATCCGTAGGAGGTTGGGAACGCGCCTTGATCGAAAGCAGAGTTTTCACTCTGGGCTTTGGTGACCAGGGACTGCGATCCCGTCATCGCCCTGTGGGAGATCAGTAGTTCGCGTCCGTTCCATGTCGCGGTTTGTGATTGGCCTTCGCGATGATTGTCCAGCTCAAGTCGCTTGCCCTTTGGTCCGATCCAGAGCTTTCCTGTCAGGTAGCGGTGCTCGCCGACTGAGCCCGCAGTTGGATTCTCGGGGGGCTTGTTCTTGGCGTAGACCGCGAACTCCCACTTGGCTGGGGTGAGAGCGTCGTCTCGGGAAGAGAGCGCCGACAGCAATGACTCGAGGTCGACGGACTCCGGGGGAGCGAGAAGAGGTGTGGATAGGAGAAGGATCAGTGCGTGAGTTAGCATTCGTCGACGATGTCACCACAGCTTCCAGCGGGAATGCTGGAGTTTCTGCAGTTGCATATGAACCAACCGGCGATGCAGGTCCCTAGCACCTTTGAGCCACAGCTCTGGCCGCCTGCGCTGATGTGAGTGCAGGTGGAGAAGACGGCTGATGAGCACCGAGTTGCCGTCACCACGGTGTTTCCGCACATTCCAGGCGGGGTGCAGTTGCCTTGCTGAGTACACGGAGGGACGATGACGATTTTGCAAATGGAGCTACCGCCGTTTGCGGAGGTGCAAGTCGTGCTGCCGCCGCATTCCATGAGCCATTCGCTTGTTGGATCTTTCTCGACAGATGCTGGATGCAACGGGCCGAGACCTTGAATTGCAGACATCTCGGCAGAGTTCAGCTGCGTGACAGAGGGATGAATGGCCGCGCCGAAAACAGTGATCAAGGCGCCGATCAATATGCTTCGCATTGAGTCTGCCTCCTGGTTGCAGTGGTTCTCGCCGGAAGACTGTCAGGCACTGACAATACCAGGAAATCTGGCGAACACACAAAGGCACTGAGGTGTGGTTCTGAAATGGCGCTGTTTGGGCGTTGTTCGTGCAAGCGTGAGACCCCCCATTCCGGGATGCGATTCTCTGAGGTTGTACAAGTCGTTTGATGGGTGTGCCTTGGGCTTCAAAAAGCAACAAGCAAGAGCCGGATCAGAGCGCTCAGTTTTCGCACACGCTTTCGAATCGAATGGGGCTTCTATGGGGGAGGTGGCGGGGATGTGTCCGCCACCCTCGAGTGGCCAAGGCTTTCGACCTGAAGTTGCGCATGACCAGCCCCCATCGCGCGTCCACCCACGATGAGAGTTTGCTGACCAGTTTCGTTCCGCTGTTCCCTGGCGCATTCCTTGGACGATGGCCCGGGGATGGTGCAGCAGTTTCCCGAAGCGTCAATCCACCCAATGGCCCGAAGTGTCGCTGAGGACTCAGGAATCGACAGAAGTCCCTGGTCCCGGCGTGAGAGCGCGTCTTCTCCGAGTGGGAATGGCTCGTGTCGGCTCATGAATCGTGGCGGAAAGCAGCCGGTAGAATCCGCGCGCAACGCGCTGTTCGGCCAATCCGGGATCACGAGAAAGGAAGGCCTTCCATGGAACTCGATCGTCAAGAGCTAGAAGTTCGACTGCGCCGACTTGAACGTCTCGTGCGCTGGACCGGGACCTTTGCCGGCGCGGCCTTCTTGATGTTGGTGTGTGTCGCCTTCGCACCTGGTGTTGAAGAGTCCCGTGGTGGGAAGTTGCTTGACGAGGAGCTGCGGGTCCGCTGCCTCCAGCTCGTCGACTCAAACGGCCGAGTGGGCCTAGAACTCGACGCAAACTCGCTTTCGCTGCGAGGGGAAGACTCAGCGGGGAACGTGTTCCTGTGTCAGCTGTTGCCACAAGGTCTTGGTGTGATCAAGGGATCGGAAGATTCCCCGGCTGCTGTCCTGGAAGTCAACACGCACGAGATCGACCTCATCGACTATGAGAAAGAACGCCGAGCGGTGATCCAGTCCCGCATGTTCGGTCTGCAACGAGGCATCCATGGAGAGTCCGAATTTGTCGCCTGGAATCGATTCGGTGAACATGGAATCCGCATCCAAGATGAACAAGGGAGACCTCGCGCCCGCCTGGGTCCGGACGGGACGGACGAGACCGCGTACTACGGATTGACGGTTTACGATGAGAAGGGAGAGGTCCTCGGCGCAGCCCCGTGACTCGAGTCTCTTGCGAGGATGCGCGTCAGTGTGTGCGGGGGACGTTCTCCCTTTCTCTCTTTGTCGATCCCCAGCGTTTCGGGAGTGATCGTCGAGGGGAGAGGCAAGCGGGCGCGGGACACGTGCGTCGATGTGTGGCTGTCGTGGAGGTTGCTAGCCAATCGCTCACTCAGCGAAACACTCTCTCGATCTGATTCCGGTACCGCCGACTGAAAGCCACCATCTCCCCGCTGCGAAGTCGAAGAATGCCGTCTCCATGGCGGCCGGGGATCAAGGCTTCAATGCGCAGGGCGTTGACGAGGGCGGTTCGATGCACGCGAACAAACGGCACGTCCCCCAAGCGTTCGCTCAGGTGGGACAGGGAGTCGCGAAGCAAGGACACGTTCGAGCTGCAGTGAAGCTGGACGTAGTTGCCGGCGGATTCGATCCAGTCGATCTCCGAGGTCTTGACCGGAATCCACTCCTTGCCCTGTCGAGCGAGGAGCCAGTCGCTCTTCGAGTCGGAGTCCTTTGTCGGGTCAGTTGTTGTTTCGCTCTTGCGGTGTTCTTTGGCGCGACGGACGGCTTCCGCGAGTCGCTGCTCGTCAATCGGCTTCAACAGGTAGTCGAGAGCGCCGACCTCGAAACCCTTCATGGCGAAGTGGTCGTAGGCGGTGACGAGGATGATGGGGGGCATTGAGGAACGTGGCAGGCGTTGCAAGGCAGCGAAGCCGTCCAGTCCGGGCATCTGCACGTCGAGGAACACGACTTCAGGAGCAAGCTGCTGGATGTCTTCGACCGCGCGAAGGCCGTTGGGGGACTCTCCGATGACTTCGACTTCTCCGGTTTCCTGAAGGAGGGACCGCAGGTAACCGCGGGCGATCTCCTCGTCGTCCACGATCAATGCTCGGAGGGGAGACGGGCTCATGGGTGGGTTCCCAGAAAGGCGGTGTGGGACAAGGGAAGCCGCAGAATGACTCTCGTTCGGCCTCCGCAGCGTTCGACCTGAAAGTGGTGCGCCTCGCCGTACAGTTCCTGCAAGCGTCGGCGGACACTCGAGAGTCCGACGCCGGATTCGGCCCCGCTCGGCTCGAAACCGGGGCCGTCGTCTTCGACTTCGAGGTGAAGTTGCCGCCCCTCACAGTACGCCCGAAGGGTGACGCTTCCACCGTCCGGAAGGTTTCCGATTCCGTGGCGGACCGCGTTTTCGACCAATGGTTGCAGCAGGAGCGGAGGCACCTTCTGGTCGAGGCATTCGGGGTCAAACTCTTCGCCCACTTGAAGCCGCTCGCCGAAACGGACTCGCTCGATTTCCAGGTAGAGCTTCACCAGACGCAACTCCTCACGCAACGGGACTTGCTCCGTGTTGTGGGAGTCGAGGGACATGCGCAGCATTCCGGAGAGGTGCTGGATCATGCGCCGCGCATCCTTGGGACGACCATCGGTCAAAGCCGCGATCGTCTGCAGAGAGTTGAACAGGAAGTGAGGCCGGAGCTGATCGCGCAGTGATTGCAGTCGAGCTTCCGCAAGGTCCGCACGCAGCGCTTCGACCTTGCGTCGCTGATCCCCCGTTCGTTCGTAATGAGCCAGCGCCTGACCGATGGCCATGATGCCTAAGCAGATCATGACGTTGGAGTGAAAGGTATGGGGCATCACGAAGCGGAAGAACTCGGCGATCGTGAGCGGACTGTCGGAGCCAAAGCTCAGGACGCGGTTCTGCATCGCATCGAGGAGGGTGTGGAACAGCGAGATGGTCACGGCAAGGCTGACGTGGGTCGTGACTCGCGAAAAGACGTGGGGGGGAACGATGGGAATGCGTCGAGCCAACCACAACACAGGAGCAGTGAAGAACGCCCACAGAATCGCGTCCGAGTACGCATAGTGGAGGATCTGGCCGAGGCTGCCGTCTTTCACCGTGCGGAGTCGAGCGGCGTAAAGGCCACCCCAGAGTAGCCAGCCGACACCGACCACGGCCCAGAAACGGCTTCGGGAAATCAGGCTCATGGCTTTCTCGGTAGAGAGGACCTTGGGGATGAGATGGTACCGGTCCCTCTGTGGGAGGGTTCGCCGTCCCTTTGCCGCTGAGCCCACCCAAGTGCCGCTCGGCCCATTGGTTCAACTCGTGGTTCCCGAGCGAGGTAGACCGGCCAATGCAAGGGCAGCCCCAGGTGGAGGTGAGGCCTCGGGCTTGGCTGATACCGCATCCACCTTGGCGAGGTCGTCGATTGGCTGGATTGTCAGCGGATGGGAGTTCGAGAGATGAAAACCTTGGCCGACGGACACCGGGAAGAACTGTCCTCCGAGAGAGAGAAGAGGAATCCTTCCATGATTCGAAGGTTGGTTCTCGGCCTGTTTGTTTGCCTGGGGCAGTCGACGTTTGCTCAGGATTGGCCGGAATGGCGCGGACCCCATTTGGATGGAACCGTGAGTCTCGATTCTCCTTGGCCCGAGCACTTGCAGCTGGAGCAGGTCTGGTCGGTTTCCTTGGGTGCCGGGTACTCGAGCGTTTCGGTTGCGGATGGGCTCGCGGTCACGATGTTCTCGGACGGCGTGGACGATCACCTGATCGCCTTTGATCTCGAGGACGGGACGGAAGTTTGGCGGCATTCGCTGGGACCCACCTATCCCGGTCAACAAGGCGCAGAAGATGGACCTTCCACAACGCCGTGCTTGTTGGATGGCGTCGTCGTGGCCGCGGGTCCCCGCGGAAACCTCGTCGCGGTCGACCTGGAAGGAGGCGCGCTGCTTTGGAGCGTGGACCTGGTCAAAGACAGGAACATCCAGATTCCCACCTATGGGTTTGGGGGAACTCCTGTGGCTTTGGACAATGCGGTGTTCGTGCCGGGATCCAACCGCAACGGTCACTCCGGTGCCGCGTTCGATCTGGAAACCGGAGACGTCCTTTGGACGCTGCAGGCCGGATTCGTGGGATACCAGGGAGCAATTCGGTTCGGGGCAGGGCGCCTCCTGGTGGCCGATAGTTCGAACCTCTTTCTCCTGGATGCGACCGATGGACAGGTACTCTTCCAGGCAGCCCATGGCGATCCACGAGACCTGATCTTTCCTCAGTTCGTTCCCATTGGCAACCAGTGCTTGTTGATGGTGGGCGAAGACGAAACGCGTCTCGTCGAGGTCGACTTGGAGAAGGGCCTCACGACCCACTGGAGAAGTCGCGAGTTCAACGATGCCTACGCGGCTCCTGTGGTGCATGACGGGTCGATCTATGGACTGAGCGGAATGTTCCTGGTGTGCGCCGACCTGGAGACCGGTCGTCGTCGCTGGAAGTCGCGAGAGCCCGGCTCCCGAGGGGTGATCGCGGTCGGGGATCGACTAGCTCTGCTGTCATCCGCCGGAGAAGTCGTTCTGGTACGCGCGACTTCGGAGGGTTACCAAGAGGACGCGCGATTGGTCATCGGAGAGCGCGGTGGTTACTCCCCGCCGACCTATGCGGACGGTCGATTGCTGGTCAGAAACACCGAACGCCTGGTCGCCACCCGGATCGTTTCCGCCAAGGATTCGACCGAGGCTGGTCGAGAGGAAGTGCTCCCGGGGGTTCTCGGCTCGCTCCTCTCAAATGCGGCGAACGTCGAGAATCCCCAAGCATTGGTCGACCAGTGGTGGCAAGGACGAGAGTCGTTTCCGGTGATCGAAGAAGGCTGGGTGCATTTCGTGTACCGAGGTCGCGCAGACAATGTCGCCTTGATTGGTGACATGGTGCCGGACCGCAATCTGCCCGAGTCCATGCACCGATTGCCGGGGACCGATCTCTTTCATCGTAGCTACCGCTACCCGGAAGGCGGCGTCTGGCAATACGCGTTCTTGATCGACTACACCAAGGTGATCCCCGATCCGCTCAACCCAACGCAGTGTCTCCCGGTCATGGGCTTGAACGGCAACCCTCGTTTCCTGGGATACTTCGAAGGCGACGCGGAGTCCGTGGTCAAGCTACCTGGTTGGATGGATCCGAGCTTCCTGCAGCCGAAGGAATGCGACAGCCGTTTGGAGACCATTCCCTATCAGGCTCCATCGTTTCGGACCTCGAAGGACTTCGTGATCTACGTGCCGGCGGGGTACGACTCGTCGACCGAGAACTACCCGGTCTTGTACGTGTCCGGAGGGGACGCTTGGTTGGAGCATGGCAAACTAAAGAACGCACTCGATCAGTTGATGGGAACGCGGATTGCCCCGGCGTTGGTCGCGCTGGTTCCCTATCACGTGGGATCCGCGGATCGCATCGGCGGGGAGGGAGTCGCCCAGATGATGCGCGACGAACTGCGTTCCGGCTTGCGGAGAAGGTACCGCACCGATGGTCGCGGAGCGGTCCTGGGCTCGGCGGACGATGCCACCGCGGCGGTCATCTTTGGCTTCGAGTCCCCGGAACTCGTTCCTCGAATTGCGGTGCTCTCTCCGTACCTCGATCCCGAAGACTTCGTGCATTTGGAAACGCTGAAGGAAAAACCGGACGCTGTGTTCCTCGAATGGAGCCAGTACGAAGCGAGAATCCAGGACGAGAACACGGACTACCGAGCGTCGGCGCAGCGGTTCGAGCAGTTCGCGAAGCAACGCGGCTCTCGAGTGGTCGGAGGCGAGGTGGTCGCGGGGCCCGGTTGGGTGAGTTGGTCCGCGCGGCTGGAAGAGGTGCTCTCGTTCTTGTTGCCCCTGCAGCGTTGAAGGAGTTGAGAGGGCTTCGGTCCGGGACGGGGTTCGTTCGGCGATCCGTTTGCGAGGATGCGACTGTTTCTTGACAGGGCAGGCAGTAAGTGTCCGTGCCAGCTGTCCCTATCACGGGATTCCGGGAAGCGAGTATGCGGTCGCCGACGTCAGCGCTGATGAAACTGAGGCGCGCCCGAGTTCGGGTCCTCGCGAATCTCCCATTCATCGCCGAATGAGTCCGGCTGTACGGTCAAGAGCTCTCCGCGGTCAATGAAGCGTTCCACGTCGTCTTGGACCGTGGTCACGCCGTGCCCTTGGAACAATTCGAAGAAATCCTCTTCATGGAGCGGGGCATCTTGTTCTCGGCATCGATCGAGGAGCGCTGCCAGGGCGTGGACCAAGGATGGCTTGCCGGCGCGGCGGAGATGTGTCTCCCAGCGCAAGGCGAGCAGAAAACCTCGCATGTAGTTCAGGCGATAGTAGTCGTTGTTGAAGTCGGTCTCATGGGCACGCTTCATCTCCGAGTGGTCCGCATGGCGGTGTGGGTTGCTCGCGTAGGTCACCAAATCTTCATTGGTCCAGCGAACGAACGTCTCGACGTCCACCATCCCTGAGTCGACGAGGAATCGGCGCGCAAAGTAGTCCGCGAGTCCTTCTGAGAACCACTGATACTCGTCGGCATAGTCCCCATGGACGGTTCCTTGTCCGGGCACCCATTGATGGAACATCTCGTGGGCGATCAGCTCGGCAATCTCGTCGCAGCTGCGTTCCCCATGGACCCGACACACGAATGAGTTCTGCAGCGAGACCCCTGCCAGGACGTCCTCGGAAATCTCGAGGATCGAAACGACGAACGTCGCGGGAACGGGGCCGCCGAGAAGGCGCCGCTGCTGCTCGATGACCGACTCGACCGAGCGCAGCAGCCGCTCATCGGAACACTCCATGGGACCCTGCAACATCACCGCGGCGCGACCTCCGCCAACCTCCAGAATCGATCCCCGGACGATGCCGCCGGCCAGGAACCCATCCCGGACTTCTGTCCACGGGCCCTCCATGGAACCGGAGTCGACGCCAAACGATCCGAAGAAGGCCCAACCCTCCGGTTCGTCGAAGCACTCGAAGCGCCAGTGAGCCGCTTGGTCTTCTTCGACGGGCCGAATCATCCAGTGCTCGGAGAAGAACTGGAATGACTCGGAGTCAACCAGAGGTCGATAAGAAGTGGTCTTTGGCTGGGTCGGGTCCCAATCCACGCGGTAGCGAACGATCAGCTCTTCCTGTGGGCCGTGCTCCACGACCCGTTGCCAGGGCACTTCCCCGTCCAAGAGCTGCGCGGGAGGTTCCACGTCCAAGCCGGAGATGGTGCGCTCCAGATTGCGGGCACCCATGGAGGAGTGGGGCAAATGCAGCAAGGACTGGGTCTGATCTCCCGTGAGGATGGTCATCTCCACCTCGAGGGCGGTTCGGTCCTCGGCAGGAATGGGGGTGACGACATAGGAGATCTGCGGCAAATCAGTTTTGCCGAGAGTCATCGCGGACAGGATTCCCAGAACCGGGAACGTTGGAATCATGGTGACGCCCTCGCTTTCTTTCGTGAGTAGGGCACTCGGCAGCCGGAGGTTCAAGCGGGATGTGGCTCTACGGCGCCGAAACCGTGAGTTGTTAGGCATCCCCCCTCCGGCTCGTCAGCGCCGTGCTGATCGAAGCTTCCGAGGAGTGAGTACCTCACCATGGAGCAGCGGTAGACCTGGACTCTCACGATTTACAGAAATGGTGTTGCTCTACTCGGAAGTTTCCGCGGCAGCCGCGGTCCAAGGTGAGGGGAGTCCCGGCTGCTGCTTTCTGAGCACGAGAAGAGGGTGGCAAGCCCCTCCATTTGATCGCCAGCGTGTCGAGCTGTCGTGGGAACCCTTGGTACCGTCGATGATCTGAAGCGTGGTGCAATCGTGACAGATCACCGGGTGGATATCATTTCTTTCGGCGACTCGGACTCGGACGAAGGGCGCGGCCAGGAAGCAGTGCGGGGATCACCGAGGAAGGAGTGCCTGATTTGAAAGGTCGTGCGACTCGTAGCAACGGCGCCTTCGCATTCATCGCCCTCGTGCTGTTGCCGGTCGCGTGCATGGTCATGCCGGTGGTCGTGGGCGGAGCCGATCCAGCCGGGTTCCAGGTGTTTTTCCCTCTGGCTGCGTTCGCTCCGGTCACAGTCGCGTGCTTGCTCATCGCCAAAGAGGGGCCCGACGCCCTCGGAATTTGGTGGCGCCGCCAGTTGCGACTGCCGCATTGGACTTGGTTCGTGGCAGGCCTGTTGACGTTGCCCGGCTTGAGTCTTCTCGCCATCTTCCTCGCTGACGGGATGGGCTGGCCGACGCTGCCATGGCGGGAGTTCGATTGGCCGCGAGACTTCTTCGTTCTCGCGGGCGCTTCCCTGTTCATGATGTTCATCCCGGGGCTTACCGAAGAACCGGGATGGCGCAGCTTCCTTCAGCAAAGGCTGGAGGTGCGTTGGGGCTTGTTTCCCGCAAGCTTGGCGGTGGGCCTGGTCTGGGCACTGTGGCACTCGACGGATCTGGTGATGCACTCTCAGGAGTACGACGCGACGAGATTCCTGAGCAAGGCGGGTTGGATGATCTCCGCGTCGCTGGTGTTCGGCGCGCTACTACGCCGATCCGGAGGTTGTTTGCTGGTCGCCATCGCCACCCATTTGGGAGGGAACCTGACCTTCGCCATTCTTCCCATTGCTCCCTGGAGAGGTGCCGATCCTCGCGTGCTACACCTCGCCTCGGCGCTGACGTTTGCGGTGGGAGCGGTGTTGGTGTTGACCGGCTCGCGCGCTCCGGCTGCAATCGAGGATGCCAGCGAGCCGACTTGAGAAGGCGAAGTGCGCAACACGCGAGGCGGGTGTCCGGTGGCTCCCTTCTTGTCGAAGGACTGAATCCGGTGCGGGTCTTCGGTCTGCCTTTGAGTTCAAGACAGACTGCGGCAAACGCTCGCAGCCCGGTTTGTTTTCTGTGAGTTCGATGGACCTCGCTCGGACCGGAGGGGCGATTGCATGGTGATCGAGAGTCTTTGAAGGAAGTTGGAACACTGCCTCGACCCAAGGAGAGAGCGCCGAAACCACAGGGTTCCGGCGCTCTCCGCGTGCGTTCTTAGGACGGACGGATGGACGTGGCTAGTGCAACAGCATGTCCAAGCCGTTCGAGAACATGATCCCGCCGCTGGGGTCGGGACTGATTGCTTGCATGTAGATGTGGGCTTCGATGAATTCGGCGGGACCGAAGCGGAGTTCGGACTGGAACTCGCCGGCCGAATCCAAGGGGAAGCGCACGTTCAGGAAGGCGGGGAAGCCGATGAGGAACTCGCAAGGGCCTGCGCTCGGCGCGTCCGTGGCAGACAGGAACAGGAAGAAGAAGCTGCTCGGACTGCCATTCTCCATTTCCAACGAGATGATGCCGTTGGCCGTGGCCGAGCCTTTGCCTGACAAGTGAGGGGCGGCGCCACCAGAAGAGCATCCTTGGCCGTACTCCCAGAACGAGGTGTCGCAGCCGGCGGGGATGATGCCCTGGAACGAGATGTCATCCACGGACCAGCCGAACTGGAGGCGCGAGTTGTAGTAGCGGAACCGGACTTGCACGTCGGGCTCGCCCGCCGCGTATTCGGTAAGGTCCAGGGTTCGGTTGCCCGAATCGTCGCTCATGTAGCGAGCCACGTTGACCCAGGCCCCGCCGGTCGCCGTCGAGCGAACGTCGATGTCACCGATCTCATCGAGGCCGCCTTCGACCACGAAGAAGCCGTGATTGAACTGCAGCGCCACTTCCCGATAGGCCGAGAAGTCGACGACCGGGCTGACCAGGCTCTCGTCCAACAGCGGCGAGCCGATCTGGAAAGAGGTGACATGGGCGTAAGGAGGCGCGAAGGAAACGCCGCCTCCGGAAAAGACCGTGCTCCAGGTGTCGGTGCCATCTTGCAGCTCCCCACCGTCGACGACGGTCCAGCCGTCCAGTCGATCCAGGAAGTTTTCGAAGAACAGCACTTCCATCTGCCCCTCGCCGGAGATCACGTCGAGGATCTCCAAGGAACTCGAGAAGGAGCCCGACGCGGAGGAAAGGCCGACCGCGTCCAGGACCAGTCGGTCTCCGCAGTTCGCCGTGGCGGCCACCTCGACGCCGATGGTCTGTCGGGAACTGGTTTCCCCCGGCATGACGTTGCCGAAGTTCACGGTCGGATTGAGGATGGTCACGTCCAGGGCGCTCGCCGCGTTCTCCTGAATCGTGACCGAAACGCTGTTTTCGGGATCGCAGGAGAAGCTGCGCACGTCGAGATCGAACTCCCAGGTTTCGCCGATGTCCATGCGCACGTCGCCGTTGCCGTAGCGCTCGCGGAAGTTGATGACTTCGGATAGCGACATGTCTCCGGCCGGATCGCACAGGTATTGCTCGATGTGCGGGTAGATGTCGGACATGCGCATTCCGCGGTTGCCGACGCCCGGGGTCGAGCAACCACCACAGTGGTGGAGGCCGACCAGCATGTCGTCACTTTCGCGGAAGATCGGGGATCCCGAGCTTCCTCCCTCGGTGTCCAGGGTGTCGTAGTAGCGGATGGTTGGACCGTCCACGTCGACGTCGTTGCCGGAACCGTGAGTGATCTCGTGGGGGCGGCCTGCCGGATGCTGGACGATGTAGATGCCTTCGCCATCGGTCAGCGGAACGGGGTCGGGAGTCACGGCACCGAAGGTGGAGGCTGGGTCGCCGATCACGCTGCAAAGGGCGAAGTCCAGGTCGCCGAGACCCGCATCGCAGCTGATGAACGGAGAACTCGCCACGATGTCGTCGCAGCGGTAGCTCTGCCAGTCGGGGGTGGTCGCGCCGCCGCCACAGTTCTGACGGTAGTACTTGAAAACGAACTCGGCACTGTCGCAGCCGGACTGGGAGCTGATGCAGTGATCATTGGTCAGTACGAAATTGCGCGGAGACACGTTGGAGCCCGAGCAGAACAGCCCGCTCACCGGGCTTCCGCCGACGCTCATCACACCCACCGAAGCGAGGACGTTGTCCCATTTGTCGGAGTCGCTTTGGTAGCAGACCACGTTTTCGAAGTCGCCGGGGGAGCAAAGGCTCTCGGGCTCGTCCGGAATGTTGTCGAACATGCCCGGGTCGCCGACGATCACTTGGTCGATCGCGAACGGTGCCGTGCGGTAGCGATGGTGGTAACGAAACTCGAGAACCAGCTCATCCCCGAATGCGGACAAGGCCCAGAAACTTCCCATGTCCTTGGGGCCCCGACCGCGAATCTCTTCGACGATCTTTCCCGTGCGCGAACGAAGAATGAGCACGTCGTCTTTGCGGAGATTGACGTTGACCAGATGCGCCTTGAGAAAACTGGCATCCGGCATCCACACCGAATCCACCCAGATCTGTTCCGCGCCTTCCAGGAAACCCTGACGCAGACTGGGAGTGACTTCGATGGACTGGCTCAGACCGACGACGGGTAGGTCCGGAGTGTCTTCCTTCTGAGCCGCACTGGTGGTGGCGATCCATCCACTGAGCGCCAGAGCCAGTCCGGCTGTTTGCATCCGCATCTTTCGAGATCTCCTGAGGGAATGGGCAGTCGCTTCCGCTCGGGGTGGGCAGAGCGAGGCCCGCGGGAAAAGCGACGGCGAACGCCCTCATAGACTGTTCCCGAGGGCCTTGTGGTTCCATTCCTCCGGCAAAGTTGGATCCCGCGGTTGCGTGCGGAATCACCACGGTTTGTGGGCGTATTCGTCGCCTCTATTCCCTGTGCTGAATGCTTCGCCGGGGCGTAGCCCGTCGCCGGCTCACCCGCGAGGCGCGTTGGGAGAGGAGGGGCTCCATCGCGCGCGGGAAATGTCACGGTGTTTCATCGTCGCCAAGAGGTCCCGGGGCTGGCAGATGCACCGCCCCATGAAAGGGAGGAATGGGGTCCCGGAAGAGGGATGACTTGGAGGGAAGCGACCGGAGGTGCCGAAACGCCCAAGATCTTGGGAAACGTTCTTCCGGAGTGCGATGGGCGTTCTCTCGGGATCCGCGATCAGCGCCGCAAAGTCCGATGTTCGTCGTGGGAGAGCCCTGCCGGTCGTCACGGCCCCTTTCTTGAAAGAAGGCAGCTCTTGAAAGAATGCGACGCGGACGGTGGGAGAACTGTCGTCAACGGAAACGCTGCTCAACCGGCCGAGTGTCCTCTCGCTGATGGATGTCATCGCTTTCCCTTGATGTCCTAGCTCCCATGCTTGGTTCGACTTCTTTGGGCATCCCACGAGCCAATTGGGTCGGCCTGCCAGCTCTCGAAGTTGAACGCCTTGCAGAGTGAGCCCCGCCCGATTCCAAGGATGTTGTTCGATCGGCAACGACGGAACATTCTCGATTCCTTCGAAAGGTCTGGTTGCGTCCAACCGATCTCTCTGGGACGACAAACTCTCCGTGGTCCGAGCGAGATGGCAATGAGCAAACTTCAGAAGGCAGTGAGGAATCGAGACCTTTCTCTGGTGGGAAAGTTGGTGCATGGAGCGTCCCCCGAGGATCTGAATGAAAGCCTGCTCGAAGCAGCTTGTACGAAAGACGCTCAGCCGATCTGTGAAACCCTCCTCGACGCAGGAGCCTCACTGGTCCAAGAGAACAGTTGGCCTCTGATGTTGCGAGCGGTCAGTACGGGGCAGAAGGACATGGTGGAGTGGTTTCTGGCGCGCGGCGTTTCCGTCGAGGGAAGAGATGAAAGCGGCATCACCGGACTGATGGCCGCTGCGGGGAATGGGCATCCCCCCGTGGTCGAAGCACTGATTGCCGCGGGAGCGGAGTTGAATCGTCGTGACGACCGCGGTCGCACGGCCCTTGCGCGAGCGTGTGAAAGTGGTTGTGCCGACTCGGCCGAGCATTTGATCGACGCAGGAGCAGATCTCGAGGCAGCGACCATCGCGGGAGACACGCCGTTGCTTCTGGCCATGCGAAGCGTGGACATTGTTTACGGACGGTTTCGGGAGATCGTCCGTCGATTGCTGTTCGCGGGGGCGAACGTCGATCATCGCAACCAGGCCCTGGAGTCGGCGTGGGAACTGATCGAACACGTGGGCCTTCCGGAACCTCTCGACGAGACGCACGAGATGGCGCGGGAAGAGTTGCAACGTCTGGTGGCAGAGCTGCGCGATCGTTCCGCGGCGGTTTCCGTCGACCCTGACGTCCAAGCACGCGATCGGTGGCACGAGTTGCTCGCCGCGGTCCGAGGGGATGATCTCGCGGCCGCGCGAAGTACTCTCGATGCTGGTGCCGAGGTGGATCGTGGGGACGACGTTCATCACCGAGCGCTGTATCACTGCAAGAGTTCGGCCATGCTCGAGTTGCTCCTCGAGGCAGGCGCGAGCCCATCGGCGCGAGTGAAGCCCAGCTCCGCGACCCTCTGGTATCTCCAGCAGGGGCGGATCGATTTGGCCCGAGTTCTCCGTGACCGCGGCGGTGCGTTGATGGATGACGAGCAAGAGTACGACCTGTGGTTCACCATGGCGGATCGGGCCGCGTCGAAGGAGTACGAGGCAGCCGTGGCAGCACTCGTCACGCTTTGCGGAAGTCAGCCAATCCGGGACGACAACGATCCCCCGGGGTTGTTCCGGTTTCCCGTTCAGGAACCGGACGTCGTTCGGGACCGCGCTCGAGAGCAAGACCTTGGGGGCGATTGCTTCGTGTTCCGCGATCTCCAAGGTTCCGAGGGCAAGGACTGCATCGGGGTCCTTCCCGTCCGCGATTCCTTCGAGGCGATTCTGGGAATGGGCACTGCTGGCGTGAATCAGGGACTGATGCCGCCCCAGGTCGCCCAATGGATGCGAGATCTTTCGCACGAGTACCCGTTGACCATCCAAAGCTTGGGATCGGTGCAGATTGCTGGCTGCTTTGACGAGCCCGTGAAAGATCCCGCACCTCTCGCCAAAAGAATCTCCGACTTTTGCCCGGATGTGATTCATCAGGGGAGCGGTTCCATCAAGGCACTGGCGAAGGAGATCGAACGCACTCAGCGATTCTCCTTTTGGTGGGATTGACCTTCGCGGAGGCGAGTGCGGGGAAGTGATCGTGGGTTGGCGGCAAGGGCCGTCGAGCTTTCGTCTGTGGGTGTGAGCTTCGCTTGGCTGAGGCTTTCTTCTACCCTTTGTTCTTGGGCTCGAACTCGAACTCGAACTCGAACTCGAACTCGAAATCGAAATCGAAATCGAAATCGAAATCGAAATCGAAATCGAAGTGCGGGTGCGACGGAATGCTGGCTTGATGACTTGGCGGAGTCTCAGCGTTCAGCCACAGAATCGAACGGAAAGCGACGGATGTTGACCAAGGGTTATCTTGCGCTGGTGGGTGCGCTGTATTTGGTGTTGGCACTGTGGTGCACTTTCTTGCCGGCGCAGACTTCGGAGAAAGTCGGGTTCCGTCTGATTCCTGGCTCCGGAGATTCCGAGTTCATGGCGGTCTATGGGGGGCTCGAGTTTGGCATGGCCTTGGTTTTCTTCTTGCCATTGCTTCGACCTGACTCGACGCGCGTGGTGTTGTTGGCCTGTCTTTTGATCCATGCTTCCCTTGTCTTGTTTCGCACCCTGTCCTTCGTTCGTTTCGAAGGAGTGGGAGGCACGACGCTGAGCTTGGCGGGGGCGGAGTGGGTGCTGTTGCTGACCTCAGCGGCTCTCTGGTTTCGCGATGGCCGAAGCTGACCGCGCTGTGACTCGAGGTCGAATGCCGGAGTGGCGCCTGCGGTTCCTGCGATCCTTGTTCGTTGCGGGAGTGTTCGTCCTGATCGGTGGTTGGATCGTGACTCGTTGGCTCGTCCATCAGGCCGAGCAAGAATTCCCTGTGCTCGGCGAATTCGTCGAGGCCGACGGGATTGACCTCCACTACGTCGAGAAGGGATCCGGCGCTCCGGTCGTGTTGCTTCACGGAGTCTTCGGGGGAGTTCAGGACTACGTCGCCACGGTCTTCGACTCCTTGGCGGCAGAATCTCGAACGATTGCCATCGACCGACCGGGGTCAGGTTACAGCGAACGGGGTCCCGAGGTCGGAACACCGGCGGCACAAGCGCGACGGATCCACGCAGCACTCGGCCAGTTGGAGATCACGAACCCGGTGCTTGTCGGGTTTTCCTGGGGCGGCGCCACGGCGTTGGCCTACGCCGACCAGTTCCCCGAGGACGTCGCCGCGCTGGTGGTCATCAACGGGGCAACCCACGAGTGGCCCGGTGGAACGAGTTTCATCTATCGCGTTCCGAGCCTTCCCGTCATTGGTCCCCTTGTCACCCACACTTGGTTTGCGCCGCTCACTAGCTTGATTGCACCGACTCGAATCGAACGCGCCTTCGATCCCCTCCCCGTCACCGAGCACTTTCGCCACTCGCCCCTGGCTCTCTCCTTCCGACCCCACAGCTTCGCCGCCAACTGCGAAGACCTGTGGATCTTGGAAGATTGCCTGCGCGAGCAGAGTCAGCGCTATTCCTCGATCCAGGTGCCCACTCAGATCGTCGTTGCCGAAGGCGATCAAGTGGCCGGACCGAAGTTTCACTCCCATCGGCTGCACGAAGAGCTGCCGAACTCCGAGCTGACGACCGTTCCCAACGCCGGCCATCAACTTCTCTACACTCACCCGGAGGTGGTCCTCGCGGCGATTGGGCGAGCCTTTCGGGAAGCGGCCAAGGCTCGCGGAGCGGCCGACTAGCGGGCCTTTCTTGACCGGCCTGCTAGACCGCAGTGCTGAACTTCACGCGTGACCAGGCGATGTGGGAGTCGTACCGGCGAATGCAGGGATCGGCCATCAGTTCTCGCTCTCCCCAAGCTTCGTAGGCCGAGTGGCTTTCCGCGTGAACGACCAGAATGAAGTCGAGGCTGCCGGCAACGCTGTAACACTGACTGACCTCGGGGGCATCGCGCATGCGTTGTTTGAACGCGCGGTCTGCTTCGACGCTCTCTTTCTGGAACACGATGGTGACGATGACCGTGATTTGTTCCTTGTCCGGATTGACAATGGAAACGTCGGCTTCGATCACCCCCTCTTGACGCAATCGCGCGAGTCGTCGTCGGACGGAGGAAGGGGAGAGTCCCACTTGCTCTCCGATGTCCGCGTGAGTGCGCAGGTTGTTCTGCTGCACGACTTTCAGGATGGCACGATCGAACTCATCGACGGGCACGGATCGATCTCCAGGAGTCAAGAATTGCGTCGATCATCAGTCTCGGGGCGGCGAAAATCGCCGTTGAGATAGCGAAAATAGCCGAAATCCGTGCCCTTGCCGCTCGTATCTTGGGCAGCCATTCCCACGGAGAGATCCACGATGACTAGCCCCACCGCGCTTCTGACACTGCTGCTTTGCCTCCCGGAACCCCAGGGAACGATCGGACTTTCCGGACCGACCTTGGCGAGTGGCTTCCTCGATCCGAGCGCGTTAGCAGGCCCGAAAGGTGCTCATTCGGCGGGTGGAGCGAGCCGTGCTTTGTCCTCCGGAGGTTCTGAACTCGACTCCGCAGGGACCTGGGACAACCCGTCCTTTCTGCCGGCGTACATCAACGGCTTGCTCGATCCCGCCATGTACGGAGTCTGGCAAGCCCGAGGGTACGGATGGGTCGCGGACATCCGCCGCGAGGGAGCTCGGGTGTATGACCATGGACCGGCAGGGACCATTGAGCAGGACTTTGACCTGGATGATCTCCTGAGCGGCGGTCACTTTCGCCGTTTGGGAGATTTGTTGCAGTTGTCCGGAACCCCGGGAAGTTCGACCATCTACACGTGGGATCCGCTCCCGGAGTTGCCGGAAGGCTTTGCCAGTCCGCCCGCCTCCGACCCCGTCTCCGTCTTCGACTACTTCTGGCAAGTGATGGGCGATCACTACGGCTACTTCGAAGAGCGCAGTGTCGACTGGGACGAACGGCGAGCGCTGCACCGTTCTCGCGTTCATGAGACCACCGATGACGAGGAGTTATGGGAGATCCTCTGTGACATGCTGCGAGGGTTCGGCGACGACCACATGTCTTTGAACGCCACCTTCGGAGGAAAAGAGCGATCGTTTGACGAAGGTTACTGCCGCGAGCTAGACCCTCAGCTCGAGGCCGGCTTTGCTGATCAGAGCCAAGTTCCTACCTACCGCGAGTTTCGAGCGCGCTGGTACCGTCACTACCGGACGCACATTTTGGAGGACCTCTTGGGGGGAGAGTATCAGGTCGGAGCGAGTGACCAGGTGTTGTGGGGACGCGTCGATTCGCTTGGTTACATCAACGTGCGTGGCATGGGCGGGTTTTCCGAGTCCGAGGACTTGATGGAGGAAGTCGCCGGAGTTCACGAATTGATGTCCAAGGTGCTCACCGATCTCGCCGACTGCGAGGGCCTCATCCTGGACATCACGCTGAACACTGGTGGCTACGATGAGGTTCAGATGGCGATTGCCAGCCACTTCGTCGATCGGCCCCGGGTCGGATTTCGCAAGCTGCCGCTCGACACACCGAACGCGAAGCCACAAGACTTCCTCTTGTATCCGGCGACGGGAACCAGGTACTTGGGTCCGGTCAGCCTCGTCACCAGTGACTACACGGTGAGCGCCGGGGAAGACTTCACCTTGGGCATGCGGGAGCTTCCACACGTAACCCATCGAGGCGCCGCCACTCGCGGCGCGTTCTCTGACATCCTGTCGAAAAAACTGCCCAACGGATGGGTGCTCAACTTGTCCAACGAGGCGTACCTCGACGTCGAAGGGAACAATTGGGAAACATTCGGGGTCCCTCCCGAAGATCCCATTGACGTTTTCACTCGAGACGACTTGGAATACGCCCATCGCGATGCAATCTTGGAGGTCGCGGAAGTGATGCGAGAAGAGATCGAAGCGGCTGCCGCGGATTCCTCGGGGACTCGCTGAAACTCGAGTCGCGCGGGGGTCTGCTCCCGGCAGCGCGTGGTTTTGAGCGGATTCAGCCCGAGACCTGTTGAGCGATCCATTGCGTACCCTTCTAGGGGGCCTATCTGGACCCAAGGGGATCGCAAATGAAAACCACGCTCTTCGCACTGCTGCTTGCCTTGGGGGGAACGCCGGCATTCGGCCAGTTCCAACAAGTCAGAGACCTCACCTACGACGAGGCCTTGGGGCTGCAGCTCGATCTGTATCTCCCGGACAACTTCGCGCCGCCGTATCCGGTGGTGGTTTGGGTCCACGGCGGTGGCTGGATGAGTGGCAACCGTCGAGCCGTCGGGCGTGCGAATTTGCTGTGTCCCGAAGGCATTGCCGTGGCGGGAATCGACTATCGATTCAGCGACGTCGCTCAGTGGCCGGCGCAGATCCACGACTGCAAAGGAGCGATTCGCTGGCTTCGTGCCAACGCCGGAACCTACGGCCTCGACCCGGATCGGATCGGCGCCTGGGGTAGTTCTTCGGGTGGCCACTTGGTTGCGTGCCTTGGAACGATGGGGGGAGTCGGGGAGATTCGGATCGGCAATCGGGATGTCGATCTCGAAGGCACCACTGGCGGCAACCTCGAGTTCAGTAGTCGACTGCAGGCCGTGGCCGATTGGTTCGGACCGACCGACTTCGTGCACATGCGGGAGTTGCCGAGCTCCAATCACGACGGGGAAGGTTCCGCCGAGTCCCTGTTGGTCGGAGGACCGATTCAGGAGAATCCGGACCTTTGCGTGGCCGCGAACTCCATTCCCTTTGTCACTCCAGATGATCCGCCGTTCCTGATCATGCATGGGACAAGTGACCCGGTGGTCCCCTACGCTCAGAGTGAGTGGCTTGCCCGTGCGCTGCGTCTCGAAGGGGGCGTGGACGTGACCTTCTTTCCGGTGCAGGGCGCGGGTCATGGAGGAACGGCGTTCGAAGAGAACGACAACCTGGTCGTCGAGCACTTCGTGCGATGGTTGAAAGATCGGCCCGAAGTGACCCTGAGCGTCGAAGCTGCCGATCCGACGGCCGGGGAGAACAACAATCCGGGACTGTTCACGATTCGACGCACCGGTTCCCCATCGACCGACTTGCCGGTCCGCCTGTGGATTTCCGGTACGGCGACCAACGGGGTGGACTGCCAAGCGATCAGTCAGTTCCGGACCATTCCCGCGGGATCCCTATCAGTGGACGTACCGGTGCAGCCGCTGCAAGACGGCTTGGTGGAAGGGATGGAAAGCATCTCTCTGACGCTGTGTCCGCGAGACGACTATCGAATCGATGCCTCCCAGGACCGCGCGATCGTCACCCTGGTCGATGACGAGAGCCGCTTGGGGTTGCCGGTGGTTCGACTGCTGATGGACGACGCCACGGCGGCGGAGCCCAACGACGCCGGGTCGTTCCTAGTCACCCGGAGCGGTTCGCGGACCCAGCCTCTCGAAGTGCGCTACGAAGTGGACGGCACCGCCGTCAACCGTCGCGATTTCTTCCTGCCGGGCACGGTCACGATTCCCGCCGGCGCGGGGACTGCCACCATCGTCGTGGATCCGATTGACGATGAGGAGTTGGAAAGCGGAGAGGTGCTGACCCTGCGCTTGCGCGCCGGACGCGACTACGCGTTGGGATCTGCCATCGAGGCGGGCGTTCTGTTCGAGCAAGACGACGTCATTCCTTCGCGGCCGATTGTCTCGGTGACGCTGACGGATACCACTGCCGTCGAAGGAACGGGAGACCAGGCGACCTTCACCATCACTCGCACTCGTTCGACCGGATCGCCATTGAGAGTTCCGTTCACCATGTCCGGTCGCGCTCAACGCGGCATCGACTACTCCCTGAACGTCGGCAATGGGGTGACGATTCCGGCGGGGGAGAACGCGACCCAGGTTCGATTGACCGCCTTGCAGGACACGCTTCTGGAAGGGGATGAGTCGGTCGTTCTCACGTTGGCGTCGGACCCGTCTTGGCAGCTTGGTCGTCAGCGATCCGTAGAACTCACCCTTCAGGACGATGACGAATTCTCGATCGCCTCAGACGTTCGGTTGGCGCTGTCGCCGCTGCGAAGTGGCGGTCCGGTTCTCGTGTCGATCAGCGGCCCTCCCGGAGATCGCTACCAACTGCGCTTTTCTCTCGAGCCCGGATTCATCCTCGTTCCTCCTTACGGCATCTTGCAGCTAGACCCGGACACCCTCATTCCGGGTTCCCTTCTCGGGACTCTTGGTCCTTCGGGAACTGCCGCCCTTGCGTTTCTCGTTCCGGATGGTGCTGCGTTCCAAGGGCTCGACCTAAACTTCCAAGCCATTCTCACCACGCCCGGCGATTCCTCGATTGGATTCAGCAACCGGGTGGAACGTCGCATCGAGAAGAGGGTTTGGGCGGACTGATTCGGCTCGGCTTTGCCCGCGAGCAAGGACAACCGATTCCTCGGACCGGGATCGGCGGTTCTTTCCCGAACAGATCCCCACACGGTCCCCGGCCGAGATCTACGCGGCATGGGTGGCGGACTTGGGCCCAGCGATGGTCTCGGACGAGTCGGGGAAAGCAGGGTCAACGAGTTTCGATATCGGTAGAGCTCTCCTGTGTCGCTCCTACTTCGAATCGGAAGAGCGATCGCGTCGAGGGGAGTCTGACTTCAACCGAACTGAACCGAGGTCCGGCTCAGGCTCCCGTATTCGAATCCTTCGATGGGGAAGGAGACTGAATCGCTCTCGTCGGCGGCACCGAGCGCGACCAAAAACGGGAGGAAGTGCTCCACGGTCGGGTGAGCGAGTCCGAGGTCGGGCGCCTTTCGCTGGTAGTCGAGGAGTGAATCGACGTCCCACGTCCGGAGCGATTCTCTCACCCATTCCTCGAACGCCGTTGCCCAATCCGGAGGGACACTGTCGTCCGTCCCGTTGAGGCCTCTCAAGTTGTGGACCATGCCACCACTGGCCAGGATCTGAACTCCTTCGTCTCGCAACGGCCGCAGTTTCGCGCCGAGTTCCCAGAGTTGTTTCGGTCTGTGATCGGAGGGGAGCGAGATCTGCAAGACCGGCACGCTTGCTTCGGGCCACATGCAGACCAACGGCACCCACACTCCATGATCCCATTGCCGATCTTGGCGCTGCGACGCTCCGAGGGCCGCGGCGACTCGCGAAGCGAGCCGCCCCGAACCAGGAGCCGGGTACTGGACTTCGTACAGCTTCGAGTCGAAGCCCCGGAAGTCATAGATCAATCCCTGCGGCGCGGCGGTCCCGACGACCACTGGAGTTTCCTCCCAATGGGCCGAGATTACGAGGATTGCCCGCGGCACCGGGAGAGATCGAGCCCATGTCTCCAGTTCCTTGCCCTTGACGGGATCTAAGGCGAGGGGAGGCGCTCCATGGGAAACGAAGGCAACGGGGGACTTCATGGGTTGATCTCTTCGTGTGTTCCGTTCGGCGGTGCCGGCTGCAAGGATGGCGCCCGCGGTGCATGCCTTGACGAAGTCGCGCCGGGAGATGTCTTGATTGTTCATGGTCAACTGCCTTGGGGAGCCGCGGTTGGTTCGTGGCCCGAAGCGAAGGATCGAAGCCCAGTTGCTGTCAAGCGTCCCGGGCCCAAGAGTCCGAGTCCCGCAACCAGAGCCGCCAAGGTCAGCGGATACTCGCGGCCACCGGAAGCGGCATCGAAGCCGGAGTGCGCGGTGAATCCGGCGACCAGCAGAAGGAACACCAGGGACGGGCTGACAAAGCGCAGTCCGAAGCCCGCCAGGAGAGCCAAGCCTCCGACGAGTTCCGTCCCGCCGGTCAGCGTTGCGCTGAGCTTGGCAAAGGGGATGCCGATGCTTTCCATCCATTCGGCGGTCCCGGAGATGCCGTAGCCGCCGAACATGCCAAACAGCTTCTGAGCACCGTGGTAGAGGAACACCGCTCCCGCCATTGCACGCATGCCGAGGAGAGCCACATCGGATCGCAGTCCAGGGTTCATGGTTACTTTGTCCTTGTCACGATAGTTGTTGTAACGAAGAATAGGCCAAAAAAGAGAGCCCAGAAAAGGCCTCATCCCTCGAGGATCTCCTGAAGGGATGTGTTGAGTGCCTGGATTTGGGCGAGGGAGATCGATTGAAACTGGCGGACATGAAGGTCCAGGGTTGGGTTTCGCAGGGCGTCACACGTCTTGCTCCCCTTGGGAGTGATTCGAATCAACACGACTCGACGATCCTTGGAGTCGCGAACCCGCGTCACGAGCCCCGCTTTCTCCATGCGATCGATCAAGCGGGTGACATCGGGGACGCGGTTCACCAGGCGATCGCCGACGTACTGGCACGGGGCGCCCTGCTTCGGTCCCCCCGAGAGGATACGAAGCACGTTGTACTGTGCCTGGGTCAGCCCATGGTCACGAAACAAGGCCGCGAACTGGCCGCCGAGGTGTTCGTGAACGCGCATCAGGTTCAGGTAGGCATCGCGGGCGGCGGTTGCTTTTCGGGAGAGCGGTGGTTTGGTCTTCATGGCCTGAATATACGTTGTAACGAATATTGTGGTTTCAGGTTTTTGCGGAAAATCCTCGGAGAGATTGGCGACTCCGACTCGGTGAGGAAAAACCAGCACTTCCGGTCTTCGGGACATGGCCCGGGAGACAAGTCTTCTTGCGCGGTCCGTCTTGCGGTTCGTTCTTGCTCCCCTGCTAACATCCTTTGACCCTGGAGCGGGCGCCTCACCACGATCTCCAGAACGATGGGAAAAAAGCCATGCTCTCGTTCGCTGCGGCAACTTTGTGCAATGAGGAGAAGCCAGGCTCGGTTTCTCGGGCTTGGGGGCGGTCGTTTCAGAGGGTCGCCCCCGGTTTGATTGTCGTGGCTCTTTTCTCCGCTCCGGGTTTTGCGGCGCCCCGGACCGACGGCGACGGGTCTCCTTCCGAAGCCACCCAAGTCTTGGCTCGGGCGATCCGTGCTTACTCCCAGTGCGAGACCTACCGGGACCGGGTTCTTTTCGACATGAACTTCTACGAAGAACGCGACGGCGCCACTCACCGTCACGATCCGCGTGGCGAGTTTCAGTTCGCCTACCACGGCGGCGACTTTGCTTTTCTTGGTTTCGAAGGCATTTCCGCCTACGTGGAGGGGACGACGGCCACGGTGCACTCCCGCTTGCTGCAGCGCTACACGGTCGATCCGGGATTCGACCGCGAGCGCTGGACGGACTTCGCCGGACCGCTCGGGGAACTGTTTCCCGCCCTTCACCCGGTGGCGACGGCGTTGATCGAAGGGGCGGAGGCTTGGCCGCGACTCCTGGAAGTGGGAGAAGCGGTTCCGCAACAACTCGACGGCAAGCGGGGGACTTTGGTGAACGCGGTGCTCGACGTCGGTGCGATGCACGTGGTGCCTGAGGCCGACGCCGAACTGTGGTTCGACGATGCGACCGGTTTTCTCCGCCGCATCGATTTCCACTGGCGCCTCCCGGACGGCACCCCAGATCGGGGTGGAATGACCCTGCGCTTTGAAAACATCACCGTCGATGCGTCCGGGCTCCCGGGGATCACGTTTTCCCCGAGTGAACAAGATCAGAAAGTGATCGATCTGTTCCGCGATGACGGACAGCGACGCGATGGGATGCCCCGCGGACTCGTCGGCAAGCCGGCCCCGGCGCTCCACTCCATGGACCTGGAGGAGGAATTCCTCGACCTCGCGGAGTTGCGCGGCGACGTGGTCTTGCTCGACTTTTGGGCCACGTGGTGTGGTGCCTGTGTGCGTGCCTTGCCGTTCTTCGAAGATCTGGCGGACGCCTATGCCGATGCCGATCTTCACCTGATCGGCGTCAACATCGACGAAGCGGACCGCCGAGAATCGGTGAAAACCTTCCTCGGCAAGAAAGGCATTTCGTTCCGCCAGATCCAGGACACCGACAACCAATGGAGTGCGGCATTCCGTGTGGTGTCCACCCCGCAGCTCGTCATGATCGATCGCCAAGGGCGCGTCGCCGAAGTTCACCTCGGTTTCAACTCCGAAGCTCTCGACGACCTGTACGCCCAGATCGATGAGTTGCTCGCGGGGTCCTGAGCAGGCGAGTCCTCAGAGACCTCCGCGGCTTTGAGGTCGAGAGAGGCTGCCTTCCTGCCGCGGAGGTGCTTGGTTGCCGCGGCAAAGCACTCACTCCTGCATCGTCGTCACCGTCACGAAGTCGTGGGCTTCCAGCACGGCGTCCTTGACCAGTGCGAAGTGGAAGGTGACCTCGAGGTCAGGGGGAAGCGTGGTGTCGAGCAAGGGGAAGTCCAAGAGCTGGAGTATCAGCGGGGCGGACACGGCTTTGGCGGGAACCGTCGAGGGACCTTCGGGGGTCAACCAGTACCTCTGAGGATCCAGCTCGATCGCGAAGAACGTCGAGCGCAACGATCCCACGGAACGGGAGCTCGAGCGTCCCAGAGAACGCAATCTCGTGGACCGGGCCGGGGTCGGCCAGGATGGGTTGGACGAATGCGGAAGGGAATGGGGCACCAGATGCCGGAAACCTCCGCAACCCCTCGATCGCCCCCCGGTTCGGCCGGTGCGACAGCCAGTGGCGCCAAGCGTCCGTCCGTTTGCGCCATGACCGGTCTTGGGGCACTGGTTGGCTCCATTCCCTTGGGAGCGTGCCCGATAGTTCTCCCAGGAAAGCGGACCCTTGGTTGAGGAGCTTCGAGACCCATGGCAACCCAAGAGCATGACAAGAACCTGGTTTCTGCCTGCCGACTGGGCTGGCGGCAGAGGGCGATCGCGGAACTGGAGAGGGGCGCGAAGCCGAATTGCGATCGAGGCAACCCACTTCGCTTCGCAGCCGAGAGAGGCAATCGCAAGCTCGTTCAAGCTCTGCTCGAAGCCGGAGCCGACCCAAACAAAGTGGTGCGGCACCTCCCGCAGCCACTGTCAGAAGCAGCTCGTCAAGACGACTGCGCCATGATCCGGTTGTTGCTGAAGCACGGGGCGACGTGGAAGGACCGGGTCCTGGATGGGGAAGAGAACCCGTTGATCGAGGCCGCCGAAGCAGGATCCCTTGCCGCTTTGAAACTGCTGGCGCGGACTGCGGGCGGGGATCTAACCCAACGCAAGGATGCGGTGGGTGCATTGCAGGAAGCCGTGCTCGCGGGACAGCAGACGACAGCCCGTTGGCTCAACGACCAGGGGGTTCGCTTGCATGGGGCCGGGCGGACGCAGGAGATGTTCTCGGCGGTGATCGAGGATGATGTCGAACGAGTGAAACAAGCTCTCGCTCGAGGCTGTCCGGTGGACGTTCGGGACAAGAAAGCAGACGTCACGCCGATTCACGGGGCCGCTTCCTTGGAATCCATGCGCTGCCTTCCGGTGTTGCTGGAGCACGGGGCCTCGCAGGAGATGAAAGAGCGGAAGTATTGCCGGACTCCGCTCACGTTGGCGGCGACACTCGGTCGCGACGGGTCGGTTTCGACGTTATTGGCTCACGGGACAGTCACTCGGGACACCGTGTTCGAAGCCCTCCTTGCGGCGGCTCGTCATGGTCGACTGTCCGTGCTGCGCCTTCTTCTGGATGCCCTTCCGAAGACACAGGTGACTCCGAAGCTGCTTGCCGAAGTCCTCAGTCAAACCTGGTCGGATCCGATTTGTGCGGCGGAGTTGTTGAACCGGGGTGCGTCGCCCGAAAACGAGGGGTTCTCTCACGACTTCGCGCGTTCTCGAGAAGTCACCACCCTGCTCTGTGCCACCCAACTGGGCAAGCGTTTACCGAAAGCGGAGGCGTTGCAGAAACAACGCGAAACAGGAGATGGCTGGCAAATCCCGCTGCGGGAACTGCCACGACACAAGTGGCGTTCGTTGGGCAAGGGGTCTTTTGGGTTGCCGGTTTGCGATCTTCGCCGACTCTTCTTGGTCTCGTACTTCCTCGATGACAGTGTCGACCTCATGCTCACTCTTCGGTTCCCGGAAGGGGTGCCGCAGAACGTTCGCTGGCCGGGAGACCTCCCGCGGCGGCTCGATTGCGACATCGATCTTGACCGACTGCGCGATGAACAGAATGCCTGGCAGATCTTTCACCAAGACGATCGGGTGATTCTGCACCTACGCTGGGGTTCTCCGTGGGAAACCTCCGGACGCCTGGAGCGTTTGGGAGCCACGTTGCTTTCGAGCCTGCCGAGCTGTCGATGGGAACTGGTGATGGCCCACGGAAACTCCACGATCACCGCGGGCAACCTGGCCTTTGCCGGAACGTTTGCCGAGGGGATCCTTCGAGTACAGCAAACTTCGTTTCCCGCGCCCGTCGAACTGTTGCACGATGCGCTGGAGCTGGTTGCCCAAGAAGGTGATCCCTCGCGTTCCCTGCTTTGTCACGACGCAGAGGAAGCCGAAACGGTGGTACTTCAATCGCGGGGGAACCCCATGCTTTCCGGCAAGCCTGCGGAGCGAGACGGTGCTCGGATCCGATATGCCGAACTCCACCATGGGTTGACTCTGATCAGTCTGTTGTTTCGTCGTCGCTATGGATCCGTCCTCGACGTCGCCTACCAGGAGGGGGTGGAGAAGGAGCTGAACGATGAGTTCGAGAAGGTCATGGATCCCGTTCTCGACATGGCTCGCGACAACGCCAAGACGCGATCCGCCGTTCCCCGGTCTGATGCTGTGCTGTTCGAAAGCTACGTGGGGACCTACTACGAATGCCCCATCCCTTCCGAGGACGAAGCGCTCGACAAAGAGTTGTCGGAACTCGGCTTCGATTGCCTCGGTGCGATCACGGGGACCCCGTTCCCCGATGTCGTGACCCAGGTCTATGCCTCCTCGGGATTTCGCTACTACGCGGTGCGACCCGTGTCTCGTCACGGAGATTCCGTACTGGATCTGTTCTCCTTGCTCGAACAAGGAGCCTGCGTGACCACCACTCGCGGTCCAAAGACCGGGGGCAACTATCCCGAGGTCGGGATCTATCGAAGTTGGCACCAAGACATCAGCGCAGAACAACTGATTGAGCAACATACGAAAGCCCTGGAGGAGCGTGGCGAAGACGGACCAGCGCAGATCACCGCGGCGACTTTGGAAGAAGCGGCCGCTTGGTTGGATGACTACTTGGACCGATGGTTCGCGGCGGAGCCCGAAGGCCGACGGGTGTTGCTGGGAGACGGGTGATTGGGGAATCACCGGGGACTGGTCGACCTGCCTGCGACAGCGGAGGGGGGCACGACTCCGCCGGTCATCACCGATCTCGGTGCGGTTTCGTTCCGCCCGTGCCGGTCGGAGCAACAGACGCTTCGGCGGTTTCCCCCGAGACCTTTCGAGTTGCCGGGGCTAGTGTCCCGACGATGGCTCGCAAGATACGATTCCCACGCAAGTTCTTTTCTTCTGCCGTGGCGTTTGCCCTCGGTCTGCCGTTCCTTTCCCAAGATTCGCCGACCGCGTCCAAGGATGAGGGAACGACGAAAGACCGGCCGAACTTCGTGATCGTCCTGACGGACGATCAACGCTACGACACCCTCGGTTGCACCGGGAACGAGGCGGTCCCCACTCCTCACCTGGACCGGCTCGCGAGGGAGGGAACTCTGTTCACTCGCTCCTATGTGATGCTTGCCCTGTGCAGTCCGAGCCGGGCGTCGATCCTCACCGGGATGGCCGCCCATCGAACCAAGATTGGCAAGAACGGTCCGATCCGCGGGTTCCCCTCGCGGGGAAAGATCTTTCCCCAGTTGCTGCAGGACGCGGGCTACGAAACGGCGTTCGTTGGCAAGTGGCACCTTTCGGACGGGACCGAAAAAACACCCCCCGAAGGGTTCGACCATTGGGTCAGCTTCTACCGCCAAGGCGCTTACTACCGTCAGACCCTCGACGTGAATGGGAAGGAAGTCCCGACCACGGGGTTCTTGACCGATGAACTGGCGACTCGCGCCGCGCAGTGGATCACCGAAGAACGCACCGCACCGTTCTTCCTGATGCTGTCGGTCAAGAACTGTCACAAACCGTGGGATCCGCCCGAGCGTCATCGAGGTCAACTCGACGACAAGATCTCGGAGATCCCCGGACGGCCGGACGCAACTCCCGACGAAGTGGCCGAGTACCGGCGCTACTTGGAGTTGGTTCTGAGCGTTGATGACGGCGTGGGGGTCTTGCTCGAGGCGCTTGAGCAGGCCGAGCAACTCGACCGCACTTGTTTTCTGTTCACCAGCGACAACGGACACATGCTGGGGCAACACGGTGCCTTGGACAAGTCCGCCACCTTCGAGACGTCGATCCAAGTCCCCACCTTGCTTCGCTATCCCGGGAAGGTCTCCGCGGGGAAGAAAGACTCACGGCTCGTTCTAAACCTGGATTATCCCGTGACCTTCTTGGACCTGGCTGGTGTCGAAGCTCCTGCCGACATGCAGGGGCGAAGTCTCCGTCCTTTGTGGGAAGAAGAGCAGCCCACGTGGCGCTCTGCGACCATGCATCACTCTCCAGTGAACAATTGGGAGCGGGGCCCTCGCCAGTTCGCTCTCCGGACTGATCGGTGGAAGTACATCGCGTACCGGGCCGACATCGAGCGACCCGATCTCTTGTTCGATCTCAATGAAGATCCGGGCGAGACGCGGAATCTGGTCGAAGACCCGGAGCACCTCGAGCTCCGGGGGCAGTTGCGGTCGCACCTTCACACAGCGATGCGAGAGTTCGAGTTGCCCGAAGGGTGGGTGACGGCGATGGGGGTGGCGGAGAAGTGATCCGGATGCGGCTGCGTCGACGCGGCCCGCCGGCGATCCCGAACAAATCCCAACGTTCCCGGGGAGGAGGCAAAAGTGTCGCGTTGCAGGCGAGACAGGGAGACAGTGCATGCCTTAGACTCTGTGAGTCGTCTCCCGGAATCAGTCTTCGTCAGAGGAGTCCGTGATGTGGAACCGCGCCATTGCTCTGTTGTGGGTCGCAGCGATTGTCGAACCAGTGTCGGCTCAAGGGGCTTTGCACGACATTCAGCCCAGGCTCCGCTCTCCGGAAGATGTGGCCTATGTGGGTGATGTGAATGGCGATGGCTGGGACGACTTTGCGATCTTCAGCACGGATCCTGGGCGACTGATCATCGAGAGCGACTACGACATCTACTCCGGGAAGGACTTGTCGGTGCTGCAAGAGGTCAACGTCGCGGGGCGCGGGGTCCGGCTCATCGCCCGATTCACCGACGTGAATCAAGACGGGCGCGACGACTACGTGATCAATACAGTGGGCAAAACTTGGGTCGTCTCGGGGCGGGACACGTCACCGCTTTTCCAGCACCGTTGGGCGTGCGAGTTCGCAGTGGCAACCGATGATGTGACCGGTGATGGAGTTGCGGAACTGGCATTCATCGTGGGGGCGAGCGCCGTCATCTGCGATGTGGTGTCTGGAGAGCAGCTGTTTCAGATTCCGTCGAACAAGAATGGTGTTTTGTTCACGGTGAGCGACTTGGACGGCGACGGTTTCCGCGACATCGCAAGTTCCTATCATCACGAGACAAACTTCTACTCGGGCTCGAACGGGACACCAATCCGACTCGACGCTCATGTCGATGCCGTTTCTGACGGATCTCGACAGACCAGCGTGGTTGGGGGTTGGGACGTCAATGGGAATGGATTCGACGACTTCTTCGTGTTGGGACAAGAGCGGCTGGTTGCCTACGACAGCCAGGATGGTTCGGAGATCTACTCCCAGTCCGTGAAGGAAACCAATCCCGAGCTGTTGCGAGCTGTCCCCGACCAGGATGGTGACCACATGGACGACTTGCTCGTCGGTGACCACTTTGGCGTCAGTCTTCGCTCCGGGCGAAACGGTCGCCTGATCTTTCCATTCGATGCCCGGTACACGGTGGAAGCGATCTCGATCCAGGACTTCGAAGGAGACGGGGTCCCGGACTTCCTGTTCGTTCGCGACGTGTTCGTGCCTTTTCAAGTCCCCGTGGACAATGAGTTCACCATCTACGCCGGAGACGATCTCTACCTCAACCGGCACACCCCTGATATTTCCGTGGGATCCCAGGCTAGTTGGAAAGTGACCGCCGCGCCGCCCGGCGGATGGGTCGGCATCTACGTCGTCCGCATCAACGGCCAGCCAACTCTGAAACCACTGACGTTTGGGTTGGCGGATGGAAACGGAGAGTTCACCTTCTCCACGTTCATTGGCCCGGCGATGCAGGGATTCGATGTGCGCCACCGCGCCTTCGCCACCGACGGCTCCGGCGAAATCGAGGACAGTCGGGTCAATGAGTTTCGGTACCGGTAGCCGGCCTCGGGTCACGTCTCGAAAAGATGGGGAGCCTGGGCCAAGAATGGGTGCTCTCGACAAACTGAGGGCAGATGGCGGCGAGCGTGGAGTCGTCGACACGGCTCTTGGATTCGAGGATCTGCCAACCGGTTGCAGAGTCTCCCTGTCTGACTTCTGAAGCCTGGAGTCTCGTTCCGCCGCGAGTTTCACAAAATCCTGGTTTCTTCGAGCAGGCCCAAAAACGACGGGGACCGGCCGAGACGCGGGCTCGGGACCTCGTTGCGCGACACTCCAGGATCCTCGGTGACTCCACCGAATGCTTGCCCCACCGATCGAGTCCATGTTTCTAGCCGGTCGTCGCGTTTCGCGTTGATGCTGCTGACAGAGTGTTGTCCCAGGGCTAATCTGAGGTTCGTTTCCGAGGCCCTTCTGAGATCGCAATGCCGGAGCACGACGATCAACAGCTCATCGCCGGAGTCCTCGCCGGGGATGAGCCAGCGATTCGGGAATTCGTCCGCCGGATGAACTGCATTGCTCGGATTCTCCGGCACCACAATGCCCGGTTTGGGCGGCCGTTCGATGAGGAGGGGCTCGAGGACTTGGCACAGAATTGTGTCTTGTTGGTGTGGGGGAAACTCCACGAATACAGCGGTCAGGCGCCGCTGGAATCCTGGGTGTATCAGTTCTGCTACCTGGATTTCATGAACCAGATGCGGAAGCGGGGACGCGAGCACCAGGTGTTGCTGGATGCACTGCAACAGCGGGCTCTGGGCTCCCAAACTTCGAGCGTGGGCGAGCGGGAACTCGAGGACATCTCTCGGGGACTCTCTCTTCTCGGGAGCGATGAGCGGCGCATCCTCCACTACAAGCACTTCCAAGATCTGACCTTTGACGAAATTGGTGAAACTCTCAATCTGCCGACAAACACGATCAAGAGTCGTTACTACCGAGGTTTGAAGCGATTGCGTGAGTTCCTGGGGAAGCGTGGCTCGCTCCCTCCCGCGACAAGCAGGGAGGGACACGCATGAGCCGTTGGCATCCCAAGTCTCATGAGGCCCGACTCCAGGGGCTGCTGGAACAAGCGGAGGACTGGGCTTCCTCGTTTGCCAGAAGCGACCTGGCCCAGTGCGAGGAATGTCAACGAGTGGTCGAGGATCTCGTCCGAACGGAAACCCTGCTCCAGGTGTCGACTCGCGAAGAGAAGGAAGCGCTGTCGTCAGAAATTGGCGAAGACCCTCTCGTGGCGCGGTTGGAGCAGATGTGGCAACGGACGCTGCCCCGCGGACGGCGACCCTTGGTCCGTCGCCAGGCCTCTTGGAAGCAGCGCTTGATGGCGGTGGCTGCGGCGGTCGTTGCCCTGCTCGGGTTGTGGCAGGGACACCAGCGGCTCGAGGGAGACCCCGCCTCGCCACGCTGGATGGGTCAAGATCGATTGCAAATGTCGCCGGTCGGGACCAGTGACAGCTTCCAGAGGTTTTCGTGGGACCTGCCCGCGCCACCCCAAGGCTGGTTCGTGGTCCGCGTGTTCGCCAAGGGCGATCCGGACCAGGCCATCGCCGAAAGCGGACACCTGACGGGATCCGACTGGTCTCCCGATGGCACTCAGACTTGGCCGGACGAGATTGCCTGGACCTTGGAAGTCTACGATGGCGTCAATCCTCAGTGGATTGCCATTCATCATGCGACTGCTGCGCGATGATTTGGGCCGTCCTTCTGCTCGGTCTCTTGGGATTCCAAGAAGACGATCGTGAAGGGCTGGAGTTCGAACTGGAGCAACTGAACTTCGAGGCCGAATCCCTCGAGGAGACGCGCATCGAGGTCGCGCGACGGCTTGCGGAGCTGGCCACCGGGGAAGAACGGATTTACTACCTTGAAACCGTCTCTCGAGCGGCGGCGGCCATTGACTCCGACGACCAGGCTGCGCTGTACGAATGGTACGTTGCCAAAGAGCAACGAGACCTCCAGCAATGGCTGTCCGCACTCGATCGCGTCAATGCCGCGATTCTGCGGTTCCCGGACGCAGGGACCATGTTTCCCTACTTCTATCAGCTCCGGGCGGAGCTGCAGCGCAATCTCGGGGACCACGAGGCAGCGTTGGCCAGTCTTGAACAGGCCGTCCAAGCGGCCGGTGGCCATGACCGATTCGAGGCCATTCGTCTCGGCGGTCTGGGTCAACAAGCCCAGATCTACTTGGAACTCGGCCTTCCCGATCGCGCACGCCCGTTGGTCGAAGCGGGGCTCGAGCAGGCCGCGACGCTGCGGCGTCAAGGTCTGCGGCGTGCGAGTTCCATTGCCGCTGCCCACTTGTATGCCGTCAACTACGCCTTGGCGGTCAAGGATTACGAAGGGGCGATTGCGAAAGTGGGGGAGTTTCTGAGTGACGAGGAACTCTACGATCAAGTCCCCCAAGTCCGCGGACAGCTCCGCGCGAAGCGCGCCATCTCGCATTTCTATCTGGCCCGCGCCGTTGCCAAGGACCGGAGGGGTGCCGAGGGTCATCTGCGCGCGGTCCTGGCGGACGAGCTCACTCTTCCTGGCGACCAGGTGAAGTGTGGCATTCTCCTGGCGGACTTGTTGCTGCGTGAGGACCGATGGGAGGAAGCCAAGAGCCAGCTGGATCAATCCTTGGCGAAGTTCCCCCAACCCGCGCTCGCCAGTGTGAATCCCAATGCCGCGCGCTGGGTCACCGGGAAGGCTCGTTGGGCCTTGCAGACGAATCAAGACTCGGACACGCTGTGCGAGTGTTGGGAACAGTGCCGTTTCCAGATGGAGGGGATGCTCGAGCAATGGCACACGGCGGCGCGACGAGAGGCCGGCATTGGGTTTCTCCACTACTCGTATCGACGCGAACTGGTCGCGGCAATGATCGGGCTCCGCGAACGGCTTGCCACGCCGAACGGCGACAAGGGGTCATTGCTCGAGTTACTGTGGGACTGCCAGCGTCACAGTTCCTTGCAAGCGTCCCTCGAGACTCCTGAGACCGTTTCCCTGGAAGAGATTCGCCGGTGGCTCGTGCCGGTGCATGGGGCACTGCTGGTCTATGTTGTCGCCTCGCCCACGTCCTACTGCGTTGTGGTCACGGACGCCGACCTTCGCGCTGTCCCGATGGCCAGCAACTATGAAATCGAACTGGCGAGAGACCGCTATCGAGACCATCTCGCGAAGTTCTGGTCGCCGGAGCCACGTGATCAAGAACGAGAAAGGGTCCTGGCCAAAGCGCTGGCGGATCAGTTGCTTCCAGCCAGCGTCCAGACATTGATTGCCGACAAGTCTTCCCTGACGATCGTGGGAATGGACCTTCTCGGTGCCGTTCCGTTTGCCTGGCTTCCGACCTCACACGGTCCCTACCTTGGCACGCGGTGCGCTTTGACTTCCATGCCGTCATTGCCGGTGGGAATTGCCCTGGCACGACGCAGTTCTGAATCATCTGTGGACCCGGGCAACGCGAAGGTCGCCATCCTGGGAAACATCCAACCTTCCCCGGCGGCGTTTGCCATCGACCCATCGCTGAGAGCATTGCCCTGGCCCTATTCGTGGCAAACAGAGATCGACCAGCTCTACGAATCCTGTGGGGTGGAATTCTTCCTGGCAGAGGACGCGACGGGGAAAGAGCTCTCTCGGCAATCTTGGCCGGATCAAAGCCTGCTCCAGTTCGTGACCCACGGACTCAATGACTACACGCGGGCACGGCCCTTTGGATTGTTGATAACTGAAACAGCCACGTCCGCTGGCTTACTCTGGTGTTCCGACGTCGAAGCAATGTCTGCTCCCCGCATCACTCTCCTGACCGCTTGTCGATCGGCGAGTGGCCCCCTTCGCCGAGGGGACGCCCATGCCGCCGACATGGCAGGAGCCTGGATCAAGGCCGGCTCCAACGCCGTCTTGGTTTCGGCCACGGACCTACCCTATGAATCGACCCTCGAAGTGTCTCGCGATCTGCATCGACAGTTAAGCGACGGCAAATCCGTCGCGGAATCACTGAAGTTCGCGCGCGAGCAGTTTGTCGACCGCCAAGGGCCACTGGCGCCATTTCGGTTTGGTCAACTCGAGGTCGTGGGTTACGGGGAGCAAAGACTCACCTTTCCGGAAAGCCGAGCAGAGTCACCCGACGTGGCCCCGAGTTCTCCAACGCTCGAAACGACTTTCGCCATGGGGGCGATCAGCGGCGCACTGTTGGTGGTTCTCGGTGCAGGGATCTGGCGCCGCGTTCGCCGTCCCGCCTAGCTTCTCTCCAACGGAATCGGTGGGCGACTGGCTCGGATGACTCAGAGAGGTCGTCGCGAGAATCGAAGTTGTTTCCGGCGAGGAGTGGCGGCGGTTTTCACCGCTCGCCCAAATCGGGCGAGCGGTGTCTCTGCTGATCCGTTGAGGATGGAAACCGTCGTCATGCCAAAGCCTGAAGCAACTTGGGCCACTCGCGGCCGGCCTTCATGAATCACCCCGTCTAGGCTTCCGAGCTGCCGGCATTCGGGTCGGGAGCCTTTTGGCGGTCGTACTCGCCAGGGTCGTCGTAGGGATGGACCGCTCCCCCGAGGTCTGGATCATCGCCCGGGAAGATGGGGTCTTGCGGGTCGATGATCAAGGAAAGGGTGTCCCCAGGTCCATCGGCACTGGTCTCCAAAGCGTGATTGGTCGCGGTGTCGGTGGCAAGGGAGTGAGTGGTCACAACGCTGGCATCGGTCAACTCACCGCCTGCGTTCAAGGTCACCAAGCGGAACTGCAGGTAGTAGATCGTCTGCATGTGGATGGAGGGCTCGTCGAACTCCAGATCCACGGACAGAGGCCAAGTTGAGGGGACCGGGACGAGTTCCCGGGTGCAAGCGTCCGACGAGATCACGCTGCTCAGGTTGTCGCGCTTCCAGACAACGATCTCCAGGTGGGAGAACCCGGCCGAGCCGTTTGCCGGTTCGTCGACGTCGAGGTGGAGCGTTCCCGATCCCGCGGAGTAGTCGTGGGCATACTCGACGTACTGCACACCGACCCTTCGGCCCTGATCATGGCCGTTCGTCTCCGAATCGACCGACGAGACCACCGCGTGTTCTTGAATCGGAAGGATCAAGTCGATGTCCGTGTCGCTGTTCAGGTCCGCCAGAACCGGCTGCCCTGCTTGCTGCGGTGCCGGGCCCACGCCATACCCTAAGTCAATGTCATCCGAGGTCGTGAAGGAGAAGCTTGGCAACCCGCTGGGAGGGCTGCCGGTGCTGATGTTCTCGAGGAAGGGCATGACATAGCTGGCCTGGTGATTGAGCACCAAGTCATCGTCACCATCCAAGTCGACATCCGCCGCGGCAATCCCAACCACCCCTGCGGACCCCAGGCCGTAGAGCGGCTCGATCGAAGTTTGGTCGAGAACGCCGAACCACTGGTGCCCGGAGGGATTGGTTACCACGAAAGCCAGGCGGTCGTACCAAAAGCCCGCCTGTCGAAACCGTTGCAACAGTCCGCCCGTGGCGGTGTGGGGCGTCGAAGAAATCAAGGCTCCCGAGGCGCTGTAGATGCGCAACGCTCCTGGGATCAAAACGGCGATTTCCGGATCGCTGTTCCCAATGAAGTCCAGCACGGCGATGTCGCTGATGGTCGCTCCGACAGAAACCGTCACGGGAAAGCTCGGTGTCCCTAGAACATCTTGCAACACCAGAAGATTGCTTCCATTGCTGGCAACAGCAACGACATCCACACTGCCCCCGCTGTCATCCAGGACCTTTACCCGCTGTGCGCCGGGCCAACCAGAGCTACTGTGAAGGGTGGTTGTCACGAAGCCCGTGCCGTGAGTGAACCACGAGTGCACCAGCCCCGATCCATTCACCATCAGCAGCGAATCGGTGCCTGACGGCCCGCCTCCGACCACAGAAGCGAGGTCATTGGCAGTTCCCGGGTGATCATCCACGAAGGTGAAGGCAGATGGTCCATACACCAGAGTGGGAGTCTGGCCATTCATGATCATCACATCGGGGTAGCGGTCGCCGGTGAAATCTCCGACCACCGCGCGCCCCAACGTCGCTGGTGCGGGGTCAATCGGGATGGGCTTCGCGTGGGCCTCGTCAAAGTACTGATTGTTGGCCCCTGCGCTCGGAACGAGAACGGCAGTCATCAGCACGAGGGATCCAAAGTTGGCGGCAAGTTTCCAGCTCATCAGGAACTCTCCTTGTTTCGCGGGCTTCGGGGGGATGGGGGACTCCTCTGTTCACCCGCATTGTTCATGAAGACGGGAAAGAGAGGAGACGCCCGTCGACAACGCCTGGCTACTAAGACTCTTCGCAAATCAGCGGCGTTTCGCAAGGGGTGGTCTCCGTTTTTGAGTTCCCTCGTTTTGTTTTTCGTTTTTTGCAACTTCCCTTGTGGCCCCAAACAACACTCATCCTGCATTTCGCATCGTTGTTGCAGCATGAGAAACGAGGCGGGGAGTTCTGCGGATATCCGGAGTCGCGGCGCCCCATGGTTCGCGTGCTGCCATCGTTCACTCGTAGGAGATCCACCATGATTCGGTTTTTCCCCACCGCGCTTGTCGTTCTTTCTGTCGCCGCCTTCACTGGTTGGCAGGCATCGGCAACGACTTGCATCAAGAGCAACCCATCCGGCTGTGAAACCACCACCGACCTGACGGTGATCGACGATTCTTCGGGAATCTGTCTCAATGGTTTCTCCCGCATTCGAATCGACTCGAGCGCCGAGTGCGTCAGCGGCCAAGAAGCGGGTCCCGCGACCGCGGTCCGTTGCGGCGCCACCAGCCTGGCGTTCGCCTACAGCGGTGACGGCATCACCCACGTGTTGTATCCCGCGGGTGGAACCGTGTGGGAAGACGTTCTTGGGAACTGTGGCAACCTCGGTTACTCCGTGGTTTCCCTGCCGTAGTTCGGTCCCGCGAACAGGCGCCAGTCCCTTGGCCGGTGCCTGTTCGCGCTCTCTTTTTGCAATCCCACGTTCGATCCAGACACGAGATGTCTCATGAAACGAGCACTGACCCTTTTCTGCCCACTGCTGCTCCTGGGACTCCTTCTTCAGGTTCCGCAATGGTGGGATCAAGACGCCGGGGCAATCGCTCGAGGGGACGCCGGGAGTCGTTCGGCAACGAACCGATCCCATTCAGAGATGTCGTCGAGCCACGGGGCGAGTGGGTCCGCGCCTCGCTCGGTCCGGTGCGCGCCATTTTGGTGGTTCCAGCAAGGGGACCTCTCGGTCGCCGCCGCCAATTTCGGACCCGTCTATCAGAACCCGGAGGGGCGGTTGGTTCGGCGTTGGACCTTGGTCGTTCATCTGCCCGGCACCGGGGAATCACTGACCCTGGTCCCCGGAATCATCGACGCCCACACAACCACACCGATCTTCGCCAAGGGAGAGTCCTTCCACGTCGAGCTGGCGCCGGCGGACGGATTCACCTGGGGAGAGTTGGCGTTCGCGGATGACCTGACTTGCGAGGTGGCGGGACTGTACTGACCCAGGTCTCGGTTTGTTCGGGGATGTCGTCGTTCGTGGTCCCCTGACGACCGAGATCAACTTTCGCTCCGGTCGGGAGGGCTCGGTTTCCCGTTGAGCGACGGCGAGGTCTTCTCAGCGCCTGGCCTGGCGCTAACGTACCCTGTTGTGCCGATCTACCACCGCTTTCGCAAAGCCATCCTGCCGCTTCGCCGGTTCTTCCTCGGCGATCGCTACCTCGCTCGGGTAGGCAATCACCGAATGGTGGTCAACTTGGCAGATCGCGGTTTCACCCAGCGCTTCTTCTACCGTCGCGAACACGAACCGGCCGAGACCGCCGTACTTCGCCGCCTTGTGCGTCCGGGAATGACCGTCATCGACGTGGGGGCGAACATTGGCCTGCACACCGTGGAGCTTTCCGAGCTCGTCGGAGCGGGGGGGCGCGTCTTCGCCTTCGAGCCCGACCCATCCAACCGTGGGTTGCTCGAAGAAAATATCGCCTTGAACGGTTGTCCCAATGTCACCGTGGTCGGCGCCGCACTCGGAGATCGTGATGGCGAGCTGGTCCTCTTTCAATCGAAGTACAACCAGGGAGATCATCGCACCTACTCCGGCGAAGCCGACCCGCGTTTCCATCGCGGGGGAGATCGTACCGAAGTGCGTGTTCCCTGCAGAAGACTTGACTCGTTCGCCGCAGAGCACGATCTAGACATCGACTTCTTGAAGGTGGATATCCAAGGTGCCGAGGCGCGGCTCTGGGAGGGAATGGCGGAAGTGGTTTCGCGTCGCCAACAACTACGAATGGTGAGTGAGTTCTGGCCCGATGGAATTCGGTTCTGCGGAGACAATCCCGTGGAGTTGCTCGGTGCGATGACGGAAGCCGGCTTCCTCATTCATACCGTGGAGGCGGGTCAGTTGACTCCGGTCGCTCCGTCCGATTTGCTGGGACAGATTCCGGCGAACAAGCATGTGAACGTGGTGCTGAGTCGTACGTCGTTGGATTGATCTCAGGGCTGAATCAGTTTTCACAGGCGATCTTCCTGTGCAGAATGTTCGCAGTCCTCGAGTCGGGATCTGATCAGGCCATCGAGGTGACCCGAGTTGGACAGAACTTTCTGCTACACCTCTTCGTCCCAGTGGAACCCCCAGCCCACCCCAAATGTACGATCGAATGTTAGATCGTCGATCGGTTCTTCGGTTTCCTTGGTCCGCTTCACCCAGACAGGTTCGCAGAAGACTCCTTCCAGCTCGTTCGGAACTCCATCCTCAAAGGCCTCGAGGAGTCGGCGCTCGATGTAGTTGATCTCCGAGAGTGCAAGGACTGTCGCCAGCGTTCCACAGCCACCATGGCCAGCGCAGAGAATCATCAACTTTTCTTCGGCTGGAGTGATTGCCAGCAACCCGCAATCGGCGAATGGCCCGAAAGTGCCTTGGTGAGAAGCCTTCAGGATGTTCTCGTCACGGACTCGCCGAAGAAAGAACCCCGGAGGGCGTCGGAAGTGAATTCCTTCTTGGTCCGGGAGGCACGGGGTCGTCTCCGAGAGGTGTGGTTCGGAAATCGGAGGGTCGAAGGACCAGCGAAACCTGTACGGCAAGTCCTGGGACGGAGAGCGAAGGATTCGGCGCGCGATGGGAGCGGCGAGCGGATTTACTAGCTCCGAGCCAAGGACCACAATGACTCCGATCTCTGGATGCTCGGACAGTTTCTGCAGGAGGTTCTCGGCATCCAGAGGAGTCATGTTCGGGGACACGGGAAAGAGGCGCACCTTCGCTTCGACTTGCAAGTGCTGACTGACGATCTTCTCGATCAGCGGGATGGCTTCTGCATCTCGGGCCCCGACAGATTGGTGCTGCATCGAGGATGATCCAGGAATCTCGACGAACTTTCCGCCGAGAACAACCGCGACGGTCTCGTTGTCGCCCACCAGGTCCCACGGGGGACGTCGCGGATCGAACTGAAACAGATCCTCGACCGTGATCTGCATCGCCCTCAAGGCAAGGATCAGCTTGGTTCGCGATTTGATGGCCCCGGTCTTGAATGAGACGCTGTCGCGGGTGAGGCCTCGAGCCTTGTGCTCTCCAAGGTACCGGTCCACCTTGTTCGGCACCTTGAGCTCAGCCGCCCGACGCTGAATTACGTCATGCACGGCGCCGACCACAAACGGTTCTCCTTTTTCGTTCACGAGGGCATTCAAGAGCTCATTCATTCGCACGACCGCCATCGTCAACCCCTTCCTGCGGAAGTCCGCAGAGCTCGTCCGCATCCCTTTCCGAGATTTGACAAGCTGATGTCATGAGCAAGGCCGATCTCGGCCAACGGTATCTCGATTCTTGCGATCACGGGGGGTGGGGCCCCTCGTGACGAGCGGCGACCCGACCACAAGGAGGCCTCATGGGGGCACGACCCAATCCGTTTCTTGTCACTGCTATGTTTTTCATTGTTGCCGCGACTCACGCCAGAGGCGCCCTCGGCACTCCAACAATTCAGCCCGGTGACAACATCCTTACGAGCCTGAATTGTCGAGAAACCGATGTCTTTACGTTCGAGGGTTTGATCGGGGATCGCATCGTCATCAATGTCACAGAATGCAGTGACTTTGGCGGCGTATGTGGATCAGCCTGTTTCTGCTTCGATCAATGTGTTGAGCTTCGAGGTCCTGATGGCAGCATTCTAGCAGTAAACTGCACTCCGTTGGAGAACAACAACGCTTCCAATCGACTTCGGACGCGTGTCGGGGAAGAGGTACTTCCAAGTGACGGTCTCTACGAAATTGTCATTCGTGACGCAAACAACGCGGGCAGGGGGACCTACTCCATCTTTCTTCAACGCACCAACAACCCCGGTCGAACGACGCCTCTTCTTCCTGGGGACGAGCTGCTGGTCACCATGAATTCTTGTGGAGAGGTTGATTCCTACGAACTCCTAGTCGCGGAGGGAGAGCGGCTTCAGTTGCAAATGACCACGGAATCAGGGGCTCTGGACCCAAGGCTCGAACTATACGACGATCTTGGGCGCGCGGTCGAGCTCCCTGCGAGCGGATCCATTGACCGGATCATCCGGCGAAACGGTGTCTACACGTTGTTAGCTAGAAGTCGTGTCGACAAGACGGGTGTCTATCGACTCAGCATGTCGCTAGAGCCGCCACAAGAGGTGCTGACGCTCTCGATCTTTCCTGCTTCGGGAAAGGTGGCAAGCTCTTTTCAGTTCGATGTGGGCTTCCTCGTCGAGGGGAATGTCCCGCCTCCGTTTGGAATTGTTGGTGGCACTGTGACGCTCGATGGCGAGGACGTGACGAACCTGTTCCTGGCTTGCGCGCAGAACAGTATCGGGTCACTCCCCGGGGGAGGTCATTCGTTTCGCTGTCCGGGGCTCCTTGGACGATCTCTCGGCCATGGCCAACATGAACTTGTCGTCACGATCCAGCTCGATGACTCGACGACGATTGAAGAAGCTGTCCAATGGGAAGTCGTTCAGGACTCCTGATCGGGTAAGAGATCTCACCGCCCGGAGGACGAGTAAAAATCTCTCAGGAATCGAACGTCATGTCGATGTCCCGGGCGCCGCCTTCGGCGCCCGGGACCCGGGTCGTGGGCGTCTTTCGGCGCCAGCGATGCCTCACTCGCGCAATCCCTCTCTCGAGCCGAAGGGGTTGTCCTTGGGGTGGTCGGACGAGAATCGGCAATTTTTCGTGTAACGCGATACCGCGGACGGTGTTGCAGAGAGTAGGCGCGGCTCCGCGCCCGTTTGCCTCTCCTCTGCCAAGGAGCCCGTCGTGGACCGTTCCCGAAATCTCCTCTGCCTGGCGTCGTTCCTCTCTTTGTTGGTCGTTCCTTTGGCTCAAGGCCAGGGTCGCCTGTTTTACACCGACACCATCGGTTCGACTCCGGGGGTGGGATCCTCGAACCACAACGGTCTGGATTCTCTGACGGTGGTCCCCAAGGGGCTGGGAGGGTTCGCCTACCAAGGGATGGACGTTGATCCGGTGGAGTGCCAGATCTACTACGCGTATCAAGGCACCATCGAACGGGTGAACTACAACGGGACAGATCGCCGGACCATCCTGTCCAATCCGCCGTTCGCCTTCTCGCCCCAGTCCGTGTCCCTCGACCTGGCCGGCGGACGGATCTACTGGTACAGCAACAACAGTGCGCGTTTCGGCTACTGCGACATGGATGGGTCCAACGCTCAGGTCGTGGTTTCGACCGGAGACATGACTCCCGCGATCGCGCCGCGGTCCATCCACGTGGATTCGGTTGCCGGCAGAATCTACTGGTATGACATCTGGTACCAGGGATGGCGATGCGGCAACCGGGACGGCAGTGGCCTCCAGAACCTCTTCACCACACCGACCCAGGCCCAAGCCACGGCTCTCGACCGATCCGGCGGCATGCTTTACTGGATCGAGGGCGACAACATCTACCGGCGTCCCTCCGATGGAAGCGGTACGAGCCAATTGTTCTTTGCCAGCCCCGTGCCTCTCAGAGACCGGGCGTTGGCAGTGAGCGCCTACCTCGACCGCGTCTATTTCGCCACCGGAGCCGACCTCGCGTTCACCAGCTTGACCAACCCTGGCACTCTCGTCACCCAACAAGTAGCGGGCCAGTCCCAGCTTGCATCGATCGCTGTCCACGAAGGGTCCGAGGTTCAAGTTCGCTTGGACGCGCCCAGTTATCTCCCCCACGATCCGTTCACGTTGAGCGTTCGGGGAGCTCAGCCATCGCGTCGGGGATTCTTCGTCGTCACCGGGGTGAATGGGGTGCTTACTTGGGCGATTCTGATGGGTCATCCGCTGGACGCGGAGGGCCGTTGGGATCAGCCGGGAGTGGTGCCGGGTGGACTGTCGGCGGTAAGCATCGACGTTTCGGATGTCACCTTCACGCTCAGCGGTCGAGTGCTGGTCACGGATCCGGCGACGCTGGTGGTGCCTTGACTCGTGGGTCGACGAAGCGTCGGGTCCACGGAACTCGCTTCCATCGACCCGACGCGCAACACACGCCGTCCTGATTCCGCTTGGGGCGGGAAGTTTCCGCCGGCCAAGGGGAATGATTCAACCTTGGGAATTGGCATCGCGCCGGTCAGTCAAGACTCCACCCGAATCAACCGGTCCCGGACGTCCTCACCCACGCGAATGACGATGGCCTCGACAATCCCCTGCTCGTTCTTCTCTGGGGTGAAGGTGACGTAGGTGGCTTCGAGCATGCACACGCGCCCTTCTTCGTCGGGTTCGCTGAGGTAGGTGGGATCTCGTTCCGGACGGACGAAAAGGAAGAACCCTTCGTCCACCTGAAAGCCCATGACGCGGTCATCCTCGCCGTCCTCGGAGCGCCATTCGCCGATCATGGCGGCGTGCAGTTGCTTCAGGCGGACGTTGTCCCGCTCGATTTCTTCGGGAGTTCGCAGGAACGGCTTGATCTTGTCCGGCGTCGCGAATCGTGCAACGTCTGGGGAAGGATTGATCGAGGCCGTCTCGAACACCGCCGAAGCTCGCTCCCCCTTGACCGGTTCGAAGATGGACCAGTGGGTGGGGAGCATCACCCCGCCGAAGTCCTGGTACTCGGAAAGAGTCCACAGCGACAGGCCTTCTCCTTCGTGTCCAGCGAACAACCCGGAATCGATCTCGAAGTACAGCGTTCGCTCCGCGCCGTCGGGGGTCGTGGCACGAACCGAGTAGCAATCGCGGCCTTCGATCACCGTAGCATCGACGGTTTCCATGGAAGAAAAGCCGAGGGACGGGTCGAACAGGCGCTGCAGGTCACCGGCCCGATGCATCACTTTCTGGTCTTCGTCTTTCAGAACCGTCGGTGCCGAGCGCGGGGTCATCCTCCAGGCACAGTCCGTATTGAACCCGAAGTCGAACCCGGTTTCGTCCTTCCAAGAGAAGCCTTCCTTGGCATCCCAGGACAGGTTGATCGCCCCTGAGCGAACCGTGTTGATCAGACTCTGACTGGTCCCACTCATGGTGAGGGACCGGACCTGGTCCAGAGCCTGCTGGCCCTTCACCGTTGCGATGTGGCGAGCAACGATGGACTCGGCGGAGGGAATCTCCTTGGCGGTGTCCTGCGTGCCCTGGGCGACCGTTCCCGTGCCACGGTAGTCGAGGCAGGCCATGGCCCCCAAGCTGGTGCGGCAGTACACCCGGCCATGGCTCAGGATCGGAGTGGACCAGCTCGTGCCGTCTTCAAACACCGACTGACGGGACAGCTCGGTGTACTTCTCCGGATCGGCTTCGCCCACGATGATGTGACCGCGCCCATCCAGAATGACGAGTCGCTCGCCGGCAATGGTCATCGAGCCGGTTCCCATCCCTCGCACCCGCCAGCGCTCGTTGCCATCCAGGTCGATGCATTTCAGGATCGATTCGTCGAAACCGAACAAGTGATCCTTGAACAGCACCGCGCCCGACATCTTGTTGCGCATGACGCGGCTGGACCACAGCTCCGTGAGTTTCCCATCCTTCACTCGCAGCATCGCACAGCCGCGGTCATAACCCGCGGAGATGAACAGACGGTCATCGATGACCACCGGAGACATGGGATAGATCTCCGGGTCCTTGGACCAACCAAAGAAGTCGGTCTCCGTGCCATCTTCCGTCAGCAACAGCGCGAGGCCCGACCCGCTCAGCACCGCCAAGTAGTCCGTTTCCTCGAGGGCAAACGGCGTCGGCGTCGAGTAGGCCTTCCCGTATCCCTTCTCCGAGATCCAAACCTGTTCTCCCGTGCTCGGATCCAGGGCAATGACGCGGTCCATGTTCAAGACGATCAGTCCGTTCACCGCCAGCGGAGATGCTGAGAATCCCCAAGTCGGCGGCTCCAGCTCGAGATCCTCGCGAAGGTCGCGGGACCAGATGATCTCGCCCGAGTCTCCCTCAAAGCAGAAAACCTTCGCTTCTCGATTGGAGGTGTACACCAAACCGTCCACCACCGTCGGCGTCGTCAAGGCTCCGCCGTCATGGGCGACGTCCCAGATCTCGGCTCCATACCGGTGACGCCAGACTTCCTCGCCCGTCTCGGCGTTGAAGCAATAGACGGAGTCCAGCTTCTCTTCCGCGTCGTAACCGAGGGTGTAGACCCGACCGTCGGCCACGGCGAAGGAAGAATGCCCCAGGCCCAAATCCTTCGTCCACAGCGGGGTGGCCTTACCTTCTGCGCTCCACATGGATTCGGCCGAAATCCCGGTGCGGTCCGGGCCTCGCCATTGAGGCCAGTCGGCGCCGTCGGTGGAAGCGGCCAACGCGGTGGGGGTTGTCAGGGAAACGAGAGCGGCGCAGATCGGGAGGGGGAGGAGGGATCGGGGCGTCATGAAGGATGTGCCTTTCTGGGAGAGGGGGACGGCCAGTATGGCAGAACTCAGTGGGAAAACGGGCTTGTGCGAGGCTTCTTGCGACACACCCGAGGGAACCGTCGATCTTGGGGCCGCGCCCATGCGGAACAAGGACCTCAAAGTCCTCGCAAGATTTCGAGATAGTTGGTCTCCGCCATCGGTTGTGGATTCGAGTCATTGGAGCCATTGGCCACGGCGGCGGCGGCGATCGCGTCGTAGTGTTCGGGACCGATGTCGAACGAGTGGAAGGAAGGGACTTCGAGCGTCGTCACCAAACCTTGGAGACGGGTCAGAAACGCTTCCGCTCGTTCGTTCTCCGGGACTTCCCTGGCGTCGCCGTGAACGCGCGAGGCAAGCGCAGCCAGTCGTGATTCGACGTGAGTGCCGTGGTGACGCAACACGGGCGTGAGCAGGATCGCGTTGGCGAGTCCATGCGGAACATCGAACATGCCGCCCAGGGACTCCGACAGGCAGTGGACCCCGGCCACGTCCGCGTTGCCAAAGGCCAGTCCGGCGATGGTCGCAGCTCGCATCACCTCGGCGCGTGCTTCGTGGTCGTTCTCGACGTCCTGAGCAGCGCGCGGCAGGTACTCGAACAGAAGGGCAATCGCCGATTCCGCCAGTGCATCGGAAACCGGGTTCCCGACCGAGCAGGTCGTCGCCTCGATTGCGTGAGTCATGGCGTCGAGCCCGGTCCACGTGACCAGGTTCGCCGGGAGCGTTCGGATCAGATCGGCGTCGACCAGCGCCTGGTTGGGGAACATCGAATCGCCCTTGACGCTGATCTTGGTCCGATTCTCGGTGTCACTCAGGACTGAAACCCAAGTCACCTCGGACCCGGTGCCACAAGTGGTTGGCACGGCGATCAATGGCTTGGGCGCGTGTTCGTACAACTCCTTCCCCGCAAGTTCACCGACAGGGCGACCCGGATTGGTCGCCAACATGGCGCCGGCCTTGGCTGCATCGAGGGAACTCCCTCCTCCGAGTCCAATCACCAGGTCGAGGCCCGCGTCCGTGATTTGTCCGGCGATCTTCTCTGCTGTCGTGGTGCGTGGATTGGCTTCGACCTGATCGAACACCTCCACGCGAATCGACGCATCGCCCAATGCACGGCGAACTCGTTCGGGCCAGGGCGTGGCGGCGAGGCCGGGATCCATGACCAGGAGCGAACTCGAGGCGTTCAGCTCCCGCGCGACCTGCGGTAGGTCCGCAAGGCATCCCGGGCGAATCTCCACCCGCGTCGGCATCCGGAATCCGAGCATGTTCGAGGCTCCGTCGTACAAGAGTTCGTGGCGGTCGCGGTGGCGCCGAGAAGAGTTTGCGACGTCGAGAGGCGTCGCTTTCCCCCGGGTGCGGCAGTGACGACCAGCGGGGTGCGTCGGTGGCATCGTCCGTGGGGCCGGCACACCATAGAGAACTTTCCCGCGCTCAGTGTCGATCCCCTGGGAGGCGTGCGGCACACGCGCGACCTCAGCCGGCCGAACACGACCGGTTCGACAGGTGGTAGCCTGCCGGTGTCCTTTTCTCCGCAATGGAGTTTCCGCATGCCTTTTCGCGCCTCGACTCGTGTCGTTTTCCTCGCGGTTCTCGTTCTGGGGGTTGCCCTGGGTGGTGAGCGTGAGGACCGGCCGGACAAGTTCCGTCAGCTCGACGAGATTCTCCCGACGCCCAACATCTACCGGACCGCATCCGGTGCGCCGGGTCATGCCTACTGGCAACAGCGCGCGGACTACGTCATCGACGTCGAGATCGACGACGACAAGCAACATCTCACCGGCTCCGAAACCATCCGCTACACCAACCATTCCCCGGACGAGCTGAAGTACCTGTGGGTCCAGGTTGACGCCAACATCCTGTCGCCGCAGTCGCATTCGGCGCTGAGTTCCTGGGCGCCGGATCTGGACGAAGAGCAGACCTATCGTTCGATGCGACGGATGCTTGCACGTCCACAGTTCGACGGTAGCGCGTCCATCACCGCGGTGCGAGATGCCGAGGGAAACCCGCTGCCCCACACGATCGTGGACACCATGATGCGGATCGATCTGCCGCAGCCGTTGCGGCCGAGCGATGCGGTTCGTTTTTCGATCGACTGGAACTACGCGATCAACCACTCGAAGGAGGTGGGGGCGCGCACGGGCTACGAGTTCTTCGAGGACGACGGCAACTGCCTGTACGAACTTGCCCACTGGTTCCCGCGCATGGCGGCTTACACCGACGTCAATGGTTGGCAGAACAAACAGTTCCTTGGCCGGGGCGAGTTCACTCTCGAGTTCGGGGATTACCAGGTCGCCATCACCGTTCCGGACGACCACGTGGTCGCGGCGACCGGAGTGCTGCAGAACCCGGACGAGGTCTTGAGTCCTGTCCAAAGAGATCGACTCGAACAAGCGAAGAGCGCCAAAGAACCTATCTACGTGGTCACTCCCGACGAGGCCCTCGAGAACGAGAAGACCCAGTCCACGGAAAAGAAGACCTGGGTGTTCCATGCCGACAACGTGCGCGACTTTGCCTTCGCCACCTCCCGCAAGTTCATCTGGGATGCGAAGTACCACAAGATCGAGGGCGAGAATCCGGACAAGGACGGCGTCCTCTGCATGTCTTTCTTCCCCAAGGAAGGCGACCCATTGTGGAGCCGCTACTCCACCCACTCCATCATCCACACCATCGACGTGTACTCACGGTTCACCTTCCCCTACCCCTATCCCGTCGCGATTTCGGTCAACGGGCCCGTCGGAGGGATGGAGTACCCGATGATCTGCTTCAACGGGCCGCGTCCGGAAGAGGACGGGACGTACAGCAAGCGAGCCAAGTACGGCCTCATCTCCGTCATCATTCACGAGGTCGGCCACAACTGGTTCCCGATGATCGTCAACTCCGACGAACGCCAGTGGACCTGGATGGACGAGGGCTTGAACACCTTCGTTCAGTATCTCGCCGAGCAAGAGTGGGAAGAGGACTACCCCTCCTGGCGAGGAGAACCGAAGAAGATCGTCGACTACATGACCGACAGCTACTCGGTGCCGATCATGACCAACTCCGAGTCGATCCTGCAGTCCGGTTCGAATGCCTACGCCAAGCCAGCGACCGCCTTGAACATCCTGCGCGAAACTGTCATGGGCCGCGAACTCTTTGACTTCGCCTTCAAGGAGTACTCCAACCGGTGGAAGTTCCGCCGACCCGAGCCTTCCGACCTGTTCCGCACCATGGAAGATGCGTCCGCCGTGGACCTCGACTGGTTCTGGCGCGGTTGGTTCTACACCACGGATCACACCGACCTCTCGATCGAGTCTGTCGACCGGTACCTCATCGACAGTCGTGATCCAAACGTCGAGAAGACGCGAAAGAAGAAGAAGCGCGACGAGGAGCCGAAGACCCTGGCTCAAACGCGCAACAAGGAACTACCGAAGCGCGTCGACGCGTATCCCCAGCTCGCGGACTTCTACAACGAGTACGACGAACTCGACGTCACTCCTCAGGATGTCGAAAAGTACGAGAAGCTCGTGAAGGAGTTCGAGGACGACGAGGCGGACCTTCTAGCGACCGACCTCTACTTCCACGTCGTGGGGCTCGAGAACAAAGGCGGACTGGTGATGCCGGTGATTCTCGAGGTCGAGTACGAAGACGGTGAGGTGGAAGAGGTCCGGGTGCCGGCAGAGATCTGGCGCCGCAATCCCTGGCGGGCTTCGAAGCTGCTGATGGGCCATCGGAAGATCGAGCGGATCACGCTGGATCCCCATCTCGAGACCGCAGATGCCGAGCTCTCGAACAACCACTATCCGCGGAAGACGGAGGAAAAGCGGTTTCGGCTGAAGAAGCGCGAGGAGAAGCCAAATCCGATGCGGGATGCGCGGGAGGCGGAGGAGAAGGGGGAAGAGGAAGCGGGAAGTGAATTGGGAGAGGCGGGAACGGAAGGGGGTTGACTGGTGGATGGACCCGAGCCTTCGACCTCGGGACGAGCCGGCGGTTAAGCCAGAGGGGCTGCTCGCCGCGCCAGGACTGTCGGGCAGGCCCCTTACCGATCGCACTCGAAGGCCCGTCGTGTCCTCGCAGTCCTTGCTCCCTTTGACACGTACTTTGTATCACTGTTGCTTTGTCTCACTGTCCCTGGGAATCGTCCCGCCGGCTGTGGAGCATCGCTCAGGAGGAGTCTCGGGCAAAGAGCTGTCTCGTGCGCACCGGGTGGCGGAGGAACTCTTGTTGTTGTGCCTGGTGGATGTAAGTGTCTGCAATGAAATGGTTTGTGGAATCTCGGTGCTTCGTCCTTCCCTCAGATCTTTGTCGAAACTAGGTCATCATCTACCCTCTTCCTAAGGGTGAGGTCTCTGATCGTGGTCGGAGCTTCAGGTGTCGAAGAAGAAGGGAAAGAATCCCAAAGGGCATAAGCCTGGTGTGCACGCATCGGGGCGTGCACCTCATCGTTCCATAGGCCAGCGCCCCACGCGACTGTCGGAGACTGTGCACCGAGTCCTTGATCGGCATTTGCAGTTGGTTGCCGAGTTGGAGCGGTTGCATCCCGAAGTCGCTCCACTCATTGACTACAAGTCTTTACCCCCGGGGACGGAAAGTGTCGAGACGCTGTCGATCCAGCTGTTCCAGCGACTGAAGAATGAGCTTGAAGACCCTGTCTTCATGGCGTTCTGTCATCTGAACAGCGAGCGCTTGATCGATTACCTCGACCACAAGGTGGAGCAGGGAGCGTTTCCTCTTGACGTCGACGAAATTGTGTCTGAGGTCTATTTGAGGCTCCATCGCTACTTTCGCGGTTGGTACGACGGTGAGTCGTTTGGGGATCGGTTTCGATGGAAAGCTCCTTCCGGGAGCTGGACCCTCTTTCACATGTTGGCTTCCTGTTCGGATGCAGTCATCGAGGAGCAGCTGGAGATCTTGCGAGCCAGCTCCTTGCCGGTTCCGGGGATCCGTAAGTTCAGAGTCTCCGCGCACGAGGACCTTGTCGCGAGAGTCGAGGAGCTCCTGGACAAGAAACGCGTCCGACTGGAAAAGAAGGACATCGAAGACTGGGTCGTTCACGCATTCTTGATGCTGGACGCCGAGTCACGGCAAGTTCTGTTCTTGAAAGGCCGCCGCGGGCTGTCGATCGACGAGATCGCGCAACGACTCGGCGTTCTCCCGATTGAAGCGGCGCGTCGATTGGCAGAAGCCAGGTCTGAGTTCCACCAGCGAGTTCTTTCGATACTGATCAAGTACCACCCGGAGGCTCAGGAGCGGTCCGGCGAAGATGCGGCTAGCCGCGGGACTACCGATGGCGAGGACTCTCATGACAGCCATTGAACTGAGCCTGGAGAATCCCTGCCCCGGAATGAGACGGCACATCCACCGGTTGGTTGATCGGCGAGAAGCTCCTCGACAAGAACGGGTTCGAAGTCACCTCCGACGGTGCAAGGCGTGCCGGTCCTATGTTGAGCAACTGCACCTTCAGGATCACTTTCTCCTCGAGGACGGATTCTTCGAGCCTCATGATGGCGCAGGCGCGAAGCTCCGTCGTTTCTCTGCCAAGCAATTCGAGCGTTGGTTGTCATCCGAGCTTTCAAGGAAGTCGGAAAGCCATCTGATTGACGAGCTGTGTTTGCTTGGCCGCGGTGCGCTCTTGCTCGACCCTGACGTCAGCGCAAGTTTGGTTGCGGTGAACGGTGGAGTGGATCGCTTGGGTTTCCAGGACTCGTTGGATCGGGTTGCCGTCCGAATCAGTACCGAAACTCTTGTTCGCGATTCTCACCTCCAGTCGGTGGCCAAGGTCTGTGACCGTGCGGGAGATGTCATGACCGAGCCGGGGGCCATCGCTCGCCATGTGCTTCGCACGATCGAGTCCATTGTCAGGAAGCGGAGATGGGAAGAGCGATACTTTCAGGCGGTCTACGAGCGTTCCTACGGTGACTCCGGACGAATCGGCCCGTTGCTTCGAAAGTCGTTGGAGGGGCGTTGCTCTCCGACCCAGATCGCACAATCCTTGCACAATCTGGCAATGTGGCGATTCGAGCGTGGCCATGTCGACAAGGCGCTGAGCGATGCGCGATACGCCGTGGAAGCGGTCCCCTCATTCGTTGCGACCCATGTCCTGCGGATCGTCTGGCTGGCTTGTTTGAATCGAACGCGTGAGGCAGCGGTGAGCGCACGAGCGATGCGCCAATTCTGCTCGGAGAAAGCGATCGCAGAGTCAACGAGTGTTGTCGATGTCCTGGGCCGTGTACAGTTCCTTGGTTCGTTGCTCTCACACGATGAGCGAGATCAAAAGAGGGCTTCGAACTCGGCCGTTCGATTGGTGCTTGACGTAGATTGGTGTACCCATGAGTCGTAATCGTCCAGTGATTGGGTTCCGTTTGTGGGCCTCGGGAGGCTTGGTCGGCGTCGCTTTGTTGAGCATTCTCTTGCTCATGGGGGGGGCGTCGTCGTCTTTCGGTGGTGAGATCCCGGCTTTGTCCAAAGAGAAGGTGTCGGGGGTCGAGCCCGGGGGGCCGGTCGATCTGGGAGGCCCGATTCAGCCGGGCGGGGTACCGAAGAGTTCGAAGCGGAAAAGCAAGTTTCCATAAGGGCCGTGTGTTGAAATCGAGCTCTTGATGAGACGCGCGATTCCTCTGGCTGTCGTGTTGGCCATTGCGGCGGTGACCTACTCGCTTCTGCGAACCACGCCTCTGGCTCTTGAGGAGGTTCGCGAGAATCATTCGGTTCCAGTTCGAGATGCCGTCGGCTCCGGTCGCTCGACGAGTTCCCTTGTCGAAGAGCTGACGACCCGCCGTTCGCCGTCGCATCTGAACTCCGAAGTCCTCGATGGATCGGAAGAAACCGAGACGGCGACGGAAGGGGCTCTTCTTCGTTGTCAGATTCTCGATTCACGAAGGCGCGGCCTTTCCGGCCTGAAGCTGTTCCTGATCCCTGATTCGACGAGGGAGCTCCCAGATCCGGGTCCAGAGCTAGCGATCGACGAGCTCCTCCTGGCTGTGCAGGTTTCGATGGCGAGGACTGACGCGGAAGGGTTTGCCGAACTCCGCGCACCGAGCTCGGGTCAGTTCCTTGTCGTTCTGCGTTCCCGTGGCTGGGAGCCTTTCCGAAGAACACTGACTCTGCGTGCTGGGGACTCCATCGACTTGGAACACACGGCCGAAGAGGCGATGAGGATTACTGGACAGGTCGTCGACGACCTCACGGGGAGTCCCGTCGTCGACGCTCGTATCACGTTCGTGCCCATCGGGCGAGGAGAGTCCTGGGAAAGTGATTTCCTTCACCGTCTCGACTACCTGTTCGCCACGGAGACTTCGATTTCCGGGCCGAACGGTGACTTCGAAATGAGCGCGCTTGGGGGCGAGCTATCCACCCTCAGGGTCGATGCCGAATCGTATCCCGTTCAGAGCGTGTTCGGCCCGGTCGATGATGAACACGTGGTCATCCGGCTAGGTCAGAAAGGGCACCTGCTTGGGATCGTCAGTGATGATGACGGGAACCCACTTCCTGAAGTCAATGTGATGTTCACCAGTCGTGGTCGGGAGCCAGCTTTCGAAGGACGGGCTCCTACGAACGAGCACGGAACGTTCCGGCTCGAAGGGATTCCGCTGGGGTTGAATCGGATCCAGGTCGGCGGGCCGGGCTATGCCACGGTCGTGGAGGGTGTCGACATCCTGCCCGGGGAATCGAAGTTCCTGAAGTTCGAGTTGCCACCGGAAGCACTCTTTCGTGGCCGGGTCGTCGATGATCGAGGCGAGCCGGTTTCTGAGGTCAGTGTCTCGGTGTTCGACGAAGACTTGCGCACTCTCATCGGTGTGATGGAGTCGGAACCTGATGGGTCCTGGTTCATGCACTGGGTTCCCGAGGGGCATCGCTTGACGGTGGAGGGCATCAAGGACGGGTATGCGTTGGCGGAAATGCCCGGGATCCTTGCGCCAAACGAGGACATCGTGGTCGTCATGCGTCGGCGTGGCAGCCTCCGCGGGCGCGTGGTAGACACCGATGGCCATCCGGTGCCTCGCTTCTCGATTCAGAATGTGCCGAGTGGATTCCCGGTGGCTTGGGAGTACACCACACGAGTGGAACTCGACAAATGGGAGGAGTTTCAGTCTGCAGAAGGGGCCTTTCAGATGTTCGATGTCTGGCCGGGATCGAACGAGTTGCGCTTCGTCGCGCCTGGCTTTCTTGCGAAGACCCTTCGGGACGTCTCGATTCCGATGGGAGGTGCAGCCGACGACCTGGAGGTGGTTTTGTCCCGTGGAGAGTCCATCTGGGGCCGCGTTCTCCATGAATCTGGTGAGCCGATTTCGGGTGCCATCATTTCCATCCCTGGCACCTCCTTCGGCGGTCATGCCGTTGCCGGCAGGGTCTACGCTCCAGCAACTACGGACGGTCAGGGGCAGTTCCAGCTGACCGGTGTTTCCACCTCAGGGTTTTCGCTCCTGATAGACACCCCTTCGAATGGTCGAATCTTTCTGGAGAACCTCGATGTGAGAGAGTTCCCACGCGAGATCGTGGTGGCGGCGACCGGCTCCATCGCTGGCCAGGTGTCGGTGCCGTGGTCGCGTCCGGACACCGTTTGCTTCGTGTCTGCGACGATTCCGGGCACCTGGATCCAGACCACGGTGACGCCGGACGTTGATGGTGCGTTCCTGATAGATGGTTTGGCGCCGGGATCCTATGTCGTCGAGTTCTTGGACCAGTGGGGCGCGTGGGAGCATGAAGAGTACGGTTGTCAAACAAAGATGGTGCGTGTTGCCTCCGGCCAGGTAAGTCGCGTGGATTTCTCTACGCAGACCGAGGGGGTTGTTGGCGGGCGTCTCCTCGGCTCGCAGGCGGGACGCGTCAACTACGAAGCGGTGTTGTTTCAGAAAGCGGGAGGGAAAACCCTGGAACAGTTCGCCCGCTCTCCCCTCAACGACAACGGTCGATTTTCTTTCTTCGGTGTTCCGATGGGAGACTATGTCGTTCGTGTGACGTCAGGTCAGCGTGGAACACTCCTCGCTTTGGAGCAGGAAGTGTCCATTCGTGAAGAGGAGCCAGTGCGGACCCTCGAATTCCGAGTTCCTGGAGGCGCCTTGCGGGGAGTGGTCTTCGACGATGAGGATTCTCCCGCGTCCAATGCCCTCGTCTCACTTCTGTCCATGGTCAACGGCGAAGTTCGATGCGGTTCCCGGGTGTCTGCGGAAGGAGAGTACCGACTGTCGACCGTACCCGACGGCAAGTATCTCCTTCACGTGGCCAGCCAGGGATTTGCGGAAGATTACTATGAGGTCGTGGAGATTCCGTACCAGGACCATCTCCCTCGGATCGAACACTGGCTCGAACCAGAGTCACGCTTGATCGTAACCGCAGTCGATGATCGCGGACTTCCCATCGCAGATGCTCAGGTGACGCTTTCGATTTCCGATCGGCCGCGAATCTTGCCAGCACTGCAGAGCAGCACCGACGCCTTTGGAAACGCGCGATTCGTGCAGCTTCCCTCAGGACGAACGCTTCTTTCGTGTCACAAAGCGGGGCATTTGCCGATTGACGGGGAAAGTTTGGCTCTCGTGACTGGCGGCACGCTCGAGTATCGCGTCACTCTGACCCGACTTGCCAGTTTGCGGGTCTCTGTGATGACCCGCGAAGGAGTCGCCCGGTCGGGCCAAATCATCTTCCTGAGGAGCCTGGACGATTCGACGGATGGTCCTTGGCAAGGCTCTTCCGATCGTCAGGGGGAAGTCACGTTCTACGAGCTTGCTCCGGGGGAGTACCAGGCCTGGACTGAAGACATGGTTCCATTGACCGTTCGAGTGGATCCTGGACGTCAGACGTCGGTGACCGTTGTGGTCGAGGACGGCGTTCCCGCGGAGTGATTCGGCCGATGCCGGCTCGCAAGGCTTTCCTGTCAGAGTTTCCCATCTGTGGCGCGCTCTGCGGAAAGAAGCTGGTCCACTTCCATTGTCACTTAGGTGCGATGCATTGCCCATCCACCGTGTTCAATCGGCGAGTGACGTGGAGCCGGGTTGTGTTGCAATCACTGGCAAGGAGCCACACGCCTAAGGGGCAGAGGTCGAGGCGAGCTCGCACGGACCGTAGAAGTCGTGAGGGTTGGCGCGCACAACTTGCGAGGATTTTCTTCCACCGCAACCCTTTCGCAAGTGGCAAACGGGTTGCAAAGAGTGGTTGATGGAGGCTGCTCGCTCGTCACTGGCGCGGTCGACGAGGCGAACAGATTCGTCGCTTCAGCTCCTCTGCATCGTGCCGTGAACCGGGCAAGGTATAGGAGGGTAGTCTGGAAAACGTACGTCCACTTCGAACGCTCCGGAAAACCAACATGATCTCGTTCTTCACTCCGGCGATGGGGGTCACCGTCGCTGTGCTCCTTGCTCCTAAGGCGATCATTGCCACGGAATCCTCGCGTCTGGAGGCGATGGCAGACGCGTACCACCACTGGGGACTCTTCCAGGGAACTGTGCTCGTCGCGAGGCACGACGAGATTCTGTTCCAGAAGGGCTATGGCGCGGCGTCGATCGGAGGGAATCGACCGAACTCGATCGACACGGTCTACCCGATCGCTTCCCTGTCGAAACAGTTCACGGCCGCCGCGCTGCTTCGGCTTCGTGAGCAAGGAGAGGTGAGCTTCGAGGATCCGGTTTCGGAGTACCTTCCGACGTTGCGCAGTGATCTCGGCGAGCGCATGACGATCCTGCAGATTCTTCAACACCGTGCCGGGCTGCGCCGAGACATCTTTCTCGGAGGGCCTGCCGAACCGGATCGAGAGTTCACATTGGATGAGCTGATCGAGGAGGTCAACAAGACGGAGCTGCAGTCCGAGCCGGGTTCCGTGCACGCCTACAGCAATCTCGGATACGTGGTCCTGGCGGCGGTGCTTGAGGAAGTCACGGCGTCTTCCTACGGAGAGGCGATGGACGAGCTGCTGTTCGAACCGCTGGGAATGCGCCGGACGCGTCACGCGACGAACCACTCCGGCGAAGAGGAGGTGGCCTCGGGGCATTCCACCCTGATCGACGAGGTGGTTCCCGTGTTGAAGACGGCAAGGTCGGCGCAGACCGGCGGTGGGTCCCTCTATTCCACGGTCGGAGACCTGCACCTCTGGGCGAGGGAACTGCTCGAGCCGAAGGTGCTCTCTCCGGAGAGTGTCGCCTTGCTGCGTGCCGAGAACTTGGGTGTGTTTACCTTTCCCTATTCCTGGCCGGCGCGCGAGTCCGGGGAGCCCAAGGGAAGCGTGATCTATCACGGGGGCTCCACTGATGGCTATGCGTCGGCACTGGCCATCTACGTGGAGCACGGATTGACCGTAGTCGCGTTGTCCAACAACCAGCCGGCCTGGACTGAGGATCTCTACAACCAGCTCGCCAACATCCCCCTCGGATTCGACGAAGCGCCACCCCGTCGCAACCTTGCGCGTTCGATGTACCAGACTCTGTCGACCGATGGCATCGACGCCGCCGAGTCACTCTGGCGAAAAGCAGACCAGGAGGGAGCCTGGGATCGCCCCAGCAGCAAAACGATGAACCGTGTGGGTTACCTGTTCCTAGAACGCGACCGATTCAACGAAGCCGTCCAGGCCTTCGAGCTGTTCGTAAGAGTGCGCCCGGACGACGCCAACGCGTGGGACAGCCTGGGAGAAGCTCATGCCCGTGCCGGGCATCGAGAGCAGGCCATCCGAGCATATGAGGAGTCGCTCCGGCAGAACCCTTACAACGGCGGCGCGAAAGCGATGTTGAAGAGCTTGCGGGGAGAATGACCGTTCTTGGTCCGAGAGGCTCTGTCGTCGATCGTCGATCCGTGCGATGGGGCTAGCCGAGGGTGGGACGCTTTGATGCCCGACGCATGGAAACATGGTGGGCGATGCTGGACTCGAACCAGCGACCCCCTGCTTGTAAGTGAGGGTGTCCACTTGGCACATCTCCGTTGCGAGTCGCGAGTTACGGGGATCGAAGCACTCTCGCATCGTTGTAACAACGACCGTAACTCAGAGTTGGATTTCGACCAGCGTAAGACGTTGCGACACCGTCGGCAATCGTTGTCCCAAGGGGCGCGGGTTTAAGAACCGCTAGGTCAGAACGGCGGGAGCGACGCCCAGCGCCGCTGTTCGTCAGCCCACTCCGCAGCCTGCCGTTCGAGCGCCTCATGCGTTGCCTGCGGATCACCCGGGACCTTTCTGACGGTCACGGAGCGTCGGTAGTCATAGGCAAAGACTTCCTTTTGCGGGTGCAGGCCGTCGTTGAGGCACTCGGCCAAGAACCGCTTGCGGCTACGGGGTCGCGTCGTACCCCTTGCCCATTCTGGGAACGCCTCGATCCACTCGTCTGCCGCCTCTTGGTCGACGTCCCCCGTGAGCCAGACCTTGAACTCGCGGACTACGACGTAGCCGCTGGGCGTGGGGACCTCCGCCTCCCCGCCCAGTGCGTCGTGGAGCTGCGCCTCTACTGCGTGAAGGCGCGCTTTCAGTTCCTTTCGGCGGTCCCGAGGCGCCGCGCGGCGCTGGGCTTTGATCGCCTCGTACTCGGGCAGGAGGCGTTCGATCAGGGCGTGTTGTGGGGAGCCGAGGTCGGGTCGGTTGCAGAGGAACATGCTCAACTGTACATCAGTTCTCTTGCTTGACAATCGCCACGCCTGTGCGATGTTGGATAGTGGATGGCAGCACTCTTACCGTCCGACAGCGATAGCCCGCATCGGCATGGCGGGCGCCCCGTTTCGACCGGGTTCATCGAAGTGCCCCGAAATCGTCTTGCCGCCTGAGTAGGGCACTTCGCGGACCCCACCAAGAGCACCACAATCTGGTGCCGCGGTGGGGTTCGTCCATTGCGGCACGTTCCACCATCGCGGCCCCCAACTGGGAGATACCCGCGATGAAGCAACAGGAACTCAAGACCTGGTTCTCTGAGCCAGAAGCCGCCGCCCACCTGGGCATCAGCGTCCGGACACTGATCCGGCTCCGCAAGGCCGGCAACGGTCCTACGGCGGTCAGGATCGGCCATCAACTGCGCTACGAGCGCGCGGCCTTGGACGCCTGGGCGCGGGAGTGCGCTGTCCGATGAGCGCCTCCAAATCACCCACTGCCTCGCGTAGACGTCACGACCCCAGCGAAGGAGTCGACGCCCTACCGGACCTTTCAACGGTTGATGAGCTCGCCGACTTCCTGCGCGTCACGCCGAGCGTTCTCTCGCACTGGCGTGCTCGCCGAATCGGCCCCGCGTGGTTCTCAATGGGGCCGAGAGGGCTCGTGCGTTACGCGAAGCGCGACGTCTTGGACTGGCTCGCCCGCAACCGCCGGGAGGGCGAGCGATGAAAGCACAATCGGAACGTCCCCAGATCGTCCGCAGTCGTGAGGCCGCGCGCATCCTGGGCGTGAGCCCGCGCACCTTGAGCAATTGGAGGTGGAAAGGGAAGGGCCCCCGAGTCGTTCGCCTGTCCGCACGCTGTGTCGGTTACGACATCCGCGACTTGATCGACTACCTCGAAAGCCGGAAGGAGGGTGGCGATGAGCGGTGAAAAAGACGGGGTCCGGCCCGCTGGCGGCGGAACCGGACCGGATGACACTGGCTGCATGCCCTCTGTAGTAGCCCCGAGCTCCACTCCAGCCAAGCTCCGGGCTCGATTCACAATTTGGCGGAAGCTGGAAGGCGCCGAGCACGACGCGGTGCTCGGCAAGCTCCTGCACCGCGCCCGCGAACTACGCAATGACCCTCCGTCTGGCCTACCGATGGCGACTCGAGTCTTAGACTTCGGCGCGGGTGGATGCGGGTTGGAGTGGGACGTTGCGGGATATGACGAAGACGAGCTGCGGGTTGCGCAGAGCCGGATGCAGTTCGTCGCATTCGACCTACCAGATAAGACTCGGTTTGTGGATAGCTGGCCGGATGATCCGGGCGTTCCAGACGAGCTATTCGGCCGGCCGTACGGGCCCTCGGACTTCGACCGCTGGATCTGCCTCAAGGTCCCGCACCGCTACCGGTCGGCTGACGGTAGTGAGACCTACGAGATCCAGGAGGGCGCTCGAAGGCGTGTCGCCGAGCTGCAGGCAGGGAATGGGCCGCCTGGCGTCCCGACCCCCAGCGACGTGGTCGAGGGCGACGACGCGACCTTCCTGACCTGGCGCACCCGCGGGCCGCTCGGGGGCTCTGACGTCAAGCGGTGCACCGGCGAACTCCAGCGGCGGCTGATCGTGGAGGGAGAGTTCATGGTCGTCTCAGCCGCACCTCCTGCAACGCCCGAGGACGCGCCGTCGTACGACCTCGTGGAGTTCTTGGAGGTGGACCTGAACGATGCGCTTGAGTTCGCCCAGCGCGTCATCGACGTGTTCGGGTCGGTCACCGTCACCCTCGTCCACGCTGACGGCGATACGTTCCGGGGCAGCCCGGCACCCACGTGGACCTTTCATGTGGCCGACTCGAACCTGGCCAGCTTCCTCAAGTTGAACGCCAGGGGGTGGAACGTCTACTGGAACCCCAACACGACGCGCTGCACCGGCAAGAAGGCGTCGAAGGAAGTCATCAAGACCGTCAACGTGCTCCACGTGGACGTAGACCCCGCCAAGGACCGAGACCTCGAGAAAGAACGTGAGCGGATCCGGGACTCGCTGTCGAGTCACGAGCCGGCACCCAGCATCCTAGTGGACTCGGGCAACGGCTACCAGGCGTGCTGGCTTCTGTCGGAGCCGGTCAGTCTCGAGCGGAGGCGATCCGGAGACAAGATGCGGCTGGGGGGAGGTGCGGAGGAACCGCTTGACGAACTCGAAGCCGATCGGTGGTGGCAGGGTCGCGTCGAGGAAATGGAGTCGCGCAGCCGCGGCCTCGAGGCCGCTCTGGGCGCCGACTCGTGCCACGACGTGGACCGAGTCTTGCGAATGCCAGGTACCACAAACTGGCCGGACGCGAAGAAGCGCGCAGTCCGACGGGTGCCCGCTCTTGCACGTGTGATTCACTTCCACGAGGACTACCGGTACGAACTGAGACAGTTCGAACCGGCTGGACCGAGGAAGAAGTCATCGCGCGCCAGGGAGAAGGCGCCGGTAGTCGTCGACATGGAGAACATTCGAAGGATCGAGTCACTTGACGAACTACCGCAATCGGTAGGACCAAAGACCAAGGTCCTCATCGCCCAGGGCACCGACCCGGCGGACCCGACGAAGTACCCGTCGCGCTCCGAGGTCCTCTGGCGCGTCGTCTGCGACCTGGTCCGCGACGGCGTCGAGGACGAGGTCATCTACTCAATCATCACAGACAACCGCTATGCAGTCTCCGAGTCGGTCTTGGACAAGGTCTCGGATTCGGCGGTCGAGCGCTACGCACTGCGGCAAATCGAGCGCGCAAGAGTGGCGGCCGAGGAGTTCACCTGCGAAGACGGGAAACCCGTTCCTAGCCAGCGCAATGTCCGGATTGGTATCGCGAAGCTTGGCTTGGAGCTGGAGCTCGACGAGTTCTCCGGAAGGTCGCTCGTACACGGATTGGAGGAGTTCGGGACCGCTCTCAACGACGCGGCGGTCAACCATATGTGGCTGAGGATCGAGGAGCAGTTCCGCCTTTTCGTGAAGCGAGAGCGCTTCTGGGCGATTGTGCAGGACCAGGCGCTGAGGAATAAGCGACACCCCGTCCGAGAGTACCTGGCCGGCTTAGAGTGGGACGGCACGCCCAGGTTGGACTCGTGGCTGACGACGTACCTGGGCGTCGAGAACTCAGAGTATGCGCGCGCCGTTGGTCGAATCGTGCTTGTTGCTGCGGTCCGCCGGGTTCGCAAGCCCGGCTGCAAGTTCGACGAAATGATGGTCCTGGAAGGCAAGCAAGGCACTAGCAAATCTACAGCGCTTGGGGTGCTTGCTGTGTGCCCAGATTGGTTCTCAGACGACCTTCCGCTCAACGCCGATGCCAAGCGGTTCATTGAGTCCACTGCGGGGCGGTGGATAGTAGAGGCAGGCGAACTCAAGGGAATGCGCAAGGGCGACGTGGAGCACCTGAAATCCTGCCTGTCGAGGCGCATCGACCGGGCACGCATGTCGTACGGCAGGTTGCCCATCGAGGTGCCGCGGCAGTTCGTTGTCATAGGCACCACCAACAGCGAGCGTTACTTGCGGGATAACACGGGAAACCGACGCTTCTGGCCGGTCAGAACGGGAACGATCGACCTGGAACGGCTCCAACGGGATCGAGACCAGCTCTGGGCCGAGGCTGTGGCCCGGGAGGCGGCGGACGATTCGATTCGGCTTGAGTCGTCGCTGTATTCGGACGCCGCACAGGCCCAGGAAGAACGCCGCGTGGTTGACCCATTCCTCGACAGCTTGTCTGCTACGCTGGGTGACCGTGAGGGAAAAATCGCGGCAAGGACAGTCTGGGAGATCCTTGGAATCCAGCCCGACCGACGCACCCAAGACATGAACCAGCGTATGGGTGACGCGATGCGAGAGCTCGGGTGGGAAAGGAAACAGGCACGGTTCGGTGGCAAACCCGAGGGAGCCTACGTCAAGGGCGAGGGGCGGACGGCGCTGGAAGCTGAAACGGACCACCGCGGCAGATTCACGAGGCTGCTGCCCGAGCTGGGCAACGAGCCGTTCTGATCGAGGGGTTACGCGTGGATCTGCCAGGGTTACGGATTCGATGATCTGTGAGGATGATTCGAGAACCTTGGTGAACACTCGGGATCAACCTGTAACCCGCGTTCTCCCCCCGTCATACCGACTACGCATACATCCCTCGATGCAGGCATTGCACCTCCAACACTTCTACAGCTCCTGCCAATTAGGGGATTACAGTCCGTTACGGCGTTACGTTGCGCTTGCGCGTCTGCGCACAACTCGGATTCATGTGTAACCCCCTCGTCAAGTTGGTGCATTACGGGGGTTACGCACGATCGACAGAGGCAAACAAACCGAGATTTCCGACTGATCCGCACTTGCCCTACGCGCGCGCGTGAGCGATTAGAAGCGGTGGAGCTTGCAACATGAAACTCACCGAAGACCGCAAACGAACCTTCCTTGCCGAACTGGCGCGCCACGGGATCGTGGCCCGCGCCGCGCGTGCTGCGTCGCCTCACAGTGAACGTGGCTGCATCAACTCCTTCCGTGACGAGCGCGAACGAGACCTTGAGTTCGCAGCAGATTGGGATGAGGCGATGGACGCCGCGCGGGGCGAAGTGGAATCTGAACTGCATCGCCGCGCCGTCGAGGGTGTCGAGGAAGCGGTGTACGGCGGGCGCTACAAGGAGAGCGTCGTGGGCACCGTCCGCAAGTACTCGGACCGCCTGCTCGAGCTACGCGTGAAAGGCCTGCTGCCGCAGTACCGCGACCGAACTCACCAGAAGATCGAGGTCGAGGGCGGTGTCGGCGTGCGTCACGACATCAAGGAGTTTCACGAGGTCCTCCGAAAGATGCCACGGGAAGACCGTGACGAGATGCGACGGCTGCTGGTGCGCGCCCAAGAGTTGACGAACGGGTCGAGTTGAGTGGGCCAACACATGACCGTCGGCCTCGGCCGACCGGCCCAAAGACCAAAGGATCAGCCTTTTGAAGATTGGCTGAGCATGCGAAGCTACAAGAATGATGCCTGACGTGTAGAGCAAGCAGTCAGCATTGCCATCACCCGACCACGCGGCTCGTTCCCGCCTCCCATGCAGATGGATTGTCAGCTTGTAATTGCTCGGCAAAGTAGCTTCGTACTAAGGGATGACAATCAACACGAGCCTGCGGTGACCTCTCCGTGGCGAGAAGTCCAACTGCTCTCAGGCGGTCGACGGCACCCAGCAGCTGAGATTTGCTTAGAGGCCGCAGTTTGTCAGTGAGTCCGTCAATCACCGGAGCGGCGAGTAACGACTGAATCTCCTCCATCGCTACAGGGCGGTCGAACAAGCTGAGCAGCCTCAGAAAGGCCACTTCTATGCCCTTCCCGAGCCACACCTCGTAGGAGCGCATTACACGATGTGCGTGCCCTGCTTGATCAGAGTCACCGAGCAATGAGTCCACCTTCTTTGAATAGGCGATATCGCCATTGTGTGTGACCCTCAAGTAATTTCCAAGCAGAGTGAGGGCTAAGGCGTGTCCGCCGAAGTCCGCAACCGCCTCACTTAGGTCGTCCATGCTGCCGACAACCCCAAGTGACTTTAGCAGTTCGCAACCAGCTTGTTCACCAAGCGCGCCGAGTTCGAGGCGGCGAACTCCCTTGCCTACGAGGTAGCCAAGGTCGGTCAGGTCTACACGTGATGTGACTATGCACAGGCCAGCGTGAGGTCTGGCCGCAATTCCAACAAGGAGGGTACGGAGGGCATCATCCTTCAGTCGCCCTCTGTGTTCGCCTAGAGCGAATTGTAAGGGTTCGAGTCCATCGAGGATCAAGAGCGACTTGTCCTGACATACTAGCTCCGTAAGCTTCTCCGCCCGCAACACGGAGGACCCTGTATCAGGATCTCCTCCGAACCACTCAAGCGCACGGTGAATGAAGACGTCCGAAGAGGCATTCAGATCGGTCGCCCCCTGACTGTAGAACGACCAAGCGAACACTCTGCGAGCGCCGCAGTAGTTAGATGCGCTCATCTGCGCAAGCCAACTCTTGACAAGAGACGACTTTCCCATACCACCGAAGCCCACGACGCACAGGACTCGGGTGTCGGCTTCTCGCCAGGCTTGGTCGAGGTGCTGGGTTTCGTCGACACGCCCAAAGAGTTTATTTCCAGTTGCCGGTAGGTGATCGACGCTGACAGCTACATCCGGTCCATCGATCTTGACCCTCGAGCGGGGAATCTGAGCCTGTCTAGCAGCCTCTGGCCCCATAACTTCATCCAAGAACCTGGCTGCGTCGTTCGAGCTGACAAGTGTGGTTGAGGCAGAGCGACTACCAGATGAAGACACCACTCCAACGCAGTACTGGCGTCCATCTACTTCAGCATGAACGGGCGCACCGGAGAAGTCGCCTTCCATTCCGCCCAACATGCTGAATCTGGTCAACCCTCCATCTTGTACCTCTGTGACGATGGAGGCGCCCGGCTCGATACGAAGAACACTGTCGCTCTCAGGCGGGTACCCCAGCGCGTACAAGCGGTCTCCTAGCAAGTCAATGTCTTTCGAGCTAACACCGGACAGCAACAAGACGTCGGAGTCGATCGGAGATTCAAGAAACAGCAGGGCAAGATCGAATTTGTCGCTCAAGATGACGCGATGGACGCTTAGAGCCTCTGTTGAGTCCTGCCTTTCAACGCATAGCCTGGCCACCGGCGGCCCTTGTCGATTGGCGAGATCAGAGGTCTCCACAACATGACGGCAAGTAAGTACCACACCCGGCGCTACTATGAACCCGGACGCTTTCTTGTTGTCGCTGATGACTCGAACGACATGACTTTTTCCGCTCCGAATCAGACCCCAGTCGTCCCGCGGAAAGACTGTCACGTAGACCATCGAGTCGACCTGGCGTACCAGTGGCGCCGGTGCGTTACAGACTTGGCACTCATTAAGTGCAAACGCGATACCCTCTGCCCTTCCCTCGAAAAGGGCTAAGTCCGAGATGGAATGGGCAATTCTGGGGTTACGAAGTGTTGACTCCTGTCGGAGCTCCTGCAGCCGGTAATCCCGGCCTTCCTCAAGCTGCTTGCCAACCCAAGGCCCCGGACTCCCGATTTCAAGTCGATCAGAGTAGAGCCTAATCTGTACGCAGCGCTGGTGGTCTTCATAGTCGCGATGGGAAATGGCGTTGGATATCAGCTCTCGAATGCACTGAGTTGGGAATCGATAAACCCTGGTCCGCTTTGGTGTTGAAGAGCTATGGCCCTCAAGGCTGTCGATGTTGGCCAAGACGTAATGGTATGCCTCAAGAATCTGCCCCTGGAGGGGGCCATCAATGTCTTTCTTGGAAACTGTGTGCTCAGGCGCCGGCTGCTTAGAGGAGTAGATTGAGCACTTGACGAGCGCTGTCGGGCAAAGAGTGTTGGCTTTCGTTGTAAAAAGTAAGACGCCCGCCACTGTCAAGCGCCTCTCACTCAGCACGCCAATCCTGTCGAGAAAAGCCTCGTTCGAAACGGTGGCCAGCGGGTGTTTCGCAAGTACGTCTGGTTTCAGTTGCTCACGGTAAGCAGATACAATGTCACCCGCGAACGACAGAACTGGAGTAATACGGTCAACGTAACTGGGCGGGCCAACTGCTTCAGAGTCTCTACTCTGACCAGCCGATTCCGTCTGAGGAGGCTGGTCGTGGTTAGCAGCCGGATTGATGGATAACCAGATTCGATCGCTTGTGTTGGCAACCTTGAATCGGGCCCTTTGCCGATAAGACGCATACTGGGGCTCGTCGCTTAGTCGCAAGTTGATGAACCTAGCAGCATCCTCAACAGAGATCAGTCCATCGGGCGTCGGTTTGTCAAGGCCGCTCTCGATCGCCTCGCACAGGAGGTGTGTAAAGATGCTGCCTGGTTGTTTGCTTTGATTGTGACTCACTTCGCTGACTTGATCCGCGCCTGATGAGGCCAGTATGGCGATTCCTTCAGGCAGTTCAGGAACGCTCTCCGTGCATTCGACTTCAGAAGGCCCTTTCGTTGTTTCCCCACTAAAGCACGCGTCAACGATCAGGATCGCACGAAGCCGTTTGATCTCAATCTCTCTGATGAGATTCTCAAACGGAACGCAGTCGCGGATAGGGTCTGGGCCCGCCTGGATGCAGAACGTCTGCTGAGGTCTCCTGCCATGACCGGAGAAATAGAAGACAAGCTGATCCGCATCTTCGCACGCATGGATCGCCTCATCCCAAATCTCTCGAAAAGAGCCCTTGTCAGGGCAATTGCTAAGGGGACGAGGACTCGAGTCTGGGTCGCAGCAGCCCCTATCAGGGCGAATGAGTAGGCTGTGTATGCGAGCGGTGTCAATCGGACCACCAGGCAGACCCTGGGCATTCATCGCCAGGACCACTCGCTTACCGATCTCAGTCATGCCGATCTTCGAGCGACATCGAAGGTGATTTGCTCCTTCTCTAGTTTTCTCGCCAATTCTTCTAGCTGTTCGTGTGAGAGGTTCTCCACGGACACGTCGAGCGAGCCGATCTTAGTCGTTACGGAATAGGAGGGCTCATCCTGACGCCAGAGAGCGATCAGGCTGATGAGGGTGCCTAGCGCCGCCACACCCAGGTTGGCAATCGTGAGAAACGTGGTTAGTGGATCACCCTTGTCGTGCGCTCCACCAGGGGTTCTCCCCGCAAGGATCTGTTCGCCAAGATTGGCTTGCAGGATTGATCCAAGTGTCTTCATCGCATCGCTTCCCGCAGCGTCCGGCGTTCCTCCCAAGCGAATGTGTGCGGTCATTACTTTGCTACCCCGTTAGTAATCTGGATGAAGCTCGATCGTCTCTGCGCCTTGTGCAGTTTGGACCTCCGGTTTGCCCCATGCTGATGGTGTTTCGGTGATGCGTCTTGAAGCACATGCTGTTGCGCTTTCCGCGCATTGACTGGTGGCCGCCTGTCGCCCAACCAGGCATCGTACGGATGGCTGCCTGCGAGATGAACAGGCGACTGCAGGCGGATGCAGAGGCGAGGCGCCCGAGGCTGCTTGACCTGGGTGGACTGGCAGTGTTGGCGGCAAGTCGAAGAGGGATCCCCTTCGAATCAAATGAGGGTGAGTCCCTTGCCCGGAGGCCTGCTGCCCATCCGGGCAGGCAGCAGGCCTTGAGGGAGCGTCCGCCCGAAGCAGCGGCGGATGCCGCCTTGGGTGCCTTGGGTCACGGAAACCACCAGGATGGAAGATCGATCGTTCGCCTCGCTGAGCTTATGGGGACTGTTACTGGTGTTCCGCGCGGCGATCGACGGCTCTTTCCTAGGGGGAGTCGGGCCAGACCACCTTCTGGCTGGTTGGATGGTCACCCGATTGGCTACTACGAAACGCAATCGCCACGGGAGCGACGATACTCGGTGTCGACAACTCAACCACATAGCGCCTGCAAAGGCTGAGGTGGCACGCTTACGCAACCAGTCCGTCTGCCATGAGCTCAGCTTGGCGAATCACCAGTTGCGTGGCCGTTTCCTGGGCATCAGGCGGATAGCCATACTTGGTGAGCAACCTGCGGACTGTACGGCGCATGTCGGCTCGGACCGTCTCGCGTTGTGTCCAGTCCAAGGAAGCCTTCGCTTTGATCCTGTCCGCCAGCTCTCTGGCAATCTGTCGCAGGGTGTCGTCCTGAATAACTTCACGGGCAGAGGCGTTGTCTGCGAGGGCGTCGTAAAAGGCGACCTCCTCCTCACTGAGACCTGATTCCTCACCACGCTGGATCGCATCACGGATAGTCTGAGCCAAGCCGATCAGCTCCTCGATGACCTGAGCGGTTGTGATGGCCCGATTGGTGTAACGGATCAGAGTTGCCTCGAGCGATTCCCGGAAGGTTCGGGATTGCACGATGTTCACTCGCTCACGGCAACGGATCTGGTCGCTGAGCAGCTTTCGCAATGTCTCGAGGGCGAGGTTCTTGTGCGGCAAAGCGGCCAGACGGTCGAGAAAGTCCTGCGACAGAATGGCGACGTTTTGATCAGGAAGGCCCGCAGCCTGAAACAAGTCAATGACACCTCCCGATGCGATCGCGCCGGAAATGACCTGTCGCACCGCGGCACGAGAGTCCGGTGCTGGCGGCGGCCCCTCGTCGGCCAGTCGCTTCCGAATTGCCGCGCGAACGCACTGGAAGAAGGCGAGGTCATCGCGAATGTCTACCGTTTCTGGGCGAGGCACCGAGAGAGCGAACGCCTTTGACAACCCGGTCACCATTGTCATGAATCGTCGCCGACCGTCGTCCTGCTGGAACACGTGGTCCGCACCGGCGCTCACGGCGTGAAGCTGCTCGGCCTCAGTATCTCCAAGGAAACCAGCGTAGTCGAAACCACTGAAGAAGTTGCACAGCGCCTCATGCTGTTGCTGCATCAGAGGGACCGCCTCGTCCTGAATCTCCTCGACGGCGTTTCCCGTTCCGCCTGCCTGCGTGTAAGTGTGAACCGCATCCCGCAGCTCGTCAGCGATGCCAAGAAAGTCCACGACCACGCCGCCGGGTTTGTCTCCGAAGACACGGTTTACCCTGGCGATCGCCTGCATTAGGTTGTGGCCGGCCAGGGGCCTATCGAGGTACATCGTGTGCATGGGCGGACAATCAAACCCAGTTAGCCACATATCACACACAATCACAAGGCGGAGTTCGTCATCTGGAGCCCTAAAGCGTTTCGCCAGAGCCTCGCGTCGTGCCTTGGTGCGGCCGTGATACTTGATGGGCTCGATCAGCGGCTCAATGCGCTTTTGATAGTCGGCGTTGGACTCACCTTTTAGCTGAGGGGGGACGCCGTCCGTCATAACGACTTTGGCAAAGCCCTCGCCGTCACCATCAGCATGCCAGCCGGGACGCAGGGCTATGATCTCGTTGTACAAATCGATGCAAATCTTGCGACTCATGCAGACGACCATTCCTTTGCCTTCGATCGCCTCGCGCCGTTTGTCGAAATGCTCTACGATCTCTTTCGCGACGAGCTTCAGTCGTGCCTCCGCCCCGACAAGCTCTTCCAGTGGCACGCCGATGTCGGCCGGAACATCGCCTGATTGATCCTCAGCCTGAGCCGCCGCCTTGATCCGGGCTTCCGCTTCTGAAATCCCTGCCTCATCCGGCAGCAAGCGAACCAGTCGCATTTCGTAGAAAATCGGCACCGTGGCGTTGTCATCGATTGCCTGCCGAATGTCGTAGATGTCGCAGTACTCGCCAAACACTGCCTGAGTGTTCTTGTCTTCCAGCTCGATCGGAGTCCCGGTGAATCCGACGAACGTGGCGTTCGGGATCGCATCCCGCATCCAGCGGGCCCCGCCATCGAGTAATCCGTACTGGCTTCGGTGGGCTTCATCGGCCAGGACCACGATGTTTGAGCGTTCACTGACTGCCTGGCCGCGTTCCTCGAACTTCTGAATCGTCGTAAACACAACCCCACCAGAAGCCCGGTTCAGTTTCGCAGCCAGGTCGTCCCGGCTTTCAGCCTGTTCGGGATGCTGACGTAGCAGCGAGCGCCCGGCAGCGAATGTTCCGAAGAGCTGACCATCGAGATCGTTCCGGTCGGTGACGACCACGATCGTGGGATTCGCCAGTTGTTCTTCTCCGACCAACGCTCCCGAGAGCATGAGCATCGAAAGACTCTTTCCCGAGCCCTGGGTGTGCCAGACCACACCGCCGCGCCCATCTCCGTGGCCGACCGGTTGTCTCAGTGCACCCTTGATAGACTCCCTGGTATTGCGCACGGCCCGGAACTGGTGATAGCCGGCGATCTTCTTGACAATCTCGCCGCGCCGCTCGTCTTCTTCAAACGTGATGCAGTGCCGCAGGTAGTCGACCAGGCGCGAAGGCTCGAATAGCCCGTTGATCAGTACATCGAGGACGTGGCGACCTGGATCGCGGCAGTCCTCAATTGAACGCCACGGCGCGAATCGGTCGGCGTCAGCGGTGAGCGAACCGACACGTGTGGAATCGCCATCACTGATTACCAGAAGTGCGTTGTAGATAAATAGCGGAGAGATGTGCTCCCTGTAATCCTGCAATTGCCGAAACGCTTTCCACAGATCCGCCTGCTCGTCGGTTGGGTCTTTCAGTTCGATCACCGCGATCGGCAAGCCGTTCAGGAAGACGACGAGATCCGGACGCCGCGTGGCAGTGCCAGACTTCACTGTGAACTGATTGACGACCAGCAGGTCGTTTCGCTTTGGCTCGGCCAGGTCGATGATCCACGCCTTGCCGCCCCGTGTCTCTCCGGACTTCGTGCGATAATCAACATCGATGCCGTCGGTCAGCATCCGGTGAAACCAACGGTTGTTCTGAACGAGCGTCGGCTCTGGCGGTCGTGTGATGACGCGGATTGCCTGTTCGATAGCATCTTCGGTAAGGTGGGTGTTGATCTTCCGCAGCGCTGTCCGGAGGTTCGTTTCAAGGACGACATCTTCGTAGGATCCGCGAAGCGGCAACTCGCCGCCTGGCGAGATTACAGCACCACGTGCGGTCTCATACGCAAGGGCTTCGAACCAGCCGAGGGCGGCCTGCTCAACAATGTTCTCGTTCATCCGGTCGCCTCTCCGTTGTCTCGTTCGCCGGTCTCTTCGTCGGCATCCTCCTGGCGGAATCGCACGAGGGCGTCGCGATAACCGTTGAAGTCGGTGCGGAACAGCGCCTCGCTGGCGACGAGCGGTATGTCGAGAACTTTGAATGGGCCAAAGTCGCTGTCGATGAACTCATCGAAGTCGGGATGTTCGCCGTAGCGGAAGCGGGCTAGCGGATCGCGCCGGGCTGAACGGAGATGTGTTTTGAACAAGAGCCCCACGACGGAATCGGTCGCCCGAGCCAGAATCTCCGCGTAGCGAGCATCTAGCAGTGGGGAATAGGCATCCGCTCCATGGGCAGCGGATCCGTGGTCGTTACGGATCGTCACAATGCCTTGGATGATCTGGTTGATACCGCGCACCAACGATTCCGTGCCTGTCCTTAACCGTGTGTCAACGGCCCCGTCGTCTCGCGGCGCGAGGTTGATGTATTTGAGGGCCTCAGAGATGAGCTTCGGGGCTTCCCAGCCGGCATCAATGGGAACACCACGGTCGGTCAGGATCGTCTTGCAGGTCGTTTCTATAATCGTTCGGCAGAAGGAAACGACGACGCCCGGCTTGTCGGGCATGGCGTCTTCCAGCGCCTCTACCTGCTCCCGAATCCGCAGTGACTCTGGATGCGAATCCAGCAATTCTCGGCAGGCTGGAAGAAGTCCGACGTTTGCGTCCCAGTCAGCCATCGCCGCCTCCATTCGTGGCCGGGACGGCGACTTCGCCGGACACCAACCTGGGGAGCAGCGTCTCGCGTGTCTGAACTAACACAGTCGATTGATCGGACAATGCTCGCACCAGCGAGAACCAAGGTTCAATAATTGACTGAAATGCATTCAAGAATGACGTCTGTGGAATGACCACCGGAAGCGAACACATGTTCTTCTGATTGAGCTTTGCCTGGACTGCACCTGTGACAAATGGCCGGATGTCCGCGAGTTGGAGCAACAAATAGAGATGCTCATTCCCAAATCCGTTAGCACCGCTCAATACATGGGCGTGATTGTTGACCCAGTATCTTCCCCAGACGTACTGGACGAACGGCGTGCCGTCATCCCTGACGACCGATCCATCCTCGCCAAGCAAGACGTGGATGCCATCGAAGATAGGTTCATCCACATAGTCAATCACGCCGGTTGCTCCGTAATACGGAATCTGTCCACGCCGTTCTTGGCGCTGCTTCTTGGACAGAGGAATGCGTCTTCGATCGTGAACCTCGATGACATCGCCAAGCCTTCCTGTGTTCCATCCCTCAGGGACCTCGCCGAACTCGGAATCGACAAAGGTGTCGGGGAGTCGGTCGAAGACGGGCTGGGGCATACCGGGGAAGCTGGTGGCGCCGCCCGCCTTGGCTTTGACTGGCTCAAAGTTGACAAACCACGCCTTGAAGTACGCGCGCGCCATCCCCTCCAGGAGTTCATTCATCCGTCGGTTTAGCTCGATCTTGTCGTCGAGCATGCCAAGGACTTTGGTCATCCATTCACGTGTCGCAGTTGGTGGGATGACGATCGGCAGACGACGGACATCACGGAGATTGAATGTCGCCTGCACCGTGGTAGTTGCCCAAGTACGGATGAGGTGCTGGAGAGGTGCCGAGCGGAGGCAGGTTGTTACCCACCGAGGATCGATGTCGCTGCGGATCGGAATAACTGCAACGGCACGAGCAACATTCCACCCCCTGAGCTCAGGCGGAACGACCGCGCATTCGCCCAGGGTCCCGACGAGCGACAGCAGAACTTCACCACCACGCAAACGTGTTCGTGCGTACTTCTCTTCAATTGTCGTTGAAACCCGCAGCACATCGTTTGTTTCGATTCGCCCGTTGCGTAAGTTGTTGACTCGGACAATCGGCACGCCAGCATCGTCATGCTTTCCGGGCTGCACAATGCCGTAGCTGATACCACGGTCGGCGTCCACCAGATCGTCAAGCAAGTTACAGTCCCAACCCTCTGGAACTGGCGTGTCCAAGAAAGAGGCGGGCGAATCATCAGGCATAACCAAGGCCTCCTAAGGCCGCCTTGATCTGCGACTGTAGTTGTTCGGCCTCAGCGAAGCACTCATGAAGATCAGCAGTCAACCGTTGCATCTTTTCGTCGAACGGCTCGCCGTCATCCTCTACGTCAGCTCTCCCCGTATATCGAGCGGGAGTCAGCACGAAGCCGTGTTTCTGGATGTCCTCAAGTGTTGCCGACTTGCAGTAGCCGGGGATGTCCTCGTATGCGCCCGCGTTCGGCTCGCCGCGCCATGCGTGATAGGTGCTGACAATCCTTCCAATGTCGCTGTCAGGAGGAAGTGGGTACTCGTCCCGCCCTGACAGTACCCGTAGTGTACGGGTCTCCATCGCTCCCATGTGTCGGGCGTCAATAAACAACGTTTCCCCGAATCGGTCGCGGCCAGCGGGTTGCAGTTTCTTTCCCGACTTGTCCCGCGTTACAAACCAGAGGCAGACCGGGATGCCGGTCGTCAGGAACAACTGTGTGGGCATGGCGACAACGCAGTCCACCAAATCCGCCTTGATGATCTCCTGCCGAATCTCTCCCTCTGTGCCAGTATTCGATGACAGCGACCCGTTGGCCATGACGAATCCCGCGATCCCGCCGCCGCGGCCGTTGGGCGGAGCGAGGTGGTGAATGAAGTGCTGGATCCAGGCGTAGTTGGCGTTGCCGACCGGCGGGACGCCGTGCTTCCACCGGACATCGTCCCGCAACAGGTGGCCGGACCAGTCGGAGACGTTGAATGGCGGATTGGCGAGGATGAAATCAGCCTTCAGGTCTGGATGCAGGTCGCGCACGAAGCTGTCGGCCGGCTGTTCGCCGAGGTTGGCCTCGATCCCGCGAATCGCGAGATTCATATGAGCCAGTCGCCAGGTAGTCGGATTCGACTCTTGGCCGAAGATCGATATGTCGCGTTTAGCCTTCGATTCGCCATTGCCGTTTCCAGAGGCATGTGACTCCACGAACCGCACCGATTGCACAAACATCCCGCCCGAACCACAGCACGGGTCATAGACACGGCCTTCGTACGGCTCGATCATCTCGACGAGAAGGCGTACGACAGAGCTCGGCGTGAAGAACTCGCCGCCGAGCTTTCCTTCTGCTGCCGCAAACTTTCCGAGGAAGTACTCGTAGACACGACCAAGGACATCTTTGGCCTTCGCCTCGTCGGTCCCGATGGCTATCGAGGCAATCTGGTCGATTAGCCCACCAAGCCGTTCCGGAGAGATACCGCGTCGGGCGTAGTCGCGAGGAAGCTTTCCCTTGAGTTTAGGGTTGTCGCGCTCAATGGCATGCATCGCGTCGTCGATGAGCGACGCGATGTTTGGCTCCTTGCCCTGACTCTGGATGCTGGCCCAGCGTGCCTCAGGTGGAACCCAGAAGACATTCTCTGCGGTGTACTCATCACGGCTTTCCAGCAGAGCGTCAGCCTGGGCACCCTCGATCCCGTCCGCCTTGAGTTCTGCATCGATCGCTTCGCGCCGAGCCAGGAATGCATCGGAGATGTACTTCAGGAAGATCAGCCCGAGCACCACGTGCTTGTACTCAGCGGCATCGATGGTGCCTCGGAGCTTGTCCGCCGCCTGCCACAACTGCTCCGGATCGATGCCGAGTTCCTTGGTTCCGTTGTGATTCTTGTCCGGGTTTTCGGGTGCCATGTCCCCTCCGAGGTCCTTCAATGTTGTCCGAATACTGACTGCGCGGATCGTTGCAGTTTACCCTTCCGGGGTTGGGCGCTCGACTGTCTCCAGGTTGATCCATATGGGCTGGCTTGGGACTGCCCTCGGCAGACGGTTCCCCGCACCGCAGTCTGTCTGCTCACCGCCGCTCCTGGATCCCCGACGACTAGGGGAGCGGGTTCATGTGCGAATGCAAGGGTGGCCGACGATGTGCTCTCCCCTCTCTCACGCCCAACAACAGAGGTTGGAGGAGCTAGATCACGCTCTCCTGACAGGTGGCATTCTCAGAGAGGGGGTCTACTGCTCCATCTTCCGCAGAAGAAACTCGGCGATCTGCTCAATGCTCTTGCGGAGGTGTTCCTCCGATGGGCGCTGATACCCTTCCGTGACGTCTCCCGTGGGCAACATGTGGTTCAGGAGAATCTTCTGATCCAGGGCTGGAATACCTGCCTCGTGGGCGGCAGTGGCAAATGTATCACGGAGGCGGTGGGGGGAGGGGACCAGCGGCACCTTTTTGCCGTTCTGGTTGCGCTGTTCCTTAACCTCACTTACGTGAGTGATGCGGGCTGGGGTTACGACCCTGCCCTCTGAGCTCTTCTTGGCCGGGATCCTCGCGGGGAACACCCACTCGCAGTTGTCGCTGAACCGCAAGGCATTGTCCTCCTTTCGCTTCCGCAGCAACTGAATGACGAACTGACAAAGCGGAACGGTGAACGCACGACGTTCCCCACCCTTTGGGCTGGGTCGATGCAGCATTCCAGTGTTGAATCGCACGTCGCTCCAACGGACTGTCTTGGCATCATTCCTCCGCAGTCCTGTGAACAGGATGAACATCTGTAAATCGCGGCGGATGGGATTCTTGATTGAGTCCACCTTCGTTCGCCACGCCGGCAACTCGGCCCAGGAGATGGGCCCCCGGCGCCTTTCCTCGCTATTGAAGGTGACGCCGATGGTCGGGTTGCGTGGCAGGTCCTCCATGCGTTTCGCGGCAGTGTTGTACACAGCGCGGAACATCCTGAAAGCCAGGTTCGCAGCATAGGGACCGTGTAGGCGGGTGATTCGTTCGTGCCGCTCTGCACAGTCGTTCCGCCGGATGTCGGCCAGGGGCCGCTCCATCCAGGCGGAGAGATACCGATCCAGCTCTTCGACGTAGTTCTGGATAGTCCGTGGCGTCGCCTTCTTGGCCTTCAGAGCGGTGAGGTGCCAGTCCCTAGCTTGGGCGAGTGTTACCTTGTCCTCTCTTGCCTTGGTCCGCTCGGCTTTCGCCCGAGCCCGCTCCTCCCGCTTCACCCGATTCGGGTCGATGCCCCGGCGCATATCGCCGATGAGCACCTCGGCACGACGCCTGGCCTGGGCCAGCGTAAACGCGTCGTCCCGGCCGATCGTGACCCGGACCGTCTTGCCATTCACGCCGCGCTGGACGACGTAAGAGCGCACCAAGGAGCCGTCTTGTCGGGGGCGCCCGACGACCATGCCGAAGCCCTTCGTGGCCGTGTCCCAGTAGACCCGCTGAAGCACCGGCTTGCCGTTGCCGTTGACCTCCCACGGGTCGGGTGGAAGGCACCGGTCGCGGATCGACTCCTTGGTGAACTTGAAGCGGTGCTGGATCTTCAGCATGGCCGGCCCCGTCGCGTAACAACGTCCATAACAACGGGACTATCGGCAAAGACTGGGGGCCACTTGAGCTCAGTGGGGGACGACTTCCCCGGGGACGACAGCAAAAGCATGGTGGGCGATGCTGGACTCGAACCAGCGACCCCCTGCTTGTAAGGCAGGTGCTCTAACCAACTGAGCTAATCGCCCGCGTCGCTCCATTGTACAGGTTGTTTGGCGCAGGAGCAGGCGGTCTTTGCGAGCTCGCGAAGGGCTTCCGGACTCGAACCTTGGGATTCGCAGCGGTCCACAACGAGTGTCGGGATGCCCGAACTCCTCCACTCCTCGCGTCAACTTCTCGAGCAATGCCGCCAAACCAACAATGAAGGACGAGATTGAATGGCTGGGGGAGATCTGTCCTTGCTTGGCACCGGTGGTCTACTTTCTGAGCGCTGGCTTGTGGGTGGTGCCTGGCCTCAAGCAATCGCGCTATCCGGCACGCAATCCATGCACGAAGGAGCTCTCAGTGTCCAGGCAGTAGTTTCACCAAAGCAGCTTTTTGTGGGCCCAGTCGGGGCTTCTCCGAGCTGTGAGAGACTAGATCCAATCTCAGTCGCTGATTCTCACGGTGCTGTGGCGCTTGACAGGTTTCGCGTCGACGCCTCCCAAAATCGTCAGTGATTTCTGAAAGATTCTCAGGTTCCTTAACCCACGGAGGGATTCAGCCCGCGGTTCTTAACTCGCGCGAACTCCGGCTCCCACCCGGCCCCGTTTCCTCAAATCCTCTGACAAAACCTCCGACGGCCGACACCAACGAGAGGTGCCGTTGTGTCAATAGAGTCCTGGCTCCCGAGAAGCGGTTCTCGCGGAAAACGGAGAGCGTACTCACGGAGCCGGCCGTCCCAGTGTCACTGGCTCTGACGGCGATCCAATCACCCAGCAACAGACAGCGTCTCCGAAGTCAATCTCTGCGCGCCCAAAGACCGCCACCTTGTTGCTTTCCGGATTTGCTCTGACAAGTCGTGCTTCGACGAACGCGAATCGATCCAGAACCACTTGTCGTGATCAGGCCATGGGTGCACGGCCGTGTTTGCACAACTCGATTCGGAGAACTCGAATGAACGGAACAAGGAAGATTCAAGGGGGGCGCTTTCGGAAGAATGCCATCATTCCGTTTGCCATGGTACTGATGACTGCGGTTGTCGGGCGAGCTCAGGTGCGACCGGGAGGGCTTCAGCTCGATGATCCACCGGGAGGCCCTGGCACGGGAACCGTGGGGCTGCATACCTATCCGCTCTTGGAAGATTCGGATTTCATACAGAGTGATCGGGTGACGGAGTCCCTCGGCGACCGGAACCGCGCCTTGCTCTATTCGGGCGAGTTCGTTCATGAGTTCGTGGACTTCGAGCTTCCGGGGCGCGGAGGACTCGACATTCACTGGAAACGTACCTACCGAAGCCGCCTCGTCTATGACGGCCCCGTGGGGCAGGGTTGGACTCACACTTACAATGAGTTCGTCCGGCGAGTGGGCTTTCAAGTGCTGTACTACACCGGATCCGGGGAAATCATTCCGTTCTACCGCGTGCCGGGAACCACGAGGTTCTATCGCAGTGGGTTGGGCGTCATTGAGCGGCGAACCGACACCACCTATCAGCTGGTCTCCAACGCGAGCGAAACGAGGGAATTCGGCCCGGAGGGGCCGGCCGCCATTTCTCGTTTGGAGAGCATTCTCAGTCGCGACCAGAACCAGGTCGATCTGGAATATGACTCCCTGGGTCGCCTGGACAAGATCGTGGACAGCCTGGGGCGGGAAACGCTGGTGGAGTACTACGCGACGAACCGAATCTCTCGAGTGATCGATCCCACCGGCAGAGTGTGGGACTATCGATACACGAATGGGGACAACTTGCGGTCCGTCACCATTCCTATCAAGGTTCCCGACGAAACCTACTACGACTACCGGTACTTTGGAGGCACTTCCAAAATGAAGAAGTGTCTCTATCCGGAAGGGGAGCGGTTCTCCAATACCTACAATGGTCTTGGGGAGCTGTTGACCCATACCCGAGGAGCGGGTAGCTGGCAATTCGACTACTCGTTTCTCGCGTTCGACCGTCTCGCCGAGGTCACGGACCGAAACGGCAACCTCTCCACCTATCGGATGAGCTACGGGTCGCCGGGCAATGCGCCGGACGGGATTCTGAAGGAAGAAACGGTGTCAATGAACCGGGGGATCGACCCGAATGCTCCTCCCTCTTACACGACGCAGCATTCTTCCGTCGACGCTCCCTCGCTTGGCAGATACTCGAAAGCCGAGTACCCAGATGGCCGCGTCTATTGGCGCTTGTGGGACAAGTTCAATGTGTTCGGGCATGTTCGAGGAAACGTGCGCGAGGAACGCATGGACCCGGACGGCGGGGGTGTTGCCCAGCGCTCTTGGTTCATTCACGAAACCCGCTTCAATGAAGTGAAGTATTCCGTGAGCCCGGAGGCGTTCCGATCCGGATCCGTTCCACTCGTGGGGTTGGCATACAAGCAGCTGGACCTCACGGACCCGGAGGTCGCCGCGCACCTCACCGAACGAGTGTTCGACTACGAGGAAGTGGACGACAGCACGGATTACAATGGAGATGGCATCATTGGTCCAGAGCATGGGAAGATCGTGAAGACGATCTATCCGCAAACGTCCGCTCAATCGGTGAATGCCGAACAGTTCCTCCATTACAACTTGGTCGGTCAGTTGCTGGAGCGCATCGATCCCCGAGGCTCTCGGATCCGCTTCTTCTATTGGCCAGAGTCAGACCCATTGGGATTGGACCCACTGTCCGTCCCCGTGAGCGACCATGCGACCGCGGGCGGACTGCTTGCGAAGGTGATCGAGGACTACTCTGAGGATCCGGCCAAGATCGATCCTCAAACCGGAGCGGCTCATCGAAATCTCACGACCATCCGTCACTACGATCAGTGGGGCAACGTGGCGCGTGAGATCAGCCCTCGGGGAGATGAGACGCTGTTCGAGTGGAACAAACGTGGTGAACTCGTCAAAGAAATCCACGGGGGAAACGATCCCTGGGAGGTGCGCCGTTTCTACGATGACAATGGTTCTGAGATTCGCGAAATCGTCGAGTATCGGCACGCCGATGGAACTCTCGACTTGGACAACCCGTGGGTAGAAACCAAGCGGTCCTATGATGCGACGGGTCTTCTTGTGGCCGTTGAGTCGGAAGTCGCCGAAGGGGTCTTCGAGACGGAGCGATTCTACTACGACAAGAATGAGAACCTGGTGCTCGCTCAGTCGCCCCTCGGCGAAGCGGGAGTCGATTCCGACGCGATTCGATCCTGGGTGCATGACGAACGAGACAGCGTGCACACGGAAACCCACGGCGGGGTGACCGATCAGTTTCTTCAGATCGCCGCTCATGACCACCTGGACTTCGCTGCCCTCGGGTTGGCCGTCAACCCGGACGCCTCCACGGTCACGACGAGCTATTCGTTTGGAGGCGTGCCTGTTCTCGAGCAGAGTCCCGACGACGAAGACTACATGACTCAGCTCGATGGGTTCGGGCGCCCCCACGTCGAAGAGGGGCCTGGAATGAACCGAACCGAGTACGAGTACAACTTGGAAGGCTCCGTGGTTTGTCGACGAAGCTTCGGCGCGGACAACAGCCTTCAATCGGAAGAAACCTGGGATTACGACGAGCGCAATGAGGAGATCTCTCGGTCCGTGACCTACTTCCAGGTCGATGCTAGCGGGCAATCCACCCCCATCGTCACCGACGGCAACGCAGACGGGGTGGCGACCTACTCGACCCAGCGCGACTTGTCCGGTGGGGTCGCCTCGACGACCAATGACCGAGGGGAAACGACCCAGCAGTTCTCGGATGGAGTCGGGCATGTCTACCGGGTGGTGAATCCCGATGGTTCCGAAGAGTTATTCACACGGGATGGAAGTGGAAACGCATTGAAGCACACGCGAGTCTCAGCATCCGGAGGGACCGAGCGAGCACTCATCCGTGAGTTCGACGGTGGCGGGCGAGTGCTTTCCACCGCGGATGAGGTGTCGATCGTGACCTATGAGTACGACAGCCTGGGCCGCATGGAAACTCGAACCGACCCCCTTGGAAATGTCGTTCGCTTTTCCTACGACGGCCGCGGACGTCTGGTGCACCGAAGCGAGGAACTGACCGACAGCGGGACTGGCAGTGGCTCGGTGGTTGGGTCGAGCGACGTCCAGCAGGAATTCGATTCCAACGGGCGTCGGGTGTCTTTCTCGGACGGAATGGATCGAGTCATCACCTTTGGGTTCGATGCACGAGACAATGTGAGTAGCACGCAGGTTGACGCCGGTCCAGCGTTGACCGCCACCCACTCCGCGTTGGGAAAGGTCGAAGACGCGGTCGACCCCAATGGGAACTCGATTCGCCATCACTACAACGAGCAAGGCTTCCTCTCTTCCATCGAAGTCCTGTCCTTTGGGGCTGGCGTGGACAATGCCGTCAGCCTGATTTCGTACGACTACGACGAGTTCGGAAAACTCTTGTTTGCGGACAACGGTGTTTGCCAGGTTCGTCAAACTCGAGACAGTTTGGGAAATCTGACTTCGGAAACTCTCACGATTGATGGCGTCGACTACACGACGACAGTGACGTACGACGGGGACCATTTCCCAGTGTCCGTGGTGTATCCCAGCGGGATGGTCGTCACCAATCAGCAGTTGGCAAATGATGGTCTCATTGACATTGTTCAAGTGGACGGCGTCACGCAATTGGACCATCAGTTTGAACTCGGTGACGTGATTGGTCGCACCACCACGCCGGCAGTGGGAGGCGTGTTCCAACTGACTCGGAGCTTGGATGCTTCCGGGGGAGTGATCGGCTTGCAACATGACGTGATGTCGACCCCCGGAGTGGAGTTGGAGTGGGACATTGCCCGAGACCCGATGGGTCTGAAGGCTCATGTGGTTCGAGTGCATGAAGGCAAAGGAGACCAGTTCCGGTACGACAGTCAGTACCAGTTGAAGGAAGCGCGGATTGGTGTGGCCGAGAGCGAGATCCACGATTTCTTGGCGACGGCCGAAAAGGAATGGCGATTCGAATTCGACTTGGCCAGGAATCGCACCCTGCGCGAGGAAGACCTGGCGCAAACAGATTACGACATCAATCGTCGCAATCAGATCTCGTCAGTGGACACTCAAGGGCTCACCTATGACAACAATGGCAATCTGACTCATGACGGGGTCCTGACCTACATCTACGGATTCGACAACAGTCTTCGCCAGGTTTGGGGCCCGGGCGGGCTTCTTGTGGAGTACTTCTACGACCCGCTGGGCAGACGAGTGAAGAAGTCGACGTCGGGTGAAGACCGGATCGAGGTGTGGTTCTCGGCGCGCTTGATGGAGACTCACTCGACAACGACACCGACTCTCGTGGAGTTCGTGTACGGTCGCGATCTGGATGACGTCGCGATGTTGCGGGTGGACGGCGAGGATCACTACGTCTTCCGCGATGAGCAGAACTCCGCGGTGTGGGTGGTCGATGACACGGGTGCCTTGGCGGAGTCGTATGAGTACACCCCGGACGGCTACCCCACGGTGTTCAATCCGAGTGGCCGTGAGATTCGCTCCACGCGAATCGGCAATCCGCTGTTGTTCACGGGCCGAATGTGGGACCACGAATGCGGGCTGTATCACATGCGTGGTCGGTACTACTCGCCCGAACTCAGCCGCTTTGTGAGCTCGGATCCCATCGGGCTGCAGGGCGGGATGAATCTGTACACCTTTGCGGGCAACAACCCCGTGAATGGCCGAGACCCCCATGGCACCACAACCTGGGAGGATCTGAAACGGTTGGCCGACCCCCAGGGCGTTCACAAGCGAGCGATGGACTACTGGGACAACCGAGCGAAAGACTGGGCGGTGTGGGGCATTCTGACTCCCGTCCGAGAGCTGGTTGGATACTTCACCAAGGGAGGCGGGATCGCCAAGATCACGAAAGGGAAGCTCGACGCAGAAGCCGCTCTGTTTCGGGATTTGGGCCCGGCCGCCGTTGACTTCATGAACAACGTGAGTGAGTCGGCGGCGCAGGTAAGAGCGCTCGCGGACATCATGAGCACTGTGAACAAGGTGCTCGAGTTCTTCGGCGCGGATACCTCCGCTGGCTTGCCGGTGACCATCGATGGGATCCAGGGAACGATCACTTTCCATGAATGGGATGGTTCCTATCACATCGAGATGGACAACGGCATGGTCATTGATGGAGATGACCTTGGGAACATGACCGCCAAGATCCCCGCGGGATCGGCCGGGAGTGACTGTTACACCAGGAACTCTTACACCGGGGTCGAGACCTATAGGACTGCGGATGGCAAGGTCGAAATGATTCGGTATCCGGATGGCTCGGTCACGGTGAAGCTGAGCAACGGAACGACGTTCGTGTATGACGAGAAGGGGAAGCTCATCAAGCGGTTGAAGCCCGGGGAGGAATGTCCGGATGCCACGGACGAACCGGACGACGACGACGACGACGAGCCTGTCGAAGACGAAGACTGAGGAATCTCGAGACAGCGCCGGGTGGGACGGAACTCCGTCTCACCCGGCAGTTTTTCCTCCGCTGGCGTCGCCCTCGGCCGAAACTTCCACTCTCATGAGCATTTTCGCTGGAGCGCCCGGCATCCCTTTCGAACCCACTCTTCGCCCCATCCGCGGGCCGAAGGGCGCTCACGGCCCGCCCGCTTCTTCGTCCTGAACCCCACTCCTGAATCCGTTCCCCGCTCGCCTCCGAACTTCCCCCGGTAGTGCGTCCACCACACCACAACCCGAGGGGAAGTCTCGTGATCACACTCTGGGCCTCGATTCTCTTGACGGCGAGTTCCGCCACGGATGCTGACTCGGGCTGGGCCCGTTTTCGGGGGCCCGATGGATCGGGGCACATCGAAGGTCCGATGCCCCCCCTGGAGTGGTCGTCGAGCAACAACCTCCGTTGGCGCGTTCCTCTGCCGGGGAAAGGGTCTTCATCCCCGGTGCTGACCGAAGAGTACGCGTTCGTGACCGCCTACACAGGATACGGCCTCGATCCCGAGAACCCGGGCAACCTGGAAGAGTTGAAGCTTCACGTTCTGGCGTTCGATCGGGTGTCCGGCGAGGAGATGTGGCGCTTCACGGTGGACGGCACCGGCAAAGAAGACCCTTACACCGGTTTCATCACCCAGCATGGGTACGCGAGTAGCACTCCCGCGACCGATGGCGATCGGGTGTACGCGTTGCTTGGCAAGGCCGGACTCTTTGCTCTGGATCTGGACGGCGCTCTTCTTTGGCAGAAGAGTCTCGGAGAGAAATCTGATCCCGCTCGATGGGGCGACGGCAGCAGTCCGGTCGTGGTGGGGGATCAGGTGGTGATCGATGCTGGGGTGCTCGGCAATTGGTTGATTGCGTTGGACAAGATGACTGGCGAGACCAGCTGGTCCTTGTCCGATCCTTCCTACACGAACTGTTGGTCGACGCCGATCACCCGACAGGTGGGGGATTCCACGCAGATCCTGTTTGGAGTGCCCTCGAAGATCATCGCAGTCGATGCGGCGAGTGGAGAGCAGCAGTGGGAGTGCAAGACTCCCCTCGCCGACGCAGTGTGCGGAGGCATCGTTTGCCAAGACGGCGTCGCGTACTTGATGGGGAGCCGCGCGGGACGAGGCATTGCGGTACAGTGCGCGAACGAGCAAGGAGCCAACCCGAAAGTTCTCTGGCAGAACAACCTTCGCTCCGGCATCAGCACTCCCGTGATCGTCGACGAGCAGATCTACTGGGCGTCCGGGGGCGTGTTCTACGCCGCCGCGCTTTCCAATGGCGAGTACGCCTACCGCGAGCGTCTCCCGCGTCATGGCGAGCCGACCGGCGGCTTCCCCAACGCGGACTACTCCTCGCCGATCGCCATCGACGACCTGATCTTCCAATGGACTCGCAACGGCGAAAGCTACGTCATTCGTGCCGGCGAGGAGTTCGAACTGGTCGCTCACAACCCGGCCTTCGAGGGCGATTCCGGTGGTTTCAGCGCCACCCCGGCAACGGCCGACAGTGAGATCTACGTCCGATCCGACAACTACTTGTATTGCATCGGCGAGACGGAGACCGACGGCGCGGCGAAGTAGTCGCGAAAAGCAGTGGGGGGCCGCGCGCGGGCTTGCTCCAAGTGGCCCCTGAATGCGAACTCGGTGCTTACTTCAGGAAGAGCGTGTCTCGCCTCCTTCGAAGCCGGTTCAGAAAGGTTGAAGGCGGGCCTTTCTTATCGCGCACTCCCTCGGCATCTCCTGGTGCACTCGAGACCAAAAAAGGGGCGGCCGATTTTCGGCCACCCCTGGGGCATTCTTGGGATGTGGTGTGCGTGCGGGGTGTCAGACGACCCGTCGTCGCGAGGAACCGCCCCATTCCCGCAGTAGTTCTTTCATGCGCTCGCGCTTCTCGCTGGCACGCTCGTCGATCTTTTCGACGCGGTTGTGGACATCGAGCTCTTCAATTTCTCGTTCGATCTCGTGAATTTGTTCGTCGGTGTCGAGACTCTCGAGTTCTCGTTCGACTTCGCGGATTTGGGCCTCGGTGTCTTCGGCGTCAAGTTCTCGGGTGACCTCACGAATGCGCGCATCGGTCCGGCTGCTGTCCAGCTGTCGTTCCAGCTCGCGGACCTGCTCGTCGGTGTTCAGGTTGCGCAGTTGGTGCTCGCAGTCCTCGATCTCCTCTTCGACATCTCGAATGAGACGCTTGATGTGCTTTTGGTCGGAGTCAGAGACGTGTTTCCGACGCGCGTTCAGTGCGCTGAGTTGCCCGCGCAGTCCTCCAATCTTTCCTCGCAGGGCGCCTTCCTTGCCGCGAAGCGCCCCAATCTTGCCCCGCAGAGCTCCTTCTTCGCCGCGGATGGCGCCGATCCGACCTTGCAACGCTCCGGCCCGGCCACGGATCGCTCCGATCTTTCCTCGCAAGGCGCCCTCCTTGCCGCGAAGAGCACCGATCTTGCCGCGCAAGGCACCCTCCTGACCCCGGAGCTGTCCGCTTTCCTGAACATCGGCGATCAAGGAAAGAGCCAGGTCTCGCGCCTGCCGGGCGGTTCGGTCGAAATCACGCTCGTGTCCGTTCAGCCACACGCGGCTCTGGAGTTCGTCGCCTTCGCCACGAATCTCCATGCGGAAGTCTTGTCCCGTGGTGCTGACCGCGAAGGAGATTTCGGAGCCGGGCTCCATGTGCGCGATGGAATGATCTTGCTCTCGGTACTCCACTTCTCCGGTTTGCTGGAACTTGAGTTGGAAGTCGTCGTCGTTGTAGTGGACCGAGGAGGTGTAGGAGCCGTTGTCGTGACCGGTGCGAGTCCAGTTGTTGTGAGAAACGGAGACCTTGTTGTTGCCGCGAAGAGTGATCGTCGAGGGCGGCGTGGGTGCACGAACTGGCCTGGGAAGAGTCGGGCGAGGAGCTCGGGTGGCGATGGGCGCCACGGAACTCCGCAAGGTCAGGGACGGAGGCGTCACCGAAGGGACCGTCACCAAACGAGGCGTTGGCACGGGGGTGGGGGGTGTCGGGATCGTGTCAGTGCGCAGGGATAAGACAGGAGCGGGGACCGGAGACACCGCGTTCGAGGGAAGGCTCAAGAGCGGCTTGGGGGATGAGGTCAACTTGGCCGCGGGGAGTCGAAGCAATGGTGCCGCCACCGAAGAGGATTGGTCATCCAGTGAAGGAACCGCATGGGCGAGCTTCACGGGAGCAAGGATCAGAATGGTCCCGGCCACCGCGGCCGAAGTCACCAAAAGAAGAGTGGAACGTCCGCGCCGGCGGTCGTGTGGGTTCAAGATTTCCATGATTCGAGACTCCAGTTCGTGGGGGCGCACCATGGCCAGTGCGGTGGCGGGTGCCGGACTCGACGGTTGAATGCTTTGAGCAAGGGAGAGCAAATGAGTGGCGTAGTCCGAGGGCACGGTTCCGTGTTCCAGGACTTGTTCGTCGCATGAGTGTTCGCACTGTTCCGATCCTCGCTTGGCCGCGAGCCAAGCCAGAGGATGGAACCAGTACAGGGCGCATGCAGTTCGTGCGAGGGCACCGAACCACCAGTCGTTCTGGCGAACGTGAATGAGTTCGTGACTCAGGGCGACGTGCAGGCGGTCTTTCGACCAATGAAGCGCATCGCTTGGCAGCAGAACCCAAGGGCGGAACGCGCCGAAGGTCATTGGGGTGTCGATCTCGGAACTCGAGCGAATAAGAACGGGGCGCTTGATCCCGATCTCGTGAAGGGTGGCCTGCACTTGCGCGACCCATGAGTTGGGCAGGGGAAGGGACGTCGTCAGGAAGCGCCGAACTCGAAGCTGGGAGCGAGTCTGGCGAAGCAGAAAGAACCCGACGACTGCAATCCAAGCGAACGTGAGGGGACCCGCGAAGGCTTGCCAGGCAGTCGAAAGGCGAGCGATGATCGGCGCAGCGATCGCCGGGGAAGAGCCATGCACGGGAGATCGCTCGAATGCGAAATCACCGGCGGCAGAGTCGTTCATTGAAGGGTGGGCGATTGAGCGATCGTCCGTCGATCCACCGATCGAGGGATCTTCCGAAAATGAGCCTTCGTGAGGTCTCATTGACGCCCCGGTGAAAAACGCGTCACCGCCTGGGAAACGATTGCCCGCAGGCGCCGAACGCTTGACGAAGCTTGAACGATGCTCCAAGGTTCCCGCGACCAATGGATCGTGCTCAGAAGCGGGTTTCACCAGACGCAGTGCAGTGCCGGTCTCGGCCAACCGTTCTTGCTTTGCTCTTGTCGAACGGAGCGGATCCACGACAAGAGAGAGGGGAGCCTGCGAATGCTCCGAGTTCTTCGGCGGCAGAATCTCGAGCCTCCACGCGGGAAGCAAGCCACCAAGAACTGGAATCAAGAGCAGTCCGAGAGTCGTGGCTTTCCAGAGTTGCCAGCGGACTCGCGCGGGACGGTGTCGCAACAGCCGGTGCAGGGCGAAAGCGAACGACAGCAGAAGGGTCGACTTCCAGAGAGCGTCGACGATGCCTGCTGCGATCGCGGCGACGAGGCTCATCGCTCCTCCTTTCGCGCTTGATCGATCATCTTGGTCATGCGTTCGACCTGGTCGGGCGTCAGCTTGGAGCCGGGCAGCTTGAGCAAGGCGGCCACGGCTTCTTCCGGATCTCCCTGGAAGAACACTTTCACCATGTCCTTGAGCGCCGCCTGGACGGCGCGACCTCGTGGCACGACGGCGGAGTAGACGTAGCGCGGTCCATCCATCCGATGCTTCAAATGGCCCTTCTCCACCAGGGTCCGCAGCAGGGCGCGGACCGCCGAGTAGCTGGGGGCGTCTTCCATTCGATCGCGGATCTGGGCGGCGGTGGATTCGCCGAGCTCGTAGACCAGGTGCATCACCTGGCGCTCCCGACGGCTAAGAGCCGCAAAAGAGGCGGAGTCACGGGGGTTCATCGACCGGCTCCCGGGGTGGTGGAGGATGGCTGCTGGATTTCTAGCAGTATGCTAGAAAACTAGCACTGTCGATCTCTACCCCCAGGGCCAGGGCCCGGTTCACCCGGTCGAGAGGGTTTTTTCGGGATTGGGGCATCCGGCGAGGCGTCGACCCTTGGGCCGTTCCCGTCCGTCTCGCGGGGCACCCGTTCGCTCCGGAGGAGGGGCGGGCCCTCGGAAGTCGGGAACGGGGACCCTGACTTCGGGACCACGGGAGGAGAAGGCCCGTTTTGGCCGCACCTCGGCGGGGCTCTCCCCCCAAGCCACCCCTGGCCTGTTCGCAGTGGTTGGTCCGAGGACCGGTGCGGGCCTGGAAGCGAGGGAACGTCCGCGAGTTCCGTGGGGGCCGATTGGGCTTGTCGATCCGAACCATCCACCGGTGCGGATGAGGTTGGGGGACGCGCGAAGCGAGTGAATTTGATCCCCCCATGCTTCTCGGGCTTCGAGGACGGCTCTCTCAGACCGTGGACTGCCAAGGGTTCCGTCAGCTTCGCACGCAGGGCCAACTTCCCCGCGAGTACGGATCCCATCCGCGATGGAGAACTTTTTCGAAATCGCCCGTAAGAGCCTTCGGCCGCGTGGCACCCACGAGTTGTGAGCGGGAGCGATCCCCTCTTCCCAGTCACTCTCGTTCGAAAAAGGAAACAGAATCATGGTTTCGATGAAGACTCTTCGCGTTCTGGGTGTGGTCGCCGCGGTGGTCAGTGGCTCGATCTTCGTGGCTTCCTCGGGTTCGGCTTCGGTCGCGGATGACGCGATGGCATCCACCAGCCGTGCGTATCTCCACAGCTACAACCTGCCGAGCAGCGGCGTTGCTCTGGAAGGCTACTGTCCGGTGGCCTACTTCGCCGCGGACAAGGCACTCAGAGGTTCCCCGGAATTCGCCTCGACGTTCGAGGGCGTGACCTACTACTTCGTTTCTGCCGACGCGAAGAAGATGTTCGACAAAGAGCCCAGCAAGTACTTGCCCGAGTTCGGCGGCTGGTGCGCCTTCGGGATGGCGGTCAGTGACAAGTTCCCGGTCGATCCCACCCTGTTCAAGGTCGTCGATGGCAAGCTGTACTTGTTCCTGCGCAACGCCGGAGTGGACGCCCTGGAATTGTGGAACGACGGCGAGGAGGGCGAGCTGATCAAGAAGGCCAATGCCCACTGGAACAAGGTTCAAGGCTGATTTGTCCTGCCCCACTCACTGTACCGCAACTCGCTCCCGACCCACTCGAGACCTCAACACTTTGTTCTCCGAACAACCCAACTCGACAAACCCTCCTCCCGGCCGCGGGACGACTCTCCGTCGTCTCGCGGTTTGGGTTTGCCATGAGCTTTGAACTCAGCAGCGGATCGTGGAAGGGTGGTCAAGGTCGTAGCAACGAGTCGTTGGCGCCGTTCGTTCCCGAGTCTGCCGAGAGGCGACCACCGATTTCGATTAGTTCCGGCAGTGCCTGTCTCGAATTGCCTGGCGGCGTTTTTCCCGAAGCACTTCCCGGGATCCGTCATGGTTCGGTCGGCCGAACCAATCGACCAAAGCACACGTTCACCGCGATCGACCTGGTGAGCGTGAGGGCTTCCTTTCTTGCAACGGACCCATAGGGCGTGCTCTCGGTGAGCCACAGGGACTGTCGCCCTCAGTGATCGAGGTCGTGGGACCCTCGAGCAGAGGACTCGACTTCACTGGTTCTTGAACACCTCCAGCACGCCGTCGACCACGATTACCAGGTCGACGTCCCCGTCTTGATCCAAGTCTCCGGTGCGCAAGCGTTCGCCGGTGCCGAGGGTCGCCGCGGTGGCGCCGAAGGTGCCCGAGCCGTCGTTCAGATACACGTAGGCTTCGCCGGTGTTGGTCCGGGCTTCGATCAGGTCGAGATCCCCGTCTCCGTCAATATCCACGGCATCCAAGTCTAGAGAAGTGGAAGTGCCGAGAGATTGGCCCGAGTCCGAGAAGGTGCCGCTTCCGTTATTGAGGAACACGGTGTTGGCGTTGCCGCTGCCGCTGGCGAAAGCCATGTCCGGGTCGCCATCCCCGTCCGCATCCAGAACCACGAGCCCCAACGGAGCGGTGGTGGCAAGAAGCTGCCCGCTGTCGGTCAGAGTTCCACTGCCGTTGTTCAGGACCACGCGGCTGCCGGCCACTTGATCCGGAACGAGCAGGTCGAGATCGCCATCGGAATCGACGTCCGCGGCTTCCAAGTCGTCAGCATCGATTCCCGGAAGGATCGTCTGGCCGGAGTCACTGAACGTTCCCGTTCCGTTGTTCTGATACAGCTTCACATTGGTGCCGGCGGTGGCGACGTCCAGGTCTCCGTCTCGATCAAAGTCCCCCGTTTTCAAAGCGACTCCCGAGAACGGGGTTTGCAGCGTATCGGTGAAAGTGCCGCTGCCATCGTTGGTAAACACTTGTCCACCGCCGAACGAATCCAGCAAGTCCAGATCTCCATCGCCGTCGATGTCTCCGAACACCGGAAAGTCGAAATGCCCGAAGCTATCTCCCGAGTCGGTCAAGGTGCCGTCTCCGGAGTTGAGGAGCAACGTCGAAGCAGTCGCATCTGGGACGAAGACATCCAGGTCTTGGTCGCCATCCACGTCTCCGATGGCCAGAGGGCCGTCGAAGGCCACGGAATCCAGGTCTTGTCCATCGTCGACGAAAGTGGCGCTACCCCAGGCACCGGCCAGGGAGCCGAGCCAAATCTCGACCTTCGTGAGATTGCCGACCAAGGCATCCACATCGCCGTCGCCATCCACGTCTCCGAGCGCCAGGGATGTGGGCAGAGAGCCGCTGTCAGGTGAACCACTTTCCACGAAGTTGGCCGCGCCGTCGTTGACCCAAGGGATCACTCCCAACGTCGAGGCGGTGATCCAGTCCGGGTCACTGTCCTGATCGAAGTCTGCGAAGTCCGCCGCGGAGGAGATGTCCCCGTCGAAGGAAGACAGAGTGAACCCGCCGAGCCCGTTGCCGAGGTAGAGCCGGGTCTCCAGACCCAACAGCGCCAGGTCCACGTCTCCGTCTCGGTCCACGTCTCCCGCACAGATGGACGCCACCAAGTCGTCATCCAAGGTGGCCCCGGTCTCTGACAAGGTGCCCAAGCCATCGTTGATCCAGATTCGACTCATGGATCCGCTCATGGATCCCGCAAGGAGATCCAAATCTCCATCGTTGTCGGCATCGAACAGAGCGGCATCGCCCGTGCTGTCGGAACTCAAGTTCTGGTCCGGGGCAAAGACTCCGGAAGTGTTCAGATAAAGAACGTCGTCCGCGCTTTGGTTGCCGGCGAAGAGATCGAGCTCGCCATCCCGGTCCACGTCGGCAAGGACGATCTTTTGAGTCAGTGCGCTGCCGAGGGTCTGTCCGGAGTCGGTCAACACCCCGAAACCGTCATTGAGCCACACGCGGTTCGCGGAACCGGAGTTTCCCACCACCACATCCACGTCCCCGTCGCGGTCGATATCCCCGGTGGCAAGAGAGGTGGATGCCGAAGAGCCAAACGACTGATCCAGGGTGAACGTTCCCGAACCATTGTTGAGGTAAGTTTGGTTGGCACCGGTGAGTACCAGAATGGCATCGAGAGCGCCGTCCCCATTCAGATCCGCCAGCGCCACGTCGGTGACGATCCCGGAGCCGAGGGTCTGGGCGGACTTGACGAAGGTGGGAGTGATGTCGATCGGCGTCGACGGTGCGGCATCCAAGGAGAACTGGGTTCCAGCGATCGCTCCTGCCGCGGCACCGGCGTTCACGTCCACGCCGCTCGCGGAATTCGTCGTCGTTTGCCCAACCTCGAAATCCTGACGAGCTTTTAGCGACGGGTTGGTCCCCAGGGTGATCACTAGCTCCTCATCGACGTCACCTGCGGCGACCGTTGCGCCGGTCCCGAATGTGTCTCCCGTGACAGGAGCGTCCAGGTCTCCAACCACCGCGGCGGTCAAAGCGATCGCGCGATCAAAGGGGACGTGGAGTCGGTCACCGGCATCCACCGCACCGTTGCTGTTGGTGTCCGAGTACCGAGCCAGTCCGTCGACTTGAGGAGGGCCGAGGAATTGAACGCTGGGTTGCTGATTCAACACCACTGCCGAACCCGCCGGGTCGACGGTGGCACTCACGGTTTTCGTTTCGGCGCTGGTGGAGGTGATCCCCGCGGTCACCATGCCTTGAGAGTTGGTGGTTCCGGAGGTGGGGGTGATCGTGTGCCCCGCGCCGTTGGCGGAGAGATCGACGCTCTCTCCTTCGATCGGATTTCCTTGGGCATCGGTGATGGTCACGGTGATGGTGCTCGCCGTTGTCCCGTCACTGGGAACCACCGCAGGGGTCATCACCACCGATGACTCCGCGGCACTCGGTGGTCCCGCGACGAACTCGATGTCCGGCTCCCCGCTCAACGGCACTTCCGAGTCGCCGGCAGTGACGCGGATCGACAGAGTGCCTGCCACGGTTGAGGTCAGCTCGGCTTCGAATACGCCCTCGGTGTCGGTCGTCCCGCTGCTCGGAGTGACGGTGGCGCCGCTGCTCAGAACGGTGACTGAGACCGCGACCGGGATTCCCACCAGGGGAGTGCCGCCGCCGTCCCGCACGACCACGCGCAAGGTCGCCGTGCTGACCCCGTCGGCAACGATGCTCCCCGAAGTCTCGAAGGACACGGTGGATTCATCCCCATCGACGAAGACGGCCGGGCTTCCACCACCGCCACCTCCTCCACAACCACCAAGAACCGCAAGGAAGAGCAGAACCGCTGCTCGCACCGTGACACCTGCCTGCCAACTCGGACGATCGTTGGCCGCGACCCATTCCATGTTGAGTCCCCGGTTGACTCGTGGGAGTCGGGCGCGACATGAGTCCTTGCTTGGCGCTGGGCATCCTGTTCGAGCGGCGGCAAAGACAACGCCGCGACATCGCTGCTCGACACGAACTCAACCCAAGTCAGGGATCCGCGTGGCTGACCCGACAACCTCCGAGTGGCCGACCCATCGCCGGCCAATTCCTCCGCATGCTCGGTCGGATCCAGGCGCCGACCGAAGGCGGCCAACCACGCGATCGTGGTTGGCACCGCCCCTCGCCGGCCGTTGAAAAGTCCTCCGATGCTCGATCGGACCGTTTCGCCTCCGTCTTCGTCCTCGAACCTTCGACGAATCCACCGATTCGCCTGCGGTTCGACTCCTCGGCGGAAACGAAGATCTCTCGATCGACGATCCGAGGCCTTTTCACCGGCCTGCAAGACTGTGGGCAAGGCTCCGCGTCCACGTCGGGTTTTCCCGCCTTGGTGTTTCTCGACGCCTCGCCGAATCGGTGGATTCGCCAGCGGTGTGAGACCAAAGCAAGAGTCCTTCGACCGGTGATCCGAGACCCTTTGTCACAGCCCGATAGAGCTGTCGGTAGCGGTGGAAATCGGACTTGAGAGTGCGGAGAATCCGGCAGCGAATGGAGTACGGGTCTCCCCCTAGTGGAATGCCGCGCCCGCTCTTCTTCGGGCGTTTTCAACCAGCTCACTTCGAGCCAGAAGTCTGGAAGGACCGAGCTTTGGAAGACGGTCCCTTGGCGCAACGACATCGGACGGTAGCGGCCATCCGTCAGCTCGAAGAAGTCGGCTTGCCCCGATTCCGGGTCGATCACCCAGTACTCGCGCACTCCCCCTTTCTCGTACTCCTCGTACTTGACCTTTCGATCTCGAGTGTCGCTCTCCGGACTCACGATCTCAATCACCACGTCCGCGGGGCCTTCGAGATGGCACTTCCGCAATCGATCGAGATGTTCCGTGGTGACCACGATCACGTCGGGGGAGCGTCCGGGTAGTTCGGGACCGGTCTTCATTTGGAACGGCTCGGTCAGAACCTCGCCCACGCCGGTGTGTTCCGTGTAGTGCTTGAGCAGGGCAAGGAGAAACCCCAGCAGCTTTTGGTGAATCCGCCCGACCGGCGTCATCAGAACCACTTTGCCATCGATCCACTCCGACCACTCATCTCCCGATCGCTCCAAGTACTCCTCGTAAGAGACTTGAAGTCCGTCGGGCCACGGGAAGGGAAGAGGCGTACGATTCCCGGTCATGGTTACACCACAAGGACTGTCGAAGTGGATGTTCGAGCCTCGATACTATCCGATTCCTCTTTCCAGGGCGGGGCCGCGGGCGGGTGATGGTTGGCGACGCGGGGCCCATGAGCCAGCACTTTGCGTCTCGAGGGAGGGGAACGCTGGATCTGTCTGTGGACCGGTGCACCGAGGAGAGGAAGTACGCGGCGCAAGTCTGGGCGAACAGCTAGCAGGCGATGGAAAAAGTCACTCGGCGCCCGGTCGGGTCTTCTCCCACGCGACTTCGCCCTCGAATCCTTGACGAATCTGCCGATGCGCCTGCGGTCCAACTCCTCGATGGACACGAACCTCTCGATCCGCCATCCGAGGTCCTTCTTGCCGGCCTGCTCGGACCATTGGCGAGACGGGGTTCGTTCTCACCAACCGCCCTCACTCTCGGTTAGATTCAGCGCGAAGAAACGGGCTTGGGCTGGTCTTCCGAGGGTCCCGAGGCGAGCCACTCTCGCAAACGTGTCGGGGTTCCAAGATCCTGCCAGCCCATGGTCAGCGGCCAAGCGTCGGCAAGGAGATCCGAAGACTTCTCCAGGATGTCTCGAGAGAAGTCCAGGGGAGGCAGCTTTTCGTAGAGACTGGCGAGAGTGTCTTCGTCCGGAGGTCCGTGTTGGAAGGCCTCGCGGAAGGCGGCGACGCTTTCCGGGGCATTCGTTTCGAACAAACCGAGGAGTCGGTCGGCTCGGGCCAGGACGACCATGCTGTTCCACAAGGCTTTGCCACAGCTGAACAGTGAAAACGCAAGGCTCCGTTCGGGCTTCTCGACGAAGCGTTCGACCGAGCGCAGGCCGAAGGATCGGGCGCGATGCATGGGGTCGCCCAAGACCATCCAGCCGAAGTCGGTTGCCGGCATCGTGGGTTGCACGCCAAACAGGACCGCGTTGGATTCCTTGGCGGCGCGGCTGACCAGCACCCGGCGCAAGGATCGAAGGAACTCGGTTTCGTTGTTGATCCCGTGGTCCGAAGGGGTGATCAGGACCAGCGCTTGGGGGTCGCGTTGCAGCACGTGGAACAGGGGCAGCAAGACCCCGTTGGCGGTGCCTCGATCTCCGCGAGGTTGATCAATGCTGTGGATGCCGGGGAACCAGCGGAGCTGGGGAGTGGCCCAGCGCCAGTGGCTGCGGTCGACGACCACGGTCATTCGGGTGGAGGGGATCTCCGGTTCCAGGCGACGGATCGTCTGCTGGAGAAGAGATTCTCTTTGATCGAAGTGGCAGTACTGTTTGGGGATGGGCTCGCCGAATCGAGCTCGAACCAGCTCTTGCAGACGCTGTCCGGATCCTCCGGCGAGGACGATCGCGTATAGGTGTTTCGTCATGTTCGCCTCGTGTTGTTCTCTACGTTCTCAGTCTCTCTGCGTTTCTCTTCTGACATCTTCGGATGGATGTGTGAGCTTTGAGAGGGAGATTTGTGAATCGTGGATAAAGATCCTCCATGCGGAAGTGCTCCGACTTCGAGAGTCGATGGTGAATCTTGGAAGCACAGGACGAGGCTGACGGAAACCCGCGTCCAGCAAGAAATGGAGCAGCTTCTGGAGAAGAAATGTCGACCGGCGTTTGGACCTCGTGAGCCTTGCAGTGGCGAACGCAAATCACTCGGGGATTTCCTGATAGAGATGACGTTCCCGGTCTCGAAGGTCGATGCTGCACCACACGAGGAGTTCCGTGAAAGTTCCAGGGGTCACGGCACACGTTCCCACGGAGGGATGGTTGACAAAAGTCCCCCTCCGAGCTCCCGCCATGGCTCGGATCGATCTTCGGTTCAATCCCGAGGCGCTGCGAGTGACTTACTCGAGACGGACCGCTTTCTCGCGGGGTTCGCAGCTCAAGGTGTCGCGGACGGAGCGAGCGGGTTTGCCATCGCCGGGCAGATCAAACCGGAACAGCCAGGTGCCCTCCGATCCTTCGACTGCCAACTCGGAAGCGGAGACTGCAACCAGTGGTTCCCGAGCTCCTGAGCTCCATTGCAGGTGCAGAGAGTTTGCTTCGGCGGCGATCTCCCAGACATCGCCCGTGCCTGTCTCATAGCGGCCGGTGAGTCTCTGGATTTGTGACGGTTCGAGTTCGACCGTGCGCAGTTCCGCAGAGCCCGTCAATAGCAAACGAAGGATGCGTCGGGCCAGGTACCCTGCCTCGGGGGCTCCCGCGTCATTGTTCACCAGAACCGCCGCCGTCAAATTGGCGTCCACCGCGTGAAGCACGGTGGCGGTGTTGCCCGGGACCCAGCCTCCATGGCCCACGATCGCGTGACCCTCCAGGGTGCAACGCTTCCAGCCGTAGCCGTACCCCGACACCGTGCCGTCCGGCAGCAGCCGCGGCTGCCAGCCTTTGCGAACCACCCAAGGCGCTGCGACCTTGGCGTCGCGCCAAGCGAGGGTCCAGCGATGCAGGTCATCCACCGTGGCGATCAACGCTCCAGAAGCATGGGGGACAGACATGTGAAGCGGCGATGCGCGGACGAAAGTTGCTGAGCTTTCGTCTCGAGACCAGCCCTTGGCAACCGGCTCCTCTTGATCCGCGGCCGACGAAACTCCGGTGAGGTTGGCGAGGGGGAAGAGTTCGCTGGCGATGAAGTCCGCGTAGTCCTGGCCCGTGATCTCCTGAATCACCGAACCAAGCAGAATGTATCCCGAGTCGCTGTAGAAGAAGCCGTTCCCCGGGGAAAAGTGAAGGGGGACTCCTTCCGTGCGATTCAGGAGCTCGTCGAGAGATCGTGACTCGAGGGCCCATTCCTCGAAGCCACTCACGTCCACCAGGTTGGGAAGGCCAGACGTGTGGGTGAGGAGTTGCTCAATGGTGATCTCTGCATCCCGTGTGTCCGCGGTCGGGACATGGACGCGCACGTCATCCTCGAGTGCCAACCTCCCCTGGCTGGCGAGACGCAGAATCGCTCCTGCAGTGAAAGACTTCGTGATCGAGCCGATGGGCAACGCGTCCGCGACGGTGAGTGCCCGACCGGATTCCAGGTCGGCCAGTCCATAGGCCGCTCGATGGAGCACCTCTTTGCCACGAGCAACCAGAACGACTCCGCCGGGGGCATCGGTGGAGAAGGCGGATTCGACAAGAGGCCTCAGTCCTTCCAGATCGAACGCCTCCTTTTCGAGTTCCTTGGCGGTGAGCGCCGTCATGGGATCTGCGCCACCTGCTGCCATGAGTAGGACAAAGGAGATCAACGCTCGTCGACGATTCATCGGAAGAGACCTTCGAAACAGATTTCAGCTGCGTTTTCTAGACCGCGTTCGCTTTGAGTCCGGTGTTCGTGAAAAGAGTCGGGCCGACCTTCCAGGCGCCGGGTACCGGCCGATGGTTCGTTGCCTTTGGGAGAGTTCTCTCCAGATGATCCATGGAGCGGCTCTACGTTACACTGACGTTGTTCTCTTGTGCGTGTCGGTTCTTCGGAGGTTGCAACGGCTGTGGCCGCACGACTCCTGGGGTGACTCACTCCGCTCTCGCTTTCGACTTGCTCTTTGCCCTTGGTCGTCCGCCGGGTCGGGCGGAGGAGACCGACAGCTCGAAGTCGTGAGTGGTCCCTTCTGTCGAATGAAACTCTCTCAGCAATCGATTAGCCTTTCGACTCTTGGAAGGAGAGACGGCGTGCCTCGATGGGAGGGCCGTCTCGTTGGTTTCTGAATCGATGGCTTTTGCGCGGGCATTTTCCTGAACAGATGGAGGGAATCACGATGAAGAAAAGAACCGGGGGAGCGGTGTGGGGATTGGCGGTCGCATTGTTGGGGGCGCCGGGATGTTTGCAGGCACCGGTGGTTCCTCCGCAAGGACTCGTCTACAGCGGAACGTCTGCCCCCCTCGACACGGATCTGGATCAGGCAGACCTTGGCGCGCACCGCGGGGAAGCTTCGACCCATTCCATTCTTGGCCTTGTGGCCTGGGGAGACGCCAGCACTTCGGCGGCCGCCGCGGCGGGGGGAATCACCGACGTCAAGCACCAGGACTACCACTATCTCAACGTACTGGGGGTCTATCAGAGCTACACAACGATCGTGCACGGAGACTGAAAGCATGGCGTTGAATTCGAGGGTCATGGGGTCAAGGGCAGGTCTTGGCCGGGTTCTCGCCCTGTTCACCATGCTGTGGTTGCTCCCGGGATGCACGGCTCTGTTCCCCGGAGGAGGCCGATTCCCGGTGGGCGCGCTCAATGGGGCCGTTCCCACAGTCCCGGTTCGCCCGCCGGTGGGTTTCTTGTTCACCCAGGTGAAGGCGCCGCTCACCACGAGTGCCGATTCGTCGGTGCCGCGGACCCGCAAAGGCCAGGCCTCGTCGCTGTATTTGCGCGAACCGTTCTTCGGAACCACCTACGGGTTCGGGGACGCTTCGATCAAAACAGCGGCGGAAGAGGGACGGATCGAGCAAGTGGCGTACGCGGAGTACAACATGCTCTTGGTGTTGGGTTTCTTTGGCCGCCTGGATGTCATCGTTCACGGCGAGTGAGCGCGAAGTACCGAGAGCACTCTCTCCCTCACGGTGCTTGGAGGTCATGGCGCGGTGACTTGCAGTCCTGAGGTTTATGAAACGCGAGTTGCTTGCCGTTTCGGGAACCGGACACGGTGAGCGGACGCCGACAAGTTTCCCGTGCGGTGTTCCGAGAATCACCCGGTCGAGAGTGGTTCGAAACGGTCTCACTCGGGTCCGAGGACGAAGGGTGGTCGTCGGGTTGCGGGTCGAGGATGTTGCCTGTACCGACAGTGAATGAAAAACGCCGGCCGGCACCCGAGTGGTGCCGGCCGGCGCTGTTTTCAACCGGGATGTCACCTAGCTTCGCGTTCTTGGCGAAGCTCTTGGTGACGAGGGGCTCCGTCAGGCGGCGTGAGCGGCGGCCTGGTCTTCGGAGTTGCCTTCGGAGATGACGTGGATGTCGCGCTGTGGATACGGGATGGAGATGCCTTCCTGATCGAAGCGCTGCTTGATGGACTTGGTCAGGTCCCACAGAACTTCCCAGTAATCGCTGGTCTTGGACCAAGGACGAACGATGAAGTCGACGGTGGAGTCGCCGAGGTTGCTGACCTTGACGTTCGGTGCCGGGGTTTCCAGGACCTTGGGATGCTTCTTGAGTTCTTCGTGGATGACCTTTTCGACTTTGTCGAGGTCATCGCCGTAGCCAACGCCGATGACCATGTCGATGCGGCGAGTGTCGCGGGCGGTGACGTTGGTGATGACGCTGCCCCAGATCGAATTGTTGGGAACGATCAGTACCTGGTTGTCCGGAGTGATCAAGGTGGTCGAGACCAGGCTCATGGAGTCGACCGAGCCCTTGACGCCGCCGGCGTCGATGACGTCACCAATGTCGTACGGACGGTACATCAGGATCATGATGCCGGATGCGAAGTTTGACAGGGTGCCCTGAAGGGCGAAACCGACGACGAAACCGAGGACGGTGACGCCGGCGAGGAGAGGTCCGATGTCGATCCCGACCGAGGAGATGGCGATCATAAAGCCGACGATCATGACGGCCTTGGTAACCAGGTTGACGAAGAAGTCCTTCAGCAGCTTGGAAGCCCGAAGCTTGGAGGACTCGAGGCCGCGTCGGGTGACTCGTCCCATGATCTTCGCAAGAACTTTGAAGACGAACAGGATGAACAGGAACAGCACCGCCTGAAACGCGAGGCCGAGGCCCTCTTCCGAAACCCAGGTCTTTCCCTTGTCGATCCAGCCGTCGAGCATGCTTGCGACGACTTCCGCATCCAGGTTCTCGAGGCTGACTTCGCCGGTGGTGGTCAGGAGCAGTTCGTCGTACTCGGTGGTCTCGAGTTCGAGATCTTTCATTTTGCGGACCACTTCGCGCAGGTAGTCATCCGCCGTTGCTTTTTGTGCAGCTTCCAGGGCCGCCACTTCGGCCTGGAGGCCTTCTTTGTCGGCTTCGGCCGCGATGTCGATCGCTTCGTTCTTGGCGTCGATGGCCGTGTTGAACTCGGCGATCAGAGCTTTCATCTCAGTGGCCTTGGCGGTGAGCGCATCGGCGCCCATTGCCTCGACTTCCGTCTTGAACTCTTCGACGGTCTGAGAGGGCTTCTGCGGGCCGGCGGGCGCTTCTTCTTGGGACCAGCCAGCAGGGGCAAGGGACAGCAATAGAACAGCAATCAAACTACGCATGGAACGGCTCCACACAACGGGGACAGGCACGCGGCCGACAGGCAGGTGCGGGAAATACTTGTTCAGCGGGGGTACTGGTTGCAGGACCATGCGGGGGACTGGGCGTTGGGGCGGGTTTCCGCAACCGGATGGTTCGGCCCAGGTCCTGCAACGCAGAACTCACAGACTGCGCGGGAGCACCTTCCTGGAGGAAGGTGCTCCCGATTCGTTCAGAACGTCCAGGTCAGGCCAAAGATGTACTGCACGTCCCGGCGGGTATTGCCGGCGGCAGGGCTGGAGTCCCAGTCCCACAGCACCTTGGCTTCCATGGACAGGTTCCCCACGATGCCCGCTCGAATCCCGGTGACGGTTCGAACCAGGTGATCCTCGGTGAAGTCTTCCAGACTGGCGATCCACTCGGTGTCGTGGAAGAATTCGGCGTTCTCCCCGAGCACGGTGTCGAAGTGAACCGCAGCTCTGGCGGAGACATACTCGACGTCCTGGGTGGGGCGCTTGAAGTTCTCTTCGGTCCAGCCGAGGCCGGCTTCGGCATTCAGGTTTCGTTCCTCGCCTTCGATGAACTGGTAGCCGGCGCCGACGCCCACGGTGTAGCGAAGGTCGATTGCACGAATGCCATCACGTTCGGCGTCCAACAGCCCGTAGGCATAGAGATCTTCTTGGAAGAAGTAGTCGTACTTGGCATCGAAGTACCCGCGGCGAGCCGTGGTGGAGGTGGTTCGTGCCACGGGGTCTTTGGTGCGTTGTCCCAAGTAGCCGCCCCGGATCAGGATTCGGTCGTCTTCCCCGGTCCCATGGATCTCGGCGTCCGTCGAGATCGTGGTGGATCGCGAGTTACCAGCCACGACGGTTGCGCCAGCGCTGATTCGTCCCTCCCAATCGAACCCGAAGGCGTGGAGCTTTTCTTCTTCCTCCTCTTCTTGGATCGGGGGGGTGAAGGGGGACAGGACGAACGCCGGCGGTTGGGTGGCGTTGGTCGGTCCTGAAAGCTTGAGCGGTTCGGAGCCCTCGGACGTCAGCGCAACGGCAGCAATCAGAGACAACAATTCCATCAATTTCCTCCTCCATGAAGCGCGGTCGAGACCACCGCGAAGTTGAAGACCGATCCGTGGAAGAAGGAACGGCCTGTCCGGTGACGGGTGAGTGCGTGCCAGGATCGACCCCAGAGATCCAAGCACCCCCAAACCGGATTGAGAGGGCGAAAGAGTACCGGGAAACCCCGTCGTTTCAACGGAGTCGCAGAGGTCCGTTCGAGCGCGGCGGCTGCCGCAATTCAGACCAGCGGCGGTTGCTGATTGCCTTCTATTTTGTGTCTAAGGTTGTGCTTTGTTCCCTGGGTGCGGAATCGGAATAGCTGCGTCGCCATTGTGCGGAATCATTCGCGGAGGTAGCTTCCTGACTGCGTGGCTGACGCGCATCCGAGCAAGGTGAGTCGAGCAGCCCGGAGTGAAGCTGTGCGGGAGCTTGTCGCTTTGAGTCTGGCGAACGAGTCGCGGCCTGGTTCTGGGCGATCTCCCGGGGGGAGTGAAAACCGTTCGAGACGTGGGGCCAGGATTTCATTTTTGATGCGACAGCCGGGACAGGTCTCGGATCTAGCTAGCAGGCCGTTGAAGAAGTCTTTCGGCGCCCGATCGGACCTTTTCGCGTCCGTCGTCCTCGAATCCCCGACGAATCCACTGATTCGCCTGCGGTTCGACTCCTCGGCGGAAACGAAGATCTCTCGATCGGCCATCCGAGGCCCTGTCTCAACGGTCTGCGAGGCCTGGGGAGCCACTCATCTCCCAGGCCCGTGACGACCTGCTCTGAGTGCAGCGGCACGGATTCGCTCCGCTACCGTTCTTTCGATGGGAAAACCCCTGAGCCATACACCGGAGTGACCATTGGCAGATCGCAATGACACCATCGCGCTTTTGGCAGAGGCGATGCAGTGTCTGGACGAGGGGGGGCAGGAGGCTCTCGAGGCATTCCTCGATGAGCACCCCGAGCAGGCCGAGTGGATTCGCTCCCGACTTCGGGAGCTCCACGGGGCGGGACTTCTTTCGTCGGAGAACACAGGAAGCGACGAGGTCCCCGATCAGCTCGGCGAGTTTCGATTGCACGAGCGCCTCGGCGTGGGGGGAATGGGCGTGGTTTACCGCGCCGAGCAACCATCGCTGAAGCGATGGGTGGCGCTGAAGCTCATCCGACCCGAACACCTGTACTTTCCCCACTCCAAAGAGCGGTTCCGTCGAGAAGTGCAGACCATCGCCCAGCTTCAGCACCCCAATATCGTTCGCGTGTACGAAGTAGGGGATGAGAAGGGGCTGCCGTACTTCACCATGGAGTGCGTCCCTGGGGTTTCCTTGGGAACCGTGTTGCGAGAGCTGATCAAGGACTCCCCGGCTCGGTTGGATGATCAAGCACTGCATGACGTCCTGCAAAGATTGCGAGGAGCCTCCGTCGACGGTGCGGATCTGTTCGTTCCTCGAGGAAAGAGCTGGGTCGAGGTTTGCTTCCGTTGGATCAAGGAAATCGCGGATTGCCTGGTGTACGCCCATGGCGAGGGAGTGCTGCACCGCGACCTGAAACCCTCCAATCTCATGTTGACTTGGGATGGTCGAGTGATGCTACTGGACTTCGGCCTCGCCAGCACCAAAGACGGGTCGCGAATCACCAAGAGCGGAGCCCCGGTCGGATCCTTGGCATACATGGCACCCGAGCAGATTCGTCGCGAAGGAGCGAAGGCCACCGAGCGCACGGACGTCTATGGACTCGGGGTGACTTTGTACGAGCTGCTGGCGTTGCGTCACCCGTTTCATGAAGAAGGGAACTCCCTCGATCAAACCAGTCGGCGCATTGCCGAAGGGACGGCTCCGTCGCTACGGACTCCCCAGCGATCCATTCCTTGGGATGCGGAGACGGTTTGCCTGGCGGCAATGGATCGAGATCCCACGCGTCGTTACGCGGATGTCGCTGCGTTCGCCCGGGACCTCGACAATGTCTTGCAGTTTCGGCCCATCGAAGCCCGTCGACCGGGCCCGGCATTGCGGATGCGTCGGTTCACCCAGCGGCGACCCGCAGCAAGCTTGGGGATCGCGGTTGCGCTCTTGCTGTTGATCGGTGGACCCTTGGCCTTGTGGAGGGCTCAGGTTGCAAGGACTCGCGCGGTCCAAGAAGAACAGCGAAAAACCCAGGCGGCGTTGGAGACGGTCGAGGAACAGCGCATGGAGATCCTCGCCCAAAGCCGACTTGCCGAAAAACGATTCGAAACCGCAGTCCAGTCGGTGGCGTCCGTGTTGTTGCAGATCGGCTTCGTCGAGCTGCGCGACGTTCCGAACAGTGTCCAAGTCCGGCACGACCTCCTCGACATTGCCGAGAAGAGTGCGCGAGGCTTACTTCATCAGATGCCGGACCACCCCCGGGCTCGAGAGATTGCAGCTCGGGTCGACCACTTTCAGGCGCAGCTGCTTCTCGAGGAGGAGCGCTTCGAGGAAATGTCTCCCCCCTTAGAAAGAGCGCTCTCTGAGTTCGAGCGGCTTTGGGAGGAAAGCCCGGACGATGTGGAGGTCGCGCTGCAGTACGCCCTCACTCTCAATATGAAAGGAGGGTGGGCCAGGGCAATCCAAGAAGTGTCGGTTTCGGTGGACTGCTACTACCAGGCCCTGGACATCTACGAACAGATGATGGAGGTCACCGAGGGGGAGCTTCGAGACCGAGTGCGCAGTCGATCCATCGAAAGCTTGATGAACCTGGGTCCGTACCTGTGGCGCATGGCAGAGTACAAGGAGGAAGGTTTGGATTTGATCCACGAGGGGCGGGCGCTTGCCGAGGAAGCCGTGGACGAGTTTCCCAACGAGAAGAACCGCCGTCTCCTGGCCTTGTTGCTCGTCAATCTTGGTTCCACAGGCAGTGACAAGCAAGAGTCCGTCGAGTTGAGCGAGGAGGCGATCGAGATCCTCCGTTCGTTGGTGAAAGACTCTCCGACCGATCGAGATCACCGCTTCAACTTGGCGTCCGTGCTCTCCAACCATGGCCTGTTCCTGCAAAGGATCAACACGCCGGAGTCGAACGCGAATGCTCAGGAGTTGTTCGATGAGGCGATTCCGCTTCTCGAAAAACTCTGTCAGGACTTTCCGGATCAAGGGAAGTTCGAGTTGGATCTTGCGGTGACCCGTTCCCGGAACGCTCTGCTGGCGCAAACTCTGAAGAAGCCTCCGGAGATGATCAAGGCGATGGTGGAGGAGTGCCTCCCGGCGCACGATCGCGCCTGCGAGCGGGGAATTCCCATGGCGCACCACAGTCGAGCATGGACTCGGTTCTCGCTCTATCAAGCGCTGTTGGAGATGAACCAGCCCGAGGAAGCTCGAGAGGTCTTGCGGACCGCAACTCGCGATGTCGAAAGAGTCCGCGACCAGTTTCCCGGATGGGAGTGGCGGTTTGACCAGATCCTGGACCATTTCGCCCGGGAAAGGGAATCTGCCTCGGAGGGGAACGAGCATCCCGTGGCGCAAGAGTGAAGTGTTCATTACCGGAGTCGCCGTCCGGGCAGTCGGTCGGATTCGAGCACGAGGTCTTGTCGAGTTCCGTTCGGGATTCGGTGTGACGACCACGACCCGTTGACAGTGAGAGGGAGTCGTCGGAACATGCTTTTCCTTCGAAAGCAGCGTTCTCCTCTGGAAGCGAAATCTCCCATGCAAACTCGTGTGTCTGCGCACTCCTTGTCCCTGTCGCGAACGCTGGTCGGAGCCATGGCGACCGGTGTCATTTCCGTCGGCTTCGTGATCGCTCCGGCGGGGGCGGCCGCGCAGTCGATCCCGATCACCAATGCCGGTTTCGAAGACCTCTACTTCGGCAGCAACTTACCGGCCCAGTACGGAGGGGATGTGCCGACGGGGACGTTTCCGGTCGGTCCACCGCCCGCGGGCTGGACGGCCTACTACGAGTTCGGCAGTCCGCCGACGGGAGCCAACATCGGCGTCCTGAATCCTGGGACTGCGGCCGACTTTGCTCCCGATCCCGCGTTCTTCGATGATGGTTCTCCGGAGGGTGACAACTGCGTTCTCTTGTACACAAACGGGGACACCGGAGGGGACGAGTACGGCGTCGAACAAACCCTCGGGGCGGTGCTCGAGGCGGACACTCGCTACACCCTGATCGTCGAAGTCGGCAACATCGGAAGCGGCACGGCCCTGCTCCCTCCGTTCTCCAACTTTGGCTTCTTCAACATCGATGGCTTCCCGGGTTATCGAATCCAGCTCTTGGCGGGTGGAGTGGTCGTTGCCGAAGACGTCGACACCGTGTTGCCGGATGAGCGTGAGTGGGCCACTGCTGTCGCGAGCCTGATCACCGGATCCTCGCACCCTCAGCTCGGCCAAAGCTTGTCCATCCGAGTGGTCAATCGCAATCAGCCAGACGTTCCCGGCGTTACCGGAATCGAGGTCGACTTCGACGACGTGCGCTTGTTCGCGGTTCCGGTTTCGGCAGTGCCATTGGGAGACGCGACCAGTGGTCTGGTTTTGGTGGGATTGCTCTTGATCGGGCTGCGACTATTGCGGCGGATGTGAGTTCGGGCGCCGGTTTCTTCGAGGGTTCTCAAGCGGGTTGTCCAGTCCCGCAGAAATCATGACGGAGCCCTCGAGCGCGGATCCCCAGGAGTCGGCTGGCCTGGTTGTTGTGATGAGTCCCCTGGAACCGTTTGATGAGCGACCACCGGCGTCAGCGGATCGTCCGGCCCATTGGTAGCCGCCTGCCCCGCGAGAAGCCCTGACGAGAACGCCCAGGTGAGGTTGAATCCGCCGCAAGGACCGTCCAGGTCGAGAACCTCTCCGGCGAAGAAAAGTCCAGGGACGACTTTGCTTTCGAGTGTTTCGGGGTGGACGTCTTTGAGGCGAACCCCTCCCCGGGTCACCATCGCGCGACTCCACCCATCGCTCCCGACCACGGTCAAAGGGGTGACCGCGAGAACGGCTGCGAGCGCCGCGCGTTGTTGACCACTGAGATCAACGAAGCGAGCTTGCGGCGAGACATCGGTCAATTCACAGAAGACTTCGGCGAAGGGTGGCGGGACCTCCCGTTCAAGGGCTTTCGCTGCGGAGATTTCGGGCCTGAACTCCGATCGCCAGCTCTTCAGCATTCGCACCCACTCGTCTTCGCTGCGCCCTCCTGTGAGCTTCAACAGCAAAGGCACTTGGTCGAACTGGTCGAGGAACGGAGTGACTTCCCGGGCGAGGTCCATGACTGCCGGGCCGGCAATTCCGTTCTTGGTGAAGATGACGTCGCCGATCACGCACACCTTCCGCGCTTTCTTCAGGTCTACGCGAATCTCGACTTTGGGCAGGGTGTACGCCGTGCACCGCGCGGGCCAAGGCTCCCGAGTGAACAAGGGTTGCATGGCCGGGTGAAGCGGAGTGATCTTGTGCCCCACCGCCTGCGCGAGGCGATGGCCGGCGCCCGTACTTCCCAATCCTGGATACCCCTTGCCTCCGGTCGCGATGAGAACGCCCGGTGCTTCCAAGAACCCTTGGTTGGTCTCCAGTCCGGAGACCCTGCCATCGGTCGTGACGACCTTCTTCGCCTCGCAGTGACACAGAATCGTCACTCCCAGTCGCTCCGCCTCTTCGACCATGGCGAGCTGAACTGTGCGAGCATCATGAGTCTTCGGCCACACCCGAAAACCGTCCGGGGCATGACTCTCCACCCCGATCGATGAAAACAGAGCTCGGATCGCTCGTTGATCGTGCAGCCTGAGCGCCGGATGCATGAAGCGACCGGTTCGGCCCCAGCGACTCATGAAGTCTTCGATCTCGAGGGTGTTGGTGAGATTGCAGCGTCCGCCACCACTGGCAATCAGCTTCAACCCGGCGCGCTTCATCTTCTCGCAAACGATGACGGAGTGTCCGCGCCGCGCCGCGGAGATCGCCCCCATGAGGCCCGCCGCACCGCCACCGACCACGATCAAGTCTGCGGTGTGCCGTGCCAGGGACGGGGATGGAGAAGAGGCGGAGTCGTTCATGAAGGGGTGCTGTCTCGATCCAACGGGAGCAGAGGAGAGGAAAGTTACTCGTCCCGTCGGTGCTTGGCCAGGGGGACTGGAGGCGTGCCGCCGAGATCGCCTCCGGTCCGCTGGAACCAGCGATCGTGTCCGGAGCGGAAAGTGGCCGGCCCGCATTCGCGAGGCGAACGCGGGCCGGCCGAGAGATGTCGCGAGGGTTGTCTGGTTTCGCGCGTCACTCAGTAGCCGAGAGAGCGCTGGAAACCGTGGGACTGAGCAGTGGTCCCGGTGGCTCCCGGATCCACAAACAGGTACTGGAAGTAGAGGGACACGCCGCACAATGCGGGGGCGTCCGGGATGTTGCCGCTCAACGTCGCCCGGCCGTTCCCATCGAGAGGAGGCAGCACCGTGAGCTTCGGATTGGCGACCAGGATTTCGCCACCGTCGAAGGGGATGTTGGCGCGGCCGAGGCCGATCAACAGCGCCGGGGTGGCGCCGGCCAGACCGTTGACCAGGTTGATCTCGAGGGTGTCACCGAGGTAGCCGGGTTGATTGGCGTCGATGCGAGGGATGCCATTGGTGCCTGGCTTACCGAGACCGTAGCTCTCGTCGTACGCCAGCCGCTCGCAGCTGCACAGTCCTTCGGTTCCGTTCGAGGGCGCCATGGTGAACAGATACACCTGCCCGGAACGGTCACCGCGAGAATCTGCCCAGTTAGCGCCAGCGATGCAGCGCTTGCCACGGACCGCGACGGACCAGCCCAGGCGATCGTCGGGGGATTCGCTGGCGCTGGTCATCAGGTCAGATGCGTCCCAGTCCCCAATGAAGAACGAGTCGTCTCGTTCGAACGAGAACACACCACCAGTCCCATTGTAGAAAGGAGCGCCCACCACGGCTTGCTTCCCGTGGATTTCGACACTGCGGCCGAAGTTGTCCGCGCCGGTCGAGTCGCAGGCGACGAGCTTTTCAGCGAATTCGTAGCTGGGAGGAATGGGAAAGATGTTGAGCTCTCGTTCGAAAACATAGGCGGCTCCGGCGTTGTCACCGTTGTTGTCATCGTCGCCATAGGCGCCGACAATCAGGTGACCCGAGTCGACGGCGAGGGCGGAGCCGAAGAAGTCGTTGCTGGCACCGTCCGGAGCGAGAATCTTCTCGCGATGGGTGATGGCGATGCCGTCCAGGTCGTAGTGGTGAATGGCACCCGAGCTCTGACCGTTGTCATTGTCTTGCCAGTCACCAACGATGAGGTCCGGTCCGTGCACGTCCAAAGCAAACCCAAAGCTGCCCGTATCGGCTCGGCTAATCGCGGCCGACTGGCTCCAGCTTCCGCCCCCTCGGAGGAAAACCAGCACGCTGCCCCCACCGGACACGCCCGGCGCGCCGACGTATGCGGTGTCACCTTGCAACGCGACATCGGTTCCGAGTTGGTCGAAGGCGTCAGTGCTGAAGGCGGTGAGTTTTCCAGAGAAGTTCCATCCGGCCAAGCCTCGGTCGTAGACATACGCGGCTCCCGCAGCGTTTCCCTCTTCGTCGTCGCCCGGGGCGCCCACGAGGATGCGATCTCCGTCCACATGGACTGATTCGCCAAAGTCTTCTCCGGAGGACGAGCCGACAGGGTTCAGGATCCCGTCGGGCTGCCAAATCCCCTCGACCAGGCGATAGACGTAGACGGCTTCGTCACCGGGTGCTCCAAACACCGCGTAGGTGTCGGACAGGGACACCGATTTGCCGACCTGATCGAATGCGTCAGAGCTGACGGGTGCCCAAGGGGCGAGATGGCAGTGACCGGACTCGGGGCAGTTGGCCAGGGCCGAAGCGCTCCCGAAAGCGACGAAAAGTCCGCTGATGAGCGGGAACCGGCGGGCGGAAAGCATGAGGAACTCCTTCAACGGGTTGCGAGGAAACGAGGGCCGCGCTCGAAGGGCAGCCGCTTCAACAGGCCACGCGACGGTCGGACAGAAAGGCGGACAGGCAAAGTCGGTGGATTCTGGGGCCTTGAGAAAGCGCTCCATCCGCCCGGATTCTTCGGGAATGGCTCAACGGTCCGGGGAGACTTGCGGTAGCTAGAGCCGGGGCAGGTTCGAAAGGAGGGACAGGGTGCGACTTGTCAGACTGGTTGCGGGAACTCTCGGTTTTCTGGCGGGTGTCGCGGGGACGACGGCCCGTTCCGCGCACACCGAAGAAGGGGTCCTCGACGACGTGGAGGAGATCGTCGCCCGACACATCGAGGCGAGGGGTGGGGAGGAAGCGCTGCGCGCCATCGACTCTTTGATGTACCTCAAGGGTCAGTACTCCGAGCCGGGCTTCGCTGGGTTTGGCGATGCCACCATGATGTTGAAAAGGCCTTGGTACAAGCTCGTCGGCCATCCGGAAAAGAACCCGGACTACATGGAAGGCTATGACGGGAGCGCGTGGGAGTGGTTCCGGGATCCGGGGTTGGTGGTTCGGACCGTGGGCAAGGCCTCGGCGGCGATCCGGCATTACGCGGATGTGGAGGGTCCTTGGCTCGACTACCAAGAAAAAGGCCATCGAGTGGAACTGGGGAAGCCGGCCTCGATCGACGGTCGGCCGGCCGATCGGCTCTTGTTGACCATGCGCGATGGGTACTCGACCGAAGTGTTCTTCGATCGCGAGACCTCCTTGATCGTGGCAACCCGTCAAACGGCTTCGATTCACGCGTTCGGCGACGCCGTCACGTCCGAGTCGCGAATGAGCGACTATCGAGAGGTGTTCGGAGTCTTGATTCCCCACCGCATCACCGAACGGGTGATCGCGACGGGTGCCGAGTTGAGTTCCATGCAGTGGGGCAAGATCGTTGCCAACGAAGACATTCCGATCGAGTGGTTCTCCCCACCCGAATTCGAGCGCACGCCGTTGCAGGACTTCCTCCACCACCTGTTTTTGCAGCGCGCGGATCCTCTGGCGGTGTTGTGGACCTACCACGGGTTTCGTCGCGAGAACCCCTTGGTCGACACTCGAAGTGGGATCGAACTCGTCGGGTTCCAGATGCTGAAGATGGACGAGGTCGACTCGGCAATCGCTCTCTTGGAAGCGAACGCCGACGACTACCCCGAATCCGCGGACTCTGCGTTCGAGCTGGCTCGCGCCTATGACACCGCCGAGCTTCCCGAGGACGCGAACGAGGAATACCGGCGAGCTCTGGAGATTGATCCTGAGCACGAACAGGCCAAGAAAGGGCTGGTGGCACGAAGCAGCGACGGCGGAGAGTCGGCCGCGGTTTCATTCTCCACCGAAGATGGCGGTCGGATCCAAGCCACCAATTACGGATCCGAGCCCGACGCGGTTCTGTTGGTCCATGGGGGACGGTTCACGAAGGAAAGCTGGAAACCGCAGATTCCCGCGTTCCGTGCCGAGGGCTTTCGGGTCCTGGCGGTGGACCTGCGTGGTCGGGGTTCCTCGGTTGGCGGAGAGGACGGCCCCGAGGGCGTCTTTCATGATGTGGTCGCCGCGGTCAAGCACCTGCGGTCCAGCGGTGCCCAGCGGGTGTTTGTCGTCGGGGCGAGCTACGGCGGCTGGGCGTCGGCCAAGGCATCCCAGGCCATGCCTGGTGAAATCGATCGCCTGGTCTTGCTCGCCTGTCCCGTCGATGCGCCGGAAAGTCTGGAAGGTCGCAAGCTATTCATCCTGGCCCGAGAGGACTTCCGTGGCGAAGGGACCCTGCGCCTTCCCGAGATCGAAGAGGACTTCGACCTGTCCCCTGAGCCGAAGGAGCTGGTCGTGCTCGACGGCAAGGCTCACGCTCAGTTCCTGTTCGAGACCGAACAAAGCGAGCTGTTGCTGGACGAGATCCTCCGATTCCTTTCGGAGCCGTGACCCGAAACCAAAAGAAGGCGCCCTCCCCAAGAAGGAGAGGGCGCCGAGAGTTTCGAGAACAAAGAGTGACGGAGAGCGTTACTCGCAGTCGGTCAGGTCGAAGCCCAGATCGATGATGCCGAGGTCGTACATGGACCCGTCCGGAGTGGTCAGGATCCCGGTGAACCAGGCGCCGCCGCCCATCAGGCTGTTGTACAAGTTGGCGGCGTGGCCGAACTGAAAGGCCGGTCCATAGCGAATCATCGAGATCGAGGCGCCTTCGAAGTGGTCGCAGCCGATCAAGGTCCCGGCGGACTCGGTGTAGTACCACCAGGTGTCCGTATCGACGGGCCCGCCATTCTCCAGCAGCGCCGAATCCTTCAGCCAGTAGGTGTAGGGGCTGCTGTCCGGCGGATAGCTTTCGTGAGCCGGGTCCATTCGCCCCGCCAGGTCGATCTCGACGTCCCAGCACTTGTCGGCTTCGAAGCGATGGCGAATCGAACCGCTCAACGAGGCGCTGCCGTCCAGACGCTCGATCAGGGTGGCACCGTCTTCCCAGTCGTATTCTCGGTCCAGGGTGTAGAAGTAGAAGCCGGCGTCGGTGTCCAGGCACGAGACTTCTTCATCGCCGTCGGAGTTTTCCACGCACCACTCGGTGGCGCCGCAGTCGGGGTTCTGGAGGTATTCGATGGTGGCCAGATTGGAGATCCCGCTCAGTTCTGGCTGACCCGGCTTGAACAGAATGAACTGCATGTAGAGCTTCAATCCGGCGAACGCATCGTCGCATTCCAGGTCGCAGATGATTTCGAGAGGATCTTGGCCGAACGGGATCTTGTAGAGGTAGAAGTCCGATAGATCGAGACACAGCTCTCCGAACTTGGTTCGCACGCTTCCTTGGTCGAAGGCGATGAAGAAGAAGCCGAGGCCGGAACTCGGAGCCTCCAGCTCGATCGTGAATGTGTCGCCCACCAGGACTTGTGAGGGAGCGGTGATGGAGAAACCGGGGTCTCCGTCACAGGTGCCTGCCCAGGACGGGCCCGCCAACGCAGCAAAAATTGCTGCACCAATGAGAGAACGCTTCATGGAAACTCCTTGTCACGGACCGGAGAGACGACAAGTCTCGAACGAAAGGACTTCGCCCGGGAGACGCTCGAGGAAGAGCGTGCCCGTGTTCTGACAGGGAATGCTTACCACATGTTTGATTCCGTGGCGGGATCACCGACACCCACCGGAAAAGAACGCCGGATTCGACGGTGGCGAGAGCCCTTGAGTGGCTCTGTCTACACGCGGGGGGCGGCCTCGTGGTGGGAAACAGCTCCATGATCTCTCGAACTTGGGATCGGGGATGCCGTCACGGGTGGGGCGCCCTGCTCTTGTTTGTTGTCTTGGTGTCACCGGCCTGTCGGTCACGGATTCACTTGAAACGAATCAGCAGCGATCGCTGGTTTCTGGAACAGAATCGATCGGCACTGGAAGGGAAGGCATGCAGTGATCGGACCCGTCAGTTTCTGAGGCGAGAAGCCCTCCTGGGTCGCTACCAAGAGGATCCCGAAGCCGTCCTCCTGCAGCTGAACGAATGGCTCGAAACTCGACGCACGCGAGTGATGGCCTTGCACCTCGCCGAGCTCTGCTACCTGCAAGCGACAAAGAGTGCTTCCTCGTCGCAGCAGGTTCGCTTTCACCTTGCCTCGTTGGAGTACGCTTACGCCTACCTGTTCGACCAGGAACTGGGCGCGCCCGCCAGCGGCTATGACCCCGGATTCCGTTGGGCCTGCGACTTCTACAATCGATCGCTGGCCAAACTGATCCAAATCTCGCGAGAGAATCAGGAGCCGACGGAAGGAAACCCCCAGCTCGCCACTCTGCGGGGAGTTCTCGACATCGGGCTTGGGGTGAACGAGTACCAGTGGAACCCTCGAGAGTACGACGAGATCCTGGTGGGTTTCGATTACGAGGTCGTCGGGCTTCCGGGCTTTGCTCTCCACTACGGACTGGGCGTTCCCCTGATTCTCGTCAAGAAGACCGCCGAAGACGGCCTCTTAGTGCGGCCCCAATCGATCCAGGATGTCGAAAAGGTCGCGGATGTGGTGGTGAAGATGAGCTTCGCCGCCACGGCGTTGCTGCGCATCGAAGGTTCTCTGGTGGGAGGAACCGCATCCAAGCAGCGCAAGGCCTGGTTCGAGCTGCGAGATCCTACCCACGAAGAGTTCGTGGAGATTGCCGGTCGTCGGGTTCCCCTGGAAGCGAATTTGACTTCTGCCTTGGCTTACACGCTGGGCGCCCAAAGGGACTACAGCGGGATCTCGGCATTGTTCAACACGGAGAAGTACCAGTCTTCGACCGGTCTTTTCATGTTGCAGCCCTACGACCCTGACAAGATTCCGGTGGTGTTCGTGCATGGGCTGCTCTCGGGACCCATGACCTGGATGATGCTGTTCAATGACCTACTCGCGGACCTGGAGTTGTCGCGGCGATTTCAGTTCTGGTTCTTTCGCTACCCCACCGGCAACCCGATCGGCTACTCCGCCAGTGTGCTTCGCGAGACTCTCCAGCAGATCGAGAAAGAACGCGACCCCGAACACCGCAGCGCAGCCTTCCAGAACATGGTGATCTGTGGTCACAGCATGGGAGGGATCTTGACTCGGCTTCAGGTCACCCAGGGCGGCGACCATCTGTGGAAATACTTCTCGGACGTTCCGTTCGAAGACGCGGACATTCCGCCAGAAGCAAAAGAGCAGTTGCGGCGGCAGATCTACTTTGAACCGCTGCCATTCTTGCGAAGAGTCGTCTTCCTCGCAGTGCCCCATCGGGGGGCGGAGCTGGCGACGAGCTGGGTGGGACGCCTGGGTTCTCGCTTGATCCATTTGCCGAAGGCGGTGTACGAAAGTACCGCCATGCTTGCAGACGCGGTGGTGTTCGACCGCTTTCGCAAGATGTTCGGCGAGGATGTTGGGGGGACCGCGACGGGAATCAGCGGCCTGCGTCCGGAGTCGTTCATGGCGAAAGTCGTCGGCAATTGGGAGCTACCCGAGGGCATCCCCATTCACTCGATCATTGGCAATGAGGAGGCCGCGGGAGTCGCGGGGGGAAGCGACGGCTACGTCCGCTACGAAAGCTCCCACCTCGACGACGTGGCTTCCGAGTTGATCATTCACTCGGAACACAACGTTCAGGAGCATGCCGAGGCGATCCAAGAAGTGCGCCGAATCCTGCACGTTCACCTGAAAGAGTTCGATGCCGCGCGGGAACTCACCGGTCCATCCATGCCCGAGCCGGTCGGTTCTCTCGAAGTGCTGGATCTTCAGGATCCCGGGCCGGTCGAGATTCCCGGGATTCGTGTTCTTCCCGATGACGCGCCGGAGATCCAACGGGTCCCCGCGGAGACAACGCCCCAGGCGGAAGAGAAGAGCGAAGGCCAGGAAACGGGATCGGGAAATCGCGAGGGTGGATGACTCTCGAACTCGACGCGAGACTGAGTTCTTGCAGCTGCGGCCGAGGAATCGTCGCGGTGTTTCACCGCAAGCCAACAATTCGTGAAGCACGCAAGTCGTGGTCGTGACGAAGCCAGAAAAGACCTGGCCATTTGCGGTGGATCTTCGTGAGTTATCCGGACGAGGCGATCTGCGGAGGCGCAATCGCCTTCCGAGGCAACGTGCGGAGCTCTCCGGGCTCCACGGGGAAGGTCGTCGCCTCGGAGCCCTGGGCGATCGTTTGAGTCGAAGGTGATGGATTCCAGAACAGGAAGCGATCCGGAAAGACCGTCGCGCGAACTTTGGGCGGGACGGAGAGCTGTTCCTGTTGGAATGCCGCGAACCACTGAGAGTGTTCCCGAGCCACTTCCGTCAACGATGCCAGGAAGTACGCCAGCGGCTGACGAGTGATGACGGTGGTCGGAGCGATGGACGATCCCGGCTTTCTCCTTCCAAGAAATTCCGGCGCCGTGGCTTGTTCCATCGTTGCATGATGACCGTCTTCCGTCCAGCGGACCCAAAGCACAACGATGCCGAGGTCTCGGTGATCGTCCTTGCCATCGAAGTCCGAGGGGCGAAACGGCTGGCAGTCGAAAGCGACTTCGGCTTGTTCGCGTCCGTGGAGAGCGTTCGCATCGACCCAGGTCGCCCAGCGTTTCAGCCCAATGCCAGGTAGAGCGCCGAGTGTTTCGCCGTCGAGCATCACCTGGCAGGAATGTTCTCCCGCACCGGGGTGGCGCCAGTACTCGACCTCCAACAGGTAGCGTCGTTCCGGAGCCACTCCGAAGAGCAACGTGGCATGGGGACCTGTCCAGCGGCAAGGGGTTCCGCCCAGAAGTTCCGAATGGAATTGGTGGGCGTCTTCGCGATGGTGCCACTGGCCGCCCAGCACCAGGGAGTCTCCGGTGGCGCCAGGCTGGATGCAGGTGGAAGGGGCCGGTCGCGAATTCAGGACGACAAACTCTTGGGAACGAGTTTGCCGAACTCGTTCGTAGAGGGGGCCTTTTCCGGGACCGCTGGCAATGGCCGGTCCGACCACCAGATTGCCTCCGTGGTCTAGATACTCGAGGATCGCGAGCTGGGTTTCGTGACCGAGGAAGTCGCCTTCCAACCATCCCAACACTTGGCACGACGCCAGGGCACCGTCTTGCACGGCTTGCTCGTCGTAGATCTCGTAGTCGAACGCATCGCGGACTGCTTCACCGAGGTCATGAAGGAGCGGCGGAAAGCCGTTGCCGGCCTCGCGACGATGGTCGGTGGTGGGGAACAGCAGGGCGATGTCTGTCTGACCACGCACCCCGTTGAGCAATCCCGCGCCCTTTGCCAAAAGGTCGCGGCCGCCTACCAGGGAGTGGGGGAAATCGAAGTAGTGAATCGCGCCGCCGCTGGCATCGGCGAAGAGGCGTCCGTTGGTGCGTTCTCGCCCCGCGTCGTCCGGTGATTCGGAGCCGAACGGAACGTCGTACAGCAAGCACGGCGACGTCACCCGCTTTTGATGGACCGAGGGCAGGGTCGCTTGAGTGGTCCGTACTCCCGCGCCATGGCGAGACGCGACCTTGGCCAGCGCGGTGGGGTCGATCCCATAAGCAACGAGTTCGCCTCCGTGACCGATCTTGAGGTAGAGCGGCGTGTCCGGAAAGTGCCGGCGCACGATGCCAAGAGCACGATCCATGAAGTCGGTCATGGAATGAATGTAGAAGTCCGCGAAGGTGGACTTCCCGGCGTTGCCGGATTGCGGAGCGGCCTCGAATTCCTCGTGTGCTTGGACGGCGGACGGATCGGCGGCCCAGATTCCCGTATGGGCGTGGTCCGAAGGCCCTTGATCTCCCGACACCCAGCTTCCCCAGCCGGTTGGGTAGCCGACTTCTCCGTAGTCGGCCGGCGCCGCTACGCAAAGGGATTCGTAGACGTTGCCCATCTCGCGACGCAGGGCCGCATAGAAGCGGTCGTAGAACTCCAAAGTCGATGCCGCGAAGACCGAGGGCCAGGCGCAATCTCGATCGTGCTCTCGACAGCGAAAAGGAGTGAAGCTTTGCTGGTGACGAAGCCAACGGGGCAAGGCATGGATCCACGAGTACGCAACCACCTGCAATCCACGCTCTCGACATTGTTCGAGATTGCGCTGGTGGAACGAGAAGTCGAAGTCGCCTTCGCCGCGTTCGATGGCTCCCCAAAACAAGTAGTCCTCGGCGGCGTCCACGCCAAGTTCGGCAAACAGGTCCAGGTCCTGTTCGTGACACCCGTGAGGGAGCGGAGGCTTGCCAAACATCCAGCATCGATTGAACTCGACGCTGAGGTTGCCGGCGATCAAAGGAATGCGGCGCTCAGTCATGGCCGCATGGTAGCCTGCGGGAGGACTTCGCCGTACACGGAGAGAATCTCTCCCCCTCGCGCTGAGTTCTTGGCCATTGGGCCCCTCAGCCTTCCTCGAGCCACGGCGGGGAACCGCCAAAGGTCAACGCACCGAGCACGAAGCGTCCGATGGCGATCAATCCGATGGCGAGCCCTCCCATGGAGAGTCCGCCACAGGCGATCGGACCCACGGCCACTCCTCCGAAGGCCAAGAGGCCAATGCCGCAGGCAGACGCCGAGACGATGCCCACCCCAACCAGCCCGAAGGTGAACAAGCCAAAGCAATAGAGTCCGCAGCTGACGACGCCAAAGGCGATGTCGCCGATCGCGAGCCAACCTTTGGCGACCCGCATTTTTCGGCCGCGCACATGAGGCCCGGCAAATGCATGAACGAGCGGCAGTCCAAGGAACGTGATCCCCGAGCGATACTCATAAGGCAGGCCCGCGGTCATGTAGCGGCACTGAATCCAGAACCGTCGCAGCAGTCCGCCCTGTTCGCGAGCCGCCTCGCTGTCTCTTCCTTCCGAGAGCGCGACCAGGTCCTTGTGCAGCTGATCCGCGCTTTCGTAGCGGTCTTCCGGGCTGCGGGCCATGGCTTTGCGCACCACGGCGGTCGCGCTTCGCGAACAGCCGGGATTCACCGAACGGACAGGAGGAGGAGTGGTGGTCTTGATCGACTCGATCACTTCCAGGAAGCTATCCCCTCCGAAGGGCCGGGTTCCTCCCAATGCTTCGTAAAGGGTGACGCCGAGGCTGTAGATGTCGGTGCGGTGGTCGACGCGTTGTCCGGTCACATAGGCTTGTTCGGGTGACATGTAGTACGGCGTTCCAAGCGCGTCTCCCGTCAGGGACAGGGCCGGATCGCTCTCCCCTTTGGCGAGTCCGAAGTCGGCCAGCACTGCGCGTCCGTCACCGCGTAACAAGATATTCGAGGGCTTGATGTCACGGTGCACCAGTCCTTCCCGGTGAGCAGCCTCGAGTGCTTCCATCGCCGGAACCAGCAACCGCGCCAACGCCCGTTCGTAGCTGTCGTCGTGCATGCCGAGCTCTGGCGAACCACAAGCCCGCGCCAGATCCGCAGCGGTGCGCTCTGGTCCCGGAGGAAGGGCTTCGAGAACCGTGGCCAAGGACGGGCCCTCGACGAATTCCATGGCGAAGTAGTGGTAGCCGTGGGCCTCTCCGGTTCCGTGCACTTGCACGACATTCGGATGGCGAAGTCGGGCCATCGCTGTGGCCTCTCGTCGAAAGCGGTCGGTGTGGCGCGCTTCGAGGGCCAAGCCGGGACGCAGGATCTTCAACGCGACCGGACGTTGCAACTTTTGGTCGCGGGCCAGCCAGACTAGCGCCATCCCGCCGCGTCCGATCTCACGGATCAACTCGTACTGGTCGAAGGCTAGGCCGGCACAAAGGGGCCGGGTGCCGGAGGGAGTCTTGGCCGTGCCGGCCTCGATCATCTTCAGGCAGCGTTCCAACCCGGGACGAATCTCCGCGGGGACTTCCGCCAGGTAGGCATCGCGAGGTCGCGCCGTGCCTGCTTCCAACTCGTCGGAATAACGCGCGACGAGCGCATCCAGCTGATCATCCAGGGAATCAGAGTTCATGGCTCTCTCGTCACAGCGATCGCTCCGCCGCGAACGCCGATGAATCATCATTCTACTCACGACTACCGTTGCTGAGGGAAGGAGAGGTGGCTCCCACCCGACGCAAACGACTAGGTTCCGAAGCTAGCAGGCCGTTGAAAAAGTCCCTCAGCACGCGATCGGACCTTTTCGCCACCGGCTTCGTCCTCGAATCCTCGACGAGTCCACCGATTCGCCTGCGGTTCGACTCCTCCGCGGAAACGAGAGTTTCTCGATAGGCCATCCGAGGCCTCTTTCAACAGCGTGCGAGGGAGTCTGGATCTCGCGCTCATTCGCTGGCTGCGGAGGAGATCCCCACGCTGCGAAAGACCGACTCGATGGCGGGGAATTGGGATGGGTCCAGGGAAAGCTCCGCCAGCTGGGCATCTCCAAGGTGAACCTGGACCTTGCCTTGATCGAGGCGCACGAGCAGGGTGACCGTGTGCAAGCGGTAGGAGGCCTCGATTCCGAGACAGGGAAGCGTTCCCGCGGTTGCTTCGTGAGAAGGGACGGCCGCGAGCATGGCCCGATCGAGTGCGTCCGTCAGGTTCTGTTTGCCAGGCTGGGCCAGGATTCCCTTTTCCAGAACGCGATGGCCGTGAAAGGACGCTTCGAACTTGCCCGGCTGTCCATCCGGCCGGTCCGGATCCGGGTGCAGACCGTAGAGGGTCCAAGCATCGGCGCCTTCGAGAATCGCTCGTGCAAGGGGCGGAAAGGAGGGGCCGGAAGTGGACGGAGCCCTGTCGTCCGAGAGGTAGCCGAGAGCCCGGAGAGCTTCCAGAGTTTCTTCGTCGACCTGCTCGGAAGCGGTGTCTGCCACTGGCGCCAGGCCCAGGTTCGCGGCAGACCAGCGCAGCACTTGGTCTTCGAAGCGTGCCACCAGGTCCGGGTGCTGATCGGCCACGTTGTGACGATCGTGAGGATCGGCGATGCGGTCGAAGAGTTCGTGACGCGGACGTTGGCGATGGGTGGGGTTGCGCAGGTTCAGGAGGAACTTCCACTTTCCCTGGATCAAGGAGTAGCCGATCCCAGACCCTGATCCGAGTGCTCGACCTCCGGGGTCTTCCGTCAGCTCCGAGTAGACGGGCACCTCCTCGACGGAGTGGGGTTCCCGGATCAGCGGCAGGAGGCTTCTTCCGCGAAGGCCCGAAGGAACTCCCAGCTCCAGCAAGTCCAACAGGGTGGGGTAGATATCCACGGAAGCGACTGGTTGACTGATCCGCAATCCTTCGGGCAAAAGGCCGGGAGCGTGGATCAGCAAGGGGACGCGAATCATCTCCTGGTAAAGGCTGTAGCCGTGGCTTGTTCCCCCATGCTCGAAAAACTCTTCTCCGTGGTCCGAGGTGATGATCAGAATCAGGTCGTCGTCCCAGGAGTTGTTCCCTGAAGCATCCCCCAGCACCAACCGCTCCCACAGGGCTTGGATTTCGGTGTCGTTGGCCAGCACGTCTGCGTCATAGAGGCGCTTGCCGTCTTCGATGAACGGTTCGACTTCCACGCCCGCTTGTTCGAAGTTGTGGCGAGTGACGTGGTTGCCCGGCACCATCGGTGGTCGCGTTGCCAGTAGTTTCTTCCACTCTTCGCGGTAGGGCTCCCTTCGTTCCGGATCGACGAACTGATCGGCGTACTCCTCGGCGGGTTCATATTCTTCGTGAGGGTCCACCGAGTGAACGTACAGGAACACCGGCCAAGAATCGTGTTCCTCGAGCCAGGGGAAGATGCGCTCATTGAGCTTGCGCGCGGATCCGCTGGCGAAGCGAATCGGGTCCGCTTCATTGATCTCGAAGGACTCCACGAACTTGCGAAAGCCTTGGGTGTAGGCTGACATGCGGCCCATGATCGGGTTGGCCGAGAATCCCGCGGTGTACCAGCCGTGTTCCTCCAGAACTTCAGGGAACGTGGTCCACTCGGTCGACAACTGGGCGAACAACTGGTTGGTTCCGGTTTCTGAGGAGTAACGAGAGGTCAGAATCGAGGACATGGACGGCTTGGTCCAGGGCGCTTGGCTGTGACAGTTCTCGAAGACGACGGAGCGCTCCGCCAATTCCTCTAGAAACGGGGTCGTGAAATGGTCCGAGTCGTAGACGCTCAGGCGATCCGCCCGACAGGTATCGATCAGGTAAAACAGCACGCTGCGAGGTCGCGGCTGCGGACTTTCCGTGGCGGAGGCCATGCAAACACTCGGTCCAACTGGGGCGAGCAGGAGCACGGAGAGAGAAAGAAGGAAGCGAGAAGGGGAGAGGCGCCTCATGGTTGTCTCCTGACGGGGCTCTGACTTCAGGTCGGGGGTGACGTCGGCAAGGACGGTCGTTGGATGAGGACCCTGAGCGCAATCTGCAGAGAGATTCCCCGCGGAATCCGTGAGTATTCACGAGATTCTGCATTCGAGGCTCTGGTTCGGCGGGCAAAGGACTTCGTACCAGGGACTTACGGCATTTCTCTCTGATTGCCCGGAAGCCCCGGCGCCAAAAGCTCGCGTCGTTGAGCCTCTCTTTCATGGCCCCTCGAGGCCCCGGCCCGCTTCGGAGGGGCTTGTCGCAACGAACCGAGTCACACCCCTGAGTCGTTGGTTTTGCCTGCCGGAGGGAAAAGAAGGCTCAGGGCGTCAGCTTCTGTTCCCAAGCCTCGAGGGCACGTCGGTACAGGGAATGAACGGCTTTCTCGCTGCGCCCCATTCGTTGCGCGGTGTCACGTGCCGACAACCCCTCGAACTTTCGGAGTCCGAGGACACGGCGGTGCTCGGCGCTCAACTCTTCGAACGCGCGAGTGAGTTGTTGCGCCGATTCCTGGCCTTGCACTCGGGTTGCGGGTCCGGGGCCAGGGGCTGCGAGCTGGCTGGTCCCCGGCGAGGTGCGGCTCCAGTCTTGGCGCCGGAGCTGCTCGCGCCCTGCACGCTTGGCCGCGCGTGCTGCTCTCACCACATCGATGACCGTATGGCGAGCCAGGGTCCGCAAATACTGGTAGAGGTCTCGGTCGTCTTCGCTGGGAGCAGGAACAGAACCCGAGGCGATGGCACGGAGACAGACCTCCTGAACCAAGTCCTCGATTTCGACTCGTTGCCGGACCGCAGTTCCCGCCAAGTGACGAATCAACAGATGCAGACGCCCCTGCATCTGTCCGAGTCGCTGCCCGAGGTCCGGGTCTCTGTTGGTGGTGGAGTCGAGGATTCGCTTGCCGCTAGGTGGAGGAGTGAGGATTCTCGCGATCCCCGGATGCTTCCGACGACTCGGGGGAGTCGGCTCCGGCGTCGGACGGTGCACCTGCGGAGCTCTCTTCGCCTTCCGGGGAGTACCCTTCCGGGAGCTCCAGGCCCTGCTGCTTCACCCACTCTTCGAGAGCCACTCCCGCCTGTTTGGCGTCTTTCTTCATGCGCTTCAGGGCGGCCTTGGCTTCCTTCTTCTTCTGCTTCTTCAGCTCGATCTGACGTTTCTCGAAGGTGTAGTAGGTGCGTTTGGCCATTAGCGTCTCGTGAACTCGGAAAGCCGGGCGGCCGCGAGGTCGTCAGGACGCCAACCGCGGATACTTCGGCAGGATCGGATGGTCGGATGCCTGTGCATCCGGGTCGTCGGTGGTGCGTTCGCCGGGATCAGGTCGGAACGACGTTTTGGGCGGAGGGGCCCTTTTCCCCTTCGACCACATCGAACTCGACCTTCTGTCCTTCTTTGAGCGATCGGAATCCTTCGGATTGGATCGCGGTGTGGTGAACGAAGACGTCTTTCTCTCCGTCGTCGCGGGTGATGAAACCGAAACCCTTCTCATCGTTGAACCACTTCACGACGCCGGTAGTCATGGCCCTGCTCCTGCTTCGGGGGAGTCGAGTCTTCGACCTCGGATCAGTCCGAACGATGACGCGACGGTGAGCCCAAACCAGACGCGGTCAGGTCATCCTGTCCGTACGATCCCGGCGGTGGACGGCACGAACGAGAAGGACAAATCGCGCCGGGTCCTTCAGGGGCAGTATAACACCGTGAACTGAAGGGGTGTTCCCGCTCCTCGTCAGCCGGCCCAACGGGTCGGATCGGTTGCTGCGGAAACACCAAACACTCCGACTCCGTCCAGGGGTTGCACGAATTCCGCCCTCGAATCGTTGCATTGGCACGAGTCCCTCAGAAACTTCGACTCGAACCGATGGCATTGGTGGAATCAGATCCTGGATCTTGGGGTTTCCCTCGAGCTCTGCGCGCGGGGAATCCACCAGGAGGATTCGACAGGAAAAAGATGGCAATCACCCCCGACTGGCTGACTTGGAACTCTCCGCTATCCGCGGAACAGGTTTGGGGACTCGTGCCGCGCTTGGTCGGGCTGCTCTACGCCATTCATTTTCTTTCTCTCCGCGGTCAAGTCTTGGCGTTGGTGGGAAGCCGTGGCATTGCCCCCTTGGGACCGCGTTTGCAACGAATGGCTCGGGACTATCCCGGTGTTCGGCGTTTCGTCGATCGACCCACCGTGTTCTGGCTCCACCATGGGGACGGTTTTCTGCGAGCCGTGCCGTGGATCGGAGTGACGGGCGCACTGTTCGCGATGCTGGGGGGAGAGCTGGGTCCCTGGGGGCTGTTGCTTTGCTGGGTGTGCAATCTGTCGCTGGATGTCTGCGCGCTCTGGCTGCCTTGGGACACGATGGTGTTCGAGGCCGGGTTCCTGGCACTGTTTCTGCCCGCCGTGCCTTTGCTCCCGGATCTTGCCGCGGTACAGCTTCCTCTTCCCTCGGTGGTGTTCTTGTTCCAGTGGTTGGTCATCCGGTTGATGATCGGTTTTGCCAAGCTGAAGTTCCGCGGCACGGAACCCGGGGACAGCATGTACTTGCAGGGGTTCTTGACTTGGCTGCCGATGCCGACCCCGCTGGGTTGGTTCCTGCAGAAGGCTCCCGCCTGGGTCTTGCGCGGCATGTGTGGGTTCATGTTCGTCGCCGAGGTGGTCGCGCCTCTCCTCGCCTTGTTTCCGGGAACTCCGCGACTTGTCGGGGCCGTTCTGTTGGGAATGCTGATGCTGGGCATTGGCGTCACCGGGAACTGGGGGCACTTCAACGTTGGTTACTTGATGCTGCTGGTGTGCCTCCTGGATTCCTCGTTTTCCGTGGGCGATCTCGTCGGGGTTCGAGGACTGTTTCAGGGCGGTCTTTCCCAATTTGCCGTCGACGGCACCATGGTCACCCTGTTCTTGATGAGCCTGGTGTTCTTCCCCTTCAACAGTTGGGTGACCCAGGCCTGGACTCAGTGGAACTTCGAAGCAGGATTGCGCAGGCGCCCCTGGTTGCGTCCGGCGTTGTTCCTGTTGCGCGTCCTGAATCACTTCCGGCTAGTGGGAAGCTATGGCGTGTTTCCTCCCAACAGCAGCCCACCCATCAAGATGGTGCCGGTGTTGGAAGGCAGTCGCGATGGCAAGGATTGGCGGCCGTATCGCTTTGCGTTCATGCCCACTCGAGAAGACAGCCCACCTCGATTCATCGCTCCTCATCATCCGCGTCTCGATCACTCGAGCATCTACACTGGTTTGGGACTCACGGAGTCTGACAGCGTGGGCGGTCTGATGTTCGAGCTGAAGCCGTACGGAGTGTCTCCTTACGGAACTTCATCTTGGATCGAGCGCCTGATGCAGCGAGTCTTGGAAGGTGAGCCGTCAGTGCTTGCGCTGTTGGGTGACAACCCGTTTCCGAACCAACCTCCGAAGTGGGTGCGGCTGACTCATCAGTGTCTCGCTCCGACGTCGCTTGCGGAGTGGCGCCGGACCGGGAGATGGTGGCACGCTCGATCGATGGGAGTCTTGTTTCCCTCTCGGCAAAGCGACCCCGGCCTGTGGGACCGGTGGATTGCCGAGCCCGAATGCTTGCATCCGGACCTACTCGACTGGCGAAATCGAAGCCCCGCGTTGCGACGGGTGCGCGCGGCGCTGGCTGAAGGGATGCCATGGAGAGATGCTCTTCGAGAAGGAAGTGATCTGACGCTTGCCGAGGTCGACACATTCTGGGAGGAGTTCGTGCCCTTCGTCGCAGACCCTTCGCGCTTGGGACGCTGGGATTGTCTTCCCCACACCGTGGATCAGTGTCGTGATCGATTCACCGCCGATCAACGGCATCGGTTCGAGCGCATTCACCAGCGCTGTGTTTACGCGCTGCAGCGGAAACTCGGGAAGGTCCTGTTTGATCCGATGTCGGTGGCGGCGGTGTTGTCCGACACCAACTCGCCCTGGGAGGAGTCGTTCGACAGCGACCGGCCCAACGCATCCGGGGATCCGACCGAAGCTGGCACATCCGAGGTTCGAGCAGAGGAAAGCTACTTCCATTTCCAGACCGCGCTCCAGGCATTGGTGTTCCTCGGCGAAGAACGAGTGCAAGAATTGTGGAGGGAGCCGCAGAAAGCTCTGCAAGAGGTTCGACGCTTGACCGACGCTCAACGCCTCTACCCGACGGCGGTGTACCGCTGGGAGATGGTCCGCTTCCAGATCATGACTCTTCGGACTCGCACGGAACTTTCTCGTGCGCCGGAAATGCCATTCGGCATCGGCAAGTGGAAGGACTTCTTGCTGTCCTTGAATGTTGCAGAGCAATGGCTGCCCCAGTGTTTCCGTAGCCCAGATGGCACGTGGACGGTGCCGGTGGATCAGTTCCACCAGGGGGAAGCGGGGGAGGTCGAGGGGATGGTCGAGCGCTCCAACGAGCCGGTGCTCAGCGGACCGGACAGCGACTGATCAGTCGCTGGAAACGACTTTGGGCCGCATCGAGAACCCTGCGTCTCGCGTCGCTCACTTCCTTCGCTTGTTCCGAGGTCAGCTTCTGAACCGTGGGTCCGTCAACGGTGCGAACTTGCAACTGTCGATCCCACGCTTGGTACCTCATGGGGCCGGGCAGATTGGCGGAGGCCACGTTAGAAAGCATCTCCCGGCTCGCTTGCCATTCCAGAATTGCATTGATCACAAAACCGGAGTGAGTTTCCTCATCCTCGAAGTCCAGAGTCAGAGACTGATTCTCCGCCGCTCGAGTCATGGAGATTCCCCCGATGTTGCCAACCTGGGTGGCGAACAGATTCTCGCGTCCGGATTGGTCCGAGTACCACGGAGCCTCTAGGCTGAGCCAGTCGACCCGCGGCTCATTCGATGGGCGATCTCTGACTTGCTTCAAGAAACAACCCCATTCGCCGCCGTCTCTTCGCAAGATCCAGGATCGTTCCCATTTGGTTGGAATCTCCCCGGCCAGTTCGCGCATCGGATCTGTCCAAGAATCGCGAGTCGAACGAAACGAGCCGGGAACGATCTCGTCCTCGGCGATCATGCGGGCCGCGGTGTCCAAGACGGCCAGCAGGAGTTGCGAATAGTCCGGGTTTTCGAGATCGAACGCTGGCTCGCTCGTGTCGGTTCGCGATCCGGTGAGGGGGGGAGCCGGGTCGGGCGGAGAAAGGGACTCCGTCGATGCGGCGGGAGGCGGTGTCGAACCCACTGGACCGTTGGCGCCCGTCGACGGCGGCGCAGCAGCGAATGAGTCTCTGGCCCGCTCCAGTGAGTTTCTCTTCCGTTCTGAAGAAGAGGGCTCTGAAGAAGAGGGCGCCCTCTCGGTGATCAAGAACCACGTGGCGACGCCGACCAACCCAAGAAGGAAGAGTACTGCGAGCCCGATGCCTTTTCGCCGTGGGTTCTCTTGCATCAGCCCGGTCCGTGAGGAACAGAGGCCGCTTGTTCAGCCTGTTGCCCTGTGACCCACAGACTCGCGGATATCTCTGGAGCAGCTTGGCCGCGGACCTTCGCGTGCTTCATTTCCATTCGAGCGATCCCCAGAGTGCTTCCATGCGATCGCTGAGGTTGCTCCACAGCCGTTGAACTTCGGCAGTGACGAGCCGTCGATCGACCCCGAGTCGGGACGCTTCCAGGGAATCGCGGGGGATGCGCCCGTTCCTGGTTTCCCAGAATTCCTCCCGTTCCAGAAGAGTGTCGTCTGTGTTGCCCGTGAGCACGATCAAGTGCCGAATCGATCCCAGCGACGGTTTCCGACTCGGCTCCCCGCTGAGATCCTCGGCATCTGGCACGAAGGAGCCCCGCTCGCTTTGGACCGCGAGTTCTTCCGGCGTCAGCTGCCGAGACAACTCGATCTGAAACGTGCAGTAGTCTTGACCGAGTTCCTGGATCAGCACCCGACACTGAGGAGATCCGGGGCGATTCCAGTGGGCCAAGATGGAAACGTCCCGCGCGGCTCCGGGAGTTTGGAGACCGAAGACCGAGAGGCGAGTTCGCCAACTCTCGGTTGGTTCCGAGAACTCGACGGCCACGAAGTCTTCCCTCTCCGGATCTTGGAGTTCCAGCGTCTCTGGATGGATGAGCGCGAACTCGAGCATCCGGTTCGCGCCTTTCAAGATCGCGGCCGCATCGGGTTCGAGGAACTTCGCTTCGGTCCAGAACTCCGGCCATACTTGTGGGAGAGCGGGCGACGTCGGAGGGGTGGCGGCGAACAGCAGGGAGACGGAAAGCGAGATTGATTGGGCCCAGAGGAAGGCAGAGGGAAGCGTTCTTCTCGTTGCACCGCTCATGGGTGCCTTCCATCTTCGGCGGGCGCGGTCGTCAATTCACGACGAGCGTCCTTGGTGAGTCGACTGACAGACGACATTCATCGATGCATCCGACCATTGGTGCATCGACATTTCTCGGGCTGTTCGTCGGGCCACCAGTGACGCAGAGCATCCCTGACAGTGAGCTTCACTTACGAATCGCCAAACTAGCTTTCGCTCACTCGAAAGTCACCCATGAGAGGAAGTCACGTCGGCCGTCGGCTTCGTCTCGAACCGTGCCCGGCACGTTCCATTCGGAAGGGTCAGAGAAAATGCCAAGGTTGGTGGAAGCATTTGTCACGAGGAGGTGCGGGACGGGGCAGCGAATGCTCCCCGTTGTTCGCAGTTGTCGAAGCCTTCTTAGTCCTTGACCACTTCCACCCCTCGCCAGAACGCGACGTGGCCCTTGATCTCGGCAGCGGCTTCCTTGGGAGTGGCGTAGTACCAGGCCGCGTCCCCGTTCTCTTCTCCCTCGACCGAAATGGTGTAGTAGTTCGCCGTCCCTTTCCACGGACAATCCGAGGTGGTCGAACTCGCTTTCAGATACTCCTGGCGAACCGAGTCGGGAGGAAAGTACTGATTCCCTTCGAGTTCGACGGTTCGATCGCTCTGAGCGATCACCGCTCCCTTCCACATTGCTTTCATGGCTTCTCCCTGTCTCTCGTGTTGCCGGTCACTCGCGAGAACTACCCGGCAAGAATCCGTGAATCGTGGAGGTCGATTTCATCCCACGACCCTTGTCACTGCACGGATTATTCGCCGGTTTCGAGAGACTGGATTCCCCGGAATGTCGTCTCCGGGACCCGGTCGAGCAACTCCACGGCTTGCCAAGCCGTGAACGACCCCGGGATCTCCTTGTTGCCAGTGAGCGTGCGACGCTGGAGGGGGACGAGCACCCCGCGGGCCTGCTCCCATTCGGTGAACTGTTCGGTGAACGTGCGAGTCACTCCTTCGCCGGCACGCCCCCGCCAAGACAGGCCCAGGATTTTTCCCGATTCTGGTTCGAGGTGCAGGGTGGTGGTCAGTCCGCGCCAGTGAACCCCCACGTTCTCCACCGACTGGTCATTCAGTTCTCCCGGACCCCGGTACTCCGCGACAAATTCCGACTTGTTGCGGGCCCAGAGAAACGCGAGGGGTTCGCGCAGGCAGAAGCGTCGCAAGTCTTCGAGCTGGGCCGGGCTGGTCAACTCGAAGGCCGTGTCTCCTTCGTCAAGGAAAGCCGTGTCGTTGGATAGAACCCACTTTGTGTCGTGCACGGATTGCTCTGGAGTCGGCGGGGTCCACGTGGAACAGCGCATCAACCCGCCATCTTTCGTGATGACTTGTTCGAGTCGATGGCTCCAATCGCTGTCGCTGTTCTCGGCGACGAGTCGGAGTCCATGCACCGCATCGATGGCGGCAACTCCTCCATGGGCACCCACCGCACGTCCGATCCACTCGAGTCCGGCGATGCGCGATGCTTCCGTGACCGACGTTGGCTCCTGCGTTTCCACGATGAAGATCTCGGGTTTCGAGAGAAATCCTTCGCGGCAGCCGTCCGACGCAAACAGATAGATGCGTCCCCGGTGAACCGTCCAACGGTTCGGGCTACCGGCGCCGCTCAGGGGCCCCATGCGTGCGCAACGACCACCCCATTGGATTCCCCAGCGCTCCGGATCATCGAGGAAGCGCGCTCGGTTCTTGGTCTCGGAGAAGCGGTAGGTGTAGGGCCCTCGAGATTCCTCCAGGTCGGCGCGCCCTGGGATCTCCTTGCCTTCGCAAAGCATCACCGGGTCGAGTCCCTTCAAAGCCAGCTCTGCAGAAGGCAGGGTTGTCGCCGCCAGAGATGTCGTAGTCAGAAACACAGCGGTCATCGTCGCAATCATTGGAACGCTCCACGGGAGAAGGGGTCGTTTCCCTGTGCGACAGGAACTCCTGGCAACCTTCAGACAGCCCCTGAATTTCATTTCGCGGTCAGGACCCTCGAAGAACTGTTGCCGCAGCAACAGTCTGGGCCACGACCTCGGCCGTGGCCCAGACTGAGCTGACGAAGCTCTCTTGTGGGTGCGTCGACGCTCGACTCCGCAGGAACAGCTGCGTCATTCAAGCATTCCCCGGCCAGCTCTCGTTGCCGGGCTCTTCGAGGAATCCACGACGCATCAACCGATTGGCGGCAGGGCCGGATTCATTGATCCCGGCGAAGCCATCCATCAGGGATCCTCGGCCCCTTCGGAATGGTTGCGAGTCAGGGACCTCCGGGTCCGCCTGGGTTCACTGGCAGGAAGATGTCCGGCGGCGGGTAGGGCAGCGGGCAGACCGGACCGGGCACGCTCTGGGCATCGGCTGGGTCGGAGCAGGCGTCGACTTCGTCGTGATCGAAGAAGCCGTCTTCGTCGCGGTCGATGCCGAGGCGGGTTTCCGTGCCGACGGGCACCACGGTGTAGGTGACTTCGGTGCCGGGCCAGGCCCGTTGGAACAGTCCCACGGCACTGATGGTCTCCGCGGCACGGTCGGACTGAAACACCGATCCGCCGAGGTAGGTGTAGCCGCGGACCTCGCCGTTCCAACGACCATGGGCAACCACGGCCACATCCCCTGCGTCGGCCAAACTCAGCATGGCCGCAATCAGCGTGACCTGTTCGATCGGGGCGCTCCCGTTGGCACGAACCGTGGTCTGCTTGCCGACAGCCGCGTGAGAGTCTTTGCTAAGGGGTCCCGGTGGCTCCAGCAGAACGCTTGGATCCCCGAGCGGTAAGTCGGATCCGGAGAAAGCCAACATGAACGCGACCAGATCCGCCACGTCCTGGTCGCTGGCGACTGAGAACACCGGTTCGCTGAGGAAGCGGGCGAGGGAATCGACGCTGCCGTCATGCAGGAAACCGAAGCCCGCGTTGTTGGAAGTCTGAGTAGTCTCGAAACCAACTCGGTCGTAGAGATTGCGCAAGTGCGGAATCTTGATGCTCACGTTGGTGCTACCGTCCACGGGAACGAGGGCGTGATGACGCTCGCCGTTGGGGCCGGGAGAGATCGGCGTGTAAGTGAAGCCGGAGAGGGTGTAGTCCGTGCCCAAGCCTGTCGGAAGGGTGTGGCAGGTGGCGCAAGAAACCGTGTCGAGCAGATTCGGGGGCCGATACAGATCCAAGCCACGGGTCGCGTCTCCGTTCGGCAACGGCTGTCCGGCGGGAGCAAAGCGCCCGGTGGTGAAGTGTCCCGTCAGTTCGAGATCGTCCGGCAGGGTGTTGTCGAAGTTCCGGAAGGGATTCGGCGGGAAACGGACCGTCGCCAGAAAGGCCTCGAACTCTTGCATCTCGGCCAAGGACGGCATGGTGTCGTCGCCTTGCAGGCCCATGAATGCGCCGTCGAACTCTTCCAGTCCGTCCCGGTCGCCGCGCCAGTGATGAGGCTCCTTGCCAATGATGTCCTGCATGGTTTGAGTCAGCATAGGACCCTTCATCGGGTGGAAGTCCTCGAAGGTCCCGGACAGTTGGGGGATGCCTGCGGCCAGGTTCTGACCGGCCACGGACTTCATGTCTCCTGCCGGATCCCCGAGGTCCCAGGAGAGTCGGTCCATCCGCGCATCGACGTGACAGGACGCGCAAGCAATCTGTCCTAGGCCGGAATTGCGATGGGTGTCGTACAAGTGAGGGCGGCCTGTTGTCACGGCTTTCGGGGTGGGGTCGAAGAACTTGCGCTGGCTGATCTCCATTTCTGCGATGGTGTCGATCACCGAGATCGAGCCGTCGAACTTGTTCAGCACGTAGGCGCGCTGTCGCGCCTCGTCCAGGGCGATGCCGGTGGGGCCCTGGCCAACCTCGATGGTGGGATTGATGCCGGCCCGATCACCGTTTTCGTCGACGACGATCACGTTGTTGCTGCCCATGCCGGTGATGTAAGCGCGCGTTCCTGCGGAGTTCCAAACCATACCGCGCGGATCTCCCAGTGACTTGTCTCGTTCCGTCTGGGCGACGGTCGAGGTCGCATAGGAGAGGTGGTCATTGAGGTCCTTCACCGTGTTGCTGACGCCGACGTCTACCAAGGCAACCAACACCCGCAGAAACGTGCCTTTCAGCACCGGCTCGAAGCGAATTTCGTTGGTGGCGTCGGTCCCAATGACGCTGACCTTGCCGTCGTTCGGATTGACGGCAAGGGCCATGCACATGTTCATCAGTCGTGACGTGTAGGAGATTGCAAGGGTGTTCGCATCGATGATTGCCAGGTCTCGGTCCGGAAGATCCCAGCCGACGACTCGTCCGGATGCCGCGGCGTTGGCACCCGACACCAAAGACGTCCAGTCAGAGCCGTTGTCATCCAGCCAGTTGCCGGCGGGATCCTTCTTCACGACCAAGCCGACGGCGGGCGCGGCCGGGTTACTGCCGTTCTCGGGCGGGTCGAACACGGCGCCATCATTCGGCGGCGGGTTGACTCCTGCATAGGGACCGCTGGGGTCGTTGACGACATTGGGAGGCGAGCCGCCCGCCATGGTGAGTCCGCCACCCAGGATCGTCGAGCCGTTGCCCGATTCGAAGACCGCGGCGTACACCGTGTTGCCGTCTGGGCTCACCGCAAGAGCTCGCGGGTCTTCGGCGTCGATGGTGAGTCGGGTCGGAGCCGCATTCAGATTCTGAGGGTCAAAGACCAGCACCGTGTTGGCCTGGGAGCAAGTGACGAATGCACGTTGAGGGGATCCCGCGAACACGACGTCACAGGGTTCGTCGTCGGTGAGCAAGGTTGCCTTCACTCGACCGGAGGGCAAGTGCACGATGCTGACACTGTCGCTGATGTGATTGACGACCCAGGCTTCTTTGTTGGTGCGAGCGCGCACCGATACCGGGTCGATCCCAACGGCGACCGAGTCTGCCCAAACAATGCCGTCGGCAACGACGTCGAACACTTCGAGTCGGTGATCCGCCGTGTTCACGGCGAGCAGCCGCGCACCACTGTTGGTCAGCTCCAGCGGATGAACGTGGGGATTCTCCCAGTTGACGAAGGAGTCTTGGGCACTCGCGACGCCGCTGAATAGAACCGCGCCAACCAAACTCAGAACTCGATGGAGCATGGGGATTCCTTCCTCTCGAGAGCCGAGTTCAGCAACCGTTCCTTGGCGATTGGGACTCGGCGAGATCACGATCTTCCCAGGGACGATGCTAAGCGTTGAGGGCGGCGCGTCGAGAGGTTCCTGAATCAAGAAAAGGTCAAGGGACAGGACTTGCTCTCCCCGGGGGAAGTACGGGGGGAAAGTGACTCTTGTTGCGACGCGGAAGAAGTCGCGAAAAGGAGTTGTCGTCACCGCCGGGTGAAGAGGAGCCGCGGATGGCTGATCGAGGCTCCTTCGGCGGCCTGGAAGGAGTCGGTGCCATGAAGAGAGTGGTCAATCCTTCTGGATGGACGCTGGCTCCTCGTGTTTGTTCTGACTTCTTGGGGGATGCGTGGAAGAGTCATCGGGAACGGCATACAGCGACTGGATCCACGGCATGAAGTCTTTGGTGGGCTGCCACTTCTCGTCTGACCATCGATCCAAAGTGACGAAACCCTGGTTGTCGACGAGCTCCTGAAGCTCTATCGAGCCGTCGAGATCGTTGTCCCAAAGGATGATCTTTGGAAGTTCGACGGTGTCCGGATTCATTCGCCCGCTTCTCCAGCCCGCCGTCATCAAAAACGCGTGTCCGTGATCGACGTGCTTTCGATAGACGATGTTGTCGTAGTGGACGATGTCGGGGTTCATCGAAGAGGTGATGAGATCTTGTCGCTCGAATGACTCCAAGTCCATTCGATAGACCGTTCCGGTTTCATGGTTCTGCGCGATGAGGAAGTCTTCATTGGGCGAGACCGCCATGGCTCTGATGTGAGTTAGCTTTCGGCCACTCGTGACGCTGGTTCTGGAAACGCTGATCTGGCCGTGATCGGTCACGCGGATCTGCCATTTCCTGATCCTTGTTGCCCCGTACTTGTTGGTTCCGGCGACGTAGAGCTTGTCCGGGGCCACGGCTGCTGCGGCGGTCAGGTACTGGTTGGTTCCTTCGGCCTCCGAGGTGTGGATCCACCGGTCACCGGGATTGCTGCGATAGGAGATGCTGAACCGAGCTAGCGCTTCTTCGGGGTAGACCTGGCATTCGATGACACGTGTCTCGTTCGCGATCAGGTACTTCTTTCCGCTCCCTCTCGAATACAGTTCGATTGGAGGGGAGTAGGGGGCCCCGGTTGGAGAGATGCCCAGATTCGTGTCCTGGCCTAGGCAGGTCAGGAATGTCATGGAATGGACGAGTGCTGCAAAGATGGTTTTCCTTGTGGATCCACGCATCTTTCAATCCTCTGGCTGTTACGGTAGAGCTTCCGGGCGACCCCGACGATGTTCTGCGATGCCTGCGCGGCTGTCCAGCTCATTGCAGACGCTGTTGCTGCCATTCAAGGTGATGGCCGCTTCTCGTCTCGACATCCAGGGCTGCAGGCGACTGCCTTTGGCTTCCGTCGATGTTGACACTGTCAGTCCTGCTCCGGTTCCCGAATGCGAGCGACCATTTCGCGAACGGCAGGTGGCGGTGCGGGGAAGAGTGGTGTCAGCGCCAACGTCACGGTCAGGTTCAAGGCCATGCCCACGGCACCGATGCCCTGAGGGCCGATGCCGAAGCACCAGGGCTCCATGCCGCGATAGACGCTGCCGATGATGTAGCTGCCAGTGAAGGTGATCCCCGCGACCATGCCGGTGATGGCAGGCACCGCGCTGACTCGACGGGAGAAGATGCCGAGCAATAGCGCTGGGAAGAAGCTAGACGCTGCCAGTCCAAAGGCGAAAGCGACCACTTGGCTCACGAACCCGGGCGGAAAGATGCCAAACAAGCCGGCGATCACCACCGAGAGGCCGATCACGGTGCGTCCTACCGCGAGTCGTTTGGCTTCGGAGGCTTGGGGATTCAGAATGCGGTAGTACAGGTCGTGGGCGACGCTCGAAGAGATCACCAGCAGGAGACCGCTTGCGGTCGACAGTGCGGCGGCAAGTCCGCCGGCCGCCACCAGAGCGATCATCCAGTTGGCGAGCTCGGCCATCTCGGGGGTAGCGAGGACGATGATGTCGCGATCCGGGCCAGTGAGCCCCTTCGCCGTCATCACCGCACGGCCGTCCTCACCTGTTGTCCCGTTCGAGTCGATCCACTGTTGGTGCCTGCTCTGAATGTTGGCGAGTTCCGACGCCGACAGCTTGCCGCTGCGAAACACTTCGTTTTGATGGCTGGAGTCACTCGGGTCAGGGCCGTAGTACTCGAGCATTCCGTTGCCATCGTCGAGCCACAAGATGAGGCCGGTCTTCTGCCAGTTGTGAAACCAAGAAGGGAGATCCGCCGCTGACTTCTGGTGGAGGCTCTGGATCATGTAGTACCGGGCAAAGGCCGCCGTCGCCGGGGCGGTCAAGTAGAGCAAAGAAATGAACAGCAGTGCCCAGAATGCGCTCCAACGAGCGGCGCGGACGTTCTTGACCGTGTAGAAGCGAACGATGACGTGGGGCAGGCCCGCGGTGCCCACCATCAGGGACACCGCCACACAGAACACGTTGATCTTGTTCCAGCTGCCGGTGAACGCTTCGGTGTAGCGAGAGAACCCAAGGTCTTGCTGGATCTGGTCGAGCTTGGTCAGGAACGCGACCCCGTGGCCGGCCAACTCGCTGCCCATGCCGATCTGGGGGACCGAGTGACCGGTGAGTTTGATGCTGATGGCAATGGCGGGAATCAGGAATGCGGTGATCAGGACCCAGTACTGGGCCACCTGGGTCCAAGTGATTCCCTTCATCCCGCCGAGCACCGCGTAGATGAACACGATGGCCATGCCGATCGTGACGCCGACGTTGATGTCCACTTCCAGGAATCGTGAGAACACGATGCCCACGCCGCGCATCTGTCCGGCGACGTAGGTGAAGCTGACGAAAATGGCACAGATCACTGCGACCACACGGGCCACGTTCGAGTCGTAGCGGTCGCCGACGAAGTCCGGCACAGTGTAATGGCCAAACTTGCGCAAGTACGGGGCAAGGAGCAAGGCCAGCAAGACATAGCCGCCGGTCCATCCCATCAGGTAGACACCGCCGGCGTAGCCCATGGTGGAGATCAACCCCGCCATGGAGATGAACGAGGCGGCACTCATCCAGTCGGCGGCGGTGGCCATGCCGTTGGCCATGGAGGGAACGCCCCGGCCAGCGACGAAAAAGCCTTTCGTGTCTCGCACCCGCGTCAGCCAAGCGATGCCCAGGTAGGCGCTGAAGGTCAACCCGACGAACAGGAATGTCCAGGCCGGAATGCTCATGGCGAAGAGGACTCGGAAGCCGCCTCCGACTCGGAGGTCGGCTCGGCATCAAGCGGCAACGATTCGGTGACTCCACGATGCCGGTGATCGAGGATGTTCAAGCAGACCGCGTACACCAGAATCAGCAAAACGAAGACGAGGATGGAACCCTGCTGGGCGAACCAGAAGCCCAAGGGGAAGCCGCCGAGGTGAAACTCGTTCAGTTGGTCTGCGAAGAGGATTCCACAGCACGGCCCTGCCGCGAACCAAACGACCAATAGCGCCACGGTGAGCCTGAGATTGCTGCGCCAGTAGGACGGCGAAGAGCGATCATCGGGTTGTCGAGCATCGGCAGTCATGGGGCGCGATGGTACCCCGAACGATCCAGGGGTGAGGAGTGAGAACCCCCGATCGACGCCTGGGAGGACCTCTTGGGTGTCGCTGGGTCAATCTCGCCGGTTGGATCGGCATGATGACGGGGAGCAGCGAGTTCCAGCGGGAGGCTGCTTTTCAGGCATTCGGGCGTCGGTGAGAGCGACTCCGCCAGCTTCGGCCGCTCATTCAGAGCTTGTTAGAATGCGAACATGAATCGACGAAAGAGATCGACTGGGAAGGGAACCCTCGCGGCGGCCGTCATCGTGGCAATTGGTTGGGGCCTGCAACAGCTCGGCATCGTGGACCTGTCGTCCGGGAGTTCTTCCTCGGCCGCTCCGGGAAACGCCACCATCCTCAAGGCGTTTGCCGATCGCAGGTCCGATGTCATGGTGGAAGGCTCCGGTGCGGTGATTAGCGTCCTGCCAGATGACCTCGAAGGCTCCAAGCACCAGCGTTTCATTCTCGAACTCCAAGACGGCGCCACGGTCCTCATCGCCCACAACATCGATCTCGCCCCACGCGTGCCCCTCACTCTCGGAGACCGGATCGAATTCAAGGGTGAGTACGAGTGGAACGACAAGGGAGGTGTCGTCCACTGGACCCACCACGATCCCGCTGGCCGCCACGAAGGAGGATGGTTGCGCCGAGGGGGACAGACTTACGAATGAGCGGAGGTCGTTCGAGCGAAGCGTCCAACCGCCGTCACGAGTCTTTGAAGAAGCGAGGCACGCGTGAACTGCGTGCCGGAACTCCGGCTGTTCCCCGCAAGCTCAACCGCACCGCGTTCGATGCGACTTTCTCGACCATCATGACTCCGGTGGACCCTCGCCGGACACCACCGTTCGACTACTGGGCAGACTTCGAGAAGATTCCGCAGGAGGACTTCGAAGGGCATGACTTCTCAGCTCGTGTGGTGGACCAGGTGTATCAGACCTCGGGCGGTCGGTACCAGCATGTGCTGGTGCGTAGTGAAGAGCCGGGGGTGTTTCTGGTGCTGGTGCTGACACTGAGCGAGCGGGTGGTGTTTGGGTATCGTCTGATAAATGCTAATGTTCAGCTCTAGGGATTGCACTACTAACCGATAGGCAACATCGGTCGCTCTGTCCATAGCATACGTGGCCACTGCTTCGGCAATTGACGCTCCTTACGATTCGTCCCTAGCGGGGTATTGAGTCATGAACGCTCGTGCTGTCGCGCTGTTTGCGACGATCTCTTGTTTCTGTTTGGCGGACTTGTCCTTCAGCCACGAGTTGTTGCCGCTTCACACTTACTGGAGTCAGTCGCGAAGAGATAACTTCTCTGTCTCTTCCCACAAGGGGGTGAGCTCTGCGGAGTCTTCATCTGTCGAATATGTTCACGTTAGGCGTGAAGGATTTGTTTTCTCTCAGCAGGTCACAGGCACAGTTCCTCTGAATCTCTACTGGAACAAGAGTCGAGGGGACAACTTCAATGCGGCAAGCCCAGAGGGGATTCTGAGTGCGAAATCGAGTTACAAGTTTGTGAGAGTGGAAGGTTACGTTTACGCCCAACCCCGCGCTGGGACGGTTCCTCTCAAGCTGTACTGGAGTGAGTCTCGAGGCGACAACTATGTCACCGCGCTAGGGGGCCGTCCGGACGGCTACAAGTTTGTTCGCGTCGAAGGGCACATCCTGAAGAGTGGAGGAGTCAAGAGGACAACGACGGGGTTTGATCCACCTACGCATGGTTATCAATTCAAGAATTCCTTTGCATTGGATGCTGCGCTGCTCGGGCAGCCGGGCCTTGGTATCTGGGATGAGGACTTTGGCTTATGTGGAGGGATGTGCCTTTCTGCGAAGCGTCGGTGGCGTCTTGGTCAGCCTGTCTCTGTTTTGACGAAGCCTCCCCAGCAACGATGTCCGGAACTGGATCTGTTTTGGGAGTTACTGCTCGCGCAAATGGCGACGCTTTATCCAGATACCTGGGCAGCTGTGTTGGCCTGGCAATCGTCACCGCCGACAAAGAAGTCGAGTCCTCAGGTCAGCGGGGGGGCGATCAAGCTTTCGGAGCTCTCCGGGACCGCACGTGTTACCGTTGAGCGAGAGTGGCCTCGACTCATGGCAGCTCTAGACAAGGGAGATCCTCAAGTGATCTGCCTAATTCGGGTGCCATATAGGGTTGTTCCAGATTTCAAGCGCGCAGTAGGCAATCACCAGGTGCTCGCGGTTGGTTACCAGTGGGACCGTGACGCCAATGACGTTCAAATTGAGATCTATGATCCGAACCATCCGGGCCAGACGGAAAGCCTAACGATGAATCTTGATCCGGCTACCTGGAGCGCGTGGGCTCAAACCTCGGATGATCCGTTTAGAGGCTTCTTCGTGGTCGATGCTCACTAAGCGGGTTGGCTTTGACTGGCTTGTCGTTGCGCCAATGGTCGCGAATCCTTGGCATCTAGATTTGGGGCGGAAGTTCAATCGTCAGTGACCCGGTGCTAGCTCAAGTCGTCTAAACTCTGTTACACGTTCTAGCATTGCTGAAGATATGGCTCGTTGTCGCTCAGCAAGACTCAGGGTTTCTTGGGGATCTTCGTCTATCCTGTAAAGGCTGATCTCTCCTTCGCCTAGGCCTCGGAATGTCAGCTTCCAAGAGCCGCGAGTGACTGACAGCATTTGGAAACGCTCGCCAGGAGATGAGCCCTTAGCATCCACGAAACTAAACCAGTCTCGCTCAGGCATTGGGGTATCCCCCCTCATTGCCGCAAGAGCATCGATTCCATCCAGCGGTCGGTCAGGTTTGCCTGCAACGCCGGCGATCCGCTGCAACGTCGGATACACATCGATGTACCCCACCAGCTCCTCCACCACCCGCCCCCCGTCAAGCCCACCATCCGGCCAGTGCACAATCGCCGGCACACGAATCCCACCTTCATGCGTCTGCCGCTTGCGCCCGCGAAGTGGTCGATTCCACGGCTCGGGCCCACCGTTGTCGGACAGGAACAAGACGAACGTGTTGTCCCGGACACCACTTTCGTCGAGCGCCGCGAGAACCTCCCCAATCGCCTGATCCAGTCCGTCGACCATGGCCGCGTACTTCTGTTCGTCCTCGGGAAGATGCCGGTACTTCTTCAGGTCTTCGGGTTCGGGCATGAGCGGGACGTGGGGGGCGTGGAAGGGCACCATCAAGAAAAACGGGTCTTCCTCTTCGTGCTCGCGAATGAACTTCGTGGCCTCTTGCGCGACCAGCGTGGTCGCATGACCTCCGTCGCGACTCAGCTTGTGATCGCGGTACCAGTCCAAGAACGACGAGGAGGTCCGCGTCGTCTTGTGCTTGCGGTAGTCGATCATTCCTCCGAGGGAGCCATAGAACGACGTGAAGCCTTGGTTGAGTGGGTGGCATTCTGGGGTGTCGCCGAGATGCCATTTGCCGACGAGGCCGCGGCGCGAATAGCCTGCGCGCCCGAGCATCTCGGCGAGGGTGTCTTCTTCGGGATCCAAGCCAACTTCGTGCTCGCGCTTCACCTGGGTGGCCATGATTCCGTAGCGAATCGGCCAGCGTCCGGTCAGCAGGCCGGCGCGGGTGGGGGAGCAAATCGGGCAAACGTAGAACCGTTCCAGACGAACGCCGTCGGCGGCGAGTTGATCGAGGTTCGGAGTCTGGATCGGACTGTCGTGGTACCCCACGGCACCCCAGCCGAGATCGTCGGCGACCAGGAGAACAATGTTTGGACGGTCTGGGGCCCTTTCGTCATCGAGCCTGCTGCCGCTCTTGCTTGCGCCGCCAATTGTGGATTCCTTGGCCTGTCGGCCACTGCCCTTCATTGCGGCATCTCGTTGGGCCGGCGTTGCTTCCTGCCGATCTGGCGTTTCCGCGCTCTCTCCGGAGGAAGACGTGTCCGAACCGCAAGCGCCGAGCGCAACTCCCGTGAAAGCCACGACCATCCAATGACACCACGTCTTGGAAAGCCGTTTCCGAGCAGGCAAGCTCATTGGGGAATTCCCGGATGCATCCCACGCATCCAAGCATGGACTGCGAAAGCTGTTGCGGGCTCCTTAGGGAACGGCTCCGTCACGTCAAATTCCCCTTTGGTTGTTTTTCCAGCAGCCCTCTACAATCGCCGTGGGCCTTCGGGAAAAGGGCCCCGGACAGGGCGTTTCGGGAAAGTCTAAGGGGACTTGAGCTACGCAGATTGGGGAATCGCGTGGTCTCGGTGCCCTGGCCGACGCGGGTGGCGGGAATCCGCCGCCGAAGCCGGATGAGTTCCGTCATTGCGAGGAAGTCATCCGGGCAATGGAGGAATGGAATGCGAAAACCTCACTCTTGGTGGGGGCTGGGCGCGGCTGCGCTCATGGTTTCCACGTTTGGCATGGCTCAGGCCCAGCTACAGACGACGCCGAGGGCCAGCCTTCCGCAGCCGGAGTACGTCGGGGGAGAGATCCTCGTCAAGTTCAAGAACCACGTGTCGAAGTCCGAAGGACTGGAGATTCACCGTCGCTTCTCGTCGAAGCTGCTCTCCGAAGGGGAGCGCAACCAGTTCCAGGTGATTGAAGTTCCCGCGGGGGTTTCCGAAGAGGACATGGTCCGCTTCTACAACAGTCTCCCGGAAGTCGAGTACGCCGAGCTCAATACCAAGTGCCATGCCACGGCCACTCCGAACGACCCGTTCTATGGCTTTCAGTGGCACTTCCCCCAGATCAACATGCCGACGGCATGGGACACTTCGACCGGAAGTGGAGTGGTGGTCGCGGTGCTGGACTCCGGCGTCGCGTACGAGAACTATGCCGTTCCGAGTTATGAGTCCGGCACGGTGGCGTCGGGCGTCACCCAGTACGTCCAAGCCCCCGACCTTGCGGGCACGACGTTCGTGGCCGGTTGGGACTACGTGAACAACGATTCCCACCCGAACGACAACAACGCCCACGGGACCCATGTGACCGGCACCATCGCCCAGTCCACGAACGACAGCTACGGCGTGGCTGGGGTCGCCTACGATGCCTCGATCATGCCGCTGAAGGTCCTGGACTACACCGGAAGCGGAACCGCAAGTCAGCTTGCCAACGCCCTTTACTTTGCGGCGGACAACGGCGCGGACGTGGCCAACATGAGTCTGTCTTGGCCCTCGGGCTTCAACCCGGGTTCCACCGTCTCGAACGCGATCAACTACGCCTACAACGCCGGCGTGGTGCTGGTGGCGGCCGCAGGGAACGAAGGTGTCAGCACGGTCTCCTATCCGGCTGCCTACAGTCAAGTCATCGCTGTAGGCGCGGTGCGCTACGACCAGCAGCGCACCAGCTATTCCCAGTATGGTTCCGCGATCGAGATCATGGCGCCAGGTGGTGATGTCGGCGTCGACCAAGATGGCGATGGCTACGTGGATGGCGTGTTGCAGCAGACCATTCCCGCCTTCATCAACATCTTCAACCTCGCCGACCCGAGTTCCTTCAGTTGGTACTTCTATGAAGGCACCTCGATGGCGTCTCCGCATATCGCGGGAGTCGTCGCACTGATGATTGCCAATGGCATCACCGGTGTGGAGAACATCCGCAGCGTCCTGGCGTCGACGGCGGTCGATCTGGGTGCCTCGGGATGGGACAACCAATATGGTTATGGCCTCGTGGATGCCGCGGCGGCCGTCGCGGGGGGCGGCTCAGGACCTGACACCACTCCGCCGACTCCGGACCCCATGTCGTTCGCGTCCGGCCCGGCAGCGACCGGCACCTCTTCGATCATCATGACCGCCACCACGGCGAGCGACGCCAGCGGCGTCGAGTACTTCTTCGAAGCGACCAACGGCGGCAACGACAGCGGCTGGCAGTCGAGTGCGACCTACGAGGACACTGGCCTTTCGCCCAACACTAGCTACAGCTACCGGGTCAAGGCCCGCGACTTGAGCGCCAACCAGAACGAAACCGGCTGGTCGGGCACTGAGTCCGCGACTACTGACGATACGGGTGGCGGCGGCCCCACGGAACTCAGCTACGACGACTTCGAGAACGGCTTCGGCAACTGGCTGGATGGTGGCGCGGACTGCCGACGCTACACCGGTGGCACTCACTCCCATCAGGGCAACGACTCCATCAACATCCAGGACAACACCAGTTCTTCGGTGTGCACCTATGCGCCGAACATCGATGCCACGAACTACAACACCATCACCGTCGAGTTCTGGTTCAAGATGGTCAGCATGGAGAACAACGAAGACTTCTGGGTCCAGTGGTACAACGGTTCCAGTTGGCAGACCGTGGCGGCGTTCGCCCGGGGCCAGGGGTACAACAACAACACCTTCTACTCCGAAACCGTCACCATCAGTTCTTCCAGCTACAACTTCCCGAGCAACGCCAGCATCCGGTTCCGCTGCGACGCCAGTGGCAACCGCGATGACGTCTACATCGACGAGGTCCGTGTGACCGCCGAATAAACCTGGCAATCGAGAAGAGTTCCCCGAGGGTGGCTCCGCAAGACGCGGGGTCACCCTCTTTTCTTGGAGATGCAAAAGCCGAAGCGAGGCGGGGGGGACTCGTCAACCCCTTGTCTGACGGTGCGAACGGAAATGTGGAGCGGTTCGTCGAAATCTCTTGTTCGCGTCGAGACCTCTTCGCGCTGTCAAAGAAAACTCACCTTTTTTGGGCTCCGGGTGTTCGGCGCTTGCTCGCCTTGACACAAATCCGCAACGCTGATACTTCTAAGGCAAAGGGAAAGCCGAACCTGCTTTGGAGGCACAGCGATCGATGAGTCTTTCAAGCTTGCAGTGTTGCGAGGTGATCTTGAGTGGGTTGATTGCATCCTGGCCCACCACTCCGATTGTCGTTCCACTTCCTCTCCCTCCTGAGACCGTCGTCTCGAGCTCGGTCGCGGGTCGTTTGACCGGCGAGGAGCGAGTTCACGCCGTGGTCCTCCAAGGGACAACACCGGTACTCGTGTGCGAGCCAGCGGCGTTCGAAACGTCGGTGGAGATGGATGTCGGGCATGCGGTCAACGACATCGCGGTACTCCGTTTCGAAGACGCGGTGTCCCTCGACACGCAAGACGCATTGATCACCGTGGGGCCCGCGGGCGTGCACGCGGTGCAGGTGGGACCGAGCGGTCAAACGGTGGACGTGCTCGAAAACTCGGCTCCGTTTCTGAATGGAGTCGCGGTTCGAGTGGCAGATGCCAATGACGACGGGCGTGCCGATCTCGCCGTCCTGGCGGCCAATCGGCGGACGATCCTGGTGGCGCTCCAAGACAGCAGCGGTGGCTTTACCCACAGCGCGACCGATGGAGTGATCAGCCCGGTCGATGTCCACGACTTCGATTTTCTCAACGCGGCGGGAGACGCCACCAAGGAGTTCGCGGTCGACAACGACTTCGGATTGCAGATCTATTCGTTGTCGGGTGGTCTGATCGATGAGGTCCGCTCTCTTCGTTCGGACCTGGACTGTATGACCGTGCTGCCCTCCACGACCGGAGGCTTTGACCAGGTCGCCTGGTTGACCGCCAAGTCGAGGAATCCGGCAGGAACCATGCAGAACCTGGTGCGGTGGGATCCGTCCACGGTGACCCTCGAAGGAAGCACCGCCCTCGAGATCGTCCGCATGAGTGCCGGCGACTCGGACGGCAACGGCGAGCGGGACTTGATTTGTGCCCAGCACTCCGGAGAGAACCTGGTGGTCTTGCTCGGGGAAAGTGGAGAACCCTTCAGTTTCGCTCCGGATCGTGTGATGGAATTCTCTGTCTCCGATGGCTCTGGTGGTGCCTCGGTGGCCGTCCCGCTGGTTGCGGACCTCTCCAACAATGGCGTCTCAGACGTGCTTTATGCCGTCCAGGGATTCTCCGAGATTCAGGTGTTTGACGGTCCCCTTGATGGCGATGGCACCATGCCCCCTTCGATCCCAGGGCAGGAACTCTTCCTGGGAGACTTCGTGCACGATCACACTTGTGGGACATCGGTCGGTCCTCCCTTTGCAACCGTCTATGTGGACGCAAAGTTTCAGGGGCTCAGCAACGTCCATAGCAATAGCGACTATCTCCTGGAGACCAAGCTGTACAAGAAGGCGTTCGACGGGCTCCACTTGCCGCCGATTCCCGTGTCTCACTGTCGCGAGCCCTTGAACACCTACCCTCTCGGGCTTGCCGGAAGCGATCTAGAGGACTCTGTCGAAGTCAGTTTTGTTTGTGATGGTCATGACGAATTCGTGTTCTATTTCTACCTTCGAATCTTGAAGACGAATGCTTTGGGAGACGTGGTCGCCGCCGGTCCGGCGCTTCTCGGCTCGTTCTGCACCGACTATGCGGCAAGGACGGAAATCAAGAACACCATCATCTGGTTCGATTGGTTTTTCGAGTTGGTGCAAGATTGTTCCGGTGCGGGACAGTCTCCGGCGTCCCCGGGGCTCCCCTTGAACGGATTCACTCGCATTCGACGCACCCCCCCGACCCCGCCCGGGATGGCACCGAACTACTACCTGCCCCCGACCTGCAATCCGTGAGCCGGCCGGGGGGCGAGCAATCGTCCTGACAGCCGACCAGCGGTCTCATCGCTCCTTCCGGGGCTGGACGCGAGTCACCGGGATGGCCAAGTTCTTTCTGGCGGCGCTGTGACGACGATCTCCTTCGGCAACGGATCGTCAGCCACACCGCTCGCCCGACTTGGACCAGCTGCCCGGTGAAGAAAGCCGTCGTTCTTCGTCAGAGAGAACGTTGGCTGGTTCTCGCGACGGCCTTCGTGAATCACCCGGGCTAGCTCGATGCGCGGACACTTCGGTGCCGTTGGGCGATCCCGGTGAGGATCAATAGTGCGCCCACGGTCATGGCCATCGTTCGCGGCCATGACCGGTCCGAGGCCGGAGTCATGCCACGCAAAGGCTGGTCGCCCAGCCCAAAGACACGAAGTTCGCCGGTTCCTGGGACAGATCCGTGGGTTTGCGAAACTTGGTTTCTCGCACGCCGTAACGCATCCGCGGGAGTGCGCCCGCGCGCAATCTCTTCGTGAAAGGCCTTCATTGTGGCAAGGGTGAGATCCCGATCGAGGGGGCCGGTGGCGGCGATCACCGTGTCGGCGCCGCCGAGGAACGTGGCCCCTGTCAGTTGGGAAACGCCGTCTTCTCCGACTCGGAGGGGACCCTCGCCGCTGCTGCAGGCGGACAGGACGACCAGGGGAGGGAGTTCCCAGCGGGCGAGTTCGTCAGACCATAGGGTCTCGCCATTGTCATCGAGAAGCAGGCCCGCGAAGACCTCCCGAGTTCGATCGACCACGCCATGGCAGAGGAGGTGAAGGAGCTGGGTGCTCGATGCAGACTTCCGACCAAGGTGAGCGGGAGGAGTGTCTCGCCCAAACGTTCGAGTGCGTGATTCGGGAAAGGGTGACAGTGAAGATCGGTGAGTGAGCGGGGCCGGGTCGACACCCGTCTTTGGATCGGCGGGGCCAAGAATCAACACCAGGTCTGACTCAAATTGCACGGGGTGGCCAGGCGAATCGCGGCGGCGCCGGAGAAAGATGCCAACCGGGACAGAAGGGAGGTGGGCCACGGGCTTCGCCTCTCCCAGCCTCTGCTCGGCGGAGAAAGGAAGCTGTTCGACGACCAGTCCCTGAATCAGATCGGCCCCGACGACCCGAACCAGACTCCATTCGTTCACCAGGTCCTTCGCGGGGTCTGGCAAGACGTTCGACAAGAGCGAGAGGTCTCCTCGATCGAGTGCCTGCAAGGACTGCAACACCTGATGCTCCGTCGGGAGAGGGAGGTGGAGCAGGGTGTTCTTTGCCAGGACGAAGAGGTGGCAACCGTTCCGCGACGGGAGGTAGACCAGAAGCCCTTCGCCGTCGTCCAGCAGGTGTTGTTCGATCTCGGCGATCGAAGGCGGGGCGAGTCCCTGCTGTCGAGCGAAGGAGCCGAGTGTTTGCACTTCCATCAACAAGTCGAACGCGGCGGAGGCTCCGTCGCGCTGTGCCGTGGCGCTGAGTACCTCGTGCACGAGGCTGCGGCGCAGAGGCGACCGAAGAAAACCGATTCCCCCAGGAAGGAGCGGCGTCTGACGCCAGTTGTCGAGGAGTTGCCGAAACCAGCGAAGGAGCTCTGCCTCGGCCTGCTCCTGTTGTCCTTGGTTTCCTTCCAACCGGCTGAGTCTTGCGAAAAGAGACGACAGGAACGACCATTCTCGGACCGGCGGTTCTTGCGTCTCTCGTTCGGACCACTGATCCAGAAGGCGGCGCGCCTCGCGAAGCCTGCGTCGTGAGTCAGCGAGCTTTCCGTCCAGCAGGAGAAGTTCCGCAAGGGCCATCTGACCGATCACACGCCCCATCGCAGTCAAGTTCGGCGTGTCCGCGGCATCGCGGAGAATTTCCAAATCGGAAGGGTGGATGACCCGCGTGCGAAACGCTTGGCCCACCTTCGCCATGGCGACTTGCAAGTCGAAGTCAGGGCGATGCTCCGGGAGGACTCGGGCACGGTCGCCGGCGATTTCCAGCACTCGATCCTCGGCATCGCACAACATCGCGACATCGGCCAGTTTCAACAAGGCGTCGCTGGCGATGGCGGGCGGGAGTTCTTCGCCGAATTCTTGACCTTGCCGGATTCGCTCCAGGTCGAGGAGGGCTCGGTCCGCTCGACCCAGGCGAATGTCGAGTGCGCAGCGAGCAAGCAACACCTTGCCGCGGAGCATGGCTTCGTCGCCGCCCTCAAAAGAGGCCGCCGCCACCTCCGACGCCGCGAGGGATTCCATGGCAGCGGGCCAATCTTCCGAGAGCCGGGCGAGCTCGAACTCCAGCAACCGCAGCCAAGGGTCCTCGGGCCAACGCTCGAGCGCATCGTACAGGACCTCTTCCGTGCGACTCAGGTCATGGCGTTCCAGAGCATGTTCGGCGAGTTGATGCTCGTTGAACTTCTGCCACTCGTCTCCCAGCTCCGTCACGAGTGACCGCGACCACTCGGTGGTCAGCGTGGCGAGTTCGTCCCCATCGAGCCACCACTCGGCGGGAAGGTACAGCAAGTCATGAATCCGGGTCAGGACCTCCTGGCAATCGGCGGACGAAGGGGCAGAAGAATCCTCCAGCTCCTCGACGCAGGCTCGGGTGGCTTCCAGTAAATGATCGGCGATCAGGGGCTGCTCAGACTCTTCGGCCTCTGACAAGTCGGCCCAGACCGCCGCTAGTTCTTCCAGGGCCTGCTGGACTTCGTTGCTCTGGGGGAGGGCCCGAGCGGGATCGGCAAGAGGGAAGATCCCGACGAGAAGAAGGACAACGGTGGACGACTTCACTCCTTCCACGCTTCCGTCAAGGTGCCGGGGATGGCCGCTCCCTCGAACGGCACCACGTCGACTCGCCAAGCAAGGCGATCGGGTAGTTCGACGTCAGGAGTCCACTCCGCTGCCGTCAGAGCCGGCGAGCTCAGCAAGACGTTGTCGTCACGGCACCTCGTGGAGAGTTCCTGGCTCGCGCCGGTGTCCGCGTCGATCTGCCAAACGTGAACGACGAAGCGGGAAAAAGGAGGAAGCTCGCCCTGCCAACGAAAGGCCTTCCACTCGCGGACCTGCCCCTTGGGCTCTTGTGGTTCGATCGCCGAGGCGGTGGAAAGAAGTGTACCTCCGGAGGTCCCCGAGGTCGGTGAGTTCCCGTCGCCGAGGGGTCGGTCTGGCGAGGTCTCGAAGAGGCCCGCACCCCAGAGCAGCAACGCCAAGCCGGCGGCGATGGCGATCAGGCTGGGCCAGTTCCGCGGGGAACCTTTCGAGCGATCGATCTCGCGATTCAACATCTTTCGAATGGCGGGTCCGTCGAGAGAGGTCGTTGCCGCGGTGGATTCGTCCGAAGTCTGCTCGAACTGATCGCTGAGCTGCTTGAGGTTCTCGGCGTCTTGGTCGAGTTCCCGGCGCACGGCGAGCATTCGCCGAAGGGACTCCTGTGCTTCAACAGGCAGGGCTTTCACTGCTTCGTCCTCCATGGAAAGCTCTCCCGAGAGCACTTGTTCCGCGAGCTGTTCCCAGCGAGCCGAATCATGATTCGTCACGTCTGCTCACCTTCCCAGTTGCGCGAACTCAAGTAGTCCGACAGCCGCCGAATGGAATTGTAGTAGTGGGTCTTGGCCTGGGAAGGTTTGAGGGACAGCGCCGCGGCGATCTCGTCGAACGTCTGTCCTTCGTAGTGCTTTCGCTGGACGATCTCTCGGTCGGTGGGCGGGAGGTTGTTCAGACCTTCTCGAAGATCCAATCGCATCGCCGATTGAGTGGCATGGTCCTGGGTCGAAGCCACTTCGGGGTGGGCTTCGTGGCGCTCCGCCGCCCTCTTCTTCCAGCGCCGAAAACTGTTGCGGACTTCCAGCGAGCAGATCGTGAAGATCCAAGTCGACAGTGCCGCGCGTCCTTCGAATTCCGGCAACTTGCGCCAGATCGCTGAAACGCAGTCCTGCACGAAGTCCGGGATTTCCTGATCATGGACTCGAGCCAGCCCCCGAGACCTTTGGAACGTGAGGATCGCCGGAATGCGGGCCAGATAAGAGGCAAACCGGTCAATCGCCGACGAGTCTCCCGCCAGGACTTGGCGGACCAGCTTCAGGTCTTCCGCATGAGTGCTGTTCTGGCCCGATGCGTGCGTCGGTTCCACCTGGTGAGTCACGAGTCTCTCGGGCACGGGAAGCGATACAGGATCATTCTAGCGTGCGGGGCCGCGCGTCGCACAAGATCAGAAGCGTCGCGCTTTTCTCGGATTTTCTCTGACAGAGTTTCCGAAAGAGAACGCCAACGGATCCGAGGAACAAGTCCCCTGCGAACGCGATCCGTGACCTCCGGGACAAGCTCTCGCTTGCCACCCGGAGGACTATCGACATCTTGCTCAAGGTGGCAGAGAGGGAGCAAACCGACCCGAAATGCGCTAATCCATGGGGATGTTGTGTGCCGAACCACGTTTCTCGAGCGACACCGTTGCGGTCTGGGATGTCCTGTTCCGCTCCTCGTAGTCAGCCAGGGGCGTTGGAGCGATCGAATGGCTGGGAAGTGATCCTGCCCCGTCGGGGGATTTTCCTCTGCCATGTTGGCGAGGAGCGGTTGATGGGGGATCCCCACCACGCGATCGTGCTCCCTCCGGGAACCGAGTACCGCGTCAGCCATCCCTTGTCCGGAGGCGATCAGTGCACACTGTTTGTCGTGTTTCCAGGGTTGGCGGACAACTTTGGGTGGGACCGTCGAGAAGAGTCCGCAGGGCCACTCTCTCTTCGACGGACGGACACGGCTGCCGAGCTCCTTCATCAGACAATGATGGCTCCGCACGAATCCAGTGAGGCGAGAACGACGGAGTGGGCCGCGACGCTCCTGTCAAGAATGATGAGTGGCGGGGCTCGCGACCAGGGCATCGAAACCCAGATCACCGCAACGCGGCGCGCTCACCGCAAACTCGTCGAGCGCACAGTGGTAGAACTCATGCGACGGAAGAACCAGGGCCTGAACCTGAACCGCTTGGCAAGGGACGTGTTCTCGAGCCCTTTTCACTTAAGTCGAGTCTTTCGGAAGTCGACGGGCCTTTCCTTACATCAGTATCACGAACGACTCCGTCTTCGTGACGCTGCGGAGCGAGTCCTGGCCGGAGAACCGAGCCTCTCGGCTCTGGCCCACGAACTCGGATTCGTCCACCACAGCTACTTCACTGAGAGGTTCCGACGCGAGTACGGATTGACTCCCCGCGAGTTGCGTCAGCGTGGTCTGGCGCGAGAACTGCTGCGGCGATTGAGGTGTCGATGAGTCATTTCTGCACGGTGGGTCCCCATTGATCCTCCGGAACGTCGGGAATGACCGTGATATGAGAGCCCCACTGGTTCCAACCGTGGGATTCTCGTCGGTAGAGGTCCACAGAGCGCAGTGGCAACTTCGAAGCGTTCCCCTCGGCGTCTCGATACTCGTACTGGGCGATGTAGAAGACCACCGCTGAGTCCCCATTGAGGAGCACTTCCGAGTCGAGGATTTCGTACCCCGTGCCATGGTACTGTTCGAGAGATCGATGGGCGTGCTTCATGTAGTCCTCGATCCCTCTCTCGATACGCTGGCTGCCGGCGAGCAAGCCCACCCAATCTTCGGTGTGGAGAGCTCGAATGGTCTCTGAGTCCTTGGACAGATAAGCGTCGAAGATGTGGTGGATGTGCTGGAGGATCGCCTTCTTGTCTTCACTTCCGGCCATTGCAGGACTCCTCGGCTCCGAGACGCAACCAAGGAGGGAGAAAAGCAACACGCCGAACCGCGCGTGAACGATCCCTTGCCGTTGTCGCGTTCTGTTTCCGGCCATGGGGGGGCTCCAAGTCGCAGTGGAAACCAAGGAGACTATGAGGTGGGGGCTTGGCACGCTGTCGGGATCGTGCTCACCTGACGAACTTCCGAAGAAACGGCCAAAGCGTTGTCCGCGCTGACCAGTCCGTGTGACTGGTCAAAGATTGTTCCGTACGACCGACGATGTCATTGCCGTCGGGATCTCGCTCCACCCCGTGGCGTCTCCTCTGGACAAACGAGGCCTTGTTCAGGGTGTGATCGTCGCGGTTCGAAACGAGAGCGCGGGAGAGGCTGACGTCACGATGTCTGACGCCGACCCGGTTACTCGACGTTGATCACCGACAAGTTGGACAGTTCCGAGCCAATCAACGTCTGCATCGGGATGTCGATGGGGACCGTGAGTCCCGGCGGGAGGGTGGCGGGCAAGACCAGGACGCCGTTGGCGGGGATCACCGGGAGCGGTCCGCTGACGAACGGCGGAACCAACCACCACAGACCGACTCCCGCGGTAAACGGTGTCTCGAACACGCCCGATCCCACGAACAGGACCACCGGCGCTGTTCCTGGAACTCCAACCACCTTGAGCTCGAAGGCGCCGCCGGGCGCTCCCTGGCCGGTCCAGTAAAGGTGTGGGTGGAACTCGTCCGCGCCCATGTCTGGAGCGACCCCCTCGGCCCGAGGGTCGCTTTCGAAGTCCGAATTGGGAAGGTCGGGGAGCGTCCCATTGGCCGTATCACGACACGGCGAGGACCAGGTCAGATGGACGTCGCCATTGGGGAGGTCGACTAGCATTGGATCGGTTTGCAGTACATTGGATCCTAGGTTCAAGATGGAACCCCCGTCCAGGTGAACGGCTGCCGCACCGCCGTCGAAGACGGAATCTTCCACCGACAACTCGGTACCCCAGGTTCCGTCTTCCAGCCAGGCCTGAGTGGTTCCGTTGTTCCACAGGATCGAGTTTCGAACGGTGGCATCGGCCCCGTCCAAATACATCACGCCACCCAGGCTCGCACTGTTGTCGGTCACCGTGCAGTGCAAAATGTCGAAGTCGTTCTGCAGACCGGCGTAGATCACTCCGCCTTGATCGCCGGCGCTGTTGCCGTGGAAAACGCAGCCCTCGATGCGGACCGGACTCCAACTCCCGATGCGGAGGGCTCCGCCATCGCTCAACGTGGCGCTGTTGTGGAGGAAGTGGTTGTTTCGCAGGGTGAGGTCGACCGAAAACTCGACCAGCAGGCCACCTCCAGAGACCGCGGTGTTGCCCTCGATCCAGTTTTCCTCGACCAGTGCCGTACTTTGGCTTCCGGAAAGACTGATGCCGCCCCCCCAGGTGATGCTGGTGTTCTGGGTGATGCGGTTGCCGAGCACCACCGGGTCGGTTTGGAAACCGAAACGCAGTCCGCCACCCTGCGCGAGGTTGCCGCCGGCGACGACGGCATTGGCGTGAAAGGTGTTGCCTTCGATCCACGGCGTGCCGTGGTCCGCGTAGAGGCCGCCTCCTTGTTGGTTTGCTTCGTTGTGGTGCACGATGCAGTCGCGAATGGTGGGTGACGTCGCGAGGCAGAGGATGCCGCCGCCGCGATCGGCGAGGCCCCCGGTAATCGTCACTCCTTCAAGAACGCTTTCGCGACCTTCACTGGCAACAAACTGGACCACGCTCCCTGATTGCTGGCCATCGATGATCGTGGCGAAGGGGCCGTCTTCACCGCGAACTGTCACCACTTTGCCGTGAAAGTTCAAGGTCTCGAGATAGGTGCCAGCCGACACGACGACCTCGTCCGCGGGATAGGCCGCATCCAACGCGGCCTGGATCGTCGAGTGGTCCGTCGGCACGTGGCGAATGCCGGGAGCTCCGAGAGGAGTGGTGAACTCATCGGCGCCGATGTCGACGGCAAGTCCCGACGAGCGAGTGTCCCCTTCCCAGTCGGTCCCTTGCAATCCCGGAGCCGAGTTGTCTCCGGCGTCGACGCAGGGCGAAGACTGAACGACGTGATAGTCTTGGAGGAACGGGTTGAGGAAGCGAGGGTTCGCGTCGACGATTCCGTTCCCCGTCCAGCCCCCTTCCACCAAGCAGTTGGTGACAACCATCGCTGAGGAAAGATCCTGAATCTGCGCGTTCGACTCTTCGCGTTCCGGGAAGTTGTTCCACAGGATCGTGTTGGACAGAGTGGGAGCACCGTTTTCGACGCCAAGGCCGGAGCCATGGTTGTTGGTAATTGTGTTGTTGGTCAAAAAGGCGGTGCTGTCGTGGCAGTAGATTCCGGCGCCTCGGCCAGGGCCGTCCAGTGAGGGCAAGATTCGATTGTCGAACAGCAGATTGTTCGCGACGACGGGCTGACCACCGTCGATGAAGATGCCGGCCCCAAGGCCGTTGTACCACTCATACATGCTGGACAGGCCGGTGACCGAATTCTCGGACAGGATGTTGTTGATGATGCGCGGCGACGCATCGGCACAAAAGATGCCGCCCCCACAACGATCGGGGAATGAGCCGCCCAGGTCATAGGGGACGCCCGTTCCATTCTTCAGGTGAAAGCCATCCAGTGTCGAACCGCTGCCTTCTCCGGTCTGGAACGTGACGACACTCTGAGGAGAGGCACTGCCGTCCAGGATCGTCACCGTGGCACCGCCCGAACTAGTCACGGTGATCGCTTTGCCTTTGAAGTCCAGGTTTTCTTGATAGGTGCCCGGAGCCACCAGCACGACATCGCCATTCGCTGCCGCATCCATGGCGGCTTGAATGGTCCCGTAGCTGGCAGGGACGTCGAGTGTGTCGGCATGACTGGAGGGTGTACAGACCGCGGTGAATGTTGCAAGCCACAGTCCCATCGTCCACTGGCAGCGCATCGTTGCTCCTGGATGGATTCGTTCCGCGAGTGAGATCACACCGTCTGTCATACGGAGTTCCGACGGACACACGGCATTCGGGAATGGAGATGACTCACTGCATCATAGCGGTGAGGCGATGATCTGCGGGGACTCGCAAGGCGGGGGAGGGCGTTGTCAGGGGGCTGACAAGGGTTTGACAGGGCCGGACTTGTACGAGCCGGGCGCAAAGCGCGACGTGCCCGGCAGCCGCCCGGGAATGAGTGGGTGATTCGGAATCGTCGCTCTGGGGCTTCGGTCCGTGCCGTGACGTGCGGTGATCCGGTCGCCGGAGCCTGCTCCCCAAGCCGTCTTGGCCACGCCGTGGACGAGAGCTTCACAGCGATCCGCGGCCCCGCAATTGTCGCGGCTCTACTCTCCCACCTCGCGGATCTCCTCCACCAGATCCCAAAAGTGGCTCATGGTCGTGAAGGGATTCATGATGGTGACACGCAGCCAGGTGGCGTCCCCCAGTTTCGTTTGCACCAAGTAGAAGTTGCCGCGTTCCAGGACTTGCTGGCGAATTGCCACTTGGTGGGCGTTCAGGTCATCCACTTCTGCCAGGTGGCGGAAGCACAGTATGTTCGCCTCGGGGGGGCAGGCCATCTCGAACTCATCTTCTCCTTCGAGGATGTCCGCCAGGTCTCGGGTCAGATCCATCAACCGTTCGACCTTGTCGGCGAACACTCTTGTGCCCAGAGAGCGCAGCATCGTGTAGGCCGTCACTCCTAAGCCGCGCTTGGTGCACTCCATGGTGCGTAGGCCGATGTTGTGCCACTCGTCCCGGTTGGCTTGCTCGTCGAACAGATAGCTGGCCTGCTGGGCGAAAGACTCGTAGGAGCGTTCGCCCTCGCGGAACAGAACCGCGGTGTTCAGGGACGGCAAGCCGAGCATCTTGTGCAGGTCCCAAACGACGGAGTCGGCGCGTTCGATTCCTTCCAAGGCGCCGCGGTACTTGTCGCTGAATGCCAACGATGCGCCATGGGCACCGTCCACATGCATCCATAGGTCGTTGGCGGCGCAGAAATCGGCAATCGGGGGAAGCGGGTCGAAGCTGCCGGTGGCCGTCGAACAACTGTTGGCCACGACGGCGATTACCTGGCGCCCCTCGCTGCGGGCTCGATCCAGGGACGCCTGCAAGTGTTGCGGGTCTAGGCGGAACTGGTCGTCCGTGGGAACTGAGACAATGCCGCCGGCGCCCCAGCCCATGGCCTGAATCGTTCTCGAAATGCAGTAATGAGACTGATCCGAGACGAGCACGGCGAGGGGTTTTTGGTGACCGTCGGTCCAAATGTCGTGACCCGCCTTGGCCTGTCGCGCTGCCAGGAGGGCGGTGAAGTTACCGAGAGAGCCACCGTGAGTGAGCACTCCGTCGGCTTCACTCGGAAAGCCGAGCTTTGATGCGAGGAACTTGACGACGGCGCGCTCCATCACCGTCTGAAGCTGCCCCATTTCGAACACCGCCATGCCGTTGCTCAGCAAAGCCGAGGTCATTTCCGCAAGAATTGCCGGAGGAATGACCACCGAAACCTGATGCCCAACGTAGCCAGGATGGTGCAAGTGGTTCGAGCGACTCACGACCTCGAGCAGGGATTCCGCGAATCCGCCCTGGGGATCTTCGGGAAACTCGCTCGGGGTCTCGTCACGAAGTTGCGTTGGGTCCACGACTGGAAGCACAGGCATCTTGCTGTCTCGCGCCTGAGTCAGGTAGTCCGCCAAACCGTCGATCATTTGATGGCCCAGCGCGCGAAACGCCTCGGGGTCGTAGGCCTCGGAGAGTTTCATGGAGTCCCTTTTCGTCGTTGCTAGTAACGGGGGCCGTGGCTGATTCCTCGTGTCGGTCATTCTTTCGGAGGCGAGTATCGCAGCTCATGAGCCGGGACGCATCGTGGAATACTGACTTCGGACTCTGGCGGTCAAGGTTCGAGGCCGACGGGAGTGGAGAAAGTTTGTCGACGTTTGGGGAGCGAAGAGCTTGTGGTCTGATGGAGAACGTCGTGCGACGTTTCAGCACAGAGTGTGACGACAGGCAGCCTTCAGTCCCGCCAGTCCTGCTGGGCGTCAGCGGGCGTGGTCGTTGACCGAGTGATCCTTGGCGAACGGGGCGGGCGCGAACAGAGACTCTTCCTTGGCAGTGAAAATGGTGGCCTGTGGGGTTCGCGGTTTGACGAACGAGGAAACGAGCGGACGCCGAGCCAAGCCAGCGAACCGAAGTTCCCGCACTCGATGCTTGATGGAACGCGTCGGGGCTTCGTTTCCCACGAGTGGCAGCTTTCGCTTGTTGGGCGCCGCCCCAGAGGTGAGGGGGAACAAGGGGTTGCGGGATCCATGACCCCACAACCCCTTGTTTTCAGTCTTCAGGGAATGAAAGTCACGGCCATGGTTTCGCTGACGTCGACCGTGAAGCCACCGACAGGGTCGAAGACGAAGTAGCCGAAGTAACGCGTACTTCCGATGATCATCGGATCGACGATCAAGGGAACCACCCCGGTCCGTCGTCCGTTGGCGTCGAGGAACCCGCTTCCCTGAGGTATCGTTGTAAGAACCCCAAAGGGGATGGGGAGTACAAAGCCACTTGCGACCCAGGGATTGGCAAAGTCGAGGCAGAGGTCTGTCAGCATGTGGACGTAGTTGAAGGCATTCGCAGGTCCAGCATCTTGGACAAAGCTGACCGTTCCCACGGGCGGCGCCGCCGCTGCCGACAACGTGGGCGGGAAGCTGATCAGGTAGTTGAAGTTACCGGACAGGTCAAATGTCTGAGCGTTTCCGGTTCCAGGGGGGGCGGACTGAAACTGGGGGGCTGCCACCACCATGCTGTCTCCGGACAATGAGACGTCCCAGCCAAACTGGTCACCAGCCGATTGAGTAAGGGGGGTCAGCTTGCGCATCTCAGACCAGCCGGCAAGCGCAGGGTCCAGCTGGTAGAGGAAAGCCTCCCCAGAAGCGGGGACGCCTTTCCCGTCGGCACCCACAAGAATCCGATTGGCTTCAATATCGACCGATGACCCGAACATTCCCGCCCCGGCAGCATCACTCGGGGAGAGAGTTGCCGTCAAGGTCCAGGCGGGGGGCACCAGGGGCATTCCCGTCGGAGGCCCCTGGGTGAACACAAAGCTCAGGCCGGCACTGGGAAGGGCGGGGGGGGCCAAAGTCATTCCGGGAGCCCCAATCACGAGGTTGGTCCCGTCGATCGCCACATCCTGTCCGAACCGCCCGAGCGTGGCGGGAGCTGGTGCCAGCAATTTGGGTCCGAGGAACACCCACGGCGCGTTCACGCCAACCGCCTGGATCCTGCGGTAGAGATAGGCGGACCCCGCATTTAGTCCCGCCACCGGATCGTCATCTTGGTAGGCACCAACGAGGAGAAAGTCTCCATCGATGGCAACGCTCACTCCGAATTCATCGTCAGGAAGTCTGTCGAAAGCAACGATCTCTTGGACCTGAACCCACTGAGCCCCCACGGGGAGACCCTGATCTCTTTGAAAGTAGTGGACAGAGCCGTGCTCGTCGCCGGTTCCCGGTGCGCCGACGACTAGCTCATCTCCTCTTAGGGCGACGTCAAGTCCGAATTCATCTGGTGGCTCAGGGCGAGCCAAGGTCGGTGTTCCCGTGATTCGCTGAACTTCCGACCAGACCTCATTGGCATACTCGTAGATGTAGACTGCGCCCTTGTTTCCGCCACCATTGAGTTCTCCCGGGGCGCCGACCGCGAGAACACTCCCATCCAGGGATACGCTCCTCCCAAACCCGTCAACACGCGCGGATCCGGAGCTCATGGGAAGGTCGATTCCGGCATCCCATAGCCCAGAGGTGGAATCCCTTTTGAACACACGTGCTTGGCCTGGAAGTCCTTGGTCTTGATTGTCGATGTACGTGGTTCTCCCAATGACCAGGCGGTCCCCATCCATGTCGCAGGAGGCACCGAACGCGTTGCCCGAAAGCGCCATGGGATCTGTCAATGTCTGCGCTTCGAAAAGGGGGACGGGCTGCGATGCAATGGTGCCCGTCGAGAACGCCTCTGCGGTGTTCGGCAAAGCGAGCCAAGGAACCACTCCAGACAGCAGCAGTCCGCGAAAGAGAGTCGATCGATCAACCATTCTTATCTCCTACAAACATTTGGGGACGGGCTTGCCGGTTTCCTCACCGAATCGAGAGATGGACTCGGTGATCGTGTTTCCGGCATCAGTAGGAGAGGAGGGACCTGTTTTTGGACCCCGAATCTTTCAAGTTCGTAGGATTGTTCATGACTCCCAGTCACCGAACGCGCGGGAGCTTTGATGCACCACCAAGTGAGATGCGGGCTCCCGTGAATGGACATCCCCGGGAAGTTCGTTGTCTGTCAGGGATTTGGTTGCCCGGTGATGGTTGCCATCGGAGTTTGTTCGGTGTCCGGTGTCCGGTGTCCGGTGTGCGAAATCTTCGCCGGTCTCGAGCTCAGTCGAACGATTCACTCGACGAAGTGCTCTTCACTCATTGCGGTTGGCGAAAGGTGAATTGGGAAGGCTGGCCTTTTGGCAAGAACGTCTTTGAGTCACCAGGTGTTACCGCGAAAGAAACGAAGCGCTATCGGAAACGGCGTGGCGCGAGGCACGGCCGGGCCTCCCAATGCACGCTCTAGGATTCAATGAGGATCTGTCGTCGCCGATTCTGGCTGCGCTTCAAGCATCCACGGGAGAGAGGGGCTCCGGCTCCGATGCTTCCTGGTCCTCGGATTGGCAGCTGCCTTTGGTCGTCTTCGAAAGCACTCGAAAGCAAGAAATGTGCGCAGCGATGAGATGTTGAGATCCCTGGGACGAATCTCGGACGGAGATCTGACGCTCCGTTTCTTGAGAGGATGGGTGCCCACCCGTTGGACCGGATCACGATCCAAAGGTGTCGCAAAGTGGAAGAGGAGTGATCTCTACACGGCCACAGGCTTGCGCAGCGGCACCGCCAGGATTCCCTTGACGATGAAACTGAGCAGCGTGCGCTGCAGCATCTCGCGATCCCCTTCCAAGCCATCGAGGATCTGGTCCGGCGAGTTCTTGCCGTTGGCGCGGCGCACCATCTCGTGCTCGACGTCGTTCAACGGGTAGAGCATCTGCGTGGTGGTGACGAACACGCCGTGAGACGGAGTGGACGGCATCGGACTGCCTTCCGGTGCGATGCCCTGGTCCTCGGGCGAGCTGAAGATGTCGAAGTCCCAGGTTCGCAGATAGTTGTTCGACGGCAGGACGGGCGCCGTGCCGGCCAAATCATCCCAGCTTTCCGGCAAGGAACCGGCTTTCTGGAAGTTGGTCAGCTCGCGCACGCGTTCCGGCTGCTTGGTCAAGTACAGGTAGAACGCCATGCGCGTGATGTTTTCGGAGTCACCCCTCGCCTGGTAGGCAGTGCTGAGCTCTTCCCGGTCGTAATGGTCGCCGCCGCCATTCCGGTAGCGGAAGTCGTACAGGCCGTCTTCGCGCTGGAAGATATCGATGTCGTACAGGTCGCCCTTGGATTCGAACACGTCGTCGTTGGGCGAGATCGTGTAGGTGCCCATGTAGGACGAGAGCACCACCGAGTCGCGATGCTGATCCAGGAAGCGATAGCTCTGACGCGCTTCTTCTTCGGTCTCACCCGGGAAGCCGATGAACCACTGCACCGAAACGGCGATGTTGGCATCGCGCATGGTGGAGAGCATCTTGTCGACCCGAGAGACGTCGTTGCCCTTGACCATCAGGTCGAGGACCCGCTGGCTTCCCGATTCGTAGCCGAACTGCATGAAGCGGGCGCCGCCGTCATAGAACAGCTCCATCGCCTTGGCATCGGTGAAGATGCGCTCGAACTTGGTCTCGGCGCCCCAGAAGATCTTCTGGTCGCCGCGATCCTTGTTCCAGGCAGCAATGGACTTCATCAGCTTGGGAGGCGTCAAAGGATCCCAGAAGATGAAATGTCGCAGGCCGGTCTGCTCCTGAATCTTTTCGATGTCCTGAGCGACCAGGTCGATCTTGCGGTAGCGGAAGTTCTGTTTGATGTCGAAGGAGCAGAACGTGCACTTGCCGTAGTAGCAGCCCCGCGACGTCTGGTAGTTGGCGATCGTGTCGGGCAGGAAGTAGCGGCCCACCGGCACCGTGGAAAAGTCCGGCGCCGCGATCTCGTTGAGATTCGGCAGGGACTTCCGCGGAGGCGCGTGGATCTCGCCGGACTCGGTCTGGTGCCACAGATTCGGCACCGTCTTGAGGTCGCCGCCTTGCTCCACCGTGGTGCACAGTTCCGGGAACGCATCGTCGGCCTCCCCGGGCATGGCAAAGTCGACGTAGTCATAGAGCCGCGGATCAGTGCACAGCACCTCTTCGAACGAGCTGATGATCGCGCCACCGACGACCACCTTCACGTGGGGCGCTCGCTGCTTCAGCAGCTTGACGAAGGAGATGCCTTCCACCAGCTGCTCGGTGAACGGGATGCAGACGCCGACCATGTCGGGTTTGCTTTCCAGCACCTGCTCCAGCACGATCTCATTGGTGAGCTTGCCGATCGGGTTGTTGGTCGGCCCGTCCCCGGCCAGGTAGGAGAAGAACTCGTCCTTGGCGCCGGGCTTCATCAGGAAGTAGATCGGGTTCAGGCAGTACATCGCCCGGACCACGTTGGCGATCACGTCGTAGGCCCAGTTCACATTGGCCGGTTCGTCGAAGAGCTCCCGCTTGCGCAGGATCTCCCCAGCTCGTTCGCCCGAGCGTTCGAGTTCTTCGAACGGAACGACGGACAGCCGCGCCAGGCCTTGCAGCCAGCGCGCCTCGTCTGGCTTCAGCTCGGTCTTGGAGCGGAGGGTGGCCCAGGTCTCTTCGAACTGCTGCCGAGCCTTGGCGATTTCCGAGCGCGTCAGCATGCGCTCGAACACCTCCAGGTTGGCGTCGAAGATGCGCGCCTCGTGTCCGGCAGCACCCAAGCAGCCGGCCAGCAGGGGCAGCGCCCCATAAGGGGAACTGGGGATATTTCGGTTCGGTGGATAGACCAGGGAGACTCTCATAGAACGGGAGCATAGCACAGATTTCCGGTGCCTGGCGTGAAGGGGAAAAGAAGGCTGTGGGCCGCAAGAAGCCCGGAATTCCGGGGCTCGGAGCGAAGACTTTTTCGCGTTGAGCGAGCCCGTTCGGCGGGGAGCTGCGGTGGCGAAACGGGTGGGCCCTTGAGGCCGTTTTTCGGCAGTTCTGGCGGGCGCTGAGGGGAGGTTGCGACCGGCTCCCCGCGGACCGAATTCCACTCCTCGAAAAGCGCCGAATCGAGTTTCCGCGGGTCCCGCTTCCCGGCGCGCCAGTCGGTCCGCGAAGAAACCCCCATGCGGAAACAATCTCCGCCGGTCACCCGCCCGGATCCCTCCCCGAAGAACCGGTGCTCGGCCAGGGGGTTGGAGACTCGCTTCCCCACGTTCCCATTGCAGGGAGAGCCGGATCCTGTCAGGCTACTTCATGCAGTGGCGCGGAAACGAAGATCTGATTCCGTGCTGAAACGACCTTACTGCCTCTCGCCACTCCGTTTTTCGAGGGACCCGCCATGACCCGTTGGCCGCTCGGCAGCCTGTTGTTCACCGCAGTTCTCTTGCTGGCTCCCTCTCTCGCGGCCAACGCGGAAGAGCGTCCGGTCCATGGAGTTCTGGAAGAGGAGCAGGGGCAGCGCATCCTCTACTTGTGGGGCACTCCTCAGCAGCGCGGCTACGCCGAGGGTTACCTGATGGCGCGGCCGATTCTCGATCTGATTGCGGGCTTTTGTTTGCACCCGAAGGTCCTGCCGGACCCTCGACTTTGGGATCAATGGGTGGTGCCTACGGTGAAAGCACGAGTGGAGGTCCGCGACTCGACCCGGGCGCGCTACGCCGCCATGTTGCGTGGTATTCGCGAGAAGCTTCCCCCCGAAGAGCGGATCGTGGAACCCCTGGGTCGGGAGCTGGAGCTGATCGACCTGGTCGCCTCTCTTGCGCAGCCGGACGCGGGAGGATTCGCCTGCTCATCTTTCGTCGCCTACCACGAATTGCTGGAGGACGGCGAAGGGCCTCTGGTGGGACGCAACCTGGACTACATGTCCACCGAGCACTCCTTGGGCGAGCAGCTCATCAAAGTCGAAGCGCCGCGGGAAGGTGCCCGCGGCTGGGTGTCCCTGGGCTATCCCGGCTTGCTCGGTTGCCTGACCGGGTTTTCTGACGCGGGTGTGTCTCTGGCCATCCACGACGTGCCGGCGCGCGCCAAGAAGGGAGTGAAAGTCCGTCCGCGGATTGATGCCCTCGGTGAGGTCATCGAGACGCTCGAGCCCTGCGACGATCCCTCCCTGCGCGCTGCCGAGATCTTTCGTGCCCAGGCTTATGGATTCGGAGCGAATGCCATGCTCGCCTGGAACTTCGACGGCGAGACCGGGGCGGCGGTACTCGAGATCGACACGGACTTCACCAAGGACCACGGAGTGAGCGTGCGATCAGCCGAGGACTACCCGTTCGTGGTGTGCTCCAACCATCATCGAATGCGCACCGAAGCGATCGAGTGCAATCGATTCCAAGCCCTGTACGACGGCTGTGAGTTGACCGCGAACCTCGAGGCGGATCCCCTCGACTTTGAGTCTGGGTGGAACCTGATCGACCGTGCATCGGTGAAGGCCACGATCTATCGCTGCGTGTACGACGTGGAAACGGGCGACCTTCGGTTCCAGCCACGGGAGGCAGACGGGAACATGGGCACGGCGGTGGACTTGAACGTCGGCGCGCTGCTCGCGAAAGCGAACGAGCTGGCGGCGGAAGCGGAGCTGGCCGGCTCGCGGTGATCACTCACGGGTCCGACTTGCCGGGATCGTCGCGAGTCGACCTCACCTTCGTCGCCCGAGTTTCCACAAACCGACTCAGGGCATTCGCCCTTGAAGCCGTCCGGGTTGTCGATCAAAGCCGGTCCGGGGAAAGGGGTCACTTCTCCGGCATCGAGGAGCCGTCGAGTCGGGCCGCACCCATGGCTCGCGAGGCGAGCTCGACCAGATGTTGGCGACGGGGTCCGCTGCCGGTGACCTGCTGGTCGTCGGTATTCCACTGGCACGTGACGGCAATGCCGTGGTCGGGGAAGTAACCCATGGTTGTGAGGTAGCCGGTCATGAACCCGTCATGACCGTAGAGTTCGCCGAGGGACGTCTTGGACCGGATGACTCCGAGGCCGTAGCTCGTTCCCGCGCCGAGCGCTTCTGCGGGAACATCGTCGAGCATGGTCTCCAGGTAAGTCCCATCGAAGGCCTGGCCGGAGTAGAGAAGCTGTGCCCAGCGGGCCAGGTCGGCCGGTGTGCTCGCATAGCCGCCGCCACACCACTCGAATTGCGGATTGAAGCGAAACACTCCGTCGGACAACACCCGATGGGGAACGCCGAGGTTGCGCAATGCCACCGAATAGCCCTGGCTCATGCCGGGAAGGTCGCGACGATCGGAGGGCAGGGTTCGTTCGAGGCCGTGGGGTTCGAGCAAGGACTCGCTCACGTAGTCATAGAACGGCTGCTCCGTGATCTTTTCTAGAACCACGCCGATCACGATGTAGTTGGTGTCCGAGTAGGCCCAACCTTCCCCTGCCGCGAAAAGGGGGGCGGCGTCCAACACGGGGCGGAGCAGATCTTCCGGCTCCCAAACCCTGTCCGGCTCGGTGACGACGGTTCGCCAGAACTCCGGGTCGAACACATAGCGGGGAATGCCGGTCTGATGGCGCAAGAGCTGGGTGATCGTGACATCGCTCGCGTTGGGGAGGCGCGCAAACCACGGCTCGTCCTTCAAATGGGTGGCCGCGCGATCGTCGAGAGACAGCAGTGAGTGGGCGACAGCGTGATGAAGGGCTGCCGTCACGTACGTCTTGCCGACGCTGCCGGAGAGCAGCAGATGGTCGGGGGTCATCAGCTCCCGGTCTTCCTGGGACGCGAACCCAGCGACGAACGTCAAGATGGATCCTTCGGGCAGGCAGAGAGCCGCGGAGATTCCCGGGGAACCGAACTGCTCGAGCTGCTGCTGCACGTAGGCGTCGCCCGCTTGTTGGATTCGAACGATGGTCTGGTCATCGATGGGACTCCCGTCGAGGGACGAGGGAGTCGTTTGTCCGAGAGTGCTGGATGATGCCAGGACAAGTGCGGCAACGGTGCGGCCAAGCAGTCGCATCGGCTTGCATGGGGGAAGTTGCATGAAGGTCTCGCCGGCCGAAATCATGAATTGTGGGAACGGGACCGAAGTGGCCCTACCCGACGTTTCTACGTGGCGGGGAGCCGATTCCTAGGCCGTTTCGCGGCAGGATTCGTTGCTGCAGAGGTGAGGCAGGCGTTGCGCTCGCGGCGACAGATTCCTCCCTCTCGCGTCAATGGTTGCGACGCGTTGGGCTCTCTCCCGGGAGCGCGACACGGGCGAATCAGACGTGTCGTTCGGATCGAAGTGGTACGAATCCAGCGATGAGATCGCTGCTAGATGGCCGGACTTTCATCTCCTTGATCAACAACGAACGGTCACGTTTCCCGGGCTCTACTGGGGTCGGCCGTGTTCAGAACGACGGATCGCGCCAAACTTCCTTGCCGTCGAGCAGGGTGAGCAGCACCTTCGTCTGGCTGAGCTGATTGGTGGGGATGGTGGTGATGTCGCGGTCCAGCACGAGGATGTCGGCGCGTTTGCCTCGTTTCAGGCTGCCGACTCGATCTTCCTGTCGCATCAGGTAGGCCGGTTCCATGGTGTAGGCGCGAATTGCCGCGTGAATGTCGGGAAGGCTCTGGTTTCCGAGGGTGAGTGCGCGCTCCATTCCCGTGAAGGGAGACAGTTCACCCACGTCGAAGTCGCTGCTGAGCACGACACGAGCGCCGGCGTCGTAAAGGTCCCGGAGTCGTTCGGCTTGTTGGTTGACCAGAAAGTTCGGCAGGTAGATCCCATAGTAGAAATTGAAGTCTCCTGCCTCGAACGGTTGGAAGTCGGCAATCACGTTCAGGGAGGAAAAGCGAGGCACGTCGGCGGGGCGCACGAGATGGACGTGGGTTAGGCGATGTCGTGGCCCGTAGACGTTGCCATTGGCCAATCCGGCGGCTTCGACGGCGTTCAGCGCCTCGTGAACTCCTCGATTGCCGATGGCATGGATGTGCATGTCGAATCCGACGGCTTCCAGTTGCGTCACGTAGTTGGTGAGGCGGGCTTCGTCGAAGTAGTTGAGTCCCAAGGGGCCGACGAGAGTGTCGTCGAAGAAGAACGGGTCGAGCATGTATGGCTGAAGGAGCGCCGCCGTGGTGTGGCCGATTTCTCCATCGGCGTAGAGCTTCACCTGGGAGAAGCGAAGAAGAGAATCGGGGTCGTTGGAATAGCGGGCCGCCAGGTCGGCGATCTGTTGAGAGTCATCCGTTTCGTACGGGTAGGCCCACAAACCGACGATCGCGCGGACGGTCAACTCGCCTTCGTCCCGAGCTCGTTTCCAGGCCGTGTCGTAACCTCGTTTCCAGTAACAGCGCGCGTCGCACAAGGAGGTCAAACCGTTGCGGTTGGCAGCTTCGAGTCCGGTGAGCAATGCATCGTAGTTCATTTGTTCGAGGGCGGGAGTGGGTGCCAGAGCGAAGTCCATGATGGTCTCTCCGGCGGCATCAAGCAGGATCCCGTTCGGTTCGCCCGTGTCCGGGTCGCGCAAGATGGCCCCGCCCGAGGGGTCGGGAGTCGAGGCCGTGATTCCCGCGGCTTGAAGCGCGGCACTGTTCGCCCATACGGAGTGGGACGTCTCTTCCATGATTGCAACCGGAGTGGTTGGCTGCGCCGAGTCCAGCAGACTCCTCGGACAGCCACCGTTCTCCATGTAGCGATGAAGGTCGAAGATCGAATGGCCGAAGCCGAGGATCCAACCGGACTCGTTGGGCGAGCAGCTCTGCACCACAGATGGATAACTCGAGACCGGTGCACCTGCTTGAAGGAAGCAGGTGAATGCGTCATGGAACGCTTCCAGAATGTGGACGTGGACATCGTGAGCCCCCGGCATCGCCATCCTTCCTTGCAGGTCGATGATCTGGGTGTTCGGCCCCAGATAGCGGAGTGCACCCTGGTCGTTTCCGACGTAGACGATGCGGCCGCCGAGCACTGCCAACGCGGAAGCCGTTGGCTTGGCCGGGTTCACGGTGTAGACGAATCCGTTGGTCAGGATGAGATCCGCGCCGGGAAGAGTGAACAGCCGGTTCATGGAAAGCGGTTGGGCGTGGGTGATGGATGCGAAGAGCAAGAAGGCTGCTCCGAGCAAAGCGGAGTGACTCAAGAAACGTCGCATGTCGTGCTCCTCGGATGTGCCTCGGTCCCTGGTTTGGTCGTCCCTCGGGCCATCGCGTGACGGTCTCAGGGGCGAGTGTCCAGATGCAAAGCTACGGCGGCTTGCTGAAATCCAGCTGAACATGCAACGAACCGAGCGACGGGTGACTCGCCAACATCAGCGCGACGATGGGTTCGCTCCGAGGGGCCCGCCAGGCTTGGCCGGAGTGCCCTTCCATTCGTACGGATTGGCCAGGGACGAGGAGATTCCTGCCCATGCCGGAGCTCTCTCGCTCCGGGATCTGTGGGATGGTTTGTGGAGGTCTGGAGCGTCTTCGCGGGCCCTGGGGGTTGCGGGGGCGACTCAGGAGGGGGGCGGCGGGGTGGTGCGACCTCCGATCTGTTTCGACCGAGCGGGGGGGTCTCGTTGAGGGTGGATAGGATGATGTTTAAATTCACCTTATTGGTGAATTGACTCATAATTGATCAATGAATTCATCATTTTCCTTGCGATTGGCTCTGGATTTGGCGATATGTAGTTTAAATTCGACATTTGTCCGTATGATTGATCATAATGATGAATATAAACAGCGAAACTCTGACAGACAGAGAGCTTCTGGAGAAAGTGGGAGAGCGTCTGCGGGCTCTCCGCAAGGCGCGCAAGTTGACCGTCACCGAGGTGTCAAGTCGGGCTGGCCTGAACCGGACCACTGTCCACCGGGCGGAGGCCGGAGACAATCCCACATTGCTCACGGTGATCCGCCTGCTTCGGGTCTACGGGAGATTGGAAGCACTTGCTGAATTCCTCCCGCCGGCCGAGGTCTCACCCATGGAGCTGGTGAGACAGGGAAGGAAGCTGACCCGTGGCTAAGGCACTGGCCCACGCGGAAGTCCGCCTTTGGGGCAAGACCGTCGGGGGCGTGGCGGAGCTTGACAGCGGAAGAATTCTCTTCGAGTACGACGAAGAGTTTCGCCGTTCGGGACTCGAGATCTCGCCCATTCATTTGCCGCTCGAACGAGCCGGTCCGCAATCGTTCGAAGAGCTCATGAGACAGCCAGGCTTCGCCGGACTCCCGGGAGTCCTCGCCGACGCGCTTCCCGATGCCTTCGGCAATCGAGTCATGCGTGCGTACTTCGAGGCGAGAGGGCAAAGCCAGAAGGCTTGGAGTCCGGTGCAAAAGCTCCTCTACGTCGGCGAACGCGCGCTGGGTGCGTTGACCTTTCACCCGTCCGAGGACCTTCCACTCACGCCAGCCGAGCGACAGCCCCTCGAACTCGTCCAGCTCGTCCAAGACGCGCGCAAGATCATTCAAGGCAAGCCGGGGCTCGCGATTCCGGAGATCTATCGCATCGGGTCCTCCGCGGGTGGCATGCGTCCGAAGGCCGTTGTGCTCTACAACGAAGAGAGCGACGAAATCCGCTCTGCTTATGCACCTGCTCGACCAGGCGACGTGTCGTGCATTCTCAAGTTCGATGGTGTGGGGGAGGGGGCAGATGCCGACAGTTTGGGCGCACCGGCTCCGTACAACCGAGTCGAAGCGGCGTACGGAATCCTGGCTCGAGAAGCGGGGCTCGATGCCTCGGACATCCGTGTGCTCGAGCAGGACGGCCGCGCACACCTTCTGATTCCACGGTTCGACGATCCCCAGGGAACTCGCGTCCACCAGCACACCCTCGGGGGTTTGCTACACGTCGACTACAACGTGCCGGGTGCCAGTTCGTACGAGGAATACCTGAGGACCATTCTGCGCCTCGGCATGGCCCAGTCCTCGATTCACGAAGGCTTTCGCCGCATGCTCTTCAATGTGCTGGCTATCAATCAAGACGACCACGTCAAGAATCTGTCTTTCCATATGGACACCGAGGGATGCTGGTCCCTTGCTCCGGCCTATGACCTGACCTACGCCGCCGGCAAGGGGTTCACCGCACGCCACCAGATGACCATCCAGGACAAGACCGAGGGCATCCATCGCGCCGATCTGTTGGCGGTGGCCAAGCTGTTCGGCATCCGTGGAGCCGATCGCATGATCGAACGAGTCGAGCAAGCATTCACCCAGTGGGAGCGCGCGGCAGAGTCCACCGGGGTGCCGGAACCCGTGGTTGGTTTCATCCGCGAGGCCTTGAATCGGCGTGCAGAATCTCTCCACACCCCTCGGTCCTAGCGTCCGGGATCGAAAATCTGATCCTCTTTGGACGCTTGGGGAGCGGAGCCCCGAAGCCCCTGCGTCGAATCCAGGAAAAACGATCCGCTGGGTGCGTTGAGGCGGTTCTTTGGTTGCGAAGCTGGTGTCCCGACTGCGACGAATCAGATTTCGATACCCGGAAGCTGGGAAGCTTGCTGATTCCCAGCGGATGGCTTGCCCCTTGGCTGTGGGAGAGAGCGCCCCCGCCGGATCTGAGCGGCGACCGCCAGGGGAGGTGACACGGTGGATCAGTCTGGTCGACGTGTCGTGCCGAGTAGCCACTCTCCGTTCCCGAAAGCGAGGGCGCTCACTGGTCGACCCGAATCGATTCCATAGACCCTCACCTGTGGGTATCCGGGATAGGAGAACTGCCGGGTCAACACGAAGTGACCTTCGCCACGACAAACATCCATGGTCGCTAGCGGGTTGGCGATACTCCCCCCGAAGTCCGGGTCCGACGACATGACCGACAAGGAAAGCCGCGCTTTTTCACGGCTCGCCAGTCGATAGCGGCCGTGAACCTGGTAGGTGCCGCCGACTTCGAAGGTCGAGCGATCCCCGCGGACGGAGAGCACTTCGAGCAAATCTCCTTCGGCCAGGCGATCTTCGCCAAGCACAAACTCCACGTCGTGAACGATCCTTTCCGGAGCAGACGGGTGGTCTCGGTGCACGATGCCGCGACGGGGGGGCGAGGTCGGGTTCTCCAGCGCTTCGATCCGCTTCTCCACTTGGAAGACCCGTTGTTCAAGGTGCGCTTGACTCGTGCAGCTGGACAACAGGACGACTAGGAAAACAAGCGTCACCGTGAAACCGTGCATCTTCATGTCACCTCGACTTTGTTCCGCCCGAGATCGGGGGAGGCGTCGCGCTCCGCCACCCGTTCGCGCTCGAGAGTCGCTTCTGCCGAGTCACCGTTCCGAGCGTACCCATCATGCGCCGCGAGCGCCGATGAGGTCAATCCATGAGCAGCTCCACGGGCAGCTCGCTCCGTGGAAAAGGGCCGAAGAGTTGCTGCGCACCCGTCCGCCAGTCTCGTCCTCGACCGGCGTCGGCGGGACGCTCGATCAGGAAGTAGACCGGTTCCGATTCACGCGGAAGAAGCCACTCGATTTCGCTGCCCAAGGGAATGGCGGGGAACTGCCTCGATCCGAGGGAGACCCGTTGGCCTTGCGGCCCTACCGGGGGCAGGCCAAAGCACAGAGCGACTTTCACATCGCCGCCCGGTTTGTCCTTCGCAGCATGGAGTTGCATTCGATGTCTGACGAGTTCATCGCGGAGGTCAATCACTCCCACGTCGATCTGGCCTGCCTGGTTGGCTTGGGGCAGTTTGTCGGCCTCGATCCGGTGAACCTCGGCGCAGAGGCCCGCAGTGATCTTGACCCGAGTCACGGCCCTCGGGAACGTGTGAAGGAAACGTCCTTGCTCGTCGAACAGAACCCAGATCGTGGGAGGCTCACCCTTTCTCGCCGCGACGTCCACTTGGATCTCCACACCGCGGCTGCCCGTACCTTCCGGCAACCGCAATTGGCCAATCAAAGTTTGCGGCTTTGGGTTCTCCGAAGTCTCGGAGGAGGATTGGCCGCGACATTCGTCCGCGAAAGGGAACGCCAGGAGCATGGCAAACAGTGAGAAGGCGAGTGGCTTCATGAGCGGAATCCTCGGGTCAATGAGGGGGATCGCTGGTCGAGGCTCGGGAACGTCGGCGGCTCGAAGTCATGGTTACTGAGCTTACTTCTTTCGGAGACGAATCACCGGGCCGCTGTCGTGGGCTTGCTCCGCGTTCTTGACCTCACTTCGCTAGCTTCTTCGTCCAGCACTCCAGCACTCCAGCACTCCAGCACTCCAGCACTCCAGCACTCCAGCACTCCAGCACTCCAGCACTCCAGCACTCCAGCACTCCAGC
>JANQQL010000018.1 GCA_028289345.1 Planctomycetota bacterium | reverse complement strand
TCGCCGGCGGATTCGCTTCGACTCCTTGATCGCGGACGGCTTCTTGTTGCCAGGAACAGTCGAACTTGGTTTCGCCGTTCGCCTTCCCCGACAGAGTCCGCGATTTCACGCCACTCTTGGCTCGTTGATGAGCGATGACGAATTCCGACCTTCTCGAGTGGAGGTTTTCTTCAACGACCAACTGCTCACCCGAGTGGAGGACACGGCGTCATTGCAGTCCATTCGTTTGTCGCTCGAAGAGTTTTCCGGACAAAGTGGATGGTTGCGGATTGTCCAGGACGGCGATTCCGAAGCGCTGCTGGGGCTTGCGGCCCCGACGATTCTCAGCTCCGGAGTGAAGCAGAAGAATCCATCGGTGTTGTTGATTTCTCTGGACGGAGTCCGAGGCGACGCATGGAGGAAGGCACCGTGGTCCACCGCCGTCCGCTTTCCTCGGGTGATCAGCGGTTCGCCGGACTCACTGCCGGCCCACGTGACTTTGTTGACCGGGACTTGGGCCGCTCGCCATCAAGTGCTTCATCCCGTGGATCGAATGGGTTCGGGGCCTCCGATCTCTTTGGCGGAGGCGTTTCGAGATCAAGGGTGGGTGACCGCTGCCTTCACGGGGAGTGGCTGGCTTCATCCGGAATTCGGCTTCGATCGAGGATTCGAAACCTATCACTTCGTCGGCTCCGCGCCCCCGGAACCACCGTTTCACGGCAATTCATCTCCACAGACACCAACCGTGACGATGATCACCGAATGGTTGCGTGATCATGGCGACCAACCGTTCTTTCTGTTCCTGCAGTCGTCTCGACTGGGTCAACTTCCGCCAAAACTCGACACCCAGGACGATCTCGGGTCCGGTCTCAGGAAACTTTCCCAAGTCGAGCTCACTCGGCGGGGCGCCGAGGATCTCGATTCGGACTCTCTGACGGAACTTCGCCGTCGGTATGACGCGCGGCTCGAATGGGTCACCCACGAGTGGCTGCGGCCGATCCTCGCGGCGGTTCGAGACTCGGAGCGCCAGCCCTCCCCCGTCGTGTCGATCGTGTCTTGCCAAGGAACGGAATTCGGTGAGCACGGCTTCGTTGGAAATGGTCGCTCGCTTTGGAAAGAGTCGATTCGAGTCCCGTGGATCCTGGAACCTGGGCCTTTGGATCCGGCACGACCCACTCCGGCGATCGTGGGCCTGGCGGACGTGGCCCCGACCTTGTGTGCGCTCGCCGGCGTCGAGTTTCCGGCCTCGATGGCGGGCCGGGACGTATTCGCAGACATTTCCCCCAGTCCCGGCATCCCGTTGATGATGGACCATTGGGCTAGCGGGGAACGGGACCGCTGGGACGGGCTCGTGTCCGGTTCCTGGAAACTGCTGCGCCAGTTCTCTGAGATCGGTGTGGCCGAGACCTACCTCTACCACCAGGAATGGGACCCCCGGGAGATCCACGACCTCTCCGATCGCCACCCCGAAATCGTCAACGACCTGCAGCGTCGTCTCCAGGACCGATTCTTGACCGACGCCAACTAGCAGGCCCCATCCGAGGTCTTTTTCATCGGCCTGCTCGTGTCCTCCCCCAACGAGGAATCGAATCGAACCGTACCACGGTTGACTTCCTAAGAAGGACGCGGAATCAGCCCCTCTGGCTCCCGCGGCCGAAAGCGAAGTTCTTTGTTGGAGAAGTGTTCATGGGTCGACGCTGGCGGACCGGTTCTCTCCCTGGGGTTTCTCTCGTTGTTTCGTTGGCGTGGCTCCTGGGACTTGCACCGGTGGCATCCGGGGCGAGCGCGGAATCCCTGGAAGTCTTCGATGCTTGTTGGTCGCGAGTGAGGCGCAGCTTTTACGACCGCAATCTCCACGATGTCGACTGGAGTGCGGTGCGTGATGCCTATCGACCGGTGGCCGCAGAGGTCCCCGTCGGAGACGTCCTGCGTACTGTGCTGAACGGCATGTTGGCCGAGCTGCAAGCTTCGCACACGACGGTGATTCCGGAATCCGTGTACCGGCAATTGACCGCAGAACTGCGAGGCCGACGTTCTTTGCGCTTCGGGGTGCTTCTCGAAGAGATCGACGGGCATCTGTTCGTCCGCGATCAGTTCTTTGGTGGGCCAGCGGAACGCGCGGGCATTCAGCGAGGAGACCGAGTGCTCTCGATTGATGGAAGACCGCCTTCCCACAGTGAGGCATTGGTTTCCGCCGGATACGATCCGAGTCTTGGTGGGGGAGCCATGTACTTCTTTGCTCCGGGCATGGATCAGAGCTTGGAGCTCGAGATCCAGTCGGATCCACAAGGAATCACTCGCCGACGAGTCGGGCTCGAGCCACGAGTCATGAGCGGACTCGACTCCGCTCGGAACAGCGTGCGTGTGATCGAGAAGGACGGTTTCCGCATTGGAACGATTCACTTCCCGTACTGTCAGCGGGGCGCGGCAGAACTGCTGGAGGAGATGCTGCGAGATGAACTCCGTCGATGCGACGGGTTGGTGATCGACTTGCGCGGCCGAGGCGGATACTTGGATGAAGCGAAACGCATCCTCCGTCCCTTCGAGAACCGGTCTTGGAGCAAACCTCTGGCGTTTCTTATCGATGACCGAACGCGGAGCGCGAAGGAGGTCATGGCCCATTTGGTTCGTCGGAATCGACTCGGGGTCTTGGTGGGACAGCGCACCGAAGGGGCGGTGCTTGGAGCCAACTTCTTCCGATTGCCCGACGGCTCGTACCTTGAGCTCGCGATCACCGATGTGCCCGTGAGTGGGGGAATCCGGTTGGAGGGCGTGGGAGTCGAGGCGGACTTGGAAGTGGAGGACCCGCTTCCCTACGTCACGGGGCGAGATCCGATCTTCGAGACCGGGCTGGAGGCCGTTCGCCACGCGCTTCAGAGTCGCCGGGCCCGGAGCCGAGGACCGTTCTAAGAAAGATGGGGTAACGTGGGTTTTGCCCGAGTGATTCGTGGAACCGGACTTCGTGAATCATCCGGGCTCGTGCGCTTCCAACTCTGCGGTAGAAAGATCCAGAACATGCCGAACCAAATTTGGATGGTGGGACTGCTGGTCGTCGCGACCAGCTCCTGGGCCCAGGCGATCGAGCCGGTCAACGCGGTCGCTCTGGATCGAGCATTGTCACGGATCGACCCTGAAAGGATCGCCGCAGACATTCAGTACATCTCTTGCGATGAAATGGGAGGGCGAGACACTCCCAGCGAAGGACTGCGTCTGACGGCGAGGTTCTTGCGCAATCGCTTGCAACGTCTTGGCCTCGCTCCCGGCAATGGTCGCCAGTACCTGCATCCCTACTCCTTGGAGGTGCGAGCGTTCGAACGGGAGGGAACGACCGCGGAGCTGGTGACCGAAGACGAGTCCTTCCACCTTCAGTACGGCCACGACTACTACTTCTGGACCCGGACGTTCCGCTCGACGGCTCTCGAGGGAGAGATCGTGTTTTGTGACGATCTGGACTCTCTTCCCGAGGTGTCCGGAAAATGGGTCCTTTTGGAACGCACCGCGTTTTCCGAATGGGTGGCGGTGGGGCGTCTGCATCGCGAAGGCGCGGTTGGATTGATCATCCAGCCGCCCCCGGAAAGTGATTTGACCGAAGTCAAGCAACGCATGACCGCCAGCGTGGACCGAATGCTCGGCGGTCGGGTCCGGTCTTCCGGGAGCCAGCGCGAGGAGGGGGGAGACCCGTTCGGCTTGGTCTACCTGTCCGCGACCGGTGCCAAGAAGCTGGGCACCCTTGCCGCCGAGTCTTCGTCAGAGCCGTGGAGCCATGGGCAAGCTCTCGGTGTGCGCTTGCGGGAGTTCCGGGCCGTCAGCGAAGAGCCAAAGTTTGTCACCGTGGAGAACGTCTGCGGGTTTTGGGAAGGCGCGGACCCGGAGTTGAAGCACGAGGTGATTCTGGTGTCGGCCCACTTCGACCATGTCGGGCGTGCTGCCGGAGGGCAAGTCTTCAACGGAGCCGACGACAATGCTTCGGGGACGGCGGGCCTGCTCGCGATGGCCGAAGCTCTGACTTTGTACGGCCCGCTGCGTCGCTCGGTCATGTTCGTCTGGGTTTCGGGCGAAGAAAAAGGCTTGCTCGGTTCTGCGGCCTGGGTGGCCGATCCGTCTCTGCCGGACGGGTACCGAGCAGTGGCCGACATCAACTTGGACATGATCGCCCGCAACGACCCTGACGAGATTCTGGTCACTCCGACCCCGGATGGTCCCTACGCGGACGAACACAATGAAATCGTCCGTTTGGCGATGGAGCTGGCCGAGGTCGAAGGGTTCACCAATGTTGGCAGTGCCGACAAGTACTACCAGCGCTCGGACCAGTACAACTTCGCCAAGCTTGGCATCCCGGTGATGTTCTTGTTCACGGGAGTTCATGTGGACTATCACCAGGTCACCGACACCCTGGAGAAGCTCGACGTCGACAAAGCCAGCCGAATCATGCGATTGGTGCTGCGCGTGCTCGATCAGCTGGACGCCGCCCCGCTCGATTCTTGATCCCCGGGGACGGAGTTGTCCCGCACCGCGCGCTCGAACAGACTTTGGAAGCGCGGAATGACCGTTTCCACAACGAACGGTCGCGTCAGCTCGGAGCGATCCTGACGCAGTGCCTCCCCGTGGTGCCAGCGATCGATCCAATGGCGGAGCGCCGGGAGGAGACCTTCGTCGTTGGAGTAACGGAACTCCCGGGGGTAGATCTCGGGGTAGACCAAGCGATCGGGGACCAGTGGTCGAGCCCCGGCATGCACCGCCTCCAGCACGGAAAGTCCTTGGTACTCGTGGCGTGCCGTCGACACCACCAGATCGGCGCGTTGTAGCCAAGACCAGTAGTCGCTGCGGCTCTCCACGTAGCCAAATTGCAGCACTCGATCGCCGAGGACCTGTCTGGCGCTTGCGAACTCCGGGGGGCGTTCGGAGAACTGCTCTCCGCAAATCACCACGCGGAAGGGAGTGCCGCCGCTCGCCAATTCGGTGATTGCTTGCAGGAACACCTCTGGCCCCTTGTCGTGCTCCCACCGGTGATTCCATAGCACGATCGGCGCGGACTCCTCGGACTCGACTCCCTCGCTCTCGGGTTTGCTTGACGACGCGCCGGTCGCGGGGTGAGCGCCCTCACCCGCCGGGCCGCCAATCCTCGGGAACTCTGCCGGCACCTCCAAGGGGACCGGGAGCACCGAGGACTTCCCCTCGATCTTCGACACCCAATCGGTGGGCACGGCATCTGGCATGCGTCTCAAGATGGAATGGCAACCGGTCACAAAGCGAGTGCGGTTGTAATCACTATTGAAGACGTTGTGGGTGGCGGCCAATGCCGAGACCATTTGGGTGAAGCCGAAGTGGTGGTCGCGTTGGGCGTGAGACGGAGTGGGGTCTCGGGAGGGATAGTCCCACTGATTCTCGTGGAAGTAAAGGATGCGAGGCACTTGGCCGAGAGCGGGGACCAATCCGACCAGTTCGGCCAGGGGCAAGAACGAACTCACCAACACCAGATCCAGGGAGCTCTCCAGCGACTCGCGATGGCGTTCGGCGAAGTAGGCGGCCGAACCACGCATGCGCCATTTCCAGTGGCGTGCTGGCAGAGTCAGCACGGTCCATTCGGCATCGATGTGTTTGGTGAGCGATTCCACCAACGCCCGATGGGAGCCACCGCCAAATGGTTCGATCAGCAGGATTCTCAACGCAGCGACTCGTGAGTGGGGGGGATCCTCCGGGCGCCGGTCAAGCCGCCTTGGAAGGCTCCGACGGTGGTTTCACCAGGCTGACCAGCGTGTGTCCCGGAACGAAGTCGCCGGCGGATCCGGCCTCCACGAGATGCAGCTTCCACTCGGGAGAGATGGTGAACAAGGGGAGCGCCGAGCTTCCATACAGATCAAAGAATGAGCTCTGGTCGAAGTCTTTGCTGAGGGGGGTTCTCTTGACCACGAACCCTTCTTCCTGGAGCTGCATCAGGCGTCGGAACGTGGCCGTTTCGGAAAACGCAATGCGCCCGCGGAGATGGGCGGCCGGGAGATCCTGCAACGGGCCGTCCCCCGGATCGGGAGGGAGTTGGAATACGTGGGAGCGGCCGAACACGTGGCTGCCATGCACTCCGGCGAGAGCGTTGACCTCGTCGTTGGGGGTCAACGCCAGTAGATTGCCGATGCCCCCCAAATCGAGCTCGTCGAGGGTGTCATCGGCGAGCACGTTGGCGTGGACCGCTCGCAACCCCGCGAGACGTGCTTCTCGAATGTGCCGATGGTTGGTGTCGATCAAGGCCACCTCGATATTGCACTCCTTCAAGACCGCCGCAATTGATCGAGCCAGAGGATGGGAGCCAATCATCAACACGCCCTGAGGGTCGGGCGGTGCCAATCCCAGGAGTCGGGCGACCCACGGGGAGGTCAGACTGTACACGGCGACCGTGCCCGCGATGACCAAGAAGGTGATGGGCACGAGCTGATCCGCATCGTTCATCCCCTCGGCGCTGAGCTGCAAAGCGAAGAACGGAGCTCCCGCTGCGGCCACGATCCCTCGGGGGCACACCCAAGACAAGAAGGCCCGCTCCCGCCAGGAGAGCTGACACCCGATGGTGGACACGATGACCGACACGGGGCGCACGACGAACAGCAGTGCAAGGAGAAACAGCAAGCCTCGGGGAAAGATCACGTCCAAGAGTTCCTGGACCGGCACCTGTGCTGCAAGGGTGACGAACAGGCAGGCGATCAGAACAATGGTGAGGTGTTCTTTGAAGGTCGTGATGTGACGCACGGTCACGGACTTCTGATTGGCGAGAACGAAGCCCATCAGCGTCGCCGCGAGCAGACCCGATTCTCCCTGCAAGTGATTCGAGGCCGAATAGAAGGCAAGCAACACTCCCAAAGCGACCGGTGCCTGAAGGTGGTCGTGGACCCAGTGTCGGCGATAGAGCAGGAGGAGAATTCCGACTCCCAGGAGTCCTGCGACGGTGCCGATCCCAAGAGTGAGGAGGATCTCGATCAACACTTGGGTGCGTGAAGTGTGGGCGCTGTCGGACAACAAACTGTGGAAGACCAGAGCCGCGAGCAGCGCTCCCACCGGGTCGATGACAATGCCTTCCCACTTCAAGATCGGACCCGTCTTGCCAACCGGACGGATGTGACGCAGCAAGGGGCCGATCACGGTCGGTCCCGAGAGCACCAGGATGGCCCCGAGCAACGCGCTCATGGCATCGCTCATATCCAAGATGAAACGAGCGCCTGCCGTGCAGAGGGCCCAGGTCACGAGAGCTCCCACGGTGACCAAGCGGGTCACGGTCTTGCCGACCGACTTGGCTTCCGAGAGTCGGAGCGACAGGCCACCTTCGAACAGGATCACGGCCAGGGAGAGGGACACCACACTCTGCAGCAATTCCTGGGAGAGCAGCTTGTCCGGGTCCAGGAACCCCGTGACAGGGCCCGCCAGGAACCCAGCGGCCAGGAGCAGCAAGATGGAGGGGACCCGGATCACCGAAGCGATCCACTGGGAGAGCACCCCCAACACCACGATCAGGGTGAGTGGCAGGACCACGGACTCGCTCAAACGGTTCCCTCCCCTGCCGCTTGCTCGGTCGACGGCGAATCGATCTCTGGAAGTGCGGTGACCGGAAGACGGAAATCGTACTGCATCGAGGGCCCGGTCAAAAAACGCAATCAAGGAGCAATCAGGGGCTGGCTTCCTCGATCACGTGGTACTGGCCGGCCGCCAGGTCGCGCAGGGTCTGGGTGGAGCCCATCGGCCAGCGAATCTGGACCCGTTCCACCCGGTCCGCTTGGTCCAACCCGAAGTGGACCCGCAAGTCGTGAAACGCGGCGTAGGAGCTGGTGCCACGAACTTCCTCTCGCTGGGTCTTTCCGGCGCACTCGATCTCGACGCGAGCCCCCAAGGCCGCGCTGTTGAAACCGCGGCCGCGGAGCTTGAATCCGATCCACGATTTCTCGTTGCCGCGCTGATTCTCGAGGATTGCCGGAGCCGCGTTGTTGTGCGCGATGACCACGTCCAGGTCCCCGTCGTTGTCCAGATCTCCCGTGGCCACTCCGCGGCCGACGTATTGACCTTCGAAGTACTGGCAGAATTCTTCGCCACGTTCGGTGAAGCGCCCGCTGCCATCGTTGACGTAGAGGTGGGGCACCTGGCGGAACGTCTGGGACGGCTCGTAGAGGTGGATGTTGTCGATCACGTGACCGTTGGCGACGAAATTGTCCACATCCCCGTCGTTGTCGAAGTCGAAGAACTCGCAGCCAAAGCCGACGAACCGTCGCGACGGGGGACCGAGTCCGGTGGACACGCTCTGGTCGTCGAACAAGCCGTTGCCCTCGTTGCGGAACAGGGTGTTCGTTTCGACGGCGAGATTGGCGACCAGAAGGTCGAAATCGCCGTCTCCGTCGATGTCGCCGAAGTCGGTGCCCATGCAGGCTTCACTGGTGCCGTGGCTCCCGACCGCGACGCCGCTGTTCCAGGCCTGGTCGGTGAAGCGCATGTCGCCTTCGTTGCGCCAGAAGTGGTTGGGACGTCCGTCGTTGGCCACGAACAGGTCCAAGTCTCCGTCGTCGTCATAGTCGGTGGGAACCAGTCCGAGTCCCGACCCGTCCCCCGGGATCATGCCGGCCTCCTCGGTGATGTCGACGAATCGCCCTGCGTCGTTCCGGTAGAGCAAGTCCTGGGAGCCGGGAAACTCATCGGGGGCACAGTAGGCGCGCCAGCCTTCCCCGCGGCTCATGGAACCGCAGCCGCTGTGGTCCAGGGGGTAGATGACGTAGTTGGTGACGTACAGATCCAAGTCCCCGTCCTGGTCGAAGTCGGCAAAGCAAGACGTGGTCGACCAACGATCGGTGGCTGCGCCGACTTCGGCGGTCACGTCCACGAACTTCCCACCGTCGTTGCGCAGCATTCGGTTCGCGGCAAAGTTGCTCAGGTAGAGGTCCTGGTCTCCGTCGCCGTCATAGTCCACGGCCGAAGCGTGGTAGGTGTATCCGTCTTCCGAAACCCCCGTCTCGTCCGTGACATCCGTGAACCGGAAGTCGCCGTCGTTGCGATACAGGCGGTCGCGGAAATCGGTGCTCTCGTCCAGGTAACCGGGGAGGGCATGCCCTTGGCCGAAGTACAGGTCGAGATCTCCATCGCTGTCGTAGTCGATCATCGCTACGCAGCCGGCATTGATCTCGACCAGCAGCTTCTTGCCGGCTCCTCCGTGGTGGTGCACGAAGTCGATCCCGGAACCGGGAGTGCGGTCGACGAAGAACGTGGTCGGTTCCGCCGGGGGGGGAGCCGGAGAGTCGCTACAGGCCGTGAGGCCGAAGGCGACCAGGGGCAGGAGTCGGGATTTCATGGCGCCGTGGTTTTCTTCCAGTCGGCGAGGGTGCGCTGGAGGGCCTTGTCATTGACCGAGTGGTTCTTGGTCCACTCCTCCAGGATGTCGTCCAGCACCGCTTCTGGAACTTTGGGATTGAGCTTGCGCATGGTGGTGGCGGCCTTGTTGGCTTCTTCGATTTGTCCGAGTCCCGCGTAGGTCCTTGCAAGAAGATAGAACGCCTCGGCGGTCCCGCCCTCCCCGACCATGGCCGCCAGTTCGGTCAACGCGTCGGGGTAGCGTCGACGGTCCAAGCATTCGCGCACCAGATCGAAGCGGGCTCGCTCGTACTCCGGATAGGCTTCGACGAGTTCCCGACGCAGACGCAGGTTGCGGTCCACGTCGTCGTTGTAGAACCGCGAAGTGTGGTCGGACATCTGGCGGAGGATTTCGTGAATGCGCCGCTCTTTGGTGGCTTCCTCCTCCGCACCGCGCACGTGAAGCAGTCGGTACAAATGGTAGTGAGCGCTCACGTGGGTGGGGTTGCGACGGATCGCTTCCCGCATGAGCTGCTCGGCCTGCTCGTTGCGACCCTGAGCAATGCAGAAGGTTCCGTAGTCGACGCAATAACGCGCACTGTGTCGAGCCGAGGCCCCGGCGAGCGCCCGCTGATAGTGTTGGTCGGCTTCGTCGACGTTTCCCGCTTCGAACAACAAGTTGGCGTAGGACAGCTCTGCCAGGGATCGAGGAGGACTGGGTGTTGGCAGGTCGGGGCGGGCCAGGCACGCTTTCAGGAGTGGGGCGGCCTTTTCGTTGTCAGCCAGGGTCTGTCGAGAGATTGCCTCTCCGCAAAGGCTGCGCACGTCGTTCTCGTCAAGCAAGCGCGCTTGACGGAACAAGCGGAGTGCGCGCCCTTGGTTCAAGTGTTCAACGTTTTGCAGCAGGAAGTAGCCAAACGAGATCAAAGTCGGCAAGTGGGCCGGATCGGCTTCCAGTGATTGTTCGTAGAACTGCCGGGCCTCGGCGCGTCGTCCCATCTTTTCGCGAGTGATGGCCAGCTCGAACAGGCGGTTGGCTTGCTCCGTGTCTCCCGAGACGGGGCGGTTGACGCTTTCGTCCACCGTGGACGTCTCGTGAGTGGCCGTGGGGGTCTCGGCCGAGGGCGTCGCCTCCAGAGGGGCCGACGACTCCGTGCAGGCGAATGCGCTGACGGTCGTCAGAGCCGCCACCAGGCAACGCGGCATGGATCCGCCCCTCGATGTGGGCACCGAGGTCTGTTTCCACGAAGGGCGAGGTCGGGTTTCCATCGGTCGGGCCGGGCTCCTCGAACGAGAGTCGCGAAACGCCGGATGGTACCCGAACCTCCCTCGGGGATCAGGCCTGGTCGGTTTCCCGCCGCGCCTCGTGGAGTTCACGAATCGCGTCCCGCAGCTCCTGATTGAGCTCGAACATGCCTTGCATCATGTTCTGCCGAGTTTCGAAGTGGTCCTCCGAGCCATCCAATCCCTGGAGCTCTTTGTAGGCGGACGGCCAGATATCGAATTCACCCTCGGCCATTTGGCCGGCGGGCATCATCTTGGCCAAAGCAATGTTGGCCTCTTCCAGGAACGCACGGATCTTGGCGACGCGACGTTCCAGGAACTCCACTCGCGCGGCGCGCAGCGAGGACAGCTTCTTTTGCGCGGCCGTTTCCAGGGTGCGACGGAACAGGTGGATCAACGGTCCACGAATCGCGAGGAGGACTTCTTCGGGATCGGCGATGTTCTCGCGAAATGCGGTGACGCCCAAATCCAACAGGCGATCGAGGGACGGCTCGAGGTCTTCGGCCATCTCTTCCAGCCAGTGTTTCTCGAATGCCTCCCGATCTTCGCGGAGTTCGGCCTTGGCTTTGTTCAATTCGCGCTCGAGGATCAGCTTCTGGGACTCCAGGGAGCGCTGTTCTCGTTGCAGATCCATGGTGCTGGACTCGACCGCCCCTGGTTCGTTGAGGAGGCGCTGGAACTCGCGCTGGGCGTTGCGCACCAAGCTTCCGCTTTCGGCATTGGTGTCGGCGCTCTCCAAAGTCCGCATCAACGCCAGGCCGACCACCGATTCGATCCCCTTGCTGCTGAGGACCCGAACTTGATCCCGACCGGTCTCTTGAAGATTGCTGAGAGACGTCGTGTGAGCGTGCTCTTTGAACAATTCGAGCAGCTGACTCTTCAAGGGATTGGCCAATGGTCGCGCATCGCTCATGTGAGCAACTCCGGAAGTCTGCGGGGAAAGCAAGCTGCGACGCGAACGGGCCCAAGCAGAACGAGACCATTCGCGGGTCACTTGCCATCGGGGGGAAGCAGGCGGTGGCGGGATGCCACGGCAGGGGACTGCACAGGAAAGGTACTGCCAGTCCGAACAGAGTCAAAAACCGGCAGGGTTTTCCCAATCCCCGAGACTTGGAGGGGTGATCAGTACGCCATGGAGATCCGGAGAGACGAGCGACCGACAGGACGCACGCTCTCGAGACGCGAGCGAATCTTGCTGAACTTTCGAGACAGGTCGACCCGGTGTTCCCGCCAGCGACGCAAGGTGAAACTGGTCTCTGGGTCATTGGTGGCGAACGCCTCGAGGAGCGGCTGCAGTTCTCGAAGCGTTTGACGGTGGTCTTGGCTGTCCTGGGCCAGGCGCTCGACCAGCGGACGGCGGTCGAAGTACTCATGCTTCAACCGGCTCTTCAGTGAGGGGGATGTTTCGGTTGGGTTGCCGCCGAGTTGCACGAGCCGGGCCGCGATCCAGTCGGCGGCGCGCTCTTCCCAGATCACCATCTCCGCCAGTTCCCCACGAACTCGTTCGTCCTCTCCATCCCGGCACTGGAAGGCCAGGGAGGCGTGGCGCCGGGCGCGAATCACGAAGTGCTTTTGGAGAATGAGAACCTGGGCCAGGAATTCGACCCTGGACTCGGGTTCTCGAACTCGAGCCAAGTCTTGGCAGGCCTGGGCGCCCAACTGATGAGCGCGGGAAACCAGAGATTGCAGCGAGTGAGGGTCGATCGTGCCGGGCATGGGAATCCGAGTCGCCGAGGGGGAGGAAATCCAAAACGGGGCCGTGCTCTTGGCTCCGTAGCCATCACGGCGGAGAAGACGAGGGGCGGGATCCCAGAGATTCGAAGAATCGTCAAGAATCTCGATTCCGGGTCAGATTCCGGAAATCCTTGTCAGGAAACCGTGCGGTGGATCGGATTCGCACGAGCGCACGGGGCGAGGACGGCGGTCCTGGGCCGCCCGGTTCTGCAGGGAGGCTCGGTGTTTCCTGGATGCTCTCGCGCGGCTAACAGAGGTTCCCCCCGTGGCGGGACCAGGCAATTTGCGAAACTTGGGGGGATCAACCGCGGGAATCTTCTCTCATGAGACTTCGAACGACGCTCCTCTCGGGGATTTGGGCTGCCGCTTCCGCGGCTGGGGCGATGGGGTTCTCCCCCGGCGAGGAAGTCGCCGAAGACATCCTCGCACGCGATCAACGCTTGCACCTGAAGGCATTGACCTTCGACCCGATCATCGAGGCGGTGGCGTTGTCCGCGGAGTTTCGGCGAGAGTTCGCAAGAGAAACCACAGACGACTCTCCCCGCATCGAAACCTTCATTGTCCAGTTCGATCATCCGGTCTCTTCGCGGGACCGCCGGGCCCTCAAGCAGCTCGGACTGCGTCGCGTGGAGTACCTGCCGCACCAGGCCTACCTGGTGCGTGGCAGTGCCCCCGCGCGACGGGCATTGGCCGAGCAACCGGGGGTGCGGGCCGTGATTCCATTCCATCCGGCGTTTCGCGTCGATCCGACGCTGCTGGAAGCCCATGGGACGGGCCCGGCGGAGACACTCGAGGTGGCGGTGTTTCTCCTCCCAGAGGCGGACCCCATCTCGGCCACGGCCGCCCTCGTCACTCGAGGCATTGAGTTGCTGGACTGGGACGACCCGAGGCAGGATCGTTTTCATGTGCGATTGCGGGCCGAGCAGCTGCCCGACCTTTGCCGAGTTCCCGAGGTTCATTGGGTGGAGCCCCGTGCTCGGGCCACTCAGCGGTTCAACAACGAAACGAACTGGGTGGTCCAGAGCAACACCGAGGGGTCGACTCCGGCGTGGGATCACGGGATTCGTGGGGACGGCGTAATCATCGGACACATCGACGGGGGCATCGATGTGGAGAGCTGCTTTTTCACCGACGCCGAACATCCGATTGGTCCGGATCACCGCAAGATCGTTTCCTTCCACGGGGACATCAATCGTCGCGACAATCATGGCACTCACACGGCGGGAACCGCGGCCGGAGATCGCCAGCCCACCTTTGGCGCCACCGGCAGCAATGGGATCGCCGATCACGCTCGCCTGGCCCACACGAGTCTGTCCGAAGTGTCGTCGACCAACCTGCGGCTCCGGTTGTTGGAGCTGTACGAAGACGGGGCGCGGGTCTTCACCAACTCTTGGGGCAACGATGGCACCACCGAATACAACGCGTGGTCGCGCGACATCGATCGCTTTGCGTGGGAGAACCAGGATGCTCTGCCGGTCTGGGCGGTGACCAATGGATTCACCTTGCGCAACCCGGAGAACGCCAAGAACTGCCTCGCGGTGGGGGCTACGTTCAAGCCCGAGGGACAACGGTTCGCTTGTTCCGGGGGGACGGGACCCACCGCCGATGGTCGTCGCAAGCCCGAGATCTTCGCACCAGGCTGCGGCGTCAAGTCGGCGCGGATTGGTGGATGCTCGACTCTTGATCTCTCCGGAACCAGCATGGCGACTCCGGCCGTCGCCGGGGCTGCGGCCTTGGCGGTGCAGTATCTCGAAGAGGGCTGGTATCCGACCGGGACGCCGCGCGCGTCCGACGGATTCACCCCTTCCGGAGCGCTGGTCAAGGCGATGTTGATCAACGCGGCGGTCGACATGGCGGGGGAACCGGGATATCCCAGCGAACAAGAGGGTTGGGGACGCCTTAATCTAAGCCGGTCCCTGTTCTTTCCCGGGGACTCGCGACGTTCCTACCTGATCGATATCCCTCGTCAGCAAGGACTCGCCGATCCGGGCGAGGTCCATGAGTACGCATTCGAGGTCCTGAGCGACGAACGGACCCTGGAAGTGACCCTTTCCTTCTATGACAAGCAGGCGTCGACGTCGGCTTCCTACATCCCGGTGAATGACATCGATCTGACGATCACGGCTCCGGATTCCACGGAGTACCGAGGAAATGTACTTTCCGACGCATGGTCGGTGGCGGGGGGCTCTCACGATCCGTTGAACAACGTGGAGCGAGTCCGGTTGCGTGATCCGGCCCCCGGCATGTATCGCGTGTCGGTGCGAGCCGTGTCGGTGACGACCGGGAGGAATCAGATGTACGCGTTGGCGATGTCCGGAGATCTGCGCGGGGTCGAAGACGGCCGATATCAGCGCTACGGGACCGGTTTGGCGGGCGCCGGTGGTTTCGCTCCGACTTTGCAAGGAGCCGGGATCCCCAACGCCGGGGAGGCCATCGCGTGGGAGATTCATGACGGGTTGGGAGGAGCGGCTGGGCAGCTCTTGTTCAGCTTGAACCGAGATTCCATTCCGTTCCGCGGGGGCCAGATCTTGGTTCAACCCCCTTGGTTCTCGTTGCCATTCGTGCTCGAGGGGGATTCCGGAGTTCCCGGAGCAGGACACTTGGCTTTTTCCGCCAATCTCGGACCAGGAGCCATCGGGGCGATTCTGGACGGGCAAGCGTTGGTGTCCGACCCCTTGGCCCCGAACAGAGTTTCTTTGAGCAACGGTCTGGAAATGACCGTCGGTCAGTCTCCCTGACGGTGAGCCTTCCTCCGCCTTCGTCACCCGGTCGTTCTTCGTGGGGCAAGCGCGGACTGGCGATGGGACTTCCATTGGTGGCGTTCGGGCTCGCCGAAGTGATGCTGCGCGTCTTCGGGGTCACTCCTTTACTTTCGCGCGAAGATCCTTTGCGCGGGTTTTCGGGTCGAATCTCTGCCTTCGTGCGCCAGAGGGACGAAGTGCGGACTCGCCAGGTCGAGCGTTACGCGGTCTTCAACGATCAGTCGTTCCTCGCCGATAAGCCGGACCAGGGACTTCGGGTGTTTTGCCTGGGCGGATCGAGTGTCTACGGCTTTCCTTGGGGAGCCACGGCCGCGTTCCCGGCAATCCTGGAAGAGTCACTTTCCAAGGCCTTCCCGAATCGATTCGTGGAAGTGGTGAATGCCGGGGGCATGTCCTACGCCATGCACCGGGTTTCGTTGCTCGTCGATGAGATCTTGGAGTACCAGCCGGATGCCCTCGTGATCTACAGTGGTCACAACGAATTCATCGAGAGGGATCTCTACCGAGAGTTGCGTCACCAATCTCCGGTTCGCAGCGGCCTCGAGTCCCTGGCCGCTCGTTCGTCTCTCTACACGGCGTTGCGTGATCGATGGCATGAAGGCGAACAAGAGCCGACCGATCGCGACCTGGAACTGTTCGTGAGACGGGAAACGCGCGAGTACTTCCCTTCCGAGAAGGAGGAAGTGATCGCAGACTTCGAGCAGCAGCTGCGCCAACTGGTGAAGCGGGCCCAATCGCGCGATGTCAAAGTGATCCTGTGTTCGGTCCCCTGCAACTGGAAGGATTGGAAGCCAGAGCGCTCGATCGGCCAAGAGTCGCTCCTTCCCGAGCAGCAGGCGCAGTTCGAGCGCCTGGTCGCGGTGGGGGAAGCCGAGCTTGCCGAGGGCCGCTCCGACCGGGCCCTTGCCTCCTTCGAACAGGCGGCGCAACTCGCGCCGGATCACGCGTTGGTGCAGTTCCTGCTCGGGCGCTGCCATGAAGCGGGCGGCCAATGGGCGCGCGCGCGCCATGCCTATCAGCGAGCTTGTGATCTGGACGCTTGGCCGTTGCGTCGCCTTTCTGCCATGAACCAGGGAACCGCCCGAGTGGCCCGCGAAGAAAAGGCCTTGTTCGTAGACGTCGAACGTGGTTTCCAGCGACTTGCGGATCATGAGCTGATCGGCTGGGAGTGGATCGAGGACTACGTGCACCCCAGTCGGAAGGGACATGAGGAGATCGCTTGGATGATTCTCGAGGCGGTCCTGCGTGCCGGATGGTGGGGGGAGGCCGCCCTGGATCGAGCCAGCTTTGACGCTCTTTGCGAGCAACGACCGAGGGAGATCGCGGTCGATGCCAATCAGCTCTACAACCAAGGCTTGGTGCTCGAACAGCAAGGCCAGCGGGAGTTGGCTCGGGAACGCTTCGAAGCGGCGGCTGAGTTCGACCATCTGGGAGCCTTGGGCAACCTGGCCCGTCAAGAAGTCGAACGCGGGGATCTCGAGAAAGCAGAATCCTTGTACCGCCGGCTCTTGCACCAGGACCCGGGACATCCCGGGGCATTGACCGATCTGGCGGATCTGTTGCGAATCCGCGGAGCGGTCGAGGAATCCCATCGCTTGCTCGCCCACGCGATCCAACAGGATCCCACCTTTTCCTTGCCCTGGACCGTGCGAGCGAAGCTTTGGCAAGCCCAAGGAGATCTGTCTCAATCCCGAGTTTGCTTTCAGCGTGCCATCGAGTTGGAGCCAGCCGCATTGGGCCCTCTGCTCGATTATGCGACGTTCTTGGTGCAGAGCGGCCAAGGCCAGGAGGCGCTGGAATGGTGGCGCCGAGCGGTCGAAGCGGCCCCCCACGACCTCTACGTTCGACACCAGTATGGGGAAGCGCTGCGCGGCACTGGCGACTGGAAACAGGCGGTGGAAGTGTTGGAGACCGTGCTGGCATCGGATCCGGCGAATGCCCGTGCTCGTCGCAGCCTGGGGCAGGCTCTCGGGTCATTGGGTCAATGGAACCGAGCGATCGCGGAGCTGCAACGCTGTGTGTCCGAACAGCCGGAGGACCTCGAGATTCGTCTGACTCTCGGAATCGCTCTTGGTGCTTGTGAGCGATGGCCGGAAGCGGCGGAGGTGTTCAAGGAGGCGGCCCGACGAGCTCCTGAGTCGGCCGAAGCGCACTTTCATCGCGGCCGAGTGTTGGAGCAGCAGGGTGACCTGCGGGAAGCTCTGGCTTCCTACGAGCGCGCGGTGCAGTGTGACCCTGACTCGGAAATCGCTCGTCAAGCGCTTGCCGCCTGCCGCGTCCGGCTGCGAAATCCGTGACGAAGTTCGGAATCCTCGGGCATTGGGGTTAAATGCTCGGATGGCCCGCTCATTCCTCACCGGCGTTGTTTTTCTCCTCACCTTCCTGTCGGCGTCATCATGGCCGGTGGATGCTGTCGGCGCTCAAAGCGAAGCCGGCACGGAACCCCCGGAGGTTCCCGACCTCGAGGCCTGGAAGGCCGACCGGGACGCCGCGCTGGAGGCTGGGGGAGAAGAAGAGGTCACCGCAGAGATCGCCAAGTCGTACGACACCGCCATCGCGGCCGTTGCCAAAGGACAGGAGTTCCTCGATCAAGCCCGCCAACTCGCGGAGGAACTGACTCGGGCGCCTGCGCGCCTGCAGGAGATCGAGCAGAAGCTTGCCGAGCCAGCTCCCGATTTGTTCGGCGAGGTTCAAAGCCTGTCCGCTCAAGAACAACAAGGTCGCCTGGAAGTCGCCCGGGCGGATCTCGCCGCGGCCAACGAAGAGGACGCGAAGTGGGCCAAGCGAATCTCGGAGATCGAGACGCTGGTGGTGGAGCTGCCCGACGAAATGACGGAGGCTCGACAGGCGCTGAACGAGCTGATCGAGTCGACCCCGCCGACCGCGGATGATCCCCGGCAAACCAGAGCCTCGGAAGCTTCGCGGGCGGGGCGGCAATTCGAACTCGAGGCCAAACTCTACCTGGCGCGCCAAAGACTTCAGGCGGGCAATGACCACTCCCAATGGTTGCAGGGGGAGAAGGACTTTGCGAATCATCGGGTCGAGGAACTCGAGGAACGGGTTCAGTACATCCTGGGGTTCGTCCAACAAGTCCAGGTCGACGAAGCGGAGCGATCCGAACGGGATGCGCGAGCAGATGAACAGTTGCTCAGTGATCAGCCCGAGTTTGTGACTAGCCTGGCCCGGGAGAACACGCGGCTTGCGGGGCGCCAGCGAGAGCTCGCCGAACGGGCCATCGAGTTGGCCGATCAAGTGCAGCGAAGCAAAGAGCTGATCACCGATCTGCGCGACGAATTTGAACTCGCAGAAAAGCGAGTGCAGCGCGAGGTCAGCGAAGTGTTCGCCTTGGTTCTTCGGCAACGACGACAATCCTTGCAGAGTGCCGAGGAGTTGGCGAGCGCCGTGGGCGGTCTTCGCGACGAATCCGACCGGCTGTCTCTCGAACAGCTGGAGCTGGCTCAGGCACGCAAATTGGTCCTCGATCAGAAGCGCCGCGACCGGCGATTGGAGTCTCTGTCCCAGTCCATGCCACCGGATGCGAGCGTCGCCGTGCGCCAAGAGGCCCGTCAGATCGGCGCCCAGTTGCTCGAGAAGCAACTCGGCTCATTGAATGATTTGGCTGCCGAATCCAAGACCGTGGCTCGCTTGCTCGTCGAGTTGCGTGGCCAGGAGCAGGAGCGAGCCGAGTTGGTGGAACGATTCCACTCGTTGATCGAAAAGCACCTGCTGTGGATCCGGAGCGCGCCCGTGGTAGGAATTGCCACGGTCACCCAGAGTGGCGCGGCCCTTGGACAGCTGCTGCGTCCGTCGATTTGGTCCGAGGTCGTCGAAGCGGGTGCGAAGGGGGTGCGCCAACGACCGGCGAGCAGTGGGTTTGCCTTTCTGGTCTTGTTGGGACTGTTCTGGTTTCGGACCAAAGCGATTCGCGCGATGCAAGCGCTGGCACCTTCGGTCGGGAAACTGGCCACGGATTCCTTTGGCCTGACCCTGAAGGCGACCGGAGCCACGCTCCTCGCGGCACTGCCCCTGCCGACTCTGCTTGGATGTCTGGGCGCACTGCTTCTCAGCGAGGGACAGCCGGGATCGTTCCCTGATGCGGTCGGGATCGGATTGGTCAAGACGGCGTGGATCCTCGCGGCGTTCTTGTTCCTGCGCACCCTCTGCCTCACCGATGGGTTGGGGCATCGCCACTTTCGGTGGGGCGATGCGGCGCGCCAGGATCTGTTGAGCAACCTTGCGTGGTTGGTGCCCCTCGGAGTGCCGTTGAGTTTCTTGGTGTGGACCCTCGAGTCCTATCCCGACGACGTCATGCGAAACTCCCTGGGTCGGGTTTGCTTCTTGATCGGCATGGTGTTTTTGTCGGCGTTCGCGGCTCGGGTGCTGCGACCGGGCGGTGGTCCGATTCAAACCTTGCTGCGACGCAGCCGCAACGGCTGGACCGCGCGGCTGCGCTGGTTGTGGTACCCCTTGGCGATCGTCGCGCCACTGGCGATGGCGGGATTGACCGCTGCCGGCTACTTCTACTCGGCGTTTCAGCTCGACTTGCGTCTCGAGATCACGGTGTTCTTCTTCATCCTGGCGCTCATCGTGTACGACCTGTTGATGCGCTGGTTGCGGGTCGCCTACACGCGAATGCGTTACCAGGAGGCCTTGCGCAAACGCGAACTGGCGCGGCAAGCGGAAGCATCGATGCCGAGCCAGGCGGTGCCCGTGGCCGAAGAGCCGATCGTCCTCCAGGAGCATGAGGTCGCACTGTCGGAGGTGAACAAGCAGACGGCTCGCATGATCCGGGTCACCATGGGCTTTCTGATTGTCTTCGCGCTCTGGTGGATCTGGGCGGACATCCTCCCGGCCCTGAAGTTCCTCGACCGGTTCGCTTTGTGGACCTACACCGTCGACGACGTCGAGGTGCCGGTCACGTTGCTGCACGTCGTCACCATGGCACTCTTCCTGGTGCTGACTTTGGCGGCGGCTCGCAACCTGCCCGGCCTTCTGGAGATCACGCTGCTCAATCGACTGGGACTGGAGCCCGGGACTCGCTATGCGATCGCCAGCATCTGCCGTTACGTCATCACGGGGGTCGGCATCGTGATGGCTTGCAACGTGGTGGGGGTCGGTTGGTCGAACGTGCAGTGGTTGGTGGCGGCTCTGTCCGTCGGCTTGGGGTTCGGGCTGCAGGAAATCTTCGCCAACTTCGTCTCCGGCCTGATCTTGCTTTTCGAGCGACCGGTCCGGGTCGGCGACATCGTGACTGTCGCTGGCACCACGGGCATCGTGTCCCGCATCCAGATTCGAGCCACCACGATCACCGACTGGGACCGCAAGGAATTGATCGTTCCCAACAAAGACTTCGTCACCGGCCATGTCTTGAACTGGACCCTGTCCAGTCAGGTGAATCGTGTCTTGATCCAAGTCGGTGCGGCCTACGGTTCCGACACCGAGAAGGCCCGGGACCTGTTGTTGAGAGTCGCGGTGGAACACCCTCGGGTGCTGGAGGATCCGGCGCCGGTGGCAACCTTCGGGGGGTTCGGGGACAACACCCTCGACTTCACCCTGCGCTGCTACCTTCCCAATCTCGACAACCGGTTGAGCGTGATCCACGATTTGCATACGCGCATCAATCGAGAGTTCAACGAGGCGGGCATTGAAATCGCGTTCCCGCAGCGCGACGTCCACTTGGATGTGACCGCGCCGGTTCCGGTGAGAATCCAGCAGGAATCATGAGCGGCTTGCACGGGCGTTTGGCCGGGTTTGTTTGGGGAGCCGTGGGGGCCTTGGGCCCTCCGGCATTGGCGGATCAATCCGAGAGTTCTCCACCGGCGCCGAACTTTGTGGTGATTGTGGCTGACGACCTCAGTGCGACGGAGCTCGGGTGCTATGGACATCCCGGGGGACGCACGCCTCGATTGGATCGACTCGCTCGGGAAGGAATGCGCTTCGAAACGTGCTGGGCGACTCCTCTTTGCACTCCGACACGCGTGATGTTGCTGACCGGGAAATACGGCTATCGGACCGGTTACTACGGAATCTATGGGGGGGACTGGGCACCTCCCGTCAATCACCCCATGGCAGATGTCGGGCAGCATCCGACTTTCGCGGATGCTCTGAAGTCTCAGGGCTATGCCACCGCATTGGCAGGGAAGTGGCAGCTCAGCGGAACCTTGCCCGGTTTGATTCTCGATTGCGGGTTCGACCGTTACCGAGTCTGGGCCTTCGATCGATACGTTTCCGAAGAGATCCGAGAGCGCGACGATTGGCAGCGTCCTGGTCGAGCCCGTTACTGGCATCCGCGAATCCTCGAGGACGGGGAGTTTCGGCCGACCCAAGAATCGGACTTCGGGCCGAACCTCTACACGGAGTTCTTGCTCAGTTTCATCGCCGAGGCAAAGGACCGGCCCTTCTTGGCCTACTATCCCATGCGTCTTCCTCATCGGCCGTGGGGGGCGGTTCCGGATGCCCGGGGACGTCCTGGGAAGAAAGGATTCGATGCCAACGTGGCCTACCTCGACTCTCTCGTCGGTCGGATCCTGGATGGATTGGAAGCGAACGGCCTCGCGGGTCGGACGTGGGTGGTGTTCACCAGTGACAATGGCAGCGATCAAAAGGGCAAGGGTTCCCTGACTCGAACGGGAGTGCACGTGCCCCTCCTGATTCGAGGGCCGGGGATTCGCGAGGCATCGGTTTCCTCGGCTTTGGTCAGCCTGGCGGATCTGATGCCGACTCTCGCGGAGTTGGCGGGCAATCCCCGGAACCTCGAAGACATCGATGGATTGAGCTTTGCCGCTGTGTTGCGCGGCGAGATGGAGGCGCACCGCTCGTGGCTCTACAGCTTCGTCCGGGACGGACACCTGGTCCGAGACGATTGCTGGTTGTGGGAATTGGACCGCTGGTGGCATGGACCGAGCGGGACCGCCGGTTCGGAGTTCGAAGAGGTCACGGATCCCGAGACTCCTGGTCTCGCCGAAGCTCAGTCGCGCTTCGCCGGATGGGTGAAGGACTACCCCGTCGGAAAGTCGAGAAACCCGTGAACTCCCCGCCGACCTTTCGGGATCACATGCCGGTCTTGGACACCTTGCGTGGCTTGGCCGCGCTGCTCGTGGTGTTCACCCACGTCCCCAGCTCGGTGCTCGGTCCCACCGGTGACGTCGTGCAAGGGGTGCTGCGCCCGGGCTACGTCGCCATCGAGATTTTCTTCGTCTTGAGCGGCTTCTTGATCACGCGGCTGCTCCTCTGGGATCGGGCCCACGGACGATCGATCAAGAACTACCTGATTCGTCGAGTCCTGCGCATCTTCCCGATCTACTACGTGTTCCTCGGAGTCATGCTGTTCTTGTATCCCCCGGCCGAGATTCGCTGGTGCGCGATCTACATCTCAAATTTCTACTACCCGTTCCAGGACACGGGCAGTCACTTGCGCCACACCTGGTCGCTGTGCGTGGAAGAACACTACTATCTGATTTGGGCGGTGGCGGTCTATGGGTTGGGATTGGCGACCACCCGCTGGCTGGCGCGCTACGGGTTCGCTCTGGTTGCTCTCGTGACGTCGGTCGTGGTCATGACCAAGATGGAAGTGGGGGAAGCCAAGCGATTCTTGTACATGGGGTCCATGTTTCGGATGTGGTCCTTGGCGCTGGGCTCCGCTCTTGCTTTCTCGGAACACCGGGTGCGGGAGAACCCGCGCAAGTTTCTGAAGTTGGCGGTGGGCCTGTTCCTGCTCGGGCAGTTGCTGGTGCAGGTATTCGTGGTGAAGTGGGGAGTCGCGAAAATCTCCTTGCCACTCGCCATGAAAATCAATGCCTGGCCGGGAGTCTGGGTGGTGCGACTCTTCGCGTTTCCCCTGATCTCTGCCGGCATCGTTCTCGCCTGCATTTGTCTTCGGGATGCCGGCGGCTGGCTGGGTCGAGGACTGCGCTTCGGTCCACTTCAGTACATGGGCAAGGTCAGCTACGGCTGGTACCTGTTCCACGTGCCCCTTTTTGCTCACGTGTTCGAAGAGTGGGGGGAGAGCCCGGCGACACTCGGCGTCGCGGCGGTGCTTTCCGTCCTGGTTGCAACGGTGTGTTTCTACGCCATCGAGAAGCCAATTCTGCGGCTCAAGAGCCGTTTCGGAGGATCCTCGTGACCGCCGGTTCTGTCCGTGACTTGTTGACTCGTTGGACCCTGGAGTGGATTCAGTCGGTGATCGCGCTGGACGGCCGCCGAGTGGTCGACGTGGGGTGCGGGGAAGGACACCTGGCCGTCGCCTTGAGTCAGGCGGGAGCCGAGGTGGTGGGAGTCGAACCTTCGCAAGAGGCGGCGAGCATGGCTCGTGATCAGGGAGTGGACGTGCGTCCGGTTGACTTCCTGGAGTTCGACGAGGGGCCCTTTGACGTCGTGTTGTTCACTCGCTCTCTGCACCACATCCCGGAGGTAGAGAAGGCCGTCCAGCGGTCCGCAGATTTGTTGGCCCCCGGGGGACTCCTCTTGCTCGAGGAGTTCGATGTCGAGGCAGTGGACGAGGCCACCTTGCGATGGTTCTACGACACAATGTACTTGTTGCGTCGAGCCGGGCTCGCGGACGAGGGACCCGAACAACGGATCGAAGATCTCCCCGCCGCCTGGCAAGAGGAGCACCATCATCACCATCCGTTGCACCCGGCGAAGGTCTACCTGGACGCGCTGTCGGGGGCGTACTCTCAAGTCGAGGTCTCTCGCGGCCCCTACTTCTTTTGGAAGTACTGCCGACACTTGCGCCCCGATGCCGAGGCCATTGGGCGGGCGCTCTTCGAGGTGGAGCAGGGGTTGCTTCGCGAGAAGCGGATCGTCGCCAACGGTGTTCGAGTCATCGCCCGTCCGTGACGACCGGGACTTCCTCCCTCTGCTCGAGTCTCAATCATTCCGGGGAAGGAAACTCATCGAAGACGGTCTTCGGCATTCTTTGACGCAACCGGTCGAGAGCGCGTCGGTAGCGAACCGAGACCAAGTTTCGAGAGATCCCCAACAGCACGGCAATCTCTTCGATGTCGTTCTGTTCGATGCCGCGCAGAATGAGAATCTCCCGGTCCTCGGAGCTCAGCCCATGCAGGGTTTCGGTCATGAGCCCCGCCAATTCGCGTTTCACCACGAGGGACACGACGCCCATGCTGTTCGCGGGTAGCTCGCCGAATCGCACGTCACTGTCTGGAACATCCCCGGAGCGTTGAATGGGCTTGCCCCGGAGGAACTTCTGGTAGAGGGTATTCACGCGATTCAGGAGCACGCGGCTGAGAAACCGCATGAGTAGGGGGGTGGCACGCGGGCCGGTGAGCTGAAATCGACTGAGTTCCGGCAGCGTTCTCAGCCAGGTATCGCTGACCAGATCTTCCGCATCGACATGGTGCCTCAGCTGCTTGCCCAGCCGGTACTCGGCTTGGGCAAGAAGAATGGGGGTGAACCGCGCCACCACCCACTCCAAGCTGCCGGCGTCGCCGCGCAGGGCACGACGCACATGCAGTGTGGTCAGGTCTTCGGTCGGTTCTTGCCGAGAGGAAGAGGAGTGAGGATCGTTCATCTTCGGTTTCGGACTGGTTGCCCGGGACGGACCTCCTGGCTTGAATGGGAATGCGACGGATGCGAGTGATTTCGATCGCCGCGCATGCCTCGGTGGCTCACCCACGGATCGGACCCGTGGCCATCGGAGGAGCCCATCGACTTGTCGCCGGGCCGGCTCCAACGACCTCGCCCGGAAATCGCGCCAGTCGGAGCATTCTGCCGTCCTGCGAGAACCCTCGGACATGAACCGAGAAAGATCTTCTTCTCCGGCCATCGTCGCCGCCTTTCTCGAGATGTATCTCCGCGATCAGGACGCGGGGGTGGTTCGCTCCTTGGAGGAATACCAAGCCCGCTTTCCTCGATTTGAAGAGGTGGTGGCGGCCGAGTATCGCCGGGTGACCCAAAGCACTGCGAGCGCGCAGGATGGCGAGGATTCGAATGCTTCCGAACGGGACGCCGAGACCGATGCGGCGGTGCGCCGAATTCGTCGGGAAGTGCTGGAAGAGGAGAGTTCGGCCCAGCGCAGCGCGCCGGCTCGTGTGGGACCTTACACCGTGGTGCACCGACTCGGACGGGGCGGCCAAGGGACGGTCTACGCGGCGGTGGATTCGCGACTGGACCGACAGGTGGCGGTCAAAGTGCTCTCCGGCCTTGGCTCGACATCTCCGGACGTGCTGCAGAGGTTTCAGCGAGAAGCCCGAATCGTCTCGGTCTTGGATCACCCGTCAATCTGTCCGATCTTCGATGCCGACCTCGAAGGGGCGACTCCGTACGTGGCCATGCGCCATGTGGATGGAGAGCCGCTGGCGGAGGTGTTGCGGTCTCGCCCAAAGTTGGTCGCTCCGCCGGTGCTCCCTGTGTTGCCGACGAACGTCGAAGAACTGCGCAGCGTGTTGCGGTTCTTTGCCGAGATTGCGCGGGCACTGGACTACGCTCACGAACGCGGAATCGTGCATCGGGACATCAAGCCGGCGAACGTGATGGTCCAACCGGACGGCACTCCGGTGATCTTGGACTTCGGCCTGGCTTCCGCGAGCCTCGGTGGCCTGGACACGCTGACCCGAAGTGGAGATTTGCTCGGGACTCCGGCGTATATGTCCCCGGAGCAGATTCGTGGACAGGGAGGAGCCGTCGACGGGCGAACGGATGTCTACTCCCTGGCGGTCACGTTGCACGAGTGTCTTACCGGAAAGCGGCTGTTCTCGGCTCCCTCGCGGGAAGCCTTGTTTCGCAAGATCTTGCTGCAAACCCCCGCTTCGGTTCGACGGGACAACCCTCTGTTGCCGGTCGACTTGCAAGTCGTCCTGGCCACGGCTCTCGAGAAAGAGCCCGGGGGGCGTTATGACAGTGCCGAACAGTTTGCGGAAGACTTGCGAGCCGTGGAGGAGTCGCGGCCGATCGTGGCACGACCGGCCACCGCCCTGACTCGACTGACTCGTTGGGGTCGTCGAGAGCCCGCCAAAGCGCTCCTGACCGGGTCGCTGTGTCTCGCGGCGGCCGTCATTCTCGGGCTGGGCGGATATCTGTTCTCCCAGCGCCGCGTTCACGAGGAACTCGTCCGGCAAGCATCTTTGGAGGCCACCCGCCAGCGAGTGGAAGCCCACCTGGAGCAAGGCTTCGCCGACATGGAGGAACGAGCCTTCTCACTGGCCGAACGGGGATTTTACGCGGCGTTGGGTCTGGAGGCTGCGACGGTCGAGGCCGGCGTAGGACTGGCGTTGGTGGACTTGGCGCGAGACGGGCCGACCCGCGCCATGGAACGACTCGAGGAGTTCCCCCGGTTCTCTGGCACGCGATTGTTCTTGAGGCTCCGGTCTCTCGTGCTGCACCAGTTGAATCGTTCGCGGGAAGCCGTGGCTTTGGAGGAGTCCCTCGGCGTTCCCCACGAACCCTTCGAGTTGTTCCTCATGGGTGTCGAGCGAATGGAAGCTTGGCCAGGGCATGGTCCGGTTCCCACCGAAGCTCTCGCCGACTTGACCCGAGCGACCCTGGTCAGCGAGCAGCCGCGCGCGTTGTTTCATCTGGCCCGAATGCGCGCCGCCGAGTTGTGCGAGGACTGGGGTGCGCTGGAGTCTTCCGCGGAAGCCCTGGCGCACCACTGGCCCGAGTCGGCCGTGGCTTGGGCACGGATCGGAACGCGTTACCAGAATCTTGACCCCGAACGAGCGCGCGCTGCCCTGGAGCGTTCGGTCGAATTGCGTCCCACTTGGCTGGCTTGGACATCGCTCAGCCTGTTGGAACTGAAAAACCAGAACTGGGACGAGGCGCTGCTTTACTTAGATCGAGCCCTGCATTTGGAACCTGACAATGCAATCGGATACCACAACCGTGGATGGGTGCTCCACCAGTCGGGGCGTGCCGAGGAAGCCGAGGAAGCGCTTCGCAAGTCTCTCGACGTCAACCCGGACTATGGCGATGCTCATGCGAAACTTGCGGTCGTGCTGACCTCCCTGAGGCAATTCGAAGAAGCCGAGTCGGCCGCCGAGCGAGCCATCGAGTTGGAACCCGACCGAGAAGACAACTATGTGGTTGCCGGCTACGCCTCCATGAGTCGCGGGGAGTGGAAGCACGCCGCTCAGTTTTTTGAGGGGGCGTTGCTGCGCAATCCGACGAACTTCTCCGCGCTTTCCGGCAAAGGAGTCGCCCTCGCCAATCAGGGAATGTTGGAAGAGGCGCTGGACCCCTTTCGAGCTTGCGTGGATCTGCGTCCCGATGTTCACGGCGTGCACACGAACCTCGCAACGGCGCTACGAAGTCGCGGTGATCACAAGGAACTTCGAGACGAACTTCGGCGTTGGTGCTCGGTCGATCCCGAAGACCCACGAGGACATGCCAACTTGGCCGCGTTTCATACCGAGGAATCCACACCCGCGGATCTGGTCGACTGGGACGAAGCCTTTGAGGCTGTCGAGCGAGCGTTGGAGTTGGACCCGTCTCCGGGAGGAGCCGTCCTGTTCACCTACGCACAAATTCTTGCCGCGGACGGCGCTTGGGAGGAAGCGTGGCGTTACTCCCAGCAAGCCCGAGAAAGCACCACGGACCCGGCCCTCGTTCCACGGATTCAAGCGTTTGAAGCGTCTCTTCCCGAACCGCGTTGATCGTCGACTCCCGCGAGAGGCGGCAGGATCGCTCTTCGAGGGGATTCGGGCGTTGTCAAGAAACCGAGTTCTGCAACTCCGGCTGAGTGTCGGCCTGCTCGGAGTGACTCCCAGACTCGGCTCCGAGAACGTGGCGGAGCGCGCCTTCCAAGTCGGGGTATAGGAAGGAATAACCGCTGGCCTGCAGTTGTGACGGCAAAGCCCGGGTGCTGGAAAGGAGGAGTTCGTCGGCCATTTCTCCGAATGCCAGGCGGGCCATGAAGCCTGGCACGGGAAACATCGTGGGGCGGCGGAGGACTTTGCCGAGAACTCTTGTGAACTCGGCATTGGTCACCGGCCAGGGAGCCACCGCATTGACGGGTCCTTTGAGCGACTCACTCACCAAGGCGTGTTCGATCATTCCCACCGCGTCATCGAGGGCCAGCCAGCTCATCCACTGAGCGCCATCCCCAAGCTTGCCTCCGACACCCATTCGAAACGGTGTCAGCATGCGCTGGAGTGCGCCACCCTTCGGACTGAGGATCACTCCGAAGCGAAGCTTGACCAGGCGAGTGCCCAAGCTTTTCACCGGTTCGCTGGCGGCTTCCCACTCCTCACACAACTGAGAGAGGAACCCGTTTCCAAGCGGCGAGGACTCGGTGACTTCTTCGTCCCCAGAGTTGCCGTAGAAGCCCGTGGCAGACGCGACCACCATGACCTTGGGGGGGCGCTTCATGCGCGACAGGGCTTGCACCAGCAGTTTGGTTCCGCCAACGCGACTCGAACGCAGCCGCTCTTTCTTGGCGTGACTCCATCGCTGGGTCGCAATGTTGTCCCCTGCGAGATGGATGATTGCGTGGATCCCTTCCAGTTGCTCACTTTCCAGGACTGCCGAGTCCGAACTCCAACGAACCTCTTGGGCGCCCGGTCGGGGCTCGTGTCGGACCAGGTGGAGTACCTGGTGTCCGCGGTTCCGAAGCAAAGGAACGAGCGCGGAGCCCACGAGTCCAGAACTGCCCGTGATTGCAATCTTCATGGGTTCCGATTTCTCCTGAGAAAAGGCGCCGAGGTCGGCTCCGGTGACACGGTGCCGGTATTCGAAGAGACGGGTCAGCTTCTTGTGAGTGAGCGATCCGCCGAGCAGTTTGCCCAAGGGACCGAACGGAAGTCGGTAGCGAATGTGGTCCTCGAGAATGCTCGCGTCGGGTCCATCGGGAAGGAAACGGTGCGTGTGGATCCACTCGGCAAACGGACCACGCACTTGACGATCTTGGAACTGACGACCTTCCACATACTGCTCGTGAATCATTTCCCATTCCAACGACACCGGACCGACCTTCAAGCGGACTCGGGCTCGGGCACCGTCCCGCACATGGCCAGAGTGTTCGAGGATTTCGGCATGCTCCCAGGGTGGCGTGAGCCGGTCGATGGCGCCGGGAGCTTCATGCCACGCAGCGAGGATTTCCGCAGGCACGGGGAACCGACTTCGGTGGGTGAAATGTTGGAGTTTCATCGCGAGATTCTTCGCTTCTTGGAGAAGAGTGGATTCAGACGGATCGCTCCGCGGATTCGACGAGGATGCGGGAATGCCCTTCCTGGAAAACGAGAGCCCGGGCGTCGAAATCCGCGGTTCTACGCTTGAATCCGTCACCTCGGTTGCAACGAACCTGGGTTTCGACCGCGGCAACTCATCTTTTCGAATCTCATTCAACTCCAACTGGAGGAGACGTCCCATGTGGAACCTTGCAACTCTCGCCCTCGCGGCGATGACCTCAGCCCCTCAGTCTTGCAGCGCGACCAAAGCATCGACCCAAGCGTGTGCCTCGTCCATGCAGCTGGCCACCCAGAAGTCTGACATTGTTGCCACGGCCATTGCCGCCGGCGACTTCGAGACGCTGGTCACCGCGGTCAAGGCCGCGGAACTGGTGGAAGTGCTGCAGAGCCCCGGGCCGTTCACCGTCTTCGCTCCCGCGGACTCGGCTTTCGCCAAGGTGCCCAAGGCCGACCTTTCTGCTCTTCTTGCTGACAAGAAGGCCCTCGCCGAGGTGCTTACCTACCATGTCGTGCCGGGCAAGTTGATGGCTTCCGATGTTCTTGCCGCCGGTTGGCTCGACACGGTGCAAGGACAGAGCTTGCGGGTGAACAAGAAGGACGGCAAGCCGCGCATCGATGATGCGGCGATCGTCAAGACCGACATCGAATGCGCCAACGGAGTCATTCATGTCATCGACTCGGTCGTCAAGCCGCGTCCGAATTTGGTCCAGGCCGCGCAGACCAACGGCTCGTTCCAAACCCTTCTGAAAGCTGCGACCGCGGCAGGACTCGTCGACACGCTTTCTTCCGAGGGGCCGTTCACTCTGTTCGCTCCGAGCGATGAAGCCTTCGCCAAGATTCCCGCAGCAGACCTCAACGCGATTCTCGCCGACAAAGAAAAGCTGAAGGCGATTCTGACCTACCACGTGGTGCCGGGACGGGTCCTCTCCACCGATCTCGCGGATCAGGCCGACTTGGCCGTGAAATCCGTGCAAGGCGCGTCTCTTCACGTGCGCCGGAACGACGCCAACGTGGTCGTGGACCAAGCTCGAGTCGTCGTCGCCGACCTGATCGTCGGGAATGGCGTGATCCACGTCGTCGACCAAGTGCTTCTGCCCAAGGATGCGAGCACCTGAGAGACCTGGCACTTCAGGTGTTTCCGATCCTCGGATGGCCCGCCGTTCTGCCCGGACGGCGGGCCTCTTTCGAGGAAGCGCCGGAGGCACAGCAGCCTCACCACTCTTCGAGGATCACCGGGGAATCTCGCGTTGACGGGAACCACCCAAATCCAAACAAGGCGAGCGCAGAATCCGCAAGCCAACCCGACCCTCTGGCTCGTCGGGGAGAGTCGCTCCGTGGAATCCTGGAAGCCGCCAGCCTTGCTCGATGCGCCGCGCCGAGGCGAAGGCTGCGCTGAATCCGAAAGCGGGCCGCTGTCGAAACTCCTTTCCAACGGCTACCGCCGAGGTGAAAATGACCGAAAAGGTGCTCCCGCCGTTCGTTCTGGAGGAATTCATTTCACGGTGCCAGATCCCCTGCTCCCCCTCGTGACCTCTGGTGACCCCGCAGCGATGCAGCAATGCATCGACCGATACGGCGGTCTGGTGTGGTCCATGGCGCGCCGGTGGGCGAATGACGCTGCCGACGCGGAAGATGCGGTCCAGGAGGTTTTCATCTCGCTCTGGCAGCACGCCGAGCGGTTTGATCCCAAAGTCGCGTCCGAATCGACGTTCGTCACCATGATCGCGCGCCGCCGACTCATCGATCGGCGACGTCGTCTGTCCCGCCGCCGAGAGGTGGAGCTTCCCGAGGGGGATCACGTCGAGCCGACCGAAGAGGTCGATCTGTCGCTGGCCCCGGATGCCGAGGTGGCGGAGAAGGCCCTCACGGAACTTCGTCCCGAGCAGCAGAAAGTTCTGCGGTTGTCGATCTACCACGGACTCACTCATAGCGAGATTGCGACCCACACCGGGATTCCCCTTGGCACCGTCAAGACTCACGCCCGACGGGGGCTGATCCGGATTCGCGAAGCCCTACAAACCGATTCCCGGCCCACGGAGAAGGGGGTGCGATCATGAGCTCCTCTCCCATGGTTCCCGAGAGAGAACGCATCTTGGAGCTGCACGCGGACCACGCGTTGCAGGGGCTGGAGACCGGTCAGCAAGCTGAGCTGGATCGACTTCTCGAGGTGCACGCGGATCTCAATGACGACTCCCTGGAGTTGGCCGCGGCCGCCTTGGACTTCGCATTCGTGCAGCAGTCCGCATCGGAAGAGATGCCGGACAGCCTTCGTCAGCGCCTGCGGAGCGTGCCACTTCCCACTTCGAAGCCCGATGACAGTGGGACGGAGCGCGATGCTCCCGCCTCTGCCGCAAGTGCTTCGGCGTCGGGCGCCCCGGTGGTTTTGAGTGGCTGGGGAAAGCTGGGATGGCTCGCGGCGGCCGCGGCGGTGCTGTGGATGGCCTCGACCCAGTGGCTCGTTTCCAACCCTTCGGACCGCGAACAGTTCGATCAGCTCGTGGCTTCCTCGTCGGATCTGATGAAGGCCGACTGGCAAGGAACCGATGATCCCGCCGGCAGTCAGGTGCAGGGCGAGCTGGTTTGGAGTAACGACCAGCAGCGGGGCTTCATGCTCTTCCAAGGTTTGGAACGCAATGATCCCTCGAAGGACCAGTATCAGCTCTGGATTTTCGATCGCTCCCAGGAGCACCCGGTGGATGGCGGCGTGTTCGACTCGACCGGTGGTGAGATCCTGATTCCCATCGATGCGAAGATTCTCGTGAAGGAGCCCTTCCAGTTTGCGGTCACCGTGGAGAGGCCGGGAGGCGTGGTCGTCTCGAAGCGCGAGCGGATCGTTTCGCTCGCCGTTCCAGAGACTCCGGGGCCCTAGGGGCTGCTCCATGGGTTCGCCTCAACAGATCGCCGCCGGCACCATCGCGGTCAGCGCTCCCGGATTCGCCGGGCTCGCTGCCGAGAGCTTGGTTCGGACACGTCCGCAGCTCGTCCAACGGTTTGGTGAAGCGGCGTTTCGCCTCTGGAAAGACAGCTTTGCTCAGCGCCTCCAGGAACTTGCGGCAGCGCTGCGCGTCGGTTCCAAGGATCGATTCGTTCGACAAGTGGCCTGGGAGAAGGTGGCCTTTGTTTCGAGAGGCCACGATCTCGAAGACCTGCGTGCGGGCTTTCGCTGTCTACGAGACGTTTTGCAGAAAGAGCTGGCTGCACCACTGGGTTCCGCGGCGACGGACTACGTTTCTCGGGCGCTCGAAGAACTGGACAGCGAAGAGCTCACTCAGCGAGAGGAGTTCCTTCATGGCAACCCCCATCGTTCACGAGCCGCGGCTTATCTGGATCACCTTCTGAAGGGGCACCGGCGAGAGGCTCGGGACTCGGTCGTGGAGGCGGTCAAGGCGGGGGACTTGACGGTCGAACAGGCGTATCTGGAGTTGGTTCTTCCGGTGCAGGAAGAGGTGGGCCGAATGTGGCATCACCACGAACTCAACATCGGCGAAGAGCACTTCGTCACTGGCACGACCAAAGCGGTGATGTGCCAGCTCTTGATGCTGGCGGACATCCGCGAGCCTTGTGAAAAGACTGTGATCGCTGCGGCGGTCCAGGGCAATGCCCACGATGTTGGCATTCAAGCGGTCGCCGATTTCTTCGAGATGGACGGCTGGGATGCCATCTTGTTGGGGAGTGATGTGCCAAGCCACGATCTTGCCATTGCGGCCCAATGCTTCGCCGCGGACTTGATCGCGATTTCGGTCACTCTGGACGTGCAGCGAGACTGGGTCGACCAATCCATTCGCGAGCTTCGCAAGGTCAGCGAAGCGCCGGTCTTGGTGGGGGGGGCCGCGTTCGGCGACGATGAGGCCCTGTGGAAGTCAGTGGGAGCCGACGCATTCGCCGCTTCGATTCCCGAGGCCGTGCGGCGCGGCCGTCAGCTGGTCGGCCTCCGCTGATCTTCGCCTCCGGGAGTTGCCGGGTAGATGATGTTTGTCGTTTGTTCGGGTCAGTGGAATCACTGATCTACTGAGGTCGACCCGAGGAACCCTCCTCGTTTCCCAGCTCCTTCGGTTCGCGACTCTATGATTGGTCGCGGAAGAAGAGACGATCCCCGGCGACGTACCGGTGATTCGGGAAAGGAGAAGTCTGTCGATGTCTGCGAGCGCGATCCTCACTGCAGTTCTTGTTGGCTGGGGGGAAGCGGACCTTCCCATCGCCCACGCGATTCCCGACTTGCCGCCCCTCGATGGCAGCCACGTGGACGAGATCACCGAGGCCGTCGGTGGGTTCGGAAGGACGGTCGCGCTCTCTGGCGACCGATTGCTCGTGGGGGCTCCGGAATCCGGCAACCAATCGGGAGAGGCGTTCGTGTACGAGCGTGGTTCCGAGGGCTGGTCACTCCAACAGACCTTTCAGGCAGTCAATCCGGTCGGTTCCACCGACTGGTTCGGGTCTTCGGTGGACATCGATGGGGACACGTTGGTCATCGGCGCTCGGCATCTGAGCGTGGGAAGTCACGCGCCCGGTCGGGCATACGTCTATCAATGGAACGGATCGCAATGGATCTCTCAGGCTTGGCTGTCCGCCAGCGACGGGACCATCGACGATGACTTCGGAGTCGACGTTGCGATCGAGGGAGAGGTCCTCGTTGTCGGCTCCGGACCTTCGCCCGGAGCCGCCTATGTGTTCACTCGAAGTGGGACCCAGTGGACCGAGCAGGCCAAGCTGATTCCGGATACGGGGCAGACCTTTTCCAATCAGTTCGGAGAGAGTGTCGACATCAGCGGGAGCAGTATCTTCATCGCCGCTCCGGGACACGACGGATACACCTACGACTCTGGGGCCACTTATGTGTACACCGCATCAGGCCCTGGATGGAATCAGCAGGCAATGCTCGAGGCCACCGTCGTGGGACAGCGGATTCCCGTCTCCGTGGGTTACCGCATGGCCGCGGACGGAGACTTTCTGGCCGTCGGTGCCCGGGATTACTACGGCAGCGCCGGCCAGGTCCAAGTGTTCACGCGGGTCGGCAATACGTGGTCTTCGCCGGTGACATTGACCCCTGCCGATGGAGAGGACGGGGATGCGTTCGGTTCCAGTGTTGCTCTCGAGGGCAATACGCTGGTGGTCGGCGCCTCGAACCATCCCCACTCCCAGTTCGGACCTGGGGCGGTCTACCTGTTCCATCGCCGCAACAACGGGCAGTGGATCGCGGACGGCAAACGCACGATCGCCACGGGCCAGGCTTACGACTCCTTGGGAGAGGCCGTCGCGATCTCCGGCAATACCCTGATGGCCGGGGCTCCGGGCGTTCAGACAGTGTACGAGTTCGAGCGTACCCTCTGTCAGTTGTCGGCCAACACCGTCGACGTGTCCCTGTCCACGGGCGGCGTGCAGAAGCTGACGTTGCAGTCGACCAACAACCTCGGTCGACTCGAATACTTCGTGTTCGGCTCGGCGAGCGGAACCGCACCCGGCTTGACGGTCGGCGACATCACCCTTCCCTTGAACCTGGATGCGTATTTTCAGTTCACCGCGCAGCAGGCGAACGGCTCGGTGTTTCGCGGAACGTTTGGGTCGATGAGCGGCGGGGGCTTGGGACGAGCCCGCATTCAGATTGCACCCGGCACGCCTCCGTTCCTGGCCGGGCTCACCTATCACCATGCGTTCGTGGTCCTGAATGACGGATCTCTTTGCGCCAGCAACGCCGTGCCATTGCGGATCCGCCAGTGAGGCGATTTGGTCGGAGCGAACGCTTCGTGAATTGAGGAAGATTCCGGAACGGGGAGCCGTCCAAACCCGGTCGGTTCCCATTCGCCGGAGCTTCGCTCGTGTTTTCGATCGGCCGCTGGATCGCCCTGGTCCTGCTCATCGCCTCGGCCCTCGCCGGAGGGTGGTGGTTGCTCGACGATCCAGGCACCTCCACGAAATCCGGGCAAGAGAATTCTCTCGGGGGGAGCCTGACGGAAGCGGTTTCGTCAGACCCTCCTCCCCGTCCAGATTGGGCCCAGGCCGAGCGAATCCCGCCTTCAGTGGTTGTCGAGACCGATGACACGGCCTCCACAGCGGAAGTGTTTGGCTGGGTGGTGGACCGCTTTGGCGAGCCAGTCTCCGATGCGTCGATTCGGTGGTCTTCCGGTTTTGAGGATTCGGCTCCTTCGGCTTCCGAGGATCCAACGCGCAGCGACTCCCAAGGGCGGTTCTTGATTCCCGCCGTCCAGGTTTTCGAGGACTTGGGGGAAGTGAGCCCGTGGTGGACCGTGAGCGCTTCGGGCTTCTTGACCCGGAGATTCCAGGGCTTGTTGGCCCAGCGGGTGATCCAGCTGCATCGCTCCACGTCCGTGCTGGGATTGGTGCGTGACCAAGGTCTTGGTCATCCGGTGGGGGACGCTCAGGTCACATTGGCGGCGGAAGAAGAGAACTGGACCTGGAGTACGACGACGGAACCCGCCGGTCAGTTCGCCGTCCCGGAAGTGCCCATCGGTGCACCCATTCGTGGAGAGATCACGGCGATTGGGTTCGAACCTTACGAGTTTTCGATGAAGCTCCTTCAACTGGAGAATCCTCCCGTCGAGTTCGAGCTGACTCGTTGGAAGCAGGTCACGCTGCGCGTAATCGACGCCCAGTCGGGGCAGCCGATCTTTGATGCCCACACCTACGACGTTTCCACGGGAGTGCTCCTTGGCACCTCCAATTCCCATGGAGAGCTGCCCATTGCTTTGGCGGGAAAGCCTCTTCGGATTTGGGTGGTGGCCGATGGCTATTGCGGGTTGCTGCGAAGTCTTCCGGCGTCATCGGGACGGTTTGCCAAGCTGAGTCTCGACCTACCGCTCGTCCGAGCTGCGAGCGTCGAGGGGACCCTTTTCCTGAAGGAAGAGGCGGACTATCCAGCGGTAGAGCTGGAGATCCGGACCGCGGCGCGAGTGCTTGCCTCTTCTCTGGGAGCCTCCGGTCCTCACGCCAAGGAGTGGTTCCCCGACGACTTCGTCACGCGAGCCGCTCTCGACGGCGTGGGTTTCTTCTCCGAAGCGTTGGATTCCTTTGACGGTGAGCCTGCTCATTCGAATCGGGCTCCGAGCGAGTGGTCGGAATCTGGTGGTGTGGAGAATCGCGGACGCTTCTTGGTGAACGGTCTCATTCCCGGTCAACCTGTGGAAGTCCGAACCCGGCATCCCTTTTACGTGACTCATGGAGCGTCCGTGCGCCTTGCGGATCCCGGAGAGTCCGTTCGAGTGAGCTGGTCCATGGAACCGGGAGGGAGCATTCGGGGAATGGTTTTGACGGACAAGGGTCCGCGACGAGCGCTCGTCCATTGGCAGTCGACGGCCACCACGGAGCCGACTCCCTTTGAAGAGCGAAGGGGCATGGTGGAAACGGATGCCCAGGGAAACTACTCCGTCACCGGAATCACCCCGGACTTGGTGAAGCTCCAAGCGATCGCCTCGGGGATTCCAGGAGTGAGCTTCGAAGGAGGATCGGCGGTCTGCCAGGTGATCCCGGGAACCACGGTTTCTCGCGATCTCCTGGTGACGCGAGTCTTGGAGACGCCCCTTCGCATTCATGGCTGGGTCCGTGGTCCGTCGGGAACACCGATGGCCCGAGCCGAAGTGCGTGCCATCCCGCAGGGCGTCGGACTTGCGGGTCTGGTTTCGACCATGACCGACGAGGACGGCAACTTCTCCTTGTCGGTGGAGCGAGATCGCTACGACGTGCACTGTGCGGGACAAGTTCAGCAAAAGGTGGGGCCGGGAGGCAAGGCGCTGGAATTCGCCCTCGACCGTCTCGTCACTGCCAGGTTTCGTTTGCTGGGCGACGGGCGGCAACTTTCTTCGCAGCGGTGGGAAGCCCGGACGGTCTCTCGAGGGGACTGGGTCGCTGGTGGTGTGACGGATCCTGCGGGGGTCCTTTCTTTCGATGTGCTTCCTGGGATGCACGACCTGATGTTTTCGGTTCCCGGAAGCCACTTCGTTCCGAGAGTGGAAGAGGCGCTCTCCATTGAAGAGACATGGGCCGCGCCCGTTCCCGTGGATTTGGAGACCGGGAGTTCCCTGGAGATTTGGTGGGAGGTCACGGCAGATCCGGTTGCGATGGCTCGGAGCCACGTCCTCCTTCTGATCCGGGAAGACTCCTCTTCGTCCTCCCTCCGGGTGCATTTTCGGGCTCGGCGGCAAGGTGCCTGGAACGAGGACTATCAGATTTCAGAGAAGCAAGCCGATGGTTCCCTGCTTCGTCGAGATCCGCGACCCGGTGACCATGCCCTCACTGTCCAGGCCCATCGACCCTCGCAGATCCGGGGAGTGTCGCCGGGCCGGTATCGACTCCGGTGCTGGCCGAGCGATTTGGTGTTCGACCCTCCGGTCTTGAACGTTGGCAGCGCTCCGCTTCAAGTCTTCGACGTGACGTGTGCACGGTGACGAATCCCATCCCGGTTCGGCGAGAATCGACGACCCTTCATGGATTCATCCTGCGGCCGCGGCGAGGCCGACGTCTTTGCCATCACTGATCTTGTGAACGCTGTCCGGCGGCGCCTTGTCGGCTTCGATCAGTCCTCGGTCACGATCAAGTCCCGGGCCGCACGAATGTCGAGTCGGAAGTGTCTTCGACGTGACATTGAGTGCAGTTGATGCGCTCCGGATGGGAACAGCGAATCTGCTCCCGAGCCGAAGGGCCGGTGTGACAGGCCTGGCAGTTCTCTCTCATGAATGCCGAGTGGGGCATGACCGGGGGCGCGCCGTCGAAATGCCGATCGCCTTGGCGGAAGTCCTGGGCCAGGCCCACGAATTCGCTGTCCTGAAACACTTCGTCGGTGCTTCGGAACACATGGCATTGCCGACAGTTGGCGAATTCGCTCATTCCCGCGGTTTGGCCGTGGGGAAGCGGCGGAGCGAACCCCATTCCCGGAATCTCCATGCCATCGTGGTCGTGACAGCGGGTGCAGTCGGACCCCTGGGGCGTGTGAGGAATGACCGGCGGGGCGCCATCGAACGCACGCCTCGCCGCACGCGCTTCGGCCGACGCCTTGACCACGGTTTGTCCGTCGACCTCGAATTCCTGGGGCGACTCTTGGGTGTCCGTCGAATCGGAACAGCTGATCTGACTCGTCGCCGCGAAGACCGCCAGGGCGATGCTCGCCAGTCGAAGAATGCCGAGGGTCCGACCACTCATGGGGAAGCTTCCAGGCGCTCGACACGAACGGCGCATTTCTTGTAGTCCGGCTCCTTGGAGATGTTGTCCAGGGCATCCAGGGTCAACACGTTGACCAGGCGGTTCTCATCGAAGAACGGAACGAACACCATTCCCTGAGGGGGACGTCCTCGGTCGTCGATGCGCACCGGCAGCTCCACGCTGCCACGGCGGGACACGACTCGCACCCGTTCGCCGCGTTGCACGCCGAGCTTGGTGGCGTCGGCCCGGTTGATCTCCACGTAGGCTTCCGGAACGGCCTGATGGAGTTGCTTCACGCGTCGAGTCATGGATCCTGTATGCCAGTGTTCCAGGACCCGACCGGTGGTCAGCCACAGCGGGTACTCGTCGTCGGGAACCTCGGCCGGCGGGTGGTAGGGGCGCAGCCAGACCGCGGCCTTCTCCCCGTAGCCCTTGGCCTTGTAGAAGTGCACCCCGCTGGGCTTGGTGACGTAGGGGTCTTCTCCGGCCGCGTAGCGGTAACGGGTCTCGCGTCCATCCACCACCGGCCAACGCAGTCCCGGAACCTGTTTCAACTGAGCGTAGCTCGCGACGTCCTTGCCGACTCCCACCGTGAACGAGCGGTACTCTTCGTACATGGCCTCGTGCCAGTCGTTTTCCGGCCACGGGAAGAGTTTCCCCATGCCCATGCGTTTGGCCACTTCCATGATTTGCCAGGCATCCTCCCGGGCTTCTCCCGGAGGCTCCACCATCTTGTTCCACTGCTGAGTGCGACGTTCGGTGTTGCCGAACACCCCTTCCCGCTCGACCCAGGCGGCCGAAGGAAGAATCAGGTCGGCCACATCGGTGGTGGGGGTGGGATAGATGTCGCTCACGACCAGGAAGCGTCCGTCGCCGGGTTTGCGCTGGAATCGCTGCAGATTCGGCATGGTCACCCACGGGTTCGTCACCTGAACCCAGAGGGCTTTCAGGTCTCCGCGGGTGAAGGCGCGGAACATGTCCACCGCGTGGTAGCCGGGCTTCGGAGGAATGGTGCCCTCGGGGAGTCCCCAGATCTTCTCGGTCTTGGCCCGGTGCTCTTCCTTCATGACCACCATGTCGGCGGGAAGTCGGTTGGAGAGGGTACCCACCTCTCGTGCCGTCCCGCAGGCGGATGGCTGGCCGGTCAAGCTGAAAGGATTGGCGCCGGGGCGGCTGATCTTCCCCGTGACCAGATGGAGGTTGTTCAGCAAGTTGTTCATCCAGGTGCCGCGAGTGTGTTGGTTCACTCCCATGCACCAAAGGCTGACCGTGCCGCGTCCCGAGTCCCCGTAGATCTCGGCAAGGGCCTTGATCTGTGATTCTGGCACCCCGGTGATCTCGCTCACCTTGGCAGGGGTGTAGGCCTCCAGAAACTTGGCGAACTCTTCGAAGGAAGACTCCTTGGCGGCGTCCTTGAACGTGTAACGCTCGCTTTGATCGCCGAAGCAGCCGTAGCCGATGGTTTCGACGTCTTCGATGCCGCGACGGAAGACGACGTTTTCTTCGATGAAGGAGCGACGAACCTTGTTGTTCTTGACCAGCAGGTGAAGGATGCCGTTGGCCAGGGCCAGATCGGTGCCCGGTTTGAACTCGACGTAGAGGTCGGCGTACTCCGAGGTGGGGGTGCGGCGCACGGCCAGGTCGATGATGCGAACCGTGGGACGTTGCCGCTTGGCTTCGAGCATACGGCTGAACAAGACGGGGTGCATCTCCGCCATGTTGTTGCCCCACAGAATGAAGTCGTCACCCGCCTCGAAGTCGTCGTAACAGCCCATGGGCTCGTCGCTTTGGAACTGAGTCACGAAGCCCATGACTGCACTGGCCATGCACAGCCGTGCGTTGGGGTCGATGTTGTTGCTCCGCATCCCTCCCTTGATCCACTTGAGCGCCGCGTAGCCGTCGAACACCGTCCACTGTCCGGAGCCATAGATGCCCACGGCTTCCGGTCCGTGTTCGTCCAGGGCTTCCTGGTACTTGCTCGCGACCAGGTCGAGGGCCTCGTCCCAGGAGATTCGCTCGAAGCCGGATCCATCAGCCTTGCGCTTCAGGGGATAGAGGAGTCGGTCGGTGCCGTAGAGCATTCCCGGCAAGTGGTACCCCTTGACGCAAAGAAGACCTCGATTCACCGGGCTCTTCTCGTCACCACGCACGGCCTGGACCTTGCCGTCGGCGACTCCGACTTCGACGCCGCAGCCCGTTCCGCAGTAGCGGCAGGGGGCCTTGTCCCAAGTCAGATTGTCTGCCGTGGCGGTCGCAGACGCCTCCGCATCTCCTGACGTCAAGACGGTGCCGGCTCCCACCAGTCCCAGGGATTTCAAGAACTCGCGTCGGTCAACGGTTGCCATGGGGGCTTCTCCTTCGGCTTGCGGGTCCCTGTCAATTCTCAGTGTGCGTCGCCGATCCACTGATGTTCCGGACGCTTCAGAATCTCGTCGATGGTTTGCTCCACCGCGTCGGCTTCGGCGACTTTGCCGTTCTCCCGTCCGTGCTCCGCGATCTCTCGAGCCTGAGGAATGAGCTCTTGGTAGAAGCGCTCGGCGACTTCATACATGCCGTGCCAGTGGGCGTAGTCCGGAGCCATCATGGAAGCTCCGTGCCGTGCCCGACGGCCTTCGTGGTGCCAGAGATAGAACCAGGTCCACTCGATCTCTTCATCGAACTGAGTGTCGGTGATGAGGCCCTGGGCGCGCAAGGAAGCCATGATAGCCTTGCCCGGCTTGGCGAACTTCTCGTTGTAGAGCACGACGAAGTCGTCGTACTGCTCGTAGAAGCCGTTCACATACGCCTGGGTGTGACAATGGGTGCACACCTGCTTCATGCGCTGACGCTTGGCCTCCCAAGTGTCGACGATCTGCTTCTCTCGCTCGGCAGGATCGGCCTCCTTGACGACTTTGCCGTTGATGTCGGTGTCCATGACCATGCTGACCGGCGGCCGATTGGTCCAGGAAATGCGCTCGCCCGGATCGTGAGTGATGGTGCCGCCGTTGCGGGTGTGGCCGGACATGTGGCAGGTGGCACAGGTCGGAGCCTGGGAGTAGTCCTCGCCCAGCACCCAGTCCGGGGAATCCAGGTTCATCTCGTCGCGCAAGTCGCGATAGGCCACCCCGTGTTTGGATTCCTCGAAGATCTCTTTCTGGGGGTGGTCCGGACCCAGGTGGCACTTGCCGCAGTTCTCGGGCTGTCGGGCGCGGCGAGGCGAGAAGTCGTGTCGACTGTGGCAAGCGGAGCAGGAGCCCCGCGAACCGTCCAGGTTGAGTCGACCGATGCCTGTGTTCGGCCAAGTCCCGTTGTGGAACTGTGGCTTGCCATTGGCGTCCTTGGAGATGCGTGCCACGGCCTCCATGTTGGTGGGCTTGCCGTCGGCATCGGGCTCGAGGTCATCCACGGTGATCATGCCACCGTCGGTGCCCAGCAACGCGACCTTGCTGCCGTGGCATTGCATGCAGCCCGTGAAGGCGCTCGCCATGCCGTTCACTTTGTCGATGGCGCGGCCGGGAGTCCGGGAGTGGGGGTTGAACGGGACTCGCGAACCCTCGACGGTCTCTGCCAAGAAGTTGTCGAGAGAGGCGAGGATGTTTCCTCCGGCGGCGTGATGACTGCGTTCGAATTCCTCGGATTCCGCCTGGTGGCATCGTGCACAGTCCCGAGGCGTCACGATGGTCGCCACGAAGTGCCCGTAGTGCTCGAAGCCGTCGGCATCGCCCTGTTCTGCCTCGTGGCACTCGACGCATCCGATGCCCTTGACGGCGTGGGTGCTGCCTTCCCAGTGATCGATGATCCCAGGGGTCGACTGGTTGTGGCAATCCACGCATTGGGCCGATGAAGCGGGCACCGAGATGTGGGGATCGGTCAACCCGGCCTCCTCCTGGCGCCGAACGATCTCCATGCGTTGAACGTAGACCAGCGAGGCAAGGAAGGTCAATCCAAGGATCGCGATGATGAACTGCTTCGCCTTGAGGGACATCAAGTCACTCCCACTCGATTTGGGTTTCTTGGCAGAACGGTGTCCGTTGTCCTTCGCGATCCCCGCGAGCTCTCCGGTGGATTCTCGGGAACGAGCTTCCCCCGGAGATGCCGGTCACGCGCACTCCTTCGATCAGTGAGCCACGGCGGCCTCCCAGACGGTGAGTCCGAGGATGGCCAGAACTGCGACGATTCCGATCCATGCGTAAAGGTTCTTTCGCGGCCACTTCCGTTCGATCCACGCATCCACGAAGGGCCAGCAGAACATCAGGAAAACCACGAATCCCATGCTCAACACCGCGGCGGTTCCGGAGAACAGCTTGAGCCAGCGGAACGCGGTGTAGAAGAACCACTCGGGTTTGATGACTTCCGGTGTCACCAGCGGATCTGCCTTGGGTCCCACGTGCACCGGGAGGCAGGTCGCCAGAACGCTGAGCAAGATCATCAGGACCAGGCCGACGATGAGTTCGGTGTAGAGGTGGTCCGGGAAGAAGTTGAAGTGCTGAGGCTTGCCTTCTTCTTCGTCCTCGCTCTTGAACTCGGTCACTCCCTGCAGGCGAATCAAGGTGATATGAATCGCCAGCAGCAGCACGATGAGCGCCGGAAGGACGGCGGCATGCAGCACGAAGAAGCGAGGGACCGTGTGCTCGTTGTAGGACTCGCCGGCCAGCATCATCGTCTTGATGAGGGGACCCACCACCGGCACGCTGTCGGCGATGTTCGCGCCCACGGTCGCGCCCCAGTAGCTGAGCTGCTCGTACACCAAACTGTAGCCGGTGAAACCGGTGCTGAGCACGCAGACCAGCAAGAACATCCCGACAATCCAGTTCAGTTCCCGAGGTTTGCGGTAGGCGGCGGTGAAATAGACCCGCATTTGGTGAAGGATCACCGCCGCGATCATCAGCGTGGCTCCCCATTTGTGGAGACCGCGGAGATACCAACCAAAGGCCGCGTCTTCGGTGATGTAGCGAACCGACTCATAGGCCTTGGAGGTGGAAGGTTCGTAGTAGAACGCCAGGGCAATGCCGGTGACGATCTGAACGACGAACAAGTAGGCCGGAGTTCCTCCCAAGCAGAACCACCAGCGCTTGAGATGATTCGGCACCGGCTCGTTGGTCAGCTCACGGAGCTGATCGCCGGAAATCGGAACCCGTTCGGTGACCCAGTTCGCGATCGAACCCATGATCAAGCGATCCGCGCTTGAGAAGAGCGCGGCGCGAGGCAAGGGTCGTGTCCCGGACCACGATGGTCAGGAAGCGGGATTTCTTCCAGCCCGACGGGGGACCGGTCACGGTGGGGGTTGTCGTTCGCCTGGACCAAGGAAGTGGTCGACACTTCGATGTACAACAGTCCCTTTTCGATCTTCAGTGGGTAAGGAGACAGAGATTGTCCTGCGTCTTTGGGCGGGCCCTCGGTGGCACGGCCGGTTGCGTCGAACGCGCCGTTGTGGCAGGGGCAAAAGAAGCGCTTGTTTTGTGGTTCCCAATGAACTTGGCAACCAAGGTGGGGACAAACGCTGCTCAAGGCAAGGAAGTCCGACACGTCGCCGGTTTCCCCGGTGCGCGCGATCGCGATGGTCTCCCCGGCCGGGGAGCGGTAGGTGCGGGACGTCCCGGAGTCGAATCCGCGGACATCCGCCACGAACAGCCAGGAACGGGGAGAGTCCGTGGCGGGATACAGGAAGCGCGCGGTGATTGCCCCGAACGCGCCGTAACTTGCTGCCAGTCCGCCAGCCATCGAGAGTCCCGCGATGGCATTGCGACGAGACACCCCGGGGGAATCGGAAGCCATATTCTCTCTCCGCGAATGGGCATGCCAGAACGTTTCACCCGAGGAAGGCAAAGGCCGTTCCGAATGCGGAGGAGAGCCGCCGTTCGGGACCCGGTGGCAAAGACTGGGTCCCGAGGGTCCGGTGATAGCGGGAGAGGTTTCCCGCAAGCATGGGCGACCGGGAACGGTTCCCCAGGTGGTCCCGGAAAGTTCGTTCGTGGCTTGGACGTTGAATCTCGTCAGAGGCGCCCTGTGGCGCCGGGATCAAACCATGGGGGGGAGCCGCAGGACGTTTCTTGCCGTCAGAAGCGGACGCCCGCGGCAACGCCAATGTTGCGCCCGGGACCATCGACGCCGCTTCCGGGCTCGCGGTACGTCCGGTCGAAGACATTCTCGATGAAGGCGGTGATTTCGATGAGCCCATCTTCGCTTCGCCAGCCACCTTGGAGGTCGACGACCCCGTAACCCGGCAAGCTTCCGTCGGGGGATCCGGCGACGGTGAGACGAATGTCATCCGCGTCAGAGTCGCTGGGATCATCGGCAACGTCGTCGTAGTCGTCGTGCCAGCGGCACTGAGCGCGAGCCCACCAAGACCGGTCGTGTTCGTACTGGAGGCCCAGCAATCCAAAGAGACGGTTGGCGCGCGAAATGTTGTCGGTGGAAGTGCCGCCGCCTGGTTGGGGGATGTCCTTGTGGGCGGTCACCAGACTGGCGGACCCAATCACGGCGAGCCGGCTCTCTTCGTGGGGCAGTTCCAGGCAATCGAGGCCGTAGTTCCACGAGGTCTCGAAGCCCGAAATCTCGGCGTCCTCGACGTTGGTGAATTCTCCCGAGCCCGCGAAGTCGCGCTGGATCAGGTCGTCGATCATGGTGAAGAAGGTGGTGACGGCGAGATGATCCCTGCCACTCTGCCAGCGCCAACCCAGCTCCGCGGTGTGACTGATCTCGGGATCCAGGTTGGGATTGCCCTGGGCTTCGGTGCCGCTGGATCCGCGGTCGCTCGCGCCGTCGAGATTGGTCAGGTTGGGGGCCCGAAAGCCACGAGAGATCCCCGCAAACAGGTTCTGGTTGTCGCAGAACTGCCACAGGCCGCGAACGCTGCCGGTCAAGTCGGAGGCGTCGCCGTCCACGTCGCCGAAGGACCAGTCGTAGTGGCTGTAGCGCAGTCCGGTAAGCAAATTGACCGTGTCGCTGAGGTCCCAGCTGTCCTGCACGAAGACGCCGAGGGTCTGGTAGTCACTGTCGTCGGACACGGTCGTTCGGTTGTTCCAGTTTTCGGGCTCGAAAGGACTGGACAAGTTGGGATCGGTGCTCCCTGCGGGAGACCGAAACTCCTGAAAGTCGTTGTCGGTGTTTTCGAAGACTCCGGTGGCGCCCCAGGTCAGTTCGTGGTCTCCCGCCAGATCGAAGCGGGTCGTGGCCTGGAGATCGACCCCGTAGGCGTTCAGGGCGTCCTCTTGGTCGCGCCGTCGGTAGCGCTCGGTGGGTGTTCCCGAGCTTTGAATCTGTTCGCGCCTTTGGTCTTCGAAGTGGTGGTGCCACCAGACAGTGGTGCGCAATTCGTCGATCCAGTCCTGTTGAAGATTCCAGCGGTCGCGCAAGTGCAGGTAGCCGAAGTCCTGGGGATCGAAGCGTCGCGAAACCCGGGAAGAGTTGCCGGTGTTCTCGAAGTATCCATCGGGACGGGGCGCATCGCTTTGACGGGTCCAGCCCGAATTGATCTCGAACACGTGGTCTTCGACTCCGAAGTAAGCAAGCCGGACGCCCGCGGCAAACTGTTCGTAGGCGGTATTGGGAATGGCGTCGAAGGTGTTGGGGTTGCCGCCGAAGACGTGCTCTTCGAAATCCTTGCCACCGATCCGGTCATGGAAGTCCTGGGTGTCAAACTCGATCGAGTAGGCCCAGTGGTTGGTGTTGCCGTCGACGCCGCCTTGGAGAGTCGCTCCATTGGCCGAGTCCACCCGAGTTGCAGCCCACGGCGAATAGGCCTTGCTCACCCCTCGGCCCGCAGGCGCGAGGCGGAAGTCCAACGCGCCGGTGAGACCATCGGAGCCATTGACCACGGATGACGCGCCGAGGATGACATCGATGGATTGGATGCTTGCGTCCGGAATGAGAGCCGAATACTGGTTGGGGCCGGGACGCATGAACGCATGGCTGAAGCGCACTCCGTCGAGCAGCAACAGCGATTGTTCGCCGGTCAGGCCACGAATGAACGGGCTGGCCTGATTGGGGGCGGTGCGCTGAATGAAGACTCCCGGACCATAGTTGATTCGATCCAGAGGAGTCCGGCCGATGCCGGTGTCCAGAGTGTCACGATCGAACCGATAGAAGGCGTAGGGCTGGTCGAAGGGGTCGTCCGCCAAGCGGGTTGCGGTGACCTTGGACGGGGGGAGCGAGAAGTCTCGGTCAGGGTCTCTCGCCTCTCCTTCGGAGGATGGAGGCTCTTCGGAAACTGGTTCGACTTCCTGAGCCGATGTCGGTCGGGGGATCCCCGCGCTCAGTAACAGGACCAGGACTAAGCGACGTCCCGGCCCGATGTTCCATGTGTCGGCGATCACACTTTCCTCTTTCTTCCCGCAACCTCGAGATTCTCTCGAACGCCCACTCCAACGTCAAAGGCTGGGCTCGGTTCGCCGAAAAAGGAGATGCGAAGCATGCGCACCAGCAGGAAAGCGGCATTGTGGGGCAGGCGATAGGGGCTCCGGGTGAAGGGAAGGAGAGGGAACGCTGGTTTACTCGGCAAGGGGGGCCACTGGGCTCGCGGGGTCTTGACGAGGAAGGTTGACAAGGGCGATGTCAATGACTCCCGGTTGCTCGAACGTCGAGAAGAAGAGCAGCCGATCGCGGTAGGCGAACATGCGAGCTTGTTTGGCCGGAACCGGCATCTCATTCAACAACAGCGACCAGCTTTGGTTGGCAGGGTCGAAGACCTCGACTGAGGGATCCGCGGCAACATTGCCGCCCTCTTCGCGGCTTTCGCCCCCAGCCAGATAGATTTTTCCAAGAACCGTCGCCGCCATTGGGGCCAATCGAGTTCGTTGAGGAGGGGGAAAGCTCGACCATTGCCGCGACTCGAAGTCGAACACGTCGCACGTTCCAACCAGCTCGAAGCCGTCTTTCATTCCACCTAGTAGGACATGCTTTCCGTTCCAATTCACTCCTGCGTGTGCACGTCGAGGTTGGGGCAGGCGAACTCCCGAGCTTTCGAGTTGCTCGGAACCGTCGAACGAGTAGGTCAGCACGTCGGCGGGATGAGCGAACGGGTCTTTTCTCTGAGCGTTGTAGTCCAGGCCACCGAAAAGCCACAATCTTCCATTCTTGTGAGCCACCGAGAACTGAGTACGGCCGGCGGGCAGCGCGAATCCGGAGGGCACAAAGCTCTTGCTCTCGGCCTCCCAAAGGAGGACGTCGTGTTGGGTTTGTAGATTGTCACCGGTGAAGCCGAAACCACCGACCAGCATGCCAAGGAGCTGGCGAGAGCGCATGCCTTCGAAATCGCCATTGGCGAACCCATCGTGACCGAGTTCGACAAGGAGGGAACCAAACGATTGGCGTGGTGCGGGAAGACTCCCCAACCGAGTCACCCGATGGTTTCCGAGATTGATCTCAAAGGCTTCCCTCGAAAAGTTCTCCGGTGCGAAGTCGTGGTCACCGGTGCCATTGTTGCCACCCGCGACATAGAGTTGGTGACCCCAAACGAGAACACCTTGACGGCTCCGGGTCGTGTCCGGGAATGGGATACGCCAGCGCACGACGGAGGGCGCTTCGGCCTCCAGATCGATTGACTCGATTACCCGTGTGTGGCCGCCACGACAGGCTCCACCCACCGCGACGAGTTCTCCCGGCCGAGTTTCCAGGAGTCGATGAAAAAACCGAGGGAACGCGAGAGTCGCCACGGACTCCCATCGCTGGAGGGCCTCGTCCAGACCGTAGAGAACCCCTTTCATGCCGCTGGCGTACAGCCGGTCTCTGGTGGCGAACGCCGAGACGCCAAAGGCGCCTTCCGGAAACTCGGGTCCGCGAGACCAGGTCTGAGATTCCAAGTCGAAAATGTCGACCTGCTGGGAAACTTGACCTTCTGGTGTGATCCCACCCATCGCGATGAGGCGTCCCGACTGATGTCCGACGGCCAACGCCCGTCGCCGGAAGGGGGGAGGGGGGAGTTCCTCCCAAGTAGGATTCGGCTGGGCAAGGTCAATTACCCACGCGGTTTGCAACCAGGAGTGCCTGCTCCCGGCAAGCGTCCATCCACCGATGACATAGATCTTCTGGTCGATGACAACTGCGTCATGGGAGGAGCGGGCTTCGGGAAGATCGGGGAGTGCTTCCCACGTCCGTTGTTCTGTGTCGAAGCGTTGGAACTCCACGGATGAATGAAGACTCTCTTCTTCGCCAGGAGGGTTTCTCGGTTCCATTCCGCCAATTCGGTAGAGGAACTTACCGTTCGAGACGAGTGCAACGCTTTGCATGGGCGTGCCAAACGGAAGTTCTTCGAAGGTGCTCCGGTCGAGAAGGTTCAGGCGACGAAAGCTTGGGGAAATGTTGGCGGTAGAATGGGTGTGCGGTCGTCCGGTGTGTCCCCCGTACACATACAGCCATGGACCTTGAACTGCCGCGCCGAAGCTCGCGATGCCCTGAGGGAGAAGGGGCCAAGAAGTTTCACGGAGCGCGGCGAACAAAGGAGCCTCGGCGGCCATGGTCGAGTCGGTGGAGAGCGTCGCCAAGGCGGCCATCAAGCAGAGAGTCGGGAGTTTCATCGTGATCAGGTTATCCTCGAAAGTGAGTCCCGCCGATGGACTCACAATGTCCTCGAAAGGACGGGGGAAGGAGCGCCATCGGCGGAACTCTGTTGTGCGTCGAGTTCTACTAGAGGTCGTTTCGAATCAAGTAGTCCTCCGGTGGTCCTCCAAGCAGGTCGCCGGAATTGATGACATACAAGTCCAAGTCTCCGTCCGTGTCGTAGTCCAAGAACGTGACGTCCGCGGCGATCGTCGGGGCGTGCATGAACGTTGAGTCGAGGGCGAAGCTGCCAATCGAGCCACCTTGGGCACCCCCTTGGTTTAGGTAGAGAAGTGTTTGGCTGGCGGGCTGGCCAAAGTTGTCGAACAACATGTGTACCGCGTAGGCGACATCGAGATCGCCATCGTTGTCCACGTCGGCGACGTCCATCCCCAATCGAATCTTCTCGCCGTTGTGCTCCGGAAGGGGAAACGTCGGATCTTCTCCGAAGAAGCCGGTTCCATCGTTCAGGTAGAGCGTGGCACCCCCCGCGGAGAACAGCGTTTGGGCCAGAATCAAGTCCAGGTCCCCATCTGCATCGAGATCAGCCAACTCGGCGTCGGCACAGTTGTCATCGGAGTCCACCGCGAGAAGGTTGGTCGAAGAGATGTCCGTGAAACTCAGCAAACCGTTGTTGCGTAGCAACAGATTGGGTGATCCAGAGCCCGCAAAGTCGTTGGTGCAGAGGAAAATGTCGAGGTCGCCATCGTCGTCAATGTCACCGACAGCGATCCCGGTGGTGCTTGTCACGGAGCTGTTGAAGGGAGCGGTACGAAACAACTCATCCTCGAAGAACCTTCCGAGCTTGCCTCCTTGGAGTCCGCCTTGATTGATGAGGAGTGCGTCCGGATCCGGGTCTTCCGAGGAGTGGGAACTGTCCTGTCCGTTTGCGAGGAGCAGGTCCAGGTCACCATCGTTGTCGAAATCACCGAACTTCGCGTCCGTGCAGAGGCCCCTGCCTCCGGGGAAGCCCTTGATCAGCCGGAAGGTACCGCCGACATTCTCGAGCAGCTTGTTCGTGACCGGGATGTCCGTTCCCTCGCCGCCACCGACAAACAAGTCCATGTCGCCATCGTTGTCGATGTCACCGAACTCAATGACGGACACCGGACGAGGGCCGTTGTTGGAAGCGCCGCCACTCACGGTCTGAAAACGATCGACCTGATAAAGATCACGCAGCCGCCAGGTGCTCTGCTCTCGGTAGCGACCGTTGCCCCTGTTCATGGAAAGGAGCACTCCGTTCCCGTGCGAAACAGCGATGTCTTGCAAGCCATCGCCATCCACATCTGCGGTGTCCACATCGCCTCCAAAGGTCGTGGCGTGTGGAAATGGAAGAGCGGAAGACCGATCGGTGAAGGCCACGGTGTCCGTGGCATCGACAACCGCAGTCACAAGGTTGGATACAATCGTTTCTCCCATGCTGCCGGAGATCAGGGCTTGCAAGTAGAAGGTTGTGCCGGCCAAAGCGGGCGCGGTTGCGCTGTAGACCATCTTTCCATCGGTGCCGATGGAACCCGTGGTCAATGGGACGGCGCCGATGTCCAGCTGGAACGGGACACCGCTCGCAATGAAGTGGGGGCCGAGCCCGATGCTCGTCATCAGAACCGCCGTGGACCCGACTTCGGTGGATCGCAGTGTGATTTCGAAAGGACTCGAAGCGTTGAGAGGCTCTCCCATCAGAATGCCTCGACGTGAGGCGTCCCGGTTGTCGGCCTGAGTGATCCCGCTTGCCGCCAGCAAGATCAGAGCGGGGATGGTGCGTTTGAACACGCGGTCCATGGGTACGGATCTCCTCGAGAATTGGGAAGTGAGACCGCGAGGAAGCTTCCCCCTGTCCCCGCGCGGCACGATGAAACTGAGAATGAGTCGCAAAGTAGTTAAAGGCTTCAACTCGTCAAGACAATTTTGCTGTGAAGGCAAGCCTGAGGGCGCCTGAGCGGGTTTCGCAGCAGAGAACGCCGTCGGTGAAATCTCCCGTACCTGAGCCTTTTTGCTCTTGATCGTTGCTCCACTTTTCGATGATATCGAGACTCGGTCTCAATTGTGTCGTAGAAAGCGATCGGAGAAATACTCGGAATGCCTGGAATGGTCGTCTCGCAGAGGGGGAGGGCTTTTCGCTGCGACGGACGCGGTCGTCTGGCCCAGTTTGAAGCATTTCGCGGCTCAAATTTGCGGCCCTTGGGCACCATCGCGAGCCGCATCCAGCTCGAAACCGCCGCCGCTCGCCGATCTCTCGCCGAAGAGATTGGCGCCGCTGCTGGGCGAGCGAATCGCGGTGATCACGCGGTTTTCTGTCAGGAGCTGATCTTCGTCCAGCTGTTGTTGGAGCGCCAGATTGGGCGGATCCTCGCCGGGGGCTGGAGTGGCAAGCAGAGGTCCCTCGACCAGCTGGCCTCGGCGGGGGCTCTCCGACGGTTGATTCCGCCGGGAGCGTTCCGTGGTTCGACCATCCTGAGTTGTCGAACTCGGTTGTCGAACTTCGGAGTGGGGGATGACGGCGTCTGCTCGCGATTCGTGCTCCGCACGGAGCAGTGGTGGGAACAATCCAGTTTGTCGTTGTTCGGTGCTCTTCTGGTACTTCGACCCCTGACCTGTCCCAAGCGGCTGGACCAATGGAGCCGGACGAACCGTTCCGCGAACGACGATTCGATCGAACTTGACTTGGAACTCTTGAGAGGGGTGGACGGGGTTCCTCTCTGGACCGTCGAGGAGCACGCTGTCATCTGCGGCTCCACCGAAGCCTTGTTCATGCTTGTTGCACTTCGGCGAAGGATTCGAACAAGAGCTCTTCACAAACCGTCCGCCTTTCGACTCAAAGTGACTTCGGGAGTCCAGAAGTGAACCAAACACCGCTCCAAGAGCTCGATTGTCACTCGCTGTTTCTGATCTTGGCGCTGGCATTTGACCGCCACGAAATAGCTCTGCTCACAGACCCATCTCGAATCCAGAGTGAATGCACCAGTTTCGAGATTGCCATTCATTATGCGGTGTTTGCGAACGCCCACCGACTGTGCCGTGAGAATCGAAAGGTCGCCGAACGGGTCGAGTCGAGGCTGCGTTTCTGCTACGGCGATCTCGTCGAGGAAGTGGAGTTGGAAGCGGCAGCCCAGCTCTTCGGGCGCGTCAGTGAGATCGTTCGAAAGGGCGGGAGTCGAGTTGGTGGACTGGTTTGGGCCGTGGCCAGCAGTGCTCGTACCGATCTCGATCAAGTGAGAACTTATCTTTCCGGTCTCGTCGTGTTGCGCGGACTGCAGCGACTGGCGTTCGATTTGCCGCTCGACTCAGCATTTCAGCGCGGAGTTGTGGGGGACAGCTCCTTTCTTGGCACCACCAGGGACCAGGGTTCAACGAATCAAGAAGGCAGTGGAAAGGAGAAGTGATGTTCACACGGAAGGTTTGGTTGTTGACGATTACCGGGGTTTTGATCGGCGGTGGGGCGAATGTGCGCGCCGGTTCGGGAGCGGTTTGGCTCAACGCGCAAGTTCCATCCTATCGAAATTGCACGGGCGCAGAGTTCAGCGGTTGGGATCAATTCACAAGCGCGTTTTCCGGCCCGAATACTCCGGATGAACTGGGGTCGAATTCCAACGACGCATCGATCACCCAGTCGGTTCCCGGTGCGATCCTCACCTCGACCTGCAATATCTACAATCCTGCTGGGCCCTCCACGTTCGTGATGAGCGATACGGTCGATGGCGACCTGGTCAAGGTGACGTATCAGGTTCGCTACCTCGGTGTCGGGATCAACAATGCGACGGTTTCACTCACATACCCAGGAGGAGTCGCTTTGGCTCCTACCGCCACGGAACTCACCGCAAACCTCGAGTGGATGTTCGAGTGGGACCTTTCAAGCGTCCCTGACGAGATCACGTCCTACACCATTCGCTACACTGCGTTGGCCGAGAACCACAGCCTGGATGCCATTCGTCTCGATACCCAGGTCGACAAAGAGGCTCTCGTCGCCGACACCTTGACGATTCCGTGGTCGGAGGGCGGCAGCCAGTCGTTCAGCCTGGATGCCGGTGCGAAGCATGCTGGGGACAGCTACTGGTTGTTGGGTTCTTTGGGAACCAATCCAGGGCTCGTCCTTCAAGGGGTTTCGATCCCACTCAACTTCGACGTCTATTTCTTGTTTACTCTCGAGTTTGCCAACACCGCGATTCTTCCCAATTCTCGCGACACCCTGGATGCTAGCGGGCAGGGGGCCTGCAGTTTCGTTTTGCCCTCTGTGGGTTCGGAAAATGACGGGGTCACGTTCTATCACGCGTTCGTCGTGTTCGATGATCTGACGGGGAAGGCAGAGTTTTCCAGTGACACGGTGCCGTTGACCTTGGTTCCATAGCTTGCTTTTGGATGTCGGCTCATGATCGGGGCGGGCGGCTTGTCGAAGCCGCCTGCCTCGATTTGTTCCATTCTTGGTTGGAGAAATCACGTGGCGTCGCATCCTCTCCGCGAAGTAGGGACCGTTGCAAGGCAACCATGGGTTGGGATCGTCTCCGAGAGAAGCCCGCGGGATTGTGGAAAAGGAACCACGCATCTCCTGCGCGGCGCAGTCGGGGTACGTACTCCGGTCAGTCTAAAACTCAGTCCGGATCCTGATCCACTGAAGCGTGGGGATCGGTGTCAACCGGGAGAGCGGTTCGTCCGAGTTGCCGACGTCGAAGGTCACTCGGAAACGAATGAATTGGTGGCCGTCCGCGATCGATGCGTCGGCATGCCAATCCGTCATTGACTCGGGGTCCACTTCTCGGCCGCCTTCGCGAAGCGGGTGGCCCCCTTGGAACTCAATTCGAATCGATGCGTTCCGCGGCACGAAGTTTCCCTTGGGTTCGAGACCTGGGAGAAAGCGGGTGGGAATGAGAGGGTCTCTCACCCCGAGGAAATTCACACGGGCGTCGGCATCTCTTGGGTTGGGAACGAATCCGGAGTCATCCGTCCGAACGAATCCGTTTCGATCAAGACCTCGAAATCGAAACCGAGGGTTTGCTTGGTGAGGAGGGCGATTCACCGTTCTTCCCATATCAAACCAATGGGAGACTGCACCGCTGGTGGAGTGAAAGTCCACCGGGTTCCGTTCGTTGGAAGGATCGACCCACGCATTGTTGGTGAGGTTGGTGGACGCTCCCACTTGGGCCGTTTTGCCGGGTGGCACTTGCAACTGAATCAAGCCTCGTCCGCCATGACCCCCAGCTCCCGAGACGTTGTCGCGGAGTTGCTGACATTGAAATCCAACCCAGTCGTTTTCTTTTTCCGCAGGGGCGCCCTCTCCCCGGCTGACATCGATCGTGGCCTCCCCTTCGACGTCCACCGAGGTGGCGGAACGCAGGACAATGGCTCCGCCCGAACCGCCGCCGCCGGAGCCGGCCCAGTTGCTGCATCCGAGTTGCTCGCCCCCTCCCCCGTTTCCTCCGCGAGCTGCCAGTCGCGCGGTGGTCTCCAACACAACGGGGCCCATGGCTTCGACGATAAGGCTTCCGCCACCACCACCGCCGCCGCCGCCGCGAGCGTCCACAGAGCTATCCGCCGCGTCGGGGTTGTTTTCGAACAACCCTTCTGGTTCGCACAGCCGGTCGTTGCGTGCAAGGGAGTCGAGCTTGCACCATTGTCCGCAGTAGTAACCGTCAAGGGCGGATCCCCCGGCCCCGCCTCCTTGTCCGCCGAAGACCTGCCGAAACTCTCCTTGGGCTCCAAAGAAATCGTTGTCCGGGTCCTCGTCGTCGAACAGAGGGGAAGCTCCCTGCCCTCGTGTCAGGACATTGGCTTCGTCGCCGAACTCACTTTCTTCGCGAACGAGATAGTTGCCGAAGCCATCGGTGATGACGTTGCCAATGCCATCCCTCTGAGGCGATTTTCCGGCAACGGCGAAGGAGCCGCCGCCACCGCCAGGGGGCCGGTAACCGTTGTTGTGATCGCTGTTGGACTCATGACAGTTGATTTCGTGATCGGTGCCGAGCTTTCCGCGGCTGTTCGGATGATCGAGGATTCCCGACTGTCCGCCCTGTCCACCGATTCGTGATTGGTTGCTGGCACCCCAACCGCGCCCCCCTCGGGGCGGGGAAAGTAGGGCGGAAACATCGGAGCTGCCTTGGGCGTAGAGGAGAGGCTGTCCTTCCCCGCCGCGTCCGCCGCCCGGTCCGCCCAGCCCGCCCGGGTTCGACGAGACAGCAGAGTCGAAGTTGAATTCATCCCGTCCGTTTGCACCCGAAAGGTGAATCTCGCCGGCGATGCGCACGCTGCCCGAGGCGGTGAGAAACAGCGGATTGGTTCCGCGCGCCCGTACGCGCACCCCTTCCGGGATCTCGATGTCCGTGAAGGCGAACTTGCCTCCCGCGACGTGGACGCGCTCGGCCAGGTCGGGCGTCGACCCGTCGGTCAATGGGAACCACTGAGAGTCGGTATCGAGGAGAACCTCTCGAGGTGTGGTCGGGAGGTCCGGGTCCTCGGGAGGGGCTGGGGGAAGGGGAGAGAAGCGGCCGAGTTCGCCGGACCCGGTCAGCAAGATCGTCGGCTCCAAGCCGCCACCTTCCTGGGCGTTCCATGTGGCTTGTCGGAACTCGGTCTCCGAGGCATCGGATTCCATGGGTTCGGAGCTGCCACGGAAGTTCTCCCGCAGCTCGTCACGGATCGTTTCGGAAGTCGCAAAAGCCACCGTGAACGTTGCTGCGATTTGCGTGCGCTCGCTTTCAGTCTTGAGTTGTGCCAAACCTTGCAGCGGTTGCGGAAACTCGAGAGAGAGAAGGTGGCCGAAAGGAAGGATTCCGCTGGGACGCACCTCGACCAAACAGTGGTCAGAGGATTGCTCCACGATTCGTGCCAGGGTCGCCAAGCGTCGGCCGGTGGGGTCGGCTCCGGTTCGATCGTCCAGATCGAACAACTGAAAACCGTCCAATGTTTCCGGATGCAGGGGGGCGTCGAAGCGCAGCCGGAATGGTTTCGGACCCGGAAAGTGTCCGTCAGGGTCCGTGTATAGAAAGGGGGAGATCCCCACGGCGCCGTCGGAGGGATCGGAAAACTCCAACCGCGGAGTTCTTGGCTGGCTCCCCAAGAAGAATCGAGAGGGCTCCGATGTTGTCCTTATGAACAGAGTCAGGGCACCGCTCGTGGATTGCAAGGCGGGACTCTTGGCGGCAATGGCAGCGTTGGAAGAGAGTCGGATCGAGTGAACCATGTCGGGCCGAAAGCCGGGGGAGGTGTCCACCTCTTCCATGGATCCGACCAGGTGGGGGGAGAACACAGCCGCGCGGGGTTCCACCCGGTAGGTCCCGACGACCGGTCTTCCCGTGGCATCGAGGATTGGCAAGGTTTCGGGACCGATCGACGATGGAGAAGGGGAGGTGGCGAATTCGAACCGCACTTCTTGATTCAGCGGACAGTTTTGTGGGGAGTGGTCCGGGGCTTCCTCGTTGACCGATTGCGGATCCGGAAACACCACACGAAGCAGTTCCGCGGGCGTCCCGCTCGGCTCAGACGAGCCGCCACCGCCTCCGCCGCATGCCATCAGCAATGCGGTCGCCGGGATCGCCAGGAAGGAACGGGACAGGAGAGACGGCATCGAACCCCCTCGGTTAGAATGAAATTGAGACTGCGTCTCATAACCGAAGACTATCAGATTGTGGGAGAAAAGGGAAAGCGCCGTCCCCGGAATCAAGCACTCGATCCGATCGGCCGAACGGCCGGTGGCTGGGGCGGCTCCGTTCGTTTTTGCCACGTCATTGGGTCAGGTGGTCTGAGCCCTGCGCATGGACTGTCACCCGGTTTCCCTGGTCTCGTCGGTTGAACCAATCCTGTTGTTCGCCTGGGCACCGACCCAAGGAGTCTTGGTGTTGTGTCGGCAACGATTGAACGGTTGCGATGGCGGATCCGGCGGGATCAGCACGATCGGGCGCGTCGCTGAACTCCATCCTGGAGCAATATGAACGGCGGGTCCGTCCGGCCTTTCGCGAGTCCGGATTGCTTGCGCGAGAAAGCGCCGATGGAGTGATCAATGGCGAGCGAATGGAGGCGGCCTGGAAGAGGCTCGCAATCACCCTGGCGAGGTCGCCGATTGGAATGACGCGGAATCCCCGCGGAGTCGATGGCGCTCTCCCGGGGGCAGGGAAATCCCGGAGGGGCTGAACGAGAGCCCCTCGAGGCTCCCGGTATCATGGCCGTCATGCTCAGGGCCGGCTCCACCGTCATCGTTTGGGCGCTTGCTTGGTTCGCGCCCGCCCCGAATTCCTCCATTCTCGAAGAGGTGTCTTCCCTCGATCCGGAAGCGCGTCTCTCTCGACTGGGAGCGCATCTGACCAGCGCCGGGAGTTCCCTGGAAGCGCGGGTTGCGGTCTGCGAAGGGTTGTTGCGGCAACTGCAATCTCAACCCGACCCGGCCTCGGAGTGCGGGGTTCGGGAATGGCATTGGCGATTGCTTCAAGGTCTGGCCCGATTCGACGAGGCTCGAAGCACGGCGCGGCAGTGGCGAGAGTGTGCGGAGCAGACCGACGTCGAGGCCGTGGTGGGAGATGCCTACCTGGCCGAAGGTCTCACTGCCTTCGAACTCGGTGAGTTCGACCTGGCGGATCGCGCGGTGGAGAACGCGGTCGACCGTTACAACCCGCAGAAAGACGTCATTCGCCTCGCCAACGCCATCTCGATCCGCGGGGGCATTGCCTTCCGCGTAGGGGACTACGCCAAGTCCACGACGCTGCATGAGGAGTCTCTGCGGCTCGGAGAGGAAGCGGACAACTTGCCTCTCCAAGCCCGAGCCTGGAACAACTTGGGCATCGTTTACAAGAACCTTGGCAGTGTGGGCGATGCTTGCGATGCCTATCGGGCCTCCCATGAACTGTTCCTGGAGATCGGTGACGAGGACACGGCCATGTCGGTCCTGCGTCACCTGGCGAGCGCGTTGCGAGAGCAAGGCGATCTCGATGAGGCGTTGGAGCTTCACACCCAGGTTTTGGACTATCACCTCGAACAAGGCAACCGGGTCGAGGAGGTCTCGGACCGCACGGCGTTGGGACTCACCCTTTCCGCCATGGACCTCTATGAGGATGCGGTTCAGGAACTCCGCCTCGCCTTGGAGTTGCGCCGCGAAGTCGGCCTGATCGGATCTCTTTCCCGATCGCTCTTCGATTTGGGAAAGATCCTCCTCGATGGGGGGGAGCCGGAAGAAGCCCTGGTGCTCCTGGAAGAAGCCCGGGATTCCCTCGGGGAAGTCCGCGGAATCCTGGAGCGCGACATCTACCAGGTCTTGGTCGAAACTTACCTGGAGTTGGGAGAGGAAGCGAAAGCAGCGCGGGCCTTCCGCCACTTCGTCGCGGTGGAAAGAGAGCTCACCTCCGCCGATCTGACCGCCAAGAACGCCGAGTTGGCGACCCGCTTCGAACTCGCAGCGGCGCAGAGCGCGAAGGAGCGGGAACGCACCGATCAAGCCATCGACGAACTCACTCGCCAGTTTGAACTTGCGGAAAAGGAGAGCGAACTCGACCGCCTGCGTTCCCAACAGCTTGTCGAGAGGGGAGAACAGCGCGCAAAGGTCTTCGTTCTGGTGGCCGGCTGTTCCATTCTCGCGTTGTTCTGCGTGAGTCTGGTCTGGTTCTCGCGAACCCGCGCTCGATTGCTGCAGCGATCCCGGAAATCGGAACGTCTCTACCGGTGCTTGTTCGAAGACGAGTCGAGTGGTCGCGTTCTCGTCGACCCATCGACTGGCTCCATCCTGCAGGCCAACCGTCTCGCCGTCCAATGGCTCGGCGACGGCTCCACGGCTCTTGAAGGAAAAAACCTACGGGAGCTGGCTCCGGATCTGCCGCTGAACTCGTCCTCCACTTCTTGGCAAACCCGGAACGACCTTGGGGACGAGTCGCAGATCGAGGTGTCCTCGAGCGAGGTGGTGATCGAGCGAGGTCCGGTGAATCTGGTCACATTGCGCGATGTCACCACCCAGCGTCGACTCGAGGAAGAACAGTCGCGAGCCCAAACTCTGGACTCGTTGAGCCTGCTGGCGGCAGGGATCGCCCATGACTTCAACAATGCACTCACCGCAATCCTGGGCCACGTGAGCGCGGCGCGAAGCATCGGTAAGGAAGAGGACACGGACGAGCTCCTCGAAGAGGCGGAGGATGCGGCGCTTCGGGCGGGACAGCTGGCCAATCAACTGCTCGGATTCGCCCGTGGAGGGACCCCGGTCCTCAAGATTCACCGCCTGGACTCGCAGATTGAACGTTGGGTTTCATTCTCGCGATCGGGATCCGCGGTGAACGTGTGCTTCGACTTGCAAAAGGAACTGTGGCCGGCGAAGTACGACGAAGGACAGCTCGCCCAGGTCCTTTCCAACTTGGTTTTGAATGCCCAAGAAGCGATGGGGGGGCAGGGCACCCTCCACGTTTCCGCCAAGAACGTCGTGGTGAAGGAAGGAGAATGGCCCGATCTGCAGGCCGGCAATTACGTTCGCGTTGTCATCAACGACTCTGGTCCTGGCGTCGCTTCGGCGTTGCGCAAGAAAATCTTCACCCCGTATTTTTCGACCAAGAACGAGAATCGTGGATTGGGACTGGCCACTTCGTATGCGGTCTTGAAACGCCACGAAGGAGTGCTTCGGTTGTCCTCAGAGCCGGGTCCTGGGCGCGGGGCCACGTTCGAAATCTTCATCCCGGCCCATCCCGGTTCGGAATGGGAGATGCCAACGGAGCCCGAGCGCCTTCCTCAGGGACGCGGCCACGTTCTGGTCATCGACGATGAGCCCATGGTTCGCGCGGCGTTTCGCCTCATGCTCATCAAGCTTGGTTATGACGTGACCGCGGTCCCCGACGGCCAAGCGGCCATTCGAGAGTGGGGAGAACGCGGTCCGTTCGATCTCGCGGTCATCGATGCCACGATCCCCGGGGGCACTGGCGGAAAGGCTGCCCTCGATCAGCTTCGATCGGCGCAACCGTCCATTCATGCCATCCTCACCAGCGGCTACTCCGACGAAGGGATTCTGGCCAAGTATCGGTCGCAAGGGTTCGAGGGGATGCTGAAGAAACCATTCCGCATCCGAGACCTCGCCGAAGCCATTCGCGAGGTGTTCCCAGAAAAGGCACGAGGCCGAGGAGCCGGGGGAACTCCTTAGCAGGCGGGTGAAGTCGTCTTTCGGCGTCCGACCGAACCGTTTCGCCGCCGTCTTTCGTCCTCAGATCCTCGACGAATCCAACGATTCGCCTGCGGTCCGACTCCTCGACGGGGACGAGAATCTCTCGATCGGCCATCCGAGGCCTTTTTCACCGGCCTGCAAGCCCCGATCGCTCGTGAGATCAGAGATCTCACAGGCCATGTTCCCGTCGTTCTGAGGATCATGGAGGTTCGTCAAAGAGAAACTTCGACGAGTGCTCGATCGGACGCCACAATGCGCTCCGGGGATCTCTTCGCGGAAGTGCCAGGCCTTCCTTGGGGGAATGCATGAAGATTTCGGGGTGTGCTGTCTTCCTGTTGTTGGCAATCGTGGGAAGTCGAACTGTCCATGGGCAGGAAGCCGCATCGTCCGAAGAGACGACGCCCGAGGACGAAAGCTGGCGAGATCAGATTCCTGGGGATCTGAGGTACTGGGCTCGGGTTCGGGCCCGGGCGGAGCGTTTCTCGCTGCCCCACGGTGCGAGCTCGGCCGATTCTCGGTACGGGTTCCAACACGTCCGCACTCGTCTCGGGGCGGAGTGGCGAAACGAACAGGTCGCCGTGGGGCTGGAAGTCCAGCACGTGCAGGTCTTCGGAGCGCCTCGCAACGCGGTCGGAGGTCCCGGAGCGGCCTACTTCGCAGCGAACGGCGAGCGATCTCCCGAGCACATCAATGTTCGCCAGCTCTTCGGGGAAGTTTCTCTCAGCTCCGAGGCATCGTTTCGAGTCGGACGTCTGGTCATCATCGACGGCTCCGGTCCGGTTTATGGCGATCGAGCGTTTCAGTTCGTTCGGGATCGCGGAAACAACCGCTTGGTCGGCATCCGCGATTGGCCTGGCGGCGGCCGGACTCTCGACGGAGTTTCGTTTCGCCACGAGACAGACATCAGCCATTTTCACGCCTACGGCGCAGAAGTGAACAAACATGCTTTCGCTGTCGAGGAAACCGGAAACTCTCTCGATGACACCCGGGTGGCAGGGATGGAACTCGTGTTCCTCCGCGGCACGCCGATTCCTTTCACCGAGCTGCGTGCGTTCGCCATGTCGTTCCGGGATGGCAGAACTCTGGTTGAGTCGACCCTCGGCGACGAAATCGACATTGTGACCGCGGGGCTGCAACTCGCCACGATGGTGGAAGTGGGGGAGGGGACCTGGGACGGATACTTCTGGTGGGCGACCCAGTCCGGCGATTTTGGCTCGGCCTCCCATCGATCGGCGGCTTGGGTCTTGGAAACCGGTTATCGATTCGCCGAGTGCACGTGGAAGCCGTGGATTCGCATCGGCCACGCCCGCGCCCAAGGAGATGGGGACCCCACGGACTCCAAGAATCAGAACTTCTACAACGGGTTCCCGGCGATTCACCCGAATCACGGCCAGCTCGACCTGTTCTCGTTTTCGAACCTTCGGGATACCTATGCGGAGATCCGCCTCGAACCGCACGCCAAGGTGGACACGTCACTGCGCTTCCACCTGTTCGACCTGGCTTCTAGCTCGGCGCCGAGTTTCGGCGGGGCCGGTGCGTTCGACGACGACTCTCTGGGATTTGCCTCGCGACCGATCCCGGGTGGTCGGCGACTCGGTCAAGAGATCGACTGGTTTCTTCGAATTCGGGCCATCGATTCGGTCACCGTGAGCTTTGGTTACTCCCACTTCTGGGGAGGAACGGTGTTTCGCCGACTGTTCTCCCAAGACGATGCGGCCTTCGGATACGCCCAGGTCACCCTGAACTTCTAGTACTTCGCGCCTACTCGGCTCAGTAGTGCTTGCAGGAAGGTCAAGGTTTCACCTTTCTGCTTCACCGCGATGACCGGCGTGGCGGACTCGAAGATGACCCGCTCGGCGACGCTGCCGAGAATGGTGGCGGCCGCATTGGTTCGACCGCGCGAACCAATGATCATCAAGTCGGCATTTTCCCGGTCCGCGACGCGGCAGATGGCACGATGGGGGGCGTCGTCGAGTTCGCACAGATGCTGAATCGGCACGTCGGGTGGCGCCTTCACCGAAGCCAACAGCTCCTCGTGGGAAGCTTGGGCATGTCCGCGAAGTGCGTCCGCGAACTCTTCGTAGGTTTTCCCCGCTTTGTGGTACCCGAGTGGGACCTCGGTGACGTGAAGTGCCAGAATCTGCGGTTTGGATTGCCGGGTTCGGGACAGCTCGACGGCAAGGTTCAACGCATCGACCGAGTGATTCGAATAGTCCACCGGCACCAGGATCTTGGTGATTGTCGGCTTCGACCCTTCAGGAACGACCAGGACGGAGCAGGGAGCGTTTCGCGCGACTTGTTCCGCGTTCGTTGCCACATGCCGTCCATGTTTCTTCGCTCCGACGATCACTAGATCGACCTCGAGGTCGCGTGCCGCTCGAGAGAGTTCGACTGCCGGTGCCCCGTGTTTGACGAGCAGCTGCACGCCGGGCCTCGGGCCAGCCTCGAAGTACTTGTCGAGGACCTGTTTGAGGGCTTGCTGGGTTTCTTCAGGGCCCGGAACGATGTGCTCGAGTTCCTTCGGGAGATGGAAAGGCCGCATGACGTGGATGCAGTGAAGGCTCCCGGAGCCATCTCGCCGCTGCAGCATCGCCGCATAGGCAAGGGTCGAATCGTCCTGATCGCTGTGACTCAACCCGACCAACAGTGTTTCGAATCGGGACATGGCACTGGCTCCTTGCAGGGGCTCCCGACGCGTCCATCGCAATCGCTTTGCCAAAGAAGTGCCAAAGAAGATTGTCCCGATGGTTCCCCCGAACCTGGTCAAGGGCTCGGGAAGCTCTTCCCAGTCAATGGTGAGAATGCCACGGTCGGCGCTTGCGCGGTCCCTTGCGCCTCGCTCCCCACTCATAGGGGCGCCCCTGGCACGACGGTTGCAACCTCCCATCCCTGCCGGATCGATGCGCAGAAGGACGCGGATCCGCAAAGGAGGTCGTCATGAGAAAGCTTGTCGCGATCTTGTTCGGGATGATCATGCTCCTGGGGCTGTCGGCGCCGGGGGGGCAAGAATTTGCCGAGCAGAAACCGGATCGACGGTACTTCATGCGGCAGAAGCTCACGCGCACTCAAGAGGCCCTCGAGGGCATCGTGGTCGCGGACTACGCGATGGTCGCCAAGAGTGCCCAAGACATCAGTGTGCTGTGCATGGACGAATCCTGGTCGGTGATCCAGACCATGGAGTACGCGGACCGGACCAAGCAGTTCCAGCGAGTGGCGGATCAGCTGGCCGAGATGGCGAGAGAAGAAAACTACGAAGCAGTCACCCTGAAGTATGGCGAGCTGGTGAACCAATGCTTTGCCTGTCACCAGGCGATGCGTGGAGTCGTACCCGGCCGTTGACCGAGGACTTCCCTGGGCTGCAGAGGCGACAATCATGAGTCGAGAGCATTTGCGTCAGCTCCTCGAGGAACTCCGATCCGAGCTGGCAGGTCTTCCGGAGATGAGCGAGGAAGCTCGCCGTCGGGCCGAGGAGATTCAGCAAGAGCTCGAATCGCTGGCGATTTCCGAGGGCTCGCCGGCGGATTCTTCGCTCCTCGAACGAGTGCGATCGGCCGCGGAAGAGTTCGAGGCGGACCACCCTCAGGTGGCCTGGGCGATCGGTCGCTTCTCGGAAGTGTTGGCCGGGATGGGGTTGTGATCGCCGCAGAACGAGAGTCCCCTTGCCTTTCCAGAGACTTTCGAAAGGCGTTGATCGATCATGTCGGAGGCGGGGTTTCGTGGTCGGACTTGGAGTTCCGGGAAACCCATATCTCGCACCTCGCGTTCGTCGGTGAGCGGGTCTACAAGTTCAAGAAACCGGTGGACTTGGGTTTCGTGGACTTCCGGACCCTTTCCCAACGACGTCACTTTTGCGAGGAGGAGGTTCGCCTCAATCGCCGGCTTGCGGCTCCGGTCTACCGGGGAGTGGTGGCGATCACTCGCGACTCGCAAGGGAGGATCCGGGTGGACGGAGGGGGGGAACCCATCGAGTTCGCCGTCGAGATGCATCGACTTCCCGCCGATGGGATGCTCGATCAGCTCCTCGAGCGGGGGGAGGTCGAGCCATCCCTTTCTGGTCGTTTGAGTCGGGTGCTGGTCGAGTTTCATCGGACGGCTTCGTCGGGACCCGAGGTCGCCCGTCACGGCACTCTCGAGGCGGTGGAGCGAGTCGTCTTGGAGACCGTCGATCGACTCTTGGCTCGCAACGAGAGTGGAGCCACGGCTCGCATTTGGGAGGGGATTCGTCGGGCGGACGTCCGCTTCCTCCAGGACCACGGCGAACTCTTGCGACGACGCCATCGGGAAAGGAGAGTTCGCGATGGGCATGGCGACCTGCACGCGCAGAATGTGTGCGTGGCGGGGGACCAGCTTTTCATCTACGACTGTCTGGAGTTCAGCCCATCCTTGCGTTGCTGCGATGTTGCTTCGGACCTTGCTTTCCTCGCCATGGATCTGGAGTCGAGAGGCGCGTGGGATTTTGCTCGCGAGCTGGTGAGGGCTTACCGTCAGGACAGTGGGGATCGGGAGCTCGACAAGGTTCTCGGGTTCTACAAGGTCTACCGTGCCTGTGTTCGCGCACTGGTCGCCGCGATTCGAGTTCAGAGCAGCTCCGGCGAAGCCGCCAGGGAAGCTGTCGGCGAGCTACGTCGCTACCAACGACTCGCCGCATCGTCTCTCCTGGGCCCGACGTTGATCGTGATGTGTGGTCTTCCGGGAACGGGCAAGAGCTGGATCTCTCAGCGGCTTTCCGCTCTTCTCGGGGCCCCGATCCTGCGCAGCGATCTCCGGCGCAAGCAGCTCGTGGGGATCCGACCCACCGATCACACTCAGTCCGATCGCCTGTACAGCAAGCAGATGTCGACGGCCGTCTATGCGGATCTATGTCGACAAGCGAAGGAGCGATTGCATCAGGGCCAAACGGTGGTGGTCGATGCTGCTTGCACCCTTGCGAGCCAGAGAGAGGCGTTCCGAGAGATCGCGCAAGGAACCAGCGCCCGGTTCCTGGTCGTGCATTGTGACGCCTCGGAGTCGGTGGTGAAAGCACGGCTGCGTGACCGAAGGACCGATTCGGAGGAGCCTTCTGACGCGGACTTTCGAGTCTTTCAGCAGTTGAGCCGTGAGTTCGAGGCTCCCCGGGAGCTGCCCGCGGAGATGGTGGTTGCGGTGTCGGAGTCTCCCGATCCCGCGGCGGTTCTCGACCGGATTTTGTGGCAGTGCCTCGAACAGGGCGAGCTGGCGTATCCCCCCGCGTAGGGGCAGCCTGACGGTTTCCTCGCCCGTTGTCCGGTCCCACCAAAATCTCCGAGATTCGTCGAGACGAGGAGCCGGTGAGGCTCGAAGCAGGCGTTCAGAAGGATCGCTCACTCCGTTTCTGCAACTCCGACTCGGGAGAATCCCATGCATGGGTGCTTGCTACTTGCGATGACGACTTTGGCGGGAATCCCGGGCGAACCCGTCCGGGACCGATCCGGTGTGGATCAGCCCCTCGCGGTCCTCGAGTTCGAAGCGCTGGTCGATGCTCCGCGCGGCGATGTGTTCCAGGCGTGGACGACCGATGCCGGCGTGCGACGTTTCTTCGCTCCCGACTGCCGCGTCGAACTCGAAATTGGCGGCCCTTACCAGATCTACTTCTTGCCGGACAACCCCGAGGGACAACGGGGTGCCGACACTTGCAGGGTGTTGAGCTATGTACCGGGGGAGATGCTCTCCTTCGACTGGAACGCGCCCATGCACTTTGCTCATGCTCGGCCGCGTCACACTTGGGTCGTCATTCAGTTCTTCGACCACGGGGCGGATCAAACTCGGCTTCGGTTTCGGCATTTCGGGTTCTAGGAGCGAGCGGACCAATCTCCCCAGCACGCGGAGGAATGGAAGAAGGTCCGAGCATACTTTCACGCCGCCTGGCAGGGCGTGCTGGCAAGCCTTTGCTCGAAGATCGACCGGGCTGCGGCGGAGTGACCGACGTTGGTCTTCCACCGATGAAGACTGCCGAATGAGCGATCCCGAGAACGGAGAAGGCGTCATTCGTTCTCTGATGGAGCTTTCCCGTTGCGCCCACTCGCGATGAGATCGAGGGACAATGCAAAACCGTCCCCGGTGGTTTGCACACCGGGGACGGAGGTGTGACGATCGTGATGGTTGCCTATTCCGTCGATACCCTGTTGTCAGCCTGGGTCGGGACCAAGATCAGATCGTCGAAAGACCCAGTACTCATGTTCGCTCCGGCGACGACCAACAGGTTCTGCGAATCCAGCGCAAGCATCTGGTGGAAGAACCGTCCCGTGGGCATCTCGTAAACTTCGTCCCAACCCGAGCGATCGGCCCTGAGTTTCCGGAGCACTCCATCGTAAGCGGTCACGAACACGTCGTCGTTGATTGTGCAAGCGGCAGAGCCGAATCCAGCCAGTTCCCCGGAGTCTGGCAAGTCGGGCTCCTCGGACCAGACCTCGCTGTTGGTGTCAAAACTGTAGACCGCGGTGGTGGGGCCATTTTGGGTCATCCCGCCAATGGCATAGACCACCCCATTGCATGCAGTCACCGCCAGCGCGCGATGAAGGAAAGGCGGCTTGGGAAGTTCTTGCCACTGCAGCGGACTCTCGGCCAGGTCGACAACGAGAGCCGAATCCAGCCAACTGGTTTCCCCCTCGTGCATGTTCCAGCCGCCGACCACGAACAAGTGATTCCCCATGACCGTGGCGTCAAAGGAGGACCGTCCCGTTGGCATCGGCGGGAGGTCTTCCCAAACACCTCGCTCCGGGTCATAGCGCGCGAATTCTGACTGGGACTCCAGGTTCTCGTCTTCTTCGGTTTCGTTCATGGCCGTGAACCCGCCGACGCGATAGAGCTTTCCCTGGTGGGAGACCAGAGCCAGGCCCTGAAGTCGCGGGCCCGAAGGAAGAGGCTCCCATTGCGCGGCGTCGCTCAGATCGAGTCGCTGGAATGCGTTCGATTGGTCTTCCTTCAGGTACCGATGCGGTTGGCCCTTGTGCCCACCGTAGACGTACAGCCATCCATCACAGACCGCTGCACCGAAACTCGTGATTGCTTCCGGGAGGGGAGCAAACGTGGTTGGTCCTTGAGCCATTTCGGAAACTGGCGAGGTGTGTGATCGCTCCACGGTGAGCGTGCTGTAGTGGCGAGTGTCACTGTACTCTTCCTCGCCGTGCACGCCGGACGCATCTTCCACATGGCGTGCGCGAATCGCGTAGCGACCGTCTTTGGTAAAGGGGATGGACACTTCACCATTCCCATCGGTGATTGACTCCATGCTCGGGGCAGCACCACGGACCTTGACCTCCGCGCCCGCAAGCGGTTTCCCTTCCCAAACCGCCTGGACAATGAGCTGGTTGCCGCTCACTCGCGGCAATAACTCGAAACGCTGCTCGGCGGCACGAGGAAGCTTGCTCCACTCCTGGCTGCTTCCGCAAACGGTCTTGGGCCAGTACTTCAGCAGAAACGTTGAGTCGCCGCGTGTCAGGGTTCCGAAGGTGATTTCCCCCAGAGCGGCAAACACGCCTTGGCTGTCGGGACAGGCAGCAACGAGCGATGAGTCTTTCTCGGTGAGCGAGAGTTCGGTCAGCTTTCCGTGGGTGGAAAGACAGCGAAGGGTTCCCAGGTCGACGTCAGCCAAAAAGGACAGGTCTCCGATGTCGCCATCCTCAGAGAATCCGACGTGAACCGCGGGCGCTTTGTCGTCGCCGAGCAACCAGATGTAGTGTCCTTGAGCGACTCCAGAAGCGCACGCGATCGTGAGCAGCGACAGCACTAGGGTACGGACCACACATTTCTCCTCTTCGTTGATCGACAGGGGTTTCGATTTCAGTTGCCATTTCGCGGTGCAGGCGTGGCTTCGTTGGTGCCGCCCCCTCGCTCCGAGACACGAATCCTAGGAGCGAGGACTCGGCCGAGGTTGTCAGCTCCCTGGCGTTTGCCTGAGCCTTGGCTCTCCGTCAACCGTCCCACGCGAGCATAGCAGGGTGTTTATGAAGTTGAGTCTCATTATCTACGAACTCTCTTGCATGCTCAAGCCTGCGCCTTCATTGCAGGCATAAGTTATTTTCTAAAAGTCGATTACGACAGGTCACGGCGGATCCTCGGGTCCGCGTGCTACGGGCCGGCGGGCCGACTCATTGAGACTACCGGGAGGAGCGGTGTCTCCGCGTTGTGCCGGTCCCTCGTCACGCGCTTGTCTTGGGGGGCCCCGCTCGAGGGGCAGCCGAGGGTCCCGTGCCGCGGCTCCTAACTCGATTGAGGGCCCAGAAGTTGGTCCAAGTTGCGTCGTCCCAGTCGGCAGAAAAGGGCAAATGACAGGCCACCGATCACCCACAGGAGTGCGAGGATGGTTATCCCGGCCTGGGTTGGGTCCATCCCTGACAACCACCCGTGTCCGTTGTAGCAGCCCTTCAGCGCATACTTGATCTTGATCAGGCCGAGCATTGCTCCGGACATCGTTCCCCCAATCACCAGGACAGGAATGACCGAGCGCAGGTTGCTGGCCAGGGGAACGTCGCGATGGATCTGGGTGAACGCCGGCCAGGTTCCCACCATCGCGAGCAGGCCGAGGGTGAAGAGCACGATGGGGAGGGAAACGAGTGCAAAGAGCCCAAGTGCGCTCCAGGAGGTTGCCTGCAGTGGGGAGGAAGCCACCAGGACAATGGCGGCGCAGGCCAAGAAAGGGGCGGCGACGGAGAGGATCTTGCTCCAGAGCAGGAGCCGGCGCGATACGGGCGCCATGGCGAGGAGAGCGATCTGCTTCTGTTCCTCGCCAATGACGGCGAGGAAAGAGATGCAGGAGATGAGCAGGATCAGTCCATGCCATGGGAGCCAGACGTGGAATAGCTCACTCAGAACTCGCGGGGTCCGGTCGAGTTCGTGAGGCTGAACCTCCCCGCTGACCGACAGGGTCAGAACCATGAGGAACGCGATCAACCCGTACCCAATCACGTTCGACCGGACACGGAGTGATTCAAGGAACGTCTTCTTCAAGAGAGAAGGAAGCGGGCGGCCGGGCCAGGCGCGTGGGCCCGAGAGAGTTTTGGCCGGAGGGGTTGCGGTCCCCGCCACCCAGAAGGCCTCAACGGCGGCTCGGTAGAGAAAGGCGGTGAATCCCAAGAGCCCCACCGCAATCGTTGCCAGCCCAACGCTCCTTCTGGCCAGGTCTTCGGTGGCTGCCAAGCCCGCGCTCCATGACAACAAGCCCGCAGGAGCGTCCAGGTACCATGGGAGGCTGCGCGCGTTCTGCATGACCTCGGTCAGCCGCGCCGCCAAATCCGATCCCTTGACGAGACCGAACCCGGCCAACAGCGTCAGTCCGGTGAGAAACAAGACGTTGAGGAGTAGGAAGATCTGTCGCACTCGAAGTCCGGAGCACCAGCGAACGAACACCACTTTCAGTAGGCATTGAGCCGCGAGAGTTGGTGCGACGAGCAATGCCACCGCGACCGGGGCCATGAGCACAGGGGTTGCCGGAAGCTCTGTGCGTGCTGCCAAGCCCAGAATGGGAGGGATCGTGATCGCCAAAGAAAACATCGTGCAGCCCATTCCCATGCGCAGAAAAGACCGTCCCACGATGGCGAAGCTGCTGATGGGTGCGCTGAGGAGGGTGGGGAGTTGCGGGGCCTGAAAGAGTTCGTTGTTGGATCCTGCGAAGCCCATTCCCAAAACCACCAAGATGGGAAGCACCAATGCGGTCGCGTAGCAGAAGTGAGCCATCTCGCCGGTCGTATCATTGCGTACTGCGTCCAGCAGTTTCTCATCCAGAAGCACACCGCCGGTCAGTGCAACGGAGCCGACCACGACGCAGGTGGTGACGATCGCTTGCCCAAGGAGCACGCTCCGACCCTCGCGGGTGGAGACCAGATTCTTGAGGGTCTGAAGGTCACTTCGCAGCATTGGCATCAATGCCGGGACCTTCCGTCAACTGGAGGAAGATCTCTTCGAGCGACGCATCGCCGCCATCGCGCAACTCGGACATCGTGCCTTCGGCGCGCAGCTTCCCCGCGGTCAGGATCCCGACCCGGTCACAGACTTCTTCCGCGGTGTCGAGGAGATGGGTGCTCAGAAAAACCGCCGTTCCGCCGTCTCGAACCACTGCCAAGACGTCCTTCAGCTTGCGCGCGCTCGCGGGATCGAGTCCATTGGTCGGCTCGTCGAGAAACAGGACCCGGGGAGAGGTGACGAGTACCGCGGCGATGTGGATCTTTTTGCGCATTCCGTGGGAGTAGCTCTTGCAGAGTTCGTCGGCACGGTGGGCCAGGTCGAATGCCTCGAGGTAGTGCTCCGCAAGCTCGTCCCTTCTTCGTGGATCGATCCCGTACAGGCTTGCCACGAATCCGATGTACTCGCGGCCCGAGAGATATTCGTAGATCGGCGGAGTGTCCGGCACCAGGCCGGTGATCGCGCGAACTTCTGCGGGTCGCGACACCAAGTCAACGCCGTTGATCTCGATGCGGCCGCTGCTGGGCCGTAGCAACCCGCACAGCATTCGGATGGTGGTCGTCTTGCCAGCACCGTTGGGACCCAGGAACCCGTAGATCTCTCCCGCTGAAACCGAAAGATTCAGATCGGTCACCGCCTCCGATGCTCCGAATCTGCGGGTCAGCTTGTGGGTCACGATCATGGAACGCAGGTTACCTTCGCGCGCGCTTCGTGGGCAGCTTTCTGTTGGGGGAAACACCTGAGGAAGGACCCCCAACGACAAAATTGCCGGGACAGGTTTTCACCTCGAAACCTTCAAGCCTGTCTGCGGAGCGTCCGATTCGGTTTGCACGACTTTTTCATCAATCACGGGTGACAGAGAATGGCAACCAAGAAGAACAACCGGGACGAAGTTTCGAAATCACTGGACACGAACGGCTACGTCGAGGCAATGAATGGCGCGAGGCCGGAAAACGCTGCTGCCGACGACTCGGCCTACGTGGAAGCTCTGAATCGAGTCCAGGCAATCATCGAGTTCGATCCCAACGGGACCATTCTCCACGCGAACAACAACTTCCTCAACGCGGTCGGCTACTCACTGGAAGAGATCGTTGGCAAGCATCACCGGATCTTCTGTGAGCCGGGCTACGTGGCAAGCGCTGAGTACCGTGAGTTCTGGCAGAAGCTGGGCCGAGGGGAGTTCGACCAAGGGGAGTACATGCGCTTCGGGAAAGGGGGGCGAGAGATCTGGATCAACGCTTCCTACAACCCGATCCTCGATGATCACGGCAAGCCGTGTCGGATCGTCAAATTTGCGACGGATGTGACCGAGGCGAAGCTCCAAGCAGCGGAGAGTCAGGGAAAGCTCGAGGCCATCGGCCGATCCCAGGCGGTGATTGAGTTTGATCTCAGCGGGCACGTCTTGGACGCCAATGAGAACTTTCTCGACACGCTTGGCTACCGGCTGGAGGAGGTCCGAGGGAAGCACCATCGGATCTTCTGCGAACCCGAGTATGCCAAGTCCGCGGAGTACAAGGAGTTCTGGGCCTCGCTGGCGCGGGGAGAGTTCGCCTCCGGAGAGTTCTCACGCCGAGCCAAGGACGGAACCGAGGTCTGGATCCAGGCGACCTACAACCCCGTTCTTGATCTCGGTGGGAACCCAGTGAAGGTCGTCAAGTTTGCGTCGGAGATCACCCAGGCAAAGCTGGCGAGCGCCGAGATCGACAGCAAACTGTCTGCGTTGAACCGATCTCAGGCGGTGATTGAGTTCAATCTCGACGGGACCATTCTCTCCGCCAACGACAATTTCCTCCAAACCCTGGGCTATTCGCTGGAGGAGGTTCAGGGACGTCATCACCGGATTTTCTGCGACGAAGAGTACGCGAGCTCCAGTGCCTATGCGGCATTCTGGGACAAGCTGGCTCGCGGCGAATACGACAGCGGTGAGTACCGCCGAGTTGCCAAGGATGGCCGGGACGTCTGGATCCATGCCTCCTACAACCCTGTCGTAGACATGAACGGTCGGCCTTACAAGGTGGTGAAGTTCGCTTCCGACATCACTGCGGCGAAACTTCAAGGGGCTGAGTTCGAGGGCAAGGTGAGTGCGATTGGAAGAGCCCAGGCCGTGATCGAGTTCGACCTGGAAGGGAATATTCTTCACGCGAACGACAACTTCCTTCGGGCCCTGGGATACACCCTCGATGAAATCCGAGGTCGTCATCACCGCATGTTCTGCGAGGACGAGCTAGCTCGCTCGGAGGAGTACGCGGAATTCTGGAAGTCGCTCGCCAAAGGGGAGTTCCATTCCGGGGAGTACAAGCGTGTCGGCAAGGGGGGACGCGAGATCTGGATCCAGGCGACGTACAATCCGATCTTCGACATGAATGGGCGGCCGATCAAGGTGGTGAAGTTCGCGTCCGACGTGACGGAACGCAAACTGAAGAACGCAGATTTCGAAGGGAAGCTGGACGGAATCAGCCGCGCTCAAGCAGTGATCGAGTTCGAACTCGATGGCAAAGTCGTCACTGCAAATGAAAACTTCCTCAACGCACTGGGTTACTCTCTGGACGAAATCGTCGGCAAGCACCACCGGATGTTCTGCGACAAGGACTTTGTGGGGTCCAGTGAGTACCGCGCCTTCTGGGACCGATTGGCTTCCGGCGAATCCATCTCTGACCGCTTCCGAAGAGTGGCCAAGAACGGTGACCCCGTTTGGATTCAGGCCAACTACAACCCGATCTTCGATGCCAATGGCAACCCATGCAAAGTGGTCAAGTTTGCCACCGACATCACCCGCGAGGTTCGAGAACGGCAGGAAATGGCGGACACGGTCAGCGGACTCGCCACCGATGTCGCGAATTCCTCCAAGGACATTGCGGCACGGTCCTCGAGTGTGGCCCAGGGTGCTCAAGCCTTGGGTGCCACGACGGAAGAAATGAGCGCGTCGGTCGAAGAGCTGACCCAAGCGATCCAGGCGATCGCCCAGAATACTCAGAACGCGGACAACCTTGCCAAGTCGACCCAGTCGGAAGGGGAGTCGGGGACGTCGTTGATCAACCAGTCGATCGAGTCGATGGAGTTGATCAACAAGTCCTCCGAGGAAATTGCAGAGATCGTGAAAGTGATCAACGAGATCGCCTCCCAGACGAATCTGTTGGCCTTCAATGCTGCGATCGAGGCGGCGAGAGCCGGCGAGCATGGACTCGGTTTCTCTGTGGTCGCGGACGAGGTTCGGAAACTGGCGGAGCGGTCGGCCCAGGCAACGAATGAGATCTCCAAGCTCATCGCGGAGTCGACCAAGCGAGTGGCGCTCGGAAGCCAGGTTTCCCGAGAGGCTGGAACGGCGTTCCAGAAGATCATCGATGGCGTGAGTCGCACCACCAACGCGATCTCCGAAATCGCTCTTTCGACGCAAGAGCAGAAGGCGGCGGCGACCGAGGTGAGCGTGGCGATTCAACATGTCGCCGAAGAGACGGAGAAATCCGCCGGCGCGTGTGACTCGATCGCTCGATCGACGAAAGCCCTGCTGGACGGTGCCGAGGAACTGAAAGCCAACCTCGCCGGTTCGACGGTCGAGTAGGGCGGTCCGATGACGACTCTCGAGTTGTGCGATGCGGACCTAAAGCAAGCCTTGGCGTTGGTGTACCAGCACACGGGGGTCCGGATGAGCGCCAAGAAGCGGGCGTTGATCCATGGACGTCTCGAGCGGCGACTCCGGGCAAGAGAGATCTCTGAGTGGTCGGACTACTGGGACCTGATCGAGTCGGATCGAGGAGAGTTGGACCAGTTCATCGACTTGGTCACTACCCATGAAACCTACTTTCACCGGACTCCGCGGGTTTGGAGCTACTTTGCGAGTGAGTTCCTTCCCGAGTTTTGGAGGAGGGAGCCGAGCCGTCCATTGCGGATCTGGTCCGCGGCATGCTCGACGGGCGAAGAGGCCTACACCCTGGCCATGTATGGCGAGGAGTTCCGCCGAACTCACGGCGGGTTTCAGTTTTCGGTCCTCGCCACGGACATTTCTGCCGGGGTCCTCGCGATGGCCGAGGCGGGCCGGTACCAGGGGCGAACCCTCGAGGCGTTGAGCAAAGCCAGTCCTGGATTCCTTCGCAACTACCTGCGTCCGGTGGATGAAGAAGTGATGGAAGTCGCTCCCACGATTCGCGCGAACATCACCTTTCGCCAGCACAATCTTCTTCGCCAGGGGACTCCGCGAGAGCGGTTCGACATTGCGCTGCTTCGAAACGTTCTCATTTACTTTGATCAGACCGATCAAGAATCCGTGGTGGAAGCGGTGCGACGATCCCTGAATCCGGGGGGCATCCTGGTGATCGGCGAGTCCGAATCTCTGGCTCGCTTGGATACCCGAATGGAGTTCATTCAACCGCTCGTTTACACCAGCAAAGGGTCCGACTGATGGACTCGGTGATCGTGCGGGTTCACATGGGGCGCATCGGCGTTGCCTCCGCGGGCGAGACTCTGCAAACCATCCTCGGCTCTTGCGTGGGCATCGGTCTCCTCTGGAAGGACCGAGAGGTCTACGGACTGGCGCACTGTCTGCTACCCCAATCAAGCGGTGAAAAGGCTGAGGAAGCCGAAGCCAAGTACGTGGACCGGGGCGTCCCCGAGTTGGTCCGTCGCATGGGAATCCCTCCCTCAGAACTCCGCGCGGTGAAAGCTGTCGTCGCCGGAGGTGCGTCGATGATGCGCCCCGGAGATGCGGCGCCCGGAGGCAAGGTGGGCGAGGGCAATGTCCGTGCCGCCCGGGCCGCGTTGCGGAAACTGGGCATCAGGATCATCTCCCAGGAATGCGGAGATCACTTCGGGCGCCAGATGCTCATCCACGGTCACACCGGTGAGTTCGAAGTCCAGAAGATCGTCAGAGAGTAGGTCATGACAGAGAAGGCTCTCGGAAACAGGCTCTTTGGAACATTCGGTCTGGGAACGACCGAGATCGGCATCGATGTCAACGAGATCTTGGAGGTGGTCAACGCCCCAGAAGATGTGGTGCCTGTTCCCCTTTCCCCGCCGTTCATGCTCGGTGTCTTCAACTTGCGTGGAATGATCATCCCGATTCTCGACGTCGGAGAGCTCTTGGGGATCCACGCGGACCAGGAAGAGAATCGGAAAGTTGCCATTCTGGAGGACCAAGGGGTCCGCTACGGACTGGTCTTTGACAGCACGAAGGAAATCGTGCGAGTGGACGACTCCGCGCTGAAATCATTCTCCTACGAGGCCGACGACTCGGAGCCTGTGACTCCCGGGCGTCGGGTGGTTGCCGGAGTTTTGCGGTTGGATGACGGCAATCGGCTGGTTGACGTCATCCACGCCCGGCGATTGGCCCGCATCGAGAATCTCCCGCGCATTGTGGATCCCAAGAACCCAGTTTCGGACAAAGGGGGCTCTCCCGGAGGCATCCGCAAACAATGCATCACTTTTCAGGTAGAGGATCATCTTCTTGCGTTGGAAATGACAGCGGTCAGCGAGATCATTCCGATGCCGGACTACCAAGAATCGAGTCTTGCGGACGAACTGTGTTTGGGAATGACGACCTTGCGCGGCGTCGTGATGCCGCTGCTGCGACTTTCGAAGATGCTTGACGGCGATCGCTCCGACGAAGACGAGGGGCTTGACTCGAAGAAAGTCATCGTCATGCACCACGGATCGGATCGATTTGGGCTTGTGGTCGACGAGGTCACCAGTATCTTGGCCTACACCGATCAACAGATGTTGCCGATCCCGGACTACAACCAGGAAAAGGAGTCGCTGGTTCGAGGGTGCATTGTTCCGTCAGATGGCTCGGAGGTGTTGCTCCTGGATCATGGACGCATCCTCGAAGATGAGGGCATTGTCGGTGTCACGCAGAGCCATCAGGCCCTGTATCAAGGTGAGTCCCTCGTCGAAGTAGAGACTCGTTCCACCGGGAGCGGCGAACGCTTCTCGTACATCACCTTCTCACTCGGGCACCGGGCCGCCTTGCCGGTACTGGACGTCCGCGAAATCATCGAATTCCCCGAGAGCTTGACCCACACGCCAGGAACTCCGGAGCACATTCGTGGGGTGTTCAACCTTCGCGGCAAACTGGTTTCGGTCGTCGATTTGAGGAGGACCTACGGTCTCGAGCCCTTTGAGAATGAAGCGTCGACCCAGGTCTTGATCGTGGATTCGGGGAAAGACGTATTCGGCTTCATGGTGGACCGAGTGGACGGTTTGATCCACATCGACGCTCACCAGAAGCAGAACGTGCCATCGATGCTCCGGCCGCCCACGAACAGCGAACTCAAGTGCGACATCAAAGAGTACGTGACTGCGGGTGACGATGGCTCTTTCGAATCGACCACGATGATCTTTGATCTGGACTCGCTGGTCCGACGAGTTCGTGGCGATGCTGGCCACACGTTCTCTCCTTCGGGAGAGGAGGCGAGTACCGCCGACAGTGTGGTGATGGAGTTCGAGGACGAGCCGACCACAGAAGAGAGTGAGACGGCTTTGTTCTGAGGTCCCGTGGGGGATCTGGAGGCCCGTCTTGTCATCCTCTGGCTAGGCAAACTTTTTCAGAGTTGGGGCCTCCTAAGAATCTTCGCCTCATGAGCGCGCATTGTCCTACGATGGTTCGCTCCGACAGGAACCATCACAGGGAAAATTGCGGCGCTTGGCGCCCCTCGTTTCTCTCCGGGGTTGGGTCGTGGCTCTCAGCGTTTTCGATCTCTTTCGCATCGGCATCGGGCCTTCGAGTTCTCACACGGTGGGACCGATGCGTGCGGCGCACCGTTTCGCCGACCGACTCGTGCGGCAACAGAGGCTTTCCCGGGTCACGCGAGTCGAGGTTCACTTGTTCGGGTCCTTGGCGCTCACTGGCCACGGGCATGGGACGGATCGGGCCTTGATGCTCGGACTTGAAGGAGCGGCCCCGGAGACGGTCGAGCCCGATCACCTCGAGCGCCGAGTCGCGGAGATTTCCGCTCACAAGCGGTTGAACCTCAATGCTCGCTACGAGATCGCGTTCGACCCCCAAACAGATTTGGTTCTGCACAAGCAGGAAGTCTTACCCTACCACGTCAATGGGCTGCGTTTCCAAGCCTACGAAGCAGGATCGTTGCTCGGGCAACGGACCTACTATTCGATCGGCGGGGGATTCGTCGTCGACGAGGACCAGGCGGCGGAAGATCATCTGACCGCGGACTCGACGAGCGTTCCGTATCCGTTTCGAAGCGGCGCCGAGCTGCTCGCGGCGGCCCAGTCCGATCAGTGCCGAATCTCCGATGTCCAGATGGCGAACGAGTTGGCAAGGCGCAGCTCCGAAGAAGTCCGGGCGGGCCTTGCCGAGATCTGGCGCGCCATGCAGTCATGCGTGCGTCGTGGTTGTGAGCAGGAGGGGGTCCTGCCTGGCGGTCTGAGCGTCCCGCGGCGCGCCTCCCAGTTGCACGAACAGCTCTCTCGCCAGCTCGAGCGATCCCTGGGAGATCCGTTGACCATTGTCGACTGGGTCAATCTGTACGCCCTGGCTGTGAATGAAGAGAACGCGGCCGGCGGTCGCGTCGTCACGGCGCCAACCAATGGGGCCGCGGGAATCGTGCCGGCGGTGATGCACTACTACGACCGATTCTGTCCCAGCGCGAGCGAAGATGGCATCGCACGGTTCCTCCTGACCGCGGGCGCGATCGGCGTTCTGTACAAAGAGAATGCCTCGATTTCCGGGGCGGAGGTTGGCTGTCAGGGAGAAGTTGGGGTCGCTTGCTCCATGGCCGCCGCCGGATTGGCCGAAGTCTTGGGCGGAACTCCGGAGCAGGTGGAGAACGCGGCGGAGATCGGCATGGAGCACAACCTCGGTTTGACCTGCGATCCCGTCAAAGGGCTCGTGCAAATCCCCTGCATCGAGCGCAATGCCATGGGCTCCATCAAGGCCATCAACGCGGCCCGCATGGCGCTGCGAGGGGACGGGGCCCACCACATCTCTCTCGACAAAGTCATCCGCACCATGCGCAACACCGGACGGGACATGCATGCGCGGTACAAGGAGACGTCCCAGGGGGGGTTGGCGGTGTCCGTGACCGAGTGTTAGGCAAGTTAGGATGACCGCGAGCTCGCCAAGCCTAGCTCCAAGCGGCAAGCAGCTCGAGCAGGTCATCGACATCCACGACTTGGTCGCCAGTCGAGTCTTCCCATCCAGAGACGTCGCGGACCTGCGGACTTCTTGGACACCTACGCCTCGAGCAAGGGCTGGCGAGCAAGGCAGAAGGACTGCTCGGCTGGCCACCATGGTGGATCTCGGAGAGCTGCAGATCCGACGGGGCGAGGCGAGATTGCGCTCGCCGGACCTCTTCTTCGACAAGCCGTAGACCACGCCTTGTCGAATCAGGCAATGAGCCACTCCACCAAGGGCCGCGCTCTGACTGCCTCAGGCACCCGTTCAGCCAGAAAGCTTGTCGGGATCGTTCTTGGTCGCGCCGGCTCATCAGCCTGAGGAGCCGGTTCGCCAAGGTCCTCGCATGTTTGAGGGACCATCACGCAGGTCGTCAGTCAATTAGCTTCTTGACGGTATCCAGCGTCCGCACCCATTTTGAGAGCCAGTCGGCCGATTCGCTAGTCTCGGGTCGATCAACACGACTGAGGTAGTTATCGATCTCTGACGTGGCTTTCCTGACCACCCTGTCCAGTCTGTCTAGATGAGTGTAGTAGTATGTCTCGTCAGACAAGGTGCGATCACTTTGATGGCGGACCAGTACGGCTAGCAGGGCGTCGCCCAGCTCTTTCCGAAGCGCTGCAGGAGAACCGAAGACTTTCTTGAGCTTCCCGTCGTCGTCTTTCAGTTGCCCAAAAATCTGCAAACCGATGCAAATGAGATCTCGGGCCATTCGATCGTCTGGGACACCGCCTTTCAATACGTCCCAAATGCTCTGAATTGAAACCACCCGCTGATCTTCGCTCGAAGATGAGACGCCCCGTCGATAGACCCAGATGACGCACAATGTGGAGGCGATGATTCCGACGGCTAGGACACCGACGATAATGGCGACTGGTCGCTTCGCAGTTTTCCAGTAGAGCTCGCTGAGCTCATCCACGTCATCTTGCGTCGCCCGTCGGTAGCCTCCGAATGCCTCCGACGACAGGTTCGCGATGATTGCATCGCGTAGGATGTCAGTGGTCTTCGTGGACAGCGGTTGTTCAACGGCAGTTGCGTTTCGCCCATCAGAGCTCTCATCCTTTTCGTGCCCGGTTGACAAGCGCTGAAACCAAGTGCCGACCATCGGGAACGCGCCCTTTGAGGCAATGAGCATTGCGTTGGGAATTCTCGCTTGCTCTTCATGAACTTCAATGGTTCCGATCTTTTCGATGGCTTTTTCGGGCCAGCGTCTCCTGATTTTCTCGAATTCGAAGTCGGCCATGAAGCCGTAAAGTGCAGACTTTGGATCTTGGCTTTCGTTGGCATAGCGTAGAACTGCGTCGAGGACGTTGTCAGCATTTCCGACTTCAATTCGTTCTTTCGGGCTTCGGCCTCTGGATTGAAGGTATTCGACGGGATACACGAAGCCGGAGCCAGATGCCCGCGAGGTGATCGCGAAAGGGCCGGCCGTTTGAATGCTATCGACCGTCTTCTTGTTCGGCTCAGCCGTCACGATTACGAATCGATAGAAGTCCTCGCCGCCAAAGACGGAGCGTCCTAGCAGTACACCCTCCTCACGTCCCAGGAGAGTGGCGGCTCGAGTTACGTTGAGCTCTCCGAGGTGCACTCTGCCGTCTTTGAGATCTGTCGCGATCTCGTCGAAACTGTCGTAGTACACGAAGTCAAGGAACACCGGTGAATCCGGTTGTGCTTTCAGAACGTCCTTCATCCACTGGCGAAAGAACATCATGTCTCGGGATTCGCTGCGGTGCACTTGCTTCGCGACCGCAACTCGCACGATTGCTCCACCAAATGCTACCGCGGCTTCCTGGCGAATCTTGTCGTACTCCGCATCATCGGCTTCGACGAAATCGTGGACATCCGGAGAGCGCAGAAATGACTGGTTGTCATCTTCAGTAGGACTCCATGGAAAACACTCTGCTCGCTCTTTCGGGGCCATGTCGCGGGTCGAGAGGAAAGCTCGCCTGAGCTTCTGAAGTTCCACGAGCCCGAGGGCGGATTTTCGAACAACCAGTGCATCAAAGGGAATCGGAGGGGAGCGGTACACCTCCTCAAATCTCGCATGGCGAGCTTTTTCGTTCGGATACGAGGCGTAGAACTTATGGTCGCTTGTACAGAAAAGTTGAAAGTCGCCGGTTTCCGATGCGAGACTCTCCGTGAGCTGCTTGCGTTCCGCGATTTCCCGTTTGTCTCCGTAGTGAGCGCTATCCACGGACACCATCTTTAACTTCCAGGCGTCCTCACGTCGGCCGGCCGTACGTCGCGGACTTTCTACGATGCGATCGCGCCAGCCCTTTCGCGTGATATGAGCGAAGGGGTAAACGAACTCAGAAGTCGATCGGTAACCGGAAAAAGAGATGGTTACCTTGTCGAGGTTTCGTTCTTGAATCGACTGTGCACGGAAAAGGTCACGCGGGAGGGGAGGTGGCCACACTCCTGAGTTGCGGTGCATCACCACCAGGCTCCGGTAGTGATCAAGAGGCTCTGGTGCGTTGTACTCGGCATACTCTGGGTCAGAGTCGGGACGCTTGTTGTTGTCCCAGTCACTCTGGGGTACGACGAAACGTCCTGCACGTCGGATGCGTGCGACGAGCTCGAGGTCATTCACGACGAGGTCGGCGACTACATAGCGAAACGGTGGGAGTAAGGCACCGACGTTGTTGTCACTCGGATTCGCCAATTCATGGAGCGCCGAGTCGATGTCACGCTTTGTGAACTTGATGCGGATCGACGCATTCAGTGTGCGAAGTTCTTCATTGAGGTATCTGTTCAGCTCACTCCAATCAGATTGGTCATCGGGTACGCTGATCGTGACCAGTGGCCCAGCCTCTGGCGTTTGCGTACCCAGATGGGCAAATAAGTACATCGCAGCCGACCATCGCTGGATCATTCAGGCACTCCTTCATCAAGAGCCCATCAGTAGTAGGGTTGCCGCCGTGGCGAGAGTAATGGACAGAATTTGCACCGGGGACGGCCGTGGCTCGGTGCCCAGATAGCCGAAGGCGATCATTGGGATGAATAGGGACATCGCGCCGGCAGGGTAGATCACACTTGCTCGCCCGTCGACGAGATACACTGCCAAACTGAGCAAAGTCACGGCGTTGACAAGGCCTGCTGCTAGGCCAAGGACGATCGCCAGACGAGGTTCGCGGATGCTTCTGCTTCGAATTGTTCTCGAAATGAGAAGAATCAGGCCAACGAACAATGTTCCGATATTCAGCAGCATTGCATACGTCAGAGGAGGCACTGCAAATAGATCGTGAGCGGTCAGCACTTTTGTGGAGAGTTGGAGGCAAGCCGCGAGCGCAACGACCACCATCATGAGTGCGGCACCCCGAATCCACCTGGGTCCGTACCGAGGTGGCTTTGATCGATGGTTGAATCGACGCTGATTTGTCTGAACGCGAGGAGGAGTGGCAACAAGGATGAGAGGGACGAATGCGCAGAAGAGTCCAATCGTATGAATGACTGATGCCTCCTCATGCAAGTAGAAGATGGCGACAAGGACTACGATTGGCATTTGCAGTCGGTAGAGAGGCGCAAAAACGAACGAGGGAAGAAACTCTTTCACTAAGAGGCGCGAGAAAAACAGGGCAAAGAAAAGACCTCCGAGCAGCAACATCACGAAGGTTAACCGCAGGTTTTCCAGTGGAAACGACCACCGCGCTCCGTTCGTTCCAGCCCACCGAACAAAGAGAGTGCTGTTGACGAGGCACGTTACTAGGGAGACCACCTGCATGAACAACAGGCGGTCACACCGATTCCGGCCGACCTGATGCTGAAAAATGCCAAAGAGCCCACTCGAGAGCACATGGACCAATACAAGGAGGGATGATTCCAATGCTCTCGTCTCTCAGACGTTGCCCTGGGTGTGAAGTGCGGGTTACCCGTGAAGTGATCTTTCCAGAGTTCGCGCTGGGGACCACGGATGAATGCCCCCAAAGGCTACCGGCTCCGATGGAGGTGGAAACGCGCGCTCCGCGAAGGACAAGCCTGACTGTCTGACCACACCATTGAACCAAAGAGTGTGTGTGCTTAACCCGCACGGTTCGCGCCTGGGTAGGGTTCAACTCTCGCATTGAGTCCGGGCGGAGAACGGATGACTCAGGGTCGCCAAAGCCAGCTTATGGGTTCTTCCCATGGCAGCACGAAGTTGAAGTCGGTGCAACGGTCCCAAGATGCGGCGGGGGGGCTCGTTGCCCGAGGGTGTGAGTATCCAGCCCATCACTCTGTCGTGCTCGCGGCGCTGATTGACCTGTGGTCCGGGACATCTTCGTTCGCGGAATGGGACGGCTCTTGTGCCGGCGCGGTTCCCTGCCGACTACTTCGAGGCCACCTCCGCGGCGACCTCGGCCAGCCAACGCCGGCGTGCTTGAAGGGACTTCAGCGCGCCCTTGCAAACCAGTGTGTGATAGGGGTCGTCCCCGGCCTCGGAGTCCCGCAGCATCGACCGGGTCTCCTGCTCGAGGGCGGCCAGCTGTTCGAGCGCGGAAGCGACGAAGCGCTGGCGTTGGGCCGGGGGCACCAGGCCCAGCACGCGAACTCGGGTGCGAAGCGGGTCGAGGTCGAGGAGCGCTCCGGCATCGAGCGGGGGCTTGAGCCACGTCGCCACCGCTTTCTTTCCCGCTTGTGACAGCGAGAGCAACTTGCCTTGTCGCCGGGTTGTGTGGTCATCCTTGCTGTCGACCAACTCGAGTCGTGTCAGGCGTTCGAGTGCTGGATAGATCGCGCCCGCGGAGCCGCTCCAGTGGGGCGAGAGCGATTCGAGGAACACCCTTCGCACCCGGTAACCGGTGCAGGGGCCGTAGAGCCCGACGACGCCCAGGATCATGTGGTCCAACTCGGTTAGTGTGTCCACGGAGGCTCCTGGCTCGGGCAATGAGCGAGACTCCTTCAGAGAAGGTCGAATCGACTCCAACACACAATGGTACGATTCGTACTGTCAGGGCGAAAGGAGTCCCCAATGATTTCGAAGATCGCCGTCCTTCTCGTTGTTGTCTTTGGGTTGGCCGCCCCAGCTCGAGGGCAGCCGCAGGAGAGCCGCACGGAGCAAGGTCTGGGGGCTGTTCGGCCCCATCCCGCCGAGGTCGACCTCCCGGACGACGGGGTCAAGGTGAGGATGGAGTCCCAGCTTCACCTTCCGGTCGTCGAGGTCATGATCGGCGAGGATGGTCCCTACCGCTTTGGGATCGACACCGGAGCTTCCGGCCAGCTTTCCGTGAGCACCGACCTCGCGCTTGACTTGGCGCTGAACGCCATCGACGAGATCACCGTTTCCGATGGCACCGGCCGCAACATGGCGACCCGAGCCGTCTACGAAGTGCCGTCGCTTTGGATTGGCGATAGCGAATTCGTTGACCTGCAGTCGATCTCCGGCGACTACAACCGGGGTTCGCTGGGGAGCGAACCCATCGACGGGATCCTCGGCATCGGATTGTTCAACGGCCTCACCTTCACCCTCGATTACCCCGGACAGGAGGTCCGGATCAGTCGTCAGGCCTTGCCTGAACCCGATGGGGAAGAGATTTTCGCGATGGATGCCGAGGAGGCGGTTCCGACGATCGAGTGGACCCTTGGCGGCAAGACCGTCCGCGCCCACGTGGACGCCCGAAACATGGGCGCGATCATGGTGCCACAGTCGTTGGCCGACAAGCTTCCCCTGGACGGCGAGCCGGCCAAGGTCGGCGAGGCCCGCACCCAGTTCAACGTCATCCCGATCCTGGCCGCGACACTTCGCGAGGATCTGAAGCTAGGCCGCCACGTGATCGCCACACCGAGGATCACCTTCACCGAACTCTATCAGGCCGCAAACATCGGTAGCCGCGTCATGGAGCAGTTCGAGGTGACGATCGACCAGAAGAACAATCGCATCCAGTTCCATCGAGAGACCGAGGAGCCGATCCAGCTGAGGCGATGAGGCCGGGGGAGGCGGCTCGGTTTCGCGACGATGGCACGCCCGGCAGGACTCGAACCTGCGACCAGCGGATTAGAAATCCGCTGCTCTATCCAGCTGAGCTACGGGCGCTTTGCGGTGCGTGAGGAGAGCCATCACAACGGGTCCGGACAATGAGATCAAGTCTTGATGCCCGCATTGTCTAGGCCGAGGTTGGAGCGGAGGGAAGCCGACTTTGGCAGGGCCGCTGTGCGTTGTCTGGTTCTCTCGCGAATGGCAATCGCGGAATCGGGACCATGTCCGGTGGCGGCGCCGGGCGATTTCTGGCAGTCGATCTCCGCGGCGCATTCATGCCATCGGTTTCGAACGACTTTCGTCTCCGTCGATGTTCCATGAGGGGATTGGTGGTGAATTCGTGGGATGTTCGGACTCTCCTCGGGTTTCATTCTCCTGGAATGTGCGCGATCGCGGTGGCTCATTGCTTGCGGGGGAATTCGGTCCGACTATGATCCCTGTTCGGGCGCTGGGGGACAGTCGAGGCACGGTGATGACCGTCGAAGGATGGCGGCAGTGTTTCCGAATTCGTGAGGCGATCTCCTTGAGGAGGTGTGATCAATGGTCAACGCTCGACTCGTTCCGATTCTGATGAGCCTCTTTGCCGCGCCATTGTCGGGGCAAGGCAACATCCTTGTGGTCGATGACAATGGGGGACCCGGAGACCTACCCACACTCAATGAGGCCATTGTGACCGCAGAAGCCGGTGACATGGTGTTGGTCAAGCACGGGATCTACGACACCATTGACGACTTCTGGTTGAGCACGATCACGAAGGGAGTGGGGATCTTTGCCAAGCGCGGCACCACTCCGGTGGTGAAGCCGGTGGAAGTGTACGTCTCAGGGATTCCTGCAGACGAACAGTTGATCATTCGCGGCCTCGAGTTTCAGCAGTCCACCGGCATCTTCATCGGGGATTGTGAAGGCTTGGTGTGGATCGAGGACTGCACTTTCGACTTTGGTTCGTTCTCCGTTTTGAACTCGGATCAAGTGGTTCTCGTGGGGTGCTCTGGGACTGGCACCACAACGGGCGAGACAGGGCTCTCGGTCCAAAACTCGCGGGTCGCCGCCTATGACTGTGAATTCGAGGGGGGATCGGTCGCTCATCCTTCCGGGGGATTCGGAGGTCATGGGGTCGTGGTGAATGACAGCAGTTTCCTGTTTGCGTCCGGTTGTCGCTTCGAGGGAGGACGTTCGTTTCTCTCGGGGTTCGGACTGTGGGTTGGTCCGGAAGGAAACTCTGGTCAGGTTCTGGATTGCGCCATCGTCTCGGGATCGACGGGTTCTGTTTCGATCCACGACCCAAACGGAGTGGTCGAGTTCTTCGAAGGAGAGGCTCGGTCGCTGGTCGTCGACGGTCCCGTGGTCTACGGGACCAACACCCTCGCACTCGAGTTTCAGGGGACTCCCGGTGACGTGGTCCTGTTGCCGCGGAGCGTGGAAGCTGGATTCGGACCGTTTCGGAAGTTCCGAGGGGTCTTCGCGATTGATCTTTCCTCCTTCTTGAATTCCCGAGTCGGGGTCATCCCGGCGACGGGAACGATGTCCGTCCCGCCGATCAACGTTCCCGATTTTCCCGAGCTGTCATTCCTCCCATACGTGATGCAGCCGGTTCATTTCGATGCCGGCGGAGAGAAGTACTTGGGCCGCCCATCGGCGATTTGGATGTACGCGGGACAGTAGCGGAGCCATCCGAAGGAGGAGCCCGCGGATCCCTGGCACAGAGTTGACAGCCGTCGGGGGCGGATTCGCGTCCGTCGACCGAGGTGCGGCCGGGCGACAGAGATTGTCTGCTGTTCGAATCACAAGGGCTTGATTCCGTTTCCTCCGAAGATCAACCCCTGCTGCCCGGAGCCGTTCATGGGACTGTTTTCCTGACAGGAGGGGGTCACCCAGGCATCGCTCCCCGTCCTACGCATTCTTGACCGGCTCGGACCGCCTACCTAACGTGATCTGCGTCAGGAGGGGTCCACGAGTTCACGTCGGAGTGCCGCGTCGTCGCCATGCGAATCTTGCTCATTGGAAGTGGTGGAAGGGAGCATGCCATGGCGGATGCCCTGGCTCGTTCGCCTCGCACAGAGAAGCTGTTTTGCGCGCCCGGCAGCGACGCCATCGACGCTTTGGCGGAGAGGGTGGACATCTCTGGGGATGACGTCGAGGGGCTGGTGCGCTTTGCGAAAGACCAGTCCATTGGCATGACCGTGGTGGGGCCCGAAGCTCCCCTCGTTGCGGGGCTGGTGGATCGCTTCGCGGAAGAGGGCCTGAAGGTGTTCGGCCCGACTCAGCGCGCGGCTGCTTTGGAAGGAAGCAAGGTCTTCACCAAAAACCTGCTTCGCAAGTACCGAATTCCGACCGGCGACTACCAGACCTTCGACGATCCCAAGACGGCCTTGTTGTCCATCGAGCAGCGCGGCCAGTTTCCGGTGGTGATCAAGGCCGACGGCTTGGCCGCCGGGAAAGGGGTGATCATTGCGGAGACGCTCGAGGCCGCGCGAGCCGCCCTCGATCGCATCATGGTTCGTCAAGAGTTCGGCAAATCGGGCACGCGCGTGTTGGTCGAAGAATTCCTCACCGGGGAAGAAGTGTCGCTGTTGGCCATCACCGATGGGAAGACGATCGTCACCTTGGACCCGGCGCGCGACCACAAGGCGGTGTTCGACGGCGGCGCTGGACCGAACACCGGCGGCATGGGCGCGTTCTGTCCTTCGCCGTTCCAGGGGGATCTCCAGGCCAAGATCGAACAGACGGTCCTGATTCCGATCATTCATGCCTTGAGCCGGGAAGGACGTCCCTATCAAGGCGTCCTTTACGCGGGCTTGATGCTGACGGACACGGGACCCAAGGTGTTGGAATTCAACGTCCGCTTCGGCGATCCCGAAGCGCAGGTGATTCTGCCGCGACTGGAAACCGACTTCGTCGAACTGTGCGAGAAGACCTGTGACGGCCGCCTCGAAGAGTTGGAGGCTCTGGCGTTCGCGGAGGATCCGGCCCTCGTCGTGGTGCTGGCCTCTCAGGGCTATCCCGGAAAGCCGACCACGGGCCAGAAAATCACCGGGCTGGATCAAGCGGCCGAGGTCCCGGGGGTGTCCCTCTACCATTCGGGAACCCGCCGGGAGGGACAGCACTGGGTCACCTCGGGCGGTCGAGTCCTTGGGGTGACGGCCAAGGGAGCCACCTTGGAGGAGGCTCGTCAGAGGGCGTACCAAGCGGTGAACGCCATCGAATTCGCCGGAATGCACTACCGCCGCGACATCGGAATCGCCCGAGGCTAGCCGGGTGATCAGTCTCGTGATTCCGGTCCTCCAGGAAGGCCCGGAGCTCCAGTGCCATCTGCCACGGGTGATGGCGCTCCCGGGGATTCATGAGGTCCTGGTGGTGGACGGCGGGAGCACCGACGACAGTGTCGACGTCGCGCGCCGGCTCGGTGCAAAGGTGATCCACTCGCCACCCGGACGCGGGACTCAAATGAACCGAGGTGCCGACGAGGCTGCCGGAGACGTGCTATTGTTCCTGCACGCGGATTCTTGGTTGGAATCAGGCGCCGTCCAAGAGGTCGAGCGTTTGCTGGGTGAAGAGGGAGTGGCGGCGGGCGTGTTCCGACAGCGCATCGAGGGTGACGGCCGTTTGTTTCGCTGGATCGAGCAAGCCGCCAGTCTCCGTTCTCGGTGGCTCGGCCTGCCGTACGGCGACTCCGGGCTGTTCCTGCGGCGAGAAATGTTCGATCGTGCGGGCGGCTTTCCGGACATCCCTCTCTGCGAAGACTTGGGCATCGCTCGACGCTTGCGTCGGATCGGCAAGCTGGTCCTGGCCGAGAGCCGAGTTCACTTGAGTCCGCGACGTTGGCAGGAGAAAGGGGTGACCAGAACGACCGTTCTGAACTGGTTCGTCGCGATTTCCTTCGGACTCGGGGTGTCGCCCCGACGTCTGTACCGCACCTATTATGGAGAAGCTTTGCCAGAGACCGGGACGTCGAGCGCATCCGATGCCCTCGGCAACCCTGGGACCTCGGGCAAGGCCAGTTCGACAAGATCAAACGGGGCCAGCAGTGCGGGGGCAAGCAGGACAGGGGACTGGGGTGCCTGAGCCGAAGCAGACTCGCGGACACTTTCCGCTGGGCGGCAAGGAGCCGCGCTTCGAACGAGTCGAGCGATCGTTCGAAGAGTTCATCCGCACCAAAGGACTGAAGCTCACGTCCCAGCGGCGCCGCATCCTGAAGAAGGTGTTCACCGCACACCATCATTTCACTGCTGACGAAGTGCACGAGATGTTCCGGCGCTCCCGGGATCGGATCTCCCGCGCCACGGTCTACCGGACCCTCTCACTTTTGGTCGAAGGTGGGTTCCTCGACATCCTCGATCTGGGACAGGATCGCAAGTACTACGAACACGTGCTCGGTCACGAGCACCATGACCACATCATCTGCCTGCAGTGCAACAAGATCGTCGAGTTCCAAGAGCCCCGCATCGAAGAGCTTCAAGAGCGAGTGGTGGAGGAGCATGGCTTCCACATCACTTATCACTCGCTGCGCTTGTTCGGACACTGCGCCGACTGCCACCAGAAGCTGGACGGCAAAGCGCCCCAACGTCCCCCTCATTAGGCGCGTCGGAGGAGAGGCTTCACCCGTCTTTCGGTGCGCGCGATTTGGGGGAGTACGCCTGCAGCCATTCCGGCAGGTGAGTGTCCTCGGGGAGAGTGTTGCGGAGCGCTCGAGCTGCGTCGACTGCACCCTGCTCGTCCAACAAGAGCGCTTCGATCCACTGCTCCGGGCCCCCGGCATCTTTCGAAAAGCGACGGGCGAGGCGTAGGCTGCGGCGAGCGGTGTCGAACTCCCCGAGATCCATCGACTCCAACGCGTAGCACCACTGTTCCTGGCGACGAGCGTGGGCGTAGCCGATGTCGTCGCCGATGTCTCGAAAAGCGCGGGCCCCGAGTCGGTGAACGTCAGCCACCTCACCGGCGACTTGAGACAGGTAATCGAAGCACTGAGCGGACTGCTGCAAGTGCCGTTCGGGCAGCGCTTCGAGCCGGGACAAGAGACCCGGAAGGGCCGCTTTGCCCTGGGCCTCCCAGGCGCTTCGAGTCGCGTTGAGGAATTGCTGATGGCTCCACTGCAAGTCCCGCAAGCGATTGGCAGCCGGCGGCCCCCATGGCTCCAGAGCGTGAGCCCGTGATAAGAGATTTCGTGCCCGCTCGGGCTTGCGCGAACGGACGGCAATTTCAGCGCTCGCTTCCAGAGAGCGGACCTCGTGAGGATGAACGACAAGCGCACGGTCGAAGCAGGCGCGAGCATCGTCGAGCAGTTCCCGGGAAGTGGGGGATCCCGGCTCGGCTCCTTCGAGGAACATCGACCCGATCAGCGTCTGGCGATCGATGTCGAAGGGGTCAACTCGCGCCGCGCGGCGCAGATCCTCGACCTCGCTCGGACCCAGGGATCGCGAATCGTGTCCGCGCATCCTTGACCAGACCGCCTGGCTCTGCAAGGACTCTCCCAGGAGGGACGGGACGGCGACACCGAGGGTGGCCACCAGGACTCCTCCTTGAACGGCCCAACGCCACCAGCGCGCGGGGGTTGCCGCGTCGGCGTCGAGGAACGAGGCCAGGGCCATGCCTCCCCAAAGACCCAGCAATGCAGCAGTGACCGGGTCGTTCAGGTGAGACCAAGTCATTGCTCCGGTGGCGAGAGCGGCTCCCATTCCGAGTAGCGCGATGCGGTGCAACCCTGAATCACCGGCATGAGTACGATCTGTTCGCCACAAATGCCAGGCAATGGACCCTGCGAGAAGGATCAAGCACAGGGTCGCGATCCCGCCACCTTCTGCGGCCAGGCGAAGAAGCGTGTTGTGGGGGTGGTCGACGATCGATTCGGCTCCTCCGCGGGTCTCGGTCGTGGCCTCCCGTTCCTCCCGAAACCGGGGGAATTCCACCCGGAACTGGCCCGGTCCGTGGCCAAACCAGGGGGCGTCCGCAATCAATCGTCCGCTGGAGCGAGCCACCGCGAGACGCACCGGGTCCGATCCGTGGGTCAGCGCGAATCCGGTTCGATTGGCCTCCGAGCCTTCCGGAGTCGGCAACCAGGCGATCCCGGCGAACAACAGGCAAAAGACTGCTGGTCGGATCAGGGCACGCCGTTGCTCGTGAGAACTGGTCACCACAGTCACGGCCGCGCCGATCAAAGCCCCGAGCCATCCCCCTCGACTGCGGGCAAGCAGCAAGGCCGGGGTCAAGGTGGCCAAGGCTGACCACGCCATCCATTGCCACCGTCCGGGTTCCGTCGAACCGACCAGGGCCAACACCCAGAGTGGAGCGGCGACCGCGGCGAAGGCATTGGCGTTGCCAAGGGTCGCCACCGCGACGCCGCGACTCACTCGACCATAGATGAGATCGATCCCGAACACTTGGAGGACGGCGATCAGCCCGAGAACCGCGGCGCTTGCCAGGAGTGCGCGCAGGATGGTTTCGCCGTGGTTCCAAAAGCACTCCCGGGTTGCCAGCAACCAAACCACGGGAACCACCAACAACAGGAAACTTCGGGTCGACGGGAACCAATGGCCGTCGCTGATCAGAGCGCTCCAGCCGTAGGCAAGAAGCAGGGGGCCGATCCATCGAGCCGGTCCACCCAGGGGCCGGGCCAATGCCTGGCGAACCGTGGGCATCAGTAACAACAGTCCCGTCACCAGCAACAAGAACGCCGCCTTGAACGGGGGAAGGGCGAACGCCACGGGATTCACCCAGAACAGCAGTGCGATCCATGCCGCCGCGAGACCGACGGCGAGTGTCCTCGGGTTACTCCTCGGCATCTTCCTGCAAGATCGCGTTCAAGAAGCGCTGGGGATCGAAGCGTTCCAGGTCTCCGGCTTGTTCTCCAAGCCCGACGTAGCGCACCGGCAGATCGAGCTGGTCGCGGATCGAGATGACGGCGCCACCGCGGGCGGTCCCGTCCAGCTTGGCCAGCATGACGCCGCTCAAGGGCACGTACTCCTTGAACTGTTCGGCTTGTCGAATGGCGTTCTGGCCGGTGGTCGCATCCAGGACCAAGAAGGATTCGTGGGGGGCGCCCGGGATGCGTTTGTCCAGGACTCGGCGGATCTTGCCGAGCTCGGCCATCAAATCTTCCCGGGTGTGCAGGCGACCGGCGGTGTCCACCAGCAAGAAGTCCGCGTTTTTCTCCAGAGCCAGGTCCGCCGCATCAAAGGCGACCGAGGCAGGGTCGCTGCCCTCTTCCTTCTTGGCGATCTCGACGGACAGGCGTTCGGCCCAGATCGAAAGCTGCTCCACCGCCGCCGCGCGGTAAGTGTCGCAGGCTCCCAGCACGACCTGATGTCCTTGGTCTTTCAAGTGCTGCGTGAACTTGGCGATGGAGGTGGTCTTTCCGGTTCCATTCACCCCGACGAACATCACCACCATCGGTCCATCGGTTCGCTTGGTCAGGTCGGGGAACTCCTCCCCCAAACAGTCCGAGAGCTTGGAGCGCAGACGCTGGCGCACGTCGTCGGTGGTTTTCAGCTCGCGAGCTTTGAACTCTTCGCGCAGTTCGTTGAGGATACGGAGTCCGGTGCCGCCCAGGTCCGCGCCGTACAAAACTTCTTCCAGCTCCATCAAGAACGCGTCGTCCAAATCCCGGTTGACGCCGAACAGCTTGCTGAGACCCGAAGTCAGTTTCTCGCGGGTCTTGCGCAGCCCTTCGCGGAGCTTGCGAAAGATCATGAGGAGTCTCCCTGACTCGATTCCGAGCGGAACTGCTTCACCTGGTCCAGAATGCCGTTGATGAAACCGCCGGATTGTTTGGTCGAGTAGCGCTTGCCCAACTCGACCGCTTCGTTGATGGCCACGGACGCAGGCACGTCGCCGCTGTAGAGGATCTCGAAGGCTCCCAGGCGAAGGATGTTGCGGTCCACGAGAGCGATGCGGCTCAAGTCCCAGTTCTTGGCGAGCTTCTGGATGTGTCCATCGATGGTCTGACGATGACGGTGAACGCCTTCCAGCAAGAACGTTGTGTATTCCCGGTGTACCCGGGACGCTTTGGAATCCTTGAGGAAGGTTTCCAGCTCTTGCATGGCAGTGTCTCCGCGCACCTCCAAGGTGTAGAGGAACTGCAGAGCAAGCTCGCGAGATCGAGTCCTTCGGCGCACGGGCGGTCTTTCTCAGTCGGAGTTGGAAGAAGGAGAGAGGCGGCGCCGCAAGTTGGCCATCTCGAGGGCCACCAAGGCGGCATCTTTGCCACGGTTCTTCCCGGGCGCGGAGCGGGCCATGGCCTGATCCCGGTTCTGGCAGGTCAGCACCCCGAAGCTCACCGGGATGTCCGACTGGAGATTCACCTGCAGAATTCCCTCTGCCGCCATCTGGCACACATAGTCGTAGTGATCGGTCTCGCCACGGATGACCGTTCCCAAGCAGACAATCGCGTCCACTTGGCCCCGCTCCGCGATCCAGCGGGCTGCCACCGGGAGTTCCACGGATCCCGGAACTTCCACCACCTGGATCCGGGCGACTTCGACGCCGTGCTCGTGCAGGCCCTCCAAGGCTCCGGCCAGAAGCCGTTCGGTCACCTCTTCGGTGAAGCGGCTACGGACGACGGCAACATGCAAATCGCTGCCGTCCAGGGGAGCGCGAAACGGTTCGGACACGAACTTTCCTTCGATTCTGGGAGGGGGCCCCGCCGCGGGAGTCGGGGCAAGGAAGGAGAAAACCCAGCGTCGGCGAGGGATGCTGGCCACCCGGCCCCAGGTCGTCATGATAGGGCTCTCCCGCCACAACTCGATGACCGGAACGCGAAACATGAATCAGGCAATGCTCGGGGCGACGAAGAATGGGCCAGGCGGCGGGCGCCAGTCGTCGGGAGGGGCGCTGCTGACCGCGGCATTCTTGATGCTCCTGGCCGGCTGCGCCGGGGAGGAATCGCCGGTCGCCAGCATTCCGCCCACGACCAACGCGAAGGAGCGTCCGTCGGTGATTCTGGTGCTGATCGACACGCTCCGTAGGGATCACCTGAACCTGTACGGCTATTCCCGTCCGACCAGCCCGGGGCTGTCCCGGCTGGCCCGCGAATCCTTCGTGTTCGACCATTGCTACGCCGCCAGCTCTTGGACCAAACCGAGCACTGTGAGCTTGCTGACCGGGCTCTACCCAGCCCGTCATGGCGCCCACGATCAGAATTCCCCGGCGGCTCCCGAACTCACCTTTCTTGCCGAGCACCTGACGGAACAGGGCTACGCGTGTTGGGGAGTGTCCGGCAACCCGAACGCGTCGCCGACCTTTGGCATGGACCAGGGGTTCGAGCGGTTCCATTTCAGTCAGAACGAAGTGGCCCGAGAGTACCCCGACATCACCGAACTTCTCGAACCGGCCCGGGCTTGGTTGCAAGAGGACCGGGAGCGGCCGCTGTTCTTGTACTTGCACGTGATGAACGTGCACGGTCCTTATCTCTCCCCCGAGGGCTACTTCGAACGCTTCTTGGAGCCACCTCGCGAGGACTTCGAGTTTCGCTGCGATCTTTGGATGGACATCATGCAGCGACGCAAGGTTCACCGTCGGGCCGAGTTCGCAGAAGGCCATCGCAACGAGCTTCGAGCCCGGTACGACGCGGCCATCGCTTACACGGACGAAGTGCTCGAAACGTTTTTCGAGGAACTGCGCGTCTCCGGTTTGTTGGACGCGAGCTACCTGATCGTCACCTCGGACCATGGTGAAGAGCTGTTCGACCACCAGGGCTTTGGCCATGGATTCACCCTCTACGATGAGGTGTTGCGCGTCCCCCTTCTGGTCCGCCCGCCCGGTGGTACCCAAGGGGAGCAGCGCATCGATGCAAGGGTGGGTTTGGTCGACGTTCCCAGCACCTTGCTTGACTTGCTGGGAATTCCGGCGAGCGATCAGGAGGGGGCGTTTTGCGATGGCTGGAGCTTTGCTCCGCTGATGGGGGGAGCCTCGCGGGAGCAGGAGCGGATGCTGATCGGACAGGTCCACCGGGTCAAGCAAGGCAAGCTTCTCAGCCTTCGCCAGTGGCCCTACCTCTATGTCGAGGTGGAGGAGGACTACAGTGGACGCTTGCAGACGACCGAACTCTACGACTCGTCCCAGGATCCTGGCCAGCAGCACAACCTGGCCCGCCAACGGCAGGCCGACGCCCAGGTGCTCGGTCAGACGCTCCGCGAACTTTTCGACAAGCTCGAGAGCGAGGCGTTCCAGGCCACGCCGGTCGAGTTGGACGACGAAACCCTCCGGCAGCTGGAAGCCCTGGGGTACGGGAACTGACTTGACTCGAGCCCCTGGGGAGGACAGTGTGCTGGTCTCGACCCAGCGCCCGTAGCTCAGCCTGGATAGAGTACCTGCCTCCGAAGCAGGGAGTCAGAGGTTCGAATCCTCTCGGGCGCGCCATTTCTTTTGTCTCGGCTTCACGGTCGTGAGCCAAGTGCTGGTCGATTCTTCCGGGTCCCCATTTGCCTCCGGGATGGAGCGAGCTGGAAAGACGTCGAACAATCCCCGTTGACGCCGAACCACCGACCATTGGCGACGCTTCATTGAACTCCCGTGAGAGCTTTCCCATAAGCGAAGGAGAGAGCAGGGAGGCGACCACAGCTCGGCCGCAATGGTCGGCGGAGGAAATGGTCATGGAAGGAGTGCTGAGTCACCTTTGGTGGTGCTGTTTCGTGTTGCTCGGGGGCGACGGGGCCGAATGGCCGACGTTCCTGGGAACGTCCGGGGATGCAACCGACCATTCGTACCCGCTTCCGGAGGAGTGGGCGGCCCAGGACGTCAAGGTGGCGTGGGAAGTCTCGGTCGGTCCTGGCTTCGGCGGTGCCGCGATCCGCGACGGGCAGGTGTACTTTCTCGACCGTGTCGCCGAGGAGAAAGACGTGCTTCGGTGCCTCGACTTGGGGTCCGGAACGCAGCAATGGTCTTTCGAGTACCCCGCGCGAGGTCGGCTGAGCTATCCGGGCTCTCGAATGGTGCCTACCGTCGAAGAGGAACTTGTCTACACCCTCGGCGGATTCGGGCACCTGACCTGTGTTGACCGAGGAACCCATGAGCCGCAGTGGGCCGTGGATCTCCGGGAAGAGTTCGCGACCGATCCTCCGCGGTGGGGATGGTCCCAGTCGCCGTTGGTGATTCAGGACTTGCTTGTGGTTGCGGTTCTCTCCGAGTCCGTGGGATTGTGGGCGGTGGATCGCTTCACCGGCGAAGAAGTGTGGCGGACCGAGGGAATCGGAACGACCCACTCGACCCCGGTCTTGCTCGAACTCGACGGGGTCCCACAAATCCTGATTCTCACGACCCAGGGCGAAGAAGGACTGCTTTCCAGCTTCGCGCCGGAAGAGGGGCGCTTGCTGTGGCGAAGCACGGCCTATCGGTGCAGCTACCCGATTCCACCACCAATCAAGATCGACGAGCAACGTCTGTTTCTGACCGGGGGCTACCGGGCCGGGTCGTTGATGTTGAGTGTGAAACGGGAAGCGGCCGAGTACCAAGTCGAAGAGCTGTTCCGCGTCAAGCGCGGCTCCCAGATTCACGTGCCGGTTCGCCATGAGGACCATCTCTACTTCCTGGCCAACGAGAACGCGACTGACAAGAAGCGGGATCGAAGCAAAGGAGGGCTGATGTGTCTCTCGCTCGACGGAAAAGAGCAATGGCGCACTGCGGACCAGCCCTACTTCGGCCGCGGCTCCGTGTTGTTGGTCGATGGAGTGCTGTTGACCCAGGACGGCGACAACGGAACGCTGCGTCTCGTCGAGGCATCTCCCGACGGATATCGGTTGTTGGGGGAGCGTCCGGTTTTCGGGTCCCTCGGAGGCGATCACCAAATGTGGGCGCCACTGGCGTTCTGCAAGGGACGGCTGATCATGCGGAGCCAGGATCAGATGAAGTGTGTGGTGCTGGTCGATGACGCCGGATGAGTCCCCGCTGGTCAAGTCTGGAGCGTGGCCTGCGAGACAACGTTCGGGTCATGAAAGGTCGGTGAAGAACACCAGCCCGTTCATGGACGGATCGAAGAACGCGAACTCTCGAGTACCCCAACCAGTGTCACGCAGGTCGGTGTTCGCGTGGAAGACGCCCTTGTCTCGATACTCTTCGAACAAGGAATCCACTCCCTCGATCGAGAATCGAATCTGGGGGCGCTCCACGCTTTCCCACTCCGACGGATCATGCCATTGGAGGTGGATCTCGACGTTTCCTCTCGCAACTCCGGCATACCCCGGTTTCTCCGCAGAGTCCTGGAAGCGCAGCTCGAAGCCGAGTTTCTGCACGTAGAAATCGATCGAGGTGAGGACGTCCTTGGTCGGCAGGATCGGGTGAACGGCGAGAAACTGGGCGGGGGCGGTCAAGGTTCAGGCTCCAAAAGAGAACGCAGTTCATTTTTCAACAGTGGCGAGTCGGCGGGGAGAACCGTGAGCCTCGAGAATTTCCATCGGGTAGGGGGAGGACGCCGTACTTGTTTTGTCCAGCGAAAGGAACGTTCATGAAGCTCGCTTCGTTTTCCCGCTTGCTCGTTGCCACGATCGTCTTTGGCAGTGCCGGATCGACTGTCCGGGGAGCCTTGCAACTTGCGGACCAAGAAGAACTCCGCCGGCGCCATGCCGGGAAGCTCGAGTCGGCTTTTTTGCAGGCCAACCCGTGGCTTACCGACTTCGACCAGGCGAAGGAGGCGGCTCGGAACCCGGACCGACTGATCCTCGCCTACTTCACCCGCAGCTACGAGAAGTGACCGCCTTGCCTGGCTCTCGAGAAGAGCGTGCTTCTCGAGAGTGACTTCGCCGAGTTCGGCGAAAAAGTCGTGCTCTACTGCCACGTCATCTCATTCTTGAAAGACGAGCCGCATCGCTCTCTCCCGTTTCGAAAGAGGATCGAGAACCTTCCCCATGTGGCTTTTCTCGACTCCGATGGGGAGACCCTCGCGGTTCACCAAGGGCCGGTGACGGTGGCGGGATTGGAAGAGACCCGGGTTCGGGCAAACGGGACTCGGGAAGAACTGCAAGCGCTGGCGGAACAGGTCGGCCAAGGAAGTCTCGAGGCTCGAGCGACCCTGTTCGAGAAACAAGCCGAACTTGGCAACCTCGAGCCCGAGCAGGCCCGGCGGATCCTGGACTCGATGAATGGTTTGGCGCCCAAACGCTCGAAGTACTTGCGAGGGCTCGTGACCGAGATCGAGGTGGCTGCCCTCACGGCCGAGTTGCAGATCGCCGAGCAACCCGCCGACGCCCTCGTCGACCGGTTCTTGGAAGTCACCGCGTCTCGCGTGGTGCCTGCCAAGCAGTGCCTCATGTTTTGGTACTTCGTGAGCTTTGCCGCCGAGAAGAGCCAAGATCCGGCCCTCCTCGATGTGGCCTTGGACGAGGTGGCCGCTCTTGAGGGGAGGGAAGGGCTGGAGGACGAGATCCGCGAACAGGCTGCGGCGGTCGGCGAGCAGCTCCGGGCTCAGCTCGCGCGCATGGAGAACAGCCGTCGATCGGAGTGAGAGCGGACACACGCTGGCGCTGCGCAAGGCCTTGAAAAGATCTCGCTCGGAGGATTCATGAAAGCTCTCGCGAGAATGAGTCAACGTTGTTCCCGGCGAGGGCTCCGGTGGTTTTCAGCGAGCAGCTTGCCCAGGTCGGGCCAGCGGTGGACCGGACGATCCGTTGAGGATGGAAAGCGTCGTAAGGACGGAAGCAGAGCAATGAGACCCATTCGAACCCTTGTCATGGTGGTGGCTGGGCTGTGGTGCCTCGGGCAGGCGAGTCCCGCCCCTCGCTCCCCGGAGTCCGCAATCGACATCGCCAATCGCTACATCGAAGCTTATTTGTCCCTGGACCAGGAAGCTCTCGCTCCGTTCTTCACCGAGGAATCGGTTTGGTGCGATCCGACCTCGAAAGAGATCGGCGCCCGAGGGACTCCTGAGACCGGCGGCGAAAAGATCCTGCAGCGGCTGAAGCAGGAGACCCAAGGCTTGATCGAGTGCCACCTGGACGTGGAGGAGCAGTTCGCTTCGGGAGGATACGTGGTCACGCGGGGAGCATTCGGCTACCGCATGGTGGGAGATCTGTTCGGACGTCCCGGGGAAGATTTTGAAGTGAACATGTCTCTTGTCATGGTGCTTCGCATCGACGGAGACAAAGTGCTGGAGCACACCGACTACACGGACTTCAGCGACTATCGGGAGCAGATTCGAAGGCAGCTCCGCTGATCCGAAATTGGTCGCGCGCGGTCCGAGCGAAGTCTTCGACCTGCGTGCCGAGTTTGCTGCCGCTTGTGCCAAATGCGCCCGAGATCGTGGTCCGCTCGGTCCGGGCGCCGTAGTAGTCCCCGATGTACTGGAGTAGCTGGTTTCTCGTCCCGCGACTGTGGTGGAACAGATACTGGCACGCCGCCTCTGCCTGGACGTAGAAAAGGGATTTGCGATCGATCTGCCGCCCAAGGCCAAGGGAGCGAGCCAAGGGAATTCGAAGACTGTTCTCCTCGCCGCTCGGGAGCATCGCAAAGTCTTTCTGGGACATCTGAAACAAGTCGTTCCAAGCAATCAGATCGCCGCTTGGGGCGTTGGCCAGCAAGTCCAGGCATTCCGGCAACGCATCGAACCGGTAGCTCTTCTCGCGAGGGCGGAAGTCAAAAGAGCCCAACAAGGAAGCGAGTCCCTCCACGATCCAGAAGCCCGGTTGATGGAATGCCGCTCGAGGATCGGGGTTCGTCACGGTCGGACAACGTTCCAAGATCCAGTGGTGGGTGAGTTCGTGAGCGTAGGTGTCCATGACGCGCTCGAAGGCATCCTTGTCGGTGGGGAGGAAGATCTTCTCGAGGCCTTCCGTCGGGGAATAGTGGCCAGAAGACCACTCGAGGAAGGCCGCCGATGCTCCCGCGTTCCCCAGATACTCTTGCTGGGACTCGTACAAGTAGAGCGTCATCGGCCGGTCGGTCCCGCGCAGCTCCTCGGATGAAGAAATGAACAGCTCTTCCAGCGACTCACACACCAGCTCTCCCATCGCCAGACAACGAGCGATGCGTCCGGGATTGTGCAAAGGAGTGATGACAAGCAGTCGCGGGCTTCGAATCCCGACCAAATCCGTGCGCCATTCCTGCTGCGCTTGCTGAAGCAATGCTTGCTCGGTTTCCCATCCAGACGCCTGGAGATCAGGATGCAGCATGGTGATCTGAGTGTGGCGAATGGCTTCCAGGAAATCGATCCATTCGAGAGCATCGAAGCCCTGGGGCGGCTCGGTGTCATCGGGAAGTTGTTCCCGCACTCGCGTCGCGGCCCCCTCATGATCGGGTTCGCGCTCCACCAGAGTTCGGAGCAAGTCGAGAAGGACGGTGTCGGGCGCGCTCTCGGGAAGCGCTTCGATCTCTTTCCACAAGAAATCGATGGGGAGGCGTGTGACCTCCGACTCTTTGTTCTCGACAGACTCGGCCACCCGGTCCTTGCGTTTGGGAGGGCGGCCCTTGTCGATCGACTCGTGCATCTTCGAGAGCTTGGTTTCTGCTCGCGAGACGGTCAGCCACTCCTGGGTGCCGCGTCGGGTTGCTTCTCCCAGCAATCGCTCCAAGAGTTCCGGGTCGTTCGCACCCGCGGCCTCGGCAGCGAGCTCGGCGTAGGCATCCGCGGTTCGTGACTCGACCAGCAGTTCCAGGCCCCACAAAAAGTCGTCCTCGGGGCCGGCATAGAGCAAGCGATGGTCGTCATCGATCGCCACCAGCAATTCTTCCAAGGTCCAGCGCGAGGCGGAGGATTTCTTGGAGCGAGCGCGGATGACCACTTCTCGCAACTTGGGTTTCCATGGCGAGACGGTGAACTCGCCTTGGTGGACCGAACCGTCCCGAAACACCAAGGTGCCTTTCCAGTTCGTGGAGCCAGCTCCTTCGCTCGAAGCCTCCGGCAGTTCATGAAACCGCGGTCTCTTGACGGAGGCCGCCGGTCGCCAAGCGGTCAACTGGTTCGGTCGGTCCACGACCAATGCCGTTTCCCTCCCCGGAACTACCCGAAAGTGTGGCGGAGTTTCGGGCTCGTTCCAAAGAATCTCGAACGTCTCGCTGTCGATTCCTCGCATTCCTGCGTACAAGACGTCCTTGGTTCGCGTGTACGGAACCGGCTGATTCAGGAAATCCGAGTGCCACGTTTTCGACGCGAGGACCCGTCCGTCTCCGACCTCGTCAAGGATCAACATCGCTGGTCCCTGCTCACTCTGCATCAGGGAGAGGAATCCCTGTTCCCACAGCACCGGGCCGCGTTCCAATGACAAGACGCCGCTGGCCGGGTCCTCTTTCGGTGGGGGGACCGGGCTTCCTTGGAGGAACACGCAGTTCGCGTCATCCCGGTCCAGGTTCGTTTCGATGGGAAGGCTGTGCCGCACGATCGAATTCCACGGAGTGAGCGAAACACAGGTCGACGATGAGCGCGACGGTTGCTGACCACCGTGCTGCCCGACGAAAAAGCTCCGGGACTCCTCGCCGGTCTCGCGATCCAGCCAAACCAGCTCCCCCATGCGCCCGCGGTAGTCCACCGCGAACAAATGATCTCCCAAAACGGAGACTTCGCCACGAAAGTTGCCGGGGGTGGTCCAGAGAGGTTCCGCTCGACCAAGACGGTACCCATGAATCTCGCTTCCGACGCGCAGGAAGAACCTTCTGCCAAGCAGCACCGGTTCCGAGCAATCTCCGGGAAGCTCCCATCGGTACAGCAGCTTGAGATTGGTCGCGTAGATGCGAAAGGCCGACAGCGACCGAGGTCCCGTGCGGAGGACGACGACGCGATTCCAGACTGACGGGCCAAGGGCCACCTCGGAGGAAACCGGTTCCTTGGCCACGACATTGCCGTGCAGCAGGTCCACGACGTGCAGGACTCTTCGATCCTCCTTGACCTTTTCGCTGACCAACACGAACTCGTCCCAAATCCGTGGTTCTTCTTCGATCTCTCCGCGAGTCTGGAAACTCCATGAAGTCTGCAACGGCCCCCGGAGGCCCGGAGTCAGGCTGTATCCGGATCGAGCGGGGCAACCGTCTCTCATCGTCCAGCAGTTCGCCGGCGCACACAGTCCCGCCGCTTCCCAATCGGTCGCAGATGCCGACTCGTCGAGTGGAACCAAGAGCAGCATTGCCGCGAGTCCGAATGAAGCGGGCAGGGTCACCATGAGAATGCACCCAGTGCAAGAGGACGGAACAAGCAATGGAAGGAAACGAGGCTGTCGTCAAGGAGCATAACAGTCCCTCACAGCAACCCCCGAAACGCGTTCCCTGGACGGTACGGTTGGATTCCGAGCAACAAGATCGGGAACTCGTTTCCCATCGACGCAGAGGAAGCTGCTTTGGGCTCTGCATCCCCACCGTTCCATGGAATTCAAGCTAAGGAAGATGCCGTTTGTCCGTGCCCCTGGGGTGACGACCAACTGCCCGTTGCGCAGTGCCGTTCTCCCTGTTTCACTCATCTGGGAAGTCGATCATGCTGATTGGTCATTGTCGATCCGTGTCATTGTCTTGTCTTGCGGTGTTGTTGCTTTCTGGCACTCCTTGCGCCGCCGCCGAGCCGTCGCGACCCAAGGTCGCGACGATGGATGGGGGTTCTCACGGTCAAGTGGCGTGGCGGCCCGAAGACTCCACCTGCGCTTTGGACCTCACCGTGGTGGGACCGAGCGGGCAGCATGTTCAACGTCGCTTTGCGCCGGGGGTCTGGCCACTGTTTCGAATACTGGACGACTCGGGCCAGCCGCGTTCCGAGGGAATGTACTCGTTCGAACTCACTCGAGTCGTGGCGCCGACTTCGAAGCAGCAACGGCGTCTCGAGAGCTTGTTGCGAACCGGGAATGAACGGGCCGCCCGGGCTCTGACCGACTCGTGGTCGGCGACGCCTGTTGCCAAGCAATCCGGGCACTTTTGGATTCGCCAAGGGCAGCTGGTTCTTCCCGGCCACGCTGCAGATTCGGAAGACGATGGCCCGTCCGAGGATGTGTCGGTGCTCGATGATCACATCGTGTTCGGGAGTTCCTGCATTGGGCTGGACTGCGTCGTCGACGAGGTGTTCGATGCCGACACGCTGCGTCTCAAGGAAAACAACCTGCGCATTGGCTTCCACGACACCAGCACCAATCTGTTTCCGGGGAACGATTGGGAACTGCGGATCAACGACATGGTGAATGGGGGAGCGGATCACTTCTCCGTGGTCGATCTCGGCACGGGGAATTCTCCGTTGCGAGTCGACGCCGGAGCGCCCGAGGGAGCCCTCCGCGTGAATGGGCAGGGGCAGCTCGGCCTGGGAACTTCGGCACCCATCGCCGACCTTCATCTGGTTCGTGGCAACACACCCCTGTGCCGGCTCGAGCAAGACGCCTCCCTCGGTCTTCCTCCCCAGGCATGGGATCTGGCCGGCGGACAGATCAACTTCTTCTTGCGCGATGCGACCGCGGGAAGCACTCCTTTCCGGGTCCAGTCCGGGGCCCCGAGCAACAGCTTGGTGGTGCGTGGGAATGGAAACGTGGGGATCGGCACAGTTCTCCCGGAAGCGAAGTTGCACGTCGCAGGAACGGCCGCGGTCATTGGCCAGACGTTCCTGCTTGGCGATCAGGGAAGCCTGAAACTCCACCTCGAGGAGTTCGAGCCAAGCCCGGCGACCCGTCAGCTTCTGGAGATGAGGAATCATGGCCCGGTTCGCGTGTTGTTTCAGGACAAGACGGCGAACCTCATCAACGCTTGGCAGATGGGAACTTCCGGGACCGACTTCGTGTTGAAGAATTTTGCGGGGGGAGACACCGAGTTGCGGGTGGCGAGTGGTGGCAACGTCACCATCAGCGGAACCCTCAGTCAATTGTCCGATGCCCATGCCAAGCAGGACCTGGAACCGGTGAACCCGGCGCAAGTGTTGGCCCAGTTGCTGGATCTTCCGGTGATGACCTGGTCCTACAAGAAGGGGGCCAATGAGGGATCCCGGCCGCGGCACATGGGGCCGATGGCCCAGGACTTTCACTCGGCCTACGGGCTGGGAGCGGACGAACGTCACGTCTCGGCGCTGGACACCAGCGGGGTGACCATGGCCGCGATCCAGGGCTTGCACGCACTCTTCGAACGACAGCAGCGCGAAATCCAAGAACTGCGCCAATCCAGAGCGGCGGCGGAGGAGCGAATGCGGCTGCTGGAACAACGCCTCGCGGATGCCCTCACCGAAGCCGAGGGGGCGTCGGAATGAGCACTCGCCGACCTTTCGTCGAGAGGGAAGGGGGCGGTCCCTCCCCTTTCTCCGGGACGCGGAGGAATCTCCCCGGCGGCCGCACCAGGCCTCCATGAACGATCCGGGCTAGAGAGAACCGGTCCGGGCCCCTATCGTGGGTGGGGTAGAGGGAACCGGAACAAGAAGTGGAGAGTGCCTCGGGCACCCGGAAAGTGCAAACATGGAACGGGCGGGTCCACCCCCCGTCGTCGTCCAATCACTCGTCTTCTTGAGTGTGAGCCTGGCTGCATCGACCGCCGGGGCGACGAACATCCTGACGGAAACTGACCGCATCGTGCCGGTCGGAGCAGTGGCGGGAGACCAAGTCGGCGCCGCCGTCGCCATGGACGAGAACCAGGAGTTCCTGGTGCTCGGTGCCAATGGTGACGCGAGTTCCGGTCCGGCTTCGGGCGCCGCGTACCTCTATCAACGCGACGCAGGCATGTGGTCTCTGGTCAAGAAATTGATCCCGAGCGATGGCCAGACCGGCGACAACTTTGGTCTTGCCGTGGCGATGAGTGGCGACGTCGTATTGGTCGGAGCGCTGTGGGACGACGACAACGGGATCAACGCCGGTTCCGCCTACACCTTCCGCTGGAACGGCTTTGACTGGGTCCAGGGGTTCAAGCTGACAGCCTCTGACGGACAGGCGAATGCGTTGTATGGCAGCGCCCTGGATGTCGATGGCGATGTCGCGGTGATTGGCGCCAAGTGGGATTCCGAGAACGGCACCCAGGCCGGCGCCGTGTACGTGTATCGCTACGACGGGATCGTCTGGAGAGAAGAGCAGAAGATCACCCCCGCGGACGCCGCCGCCGCCGATCGGTTCGGCGCGTCAGTGGACGTTCACGGCAATCGAATCGCCATCGGCTCTCCCAATGACGACGACGGAAACTTCGATGGGGGGGCGGTCTACGTCTACGAATGGGACGGGATCACCTGGGGATTGGTGCAAAAGGTGGTGCCCAGTGACTCGGCTTCCAATGATCGATTCGGTCACTCGGTGGGGCTCGACGACTGCGCTTTGATTGGGGGAGCGGTCGGTCGCAGCGAGCCGTCAAGCAACTCCGGGGCAGTCTTCACCTACCTGTGGGACGGCAATCAGTACCTAGCAGAGCAGAAATTGCAGGCCTCGGACGCGGTCGGAGGAGAAGAGTTCGGTCACGCGGTCGCTTTGCAGCGCGGCAATCTGGTCGTCGGCGCCCCCCTGGCCAACACCCCCGCGTTTTCGGGAGCAGCCTATGTCTTTCGCCAATATGGCGAAGAGTGGGTGGAGCAGCACATTCTGGAGGCCACCGCTGCCGCGGGGGGCGAGGAACTCGGGCATTCGGTTGCCCTGGTGGGCCTCGAGGTCGTGACGGGAAGCTGGCAGGAAGCCGGCAACTTAGGTGCCGTCCACCTGTTTCGCATTCCCGAGCTGGCGTTTCGGATCGCACCGACCACGGTGCAGACCTTTCAGCCCCTGACCATGGGGACCGTGGGGGGGGAGCCGGGCGGTTGGCACATCCTGCGTCTGGTGGCGATCGACGCAGTCCCGGCCAACATCACCATGTTTGTCGCGCCGTTCAACGCGAAGGGACAGTGGACCTTCGATTACTTCGGGCCGCCGGCGTTTTCCGGACTCTCCATGGATTTCCAAGTCATCGCCAAGCAGTTCAGTGGCAAGGCCGGAATTTCGGAGGTGGTGACCCTCACTTTCGAGTAGGGCCTCACGAGTCGAGGGGACGTTGGGTTCTTTTCCCGTCCGAAGTCCTACTCGTCGGTCGTCGGAGCTTCTTTCTCCAGCTGCTCCCGCTGGATGTTCCAGGCCCGAAGCCAGGTCTCGCGGGTCTTGGCGAACCCGAACTCATCGATCAAGCGTTGCTCGAGGTCGGGAAGGTGGGCCGCACCATAGAAGATGGCGACGCGCTTCTTGCCTTCGGTGAGCTGATCTTCCAAGACTTTCAGGCAGGCATTGTTTCGCTTGATGAGCAGCACCGACTCCTCTCCTTGTAGGTTGCGTTCGAAGCCGGCGACCAACCGCTCCATGTCTTCGAACTGCTGGCCCAGGATGAACTTCAAGGAGAAGGCCCGGTTCTTGGAGAAGAGTGCCAACAGCCACGACAGGGATTGAGCCGTGGATTCTTCGGGATTCTCGACGGTGCGCGAGAACTCGCTCATCATCGACTGCAGCATGAGGCTGATCAGGCTCTCTCCCGACTCTTCTTGCAAGCGCACGAACGTCGCGGGATCCAGGTCGGCATGCACGAAGTTCTTGGCGTGATAGTCGATGGCATCCAGCTGAAAGTCCAGATCGAGGGTGTCTTTCATGGCGCGTTGAAAGACGCTCACCATGGAGTCCCCGCCTTGGCCTGGAGTGGGACGGGTGTCCGCGTCGGCGACCAGTTCGTAAAGCACCGCGTCGTAGCCGCCGAACAGCAGGTTCAGGGTCTCGTAGTACGAGGTGTCCGCCACGTGCACGGCACCGACCAAGTCCACCCTTCGGTTGTTCTCATCGACGTAGGTCGCCACCGAGGTTTCCAAAGTGGCGTGATCGTCCGCGTGGCGAACGAATCGCAGGAAATCGGACTCGTCGTGGGAGGCCGCGGCGGATTCGTCCTCGGCACAAGCCGGGAAGGTGGACACCACCAAGAACAACATTCCCGAGAGGGAAGTGGAGAGGTTCACGGGGTCGAACTCCGAGTTTGGCGCTTCGCGGGATAGAACACCGAAAGTAGCACAAGGCAAACCAGACTTGCCCACAAGGGCACGGCAAACAGCTTGGAATAGTTGACCGCGGAATCTGGCGTCGCCCATTCCTGGACGATTCCCGCCAACTTGCTCCCCACGATGATGCCAATGCCAATGATGACTAAGTTGTAGAGGCTCTGGGCGCTAGCCCGTACATCTCCGGTCGTTTCTTCATCGACGATCATGAACGAAACAAAGATGAAGCAGCCGAAACACAAACCGTGGAGAGCGAGACTGGCGATCAGCGTCAGCGCGGGAGGGATGCCGAGCTCGGCGAGCTGTTCTACGTAGGCGAAGCCTGCCATACGCAAGGCGTAGGCGAGCAGTCCGAGGCCGAGAAAAACTTTTCGAGACACCTTCTTCGCGACCAGGGGAATCACGGCCAGAACGAGGATCTCCGACACTTGGCCGACGGTCATGAGGCCGCCACCGCCGACTCCGAACACCGCATCGATCCATCCCGTCTCGAACTCGAACCCGCTCAGGAAACCGGCGGTATGAACGAAGTAGAACTGGTGAATGCAGCTGACTGGGACCGCCAAAAGAAACAGGATCAGCAGCGGACTCTTCTTGATCTCGCGAAGTGCTTCTCGGGTGGCGGAGGATTGTTCTCCCTTCTGGGGTGGCGTGTGGGGCAGCACTAGGCAGAACAGGGCCAGCAAAACTCCAAGGATCGCGGAGAGTCGAAACGCATCGGCCCGCCCGCGGTTCTGTGCTTGTTGGATCGGTCCCTGCAAGGCCGTCTCGGCCAGCAGGCCTCGGGCGATCAGATCCGAAGCGAGGGCCTGCGAGTCATCGGTGCTGTCCACCGTGGTCAAGAAGGTCTGAAACTCCTCGGCCTTTCCGTCGGCCGCGAAGGTTTCGCTCAACGGTCGGACGAGGGCCACTTCTTGCTCCGCGAGTCGTCGTTCGCTGCCTTCCGTCATGACGACGATTTCGTCGCCTTCTTGCCGTGAGGTCCCGGTCAGAACCGAGCCATCTTCGAGAGTGATCTCCGACTCGCTCCGCAGACGGAGTCGCTGTTCTTCGTTCAGAACGCGCTCTTCGACAAACGCCGCGGTGGCGATGTCCGAAGCGGGAGTGTGTTGTGACAACAGCCAGTGGCCCACCGCGATCCCAACCACCACCCAGCCGACCGTGCCCCAAACCCGAACCTTGCCGAATTCGGTGTCGCGGTCCGCCAGATGATGAAAGGCGATGGAGTTGGTGAGCGGGAGCGTGGGCGCGTAAATCAGCGAATAGAGCAAGGAGAACGCCAGAAATCCGGAGTAGGAATCCACCGTGGCAAGGATCCACACCAAGATGGCTCCGAGTAGGTGGCTGACGGCAAGAATCTTTTCTGTGGCGACATGGCGGTCGGCGATTTGGCCCACCACGAACGGCGCGGCGATGGCTCCAAGAGCACCGACGGCGAAGATGTTGCCGATCTGTGAGGCCGTGAAGTCTCGCGCGCCGGCGAGGAACGGCCACAGGATGGGCAGCCACGCGCCCCAGATGGCGTACTGCAGAAACATCATGACCGAGAGGCGAAAACGAACGCTCATCTGTTCTGCTCTTCTTTCGGTTCTCGCCCAACCACCCAGTGTGCCGCCTGGCTGATGAGCTGTTGGAACCGTGGGTGAGCGAAGGTTTCGGGCCCGTGACCGAGGATGGTGTAGAACACTCGACCCGCGCCATGGTTCTTGGTCCAAGCGATCGGACGCGTCTTGCCGTCCCCGGGACTGGTCCCGACCAACAGAAGCTGCTTGTCGGCCAAGCTCGTGTCGGCCAAGTGGTAGAACTCATCTTGCACCTTGAAATCATCGATGCCGTCGAGGACTGGATGGGCACCTTGGACGCGTTGCACCAGATATTCGCTGAACGGCGGGTGGGACTCGAACTTGCCACCGACCATGGTGATGTATTCGTCGCACTCTTTCCAAGTGTCCGCAGCACAGTGAATGCCGACCCAACCCCGGCCGGATGCCACGAATTGCAGCACCCCTTGCTGCTGAGCTTCGTTCAGCTCCAAATACATCTCTTGGGTGTAGGCGATGATCAGGTCGTACTGATGGAGCTCTTCCCGGCTTTCCAACAACTGAGGACGGGAAGGGAGAGTGGCCGCTTCGGCCAGGGGCCGCCCGTCGGGGGGATGATCGATTCGGATCCGGTCCACCTGGATTCCGCGGGGGGCCAGGGCTTCGGCCAAGATCGCTGAGTTGGCCTCGTAGTGATGGAACTCTCCGCCGAGCAGCATCAGCCCGCGAATGGGAGGGACCGCGGTTGGTTCCCCGTCCGGCATCGAGGGGCTCAGAGAAACCAGTACCGTGAGAAGCAGCGCGGCCATGGACGGAATCGTATCATGGTCCTCTCTTTTCCCTCGAGAGAACCCCATGAGTCGACTTCGCCAGGCCTCCGCGGTGATCCTGACCCGGGAAACTTCCCATGGGTTGCAGGTCTATCTCGTCGAGCGTTCCCCGAAGCTGCGATTTTTCGGCGGTTACTGGGCGATGCCGGGTGGGGTTCTGGATGATGCGGATCAGCGGCCGGATGCTCCCGAGGTCGAGGCCTTTCAGCGAGCGGCAATCCGAGAGCTGTTCGAAGAAACCGGAGTTTTGCCGCCAACCGTGCGGGACCAGCGAGACGAAGCGTGGTGTCTGGCGATGCGCCGTGCGCTTCTCGAAACCCCGAGTTCTGACAACGCCGAGAACCAATCCTGGGCCCACGTGGAGTTCGATCCGGGTTGGATGGAGGACGTGCTTGAACTGACGACTCCGGAGTTCGCTCCGGTTCGCTATCGAACCCGTTTCTTGCACGCCAAGCTTCCTCCGGGTCAGGAACCGACCATCGAAGTGGGGGAACTCGTAGGAGGCGGCTTCTTCGATCCGCGGGCAGCGTTGGAGAAGTGGCGGGCGGGGGACCTGTTGATTGTTCCCCCGGTCCTGTTTCTGCTCGAGGTCCTTGCCGACCCCAAAGTGCGAGACTGGCAGGCGTTCCTGGCCGCCGCGCGCAACCACGCGGCCCAGCTGCGGGCGGGGCGCCTTCATCCGGTGTACTTCAATCCGGGAATCTTGTTGGCTCCGTTGCGGACTCCGACCTTGCCACCGGCGACGACCACCAATTGCCTCTTGGTCGGCGAACAACAGGTCTACATCGTGGACCCGGCCAGTGGCGAAGGGGGCGAGCAGCAACGCTTGTTCCAGATCCTCGACGAGTGGCAGGCCCAAGGTCGTGAGCTGAAAGGGATCTTGGTCACGCACCATCACGCGGATCATGTCGGAGCCGTGGTTCCGACGTCTCAGCGCTACCAGATGCCAGTGCTCGCTCACCCTCGAACCCTCGAGCGGCTTCCCCCGGGTGCCGCGTCCTTGCGAGAGGTCGAAGACGGAGATCGCTTGGACTTGGGAACGGCACCGGATGGCACCTCGCCTTGGTTCCTCCAGGCGTTCCACACTCCGGGGCATGATCAAGGGCACCTGGCGTTCGTGGAGAGCCGCTACCGATCCGCGATCGTTGGCGATTTGGTTTCGACCGTGTCGACCATCGTGATCGATCCTCCGGAAGGACATCTCGCCACCTATCTCGAGAGTTTGCAGCGAATGCTCGGCGAGTCGATCGAAACCCTCTACCCGGCTCATGGGCCCGCCGTTCGGGACGGAAGCGGGGTCCTCCGACGCTACTTGGAGCATCGTCAGCAGCGAGAGGACGCGCTCCTTCAGGCGCTGACTCCGGAGCCGCAGACCATCGAACAGCTGGTGGCACCGGTGTATTCCGATGTGCCCAAGGACTTGCACGCCTTGGCTTCTCGTTCGCTGCGAGCCGGGTTGGACAAACTACAAGAGGAAGGGAAGGCTCGCCAAGAGGGGGACCTCTGGCGACAAAGCTTCTGATCGCGCCGCCATGACTTCGCACTGCAACCAGGGGCCGGATGACAAGAGCGTGCAGCGATTGACCCAAACGGTTTCTGGCCTCGTCACATCGACTTGTTAGGGGCCGCGACTTAGGGGCCGCCGCCGCTCGCCACGTATTTCTCGTATTCAGCAACGAATTGCGGGTCCCGCTTGCGGACGTTTTCCAGGTCCAATCGGTTGCTGCGGGTCATGCACTCCATGGCGAAGGGAAGTGGCTCTAGGTCCATCCGAGTGTGTGCTTTCTCGAACCATTCAAGGCTGGAGAGGGCGGCGTCCTGAAGACTGTCCACCACCGGCTTGCGTTGGGCCTGATAGTCCTCCAGACCACGGGCCACGTCTCCGCAGCGGTTCAAGGAATCTGCGAGTGCAATGGAGTCTTCCATGGCGAGCTTGGTTCCCGAGCCAATGGAGAAATGGGCCGTGTGACAGGCATCTCCCAGGATCACCACGTTTTCGTGGTACCAGTGTTCATTCTTCACCAGCAGAAACTGGATCCAGCGGGAGTGATTCGACATCAAGGAGTGACCACCCAAATCCTGGGCGAAGACCTCCTCGAGAAGCTGAAGGGATTCGGATTCCGGACGCTGGTCCAGCCCAGCTTTCGCGAAAGTGGCTTCGTCACATTCGACGATGAAAGTGCTGGTGTCCTGAGAGTAGCGATACGAATGAGCGATGAAGACGCCGGACTCGTGGGGACGAAACGTCAACGTCAATCCGTCGAATGGTTGGTGGGTGCCGAGCCACACGTATCGATTCGAGCCGGGACGGAGGGTCGGGGCGAAGTGTTCGGCGAGCTCACTGCGGACCGTGCTGTTCACACCGTCGGCGCCCACCACCAAGTCCGCGTCGCGCAAGGACTCCAATCCGTCAATGGACTGCTCGAAGGCGACCTCGACACCGAGTTCCAAGCACCGTTCGTGAAGCAGTTTCAGTAGCTGGATGCGTTCGGCACCGATGAAGTGGTTGCCGCCCACGTGCAAGGTCGCGTCTTTGTGCGCAATGACGACGTCTTCCCATTCTGCGCACACGGCCCGCATTCGCTTGGCGGTTTCCGGATCCGAGTCTTCGAGGATCTGCATGGTCCGCCGCGAAAAGACCACCCCCCAACCAAAGGTGTTGCCGGCGGGGTTGCGCTCGAACACCTGAATCTGGTGGGACGGATCACGAGCTTTCATCAGGACGGCGAAGTAGAGGCCCGACGGGCCCCCGCCGATGATGTGGATCTTCATGGAGTTTCCTCGGCAACACGGGTCGGGCGAGCAAAGTAAGGAATTGCTGTCACGGACGAAACCAACCGTTGTCGGGAACTCTTCGTTGGGCGCGAACTTTGGCGGCGGCGGACCGCAAACCTGCGAGGTCTCGCGCGAGAATCAGCAGCTGCGGAGGTTTTCCCGCAGACCAGTCGAACCAGAATGCCTGGTCCGCCTGGTCCAGGCGCGCTTGCGCTTCTTGCCTCGACACCGGGAGGTGCTTCCAGACTTGCGGCTGACGGTGCCCGGTGGTCAAGGCCAGCAAGCTCACTTGGGGCAGAGCGGGAACTCGATCTTCGGAGAAGCCTCGCTGAGGACGCAGGACCCCTTCGAGGTGGGCGGATCCGAGGCCGGTCGCCAGGACCCGCATGCTGGCTTCGTCCCAGGCGTGAGCACGCTGGTGGAAGAAGAGGTCTCCCATTCGCCAGCGTTCCTCGGGCCAGAGGTCTTCGACGAGGGTCACCCAAGCTTCGGCCCAAGACGGCCGCAGGGGTTCGTCGAACTTGGAGGGTTGGGCGTCGAATCCTCGAGCAAGGGCGTCGATCGCCGGGTGATCGTACAGCGGCACGTGGGGAGGCGGCGGCTCGCCGAGTTGCGTCGGGACCCAAAGATTGCCGTAAGCCGTGCAGAAGGACTCGTTCCAAAAGGCCGCGGCGAGGAACGATTCGCGGCTCCCCCCGTCGAGGTCTGCTTGCACCTGCGCCACCCGTCCTCCGGCGCGCAGCACCAGGTGAGCGAGTTCGTGGAACAGCGCACCCATGCGCCCGGCCCACGAGCCTTCGGGTGACCACTCGACCACGAGGGTGCTTCCTTGGTGTTGCGCGTAAAGGGTCGAGCCGGACGGTCGTGGGACCAGAACGATGGTGAACTCGGGAAACTCTCTGCGAGCGACTCCGCTGCGGCGTGACAACTCGTCGAGGAGCTCGGCGCCTTGGGAAGACTGCAACAAGCTCATGATCTCCTGACGTCCCCGTTCCAGAGACTTGGCCAAGTGCGGCCAACGGGGACGGAGGCGGCGGTCCATTTCCTCGACTGCGGTTCGAAGAGTGGTCATGGATTCGTCGGGGATGATGGCTTGCCATCGTCGCCACAAGTCGTCGAGGCTGGACGCCTGGTAGCTGCACAGCAGGTAAGGCTCGAAGGCGCCCAAACCGCGGTCGATCTGCTGCGAAAACCGCGGGCGATGAGTTTGGAACGAGGTCAGCCAAGGGGTCCCGCGGTTCTCGGGAACCAGCCATGGACGGTATCCCGGGTGATGATGGGGTCTTCCGGCCACGCCATCCAAGACATAGGTCAAGGCCGCCGGGTAAGACGTCACCACGTGGAAGCTGAGTGGTGCGGGAGCAGGGGCGGTCTCTCCGGAACGGCAGCTCCCCAGGAGTGGGATGAGGAGGAGCCGGCACAGATGGCCCGAGGTCCCTTTCATGACGAGGGGCCCAACTCCTGATAGATCGCCAGAGTTTCCTGCGCGGTTCGCTGCCAACGATAAGCGCTGGCATGTTCGATCAACGCGTGGCGGCGCTGGGCTCGGTCCTCATTCAACGCGGCCAGAATGGCCTGCGCCAAGGCTTCCCCATCCGAGGCATCGGCGGTGCGGAGTTCCGGCCCGCCCACTTCCCGCAACACTTCCAAGTCGTTGCTGACCACCGGTGTCCCGCAGGACATCGCCTCCAGCACAGGCAAACCAAATCCTTCGGCCAAAGAAGGAAAGACGAACAGTTCGGCGGCGGCATACATGGTGGGGAGGTGCTCTTGGGGGAGGAAACCAAGGGAGCGGATGCGCGAGCGGGCTCGTGTCTCGCCCAGCTGCCGCTGAATCTTCTCGAATCCGTGACTCGGTTTGCCAACCAGCACCAGCTCCAGATCCGTGCGCTCCTTGGCGACGCGGTCGAAAGCCTGTAGCAATCGTTCCAGGTTCTTCCGGGTGGAGAGGAGGCCGACGAACAACAAGAAGGGACGTTTCAGCTCGTACTGGCTACGGATTCTTTGGAGCTGAGCCTGGTCGGCAGGGCGAAAGCGATCGGAGACTCCATGGGGAACCACTCGAGTGCGTGATTCCACGTGGGGAAACGCATCCAGGAACCGGCGTCGCGTGACCTCGGACACGCACACGATTCGATCCGCGTGTTCGGCGATGGATCGATAGCGACGCTGTTTCTTTTGGCGGAACCGTTCCGACGCGAGGTCGTCGCGTTCCCAAGAGAACACGTCGTGAAGCGTGACGACTCGAGCCACAGAGCGAGCTGGCGTGAGTCGTGCGTCCAGTCCGTGAAACACGTCATAGCCCCGCAAGAACCAGCGGTCCCAGCGGTCCTCCAACAACCGGTACTTCAGCGGACGATTGCTTTGCAAGGGCGACGGCAAGAATCGCCGTCCCTTCCACTTGGACCAGCGAACGCCCACGGTGACCTCGAGCGAGGGGCGGAGCGGAACCAGGGCTCGCAACAGTTCGTGGATGTAGCGCCCAATGCCACTGGGGTCTTGGCGAGCTCCGGCAGTGGCGTCCAACAGCAATCGCACGAGGAGTCAGGATTCTCGCTGAATGTGGGCGGACTCACGCAGGGATCGAGTGAGTTCTCGACGAGCGTGCTTTTCGATCTCTGGGCGAAGGTCATCGAACCCGGCGGCTGGCTGGGATCCGGTGACCATGCCGAGACACACCCCTTGCCGTGCTTGCCACGGGCCAAGGATGGTTCCTTCGGGATGAGAAAAGGGATCGGACGGAAGCTCCAATGCAGCCAGGGCCGGTTCTGTCAGGAAGCCCAAGTCGCCTCCTTGATTGCGCGATGCGTGTTCAGAGAACATGCGTGCCATGCGATCGAACGAGGTGTGAAGCTCGGTGTTCGTCTCGTTCTCGATGCGTTGGCGAAGTTCTTGGAGTTGCTCCAAGGCATCCCCGTAGCGCCGCGGGATGGTCTCCGAAACCTCGTCACCGGCACGCAAGAAGATGAGAGAGAGTTTGACGCGCCGGCCGAACTCACGGTCGAACTCGTCTTTCCGATCGACATAGTACGAGCGGTAGCCGTCGGCGCCGTAGATTCGTTCGGCCAGCAACCGCTGGTAGATGTTGGCGCGAAACTTCTCGCTTTCCAGGTGTTCGTCAGAGGCTTCTCCTCGGGCTTCGATCATGTCGAGGTAGGTGACCTTGTCGGCAGCCATTCCCTCCGCTTTCAACTTGATGCGGAGCTGCTCATCCCGACGCTCAATCTCCTCGCGCACGTCCTGGGGGGTGATTGCAATCTCCAAGCTTGCAGCCTTGGCCTCCAGCAGACGGATCGTGACGAAGTCTTCGAAGAGACGATCTCTTTCTTCGGCACTCAGGCTCCAGTAGATCTTTTTCGCCCAGTCGCCGAGGCGGATGTCTTTTTCCGCGACTCGGGCAGCCACGGACTTGCTCAATCCTTCGGTTCTTACTCCCAGGTGCGCGCGCTTTTCGTGAAACCAGACTTTCTGCTTTTCGGCGGGGATCTCGGCGTCGTTCGATAAACCGAAATCGTCCCGAATCATGATCTCGGCACGGATCGCGGAACCGAGGAGGTCCTCGAACTGCGCCAGGCTGAGACCCTGATCCCGAAGAAACTCGGTGAGGGATGGGGCGTTGCCTTGACGAAGCTGCTCTTCCAGGACCTTGCGCCGGCGCGTGATTTGGGAAGGATCGACGAGGATCTCGCGCCGTCGGGCTTCGAAAGCCACGATCTCTTCCTGAATGAGATGCTCGAGGGTTTCCTGACCAATGGCTTGGTGGGCATAGTCGGCCAGAATCAAGGGGGTCAGGTCCGAGACCCGAATGGGTGCGCCGTTCAACGTCCCGAGGGACGCTTCGGAAGCCGGGGCACTCGCCCACCCCACGCTGGCCCAGAGCAACCAGAGGGGGCCGATCAGAGCCACCGACCATCGGCCGGGGCGACCTCCGGCAGCGACCCGAAACGATCGGCGCTTCCATGGACTTGCGACCGAGCGCCGGTTTCGGTTCGCTCTCCAGGTGCCGCTCAATGATTGCGAACGCCCGTCACGCCACACGGGAACCCACTCCTCCAATGGTTCGATGGATCGAGAACACGCCAGGACGGCAAGTTCAGCGAGGCGGGGAGACCTGCAGGTTGTAGTGAACCACGACCGTCTTGCCTTGCTCCCGGTAGGTGAGTCGGGAGGGCACGTGATAGCCGGAGACGTCGGTGTATTCGTACGACACCGTCGCCTTGCCACCATCGATCACATCCCGGACACGAAGAAGCTTGCCGTCGACTTCGCGGAACTCGAAGCGGAGGGCCACTTCCATGCCGGCCGTGCTTTTCGATTGCTGGCGAATCGGAACACCATCCTCGCGGAACCAGATCGTCCGGGGATAGGCGCCCTCGATCTCGACCCGAGGCTTCATGTCGATGCGAATCTCTTCGCCTTCCTGACTGAGGTCGGTGATGTAGTCCACGGTGCCGATCGAAAAACGATCGGTGAGGGGGAAGACGTTCGACGCGATTGGGAACATCTCCGCCAGGAGGTTTTCGGTGCCGGGGGGCGGAGACTTGTCCTTCAGGGTGATGCGTAGATCACCGGTGATGAAGTCCGAGTGCACCTCGAACTCAAACTCTTGATGAAAGCCGACAATCTCCACTCGAGCAGAGCCGCGCAACTGTTGCACGCCTTGTAGCGGCAGGTTGTAGACCTGCTCGTCGACGTACCCCCGCAGGAAGCCGATGGCTGCTGGGTCACTCGGGGTTTCGTCTTTTTCCGTGTCCGGTGGCGCCGGGGGATACTGTTGCGGCTGGGGTGGCTGCTGTTGCAGGATCAGGAGAAGAGGAAGCAAGAAGGCAAGCATGGTTCTCGGAAGTCATCTTGGGGTCGCGAAGAATGCGTCGGTCCGCGCCGTCGCGAACCGAATCACTATATCGGAATTCCCTCGGGACTCCGTGTCCGCTTCAGCGCACCAGCTGCTTGTCGGGTTTCTTCTCCCGAGACTTGGATCGACGACTCGTCGGCGGGACCGGGTCGACTTTCTCGAACACGAAGTTGTCCCCGCGGACGGAGATCCGCACACAATCTCCCTTGCGGAACTCGCCACGGAGGATCTTTTCCGAGAGCGGATCCTCGATGGCTTTCTGGATGGTCCGGCGAATCTCCCGGGCTCCATAAGCCGCGCTGTAGCCGAGGCGAGCGATGGTGGCCGGGACCCGTGACGTCGGACGCAGGTCCATGCCACTGGCTTCCAGGTAGCTGCGCACCATGTCGAGCTGATTGCGAGCGATCTTCACGCAGTGCTCGTGAGTGAGATTGTTGAAGACCACGACTCCATCCAGGCGATTGACGAACTCCGGCGGAAAGGTGTCCTTCAAAGCGGAGAGCGTGGCGTCGCGGGTGGCGTCTCGGCCAAGCGGGGCTTTGTCATCGGCTCGGTCGAATCCCATCCGGTTGCGAATCCGTTCGAGCTCATCCACACCGACGTTCGACGTCAAGAGGATGATGCTTTGGTTGAAAGGAACCACGCAGCCCTTGCTGTCGGTCAGGAATCCTTCGTCCATGATTTGCAGCAGTAGGTTGTGGACCTTGCGGTGGGCCTTTTCGATTTCGTCGAACAGGACCACTCCTGCCTTCCGCTCTTTCATGGCCTCGGTCAGGTGCCCGCCATCGTTGTGACCGACGTAGCCCGGAGGGGCACCGATCAACTTGGCGTACTCATGAGGCAGAGCGTACTCACTGCAATCGATCCTCACCAATCGCGAGGCGTCGCCGAACACGTGCTTGGAGACCATCTTGGCCAGTTCGGTCTTGCCGGTTCCCGTTTGTCCCACGAGTAGGAATGCACCCACGGGTCGACGGGGATCCTTGAGTCCGGCCGCTGCCTTGCGCAAGGATCGCATCACCGAGTCGATGGCCGGGGTTTGACCGATCACCGCCCGCTTCAGCTCCTGCTGGATGCGTGCCAGGCTGCGCTGGGATTCTTTCTGGTTCTTGAGTCCCGGCGCGTTGAGCAGATGCAGTTGCCCACCGTTATGGTCGGCGCCGTCCAGGGGCAGAGCCACCTGGTGGATTTCGAGATGGGGATTCACCTCGACGCAGATCTGGTAGAGGAGCTCTTCGAGAGCTTCCTGTTTGTAGACCCGATTCAGCTTCTTGAACATGGGCAACACCTCGTCGTGATAGGACACGACGCAGGCGTTCACGACCAGTTGCTGATAGGCGGTCTTGTTGGGGATGCTCTTGACTTGGAGCAACTCTCCGATGTCCTCTTCGGAGAAGACCCGGACCTTGATGAACTCGTCCAGGATCTCGCAGTACTTGAGGACCACACTGCAGTCGACGCTACGGGCCACGTTCCCTATCCCTTATGTGATGTCGTTGGGGCTGTATCGAGCGTTAGTTGCTGCGTTGGATCTTCGACGGGCTCTGGAAGAGCTCTTGAGGAGCGCCGCGGGATTCAGGAGCGATCGGAGTTATTGTCCCTAGGAACGCTGGGGGAATCCGGAATCGCCCTGCTCAGAGCTGAAAAATGCACCAACTCCGGCGATTCGTCTCATGGGGGAACCAATTTCCCGGGGCGACGGAAAAGGAACTTTCGTCCCGTACAATGCGGCTCGGAACCTACCCATGAGCGAACTCGAAGATCTGAGGCTGTTCGGGCGTCTGGTGCAGCGCGGAGTCCTGAGTGAGGATCAGGTGAAGGGGCTCCTTGCCAAGTCCCAGGCCGCCGGCTGCTCGTTGCCCGAGATGGCGATTCAGGAAGGCGTGCTGGAGCCGGAGCGCCTGGAGATCCTGCGGGCTCTCGATGGCGAGGAGGTGCCGGCCATCCCCGGGCATGACCTCCTCGGGCTTTGTGGCCGAGGAGGGACCGCCATCGTGGTTCACGCCCGGGAGCGCAAGAGCGGCCGGGACGTGGCCATCAAGGTGTTGCACGAGCAACTGCAGGCGTCGGCGGAGGCGTCCAAGGCTTTCGTCCACGAGGCCAAACTGCTCATGAAGTTGGATCATGCGCACGTGGTCAAAGGGCTTCGGGTGGGGCCATTCCAAGGGCGACTCATCTTTCTGATGGAATTCGTGCCCGGGGAATCGTTGCTCGATCTGCTGCGGTCGGGACGCGAATTCGACGAGGACTCCGCCCTGTTCATCATCTTGCAGGTCGCCCAAGCCATGCAATACCTGACCTCCCAGGGGGTGGTGCACCGCGACATCAAGCCGGACAACATCCTGCTGACCCGTGAGAACCAGGTCAAACTCATCGATCTCGGCTTCGCGACCAGTGCGGGCCAGGGAGGGGGCGAGGGAGAAACGACGGTCGGGACGGTGGCCTACATCTCTCCGGAGCAGGCCCGCGGTCAGGCCGACGTGGACGTCCGTAGTGACATCTACTCCCTGGGTGCGACGCTGTACCAGCTCGTGGCTGGCGAGCTCCCGTTCGAAGGCAAGTCCAATCAGGAAATGATGGCGGCCCAGATTCTGGAGTCACTGAACTCCCAGGTTCTCAAGAGCGGCAAGATCTCTCCGCACATGCACTACTTCATCGAGAAGATGATGGCCAAGGAGCGAGAGATCCGATACCAGGACCCGTCGGAATTGATTGCCGACATCGAAGAGCAGATTCGCGGTAAGAAGTCGCTGTCGTTCACTCCAGAAGACGAACAAGCCTCCGACGACTTGCTACGCAAACCGTATCAGGAAGATGCTCCACCGAAGCCACCCGCGACGCCTCCCATCACACCGATCCGTCGCCGCCGGCGACGCTGATTGACCCTCGCTGGCCGTCGGCGTAACCTCTGTCGGTTCACCGTTCGTTCGTAGTCGTTGATCTCTGGGGAGGGACATGCGACGCAAGCGGCATCCGCTAGAGATCTATCAGCGAGGTCGGCCCTTCGCTCAGAAGAGCCCGTTCGCGTCTGAGGGAACTTCCCGCGACCCGGATTCACCGAGTGGCGCCTCGAGAGGTTTGGACGAAGGGGCAGAGCCCCCGGTCCGAAAGAAGAAGTCGGGGGCGTCCCGTCCCTCGAAAAAGGCACGGCCGGCTTCTCGATCGGCTCGCGGAAAACGCGGTTCGCCAGGGGGAAGCCGAGCAAAGGCCAAACCCCGACGCCGGCCCCAGGTCTCCCCGGCGGTTGTGGCGGCCCGAGCCCGCCTACGAAAATGGGGGGGGCGAATCGGTTCCCTGCCCCTGCAGAAGACCGTGATTCCCCTTTCCGCCCTGGTCCTGGTGGTCCTCGGTTTCTATGCTGTGGGGTTCTGGTGGCTCCCCCAAAAAGGGGAGTCTTCGCAGAGCACCCCGGCCCTCGAAAGCAGGAACGAATGGCCGGACCGGTTTGGTGGCGGCGAGCAGCAGCCCCCGACGCCGGAGCCCCTCTGCTGCATCAAAGTTGCCAGTGGCAGGATTCCCGCCGACGGCAGCCGGCAGTCCGAGGTGTTGCGGCGCTGGTTGGAAGACGAATCGCGCCTGAACGAGGATCTGGAAGCGAACTTTCCAGACCGGGGTGTCCGAGCGAAAGCGGTCCGGTTGGGGGAACCCTCCAACCTCGAGGCCGCGCTGCTGGTGGGGCCCTGGCCCCATCGCGAAGATCCAGAACTCGAGGAAATTCTCGGCTGGATCCACCAGACCTACACCGATGCCACGGTCGTGCGGACCGAGGCGCACGTGTTTGCACCCTGAAGAACCGAAAGCCGTCCCGACGATTTGCGGCCGGCCGCCGCCAGCAGAAGGAAATGACGACCATGTCCGTTCACCGAAGCCTCGTGGTGAAATCCCAGTTGGCGCGGGCTCGCAACGTTTGGACCCGCGTGGAACGGATCGCCAAGCTTGAAGAAGACGGGCGGCGGGAGGAGGAAGACTCGATCTTCGGCTTGCCCAAGGTTCGCACCCGTCTGAAAGTGAAGTCCGGCAAGAAGAAGAAGAAGGAAGAGGCCTCGGACGAAGAAAAGTCCTGAGAGTCGCAAGCTTTCTTCCATGGTGAGTCAGCGCGCCCAGGCGATTCAGCCGAGCGGGATCCGGAAGATGTTCGAGCGGGTCGCGTCCATGAAGGACCCGATCGACTTCAGCATTGGTCAGCCTCATTTTGAAGTGCCCGCCGCGATCCAAGAGGCGGCCATCGAGGCGATCCGCAGCGGCAAGAATCGCTACACCGTGACCCAGGGGATTCCGGAGCTCAACGAGCTGGTGGCGGGATCCTTGGAAACCCGGCTTGGCAAGAAGCTCGACCGAACGCTGATTACCAGCGGTGTCTCGGGCGGGTTGCTACTCAGCTATTTGTCGCTGCTGGACCCGGGCGATCAGATCCTGCTGCCGGACCCTCATTTCGTCTTGTACCGGGTGGTCGCGGAAATCGTCGGTGCCGAGCCGGTGTACTACGACTTGTACCCGGACTTCCGGCTGACTCGGGAGTGTTTGGAAGCAGCCGTCACCGAGAAAACGAAGGTGTTGCTGCTCAACTCTCCGTCGAATCCCACCGGCGCGATCCACTCCGTCGAAGAACTGCAGATTGCTGCGGGCTTCGCGCGAGATCACGACTTGACCATCATCTCGGACGAGATCTACGAGGCCTTTTGCTACGACGCTCCCGCACCTTCGGTGGCAGAGTACTCCGACTCGGTCCTGGTTTTGGGGGGGTTCTCCAAGACCTATGCCATGCCGGGTTGGCGGCTCGGCTACGCCGCTGGTCCCGATGAATTGCTGGAACCGATGACTTTGTTGCAGCAGTTCACGTTCGTTTGCCCGAACACTCCTGGCCAGTACGCCCTTTTGCAGATGCCAGAAGTGGACCTCAAGCCCTACGTGGAAGACTATCGACACAAGCGGGACCGCTTGTGTGATGCCCTCGCGAACGGTTATGGACCGATTCGTCCCGGGGGAAGCTTCTACGTGTTCCCGCCGCTTCCTGCGGGATTCACCGGCGAACAGTTCGTCGAAAAGGCGTTCGAGCGAGAACTCTTGGTGGTTCCTGGCAAGGCGTTCTCGCGTCGCGACACCCACTTCCGGTTGTCCTTCGCTGTTCCTGACGAGACCCTCGAACGTGGCATCGAGGTCTTGCAATCCCTGACCGTCGACTGAGTTTCCTGGGTTGTCGTGACTACCCGCGGATATTTGCAGGAAGTGTTTGCGTCGTTCCAGGGAGAAGGAACGCGGGTGGGGGAGCGGCATGTGTTCGTGCGGACCGCCGGCTGTTCGTTGCGGTGCCGCTACTGCGACACCCCCTTGGCCCTGGTTCGTACCGAGTCCGTACGAGTGCATCGTGGAGCGGGAGAGCCGGACCGAGAGCTCAATCCAGTGACCCCTGACCAGGCAGCCGCTTGGGTGGAGGAGCTGGATCGCGAGCAGCAGGCGTGGGTCTCGTGGACCGGAGGAGAGCCCCTGGAGCAAGCAGAGTTCCTGGCAGAGATGCGTCCACTCTTGGGAGCGCGGCGGGTCTATTTGGAGACCGCCGGGGTGAATGCGTTGGAAATGGGACAGCTCGCTTCCTGCGTCGATTTCGTGTCCTTTGATCTCAAACTGGACAGCGTCTCGAAGGAAGGCGATCGCCGCGCCGAGCACCGCGAGTTCTTGCGTGCTTGCCAAGGAATTGAACGCATGGCCAAGGTGGTCGTGAACGAACACACCGACCGCGACGAACTGGAGAGCATGGCGCGGCTGGTCGCAGAGAGTGACTCGGCGATTCCTTTCGTCCTGCAGCCCGAGACGCCGCGTCGCGGTCGTGCTCCCCGGCTTCCCCAAGAGCTGTTGGAAGATTGCTTTCGACGCGCTCGCCGGCATTTGCCGAACGTCCGCTTGATTCCTCAGACTCACCGGTTCCTGGAGCTGCCATGAAACTCCCCATGGTCGCCATCTTGGGGCGTCCGAATGTCGGCAAGTCGTCGTTGTTCAATGCGCTGGTGCGCTCTCGCGTGGCCATCGTGGACCCCACGGCCGGGGTGACTCGGGATCGAGTGTCGATGATCCTGAAAGCGGGGGCCCGCCGTTGCGAGCTGGTCGACACGGGAGGCATCGGCATCGTCGACAAGCAAGGTCTTGCTGAGGAAATCGAAGAGCAAATCTCCATTGCGATTCACGAAGCGGACCTGGTGTTGTTCGTCGTGGACGGGCGAGATGGGCTGATGCCGGCCGACCGAGAGATTGCCGAGCGCTTGCGGAAGGTCGACAAGCCTCGTCTCTTGATCGTCAACAAGATCGACCAGCCCCATCAAGAAGCGTTGGCAGGAACGTTCTACGCCTTGGGCTTTGGGGAACCGATTGCCGTGGGCGCCCAAACCAGCCGCGGGGTGGGTGAGCTTCGCGAAATGATCGAGGAGCGTCTGCCGGACCTTCCCGTAGAAGAGGAGCCTGACGACCGCATCCGCTTCGCGGTCGTGGGTCGCACCAACGCCGGCAAATCCACGTTCGTGAACCGCTTGTTCGGCGAGCAGCGAATGATCGTCAGCGACGTTCCCGGAACGACCCGCGATGCCGTGGACTTGCCGCTGGAACGAGACGGGCGCCAGTTCATTGCGGTGGACACCGCCGGGATGCGAAAGAAGGCTTCGGTTTCGGGGTCTCCCGATTTCTACGGCCAGGCCCGCGCCGAACGAGCCATCCGTCGCAGTCAGGTCGTGCTGTTCCTGATCGACGCCACCGAGCCGATCGGCCGCATTGAACGAGTGATCGGTCAGAAGATCATCGATGCTCATCGTCCCGCCGTCGTGGTTCTCAACAAGTGGGACTTGGTTCGGGAGGAGCGTTCGCTGGACGACTTCACCCGCTACCTCCAAGACCAGCTTCCGATGCTGCTCCACTGCCCTCTCACCTGCATCTCCGCGAAAGAGGGGTTCCGGCTGGACGAGCTACTGAATCTGGTCGTGGAGCTCCACGGCCAAGCATCTCAGCGAATGACCACCGCGGAGATCATGAAGGTGTTGCGGCTGGCCATGGAGAAAAAGGGGCCACCCACCAAGGGGGGGCGCACGGGGCGCATCTACTACGCCACCCAGATCGACATCCATCCACCCACTCTGGTTCTGTTCATCAACGAAGCGCGACTCCTCGGTGACGACTACCGCCGTTTCTTGATTCGCTGTCTGAGGGAAAACGGCCCCTTCCCAGAGATTCCGATTCGGTTCCTATTGCGCGAACGGGAAGACGCGGGCCGTCGCAAGGGCAAGTGAAACCGCCCGGTTTCTCCGCAGTCGGCTGCTCCGGTTGACTCGTCCCCGTGGGTCCTTTGGCATGGGGCGAAGGAGTGGGGCCGGCTTCAATCGTCCAGGTAACCGAGTTCCCGAAGTTCTTCGAGCACGTCTTCGGGGATCTCGTCGAGTGGGGTGGCGTCGAAGCCTTGCTGGCGCCGGTCGACTTCGGATTGCCAGGCTTGCAGGTGTTGCGTGGCGATCGCCGAGTGAGGAGTGTCGGCGCCCAGCGGTCGCTTTTCACGAGGATCGCTGGCGAGGTCGTGGAGGAAGACCAAGGGCTCCGACTCGGCGCGATCCCAGTAGAACAGCTTCCAGGTTTCGGTGCGCAGGCTGGTGAGGGTTCCCATCTTGCCGTGCTTTAGGAAAGAGGGAGCGGGGAGGGGAGCGAGCGCGGCCTCTCCCTCCAAGACCGGTCGCAAGCTCCGCCCTTGCACGGTGTCGGGAGTCGGCGCGCCGACGAAGTCGAGAATGGTGGGCATGACGTCCAGGTGTCGCACTTGAGTGGTGATCTGCTTTCCGGTGACGACCCTTCCCGGCATGCGGAACATCAAAGGCACTTCGAGAACTTCGTCGTACAACGTCAGGCGGTGGCCTTTGCCCCCGTGCTCGAAGAACTCCTCGCCATGGTCGGCAGTCAGCACGACCAGAGTGTTTTCTTCCAGGCCGTGTTCGCGGAGACCTTCGAGGACCTGGCCCACGAACTGATCGGTGTAATAGATCTCGCCGTCATAGAGGGCGTCCAGGTGACGCCGCTCACGCCGCGGCATCTTGGCATGGATGTCCTCGTTGAAGATGAATCCTTCCGCGACGAAGTCTCCCTCATAGTTCGCATCAAATTTCCGCCAGATCGGCTCCGGAGGAATGTAGTCGTAGTGGACGTCGAAGTAATGAAGGAACAGAAAGAAGGGAGCCTTCGCATTCGCCAGATAGTCGAGTGCTTGACGAGTGATCTCCGGAGAGGTCACCGTGTCGTGATGTTCGAAGGAGGTCGTCTCGGATCGGCCGTCCGGTGACTCCGACTCCGGCGCTTCCTGACCGCCGCTGGTTCCTGCATATCGGTCGAAGCCTTGTCCGACGCCGAACGCGGGATGGAGAAATGGTCCACTCCAATACCCGGCGGTCGCGTAGCCCTCGGCGGACAGGGCTTCGGCCAGGGTCGTCCACTGGTCTCCCAAGCGCCGGTCTTCCCAGTCGACCCCATGCACCTGGCTGGCTGCGCCGGTGAACAGGGTCACGTGGGTCGGAAGGGTCCAAGAACTGTCGGCAATGGCGGTCTCGAACAGGACTCCTTCCCGGGCCAAGCGGTCGAGTTGCGGGCTCGTCGTCTTCGAGTAGCCGTAGCAACTCAGTCGGTCGGCGCGCAGGCTGTCGATCGAGATCAACAACACGTTGGGTGGCTCGTCGAGGGGAGGGGTGCAGCTTGCGATTGCGACGAGGAGTGCCCACTGGCACCCCCGGACGAGGTTTCCTCTCCGGGTGCGGAGGTCTCGGGCGATCGATCGCCAGACCTTCCGGGTCAGAGTGCGAGGGGAAGACGCAATCCTCTGAGCAGACCCAGGCAGAGTCATGGGCTCTCCCCTTGGGCGGTGAGGGAGGGAGCACGGCCGCGCTCGCCAGGTCCTCTGCCCACCATCCGATGCAGCCAGTTTGCCGGCAAAAAAGTCAATAGGCCCCCAATCATGAGGAAATTCCACATGCCCACCCGGGTCAGGAGTTCCAGTCCGATGTGCAGGGCGATCAGCGCCACCGCTGCCGGAGTTCTCAGGCGGGGAATGCACAGCAGCAATGGCGCCAAGGGCTCGAGAAGAAACGTTCCGTAGCAAAACACTTCGAGCACTTCCCGCCAGGGATGCCAATCGATGGCGAGGCGAGTCACCAGAGTGTTGGTCAGGGCTTCGTAGAGCATTTGACCGGCCAGCCAGCGCTCATCATCCAAGCGAGCGACGCCGGTCTCGAAATACATGACGCACACGTGGATTTGCACCAGCCGAATTGGCCATGCAGAGGTCTGCCAATCCTCGGGTTCCGTGGCGCAACGACGGGCATCCCAGGAGAGCACACGACCCGAAGGAGAAAGGAGAGTGTAGAGGAAGAACGGGAAGATCAGGGCTGACCACCCCCAGTAGGCAATCGGGTTGATGGTGACGAAAAACAAGTGCAGGAGCAGTGCGACCGTGCCACTGAGTCTGGTACGAACCCCCAGAGCAAAACTTGCGGCGGCAAATAGCAGCAGGCAATACAGTCCGACCAACACCGCCGAGCGAGTCTCTCCCGAAAGAGGTTCCAGCCACGACACGGCAAAGCGCAGGGGGTAATCGCTGCGTCCCGAGAGAACCGTGCGAAATGGGGGGAACCAGGCTGTGGAGCCGCTGAGGAACAGCGTGCCAAGTTCCGGGAGTCGGATCAGGTAGGCGATGACCAGCGCAGAGCCGAGCAGCATCCGGTTGCAGGCCATGGCGACCAGCGGTTGTGGCGCGAAGAACCAGCTTTGGAGTGCCGAATGAACCCGGCCGATCAACGTTCCCACTCCTTCCACACAGCGTCTCGTTGCTCCGGGCTCGGAAACCAGTGGGTGGTCATTTCCTGAAGTTTCCCCCGACTCCAGGAGAGGAACAGGATGTCCTGCACGACCGCATCCCCGCTTTCATAGTCCCGGGAGTGGAGAGACCATTGCAGGGCGAACTCCTTGGCCTCCGGAGCCTTGCGCCCGAAATGGTGGGCCAGGGCTTTCAGCAGGCGTTTCGTCGACGTCATGGTTTGTGAGGAAGCGGTGGCCCGCTCGACCCGCCGCATGCGCGTCGTGATCTCCACCAGCAGGCGCTTCAAGAAGGTGTTCTCGACGGGCACCATCAGCAGCCAACCTTCTGGCGGACAAGGTCCCTTCGTGGGGGCGATCTGTTGGCTGGGGCCTTGCTCGGAGCGGGCGCGCACCGTCACGCAAGTGCCTTGCAGAATGGGGCCGGCGCCGGAACCCTGGAAGACCGGAATGCCGGTGGGGATTCCGAAGCGCGCCAGGCTCCGCTTGGCCCATCGGGAAGCCCCTTCGAAGGCGGAGGGGCGGATCTCCTCACGCCACGCGCCGAGGATCAGCAGGCCCGAGTAGATGCACAGCAGGGCCAGGAACCAGGACCGACCGCGGCCGGGAGGCGTCGCAGAGACCGACAAGATCGATGGCACCTCCTTGGGATGCACGGCCGTGACTCGAAAACTGCAGGCGGAGTATACGGGGCGCCCTGCCGTCTCGCGTGGGGGCTGCTACACTGCCGATTCATCCATCCACTCGAGGAGTTCCCTGTGAAGCCCTTGGCATCCGTTGGCTGCGTGAAATGCCTGATGGTTCTCTTGTTGACCGCCTCCCTCGGCTCTTGTGCTATCTTTCGGGAGCTGGGTCTGGGGGGTGACGATCCGGAGTGGATCGAGAACAGCTACGCTGGCGTGAGCCGCTCCGATGTCGTCCACATGCTGAGTTCCATTGTGGCGCGGAACTACTCCGTGAAGCGGGAAGACCCTTACCAAGGCGAACTCGAAAGTTCCTGGCTGTATGGCTGGGACCGCTTGTCCCATCGCGAGATGCGCGAACGGGTCCTGGCCGAAGCGGACCGCGAGGACTCCGGAGAAATCGTCGTCAAGCTGCGAGTCCAACGCGAGGTGAGCAAGAAGATGGGGCGCTTCACCAAGCGCGAGGACTCCGACTGGAAGCCGTTCGATGATGACGTCTCCCAGGCAAAGATCCTCATGCAGCACCTGCGCATCCTGATCACGGAAGTCGCACCCCAAAAGACCTGATGTGGCACGCTGCGCATCATCCATGGCTTCGAGAGTTGGTGAAATCCCCTAGCTCATTTTTGCCCGGTCGGACGTGTTCGAATTGGTGAACGCGGCGACCGCATCCAGCCGATTCTGCTAACGGCCCTTCTCTGACCAAATCGCTCTTGGTGAGCTTCCCGCGTCGAGCTCAGTGTGCGACGGGGAAGGGGTCCCCGATCGAGCATGACTTGGGAGTCGGCGCCATGAAGGTGGAAACCTTCGCCTATCAGCACTCCAGTGGTTGGTCTCGAGAACTTCCGAAGTCCCTGGACTCCACGCAGACGTTGGTTCTGTTCTTTGGAGCGCCGTCGTTCGGTAGAACCGTCGGACCAATGAACGATCTGGTGCAGGCCTTTCCAAACTCCCAGGTGATCGGGTGTTCCACCGCGGGGGAGATTCTGGATACCTCGATTCACGATGAGACACTGAGCGTTGCGGTGGCCCGATTCGAACGAAGTTCCATCTCCTCGGCGTCGGTGGACATTCAGTCGGCGAAGAACTCTTGCCAGGCGGGGGTCGAGCTCGCGCAGTCCCTCATGGCTCCGGACCTTCGCGCCATCACACTCCTTTCCGATGGCATTGCCGTGAACGGCAGCGAGCTGGTGCGAGGAATCAATTCGGTCGTTCCCACCGACGTGGTGGTGACCGGTGGGCTTGCCGGGGATGGGGAAAGGTTCGAGAGCACCTGGGTGTTCTGCGACGGGATGCCTCGGAACGGGGTCATTGCGGCCATTGCCTACTACGGAGACGCCATCCGCGTCGGCCATGGATCCAAGGGCGGCTGGGACATGTTCGGTCCCGAGCGGGTCATCACCAAGTCCGAGGACAACGTCTTGTTCGAGCTCGACGGAAAGCCGGCGCTGTCGATCTACAAGCGGTACTTGGGGGATCGAGCCGCGGGCCTTCCTGCCACCGCTTTGCTCTTCCCGCTCGCGATCCGGAATCCCGAAGACTCCGAAAAACTGCTGGTGCGGACGGTCCTTGCGGTGGACGAAGACAAGCAGACCATGACTTTCGCGGGGGACGTGCCTGAGAATCAGGTGGCCCAGCTCATGCGGGCCAACTTCGATCGGATCATTGATGGAGCGTCCCAGGCCGCGGTGAGTGTTTCCGACACTCAGGGGGAAGCGCTCTCCGAGGTGTTGACCATCGCGATCAGCTGTGTCGGACGGAGGCTGATCCTTGGCGAGCGAGCGGAAGAGGAAGTGGAAGCGACGCTGGAGGCGTTGCCGCAAGGGGCCAAGCAAGTCGGGTTCTACTCCTACGGCGAAATCTCTCCCTACGGTACGGGATCTTGCGACCTTCACAATCAGACCATGACCCTGACCACGGTCGGAGAAGCCTGAATGCTGGACCGTTTGCTGCAACGGCAAATCAAGCGCCTGAACCTGTCTCCCGAAACTCCGCCGCCGAGCTCGGAAGCGTGGTCGATGTTCTTGGACAGGGTGAGTTCGACCTACGGAACGGCCGCCGAAGATCGTGCCATGTTGGAGCGATCTCTGGACATTTCTTCGAGCGAGATGAGAGAACTCCATGATGGGTTGCGGCGGTTCAATGAGAAGCTCCAGAAGGAAGTGCACGAACGAACCAGAGATCTGGAGACGGCCAAGGAACTGGCCGAGGGTGCCAACCGGGCAAAGAGCGAGTTTTTGGCCAACATGTCCCACGAGTTGCGCACCCCGATGCACGGGATCCTGTCGTACTCGAAAATGGGAATGAAGCGACAGGAAACCAGTGGCCGCGAGGAACTCGGGCAGTTCTTCTCGAGGATTCATCAGGCGGGAAATCGACTGATGGGTTTGTTGAACGAGCTGTTGGACCTTTCCAAGCTCGAGTCCGGAAAAATGACGTTTTCGTTTTCGCCCACGGACCTTCGCGGGGTGATTGATGCCGCCGTCCTTGATTTTGGGGCCGTCCTCAACGATCGCCAGATTGAAGTCGAGCGCAGCGACCGGTTGGAGTCGCGGGTCGTGCTCGATGCGGAGCGGATGGGGCAGGTGGTCCGGAACCTGCTCAGCAATGCGATCAAGTTCTCGCCCGACCGAGGAAAGATCGTCGTAGCCTTGGAAGAGAGCAAAGATTCGGTGATCTTCTCAGTGATCGATCAGGGGGTGGGAGTGTGCGATGAGGAAAAGGACATGATCTTCGGGAAGTTCATGCAAGCCAAGTCCACCAAAACGGGGGCCGGCGGCACCGGGCTCGGCCTGGCGATCACGAAGCAAATCGTCCAAGCACACCACGGAGACATCTGGGTCGAGTCCCCGCAAGGCGCCGGCGCCTGTTTCAAAGTGCGAATTCCGGTTCGTTCGGCCTCGGGGACCGATGCACCGCAGCTCGTCGGAGGGCGATCATGACCCGGCGGAAGCGGATTCTCTGCGTCGACGACGACCCGATGAACATCGACATCCTGCAGTGCATTCTCAGCTCAGAGTACGACGTGGATGTCGCTCAGTCGGGAGACGAGGCGCTCCGGATGACAAAGTCCTGCCCCGAGCTGATCCTGCTCGACATCATGATGCCAGGGATGGACGGCTACGAAACCTGCCAGAAACTTCGTGAAGATCCTCTGACCGCCAACAGCAAGGTGATCCTGGTTTCAGCAAGAGCACAGACCGAAGATCGCATTCGCGGATACGAGGCCGGCGCCGACGACTTCATCACCAAGCCCTTCGACGAGGACGAGCTCCTCGCCAAGGTCAAAGTGTTCATGCGCTTGATTCACGCCGAATCCGAGACCCAGACGTTCCGGAACTTGAGCCAGCGCTTGGACGCAGAGATTCTTCGACGCCAGGAGCTGGAGGACCGGCTTCGGCATGCAGCAATGCACGACTATCTCACGACTCTCCCGAACCGGTCGCTGCTCCTGGACCGAATCGAGCGCTGCATCGAACGATCCAAACGCCAAGGAGAATACGCGTTCGCCGTGCTGTTCGTGGATCTGGATGACTTCAAGATTATCAACGACAGCTTGGGCCATAGTGCCGGGGACGCCACCCTGGTGGAAATCTCGAAACGCCTGGTCAAGTGCCTTCGGACCCTGGATGGCGTTGGCCGTCCGATCGATGACACGACCGCCCGTCTTGGGGGTGACGAGTTCATCGTGCTGTTGGACGGCATTGGCCAGGAAGAAGACGCGCTCACCGTGGCGGAACGCATTCAGAACTCTCTCTCCCTGCCGATTGCACTCGATGGCCAAGACGTTTCCTGCACGGCGAGCATTGGGGTCGTGACCAGTCTCCGGGGGTATGACGAAGCGGAGGAGGTCCTTCGGGATGCCGACATCGCGATGTACAAAGCCAAGGAGGGAGGGAAGCGCGGACACAGCATTTTCCAGGATGGGATGCGGGGGGAGGCCATCGAAAGGCTCCAGGCGCGAAACGATCTGAGAAACGCGATCTCTCAAGGGCAGCTGTCTTTGCGCTATCAGCCGATCATGTGCCTGGAGACTGGCGAGTTGTCGGGCTTTGAAGCTCTGGTCAGGTGGGAACATCCGACTCATGGCCTGGTTGCACCAAGCGAGTTCATTCCCCTCGCAGAAGAAACTGGACTGATCACGCCCATCGGGAACTGGGTGTTGGAAGAGGCATGTCGCCAGGCACGAGCCTGGCAGGTTCAGTTTCCCCGGTCCCGCGACCTTTCCATGAGCATCAACGTTTCGGCCAAGCAGTTCCTCCACGGAAGCGTGGTGGAAGCGGTGGACCGAAGCCTGCAATCGAGCAAGCTCCCGCCGTCGTTACTCAAGTTGGAGATCACCGAGGGGGTGGTGGTGGAGCACGAGGAGTCGGCTCTCCAGTCCCTGAATCAGCTAGTCGAGCGAGGGGTGGGCCTTCGCATGGACGACTTCGGAACCGGATACTCTTCGCTGAGCTACCTTCACAAGTTCCCCTTCTCGGACATCAAATTGGACCGATCATTCATCGAGTCCATCGCAGAGAATCCCACCCACCTTGCCACGGTGCAAGCCGTCGTCACCATGGTTCACGCCCACGGCAAAGAGGTCATTGCCGAAGGGGTCGAAACCTTCGATCAGTGCCGGGTGCTGCGCGAAATTGAGTGCAAGTATGGGCAGGGGTACTTCTTCTCGAAGCCGATCCGAAAGGAGGAAGTCACCGCGATGCTTGCTCGCGGAGGGCACTGGATGGCGGCCACTTGTCTCGCCAGTTGAGCGGGCCGCGATCGTAGACCTCGCTTGCGGTCAGGGAGTGGCGGGGAGATCTCCCGAGCCTGTCCCCAGCCGAATCCATCGGCCGATGTCCGTGGACACCAAGTACAGACAAGGGATCACCACCAAGGTCAGCACGGTGGCCAGGGCCAATCCCCAGACAATGGAAATGGCCATCGGGGAAAGGAACGCGGCTTGACCTGAGGCGAAGAACGCCAAAGGAATCAGTCCAATAATGGTCGTGATCGAAGTCAGCAGGATGGGCCGTACGCGCAACGAGGCGCCTTCGATCACCGCCGACCACGCGTCTTTCCCTTGGCGACGGCGGTCATTGATGAAGGACACCAGCACCAACGAGTCGTTCACCACGATTCCCACCAGCGCCAGAAAGCCGAGCATGGACAGCATGGTGGCGTCTTTCCCCTGGGCCAGGTGTCCCAGAATGATGCCGTCCAGGGCAAAGGGGATGACCGCCATCACGATCAATGGTTGGAAGTAGGAGCGGAACAGAGCCGCGAGGAGCACGTAGATCGCGGCCATCGCCACAGCCACGGCATTGAGAAGATCGACCACGGACTGGTCGAGTTCCAGAGACTCGCCCTTGACCTTGAGTCGAACTCCTGGGTTTTCGCTCTCGAGCCGAGGAAACTCTTCACGGAGCTCAGCGACGACTGCTTGGGGATTGGCTTTCTTGCGGTTCACGTCGGCGAGCACCGTCACCGTCCGACGCTGATCCGTCCGGGAAATGGTCGACGGGCCGCGTTGCCGGTCGATCTGGACCAACTCCTCCAGGGGCACGTCGTTTCCGGTCGGAAGTCGAATCCAAGTGGCGGGCACATGGGCCGCGTGATCGCGTTGATGTTCGGGAAGCCGGACGCGGATTTCGGGGGCATCTCGCGAGCGGTGGACGTGGGACGCTTCCGCATACAGGTAACGCGAACGGACCTGGCGAGCCAAGGACGCGACGGTCAGCCCCATCGCTTCGGCCTCGGGCCTCAGGGTCAGCTGGAGTTCTTCTTTGCCGAGCTCGAAATCGCTCCGCACGTCTCGCACCCCGTCGATGCGTTTGAGCCGGTCTTGAACCTCGTCCGCGACTCGGGACAGGCCTGCGAACGACTCCCCTTCGACGCCGATCTCGATGGCCGGGACGGCGGGGCCCGCCTGGGGACGGAGCACCTGCACTTTGCGCATGCCCGGCAAGTCGCGCAGTTCATCGCGCAAGTGATTGATGATCGTTTCACTATCGCGGCTGCGTGCGCCTCCTTCTTTCAAGTCGACGAAAATCTGGCCACGATGCGGTCCGGTTTCGAAGCGCTTGACGTCGTGGAACAGGATGCCGACGTTGGTGTTGTAGGATTCGATCTCCTCGTTGGGGAGGCTTGCGACCAACTCCTGTGCCGGGCGGATGCGCGTCGCCATCTCCTCGATACGAGTCGATGGTGAGGATTCGAAGTTGACGAAGAACTGTTTCGATTCGACTTCCCCAAACAGCTCGAACTTGACGTAGCGCCCGCCGAGGGACCAGATCACCATGCTCACGGCCAGCAAGGTGGCCAGAGCCACATATCGCCAACGGAGAACCGGGGTCAAGAGTCGTGGGAACTGCTTGGATAGCCACTCCAGCGTCCAGGCCATGGGAGCCCGTCGATGGCGGCGGGCGGGAAGCCATTCCATCAAGTGATAGAAGTGCACGGGAAGCGCGAGCAGGGCTTCGAAGAGCGAGACCACCAGGGTGATGGAGACGACCACGCTGATCACCCAGGTGTATTCTCCGATCTCTCCCGAAACCATCAACATGGGAAGGAACGCCGCGACCGTGGTCAGAATCGTGCAAGTCACCGGAGCGGCGACTTCCTTGGTCCCCTCGATGGCTGCTTCTTTCGGAGACTTTCCCTCCTCCCAGTGGCGATAGACGTTCTCGCACAGCACGATCGCATCATCGACCACCATCCCCAGGACGATGATGAACGCAAACATCGCGATCATGCTGAAGTTGATGCCCAGGGGAGAGAATGCCAGCGCGGCGCCAAAGAAAGCGACGGGGATGCCGATCGTGGCGAGCAGAGCAATGCGCCCACTGAGAAACAGGCACAGGGTGGCCAACACCAGGCTCAGAGCGAGCACCGCGGTCGAGTTCATGGTGCGTAGCCGATTGCGGACGTAGACGGAAAGGTCTCCGTGAGAGATCAAATCCACTCCTGCCGGGAGGGTTGCTCGATAGTCGTCGCAGAATTTGACGACTGCATCGGAGATGTCCAAGGCGTCGCCGGTTTCGTCTTTGAACACCGTGATCTTCAGAGCGCGGCGCCCCTGGGCAAAGCCGATCGTGCGGGGAGGATCCTCGAAGCCTTCGCGCACGCTGGCCAGTCGCCCCAGAGTGACTTCACGGCCAGAGATTCCGGAACGGAGTGGCAGGCTCAGTAGATCTTCCGCACCACCGAATTCGCCGAGAGTTCGCACCAGAATCGATCCCTGGTCGGTGATCAGGCTGCCTCCCGGGGCGTTCAGGTTGCGGGCACGCAGGGCGTTCTCCAGGTCCGTCAGGGACAGCTCGAACTCACGCAGGCGGTCTTCGTCGACCTCCACCCAAATGATCGGATCGGGAACCCCGGCGGCAACGACCTGGGAGACTCCCGGGATCAGCCGCAGCGCGTCCTCGACATCGTCCGCCAGACGCCGCATGACTTTGGGGTCAAGGTCGCCGAACAAGGAAACGCTCAACACGGGGAATCGAGTCTGATTTTCGGAAACCACAGACTCTTCCACGTCGTCGGGGAAATGGTCGATGGTGTCGATGGCGGCTTCCACATCGTCGATCACTCGTCCGATCGGAGGCGCCGTCTCTTCGAGATGCAGGGTGACGCGGGAGAGTCCTTCGGAAGAGAGCGATGTGATTTCTTCGATGCCGCGAATGTCGGCCAGCTCTTCTTCGATGTTGGCCGTGACCAGGAGCTCGACTTCCGCGGGAGACGCGCCCGGGAATTCGGTGACCACCGAGATCTGATTGTCCGAGAAGCTCGGAAAGATCTCCCGCGGCAGGCGGAGGAACGCCACGATGCCGCCACCGATCACAAGGAGGACCACCAAGTTCACCAGGACCGAACGCTCGATTCCCCAGCGACCCGGGTTCATCGCCGCGCTCCCGTTCCGACGAGAGAGTCTGGTGCCGAGCGTTGCTGCATGAGAGAACCCGCGCTCAAGGCGTCGGCTCCAACCAAATCGCTCCATCGAACAGCAAGTCGAGAGACTCCGAGGCCACTTGGGTTCCTTCGGGGATCCCGGCTTCGAGGGCGCTCCATTTCCCGACAGTTTCCAGCAGTCGAACCGCGGTCTTGGTGAACCGTCGCTCATTGTCTAAGGCGAAAACCACGGTTTCCCCTTCCCGATACGCGAGCGATGCCTCGGGCACCCGCAACACATCGCGCAACGGGGCCAGCTCAATCGAGACCTCGACCAGTGGGCCCGGTCGGAGAGACGGCGTGCCTTCATTGGGGATGGCGACCATGACCGCAAAAGTACGGTCTCGGGTGTCTGCCTGGGGAGCGATCTCGGTCACGGACCCCTGGTGAGTGCGGAGCGCGTCGCGTTCGGTCACCTGGGCCTTCGCTCCCAGTTCCACCAAGCCGATGCGCGAAGAGGGAACCGCCACTTCGACGCGCAGGGTGTCGAGGTCCTGGATCTCCACGAGCGGCGAGTTGATTACGACTCGGTCACCCACCTCCACAAACTGGGTGGAAAGGGCTGAGGGATACGGAACGGTGATGACGGTCTTTTCGAGATTGCGTTCGGCTCGGGATCGGATCGCCGCATTCATCTTCCGCGTGGAGGCGGCCACTTGGATGTCTTGTTCGAGCAGTCGCAGGTTCTTTTCTTCGGTCGCGAGCAAGCGTCGTTGAGTCACGGCGTGTTGCTCTGCCGCTTCGTACTCCGCCGGGCGGATCAAACTCTCGTCGAGGAGCTCGGCGAGGCGTGGGACTTCTGCGTCGGCCAGTTCCGACAAGCGCCTCACCAGCTCGACTTCCTTGGCCAGGGCATCGTGAGAAATCGAATGCCTTTTCCAGGTCTGACGAGCCGATTCCTCGGCCGCCTGGGCTTCCTCCAAAGCAATCTCGAAATCCCGGGGGTCGATCCGGACCACGACTTCGTCGGCGCCCAGGCTTTGTCCCAGAGTGTTGCCCTGCACCTCTTGAACAGTTCCGGCCACTTCGGCGCGAAGCGTGGTGATTCGAGCCGGCATCAGATCACCGAGGAGACGGATCGATCTCGGCAGATCTCCCCGTTCCGCGGTGGCCACGGCCACTTGGACCGGCCGAGGAGGCACCGGCGGACGCTCGGGCGAAGGGGGCGTCCGACCAACGATGACACTGGCCCAAGCGCCAATCGCCACGATGGCTACCACCAGGACTACCTGGAGAAGATTGCGCATTGCTTCAGTCAACCATCGGCTGTTCTTTGACCCGACCGTTCGGAAGCAAGTCAATCCGTTCGGTGTGGGACAGGCACTGATCGACCCAGTCGGACAGCGGAAGCGAGTGCTCCTGCGCCGCCGCACCAACCAGACTCCCGCGAATCTTGGGCCGAGCAGGCTGAAACAAGGTGCAGCAATCGGGTTCCCGCAGTACCGAGGTCTCGTAAGTACCGAGTTGCTGCGCCAAGAGAATGGTCTCTTCCTTGTCGAAGGTGAGCAAAGGACGCAGGATCGGCAGGTGGGTGGCCGCCGCGGTGACTTGCAAGTTTTCCAGAGTCTGGGACGCTACTTGACCGAGGGAATCTCCGGTGACCAACGCTTTGGCGTGAACAGAGGCCGCGAGTTTTTCTGCGATGCGGTGCATGATTCGACGGTACAGCAGTGTCCGATATTCCTCGGCACAGTGCTCTTTGATGCCAACCTGGGTCGGGCCGAAGGGAACGACGAAGAGTCGCGTGTGAGGTTGGTAGGGGGCCAAGATCTTGGCCAAGCGCAGCACTTTTTCGCGTGGGCCCTCGCCGGTGAACTCCGGGGAATGGAAGAAAGCGAGGGACAGCCACAGGCCCCGCTTCATGGCTAGAGCGCAAGCCACGGGGCTGTCGATCCCTCCGGAAAGAAGCCCGAGCGCGCGTCCTGTGGTTCCCACCGGCAACCCGCCGGGGCCGGGGATCTTCTCCGCAAAGACGAACGTGCCTTCGGTGCGAATCTCGACACCAATCTCCAGGTCTGGATGTTCCAGTTGGACCCGCGTGTCCGGAAACTCGTGCAAGACTGCGGCGCCGAGTTCTCGGTTGACATCGTTGGAACGCAAAGGGAAGCGCTTCTCTGCGCGCCGGGTGGTGACCCGAAACGTCGCGGTGTTCGCTCCGCTTTCGCGGGCTCGTCGAAACACCTGACGCACTTGCTCGGCCATGGCGTCCAGTTTGGACTCCACTCGCCAAGTGGGGGAGATGGTCTTGACCCCGCAGACCTTGGTCAACGGTTGCAGGATGCGCTCGGGGTGTTCCGCAAGCACCAGCAGCCGTCCGCGAACCGGTAGGAGTTCGAAGTTCGACCAGGGTCGCAGAGCCTTCTTCAGATTCTGGCGAAGAGCTCGCTCGAACAGCGGACGGTTCGCTCCCTTCAAGCCGAGTTCGGCGAACCTCACCAGCACGGCATCGAAGCTCATCGAATCGCTCCCAGGGAGCGAAGCTTGTCGACGATGCCGGGAAGACACGCCACAACGTGATCGAGTTCTTCGTCCGTGGTCTGGCGGGAGAGGCTGAGACGCAAGGTGCCGCGAATGTTCTCCGGGGGCATTCCCATGGCGACCAAGGCCGGGCTCAGCTGACTCTTGCTTGCTTGGCAGGCCGCGCCCGCGGAAGCCAACACGCCCTCTTGCTCCAGGTGGTGGAGCACGACTTCTGCCAGAGTCCCGGGGATCACGACAGCCACGATGTGGGGCAGGCGCGGGGCGTCGTGGGCCAAGATGTGCAGTCCGGAGATGCTCTGCCGAAGTTGTTCCTCGAATCGTTCGCGCCGCCGTTGCCAAGCTTCGTCATCGCTTCGGGTGCGTTGAGCCAGAAGCTCCACCGCTTTGGCAAGTCCGAGAATGCCGGGAAGGTTTTCCGTGCCACTGCGCTGATCACTTTCTTGGCCTCCTCCGAGCAGCAGCGACGCCGGCGTGGAGCGTGTGTTCAGGAGTAACGCGCCGGTTCCCTGGGGACCGTGAATCTTGTGCCCCGAGATCGAGGCACTAGAGATCCCTGGATCGAACGGGGGTGCGCCTGGTTTGCCGAACGCTTGGACCGAGTCCAAGTGAAGGAACGCGCGGGGAGCCTGGAGCCGGACCCGTTTCGAGATCTCGTTCACTGGCTGTCGGCAGCCGATTTCGTTCTGACCTTCGAAAGTCGCGACCAGCCCGACGTCTTCGTCGAGACGGCCTTCCAGATCGTCCAGGTCCATGGTGCCGTGGGGCGTCAGATTCACCAGTTCGACCACACCATCCGTTCGGGCCTGAAGCGGTCGCCGCAAGGACGGGTGTTCCGCAGCGCTTGTCAAGATTCGTTGGGTCCCGGAGCGCATCGGAAAGCCGCGAGCGGCGAGATTGTTCGCTTCGGTACCCCCGGACGTGAAGACCACCCCTTCCGGTGCAATGCCAGCGTAGTGAGCGATGGTTTCGCGAGCATCTTCCAGCCGTCGCCGGGCTTGAATCCCCCGGCCGTGACGCGCCGACGGATTGCCGAAGCCGTCGCCCAACGCCTGGACCATGGTTTCGACCACCTCCGGGTGGGCCCGGGTGGTCGCCGCGTTGTCGAGATAGATCGTGGAATCCATGAGTGCAGTTTACGAGACCTCAGCGGGCTGCGACGTTCGGCTACAATGATCGACTCGCCGGGAGCGGATCGGTGCTGGTGTGCCGCACGGACTTCAAATCCGTTGTGGGGCCCTCCAAAGGTCCTAGGTGGGTTCGATTCCCATGCGCTCCCGCCATTTCGTGACCGGGCGCCGCCGTCGCTTCTCGTTCTGTTCCGTCTCCAAACGGCTGATCTCCGAGGGCCTCACTTCAAGGGCTCTGTCGAAACGCTCCTGTCGCCACGGTCGGGCAAATCACCGGGAGCTGAGATTCTCATCCGTCGATGCTCCCATTGTCTTTCGGGTGTCCTCGATGCCGCTCGGGACGGTCCGTCGTTTGGCAATGCCAGACGCTGTTCGGAGCGAGCGGCAACCCAGAGGGGGCAGCGAGTCCGGTCCGAGGGATTCCCGCCCCCCGCACTTCGTGGACAACGCGGTGGTGCTCCAAGTCGGATGCCGGTGAATTCATCCCCCGGGGGATGTGGGAGAGGCGGCTGGGACCGGCGACATTCTCGGGGAGCTCTAGAAAAGAGTAGGGCGGCCTCCCCCCGGAAGCCGCCCGATGTTCCAGAGCGGTAAGGCCTATCCAGCCAGGACGATCGACCCTACCTTGTTTTTCTTTTCCTTCTTGTACTTCTTCTTGCACCCTATCGATGCAAGACCCGAAAAACCCTTGAGGTCAAAAGGTAATGCAACCGGTGTACCGTTTCTTCCATTTGATTCGTCGACTCACTCGTAAGTGTTTGATTTGAGGTTACTTACGAGATTATTGTCGACGTTTGCATCGGGCTTGGCTGCGGGGCTCGCTCGCCGGAGTTTCTGAACAAGAGTGCACCCTAACATTGACCAAATGTGCGTAAGGTGTTTTGGGAATTAACTTTATGGATATTGGGGTCTCCCTGAACGATTGGTCATGGAAACTCGCCGAGAATTGCTCTGAATGCGCACTTTTCGCGTTCCTGCTTCTGCGCACCTCGCCAGCCGATGGAAGAGTTCCGAGGATGCTTCTGTCCAAGGTCGGACCCCTCGAGGCCGCCCGTTGATGGCAATCTCTATTTCGGAAACCGCGCAGTTTCGCCGGATCGCTCGAGCCGCCCTGCTCACTTGGGGAGTGGCCTTGTCGGCGTGCACCAGTCCCGCGGCTCGACTCGAGCCCGCGCCCAGTCCCGCCGCGGCGGAGGCCTATCAAGCCGGGTTGCGAGAGCTTTGGCTCGGCAATCTGGAGAATGCCAAGCGGGAGTGGGGGACCGCCGTCGAACTCGAGCCACGATTCGTCGCAGCCCATCGCCAAATTCAGAACCTCGGGCTTGCCGAACGACGCCGAGGAGAGTTGTTGCAGCTCTATCGCCGGCTGCGCGACGACGCGCCTAGGGACAGTCGAGTTCTCTACCTGTGGGGCAGGCTTCACTCCGACGTCGGCCGCCAAGAGCGAGCGTTCGAGGAAGCACTTCGCCTCGAACCCAGGAGTCCCTGGCCGTTTCTCGGTCTCGGGCACCTGGCCTTGGCTCGAGGGGAGGTGGCGGAGGCTCGTCGGCACTTCGAAGCGGGACTACGCTGGTTTCCCGAACATCGCGAGTTGGTGCTGGGTGCCGTTCAGCTTGAGCTACGCGCGGCCGACTTCATTTCGGCTTTTGGCCGGCTGACCGAGTCGGACGGGGATCCGCAGGACGAGTACCGGTTGCGGCTCTTGGCGGAAACCCATGGCAGCCTCGGAAACACGGAAAAGGCCCTGCGAGTCCTCGGGCAGTCAGTGGCCCGTTCTCCCGGGAACGCCGTGCTGTGTGATCAACTGCTCGCTCGCTTTCTTCATTCCGGAACCTCTTCTCAGGCGGTTTGGTTGTTGCGGATGCTGCAGTCCGCGAGTGATTTGTCCCATCCTTCGCTGCATCGCTTGCTGATGCATGTTGCCAGTGCATCAGGGGATGCGGCCCTGGCCCTGCAGATGGCCTCCAAGCTTCCTTCCTTGAGTTTGGCGGAACATCAGCTCCGGCGTCGACTGTTGTTTCAAGCGGGACGTTGGATCGAAGCGCTCGAAAACGAAGAGAATCGGTACGACGGACTTTCGGGAATCGGCTTCGACTGCGAGGTGTTTCGCCGGGCGCAGGCCTTGGCGACGTCAGCTCAGTCCGAGTCGAGCGCGGAAGCCCGTCTGCGGTTTGCGCGCTTGCTGCGACGCATGGGCATGGCCCAGGAGGCGCTGATCGTTGTCCGGTCCCTCGAAGTTGTCGACGCCGAGCTGGAGCAATTCTTGGCCGACACCCGCGGGCAGCTAAGGCTCGAGGCGGAGTGGGAAACCCTGGCCAAGCAACGCTACCACGAGTTCCAATCCGGTGCGGACCGGTTGAGCCTAGAAGAGTTTCGTGGTCAGCTCTCGATGGTCACCAAAGAGTCGCTTGGAATCGACCTCGTCGCGGGCGCAGAACAGGTTTCCTTCGGGCCTCTCGGTGCAATGCTCGATCCCGATCCACAGACGGGGGGGCCGTTCGCCCGACACTTCTTCGAGCGCGGACGATTGTTGATCGTGGGTCGGCGGGTGGGGTCGCCGCCAGAACTGATGATGCTTCCCGCTCTTCACTTTGACCGGGCCGGTCCCCAGAACGCTCATCTCGCGTTCGTCGAGGGCGTGCGTGTTCCGTCCTACCTGCACTTCCAGAATGCCCAGCTCACAGGCGCAGCACTGCATCGCTTCGCTTATGTGGATGTGGGACAGATCGACGCCGAAGCCCAGCGGGTGCAGGTCGACCTGAAGAAATGGGACGCCGAGGCCGGGCGGATTTTTGCGGAGCCGTTGTCTCCCGCCGATGATCAGACCTCCCGACGCTCGCTGAAAGAGCCTGCCGAGGTGGCGTTTCGCCTCCGCTGGCACGCCAACCGGCGAGCCGAATCCCAGGGCTCTTCGTATTTCGAAGATCTCGTCGAGCAGGTCCTCGTCCATGAGATCGCTCATCTGAACGATGCCCATGAATTCTTCTCCTCCAAAACTGGGTTGTGGCAAGTCCTAGGGGCGTTCGTCAGGAAGGGGTTTTCGGTCGCGAAGATCGAAGCCTGGTTGGAGATGCGCGCCCAATGTGCCGCGATCCTGCGGGGCCGCAATCCTCACCTCGGGCTGGCCACGTGTGCCGACTACCTGCCTCGTTCGCGAGGAGGGGAAAGCCCTCACGCCACGGGCTACGAAGAGTTGATGGAGCGTTTTGTCGAGATCTTGGACCGGGAGCCCGAGCGTTTTCCCATGCTCCGACGCGACTCCAATCTGCTGCAGCAACTCGATCGACTGACCGCATCCCAGATTCGCGCCGTTGCCGGTGAAATCGCCGAGGACTTGGCTTTGCCCTAGCAGGCCTTACTCGCTGGTCGGCTCAATCGTCCGACACGTAGCCCAACGCCTGCAAGACCTCCCGCATGTCGTCATCGACTGGCACTTCCACTGCTTCTTGAGAGGAGCGAACGCCGCGAGTCTGAAAGGCATCCAGGCGTTTTTGAAGGCGCTTGAGAGCTCGCGTCCGTTTGTCGGCCACATTCTTGTGCTCCCCTTCGTCAGAACGTCGGTCGTAGAGTTCCGCTTCTCCGAAGTCGCGTTTGAGAAGTTTCCACGGCCCGTCCATCACGGCCCAGAGGTTCTCTCCGGAATCCGGGTCTTGGCGATGGGCGTAGAGAACTCGCTCGTCGAACTCTGCGGGAGTTTCCGAGGTCGCGTCCCCCAGGAGTGGGCCAAGGTCGAGGCCCGAGCGAGGATTGGGATCGTCGAGGCCGGCCAGCGCCGTCAGCGTCGGAAACACGTCGATGATGCTGGTGTTGGTTTCCAGAAAGCGGTGTTCCAAACCTGGTGCGTGAACCATCATCAAGATGCGCGTCAACTCGACGTACAGCGAGAAGTGATGGCCGACTTCTCCTCGCTCCATGAACTCCTCCCCGTGATCGGACAGCACGACCAGGAGGGTGTTGTGGTCCCAGTCCAATCGATCGTGGAGTGTTTCGAGGTGTTGGTCCAGGAATCGGATCTCGCTGTCGTAGCGCGAACGGAGGTCGTCGATGCGGCCCGCCTGTTCTTCGTACCACGGATCATGGGCTTCGTAGGGAACGTGAGGCTCCATGAAGTGAAGGTAGAGGAAGCTCGGGCCGTCACGGATTTCCTCTTCCCACGGCTCCAGCGCTTCTCTGATGGCGGCCGCATCGAAGTTGATCAGACATTCGAATTGATCGAAGCCGCGGCCGAAGCCCAGGTAGCGGTCGATGTTGATGTTCGAAGAGATCCCGTAGGTCTTGTAACCGCTCTGTTGGAACACCTCGGGAAGAGTGGCGAGATCCTTGGGAAGCGTACTCAGCTTCAGAACCTCGAAGTCCTTCTGATCGAGGGTTCCCCCGGCTGCTTGGCGGCGCTCGCTGCGCTGCTTCCGGCGTGAGGCACGGAAGCCCGCCACCACACCGTGCTCGGTCGGATAGAGGCCAGTGAACAGAGAGGCGGTGGCGGGAGCGGTCCAGGACGAGGTGGAGGAAGCGTGTCTCATCACGACGGACCGCTGTCCCAGCTCGCGAAGAAACGGGGCGGTCTCTTTCCCGTACCCGTACAGATCCAGGTGGTCGGGTCGGAGCGTGTCGATCATGACGACCACGACATTGGGGCGATCGGTGGCTCGGCGCGGAGCGCGTTCTTCGGATTCCGCCGCTTCCGGAGCGCAGGCACAAGCGGCCAGCAACGGAATCCACCAGCGGCACCAATCGAGAATCCGATTCTTTGGCAAGGGGAGGCTCGGAGCGGAAAAGAGTGCGACGACCGGCCACGCATTCTGGCCCGACGCTCCGAGGGATCAAGACTGGCAGGCCGATGAAAAAGGCCTCGAGTGGCCGATCGAGAGATTTTCGTCTCCGTCGAGGAGTCGGACCGAAGGCGAATCGGTGGTTCGCTGAGGATGGACGAAGACGGAGGCCGAACCCGCTCGGGTGTCGTGCCTTTCTCACCGATCTGCCACGGCGCGTGTCGGAGGAAAGGGGGCCGGCCTGGGCGAGCAGGCCGGCCCTCATCACTCTCAGGCGAGGGGCGAGAGCAAACCGCTGGTTCCCCGGCCTGTTCGGCAGAAGGCGGCCCGGGGTTTGGGAGATTGGGCCTTCGTCAACGGGGCGCCTTCCGGTGGAGATGACCAACACCAACTGGCAAGTCCACGCCCGTCATGACAGTTCCCTCGGGAGGAAAGGATCAGAAAACCAGGCGAATGTTCTTCCGAAGGTTGAAAATGCTCCGGCCATGAGGAGCGCCATGAGCCAACGGCCGCCATTTCGGGATTCGTCGGCTTCGCTCTCTCGAACACGGGGACTGATCTCGCGCTCCTTGACGGGCTCTTTCCCGCCATGCCGGTGCAACGCATTTGGGATACTGCCTGTCCGAGCCGCGATCTTCGGAGAGACTCGACCTGGGTGGAGCGGGTGCTCGATGGGTTTGAGGTTTGATCGCTTCCCGAGGAGGGGCACCCCAGCCATGACGAGAGAGGGGTCTTGACCGACGAACTCATGGAGCGCGCGCAAGTCAGGCCGAATCGCGGGCGCGAGACCACGCTGCTGGCGACGATTCTTCTGCCATGGGCGTGGCTGGTTTGGCGATTTTGGTTCGTCTGTGACGACGCGTTCATCTCTTTCCGGTACTCCCTCAACTGGGCCGAGGGACACGGGCTTCGTTACAACCTCGGCAGCCACTTGCCCGTGGAAGGCTTCAGCAACTTCCTGTGGGTCGCCTACGGAGCCTTGATCGAACTCGTGGGTGCGGACATCACGGTTTGGTTGCCCCTGACCTCTGCTGGGTGCGCCGGATTGCTCCTGGTGTTTGTTTTCGCGGCGCTGCGGCGCCACCAAGTCGCCTCGCTTCCCGCGCTCTTGGCCACCGCATCCCTCGCCTGGTTCCCGCCGTTTGCTGCTTGGTCAAGCAGCGGGCTCGAGACCATGCCCTACGCTCTGCTGACCTTCTTGCTTGTGGACCGCCTTTTCTTGAGGCCTGCTCCGTCGCTGATGGCGGTGGCACTCCTGGGAGCTGCCGTTTCCCTGATGCGGCCGGAGGGGATGTTCTGGGTGGCGGCGATGTTGGGCTGGTGCTGGGTCAGCGGGCGATTTCAGGGACACCGTCGCGGTCGAGTGCTGTTGCTTGCCGGGGCATTGGGCGGTTTGCTCGTGGCCGGGTACTTCGCGTTTCGCTGGTCATATTACCAGCGGTTGTTTCCCAACACCGTCTACGCGAAAGTCGGAATGAGTGCGGAGACCCTGGCGGCCGGCTGGCGCTACGTCTCCCTGTTCGCGCTGACCTTCCTCACACCCGCGTGGATGGTGGTGGGTCCGTTGGCTGCCTGGCGAGGGGACCGGCGCTGGAAGGCGGCGACCACATGGTTGATTGCCCTGGGGTTCTGGATCTACGCGGTGCTGATCGGCGGCGACTTCATGTGCATGGGGCGGATGCTGCTGCCGGGGTTGGTGATGCAAGCGCTCTTGGTGGGCTGGCTGTGGGGTGACGCGTGGCGACGCGGAATCGCGGTTCGCGCGCTGGTGGTGTTGCTGGCGCTCGGAACCCTGACGGTCGGACTCCTGCCGGGATTCGACATCCACCTGATCTCCGAGGAAGTCCGTGCCGAGCGCCACGTTCGTCTGAATACGGACAAGTTCCGCAGCGAGTATCAGCAGTGGAAGTTCATGAAACAAAACACCGTGTCTCGGACGGAGACGGCGTTGGCTCTGCGCGACATTGTCCAGCCGGGAGAATCCTTGGTTTGCGGAGCGATTGGGGTCATCGGCTACTACACCGGTCTGTTCATCTACGACCGATACGGATTGGTGAATGCCGAAGTCTCCCAGGGTGAAAAGAACAAGAAGGCTCGATCGCCCGGTCACGAAAAAACGGTGAAGCGCGAGTACTTCTTGCCCGACAAGCCCACATTCATGTTCGCGAGGATCTATCGCAATCTGGATCCGCTCAACACCATCCTCAAAGCGGCTTCGCGATGGCGGGACACCGATGTGGGCAAGAGATACGTCCCGCAAGTCGAATTCCTCGGAATCCAGGAAGACGTCCCGTCGGTGCTATTCCTCCTGCGGCGCATTCCTCGCGGAGTGACGACTCGCACCGCGTGGGACGAGTTCGACGAAACGATTCGCGAGAAGTCGAAGGATTGGAAGTCATGAGAAGGAGCCGTTGGGAGTGGCGTCCCCGGGTCGCGCTGGCGGTGACCCTGGCTCTGGGATGGGTCTCCTGCGACTCTGGCCAGCAAGGCCCGACGGCCGAGCCATCGGCGCCTGCCAAGCAAGCCATCGCTGACGATTCGGAGCAGCCCCGCGATGGATTGGCCTCCCCGCGGTCCCCGAACTTATTGGTGATCCTTTGGGATACCGTTCGTGCCGATCGCATGTCTTTGTATGGGGCGTCGGCCTCGACCACTCCGTTCCTCGAAGAATTTGCGCGCAACGCGACGGTCTACGAGCGGGCGGTGTCTCCTGGGATCTGGACCGTGCCCTCCCATGGCAGCTTGTTCACCGGCCTCCCTGCGAGCGGTCACGGCGCCTCCGCGGCCCACAAGTGGCTGGATCACCATTTCGAAACTTTGCCGGAGCAGTTGCGCGATGTTGGATACGCCACTTACGCGTTTTCTGCGAATCCATTCGTGTCTACCAACACCAACTTGGCTCAGGGGTTCGAGACCGTGGAGCACCCATGGGACTCGGACTGGATCCACGCGGTGCAGCAAGGGATTCTGGCCAAACTCGAACCTCAGGACGAAGGGACTCAGTTGACCTTGGAAGTGGCCTCCGATTTGGAGGCGCTCAACCGCCACGGGTTGGTGAAGGAAGCCGGGGAGGTCACCAAGAAGGCGCTGCTACGCTGGTTGCGGAAGTCTCGTGGGGATCGCCCATTCTTTGCGTTCCTCAACTACATGGAGGCTCACGGACCCAGGATTCCCTCCCGAACGAGGCGCGAGGAGTTTCTGACCGAAGAGCAGGTGGAGAAGTCCTGGACCATTGATCGGCGCAGCCGGGTGTTCTTGCGCCACATGTTTGGCATCGAATCCATGGCGCGGGAGGAGGTGGACATCGTGCGTGGTATCTACGACGCCTGTCTGCGCGATCTGGATGCGATCACCGAAGACTTGATCACCACTCTCGACAGCCTGGGCTTTCTGGAGAACACCGTGATCATCCTCACTTCGGATCATGGAGAGAACTTGGGAGAACACGGCCTGTTTGATCACAAGTACTCCGTTTACAACCAGCTGTTGCGGGTGCCGCTGGTCGTGGCCGGGGTTGCCGACTTATCGGCGGGTCGGGTGAGGGACCTGGTGTCGGTGCTCGACGTCCCCGCGACCTTGCGCGATCTGGCAGGGGTGGCTTCCTTCGGACCGGGCCAATCCCTGCGCCGGCAGCGCGACCACGGCGAAGGACCGGTCTTCGCGGAGCTGCTGGCCAGTACCCCCAACGCCCTCGAGCGAATGTCCCGCAAGAACCCGGAGCTGGACTGGACGCCGTGGCTGCGCACGTTTCAGGCCGTGGAGCAGAATGGCTACAAATTCATCCGCGCCTCGGACGGGAGCCATGAACTCTATGATCTGCGGACCGATGCAGGGGAAGAGACCAACTTGTTTGCTGATCAGCCGGAACTGGGGAGCCAGATGAGCCGCTCCATCGACCGTTGGATGCAGACCTTTCCCAATTACGATCCAAGCCAAGCCTCCGACAACGACAAATCCCGCAACCTCACGCCCGAGATGCGGGCCAAGCTGGAAGCGCTGGGGTATTTCCGTGATGACTGAGCGTTTCGGACTTCCCCGCACATTTCTCACCGCGACGTTGCTTTTCTCCTTCGCCTGTTCCGAGCAAAGCACCCCTGCGACCAAAGAACCCCTTGCGGGGTCTGCCGCGAATGCACCCCCCGAAGAGATGGCCGCGTCGGAGGAGACTTCCCTCGCGAAATCGGGGGATTCTCAGAGGTCGGTGGAGACTCCGTCGATTCTGCTGATCGTGGTCGACACCCTGCGAAAGGATCACTTGAGCTGCTACGGCTACCAGCGATCAACTTCTCCGAATCTGGAAAGACTGGCGTCGTCGGCGATGGTTTACACGATGGCCTTCAGTCAGGCGCCGTGGACCACTCCCTCGATCGGCTCCTTGCTGTCCTCCCAGTTCCCGACGTCCCTGGGCATCCTGGATGAACGATCGGTGTTGCCCGAGGACATCCTGCTGCTGCCGGAGGCGCTGCACGAGGCCGGCTATCGGACCGCCGCTGCGGTCAGCCACAACTTTTGCTCTGCGAAATGGAACTTCGATCAAGGCTTTGACGAGTTCGACGAAAGCAACATCCTGGGCCACGACAAAGTCACGTCTCAGGGAATCACGGATCGCGGCATCGACTTCTTGAATCGAGTCACCGGGGAACCTTTCTTCCTGTGGCTGCACTATTTCGACCCTCACTTCGCGTATCTCGAGCACGAAAGCTACGGTTTTCGGGAGGGACCCGAGTATTCCGGGCCCATTGAATCCGGGACGCCGTTCAAAGAGCTTCTCCGGATGCGCAAAAAGGTCACCGAAGCGGACATTGCCGAAATTCGCCGACTGTACGATTCCGAGATCGCCTGGACCGATCGCGAGATCGGGCGGATGCTCGATGCTCTTCGCGAGCGTGGACTGTACGAAGACATGTTGATCGTTTTCACCGCCGATCACGGAGAGGAGTTCTTCGAACACGACGACTTGGGGCACACCAAGACGCTCTACAACGAGGTGATCAACGTGCCTCTGATCATCAAGCCGCCCCAGGGCAAGGGGCAGGTCGTCGCAGATCCGGTGGCGTTGGTGGATGTCTATCCCACCATCCTTGACTATGCCGGAGTCCCCGTCACCACCAAGTTGCAGGGACAGAGCTTGCGGGATTACGAGACGGGTGTCCCGGTGTTCTTCGAAACCGATCGCAAACGCAAGCTCCACGGCATCGTGCAGGGCAACTACAAGATGATCTATGCGCGGGACCTGGATCAGTATGAACTCTATGACCTGTCGAGTGATCCGGGGGAGAAGACCAACCTGGCGGAACAACGCCGAGACGTGGTCCGCAAGTTGGATCGGCGGTTGAAGCGCTGGTCCGAGCAAATCGCCCAACCGGCGAATGCCGCGTCGACCGAACTCTCTCCGGAGGAAGTCGAGAATTTACGGGCCATGGGCTACATGAGCGATGACGGCTGAGGCGCCTCGATGCCGGGAGGCTCCCCAGTGCTCATCCCCCGGTCTCGCTGGGTTGGCGCAGGGATTTCCTCCGGCGAAGACTCTCGTCGGTTTGACTTTCCCCGGGAGCCGACCGACAATCCCTTTATGAGCGTGCGAGTTTTTGTCGTTTTTCTGGCTCTGCTGCAGTCGATCACCGGCTTCGGGATGAACGTCGGTGGGTCGAGTGCAGGATCCTCCTGTGCCGGCTCGTCCGCCGAGCCTCTGTGCTGCTGTGCCATTCCTCTGGCGACCGACTCTCACTCGCGCTGGACGACGGGCCCCTGCTCTTGCGACTTGCGTCCTGGGGACTCCGGTTCGGAACCTTCTTCGGCGCCGGACCTGTGTCGAGGCTCGCCCTCGCTGCGGCTGGCGGCCACGGCATCGGCGTGCTTGCCAACGATTTCCGTTCTCGAGGTTCCTCGGGCTCACTTGGTCTTTGCCGATCATCGGTCTCGCGGGTTGCCGCCGCGTTTGCAATCGCTGCTCTGTGTCTGGAGAGCGTGACCGACCTTTCTCTTCCGGGAACGTTGATCGAGAGTCCCGCTTTCCGTGACTGGTTGCACCTGCGACTTGTTCGTCGTCGGTTGCGAGACCGCCGCTCCAAGGAGCCGGGTCCGCTGTTGACCAGCGGAAGTTCGAAAGCACCTGGCGCGCGAGCAGCGGAGGATTCCGTCGCCCGCGGGTGAAACGGCGACCCTTCGAGAGATCGTTCACCGGACATCGGCACGGTCCGGCGTACCTATGGCGCAAGCGCCATTCGTCCGACCCAGACCATTCGTGAGAAGATCTCTCGGTGGGGAGTGACGTCCCATGCAGTTGTCTTTCTTTCGCGTGTTTGCGCTCGTCGTGGTGTTGTCGGGGTGTCAGAGTCCTCGTGAGCAGGACTCTTCCTCCGCAGGGGAGGCTGGAGGACCGCGGGGGGCCGCGCTCGTGGCAAGCTCATCGTCTCGGAAGGAGTCGACCGCCCAGAGAGCGCCCGAGTTCACTCCCACGCTCAGCGAGTCATCCACGCTGCATGACTATCACCAGTTTGCCATGGCTCACCACCCGGGACTGGAGGCCGCGTACCAAAGCTTCCGAGCGGCGGCGGAGCGAGCCGAAGAGGCGGGAGGGCTTCCCGACCCTCGCCTGTCCTTCGGTCTGTTCCTGGAAGAAGTCGAAACCGCGGCAGGCTCCCAAAAAGGGAGAGTGGGGGTGTCTCAGACGTTTCCCTGGTTTGGCAAGCGCGGCGGCGAAGCCGACGCGGCCCAGCGGGAGGCCAACGCCGCTTGGCACCGCTACGAGGCTCGCAAGTTCACCGTGTTCGAAGATGTCACCCGGGCACTCTACGAGCTCCACTACCTGCGCCGGGCCATCGACATCACCGGTGAGAATCTCGAACTGCTCAAGCAGTTCGAGCAGGTCGCCCGTGCTCGGTTCCGGGTGGCCACCGCCGATCACCCGGACGTGATTCGAATTCAAGTGGAGCTTGGTTCGCTGGAAGATCGCTGGATCCAGCTCCGCCAGCTGCGTGGACCCACCGTCGAACGCCTCAATGCGGCGCTGTCTCGTCCGACTCACGGGGATCTTCCTTGGCCCGCGAGCCTCCCGCAGAGGCGCTTCGAGGGAACATACGAAGAGTCCTGGTCCCTTGCCCAAGTCCACAACCCCGAGCTGCTTGCTCGCCAAGAAGAAGTTGAGCGCGAGCGAGAACTCACCACGGTGGCAGAGAAACGGCGGATGCCAGACTTCACGCTTGGCCTCGACTACTTGTTCGTCGAGAACAACCCTCCCAATCGGTCGTTCTCGGACCGGGGGGACGATCCGATCTTGCTGAACTTGTCCTTCAACCTTCCCATCTTCCGGCAACGCAACTCGGCACGAGAGCGGCAGGCCGAAGCGCGCCAGTTCGCGGCGGCCAATGCTCGCGTGCAGGAGGGACAGCACTTGGCGGCGGAGCTGCGCCAGGTTCATTTCGAGCATCGGGACGCGGAGCGCAGAGTCGTTCTCTACCGGGACACGTTGATTCCGAAAGCGACCGAGTCCATGGGGGCCTCGCTGGCCGGGTTTCGAGCGGGGGATTCGGATTTCTTGGATCTGCTCGACACCGAGCGGACCTTGCTGGAATTCCAGCTCGCCCTGGAGAGGGCGCTGGCCGATCGAGCCATCTCGCTGGCACGTTTGGAACGCTTGGTGGGAATACCCCTCGAAACGGTTGAGGCGGAGCTTCCCAAGTCCGCAGAGGGGGAATCATGATTGAGTCCACGACGAAGAGTCCGAAGGTGCCTCCGCGGGGGCCGGCGGGGACGCTCAGCAAGAGTGGAAAGTGGGTGATCCTCTTGGGGAGCGCGTTCGGGTTGGGATTCTGGGTGCGGGGGGATTCGACTCCCCGACCTTCCTCTCAGATCGTGGTCGAGGAGACGGACCGCGAAACCCAGTTCACCTGCTCGATGCATCCCCAGGTCCGGTTGACTGACCCCGAAGCCAAGTGTCCGATTTGTTTCATGGATCTGATTCCGGCTGCCCCCTCCGGGGTTGAGTCGGACTCTGGGCGCCTTGCCTTGTCCGAGGCGGCGCGCGCCTTGGCGCGAGTCGAAACCACTCCGGTGGCGCGCTTTTTTCCAACCACCGAGGTCCGGCTCTATGGAAAGGTCACCTATGACCAAACCAAGGTGGCGCGCATCACCTCGTACTTCTCAGGCCGACTGGATCGCTTGTTCGTCGACTTCGTCGGTGCCCCAGTTCGGAAGGGGGACCATGTCGCCGACATTTTCAGTCCCGAACTGCTGGCCGCATTCGAAGAGCTGCGCCAGGCCAAGTTGGCGGTCGAAAAGAACCGCACCGCAAGCGATCTGCTTCGAACCACCACCACCCAGACCTTGGTGGCGGCGCGAGAGAAACTTCGCTTGTTCGGACTGACGCCCGCTCAGATCGAAACCGCGGAAGAAGGGACCATGGGAGAAGATCGTTTCACGATCTTCTCGCCCATTGGCGGGCTGGTGACTCATCTGGCTGCTCTGGAAGGAGACTACGTCGAGACCGGTTCACCCATTGCCACCGTGGCCGATCTGAATCGCTTGTGGTTGGAGATGGAGGCCTACGAGTCCCAACTGCCCCTCTTGCGTTGGGGGCAGAGAGTGACGTTCACCGTGGAATCCCATCCCGGAGAGGTGTTCGAAGGACGGGTTTCCTTCATCGAGCCGATCGTCGATGACCACACCCGAACGGCGGCGGTGCGGGCCGCGATCGACAACCGAGACGGACGCCTGAAGCCGGGCATGTTCGCCACGGCCGTCGCGGAAACCCGAGTGTCGGTGGCCGGGGCGATGCTGTCCGACGAGCTGGCCGGGAAATGGTTGAGCCCCATGCACCCAGACTCCGTCTACGACGAGCCCGGCGGTTGTGAGGTCTGTGGCATGGATCTGGTGCCCGCGGAGGAGCTGGGGGTGGTGGGAGATCCGGACTCGTACGCGGAGCCGGTGGTCATTCCCAAGTCGGCGGTGTTAGTGACCGGCCGGCGTGCGGTGGTCTACGTCCGAGTTCCCGACTCGGAAGACCCGTTGTACGAAGGGCGTGAAATCGTGCTCGGTCCGAAAGCCGGTGAGTTCTACGTCGTTCGTGAAGGACTGGAGGAGGGCGAAGAGGTCGTCACCCGCGGCGCATTCAAGATCGACAGTGCCATGCAGATCGCTGCTAAGCCAAGCATGATGATGGAGGGCGAGGTGGAGTCGAAGGCTGCGCGATCACCACTCCCCGCCGAGTTCCGACGAAGTCTGGAGCCCCTCTTCGCCGAGTACTTCGCCCTTCAAGAAGCGATGGCAAACGACGACCTGGACACCTCCCTCGCGGCTCGAAACCGCTGCCGGTCGGCCCTCGAGGCGGTGAAATCCGAGATCCTCGTGGACGAGTGGTTGGCTGCCTGGCGCCGAGCCGTTGCACGCTTTCGTCCCAACGACGAACCACCCCCGGACCTCGAGGCATTGCGCCTCGAATTCGAGTCTTTGTCCGCATTGATTCTCGACGTGACTCGCCACTTTGGTCCGCCAGACGGTGAAGCGGCATTCGAGGCGTACTGCCCCATGGCCTTCGACAATCGCGGAGCCGCGTGGTTGCAACGCCGTTCCCAGATCGAAAACCCCTATTGGGGGGCGCAAATGCTTCGTTGCGGCGAGATTCGCCAGGAGTTCTCTTCTCCCTCGATTCCCCCGGACAGTCACGATCATGACTGATTCGTCCACAAGATCCCGCGGACCCTTGGCGGCCCTGGCACGTTTCTGCATCGAGCAAAAACTCGTCGTCGCCTTGGTGACCGTGGGCTTTCTCGGATGGGGGCTTCTGGCAGCACCGTTTGCGTGGGACTTCGGTGATGTACCGAGGAATCCGGTGCCCGTGGACGCCATTCCCGACATCGGGGAGAACCAGCAGATTCTCTTCACCGAATGGCCCGGACGTAGCCCGCAAGACGTCGACGATCAGATCAGCTATCCGCTCACCGTCGCGTTGCTCGGGTTGCCTGGTGTGAAAGACGTCCGTAGCTACTCCATCTTCGGGTTCAGCACCATCTATGTGATCTTCGAGGATGAGGTCGAATACTACTGGTCGCGTTCGCGGGTCCTGGAAAAGCTCAATAGTTTGCCGGCCGGGACCCTTCCACCGGGGGTGTCCCCGGCCCTCGGCCCCGACGCGACGGCACTCGGTCAGGTCTTTTGGTACACCTTGGAAGGACGGGATGCGGAGGGAAATCCCACCGGTGGCTGGGACCTTCATGAGTTGCGTTCGGTGCAGGATTTCACCGTTCGCTACCAGCTGGCCAGTGTTCCGGGCGTCGCCGAAGTGGCGTCCATCGGCGGCTTCGTCCAGGAATATCAGGTCGACGTGAATCCGGACGCCATGCGCGCCGCGGAAGTCTCCCTGGAACAGGTCATTGCTGCGGTCCGAGGCAGCAACCTGGACGTCGGAGCACGCACCATCGAGATCAACAAGGCTGAGTACGTGGTGCGTGGACTGGGTTTCCTTGAAAGCGTCGAAGATCTAGAGCAAACCGCCGTCACTGCTCGCAACGGGACTCCGATTCTGTTGGGAGAGATTGCCTCGGTGAATCTCGGACCGGCCCTGCGTCGTGGTGCGCTCACCAAAGACGGCAGCGAATCGGTCGGTGGCGTGGTGGTCGTTCGCTACGGCGAGAATCCCTTGGAAGTGATCGCGCGGGTCAAGCAGCAGGTCGCTCGGATCAGCTCGGGATTGCGCTCCAAGGTCTTGCCCGATGGGACGGAGAGCCGCATCACCATCGTGCCGTTCTACGACCGCACCAAGCTGATTCGCGAGACTCTGGGGACGCTGCACTCCGCGATTACTCAGCAAGTCCTGGTGACCATCGCGGTGGTGGTGCTCATGGTTTTCCACCTGCGAGGGAGCCTGGTCATCAGTGCGCTCTTGCCGTTGACGGTCCTGATGACATTCGTGGCGATGAAACTGGTGGGAGTGGATGCGAACTTGGTTGCTCTGTCCGGCATCGCCATCGCCGTGGGCACGGTCGTCGACATGGGCATCGTGCTTTGTGAGAACATCCTGCGCCGGCTGCGGGAGTCCCGAGAGGGACAGGATCCCAAGGAAGTCGTGATCCGCGCGACTGCCGAAGTCGGGGGAGCCGTGTTGACCGCGGTCCTCACCACCGTGGTGAGTTTTTTGCCGGTGTTCACGATGGAAGCCGCGGAGGGCAAGCTGTTCCGTCCACTGGCCTACACCAAGACGTTCGCCTTGTTGGCCTCGATCGTATTGGGTTTGACGATCGTCCCTGCGGTGGCCCACTCGCTCTTCGGGTTCCGGCCGCGGTTTCGCGGAGGGCGAATGATGGCCGTGGGATCGGCGTTGGGAGTGAGCGCAGCTTTGTTCGCTCTTGGGCAGATCCATGCGGGACTGGTGGCTTTCCTGGGCGGCGCATTGTTGGTGGTGCGTTTTTGGCTGCCGCCCGGCGGGCGTCGTGTGTTCGGTGGGCTTGCGAGTTTGCTGGCGCTCGTCATCGTTCTGCTGGCGCTCGCCCGAGCCTGGGAACCCCTCGGCCCCGAGTCCGGTCACTTCGGAAACGTGGTGTTCTTGATCCTCGTCTTCGCACTGTTGCTCACGGCATTTCACGTCTTTCGATGGGCCTACCCGATCTTGCTGCGCGGCGCCCTCGAACATCCAGTCCTGGCTTTGCTGCCCGCCGGGCTGGTGGTGATCCTAGGCGCACAAGTGTGGTTTGGGTTCGACCGCCTGTTCGGTTGGATGCCCGATGCCTGGCGGCGGTCTGCCTGGGCCACCGGCCTCGACCGCTCGTTCCCCGGTCTCGGCAGTGAGTTCATGCCTTCCCTGGACGAGGGTGCGTTCTTGTACATGCCGACGACCATGCCCCACGCGTCGATCGGCGAAGCGGTGGACGTTGTCAGCACTCTCGACCGAGCGATCCTCTCCGTGCCGGAGATAGAACTCGCGGTGGGCAAGATCGGTCGCGCCGAGAGCCCTCTCGACCCTGCTCCGATTTCTATGGTCGAAACGGTGATCCAGTATGCCAGCGAGTACAAGACCGACGCTGAGGGGCGGCGTTTGCATTTTCAGTTCGACTCCGTGGCGGACCGATTCAAGCGGGATGCCGACGGAGCGTTGATTGCGGACCCGGACGGTCGCCCGTATCGACAATGGCGCGACCACATTCGATCCCCGAACGACATCTGGAACGAAATCATCGCGGTGACCGACCTTCCCGGAACCACCTCGGCGCCCAAACTTCAGCCGATCGAAACCCGCCTCGTGATGTTGCAGTCCGGGTTCCGTGCTCCCATGGGGATCAAGGTGTTCGGCCCGGACCTGGAGACGATCGATCGATTTGGATTGGAGCTGGAGCGTTGGTTGCAGCAAGTGCCGTCGGTCGAAGCGTCGGCGGTGTTCGCGGACCGAGTGGTCGGCAAGCCATATCTCGAGATCGAGATCGACCGCGAACGGATCGCCCGCTACGGAGTCTCCATCGCCGCGGTGCAGGAAGTGATCGAGGTCGCGATCGGGGGCAAACCGCTCACCATGACGGTGGAAGGTCGCGAGCGCTATCCGGTTCGAGTTCGTTATCAGCGGGAACGGCGGGACGATTTGGAGACCCTCGGCGACATTCTGGTGCCGACGCCGGACGGCCGTCAGATCCCGATGCGCGAGCTATCGACCGTCCAGTACCGGCGTGGCCCACAGATGATCAAGACGGAAGACACTTTTCTGGTGTCCTACGTGCTGTTCGACAAGAAGCCCGGGCACGCCGAAGTCGACGTGGTGGAGGAGGCGGAGGCGCTTCTGAATCAGCTGGTGGAGTCCGGTCAACTGGTGATCCCCGAGGGAGTCAGTTACCAGTTCGCCGGTTCTTACGAAAATCAGGTGCGCGCCGCGAAGCGCATGAGGTTGGTGGTGCCCTTGTCCCTTGGGCTGATCTTCTTGCTGCTCTACCTTCAGTTCCGCTCGGTCGCGACCACCCTCATGGTGTTCAGCGGGGTGTTCGTGGCGTGGGGAGGCGGGTTCTTGATGCTGTGGTTGTACGGTCAGAATTGGTTTTTGGATGTCGCGCCGTTCGGGCTTGATTTGCGCGAGCTGTTTCAGGTGCGGCCTTACAACTTGAGCATTGCGGTCTGGGTTGGATTTCTGGCTCTCTTCGGGATTGCCACCGATGACGGAGTGGTCATGGCGACGCGCATTCAGCAGTCGTATGCAGAGGCGGAGCCGAAGACCCCGCAGGCGATCCGAGTCGCGACCCTGGAAGGAGCCCAGCTGCGTCTTCGCGCGGCACTCATGACATCTGCCACGACCCTCCTGGCCTTGCTTCCGGTGCTGACTTCGACGGGCCGGGGGGCGGACCTCATGGTGCCCATGGCGATTCCCGCGTTCGGCGGGATGAGCGTGGCGTTGATCACCTTGTTCGTCGTGCCGGTGCTGTCCTCCACATGGAGGCAATGGCGAATGCGGGCGGAGCAATGGTGGGGCGAATAAGCCGACTCCGCGTCTTGGAACTCGGCGACTAGTCCTTGCGGTGGGTGACCCAAATCGGGCTCGACCACACCATCTCTTCGTCCCTTTGGATCCCTCGTGCGTAGTACCAGGATTCTCCGGAAGGGCAATCCTCGTCGACCCATGTGGCGCGGTACTCGTTGGTTCCCAAGCCTTCCGTGGCGATTCGCTCCTGGCCGAATCCCTGCCACTGCAACGCCCAGTGGAACCGAGATCCGTACAGGTCGACGGAGAGCGGCTGCTGACGGAGTTCTCGAAGGGTGGTGGACACCGTGCTGCCGTCCAAGGTGACCGCCACGCTCGCATCGAGGGGCGCTTCGACGGAGAAATGCCGGGTGGGGGCCAGAGCCGTTTCGCCGGTCGCGGCTTCCAGCCGCAGGACCCGCGGGTTCTCGAGCTCCATCCCGGTCGTTTCCAATGAGTCATCGCTAGCTTCCGGAATGACGAACCGTCCTTGGTCGAGCTCCAGCCGAAACGACCAGCTCGCGGCCTTCGTCTTGCTCCACCACTTGAGTTCCAGGTTGGGTTCCGTGGGCCGCGCTCGGCGACGCAAGTACCCATCTCCGTAGACTCGCTTTCCATTGCGGAACACCTGGACTTCGAGGAGCTCCTCCGTTCCCAGAATCCGCAGGTCGAGAGAGGGAGCTTGGTTGACCACGAGCTCTTCTCCCATCCAGTGATCGTTGATCCGAAAGTCGATCAGCATTCCCTTGGTGGTGCAGGCATAGGTGCGACGGGCGTGAAGCGCGTCGAAGATTGCTTCTCGCGACAACTCGGGAGCGAGCACTGCCGCATAGCTGGCACCGTTGCCGTGATCGGTTCCGGCGATCAGGCCGAACTTGCCGCCTTGTTGCAAACCGTCCTGAATGAAGTGATCGAAGGCCGTCGCGGACTCGGCTTGACGGAAGCACCCGGAGAACTCATAGCTCCCGCGGGCGGCCTGGAACACTTCCGCCAGCCGTACGAACGGCGACGGGTAGTCCCGCCATTCCCACGCAAGGCGACCATGGGCCGAGTGGTGAGGAATGGTCAGGGCGCGCCCCTGCTCCAAGGTTTCCCACAGAAGTTTTGGGGTCCGTCCGGCCGCGTGTTTCGGACTCACGATCTCGCGAGACAAGTCGCGAAAGATCACGTTCTGGTGACCGAAACGGCCGGTCGACCACTCGTAGCCCACCAAGGTCGAAAACGACGGAGTGTCGAACCAACGCACCAGCTTGCCCAGCTGCCACCACTGCAGCGGGTCGATGTGACCTGAGTGATCGGTCAGGGCCATGAAATCGAACAAGCAGGCGTCTCGTCCGAACAAGTATCGGTCCCAAGGATTCTGTTCGATGCCATTCAGGCAGCGTGACACGGAAGAGTGCCGGTGAAGGTCTCCCCAATAGACGGAGAACTCCTGGTCGCCGCCGGTGACTCGGAAGTGGGACGCGCCGCACAGAATGGGATCCAGAGGGTTCTTGAGGGGGTGGGGGCGTGGCGTGGGAGGAGCGTCGACCTCGGCAAAGGGGACGGCCAGGAGGTCGTGGTTCGGATACTCCTTGGTTGCCAGCCCGATGCCGGATGCTCCCACGACGCCGGTCAACAGAATGCCGGGGGGCTCCATCCGTTGGGCAAGCTCCTTGGTCGGCTCCTGCTGCAAGCGAGTGCTTCGCTGCTGATGTCGAGAGTCTTGTTGCCAGGCCACCAAGAACTGGTGGTCCAATGAGGCGATGGCGACTTCCTGGGGAGCGCCCTCGCTGCCGGCGAACAAACATGGTTCGCTCCACCCGTCCGCCTCCCAGGACTGGGTCATCAATGGATAGGAATGCTGGGCTCCGTGTCCGCCTTCTTCGTCCAGATAGCGATAGAACACGTGGGCTCGGCCCCGGGAATCGAAGCGGATCTTTGGCTGGCCCCCGCTCCACGACAGCAAGAGCGGCTCGGCGAGATCCGCGGCCTTGCCGGACTCCTGGCCGACGGGCAACACGAGTTCCCCGTCCTTCTTGCACACGACCTTCAAACTGGTTTCTTCGCCTCGTCCAATGCCCGCCCCAAGGCGGCGTCGAGAACCTCCGCGACGAGGATCGTCAATGCTGTCGTACACGCACCAGAGAGTCCCCGAGTGGTCGTAGGCGAGGTGAGGATGGATGTCGTCGGCATTCGGATCTCGACTGAGAGACAGCGAAGCAGACCACTGGTGGGTCGTTGGATCCCACTCCCTCGTCAGGATTTCGTAGTCCCTGCCCGTGAAGTGAACCCACCCGAGGGCCAGGCGTTCGCGATCACTGGCTAAGCACGGGTCGAGGTCACTGGTTTGGTTGTCGGTGACGTTTTGTAGATTCGACCAATGCCAATCGTCACCGAGCACGGCGGCAAAGATCTCGGAGTTGCCCCGTCCGGTTTCGGGTTCCACATGGCTCTGCCAGGTGACCCATAGCTTTCCTTGGTGCAGGGCCAGCTCTTGGTTGTAGTCGAGGGACTGCGTCGTGGGCAGCGTCGTCGGTGACGTCCAACCCTTGGCTTCCCGACGCGAGCCCATCAGTCTTGGTTTGCCGTCGTGCAGCTGCGACCAGAGCACCAGTGGGCGTCCCTTCGCATCCACGGCTCCGCTCGGACGCACGATCTCTCCGGCATTCGGTTGAATCACCTCGACATCACCAAGGTGTCCGTCGTTCCACTCCCGGGCCACCAGTCGATCGCCCCGACCAAACTCGTACTCCACCGCGACCAGCAATGCCCGCGACCCGGTCCACGGAATGAGAGTGGGGCTGGTTCGCCAAGGCTCTGAGTCGACCCAAGGGGATTGCGACGCCAGGGTGCGAAACGAGCCTTTGGCAGGCGTTTCCTTCCAGCGACCGGGGGTGAGCTCAGTCTCTTGTCCTCCGATCACCGTGGCGAGCAACGCCAAAGGGACCGCCACGGTCAAGCCGCGCAACCACCATTTCCTCCGGGATCCACCGCCTGGCCGAGTTCGTGACAAAAGCGTGTCCTTCATTCCCATGTCACCGTGATCGGGCTGGACCACGCCATCTCCCCATCCGTCTGAATGATGCGTGCGTAGTACCAAGAGCGGCCCTTGGGCAGTTCCCCATCTCGAAACGAGTGGCGAACCTCACGAGTTCCCAGGGACTCGCCCGCGGTCTTCCGATCTCTGCCTTCCGGTCGCACCCGAAGCACCCACTTCAACGGGCCGTCGAATACTTGCAAGGGCCGCTGGCGCAAGGCACCGAGGGTGGTGGATTTGGGAAAGCCTTGCACCTCGAGGTTCAGCACTGCTGTGTCGTCGGCCTCGACCAAGAAACGTTTCAGAGGGACTCGCACTGAGGAATCCTGAGAATTGCTGCCGCGAATGGTCGTTTCATCCACCAGATCAAAGTCGCGCCGCTCTCCTTGTTGCGAGTCGGCGAGCCGTGAGAACCTGCCTTGATCGACTTGGATTTGGTAGCTCCAGTCGGATTTGGTTTCGACTCGAGCCCACCACAGGAACTCGAGGGTCAGGGGCTGCGGCGCGGTGATTTCGGAGCTTTTGGGAGATTCTTCGGTCCTCCCGGTCGTCGAAGAGGGATCTCCGTGGGAATCTCTTCCAATGCTCCAGCAGGGCTCTCCGTTGCGAAAGATCACGACCTCGGAGAGATCTTTCATGCCTCGGGCGTGGACAGAAACATCCGGTGCCTGATTGATCGAGAACTCCTGGCCCATCAGCTGCCCATCGACTCGAAAGTCGACCAGCAAGCCTTTGGCGGTGGCTCCGTAGCACCGGCGCGCGTAGAGGGCGTCGAAGATTGACTCGCGACTCAAACTCTCAGCCAACACCGCGGCGAAGCTCACTCCATTTCCGTGGTCACTGCTAGCGATCAAACCGAAGTGGCGGCCTTGCTGGAGACCGTCCTGCACGAAGCTGCCCACTTGGGTGGCCGACTTGGCTTGGCGGAAGGCTCCTTCGAATTCGTAGTTGCCGCGGGCTGCCTGGAACACCTCGACCAGTCGCACGAAACTCTCATCGAAGAACCGCCAATCCCAGCCCATCCGGGGATGAGCCGAATGGTGCGGAATGGTCAAGGATTCGCCTTCCGGCAGGAGCCACCACAATCGTTGGGGCTGATCGGCGAGTTTGTGTTGCGAGCTGGCGACGGTATCCAAGCGCCCTTTGAGGATCACGTTCTGGTGACCGTAGAGCCGCGTCGACCACTCATAGCCTTGCAGCGTGCAGAACGTGGGCGTTTGGTACAGGTCGAGAAGCTTGCTCAAGTTCCACCAGGTGAACGCATCCATGTGTCCGGAGTGGTCGGTCAAGGCGAAGAAGTCGAAGTGGTGGGCGTCGCGGCCGAATGCGTAGCGGTCGGAGGGATTGCGTTCGATGCCGTGCAGGCACCTCGACACGGAAGAGTGACGGTGGAGGTCGCCCCAGTACACCGAGTACGTCTGCTCGTCCTGGGTGACGGAAAGATGGCGGTTGCCATTCAGAACGGCGCGGTCGGATTCGTCCAAGGCGGGAGAGACACTTTCCGCGCTCTTCTCAGGAACGGGTCGCGGGATCGTCTTCAGCGTTGCTGTCGTTTCGGACGGTTTCCACTCTCGACTAGCAAGAGCAATTTCAGAGGGCCCCAGAGAGCCGGTCAGGAACCAGCCTTCCTCCTCCCAGGCCTTCTTCTGCGGCTTGTCCGGTCGGCGTTTCAGAGAAGTCTTCTCCGCTTCGTGGCGATGGTCGATTTGCCACGCGAGCCAGAGAGCCTGTTCGGACTCGGCCAGCGCCGGAGGCTCTTGACCCCCGTCGCTGCCGCGAAGCACTTGTGGTTCACTCCAGCCGTCGGAGGAATAGATTTGCCAGAGGAGTGGATAGGAGTGGCGAGCTCCGTGGTCTCCGGCTTCATCGAGAAAACGGTAGACCACATGCAGTCGGCCGGAAGAGTCGACCACGACTTGCGGCAGGGAACCGCTCCAAGAAAACAGCGTTTCGGAACCGAGAACTCCCGGTTCCGATCGATCCGCGGCGGGCAACCAAAACTTGTCCTGTGCCAAGCAAACCACCCGCAGGGAAGTTTCCTGGCCGCGACGCTCGGCCCCTTCCAGTCGACGAGTCGAGCGACCGCGGCGAGGATCGGCGATTCGGTCCCAAGCGAACCAGACCTGGCCCTCTCGCCCGGCAGCGACAGAGGGATGAATGTCGTCCGCCTCGCTGGGCTCACTCACCATGAGTTCTGCGGAGAAATCCCGGGAGTCGGGATCGAAGCTGCGGGTGAGGACACGATAGTGGTCGTCGTCGAACTGGCTCCAGGCAATCTGCAAGGTGCCCTCGGCAGTCGTGCAGATTGCCGGATCCCAGCAGGGCGAGTCCATGGAGTTGACTCGGGTTTGTCCCTCGAGCCCCTGATCGGTCACTTGGCCGAGAAAGATCTGAAACGCTCCGCGTCGTCCGGGTTTGGAAGCGTAGGCCTGCCACGCCAGCCACAGAGACCCTTCCTTGTCGCGGGTGACAACCTGATTGAAGGCCGGGGCGTGTTCTGTGGCGAGGGGACGCGCGGCACTCCAACCTTGGGAGGATCGAATCGCAGTTCGCAGCGATGCCACTCCATCCTCCAGTTCCGCCCAAAACAACTGGGCATCGCCTTCGGTTCGAAACGCACCGCTGGGCCGGAGGATCTGCCGTCCGGTTCCGGGAAGGGAAACCGGATCGCTGTTCGGTCGCCCCGCTTCGCGAATCAGGATTTCATCGCCGCGTCCAAATCGGTAGGCGACGGACGCCACCAGGGCTTGTCCCTGGTCGGAAACCAGCACGGTCGGCTGGTGCTCCGAATCACCGTTCGCCACCGAGACCTTGAGGGAGTCGACGACGGGGTACGAGTCGCGCGGTCGAGTTTCCTTCCAGCGTCCCTCGGCAAGATCCTCCGCCTCCTGGGAATTCCCGCCCCCCAGGAACAGGCCGGCAGCCAGCAGCAACGGGACCATGAGCAGGACCACGGGGCGAGCGCGACTCAATCGGAGTTCCGCGGCAGCCTCCTGCGTCATCCGTCTCCTCATGGGGCGATTCGAATCCATCGGCTCATCACGGCCAGCATACGCATTGGGTCCTGAGGTCCATCGGGCAGCGGCGGTATCATCCTCGGCCTTCGGAAACCGGGACGGGAAGGAACCCCGACGGGCTCCGAGTTTCTCCCATCAGGGACCTTTCTCATGATTCGGTTCGTGCGCCGCTGGTCTGTTGCCGTTTCCGCGCTTTGGTTGATCGCGTCGGGAGGGTCACTCCTCGCCCGGGACGCGGATCAAACCGCGCCGAGGTGGCGGGAAGCGGAACAGGGGATTCTGCAAAACCATGTACCCCTGACATCGGAAGCGATGTTCTACAAGGCTGGTGAGTGCTACTTCTCGCCGGACGGCCGCCAGATCATCTTTCAGGCCATCGAGGTGACCGAGGACCCAGGGGACGAAGAGAAGTTCTATCAGATGTACGTCGCCGACCTGGTCCGGGAGAGTGGTCGAGTGACTGGCATCGATGGAATCCAACGGCTGAGTCCACCGGGTTCGTCCAACACCTGCGGCTGGTTCCATCCCACGGAGCCGGGAGTGGTGATCTTCGGATCCACGGTGATTCCCCCGAGCCGTCCCGAGAAAGCCGGATACCAGCGCGGATCCAGTCGCTACGTCTGGCAGTTCCCGCAGGAAATGAACATCGTTCGCTGTGAACTGGCCAAGGCCGACGGCACGGCCGAAACCCTCACTCCGATTCTGGAAAACCCGAACGCCTACCTGGCCGAGTGTGTCATCAGTGGGGATGGGGGTTCCATGGTCTTCTGCGAGCATCTGGTGGATGAAGGAACCAGTGGGGGAGACCTGTTCATTCTCGATTTCGAGTCAGGCGAGCGAGTGCCGGCCACCCGTAGCGCGGGCTACGACGGCGGTCCGTTCTTCTCGCCCGAAGGCAAACGGATCTGCTACCGATCTGATCGCCGCGGCGATGATCTGCTGCAGATCTTCATCGCCGAGCTTGCCCATGACAAAGGTGGCAAGATCCTCGGCGTTCAGCGAGAGTTTCAGCTCACCGACAATGTTCACGTGAATTGGGCCCCGTACTGGCATCCCGACGGGCGGCACCTGGTGTACACCACTTCCGAAATGGGGCACGAGAACTACGAAGTCTTCCTGATCGACGCCGATGCCGGAGGCGAGGACCGTCCCACCCGCTACGGGACCCGCCGCCGTCGCGTCACCCATGCGGATCGCTTCGACGGACTCCCGGTGTTCAACGCCGATGGATCCCTGATGATGTGGACCTGCCAGCGAGGACCGAAAGGTTCCTCTCAAGTCTGGCTGGCGAACTTCGTGATGCCGCTCGACGAAACGGATGAGTCGACCGCTCCGCCGGCAGAAGAAAAGGACGCCCGCCCGGAACGATTGCAGGTCAAGGACCCGGATTCCGGCTTGATCTACCTCTACGACCGGGAAACCCATCAGCTCGAGGTCTACAACCCCAAGACCCACAAAGTGCGTGAGGTGGCGAGTCAGGAAGAGATGGCTCGCGCCATGACGTTGTTCCGCCAGCAAACCGACGGATGAACGGAAGCGACGCAGGAAGTCGATGACTCGAAAGTGGTGGGTTTGGTGGTTGTCTTGCGTGGTCGCTTGTGGAAGCGAGGCTCCGCCGCCGAACGTGTTGTTGGTGACCGTCGACACTTTGCGCGCCGATCATCTCGGCTGCTACGGCTACGGCCGCAACACCTCGCCAAGGCTGGATGAGCTGGCGCAGCGCTCGGTGTTGTTCGAGCAAGCGCTGGTGCAGTGGCCCAAGACCGGGCCCAGCGTGTGCTCGCTCATGAGCAGCACTTACGGCTCGACCAGCGGTGTCATGCGGAAGACCGGCAAGATTCCCATTCCCCCGGAGTACGACTATCTGGCGGAGATCCTGCAGGACGCCGGCTACGACACCCGAGCCATGGTGACCAACCCGAGTCTCTCCCGCCTGTTGAACTACGACCAAGGGTTCGACGAGTACGGCGAGGCATTCGCCTCCCCCTCTTTGGATGCGGATCGGGTGATTCGCTTCACTCAGAAGATGCTGCTGAAACGGCGACTGCAAGAGCCGTGGTTCCTCTGGGTGCACTTCATGGAACCCCACGCGTTGTACGACCCACCGGACCGATTCATCGCCGAGTTCGACGGCGACGAGGTGTACCGGGCCGACACGCGACCTCCCGTGCCTCTGGATCCGGGGGTGCTCGGTGGGAACAAGACTCCTCGAGCCTTCGGTGAGATCGAACCCGCCGCGTATCTCGAGGGGTTCGACCAAGTGCGCGACTACGTGGTTCGCTACGACGCCGAGATCCGCTTTTTCGATGACGAGTTCGGCAAGTTCCTCGATTGGATGGAGGCACAGGAGAAGTTGAGAAACACGGTGGTGGTCTTCACCTCCGACCACGGGGAAAGTCTCGGCGACCACGATTACTACTTTCAGCACGGAACCTACCCTTACAACGCGTGCCAGCGGGTGCCGTGGCTCCTGGCGCTTCCTGAAGGGGCCGGGAAACGGGTGGAGTCTCCTGTGGGACTGCTCGACCTTGTGCCCACGTTGCTCGACGTCCTGGGCCTCGACCCCGGCTGGCAGTTCGAGGGTCGCTCCGTGCTCCCGTTCCTCGACGGGGCCGGAGCAAGCCTCACGAAGCGACCCGTGTTTGCCGAATCCGGCTACCGCGACCAGTTCACCATTTCCGTCACGCAGGGCCGCCACAAGCTCATTCGTTTCGGCGATCCTGGTCTGGCCCAGGAACGCGGCGGCCACGTCTACGAGCTGTACGACTTCCTCGACGATCCGGGCGAAACCCGAAACCTCGTCGATGAGCTTCCCGACGTGGTGTCAAGCCTCCGCGAGCTGCTCGATCCCTACATGGAAGAGGCCTACCGCAAGACGCCCGCCACTTCCTCGGAGCTGGATCTGGGGAGCGAGCATTCCCAGCAGCTGGAGGCGTTGGGTTACGTGGGAGATCATTGAGGCATTCGCTGGAGTCCGGGTACTGTTCCGTGATCACGAGCGCGTCTTGGACCCACTGTGGTCTTCGTGGAATGGGGGATGGTCTTGCGGTTACCATCATTGGCGTTCATTGGCGTGGAATTGTCAGATCTCGCTTGTTCGCTGTGTCAAGAGGGGGCAGTCCAATGGCGGATTGTGGACGGGGTTTCATCGCCAGGAATGGGTGCTTGGGTGACATTCTCATTCCGGTGATCTTGTTGATGGCAAGCCCTTCGGCGGGCGCCCAAGCGGCGGGGCAGGAAAGCGCGGGCCCCTGTGGCGGGGCATTCGTTGACTTCTGTGGGGTCGTGGAGTCCCAGCGCTTTGACCTAGACGAAGGGAGTGGAGAGGACTCCGGTTTCGGAAACAGCGTTGCCATGTCGGGGGACGTCGCGGTCGTCGGAGCCCGGCTCAAGGATCTCGATGGAGCGGTCTATGTCTATCGGCTCCGGGGAAGCTCTTGGCACTTCGAACAGAAGCTTGTTCCGACGGACGGTGCCCCTCGCCAGCACTTTGGCGGGGATGTTGCCACGGATGGCCACAGAATCGCAGTGTCCGCGCCACGGAATGGGTCGTCGAATCAAGGCGCTGTCTTTGTGTTTCGTCGGGACGGCAACGAATGGGTTGAGGAGCAACGGGTCGTTCCCCGGGGCCAAGTTCCCGACGAGTACTTTGGAATGAAGGTCGCTCTCGACGGCAAGGTTCTTGCCGTCAGCGGATTCGACCCCACGTCGGGCTTTCGATCCCATGTGACCCATGCATTTCGGCAGGTTGGTCATTCGTGGATCCAGGAGGCGAGATTTTCCGGGTCGTTTTACTCGCATCACGTTCAGGGAAAGGACCTGATCGTGAGCGCAACCGATCTGGAGTTCTATCGTCACGACGGTTCGAACTGGGTCGAGGTCCAGAGGATTCCTGAGGCCGGCGATCGCATCGCCTGCGATGGCTCCACGTTGGTCGTTCAGGGATCCAATCGGCTGCATCTGTATCGGCTCGAGGACGGACAATGGATCGAAGATCAAACTTTGAATTTTCGAAGTCCCGGAGACATGGCGATCCTGGGCGACCGGCTGGTGGTGGAGGACGCGGGAGGAGACAGTCGCGAACCTGGAAAGGTGGTGTTGTTTCAGCGATTCGAGTCGGAATGGCATCGCAGTTTGGAGTACGTACACCGCAACGAGTTTCCGTCCACCAATCTGGGCGCCACCCTGGCCATGAACGATCACTGGACGTTAGCCGGGAACCAAAGTGAACGACCCTACGGCCTGGCCGTGTTTTTCTACCCTCACTACGAACTCGGGTTGGAGGTCCTGACCTCATTCAATGATCAAGAAGTGGTGGCTGGAGAGCTGAACACAATCCGATTGTGCGGCGGTGAGCGCTGCTCGGACGCCGTCATTACGCTGACCGATGTTTCCGGGATCCCCTGGAATGAAGTGATCCATGCCGATCGATTTGATGGCAATGGGGAAATGGAAACGAGATGGCGAGTTCCCTCCGAGTTGCGAGGGGCGACGCTGACCTTCTGTGCAGCGGGCTTTCTTCCCGATGGGCGATGGGGAGTCTCCAACCCGGAGACGGTGCTCGTGGTTCCTGACCATCATCATCGAGGTGTCGCCACGGAGTCAGACTAGAGGGGCCCGACGCGACACCGTCGTTCTTGGCGGCACGCGAACCGCTCAGGACCGGCGCTCTCCACCCGCGCCCGGTCCCGGCCCGTTCATCGCATAGTAGCTGCCTGGGTACCGTTGCTCGGCTCCGTCCTTTTCCACGGAACGCACCTCCGCCGCGCAGACTTTGTACTCCGCGGTCTGGGTGATCGGGTCGCCAGCGTCGTTGGTGAGCAGGTTGGCGCGCGCTTCGTGGAAGTGGAGCGGCATCCACAGGCAGCCGCGACGCACTTGTCGGGACAGGATGGCGCGGGCGTGGACCTTGCCGCGGCGAGTGCAGACCTCGACCAAGTCCCCGCTGGCGATGCCGCGTTTGCCGGCGTCCTTGGGGTGGATCTCCACGAAGGGGTCGGACTGCTTCGCTACGAGCCCACTTTCGCGGCGGGTTTGGGTGGCGGCGTTGTAGTGATAGAGCGTGCGCCCGGTCGAGAGCAACAGGGCGTACTCCTGGTCGGGGAGCTCTTCGGATGGCCGATACTCCACGGCGGAGAACAGCCCCTTGCCGCGCAGCACGCCACCTTCGTGGAGGAACTCGGTCCCTGAATGATTCGGGTCGGGACACGGCCACTGCAATCCCGACTTGGGCCCCTCGGCCGACTCTTCGATGCGTTCATGGCTGATGCCGGCGAAACGCGGGGCGTCCTTGGCGAGTTCGTCGTACACGCTGGCGGAGTTCGGGTAATCCCATGAGGCGCCGCACGCATTCGCGAGGGACACCAAAATCTCCCAGTCGGCGCGCGCTTCTCCTGGCGGCTCCACCGCCTTGCGAACCAGTTGAACCCGCCGCTCCGAGTTGGTGAAGGTCCCGTCTTTTTCGGCAAACACCGCCGATGGGAACACCACGTCTGCGTAGCGCGCCGTCTCGTTCAGGAACGGTTCCTGGATGACCAGGAAGTCGACGTTGTTCATGCCCTCTTCGAGCTTGCTCACGTTGGGTTCGGACAAGAGGATGTCTTCGCCCATGACGTACATGCCGCGGATCGACTTACCGACGGCCTTCATCATGACGTTCAGGTTCATCCCGGGCTCGGGCGGCAGCGCCACGCCCCAGGATTCCTCGTACTTGCGGCGCACTTCTTCATCGTCGACACGCTGATAGCCGGGCAAGAAGATCGGGGTGGCGCCGGCGTCGTTGGCTCCTTGGACGTTGTTCTGGCCGCGCAGGGGATTCATGCCAGCAGACCGCTTGCCAAGGTGCCCAGTCATCAATACCAGGTTGGCCAGGCAGTAGACGTTGTCGGTGCCATGGGAATGCTCGGTGATTCCCAGAGTGTAATAGATGCCGGCCCTCTCGGTGGTTGCGTAGCGATGTGCCACCCAGCGAATGTCTTCTGCGGAGATGTCGGTGACTTTCTCTGCTTCTTCCGGGGTGTACTTGCGCACGGCTTCGCGAACGGCTTCGAAGTTCTCCGTGTGTTCTCGAATGAACGCTTCGTCGACCAGGCCCTCTTCAATGATCACGTGGGCCATGGCGTTCAACAGCCATACGTCGGTGCCCGGTCGGAGCTGCAGGTGTTTTTGGGCGAGGGTGGTCATCCACACCGCTCGTGGATCCGCGACCACCATGGTGGCGCCGCGGTGGACGGCGCGCTTCATTTCCATCGCGATGATGGGGTGGGCTTCGGAGGTGTTGCTGCCGATGACGAACAGGAAGTCGGCGTCACGGATCTCGCCGATGGAGTTGGTCATGGCTCCGGCGCCAAAGGTGGTGACCAGACCGGCCACAGTGGGGGCGTGTCACGTCGCGGCACACTGATGCACGTTGTTTGTATGGAACACCGCCCGCGACAGTTTTTGCATCAGGAAGTTTTCTTCCATGGTGCAGCGCGAGGAACTCACGAAGCCCAGGGCGTCGGGACCATGGCGTTCGGTGACGCCGCGCAACCCGGTGGCGGCCTTCGCCAACGCATCGTCCCAGGTTGTGGGGTGGAGTTCTCCGTCCTCTCCACGCACCAGGGGCTGGGTCAGTCGGTCCGGGTGATCGATGAAGTCGTAGGCGAAGCGTCCCTTGACGCACAGGTTGCCGTCGTTGGTGGTGGTGCCCACCGGCGGGGAAGTGACCTTGACCACCTTTCCCTGCCCTTCCCGGGCGTCAGGATCGACGTTCAAGTCCATCTGGCAACCCACGCCGCAGTAGTTGCAGGTGGTACGAACCTTCTCCAACTCCCGTTCCGGTTTGTCCCCTCGCACCAGCGGGATCTTCTCGGCCATGGCTCCGGTGGGGCACACGTCGATGCAGCCGCCACACATCTCACAAGTCGTGTCCAGCAACGATTCCGCGTCCACCGTGGCGATGGTGGTCTCGGATCCGCGCTGCGCCAAAGTGATCGCGCTGACGCTTTCCACTTCGTCGCAGTAACGGGTGCAGCGGGCGCACAGGATGCAGGCTTCGGGGTTGAATTGAATGTAGGGGTTGCGGTCGTCGGGTCGGCCCTGGCGTTTGTTCTCGAGCACCCCCCAGTCGGAGGGTGCTTGGTAGCGTGCGACCATGTCGAACAGCTGGTCCGGAGCGCCGCGTTCCGACTCTTCGCGGCTTTGCGGATGGTCGGTCATGTACAGCGCGAGCAACGTCTTTCGATGTCGATCGATGCGCTCGTTTTCGGTGACGATGGACATCCCTTCCGTGACCGGAGTGGCACAGGCCGGCGCCAATCGTCGCCAGCCGTCGATCTCCACCAGGCAGGTTCGACAGGCGCCGGCTGGTTTCAAGCGCGGGTCGTGACACAGAGTCGGAATCTCGACGCCGTGGCGAGCCGCCACCTCGAGAATGGTCTCGCCCTCTTGGGCTTGCCATGGGTGGCCGTTCACCGTGATCGATCGATCGGTCATCGTTCGAAATCCTCGGGAAAGTGGCGCAATGCGGTGGTGAGAGGCAGGGGGGCGGCTTGACCCAAGCCGCAGATGGAACCTTCGTTCATTTGCCAGGCCGTGTCCGCCACGTGGCGCAGGGACTCGGTCCTCGGCTGAGACGCCATGTGTTTGTCGAGTGAGTCTCGCAGATAGTAGGTCCCGATTCGGCAAGGGGCGCACTGACCGCAGCTCTCCGCTTCGAAGAATTCGAGCTGCTGCATCACCGCCCACTTCATATCCACGGTTTCGTTCAATACCACCACTCCCGCCGAGCCGAGCATCGAACCGACTTCACCCAACGCTTGGAACGAAAGCGGGCGGTTCCGTTCCGAAGCCGGCAGGAATCCGGAGCTGGCGCCTCCGGGACTGAAAGCCTTGAGCGTGCCCAGATACCCGCCGGCCGCCTCGACCAACTCGTCAAGATCGATGCCGAGAGGAAGCTCGTAGGTGCCCGGACGCTGCACGTGACCGCTGATGCAGTACAGCTTGGTGCCCGGCTCGGTCTTGCCCAGCTCGCGGAACCATGAGCCGCCGCGTTGCACGATGGGGGGAATGCAGGCAATGGTCTCGACATTGTGGATCAACGTCGGCTTGCCCCACAGACCAACCTCCACCGGGAATGGTGGCTTCAAGCGGGGCATCCCGCGCTTGCCTTCCAAGGCTTCGAGGAGCGCGGTCTCCTCTCCGCAGATGTAGGCTCCGTGTCCGGCATGGAAGTGGAATTGAATGTCCCCGAAGGTTCCGGCGTCGACGAAGCGCCGCAGGGCGGATTCCATGGTGGCCCACGGCACTTCGAACTCGCCACGCAGATACAGAAACACTTCCTTGGCGCCGACCATGCGGGCGGCAATGGCGAGTCCTTCCAGAACCAGATCGGGACGCCGCAGCATCACCTCGCGATCCTTGAAAGTCCCCGGCTCGCCCTCGTCCGCGTTCAACACCACGTAGCGAGTGGTTTCCTGCTGTTGGAAGACGCCCTTCCATTTGATGTGGGCCGGGAATCCCGCGCCCCCGCGACCTTGCAGCCCCGAGTCTTCGAGTTGCTGGAAGAAAGCTTCGGGCCCCATCTCGGCGGCTTTGCGATACGCCTCGCCGGTAAAGTTCGGCTTGCCGCGAAGGTCGAAGACCAGTTGCGAGGGGTCCGCGTTCTCGGGGCCGATCGAACCGCTCCAGTGTTCGTCCTTGCGATGCGGGGCCGCGACCAAAGGACTCGACGAGCGCAGCCGTTGCCAATCGCCGCCGGCACGCTTCACGTCCTCGACCTGAACGGCAGGCAACACCCGGCGTTCGCGAAGCACCGCCGGCGGAACATCGCAGCCAGCCAAGCACGAACAGCTTTCGACCGGCAGGCCGGCTTCACTCGCAGCCTTGAGCACTTCGTCGGCGCCAGCCAGGCGACAGGAAAGACCGGTGCAAACCCGGACCTTCTGGTGAGGCCGATCCAGTAGGTGAAAGAACGAGCCCACGCCATAGATGTGGGCCTCGGGGATGCCGGTGCGCTGCGCGATTTCTCGCGCGACGCCTTCCAGTTTTCCGCCGGCCTTCTGCAGTTCGTCCGGAATCGAGGAGCGGATGGGGTGAGTCAAAGCAGAATCCTGTTCACGGTCCGGGAATGGTCCTCGGAGTGGTTCTGCCCAGAATACGCACGACGGAAGGGGGAACCAGTGGATCCGGGGAATTTCGCCGAGGCCGCGCTCCGTGGACACCCTCGACGGCCAGGGCAATCGCGACCCGCCGAATCGTTCCCCGGAACCTCCGGATCAAACGGCGCCGCGGCGCAGGACCACGACCTTGATGGTGCCGAGCAAGGTCACCAGATCCAGGTAGATCGACAGGTTCTTGATGTAGTACAGGTCGTACTGAAGCTTGGTGAGAGCGTCGTCGATGGTGTTCCCGTACTGGTAGTTGATCTGTGCCCAGCCGGTGATCCCGGGCTTCACCAGAAGCCGTTCCATGTAGTACGGAATCTCTTTGCGTAGCTCGTCGACGAAGAACGGTCGTTCCGGACGGGGTCCCACGAACGACATCTCGTTCTTCAGCACGTTCCACATCTGAGGGATCTCGTCGATGCGGGTGCGACGGAGCAGACCGCCGACGCGGGTGATGCGCGAGTCGTTCTGGGCGGCCCACTGGGGACCCGATCCTTTTTCGGCGTCCGCGGTCATGGAGCGGAACTTGTAGGCGGTGAAGACTCGGCCTTCTTTGCCGACCCGCGACTGGCCGTAGAAGATCGGTCCGCGGGAGTCGATCTTGATCGCCACCGCCACCACGAAACACAGCGGGAACAGCAGAATCAAGCCGACGATGGACAGCAGGATGTCCATGATGCGCTTGATGGCGAACACCGTTTTCGATCGCTGGAAGCCTTCGGAGAAAATCAGGTAGCTGGGGCGTAAGCGCTGCAGGGCAATCTTGCCCGTGAGTCGCTCGTAGAGTTGTTCCCCTTCTTCCACACGGATCCCGGCCAGCCGACAGTTGAGGAGCTCCAGGGTTGGCAGATGCCCGCGGCGCTCTGCCATGGCCACCGCGACCAAGTTGATGCGGTGTTGGCGGGCGACTTCGGCAAGCTGGTCCATCGAGCCGAGTTCGTGGGCTTCCAACGTCGCCGCGTCTTCTCCGTCCGAGCCGTTGCCCACGTAGCCGACGATTTCGTGGCCCGGGTCGCTCAACAGTTGGAGTTCGTCCTCCAGGGTGCGCGCCATGGCCCCGTTGCCGAGTAGCAGCACCCGGTCGCGGAACTGCCAGCGGGCAAACATCCAATGAAAGAACAGTCGGTAGGAGTACGACACCGGGAACGTCACCACCAGTGCGGCCAGAGCCGACCACGGGTTGGGAGCGCAGCGTCCGAAGCGATAGTCGCCGGTCAGCCCGGTGAGGGTGTGCAGTCCGTAGTTGGAAACGGCCAGCAAGATCCCCGCGTAGAAGATGGACTGCAGCAATCGGATGCTGGTCTGGTTTCGGTTGGAGGTGATGCGGAAGTCATAAAGGTCGTGGAACGAATAGGTCACCTGGCAGGCCAAGGGGATCAGCGCGCTGCGCACCAGGATGAGCTTCCAGTTCAAGTCGAGGAAGTCGGTGCCATGGGTGACGAGCTTGACGAACTGGTCGTAGCTCGTGATCGGAATACACAGCAACCACAAGACCACGGCTTCGCCGAGGACCAGCATCGTGCGTCGAGAAGAAGGCGTTAACGACCGGCCGAAGAGCATGAGGTGTCCCGAGGAGAGGGGCGTGGCCCGGTTCATCCATGGGGATCGCTACCCGGGGTCACAACTCCAGGCAGCCATCCGAGGGAGAGATCGGCAAGAAGCAGAGCTCGACGCAAGGGCGTCCGTCGCGGGGCGCAGGAATCACCGACGCAGCCAGGAAACCGTACTCACCTCGGAAATCCTTTCTCACAAGATACTCCCGGGCTGCGGCAAAGAGAGCCGCTCTTTTTCGCCGGTCGATGGCTCGATGGGGAGCGCCACGATCGATGCGGCTGCGGCACTTGGTCTCGACGAACCAAAGTCGATGGTCGCGGCGGGCCACGATGTCCAGTTCGCCCCGCTGCAAGAACACGTTGCGTTCCAAAATCTCGAAGCCGCGACGCTGAAGTTCTCGAGCCGCCGCTTCTTCCGCCCACCTTCCTCGCGTTTGTCGGTCCATGCGCCGACAGACGTTGCGCGTCGGTCGAGGTGACGTGCTTTCCAGCGAGTCGGTGGAGTGCGGGGGGGTGCCGGGACTCAGGCGGAGGCCGCTTTGGCCTTTTCAGGCGGTTGGTCCGCGGCCGATTCGTCGCGCAGGATGGACTGCACGGTCTGCCGGCTGAAGCGCATCTTCACGTTGTTCTTCTCGTCGACCTTGAGAACGACCTCGTGTTCCTTGAGATTGGCCACGACGCCGAAAATGCCGGAGGTGGTCATCACCTTGTCCCCGACTTTGAGGGATCCCAACATTTCTTCCCGACGCTTTCGCTCTTTGGCCTGGGGGCGCCATGCCAGGAAGTAGAAGATCAAAAAGACGATGGACAGCATGAAAATCATGTTCGGCCCGGGGGACTCGGCGGGCGCGGCGTCGGCGGGAGCTTCTTGCAGGGCCGTGGCGATGGCCAGGTAGGTCTTCATGGAAGGGTCCTTGTCAGCGAGAGCGTGGTCGGGGGCTCTCGTCCAGAACAGAAGGCGGATGACGCCTCGGGCAAAGACCGACCATTATCGCCGCTGGCGCGGGTTTTCTCAGCAAAACCGTCGAAACCACTGGCCGGGGGCCGGGCGCGGCGCCGCAACGACGGGCCGAAGTCCCCGAGCCGCCGGGCCCACGCCATTCGTGACCAGGGACCTCGGGGCTGGTGGACTGGTTCTCGCGGATCTCGGCAGGCCGCCAGGCCCGGAGCGCGAATCGATAGGATGTCGGGCTTTCCGCGGCGCGGAGCAGCACAGAGAACGCGGCGGAAACCGTGAGAGGGGATCATGCGCGTCATCGTGGCAATGTCCGGGGGAGTGGACTCTTCCGTGGCGGCGCTCCTGCTGAAGGAGGCCGGTCACGACGTCCTCGGCGTGTTTCTACGCAACGGAGTGGCGGCGCCGGCCTCGGAAACCGCATCGCCCAAAGGATGCTGCAGCGTCTTCGACGCCTGCGACGCCGAGGAAGTCGCGGGCATGCTCGGCATCGCCTTTTACTCGCTGGATCACTCCCGAGGATTCGAGTCCATCATTGACCGCTTCGTCGATGCCTATGCGCGGGGGGAAACACCGAATCCCTGCGTGCAATGCAATCGCGATCTGAAGTTCGGCGAGCTGTTTCGTTTCGCCAAGGCCATGGGTGCCGAAGCGGTGGCCACCGGTCACTATGCCCAGGTGGAACAAGACGGGGAGTCCGTGGCGCTTCGACGAGGACGCGACCGAGCCAAAGATCAGTCCTATGTTCTGGCGACGGTGCGCGCGGAAGCCCTGCGACGTTCTCTGTTTCCGGTCGGTGGCCTGCCCAAGGAGCAGGTCCGCGAGCTGGCGCGCCGAGCGGGACTCCCGGTGTATGCCAAGCATGAGAGCCAGGAGATTTGCTTCGTGCCCTCTGGCGACTACCGGGACCTGATGAAGCGCAAGCGTCCCGACCTGTTTCGCGAAGGGGTGATCGAGACCAAGGAGGGAGAGGTGCTGGGGCGCCATTCTGGGGCGGCCGGCTTCACGGTGGGGCAGCGACGGGGGCTCGGGCTCGGTGGGGCCGGGCCCTATTTCGTCGTGGAGACCGATCCGACGGCGAACCGGGTGGTTGTGGGTCGTCGCGAGGACTTGCCGCAGCAACGAGCTCTGCTGCGCGAGGTCAATTGGTTGGTGGAGCCCCTCGAGCCCGGCCAAGAAATCGTGGGGGAGGTGCAGATTCGCGCACACCACTCGGGCCATGGCGCTCGCGCCCGGGTCGTCCATGACGGCCAGCTGGAACTCGATTTCGACCCGCCCGGGGAAACCGTGTCCCCCGGCCAGATCGGAGTTGTCTACCACCGGGACCGAGTGGTCGCCGCCGGTCGCATCGCGCGCCTCGAAGTTTTTTCTGATTCCCTCAAGAACCCGGTGTAGAGGCCCTCGCCCTGAGGCCGATAGGGCATTCAGGGACTGAAAGCATTTCACCGCAACGCCGGGGGGATTCCCCGGACGGAGTTTTGAGGAGGACCAGTGTGATGACGAGCGGACTTGGACGATGGATTCTGGTGTTGGGAACCGCGATGACGGTTTCCTGCTCTTCCACGCCCACGCTTCAGGATCATCCGGAGTATGACCGCCTCCAGGGCGAGATCGAGCGCGTTTGCGACTACGTCCGCAACACCAGCGGCGCGGAGCTGTACTCCCACTTGAAGCGACTGGTCGCCTATGACGTGTTCGCGGTGGATCAGGTCATGGAAATGGCGGACGATCCCAACGCCCGACTGCGTTGCAATGCGATCTGGGTGCTGGCACAGGTTCGGGATCCGAAGTTCCCCGACGTCGAGCGCCGCATCTATCGCACCTTGCGCAATGGACTGGACGACGGCGACCGCCTGGTGCGCTTCGAAGCGGCGTCCGGTTTGGTGGGGCGCAACTCCTGGGACGTGATTCCGGTGCTGTTCGAAGGCATGGAAGATGCGGATCCTTCGGTTCGCTTCAACTGTCACGAAACCCTGAAGCTTGCGACTTCCAAGGACTTCGGCTACCTGGTCGATGCCCCGGCGAACGAACGCAGCGAGGCACTGCGCCGTTGGGAGCGCTGGTTCGATGACTGGGACCTCTCCGAGGGCTGAGCTTCTACGGAAGCATCCTCGAAGTGGAGGCGAAGCCGCCCGTCCTCGACCAGGGGATGGGCGGCTTGCCTTCGGAATCGCTCGCGCATTCCGTATTCTCCTTCCGGCGACGAAATCGCTCCTGAAACCGCGACGAGCCAGAAAGGCCAATTGCCATGGCCCCCGGCCCCGAAGAGAGAATCAAAGAGTGCATGCAGTGTGCGGAGCTGATCTCTTTCGACGAGATCTACTGCAGTCACTGCGGAGAGCTGTCATCCTGGGTCGAAGAGGCGGAGATCCCGCCCGAACTCGATCTGAATCGTCGCGGGACCTGGCAGGACTCCCTTCCGGAAACGATCGGTTTTGTGGTCGTGGCGTTCGGGTTCGCCACGCTTTGTGGGGCGGCAGTCGCCATTTCCCTTGGGGCGTAGGAACTTGCTACCTGTGGCGCGGCTTTCGCTACAGAAACTCCAGAGGACCAGAGTTGCGGTGGCGACCCTGGGATCCGGAAGAGGCTCCAACGGCAGGATGACCATGCCATGAAGATCTATTTCTGCGACGTGTGCAACGAGAGCATCCCGCTCACCGACCTCCAGGCGGGCCGCGCCGTCACCGCCAAGGGCAAGATGTTCTGCCCTGCCTGCTTGCCGCCGCCCAGTCCGCCGATCGTCGCCGCACCTCCTGCACCGGCATCCAGTGCCCCAACGGTGCTCGCGGCAATCTCTTTGGTGGTGGCGGTGGGGGCGATGGCTTTCGCGTTCGTGCTGTCCCAGAGGCTGCACGATGTGCCTCGCTATGACAGCGAACTGGGAGAGCTCACCGCCTCGGTCTCGGAAGTGTCCGGTCGCCTGTCGGAGTTGCGCGGCGGCCAGGATCGGCTCGCCGGAGAGATGTCCAAGGTCCGCGAAGACCAAATGTCCTTTCGCCAGTCGGTGGCCGACCAAGGCCACAGCATCGAGACCAACCAAAAGGCCATTGAAGAGCTTCGCACCCTGCTCCAGAACCTGCGTTCCAACCGGGAGCTGATCCAACGGCTGGAAATCGGCCGCGGGGAACTCGAGCACTCCCTGGAAACGGTTCGCGAGTCGGTGGCCGCTCTGGAGCGCCGCATCGACAACTTCACCCTGGGCGACATGATGGCTGGGGAGGTCGAAGAACCCGAGGAAGATCCGGAAGACGTCGAGCTTTCGTCCGATGTGCGACGACTGGTGGCCGATTTGGATGACGTGGATGCCAGCATTCGCTGGGCCGCGGTCGATCAACTCGCCAGCCGCCGCGAGGTCTCCTTGGTCCCGTACCTGGTCCCCCTCTTGCAAGACAGCGATCCGTTTGTGCAGTTTCGCGTCATCAGTGCGCTGCGCGAGCTCAATGCCCGGGGGGCCGTGGGCCGGCTCATCGAGCTTCTGCGGGATGGCGACGCCATCGTCCGTGAAGAGGCTCTGGAGGCCCTGGTCTCCCTCACTGGTCACGCGGCCCGTTTCGACGTCACCAACGGTTCTCCCTCCGAGCGCGAGAAGGGAATCCGCAGCTGGGAGACCTGGTACGAGTCGAATCGCGACCGATTCGACGACTCCGCCAGCTAAGCCTCGATGGGGAACCATGGGGGCCCGCAGGCCGGCCTGCTAAAGTGACGAGGTTTTCCTCTCGTTGCTGGGACCAAGCCTGCCATGAACACTGCTTCCGCGAAGGCGACGGAGCGACCGCCCCGGGTCTTCCTCGAAACCTTCGGCTGTCAGATGAACTTCCTGGACTCGGAGATCATCCGCGGCCGCATGCTCGAAAAGCGTTTCGAATTCACCGAGACCCGGGACGAGGCGGACGTCATTTGCTTCAACACTTGCTCAGTGCGTGATCACGCCGAAGAGCGGGTTCGTGGTCGATTGCGCGAGCTGCGCATCCACAAAGAACGCAAGCCCGAGACCGTGATCGCGGTGCTCGGCTGTATGGCTCAACGGGAAGGCGAAACGCTCTTGGATCGCTTCGCCCACGTCGACTTGGTCTGCGGCACCCGCGAGTTCTCTCGCATCGGCGACTACGTGGATCGCATCCGCGACGGCTCCGGGCCGATTCTCGCCCTTGGTGAGTCCGACCAAATGCCACCACGAGAACGGGTGGATCTCCGCGCCCGTCAACACGAAGCGTACGTGACCATTCAGCGCGGCTGCGACCGTGCTTGTACGTTTTGTGTGGTGCCTCGAACGCGTGGGCCAGAAGTCGAAAGCTCCATGGACGACGTTGAGGACGAGGTCCGACGTTTGGTGGATGACGGAGTGGTGGACGTCACCTTGCTCGGGCAGATCGTCAATGCGTATGGGCGCAAGATGGGGGGCCGGGCATCGCTGTCGCGCTTGCTTCGTCGATTGGATCGGATCCGCGGTTTGCGACGCCTCCGCTTCATCACTTCATTCCCGACGCTCATGACCAACGATTTGATGGAAGCCATGCGGGATTGTGAGAGCGTGGTTTCTTACACCCACCTTCCCGTGCAGTCTGGTTCGAATTCGTGTTTGAAGCGCATGGCGCGTGGTTACTCCGCTGACGCCTACCGCCGCTTGGTGGAGCGCTTGCGCAAGACCGTGCCGGACGTGGAGCTCGCCACCGACATCATCGTCGGCTTCTGCGGCGAGACCGACGAAGAGTTCCAGGCAACGGTGGACATGATGCGGGAGATCGAGTTCGTTCAAGCGTTCATTTTCAAGTACTCGAACCGTCCGGGGACGGCGGCCGACCGGGTCATGCCGGACGATGTTCCGGATGCCGTGAAGGCAGAACGCAATCAGATCATCCTCCGGGTGCAGGAAGAGATTCAGCAGCGACGGCATCGCGACATGCTCGGGTCGGTGCAAGAAGTCCTCGTGGAAGGACCCAGCAAGCGTCGCAAAGAAGTGCTGTCCGGCCGCACGTCTGCCCATCGGATCGTGCACTTCCCAGGCAGCGAGCATCTGACCGGTGAGATTGCTCGGGTGCGCATCACCGACTGCACTCCGCTGACCCTGTCCGGAGAGCTGACGGAGGTGGCGTGAGCGCCGCGCCCTTTGATTCTGCCGACCGCTTTGCCTTGCGCCGAGCGGCCGATCTGGCCCGTCACGGCCGGGGAGAGGTCGAGCCCAACCCGTTGGTCGGCGCTGTTCTCTACCGCGGGGAGCATCACCTTGCGGAGGGATTTCACCGGGCCTACGGCGACCGTCACGCCGAAGTGGAGGTGCTGGAACAGGTGTCCAGCATTCCCGAGGGAGCTTCCTTGGCGGTCACCTTGGAGCCGTGTTCCACTCACGGCAAACAGCCTCCCTGCGTGGAAGCGGTGATCCGGGCCGGAGTGCGGCGCGTGGTCATCGGCGAACTCGATCCCAGCGAACCACATCACGGTCGTGGCGTCAGCATGCTTCGCAGTCAGGGGATCCACGTGGAGGTGGCTCCCGAGGGACTCATGCCCGACGAATTGTTGCGCGAGTTCCGGACTCATCTCGAAAGATCGCGACCCTATGTGTTGCTGAAATGGGCCACGACCTTGGACGGTGCTTGGGGAGCGGTGCAGCCGCGCGAAGAGCGCTGGATCTCGAGTCCAGAGTCGCGCCGCGAAGTGCATCGGCTGCGCCGCCACGTGGATGGAATCCTGGTGGGTGCCGGAACGCTACGTAGCGACGACCCTCTATTGACGGCGCGGCCGCCGGGCAACGTACCGCTGCGACGAATGGTCCTCGCGGGGCAATCCGGATTGGATCCCTCGGCCAGGTTGTTTCGCAGCCTCGAAGAGGGAGAGGTGTGGGTCATCACTCCGGAGCAGCAGTCGGTTCCCTCAGGGGTTCGGCAAGAGATCCTTGACGTGAGGCGTCTGGCCGACGAGGTGCTTCCTCGGCTAAGAAAGCAGGGGATTCACCGTCTCTTGGTCGAAGGCGGGCCGCAAGTCGCTGCCTCGTTCTTGAACGAAGCGGCGGTGGATCGGGCCTGGGTGTTCGTGGCTCCCAAAGTCCTCCAGGGGACGACGGTCGACGGGCCGAGGTTGGGAGCGACCGAGAGCACACTGTCCGCCGAGTTGCGTCCCCATGTCGAAGAAGTCAGGAGCAGCGGATGCGACGCGTGGTTCAAACTCTCGTTTGGGTAGTCGTCGTTGCGATGGGGGGCTCTTCTGGGAGCCCCATCGAAGCCAGCCAACGGCGAGGCGTGGTCCTTGCACAAGAAGGAGTGTCGCAAACGGTCGATCGTCTCGTTCGGCTGCTCGAGTCGCCCCGACGCGAGGAACGCTTGCAGGCCAAGTGGGATCTGTTGGCATTGGGCCCGGGGATCCGAGCCCTCCTCGAATCTTTGCCTTCCCCGCAGGAATACGGGCCGGCCCGAGATTGGGAATACATCCTCGATCATTTGGTGAATGAGATCGAGACCGTGACCATCCCAGCCGGAACCTTCAAGGTGGGGAGTCGTTTGCGCCAGGACCAGAACCCGCCTCGGGAGGTGACCCTCCCGGCGTTCACGATCGACCGCACCGAGGTCACGTGTTTCGAGTACGCTCGCTACCTGCGGGCGACCGGGGCGACGGCCCCCGGTCATTGGGTAGGTAGTCAGTATCGATACGGGGAGGAACGACTGCCGGTGAGCAACGTGTCCTACGCCGATGCCACCAAGTACGCCGCCTGGGTCGGCGGCCGCCTGCCAACGGCGGATGAATGGGAGGTTGCGGGACACCTGGGGACACGCCAGCCGTTTCCATGGGGGACCGAGCTTCCCCGTCCGCTGCGCTCCGCCCAGGGGGTCCTCCTTCCCGTCAGCAGCGAACCTCTGGATCTCTCCAAGAGCGGGTGTTTCGACCTGGCGGCCTCGGTGTCAGAGTGGGTGAGTTTGCCACAGGGGATCGCCGCCTATCGCGGCGGCCACCACCTGAGCCGGGTCGACTTTTTCCGCCTGACCCGCGTGCCCTTCGTCATTCGTGGCGGACAGCCGCGGATGAATGTCGGGTTTCGAGTGGTGAACCGCGGGAAGAACTGAACACGGGAGGGCGAGCGCGGCCGGAGAGTGATGTTCGCCTCCGGTTGGACCCATTCGATCCCCCGGTCCGGGGGCCGCGGGAGGGTTCGCGGGGGGAGGCTCCCCGCCGCGCGGCATGGCACGGTAAACTTGACGGTTTCCTGATCCCGCCATGGGTTTGCTCACGACCGCCGACCCGTTTCGGCGCGCCGAGAACCAAGGAGAGTGACCGGATGTCCGTCATTGACCAACTGCAAAAACTCCGCACCAGTGGTGGGACCGCCCAAACTCACGGCCTTCCGGACGCTGTGATCGAAGACTTTGCGGGCAAGGACCCACGCTTGGTCGAGGCGATCGACGCCGCGGTGGCAGCCGCCGAGTCCCTCGAGTACCGCGATCTGTTCGCCCAGGACGAAGTCGCTCAAGTGGCCGCGATCCAGGAAGGGATCGAAAACTTTTACGCTCAAGATGCGGTGAATCCGTACGTGGCTCTGGCGGCACGCGGACCCTGGCTGGTCACTTCCAAGGGAGCCGTGCTCCACGACAGCGGCGGCTACGGAATGCTGGGCTTTGGCCATGCTCCGAAAGCAGTCCTCGAAGCGATGAGTCGTCCTCAGGTCATGGCCAACGTCATGACCTCGAGCTTCAGCCAGTATCGACTGGTCCAGGCCTTGCGCTGCGAAATCGGGCATCGGCGCAGCGGCGGCTGTCCCTTCAGTCACTTCGTGGCCATGAACTCGGGCTCCGAGTCTGTGTCCGTGGCGGCGCGCATCGCAGACATGAACGCCAAAACCATGACCGACGCCGGAGGCCCCCATGCCGGGAAGCGCCTGAAGCGAATGTCCTTGGCAACCGGTTTCCACGGACGGACCGATCGTCCCGCTCAGTTCTCGGACTCCACGGCTGGCTCTTATCGCAAACATCTCGCGAGCTTCCGCGATCGCGATGACCTGATCATCGTCGAGGCAAACGACATTGCGGACTTGGAAAAGGCGTTCGAGCGGGCCACCCAAGAGAACGTGTTCGTGGAAGCATTCTTCATGGAACCGGTGATGGGCGAAGGCAACCCGGGAATCGGGATCACTCCGGAGTTCTACGCCCGTGCCCGGGAACTCACTCGCCAGCACCAGACTCTGTTCTTGGTGGACTCGATTCAGGCCGGCCTGCGGGGAGCTGGGTGCCTTTCCATCGTCGACTACCCAGGCTTCGAAAACCTGGATGCGCCCGACATGGAGACCTACTCCAAGGCTCTGAACGCGGGGCAGTACCCGCTGTCGATTCTGGCCATGACCGAGGAGACCGCGGCGATTCACCACTCCGGAGTGTACGGCAACACGATGACGGCGAATCCGCGCGCCATGGACGTGGGCGTGGCCGTGTTAAACCTGGTCACCGACAAGATCCGCAAGAACATCGTCGAGCGTGGCAAGGAGTTCGTCGACAAGCTCGAGAAGCTCAAAGACGAGCTCGATGGGCCGATCACCAGTGTGCAGGGGACCGGTCTCCTGTTTTCTTGCGCTCTCGATCCCGCCATCAAGGCTTACGGCAAGGACAGCATTGAAGAGTCGCTTCGTCACCATGGCTTGGGAGTGATTCACGGGGGCGAGAACTCACTGCGCTTCACGCCGCCGTTCGACGTGACCTCGGCGGAAGTCGATCTGATCGTCGAGCGGGTGAAGAGCGCGCTGCAGGCGGCGACGGCGAGTTCCAGTTCCTAGCCGAAACCCTTCCGGCGAGCCGCGTGGTTGGTCCCGCAGAGGGGGCCTCGTTCCCTCGATTGAGCGAGATTCGCCGGTCCCAAGAGCTCGCTTTCGCAAACGACGAGCCCGGGAGGTTCACGGGGAGGCAACGAACGAGTCAAAGTCGTTCTGGCGAGAGACTCACGTCGACCGTCACCGAAGACTTGCCGTCCGGGGGTCGACGGCGGAGAACCCAGGGATGACGAAGCTCGAGAGACCTTCGTCTCTGTCAAGGCACACCGGACCGCTGGCGATCGGCGGATTCGTCGAGGGTTCGAGGGCGGAGACGGAAGCGAAAAGATCCGACCGGGGGCGGAAAGACCTTTTCCCCGGCCTGCTAGGATCGGAGATCCCCGTCGTGTTTCTCGTGTCGATGGAGCAACCTCGATGACTCTTCATGGCCCCCGCGTTCTTTTCTCGATGGCGATTCTGGTGGTCGTCTGCTCGGCGTCGTCCGCCCAGATCGCGACGAAGGATCGCCGCCGACAGGCGTTCGTTCCGCCACCGCCGACCGTGTTTCGGATCACCGATCTGGACTTGCGGGATCCCCACATCTTCGTGGACCTGGGGATCTTTTGCCCGGACTTCACGGACACGGGAATCCTCACGGTCAACAGCGTCAATCAGCAGTTCCAAGACAGCATTTCCCTGGACAACGACGCGGATGGATTCCTGGACTTGAACCTGATGTTGATCCTACAGCCTTTGGTGCCGAACGGATCCAGTGGCTCACTCACGGTTCTCGAAGGAATCTGCACGGAACCGCTGGCCACCACTCAATGTGTCGTGAATCCGGTGGCGTCCGCGGACGCGGTGAACTACAGCAACGCCGACCTCGGGACATTGCTGGGGCCGATCGCCGGCACCCTCCGGCCGTATTCGCCAGCCGTGATCAGCGCCGCGGCCCCGGGCTTTGTCACCGAGCCCACGGAGCTCACCCTGGATCTGGGATCCCTGAGTTTCTCGCTGCAAGATGCGCAGATTGCGGCCACCTACACCGGTAGCCCGGTGAGTCTGGTTCAAGGGCTGATTCGCGGTTTCCTCGAAGAGAGCGTGGCCGACGCGGCCCTGCTCCCGCCGGACCTTGCTGTGGTCGGCGGGCTGCCTTTGAGTTCTCTGCTGCCCGGCGGTGCCAACAACTGCAACTCGGGAGACGATCGAGACAGCGGGGGCCCGAGTTCTGGGTGGTGGGTGTACCTGAACTTTGAAGCAGAGCAGGTGCCGTTCTCATTCTGAGTGACGAAGATCGTTCCATGGGTTCGCGATGAACCGGTGGAGGGTGCGTGGAGAGGAGAGCAACGATGGCCGTTTCATCTGCTGGGTGGGGGATGGGGGTGTTGGCGCTGGCCTTCAGTCACGCCCCGGGAGCATGGGGACAAACGCCGCTGTCGGCCAAGCCGCTTGTGACCGGACTCAGTCGGCCGACGGATCTGCAGGCACCGCCCGGTGACGAGGATCACCTATTCCTCGTCGAGCAGACCGGCACGATCAAAGTCCTGAACCTGCGGACCGGAGTCTTGGAGGTCGGCGACTTTCTGGACCTGTCGCTCAAGATCGATGACACCGGCAATGAGCAGGGGTTGCTGGGATTGGCGTTTCATCCCAACTATGCGGACAACGGCTACTTTTACGTGAACTACACCGACCTCGGGAAAGACACGGTTGTCGAACGCTACCAGCGAGACCCCGCCAATCCCTTGCGTGCGCTTCCGGGATCCGGGGCAATCATTCTCGGGCCCCTGAACCAACCCCAAAACAACCACAACGGAGGCCAGTTGCAGTTCGGGCCCGACGGTTTCCTGTACGTGGGGCTGGGAGATGGCGGGGGAGCGGGAGATCCCAACTGCCTGGCTCAGAACGGAAGCACTCTTCTGGGAAAGATGCTGCGCTTGGACATCGACAGTGGGTTTCCCTACGCGATTCCGGACGACAATCCGTTCCGTGGGGGGCTCGAAGTTCGCGATGAAATCTGGGCGTTGGGGCTGCGAAATCCGTGGCGGTTCAGCTTCGACCGGGACACCGGGGACCTCTACATCGCCGACGTCGGACAACGCGACAAGGAAGAGATCAACTTCCAAGCCGCGGACAGTTCCGGCGGGGAGAACTACGGCTGGAAGCCGATGGAAGGCACGGACTGCTTCAACACGAGCTCCTGCACCAATGCACCGTCCTGCAACGACCCGAGTTTGGTCTTGCCCATCGCCGAGTACGATCAAGATTTCGTGGGCTGCGCGGTGATGGGCGGCTACGTCTATCGTGGCTGCGCCATTCCCGACCTGAATGGGACCTACTTCTTCGCGGATCATTGCGAGGGGCGGCTGTGGTCGTTCCGCTATGACGGCACCAGCCTCACGGATGTCCAGGAGCGCACTGCCGAACTCCATCCCGATGGGGGCTCCTTCGATCGCATCATGACCTTTGGAGAAGACGGCTGCGGGGAACTCTACTTCAGCACCAAGATCGGCCAGGTGTTTCAGATCGTGGCGGACGTGCCTCCGTCCTCGGCGGATCTCGGGCTTGGGAAGACCGGAGGTGAGGGCCGGGTGCCCACTCTCGACCTTTGCGGGTTGTTGCAGGCGGGAAGCTCGGCGCGGTTGCGTCTGCGCGACGGCCCTCGGTCGGCGCCGGCTGCATTGTTGGTCTCGGATCAGCTCAATCCGCAGCCGTTCCGTGGCGGAGTGCTGGCGCCACTTCCTCCGTTGTCCGCTCTTCCCTTAACGACCGACGTCGAAGGCGAATTCGAATGGAGTGTTCCCGGCGGCCTCGGGCCGCAGGTCTTGGCCGCTCAGCTGTTGGTCCAAGATCCAGGTGCCTCGTTCGAGACCGGGTTGTCCAACGTGTTGCTCTTGTTCTTGCAGCCTTGACCGTCAACCACCGGTCCAAGCGGCCGAACAACCCACGAGTCGTGATGAGAAGCGCTCGAACGCTCCGTGAAGACCTCTTTTTGCGGGCCGCGGCCCTCCTCCGCGGAGTGTTGCTCAAGCGCTGCTCGGACTTCTGTCACTCGGGGAGCGCAAACCAGAACGTCTGAGCCACGACGTCTTCGGGGTCCAGTTCTAGCAAGCGCGAGAATTGGATCTCGGCGGTGACGAAGTCTCCGATCAGGAAACTCTGCACGCCTAGCATCAGCATGCCCGCCGGGTCTTCCGGCAAGTATTCGAGAAACGTGCGTAGGGCAAGAATCTGCTCGGCGTGGTCGAGAACGTCTCCGTAGCGATCCAAAGGATTGGGAGCGAACTCCAGGTAATCTGGCAACAGTTGCATTCCTCGCCGCAGAAGGAACGCCGCGTCGGGATAGTCGCCGATGGCGAACAATGCCTGAGCAAACGCGAGCTTGATCCACGGGTCGTCACCGTCTTTGAGCATGGCCTGGCGGAAGCTCTCCGCAGCTCCGGCGTAATCGCCGTTGTAGAACAAGTCCCAGCCCAGGTTCAGCAGCTCTTCGATCTCGAGTGTGGGATCGATCGGCTCCGAAGAGGGCAGGGGAGCGAAGTAGTCGGCGTCGTCGGCGATGGTTTCGGTGACGTACACGACACTGGAATAGGTGGGGTAATAGGCCGGGAGAAAGTAGCACGAGGGACGGAAGAACGTGCGGAACGGGTGGTAGTACGCGAGGTAGCCAGGAGAGCGGTAGTACCAACGGGTGTGGTGGCAAGATCCGACGCAACTCCCGCAGAACACGAACCCGTACTCCAGGCCGAAGGAGTTGCCGAACGGCACGCACCATTCCGGGTACTGGTGGTGGTAGTCGATGTCGTAATGGGGGTCGATGTCCACGTCCACCGCGACGTTGACTCCCAGATCCGTGTAGCCTTCGGGGGCGACCAGAATGCCTTCGCCGGAGGTGCCATCGGGACCGAGGTCGTTGCCGTTGCCCGGGACCCCCAAGTCCGGATCCGGACCCTTCTTTTGGTTGCCACCGTTCTGCAGGTACGTGGCGATACGGCCCGGATCCTTCTCCAAGAGACCGTTGGCAGAGTCCGGAGGCGTCCGATCATTGCCGCCGTCGCCAACATCCACGCCGGGTCCGTCGAGGCCAACGCCCGGCCCGTTGTTGCGCCGACCGCCGCCCTGATCGCGCGGCAGTCGATTCAGCGAAGCCGCGCTCTTCTTCTTCGAAGGGGGAGACTTCACCGAAGGCCCCGCTCCAGAACTAGAGTTGTTGCCCGGCTCGGGAAGGTCCAGGCCCGCTCCTCCGACACGGCCTGAGTTCCCTGCGCCGCCACCGTTGCTCGTGTTCCTTGGGGGAGTGATCGACGCCGGACCTCGACCGGTGTTTCGTTCTCCGGAAGGAGCCAATGCGGTGCCTGGACGGGAGGATGTTCGGGAGGAGGAGGCACCGGGGGAACCGGTCCGGGGAGCGTCGAGGGAAACGTTCGAAGAGCCGTCGCGCGGGGAGCTTCGTCCCGCGGTGTCGCGGTTTCCCGCGCGACCTTCGAAGCGTTCGCGCACGTCCCGGGAAGTGATCCCGGTGGTCCGGTTGCGAGACTCCTCCAAGCGTTGGCGCAGCTCTTCGATGCGCGGAACGCCTCGAGATTCCGTGACCGGTGTTTCGAAGCGCGAACGACCCGCGGAACCGGTCGTCGACGAGCCCCGAGAAGAGCGAGAGGACGACGACGGGGTCGTGCGAGTCGTCGAAGATGAGGAAGGCGACGGTCGTGACGAAGTGGGGGTGCGTCCGGAAGTCACTGTCGAGGTGCCGCGGCTGGGAGTGCTTCGAGTCGAAGAATTCGAAGTCCGTGACGAACCACTGGACGGGCGTGGAGAGGTCGTGGTCGGGAACGTGCGGATCGACGTTCCCCGCGATCCCGTGGTGGGAAGAGTTCGAACGTTCGTTCTCGAACTCGAGCCCGAAGTGGACCGTGGTGGTGACGAGCGAGTCGGGGAAGACAGCGAAGGGGAGGGTCGCGTCGTAATCGTCGGAGAACTGGGGCGCGAAGAAGGACGCGGCGTGGTTCGAGTCGAGGGGCGCGGTGCCGGCTTGGGCCGCGAGGGGGAAGTCACCTTCGGAGTGGTGGTCGGCCGAGGAGCGGGCTTGGGTGCGGGGCGGACCGACGGCTTCGGCGCCGGCCGAGAAGGCTTCGCCGGCTTGGAGGGGCGGATCGAAGGTTTGGACGGCTTGCCCGGTTTGCTTTGGGGCTTCGTCTTGCTCACACCCGCGACTTGGGGGGCGGGCGTGGCGTGACTGACCTGGAGTTCGGCAGCACTGCCGACGGCGATCACCAGCACCAACGCGTACTTCCAACCATTGCTGGACCACCGCATGTCGAGACTCCTGAGTTCACGGTTGCTTGGTCAAGATCTCCGTGCGCAGGCGCTCCACTTCTCGGTTGCGTTCTTCGGTGGAACGCGCCTGGCCGTAGTCGTCGGTGTCGACCAGCCAGGACAAGTAGATCGAGGCACGGTCGGCACCGTCGCCGCCGCCGCGCAACACGTCCAAGAAGTCTTCGAGAGCGCCGTGATCGTCCGCCCGAATGCGGGCGGCAGTCACCGGCAGCCAACGCGGATCGTCCTGCGCGAAGCGGTTGCCTGTCTTAGTTAGCAGCTCGCGTGCCTCGGCGGTGGAAAAGTTGGCTAGCTGCAGAGCGGCCACCTCGGTGTGCGAGGGGTTTCCTCCGAGAAGTGCCTGCTCCAAGTGGGAAAGCGCTTCCGGAAGACGGGAGGCGCCGATCGCATTCAGCACGCGAACCTGCAGAGCGGGGTCATCTTCGGATAACAGTCCCGTCAGTTCTTGAAGCCACTCGCGGCGTGTTGCCTCCGTGGCCCAAGGCATCAGAGCAGCGAGAATTTCCAGGCAGTGGCGGCGGATTTGGAAATTGCTTCCTTGCAGGGCTTCGAACAACCAAGGGGCCACGGGGGGACCCATCTGGGTCAGCAAGAACACCGCGTTGTCCACGTTGCGAAGTTGAAACGTGCCCATCGCGAGAATGATCTCTTGCACTCGCCTCACCAGCTCCGGATCTTCCATCGCGGGCGATTGTTCCCACAGCCGCTGACGGTTCTCGTTCCACCACTCTTCGATGCGGCGAATGCTTGCGGCTTGGGCGGGCTCGATGGCATCGGGCGAGAACCCAAAGTCCTCTCCTGCGGCCAGGACGACTCCCTTCAATGCTTCCTCTTTCCACCAGGCGGTGCGTAGCGACGATTCCCATTCCCGATTCAAGTCATCTTGCAGGCTGGTCTGTTCCTTCAAGATCTTCAGAAACAGAGGAAAGCCCGAGTAGTTGCCTCGCTTTACCAAGTGCATGGCCGCGCGGGCCCGCACGACCACCCGCAAGTGGTTGTCGTAGCGTCCGAAGGTCTTGATCAGGCGGGGGATGGGCCACGGTCCCGGCGCATGGGACAACGTTTCGAGGTGAAGCAACGCCACTTCGTCCGCTTCGTCTCGGAGTCTCTTCGCGGCTGCGGCCGCGAGCTGGTTCGGAATCGGGGGACTGCCAGAAGTCATGAGGCGAAACAACAGTCGCGCGCAGCCGTAGCGCACGTCTCGATGGGGGTCGTCCAGAAACTCGATCAGGGTTTGCGGGGCCTGAGAAGCCAGGGCCTCCCACTCTTCCAGCAGCGGTTCCGTTTCCAGTGGCTCGGTTCCGGCGAGGGTTGGCAACGCCGCACGCAGCTGCGCCGCGGCGTCGGGATTGTCGGGAGGGACGTCCTCGGCGGGGGGCTCGGAGAGGCGTTTCCTCCAGTGCCACTGCACTCCCTGGGGGAACGGACTGGGCTGCTCGGCACGGTGCCAGGGAGTGAACAGCGCGTCACGGTCCGGAGGGGGCGGAGGCGTTGTCGGCGAGTTGGCGTCACAGCTGGGGAAGAGCAAGGCAAGCAAGGCGCCTGCTCGAGTCCACCCTCGATGTCGGCGCATGGTGGTGGCCCGGCTCAAAGTTCCACGACTCGCTCGTGGACGAGGGTGGAGTCGAGGTCCTCCATGTAGGGCGTCAGCTTGTAGAAGACTTCGATGCGAGCCCGGACGACTTGTTCAGGTTGATAGGGAACTTCCAGGGTCTCCGTTCCTCCCGAAGGAATCTGGGTGTTTTCGCGTCCCCACGTTTCGAGATTGGTGAGTCGTGAGGCTTCCTGTCGGTAGGGATTGCGAAACCGACGGCGGGCGGTGCCGCGTTGCCGGTCGGGAGGACGCTCGTCGCGGGCGGGAACTTCGACCCCATCGGGTTGAATCAACGTCACCACCAGGTCCAGGGCGCGGTGACGAGCGTCGGCCGGGTAGTTGTGCCCCGCTCCGCTGTTGGTCACGGAGACTTTGAGAAGGCCTTCCCCGGAATCGGTCGTGAGATTCTCGACCTTCAGGTCCAAGGCGCCTTGCAGGGTTCCCAGGTCATGCCCACCCAAGAATTTGTGAGAACGTCCTTGCTTGGTCCTGCCATCGGGGAGGGTTCGAGTGATCGTCGGCATGTGACAGTCCAGGCAACCGACGCCCGCGTCATGGAAGGAACTGGCTTCCCATTCGTTGACCGTGTCGTGTTGGTTGTGACAGGGCGCGCAGAGTTCGGCACGGCTCAATCGTTCGTCGGCGATCGGTCGACAGGCGGCCAACGCCCCGGACACGGACTGGGTCCCAGCCACATGGTCATGGAACTTGTGGCAGGCCAAACAGTCGACTCCTTGCTCGCGGAACGTGAATCGCTCCACGACTCGCGCGCCTTTGCCGGTGGCTCGTTCCAGGATCGGCGCCGGTGCGTGACAGGGAATGCACTGCACCTTGCGGAAGTTGTTGGACTGCTCTTTGGCACGAACCAACGGGTCCAAGAATGACTGTGCGTGGTATGAACTCTTCCACTCGTCGTAGACTTCGCTGTGGCAGTCGCGGCACGACTCCGAGGTGGTGAGATCGATCAAAGCACCCGCCGAGGCGGTCGACGTGGAGCTTCCATCGGAGTAGAGAAAAGCGGCCACACAAGCGGCGATGATGCCGAGAGCCAGCAAGACTCGAAGGGCTTTCATGGGCGGGTTGCTCCCGAAGGTTCTTCGTCCGCGAACGTGGGCGGGGTCGTTCGCAGTTGCACTTGCACCGGATCACCAACGGTGAACGGCGGGTCGCCCGTCACACGGGCGGAAAACAGCTGGTCGGACACGCGCACGCGGAGCAGCGTTGTGGGGCCCTCGAAGCGGACCTCTTCGACCCGACCGTTTCCAGGGTCGCTGGGTCCGACCGTCAGGTCTTCGGGTCGCAGCCACAGGGTCGTCCCTCGGGTTTCGGGCGAAACTTCAATGACGCCCAAGCAGGTCTCGAGGCGGCCGGGGCCGGTCGACCGGCCGACCAACGCGGTCCGTCGACCGAGGAACCGAGCAACCTGGGCGCTCGGTGGCTTGTTTTCCAAGCTACGCGGGGATCCGCTGGCTTGAATCGTTCGTTCCCCAAGCACGTGCACCGTGTCCGAGAACTGGAAGGCCTCGTTCTGGTCGTGGGTTACCAACAGCGCCGTGATCGATTGCTTGCGAAACCAGCCGAAGACTTCTGTGCGCAGGTCGGAGGCAAGACCGGGATCGAGGTGTCGGAACGGTTCGTCGAGGAGAAGGACTTTGGGCTGACCGGCGAGGGCTCGGGCCAGGGCCAAGCGCGCTTGCTCACCGCCAGAGAGCTGGCCGGGGACTCGTTGGCGCAGCTCTCCCAGTCCGAGGCGATCGATCCAATGATTGGCATCGGTGCCGCGAGGAGCGACCAACGCTACCTGCTTGGCAACGGTCAAGTGTGGCCACAAGGCGTAGCTTTGGAAAACCATAGCGACGCGCCGGTTCACCGGTGCCACGTCGCACTGAGAACTCCACACGGTTTGGTCGTCGACGACGATGGTGCCGGCGTCGGGTCGGTGCAGCCCCGCCACGCAGCGCAGGAGAGTCGACTTGCCAGCGCCACTCGGCCCCAGCAAGCTCGCGCATTCTCCCGCGGTCATGACCAGATCCAGATCCCGGAGGACTGGCTGTTTGCCGTGGGAGGCCGAGAGCGATTGGATCTTCAACATGTCACGAACCGTCTTTGCAAACCGGGGGCCTCAAGTCCAATGGTCTCCGAGCGGGGCGGGGTTTCCCGCGGTTCTTCGGCTCACTCCCTCGTTCGAAGGACGGTCCCTCGTGGTTTCGCCTCGCGATCCGGTTGCGTGGTGCTCCATCGGCATCCGGCCCAGGGGCCGCGGGTCGCACCCGGGCTTGCCGAAATGGGAAGGGGTGGTAACGCCGAGTCAGTTGCGGGCTTTCGCGCTGTCCGGGTTGTGGAACCAGTCCTTGCAACGGGATTCCTCCCAAACGCGAGTGAGGAACGGGTACTTGTGAGGGAGTTCCGGATCGTACATGGCACCCGATTTCTCGAGAGCTTTTTCCGCTCGATCCCACTGCTGCAATCCGCAATACGCCAGCCCCTGGAGTTCGGCGATGCGCAGCCCGAGATCTTTGCCTTCGTCGAACTGCTGCACTCGCTTGAGGGTCGTCAAAGCCTCGCTGAACTTGTGGAACTGCAGCTGAATGCGAGCAAAGCCCAGGTGGATCAAGGGGTTGCTTCGCTGCCGGCGATCCTTGGTGTCCCGTTGATAGTCCTTGCGAAAGGATTCGTAGGCCGCCTCATTCTCGAATGGTCCCAGCAGAAACCGAGCGTGATCGCGGACCCCGGGGAGTGGTGCCTTGTTCCAAAGGGCCACCAGGTGCTGCTCGACACTGTCGGCGCACTCGGGCTGAGTGACTCCGATGTGCCACAACGCGGTGGCGGCATCGGTTTCCAGGGTGCCAAACGCCGAATAGGCACGTTTGCCAAGGAGCATCTCGCGCAATGCATCCACGGCCTCGCAGGAGCCGTGCAGTTGCAAGTAGTCGATGGCGGCGCGCTGCTCCGCCGGGGACTTGGTGTTTGCGAGGATGACGGCGACGCCCGCCGAGCTTTGCTCGTCTCCGAGGGCCAGGAGTGCTCCGATGACCATGTCCGCGTCCTGTCCCGACTCCAGGAGCGGTCGCAAGGCTGCCACTGCCGATTGGCTGGTTTGGTGACGAAGGATGCGGATGGAAAGCTGGGAGAGGGGGCGTTCCGGGCCTCCCAGGAAGGGACGAACCATTTCGACGATGAGTTTGTGACTGACCCCTTGCAGTCCCTGGAGAATCGTCGTGCGCAGGACCAGATTGTCTACCGCGAGTCGTTGCTGAAGCTGGCGAAGGATGTTCAAGTCTTGGTTCTTCTCGAACACCCTCATGAGGATCTGTGCCGAGTGTTTGGCGGCGCGTCGCTCTTTCAGTCCCCCTTCGATGGCATCGAGTTTCTCGAACAGGAGCGGCACGAGGGGGGCGCCTTCTTGAGCCAAGTCTTCCAGAGTTTCCCGCACGCTGCGTGATTCCGGATCGAGGTAGGCGATCGACTCGAGCTGCTTTCCCAATTCGTCACGCAGTCGGTTTGTGGCGCGAAGGGTTTCGCGTTCCGCGATCGACAGCAGATCCCAGGGCGCACTGTCGGCCGGCGCTTGCCATGCGGCAAACCAGGCGATGCCGAACCACAGCGGAAGGCTGAAAAACATATCGCCGCCTCTTCGTGCCCCGGCGAAATCGCCAGGCAGGAATTCCTTGCGCGGATGATCCTTGAAGGCCTTCGTAGCCGGCCTGTTTGGATCACCCGGGTGGATGCAACGATGTTACCGCCGACTCAGCGGCGACAGTAGATGCGGCGTAGACGGCGTCGATAACGCAGCATGTAGTCGAGCATTGAGAATCTCCCGAGCGACCATCCTGCATCGTTCTTCGGCAGGCGCTCGGGGAAAGGTCAAAAGAACCAGCCGGGATCCGTGGGCGATCAGGAGCGGGATCGAGTGGCGCTCCGAGACGCGGCCCGCAAGCAGGTGCGCAAAAGCTCTTCGATGGGGACGTCGGGACCCGCCTCGGCCAAGGTTTGTCGAGCCCGCTCTTCGGCTTCCGCGGCGGGCACTCCGAGACTGACCAGCGCGTTCCCCAGCACTTGCTCTCGGCTGTCCGAGGGAGTGGTCGTCTCCAGGGGCCCCAGGCGATCGCGTAGCTCGACGATCAGGCGTTCCGCGGTTTTGCGGCCGACCCCTTTGATTTGAGTGAGCCGGCTGGTCTCGCCATTTTGAAACCACTGAATCAATCGCTCCGGGGTTTCTTGGGAGAGCAGGCCCATGGCGAGGGCCGGTCCCACCCCTCGCAACCCCTGGAGGAGCCGAAACAGACTGCGTTCGCGTTCGGTGGCGAAGCCGAACAGTCGCTGGCTGTTCTCGGCGTAATGAGCGTGGGTCAACAGGGTGATCTCGCCACCCTTGGGAAGCGCGGAGTAAGTGTTCACCGAAATCTGCACCAGGTAGCCAACGCCCCCACACTCGACCACCACTTCCGTGGGGGACTTGCGGGTCAGGGTTCCGTGCAGGTGCTCGATCAACGCGGCGGGCCTGGCGTGAAGACGCTCAGTTCTCCGGGAGGTTCATGCCCAGGTCCGCAAGCTTCTTCTTGATCTCAGACAGGGAGGTCTGGCCGAAGTTCTTGCAGGCCATCAAGCGCGCTTCCGACATGCGCATGAGTTCGCCAACGGTGCCAACTCCCAGCACGTCGAGGGCCTTGCGGGAGCGCACCGAAAGATCGAGGTCGGAAACCGGCTTGTACATCACGGATTCCGGCTCGCCACTTTCCGGGGTGATGCCGGGCATCGGCGGGGGCATGCCGGTGTCTTCCCGCGGCATCATTCCGAGACGCAAACCCTTCTGGTTGAGGATGTTCTTTATCTCTAGAAGCGACGTCTCGCCGAAGTTCTTGAACGCCAGCAGTTCTTGTTCGCTGAGTCGAATCAGATCGCCCAAGGTGCGCACATTCATGTTGGAAAGGCAGTTGCGCGAGCGCACCGACAGTTCGAAGTCAGTGACAGGGATTCGCAACACCTGGGCGCGCTTGTCTTCGTTGCGCTCTTTTTCTTCGTCGTAGAACATGCGCATGCTGGCGACGGCATCTTTGTAGTAAAGCCGTGCGCGCACATGGTTCGGATCGAAGTCCAGAACCCGCTGGAAGCAGCTGGCTGCCAGCTGATAGTCCTCGTCGTCTTCGAACAGGATGCCCAGGTTGATCAACGCGCCGATTGGCGTCGGCCGCATGCCACAGAGCTTCTCGTACAACTCGATGGCGGCTTCGGTTTCGCCACGCAGGCTTTCGCAGTAGGCCAGCCGGAACAGAGTCGGCACGTGCTCCGCCTCGACTCCCAGGGCTTCTTGATAAGCCCCCTTGGCCTCCTCGTAGTTGCCTTCCACCTCGTGACGCATGCCGCGCAGGCACAGGGCGATGGCTGAGTCGGGTGCCGCTTGTTGAGCGGCTTCGTAGATCTTGGTCAGGCCTTCTTCATCGCCGAGCTGGGCGAGACTCTCTGCCTTGACCACGAGCAGCGGCATGGAGGTGGGCGAGTTGGCCAGCACCTTTTCGATCTCGGCCAGGGCTTCGTTCCAATGGCCACGATGCACCAGGATGCGCGCGCGCAGGTAGGAAGCCACGTCGCCGGTTTGATCGTGCAATGCGTCCCAAGCTTTGCCTTCCTGTCCAAGCAGGAAGCGGCCGATGGCCACGCGAATCCGCACCGAGTCGTCTTCCCCGGCGGTGGGGAGGCTCTCGAAGAAACGGTTTTCGAAGCTTCGGTAGAAGTCCGGGTCGCGCAACACGTCGGTGCGTGCCGCGTCGATTCCCTCGATGTCGTGGGGAAGGTTCTCGACCAGCGAGGTGGCGGCTTCTTCCGCGGTCATACTGTGTGATCTCCGAAAATCCGGGGGAGTGGCTCGAGACGGGAATGGCCCGAGGCCCGTTATCATCCTCAGCCTTTTCAGCGCGACCGCGATTCGGGGAGCCGTTGGTTCCTCCGATTGGCGGATCTCGCCGAATCGCGAAAGGCTATCAGCCGGAAACACGCTGTCAAGCGAGGCACCCCCGAGGCTCCTGCATGCATTGTCCCCGATGTCGCGAAGAGTTCATCGCATCGGTCTCTACCTGTCCCGATTGCGAAGTGCCGCTGACTGAGGCACTGGAGGCGGAAGTTGACGGGAGTCTGGAGCCTTTCCTCTTCTCGGCCAAGACCCCTGAGCTGCACGCGGAGTTGAAGTCCATTCTCGAGCAGGCCTCGTTTCCCCATCGGGACGTGGACCGTGGGCTGGAGGTCCCGCGTGGCCTGATGCCCCAGCTGGTTCCGGCTCTCGAAAGCCGTTTTGAGATCGAGGCGGACGACGATCAGGCGGTCTTGGTCCGCGAGTGGGTCTCCGAGCCGTCCGAGGAGCCTCCGAGCCTCGAGGTGCTGCAGTGCTCGATGGAGGATCTGGAGCAGGCCGCGGAGACGCGCATTCCGGAATTGACCCGCCTGGTCAGCTTTGGCCGCCAGGGGGCCGCCGCCGCGCTGCTGCGGCTGACCCAGCTGGGGCGCCGGGGCTTGGTGAACTGGGTGGATTTGCTGATTGCCGCCATCCGGGCCGAAAGCATGCGCGAGGCGAGTGCCTACGCCACGATCCTGAAGGAAGAAGGAGTTCTCGACGCCCCACTCTACGTGGCCGAGATCGTCCCGAGCTTGTCTGGCAGTCAGCTGCTGATCGCTCTCCACGTTCTGTCGCGATTGCCGGATCGGCGGGTCGCTCCATTCATGTTGCCGCTCCTCGAGCATGAGTCCGAGGAGGTGCGCGACGAGGCCGACGAGGTGCTATGCTGGGTGGCTGAGGCGGACATGGGTTTCGAAGCGGCGGGAGATCCAGAAGCGCGATCCCTGGCGGTGTCGCGCTGGCAGCAATGGGTCGATCAGAATTGCTGACGGAGTTGGCAAGGTTTCCGTTCTAGCGATCGACCGACTTCGACTCTGACGTCCGCGATGGCACCAGGACGGGGCGAACCGGGAGGGGAAACATGGATCGAATCGTGATCCAAGGCGGGGAACCGCTGCGCGGAGATGTGTCGATCTCCGGAGCCAAGAACTCTGTGCTGCCCATGATGGCGGCCGCATTGCTCACCGACGAAGAGTTGGTGATTTCTCGCGTGCCCAGCCTGCGGGACGTCAGCACCCAGTGCAAGATTCTCGAGGCTTTGGGAGCCCGGGTTCTCCACGACGATCAGAAAGGCGTGCTGCGGCTGCGCTCCGACAACGAGGACCTGGTCACCGCGCCCTACGATCTGGTCAAGACCATGCGTGCCAGTATCTGCGTGCTTGGTCCGCTGTTGGCGCGTCGGGGCCGAGCCAAGGTCTCTCTCCCGGGCGGTTGCGTCATCGGAGTGCGTCCGATCGACCTCCATCTCAAAGGTTTGCAAAGCCTGGGCGCCAGCATCGAGGTGCGGGGCGGATACATCGAAGCGGAAACCGATGGTTTGCGCGGAACGACGATCTATCTGGGATCGGCCGCGGGCTCCACCGTCCTCGGGACGGCGAACGTGCTCATGGCAGCGGTTTTGGCCGATGGCCGGACCGTCATCGAGAATGCCGCCCACGAGCCGGAGCTCGTCGACCTGTGCCACTGCCTGCAGAAGATGGGGGCAAAGATCGACGGGGTGGGCAGCCACTGCCTGGAAGTGGAGGGAGTGGACAAGCTCAGCGGTGCGGAGCACACGGTGATCGCCGACCGCATCGAGGCGGGGACCTTTCTGTTAGCCGGAGCGATGATCGGGGATGGGCTTTCGGTGCTGGACGTGGTCCCTCAGCACTTGCTGGCAGTTCTCGAGGTGCTTCGCGAGTCGGGGGCGAACCTGCAGGTCGAAGGCAATCGCATCTCGGTGGAACCACCCGATCGCCCGCGGCCCATGGACCTGACCACCCTGCCGCATCCGGGGTTTCCCACCGACTTGCAAGCCCAGGCGATGGCCTACCTATGCCGAGGGAACGGGGTCAGCATGATCTCCGAGCGCATCTACCCCGATCGGTTCATCCACGTGGCCGAGCTGCTCCGCATGGGCGCCCAGATTCGCAAAGAAGGGGCGACCGCGATCGTCAACGGCGTTCCGCGGCTTTCCGGCGCACCCGTGATGGCGTCGGAACTCCGTGGCTCGGCAGCCTTGGTCCTGGCCGGACTGGTCGCCGAGGGCGAGACCGAGGTCCACCGGGTGTACCACATCGACCGGGGCTACGAGCGCATCGATGAAAAGCTGCGGCTGCTGGGGGCGCACATCGAGCGGGTGGCCGGCTAGCCTGCTCTTCTCGGCCGGGACCGGTTCGGTGCGGACTGCCAGTCCACTCCCAGGGGCGTAGTGGTCCCTCGGGAGCGATTTCGCTAAACTGCCAGGTTCTGCTCCGTCCACGAATGCCTCCTTGCGGTGGAGGCCATTGCGTCGCGGAATCCGGCGGGTCCCGACCCAGT
>JANQQL010000002.1 GCA_028289345.1 Planctomycetota bacterium | reverse complement strand
TTGTAGTATTCCATTCTCGTGAGTCCACACCCGTGCACCGCTCCCGCCTGTGCACAGCACGACCCGCGCCCCCACTGCTCACAGCGGCCGCCCGAGCCGATCCCCGCCGACGCGCAAGAGGGCCCACCGCGCACCGAAGCCCAGACTGCCCCGACAACGCCCGCGGCAATCGCGGAGACGAATCGGCACGTAAGCCGATCGACAGGGCAGGGCGACCCCTCGGCGGACCGGGACACGCGGCGCCCCAAGGGCCGCGACAATTTGGTTTCGGAGCCGCCCGCTCGGGAGAAGGAGCCGCAGATTGTGAGCGGCGCGGACAAGAGTGAGACCGCCCCTTCGACGTTCCAGGGGCAGGTCGCGAATTGGATCGAGGTTTCCAGAAGATTAGTCAACGATTGGGCGCTGCCATTGCCGGAACGTCCAAGTCGTGACTAAGTCAAGTCAGAGACCATTCCTACGGTGCCAATAGGACCAGTTCAGTTGCCCGACGCAGTCGACCAAGATCAGGACTACGTTTGGGTGCAGCGCCAGTACGCACAACTTGGTAGCCGAACACGCCGAGATCAGCGACCCATCAGAATCGAAGGTCGCCAATCAGGTCAGTCACTCGCCCTAAAAGTGGGAGTGTGGCTCGCCCGAGAAGTGGGAGCCTATCTGCTGCTTCAAGTTGTGCTGCAGGTCTGCAGGTGGTACAGACGGGGACTGCCAACCCGTTCTGTTAGGTGAAAAGGATAGACAGTCTGTGAATCCCCGCCACACGCGTCCTGGGGACAGGCACGTGCTGGTAGCAAGCCACGGGAACAGACTTAGATAGACGGGGACGGGGGTGCAAATAGGCCAACCCGGAAGCCGGTTAGAGGCGCCCCATTGATACTCTCTCGTCCCAGGCAAGGGACACTGGTGTTGATTACTTTGAGGAACAGGGAGATAAGTTTAGGAGATTAGCTGTGGGAAATCCCCGGAAAGTTACCAGGAGTCTGTGAGAGCAGCTCCTGCAGAGTACTGGGAGGAACCAC